>JBBCGS010000004.1:0-342646 GCA_037200125.1 Gammaproteobacteria bacterium | reverse complement strand
GTGTCGATAGCCTTGCTCTCAGCAGTGAAGAAATGCCGCACAGCGCCCCAGACATCGTCGTAGTCGTTGAGCGCGTAGCTGCCGGCCGCGATGCCTGAAGAGGCAAGCTCCGCGTACAGGCGCCCCGTCTCTGTTGCGAGCTGACGCGAGAGACCTGAGGACACCTCGACATAACCGGTGTAGCACGCGTCCTGAGCAATGCTCCGAAGTGTGTCGCGCGCCAGCACGTTGTCACCCATCGAGTTGTCGCCGTCGGACGCGTAGAACAGGTAGAGGTTGCAGCGGCCCGGGTTGTAGCGCTCGTCGATGATCTCACGCACTTTCGAGAACCCGGTGGACGCCACGGTGCCGCCGGTACCACTCACCTGGAAGAACTCGGGCTCCGTGAACTCCCACGCTTCCGTGGTGTGCGCCACGAACACGGTTTCCATCGAGCGGTATTCGCGGCGCAGGCCCTGCACCACCCAGAAAAAGAACGACTTCGCGAGCTTGCGATCACGGTCGGACATGCTTCCCGACACGTCGAGCATGAAGAACACGACCGCGTGAATAGCCGGCTGTTTGCGGCGGGCAAGCTGGCGGAAGCGCAGGTCATCGTCGGTGAATGTCGGGATCGCATTGGGATTGCCGCGCCGCTTGACCAGCTGCTTGAAGGAACGGCGACGATCCAGGCGCGAACGCGCGCCGCGCCGATCCCAGCCTTCCCGGATCCAGTCGGTTTCCTCGGACGGACCGACACGTGCCTTGAGATTGGGAAGCTGCATTTCCTCCCAGAGCCAGTCGACGATGTCGTCGATCTTGAGCTCCAGCATGAGCTGCACTTCGCCGTCATCCTGGCCGCCCGGCCCCTTCTCACCGGCGCCGCGCTGACGTTGCGGCCCCTGAAGCACATCCCCAGGCTTGGCGGCACCCTGGCCGGCACCTTGCTGTTCTTCGGGTTTGCGCAGACGGAAGTGGTAATGCTCGAGCATGCGTACCGGCACGCGCACGGTCTTCGCCGAGTCATTGATGACATCGGCGCCTGCCACGATCTGTGGCAGGTTCTCACGAACTGAGTCCCGCACTTTCTCGTCGTGTCGGAGCCAATCGCGCGCGCCGCGCGAGAACAGCTCGTACCACTTGGTCAGACCGGAAGGACTGTTGCCGCCGCGATCTTCCATTGCCTCTACCGTCGTGCGTTTACCGCAAGGGTTGGGGTCACACTACTCCTGTGCAAGCAGTGTCGTCACGTAGCTCAGCGCTTCCTTCGCACTGTGCTCGTCATAACCGTATTCACTGACCAGCCGCTGCTGGACCACGGAGATCTTCTGCCGGGCATCATCATCCGGCCTGGCCGTGGACGTCACCAGCCGCAGCACATCGCGGCGCTCTTCGAACAGATACTGCTCGATCGCCTCGCGCATGCGCGCATGGCTCGAGAGCTTGAACTTCTCGCCTGCCTTGAAAGCGACCATGGCCTTGCGGACGACCTCCTGCCGGAACGACAGCTTGCCGGAGTCCGACACCTTGATCTTCTCCTCGACCGAGCGCAGGAAGCGCTCGTCGGCGGGCCGCGTCTCGTTCGTGATGGGGTCGGTCACCTGACGATGGTCGAGCGAAGCCTCCACTTCGTCGAGATACTTCTCGAGAAGCTGCTGCGCCTCCTCCTCGAACGACGCGAACATCGCGCGATGCACGTCCTCCTTGACCCAGCGGTTGTAGAACTCCTTGCGCGCGGTCACGAGGTGATCGATCCAGCCCTTCTTCTGCTTGTTGTCGATACGAGCGTCGTGCTCGATCGAGTCCTTCAACGCAAGCAGCAGTTCCATGCTGGTCAGGCTGTGCGCGTTGCTGCGCGTAATGGCGTTCGAAATGGCGTTGATCACGAAGCGCGGGCTGATGCCCGTGAGGCCCTCGTCCGGCGCTTCCGCGCGCAGACGCACCGCCTCGCTCTCGGGCACACCCTCCACCGACTCGCCTGCATAGAGGCGCAGCTTCTTGGCGACGTCGAGGCCTTCGCGCTCCGGCTTCGACAAGCGCGTGAGAATCGAGAACACGGACGCGAGGTTCAGGACGTGCGGATCAAGGTGCACGTTGCGGAACGCCGGCGCCCCGGAGACGAGCTTCTGGTAGATGCGCGACTCGTCCTTGTACGACAGCGCATAGGGCACCTTGATGATGACCATGCGGTCGAGCAGCGCTTCGTTCTCCTTCTCCTGCAGGAACTTGTGGAACTCGGCCAGGTTCGTATGCGCGAGTATCGTCTCGTCCAGGTGGATCAGCGGGAAGCGCGACACCTTGACGTTCTTTTCCTGCGTCATGGTGAGCAGGAGGTAGAGAAACTCCCGCTTCACTTTCAAAATTTCGATCATTTCGAGCATGCCGCGGCTGGCCGCATATACGGCGCCGCTCCACGACCAGGCGCGTGGGTCGCCTTCGTCGCCGATCTGCGCGACCTTGGCGAGATCCACGGAACCGACGAGGTCGGCGATATCCGCCGTGGTCGGGTCGTGCGGCGCGTAAGTGCCGATACCCTGGCGTGACGCCTCGGAGAGGAACGCACGCTCCACGGGAACGCGCAGGAAATCGCCTTCGACGTCGCGCTCGAGGTAATCCCGCGCCCACGGCGACAGTTCGCCGTTGATATCAACTCCATAGGTCTCGCGGAACTGGGGCCTGAGGCTCGTGGGGGACGAGGTTCAGCGGGTTCTCGCGCATGGGCGAGCCCTTGATGGCATAGAGCGCGCCCTCGTCGGTGCGGCTGTATTCCTCCAGCCCGCGTTTCAGCAGGATGGCAACCGTGCTCTTGCCACCTGATGGTGGACCTAGCAGCAGCAGGAGGCGGCGGCCAACATCGGAACCGGCTGCGGCGGCCTTGAAATACTCAACGAGCCGCGTCAGCGGCTCGTCGATACCAAACAGTTCTTTTCGGAAGAGCTCGCGTGAGCGAGCCGCTTCGTTGGCTTCGCTCGGCATCTCCCGCCCGTGCCAGCGCAGCATGTCGTAGATGTACTCGTGACTCGAGCGCACCATGGCTGCCGGGTTTTCGGGGAGTATCTGGGCAAGGAAGTCACTGAAGGTGCCTTCCCATCGTTGCCCGCGATGCTGCTTGCTGAAAGAGCTCAGCGAATCGATGAAGTCAGAAGAAGAAGACTGCGGTCGCATCGTCCTTCCCTCCCGTGCAGTCGCAGATGAGTGCGAGGCTGCCGTATTCAACTGTCGTCGCGGGCGTGGCATCCGCGAGCTTCGACGTTAACTTAAATCCATCCTTCGCCACAGAACGTGATGGTCCTCTATGTCGTGATTGTCCGTAACGTTATGACGTTCACAACGAACGAATGTTCACGAGGTGTAAAAGCAAAATGCATTCCCGCCGGGAAAAGCGCTCGAAACCGTGCGCGAGAGCACGCGCGAGCCTCAAGTGATTGATTTACGGAAACCGCATCGCTCCGGATGCGGGCAGGCGCGGGGCCCATTGCGCGACAGCGGTGCGTGAGCCGAGTAGTGCTCCGGTGCATGCACCGGCGCGCGTAGCCCGGCCTTGCATCACGGGGATCGGGAATCGTTGCCGCAGTGGTCCCCGGAACGAGGGATGACCACATCGCTCGCGCGCAATCGCGCGACATCGCCTCAGCGGCCCAGCAGGCCCTTGAGTTTGTCCCCGAGCTTCTTGCGAAGTTCCTCTTTCTTCTCATCGACCTTTTTGTCCACCTCCTTCTTCAAGCGCGACTTGAGGTAGCCCTCGACGTCGGGTCGCACTTTCATGTCGGCCAGCGTACCGGTGATGGTGACCGGGATCTCCGCCGCCTTCAGGTCCGACAGGTTGGCGTCGCCTTCGGGCAGTTTGTAGATCTCGGTGACGAGTCGATAGTCGACCGCTTGCGACTCGAGTGCAAGCGTTCCTTTTCCTTTTGCGCGGATGTACGACATGTCGACGAGCAGGTCATCGTTGCGCAGGACACCCTTGTCGACGAGCGCGCTGCCCGCCAACGCGTTGAAGGCCGTCTTCGGTTCGCCTGCCGGACGCGCCGGGAGCTCCTGTCGCTTGAAGAGGGCTACAGCGCGCCGCAGCTCGTACCACAGATCAACGCCGGCGACCGCGCCGTCCCTTGACGTCGAAATCGATCTTGCCGTTCAGGGTCTTGAACATCGCCTGATCGGTGTTACCGGTTGCGTTGAGCTTCGCACTGGCATTGCCCTTGCCCACGACGCGTGTCGTTTCGAAGCCCGCCTTCATCAGCGCACCGACATCGATGCTCCTGACATGCTCGTCCAAGGATAGCGTCGCCTGTGCTGGCTTCGCGTCCAACACGATGTTGCCGTCATACGTTCCGCCGAAGAGCTTCGCCTGCGTCGGGCCCAAGTGCGTGCGACCGCCCTTCGCTTCGACAGGCAGACGCACGTCAGTAAATTGCAGGTCGGTCACCTTGGCACGGCCCACTCGCAGATTTCCCTGCAAGTTGAGGCCGCGGAGCATCTCTATCGGGAGCGGCGTGGGCGTTGCAGCCTTCCCCGAGGTAGGAGCAGAACCGCCAGCGGTCTTGGCTTCTTCCTTCGTCGCGGGAGCCATGTAGCGATCGAGATCGATGCCGTTGACGTCGAGGTCGAAACGCAGCGCCATCGCCTCCAGGTCTTCGATGCCGAAGCTTCCTTTGATAGCGGTTTCGTCGAGGGCCATGTCGAGCGCGGTGAGCTGCAATTGCTTTTCCGTCAGCCGGAAGTTGCTCGCCAGCGCGAATGAGGACAGCGCCTTGGGGTCACTCGTGGTCGGCGCCTCGATGTCGAACGACTTCATGAGGTCGCGCGGCGAAGTCTTCGGCACCTGGATCTTCCCGTTCACGACGTAAGCGCTGAACAGCTTCTCGCCCTGCACATCGATCTTCACCGGCAGGTCACCTAACTTCAGGTCGAGCGTCGTCGGTGCCAACGTTTCGGTCTTCGTATCCAGCACCAGCGAGGGCGCGCTGATGGCGATTGCGAGCGGTTTGCTTGCGGGCTTCGCGGCCCCATCGGCGGGTTTGGCAAACCAGTCCGCCTGCGCCTCGAGCTTCTGCACTTCGATGCGCGAGCTGTCCGGCGTCATCAGGATGCGGGCCTTCGTCTCGACATGGGCCACCTTCGCCGAGCCGCCTTCGTCGTAATCAAATTTCACTTCGGCATCGACAGGGGCGCCGCCGCCGAGCGCGCCGGTATGGATTTCGAGACCTGTTAGCCGTGCAACGGACTTCTTGGTTTCGTCCGTATGTATAAGAGTCGCTTTCGAGACATCCACACCACCGACGGACGTTTTGGCCGTGCCGCCGGACGACTCCGCCGGCGCCTGCTCCTTGCTCTCGCTGAGGTCCTTCCAGTTGTTCTGCTCCGGGCCGCGGCTCACCAGCATGACCGAGAGGCCCTCGATCGAGACGCGGCGGACCTCCACCTGCTTGTGCAGGAGAGGCAGCAACTTCACGCCGACACTTGCGCTCGTGACACTCAGGAACGGATCGCTGCCGTAGCCCGCGGGATTCCCGAGCCTGACATCGTTGATCTCGAGCGCGATCCACGGAAACAGCTTCAGGCTCAGCTTGCCGCGGATCTCGAGCGGTCGCCCCGTCTTCTGCTGGACGAGCTTCGCGATGTCGTCCCGATAGTCGTTCGGATCGATCAGCAGCACGATCGCAATCGCCGCGAACACCACCAGGCCGACCACCGACCCCACGACGATTCCAGCGATCTTCAGAGCACGCATCGTTACCTTCCCGCCCCCAATTTTGCGACCGGGCCGATTGTCTGCCTTTGCAGGCACGAGAGACAAATCACACACTGTCAAGACAGTCGCCATCGGCAGACAGGGGCATAACCCAATGTGGCCCGAAAACGCGCAGCCCTTCTCGTTTTTTTTCACTCGTCTGAGGGTGACGACACGCAAGCGTCATTATTGTGAACTGACGCAAGGAGATGGTGCGCCGCCTCTCTATCCTCACCGCGGTGTATCTGGTCGTACGTTCGCTTGCGTACGCCGGACGCCACACGGCTCATTCGTGGGAAGAACGCCGCAGGGTCTTGCAACAGGCCAGATAAGATTTAGGGAGTTGTCCTGTGCCCAGTCCAGCATCGAACCGGTCTCTCGATGGCGGCAATGAGTCAAGCAGCACGCCGTCGGCGCGCGCAACAGCTGAAATCATTGCTATTTCGACACATGACGATTTCCTGCTGGAGATCGGTGAAGCGCTGAGTGGCCAGACTTCCGTTCGTCCCGTCGACTCCGTCGAAACGGCGCTCGAACAAATAGGCGGCAATCGCCGCACGACACAGCTTCTGGCGATCGACGCACGCGATATAGACAATCTGCGTGCCGCGATCGAAACCCTAAATTCCCAAGCCGCACACACGGTCGTGCTCGTGTTCGCGAATGCGGACGCTGAGAAGCAGACCGCCGCGCAGCTCAAAGGCGCAAACATTTTCGCGGTTCTGACGCTGCCCATCGACAAGCGCAAGGTCGCGGCGGTCATCGAAGGCGCGGTGGCGGACGCCAACAGTCGCCGCCCGGCGGCTCCGCACCGTCCCGCCACTGGCTACGATCGCAACTCGGCGATCACCGTTGAAGCCGCACCGGCCGACTTTGGAAGCTTCGGCTCCTCGTCCGGCTCGGATGAAGGTGGCGACAAGAAAATGATCCTGATCGGTGGCGCCGTCGCCGCCGTCCTCGTCGTGGGTGCCGCAGCCTGGTTCTTCACGCGTTCGCCGTCGCCGACTCCCACGGCCAGCGAGCCTGAGAAGAAGGCGGGCATTTCGATCAGCGCGAGCAAGGACAATCTCGCGGACGACAACGTGGTTGCGGAAGCCGCACCCCTCGTCGAAATGCCGCTTCTCAACGGTACGGTCGACGAACTGCTCGAGAAGGCGCGCCTCGCGATGCGCGAGCGCCGCTACACCGAGCCGAACGGCGACAATGCCCTGCTCTTCTATCGTTCGGCGGTGAAGGCCGACGGAAACAACGGCGAAGCGCAAGACGGCCTCCGCCGCGTCGCTGCCGTGCTGAACGCGCGATTCGAAGAGTCTCTCGCCGCGGGCCGCTACGATGAGACGTCTCTTGCCCTCGCACACCTGAAGGCCACGGCGCCCGATGATCGGCAGCAGATCGCCCCGCTCGAAGCCAAGCTCTCCACTGCGCAGATCAACAAGATGCTGGCCGATGGCAACATCGACCGCGCCGCGTCGCTCGTGAAAGGTGCGCAGCAGGCGGGCTCCGTGTCGGATCAGCAGATCAGGACGTGGCGGACCGAGATCGCGCGTCGCCAGGATGAAGTGAAGCAGAAGCGGTATGTGGATCTCGCCGCCGATGCGATCCGTGACGGTCGCCTCTCGGACCCCGCCGACAGCAGCGCGCAGACCTACGCGGAACAACTGAGGGACCTTGGCCCAAACGCCGCCGCTTCCTACCAGCGCGTGATGCGCGACCTCGGCGCCGCGTACATGCGCAAAGCCCGCGAAGCCGCCGCCGCCAATCGGGGCCCGGACGTCGATCGCTGGCTCAACGAAGCCAAAGGCGCCGGTGTAAGCGCCGCGGAGCTGAGTGGCTTCCAGCGCGAGGTGACTGCGTCGAAGCAGAAGGCCGCGGCGGCGGAAGCCGAGCGCATCGCCACTCTCGCGCGTGACCGTATCCGCGAAGGCAAGCTCACCGATCCCACCAATGACAGCGCCGCGTACTACCTGACGGCCTTGCAGACCGCCGACGCGAACCACGCTTACGTCGCCTCCGGTAGTCGCGAGCTCGCGACGAAGCTGCTCGATCGGGCCAGCGCCGCCGCGCGCGAAGGCAAGAACGCGCAGTCGGAAACCGATCTCGCACAGGCTCGTCGCTGGGGCGCCGATCCGAAAGACATCACTGCGATCCAGCAGGCCGCTGCGGCCCGCAACAAGGCGGCGCCGACGCGCGCGGCCGCCGGCGCGCAGAACGGTGCGCCCACCAGCGCGGGCTCCGCTCAGGTCGACCCGGCGAGCAAGCTGAAGCGCACTCGCAAAGTGGATCCGGAGTATCCGGAGCGTGCCCTCGCCCGGAAGATCACGGGCGCGGTGACACTCGAGTACACGGTGAACACGAAGGGCGAGCCGGAGGACGTGCACGTGGTCTCCGCAGAGCCGGCCGGCACTTTCGATCGCGCGGCCATCGCCGCAGTGAGGCGCTGGCGCTACGAGCCGCTCCTCATCGACAACGTAGCCCAGGAAGTGACGACACGGACGACCGTGCGCTTCGCCCTGAGTGACAAGTAAGCCTAAGGGGTATCAGGCAATGAACTTTTCGGGCGCCGATCGTACGCGCCAGCTCATCACGGTAGGCGTCGGCACATTGCTGCTGCTTGTGATGGGCGGCGTGCTCATCGCCGGCTTCCGTCTCGCCACGCAGATGAATGCGAAGGTGCAGGCGTTGCAGTCGGCGAGCGTGTTGCAGACGTACCCGGGCACCATCGCTTCGCAGCTCAATACGCTACGCGATCGCCTCGAAACGCGTGCGTATGCTGGTCAGGCTCTGGCCGACCTGCGCGCGACGGTCGAGCGGTTCGACGAGCAGATGAAGCAGCTCGGCGCCGGCAAGGCCGGCGACTCGGCCGCGCTCGATCAGGCCACCGACCTCTGGAAACAGTACGGTCCGGCGGTTGATCCCGTCATCGACTTCCACGGCCAGCCCTACGTCGACTCCGACGAGGCCGGCAGCTCGTTCTCTGCGGAAGGTCGCACGCATTACGCCGACGTGAAGCGCGCCTCGCTCTTCGCGCAGGAGAACGCGAAGCGCCTGCAGACACAGATCGCCGCAGTTGCCACGCGCATGCAGACGGAGACGTCTTCAGGCGCCGCGCAGTTGCGCCTCCTGCTGTCGGCGGGTGTTATCGCAGCCCTCGTCCTCGCCGTCGCGGCGGCGTGGTTCCAGCTGACTCGCGGCCGCAGCGAGCGCATGGCGAAGGATGCGCAGGAACAGACGAAAGACATTCTGAAGACCGTGAAGGAAGGCTTCTTCCTTCTCGACGCCGACTACAAGATCGGCACGGTGTGGTCTGAAGCGCTCACGCGCATGTTCAGCCGCTCCGACTTCTCCGGCCTCGCTTTCGAAGAGCTGCTCAAGAAGCTCGTGCCGCCGGCGACTCTCGCCACGGCGACGAAGTACATCAAGCTGCTGTGGGGTGAACGCGCCCACGAGAGCCTGATGAAGAGCATCAATCCGCTCGGCCAGCTCGAGATTCACGTGGAAACGGCGACAGGCCAGCGCGAAGCGCGCTACCTGCAGTTCGACTTCCACCGCGTCATGGGACCCAAGGGCATCAAGCACGTGCTGGCCTCGGTGAGCGACATCACCGCCAGCGTGCTGCTTGCGAAGGAACTGCAGGAGTCGCAGGAGAACGCAAACCAGCAGGTCGACATGATGCTGGGCGTGATGCACGTGGACCCGATGCAGCTGATGTCGTTCCTGGATGCGACGGAGACGGGCCTGCAACTCGTCAACGCGATCCTCAAGGAGCCGGCGCGCTCCGACAACGAGTTCCGCAAGAAGATCGACGGCCTGTTCCGCGAGATGCACTCGATCAAGGGCGAGGCGTCGGCGCTGAATCTCATGAGCGTGGCGCACCGTACGCACGCACTCGAAGACATGGTCAGCGAGCTGAAGAAGAAGCCGGACCTCTCCGGCAACGAATTCCTGCCGATCGTGCTCAAGCTCGACGAGCTGATCTCGCACCTGCGCAGCGTGCGCGAGCTGGGCTCACGCCTGTCGACGCTGCGCGCTCCGACGCCGGACACCAGCGCCTCCATGATCATGACGGGCCCGGCGGCCGTACAGAAGGCGGCTGCGGACGAGCTCGCCCACACGCTCGGCTCGCTTGCCGAGCGGCTGGCCAACGATCACAAGAAACGATTCAAACTGTCGCTCAGCGGCCTCGCGGAGATTCCGCGCACCTACGTGCCGACGCTGAAGGACGTGCTGATCCAGATGCTGCGCAACTCGGCCGTGCACGGCATCGAACCGATCGATGTCCGCCGCGCGCAGACGAAGGAAGACGTGGGCGCGGTACGCATCGAGTTCAGGAAGTCCGGCGAAGGCTTCGAGCTCATGTTCGAGGACGACGGCGCGGGCCTCCTGCCCGACCAGCTGAAGGCGGCGGCGGTGCGTAAGCAGATCGTGACGAAGGAAGAAGCCGATGCGATGGATACGCGCGCCGCGATGGCGCTGATCTTCCGCCCGGGTTTCTCCACGCAGGAACACGTTTCCATGGACGCTGGCCGCGGTGTTGGCATGGATGTGGTCGCCAAGAGCGTTTACGCGCTTGGCGGCAAGATCGGGGTAACGACGAACCCAGGCAAGTTCACCCGATTCAAGGTCTCACTGCCGGCTACCGAGGAGGCGAACACCGCGGTCGCGTAAGGCTCGCGTGACCCGGAAAACCGCAGCCTGAACCTACGACCAGCGCGCAATCAGCATGAATGCATCATTGAACGGCACCGCAAACGGCGCACGACGCGCCATGAAGCTGATGATCGTCGACGACTCGAACATCATGCGCCGGCGCATTGAGCGCTCGCAGCAATTCGAGGAGCTCGAGCTCGTCGGTACCGCGGCGAACGGCCTCGAAGCCATCGAGTTGTTTCGCAAGATGGATCTCGACGTCGTGACGATGGATCTCACGATGCCGCAGATGGACGGTATCGAATGCATCGAAAACATAGTAAAACTGAAGCCCGCGGTACGGATCCTGGTGATCTCGGCGCTGGCCGACAAGGCGACCGCGGTTGAAGCGATGGAAAAAGGGGCGAACGGCTTTCTGAACAAGCCGTTCACGGACCGGCAACTCAACGAAGCGATCGCAGAGTTAATCCGATGATTCAGGAGCAGGAGCTGAAAACTTTCGTCGAGGGGACGACGAACTATTTCGAGGTGGCGGCCCAGCAGCCCGCCTCGATCGGCTCACCTTACCTGGTGACGGAAGGCCAGCCTTCCTGTCACGAGTACACCGGCATGATCAGCATTACCGGCAAGCGCGAGGGCGTGGTGTATTTCACCGCGCCGAAAGCGATGCTCACGGTGCTGCTGATGAAGATGCAGGAAAGCGACTTCAGCCACGAGACCATGCGCGATCTGGTTGGCGAGGTGGCGAACACCATCTCGGGTAACGCGCGTAAGGATTTTGGCCGGGATTTCGTGATTTCCGTGCCCAGTGTGCTGGCGGGGGAGCGACCGGATATTCCGACGGCGGCGGGCGTGCGCTCGTTCGTCATCCCGATCAACTGGCGCAGTCATTCGGCCAAGCTGATCGTCGCGCTGAAGTAGTTTTCACGTCCTTTCGAACGGGGCACCTGGCCCGCGTCGTTCACGAACGCAGGCTCGAGCTCGAGCCTGCGCACTCCATGTGAACGGCCTCTAACATTCGACAAGTCGCGCTCAGGCGACTCCCCGGCGTGCCGATCCAGCTGTTATGTTGGGTTGCGCACTCGTTCCCCGGGGGTTTTCGTAAATGGATCTCGCTTCACTGGCACAGTCCGCGTCGCACGCGCTGGGCTCGCTGCAACTCGATGACAGCACCGTTTCAGTTCTGGCGATGCTTCTCGGCATCGTCGGCGGCTGGTTTCTGACCGGCCTGCATCAACAGCTCAAGGCCAAGCGCGTTAAAGTCTCGCGCCGCCAGCAGCCGGTATTCCGCAAGCCAGAGTAAGCCCCGGGCAGGCCGATCGCCCGGGCGTAGCCACGCGGTGAAGCCAGTGGCAAAAAACGCGCTTTTTGCTACCCGGCAGCCGAGCTGATGTCCGAAGAAAGCGCCGCAGGCGACTTCTCCCAACAGACGTAGCGGAACGCAATTTGCTCCGCTCTCGCATGCGCTACCTTGCCCTCTGCTGCGATTACGACGGCACGCTCGCCACTCACGGGCGGCTGCTTCCCGATACCGTGGAGGCGCTCGAACGCCTGATCGCCTCCGGCCGCCGGCTGATCATGGTCACGGGCCGCGAGCTCGACGACCTGCAAACCGTTTGCGCACGACTCGACCTGTTCGAGTATGTCGTCGCGGAAAATGGCGCCCTGCTCTACCACCCCGCCACGCGTGCGGAGAAAGCGCTCGCACCCCGCCCTCCCGACGAGTTCACCGCGCGACTGCGCGCACGCGGCGTGGAACGCGTATCGCAAGGACGCGTGATCGTCGCAACGTGGGAGCCTTGGGAAACCATCGTGCTCGAGACCATTCGCGACATGGGGCTCGAGCTGCAGGTGATCTTCAATAAAGGCGCGGTGATGGTGCTGCCCGCCGGCGTGAACAAAGCCACCGGCCTTGCGTGCGCGCTCGACGCGCTCGGGCTGTCCGCTCACAACGCCGTGGCGGTGGGAGACGCGGAGAACGACCACGCGCTGCTTCGATCCTGCGAGTTCGCGGCCGCGGTGGCGAACGCGCTGCCGAAGCTCAAGGAAACCGCCGACATGGTGACGAAGCGCGATCACGGCGCGGGCGTTGCCGACCTGATCGAGGCGATCCTCAGGGACGACCTGGCTTCATTCGAGGCGCGGCTCGAGCGCCATCACGTGCTGCTGGGTACAGACAAGAACGGCCAGGGCGTGAAGCTCCCGCCTCACGGCCAGAACGTGCTGCTCGTCGGCACGTCCGGAAGCGGCAAATCCACGCTCACGACAGGCTTTCTCGAGCGGCTCGCCGAGCAGAAGTACACGTTCTGCCTCATCGATCCGGAAGGCGATTACGAGAACTTCGCCGCCGCGGTGACGCTCGGCACACCGACGCGACCGCCCGGCATCGACGAGATCGTGCAGCTGCTCGCGAAACCGCACGCGAGTTGTATCGCGAACATCGTCGGGCTGCCGATCGCGGATCGGCCCGGATTCTTCGCAAGCCTTGCCCCTCGCCTGCAGGAGCTACGCGCGAAATCGGGACGGCCGCACTGGATCGTGATCGACGAAGCCCATCACCTGCTGCCGGCCGAATGGCAGCCCGGTCCGCTCGCGCTGCCTGAAAAGCTGAGCGGCGTGTGGCAGGTAACGGTTCATCCCGATCTGATCGCGCCGAAAGCGCTCGCCGACGTCACGACACTCATCGCGGTCGGCCAGCAGCCCATCGAGGCGTTCAGGGAGTTCGGCAAGGTCCGCAAGCGGACGGCCCCGCCAATCGACGAGGTTCAGCTGGCTCCGGGTGAAGCGCTCCTGTGGCCGGTGGCCGGTGGCGGCGAGCCGCGTCGGCTCAAGATCGCGCCGAGCCACACCGAGCGGCGGCGTCACACGCGCAAGTACGCCGAAGGCGAGCTGCCGCCCGAACAGAGCTTCTATTTCAGGGGGCCGCGGAACAAGCTGAAGCTGCGCGCCCACAACCTCATCATGTTTCTGCAGATGGCGGATGGCGTCGACGCGGAAACCTGGACCCACCACCTGAAGCGCGGCGACTACTCGGAGTGGATTCGGCACGCCATCAAGGACGACACGCTCGCGGATGAGATCCGCGCCTTCGAGCAGGACGATGCGCTCTCCGCCGAAGAAGGCCTTCGCTCGGTTCGAGCGGCGATCGAACAGCGCTATACGTTGCCCGCCTCCGCGAGCCCGACCGACACACCGAAAGCCAGCAAGCGGGAAGGTTCCGTCAAAGCGGCGCGCAGTTCCAAGCCGCCCGGCGATTGAGGGCTTCCTAGAAGAGCGACCCCTTGTCCTGCGGGCCCATCATCTCTCGTCGCACGAGCGGAATCGGCGGACCGCCATACGACAGGAACTTGTCGTGGAACGCCTGCCACTTCCGCGGCGACGACGGGTCTACGCCTGCGGGTAGCGGGTTCACCGCCATCCAGTCCGTGCGCAGTTTGCGGATCATCAACTTGCCCAGCGTGTAGTTGAGATACGCGGGATCGTACGTGCCGCGTGCGGCCTGCTGGCGTGCCGTGCCCGCATCCGAGAACGCGCTCTCCCGAAACAGCTTCTCGCATTGCTCAACGGTCATGCCCTGCGTGTGCAAGCCGATCGCGCACATGTAGCGCACGTTGCGCAGGAGCGCATTCGTGAGCTGCCCAACGTGATACTCGGGCTCGCCGGTGCCGATGCCCGCCTCCCACATCATCTCTTCGGCGTAGTGCGCCCAGCCTTCGGCGTACGCATAGCCCACCCACATCCCGGCAACGATCGACTTGTTCCGGGTGGAGTGCTGGAACTGCAGATAGTGGCCCGGCCACACTTCGTGCGCCGACGTGAAAAGCAGGTCCGCAACGCCGGGGATGTATTCGGCACGTTCCTTGGCGCTCCAAGCCGGATCCGGCGGGGCGACAAAGTAAGTCGAAACGACGCCCTTCTCGAACGGCCCGGGAATATTGATGTACGCGGAGTTGGCCCGGTTGTAGGGCGGCGACTCCTTCACCGCCGCCTGCTGCGGCGACGGGATCGTGACGAGCTTCTTCTCGGTGACGAACGATTGCAGCTCGTTGAGCTGCGCGATCGCGCCGCGCACGGTGCCTTCCTTCGGCTTGCTCGCATTCATCTTGTCGATGCAGGCGGTGATCGGCTTCTTCGGCAGAAACCGATCGCAAGCTTCGCGCAGCGCCTTCAGATTGCGATCGAGGTCGGCCTGGCCGGCGGCGAGCAGATCCTTCAACGGAACGTCCACGTCTTCCGTCTGCTTCAGCATCTGCGTGAACAGCGCTTCGCCGAGCGCGTAGTCGTTCGTCGCGCTCGCACGCTGCGACTCCAACCAGGATTTGAGACCGTTCATCGCTGCGGCGGCGGCATCCGTCGCTTCGGCAAGCTGCTTCTGCAGGTCCGCGTCCTGCACACCGGCGAAGACCTTCGGCACATCGTTCCTGTAGAACTCCGCGTAGCCGCCGAAGCCTCCGACGCCGCGCTCGAGCAGGCTCTTCGGCATCGGCGTCCGCAAGTTGGCGCGAATATCCGCAGCGAGCTGGGGGATGTTCCGCGCGTAGCCGATGAACCCTGCCATGCGCTTTTCGAGGGGCGCGTATTCGCGGCTGAGGTACGGGTCGGGGTCGAGCTTGCCGATGTAGTACGCCGGGTTCTCGAATGGAAGCCGCGCGGTGTCCATCCAGAACAGCTCGCGGTTGATGACGCCCGCGACGAGATAGTCCCGCTCGAAGCGCTGCTGCGGGCTCAAGGCGTCGGCGGGAAATGCTTCCGCTTCGGCGCGCGCGGCCTTGAGGCGCGCGATTTCGTTGGCGAAACCCTGCGCACTCCAATCCGGCGCTTTGCCATCGAACTCATGGCGACCGGAGTCCACGGCGAGGAAGGGGTTGGCGGCGAGCGAGTCTTCCACGTAGCGATTGACGAAACCGTCCCACTGCGCGGGCTTGGCCGCGGCGGTGTTCGCAGGGGTCGGCGGCGGCTCCTTGCCGCAGGCCACGATGAGCAGTGTTGTGACGAGGATACAGATCAGCGTGAGCCGGGATCCATAGCTCATGGATGCGATACAGCCTTTTCGTCGGGAAATCAGTCGACCCGTTGCACGCGTACCGCGCGCAGCGCGCCATCCTCTTCGAGCTCGATGCCGAACTCGATGGGGCGGCAGCACACCTCACAGTCTTCTATGTACTCGCGCTCACCGGCGGTCAGGTCGACCCGCGTTTCGAGGCGTTCGCCGCAATACGGGCATTGCACCGGCACGAATTGCTCGAGCGCTCCGGCCTTGCCCGTGCCCGGCTCGAAGACCGGCTCCAGACCATAGAGCTGGTCTATATCGCTCTCCTCGCGGCTGGAGATGCGTTTGGTGAGGGATTCGAGCTGGGGGGAGCGGCGGCGCTTCACGCCGCGCATTCTACGCGAGGGATGAGGCCTGCGGGGCCGTTGGCCGCAGCACCCCGCAAGCAGGGCCTTCACAATTTATAGGCCTGTTTGGGAAGGCGATACGCGAGATCGCCGGCCACGCGATGTGCGGAGTCTTCATCCATTCGGTGCTCGGCGACCAGCCGCGCGAGAAACGCGCAATCCACCCGCCGCGCCACATCGTGCCGTGCCGGGATCGAGAGGAACGCCCGCGTGTCATCGTTGAAGCCCACGGTGTTGTAGAAGCCCGCGGTCTCGGTCGTCTGCTCGCGGAAGCGCATCATTCCTGCGGGGCTATCGTGGAACCACCACGCGGGCCCGAGCCGCAACGCCGGGTAGTGCCCCGCCAGAGGAGCCAGCTCCCGGCTGTAGCTCGTCTCGTCCAGCGTGAATACGATTACGGTGAGCTTGCGCTCGTTGCCAAAGCGATCCAGCAGCGGCTTGAGTGAATGCACGTAGTCGACCGCGCGCGGAATGTCCGCGCCGACGTCGCGGCCGTACTCCGCGAATAGCCGCGCATTGTGATTGCGGAACGAACCGGGATGAATCTGCATCACAAGACCGTCATCGAGACTCATGCGGGCCATTTCCGTGAGCATCTGCGCGCGGAACAGCTCCGCGTCTTCCGCGCCCGGCGTCCGCTGGATCACGCGGTGAAACAGGGCCTCGCTCTCCGCGGCGCTCAGGTCAGCCGTGCGCGGCGTGGCATGACCATGGTCCGTTGCCGTAGCGCCGAGGCTCGCAAAGAACTCGCGCCGTACGCGATGGGCCTGAAGATATCCGCGCCAGGATTGCACATCACACCGCGTAAGCTCCCCAAACTCCGCAAGCGCCGTGCGGAACAGCTCATGGTCCGGATCGATGACGGGATCGGGACGGTACGTCGTGATCACGCGCCCCTTCCACGCGCTCTCGCGCAACGCGCGATGATGCTCCAGGCTGTCGGTGGGCGACTCCGTCGTGGCGAGCACTTCGATATGGAATCGCTCGAACAACGCGCGCGGCAGGAACTCCGGTTTCGCGAGCGCGGCGCCGATCGCATCGAAGTACAGGTCGGCGGTGCTCGCATCCAGCGCGACATCCAGGCCAAACACTTCCGTGAATACGTGATTCAGCCATAGCCACGACGGCGTGCCGTCGAACAGATGGAAGTGGCTCGCGAAAATGCGCCACGCACCGCGTGGGTCGGCCGCCGGTTTCCGGCCCCGAGGTACGACGGTGAGATCGGCCAGCGCCACGCCCTGGCTGTACAACATACGGAACAGGTAGTGATCCGGCGCGAGCAATAACTGCGTCGCGTTGCTGAACGGCTCATTCCGCGCGAACCACGCGGCATCCGTGTGACCGTGCGGGCTGATGATCGGCAGACTCCGCACGCCCCGATAAAGATCGCGCGCGATCGAGCGCACCGTGGGATCCGCGGGGAAGAGCCGATCTTCGTGAAGCGTGAGACTGCGAGGCATGCAAACATCATAGCGGGCGGCACGGTGATTTGAACAACCACCGCTCTAGTCCAAAAGGTCAAGGTCGCTGGACAACAGGCTTTGCCGAACACTTAAATAACGTGTGACAAATCGGCTGCGCGAAACATCGCTTCGACACCTGCCCGCCACGGTTGCCCGACCCGCATACGACCGCGGCGGCATCGCCACCGGGATCGTGCATCTTGGGGCGGGCGCATTCCATCGCGCCCATCAGGCCTGGTTCGTCGAGAGCGTATTGGCACGTGATCCGCGCTGGGGAGTCTGCGGCGTCTCTCTGCGCAGCGCCGATGTCCGGGATGCGCTGGCGGGCCAGGACAACCTCTACACCCTCGCCATTCGCGACGAGCGGATCCGCTATCAGGTGATCGGCGCCATCCGCGAGTTGCTCGTTGCGCCCGAGAATCCAGAAGCGGTCCTGAATCGCATGTGCGCGCCGTCCACACACCTTGTCACCATCACCGTTACGGAGAAGGGGTACTGCCTCGCCGGTGACGGCTCGCTCGATCTGTCTCATCCGGACATTCGACGCGATTTTCTCAACGCTCGCGCACCGTCGAGCGTCGTTGGTTTCCTGGCTGAAGCGCTGCGCAGGCGCAGGGAGTCGCGGCTCGCGCCTTTCACGGTTGTCAGCTGCGACAATCTCATGGACAACGGGAGCAAGCTCGCGCGAGCTACCGCCCAGTTCGCACGTGAGCTCGATCCTGCCCTTGCCAGTTGGATGGAAAACGAAGTCTCCTTCCCGCGCACCATGGTCGACAGCATCACTCCCGCGACGACCCGCGAGCTGCGGAGCTCCGTCGAGCAAGTGCTGGGCGCGGAGGACCGATGGCCCGTGCAACGTGAAGCGTTTGTGCAATGGGTGATCGAACGCGGATTTCGAGGTACCGCGCCTGACTGGGAGTCGACAGGCGTGACGCTCACGAACGATGTCGGCGGCTACGAGCGAGCGAAGCTGCGGCTGCTGAACGGCGCGCACTCCACTCTTGCGTACACGGGCCTGCTGGCCGGCTATCGAACCGTGGCCGAAGCGATGGGAGACGCCACGCTTCGCGAGACGATCGAAGCGCTGATGACGGAAGACATCCTTCCGAGCCTGGAGCCCCCGGCGGATCTGGATCTGCACGCCTACATTCGCGCGATCCTCAAACGATTCCGAAACCCGAACATGCATCACGCGCTCGCGCAGATCGCGATGGATGGCACGCAGAAGCTGCCAATACGCATACTGGGCACGGTGCGGGATGCGCTAGCGGCGGGACGGCCGATCAATCGGCTCTGCCTGCCCATCGCGGCGTGGATGTGCTTCGTCCGCGGCAGCGCGCGGAGTGGCGAAGCGCTGAACGATCCGCTGGCCGCGCGGCTCAGGCAGATCGGCGGTGCGTGCACCGGCAAAGGATCCGCGGATGTGCCGCGATTTCTTGCGTTGGACGCCATGTTCCCCGCGGATCTGCGTGCTGAAACAGGCTTCACCGAATCGCTCACTCGAGCATATGACCAGTACGCTATGCGCAACCGCCAGGACAATCCGATATGACCGCCAGCGTCGTCTGCTTCGGTGAGCTGTTGTTGAGGCTGAACGCGCCCGATCGCGAGCCGCTGCTGCAGACTGGGCAGCTCCGTGTGCACGTGGGCGGGGCGGAGGCGAACGTCGCCGCTTCGCTGGCTCACCTTGGCCACGCCACATCGATGGTGAGCGTGGTGCCTGAAACCACCTTGGGCAACGCGTGCATCGCCGAGCTTCGGCGTCATGGCGTCGACACGGACCGCGTCCGCAAGGTTCCCGGCCGACTCGGCCTCTACTTCATGTCGTCCGGAGCGGGCCATCGACCGTCGCAGATCATCTACGACCGCGCCAGTTCCGCGTTCGCCCTGGCGGGCGACGATGCGGTCGACTGGACGCGCGCGCTCGCGGGCGCCGCCTGGCTGCACATCTCCGGCATCACACCGGCGCTGGGCAAACGCGCAGCCGAGGCAACGCTGAACGCGGCGAGCGCCGCGCGCAAACAGGGCGTACGCGTTTCGTTCGACTTCAACTATCGCGCAACGCTGTGGGAGGCATGGCAGGGCGATTCGGTGAAGATTCTGCGGCAACTCGTCGAGCAGGCGGACCTGGTGTTCGCGGACGAGCGCGCGCTTGCATTGCTATTCGGCCCGACCGCGGCAGCCACGCCTGCCGACCAGCCAGACCGACGATTCGAGCGCGCGACGGAGCAAGCATTCGGTGCGTTCCCTCAACTTGCGCGAATCGCCACGACTGTTCGCATAGAGCACAACGTAGATCGGCACGACATTTCAGCGCTGCTCGCCACGCGCGGGGCCGTCTTCTCCACGCGCACGTTCGCCCTCGAAGCCATCGTCGATCGCATCGGCACCGGCGATGCCTTCGCCGCCGGGCTGCTGCACGGTCTGCTGACCCACATGGATGAGCGGAATTCACTCGACTTCGCGCTGGCCGCCGCGTGCCTGAAGCACTCGATACCCGGAGATTTCAATACCGTCAGCGTCGCGCAGGTCAACGATCTGCTGGCGGGACGGGGGTTCGCAGTGAGACGATGAGGGTATGAACACTCGCGCGCCCATCGCAGAGATCCTGCGTCTCTCCCCCGTCATGCCCGTCGTCACGATCGAAGATGCCGCCACGGCGCCGGATCTGGCGCGCGCGCTCGTTCGCGGTGGCATCCGCACTATCGAAGTTACGCTGCGCACCGCTCAGGCACTGCGCGCGATCGAGGCAATCGCCGCCAAAGTCCCGGAGATCTGCGTGGGCGTCGGCACGGTGATGTCGATCGCGGACCTGAAGCTCGCCGTCGATGCGGGCGCCGCCTTCGCGATATCACCCGGCGCCACGCGAGAACTGCTCGCGGCCGGGGCGAATCTCAGCATTCCCTATTTGCCCGCGGTGGCGACGGCGTCGGAGTTGATGACGGCAATGGCCGCCGGCTATCACCATTTCAAACTGTTCCCCGCAAACGTAGTCGGCGGTATTCCCGCGCTGAAGGGCTTTCACGGCCCGTTCCCCGAAGCGCGCTTCTGCCCCACCGGCGGCGTGACGCCGCAAACAGCGCCGGACTACCTGGCGCTGCCGAACGTGTTGTGTGTCGGCGGATCGTGGCTTGCGCCGGCCGATGCGCTCAAAGCCGGAGACTGGGCGCGTATCGAAAAGCTCGCGCGCGAAGCGGCTGCGCTCGGCCGCGCAGCCGGATAGGCCTACTGGGCGCCGAGCTTCACCGGATCGAGATCGCCGGTGTAGTAATCCATCAGCGTGCGCTGGAACTGCAGATTGAAGCGCGCGGTCACGAGCGAGCTCGCAGCCTGCACCTGAGTCGCACGCGACTGCGTGACTTCAACCAGCGTCGAAGCACCGGCGGTGTAACGCTCCTGTGAAGCCTGCAACGCAAGCTCCGAGGCGCGCACCTGCGCCCGCGCCACGACGAGTTGCTCCTGCGCGGCCAGGAAATCGAGCGTCGCGCGCCGGACCTGGAGCGCAACGTCCTGCTGAAGGTTCTCCAGATTGAGCCGCTCGTTATCCGCCTGGATCTCCGCACGACGTGTCGCGTTGCTCGTCGCCATTCGGTCGAAGAGCGGCACCGAGACGCCGAGGCTGACGGAGCCACCGCGGCGATCGTCGAGCTGCGAGCTGAAATCCATCTGAGACGCGCTGTTGTAGGCGGAGCTGTATCCCGCGTTCAACGAAAGCGTCGGCCAGCGATTCGAGCGCGCCACGCGGATGTTCTGATCCGCGGCATCCACCCGCAGCTGTTGCGCCTTGAGATCGATGCGTTGGCCGGAAGCGCGCGTCTGCAACGCGTCCAGATCGAGCTGCTGAACGGCCGCCGCAGCCGTCGAATCCTCCGGCGATTCGAACTCGTATACACCCCTCGGGTCGAGCTGCAGCGTCTGCATCAGATCGACCTTCGCGAGCTCGGACTGGCGCTCCGCATCCACCACGGAGAAACGCGCGCTCGCGGCATTCGCCTGCTGCTGATAAAGATCCGCGATCGTGCGGGCGCCGTTATCCACATAGGTCTGGATCTGCTGCTCGAGCTGCGTAACGGCCTGCAGGTTCTGACGCTGCACGCGCAACTGCTCCTGGCGCAGGATCAACGCCAGGAACTGCGAAGCAACGTTGAACGCGACGGTCTCGCGCGCGCGGTGCAACTCTTCCGCGCTCGCCTTGCTGTTGTACTTGGCGCCCTTGAGTTGCGCGACGTTTCCCAGTCCGTCGAACAGCACTACGCCGCTATTCACGCCGAGGCTCAGCGACTTGGTGTTCTGGTCAACGACGAGCCCGGCGCCCTCGTCGGAGCTGTGGCCGAAGTTCTTCGAGCCGGTGGAGCTCAATGTGAGGTTCGGCAGGAACTGCCCCCTCGCCTCGCTCACGCCCACTTCGCCGAGCGCAGCGGAGTTCTGTGCCGCGCGCACCGTGATGTTCTGCTCGAGCGCGATGCGAATCGCCTCCTTGAAGGAGATGATGCGGGAGCCCGCCGGAGCAGGCGCGTTCTGCGCAATGACGGCGCCGCTCACGGCAAGTGTTGCCAGCGCGGAGATCCACGCGACCGCGGTTCTTTTCATACTCACGTTATTCGTATCGCAAGGCTTGAATGGGATTCAGCGAGGCCGCCTGTTTGGCCGGATAGAACCCGAAGAACACGCCGACCGCCGCCGAGAAGACCACTGCGACCGCCACGGCTTCCGCCGGCGTCGACGTCGTCCACCCGGTGACGCGCCCCACGATGGCGGCGCCTCCGAACCCGATCGCGACGCCGATGAGACCGCCGAGCATGCTGATGGCGACGCTCTCCACGAGGAACTGAGTCAGCACGTCGGAACCTCGCGCGCCGATGGCCATGCGAATGCCGATCTCGCGCGTACGCTCCGTCACCGACACGAGCATGATGTTCATGATGCCGATGCCGCCTACCAGCAGCGAGATCGATGCGATCGCCGCGAGCAACAGCGTCATCACTTTCGTCGTGCTCGACGCGGCGGCCGCGATCTCGTCCTGATTGCGGATGGTGAAGTCGTCGTCATCGCCCTCACCCAGCTTGTGCGACTCGCGCAGGATGCTGCGAATTTCTTCCTGCGCGGCCGGCACATCCTGGGCCGAAGAAGTGCTGCCAATGATCTGGTTCACGCGCTGCCGACCGCTGAGCCGACTCTGCGCGGTGGTGAACGGCACGAGGATGATGTCGTCCGCGTCCTGGCCGCCCGCGCTCTGCCCCTTCGAACGAAGCACGCCCATCACGACAAACGGCACGTCTCGAATCTGCATCTGCTGACCGATCGGATCGCCGCTCGGAAACAACGACTTCGCCACGGTGCTGCCGAGGATGGCGACCTTGCGCGCGCTGCGCAGATCGGCCTCGGTGAAGAACGTGCCTACATCGACCGGCCAGTCGCGAATCGTCTGGTAGTCCGTCGAAACCCCCTGGATACGGGTGCGCCAGTTGCCCGAACCGCTGATCGCCTGCGCCTGTGTGAATACAACGGGCGAGACAGCATTCAGCATCAGGCTTTCGCGCTGCAGCTTCTCGTAGTCCGCGGGTGTAAGCCGATTGAACGTCGCGGCACCCTGGTTCACGCCGCCTGCGGCGCTCGCGCCCGGCATGATCATGATCATGTTGGTGCCGAGCGAGCCAATCTGCTTCGCGATGCTTTCCTGCGCGCCGTAGCCCACCGCCACCATCACGATGACCGCCGCCACGCCGATGACGATGCCGAGCATCGTCAGGAACGTGCGCATCTTGTTCTTGAGGATGCTCTGGGTTGCAACCTTGATCAGCGTGGCCTTTCTCATACGGACTCCGTGGCCAGCGCCTTCAGGTCTTCGCTGGCAAGCCTTCGGTTGGGCATCGGCTCATCACGCAGGATGCGGCCGTCCCGCACCTCGACGAGGCGCTTCGCGTAGCACGCGACGTCCGGCTCGTGCGTCACGATGAGAATGGTGACGCCTTCTTCATTCAGTTCCTGGAACAGCGCCATGATTTCCATCGACGTGCGCGTATCCAGGTTGCCGGTCGGCTCATCGGCGAGGAGCACAGTGGGCGTGGTAACGAGCGCGCGTGCGATGGCCACGCGCTGCTGCTGGCCGCCGGACAATTCACTCGGCTGGTGATCGACGCGCTGGCCGAGACCGACGCGTTCCAATGAACGCTGCGCGAGCGCGCGCGTATCGCGCTTCTTGCCGGTGCGATCGTAGAGCAGCGGCAGCTCGACGTTCTCGAGCGCGCTCGTGCGCGCGAGCAGGTTGAAGCCCTGGAATACAAACCCGAGCTTCTGGTTGCGCAGGTCCGCGAGCTGGTTCTTGGTGAGCCCGTTCACGCGCACGCCGGCGAGGTAGTAGTCGCCCGACGTGGGCACGTCGAGGCAACCGAGCATGTTCATGAGCGTCGATTTGCCCGAGCCGGAATGGCCCATGACCGCGATCATCTCGCCGTTCTTCACACGCAGGTCCACACCGCGCAGCGCGTGCACGGTCTGGCTGCCCATGTGATAGACCTTCGTGACGCCTTCGACGCGAATGACGTCGGTTGCGCCCGCGGGCGAATCGTTCACGCTCACCGCCGATTGCCGTTGCCGCCGCCGAAGTTGCCGCCCGGCGGCCCGCCGAATCCACCCGGCGCGCCGCCGAACGGATTCGCCGCATTGGGCGTGGTGGCCGGCGTGTTGACGGCGACGATCACCTGCATGCCCGCCTTGATGCGCGGGCTTTCGACCACGGTGCGCTGGCCATCCGTGAGGCCCGCATGCACACGCGCCGTCGCGAGCTGACCTTTCTCATCGAGGTACCAGAGCATCGGCGGAGGCTGCCCGCCGCGCGCACGCGCACCGGCCGCGCCGTTCGCGGCGGCATTGCCGCCCGCCGCGCGGCCTGCGAACTGGCCCGCGCCCTGGCCGCCACCCGGCGCCTGGCCACCGGCAAATCCTCCGCCATTGCCCGCGCCATTGGCGGCAGCCGCACCGTTGCCGGCGCCTTGCGGCAAGCTGCCACCACCAGCCGAAAACTCGGGCGCGGCGCCGCCACCGGCCGCGCCGGCGCCATTCGCCTGACGCTGCTCCTGGAACCGCTTGATCATCTGCGCGCGCATCTCGTCCGTCGGACGAAAGCGCAGCGCCGAGTTCGGCACGAGCAGCGCGTCTGACGCCGTACCGGTCAGGAAATCCAGCGTCGCCGTCATGCCCGGCTTCAACTTGCCGCTCGTGTTCGCGACACGCACGACGACGGTGTAGTTGACCACGTTCTCCGTCGTCTTCGACTGCAGGCGCACCTGCTTCACCTGGCCCTCGAAGTGCTCGTTCGGGTAGGCCTGCACGGAAAAGCGGACGTTCTGCCCGTCGACGATCGCGCCGATGTCGCTCTCGTCCACCGACGCGAGAATCTGCATCTGCGACAGATCGTTCGCGATGAGGAAGATCTGCGGCGTCGTCATGCTCGCGACGACCGTCTGCCCGAGCTCGACGGTGCGCTCGACGACGATGCCGTCGATCGGTGCGTAGATTTGCGTGTACGAAAGATTCTGCTTGGCGCGATCCAGCGTGACCTGCGCGCTCTTGACACTCGCACTGGCGATCGCGAGCGCGTATTTCGCGTTGTTGAACTCGATCTCGGTGAGCACCTTGCGCTGGAACAGCTGCTCGTTGCGCTGGAACTCGAGTCGCTTCTGCTCGAGATCCGCCTGGCTGCGCTCGAGACCCGCGGCTGCATCGCGCACGGTCTGCTCGGACAGCGTGGGATCGATGCGGGCGATGAGCTGGCCCTTCTTAACGTGATCATTGAAATCGACCAGGATCTCCACAACCTTGCCCGACACCTGCGTGCCGACCTGCACGGTCGTCACGGCGCTCAAGGTGCCGGTGGCGGAAACCGCCGCTTCGAGATCGCCCTTCTCGATGGTCGCGAAACGATAGGTGGGCGCCGCGTTCGCGGTCGACTTCTTCCAGACCCAGAAGCCCCCCGCCGCGATGGCGATCGCGATGACCGCGAAGATTACAGTTTTCTTGCTCATGTTATGAATTGTTACGAGAAAACACGCAGAAAATCCCCGGGCCCCCACGAGTGGGGCGGCAGTTTAGTCAACGCTTACGCAGGGCCGTTTCCGCACTGTTACGAACTGCACGAGGGCGTCTCCAACTGCCGCGCCCGCTCGTGTGCCCGCAAAATGATCGAAAAGTGTCCGTCGCGACCCGACGAACTCCCCCGGCGCACAGAGTGTCGAATCGGGAACGAAACGGGAAGTGGCTGGCACATCAAGTTGTGTCTATGCCGCATCCGAGGCAACGAGGTTCCTGACTATGACGACTCACAGTAAACGCACGCAGGCGCTGGTCCGGGGGTTGGCGATTGCCGGCTGCCTCGCGATTCTCACCGCCTGCGCCAGCAAACCGGTTGTCCGCACCCAGAGCGCTCCCACGCTCGACATCCAGAAATACCAGAGCTTCGGCTTCGTCGAGCATCCCGACACCGACAAGGCGGGCTATACCACTCTCACCACGCGGTACCTGAAGGACGCCGTCTCGCGCGAAATGGCGGCGCGGGGCTACACGCACAGCGATCACCCGGATCTGCTCGTGAACTTCACCACGGGCAGCAAAGACAAGGTTGAAGGCGACTCGTGGCCCGACGTGGGTCTCGGCTGGGGCCGATGGTCGCGCGGCTGGGGCTGGGGTGGAACGTGGGGTGGCCGCGATATCCGTACGGTGACAGAGGGCTCGCTGACCATCGACGTCGTCGACCAGCAGCACAAGGAGCTCATCTGGTCCGGCACTACCAAGGGCCGGATAACCACCAGGGACGAAGACAACCCGCAGAGCGCCATCGACAAGGCCGTCACGGCGATCTTCACGAAGTACCCCAGGCAACCCCTCGTCGCGAGCACCGACAACAGATAGTCTGCGCGGCGCGGCCCGCGTGGTTGCGGGCCGCGCTAACGAGAGCGCACACCGTTGATTCGTACCGCCATCAGAACAAGACACGCCGCGAGCGCGCACCAACCGATCCCCGTTCACGCCAAGGCGCGAGGCCTTGCGGCGCTCGTGTGCGCGTTCGGGTTGCTCGCGGGCTGCAGCAGCGGCCCGAGCCTCGACCCGGACGCCGCCGAGGGGGTCAGCCTGGCCGGCTCGTGGAGGCTCAACCGGCAGGCGAGCGCCGATCCCGACGCACTGATCACGGCGCTCGTGGAAAAAGAGATGAAGCACATGCGCCGGCGCTCGCGCCCGGAAGATGACGATCCGGAAGACCTCCCGCCCCCTCCCGAACCCGGCCACGCCGGAGCGAGCAGCGGCAACCGGCGGGGGAATGTGGAGCCGCCCGGCGGCATGTTCCGTCCTCGCGGGGGCATGGAGGCTTACCTGCGCTCGCAGTACACGAATGCGCTGGGCTCGGTGCTGAGCGGGGAAGGCCTCGTCATCGAGCAAGCGCACGATCGCTTCGTGCTCTTGCGCAGCGATTCGCGCCGCACCTTCACTCCCGGCGGCCGCAGCGTCGTCGGCGTCGTCGACGGCGTCGCGGATCAGTCGTCGGGCTGGAAAGGCCGGGAATATGTGATCGATGTGCGGCCCCAGGTCGGCCCGCACGTCACCGAGCGCTACGGACTTGGGCCGGGCGGCCAGCTGGTCGAAAAGGTCTCGCTCTCCGGAGATGGCCTGCCGAAGCTGGAATTTATACGGGTGTACGACAAAGGCGCGCCGCCCGCGCGCGTACTTCCTGGTTCATAGGAGCAAATCGCTTTGCGGCGATTTTCTCGATACCGCGCCACGGGGTCGGCGGCGAAAAGCGCTCGTTTTCGCCGCTGCGTGATCACGTAGCTACGCCCGGGAGGCCACCGCTCTGCGGCCAGCAGCAACTGGGTTGCCCTCGGGTGCACCTCGGCCAGCCAGCGGTGCACCTCGAAACACCTGTTTTGCGAGGCCGCGTTTCGCGCGACTATCCTGCCCGCCCACTCTCCAAGAACGAGGAGATCGAGCGCCGTGGATCGGGCCGCTGTTTCGCCATCCGTGTTGCCCCTTGCGGCGGCACTGCAGCCGCAGGTTTCGAAACCGACGATGGCAGCTCCCTCGGAGGCGGCCACCGACCGTGTGCCGTTGCGCCGGGCGGACCTCATCCTGATCCTGGGGTTCTGGACGTTCATTGCGCTCCTCGAGTGGGCGAACAGCCTCACCTATTCCCCGACCCGTACCCTGAGCGAGCTGCAGCCGCTCTCGCAGCTGTGGATGTCGTTCATCGATGCGTACCTGTGGGCTGCGCTCACCCCGCTCGTGTTTTCGCTTGCGAACAACTACCCGCTCGAGCGCGGCCACATGCTGCCGCGTGCGTGCTTGTTCTTCTGTGTCGGCATGTTGATCGCCGTCGGCGTCGACGTCGTCACGGGATTCATGCGTTTCGATGTGTTCCACCTCGGTCGCGGAAGGTTCGCCGACGCGGGCGCGGTCTGGCGCCTGCAGCACCTTTGGTTCATGAACGACTTCCTGGTCTTCATCGCCGTGCTCGCCGGCGGTGTCGCGCGCGATTACTTCCTGCGGTACCAGTCGCGTCGCGAGCAGACGATCCTGCTGCAAGCGCAGGCGGCGCAGCTGCAAGCGCAGCTTGCGGACGCACGCCTTGCCGCCTTGCGCACACAGCTGAACCCGCATTTTCTGTTCAACACGCTGCACGCCGTTTCGGCGCTGGTGGAGCGCGATCCGCGCGGGGTCAGGCGTATGATCGCCCGCCTCAGTGAGCTGCTGCGAACCACGCTCGATGGCGCGGATGAGCAGGTGGTGCCGCTCGGGCAGGAGCTCACGTTCACGCACCGGTATCTCGAAATCATGCAGATCCGCTTTCAGGGCCGGCTCAGCATCCAGTCGCAGATCGAGCCCAGCGTGCTCGACGCGCTGGTGCCGAACCTCATCCTGCAGCCACTCGTGGAGAACGCCATCAAGCACGGCGTGAGCAAGATCGACGAGGAAGGTCGCATCGAGATTCACGCGCGTCGCGAAGGCGACCGCCTGCTCCTGTGCGTGCGGGACAACGGGCCGCGCGTTACCGAGAACGGCCTCGGCACCGGCGAAGGGGTCGGCCTGCGCAACACGCGCGAGCGCCTCGAACAGCTCTACGGCGCGGACCAGTCGCTAACGCTGCGCGGCGCGGACGATGGTGGCGTGATCGCCGAAGTCATCATTCCATTCCGCAAGCGTAACGAACTGCACTCTCTCGACGGCCTGAATGTCGGCTCCACGAGCTTCGGCAAGACCCTGCACACGACGGGCGTGGCCGCTCACGGCTAGGGACAGGCGTGGCAAAAGGCAAGACGCTGCGCGTCCTCATCGTCGATGACGAAGCCCTGGCGCGCCAGCGCCTCGAAGACCTGCTGAGGCACCAGGACAACGTCGAAATCGTCGGCTTCGCGGATAACGGCGAAGCGGCGATCAGCGCGATCCGCACGCTCCAACCCGATCTCGTGTTCCTCGACGTGCAGATGCCCGGCGCGACCGGCATCGACGTGATCCGCACCATCGGCTCTCACGACATGCCCGCCACGGTGTTCGTGACCGCGTACGACCAGTACGCGCTCAAGGCGTTCGACCTGGCGGCCATCGACTACCTCGTGAAGCCCTTCGACGATGAGCGCTTCGAGCAGGCATTTGCCCGCGCGCGCCGCCTGATCGAGCTCGAAGAGGTGGACCGGCTTTCCGAACAGCTGCTCGCCGTGCTCCAAGGCCAGGGCGGCGGTAGCCACGCGGCGACGGGCGGCCTCGGCGCATCCGTGGCGCCTGCCGCGACGGGCGCCGCGCCCACTATGGGCGGCAAGCCCGAATACCTCGAACGCATCGCCGTGGAAACGCGCGGGCAGGTTCGGGTGGTGCCGGTGGGCGACATCGAATACATCACCGCGAGCGGCCCGTACGCCGAGCTGCACGCGAACGGGCGCGCCCACGTGATCCGCGAGCGCATGCAGATGCTGGAAGAGCGGCTCGACCCGGCGAAGTTCTTCCGGATCCACCGGTCGGCGATCGTTCGGCTGGATCAGATCGAGACCCTCCTGCGCGACCCGGGCGGCGACTACGGAGTGAAGCTGCGCAGCGGCGTCCAGCTCAGCGTGAGCCGCAACCGGGTCGAACAACTCGAGCGCTGGATGGGCCTGGCGACCTGAGACGCCGCCGGGCCGGACCCAAAACCGCCCGGTTGACCATAACGAGCGACCCCGGTACGGCCTCCCACAAATAAATGTGCCCCGGACGGATGCGAACCATTCCCATATGGGAATGCCTTTCCTTATACTTCGCGTCCAGTCGTTTCAAAGCCTCGAAGACGCGGGACATGTCGACGATCCTTTCCTCGGAACTCTTCTCACGTGTTTCACGGCGGGGTGGCGTGTGGCTGGTGATCGGCGCCGTGCACCTTGCGCTGATCTACGTCGTCACGAGCTGGTCGCCCGTTCGCATCGCGCTCGAAGCCGCGCCCATCCAGGCGAGCATCCTCGAAGCGCCCGCGCCGCCG
Source organism: Gammaproteobacteria bacterium (assembly GCA_037200125.1). Lineage (GTDB taxonomy): Bacteria > Pseudomonadota > Gammaproteobacteria > Steroidobacterales > Steroidobacteraceae > JADGHX01. The sequence goes on along the minus strand of JBBCGS010000004.1, from coordinate 312,936 downwards.
TCGGACACTCCGCCGCCACCCGTTCCGCAGCTCGAGCAGCCGATCCTGCCGGTCGTTGAGCAGCCTCTCGTCACGATCACCGAAGAGCCTCCCCCGAACGCGATCACGGTCGTCGTCGCCGAGCAGCCGCCTGCGCCGGTCGTCGCGCCCGCCACCCCGCACATCGTCACGGATGTGGCGTATGTCGAGGCGCCGCAGCCGCGCTATCCGCCGGAGTCGCGTCGCTCGGGTGAAGAAGGCCTCGTCATCCTGCGCGTGCTGATCAACGAGATTGGCGATGTCGCGCGGATCGACATCGAGCGTTCGAGCGGCCATGCCCGCCTCGATGACGCGGCTTGTCAGGCCGTCAAGCGCGCGCGCTTCCGGCCCTACGTGGAGAACGGCGTAGCGCGCATGGCGCTCGCGACGATCCCCATCGAGTTCAACTGGAAGTCCCGGCGCGCCGACAAGAGCGGCCGACGCGGCTGATGCTTCCGGCGGCGGCCGTCCGACCGCCCATTTCTGCCGTGTTGGCTCAGGGCCATGGCAGCGAAGAAAACCTCACGCGCCAGATCCGGCGCGGCATCGAAGAAGACCAGGACCTCACGCGGCAAGCTCGCGCCCGGGCGTAGCAACCCCGTTTTGCCGGCGGCGCTTACAGCTCCTTCCTGAATAAGGTGGATCGCTTCAGCGAGCGCCCGCTCGCGACGAGCCTGCGCAAACGCGACGCCTACGCGGCACACCAGCCGATGCGCGAGCCGCACTGGCCCGGGTGACTTGCGCGTCTTCAGCATCTGAAGCAACAGGTCGGTCGCCTGATACGCCAGGTCGTAGCTCGGCTGATGAACCGTCGTGAGTCGCGGCCAGATCGGAGCATCCCGCGCGGAACGGAAGTTGCTCCGTATGCCGAATGCCTGGAGGCAACCTGAGCTTGGCCAATGAATGAACCCTATCGACCGCAGGCGGCTGCGACGACGAACATCGTCGAACGCCTGCCGGTCATCGTTTTCCGGCTCGACCGGCAGCTTCGGCTGCTGTACGTGAATGCGGCCGTCACGGCGATTCTCGGCGCGCGGCCGGAAGACCTGTTCGGCCGCACGGCGCTCGAAGCGGGGTTGAATCCGGAGCAATGGGCGGCGTTCGAAGCCGCCTGCCAGAAAGTGTTCTCGACCGGCAAACCCGGCGAGGCGGACTTCGTGATTCACACGACACAGGGCACGCGGCATTTCGAGGCACACCTCTTCCCCGAAGCGGATGCCAGCGGGCCAGTGACCTCCATCCTCGGAATCACGACCGATCGCACGGGCCGCAAGCTCGTGGAAGACGCGCTCCGTGAAAGCGAAGAGCGCTATCACGCGCTCATCTCGAACGTGCGCAGCTATGCCCTGTTCGCAACCGATCTCCAGGGGATCGCGACCACGTGGAACGAAGGCGTGCAGCGACTGCTCGGCTACGCGCGCGAGGAGTTCGTTGGGCTCACGACCGAGAAGCTGTTCTCGGCGGAGGACGTTGCCAGGGGCATTTACCGCCACGAGTTGCGGGTCGCGGTCGAAGAAGGCAGCTCGGCGAACGATATCTGGATGCTGCAGAAGGACGGAACGCCGTTTTTTGCCGCGTGCACGCTCAGCCGCGCGACCGACGCCTCGGGACACGTGACTGGTTTCAGCGTCGTGCTTCGCGACCGCACCGCCTGGAAATTGGCACAGCAGGATCGCGACACGCTGCTGGAGAGTGAACGCGCCGTACGCCACGAAGCGGAACAGGCGAGCCGCCTGAAAGACGAGTTCCTCGCGACGCTTTCGCACGAACTGCGCTCCCCGCTGAACGCGATCGTCGGTTGGGTACACATCGCACGCCGCCACGCTGGTGACAACGCAGAGCTTGCTCGCAGCCTCGACACCATCGAGCGCAACGTTCGAGCGCAAACGCAGATCGTGAACGACCTGCTCGACATGAGCCGCATCATGACCGGCCAGGTGCGCCTCGATCTGCAGACGCTCGATCTGCGCGACGCGATAAGCAACGCGGTCGAAGCCGTGCGCCCGGCGGCGGACGCGAAGCGGGTGCGCATCGACAAAGAGCTCGACGGGAGCATCGGCTGGACGAAGGTCGACCCCGCGCGTCTCCAGCAGATCCTGTGGAACCTGCTGGCGAATGCGGTGAAGTTCACCCCCGCCCGGCGGGCGGGTGCGCGTCGCGCTCGAACGATCGAACTCGCACGCCGAGATCCTCGTGCAGGACTCGGGCGTCGGCATCGCGCCGAGCTTCCTGCCGTTCGTCTTCGAGCGCTTCCGGCAGGAAGACTCTTCGACCACACGCCGTCATTCCGGCCTGGGACTCGGGCTTTCGATTGTCAAAAGCCTGGCCGAGCTGCACGGCGGCTCGGTCCGCGCGTCGAGCCCCGGTGAAGGCCAGGGCGCGACGTTCAACGTCGCCCTCCCGATCGTGTCCGTACAATCGGAGGAAGGGGCGACCTACACGCGCGGACGCGGCTCCTTCGATCTCAATGCGCTACCGCGGCTGGATCACACCAACGTGCTCGTCGTCGACGACGAGGCGGACTCGCTGCTGTTCTTCGGGCGGCTGCTCGAAGAATGCGGCGCGCATGTGCTGCTCGCCGTGGACGCCGATCAGGCCATGGACGTCCTGCGCACCGAGCCGGTGGACATCCTCATCAGCGACATCGGGATGGCGGGCGCGGACGGCTACCAGCTCATCGGCCAGGTGCGTGCGCTGAAGGACGAACGTCTGTCGACGATCCCGGCGGTCGCCGTCACCGCGTACGCGCGCGCCGACGATCGTCGCCGACTGCTGCTCGCCGGCTTCCAGATGCACATGGCGAAGCCGGTGGAGCCGCACGAGCTGGTCGCGGGCATTTCCAGCCTGATGGGGCTCACCAGCCACAATGCCGCGCTCAAGCGAGCGGCGAACTGACGTGAAACGGCGTTCGGCTGCCCTACAATTCCACGGGCCAGGCTGGCTCTCGTGGAGTGGTCCTCATGATGTTTCGTTCGCGCGCGGATGCGCTCGTCGCCCGGGTTCTCTGTGCGACGCTCGTCGCGCCTCTCCTTGCGGCCCTTATTGCGGTTTTGACGGTGGCACCAGCGGTAGCGGCCACCACTGACGCGCTCGACACGATCGCGCAGCGCTCGGGATTCCGCGTTACCGGGCGCTACGACGAAGTCGAGCGCCTGTGCGCTCAGTTCGCGAAAGCGTTCCCCGGCTCCGTGCGTTCGTTCGAGTTCGGCCGCACGCCCGAAGGCCGGCCGATGCTGGCGCTCGCGGTCTCGAAGAGCGGCGCGCTGACGCCCGACGATGCGCGCGAGCGCGGCGTGCCGGTGATGCTCGCCCAGGGCGGTATCCACGCCGGCGAGATCGACGGCAAGGATGCGGGCTTCCTGATGATCCGCGAGCTGCTCGAAGACCGCTCGGCGAAGAATCCGCTCCACTCGTTCGTCTTCGTGTTCGTGCCGGTGTTCAACGTGGATGGTCACGAACGCTTCGGCCGCAACAACCGCCCGAACCAGAACGGCCCGGAGGAGATGGGCTGGCGCGTGACCGCGCAGAACTTCAACCTGAACCGCGACTACACCAAGGCCGATGCGCCCGAAATGCAGTCGATGCTTCGCCTGCTCGACGCGTGGGACCCGGTGCTCTACGTCGACCTGCACGTCACCGACGGCGCGCAGTTCGAAGTGGATGTCTCGAACAATCTCGAGCCGATGCGCACCGGCGATGCCGAGCTGCAGGCCGGCGGCAAAGCGCTCATGAAAGAGTTGAACGACACGCTGTCGTCGCAGGGCTCGCTGCCGATCGACTTCTATCCTTCGTTCCGCGACACGGACGACCCGGCGTCGGGCTTCGACGCCCCCACGTATCCGCCGCGCTTCTCCACCGGCTACTGGGCCACGCGCAACAGATATTCGCTGTTGGTCGAAACGCATTCATGGAAGGACTATCCGACGCGCGTGCGCGTCACCCACAACATCCTCGTGAAGCTGTCGGACATGATGGCGAAGCAAGGGAAGTCCTGGCGCGCGCTCGCACACGCCGCCGACTCGCGCGCGGAGAAACTCGGTGGGCAGGATGTCACGCTCGACTACGACGTGAGCCCGCACACGGTAACCATCGACTTCCGCGGTTACGCCTACACGCGCGAGCCTTCCGCCATCTCGGGCGCTCTCGTCACGCACTACGACCCGACGAAGCCGCAGGTGTGGCACATCCCGTATCGGGACACGCTCGTTCCGAAAGTGACCGTGCGCGCCCCGCGCGGCGGTTACGTCATCCCCGCCGCGTACGCCGCGTGGCTGGGGGAACGCCTCTCGATCCACGGCATCCGCTTCGAGCGTCTCGACCGCGCAACGACGGCGGCGCCCGTCGAAGCCTTCCGCGCCACCAAAGCCGAGTTCGCCACCAAGCCGTTCGAAGGCCACTTCACCGCGAGACTCGACGGCCAGTGGAAGGCCGAGAAGCGCGACATCCCCGCCGGCTCCCTCGTCGTTCCCATCGCCCAGCCCAAAGCCCGGCTCATCATGACGTTGCTCGAACCCCAGGCCGGCGACTCGTACGCCTCCTGGGGCTTCTTCAACATCGCCTTCGAGCAGAAGGAATACATGGAGCCCTACGTCGCCGAAGACGTCGCCCGCGACCTCCTCGCGCGTAATCCGACGCTTGCCGCGCAGTTCAGACAGAAACTCGCGACCGAGCCCGCCTTTGCGAAGGATCCGCAGGCGAGGCTCGATTTCTTCTACAAGCGTCATCCGTCGTACGACGAGACGCTGAATCTCTACCCGGTCCTGCGCATTGCCGGCCAAAGGCCCTGAAGAAGCCCTCAATCTCCGGGCGGCTCACATCAGAGTCGCAGAGTCTCTCCCAGCCGCCCGGCGATTGAGGGCCTCCCGCGGATCGCTCTTTAATCGTGCAGACGCCGTCGGGCGGCGCCCTCTTGGTGCGGTCACACGATGTGACTAAGATCCCTTGCTCGCGCAAAGGCTTGATCCACAGAGCCTTCGCCACCGCCTCGGTCAGCGGACGCCTCACGCATGGAACTTGCACCAGATACACCACCCGCACCAGCCTGGTCAGAAATGAACGCCCTTCTGGATACCGAACGCGTTACGGACGATCGCGTCGCTCTAAACAAGGAAGCGTTCAAGCACGCCTTCCTGGACAACCTGTTCTATGTCCAGGGCAAGACCCCTGCGCTCGCGACCAAGATCGATTACTACATGGCGCTCGCGTACACCGTGCGCGACCGCATGCTCCACCGCTGGATCAGCACGGCGGAGACGTACACGAAGCAGGGCTCCCGCACGGTCGCCTACCTGTCCGCCGAGTTCCTGATGGGCCCGCACCTGGGCAACAACCTCGTGAACCTCGGTATGTACGAGGACGTGCGCGCCGCCGTCACCGAAATCGGCCTCGACTTCGAGGAACTGCTGAGCCACGAGGACGAGCCGGGCCTCGGCAACGGCGGCCTGGGCCGCCTGGCCGCCTGCTTCCTCGATTCGATGGCGACGCTCGAGATCCCGTCCATCGGTTACGGCATCCGCTACGAGTTCGGTATCTTTCAGCAGGAGATCGTCGACGGCTGGCAGACCGAGAAGACGGACAAGTGGCTGCGCTTCGGCAATCCCTGGGAAGTCGCGCGCCCCGAGTGGGCCGTCGAAGTGAAACTCGGCGGCTACACCGAGCGCTTCCCCGACGAGCATGGCCGCATGCGCGCACGCTGGGTGCCGCACAAGACCGTGAACGGCGTGCCGTACGACACACCGATTCTCGGCTATCGCGTCAACACGGCGAACACGCTGAGACTGTGGAAGGCGGAAGCACCGGAGTCCTTCGACTTCTCGGTCTTCAACCGCGGCGACTACTACGGCGCCGTCAATCAGAAAGTCATCTCGGAGAACCTGAGCAAGGTTCTCTACCCCAACGACGAAGCGGCCGCGGGCAAGGAACTTCGACTCGAACAGCAATACTTCTTCGTGTGCTGCTCGCTGCAAGACATGCTCCGCATCCTGCACATCCAGAAGATTCCCCTGGAACGCTTCGCCGAGAAGTTCGCCGTTCAGATGAACGACACGCATCCGTCGATCGCCGTCGCGGAGCTGATGCGGCTTCTGGTCGACGAACGCGCGATGGAGTGGGACAACGCGTGGAGCATCGTGCGCAACACGTTCGGCTACACCAATCACACACTGCTGCCCGAAGCGCTCGAGCGCTGGCCCATCGCGACGTTCAAGAAAGTGCTGCCGCGTCACCTCGAGATCGTGTACGAGATCAACGCTCGCTTCCTGGACGAAGCCCGGCTGCGATTCTTCGGCGACGACGCGCGCATCGCACGGCTCTCACTGATCGACGAATCCGGCGAGCGCTACGTGCGCATGGCCAACCTCGCAAGCGTCGGCAGCCACGCGATCAACGGCGTGGCCGCCCTGCATACGCAACTGCTGAAGCAGGACGTGCTGCACGATTTCGACGAGCTGTGGCCCGAAAAGCTCTCGAACAAGACGAACGGCGTGACGCCGCGCCGCTGGATGGCGCTCGCGAATCCGCGCCTCGCGTCGCTGATCACCGAGGTCATCGGCGACGGCTGGCTCACGGAGCTCGAGCGCCTGCGCGAGCTCGAACCGTTCGCCGAAGACACCAACTTCCGCATGCGCTGGCGCGAGATCAAGCGCTGTAACAAGCGCGATTTCGCGCAATTCGCACGCGAGCGCACCGGCGTGCTGCTCGACCCGGACTCGATGTTCGATGTGCAGGTGAAGCGCATCCACGAGTACAAGCGGCAGCACCTCGCGATCATCCACGTGGTGTCGCTATATCACCGGCTGAAGTCGGATCCGCATTTCGAGATGCAGCCGCGCACGTTCATCTTCGGCGGCAAGGCGGCGCCGGGGTATCACTACGCGAAGCTGATCATCAAGCTCATCACCTCGGTCGGCGAAGTCGTGAACCGCGACCCGCAGGTGCGCGACCAGATGAAGGTGATGTTCGTGCCGAACTTCAACGTCACGAACGGGCAGCGCCTGTATCCCGCGGCGGAACTGTCGGAGCAGATTTCCACCGCCGGCAAGGAGGCTTCCGGCACCGGCAACATGAAATTCTGCATGAACGGTGCGCTCACCATCGGCACGTCCGACGGCGCGAACATCGAGATCGCCGAGGAAGTCGGTGCCGACAACTTCTTCATGTTCGGTCTCCTCGCCTCCGAGGTGTACGCGATCAAGGCGCGCGGCTACCGGCCGGCCCATTACTACGAGACGAACCCCGAGCTGCGTGCGGCGATCGACCTCATCGGTGATGGGTTCTTCTCACGTGGCGACGTGAACCTGTTCAAGCCGATCGTGGACGGGCTCATGCACTGGGATCCGTACCTCCTGTTCGCGGACTTCCAGTCCTATTCCGAGTGCCAGACGCGCGTCGACCAGGCGTATCGCGACGTCGACCACTGGACGAGGATGTCGATCCTGAATACGGCCCGCTCGGGCAAGTTCTCTTCGGACCGCACGATTCGCGAGTACGTCAACGAGATCTGGAAGGCGCCAACGGTGCCGATCCGCCTGCTCTCGCAGAAAGACCTGACGACCACGCCATGACCAGGTACCCGCGCTCATAGTCGAGTAAACATTCGCGCGGGTAGACAACGGCGTTGTCGCGCGCATAGCCTCACAGGTCGCCCACGAGGGCGACCCGATTCAGAGGCAATTCTTATGCGTGCAGCGGTATTCCACGGTCGAGAAGACCTTCGTCTCGAAGATATTCCCGAACCTCGCACCGGCCCGGGCGAAGTCAAACTCAAGGTGCTCTACAACGGCATCTGCGGCAGCGACCTGCACGAGTTCTACCACGGCCCCCTGACCACGCGAACCACGCCGCATCCGCTCACGGGCGTGAAGAATCCGATCGTTTTCGGGCATGAGCTGAGCGGTGAAGTCGTCGAGATCGGCGACGGGGTCGACGGTCTCGCTATTGGCGACAAGGTCGCGGTCGAGCCGGTCGAGACGTGCGGCAACTGCCTCTATTGCACCTCCGGCCAATACAACCACTGTGGGCTGCTCGCCTTCCACGGCTACAACCGCAGCAGCGGCGGCCTCTCCCAGTTTTCCGTGGTGAAGCGCTCCATGGCGCACAAGCTGCCGAAGTCGATGACGGGCATGCAGGGCGCGCTGATCGAGCCGATGGCGATTTCCTATCGGACCGCGCAACGCTGCGAAGCCGAGGCGGGCCAGACCGTCGTCATCCACGGCGGCGGGCCTATCGGCGTCGGCGTCTTCTACACACTGCGGCGCTGGGGCGTAAACGTGATCATGGTGGATCCTTCACCCCGACGGCGCTCGGCGCTGACGGCGCTCGGCGTGAAGACCGTGCTCGATCCGCGCGACGGCGATGTCGTCGCCGCGATCAAGGATCTCACGGGCGGTCGCGGCGCCGCCGTTTCCGTCGATGCCGCCGGCGTACCCGTGGCATTCCAGACCGCGCTGTCGAGCACCGCGGTCGATGGGCAGCTCGTCGTCGTCGCGATCCACACGAAGCCGCTGCAGATTCAGCCGATGGAGCTGCTGATGTCGGAGGTGAAGATCAGCGGCATCGCGCTCTCGTGCAACACGTTCCCCAGCGTCATCGAAGAGATGGCGGCTGGCACGTACCCGCTCGAGGGCTGGGTCGAGACGATTCCTTTCGAACGGATCATGAGCGATGGCTTCGAGCGGCTGCACCGTCAGGAAGGCATGAAGATTCTGGTCGACGTCGGAAACGCTCAAGCGGCGCGATAACGTCGCTCGCGAACGTCTGTCACCGGGCCCTGCGCGTCGTCACTGGCGGATCGCGCAGGCGTATTACGCACGAGCTTGCACAGCGCCGAGCGCATGCACGTAACGCCATGATCACGCGATGAAAGTACGAAATTTCGTATCGAAATTGATGTAGACAACCACTCGCGCCTCGTTCAGATTTCGCACCGCCCCACTCGCGACAGGCGAGCCCGAAATCAGATCGAAGGAGTGAAATGATGAACATCAACAACGGCGAGATCATCGGCGTACCTTGCTCGATACAGCCCGGCCCCTTTCCTCATGAGCGCTTCATCCTCGTGAACGCGGCCGATGGCCCGCTCACAGGGTTCGCGGATCAGGCGGACCTTCACACCGACAACGGCGAGCGCGGATTACTGAGAGCGATCGTGCTGGATGCGTCGAAAGAGGCGGTGAAGGTGCACCTCTTCGGCTCGTTCTTCAGAACATCCGGGCTTGCGCACGTTCCGCGGCGTGGCCTGGCGGCAATGGTGGCGTAATGGTTCTCGCCCAGCCGGAAATTCGCGCACAAGTCGAAGCAGGCGCCATTCGATTCGAGCCTCCGTTGGAGGACGAACAGTGGCGTTCGGCATCGGTCGATCTGCGACTTGGCAGCCGATTCACCAAGCTTCAGGCACCCTGCGGAATCAAATTCGCTCCGCATGCCGGCCTCGGTCAGCTCGGCACGTTCTGGAGGACCATGGACCTGCCTCCGCGAAACGACTTCGACCAGCCCAGTCCGCGATGCGTTCGCTAACCAGAACCATCCGCTCGAATCCGCGAGGAGGCGCCCGGCGGTCCAGACGCTTGCTTAGCTAGTGCGCGCTCCGCGCGACTCCTCTAGCAGGTTGATGCGAAACGCATCTCGGCGCATCGGCTATGACCTGCGTCTACGTAGTGCGAGCCTTCGTGAAGCTGCGCGAACTGCTCGCCTCGAACAAGGATCTCTCGCAGAAGCTGGCGCGCCTCGAACGGTCGCTGCTCGCACTTGATCTGAAAACGCAGAATCAGCTCGAGGAAGTCTACGAGGCCATTCGAGCGCTGATGGTTACCCCGTCTCCGAAGAAGAGGTCTATAGGGTTCACGGCAGATCCGGGTGAGAGCTCGTGATCGAAGGGGCCGAGCGAGGCAGTTGGCAGCAGGTCGCCGCACTCAATTGTCCGGAGTCGCGCAGAAAGCGTGAAGCTCTCTTCAACGAGCGGTGCACGCTGGTCGGCGCAACCTGAAGGCGCGCTAAAAGGACACGCCTCGAAAACGAGCGCCGGCGTCGGTGATCAGCTGACGCTCTTCTCCCAGATGTTCACCTCGATCTTGATCCCGTTGGGATCGAGCAGGAACACCTGGCGCAGGCCGTTCGGGTTCGCGATGTTGCGATAAGGCTCGACACCGTTGCGCGCGAGGTTGGCGAGGAAATCATCGTAGTCGCTGGCGACGAAGGCGATGTGATCGAACGCACCGGTACCCTCCGCCGGTGTCGAAACCGGGATGCCGCGCGAGCTCGAGTGCGCGGTGTACGTCTCCCACTCGGCGATGTGGAGGCACGGCGTCTCACCGAGATACAGCCAGTAGCCGGGAAAGCCGAGCGGCGGCCGGAAGCCATCCCGCAGCCCGAGCACGCGGCAATAGAAATCACGCGTGGTGTCGATGTTCTTCGTGAGCACGAGGTAGTGCTCCATTTTCGTCAGCGGCATGGAAGGCCTCGTGGTGACATCGGGCTGGCACGTGCGCTGATCGCACGCGCCAGCAGGCGAACCTTTCGGCTCGAGGGCGACAAGGGTACCCTCGCGCGTCGCGATTGGCAGCCCGCACCGCCGTTCGCACCCGCACGCAAGAGGCCCCAAGTCCGTTGAAAATCGAATCGCTCGTCCTGTTGCTGGGCTGTCTCGCGCTCGGGTGGATCGTGGCCAGGCTCGGCAAGGCGCCTCCTGATCTTGCGCCCCGGCTCAACTGGTGGGTCCTCAACATCGCGCTGCCGGCGCTGGTGCTGGATCTCATCCCCAGCGTAAAGATGGACACGCACCTGTGGTTCATGCCGGTCGCGATGTGGCTCGTATTCCTCGGCGGCTGGGCCTTCGCGGCGCTGATGGGCCGCGCGCTGGGCTGGTCGAACGCGCGCATCGGCGCGGCGGCGCTCGCAGCGGGGCTAGGCAATACGGCGCTCGTCGGTTTCCCGCTGATTGAAATGCTGAGGCACAAGGAGGCGCTGCCGTTCGCCGCCCTCTCCGACCAGCTCGGCTGCTCCATCGCGCTCGCCGTTGGCGGCATCACGATTGCGGCGATCTACGGCGGCGGCAAGCCGCAACCGCGCGTGATCATTCGAAGAGTCCTGCTGTTCCCGCCGTTCCTCGCACTGGTGGCTGGCGTGATCATCGGCGCTTTCGGCGGCTGGCATCCGGGCGATGCCGGGCAGGATGCCGGACACACAGACGGCTGGCGCCCCATTGCCGAAAGCTTCGTGGCCCGCATTGGCGCGACGCTGACGCCGGTCGCGCTCTTTTCCATCGGCCTCAATTTCAAGCTGCGCATGAGCCGCGACCGTCTCGGCGCGGCGAGCTTAGCGCTGGGGTGGAAGCTGGCGATCGCGCCGGCGCTCATCTTCGCGCTCGGGATGGTGGCCGGTGCGAAAGGCCTGGTGCTTGCGGTGGCCGTGCTTCAGGCCGGCATGGCGCCGATGGCGTCCGTGCCGATCCTCTGCCAGCAGTACAACCTCGAAACCGAAGTGGCGAATGCCGCGCTCGGTGCCGGCCTCGTCATCTCGCTCCTCAGCGTGCCGTTCATCAACACGCTGCTGCCGGGCTGACCTGGGGCGCCCCTGAGCGACTCGCGTTGGCTCAGACAGCCTTCCTAGTTCCAGCCCTGCGTCGTGGCCTCGCGAGTGAGTGCCGCAGTCTGCGCGGCGATCTGTGTGCGTTCCTTGATGAAGTCGTTGAGATCCTCGACGTCGTCCTTGTTCTTGCCGCGCGACGCGGTCCACTTCTTCATCGATTCGAGCAGCTTGCCCGCAAGCTCTCGGTTGACCGCGAACAGATCGAGATACGCCTGCTTCGCGTCCTCCGTGCGATTGAGGGCGAGGTAGGCTTCCCCGCGATACTCCGTCGCTTCCGGATATCCCATGCGTAGCTCGATCGCCTTGTCGTACGCGGCGAGCGCGGCCTTGTAGTCCCCGAGCTTGCGGCTCGAATAGCCGACACCGTTCCAGGCCTGCGCGAGATGGGGATCCGCCTTCGTCGCCGCGCTGAAACTCTCGCGCGCTTTCGCATACGCCTGTTTCGCGGCGGGCGGCAGTTTCCCCGACGCGCCCTCCGCCGCCGCGTCCGCCTCTTTCACAGCGGCGAGACCCGCGTCGAGGGCCGCCTTTGCCTCGGGGGAGGCCGGCGCCTCGTTCTGCTCAGCGGCCTTCTTCTGCTCGTCGAACACCGCCCAACCGGGCGTCGACACCAGCGCCAGACCCACGAACTGCGCAACCACCAGCGCCACCACTTTCAACCTCGAGCTACGCATCCGTATAACCTCGCCCTCGCAGCCTCGAAATCGTCGCCGCGGGCACAAAAGAACCCAAAATGTGGATGAAGACGCAATTCTACGGGACGGCAGGCCAATGTACGGTGCCGGCCCCGCACGCCATCTGCTAGTGTTTCCAACACGCGTCAACGCTCGGGATCATCCAACACCACGTGCCGCCGCAGGCGTTTACCGGCCGTGCGTCCGCTCCCCGGCCACGCGAAATCGCGAGGGGTTTCAAAGATGAGCAGCAGCAAAGACAAGGCGGCTTCCGGCCGCGAGTCCCACATGGATCGCCGGTCCGCCGGCCGCCGTAACTTCATGGGTGCCGCGCTGGGCGTGGCCGCAGGCGCCGGCGCCGCGGCTGTGATGCCCGCAACTGCGCAGAACACTCTGCCCAGCCAGCAGCGGCCCACGCCGTCACCGCCCGCTTCGGCGCCGCCCGCAGGCAGCGGCCTCGATCGCGGCGTACGGGCCGGTGGCCCGCAACTCTTCCGCGTGGAAGCCGACGTGGCCGACGTGGAAATCGACGGCAAGATCCCCGCCGATCTCGAAGGCGCGTTCTATCGCACCGGCCCCGATCCGCAGTACCCCTTGCGCCCCGGCAACATTCCGTTCGATGGCGAAGGCCACATCAGCATGTTCCGCATCAAGGACGGCCGCGTGCACTACCGCAGCCGCTTTGCGCGCAACCAGCGCTACCTCGCGCAGGAGAAGGCGCATCGCCTCCTGTTCCCGATGTACCGGAACATCTATCAGGATGATCCGAGCGTGAAGGGGCTGAGCCGCAGCACCGCCAACACGCACATCATGAACTACAAGAACATGCTGCTGGCGTTCAAGGAAGACAGCCCGCCGGTGGCGATGGATCTCAACACGCTCGAGACGCTCGATCCCGTCTACACGTTCGATGGGCAGCTACAGAGCAAGACCTTCACCGCGCATCCGAAGATCGACTCGGAGACCGGCGACATCGTCGCGTTCGGCTACGAAGCGAAGGGTTTCGCCACCGACGACGTGAACGTTTTCCAGATCACACCCCAGGGCAAGATGGTGTGGCAGGCGTGGATCAAGGTGCCCTACGTCGGAATGATCCACGACTTCGCGGTCACCCAGAAACACATCGTGTTCTACATCGCGCCGCTCGCGTTCGATGAGAAGCAGATCGCGGCCGGCGGCATCCACTGGTCGTGGGACTCGAGCAAGCCCACGTACTTCGGCGTCATGCGCCGGGGCGGCGATGGCAAGGACATCCGCTGGTTCCAGGGGCCGGAGCGTTGCTCCACGCACGTGATGGGCGCCTGGAGCGACGGCGACAAGGTGTTCTACGACTGCGAAATGTCAGGCTACAACCCGTTCCCGTTCATGCCGATGCGCGACGGCCAGCGCTGGGATCCCGTGAAGGGCTCGAGCCGCATTACGCGGGTCTCCGTCGATGTCTCGAAGAAGACGGTGAAGGACTACAAGATGGAGGTGCTGTACCCCAATCACCTCGGCGCGCTCCCGCGCCAGGACGATCGCTACAACACCATGCACTACCGCTATGGCTGGTTGCCGTGCCCGGATCCGGATCCGACCGACCCGTCCAAGCGACCGGCTTCCTGCTGGGCGCGCTTCGACCAGCAGACCCGTAAGGCGACCGTCTACAAGGCCGGCGACGGCGTGCAGCTAGCCGAGGCCGTATTCGCGCCCAAGAGCAAAGATGCGCCGGAAGGGGTCGGTTACCTCATGGGTGTCGCCACGCACACCCTGGAAGGTGGCAGGGCCGATCTGGTGATTCTCGATGCCGAACGACCGGAGGCAGGGCCGATCGCCACCGTGAAACTGCCCATGCGCGCCGCCCCCCAGATCCACGGCTGGTGGGTCCCCGAGTGGCAGATGCCGCCGCCGAAAACGACCGGCGCCTGAAGACGTGCTGAGGGCGGCGCCGCTGGCGCCGCCCCTCGCCACGCGGATGAGCTCGCAACCGCCCTGGAAAGGTTGCCGCAAGCCTTTTCGGCTCCCCCAAATTCCGTTGGCTGACATATAGTCCCCGCTCACGACCGGGTTTGAAGTGAAGGTCGTAGTTTTTTTGGGGGTCGACATGACAAACGGCAGCAACGCGGGTGGCTCCACCACCTTCGCATCGATCAACAAGCCGCCCCAGTAATCCGGCTTCGAGTCCAAGGGGAAATCCATGGCGAAGCTCGACGAGGCGGAGATCGCCCGCATCGTCGCACGCGCAGGGGGCCTTGGTCCGCGCGAGCGTTTCGCGTACATCAAGTCCGCCTGCGCCAATGACGCGGACGCGTTCGACCGCGTCATGCACGCGCACAACATCACGCGCGCCAGCGGCCAGCGGGAGCAAGCCGAGAACGAAGAGTCGTTCTGGGAAGTAGACCGCTCGGGCCAGGTGCTCGGCTCGTGGAAGCTGCGCCGCAGACTCGGCGGCGGCGGCATGAGCGACGTGTATCTCGCCGAGCGCATCGGCGAATACAGCCACCAGGTCGCGGTGAAGCTCGTGCGCCCCGGCCTCGTGAGCCGCGCGGATCACAACCGCTTGCGCTCGGAACGGCAGATTCTTGCGCGGCTCAACCATCGCAACATCGCGCGCCTGCTCGATGGCGGCACCACCGCCGATGGCATCCCGTATCTCGTCATGGAGTTCGTGGATGGCGAGCGCATCGATGTCTTCTGCGACCGGCATCGCCTTGCGCTGAAGGAGCGCCTGGCCCTCTTCCGCGGCGTCTGCGCGGCGGTGCATGCGGCCCACCAGAACCTCGTCGTCCATCGCGATCTGAAGCCGTCGAACATTCTCGTTACGCGCGACCGGACGCTGAAGCTGCTCGACTTCGGCATCGCCAAGCTCATCGAGGTGCGCGAATCCACGCACACTCTTGCGCTCACCCAGGCGGACGTGCGGCTCTTCACGCCGGGGCACGCAAGCCCCGAGCAGGTGAAGGGCGAGCTCATCACCACGGCGACCGACGTGTACCTCCTCGGCGTGCTGCTCTATGAGCTGCTCACCGGCCGGCGCCCGTTCGACATGCGCGACGCGCGGCTGTCGGAGATGGAGCGGATCATCTGCAACCAGACGCCGCCTCTGCCCAGCTCCACGATGAACCGGCGCGCGATGTCCGCGATCGACGGGCCGCGCATCGACGAGGCAGCCGACTGCCGCAGCACGACGCCGCAGCGGCTGCGCCGGGATCTGGCGGGCGACCTCGACAACATCGTGATGAAGGCGATGCGTAAGGAGCCCGAGCGCCGTTACACCTCGGCGGACGAGCTCGCGGCGGATCTGCGTCGCTTCGAAGTCGGCCAGCCCGTGATCGCTCGTCGCGACACGTGGCGCTATCGCTCCAGCAAATTCGTGCGTCGGCATTCGGTCGTCGTGGCCGCATCCACAGCGCTCGTCGTGCTGCTCGCGGGCGTCGCGACGGCGATGACGCTGCAGGCACACCGCCTCGACCAGCAACGCGCCATCGCCGAGCAGGAAAAGCGTCGCTCCGACGAAACCGCGCGATTCCTCGCCGGCCTGTTCGAGGTGGCCGACCCGACCGAGGCGCAGGGCAAGGACGTCACCGCGCGCGAGATTCTGGGCCGCGGCGCGCTGCGCATCCAGCAAGACCTGAAGGATGCGCCCGAGACCCAGGCAAACCTCATGGAAACCATCGGCCGCGTGTACCTGAGTCTCGGACTCATCGCCGACGCGCGCCCCCAACTGGAGAAGGCACTAGTCATGCGTGAGCAACTCTTTACCGGCGACCACGAGTCGAAGGCTTCCAATTTCGCCGCGCTCGGCAAGCTCGAGCAGGCGGCCGGGCGGATGGAAACCGCAGCCAAACACTTCCACGACGCGCTCGCCATGAACGAGCGCCTGCACGGCCGGCGCCATGCCGCGGTGGCGCAGTCGCTCGAAGAGCTCGGCCAGCTCCTGAAGGAGCGGGGCGAGTTCAAGGCCGCGGAAAAGACGCTGCGGGAGAGCCTGAGCCTGTTCACGGAGCTCGACGGCGAGAAGTCGACACGCGTGTCGTCCGTCATGAACGAGCTCGCCCAGGTCATCGAGCGCCACGGCGACGTGCGCGGGGCCGAGGATCTCTACCGGCGCGCGCTCGCAATCGATCGCGCCGCGCTCACGAGCGATCACCCGCAGGTGGCGTATCAGGCGCACAACCTCGCCACGATTCTCCAGAGCCGAGGCGCATTCGATGAAGCGCGCCCGCTGTTCGAAGAATCCACCTCACTGCTACGCCGCGTGCTCGGCGAGAAACACCCCGACACGCTCGACGCGCTCGGCAACTATGGCCGCTTCTTGCAGGCCGCAGGGGATCTCACGGCCGCCGAAGACGTGTTGCGCCAGGTACTGAAGACGGACGTCGAAGTGCGTGGCACGGCGCACAGCGCAGTGGGCTACGACCACGTGAATCTGGCGAATTTGCTGCATATGAAGGGCCAGTACGCGGAAGCTGAAAAAGAATTCCGTGAAGCGCTGAAGATCTACGCCGCTACGTTGGCGCCGGATCACCAGTACGTCGCAGCCGCGCAGGCAGGCCTTGCGCGCACGCTGATCGAGCTCGGGCGGCTCGACGAAGCGGCGACGGCGGCCACACGCGCGCTCAAGATCTGGCAAGACACGGTGCCGGCGGATCATCCGCAGCTTGCCAACGTGCGCGCCATCGAAGGACAGATCCTCGCGAAGCGAGGCGAAGACGCGCAAGCCGAACCGCTGCTCGCCGCGAGCTACGACAAACTCAGCTCGGCGTACGGTCTCGCCGATCCGCGCACGCGCGCGACGGCGAGCGCGCTCGCCGGTTTGTACCGCCGGACGAGCCGCGGGTCGCTGGCGGACAAGATCGATTCGGGTCGCTAATTCGAGACAATTCAAAGCAGATTGATTTGAATCATTTCCCAGTTGTGAATCATTCACGCGGGTCTCGCACCGTTCGAGTGCCCGCGTGCCAGCGACACAGAAAATTTTTTGTGACGGGCGCCGGATCGAGGCTGGACTTGAGCCACGCCGCGCGCGCATAGTGAATCTCGTCGCCTTCCGGGGAATTGGTTCATATGGGCGACCCATCGCAACAGGGTCGAGACGCGCTACGGGATGCCGCCCGTGAGCGCATTGAGCAGGCGCGGCTGCCAAAAACCAAACCGTCGCGCATTTGGGGCGGTCGCGGTACAGGGCAGACCTGCAGCCTCTGCGACAAGCCTATTCTCGACACCGAGCCGGAGATGGAGCTCGAGTACGAGGGCGATTCCTCGCAGCCGGTCATTCGCTTTCACCTGCAATGCCAGACCGTGTGGGACGAGATGCGCCAGGCGCGCAGCTCGCCCTGGACTCTGGTCTCGCAGGAACTGCCGCCACTGCTTCGCACCGTCCAAGCGCGCCTCTCGCTGGGCACTCAGCGCGCGATCATTCTCAACGTCATGCGCGTGAATCACGGCGACACGGGGCCGATCGTGTGGCTGAACGCCACCACGAACAGTCCGCTGCCGCCCAATTGGGAGCCCGTCGAGTGGCGGCCCGTCGCGGACCAGCAGCTGCCCTCGCCTGAGGAAATGCCGGGTCGCGCGTCCCATCGCGCCTGAGTCGGGCGGCTTTCAGCGCTGTAAGCGCTGTCCTACGTCGAGTGCCGGCTGCGGCCGACCCCCAGTCCAAGGTCGTTCAGTCATCATGCTCCCCGCAATCCGGAGGGAAGCATCATGAAACACAAGATTACGTTTGCCGCGCTCGCCGCCCTGTCGATCCTGAGCCTCGCCGCGTGCGAGAAGCAGGGGCCGGCGGAACGCGTGGGCGAGAAGATCGACCACACGATCGACGCGGCGAAGAACGGCGGCAAAGAGCCAGCGAGCGACAAGATCGAAGACGCCGCGAACAACGTGCGCGACGCTGCCGCGGACGCGACGGACGCTGCGAAGGACGCTGTCAAGAAGGATTGATCGAGGACTCGGGTAGGCTGCGGCCTGCTCGAAGAGGGATCTGGCGGGGACCGGCCGCAAGACCGCATCCTCTGGCGCCTCCTCTGCGTGTAATCCTACACGCAGAGGTGCCCGCCACCTCCCTCTTCGACGCTTCGAGCTCGGTGGTATTCCGGAAGAAACCCAGGCGCTCAAATGTTCTTCGCGCTCATCTCGCGCGAAATGAACTCCGCCTGGCGTAACGCGAGCGACACGATGGTCAGCGTTGGATTCGCGGACGTGGACGTCGTCATCGAGCTGCCGTCCGAGATGAACAGGTTCTTGATGTCGTGCGTCTGGCCGTGCGAATCGCACACGCCATCGCGCGGGTCCTTGCTCATGCGCGCCGTGCACATGTTGTGAGTGCCCGGCGTCTGGCGCGTGGTGATCATGCGCCGGGCGCCCACGGCGTCGTAAACCTTCTTTGCCTGGCCCTGCGCATGCTTGCGCATCGCCGTGTCGTTCTCGTGTTCGTCGAAGTGCACGTTGGCCACGGGCAGGCCGAACGTATCCTTCACGGCCTTGTTCAACGTGATGCGATTCGTCGGGCGCGGCATGTCTTCGCCGTTGATGAACATGCCCGCGATGTTCCGATAGCTCTCCATGATGTCCGCGAAATCGCGGCCCCACATGTAAGGCAGCCCCACCAGCGGATAGGTCGGCAACTCCATCGCCACCATCTCCAGGTGATAGCCGCCGACGAAGCCGCGCTTCGGGTCGTTGATGTTCTCGTCTTCGATGACGCCGGCGAGCGTCGCGCCACGCCACATGTGCACCGGCTTGTCGAAGATGCCCCAGCAGAACCCGCCGGTGTGCCGGCTGTAGTTGCGGCCAACCTGGTCATGCGAGTTGGCAAGACCCTGCGGATACTTCGAGCTCTCGGACAACAGCAGCAGCCGCGCCGTCTCGATCGAGTTGCACGCCACGCACACGATGCGGGCTTTCTGCCTCTGCTCCTTGCCCTGCGCGTCAACATAGACGACGCCGGTCACCTTGCCGTCGGCGCCGTGCTCGATGTGGGTAACGCGGCTTTCTGGACGCAGATCGAGCTTGCCTGTGGCTTCCGCACGCGGGATTTCAGTGTAGAGCGTGCTCCACTTCGCGCCGGTCTTGCAGCCCTGCGCGCAGAAGCCCTGCTCGATGCAGATGCCGCGGCCATCCGCGGGCTGCGAGTTGATGGCCATGTAATTCGTGTGCACACGCTTGTAGCCAACCTTGCGCGCGCCGTTGTAGATCACCTTGAAGTGGCTGGACGCCGGCATGCCGGGAAGGCCGTTGCGCCGGCTGACAACCAT
This sequence comes from Gammaproteobacteria bacterium, assembly GCA_037200125.1. Taxonomy (GTDB): domain Bacteria; phylum Pseudomonadota; class Gammaproteobacteria; order Steroidobacterales; family Steroidobacteraceae; genus JADGHX01. The sequence continues at coordinate 293,426 of JBBCGS010000004.1, read as the reverse complement.
GCGCTTCTCGGCGATCTCGTAGTAGCGAAGCAGCTCCGCGTGCTCGATCGGCCAGTCGATGTGCGACGTGCCCTTCACGTCTCCATACGTCGTGCGCGAAGTCATCTCGTAGGCCTGCACGCGCGGGCAGGCGCCCGTCCAGTGCACCGTCGTGCCGCCGACGGTCTTGCACGTCCACACTGGTAGCGTCGGGTAGTCGTCTTTCACGGACGAAGTGCCGGACTGCGTGCGCGGCTCGAGCCATGTGAGCTGCGCGAACGCCCTCGCCCGGAACCTGAGTGAACGTCGCAAGGGACTGCCGTTTGCCCGCCTCGAACAGCACCACCTTGATGCCGCGCCGGGTGAGCTCGTGCGCTAGCGTGCCGCCGCCCGCGCCCGAACCGATGATGACTACGACGCCATCGTCGCTCTGTTCGAACTTCGCCATACGCGCGCCCCCCCTCAACCCTGCTTGATCACGGGACCGCTGTCCGCCAGTGGCACATCGGGCAGCCAGCGCAGGTCGTCGAAACCCGCGGAACAGGTAACCGCCCTTCGAGAAACGCCTCGCCTTCATAGCCGAAATACTTGTATGCGAGGTCGGATGCGTAGAGGCCGAACACCTTCACGCGCATCGTCTGGAAGAAGGGCGTCTGCTCCATCTTCTCGAGCGCGGCGACGCGCACGTTCTCAGGCGCTGTGGCGAAGCCGGGACCGAGCGCGGCGAGACGTCTTTCACGAGCTTGCTCATGGCGGCGTCTTGCGCGGCCTCCGCATCGACTCCCTGGATGACGATGGCGTACGCCGCGTCTTCGAGCTTGTCGTGAGGCGCGATGGTGCGCGCCAAGGCCATGAGCGTCGTGCCTTCAGCGGTTGTGAAGGCCTTGAGATCGGCGGCCCACAGGCGAGACGGCGCCATGAGCGCCAGCGGACTGCCCGCGGCGAGAACGCCGGTGATGACGCCGGTCGACGCTTTCAGAAAATCGCGACGATCGACAGGATTGCGGTGATCCACTTCCTGACTCCCCCCTCATCATCGTGCGTGCGTTGAATAGCACGATTTGGCGGAAGCGGCCAGCGGCGCGGTCAAGCCGGAAGGGTTTGCGTCTTCACCGTGGCTTCGTAGTAGGAAAAGCGATGTTTGCCGCCGGATTTCGCGTGATAGAGCGCGGCATCCGCTTCCCGATACATCCGGTCGAAGTCCGCGTCGGCGTGATCGCGCACGGCGATGCCGATCGAGACGCTGAAGCTCGACCCGGCGAGCTCGCCGCACGGCGCGGTGGTGGCGGCCAGGATGCGGCGAGCGATCTCCGCGGCGCCGACGGCATCGCAATCCGGCGCGAAGATCATGAACTCATCGCCACCGAGACGCGCGCAGTCGTCGCCCTCGCGGATGCTCTCGCAAATGACGGTCGCCAGCGCGGCGATGACCGCGTCGCCGTGCGCGTGGCCGCCCGTGTCGTTCAACGCCTTCAGGTTGTCGATGTCGACGAGCAACGTGGCATAACTCGCCGTGCGTCGCGCGAGCGAGCGGCGAATGGCATCGATTGCGCCCCGGCGGTTGAGCAGGCCCGTCAGGCCGTCGCGAATGGAGGTGTGATAGTGCTCTTCGAGACGATGGTTCAGGTCGAAGTGATAGAGCGCGATGATGTACCCGATGATGAGCGATGCGACCAGCGCCGCGATCAGACTCCAGGTGCCGATCCGCTGGAAGCGCGCCTCCTGCGAGAGGTAGTACTGCAGATCGAAGTCGACGCCGACGAAGCCAGCGTAGCGGTGCTGGCTGTCGAAGATCGCTTTGTGAGCGGTGAGGAAGTCGCCGGTAGTCGTCCTGCTGAAACGTCGGCGTGACCCAGGTTGTGCCCGAGGCGATCTGCTGTAGCCAGTCGCTCTCGTACTCCTTGCGGATCTCGAATTTCTCCATGTACGGAGACGCGCGGGATTGCGTCCGACGTGCAGGTCCGGCGACGCCGCGGTGTCGAGCACGAAGAACGTGCCGCCGTCGCGCTCCACCATCGTGTAGACGTAGAAGATCTCCGGATTGGCGGAGTGAAACCGCACAAGCGGCTTCAATGCGCGGTCGTACAGGCCCTTGCTGTAGTTCGCCGGGTCGATGAGCTGCGCATGCAGATCGCCGTCGACAACGCTCGCCGCGAGATCGGCGATCTGCCCAACGTGGTCGCGTAGCACTTCGAGGCGAGCGCCTTTCGATAGCCACTGCGGCACAGCCACGATGGCAACGAGGATGATCGCCGACACCAAGCGTGGCGAGGAACAGCACGCGAGGATGGAACCGCTGACCGAAAGCCATGAGGTCAGCGCTTCGTCCCACTCACCACGGAGTAGTAACTGTACGTGGGCACGGCGTCGATGTCCGTGAACCCCGCATCCTCCAGCATCGCCTTTACCTGCGCGAACGTGAACTGGCGACCGCGCGTGTTCGCAAGCATCAGCGTGGAAAACGCCGCCGTCGTCAGCGGGCCGCTGCCCGTATCCTCGAGAAGCATCTCGTGCAGAAAGATGCGCCCACCGCTCGGAAGTGCCGCAAATGCGTTGGCCGCGAGCTTCGCGTTCGTTTCCGGACCCCAATCGTGGAAGATGTTCGAGAAGAGCATCGCGTCGTGGCCCGGTGGGCACGGCTCCCGAACATGTTCACGGCGTGCACACCCACGCGCTCGGCGAGACCCGCCGCGCGGATATATCCGAGGCGCGACCTCGCACATCGCGCGAGATCCATCACCCGCGCAACGAAGCCGCGGGTTTTGTTGCGCGAGCGTGATGCAGAAGCAACCGGAGCCACCACCCACATCCAGCAGGCTCTTCACGCCGGACAAGTCGGTGCGCAAGGCCATTCCCGTGGCCGCGGCGAGCGAATGGCTGTGCATGAATGCGGCGATTCCACGGGCCCGCGTCGAGCGTCATCTCGCCGCTTTCCCACATTTCGACCGCGGGCTCCTTCGAGGACTGCGCGAAGATGGGGTGATCCTTCTTGAGGACCGGCACCGCGAATCGCGGCATGCATCGGGTTGGACCGCGCGCTGCTGGACGAACACGCCGCCCCAGTAGAACGGGCTCGCGCGCAGCAGATAGTTGCGCGTCGGCTCCGTCACCTGATACCGGCCGAGGTGCGAGACACAGAATTTCAGCGCCGTGAGCAGGCCGAGCAGAATGTCCGCGCCGCGCAGCTGGAAGCCATGGCGATCAGCCAGCTCCGCAGCCGTGGCGGGCTCCCGCGCGAGACTTTCGAAGACCTCCAGCTCATCGGCCACGGTGACCGCCGGCAGCCACAACATCGAGAGCCACACGTCCCAGATCGGCTTGTCGTCGCAGCTGGGTACCGAGAGCCCAGGGCGGCTGCGTGGATCGGGCTCATCGGACGCTCCGTGGATCCGGCGCCTGGGGTGTGGCGCGCCGGAGTGATGGTTCGCTGGGTCATGGTTGGTTACGGTGCCGCTACTGCGGGTATCGGACAGCCCCTTTGCCGCCGATCCACCCTCCCTGGAAACCCCGCACGGAAAGCTCGCCCCACGAGTATTGGTGCAAAGCATACTACGTCGTACCCGGCGCGTGGCCGGGCCGGGGGCGATACAACTTCCACGGGCCGGGTCACACCCCCGGTCGTGCCGGGCTCGTGAAATCCGCGCCGTCGGCCGCCATCACGAGCTGAAAAACGCCCGTTTCCCCCGGTTGCTGCGCCGCATTTGCGGGAAACCGCACGTTACAGAATCCGACCGCTGGCTATGATCCGGGTCCCTCCTGGAGATCGTATGGCCACGGTGCTGATAGCGGACGACGATGCCGCGGTAAGGCGGTTGTTATCGGCCGTGCTCGACCTCGTGGCCACACCATCATCGAGGCCGGTAACGGGGAGCAGGCCCTGGCGCTCGCGGCAGCGAAAATCCCCAGCTCATCGTTTCCGACCTCATGATGCCCGCGATGGACGGCTACGAGCTCGTCCGCCGCCTGCGCATGGAACCCCGTACGGCCCAGACGCCGGTCATCTTCCTGACCGCCGAATACGACGAAGGCGACGCCACCGAGCTGGCGCGCGCCGCTGGCGTCACGCGTGTGCTGCGCAAGCCCTGCAAACCGTCGGACGTGCTGGAAGCCGTCGACTACGCGCTCGGCGAATCGCCGAAGACGGACTCCAACGCGATCACGGGCAGTTACGCCGTGCGCCACGTGCGGCTCATGACGGACAAGCTCAGCAGCCAGGCCGAAGAGTTGCGCGCAGCGAACGCCCGTCTCGAACTGCATGCCGCGCGTCTCGAAGAGGAAGTCGCCGAGCGTAAGCGAGCCGCCGAAGAGCTGAGCCACCTGAACCGCGTGCACGCCATGGTGAGCAGCATCAACGCGGTCATCGTGCACGTGCGCGAACGCGATCGCCTGCTCGAAGAGGCATGCCGCATGGCCGTGGAGCACGGCAAGTTCCGCTTCGCGTGGATCGGCCTCATCGACTCCGAAGCGAGCACGTGCACGCCCGTCGCCGCCGCCGGAACCGATCCCAGCCGATTCAACCGGCTGGGCCAGCCCGGGCCGATCGACCCCATTTCCGGTCGGGGTCTCGTGCACGAAGCGGTGATGATGCGGCGGGCCGCTGTCTGCAACGACATCGAAGCCGTGCAGGGGCAACTGCGCTTCGGGCCGGAGTTGGTCAAGGCCGGGCATCGGGCCGCCATCGTCCTGCCGCTCATCGTCGACGGCAAGGCGACCGGCGTGTTCGCGCTCTACACCACCGAGGTCGGCTTCTTCAACGAAGGCGAAATCCGGCTGTTGCACGAGCTCGCGGAGCACGTGTCCTTCGCGCTCGATCACATCGTGAAGACCGAGCGGCTCGACTATCTCGCCTACTACGACGCCCTCACCGGTCTTGCGAATCGCACGCTGCTGCTGCAGCGGCTCGCGCGAGACCTTGAAGCGGCGGCGGGCCGCCAGAACTGCCTCGCGCTCGTCGTGTTCGACGTCGATCGCTTCGAGAACATCAACGATTCATTCGGCCGCCACGTCGGCGACCAGGTGCTGAAGACGCTCGTCGGCCGGCTGATGCAAACGCTCGGCGACCCGGGCCGCGCCGCGCGCGTGGGACCCGACGAAATCGTCGCCGTGATTCCCGAGGCGCGCTCGGAAAACGACGTCGCGCGCACGGTGACCGAATGGTCCACCCGCATCTTCTCCTCGCCCTTCCGCACGCACGCCGCGGAGCTGCGCCTGTCCGGCAAGGCCGGCATCGCGATGTTCCCCGCGGACGGCGCGGATCCGGAAACGCTGCTCCGGCATGCGCAGACGGCGTTGAAGAAATGCAAGACGACCGCGGACACGTACCTGTTCTACACGCAGGACATGTCTTCGCGCACCGCCGAGCGCCTGGCGCTGGAGATCAAGCTGCGCGACGGGTTGGAGAAGGACGAGTTCGTCCTGCACTACCAGCCCAAGATCGATACGCGCAGCGGGCGGCTCGTCGGCATCGAGGCGCTGGTCCGCTGGCAAAGTCCCGAGCTCGGGCTCGTGCCGCCCGGCCAGTTCATTCCGCTGATGGAGGAGACGGGGCTGATCGTCGAGGCGGGACGCTGGGCGCTGCGCCGGGCGATCGCGGATCGCCGTCGCTGGACGAACGCCGGCCTGCAGGCGCCGCGCGTCGCCATCAACGTCTCGACCGTCGAGCTGCGCAAGCAGGATTTCGTGGACGTGTTCGCGCACTCCCTCGGCCAGGGCGATGAGGATCACGGCATCGACATCGAAGTCACCGAGTCGATCATCATGGACGACGTCGCCGCGAACATCGCGAAGCTGCTCGCCATCCGCGAGCTTGGCGTGGATATCGCGATCGACGATTTCGGCACCGGCTATTCCTCGCTCGCGTATCTCGCCCGCCTGCCCGTGCAGATGCTCAAGATCGATCGCGCCTTCGTGTCCGCGATGCTCGACGACGCGAGCGCCATGACGCTCGTTTCCACGATGATCTCGCTCGCGCGCTCGCTCAAGCTCACCGTGGTCGCCGAGGGCGTCGAGCAGGAGGAACAGGCGCGCATGCTCCGCCTGCTGAGATGCGACCAGATGCAGGGCTATCTTTTCGACAAACCGCTTACATTCGAAGAAATGTCCGAGCGTCTGAAGTCCCGGCGCATCTGGCTCGAGATGTGAGCCGGATCGGGAGTGATGTGGAAGCCACGGATTCATCGCCCGACATAACGTGGGATACCGGAAGCCGTCAATCGGTGCTCCCGGAGCCTGTTCTGCCCTCCCCTTCGAAACCCAGCGGTGGCGAGCTCGTTTCGCCCCGCGGCCCGCTGTGGGCCGTCGTCACCGGCTACGCGTCGGTCGTGGTGGGCCTGCTCGTGCTCGTCGGCTGGGCGTTCGATATCGAGACGTTCAAGTCGGTGCTGCCGAACGCCATGGCCATGAAGCCGAATACGGCGGCGGCCTTGATGGCGCTCGGTCTCTCGATGATTGCCGCGGTGGCACTCAAACCGCCCTACGTGCCCAGCCGCAAACGCATCCTCGTAGCCCGCGTGCTTGCGCTGCCGCCGCTGCTGCTCGGCACGCTCACGCTCGTCGAATACCTGACGAACGTGAGTCTTGGCATCGATCAGCTCCTGTTTCGGGATGCGGTAATCAGCCGCGGCGGCTCGTTCCCGGGGCGCATCTCGCCCGCGACTTCGACCAGCATCATCCTGCTCGGCATCTCGTTCCTGCTGCTCGATGCGACGAGCACGAGACTGCGCCGGTTCTCGCAGTGGCCGGCATTGATCGCCGCGGCGATCTCTTTCGTCGCCGTGCTCGGCTATCTCTACGGCGCGCAGCAGCTGTATCAGATCAGGCCGTACGCCTCGGTCTCGTTCCACACGGCGCTGCTCGTCGTGGCGCTCGGCGTCGGTTTCGTGCTGGCGCGGCCGGATCGAAGCATCGCGCGCGAGCTCTTCAGCCAGCATCACGGCGGCCTCATGGCCCGTCGCGTCCTGCCGCTCGCGATTCTGCTGCCGATGATCGTCGGGTGGCTGCGCCTGCAAGGGCAGCGGGCCGGCTGGTACGAGACCGAGGCCGGCCTCGCGCTGTTCGCATCGGCGAACGTGGTGATCTTTGGCATCGTGATCTGGCTCGCCGCACGCACGCTGAATCGCGTCGACGCGGACCGGCGCGGCGCGGATTTCCGGCGCTTGCAGGTGCTGCGCGAAGCGGAGACCCGCTGGCGCGCGCTCATCGAAGCCTCGGCGCAGATCGTGTGGACCGCGGGCGCGAACGGCGAGCCCGACAATTCGCCATCGCTGCGCGCCTTCACCGGCCAGTCCGTCGAGCAGCTGCAGGTGGACGGTATGAAGAAGGTCGTCCATCCGGACGATCTGCCGCGCATGGAGGCGACCTGGAAACAGGCCATCGCGACGCGTACGGCGTTCGAGGGGCAGTTCCGGCTCCGTCACGTCAGCCGCGAGTGGCGCTGGGTGACGGTGCGCGCCGTGCCGGTGGAACCGACACCGGACTCGCCGGTTGCCTGGGTCGGCATGAACCGCGACATCACCGGCCGCAAGCACGCGGAAGCGCTGGCGGACGGCCAGAAGCAGGTGCTCGAGATGATCGCGCGAGGCGCGCCGCTCACCGAGACGCTCGACAAGCTGCTGCGTGTCGTCGAGGCGCAGTTCGAGGAGATGTACTGCTCCATCCTGATCCTGGATCCGGATGGCAAGCATCTGCGCACCGGCGCCGCGCCCCGCCTGCCCGAGCCGTACACGAAAGCGATCGACGGCGCGGTCATCGGCGCGGAAGTCGGCTCGTGCGGAACCGCCGCGTTCTTCCGCCGCCCCGTGTACGTCGAAGACATCCTCGTGGACCCGCTTTGGACGAACTACAAACACCTTGCGATCCCGCACGGACTGCGCGCGTGCTGGTCCACGCCCATCATCGACCTGAACGGCCACGTGCTCGGCACGTTCGCCATCTATTACCTGCGGCCGGGCCTGCCCACGCAGCAGCATCTGCAACTCATCGATCTCGCGACGCATACCGCGGCGATCTGCCTCGGGCGCCACAAGCAGATGCAGGCGCTGCGCGATAGCGAGCATCGCTTCCGGCAGCTGGCCGAGTCGCTGCCGCAACTCGTGTGGACGTGCGGGCCGGATGGCTACTACGACTATCTCAGCCGCCAGTGGCTCGATTACACGGGCATGCCGGCCATCGCGCAGCTCGGCTTCGGATGGCGGCAGCAGCTGCATCCGGCCGACAAAGAACGTGTCATGGAAACCTGGGCGAGCGCCGTCGCGCAAAACACCGAGTTCCGCTCGGAGTTCCGCCTGCGCCGTCACGACGGCACTTATCGCTGGTTCGACACGCGCGCCGTTCCGCTCTACAGCTCGAAGGGCGATATCACGAAGTGGATCGGCTCGAACACGGACATCGACGATCGCAAGCGTCTCGAGGAAGCGCAGCTGCGCTCGCAGAAACTCGAATCGCTCGGCACGCTCGCGGGCGGCATCGCGCATGACTTCAACAACATGCTGCTGGTCATCCAGGGCAACGCGCAACTCGCGCAGGAACTGATCGGGAAAGACAGCGCCGCGCAGGAGTATCTCGTCGAGATCTCGCACGCGAGCGAGCGCGCCAGCGACCTCGTGCGCCGGATCCTGTCGTTCAGCCGGCCGCAGAAGCAGAAAGCGCGGCACAAGGGGATCCAGCTCGGCCCGGCCGTGGAAGAAGCGCTGAAGTTCGCGCGCGCCGCCCTGCCGGCGATGGTGGAGATCCGCGCGAACGTGTCCGCGCGGGTGCCGGCCGTCGCCGCCGACGCGACCCAGATCCATCAGATCGTGCTCAATCTCGCAACGAACGCCGCGCACGCCCTCGCCCCGCGCGGCGGCCTCATCGAGATCGAGCTGACGAGCGTCGAGGTCGACCCGACCGCGGTGGCCTGCGGGCTCGACGGCGCCGCGAACCTGCCAGCGGGCCAATACGCCCGACTCACGGTGCGCGACAACGGCACCGGCATGAGCGCCGAAGTGGTCGAGCGCATCTTCGACCCCTTCTTCACCACCAAACCGCCGGGACAGGGCACGGGCCTCGGCCTCTCGATCGTCCACGGCATCATGCGAAGCTGCGGTGGCGCGGTGACGGTGCAGAGCGTGCTCGGCAACGGCACGTCGTTCCACCTGTTTTTCCCCGCCGCGCCGGAAGCGTCGTTTGCCACCGGCACGGAAACGGCCACCGGGCTGTCGCGCGGCATGGGCCAGCGCGTGCTGTTCATCGATGACGAGGACGCGGTCGTGCGCCTCGGCACGCTCAATCTCACTCGCCTCGGCTATCGCGTCACGGGCTGCACCGACCCTGCGGCGGCGCTCAAGGAGTTCCTGCGAGATCCCGAAGCCATCGATGTGGTGGTCACCGATCTGTCGATGCCCGGCATGTCGGGGTTCGATTGTGCGCGGGAGATGCTGGCCATCCGGCCGGACCTGCCCATCGTGCTCACCTCGGGTTACGTACGGCCGGAAGATGAAGCCCGGGCGCGTGACATCGGCATTCGTGCCGTGTGCAGCAAGCCCGCCGCGCTCAACGAGCTCGGCAAGACGCTGGGAGAGGTCATGGGACCCGCGTCGCGCGCGACGCTCGCGATCTAGCAGCCTGTCGGACTGGTTAAGTCCGACAGAGGCTGCTAGCGGCTCAGCTCTTCGGCGCGCCTTCCGCCGGCGGCGGGCGCTGGCGACTGGTCGGGTCCTTGATCACCTTGCCGTCCGCGAGAACGATGGCGACGAAGAGCCCGCCATGCTTGCCATCGCGCAGCGGATTGAGCGTGACGGTGACCTTGTCGCCGCCCTTGAGGAAGGTCGACTTCCAGCCCTGGCGCGTCAGGTTGTTGGGGCTGTTCATCTCCACCGACCAGCGCTCGACCTCGCCTTTGCCGTTGGCCACGTCGAACTCGATGAAGGCGTGCGGATTGGTCCACTGGAACTCGTGGATGGTGCCGCTCAGGACAACTTCCTTGTCCCGGTCGAACATCGCAAAGGAGTGATGGGCGAATGCAGCCCCTGTCGCCACGAGTGTCGCAACCGCTGCCAGCGCACGCAGGCGCAACCGTCTTGAAATGCCCATTAAACTTACAGCCTTCTTGCCGTCCCCCGCGGACGGAAAGCTTAAGTTCTCAGGGCGGCCTTTAGAAGCCGATCGTGAAGCCGATCCACCGGCCGAAAGCGACCACGCCGATCCAGCAGAAGAGCGAAGCGGCACCGGCGAAACGTGCGCCGGGAGGGGTGCGCGCGGCCTGGTCCCAGCTCCCCACGGTACGGAACGTGACGAGCTGAAAAGCCAGCATATTCAGGCCCGCCAGCGCCAGCAGGAGCATCTTGAACTGGAACGGCTTGTTGTGGGAGTACTCCACCGCGTTCGACGTGAACATGAGGAGGCCGGTGAGCAACGCGACCCCGAAAGCGACCCAGGTGACCGGCAGCACCTCGTGAAGAAGTTGCGATACTGGCCGCTTAACGGACGCGATCCCGAGCAGGCGCAGATCCGCCACGGCGATGGAACCCAGCACGAGCGTGATCGCGAGCACGTGCACGCTCTCGAGCCACGGGAAGGCAAGCTCGTTGGAGCGGATGTGCTCCGCGATAGGCAGGTCGTAAACCCACTGAAAGAAGCTCTCCAAGATATCCCCCTCGAAAAAGATGATCGGGCGCCGTGAGCCGCAGCGCTTTCCGTGCGTCTAGAGCGCGGTGACGTAGGCGATCCAGCGACCCGCGAAGACGATGCAGGACCACAGCACCAGCGAGACGATCGCGATGCTCTTTGCGGCAACGGCGCGGTCCCCGTCCCAGTAACCGGCGTCCCGCGCGAGCGGTCTCTGCAGCACGGCCGTGAGGCCGGCCACGATCACCAGCATGATCATCTTGGCGAAGAACGCCGGATTGGTGATCGAGCGGCCCGGCTCGCCGGTGAGGAGCAGCGAGCCCGTCACGAGCAGCACGATCAGCGCCCACCAGATCCAGGTGAGGAACCGGTGCGATAGCGCCGCGAGCGGCTGCGAGCGCGAGAACATCCCGAGGATGCGCAGATCCACGAGGAAGGTCGCCGAGATCACGATGGCGACGCAGAGGATGTGGATCGTCTGCACGGTCGGGATGATCCACGACACGTTCTGGATGGTGTTGCTGAGCGAGGTCGTCGCCAGCCATTCCCCGAAAGCACGTAAGGTCGACAGCATATGAGACTGTTCTGGTTGTAGGCGGCCGGACGGTAGCGGGAGGGGCCGACCGGGGTCAATTTCGCTGGCGCGCAGCGCCCGTTAATCGGCCGGTTTAGTGCGGTCCGGCCGCTGGTCGGACGCAATACGAACCCTCCAGCGGGGAGTCTCAGTGCGGGCAGTGGCGGTAACCGCCATCCGCCGGCCCAACCCGCCGAGCGGCGCGCACGCGGAAAAAACGCCGCCGTCCGTCTTCACTGTTTGGATCTAAAAAAATACGCACCCCGTTGCATCGAACTGCGCCAAATAAGTATCACGGTTGACTCTTTTTCGGAGTCGCGCGTCTTGCGCTCAATGGCCTTGCGAACCTACGATCACCGTGCCTTTCTCGACCCCCGGGGCCCGTGTCGTAACTAGTTTGGTTGCGGCCGATCCCGGCCATTGCAGTGAGGTGTCGGAAGGAGGCCGTAATGCTCATTCTCACGCGACGCCCCGTAGAGACCATCTACATCGGGGACGAAGTCACGGTGACGGTACTCGGAGTGGTAGGCAACCAGGTGCGCTTTGGCATCGAAGCGCCGCGCCACATCGTCATCGATCGCGCCGAAATACACGAACGAAAGAAACGCGCCGCACTCGCGAACGGGACCCCGGGCAACGCCGAGCCGCAAGGCACGGGCCGCGCCCAGGGTTACTCGACTTCCGCGAACGGCAACGTGAATGGCAATGTTCTCGAGGAAGAGGAGGCGATCGTCAGTCATGGAGATGACGGACAACCAGTGAATGGAAACGTAGCGACGCTCAAGCTGCGTCGATAGAGACTTCCAGTCGGGTGCACGCCGGGCGCAAGGCCCGGCCACCCTGAATCCCTCATTTCGGTTGAATCCACGAGCGCCCCGCGGGCGGCCGGCCCGGGTCGATGGCGAAGAGACTCACGCCGTGATCTTTCGTTTCCGCCACAACGGCGTGCGTGCACCCGCTGGCGCGGCTTTCTGACCGGCCATCTCGTCGATCTGGTCCCGGGTGCGAGCGGTTATCGTCAGCGCCGCGCCCTGCGCAGCCAGACGGAGCGCGATCGCTCGCCCGCACCCCGCCCCGCGCCGGTGATGATCGCGATCCGCCCCTTCAATTCGTTCGTCATGTTCGCCCCCCGGCCGCCCCGCCCCTTTCCACGGCCTGCGCGCCTCAACCACAATGGCGCGATCCTATAAAACCAGATTCTCGGGCAGGGGCACTTGCGAATGAGTCAGACCGGATTTTGGCGTTACGAGACGCGGCTGATGGCCGTGCTCTGCTTGACCTTCGGGTTCGTGTTCTTCGACCGGAACGCGATGAGCTACCTCGGGCCCTTCGTGCAGAAGGACCTGAACCTCTCGAATACGGAAGTGGGCGCGCTGTCCTCGGCGCTGTCGTTCGCGTTCGCGCTCTCGGCGCTCGCCATCGGCTACCTGTCCGACAAGACGGGCAAGCGTAAATCGATCCTGCTCGTCACGGTGATCGTGTTCTCGGTGTGCTCGGCGCTGTCGGGCCTCGCCTCATCCTTCGTGATCCTGTTCCTGTCCCGCATGCTCATGGGTACGGCCGAAGGCGGCGTGCTGCCCATCTCCCAGTCGCTCATCGCGCTGGAGTCGGACGAGAAACGGCGTGGGCTGAATGCCGGCGTCATGCAGAATCTGGGGAGCAACCTCATCGGTTCGTCGATTGCGCCGATCGTGCTGGTATGGATCGCGAACCACTACCACTGGCGCGCGGCGTTCTACATCGCCGCCATTCCGGGGCTCATCTGCGCGTTCCTGCTGTGGAAGATCGTGCGCGAGCCGCAGACGCACGCCATCTCGTCGGTCGGCCAAGGGGGCGTGGACGAGGAGAAGATGTCGGTGCTGCAGATGTTCGGCTATCGGAACATCATTCTCTGCGGCGCCATGTGTTGCTTCATGGTCGCGTGGATGGTGCTCGGGTGGGTGTTTCTGCCGCTCGTTTACGAGAACTACCTGCACATTCCGTCTGAGCAGGGTAGCTGGCTCATGGCGCTGCTAGGCATCTCGGCCGCCGTGTTCGCGTTCATCGTGCCGGGACTCTCCGACAAGCTGGGGCGCAAGCCGATCGTGATCGTGTTCTCGCTGATTGGTGTGCTTTATCCGCTTGCGGTGCTGAACTACAGCGGGTCGGCGCTCGTGCTGGGGATCGTGATCTTTATCGGGTGGTCGGCGAGCGGGGTGTTTCCGCTGTTCATGGCTACGATTCCGTCCGAGACGATTCCGGCGAAGTACGTTGCCACGTCGCTTGGATTGATCGTGGGGATGGGCGAGGTGGTCGGCGGGACGTTTGGGCCGGTGCTGGCGGGGAATTTAGCGGACCGCTATGGGCTACAGGCGCCCATGTATATGGCGATGGTTTGCGCGTTTGCTGGCGCGGTGCTCGCGTTGGGATTGAAGGAGACTGCGCCGGTGAAGGTTGGCGCGAGACGTCTCGCCCCGGCCTGATTGAGAGGCCTCTTGTCATCCGGTCAGCCGACAACGGCACGTTTACGCGCTGGCTCGTCCTTGACGCCGCCCGTCTCGCGCAGGCGACTCTCAAGATCCCCAACGACGCGATCAATGTGAGCCCGCAGGTCAGCGGTGCGCTTGCGCGCCTCGCGTTCCACACCGTTGAACGAATAGAGCAGGTATCCCATTGCCAGCACCTGCGAGATCAGCACAAAAATCATGAGCGCCGTGAGTGTCATGTGCTCCCCTTGGGCAGGCATGTGACATGAGGAACGTCCAGGTCCGGCTGGTGTTCCGTCCAGCCGGACCTGAAGCTTTTCCGGGCGGATCGCACGAGAGGGAAGCCAACCGGATGCGCGGGAGAGTGTCGCTATTTCCCGAGCCGCATACGGGCGGCCCCCGTCTCATCGCGATACTCGCGATTCGACTCACACACGTACTCGAGCATCTTGTAGTCCTTCATGCGCTTGTACATCCAGCGCCACTGCCAGGGACCGTCGAGATACAGGGGATCCGTCACGGTGACCTGATCCTCCATCATGGTCGGCGACAACATGCGCAGGCGCTCGACGATACGCATCTGGTTGCTGTGGGGCGCGTCGCGGAATTTCACGTCTTCCTTCACGCCGATGGTCTCGACGACCAGCGTGTCGCCGTCCCACTTGCCGGTGGAATGGCCCCAGAAGAGCGGCTCCGCGTCTTCGAAGGCGGGCAGTTTCTCGCCCATGTAGATGCGGCGAACCTGGTTGTACGCCTCCTGGATGATCGTGACCTGCCCCGGCGTCTGCAGCACTTCCATCGGGAACATGCCCATCATCATCGCGGGCATGCCATCGGGCAGGCAGGCGGTGTAGTTCGAGAAGATCGGTTTACCGGCCGCTTCCGCGTCGGCGAGGGCCTTGCGGTGGGCTTCCCACTGCGCCTTGTATTCGGCCTTCAGCGGCGGCGAGGGAATCGGCGCGGCCGGCGGGAATCCAGGCAACGGCTTCTCGTCGATCTCGGGATAGCGATTCCACTGCCCCGTCATCGCGGTGCGTGGATTCGACCCTTTCGCGGCAGGCTTCGCGCCGCTCGCGGCGGCAGGCGCATCAGCCGCGAAAGTAGCCGGGCCCGCGAGCAGACCGAGTATCGCGGCGGACACGAGGATCGCAGCGGCGCCCCGCCAGGGGCGAGTATCGCCTGCCGGATGTGCGGCGTTCGTGTGATACGTCGTCGGTTTTTCCATCGCCGTTCCCCTTGCCAGTCGGCGATTACTCGATGTTCGGCTTGCCCGCCGGGCCACCGTTCAGGAATTTGCGGCCGTCGGGCAACGTGAGCTGCTTCAGCAACCCGCCGGGCTCGCCGGTGCGCAAAGGCGCGATGATCACCGTGATCGCATCGCCGCTCTTCACCATGTTGAACTTCCAGCCGATGCGCGTAAGGATGCCCGGGCTCGCGCACTCGACCGTGTAGTGCTGCTCCTCGGATTTCTCGTCCTTCACGTTCTTGCCGTCCATCTCGATGTAGACGTGCGGGTTCGCCCACTGAAAGCCCGTGACCTTCCCCGCCACCTTGATCTGGTGCTCGCTGTCGAACATCGCGAACGAGTGATGCGCGAACGCCGCCGACGCGGCGGCGAGCGCGAAACCGGCGCCCAGGACGACCGCGCGCGTGACGCGCGCCGTGCTCTTTTTCATGGCCGTGATCCCCCTTCTGCTGCGCCGATTCGAGCAGACCGCCGCAGGGCGGGCAAGCCGCGCCGGGAATCTCAACCACTGTTCGGGAACAGTTCCTGCTACTGGCTTTGCACGAATGTGTCCAATGTGGACCGTCGACAGTACGAGAGGCGTCGATTGAGCCCAACCACAGCGGGGTTCGCGGAAGCTCCCGAGCGGTTATGCGGATTTGCGGCTTCGTGGCGACCGCCGCGAGGCGCTGTTGCGCGAATTTGCGATTCACCGTACTCGCGACGACAAGACGGCGGTCGTCGCCGACCCCTCCCAAGTCAATCGCTCCCGAGGCGCCATGGTCAGCATTGAGCCCGGAAAAGGCAGCGACGGACCGCTAGTTCTCAACGTGAACGACAACGATGCGAGCCGCTACGTCATCACCCGGATGCTGGAGAGAGGCGGTTTCACCGTTATCCAAGCGGCGACGGGTGGCGCGGCGCTCGACCAGGTACGCGAGGCGATGCCGCGACTCGTGGTGCTCGACATCAAGCTGCCGGACATGACGGGACTCGAAGTCTGCCAGCGGATCAAGGCGGATCCGAAAACCCACGGCGTAAAGGTGCTGCACACCTCGGCGGTCTTCGTGGCGACCGAGTTCAAGGTGCGGAGCCTCGAATGCGGGGCCGACGGCTACCTGAGCCATCCATTCGAACAGGAAGAGCTGATCGCGACCGTGCGCTCGCTGCTTCGACTGACTGAAATCGAGCAGGAGCTGCGCGACCAGGCGGAAGAGCTGAAGGCGGCGAATCGGCGCACCAACGAGTTTCTCGCGATGCTGGCGCATGAGCTGCGCAACCCGCTCGCCGCGATCGTCACCTCGCTGCCCTTGCTCGAGCGCCGCGAACCGAGCGATTCCGTCGAGAAGACGGCGCGTGAGCTGATTCGTCGCCAGACCTCCCATCTGCGGCGCCTCGTCGACGATCTGCTGGATGCGGCGCGCGTCACACAAGGAAAGATCGATCTCCATTGGGAGCCGGTGGATCTCAACGAGCTCGCGCGAAGGATCGCCGCGAGCCTGCAGCAGACAAAGCTCGCCCCGCGCGGCCAGTCGCTGCGTGTAGCGCTGCCCAACGCACAGCTCACCGTGCGCGGCGACCCGATGCGACTCGAGCAGGTGTTGACCAACCTGCTCGACAACGCCTCGAAGTACAGCAACTCGGGGGACGTGATCGACTTCAGCCTCGCACTCGGGCGCGGCCCATCCGGAGTCGGCGAGGCGCGGATCAGCGTCCGCGATCGCGGCATCGGCATGGACGCGGACACGCTGCCGACGATATTCGATTTGTTCTCGCAAGCCGATGTGCCGCTCGCGCGGTCGCGCGGCGGACTCGGCATCGGCCTGACGCTGGTGCGCACGCTCGTTGAGCTGCACGGTGGCAAGGTAACCGCGCGCAGCGCGGGACGGGGCCGGGGCAGTGAGTTCGAGATCACGCTGCCGCTGGTGGCGGAAGACGCGCTCGCAACGCCCGCCAACGCGGCCTTCCCGCAGGGTGAAAAACCTCCCGCGCGCTCGCGCCGCGTTCTCATCGTCGAAGACAACCAGGATGCGCAGGACGCACTGAAATTCCTGCTCGAATTGTGGGGTCACGACGTGAGGGTCGCGAGCGATGGCGCCGCCGGCATTCAATGCGCGCTGGCTCACCGGCCGGAAGTCGCGCTCGTGGATCTTGGGCTGCCGGTCGTCGACGGTTACGAAGTGGCGAGACAGATTCGCGCCGCGCTCGGCGACGCCGCGCCGCTATTGATCGCGCTCACCGGATACGGCGCGCCTGAACAGCGCGCGCAGGCGCTTGCGGCGGGGTTCGACCTGCATATCGTGAAGCCAGTGGACCCTGATCGGCTCGCCACGCTGCTCGATGAATACGCGGCGACGCCACCCTCTTCGGCGGCAACGGGCTCACACCACATACCGGCGAACATTATTTCACATTGAGAGGGTTGCGCCCCGGCGCCGGGCCGGCATCATAGGCGCGCCATGAAACCCAAGCAGACCTTTCGCGGTGCTGTGGTCAAGCCCGGCACCCAGCCCGTGGGCGGATCGTTCGGCACCTCGCTTGGCGCGTTGCTCGGCGCCTCGTTGGGCAAACCCGTGCCTGAAGCTGCGAGCGGGCCCAGCGCGCAGGACGTGCGGGACGCGCGCGTTCGGGTGGGGCGTGAAGTCGCGGGTCGCGGCGGCAAGGGCGTGTCGGTGATTACCGGGTTGCCGCTGAGCGCGGCGGCACTCGACGCGCTCGCCACACAGCTGAAGAAGACCTGCGGCGCCGGCGGCGTCGCCAAAGACGGCCGCATCGAGATACAGGGCGATCACCGCGAGCGGCTGGTCGCGGAGCTCATCAAACTCGGTTACGACGCGAAGCGCTCAGGCGGCTGAGGGTACGTTACCGCGAAGTCCCAGGCCCGCCCTGCTCAGCCGCCGCCGTGTGCGTCGCCGGCGCGTTGCTCTCCGCAGTGACACGCCACACCGCATTGCCAACGTCGTCCGCCACCAGCAACGCGCCGCTCTTCTCGAACGCGACACCCACCGGTCGCCCGTTCGCATCGCCTTTGCCGTTCACGAATCCCGTGAGCACGTCGATGGGTTTGCCATTCGGCTTGCCGTTGGCGAACGGCACGAAGAGCACCTTGTAGCCGCTGCGCGGCTTGCGATTCCACGAGCCGTGCTGGCCGACGAACATGCCGCGCTGAAACTGCTCAGGCAATGAGTTGCTTTCGCTGTACGCGAGCCCGAGCGACGCCGTATGCGGCCCCAAGGCATAGTCCGGCACGATCGCTTTCTGAACGAGCGTATCGTCCGTCGGCTTCACACGCGTATCGACGTGCTGCCCGTAGTAACTGAACGGCCACCCGTAGAAGCCACCGTCTTGCACCGACGTCATGTAGTCCGGTACGAGATCGCTGCCAATCTCGTCGCGCTCGTTCACCACCGTCCACAATGCGCCGCTACCCGGCACCCACGCCATGCCATTCGGATTGCGCAAACCCGAGGCGTAGACGCGATGGTTGCCCGTGCGCGGATCGATTTCCCAGATCGCCGCGCGGCCCTCTTCGGCCGGCAAGCCGTTCTCCGCCACGTTGCTGTTCGAGCCCACGGTGGCGTACAGCTTCGAGCCGTCCGGGCTCGCGATGACATTCTTCGTCCAGTGATGGTTGATCGGCCCCGCCGGCAGCTTCGCGACGATCTGCCCGCGCCCCTGCAGCTTCGTCGCGCCGGGGACGTACGGAAAAAGAACCACGGCATCCGAGTTCGCGACATAGAAGTCGTTGCCGACCAGCGCCATGCCGAACGGCGAGTTGAGCCCGTCCCCGAACACGGTGCGGATCTCGGCCCGGCCGTCGCCATCCGCGTCCCGCAGCAGCGTGATGCGATTCGCGGTCGCTGTGCCGGCGCCAGCCTTCTTCTGCATGGCCTTCATCACACGGCCCTTGATGCCCTTGCCATCCTCCGGCTTCGGCGGCGCGTTGGTTTCGGCGACCAGCACATCTCCGTTGGGAAGCACATAGAGCCAGCGCGGATGCTCGAGCCCCGTGGCAAAGGCCGTGACCGCCGTCCCCGGCGCGCCGACCGGCTGGTTCCCTTGAGACCAGCCGCGGGCGGGGGCGACGTTCACAGTGGGAATGAGCGACTTGTTCGGCGGGGGCAGTGTTGGCTGCGGCCCTGTGCCTGCTTCAACGGGCAGCCTGGCGGAATTTCCGCAACCGGCCAGCAACGCCGCACCGAGCACCGGCAGCACTACACCGCCGCGCCGGACCACCGAACCGAGAGTGGGGAGTTTCATGCGCCCATTGAACCGCACACCCGCCCCGCTGCGCGTCGTCCCGGGTCGCGACCGCACGTAAGAATCGTCCGAAAGCCGCGAAAACCCGGCGCTTGCCCGCCCGCCCGCGCCGCTATAGCCTTGCGCGCCCCGTTTACCTTCCGCGCCGGCCGCGCCTCCGTTTCATGCTCAATTTTCAGGACGTTGCGATACGCCGTGGACCGCGGCTGCTGTTCTCCGAAGCCAGCTTCGGTCTGTTTCGCGGCGAAAAGATCGGCATCACCGGCGAGAACGGCAGCGGCAAGTCGAGCCTCATGTCGCTGGTGCGGGGGGAACTGCACGCCGACACCGGCACCTTCGAGATGCCGAGCAATCTCGAAATCGCGCACGTCTCGCAGGAACTGGACGCGACCGACCAGCCAGCCATCGAGTTCGTGCTCGATGGCGACGCCCCGCTGCGCGCGATCGAGCGCGAAATCGCCGCCGCCGAAGCACGGGATGCCGGTGAAAAGCTCGGCGAGCTGTACGCGAACTACGCGGCCGCCGGCGGCTACGACGCCCGCAGCCGCGCGGGCCGCCTCCTGCATGGCCTCGGCTTCTCGCCCGAAGACGAAACCCGCGCTGTGCGCGAGTTCTCCGGCGGTTGGCGCGTTCGCCTCAATGTGGCGAAAGCGCTCATGTGCCGCTCCGACCTGCTGCTGCTCGACGAGCCCACGAACCACCTGGATCTCGATGCCATCCTGTGGCTGGAGCAATGGCTGCGGGACTACCCCGGCACGCTGCTATTGATCGCGCATGACCGCGAGTTCCTCGACCGCGTGATCAATCGTGTGGTCAATATCGAGCACGGCAAGGCTCGCGCCTATCGCGGCAACTACTCGCAATTCGAAGATCAGCGCGCAGCCGAAATGGCGGAGCACGCATCGATGTACGCGCGCCAGCAGCGCGAGATCAAGCACATGGAGTCGTTCATCGAACGCTTCCGCGCGCAGGCCACCAAGGCCCGCCAGGCGCAGAGTCGCATCAAGGCGCTCGAACGCATGGCGCGGATCGCACCGGCGCACGTGGATTCGCCATTCCAGTTTTCCTTCGCGCAGCCGGACAAGCTGCCCAAGCCGTTGCTCGCGCTCGACAAGCAGTCCGCCGGTTACGGGGATCGCGTCATCCTGCGAAACATCTCGCTGACGCTGTCGCCCGGCGATCGCATCGGGTTGCTCGGCCGCAATGGCGCCGGCAAATCCACGTACATGAAGTTGCTCGCGGGCGAGCTCACGACACTGTCGGGCACGCGCACCGAGGCGCGCGATCTCGGCATCGGCTATTTCGCCCAGCATCAGCTCGAACAGATTTCGGTGAGCGACTCGCCGCTCACGAATCTCAAGCGCTTCGGCGCGGCGCGCGCCGCGCGCTCGACGGAGCAGGAACTGCGGGACTATCTCGGCAGCTTCGGCTTTCGGGGCGAGCGCGTATTCGAGCCGATCGCGCCGTTCTCCGGCGGCGAGAAGGCGCGCCTGGTGCTGGCGCTCGTTGCGTACCTGCGCCCGAATCTGATGCTGCTCGATGAGCCGACGAACCATCTCGATCTCGAGATGCGCCAGGCGCTCACCATGGCGCTGCAGGAATACGCAGGCGCGGTCGTGCTCGTTTCGCACGATCGGCACCTGCTGCGCACCGTCGCCGATGAGTTGTACGTCGTGCACGACGGGCGCGCCGAACCGTTCGAAGGCGACCTCGACGATTACGCGAAGTGGCTTGCCGAAACCGACAGCGCGTCCGGCAAAGCGAGCGCGAGGGCGACGCAAGCGTCGGCGGCAACGAAAACCACGAACGCGGCGAAAGCGGCGACCGCGCCCAACGCCACAGCGGGTACCGCCGCCACAGCGGCCGCCGCCGGCGGCGCCAATGGCGACAGCCCCGAGTCGGCCGCACCGATGCGCGCCACCGAAAAGTCCGAATCCGCGGAAGAACGCAAACAGCGCAAGCGCGAGGAAGCCGAGCGCCGCAATCGCCTCACGCCCCTGCGCGCCGCCATCGAGAAATGCGAGAAGGAACTGGAGCGCCTCGCCCGCCTGCGCACCGACATCCAGGCGCAACTCGAATCGCCCGAGATCTACGCGGAAAGCGCGAAGGATCGCCTGCGCCAGCTCACCGAACAGCAGGGCCGCCTCACCCGCGAAGTGGAACAGGTGGAGGCGCAGTGGCTCGAGCACAGCGAACGGCTGGAAAACGAGACACGGCGCGCGTAATTCCGCGCGCCGGCCGGCTACGCTCGCACCCCGGAAGCATCCGGCGCGCGCCACGAGCTTTTCATAATCAGGCTGTTGAATCATCAGGCTGAATCGGCCGGGGCGCGCAGCCCCGGGCGCATAGCCCCGAGCGCGCAGCCCCGAAACACAAACATCACGATAAAAAGGCTCATCCGACATCATGTCCGCGAATCCCGCTCTCCCGCCGGTGCCCTCCGTCGGGCCCATCGTTTCCCTCCAGGCTCACATCCTCCAGCAGCAGGCGAGCTTCCCCGAAGCCACCGGCACGCTGTCGTGGATCCTGTCGGCGCTGTCGATCTCCTCGAAGATCATCGCAGCGAAAGTAAGACGCGCGCGCCTCGAGAACGTGCTCGGCACGGCCGGCGCGCAGAACGTGCAGGGCGAGACGCAACAGAAGCTCGACGTGATCGCGAACGAAGTGCTGCTCGGAACGCTGGGCGGACGCGATGGCGTGGCCATCGTCGCATCCGAAGAGAACGAAGAGCCGGTCATCCTCCGCGAGGACGCGAGCTCGGATCGCCGCTACTGCGTGCTGTTCGATCCACTCGACGGCTCCTCGAACCTCGACGTCTGCGGCGGCGTCGGCACGATATTCAGCATCCTGCGGCATGATCGCCGCGCGAAGGATTCGCACGCCTCGCTGCTCCAGCCCGGCGCCCAGCAAGTTGCGGCCGGATATGTGCTGTATGGATCATCCACAGTGTTCATGCTCACCGTCGGCCATGGCGTCGACATGTTCGTGCTCGACCCGTCCATCGGCGCGTTCATGCTGGTCGAGCGCGGGCTGCGCACGCCGAAGACGTGCAAGAGCTATTCGGTGAACGAAGGCAACCGTCGCACCTTCCCGGAGGGCTATCAGAAGTATCTCGACTGGGCGCAGGAACAGAGCTATTCCAGCCGCTACGTCGGCTCGATGGTGGCGGACGTTCATCGCATCCTGCTGAAGGGCGGCGTGTTCATGTACCCGCCGACGAAGAAGGCGCCGCAGGGCAAGCTGCGCCTCATGTACGAAGCGAACCCGATGGCGATGCTGATGGAGCAGGCCGGCGGCAAGGCGCTCGCCGCACCAGGACAGCGCATTCTCGACGTGCAGCCCACCGCGATCCACCAGCGCGTACCGGTCATCCTCGGCAGCGCCGACGAAGTGGATCACGTCGTCTCGAAGCTCTGAGCCCAATTTCACGGCGGTTCAGCGGAACCGTGGCGGGTTTGCGGAATTAGTGGAGGGGCCGGCGGCTCCGCCCGCCCCTCCACTGTCGGCCAGCCCACATGACGATACTCAACGTCCGTCACAAGACGACCTACAGCTACAAGCGGCCGGTCCAGTTCGGCGAGCATCGCCTGATGTCCCGCC
This sequence comes from Gammaproteobacteria bacterium, assembly GCA_037200125.1. Lineage (GTDB taxonomy): Bacteria > Pseudomonadota > Gammaproteobacteria > Steroidobacterales > Steroidobacteraceae > JADGHX01. The sequence continues at coordinate 270,721 of JBBCGS010000004.1, read as the reverse complement.
CGCGCGACAGCCACGACCTGCGGCTCATCGATACCGCGCTCGCCATCACGCCGCCCGCGAGCGGCATGCGCTGGATACACGATGTGTTCGGCAACTCCATCGCGATCGCCACCTTTGCGAAAGAGGCCGCGTCACTCGTGTTCGAATCCTCGTTCCGCGCCGAGCATTTTCCGGCCGGCGGGCGCGAGATCACTGTCGAGCCTTACGCGGACAAGCTCCCGTTCAGCTATTCGGCTGAAGACGTGGCGGACCTGAGCCGCACCAAGGACCATCACTACCCCGACCCCGAACACAAGGTCGATGCCTGGGCGAAAGAAATGCTCGCGCGGACCCGGAGCGGACGAACGCTCGACGTGCTCTGGGCGATTACGGCTGGCATCAAGGAGCAGTTCGAGTACGCCGAGCGCGACGCGGAGGGCGTACAGACGCCGCTCGAAACGCTCTCGCTCGGCAGCGGAACCTGTCGCGACTTCGCGCTGTTCATGATGGAAGCGGCGCGCAGCCTCGGCCTCGCCGCACGCTTCGTCTCCGGCTATCTCTATGACGAGAGCCTGATCGGCGCTGCCGGAGGCATGGTGGGAAGCGGCGCGACGCACGCATGGGCGCAAATATTCCTTCCTGGCGCTGGCTGGGTGGAATACGACCCGACGAATGCGCTGATCGGCGGCCGTAACCTCATCCGGGTGGCCGTGGCACGCGACGCTTCGCAGGCCATGCCGCTCGCCGGCACGTACACCGGAAATCCCGACGACTTCATATCAATCGCCGTCGAAGTAACGGTGACGACGGAGTAGCGCGACGCTAAGGAAAGCTTCTCTGAAATCGCCCTGGGGGCATCAGGAAGCCGGGGCGCGCAAGCGATTTCAGAGAGGTTCTTCAGACCTTCGTTAAAGCGGCTCGACCGTGACGGAAACCGAAAGGCTGTGCGAGCCGCCCCCGAGTATCACGCCGCGCAACGGTGACACGTCTCCGAAGTCGCGGCCCAAGGCAATGCCGATGTGATCGGTGCCGACATGCACATTGTTGGTGGGATCGAGCTCCAGCCAGCCGAACGGCGGGCTAAACACCGACACCCACGCATGCGACGCGCCAGCGCCAACCCAATCGAGCTGCGGTTCCGGCGAGCGCGCGGGTTGCACGGCGAGCCTTGCGGGATCGCCCTCGCCGCAATCCGCCGAGGGAATGGCCGGGCGCAGGCGGATGTAGCCGCTGACGTAGCGTGCGGCGAGCCCGCGCGAGCGGATGCACGCGATCATGAGGTGCGCGAAGTCCTGACACACGCCGCGTCGATTCTCCAGAACCTCCGAGAGCGGCGTGGCGATGTTCGTGTCACCAGGCGAATACTTCAGCTCGCGATGGATCTTCTGCATCAACGCTTCCGCGCACGCGAGCACCGGCCGGCCCGGCGGGAAACATTCCGCGCCGTAATCGTCGAACGCCTGCTTCACACGGATGTACGGGGATTCGTGCCGGAAGCGCGAAGCCTCCAACACCTCGCGCGCGGGCCAGCGGCCGCTCTTGTAGGAAAGACTGCTGTGAACGTCTTCCCATCGCTCGGTGTGCGCGGACGCCACCGCGGGCCGCGCGTGCACTTCCACTTCCATCTCCGCCGAAACATCGAGATGGCGATGCGCGCTCTCGATCTCGATGCGAGTGACGATGTTGCCGAAGGCATCCATCTCGTCACGCCGCCGGTAGTTGATCGGCGAGATTTCGATGGAGTGATCCTCGCATTCCTGGAACGGCGAGGGCCGCGGCACGAGGTGCAGGAGCTGGTGGGAATGCACCACGTCGCTCCCGTATGCGTACGCCGTTTCGTGTCTTACGCGATATCGCATGCGGGGCGCTCAGGTGGCGAGAGCGCGGGCGTCCGCGCCGGTGTGCGAGAAATGGCGCATCGACACGCGGTCCGAAAGCTGCGCGGCGGCCAGCACGAGCCCGCGAAGCTGATGCGCGAGTTGCAGGCGCTCCTCCGCGGCATCGGCGGTTTCGGCTTCGAGCGCGAATAACGCCGCGTCGTCGAGATAGGGCACGGCATTGCCAAGCCCTTCCACCGATTGCCCGCCCAGCGAAGTCGACAGGCTCGCGAGATCCCGCCCGATGGCTTCGCACTGGAACGCCAGCGCGCGCGGATGCTGAATGTCGCGAATCAGCAGATCGAGCGTGGGCCCGAGCCGAGGCGCGGCGACGTAACGCGCGCGATAGATGACGACGCTGTCGCACGCTTCGAGCAACCATTCGACGCCGTTCGAACGCGCCGCCTTCGGTGTCTCGAGATATTGCGCAAGCAACGTGGCGAGAAACTGCAATCGCTCCAGACGCCGGCCGATGCGCATCAGGCGCCAGCCTTCGTCATGCGTCATGTCATCGAACGCGAATCCGGCGAGCGCGGACAGCGCGAGGATCAGCCGGTCCAGCGCCTCACGCGGCTCGCCGCGCGCGATGGACGCGCGTTGCAGCTGGCGCTGCAGATCCAGCACCACGCGCCAGTAGCTGCCCGAAAGCCTGCTTCGAACCTGCGAAGCGCACCACGCCATGCGCTTGACGTCGGCCACGACGCCGAGCGGATTGCGATCGTCGCGCAGGCTCTCGGAAGGGTCGAGCGTCGCGCCGACAAAACCGAGGTCACGACAGAATTTCACCGCGATCCGCCACACGCTCGCATCAACGCGCACCGCCAGCGTGCTGCGAACGAGCCGCGTCTTGTCTTCGCAGCGAACGGCGTAGCGGCCCAGCCAGAAAAGGTTCTCGACGACGCGCGAGGGAATGTCGTCCTGGCGCACGAGCGCGGGCGAAGCGTGGACGGGTTCGGGGGATTCATCGGCGGGTTTGCCCGCAAGCACCCAGATGTCCTTGCTGCCGCCGCCGCGCTGAGTGGAAACGACGTCGACCGCCGCATCGGTGGCAACACGAGCCAGCCCGCCCGGCATCACACGAAAGCCTTCGTCAGTCGCGACGGCATACACACGAATCGAAAGCGCCTTCGCCGACAACCCGAGCGAGCCGTTCTGCCTCCACACCGGCGCCTGGGAAAGTGCCAGATGTTCCTGCGCGACATACGCATAAGGCCGGGCATGAAGACGCGCGATCAACGCCGCGCGTGCTTCGGCCGTGAGATGCCGCCCGAACGCCGGCTCGAAGTGCTGATTCGGATAAGCGGGCTTGATGACCAACTCGTCGAGATGGCTCAACACATATTCAAGCGCAGGCGGCTCGCCACACCACCAGGTCGCCACCGCCGGCAGCTTCAAGTCCTCTCCAAGCAGGCGTTTCGAGATCCCCGGCAGGAAGCCCAGCCACGCCGCCGACTCCAACACGCCGGTGCCTAGCGCGTTCGCGACGACCACACGGCCCGCGCGTACGGCACCGAGCAGGCCCGGCACGCCCAGCGCGGAATCACTGCGCAGCTCCACGGGGTCGCAGAAGTCATCATCGAGCCGGCGCAGGATCGCGTGCACCCGGCGCAGCCCGCCGAGCGTCTTGAGGTAGACCGTCTCGCCGCGAACGGTGAGATCGGTGCCTTCCGCGAGCGGCAGGCCGAGCTGGCCCGCGAGATACGCGTGCTCGAAATACGTTTCGTTGAACGGCCCCGGCGTGAGCAGCACGGCGAGCGGCTTTTCGTCCGGATCCACAGTGGCGCCGGCGAGCAGTCGCTGCCGCACGTTGCCGAAGAAGCCCCGCACGCGCCGAACGCCGAGATCGCGAATGGAATCGGGCAGCACCTGCTCGACGATCTCGCGATTCTCGAGCGCATAGCCCGCGCCGGACGGGGCCTGCGTGCGATCGGAGAGCAGCCACCATTTGCCGTCGGGGGCGCGCGCGAGATCCGCGGCGTAGATGTGGATCCAGTTGCCGTCTTTCGGCTTGATGCCGTGGCACGGCCATAGAAAGTTCGGATGCCCGAACGCGAGCTCCGTCGGCACGACTCCTTCGGCCAGCAGTCTCTGCGGGCCGTAGAGATCGGCCATCAGCGCATCGAGCACCTGCACGCGCTGCTCGACACCCGCTTCGATTTCGGCCCACTCCCCGGCGGTGAGGACCAGCGGCAGCGGGTCGAGGCCCCACGGTCGATCCGCGCCCTGCGGATCGGCGTACACGTTGTAAGTGACGCCGTTTTCGATGATGAGCCGCCGGGTGAGCTCGAGGCCACGCCGACCCGCGCCCGTGCCGTCGCCCGCGGCGACGCGCTCGATGAGCGGCTTCCAGTGCTGACGCACGGCGCCTTTCTCGTCGAGCAGCTCGTCGTAGCGACGGGCATCGGCGACGTAAGTCGCGAGGCAACCCTCGGATTTGGCCCCAGCGGGCATTGGAGTCTCATCCTCTGCGCAGATCTAACGTGAACGGAAACTCCTGACTCGGCGCCTCTGGCGCCGGGGTGAGGCCTCCCGGTGTGTGGCCCATTCTAAAGAATCGCGCGAGGCGGCGGCTTTCGGACTCGAACGCATTGACAGGGAACGTCGCGTAGCTGCGGCCTCCCGGATGCATGACGTGATACTGGCAGCCCCCGAGGGATCGCTCCGACCACGTGTCGACCAGATCGAACGTCAGTGGCGCCTGCACCCCGATGCTCGGGTGGAGCGCCGACGGCGGCGCCCACGCGCGATAGCGGACACCCCCAACGTATTCTCCGACACGCCCCGTCGGACGCAATGGGATGATTCGCCCATTGCAGGTGAGCGCGTAGCGATCCGGCGCAAGGCCGGTCGCTTTCACCTGCAGCCTCTCCACCGAGGAGTCGACGTAGCGTACGGCGCCGCCCGCCGCGCCTTCCTCGCCCATCACGTGCCAGGGCTCGAGCGCGTGGCGCAGCTCGACTTCGATGCCACGCGTTGCAAACTCACCGTGCTTGGGGAAGCGGAACTCGAAGTGCGGCGCGAACCACTCCTGCTGGAGCGCGTATCCGGCCGCGTGCTGTTCCTCGAGAACGTCGGCGAAATCCTGCTCGATGAAGTACGGGAGCATGAAGCGATCGTGCAATTCGGTGCCCCATCGCGCGAGGCGCTCCGGCACATAAGGCGTTCGCCAGAACCGTGCGACGAGGGAGCGAAGCAGCAGCTGCTGCGTGAGGCTCATGCGCGCATGCGGCGGCATCTCGAACGCTCGCAGTTCGAGCAATCCGAGCCGGCCCGTCGGGCCATCGGGTGAGTACAGCTTGTCGATGCAGAACTCGGCGCGATGCGTATTGCCCGTCACGTCGATGAGCAGATTGCGGAACAGCCGGTCGACGAACCACGGCGGCGACTCGTGGCCGAGCGGCGGCATCTGCTTGAACGCGATTTCCAGCTCGTAGAGCGAGTCGTTGCGCGCTTCGTCGGTACGCGGCGCCTGCGAGGTCGGACCGATGAAAAGGCCTGAAAACAGGTAAGACAGCGACGGATGGTTGTGCCAGTACGCGAGCAGGCTGCGCAGCAGGTCCGGCCGTCGCAGGAACGGCGAGTCCGGCGTCGTCGCGCCACCGAGCACGAAATGATTGCCGCCACCGGTGCCGGTGTGACGGCCGTCGATCATGAACTTCTCGGCGATGAGCCGTGACTGGCGCGCGGATTCGTACAGATGCTCCGTGCGATCGCTCAGCTCTTCCCAGCTCTCCGACGGATGAATGTTCACTTCGATGACACCGGGATCCGGCGTCACGCGGAAGGATTTCAGGCGCGGATCGCGCGGCGGCTCGTAGCCTTCGATCACCACCGGCTGATCGAGCGCGTCGGCGGCGGCTTCGACGGCGGCGACCAGCTCGAGGTAGTCCTCGAGACGATTCGCCGGCGGCATGAAGACGTAGAGCACGCCGTCGCGCGGTTCGGCGCACATGGCCGTGCGGGTGATCCAGTTCGCCGACTCCTGCGGAATCGGCGCGCGCGGCTGCGAAAGATCTCGCGGTGGCTGCCGCAAGCGGTCCTTCTTCTTGGCGTCGGGGCCGACGACATCGCCGCGGGCGCGCGCGATCTCTTCGCGCCAGATTTTTTCGGCCTCCGCCTGTGCACGAGCCAGCGCGTCCGGATCCGCGGCGGACCGGTCGAAATCGCTCAACTGGCGGCGGATCGCCGCAGCCTGCGGCAGCGGCGGGAACGCCTGCGTCGGATCGGGCGAATGAACATACGGATAATCGGCCGGCGCGACCCAAGGCATCGAATCCAGCGGCAACCGGAAGCCGAGAGCCGAGTCGCCCGGAATCAGATAGCAGCGTTCCCGACGAAGGAACCATGGACCGGTTTCCCAACGCTGGCCGCCGACCGTGCGCGCGACCGGGAAAACATAGCCCACCGCCGTATCGAGCCCCTGGTCGAACACCTTCGCGAGCCGTTCGCGCTCGATCGCGTCTTCCAGGTTCGATTCGAACGGATCGACGTTCGATGGCAGCCGCCTCTCGCGCCAGAGGTAGTAGAACGCATCTTCGTACGCGCCGAACACGAAGGCGGGGGAGAGACCGAGGAACATCGCGACGGATGCGAGGAATCGCTGCGCGGTCGCGGCATCGATATCGGCCTTGATGCTTTCGTCGGCGATCAGGGCCGGGTTCTGCCAGATCGGCTGCCCGTCCTTGCGCCAGAAGCAGTTGAGCGACCAGCGGGGCAGTGGCTCGCCCGGGTACCACTTGCCCTGGCCGAAGTGCGTAAGACCCGTCGGCGCGTATTTCTCCTTGAGCCGGCGATAGAGGTTCGCCGCGAGCAGGCGCTTGGTCGGGCCCATCGCGGCCGTGTTCCACTCCGGGCCGTCCGGATCGTCGAGAGCCACGAAGGTGGGCTCGCCGCCCATCGTGAGGCGCACGTCGAGCGCGGAGAGGTCCGCGTCGATCTCGTGGCCCATGCGGTGGATCTGCTGCCACTGCTCTTCGGTGTAAGGCTTGGTGACGCGCGGCGCTTCCCAAACGCGCGACACGCTCATGGAATGCTCGAACTCGACCTTGCTCTCTTCCACTTCGCCCGAGATCGGCGCCGCGCTCGAAGGCTCCGGCGTGCACGCGAGCGGAATGTGGCCTTCGCCGGCCAGCAGGCCGGAGGTCGGGTCGAGGCCGATCCAGCCCGCGCCGGGCAGATACACCTCGCACCACGCATGCAGGTCGGTGAAATCCTCGGTCGGTCCCGAAGGGCCGTCCAGCGACTTCACATCCGCGACGAGCTGGATCAGATAGCCCGACACGAAGCGCGCGGCAAGCCCGAGATGCCGCATCAGCTGCACGAGCAGCCACCCCGAGTCGCGACACGACCCGGACGCATTGGTGAGCGTTTCTTCCGGCGTCTGCACGCCGGGTTCCATGCGAATGAGATAGCGGATGTCGCGCGACAGCCGCATGTTCAGCTCGACGAGGAAGTCGATCGTGACGACTTCCTTGCGCGAGATGTTGTCGAGGTAGTCCGCGAAGCGCGGCGTGAGCGGCTGCGCGATCAGGTATGGGGCGAGCTCGCGCCGCTCCGTCTCCTCGTACTTGAACGGGTACTTGTTCGCGTACGGCTCGAGGAAGAAATCGAACGGATTCAGCACGGCCATTTCGGCCACGATGTCCACTTCGATTCGCAGCTCTTCCGTCTTGTCGGGGAAGACGAGCCGCGCGAGGTAGTTCGACTGCGGATCCTGCTGCCAATTGACGAAGTGTTTGGCGGGCGTGACCTTCATCGAATACGACAGGATTCGCGTACGCGAATGCGGCGCCGGCCGGAGCCGGATCACCTGGGGACCCAGCGCCACGCGCCGGTCGTAGCGGTAGTGCGTGACGTGATTGAGCGCGACGTGAATAGACAAGGAGCCTCTCCGCCGATACGCAGCCGCCCTCGCGGCCGGATACCGGTCGTTGTGTTCGCAAGTGCGAGACCCATTGCTGTGCAAATTCTGGGCGCAGCATGGAGGGCCTCAGGGGGGCAGTTTTGCACCAAAGGGTGGCGATGGGGTGGTGCGTACGCACCAGCAGGCTGCGTTTGCCAATGTGCGGTGGGGTTGGGTGGGGGTCAGCCAAGCGGCCCTCAATCGCCGGGCGGCCAAGAGCGGACCTCTCGGCCACCGCCTCGGCGGACGACTCTGCCAACCCCTCGAGGGGCCACTCGGCGTACCGTTCGGTCGATAGCTCGGGTGGTCACGAGGACCCGCTCTGGGCCGCCCGGCGATTGAGGGCCTCTTGGCCGGGCCCCACCCACCCCATTTCGCGAACCCCATCACGAACCACCGCCCATCCGGCAGTGCAATCCGAAGACTCCACCCCCCAATAGCGCAAAGAATGCGACCTTCGCCCCCGAACCCTTCGTAAGCCTCCATTAAGTTGCCCCCTTCCACGCCGAAGGTAGAGCCATGAGTTTCGACAAGGGTAATGGGGCAGCAACCGGACCCGCGGACGATGCAAAGAAAGGGGACGGCCTCGCAATGGTCGGGCGCCAACCGATCTACGACGCCGGAATGGCCGTTTCGGCTTACGAGTTACTCTATCGCGAATCCGATTCGGCACTGAAGGCGCTCATCACCGACTCCCGCCGCGCGACGCTGCGGGTCATCGCGAACGCCGCGCTCGAGATCGGCCTCGACCGGCTCGCCGGCGGATTGCCGGTACACATCAATTTTCCCCGCGAGCTGCTCGCCAGCGGCGAAACGCTCCTGCCGCTGAGCCCGGAACGCGTCGTCATCCAGGTGTTCGATGACCTGCCGGCGACCCGCGACGTGATCGAATCCCTGCGCGCCCTGCGCAGCCGCGGTCACAAGATCGCGATCGGCGATTTCTCCTCCCGCGACAGCGACCGCACGCTGCTGACGGTCGCCGACATCGTGAAAGTCGGGTTGGCGCGCGAACAGGGCAATGGCCTCTCGCGCACCGTCCAGGAGCTGAAGGCGCACAACCTGAAGCTGATCGCCGAGGAAGTCGAAACCATCGAGCAGTTCGAGCACTGCATGGACCTCGGCTTCGACGGCTTCCAGGGCAGCTTCCTGCATCATCCGGAAACCTTCCGCGCGACGCGCGTGCCGTCGAGCAAGATCGGCGTGCTGCGTCTTCTGACCGAGCTCAGCAAGACCGACGCGTCCATCGATGAAGTCGAGCAGCTGGTGTCGCAGGACATGTCGATGTCCTACCGCGTGCTCCGCTGCATCAACTCGAGCTTCTATAACCTGCCGCGCAAGGTGGAGTCGATCCGCCAGGGCATCGTCATCCTGGGCCTCGATCCGTTGCGCCAGCTGTGCTCGCTCGTGGCTCTGCAGGGTTTCGACGATCGTCCGCCGAACCTTCTCATCGTCGCGATGGCGCGCGCCCGCATGTGCGAACAGCTAGGCCGGCTGGTCGGCGCGCCCGACAGCGGGCCGTTCTTCATCACCGGCCTCTTCTCCATGCTCAACGTACTCACCGGCGTGCCGATCAAGCAACTCGTCGATGACCTGCCCCTGGCGCCGGAGATCGTGAGCGCGCTCCTCACGGAAGAAGGCCAGCTCGGCGCCGCGCTTCACTGCGTGCGCGCCTACGAGCGCGGTCGCTGGAAAGAAGTGGATTTCTGCGGCCTGGCGCAGAACGTGATTCGCGCGGCTTACGTGGATGCGGTGTTCTGGGCGGAAGAGACGCGGAAGCTCATTAAATAGTTGTTAAACATTGCCACCAGCGGCATGTTGTCCCTGAAACTGGCTGTCGTTGCGTAAAGGTACGCCTTTAACGGTCTCGACTATCAGTTGGCACACGTAGGCACCGGGGTACAGGCTGATGCTGAACGGCCCAAGATTGTAGAGCTCGAGGGTAATCGTTCCGGCGAAGCCTGCATGAATCGTCGGCGCGGTGAAATGAACGAGCAGTCCGCAGCGCGCGTAGGAACTCTTGCCCTCAATTCGAGCTGCCAAGCAATGATCTTCCGCACAGATCGGCAACTCGATTCGCTCGAGAGTTTTGCCGAGCACCAAACGGTTTGGACTCAGTACGAACGGCTGCTCAGCGGTGATCTTCGTGCGGTTCGAATTGGGTCCGAATAGCTTCGCAAAACCACCTCCACGCAAATCGACATTCAGCGGAAGGTCTTCCTTGAAGTAGGAAATCTCGTCTCCGAGGCGCAGATCGACCGCGCTCGCCTGGTAAGGGCAGTCCACATCCGGAGTGCCTGGAGTTCTGGGAAAGGGCTCTGGATCCAACACGAGGCGCTTTTCGTCGAGCGCGCGATGTATTTCAGCGTTCGAGAGGATCATTGCTGCCTGAGGTCGGCGCCTTCAACCCTCACAATGTCGCCCCGGGGACTCGGAAGAACAGCGTACCTCGCGCCGTCCTTGACCACGACTCTCACCTTTACTTCACCTTGATGTTCACTTGCAGATCGCACAAAAGTACGCGGTACAAATACGGATTTCTGCCAGTGGCCCAATGACGCAGCCGGATACGTTACCGCCACTTCGTCGCTGAACATTCCACTATCTAAGCGGCACAGCAGCCATCCAGTCATGCCACTCCCCTGTTGGTCAGATTTGTTTGAATTGGATGTCATGAGTGTAGTCCCGCAGAAAAGCCGTCACAAGACACGATGACGCAAACCATGTTCCTAAATGAAGACGGCCCCCGATGCAGGCGTCAACCCGCATCCGGTAAATGTTTCGGCCATATAGCACGGTTGGAAATCGAGACTGGATATCAGCAATCATCAGGGCCACATCGCAGCAAGACGCGCTTCGCGGCACAGATGTGTCGATTAGATGGCGAATGGCCGCTGCGCTTCGAACGTGGTGTTCAGACTGCCGACACGGTAATAGTCGGGCTGCTGGTAAGACGGCATGCCGTTACAGAGTGCCCTGTGGAATGCGTCGTAAGGGCAGTCGAAGCCGCTGCCGTTCAGCGTACGCAACAGCGCTTTGGCGAAGTGACCGGGTAGCCCCGCACCGTCCGCGTACTTGCCTTCTTCGCATGCAGCCAGCACCAGTACCGAGGCTCTTAAGAAGCCCTCAATCGCCGGGCGGCTAAGAGCAGGCGGTTCCTCCAAACCGCCCGGCAATTGAGGGCTTGCCCTCTTTGGCATCCCGCCGCCGCAATTGTCGGATACGACCAGCACTCTCACACCCTGCCGAAACAGCGTGAGATCTTCTCTGAGTTGCTCTTCGTTCAACGAGCCGTCGTAGAGCTGCCACGTTCCGACTTCCCGCGACTCATCTCCGTGCACTCGCAGGCGCGTGCGCCCGCCATGACCGGAAAACGTGAGCAGGAACAGATCGCCCGGTTCGCTGAGCGCCGCCATCTCGCTGAGCTTCGCGCGCATAGCGGCGCGCGTCGCTTCCCCACCCAGCAGCACCGTCGGCTGTGTGAAGCCGCGTTCGACCGCGAGTGCGGCGAACAGCCGGGCATCGGCGTCAGCCTCGACGCCGACACACAACGCCCGCCCGGTTGGGGTTGAACCGCCCCCGCCAGTGGACCTATCGCGGCGGCCCACTGCCCGCGCCGTTCTGGCGAACCTGATACCCGCTGTAATACGAGAACACCACGAGCACCAGGTTCGGGTTCTCCGCATCCACCGCATCCACCAGATACGCAAGGCGCACGCGGTCGATCGTGGGCTCCCGCTGGCTCTTGTCGCTCTGGTCGAGGAACAGCGGCAGATAAGCCTCGAGCCGTTCGATCTTCGTGTCGTCACGATAGAGCTCGGCGATGAGCGGATCGAGACCCGCTGCGTACTCGGGCTCCTTGTCCGGGCTCCATTTCGGCAGCTTCTCTTTCAGCGGCGGCACGGGCGCGGTGCCGAGCGGCGTGAACAGCAGTTCCGCCCAGTTGTGCAGCATGCAGCCGGACGGGTAGAGCGCCCTGAACTGCACCACCTGATCCTCGCCGTAGGGGTTGCAGACCTTCTTGGGCTCGAGCCAGAACTGCGGCTGGCCCCCGTTGGGCGCCTGAAGCAGTTTCTTGCCGTAATTTTCCCTGAAGTCGATGTCTATGCGAGGCGTCTTCAGCCAGTTGGAGAGATCCATTGATTGATCCTTTTTTAATCGTTGGCGACGTACACGGCGAACGGACCCCACAGGGCCGGGTCGAGTGCCGGAGTGCGCGCGAGAGCCGAGCGGATTGCCGCGCTCAGCGCCATTTCGACCGGTTGCCCGTTTGCGGTGATGTTCCGATACATATCGGTCATGACGTCGGCGGCAATCGCATCCGAGACCGGCCATAGCGTACCGACTACCGAGCGCGCGCCGCGAGCCAGGGCGGCGTAGCGCAAGCCGATGAGCCCCTCGCCGGCGAACTCGCGCCCGAGCGCCGTGTCGCATGCACTCAACACGACGACCTCGGCATCCAGTGTCAGGCCCATGAGGTCGCCTGCCCGCACGTACTGGTCGGCGACGCGGCCGTTGCGATCCCAGGCACCCAGAATCAGGGATGAAAGCTGTGGGATCTCGGAGTCAATGATCCCGTGCGAAGCGATGTGGATGAACCGATATCCCGAAAGATCGCGCGCCAGCACGTTGGCGCGCGTGGCGTCGAAGCCTTCGAGCACGTCGATATGCCCCAGATCTCGCAGCGCCCGGATGCGTTCCGATTCGCGCGCGCTCGATATGAGCCGTTCGAGCTTGCCGGGATCGACGCCACCGCGCATGCGCAGGATGTCTTCGAGCGCCCCTGTTTCGGTCGGGCGTGCACGGGCCGAGCGCTGAAGCCGGGGATCATCCGCGCGATACACCGGATCGGCCACGAGCAACATGCGCGAGTCGGTCCACGATGAGGGACGCGACGCGATGCGCGGAGAGATGAGCCGAAGCGCCGGCGCGAGAGCGACGCCGTAGTTCTGAACGAGGTAGGGCTTCTCCGCCGCCTGCGCGTCACGCAGCGTCAGGAACGGCACGTAGTGCAACGGGCCGTCGGGGACGATCGTGAGCTCGGTTGCTCCGGCGACAGCCTGTCTCAGCGGCGCAAGGGCGAGCCGATAGAGCTCCGCGGAAAGGTCGAGTCGGGTACGCGCCGGAGTGGTTGCGTAAGAGCGCATCGCTTCGTGGAAACCGCGGGCCACACGCTCCACCTGATCGCTGGGCGCGAGGCGATACCACGTTAGCTCACCGCGCGAGACCGCCCACGCGTAGGTGCTGCCGCCACCCACCCAGTATTCGATGAATGCGGCCGTTGCCGGCGCCGCCAGCACGGCCTCGATTCCGGAGGTGCGCGGCGCGTTGCCCGCGCGCGGGGCCGCGCGAGCAGCGAGCTCCGCGTTCGCGACACCTATCTTCGCTCGCAGACGCGCGATGTCTTCGCGCAGGCCGCGCGCCGGCGCGTCGTTGGCGCCGGTGGTGTCTTCGAACCGTGAGAGCTGGTAGCGGCGCTCCGCGATATCGCGATAGATCGCCGTGATCGAACGCTGAAGCTCCGCGATCTTCGGATCGCCGCCCGCGCCCAGCCGCTGCGCGCGCAGCTGTTCGAAGGCGACGGCGCGCGAGTTGTCCGCCGTGCGCAGGCTTTCCATTGCGATCGTGCGCGCGCCGCCCGGATTGCGATCGGTGGCGAGACGCTCGTAACGCCGCCACAGCAGGTCGATCTTCATGTCGAGCGCGGGCCGGATGGATTGCGCAATCGACGCGCGGTACTCCGGGTTCGCCGTCTGCGCCGTGATTTCCTCGGTGAGGCTCAGCGCGCGCGTGACCGCGGCAAGCGCTTTGTCGTCGTTGCCCGCATCCCGCTCGATACGCGCCAGCTCCACGCGCGCGTCGAACTCATCCATTACCGCCTCGAAGCTGCGCAAGGTGGCGATGGCCGCCTCGACATCCTGGCGGGCCGCGCCCAGATCGCCCGACGCGTGCAGCAGCTTCGCGCGCTCCGTGCGCGCCAGTGCCTGCACGACCGCGTCGCCGTTGGGAGCAATCGAAGTGAGGGCGTTCAGCATGGTCCGGGCGGCAGCGGTCTGCCCTTGCGCCGAATAGTCAGACGCGAGATGCACGAGGATGCGCGAGCGCGCCGAAGGCGGCGTGGCGAGCCGCAACGCTTCGGAATTGTGTGCCGAGGCCTGCGCGAACTCACCGGTCTCGTGCTCGATCACCGCCAGCGCGCGCAACGCGGCCACGCGAGCGCGCGCATCCACATCGCCTGTGAGGATCTCGAGAGCGCTCCGCAAGAAGCGCAAGGCGAGATCGCGATCCCCGATCGCGTAATACGTGAGCCCCATCCCGTAGTAACTGCGCCCCCGGGCGCGGTCGAGCTGGAGGCGCGTGGCGAGCTCCAGCCCCTGCGTATGCAACCGTAAGGCATCGTCGAAACGGCCGGCGGCGTTGTGCGCAAGGCCGCTGCTGTACATCGTGGAAAGATAGAGATCCGCGTAGGGCTGCGGGGTCATGAGTCCGAGCGCGCGATCGAACCGCGGCAACGCCGCCGTGAGACGCCCCAGCCCCCACTCGCACAAACCGATGTTCATGAGCGCGACGGCGATGCGCTGCGTTTCACCGAGCTTCTCGAACTGCTCGTTGGCGCGGCTGAAGTTCAGGATCGCGGGCTCGAAGCGCGCCTCGTAGAGATACGACAGCCCGATGTTGTTGATCTGGAGCGCGCGGTCATAGGTTTCACCGCGGTCCGCGTGGAACTGCGCGAGCTTCGCGAGCACCGTGCGCGCCCGTTCCAGCAGCAGTCGCGAATCGGTTGGCGTGGCGGCGCTTTGTCCGGACGAGGAGGATTTGGTGCCGATCTCGAGCCACGCGGCCGCAAGAACCGCCTGGGCCCGGGCATTCCCGTAGGCATCGCCCGCCTTCCACAACGTGGCGGCGGCTTTGCCGGCCCACGTTGCGCTTCGCGCCCACTCCGAGAGGTCGTAGTAGTCGAGCGCGGCGATGGCGAGCTCCGCTTCACCCTGATCCTCGCCACGGCCGGCGGCACCGAATGCCGCTGCGGCTTTCTCGTACTGAGCGGCGGCCGATTCGAGCACACTGCGTACGCTCACAGTGGATGAGCCACTCGGCGCTTTGGCGACCGCGTGCGATCGCGCGTACGCGGCATCGGCCCCGGCCAGCGATTTTTCGAGTAACGAGCAGGAAGTCGAATCCCGCACATCCGCCGGCGCCACGACTAGCACGCGCACTGAGCCCGTCACTCCAGCGTGCTCACGCCCGCGCACGATGACGGACGCGGGTGCGCGGCCCGTCGCCGCGAGTGACAGCCGCTGCCTCCCGCCGCGCGCAACTGGGTTGTCCGCCGTGGCGAGCACCGCACCCGACGCGTCGCGCGCTTCGATTTCCACATCGACGCCGCGCTCGATCCCAAAGACGAGCAGGTCCGCACGTCCCGTGGCGGGAAGATCGACTCGACTTTCCTGGTTGCCGGAGACGTTGAGCGTGCGATCGAGGACCCTGACGGACGTCTCGTAGGTATCGATGCACCGTGAACGGGCATTCGCGCCGGAATCGGCAGCCGCCCACGCCGCTGGCGACTGAAAAGCCAGCTGAATCACCGCGAAGGCGGCGGTGAGCGCGGCCGGCGCGATCACAGCACCGCCGCGTGTCCGGGTTACCCAGCGACTCATGCTTCCTGACCGAGCCCTCTGGTTGACGATGGAAACCCACACGCGGCGAACGCGAATTATAGCCACGCTGTTCGAGCGCTCCATTTAACAGTCGCAATAGAGCGGTGACCGCGAGCCCCGTATACTCATCGCGCCCTCGATGCGTGGGCAGGGAGCAGGTTCAACTGACTTGGTCGAGCGTGACGGACCCCTAACCAATTCACGCTCCGGGCAGGAAGGAGCGGGCCAGGAGGTGCTCCTCAGGGACATGTCCGGTCTCAAGGCGCAACTCACGCGCGTGACTCGCGATGCCGAGCTCGCGGCGGACCTGCTTCAGGACGCTATCGTCACGGCCCTGCAGAAACTCGAAGCTGGCGAGATCGAACATCGTGGGCAGCTCGACGGCTACGTCTACCGCGTGGCCCTCAACCACCTCCGTAATCACCGTCGCAAGGACAAATCCGCCGTCTCGGGCCCAGAGGCTCTGACCGAGCTGGTCGACACCGAGAGCGAGAACCGCCCCGCGCGGGCCGTCGAAGGCGGCCGCTGGGGTACGGTAGTCGCACAACTGCTGAAGGAAATGTCCAGTCCCCGGGATAGGGAGGTGTTAATCCGGTTCTACTTACAGGAAGAAGATAGGGGCGCCCTTTGCCGGTCGCTGGCGCTCACCGACCTGCAGTTCAACCGGGTGATCTTCCGCGCACGCGGGAGGCTCCGGGAGCTGCTGGAGCGCCGTGGTTACGGCAAGTCGGATTTTCTTGCCATCGGACTGGCGCTGTTCTGTTAGGGGCTTGAGGCCATGGATAGTAAGCAGATCGAAGCCGAGCACATCGTCGCGAGATATCTCGCCGACCAGCTTTCGCCCGCGGAAGCCGAAGCGTTCGAAGCGTATTACACCGAACATCCAAGCGCGGTGCGGGAGATCGAGTACACCCTGCGCCTGAAGGAAGGGCTTGCAACCCTGCGGGATCGGCAGCAGCTGGACGCGCTTATGAAAGCCCGCCGCTGGCGTTGGGCCCTCCCGCTCAGCGTTGCCGCGGCCGTCGCAGGGGCCGCGCTCGGAACCTGGACCTGGTACGGCGCCGGGAGTTCAGCCCCCGTTGCCGCTGGCACGATCGAAGCGCTGCTCGAGAACGGCAAGGCCACGCTGCCTCTTGGGGGCAAATACATGCTGGTCCGGGTGCGTAGTGCCGAGCAGGTGCCGCTCGAGATTCCGCTACCCGCCGCGCATAGCGCGGTCGAACTGCAGGTGCTTCCGGCGGGGGGCGCGGCGGCTGGGCCTTACCGCCTCGTGCTCGAACGTCATCCGGTTGAGGGAAAGCCGAAACCGGTGGCGGAAGTGGCGGGGCTCATGCCGGGATCGGACGGGCTCGTGGCCGCGTGGCTGGACAGTGAACGGATTCAGCCGGGGCAATACACGGTCGAACTGTCCTCGGAGCGCGGCGAATCCGCCGCACCGGCCGAGCGTTTCGTCATTGAGCTGCGGTAGGCGCGGTTTCCTGCTTCGGCTCCGGTGCCGGCGGAGCGAAAGTCGTCGTCGTTCCGGAGTCTGACTGCGAGACTTCCGTCTGAGCCGCCTTGGGCTCGGGCGTCGGAGTCGGGGTTTCCGGCGGCTTGTTACACGCGCTGAGGCTCAGCGCCAAGGCCGCGAGCGCGGCGACCGGAACCAGTGAATCGAAGCGGGCATGGATCTTCATGTCAGCGATTCCCTCCACCTTTTGTGCGGGCATGCTAACGGCATGACGCCGTATTGACCACCGGGCCGCCGCTGTCACGAAAACAGGACGGTCTTCTTGTCCGTGTAGACTCGCCCGCGTGCAAGAAGGTGGTTCACCGTGGCGATGAGCGAGACATCCGGCCCGGCCTACGCGTACCTGCGTGAGAGCGCGTTGCTCGATCGCGCATTCACGCGCGCCGCCGGCGCGCCGCTCGTCAGCGGCAATGGCGTGCGGCTGCTGAAGAACGCGGCGGAGAACTATCCGGCGTGGCTCGAGGCGATTCACTCGGCGCGCGAGAAAATCTACTTCGAGAACTACTTCATCTGCGATGACCGCATCGGTCGCGAGTTCGCGGCCGCGCTGGCGGAACGCGCCCGCGCTGGCGTTCGCGTATACCTCGTGCACGACTGGCTTGGCTCGATGGGCAAGGCGTCCCGTCGCTTCTGGCGCATTCTCACGGATGCGGGCGTCGAAGTGCGCACGTTCAACCCGCTCAGGTTCACGAGCCCGGTGGACGTGCTCCACCGCGACCATCGCAAGGTGCTCGCGGTGGACAGCCGCATCGGCTTCGTCACTGGTCTCTGTGTCGGCGACATGTGGGTGGGCGACGAGAAGCGTGGCATCGCTCCCTGGCGTGACACCGGCGTCGAAGTGCGTGGGCCCGCGCTGTGCGACATCGAGCGCGCCTTCGCACACGTGTGGGATGCGATCGGCCAGCCGCTCGAACCGCACGAGCTCGTTGCGCGCGAAGCGCTGCCCGAAGCGGGCGACGTGTCGCTGCGAATCGTCGCCAATGAGCCAGGCACCACCGGCATCTTCAGACTCGACCAGCTCATCGCCGCAGCCGCGCGACGCACGCTCTGGCTGACAGACGCTTACTTCGCCGGCGTTGCGCCGTACGTGCAGGCCCTGCGCGCGGCGGCAAAAGATGGCGTCGATGTCCGCCTGCTCGTGCCGGGCGCGAGCGACATTCCGGTTCTGCGTCCGCTGTCGCAGGCGGGGTTCCGGCCGCTACTCGAAGCCGGCATTCGCGTCTTCGAGTGGAAGGGCCCGATGCTTCACGCGAAGACCGCCGTCGCGGACGGTCGCTGGGCGCGCGTCGGCTCGAGCAATCTCAACGTGGCGAGCTGGATCGGCAATTACGAGCTCGACTGCGTCATCGAGAACGAGGCGTTCGCCACGCAAATGGAAGACCTGTATCTCGAGGATCTCGAGAATGCCGCGGAGATTGTGCTCGAACCGCGCAGGCGCCGGCAATCCGAGCGGGAGTCGACCGCGCGCGAACCCGTCGGCGTGCTCCGGCCTGGCGGAAGCGCATCGCGGGCGGCCGCAGGCGCGTTGCGTATCGGGCGAACAGTGACCGCCGCGCTCTCGGAGCAGCGGGTGCTGGCCCGCACGGACTCGCGGCTCGTGGCGTCATCCGGCATTGTTTTGCTCGCCATTGCGGTGCTGGGCGTGCTCTGGCCGCTTGCGATAGTCGTGCCGCTGGCCGTCTTGCTCGTCTGGGTGGGGCTAGTGTTGCTGATCCGCGCGTTCACACTGCGACGGGAACGGCGCTCGCAAGGTCTGCCCGCTACACGCGTGCGCCCCGCTCCGCCGCAGCCTCAGGCGCGCACGTAACGGAAAGTCCGATCTCCTGCGTCGAGTGAAAGTTATGAGCTTCTTCAAGACAGTCTGGATCACGGGTGCAGCGACCGCGCTGTGCGTCGCCTCGCTTGCTTCGGCCGCCGCCCTGGGCGGCGCCGAGCTTGCGCAGGAACGGCAGAACGTCGAGCAGTGGAAAGCGCGGCGTCTCGCGTCGCTCACGAGCGAGACCGGATGGCTCACGCTTACCGGTCTCTATTGGCTCGAGGCGGGCCAGAACACGTTCGGGCGCGCGAAATCCAATACGCTGGTGCTCGACAACCCGTCGCTCGCGGAGCGCGCGGGGTCCTTCGTGGTGGAAGGCCGGAAGGTGCGCTTCGTCGCGCGTAAAGGCGCGAATGTCACGCACGATGGCAAACCGGTGAGCGCCATCGAGCTGGCGTCGGACCTCACCAGCGACCCCACGATGCTGAAGAGCGGTTCGCTCACGTTCTATCTCATCGAGCGTGTCGGGAAACTCGGCGTGCGCGTGCGCGACAGCGCGAATCCTCACCGCAAGAACTTCACGTCACTGGAGTATTTCCCGGTCGACGACAGCTGGGTTGTCGATGCACGCTTCGAGCCGTACAACCCGCGCAAGAAGGTTCCGATCATCAACATCCTCGGGATGCAGGAAGATATGGATGCGCCGGGTGCGCTCGTCTTCACGCACGAGGGCAGGGAATACCGGCTCGACGCCCTCCTCGAAGATCCGGCGGACAAGGAGTTCTTCATCATGTTCGCGGACGGCACGAGCGGGAAGGAAACCTATGGCGCGGGCCGTTTCATGTACGTGTCGCTGCCATCGAAGGACGCGGTCGTGCGACTGAACTTCAACAAGGCGTACAACCCGCCATGCGCCTTCAACACGTTCGCGACGTGCCCGCTACCGCCGCCGCAGAACAAGCTGATGTCCGTGCGGGTTGAAGCGGGTGAGAAGACTTACGCGGGGCACGAACCCTAGCCCTCCGCTTACCCGGCGGCCCTCCACCACTCGGCAAGCCCCCGCGCCACCCGGCAGCCCCGCGCCGCTCGGCAGCCCGCGCCGCCCGGCAGTTCGCTATTACTTCGCGCCCTGTGCCGCAGATTTCGCGCACGCGCCGTCAGCGTGCGCTGCGCTTCCACACCAGCGTTCGATTGTTCGCTGGCATCGCGTGGTCGGCGAGCAGCTTCAAGCCGATCGACTCGGCCAGCGCATTCACCGCTTCAAAATCCCGGATGCCGCTCGCCGCTGAGCGCCGCTTCAGCCACACGTCGAACTCGGCGTTGCTGGCGCTGGTGAACTTGCCGCCGTAGTTGAATGGGCCGTAGACCGCGAGCACGGCGTCCTGCGCCATCACGCCATCGAGTGCGGCGAAGAGTTTCCGCACCTCAGGCCATCCCATGATGTGCAGCGTGTTGGACGAGAACACCGCGTCGTAGGGGCCCTTGGGCCAGGGGCCGGCCGCTTGGAGTTCGAGCGGCGGCGGCAGGTTCGGCAGGGCCGCCTCGTCGAGCCACAGACGGATTCCAGGCAGGCTCTCCTTCATGTCGGCCGTCTGCCATGTGAGCCAGGGCATGGCGGCGGCGAAGAAGACGGCGTGCTGGCCCGTGCCGCTCCCTACCTCAAGCACCTGTTTCCGATCGGAAAAGCAGCCCTTCAGCACGTCGAGGATGGGCTGCTGGTTGCGGTCGCAGGACGGCGCATGCGGCTTTGCTGTCGATGTCATGAGCTGATTCTAGGGCGCTTCCCGCTAATCACCCTAAGGCCCCGGTCGGGCGCCGGCCGCCCTGCCCCCGTGCGGATCAGGGCGCCCGACTCGCGGAGCCACTGACTCAAAACTCATTGCGGGAGAAATTCAGATGTTCACGCGCTTCGCCCTTGCCTCCGCCCTCTGCATCGTCGCCTTCGCCACCACCGCGCAGGGCGCGGGCCTGCCAATGCCGACGGTCGAGTATTCCGCCGATCGCGTCATGGAGACGGAAGCCGGCACCTTCGAAGGCAAGGTGTATGCCGCGAAGGACAAGGAGCGTTCGGAGACCAGCATGCGCGGCATGACGAGCGTGATGATCCTTCGCCGCGACAAGCAGCTCGGCTACATGCTGATGCCCGCGCAGAAGATGTACTCGCAGATGGATTTCGCGAAAGCGCAGGCGCAGAGCGGCGGCCAGGCGGCGGACGCGGTGGAAATCACCGAAGTCGGCGGCGACACGATCGAAGGCCAGGCCACCACCAAGTACAAGCTCATCATGAAGGACGGCAGCGCCGGCGGTTTCATGTGGTTCACGAAAGACGGAATCATGATGAAGATGGACACCGTCGTGAAGAACGGCCGCGACAAGAGCCGCATGACCGTCACCCTGAAGAACCTGAAGATCGCCTCGCAGGATGCGTCGCTCTTCGAAGTCCCCGCGGGCTACAACGCGATGCCTTCGTTCGGCGGCGGCATGGCCGGCCTCGGCGGCGCCGCGCGCGGCGCGTTCGGTCGCTGATCGTTCACGCGCACCCACGGGAAAATCGACCATGAATCACAAGAGCACATCGGCGGCGCTGCTGCTCGGCGCGCTGCTGTTCGCTGGCGGCGCCTTCGCCGATTGTCCGGGTCCGTTCGTGCGCGACATGAAGCGCGCGTATGAAAACGCGAAGGCCGCGGAAGGCCAGGGCAAGAAAGAAGACGCGCTGTTCTTCTACCACGGTGCCGGGGGCAGCGTTTGCGAGAAGTCGAACCCCTATGAAGCGGACGCCGCGAAGCGCGCCGCGCCGCTCGGACTCGAGCTCGGTGCGGCTGCGGAGAAGCGTGGCGACTTCGCCAAAGCCGTGCAGCTCTATGAAGCGGGCGGCCACTTCGCCACGGCGGATCGCGTCTTCATGCAGACGATCCGCCCGAAAGCGGACGAGCCGGGCGCGTACAAGAGCGCCAGCGAGCACTTCAACAACCGTAGGGAAGCCTGGTTCGCGGAGAACAACGCCGCGGCGCTCGAGGCGACTGGCGCGTATACGCCGGACCCGAAGCTCATCGCCGAGGTGAACGCGATGCCGGCCAAGGGCATCGAGCACGCCTACCAGAAGGAGGCGGCGAACTTCAACGAGGACTTCCTGCGCGAGTACGTGCAGATGACGCAGGCGCGTCCCGACGACCCGTCCGACGCGAACGCGATCCAGCGCATGATCGGCGCGCGGCAGGCATTCCTCCAGAAGTGGAAGCGCGACGACTTCATGAAGACGTCGCGCGACGCTCTCCAAACCCTGCGAACGTGGAGCGTGGCGGTGCGGGACAAGAAGCTCGCCGACACCGTCACCGCGAGAGTGGCGCAGATTTCCGAGCAGCGTGCGACAACGCTGCGGCAGAAATACTCAGGCGCGCCGCAGCTGCTGCGGGATGCGATGGACTACTACCACCTCCCGACTTCGGACAACTCGACCGCGGAGCCGAAAGTCACGGCGGTGCGTGCGCAGGCATTGAAGCTCGGTGACGAAGCCAATGCGAAGAACCGCTACGAGCTTGCGGGCTCCTACTACGATGTGGCCGGCGCCGACGCCAAAGCAGAGGCCGTCCGCGAGCGCGGGCGACAGGTCGCGATGCAGAAGATGCGGCCGTCCATCGATCAGATGCGCCAGCAGGCCGATGCGATGCGGAAGCAGTTCAGCGATCCGGCGAAGGTCGCCGAGATGCGCAAACAGGCCGAAGCCCTGCGCAAGTCGATGCAGGAACAACAGGCCGGCGCCAAGGCCGGCAACCGCAAAGCCGCCGGGGATCTGGAGAAGGAGCTGGGACTCTAGTGGACTAACGGCGCACGAGCTGGCCGAGCCGCGCGATGGCACGGTCCAGCTCGGGCGTCCACGGATGGCCGTAGTTGAGTCGCACGCAATTCCTGAACTCGCGGCGCGGAGAGAAGATGGGGCCGGGCGCGATGCTGATCCCCTGCTCCAGCGCGAGGCGATGAAGATCGAGCGCATCGACGCCGCGTGACAGTTCCACCCAGACGAAATACCCGCCTTCCGGGCGCGTGACGCGATAGCCGTTCGGAAAATGCTTCTGAAGCGACGCAAGCAGCGACGACTGTTGCGCCGCTAGCGTCGCGCGCAACTTGGCAAGATGCGCGTCGTAACCGTCCTGCCGCAGATACAACGCAATCCCGTCCTGGATCGGCAGGCTCGTTGAAATCGACGTCGCGATCTTCCGCTTCTGCACTTCACTCGCGAAGCGACCCGCGGCGACCCAGCCCAGGCGATACCCCGGCGCGAGACACTTGGAGAACGACCCGCAGTGGAGCACGCCGCCCTTCGACTCGAAGGCTTTCGCCGGTCGCGGACGGTCATCGCCGAAATAGAGCTCGGCGTACACGTCGTCTTCGATCAGCGGCACGCCACGCTTCTCCAGCAGCTCCACCAGGTCGCGCTTCTTCGCCTCGGGCATGGTCGCGCCCAGCGGATTCTGGAACGTGGTCATGAGCCAGCACGCGCGGATGCCATGCCGGTCGATCGCTTGCGCCAGTGCGCCAAGATCGATGCCATCGCGCGGATTCGTCGGAATCTCCACGGCCTTGAGGCCTGCCATCTCAACGGCCTGAAGGCAGCCATAGAACGCGGGCGCCTCGATGGCGATCGCATCGCCCGGCCGCGTGAGAACCTGCAGTGAAAGATTCAGCGCCTCGAGCGCGCCGCCGGTGATCACGATCTCTTCGGCCGAAACGTTCGTGCCGTACTTGATGTAGCGGCGAGCGATCTGCCTGCGCAGGTCAGCGCTGCCGGGCGGAAGGCTGTCGACGGTGCTCCACGGATCCATGTGACGCGCAGCGCTGCCGAGATAGCGCGCGAGCCTCGGCCAGGGAAACAGCGTGGGGCTCGGGAACGCCGAGCCGAATGGAGTCACGTCGCGATCCCGCGCGGCATCGAGAATCTGGAATACCAGTTCGCTCACGTCGACGCGCGTCGTGCGCGGGGCGGAGCGCGCCCTGCGAGGCTCCGCGACATCGCGTGACTCGCTGACGTAGTAGCCGGAGCGCGGGCGGGTCTCGATGAGTCCGCGCGATTCGAGAAGCTGGTACGCGCGCATCGCCGTTGCCGGGCTCACGCGGCGCTCTCGAACGACATCCCGCACGGACGGAACGCGTTCGCCGGAGCGCAGCGTTCCGTCCTCGATGAGGCCGGAGATGTGACCGGCAAGTTCTTCGTAGAGCTTCACGGTCCCGCGGGCGGCGCGCGCCTCAACGGAAGGTGTTCGGCTCGATCCAGCCGAGCTTCCACGCCACCATCAGCGTGATGAACAGCGCGACGGAAATCGAGATGCGCACGGTGAGCGCCTTGAGCACCCGACCCGAGTTCTGCGGGCCGTTGGCCATGGCGAACAGCGCCTGCCCGAGGCTGAAAACGACCGCAAGGAGGGCGATGACCATCAGCTCTTTCACTTCACTTCTCCCCGTTCCCGCAAGGACTGCTCTTCGCGCTTCTCACGCCGCACGGTCGCGACCACCGTGCCCATGGCCACGCCGATGACCGACACCAGCGCGATCATGAGGAACGCAAGGCCGCCAGCCAGGCGGAACGCTTCGTAAATGCCGAACCCCAGGCCGATGGGCGTGGAGACGAGCAACATGGGTTTGGCGATTCGCATGGGGAGGCAGTCTATGCCCGGACTGCTATGCGTAACAGATACAGCCCAGGCTCAAAAAAACCATAACAGATGGCCCGGACGGATAGACCCCGACCACGGCTAGTAGTGGGGCGGCTTTTCTTCTTCGAGCGTGTAGGGCCGCCCGCCGTCGGCCGGGGGCGAGTCCAGCCGCGCGGTGAGCGCGGAGAGGCGCGCTTTCAGCTCGTCGATCTCCTTTCTCTGGCGATAGACGACATCGCTCAGCTCGGCGTTCGCGCCTTCCAGATAGGCGATCTTCGTTTCGATCCGTTCGAGTGCTTCGGGTGTCATGGCGCGAAAGGCTATCATCACCGCCGCTTTGCCGGAGACGAGAACGAATGGGCTACGAGTTCAACCCACAATCGCAGCGCTTCGACGTTCCCAACCCCCATCGGGTGGAGAACCTGTTCCTCGCGGTGGGCGCGGCGTTGCTGGTCCTCAGCGGCTTCGCGAGTCTGTTCATCGCCCGCTCGCGCATGCCCGACCCGAACCACACCGCGGGCTGGGTCGCCCTGGTGGCGGCTGTGCTCACGCTGTTCGCGGGCTTCACGCTCGTCACCTGGATTCTCTGGCAGCTGCGTTTCTATTTCGGCCGTGAGCAGCCGAAGTCGCTGGCGCCGAACATGACGCCGACGCAGTCCGGCGAATCCGTCGAAGCGCGGTCGATCACCGAGACGATGCGGCAGAACGCGTTCCACTACGACGTGCCGGTGAGCGGCATCGATCAGCTTCTGTACACCTGGATGCCGGACCTGATCTTCTCGCCGCCGCCGCTGCAGAAGATCGCGCGAGCGCAGTTCAGGAACATGCTCGCGCTCGGGGCGATCCTTGTCAGCGCGCTCATCGCGGTGTTCGGTGTGTCGCATCCCGGGCAGCGGTCGCTCGTGTTCATGCTCTATTGCGTGCTCGGCGCGTGGATCCTGGTGCGCGCGCTCCGCAAGGATGGCGGCGCCACCGAACTCAGCATTCCCGCCCTCATCGCGCTCGCGGTCGCGGCCGTTATCGGCCCGGTGCTGCTGGGAATGGTGTTGCCTGCGGATCTGCCCGCTCCGTTGGGGATGAGTTGGGCGCTGCTCGCGGCGCTGGTCGTGCTCGGCGGCCTCGTGGCCACGGCGCTGCTGCTGCTCTCCGTGCTGACCCAGACGCTGCGGCCGACGACGATCTCGATGACCAACCACCTCGAGATCGTGTCTTTCAACGGCGCGCCGAACCAGGTCTCGCTGCACTTCGCACGGGCGCTGCAGGAACTGTGGTTCGAGAAAATCCCCAATCGCCGTTACATCGCCGTGCAGCCGCAGGTCGCGGGAACGCGCGGAGCATTCACCGGCGAGGCGCTCGAGGAATCCCAGCCGCTGCCGACCGAAAGCAGCGCGCTCACGCTTCAGTATTGCCTCGGCACACGCGAATACCGCTACCTCGTCGCCGTAGCCACACTCGCACTGCTGCTCATCGCGGGCACCTCCGCGTTGACACTCATGGCGGTGCTGAGTTGGCCCGCAGGCGCCGGCAATCTCGTGGCGGGCGCGGGCCTGAGTTTCCTGCTCGCGTTGTTCTGCCTGAAGTCGAGCCAGCTCCTGTGGCGCCGTTTCCGCTTCACGTCGCGCGTGTACTGGCTGGAGATGCAGGGCAACTTCCAGGAGTCGAGCGTCGACTTCGGCAACCTCGTGCAGGATCGCTTCAAGAGTCAGAAGACCGTCACCAACGTCGAGGACATGACCCTGCGGCTGTGGGTCGCGGACGTGGACTCGATCTGCTACGGCCGCGATCGTCCGCGCTATGTGGTCGGCATGGCCGGCAACACGACGGAGTCGGAGCGACTCGGCCGTCATCTCGCCGAGTTCGCACGGAGCCAGTCCGTGATCGTCTCGCCCACCAGTGCGCGGGACGTGGAGCGGGCGAGCCAGATCGCGGACATGAATCGCGCGAGCGCGATTTCCAATCCCGCCAATCCCACGACGGGCGCCGGCGGCACGACTCTCATTCCATTGCCGGGCTCGATGCCACCCGATGGGGGCCACTCCGGCTCCTGAAGCAGAAAGCTCGGCCCGGCTGCGGAGCTTCCGCAGCCGGGCGCCTGCTTCCGCGACCGTCAGGTCGCTATGGCGGCCGGGCAGGCCGCCTGGGTGATGCGCTTTTATAGGCCGCGCAGGTTTAGAGCAGATGGCGATTCAATGAACAACCGTTACGATGCGCGCATGAAACTTCCGACGTTGTTCGTATCCCATGGCGGCGGACCCTGGCCCTTCATGCCGGACCGCATCGAAGACTTCGCGGGGACCCTGGCGTATCTGCAGAAACTTCCCGCTACGCTGCCGTCGCAGCCCACCGCGATTCTTTCCGTGAGTGGGCACTGGGAAGAAGAGCAATTCACCGTGGCGACGTCGGAACATCCGCCGATGGTCTACGACTACTACGGGTTTCCCGAGCACACGTATCGCATCAAGTATGCGGCGCCGGGCTCACGCGCGATCGCGGCGCGCGTGTCGCAATTGCTGAAGGCCGCGGGTGTCACGATCGACGAAGACTCGGAACGCGGCTTCGATCACGGCACGTTCGTGCCGCTCGCGGTGATGTATCCGCAAGCGCGGATTCCGGTGGTGTCGTTATCGCTTCGCGCGAATCTGTCGGCGACCGAGCATCTGCGAATGGGCGCGGCGCTCGCGCCGCTGCGGGATGAGGGCGTGCTCATCGTGGGCAGCGGGTTGAGCTACCACAACCTGCGCGCGCTTCGCATGGCGTCGACGGCCGGGCCGGTGTCGGATCAGTTCGAAGCGTGGCTCACGGAAGCGGTGTCGGATCCCGATCCGGCCTCGCGCGCGCGGCAGCTCTCGCGCTGGGATACGGCGCCGGCAGCGCGTCTTGCGCATCCGCGCGAGGAACATCTCATTCCGCTGATGGTGGCAGCGGGTGCCGCCGGCAATAGCCGTGGCGCGCTCGATTTTCGCGATCGGGTGTGGGGCGTTTCGATGGCCTCGTACCGCTTCGACGACGGGCCGGCGAGCTGACATATCGCGGCGGCGGTGTGAGTGGCATCACACTGCGATGCCGATGATTCTTACGTTTCGGCGCTCTCATGGCGAAGCGGCGTTTGAATAGTCGGTGCGGATCAAGCGCTTGCCCGGCTGGCGCGCCACATGCAAGGCAGTGGAGCAATCTTGAAGATCGAACGCCCGGGAGCAAGACGATATGTTGAGTAGGAAATGGATCGCGGCCGCCGTTCTCGCCGCAGGCGCCAGCAGCGCCGCACACGCGGGATTTATCGAAACCACGTTCACGAGCGGCATGACGACTCAGCTGACCTCGGGTGTCACGACCTACAACTTCGACTCGGGCGCAAAGCCCGCCGGCTACAGCGGTGACGGCTGGGTTCTGCCGGGCTCACTCTCCGGCATAGCCGCGGCTCCGGCCGGCGACGACACGCCGTTTCTCTCCGTCGCATTTCCGAAAGCCGCCGGAATCGAAACCTTCTCGGCCGCGCCGGGCGAGCTCTACAACTACTTCGGTCTCTACTGGGGATCGATCGACGATTACAACTGGATCACGTTCTACAACGGCGATACGCAGCTCGCCACGATCACCGGCACCGACGTGATTCAGAGCGGCACGAGCCTCGGCGATCAGGTGGCGGCGGGTTCCAACCGGTACGTCAATTTCTTCCTGAACGACATGTGGTTCGACCACATCGTGTTCGGCACGGGCAACTACGCTTTCGAATCCGACAATCATGCGTTCGGGCAGGTGTCGGTACCGGAGCCTGGAATGCTCGCGCTGCTGGTGGCCGCAATGGGCGGAATGTTTCTGATGCGTCGGCGTCGTGGCGTCGGCGCTCAATAAGAAGAAGAACTGGCTCACAGTCCGGGATAAACACCGGGGTAGAAAACCCGCCTTCGAGGCGGGTTTTTTGTGGCTGTAATAAATCTCGACAACACCTTCGCGCGGCTCTCGAACGCATCGATCGACGATGCTTCCCTCGCTACTCATGCGTACAAGCCACATGCGACACGGGCGAACGTCGTAATCGATCTGCGACGTTCGTCTCAGCGCGCGTCGAGACAGTGTTCGATCGCATCCGGAAAATACCTGGCAATGTATCTTTTTCAGCGTCTGGGGCGCTGCAAGTCGCATGTGATGCGTTTCACAAACGCTCGACGAGGAAACTTACAGATCAGTGTTGTCATAGATTTTTGCCAATTGAAAACAGGAGACGCATCAGGCAATTGCGTCGTTGGCGCGCCACGTGCATTGACCACGTCAGTACCGCACACAGCGATGCAGAAGGAAGAACGTCGAATGTCGAGGAAGAAGATCGTTGCAGCCACGATTACAGCGGCTGCGCTCGGTCTCGGGTTCGCGGGCTACACGCAGCTGACGCGCGCGAACGGCACGGAGGATCAGACGTACGATCCGAGCTATTTCGTCGAGAAACCCGACGGCTCTCCCGCGAATCATCAGACCGGCCATGGCGGCGCCGTGTTCGCATGGACGGATGCCGCGGCGGCCTGGAAACACTCTCCGAAGCACAACGACGAGCTGGTGATCGGCCAGTGCTACAACCCTGAGCGGTCGCATGGGGACGCACCGCTGAGCTCGGCCGCGCGCGAAGGCAACGGCGACGCGGGCAGCCCGGCCAGCGGCGCTGGCGGCGCTACGGACTCGAGCGGCGACGGGTACGGTGACTCGGGCTACGGTGGCAACTTAGGCAGCGGGTTCAACGCCGGCGGCGGGTTCAGCGGTGGAGGCGGGTTCAGCGGTGGAGGCGGATCACGCGGCGGAAGCGGGAAGAATGATTCGAGCGGCTCCGCGGGTTCGGGCAGTGCTTCCGGCGACACGCCGAAGCAGGATGCGCCGGCGCCCGCGAGCAGCAGCAATAACACGGATAAGCATGGCAGCGACGAGCCGAAAGCCGGCGATCCGCCGCCGGTGAATCAGGATCCGCCTGCGAAAGAGGATCCGCCGGCCAACGAGGCGAACGAACCGCCGCCACCGCATGAGGGTCCGCCGCAGGATTCACCGCAAGGTCCGCCGCAGGATTCACCACAAGGTCCGCCGAAGGATCCGCCGTCCGACACCAAGGACGACGATCATCATGAAACGTCGGGTGGCGGCGATATCTATGCTCCGCCGCCTCCGTGGAAGCCTGATCCGCCGGTGGAAGTGCACAGCGTTCCGGAGCCGGGCACGCTCGGGCTACTCGGGTTCGGAATCGTTGCCGCGGCCCTGCGTCGCCGCCGCCGCAGCTGAAGTGTTCGCAGCTTCGCTGTGACGAATGAAAAGCCCGCCTCACGGCGGGCTTTTCGCTTTGAGGCCTTGGCGTCGAGCGCCGGCCGCGCGCGTCACACCGCGCAGATCACCGCGATCTCGACGAGATACTCGGGCGTCGCGAGCTTCGACTCTACGCACGCGCGTGCGGGCGTGTTGCCCGGAGAAACCCACGGATCCCACACGGTGTTCATCTCCGCGAAGGTACCCATGTTGACGAGCCAGATCGTCGCGGACAGCAGTTTCGTTTTGTCCGTGCCTGCGGCGGCGAGCAGCGAATCGATCTGTTTCAGGATCGCTGTCGTCTGGTCTTTCACAGTGGCGCCCTTCGCCACCTGGCCGGCCACGTAGACGGTGCCGTTGTGGAGCACCGCCTGGCTCATGCGGGGACCGGTTTCGAATCGCTTGATCGTCATGATTTCCTCTTCGTGCGCGGCGCTCCCACGCCCGATGAATCGAGCAGGGTGAGCATTCGCTTGTTGGCAAAGTGTCTGTAGCTGTCGCGGGCCAGGTCGCGCAGTTCGTGTTCGGTCGCGCCCTTCGTCACGTCGAGCTCGATCCAGCCGTTGTGGCCCATGTACATGGGGATTGTGAAGCGTTCGTCGGCTGTGGTGAGCAGGCCTTGGCGGTCTACGCCTGTCCAGAAGACCGCCTTCAGCGCTGGGCCTCTGAAGTACGCGAGGGCGAAGCTTTTCTTGCCTGCTTTCCACACGGGGTAGCCGAACTGCACTTCTTCTGACGTTTCGGGATAGGCGAGGCAGATCTTCCGCAGGAGTTTCAGCAGGCGCTTGGCGCGTGCGGATTTCAGGGGATCGATTTGTTCCGGGGTCAGCTTTACGGTCGGTGGGTTGATTTCGATCGTTTTGCCGATGGAGGCGCGCAGTTTGGGGTGGGCTACTTTTTCGTAGGCCTCGCGTACCAGCACTGCGATTCGTTTCCAGGAGAGGCCCTTGTTCAGGTGCACTCCCAGCCAGCCCCTGGGGCCTACGTAGGGCGGAATGAAGAAGTGTCTCGGCTCGCCTCTTACGTGGATTTCTTGCGCGCCCGGCGGCGAGTTCAGCCACAGGGAGATGCGGCCGTCGCCGTGGTGGTTGATGGTGTACATGGCGAAGGTTTTGCCGCGGACGCGGTAGTGGGGGGCGCCGTGGGCGCTTCCTTCCTCCGCTTCCGGGAAGGAGAGGCAGACCTCTTTTACCGCGTCGCCTATCGTTTTCTGGGCTTTGGGCATGGCCGTGGGATGCTAGCGCAGGCGGCGGCCCGCTTGGTCTTCTGGGCCGCGCGGCGATCGAGGGCTTCTCGACTCTTGGTCAGTCGAGGCCGAACGCGAGCAGCACGTTGCCTGGGTTGCCAATCAGCCCACCATACCCGGAGTTCACGAACAGCATCCCACCCACAACGACAGGCCCAGGCCCATCCATGCTGCCGCCTCGGGCGGGAACGCCGTTGACGGTCTTGAACTGTTTATTCGTGTCAAAAAGCCAAATAACTTTGCCGTCTTTCCGCGCGTAGGCGCGAAGGCCGCCATCCATCGCCCCGTTCAGAACGGCGCCAGGTATCGAAGTGAGAGCCCCGCCCTGCCCGGCACTGCAGCCGGCGGCATCACCGCAAAGTTTCTTCTGCGGGGGCTGCTTCCAGAGGAGTTTTCCGTCCGCGAGGTTCAGCGCGACCATGCCGCCAGGAGTCGGCGTGAGAAGGTCGGCCGTGCCGAAGTAGGCGGTTTCGCCGTCGCTCGTGGTGCCCCACTGGCCGCCGAGGCCGCTGCCTTTGCCGAATTGGTAGGTCCAGAGGGTCTTGCCGTTGTTGTCGGGGTCGAGCGCGTGCGCTGTTCCGGATTTTTGCGGGACGATGATGAAGTCCTTGCCGGACTTCGCGTGGATGAGCGCGGGAGCGGCGGAGAAGTCGAAGTCGGGGCCCATGGTGGCCGGGCATACCGGGTTGTCCGGGTTCTTTTCCTTGCAGCCCATGGCCCACACGTCGGCGGGCAACACCTGGTTGACCCACTTCACCGCGCCGGTCGTGAGATCCATCGCGACGATGGAGTTGGTCAGCTTCTGCGGCGGGTCGGCATAGCCGTTACCTGTGGCGACGTAGAGCACGTTGCGTTTGGCGTCGACGGTGGGTGAGGACCAGATGCCGCCGCCTGCGGGGCCGTGTGACTGAACGCCCTCTGCGTTTTTGCCGCGCGGTTTGTTCTCGTCGACTGTGTAGGTCTTCCACGCGACTTTGCCGGTGTTCACGT
This sequence comes from Gammaproteobacteria bacterium, assembly GCA_037200125.1. Classification (GTDB taxonomy): domain Bacteria; phylum Pseudomonadota; class Gammaproteobacteria; order Steroidobacterales; family Steroidobacteraceae; genus JADGHX01. The sequence continues at coordinate 238,878 of JBBCGS010000004.1, read as the reverse complement.
CGAGCGCGGTGACGCTGCCGCGGAAAGTGCAGCACTCGTACTTGTTGCTCGCGCCCATGCCTTCTTCGCCGATGCCTTGCACCGGCACGTACATGCGGCCGTCGAACACGACGGGCGCGCCAGTGATGCCTGCGGCCGCGTGCGCATCGACATGCGTGGTCCAGATTTGCTTGCCGGTCTGTGCGTCTACGGCGTACGCGTTGGCGCGCTGGTCGCCGAAGAAGACCGCTGTGCCCGATTTGCCGTCGGCGGTTTTATAAGGCCCGAGCGAGAGCGCCGAGCGCACGCCGGCGGCAGCCCGATACGACCAGTAGGTGCAGCCCGTTTGCGGGTCGAGGGAATAAACGTCGCGATTTTCGTTGGCGGCGAAAAGGCGGCCGCCCGCGACGATGGGCTGCGCGCGCGCGGAGGCGACGTTCGCGTAACCGAACGCCCACTTCAGTTTGAGGCGCGGCAGGTCCGCGGCGGTCAGCTTGCCCTCTTCCGCGGGCTGGAAGCGCGAGTTCTCCACGCCGTTGCCCCAGCTCACCCACTTCGGGCTCGCGGTGAACGGTTCGGTCGGTTGCGGCTTCTTGCAGAAGCTGTTCGCGAGCGCGGCCTTCACGCCGCTGAACGTCTGGCCGCTCGCGTATTCGGCGGCAACGCGCTTCTCGGCGTCGCTGAGCGCAGAGGCCTGCACCTGCATCTTGCCGTTCGTCAGGGCGTTGTAGATGGCCTCGGGGCTGAAGAGCTTCAGCCGCTCGGGCGGCAACGCGCGGGCCTGCAAGCCACCGGGCGGCGGCCCGAGGGGCCCGAGTTTCGGAGGCGGGGCCTGCACGGCGGTGTGGCAGGCGGCGCAGGTGCGCTTGAAGACTTCTTCGCCGTTGGGCGCCTTGCCGGCCGGTGTCTGCGCGAATGCGACGGAAGTGGTGAGAGCGCCCACGACGATGATCGTCGCGACGGCAATACGCCTGGCTAGCATCGAAACCCCCTGTGCGGAAACGGCGGTTGGCGCCCGGTGCCTATCCGGTCGCCATTCGAATATGAAGCGGTATCACTATACAGGCGTGTAGCCTGCCGGAACGCCGTTGCTCCGGCAGGCCTCGCAACCTGGATCGTCAGGCGGCCGGCTTCTTCAGGCCCTGCACGGCCTCGAGCGCCTTCAACACGTTCTCGTCCGGCTTCACGCCGCCGATGGTGCTGGCGACCTTGCCGTCCGGCGTCACCACGAAGGTGGTGCGCTCGGCGAAGCCGTGGTCGATGTCCTGGCCCTTGGTGTTCTTCATGCCGGGGCGAGCGTCCCCCACCTTGAGCTCGTAGCTCTTGGCGATCTTGCCATCGGCGTCGGAGGCGACCGGCAGCTTGCCGGCGCAATAGTCGGGATCCGCCGAGAACTCGTTCAGCGTGCCGATCTTGTCGAGCGACACGCCGATGACCGAGGCGCCGGCCGCTTTGAACTTGTCGATGTTCTCGGCGAACGTGTGCGCCTGGATGTTGCAGCCGCCGGTGTACGCGGACGGATAGAAGTACACCACGACCGGCCCTTTCTTCAGCGCGTCTTTCAGGGAGTAGGAGAACTCCTTGCCCGCCAGCGAAGCCTGGGCCTTGAAGTCCGGCGCCTTGGCGCCTTGTTCGATCGCGGCAAAAGCGGGCACCGCGACGATACCCGATGCAATGACACTCACGAGAACCCGTTTCATGTGCGCGCTCCTGTTGGGATTGGTGGCGAACTGTGCCCGCGCGGCCGTGCCGGCGTCAAAGGGTCGCGGCGCGCCGTCCATAGTTGCCGTCGGAACAGGGCTGGTGTGCCTGCGAACCATTGCACGGTGCGGCTGCCGCTGCGGCTAAACTACTACAGACCCTTCCATGACCCCCGGGATTACACACCTTGGCCACCAGCACGATCTTCGGCATCAAGAATTGCGACACCATGAAGAAGGCGCGCGCCTGGCTCGACGGCCATAGCGTCGACTACACCTTCCACGACTACAAGGTTGACGGCGTCGATGCCGACCAGCTGAAGCGCTGGACCGCCGAAGCCGGCTGGGAGACCGTTCTCAACCGGGGTGGCACCACCTTCCGGAAGCTTCCCGACGCGCGCAAGACCGGGCTCGACGAGCGCAAGGCCATCGCCCTGATGCTGGAGCAACCGTCGATGATCAAGCGGCCGGTGCTCGAGGTCGGCAAGCGCCTGCTCGTCGGCTTCAAGCCGGCGGAGTACGCCAGCGCGTTCGCCCCACGAAGCTGACTGCCGGCGGCGCCGATCGGCGGCTGCGCCGACGTCAGCTGCGCCGATGTCAGCTGCGATGACGTCAGCTGCGATGACATCGGCGCCGCGCGCGAACGGCCCGCGAGCACTCCTGCGAAGCGGAGTCGAACCGCCCGTCAGCCTGACCGCGCCTCTTCTCGCCGGCGGCGGAGCTCGACTTCGCCGAGGGGCCGCGGGTCATGCACCCGCAGGCTTTCCACCCACTCGCTGGCGAAGTCGCGCTGCGAAACCGCGTTCACGATCGCGGTGATCGTCATCGTGATCAGCGCGCCGAGCGAGGCAAACGCCATGTCTTTCTGCGCGTCCCACTGGTCTCCTTGCGAGCCCAGGAACGCCGCGCCCAGCCCGCTGCCGAACATCTCCGCAGAAAGCCACTCGATCAGCTCGTAGAGCATCGACGTCGACATCGTGAGATCCAGCGGCAGGAAGTACCCCCAGAAGCCGCGCACGTTCGCGACGCGCAGAAACAGCTCGCGAATCGGATACGCAAGCAGCAAGCCGTAGCTGAAGTGCACGACACGGTCGTAGTTGTTGCGCTTCCAGCCCACCAGTTCGTTGAACGACACGCCAGTCAGCTTTTCGAAAGCCGCGTCGTACGGCACCTCGGCGTAGGTGAAATGCGCGCCGATGATGTGAAGGCACAGGAACACGAGAATCATCGTGTACGAAATGCCTGAGAGAGGCAGGCGCCTGCGCGTGGCGAGGAGCACCCCCGACGCCGAGCACCAACAGCACGTTCTCGAGCACCCAGTCGGAGCGATCGACGGGGGAGAGGGCGAGCCAGATCCACAGCGCCGCAATGGCGGTGATCAGAAAGGTGAACCACCTTCTTTTCGACATGAACGCGACTATCCGGGACAGACGTCAGCGCGGCAACTGCCCCGGAACAATCGCCGGCAGCGCCCGTTCGCCCCCGAGACGAACGCTCACAGGAGGCGCGCATGGCGGGCAAATCAGTGGTTTCCGTGGTGGTTGGCGGTGGTTGGCAGCCTCCGCAAGGACTCTTTCAGCCACAAGGTGGCGCGATGCGAGTCATGACCTTCTCGGTCGATATTCAGCGCTTGCGGAGCACACAAAGATCCGTGCCCCCGGCGGCACGCTAACCCAGGATCTAAATTCCCGGAAGAGGCAGAAGAAAACGCCTGCCACGCGGCAGGCGTTTTCGGCCGATCAGCGAGCTCGAATCAGGCAGCGCGCTGCTTACGGCGCCACGCACCGAAGCCCGTCAGCGCCGACATCAGGAGCCAGCCGGCGGCCGGCAGCGGCACGGCTTGGACCTCCACGTTGTCGAAGGCACCGAAGCCGCCGGTGTCGAAGGTGATCGACTTGGCGAGGGAGCCCGTGAACGAGAGCGTCGCCGCCTGCCACAAGCAGAACGGCGTCGTCTCCGCGCAGCTCGCCGAGTTCGCGGCGAGGCTGAACGTCCCGAGCTGGGTGCCCGTGCCGTTGAGCCCGCTCCACGCGGTTACTGTGCCGACGTCCGTGGCGGCGTAGGAGAACGTCACCGCGTTCGCGAAGGCGCCTTCCGCGAAGTTCATCGCCGAGGCCGGACCGACGTCCGTGATCACACCGATGGGCGACGGCGCGCCCGTGAAGAACTGCGAGAACTCGTCGTTCACCACGCCGAGGACATCGCCCCCGAACGAAATGCCGGTGGTGCCGAGATACAGGTCACCGACCGGCGTACCGCTGGTGACATCCTCGAAGGTGAGCGTGACGGGCGCCGCGAAAGCCGGAGCGACCGACAACAGCGCGGTAACCGTGAGAGCCGAAATCAACTTGATGTTCACTTTCTATCCCCTATCTGAAACGTTCTGAGGTGTCTGGCGCTGCGCGCGCGGGCGCACGAGCGATCACCCCGACGATTCGGGGCCCGACTCTCGAAAAGAATGCTAGCCTCGGCTGCGTTGCCGACTTATTACACTTCCGTGATGGAGACGAGATAGACGCTCCGCGCGAGCGCGGGCGAGAATCTCGCCGATGGATGAAATCATCGGCCTCTTCCCCACTCCCCTGATGCGCGCCCCCGCGGTGCTCGGCCGCGCGCTCGTGCAGGGTCTGATCGATCACTTCGCGACCCAGGCCACGCGCGACAACAACACTTCGCCGAACCTGACTCACACGGAGATGCTCCGGCCCGGCGACAGCCCGCTCTTCGTGGAGGCGGCCTCGCTCATCACGCCGAAGCTCATGGATTTCGGCGCGCAGCTCTTCGGCGAGCGCATGGGCTGGGCGCTGAAGGAAATGTGGGTGAACGTGCTCGAGACCGGTGGCCACCAGGCCATGCACAACCACGCGAACAGCTTCATCTCCGGCGTCATCTACCTGACCCCGACGCATCCGGGCTCGCAGACCGTCTTCATGAAATCCCCGGGCGGCACGGATTTCATGTTCCGCAACGATCACAAAGGCATGACGCCCAACCCGTTCTGCGCGGACAAGTGGATCAGCCCCCCGCCGCAGGCCGGCGACATGGTGCTGTTCCCGAGTTACGTGATGCACGCCGTGCCGCCGAATCAGGGCGAGCGCCGGATTTCGCTGGCGTTCAACGCCATCCCGCTCAGGCTGGACTCGTGGGGTTACGTCGTCCGGTTCAGCGGTTGAGCGTGGTCGCGTCGACGGCAACCGTCCCTTCGGTCGCATCCGCAGGCATGTGGCGATCGCCGGCGTCGATGTTGTTGATGGTGGCGTCCGGCTTCGCGGGGCTCGGATACCAGATCGTCTGGACGCACCAGAGCGCGCTGTGGCTGGGCCACGAATCCGCCGCCGTGCTGGCGGTGATCGCCGCGTTTTTTGGCGGCCTTGCGGTGGGCGCGCTCGCATTCGGCGCGCGCATCGAGCGCAGCGCCCGACCCGTTCATTGGTACGCGGGTTGCGAGCTCACGATTGCGCTGTGGGGCCTCGTGCTCGCATTCCTGATGGCGCCCTTCAGCACGCTGGCGCTGCGCCTCATGGGAACGCAGCCGAGCGCGGTGTGGCAGTGGTCGGTGGCCTTCGTCGGCACGTTCATTCTTCTGTTGCCCGCCACCGCCGCGATGGGCGCGACGCTTCCCGCGATGGAGCGCATCACCGCGCACCTGCGCGATTCCGGGCGCCGCTCGATCGCTGCTTTGTACGCGAGCAATACCGCCGGCGCGGTGATCGGCGTGCTCGTCATCGAGTTCTGGCTGGCGCCCGCACTGGGGTTCACGCGAACCGCCGCGATTTGCGCATCTTTGAACGTCGCGTGCGGCCTCGCGGCCTTCGCTTTGTTTCGCGCGGCGGATTCGCAAGTGGCGCCCGTTGCGCGAGACACGCACCTGCGCAATGGCGTTCTGTGGCGTCTCGCGGCCACAGGTTTTCTCGGCATCGGCTACGAGGTGCTCGTCGTCCGGGTGTTGAGCCAGGTCGAAGAAGACACCGTCTACACGTTTGCGATGCTGCTCGCGGTGTATCTCGTCGGCAGCGCGCTCGGGGCGGCGGCCTACCAGCGATGGCTGGCGCAAGGACGCAATCAGGAAAAACTGGGGGATCGCCTGCTATGCAGGCTCTCCGCGGCATGCCTCGTCGGCACCGGAAGCCTTTGGGCAGCCGAGCGCGTACGGGCTTTCGCGCTTCACAGTTTCGGGTCGAGCCTGGGCGCGGCGCTCGCGGCTGAAGCGGCGGTGGCTCTGGTGGCGTTCGGCCCACCGACGGTGGTGATGGGCGCGCTGTTCAGCCATCTCAGCGCTCGGGCAAGCGCATCGGGATTCAGTTTCGGCCGGGCGCTGGGCGCGAACACGCTCGCGGCGGCGGCGGCGCCGCTCGCGTTTGGCGTGATCGCATTTCCGCTGCTCGGGCCGAAGCTCTCGCTGCTGCTCATCGCCGTGGGCTATCTCGCGGTGACGGGCTGGCATGCGTGGCGCAAGCCGATGGTCTGGGTCCCTGCGGGTGCCGCCGCGCTGATCGCTTGCTTCGCGCCTCGCCTCGCGTTCATCGACGTTCCTGAAGGCGGACACGTCGTCAGTTATCAGGAAGGCGTCATGGCGGCGGTGAGCGTCGTGGAGGATGCGGAAGGCGTCTCGCGCCTGCGCATCGACAACCGACAGCAGGAAGGCAGCAGCGCCACCTTGCGGGTCGACGGGAGGCAGGGCCTGCTTCCAATCCTTCTGCACCCATCGCCGCAGCGTGCGCTATTCCTTGGGCTGGGCACCGGCATTACCGCGTCGACCGCGGCAGAAAGCCCGGATCTGCAGGTGCGCGCCGTTGAGCTTCTGCCGGAGGTGATCGCGGCATCCGCGCATTTCACGAGCGCGCTGACTGAGGGCGTGGCCAATCCGCGCCTGCAACTCATTGCGGCGGACGCGCGCCGCTATGTGCGCGCAAGCGACGAACAGTACGACGTCGTCGTCTCGGACAACTTCCATCCGGCGAGAAGCGGCTCCGGTTCCCTCTACACGGTGGAGCACTTTCAGGCGGTTCGCGGGCGGCTGACCGCACACGGTGTCTTCTGCCAGTGGCTGCCGTTGCACCAATTGGATCTCGAGTCCCTCCGCAGCATCGTGCGGTCCTTCATGGCCGTGTTTCCGAACGGCTCCGCGATGCTCGCCAGTAACAGCCTCGAGACTCCAGTGCTCGGACTCGTCGGACAAAGCGACGACAATCGTTTCGATGTCGTCAGCCTCACGCGTCAGGTCACTGCCGGCCCGCTTCGGCAAAAGCTCGTGAGCATCGGGATCGAAGACGAGCTCGCGCTGCTCGGAAGTTTTTTCGCAGGCCCGCGCGCACTGAAGCGATTCGCGGGAGATGCGCCCCCGAACACCGACGATCATCCGGTGGTCGCGTACCGCGCTCCGCGTATTACGTATGTACCCGATTCGTCTCCGCGCGATCGCCTGATCGCGCTCCTGCACGAGCTCGCGATCGAGCCCGCGGAACTCGTCGCTTCCCCGCCGGATGAAACCTGGTCCGCGCGGCTGGCCGCTTACTGGAAGGCACGCAACCGCTTCATCGAGTCCGGTCGCGACGTGCGCCCGATGGCGGACGTGCGCGGCATGCTGGCGCAAGTGCGCGAGCCGTTGCTGGAAGTCCTGCGAATCAGCCCGGATTTCCGCCCCGCCTACGATCCGCTCGTCGGCATGGCGATGGCGCTCGCACGCACGGATGCGGCCGGCGCTAATGCGCTGTTGAGGGATTTGATCGAGGCGCAGCCGGCCCGACCCGAAGCGGGACTCGCTCTGCGCCGGATTCAGGACGCCGCGTCACCCTGAGTCACGGCTTTCTATCACGAAAGCTTCACCTCAATTTCATGGACTGAAAGAAGACTCCCCCCGGGCAGCGGCTGCCTCCAGGCGCGCGCCTACAAAACTTTTTTCCTGATCGGGGAGCAATCGAGATGAATGTTGGATTCCGTAAGAAACAAATAGCCCTTGCTGTGGCCGCCGCCATCAGCACGGGCGCCGTGGCGCTGGCGCCTTCGGTTGCTACCGCTGCGAAGCCGGCTGGCACGTACGTCGCGGGCGACGTGCACAATCACACCACCTGCTCGGACGGCTCGATCTCGATGCAGAAGCTGGTGAAGAAAGCGACGGACAAGGTCGACACGCCTTGGGGCCTCGACTGGTTCGTTCAGGCCGGCCACGGTGGCAACGGCAATCGTAATTGCACGCTGGTCGAAGACCCGACGCTCGCGACGCCGGCGTTCCCCTACCTGACCGGCGCGACGCCGTTCAATCCGGTCACGCCGCCCGGCCCGCAGCCGAACTACAACGGTCCCCAGACCACGTGGTCGCAGAGCATCGGCACCGCGGCGATCAAGGGCCTGGTGAACGGCTGCACGACCAACGGCACGACGGGCGCCGTCGACTGCACCAGCCAGAACATGTGGCGCTGGCAGTCCGTTCAGGAATTCCAGTACCCGCTCATCGAGTACCTCAACGCGTACCTGAACAAGCCGCTGTTCCTCGGCATCGAGACGGTCAACCCGGGCCACGAGCACACCTCGATGTCCGTCATCACCGGGCAGATTCCGGTGGCGCTCGATAACCCGAACCTGCCGGCGAGCGGTCCTTACAGCCCGATCGGCAGCGGCACGGCGCTCGCGCAGTGGGAATACTGCTTCGATCGCAGCGACTCGGACACGAGCCGCGGCGCCCCCAACAACAGCTGGAATTGCGCGGTTCCGGGCAGCCTGAACACCGCCGATCCGAGCTGGAATGCCACGGGCCAGAAGCTGATTCCGGCTGGCGGCGCGGGCACTGGCGTCCGCGGTCACAACAAACAGCTGGAGTCGCTCAAGTGGATGGCGCAGTTCGCCGCCACCGAAAGCTACTTCCTGCCGACGCACCTCGAGCGCGCCGGGCCGTTCAACCCGGACGGCAACAACGGCTTCAACATCGAGCACCTGCGTAACTTCAACAACACGGCGCCGAAGACGGCGTTCGGCTTCGAGACGCAGCCCGGTCACGGCGCGTCCGCCAACCGCGGCGAGTACCAGGTTGGCCGTAACGCCTTCCCCGGTGGGCAGGTGGACTCGGTCGGTGGCACGACCTACGGCGGCACCGGCGTGTATGGCGCGCTGGTCGGCGGCGTGTGGGACGCGCTCCTCGGCGAAGGCCGCAACTGGTGGTTCTTCGCGAGCTCCGACTGGCACACCCGTGCGGGCAGCAGCACCCCGGCGCTGAACTTCGGTCCCGATGACCGCCGTTCTTCGCAGGACTTCTTTCCCGGCGAGTACCAGCGCAGCTACGTGATGGTCCGCAACGGCGCCGACAAGCTGCGTCCGCAGTCGATCGTCGACGGCATGCGTACGGGCAACGTCTACACGACCGGCGGTCAGATCATCGACCGTCTCGCGTTCGTGGCCTGCGCCTCGTATCCCGGTGTGCTGTTCCGCTCGGACGCCGCAGTGGAAGCGATGGCGACCAAGGCTGCCTTCAGCCAGACGGACACCGACACCGCGAACTGCGCCACCATGGGCGAGAAGCTGAAGGTGCGTGCGGGTGCGGAGATCGTCGTTTCGGTTGTGGTGCGCGACCCGGCGGGCACGAACTACTCGCCGTACACGTTCCCCAACCCGTCGCTGCTGCAGGTGAATATCACCCAGCCGCTCAACATGCCGGTTCTGGATCACATCGACCTGATCCGCGGCGAAGTCAGCGGCTATCGTACGCCGGGCACGCCGGGCTACTCCGGTGAGTGGCCGCGCAACACCGCGTGGCTGCATGCTGATGGCACGACCTCGGACCTCTCGGTCGTTCCGGATGCGGCGAAGAACCTCACGGCTGCGGTCATCAAGACGTTCAACGGGTCCGGCTCCACGCCGTGGCAGCCCGTCACCGGCACGGACGGCACGACGTTCCTGAAGATGACGTACCGCATCCCTGCGGTTGCGAAGTCGCAGTACGTTCGTCTCCGCGGCACCAACATGCCGCCGGCTGTTCCGTCCGAGACGGACGCCAGCGGCAACCCGCTGGCCGACGTGTACACGAACGCGAACGACACGACGCGCCTGGCGATCAAGTGCACGACCGTGCACAGCGCCGGCAACCAGTTCGATGGTTGCCCGGACCATCTGCCCACTGCGACGGGCGCCTCGCCCATCGCGGGTCAGAAGGCCGTTGCGTACGACGTGGCCGCATGGTCCGACCTCTGGTTCTACGCCAACCCGATCTATGTCGAGGTTGCGGGTAGCACCGTGGTTGCGGGCGTTCAGTAAGAAGTAAAACGTAGCGGCCAGGCCGCATGGGCGCCGCGCATCCGCGCGGCGCCTTTTTTTCGAGGGGAACTCATCATGAACAAGCGCCTCGGCAAACGACTCCTCTTCGCGGCCCTATTGGCCGGCTCAGCCGCCGCCACGCAGGCCGCGACGGTATGGGATGAGTCCTCCCACGGCGATTTCTCGGGGCTCTACGACGCGCCGACGGCCCTGACGTTGGGCCTCGGCGGCAACGTGATTCTCGGCCTCACCGGGCTCACGCCCGAGGGCACGGATCGCGACTACTTCAGCTTCGTCGTTCCGAACGGAGCGATCCTTACTTCACTCACGCTGCTCGACAACACCTTCGTGTCGGGCGGAGTGTCTTTCATCGGGCTTCAGGTCGGGTCACGGTTCACCAAGCCTTTCGACCAGATTCAGCCCGGCGACGTACTCGGTTTCGTCCACTACGACACGAGCTTCGTCGGCGTGGACATGCTTCCCTTGCTCGATGGCCCGGTGTTCAACGGACTTCCGAGCGGTATCTACACCGCGTGGGTGCAGGACACCGGTGGCAGCGCCGCGGGATACGGGTTCGATTTCACTGTGAGCGCCGCGCCGGTGCCGCTGCCTGGGGCGGTGTGGTTGCTGGTGAGCGGCGCTCTGAGTCTCGGCGCTCTGCGCCGGCGGCGGGCCGCCACCGCCGCCTAGCCGGCAACGCCGACCGCGCGCGCAAGCGTGCAGCGGTCGGCGCTGTCTTCGTCCTGTCTTTTTCCTGCCATACGATCCTGCCCTCCTGAAGGCAGGTTATTCATGTCCACAGAACTTTCGTCTTCGTCTTTCGATGCCGCCGCGCAGCCGCGGCGCGGCGTTGCGGTTCCCGCCTGGCTGCGCGAGCCGCTGGTGCATTTCATCGTTCTCGGCGCGGCGCTGTTCGCCGTCGATCATTTTCTGGTCACGCGCAAGGACGACCCGAACTCCATCGTCATGTCCCTCGCGGAGGACAGCAAGGCGCGGGATATATTCCGCTCGCAGCGAGGCCGCGATCCCGACGCGAAGGAGATGGTGGCCCTGCGCCAGATCTGGCTGGACAACGAAGTGCTCTACCGCGAAGGCATCGCGATGGGCATGGACAAGGGCGACGACGCCATCCACAGCAGCCTCGTGTTCAAGGCGCTGAGCGTGGTGAACGCCAATCTCAAGATTCCCGAGGCGTCGGACGAGCAGCTGCGCGACTGGTTCGAGAAGAACCGCGCCAAGTACGATGAGCCGGCGAGATTCGACTTCGAAGAAGCCGCCTTGTCGGGCGATCGCTCCGAATCCACCGTGCGCACGTTCGTCGACGCGCTCAACGCCGGCACGCCCGGCGACGCTCAGGCGGGGCTGCGCGTCTACAAGGCGCGGCCGCTTCCCACGCTCGCCCCCACGTTCGGCGAAGATTTCGCGAAGGAGCTCGAGCAGGCTCCGCCGGGCCAGTGGCGCGCGCTGAACACGCGCGACGGCTGGCGCGCCATCCGCCTGGACGTCGCGACGCCGCCCAAGGCCGCGTCGTTCGAGGTCCTGCGCAACGTCGTGCGGCACGACTGGATCGACGAGACCGCCGCGGAGCTGCGCACGACAGCGGTGCGGAACCTCGCGAAGAAGTACCGGATCCGCATCGAGGCCGAGTCGAAATGATCCGCCGCCTCGGCTTCGCGCTCGTCGCCGCGCTGATGCTGCTGCTCCCCGCGCTCGCGCCCGCCCATGAGATGACCATGGCGGAAATGGAAGTACGCGAGATCGCGCACGGCGAGTTCCTCTGGATGTGGTCCGCGACGAGCGACAAGCGCGGCGACACGGACGATCTGCGGCCGCAGTGGCCCGAGGGCTGTACAGCCGAGCAGAACGCGCTCCACTGCGGCGAGAAAAGCCTCACGGGCATGTTGCAGATCGACGGGGTGGGTAATTCCTACTCCGCCGCGCTCGTGCGGATCACGTGGCTCGATGGGCAAACTCGCGTCTACACGCTCACGGCGCGCCAGCCGCACGTGCAACTCTACGGGTCGGCGGACGACAAGCGACGCTGGGGTGAGATCGCTTACTCGTACACGCTGCTCGGTATCGAGCACATTCTGAGCGGCATCGATCATCTGCTGTTCGTGTTCGGCTTGCTGTTCCTCGTCGGATTCCAGCGCAAGCTCATTTGGACGATCACCGCGTTCACGGTCGCGCACAGCCTCACATTGGCCAGTGCCTCGCTGGGGTTGCTTACGCTGCGATCACCGCCGGTCGAAGCCACTATTGCGCTCTCGATCGTGCTCGTCGCGGCTGAAGCCTTACACAAGGGGCAGACGCTCGCGCGGCGATGGCCGGCGCTGCTCGCGTTTCTGTTCGGGCTGGTGCATGGGCTCGGATTCGCGGGCGCGCTGAAGGACGTCGGGTTGCCGGAAAATTATCTGCCGACGGCGCTGCTCACCTTCAACGTTGGCGTCGAGATCGGGCAGCTACTGACCGTGGGTACGGCGTGGCTCGTGTGGCTTGGGTTGAAGCGCGTGCCGGTGGCGCAGCTGGCGCGCGTGCCGGCGCTCTACTGCATTGGCGCCGTTGCGGCGTATTGGTCGCTGCTGCGGGTTGCGGCGATCTTTTCATGAGGGTCCAGGGCATCTCCCGATCCTCGCTGACGCTCGTCGGGCTCTTCGCGCTCGGCGTTGGGTCGATTCTCGGCTACTCGTACGCAACGCGTGGCGATGCGCCCGGGAAGGAGATCACGGTGCCTGCGGTCTCGCTGCCCGAGCCACCGCAGCCAATCGCGGCCGCGGCGACGACGGCGGAAGTCGTGCCCTCGCCACCGCCTGCCGAGGAGACACCTGCGCAACCGGAGTTTCCTTCGGATGCTGAACTGCGGTCCGATGCTTTGGCGCAGGATGCGCTGAAAGCCGAATCCGCAATCGAGACGCTCGCGCGGATGCCTAAGGAAAGAGCAGTGCCGGTTCTTCGGCAGATCGTCACCTCGGGCGACGAAAAGGTCCGCGTGCTCGCGCTGCATGCGTTGCGCACGCTCGCGCTGAATCAGGGTGATGCGGACGGCGCGGTCCGGAACGTGGTTCGCGAAGCGATCTATCACGGTGACAACGAAGACGTCACCCACAAAGCCCAAGCCGTACTGGCGGACGTCGAGAACGCGGCTTCCGCTCCGAAATCGCGCCGCTGAGGCGGCACCGCCCCGCATACTGCGGGGCATGTTCAAGAACCTGAAGAAGGCGGCGAGCAAGGTCGCGGTGGCGCTGGGCGCGGATCTTCGGATGAAGACCGCCGACCGGGCGGTGCTCGAGAACACCATTCTGCCCTGGTTTGCGCGGGACCTGCGGTTTCGGCGCGTGCTCTTCGTTGGGTGCGATTGGTACACCAAAGGCTACTCCAGGCTCTTTGTCGACAAGGAGTACTGGACGCTCGAGCCCAACCGGAATCGGCGGAAATTCGGCGCGGCCCGGCATGTGGTCGATGTCGGCCAGAATGTGACGCGTCACTTCGCGCCGGGCTCGCTCGACGTCGTGTTCATGAATGGCGTGTTCGGTTTCGGACTCAATGATCGGCAGGCGACGGAAGACACTATCGCGGGTTTGCATACCTGCCTGCGAGACGACGGGGTGCTCTTGTTCGGCTGGAACGATGTGCCGCAGAACAGGCCGTTTCCGCCTGAAGAAATCGAGGGCTTGAAGCGATTCCAGGCGTTTGTTTTTCCGCCGCTGGGGACTGCGCATGAAAGAGTTGCCGTGGCGAATCGGCACGTCTTCAGTTTCTATGTGAAGTGACTCGTGCGGGGGCAGACCCTTACCCCCTTTTGCTCATCCTGAACGACTTGCTGCGGATCGTCGGCCAGTAGCGCGAAATTCGATGGCGCACACACGACGCAGTGGCGCGCGCTCGCGGATGCCATCGAACGAATCAGGGGAATTAATGGTGGCCAGGGACGGAATCGAACCATCGACACGCGGATTTTCAATCCGCTGCTCTACCAACTGAGCTACCTGGCCAGCCGGTGGGGCGCGTATTAGACAGGCGCGGTACGCGCGCCGTCAAGCAACGTGTGGAATAAGCCATTGATTCGTCAGTAGGGATGTAAGACGGAGCCGGCTTTCGTGAGGCTGTTCCGGCCGCTGGACGGCACTCCTCTTTATAGGGAGCCGCTCGCGAAGCCCTCAATCGCCGGGCGGCTAAGAAAGCGGTCCGACGTCCGCCCGCATCCCGGCCCTGCGCTCGTGGCCGCGCTCTTAAGCCGCCCGGCGATTGCGGGCTTCTCGAGGCGCCGCGCAAGCGCATCACGCACACCAGCAAGCACCCGCCTTTTCAGTAGCTTGCTACCCACCTACACCTCTTCGCGTGAGCCCCGCTCACGCATGCACGCGCGCATTTCACGTTCTCTCCCCAAAGGGAGACAACACAGCGTCCCCGAATACACCGCCACTGCGCCTCTAGGTGTCAATGCGTGAAGGGGCCTCGCACCCCGAACATACGCGGCCTATCGGGCAGACGACTGACCCGTGCACTAACGGTCTCAAGTGGAGAAGGTCTCATGCGTCTCAGATCATTAATTGTCGTTTCCGCGCTCGCGTCATCCGCCCTGGCCCTCGGTCTGGCGGGCTGCGCGCGCAATGAGGCCGCCACTGCCGCCGCCCCACCGCCGGCCCCCCAGGTCAGCGTGGCCGAAGTCTTGAAGCGCCCCGTCACCGAGTTCGATGAGTTCACCGGCCGCTTTGTTGCCGTGGAGCGAGTGGAAGTCCGCCCCCGCGTTTCGGGCTACATCTCGAACGTGTCGCTCACGCCGGGTCGTGAAGTGAAGAAGGGCGACCTGCTCTTCACCATCGACGCCCGCCCGTACGAAGCGGCGCTGAAGGGTGCCAAGGCGGAGCTTGCTCGCGCCCGCACTCAGCTCGCCCTGGCTCGCAGCGAGAAGGACCGCGCGGTGAAGCTGCTCGAGCAGCACGCCATCTCGCAGGAAGAGTTCGATTCGCGTGCCTCCGGCACCGAGCAGAACGAAGCGAACGTCGAAGCCGCCTCGGCCGCCCTCGACACCGCCGCGTTGAATCTTTCCTTCACGCGAGTGGAATCGCCGATCTCGGGCCTCGTGAGCCGTGAGGAAGTCACTGCAGGCAACCTCGTCTCGGCCGGCCAGAGTCTTCTGACGACCGTCGTGTCCGTCGACAAGATCTACGTCGAGTTCGAAAGCGACGAGCAGGTGTACCTCAAGTACGCGGCGCTCACCCGCTCGGGCGCGGTCGCCAACTCCCGAGACACGCATCTGCCGGTGTGGATCGGCCTCGCCGACGAGCAAGGCACGCCGCACGAAGGCCAGATGGTGTTTCTCGACAATGCGCTGGATGCGCAGACCGGCACGATCCGCGCGCGTGCGCTGCTCGACAACCACGAGCGCCGCTTCACGCCGGGTCTCTTCGCCCGCGTGAAACTCATCGGTAGCGGCAAGTACGACGCCCTGCTGATCAACGACAGCGCCGTGGGCACCGACCAGAGCGTGCGCTACGTGTTCGCGGTCGGCGCGGACAACAAGGTGGAGTATCGCGCGGTGAAGCTCGGCCCCATCGTCAGCGACGGCCTGCGCGTCGTGCGTGACGGTCTGAAGCCGGGCGAGTTCATCGTGGTGAATGGTCTGCAGCGCGTGCGTCCGGGCGTCACCATCGCTCCGCAAAAGATTGCGATGGGTGTGAAGACTTCGCCGGCCACGAGCGTCCTCGCCTACAACCAGTAAACCCCCGAAGACGGAACGTCAGGGCTGCGGCATCCCCCCTCCCCCCGCTGCCCAGCCCTGACGACTTCCGCACACCTCTTTCCAGGGATGCCAGCGTGAAACTGTCTCATTTCTTTATTGATCGGCCGGTTTTCGCCGCCGTATTGTCAGCGTTCATCACGATCGCGGGCGCCATCGCGCTGTTCAAGCTGCCCGTGGCGGAGTATCCCGAGGTCGTTCCGCCGTCGGTCGTGGTGCGCGCCGCGTACCCGGGCGCCAATCCGAAAGTCATCGCTGAAACGGTGGCCGCGCCGCTGGAACAGGCGATCGTCGGTGTCGAAGACATGCTCTACATGTCCTCGCAGGCGGCGATGGACGGCTCGCTCACGCTGACCGTCACCTTCAAGATCGGCTCGGATGTCGACCGCGCGCAGGTCCAGGTGCAGAACCGCGTCTCCCAGGCGCTGCCCCGATTGCCGCAGGAGGTGCGCGATCTCGGCGTCACCACCGCCAAGAGCTCGCCGAACCTGATGGGCGTGGTGCACCTCATCTCGCCCGATGCCCGCTACGACTCTCTCTATCTGCGCAACTACGCCGTGCTGAACGTGCGCGACGTTCTCGCCCGCCTGCCCGGCATGGGTGAAGTGCGCGTCTTCGGCGGCGGCGACTATTCGATGCGTGTGTGGCTCGATCCCCAGAAGCTGGCCGCCCGCAACCTGACGACGGGCGACGTAGTCGACGCGATTCGCGAGCAGAACGTGCAGGTTGCCGCCGGTCAGATCGGCGCGCCGCCGGGACACAGCGCGGACTTCCAGATCGCTCTCAGCTCACAGGGCCGACTGCAGGACGAGGACCAGTTCCGCGCCATCATCATCAAGACGGGCGCTGACCAGCAGATCGTGCGTCTCGGAGACGTTGCGCGCGTCGAGCTCGGCGCGCAGGACTACTCGCTGCGCGGCCTGCTCAACAACAAGAACGCGGTCGCGTTGCCGTTCTTCCAGTCGCCGGGCTCGAATGCCCTGCAGCTGTCGAAGGACATCCACACGACGATGGCGGAGCTGAGCAAGGATTTCCCGGAAGGCCTCAAGTACGAAATCATCTACGACACGTCCGAGTTCGTTCAGCAGTCGATCGAGGCGGTGTTCCACACGCTGCTCGAGGCGATCCTGCTCGTCGTGCTCGTGGTCATCATCTTCCTGCAGACGTGGCGCGCGTCGATCATCCCGCTCGTCGCGGTACCGGTGTCGGTCATCGGCACGTTCGCGGTACTGCTCGCCTTCGGATTCTCGATCAACACGCTGTCGCTGTTCGGGCTGGTGCTCGCCATCGGTATCGTGGTCGACGACGCGATCGTGGTCGTGGAGAACGTCGAGCGCCACATCGAAGAAGGCCTGACTCCGCGCGAAGCCACGAGAGTGGCGATGAACGAAGTGAGCCGTCCGATCATCGCGATCACGCTCGTGCTGTGCGCGGTGTTCATTCCGGTGGCGTTCGTCAGTGGCCTCACTGGCGAGTTCTATCGTCAGTTCGCGCTGACCATTGCGATCTCGTCGGTCATCTCGGCATTCAACTCGCTCACGCTGAGCCCGGCGCTGGCCGCGCTGCTGCTGAAGCCGCGCCATGAGCAGACGGACTGGCTGTCGCGCGGCATGAACAAGCTGTTGGGCAAGCCGTTCGGCCTGTTCAATCGCGCGTTTACCCGCACGGGCAACGCGTACTCCCGGGGCGTCTCGACGGTAGTGCGCCGAACCGGCATTGCGCTCGTGGTATATGCCGGCCTGATCGTGCTGACGTATTTCGGGTTCATGGCGGTTCCGGGCGGCTTCATCCCCGCGCAGGACAAGCAGTACCTCGTCGCGGTCACGCAGCTCCCGGCGGCTTCATCGCTCGATCGCTCCGAGGAAGTGACCAAGGCGATGGGCAAGCTCGCGCTCGAAACACCGGGCGTCACGGGTGCCGTGCAGTTCGCGGGCATGTCCACGAGCACACTGAACGCGAGCCCGAGCAGCGCGATGTCGTTCTACAAGTTGGACGAGTTCAGCAACCGCAGGAGCGCCGACAAGGGAATCATGGGCCTTGCGGGCACGCTCCAGCAGAAGTTCGGCGCGATCCAGGAAGCGTATATCGGCGTGTTCCCGCCACCGCCCATCCAGGGCCTGGGCACGCTCGGGGGCTTCAAGCTGCACATCGAAGACCGCACGGACCAGGGTCCCGAGGCGCTGTACAAGGCCACGCAGGACGTGATCGCCAAGGCGTATCAGGAGCCGAAGCTCGCGGGCGTCTTCAGCTCGTACCAGATCAACGTGCCGCAGCTCATGGTGAACGTGGATCGCGTGAAGGCGAAGCAGCTCGACATCAAGCTGTCGGATGTCTTCCAGACGATGCAGGTCTACCTCGGCTCGCTCTACGTGAACGACTTCAACCGCTTCGGCCGCACCTATCAGGTGGTGGCGCAGGCGGATGCGCAGTTCCGTGCGCAGAAGGAGGACATCCTTCGCTTGAAGACACGTAACGCGAAGGGCGAGATGGTGCCGCTCGGCGCCCTCCTCACCATCGAGGAAACCTTCGGGCCGGACGTCGTGGAGCACTACAACGGCTTCGGCGCCTCCGACATCAACGGTGGTCCGGCTCCGGGCTTCAGCTCGGGTGAAGCCGAAGCGGCCATGTCGAAGATCCTCGATGAAACGCTGCCGCGTGGCATGCGCTACGAGTGGACGGATCTCTCGTATCAGCAGAAGGCCTCGGCGGACACGACGACGATGGTGTTCGCACTGTGCGTGGTGTTCGTGTTCCTCGTGCTGGCCGC
The DNA here is from genome assembly GCA_037200125.1 of Gammaproteobacteria bacterium. Lineage (GTDB taxonomy): Bacteria > Pseudomonadota > Gammaproteobacteria > Steroidobacterales > Steroidobacteraceae > JADGHX01. Next base: position 220,448 of record JBBCGS010000004.1, on the reverse strand, counting down.
CCAGTACGAGAGCGTGACGCTGCCGCTGGCGATCGTGCTGATCGTGCCGATCGTCCTGCTCGCCGGCGTCACGGGCGTGCTGCTCTCTCGCGGTGACGCGAATATCTTCACGCAGATCGGACTCGTGGTGCTCGTGGGGCTTGCATGTAAGAACGCGATCCTCATCGTCGAGTTTGCCAAGCATCTGCAGGATGAAGGCAAAGACGCGGTGAGCGCCGTGCTCGAAGCGGCCCGCCTGCGCTTGCGGCCGATTCTGATGACGTCGATTGCGTTCATCGCTGGCGTCATCCCGCTCGTGCTCGCCACGGGTGCCGGTGCGGAGATCCGCAAGGCCATGGGTGTTGTGGTGTTTGCGGGAATGATTGGCGTGACCGTGTTCGGTCTGATGCTCACGCCTGTGTTCTTCGTCCTCATGCGCCGGGCTGCGCATAACACGAAGGGCGGTGTGCTCATCGCGGCGCCTGGAATGGCGGTGCCTGCGCACTCGCCGGAGAATGATCATGTTTGAGAATCGCGATTCATATATGACCGGCGATGCCGGCGTTGAAGAGGCCCTCAATCGCCGGGCGGCTGGGAGCGTCACAGGCACAGTCGCGGGTGCGGGTGTATCCAAGCCGCTCGCCAACAGCGCTGTGCGTAGCGGGCTGACACGCGGTTTGGCGGTGCTGTTCGGGTCGCTCTGGCTTTCGGCGTGCGCCGTGGGGCCGAACTACAAGGAGCCGAAGGCTCCGGTTACCGAGAAGTTCGAAGGCACCGCGCTCAGCACCTACTCGCAGGACCAGAGCATCGTTCGCTTCTGGGAGCAGTTCGGTGACGACACGCTCAACACGCTCGTGAACGAATCGCTCGCAGCGAATCACGATCTGCGCATCGCACTCTCGCGCTTCTACGAGGCGCGCGCGGCACGCGGCGAGTCGCGATTCGACTTCGGGCCGACGATCAAGGCCAGCGGCGGCTACACGGAACAGAAGTACGCGCAGGTACAGACGGGCGGCATCGTTCCGTCCGAGAACCTGAAGTACTACGACGCCGGCTTCGACGCCGTCTGGGAGCTCGACTTCTTCGGCCGGATCCGCCGCAACGTCGAAGCGCGCAACGCCGAGCTGCGTGCGTCGGAGGCCGAGCTGCATGACGCGCAGATCACCGTCATCGCGGAAGTCGCCCGCACCTACTTCGAGCTGCGCGGCCAGCAGAGCCAGCTCGCCGTCGCGCAACGGAACGTCGAGAACCAGCGCGAGACACTGAACCTGACCACCGCGCGCCTGAACGCAGGCCGCGGCACCGAGCTCGATACGTCGCAGGCGCAGGCCCAGTTGAGCCGGACGCTCGGCACGATCGCCCCTCTCGAAGCGGCGGTATCGCGATCCATCCATCGTTTGAGTGTGCTGACAGGCCGGGAACCGACGGCGCTGACGTCCGCGCTGACTACGGCGCGGGAGCTCCCCCCTCTCCCGAACGTCGTCGCCGTCGGCAATCCCGCCGACCTGTTACGCCGTCGCCCGGACATTCGCGCGTCCGAACGCACGCTCGCCGCGGACACGGCGCGCATCGGCATCGCCGTGGCGGACCTCTTTCCCCGCGTGAGCTTCACGGGAAGCGTGGGCTACGCCGCCGGCAACGTCAGCAACCTGGGCGACAGCGGCACCGGCACGCGACTTATTGCGCCGGGCATCTCCTGGGCGGCGTTCGACATCGGCCGCGTCCGCGCCCAGATCGCCGGCGCCCGTGCCCATGCGGAGGGCTCCCTCGCCCGGTACGAGCAGACCGTCCTGCAGGCACTGGAAGAGACCGAGGATGCCCTGGTCACCCACTCCCGCTCACGGGAGCGCCTGGAGCACGTGACCAACAGCGCTACCGCCAGCAGCACGGCCGCCCGCCTCGCCAGAGCCCGCTATGACGGCGGAATTTCAGACTTCCTCACCGTGCTCGACACCGAGCGCACCCAGCTCGAGGCCGAGGATGCCCTCGCCCAGAGCCGTGCGGACACCGCCACGAGCCTGGTTGCCGTCTACAAAGCGCTGGGCGGTGGCTGGCAGGACGCCCCTATTCCGAGAGAGGTGCCGATTGCGGCCGCATCCACGGGTTCGCGCTAGACTCCGGGGCCTGAAAGCCCCGGAGAAACGCTTGAACGCTAGCGCGAAGACCGCCCTCCAACCGGCGACCTTGTCCGAAGACGTCGTCGAGGCCGACTCGCTGTGCGCGGAGTTCACGCGTGCGAATGCGGCCGAGCTCTCGCAGATGTACGAGTCGCTGCAACGTCGCGAGCGGTTGCTGGCGGCTTCGGCGAATGCGAGCCGACTCCTTCTCGAAGCGCCCGACGTGATGGCCGCCGTGCCTCACGTGCTTCGCCAGCTTGGCGAGGCTGCGACCGTCGATCGTGTGAATCTCATGCTTGCGCAGACGGGCGCGCAGGGCGAGCGCCTGCTCGTCGTCGCCTCCGAGTGGGTCGCGGAAGGCGTGGTCCCTCATCTCGGTCACCCGACGATGGGCACGCATGACGAGCGCAATTTCGAACGCGAGTGCGCCGAGCTGCGCGCCGGTCGTTCCGTTTGCATCATCAAGGAAGGCACGCGCGAAGAATCCTGTTGCTGCGTGCTCGAAGGCGTTGGCACGAAGACCAAGGCCATCGTGCCCATGTTCCTCGACGGCGAGTACATCGGTGTGGTCGGTTTCGACAGCACGCGCCAGCGGCGCTCGATCGATTCGGCGGAGCTTTCGGCGCTGGAGATGTCGGCCGGGATCATCGGTGCCGCGCTTCATCGCGAGCGCCTCATCGAGGTCGTTCGTCAGGAACGCGAGCGCGCCGCTGAAGAGCGCGTTGCCGAGCTCGCCAAGGCCAACGCGGCCATTCGCAGCAACCTCGTACGCCTCGCGAACACGCCGGATCTGAAGAGCTTCATGGGCGGCTTGCTGCTCGAAGCCACCCGTCAGGTCAATGCGGCGGGGGGCAGCGTCATCCTGCTGAAAGACGCGGAAGAAGCGTGGCGCATGATCGCGTACGTCAAGAACGGCGAGATCAGCGAGCCCAACTTTCCCGTCGCCGTTGCGTGTGTGGAAGCGAAGTTCGATGCGCGGCTGCGCGCCACTCGCGAAGCCACCTATCTCGATTTCGATATCCCCTCGGATGCCGATTGCGTCTGGCCGGGCACGCTCTCCGGCAAGCTCGAAGACCGCCTCATGCGGATGTTCGTCATCCCGCTGGTGTTCGGCGATCGCACGATGGGGTGTATCGCGCTGTCGTTCCGGCATCGCGAACCGATCAGCCCGCAGGCCATCGAGCTGCTCGTCGCTCTCGCGCAGCAGGCGACTCTCGCCATCGAGCTCACGCGCCTCGCGCATGCCGGCAAGAGCGCGGCGGTGCTCGTCGAGCGCAATCGCATCGGCCAGGAAATTCACGACGGTCTTGCCCAAGCGTTCACCGGAATTCTCATGCAGCTGGGCGCGGCCGAAGAACTGAGAGGCTTTTCGAAGGGCAGCCCGCTGCTCGACATCCTCACGCGCATCCGTGCGCTGGCAAAGGATGGACTCACTTCCGCTCGCCGTTCGGTGCTGGCGCTGCAGCCTGAGGAAACCCGCCGTGGCAGCCTGAGCGAAGCGCTCGCGCAACTCGCGGAACGCTCAACGGTATCGGGCCGCGTGGTCTGCTCGTTCGAAGGCGGCGCCATCGACACGGGCTTGCCGCCGGAGCATGAGCACGAGCTGCTGCGCATCGCGCAGGAAGCCGTGAGCAACGCCGTGCGCCACGCACACCCGAAGACGGTCAAGATCAGACTGACGGAAGAGGCCAATCACATCGAGCTCACCGTGATCGACGACGGCGTCGGCATGGAAGAAGGGCCGGAGCGTTGTGTGAGCATGGGCTTCGGGCTCGAGAACATGAGCGAACGAGCCAAGGCCATCGGCGGTATCTGGACGCTCGTGAGCAAGCCAGGGCAGGGCACGTGCATCAATGTGCGCGTTCCGAAGCGTCAGCCCAAGAAATAGTTTCCCCCCACCACCAGAACTACAGACGCAGCCCCGGAGCGCGCACATGGCAGCCAACCCGAAGATCCGAGTCATTCTCGCCGACGATCACCCGGTCGTACGCGACGGGCTCGTGGCGATCGTCAATCAGCAACCGGATATGCAGGTTGTCGCCGAAGCCAGCGATGGTGAGGAGGCGATCACGCTGTTCGAGCAGCATCTGCCGGATGTGATGGTGCTCGACTTGCGCATGCCGAAGCGCGATGGCGTTTCCGTCGTGCAGAACGTGATGGAGCGCCACCCGAAGGCCCGCCTGCTCATCATGACGACGTTCGACGGCGACGAAGACATCTTCCGCAGCCTGAGCCAGGGCGCGAAGGGTTATCTTCTCAAGGATGCGCCGCGAACCGAGATTCTCACCGCGATACGCGCTGTCAGTCAGGACCGGCCCTACACTTCGACGACCGTGGCCGCCAAGGCGCTTCAGCGCATGGCGAAGCCCAGCCTTACTCAGCGCGAGCTGAGTGTGCTTCAGGAAATTGCGCAGGGTCGTAGTAACAAGGACATTGCGCGTCGCCTCAGCATCACGGAAGGCACGGCGAAGACGCACGTCAAGTCGATTCTGACCAAGCTTGATGCTATCAGCCGTACGGAAGCGGTTGCTGTCGCGCATAAGCGCGGGCTTATCCACCTCTAAGAGTCAGCGTCGTCGCACTCGGCGGGCTACAGGGCTAGAAGCCTGGGTAGGCACCGGCCCGTAAGACCGCATCCTGCGGGGTCTCTTCTGCGCGCAATCCTACGCGCAGAAGTGCCCACCAGGCTTCTCGCCCGGCAGCCCGCCGCCTTTAGCGTTTCGTCTAATTCTCGGGTTTGAATTCTTTTGGGGCTTCCGAGCCCGCGCCGAAGAAGAATTTTTCCATTTCGGTCTCTAGAAACTTGCGCGCCTTGGGGTCGACCGGCGTCAGGCGATACTCGTTGATTAGCATTGTCTGGTGGCCTACCCACTTCTGCCACGCCGCCTTTGAGACGTTCTCGTAGATCCGTTTGCCGAGCTCGCCGGGGTACGGCGGGCGGTCTAGGCCGGGGGCTTCCTCTTTCAGCAGGATGCATTGGACGGTACGGGCCATGGTGGATTCTCCGGGAAAAGGAAGCGCGGATCGGTTCAACGCGACGCGAGCTCGTCGGACATGATCGGGTCGGTGAGGCCTGTGAGCAATGTCTTGATGGGCGCTGGCAGGCCGATGCGTGCGGGCTCGCGCGGGTTGTACCAGAGGCTGCGGGGGGCTTCCATCACGCCCATCGGGCCTTCGCAGCGCGTGAGGAGCGGCGTGACGATCAGGTCGAAGTGCGTGAACGCGTGCTCGATGAGATGCAGGTGGCGCGGCTCTGGCTGTGGCAGGCGCAGGGACTGGGTCGCGAACAGGCGCGCGGCGGACTCCGTTTCGAACTCGGGCAGGCACCACAGCCCGCCCCACACGCCGCTCTCGGGGCGGCGCTCGAGCAGCACGCTGTCGTCGTCTCGCTGGGCGACGAGCATGTAGACGTGCTTCTCTCGCCGCGCTTTAGCCTTCTTCGCCGCGGGAATTTCGTGTTGTTTGTTCGTTCGGCGGGCCACGCACGCTTCCGTGAGCGGGCAATACGAGCACAGTGGATTTCGGCGTGTGCAGACCGTGGCGCCGATATCCATGATGGCTTGCGTGTAGACCTCGACCTTCTCGTGAGGCGTGCATTGGTCCGAGAAGGCCCATAGTTTCTCGACGGCCAGGCGTTCCGACAGATCCCCTTCGACACCGAAATAGCGCGACAACACGCGCTTCACGTTGCCGTCGAGAATCGGAAACCGTTCGTGCCGGCTCAACGCGAGAACCGCACCCGCGGTCGAGCGCCCGATGCCAGGCAAGCTCGACACCTCCTCGAAGGTGCGCGGAAACTCGCCGCCGAACTCATCGCGAATGCGCGCGGCGGCACGATGCAGGTTGCGCGCCCGCGCGTAGTAGCCGAGCCCGGTCCACAGATGCAGCACATCGTCGATGGGCGCGTCGGCCAACGCCGTTATGCTGGCGAAGCGCTCCATGAAGCGCAGGTAGTACGGCACGACCGTCGAGACCTGCGTCTGCTGAAGCATGATCTCGGACACCCACACGCGATACGGCGTGCGATCGTGCTGCCACGGCAGATCGTGGCGACCGTGACGCGCGTGCCACTCGATGAGCGCCGTCGCGACGGATGACGCGCTCATTTCGACGCCGTCCTCAATTTTCCGTCCGCGAGCTCGAAACGCATGCGCACGCCGTGCATCTGCGTTTCGCCCATCGAAGCTTGTTCGAAGGTGAGCTCGCCTCTTGCCTGTAACGCCCTCAGCGCCCGCACGGGAAGCTCGAACGGCTGTTTGCTCTTTTCTTCGAGTGGCATGTAGCGGTCAAGCTTGATCTTGTCGCCGTGGAGCGTGAAGGTCCACAGCGGCTTCGTATCCGCCGTGCGCGACAGCTCGCCAGTGAAGTGCGTCTCGTCGAGCGTCACGTCGATCGACGTCGCGTTGATCGCGCCGGCCTGCCACTCCAGCATGCTCTTCGCCTGCAGGCTTCCAAACGTGCCCTTGTCGAGCGGCAGCGATGCCTTGATGCCGAAGAGCTTCAGTGCGTCACGCACGGAGGGGACCTGAAGGTCGATCGGCCCGCGCACGTAGAAGGCCTTGTCCTCGCCGGTCTCGCCCGCCTGCACCGAGGTCGTGAGCCGCACATTCTGGATGCGTGAAGACAACTCGGAGATCGCGACGTCCAGCGGCGACACACGCACGGCCATGCGCGACACCTCGAACTCCACCGGCAGTCCGGCCGCCGGCAGCGTGCCGCCGTGGATCTGACCGCTGAAATCGAGGCCGAAGAGGTCGATGTCGTTCGCATCGTCGGACAAATGCAGACGCGTGCTGATCTTCACGCTCTCCGCGCGCCCGCTCTTGCCGACAGCGAGGGCAAGCTGCGTCTCGACGGGGAAGGTACTGCCGGCGCGCCATTCGCCGATGTCGAGATCCCAATTCGAGACGGCGACGGTGCGGCTCGACTCGGGACGCTCGTCCACGTAGGTGAGCGCGCCTTGACGGAGCTGAAAACCGCTGACTTCCGGCCCTGGCGGCACTTCTTCGCCGGGAGGCTGCTCCGGCTCGGAGGCGGCGGGCTTGTTCCGAAAAGCGGTCAGCACCGGCTCCCAGTTGGTCGTGCCATCGGCATGCCGCACCAGATAGACGTTAGCGCCCTCGAGCCGGATGGTGTCGACCTGGAGCTGGCCCTTCAGCAGCGGCACGAGGCGCGCGCCGACCCGCGCGGTTTGCCAGCGCACGATGGGCTGCGCGTTCGGCCCTTCCACCTTGCCGAACTGCGACGGCCCGGCTGTGAGCGCAAGCCAGGGCCACCAGGAGATGCGCAGGTCACCCGTGATCTTGAACGGCTGGCCGGTCAGGCGCGTGACTCGGTTTTCGATTTGTCCCCGATACCGGTTCGCGTCGACGAACACCGTCACCGTCAGCACGGTGAGCACGGCGAGGAGCACCAGCCCCCCCAGGATCGCCGCCACCCATTTTGCTATTCGCACCAAAACATCCGTCTCACCGCGTCACCCCAGGCAGGCGGGCGATTCTAGCAATGCACGTGCTTGCACCGTGCGTGAGCAGAAGCTGCACTCGGAAGAGGCGTAAACTAATCCCGCACGCGTAACTCATTGAGCCGCCGGCGCAGGCCGGGCTGGCACAGCGTTCGCATTTGTTCCGTTCGAGAGGCAATGGTGTGCAGGGGTGCCGGGTCCGGCCGTTTCGGCCCGACCGGTCTGCCGGGGTTCGTTGCCGGTTCGCCGGTCCGCCCGAAATCCCCTGACCCGGCACCTCTGCACACCACTTCCGCCTGGTTGGCCAATGCTCAAGACACAGACGTCCGCCGGTGCCTACGATGAAATGCTCGAAGCGGACGGGACGCCCCGCCCGCACTGCCGGCGTTATTGGAACTGGCTCGAAGAGCAACCGGACGAGCGCCTCGCTCATAAACGGGCCGAAGCCGATGCGCTCTTCCATCGCGTCGGCATCACATTCGCGGTGTACGGCGAGAACGCCGGCACCGAGCGGCTGATCCCGTTCGACATCGTCCCGCGCATCATTCCGGTCGAGGAATGGCGCGCGCTCGAAGCGGGGCTCAAGCAGCGGGTGCGTGCGCTCAATGCATTTATTCGCGATGTGTACCACGAGCAGGAGATCCTGAAGGCGGGAAAAATCCCGGTCGAGCAGGTGCTGACCAACGCACAGTATCGCCCGGAAATGCAGGCGATCGACCTGCCCTCCGGCATCTACGCGCACATCGCGGGCATCGACATCGTGCGCGATGGCAAAGGGCAGTTTTGCGTGCTGGAGGATAACCTGCGGGTTCCTTCGGGCGTGTCGTACATGCTCGAGAACCGCAAGATGATGGCTCGGCTGTTCCCGGAGCTGTTCGCGCGGCATCCGGTCGAGCCTGTCGAGCAGTATCCGGACATTCTTCTCGAGAACCTGAAGAGCGTGGCGCCGGCGGGGGCGACCGACCCGACCGTCGTGCTGCTGACTCCCGGCGCTTACAACAGCGCGTATTTCGAGCATGCGTTCCTCGCGCAGCAGATGGGCATCGAGCTCGTCGAGGGCCAGGATCTCTTCGTGCGGGACGACGTCGTCTACATGCGCACGACGAAGGGCCCCCAGCGGGTCGACGTGATTTACCGGCGCCTCGACGACGACTTCGTCGATCCGCTCGCCTTCCGCCCGGACTCCGCACTCGGCGTTCCGGGATTGCTCACGGCATATCGCGCCGGGCGCGTCACGATCGCCAACGCGGTCGGCACCGGCGTCGCCGACGACAAGTCGATCTATCCCTATGTGCCGGACATGGTCCGGTTCTACCTCGGTGAAGAGCCGCTGCTCGCGAACGTGCCCACGTGGGTGCTGCGGCGCCCCGATGACCTCGCGCACGTGCTGGCGCACCTTCCCGACCTCGTCGTGAAAGAGGTTCACGGGGCCGGCGGCTACGGCATGCTGATCGGGCCCGCCTCGACTCGCCAGCAGATCGAAGACTTCCGCAAGCGCATCATCGCGAACCCGGAGCGCTATATCGCCCAGCCGACGCTGGCACTCTCCACGTCGCCGACGTTCGTTGCCGCCGGGCTCGCGCCACGTCACATCGATTTGCGACCGTTTGTACTGTCCGGCAAGGACAAGGAGATCACCGTGGTGCCCGGCGGGCTGACTCGTGTTGCGCTTCGCGAAGGCTCGCTCGTCGTGAACTCGTCACAGGGTGGCGGCACGAAAGACACCTGGGTGCTGGGGAGCTGACGCGTGCTCAGTCGCACCGCCGATCATCTTTACTGGATGTCCCGCTACCTCGAGCGCGCGGAATGCCTCGCGCGAATGCTGGATGCGCATCATCGGCTGTCGATGCTGCCGCGCCCGCCGGAAGCCGTGCTGCAAGGCTGGACGGCGACGCTCGTGTCGCTGGGCATGGAGAAGTCTTACATGGAGAAGGCGGGCGACGTCACGCCGCGCGCCGCGTTCGATTTCATCGCGTTCGATCGGGACTATCCCGGCAGCATCGTGTCGTGCCTGCGTTCGGCGCGCGAGAACGCTCGCGCGGTTCGCGGCACGGTGACCTCGGACGTTTGGGAAACTCTCAACGCGACTTACCTTGAATCGCGCGGGTTCAGCGCCACCATGCCCGAGTCGGGGCGCGGCGAATTTCTCGAATGGGTGAAGTACCGCGCGTATCTCACTCGCGGTGTCGCTGCCGGAACGATGGTTCGGGACGAGGCGCTCTGGTTCTCGCGCATCGGCACATTCCTCGAGCGTGCGGATGCCACGTCGCGCCTGCTCGAAGCGCGCTGGCGCGATCCGGGCGGCCGCGGCGAGCGGCTCGGAACCGAGGCATCGGAATGGGCGATTCTGTTGCGGGCGATGTCCGCGTTCGAAACTTATCGCCGCGTCACGCGCGAGGCGGTTACGCCGAAGCGCGTCACCGAGCTGCTGTTGATGCGCGATGACCTGCCGCAGTCCATACATCGCTGTCTCAGCGAACTGTTCGGCAATCTTCAGGCCGTGGCCAACGATCAGTCGGCGGAAACGCTGCGCCGTTGCGGCGAGCTGCACGCGCAGTTCCTGTTCGGGCGCTTCGAAGAACTGTGCGCGGACGGGGGTGACGACTTTTCTCGATCGCTTCCAGGGGCGGTTGCGCGATCTGGGCGCGCGGATCGCGGATGACTTCCTCGTGCCCATGGGCACGAAGTAGAGGACCGACTCATGCAACTGCGCATCCTTCATCGAACCGCCTACCGCTACGACGAGCCCGTGAAATACAGCGCGCAAGCGCTTCGCCTCACACCACGCCGCGAAGGCCGCCAACGCGTGCTCGGCTGGAGCATGCAGGCGCCGGGGCGGCGAATCGAACAGGTGGATGCGCACGGCAACGTCACGCATCTGCTGACGGTCGAGGATCCGCACAAGGAAATCGAAATCGTCGTCACCGGTGACGTCGAAGTGGCGAACGAAGGCGAGCTCATACCGCACGAGGGGCCGCTCTCTCCGCTCGCGTACCTCTTTGCGACGCCGCTGACGGTCGCGGATGAGGCGATCGCCGAGATCGCGAAGGAATATCTCGGCGGCGGCGAACCGCTGCGCGATCGGCTCTACGGGCTCGCGGGCGGCGTGGGCGAACGCGTGCGTTACCAAAAGGGCGCAACGAGCGTGGAAGACACCGCTGCGGCCGTGCTCGCGCGCGGCGAAGGCGTGTGCCAGGACCAGGCTCACGTGTTTATCTCCTGCTGTCGCGCCGCCGGCGTGCCGGCACGCTACGTCAGCGGCTACCTCTACAGCGGCAACGGCCATAACGCCGGCACGGCCGCGAGCCACGCTTGGGTGGATGCCTGGATACCCGAGGCGAAGGCCTGGCTAGGCATCGACGTGACCCATCGCGAGCCGACTGGCATGCATCACTGCCGCCTCGCCGTCGGCCGCGATTACCTGGACGCCGCCCCCGTTCGCGGTGTTCGCCGGGGCGGTGGCCGTGAGATGATGGACGTCGACGTCCTGGTATCAAAAGCTTCCGATCAATGACTTATTGCGTGGCCATGCTGCTGGACACGGGTCTCGTGTTCCTTTCCGATTCGCGCACGAACGCGGGCGTGGATCAGATCAGCACTTTTCGCAAGGCCACGGTGTTTCAGAAGCCCGGCGATCGGGTGCTGGTGCTGCAATCCTCCGGGAATCTCGCGATCACGCAGACCGTGGTCAGCATGCTCAAGGAAGATATCGATGCGGCGGCGGGCATCGGTGTCGGCGGCGCCGGCCAGGCCGCAAAGACCGCGGCGGCTTCGCGCCCCAATCTCATGAACGTGCCGAACCTCTTCGAGGCGGCGCGGTGCGTGGGGGATGCCTTGCGCGAGCTGCATCGGCGCGACGCGGGGCCGCTCAAGGACTTTGGCGTCGACTTCAGCGCGGGGCTCACGCTGGGCGGGCAGATCAAGGGTGAGACGCCGCGTCTGTTCAGTATCTACGCGGCCGGCAACTTCATCGAAGCCACGACGGACACGAGCTACTTCCAGATCGGCGAATCGAAGTACGGCAAGCCGATCATCGACCGCGTGCTCCGGCGTACGAGCAGCCTCAATGAAGCGGTGAAGTGCGCGCTCGTATCGATGGATTCGACCATCCGCTCGAACCTTTCCGTCGGCCTGCCGCTCGACCTCGTGATCGTGAAGCGGGACCGGTTCAACGTCGCCCGGCACATCAGCATCGATGCCGATAACGAATACTTCCGCGGCATTCGCGGGCGCTGGAGCGAGGCGCTGCGCGAGGCATTCGTGGAGCTGCCCGATCCGGACTGGCTGAGCGCCGTCGCACGCGATCTGGCCGATTAGCGGGCCACGGCGCCACGGTTTAATCCCCGCCGTGACGACGGCACCTGCGCAGATACCGCTCCCTCCCTAACGCGCTGTCGCGCGCGTAACTCGGCTCAACCTGTTCGAATGGCCTCGTCTTGCTCCACCGATTAGCCGCCGCTAGTGTCATCCGCGCGCGTACGGATCAGGCAACGAGGAGATATTCATGGGCCGTCTCGTCTCACTGGTTGGCATCGCTGTCGTGGCGATCTGCGCATCATTCACAGCGAACGCCGCACAGGACGCACCTGAACAGACTGCTGCTTCAAACCTGACCGGCCTGCACGATTTCGATTTTCTGTTCGGCGAATGGCGCGTTCACAGCCGACGCCTGAAACAACGCCTCACCGGCGGCAACGACTGGGAAGAGTTCGAAGGATCGATCGTCAGTCGTAAACACATGGACGGCTGGGCGAACGTGGACGACACCGTCTTCCATGCACCGCAAGGCATCTATCGCGGCGTCGCCCCGCGCGCCTACGATCCCAAGACAGGCCAGTGGGCGATCTGGTGGATCGACGGCCGCAATCCGTTTGGAGATGTGGATCCACCGGTCAAAGGTCGCTTCGTGAAGGGCGTCGGCACTTTCTATGCGGACGACACGCTCCGCGGGAAGCGGATCAGGGTGCGCTTCACGTGGTCGCATATCACAAGGACATCGGCGCGCTGGGAGCAGGCTTTTTCGCCTGATGACGGGAAGACGTGGGAAGTGAACTGGGAGCAGCGACTCGAGCGGGTGAAGTGACGGTTACCAAGGGAAGCCGCGGGAGGGCCAATTATTATCTTTAAGTAATATATTGAAGATATCATCTATAAGATATATTCTGAAAATATCATGTAGAGGTGATATTCATGGAATACCCGGCCAGAACTCCCGAACAGCTCGGCTCCGTCATCAGGGGATTTCGGGCTACACGCGATATAACGCAGACTCGGCTCGGGCAAATAACCGGGCTGGCCCAGAACGTGGTCTCGGAGTTCGAGCGCGACCCTGGAAAATCCAGCATCCGTAAATTGTATCGTGTGCTTTCCGCCTTGGGGCTCGAGCTCGTTCTACGCGATGCAAGCCCCACGCGAGCGAAGCGCGCCAAATCCGCGCCGGCGTGGTGATCGGTGGCGCGCGCCTCGAAAAACACCGCGCTCTCAGTCTGGATGAACGGTGAGAGAGTCGGCTTGTGGAGCTTCACAAGCCGCGGTGCTCAGGAGTTTTCGTACGATCCTTCGTGGAGTGAATCCGCTGCGGCACGCCCTATTTCGCTTTCGCTGCCGTTACGGCCTTCTTCGGAGCCCTATAAAGGAATCGTAGTAGAAGCGTTCTTCGATAACCTCCTCCCGGATAATCAGCGAATCCGTGAGCGGATGCAGAAACGCTTTCAGACGCCATCTGCAAATGCGTTCGACCTGCTCACGGAGATCGGGCGTGATTGTGTCGGTGCACTTCAGCTGCTGTCGGACGACAACACCCCGAAAGACATACGAAAGATCAACGGAGAAAGACTGACACCCGCCGCGATCGAACGCCTGTTGTCAGCGGTACTCGACCCCGTCCTGGGACAGACACTGAGCGAGCACGATGATGTATTTCGCATCTCCATTGCGGGTGCGCAGGAGAAAACCGCGCTCCTCTGGCATGAGAAGCGGTGGCAGTTGCCAATCGGATCCACGCCTTCCACACACATTTTCAAGTTGCCGATCGGCATAGCCAATCAGGGAGTCGACCTCGGCACCTCCGTCGAGAACGAGTGGCTGTGCGCACGCATCGTGAAAGCCTTCGGACTCCGCGTCGCCAATTGTGAGATGGGACGCTTCGGCCGCTACAAAGTGCTGATCGTGGAGCGCTTCGACCGAAGGTTATCCAGCAGCGGCCGTTGGTGGCTAAGACTTCCGCAGGAGGATATGTGTCAGGCCACCGGCACGCCGGCGTCCAGTAAATATGAAGCGGACGGCGGCCCAGGTATTCGCCGCATCGCTGAATTGCTACTCGGCTCCGCTCAGCCGCAAGCCGACCGGAGTGACTTCCTTCGCGCCCAGTTGGTGTTCTGGCTGTTATGCGCTATCGACGGGCATGCCAAGAATTTCAGCATATCGTTGGAAGCTGGCGGAAGCTTCAGGCTCACTCCACTGTACGACATCCTCTCGGCGCACCCCGTGCTCGGCAACGGCGCCGGCAAGCTGTCCCCCAAAAAAGTGAAGATGGCGATGGCCGTCGAAGGAAGCAGTCGCCACTACAGATGGAACGATATACAGCCACGTCATTGGTCGGAAACCGGCAAACGCTGTGGCATGCAGACAGAGATGGACCGCGTCATCGAAGAAGTGATCGCGAGCATTCCGAAAGTGGTTGCGACCGTCGGCGACGATCTCCCGCGGGACTTTCCACCGGAGATCGCGGACTCGATATTGACCGGAATCCAGAGCGCGGCACGTCGGTTCACCGCGCACTAGCAACGTGAAAGAGGGGTGGCGCATAGGTCTCCCCGTACGCCACCGTTAACGTCTCAGCGCAGAACGTTCCCGTCCGCGTCCATCACCTTCACTTCACCCAGATTCAGCTTGCGCACGCCCGCCTCGATCTTCGAAAGATCCCCAACGATCACCCAGGTAAGCGCGTCAGGATGCACGAGCTTCTGCGCGGCGGAGGTGAGCTTCGCAGGCGTCATCGCCTTTACTTCGCCGACGAAGTCGTTCCAATAGCTGTCCTTCAGGCCGTACGTGATGACGTCGGCGTAGGAGCCGGCCACCTCGCCCGAGGTCTCGTTGCTTCCGGGAAGCTGCAGCGTGAGGCTGTCGCGCGCGAACTTGATTTCCTCGTCGGTCGGCGGATGCGCGCCGCGAATGCCCTGCAGTTCCTTCACGATTTCCTGCACGGACTCGGACGTCTTATCCGTCTGCACCGGCGCGCGAACGATGAACGGCCCCTGCCCTTCGGCGGCAGACAGACCCGAACCGGCGCCGTACGCCCAGTGCTTATCCTCACGCAGGTTCATGTTGAGGCGCGAGACGAACCCGCCGCCGAGCACCGTGTTGAGCGTCTCGATCGAGACGTAGTCGGGATCGGAACGCGGCGGCCCTGCATACCCCGCGAGAATCAGCGTCTGCTCCGCGCCCGTGCGATTCACGAGGAACACGCGCGGCTTCGGCTGCGCGGAAACCGTCGCGAGGTTTTTCTTCGGCAGCGGCTCGGCCGGCGCCTTCCACGCGGCGAGATATTTCTCCAGCAGCGGCTTGATGCTGTCAGGCGTCGCATCGCCAACGACGAGCAGCGTCGCGTTGTCCGGGCGGATCCAGCGATTGCGGAACGCTTCGAGATCGGTGCGAGTGAGCGCCTTCACCGTATCCACATCACCGCTGCCCGAGAACGGATTCGAGTACGCATGCCCCTTGCCGTACACGAGCGCCGGGAATAGTCGCATGGCGATGCCCTGCGGCTGCGACTTCTCCTGCTGGATCGAGGCGAGCGACTGCGACTTCAGGCGATCGAAGTCCGTCTGCGGGAACGTCGCGTTCAGCAGCACGTCGCTGAACAGCTCCAGCGAGCCCGGCAGCTTGTTCGTGATCGCATTCAGGCTGATGAACGACGTATCGAGCGAAGAGCCCGCGCCGAGGCGCGCACCGAGCATCTCCGCGCGCTCGGCGATCTCGAGCGAGTTGCGCTTCTTCGTGCCCTCGTCGAGCATGTTGAGAGCGAGCTTCGCCGTGCCGGGCGTCGCAAGGCTATCCGCCGCGTAACCCGCATCGATGATCAGCGTCATGTCGACGACCGGCGCGTTGTGCCGCTCGGCGAGCGCGACCTTCAGGCCGTTGGAAAGCGTGAACCGCTGCAGCGGCGGCAGCTTCAACTCCGGCGGCGTGCCGATGGTGGGCAGCTTGCTGCGTTCCGCGCCGGTCGAGGCCACTTTGTATTCAGGCGTCGGCTGCACGTCGAGCACGAACACGCCATCGGACAGCCACTGTTTGGCAGCGGCCTGAATGCCCTTCGGCGTCGCATCTTGCGCCCATTTCAAACGTGTCTTGTAGAAGTCCGGCGAGCCGCCGAACACCTGGCTCTCCGCCAGGATGTAGGACTTGCCACCCGAGCCGTCGATGCGCTCGAGGCCGCGCACGAAGCTCGCATAGGCAGCGGTCTTCACGCGCTCGAGCTCCGCAGGCGTCGGGCCCGTGCGCAAGAACTCGGCCATCTCTTCGTCCAGAACCTTCTCGACCGCGCGGACATCGCCGCCCGGTTTCACCGTAACAGTGACCTGAAACTGCGAGCCGATCTCGAACGGCCCGACGCCGACACTCACCGCGGTGGCGATCTGGTCCTTATAGACGAGGCGCTTGTAGAGGCGGCTGTTCTTGCCGCTGCCCAGAATGTCCGACGCAACGTCGAGCAACGTGAAGTCACGCGTCGCCGAGCCCGGGATGTTCCACGTCTTGTAAATGCGCGCGAGCGGCACACGATCCTGCAGCATCGCGCGTTTCTCGCCAGCCATCTTCGCCACCCACTGTTCCTGGCGCTTGATGGTCGGGCCAGCCGGGATGTCACCGAAGTACAGCTCGACTTTCTTCTTGGCTTCGGCCGCGGTGATATCGCCCGCGAGCACGAGCGTCGCGTTCGCCGCGCCGTAATACGTGTGGAACCATTCCTTCACGTCATCGAGCGACGCGGCGTTGAGATCGTCCATCGAGCCGATGGTGTCCCACGAATACGGATGGCCCACGGGATAGGTGCTCGTGGTAATCAGCTCATCCACGTGCCCATACGGCTGGTTTTCGCCCTGGCGCTTTTCGTTCTGCACGACGCCGCGCTGCTCATCGAGCTTCTTCTGGTCGATGGCGCCGACGAGATGGCCCATGCGATCCGATTCGAGCCACAGCGTGAGATCGAGCGCGCTCACCGGCACGTTCTCGTAATAGTTGGTGCGATCGAACCAGGTGGTGCCGTTCATCTTGGTGGCACCGGCGGGCTCGAGCGGGCGGAAGAACTCGTCGTTGAAATTCTCCGAGCCGTTGAACATGAGGTGCTCGAAGAGATGCGCGAATCCGGTGCGCCCCGCGCGCTCGTCCTTGCTGCCCACGTGGTACCACACGTTCACGGCGACGATCGGCGCCTTGTGATCTTCGTGCACGATAACGGTGAGGCCATTCGACAGCACGAACTTCTCGTAGGGGATGTTGATGTCGGACAGATTGTCCGCGAGCACATGGCTCGACAGCAGCGCCAGAGATAGCGCCGCGGCGCAGGCAAGCCTCTTCATGCCGATCCTCGATGAAATGCAAGGACCGAGGAGGGTATACGGGCGGGCTTAATCGAGTCTTAATTTCTTCCGTTATCGACCCGTTATCGACTCGCCCGAAAAAAGACGCCACCGGTCGCAATTCACGCGAGGGGGTCACGGGATACGACCGGTGGCGTGCCTGGTTGACCCTTCACGGGGGTCCACCCTTCGCGGAACGTAGAGGCGACGTCCGCAAGGATGAAATTGCAATGGCCGTGCCATCCTCTGGCACCGCACGGAATTGCTCGTTCTATCAGCGATTTAGGATTTTTCGACGCGGCTCGCGAGCAGCGGAAACCCGCTTCGCTGACCGCAATTGGAGCGGTGTTGGCCCGAATCGCACATTCGCCGTGCGAAGCGGCCCGGACTAACGATCGCAGATCGCGACGTCGCCGCTCATCGACTTCACGCGAACGCGGCCATGGCCTTCGCCCGCCGTACCGTTCAGGCGCGAACCCGGGCCGTGGGTGCTGGTGTTCTCGGCGTGCTGCCCGAAGCAATTCCCGATCGAGCCGCTGAAACTCCTCGCCTCGTACTGGAAACCGCCTTGTGGCTTCACGCGCACCGTGACGTCTCCGCTGATCGTCTCCGCTTCGACGCTGCCGTCGCGAGCAAGCGCACCGCGCAAGGACAGATCGCCCGAGGTCGTGCGAGTGCGCACGGTCGTGACGGACGCGACATCGAGTATCAGGTCGCCGCTGACGCTCGTGACTTCGACGTCGCCGCCCGCCCGCTCGAGGAACACGTCGCCGCTGACGGAAGAGATGCGCACGTCGCCGGGTTCGGACTTGCCCTTGAGCCGCAGGTCGCCACTCACCGTCTTGCCCTCGAAGTCCTTCACGAACTCCGAGCGGATTTCGCCGCTGACCGTCGACAGCCGCTGCGGACCCAGCAAGCGCGTCGTCTCGACGTCCGCGCTAACGGCGGAAACATCCAGGTCGCTCTGCTCGGGAATATGAATCTCGAGGTCCGCTTCACCGCTGCGCATGGACGAGCGCGGCAGGATCACCCTGATGGTCGTGCGCCCGCTATCGCTGAACACATCGACGCGCTCGACGTTACCGTAGAGGCGCGCCTTCACTTCCACTTCGGCGCGATCCCAACCCGTCACCAGCACCTTGCCCGCGACATTGGAAATGCGCACGGAGCCGTGCGCGTCGGCTTTGACCGTCTGCGCGAAGTCGCGGTCGGCGGCGTGAGCCACCGACGCCAGCGCGAGCAGTAGGGAAACCGCGAAAACCTGGCGTATCGACATGATCAGATTCCTCCGCTCGCGCCGCCGGCCTCGTGCACGGCGGTGAGCACGCGCATCTCGTCCTGGTAGCTGTTGACGAGCAGTTCCTGCAGCAGCGCATTGGCCGGATCGCGGCCGATCGCTTCCTGCAGATCCTGAATGGATTGGCGAATCGTGGTGAGGCTCGAAGCAACCTTGTGCTGGGTGTCGGGCGGCAACGTGCTCAGCTGCGCCTCCAGTCCCCGAATCAACGAAGCACGCTGCATCGTGTAGCGCGGATCGGTCACGAGCGAAGCCTGCAACGTGTTTGGATCGACCGCTGGCGTGCCATTCGCGACGGCGCCAGTAGCTGGGCTGCCCGTGGCCTGTGAGGCAGCGAGGAGGCCCTCAGTCGCCGGGCGGCCAAGAACGAGGCCCCCCTGGCCAGGAGCGGGGCTCTCCGTCTGAGCCGCCCGGCGATCGAGGGCCTCCGCTCCCACCGCGGACGACCCCGCCGGCAACACACTGCGCCCCAACCAAATACCCACCGCCAGTGCCGCCACCACGGCGGCAAGCGCTGCCCACTGCATGCCCGTCGGACGAAAATGCGAACGCGGTTCGGGCGCGGGTAACGCGTTGGTCGAGATCTGCGACGCGATGGCAGGCCACAGATCCCGCGGAGGCGCGACGTTGCGCGACAGCTCGCCGAGCGAGCCGAGCCTGCGCTTGTTGCCGTCTGTACCGTTCGCCATGCTCATGTTCCGCGTCTCTTCCAAAAAATTAACGAATGCCCACGTTCAACCGCTCGGCGAGCAGCTTGCGGGCCCGATGAAGCTGCGCTTTGCACGTGCCTTCGGCAATGCCCAGCATCTGTGCCGTCTCGATATGCGAATAGCCGTAGATGCCCGAGAGCACCAGCACATCGCGGGCGCCGTCCGGCAAACGGGCGATCGCCTCTTCGATTTCGCTCTCCTCGACCGGCGTGTCGAACGAACAGTCGCTCGCCGCCTCGAGCAGCTCGGTATCGAGCGTCAGCTCGTTGCCCCAGGACGCCCGCCGCCGCTTGGCGAGCACCACGTTCACGGCGATCCGGTGCATCCAGGTGCCGAACGCGCTGCGGGTCTCGAACCGCTCGAGCGCGCGCCAGGCGTTGATGAACGCCTCCTGCGTGCAGTCTTCCGCCGTGGCGGGGTCGCGCGTCATGCGCAGACATAATCCGTATACGCGGCCGGAGTATTCGCGATAGAGGCGCTCGAAAGCATGCGAGTCGCCACGGCGGGCACGCTGAATCAGCGCCCCCTCCCAGCCAATTTCCCCGCCCGAGCCTGCTACTGCCGTCATCATGCGGCGGTTAGAAGCCCCGCCCCCCGCACGCGTTTAAGCACCTCGACTCAAAGAGAGGGCGGTTTGCTCCGCGTGGCGTACCAATTGATGGCGTATTGAAGAAGCTGTGCATTGGTCGCGAGGTTGAGCTTGCGCTTCAAGCTCTGTCGATGAGTTTCTACGGTTT
This sequence comes from Gammaproteobacteria bacterium, assembly GCA_037200125.1. GTDB lineage: Bacteria > Pseudomonadota > Gammaproteobacteria > Steroidobacterales > Steroidobacteraceae > JADGHX01. The sequence continues at coordinate 200,566 of JBBCGS010000004.1, read as the reverse complement.
TCACCGACAGGCCGAGGCGGTCCGCCGCCTCTCGCGAAGACTGGCCCCGGCCGATGAGGCTCAGCACCTGCAGCTCGCGGTTGCTGAGACGTTCGATGGGGTCGTCCTGTGAAGTGCGGGAGTCGCCGCCACCGCCGCGCGACCGGCCGAGGTTCTCGGCCAGCGACTCGCTCACATACCGCTCGCCCGCGAGCACCCGGCGCAGGGCGACGAGGAGCTGATCCGACGCCGCCTGTTTCATGATGTAGCCGCACGCGCCCGCGGCCAGCAGCCGCTCGGCGTAGATCAGCTCGTCGTGCATCGAGAGCACGAGCATCGGGAGCGCGGGGTGATGGGCGTGCACGTCGCGAACGAGCTCGAGCCCGTCGCCCTGGGCGAGGGAGATGTCGACGATGACGACATCCGGCTCCAGGTCGCGGATGGCGATGCGCGCCTCGCGTTCGCTCTGCGCCTCGCCACAGACCTTGAGATCCGGCTCCTCGTCGATCATGAGGCGCAGGCCCTGCCGCACGATCGGATGATCGTCGACGATGAGCACTTTGCGTTTGCCGGGGGTGTGCGGGGGGCCCGAGCCGCGCAAGCCGATCCTCATGGCTCTAGGGGGCAGGTGCAGCGCACGGACGCGCCCCCTTCAGCCGATGCCTCCAGCACCAGGTCCCCGCCGAGCATCTGAGCCCGGTAGCGCATCATCTTGAGGCCGAGCCCCACGACGCCGTCCTGCGGCTTCTGCATGAAGCCGCGGCCGTTGTCATCGATTCGAAGTTGCAATTCGTCGCCGACGTCTTCGAGGCAAATCGTTACCGCGGAGGCGTAGCTGTGACGCACGACATTGGTCAGTGCTTCCTGGGCAATCCGGTAGAGGTGCGTGGCATAGACATCGTTTACCGGCAGCACGCGCGATGTCAGGTCCCTGAACTCGACGTGCACGCCGTAACGCTCGCTGGCGCGCGCGGCCAGCGCTCGCAGCGCCGCCATGAGGCCACCCCGATCCGCATTCACGGGCGAAAGCCCGCGAGCGAGCGTGCGCGTGTTCTCGATGGCGTTGTTCACGAGACCGATGATGTCTTCGACGTCGAGCCGCGAGTCGGACTTTTCCTTGCTGAGCTGCGCGGAGACCCCACGCAGCATGAGCGCGATGCCCGTCAGCTCCTGGCCAAGACCGTCGTGCAGGTCGCTCCCGATGCGCTGCTGCTCGCGGTTGGCGATGTCGATGATCCCGCGCTCCAGCCGCTTGCGCTCCGTGACGTCGTTGACGACGGCGAGCCAGTGATCGGTGCCGCCCATGCTGAGCGGCGAAATCACGCAGGACGCGACGAAACGCGAGCCGTCCTTGCGCACGCATTCCATCTCCACGGGCGGCGGGCCGCTCGGGTGGCTGGTCTCGCGGAACAGGCGCTCGAACTTCTTGCGCTGATGCCCGGGCACCGCGATCAGCGGCTCCACGGACAGGCCGATCAGCTCCCCGTTGCGATAGCCGAACAGGCGCTCGAATGTGGGATTGGTCAGCCGCACGATCATCGTGCCCGCGTCCACGAGCACGACGCCTTCGCGCATGGTCTCGATGATTCGCGCCTGAGTGCGCAGGGTGTCGCGCTGGGCACGCTGCTCCGTCACCTCGGTGATGTTCACGACGGCGCCGAGCATTCGGTCGCCGGACTGCACGGCGCGAACACGCATCTCTAGACAGCGCAGCCTGTGCGCGGCGTCCGTGAACACCTGCTCGAAGTCTTCCGAAGCGCCCGCGTGGATGACGCGCTCGAAGATGTCATGCACGCGCGCGCGATCTTCCGGCGGGGCGAAGTCCTCCACCGGCGCGCCCAGCCAAGGGTCCGGCGTGAGCCCCGGTATGGATCGATTCAGGAACACGCATTTGCGCTGCCGATCGAACAGCGCCAGCACGTCGGCGGAACTTTCCGCCACCGTGAGCAGCGTACTGCGTGATTCATGTAGCGCGATTTCCGCCAGTTTGCTCTCGGTGATGTCGTAGCAAGAACCGAGCGCGCCTATCACGCCGCCTGTGCGCGGGTCCCGCACCGGCACCGCGCTGGCCTGCAGCCACTTCGACTGGCCGCCAACCGTGCGCACCTTCATCTCACCGCTGCGAGGTTCACCCCGCGCCACCGCCGCGCGCCGCTCACGGATCATGCTCGCCCATTCCGGGTCGACGAAGGGATCGTGCCCGCCCTGGCGCAGGAACTCCTCGCGCGTCACGCCGAACAGCGCCTGGACGCCATCGCTCACCCAGAAGTGGTGAATCCCGCCGTCCGGCGCGAACCGGTATTCGAAGATGTAGCCGGGCGTCATCGACGCCACGCTTCGATAGCGGAACTCGGAAAGGCGCAGGGCCTCCTCCGCCTGCTTGCGGGCGCCGATCTCGCGGCACACCCCCACCATGCGCAGGGGTGAGCCGTCCGCGGCCCGCTCGACGACCTTGCCGCGCTCGAACAGCCACTGCCAGCGGCCCTTGCGATCCCGGATTCGATACTCGGCCTGGTAGAGGTCGTCCGCGCCAATGAGGTGGGCGCCGAGCCGGGCGGTTACGGCCGACCGATCCTCGGGGTGCACGCACTCATCCCAGCGGGCGGCGTGGTCGTGACCTTCGCAGGGGTCGAGATCGATACGGTCGCACCAGTCGTCGTACCAGCGGGTGAGGTCGGTGCGGAAATCCGTTTCCCATAAGCCGAGGCCGGCGCCCCAGAGCGCCACCTCCAGGCGCGGATCCTTGTCCGAGCCGGGCGCCGTAGCCGTGAGGCCCGGTGGCTGGTGATCCGCGGAAGGGGGCGAAGCGGCACGTCCCTCGCCGAAATGAGTCTTCAGAAAGCGCATTCGGAAGGTAGTTTGCGACATTCGCGGCCGCGCGGCTCGCTAAAAATCCCGGCTCGCCCGGACCGCCACTGACGGAACGGCGTCACGGATTACCGCATGACTCGCCATTGCCGTCCAATTGCCGCTGGGCTGTCACCTTCGGCTCGCAGACTTCTTTCCCGCGGGAGTCGCCACGGGGCGACGGTTTTGTGCGGAACTCGGGCCTCTTTCGTGCGCTCCACCCAGGCAGAGACGAAAGACGGGAAGGAGCGGGATCGTGATTACGAAGGCAGAAGTGGGGTTCTGGACCCCGACCAACGACACGGCGCAGGCCATTGCCGCCGCGTTGAAGGCGCATTGGGCCGAGGCGAAGCAGGCTGCGGCGACGAGCCCGTTCTTCAAGCGCTCGGCGAACTGGCTGGAAGTGTCCCGTCATACGTTGACGCGTGCCACGAGCCAGGCCGCGCCGGCCATGGCGGCCACGAGAGACGCGGCTGGCATGAAACGCCAGGCGTAAAAGGCCGAAGTCCGGGCGCGGAACAGGAACGGCAGCACCAGCAGGACCAGCGAAAGCTGCGCCAGCTCCACGCCTATGTTGAAGCCCGCAAGCGCCGGCACCAGCCGCGCGCCCCGGGCTCCCAGCTCCGCCAAAGCGTTGGCGAAGCCAAATCCATGTACCAGGCCGAATCCGAACGCCAGGGCGAGCCGCGCCCGCGCGGCCCGTGGAAAAAGATTCAAGAGCCCTGCAATAACGATCGACGCCGCGATGGTGACCTCCACCGGGCGTACGGGGATGCTCACGGTGCCCGTGGCAGCCAATGCCAGAGTGAGGGAATGCGCCAGCGTGAACGCCGTGATGATGCGGAAGAGATCGCGCGCCGTCTCACGAAACGTGGGCACCGCTTCCCACCCCGCGCCGACCGCGCGTAGCACCCCGGGCAGCAGCAGGAGTAGCAGAAAGGCCAGGTGGTCGTAGCCGATCCATACGTGCCACAAGCCTTGGCCGACGAACGTGGCGAACGTCGCCAGCACGGAGGGCGCGGCGGGCTCGGTCCAGCGAGGCGAGTCGGGCGAGAGGATCGAGGTGAACTCGCCCACCGGCGTTACGGCGCTGATGAGGGTGCGCTGAGTGGTGTTGGTGTCGAAGAACAGCGTGCCGCTCAATGACAGAGCGCCCGGCTTCTCACAAAGCGCTCGGAATTCCAGGGAGAGATGAGGCTCCTGGGCATGCGTGGTCAGCAGCAGGTCGGTGAAATGGGTGTCGCACGCCTGCCCTCCCCGCCCGAGGCGCAGGTGCTCGAGCGCGAAAGAGGCGATGTCGTCGCGACGAGTCTGAATTTCTTCCCAGGTGATCGCGCCGTCACCGTCGCGGTCCAGGCCGAGGGACCAGTGGAAGTCGGCGGCGGAAACATCCCAGGTGATTCGTACGTCGCCTCCGATCGAGTCGTCGGCCGTGAGGTAGCTGGTGCTCGTGAAATGGGCCTCGGCCCTGGTGGCGGCGCCGAACATCAGCGCGGCGATCACCAGCAACGCGGCGGGGAGTCTCATGTCGCGGCTCCTGGTAGCTGCCGATCTTCGTAGCCAGTCTCGCGAATCCACTGCGTGACTGAACGCAGCGTCGTGCCGTCTCCGCAGGCTCGGGCGGCGCGGACCAGAAGCCGGATGTCGATGGTCTCTCGCTGAGTGCCGAAGTTCGCTTTCGCAAGCTCGAGGGCGTGCGCGGCGTCCTGATCGACGTCGAAGGCAACCAGTGCCTCCTCGCGCAGATGGGGCGGATCGCCGCGACGGCTCGCGAGCGTGACGAGGTCCTGGATCTGCGAGCGCGTTTTTTCCAGCGCCGGGTCGCGCAGTTGCCGCTGGGCGCGGGCGCGACGGGCCAGCAAGCCGATAGAGGGCGCGGGCAGGTCGACGAGCGTCAGCGCTTCGCGATAGGCGCCACGGGTCAGGAGCAAGTCGCTCAGTGCGGAGCGGATGCCTTCGTTCTGTGGGTCCGCGACTAGGGCGGCACGCAAGTGAGTCTCGGCGGCGCGCGAGTCGCCCGCACGATCCGAAAAGTCGGCCAGCAACCCGAGCGCCCATGCGCGAACCTGCCCCGCCGGCGTCGCGGCCTGCGCACCCGCGGCGGACGCAGAGGTTGCCGGCGGCTGCGCACGACCGGCTACGGGCTGCGCGAACCGCGTGGCTGCGGCGAGCGGCGCGCCAGATGTCGCGCTCAACGTGAGCTGATCACGCGCGACGAGTGCCTTCAGCAGAGCATCGGCACGCGCGAGGCCGCCTGTCGCGCCGAGCACCTGCGCGAGGCAAATGGTGCCGCTGGTCGACTCGCCGGAGGCGAGCACGCCGGCGCAATCGCCTCGCGCCTCCGCCGCGCGACCGCCGACCATCTTCACCGATGCTCTCATCAGCTTGGCACCGGCATCGCGTGGATCCAGCGCGATCGCGCGGTCGAGCAGCTTCACCGCGCTCGCAAAATCATGTCGGTTCTGCAGGATGTCCGCCTGCACTCGCAAGGTCGAAGCACGCGCGCGCTCCAGTGAAGCCCAGGGCCGCACCAGTGCCTCGGCGCGCGCGAAGTAGCGCGGCTCGCGTTCCGTGCGAGCGCGCGCCAGATAGAGCTCAGCCAGCCCGGCGGCAATCGCTTCGTTCTCCGGCTCACTCGCGCGCCGCTGTTCGAGCAGCGCGATCGGGTCGTTACTCGCGCTCGCGGGCACCTCGAGCACCACGTAGTCGGGAGTGGCCGGGCGAAATCGCCCGACCTCTCCCGCTTGCGCAACGCTCGCAACAAGCGCCAGCCCGGCAATGAGCGCAACGATCCTCATTGCAGCAGCGGCGCAAACGTCGCGTCGTCGTCCGCATCCTGCACGAACGTGAAGCCCCTGACCGGCACCGGCGTGTCGCCCTCCATCAGCGCGAACGCGGTGTTGGTGTAACTCGCAATGGATTGCGACACCGCCGTCACGGTCACAGGGAAACTGATGGCCGACGACTTCCCTTGCGCATCCATCGCCGTCACGGTGACGTTCGCCGTGCCCGTCGCGTCTTCCCCAGGCGTGACGGTGAGGGTTCGGGTGCCGCCCGAGCCGCCCAGAACCAATCCTGGAAGCAGCGTCGCGTCGGAGCTCGACGTCGTCAGCGTGACAGCGCCCGCTCCGCCGTCGTCACTTACCGTGAATGCCAGCGCCGGAGTCGGCGTGTCCTGGTTCACCGTCTGCGCGACGAGCGGGCTGAGCACAGGCGCAGTGTTCTGCGGCACCGGTGCCGCCCCGGACCCCGAGCCTCCACCGCCGCAACCCGTCACGAGCGCGCTCGTCGCGAGCAACGCCAACGGCGCGCCCCATCTCGATTTGCTGTTGAGTTTCATGGGGCGCTCCTCAATTCGACTCGCCCGACAGCGGCGTGCGCAGATACGGGAACGTAGTGTCGAAGTCCTGCGCAGTGATCGGCGCTCCGTCCGTGAAAGGCGCGTTGCCGACCGGTGCATCGCTCGGCTTGCAGAGCCCGAGATCCGTCTGCGTGCCGTTCACTGGAATCGGATAGCACAGGCGACCCATGACGACACGAAGAGCGAGGTCAACGGCGTCATCGCCAGGGCGGCGGCCATTGGGAAAGCCTGCGAGATCCCCGCCCGCAACGCCGAACGTGCTCTGCTGAGCGGCCGGCGTCGCTGCGATTCCGGTATTCAGACGCATCATCTCGGACGCCGTCACCTTCGACTGCTGGTTCACGCCGGGGAAACCGGTGAGAAATGCGGTGACCAGGTCGTTACGCGGCAGATTCGACGGCGCGATGTTCGTGAAGCTCGTGCCCAGAGTGGAGTTCACAGGGCCGCGGAACAGAACATCGAGTAGCGCGGGCAGCGTTGGGTTCGTCACGTACGTCGCGAACTGGCCGTCATCCTTCGGCTGGCTCGAGTTGAAGCGGTCTTTGTCGGGGATGCCGATCACCACTTCATTCACGAGCGGCGCGGAGAGCCGCGACACCTGCGTCCATGCGCCGCCGCTCACGTCCGGCTTCGAGAACGTCGGACGCGGATTGAGGATGCGCGCCTGGCGCAGGCTCGCGCTGGTCCACGCGCCGATCACGCCGTTGCCTGTGCCCTTGAGGCAGCTCGAGTGCACTTCGAGCGCGAGGGTCGTGATGTTCTTGTCGGCGATCTGGTTGTTCGCCGGATCTTGCATGATGCCGCCCGGAAACGCCGTGCCGTCGACGGGCACGATGTTCACGAGGTCGAAGATCCTGCCGAGATTCACTGCGAACGGTTCCTTGCGCTGGCCCACGAATACGCGGCCGGGCTTGTCGCAACCGGGAATGTTTACGTTGTAGAGAAACTTGCTCGCGTAGCTCTGGTAGCCCTGGACGCTGCCGAAGGTTTTCGTGCCGATGAAGTCATACGGCTTGCCGAACACGGTGCCGCCGTCGGCCGTGTTCATCACGGCCGAGCTCTGGCCTTTGCGCCGATCGCCGCGCACGAGGGTCAGGGTGTACGACTCGCTGAAGTTGAGCAGCGAGCTATCGCTCGCGCTCACGGGGCCGACATTCTTGAACGGCACGGCAACCTGGCTGCCACCGATGCCGAGCTTGATGCCCTGATTGCTGTTGGCGAGACGATTCGTGAAGCGGAACTGGAACGTGAGGTCTTCCTTCGCATCACCGTCGCTGTCGACGTGGATCTCGTAGAGCGCGGACGGGTCGAGCGCGAAATAATTCGGGCCGCCGTACGGGTCCTGCAGGGGCAGATAGTCCGCGAGCATCGTGACGTAGCCGTCGCGGCCGGACTCGTAGCTGTTGAACATGTAGAAGTCGGTCGAATCCACAGCGGGCATGCGTGTGATCGCCGGCGCCTCACGATGGCTCGATGCAAAAGTGGTTGGAGGCAGGAGCGCGGCAGCAAGCGCGGCGCCGGTAGTCAGCGCGGCTGCTCGATGTAACTTGACGGTCATGGTGGCTTCCCCAGGTGTGTAAGCACGAGTCGACGGGCGGGTCTACGTGGGGTGGAAAGCACTGGATGCACACGGCGACAGTTGCCACTGAAAAAGGTACGCGCATGCATCCACTGGCTTCGCCGGTACGTAACCAGACGAATGCGCAAAAGAATCGGCCCCGAAACCGGGGCCGAAGGGATCATCGCGACAGGGGCGGGGCTACCACTTCACGAGGGGCGGCAGGCTCATGAGGTAGGCCTCCGGATCGGCATCGGTGCCAAAGCCGAAACGCGTGCCGCGGTCGTAGACGAGGTTGAACTCGACGTAGCGGCCGCGCTTGTAGAAGAGCTTCTCGCGCGCGGCGTCGTCGAACGGCAGATCCTTGCGGCGCGCGACGATCTGCGGATAGACGGTGACGAAGGCTTCGCCGACGGCGCGCACGAAGGAGAAGTCCCGGTTCGTGTCGCCGCTTGCCAGCTCGTCGAAGAAAATGCCGCCCACACCACGCGGCTCTTTCCGGTGTGGCAGGTAGAAATAGCGGTCGCACCACTCCTTGAACTCGTTGTACGCGTACGGCTTGTACGTGTCACAGGCCGTGTGGAGCGCGTCGTGAAACGACTTCGTGTCTTCGTCGAACGGAAATGTCGGTGTCAGATCCGAACCGCCGCCGAACCACGACTTGCTCGTGCAGAGGAAGCGCAGGTTCATGTGGACCGCCGGCACGTACGGGTTGTACATGTGCGCGACCAGCGAGATGCCGCAGGCCACGAACTGACCGTTGGAGCTTTCCGCCCCCGGGATCTGGCTGCGGAATTTGGGCTCGAGCTCGCCCCAGACGTGGCTGAAGTTCACGCCGACTTTCTCGAACACGTCGCCGCGCATCGAGCGCATTTCGCCCCCGCCCTTGAGGCGATGGCCTTCCGGTCGTGACCAGCGTTTGTGCTCGAAGCGCTTCGTCGGCTCGAAGTGCTCGAAGGCCGCGACGATACGGGCTTGCAGATCGAGGAAATAGGTCGCCGCGGTCGAGGCGAAATCGGCCGGGCCGCTCATCGTGAAGCGCTCCCGCGCGACGAAGCTTCGTGCACGTAGTCCACGAGCCTCCCGACCGCATCCGGGTTGGTCTCCTGCCAGATGCCGTGACCGAGATTGAAGATGTGGCCCGGGGCGGGCCCCGCTTCGGCGAGCACGTGATCGACGTGACGCTTCAGTTCCGCAGGCGAAGAGAACAACGCGGCCGGATCCAGATTGCCCTGCACGGCCTTGTTCGGGCCGAGCGCGCGGCGTGCGACGCTGAGAGGCGTGCGCCAGTCGACACCGACGACATCGACCTCCAGCTGCGCGATCGAGCCGTACAACGCTCCGCCGTCGTTGGCGTAGTAGATGAGCGGCACGCCGACATTCTTGAGACCGGCAACCACGCGCTTCACCGCGCGGAGCGCAAACCGCTCGTATTCGCGCGGAGCCAGCAACCCGGCCCAGGATTCGAACAGCATCAGCGCCTGCGCGCCCGCCTCCGCCTGTGCGCGCAGGTAAGCCGCCATGGCATCCGCGAGCTTGTCGAGCAAACGCTCCGAGCTCTCCGGATTCGAATAGAGGAACGAGCGAGCCGCGCCGAACTCCTTCGACGGCTTGCCGCACACGAGGTAACAGAACAGCGTGAACGGCGCACCCGCGAAGCCGATGAGCGGCGCGCCGCGCGGAACGTTCGCGCGCACGAGACGAATGCTATCGAGCACGAACGGCACGTCGCGCGCCGGCACGATCTCGGGCAGGGCGTCGATCTGCGCGTCGGTGCGGATCGGGTCCTTCACCATCGGGCCGGGCGCGAACTCGAGTGAGACGCCCATGCCTTGCAGCGGCGTCATGATGTCGCTGAACAGGATGGCCGCATCGAGCTCGAATCGGCGCAGCGGCTGCATCGTGACTTCCGCGGCCAGCTCGGCCTTGCGGGTCATCGAAACGAAGTCGACCTTCGAGCGCAGCTCGCGGTATTCCGGCAGGTAGCGGCCGGCCTGGCGCATGATCCAGATCGGCGTGTACGGCACGGGCTGACGGCGCGCGGCCGCGAGAAATGCCGGCTGGGCGGCGGGAGCGGGTGTATTCAATTGCGCAACCATCCGGCCATGTCCGGAGCGAAATAGGTGATGACGAGATCGGCGCCCGCGCGGCGAATGCCGGTGAGGGTTTCGAACGCGGCGGCGCGCTCGTCGATCCAGCCGCGCTGGGCGGCGGCCTTGATGAGACTGAACTCGCCCGACACCTGATACGCGACGACGGGCACGTTGACGATGTCGCGCACCTTGCTGATCACATCGAGATACGCGCCGGCGGGCTTCACCATCACCATGTCGGCGCCCTCTTCGATGTCGAGCAGCACCTCGCGCAGCGCTTCGCGCCCGTTCGACGGGTCCATCTGATACGAGCGGCGATCGCCGAACGCCGGCGCCGATTCGGCGGCCTCGCGGAACGGGCCGTAGAACGAGGACGCGTACTTGGCGGCGTACGAGATCACTGGCGTGTTCGAATAGCCGTTGCGATCGAGCAGTTCGCGGATCGCACGGACGCGGCCGTCCATCATGTCGCTCGGCGCCACGGCGTCGGCGCCCGCCTTTGTATACGCGAGGGATACCTGCGCGAGCGTTTCGATCGACGAGTCGTTCTCGATGACACCGTCCTTAGTCACGTGACCGCAGTGGCCGTGATCGGTGGCACCGCAGAGGCACACGTCGCACCACACGAGCAGCTTCGGCGCCACTTTCTTGATGGCCGCGATCGCCTGCGGTACGAGCCCGTTCGGATCGGTCGCGGAGCTGGCCTTCGCATCCTTGTGATCGGGAGCGGCGAACAGCAGCACGGCGGGAATGCCCAGATCCGCGACGCGCTTCGCTTCTTTCGCGATCTCGTCCACCGAGAGCTGGAACACCGTCGGCATGCTCTCGACGGCATGGCGCACGCCTTTGCCCGGCACGATGAAGAGCGGATAGATCATGGAGTCCAGCGAGAGCCGGGTCTCCTGCACCATGCGACGCCAGACATCCGTCTGGCGCAGTCTGCGCGGGCGTTGAAGTGGGAATGCCATGGTCGTTGCCTCGTGGTCGAGCGCGGCTCGCGTGTCGTGCGCGCCTGCGCTCAATGTCTGGTTTGAACGAGTCTGAATGTGGTGTTCGCAAGCCCGCGCAGCGTGGCGGACTCCGCCATCACCGGTATGCAGCCGAGCTCGGTGAGCACGCGCGCGGTCGTCGGGCCGATGGCCACGGCGGCTGCGCTCTTGAGCAGCTTGTCGAAATCATCCTTGCCCAGCGCGCGTTCGAGCTCGATGACGGCGGACGGGCTCGCGAAGGTCACGGCGCCGATCTCGCCGCGGCCGATCCAGTCGCGGCACTCGTTGAGATCGAGGGCGGCCGCTTCCGTTCGATAGGCCTCGACCTGCTTCACCTGCGCACCAAGCTGCGCAAGCCCTTTCGCGATGGTCGGCAGCGCGCGGGAGCTTGCGGGAAACAGCACGCGCAGATCCGGCTTCATGATCGGTGTGAACGCCGCAACGAGAGCGCCAGCGTTTGGCTCGTCGGGAACGAGATCGACACGCCATCCGCGCTGACGCAGAACCTGCGCGGTCGCCTGGCCCACGGCCGCGACGTGCAGCCCACCCGGCTGGGACCCGACGCGCTCGAGCACCGGCGGCACCGCCTGCCGGCTCGCGAACACGATCCAGTCGAACTCGGCGATGCGGGCCAACGCGGCGTCGAACTCGCTGCTGTCGCTCGGAGTCACTTCGATGGCGGGCCACAGCAGCACCTTCAAGCCCAGGCTGCGAAGCTGCGAGGTCAGCGGACCATCAGCGCCTTCGGCGCGTGTGACGACGACCGGTGCCAACCCGGCGCCGCCCGCGGTGCCGGCCGTGCCACGACGAGGTGCGGACGCCCCCGACCGCTCGTCATCGGAACCTGACGCCATCAGCGATCCGCGCTGAGCCGGATGTCCGTGTTCGTTCACGCCGGCGCCACTCCTTTCTTCGTTCCACGCTCGATGGCAATGATGCTTGCGGCACCCTTGCTCAACAGCTCCTCGGCAAGCTGCTGACCAAGAGCTGCGGCATCGGCGACATTCGACGCGCACGTGCCTTCGGCAGTAACTTGCTTTGATCCATCGAGCGCGCACACCTGCGAGAACAGCCGCAGCCTGTCGCCTTCGAGGCGCGCGAGCGCCCCCAACGGAATCTGACATCCGCCTTCGATACGACGAAGCAGCGCGCGTTCGGCCGTCGTCTCCAGCCGAGCCGACGCATTGTCGAGAATCTTCATCCATCGAGCCGCTTCGGCATCGCCCGCACGTGAGCAACAACCGATCGCTCCTTGCGAAACCGCTGGCGTGAACTCGCCAACAGGGAGGCGCGCCGTGATGTGCTTGTCGAGTCCGAGCCGCGCAAGGCCCGCCGATGCGAGGATGATCGCGTCGTACTCGCCCTTCTGCAGCTTCTCCACGCGAGTGGGCACGTTCCCACGCAATTCCATCGCCCGAATGTCCGGCCGCAAGTGCGCGAGAAACGCGCGACGTCGCAGGCTGCTCGTGCCAACACGGGAACCCGCGGGGAGATCCGCAAACGCGGCACCCGAGCGCGTCAGGAGCGCATCGCGCGGATCCTGCCGCTCGACGACGGCAACGAGCTCCACCCCATTCTCGAGCGCCGTCGACAGATCCTTGAGACTGTGCACGGCCACGTCGATCTCGTTCGCCAGCAGCGCACGATCGATTTCCTTCGTGAAGAACGCGCGGCCATCGACGGCCCATAGCGGCACGTCGGTGCGCATGTCGCCTTCCGTCTTGATGTGCACGAGCTCGACGGCCGGCGCCCCCGGCTGGGCGCGAATGAGATCCGCCACCCGATTGGCCTGCCACAGCGCAAGCGCCGACGCACGCGTACCGATGCGAAGCACGCGCGCGCTCACGACTCGCCCTCCACCAGGAAGCGATACCCCACACCCCACACCGTCAGGAAATGCTTCGGCTGCGCCGGATCGCGCTCGAAGCGCTTGCGTAACCGGAGAATGAAGTTGTCGACCGTGCGCGTAGACGGAAACACGTCATAGCCCCACACGCGCTCCAGCAGGTCCTCGCGTGACACGATCTCGCCAGGGTGTTCGGCGAGCACTTTGAGAATCATCGCTTCCTTCTCCGTCAATTCCTGCGTGGCGCCGTTGAACGAACGCGCGCGGAACGCACGGAAGTCCACTTCGTTGCCGCCGAACCTGAGCACCGCGCCGGTGGGCGAAGCCGAGGCCGTTTGATACCACTCCCAGCGCCGCAGGATCGCGCGCACCCGGAGCAGGAACTCGTGTAAGTGAAAGGGCTTCGCGAGGTAGTCATCGCCACCCGCTTCGAGGCCATGGATTCGGTCCTGCGGATCGCCTCGCGCCGTCAGGAACAGCACCGGCGTGTTGTTGCCTTCGCTGCGAATCGTGCGACAGACGGTGAGACCATCCACATAGGGCAGCATCACGTCCAGCACGACCAGCTCGCAACGCTCACGCCTCAGCCAATCGAGCGCGGCGCGGCCGTCGCCAACGTGATGAACCGTGAAACCTTCGAGGCGCAGGTTCTCGACGACGCCCGCGGCCAGATGCGGATCGTCTTCCACAACGAGAACCGTCGGGGCGTGCGCGGCGACGGCGTTCATGGCGCCTCCGCCGGTGCGATGGGCCAGGCCACGGTGAACTGCGCGCCCTGCCCCACGCCATCGCTGTGCGCACTCACGCGGCCGCCAGCAAGCTGCATCATGCGGCGAACGATGAAGAGCCCGAGGCCGGTACCATAAGCGCTGCTGCCTCCGCCCGGATGCAGGCGCGAGAACTTCTGGAAGAGCTGCGCGCTGTCCTCGGGGCGAAAGCCGACACCGGTGTCACGCACGGCCAGCTCGATCTCGCCGTTCTGGCGGCGCGCGTTCAGCGAAATCGTTCCACCGCCCACGGGCCCGACCGCCGCGAGCGCGTTCTCGACGAGATTGCGGATCACCACGTCCACGGCGAGCGGATCCGCCAGCACTTCGAGCCCTTTCGGCACGTCCACGGATAAATCGATGCGATCTTTCGCTGCGCGCTCGCTGAGCTGATTCGCCACGCGCGACACCGCCGAGGCAAGCTCGATCGGTTCATTCCGCAACGTCACGCGACCGCGCTCCAGCCGCACGCTGTCCAGGATGCGCGTGACGAGCGACTCCATGCGCGCGAGATCTGAAAGCATGCGGTCGACGAGCGAGCGCTGGTCCGTCGGCGACAACGTGCGCATCGACATCGTTTCGAGCGAGAGCTGCAGGCTCGCTAGCGGCGTTTTGAACTGATGTGAAACCATTGCGAGAAAGTGATCCTGTTCCTGCAGCACCCGCGCCTCGGCGCGCAGCGCGCGCGAAATCACGGCGATGCAGGCACACAGCGCAAGCAGGAAGAACGCGCTCTCCCACACATACTGATTGGTGCGGCTCTGCTGCTCGGAGCGATAGAAGTCGATGACGGACTGCGAGACGGCCGCCTTGTTGCCCTCGACCGTGACGCTCGGCAGAAGCTTGCGCACGTCATCCGGCGAACGCCCGGCATCGAGCAGCGCCTGGGCCGCGACCACTTCCTGCTCGTGCAGCTTCAGCGCGTCCTGCGTGCGATCGATGATGAAGCCACGCAGGTCGATGGCCCACCAGCCGACCGTCACGACCGAGATCACCACGAGCACGAGCGCGGTGAGCTGGAAGACGCGCGTAGTCTTCATGCGCCGCCTTCACCCCACCCGCTGCGCGGTGAGCTGGATGGACTCGCCCAGCGCCGTGGCGAAGTGCTCGATATCGGCCGTCGTATGCGCCAGCGAGAGGAAGCACACTTCGTACGCGGACGGCGGCAGATAAATGCCGCGCGCGAGCATCGCGTGGAAGATCGAAGCGAAACGCTCGGAGTTCTTCTCGCTCAGCGTGATCGCGGCGCGCGGCGCCGGGCCCTCATGCAGGGCGAGCCAGAACAGCGAGCCTGCACGCACGAAGCGAATGGGGAACGGAGACTTCGCGATGACCGGTGCGACGAGGCGCTCGAGTAGCGCGCCGAGCGTTTCAAGCTTCTCCCACGCGTTCTCGCGCACGAGCGCGTCGAGCGCGGCGACACCCGCTGACATCGCAACCGGATTGCCGGAAAGCGTGCCCGCCTGATACGTGTCGCCCTCGGGGGCGAGGCGCGACATGATGTTGCGCGATCCGCCGAACGCGCCGACGGGCATGCCGCCACCGATGATCTTGCCGAAGGTGGCAAGATCCGGGCGAATGCCGGTGAGCTCGCTGACACCGCCGCGCGCCACGCGGAAGCCGGAGATGACTTCGTCGAAAATCAACAAGGCGCCGTTCGCGCGCGTGACGGCACGCAACTCCTCGAGGTATTCGCGGCGCTGGAGCAGCAGACCGTGGTTTGCCGGAATGGGCTCGATGATCACCGCGGCGATTCGCGAGCCTTCGCGGCGGAAGAGATCGTCCAGCGCCTTGTCATCGTCGAGCGGCAGCACGCGAGTGCATTCGACGAAGGCCGCCGGCACGCCCGCCGAAGACGGCTTGCCGAACGTGGCGAGGCCCGAACCCGCCGAAACCAGAAGATGGTCGGCGTGGCCGTGATAGCAGCCGGCGTATTTCACGATGAGATCGCGCCCGGTGAACGCGCGGGCCACGCGGATCGCGCTCATCACCGCCTCGGTGCCCGACGACACGAAGCGCACCTGCTCGAGCGCGGGATAGGAGGCGGTCACGCGCTCGGCAAGCTCGACTTCCCCCGGGCACGGCGCGCCGAAGGTGGTGCCGTGTTTGGCGGCATCGACGATCGCCGCGACCACTTCCGGATGTGCATGGCCGAGAATGAGCGCGCCCCACGAGGTCACGAAGTCGAGGAAACGCCGGCCATCGACATCCTGTATGTGCGCACCCTGGCCGCGCGAGATGAACAACGGCGTGCCGCCGACCGCACGAAACGCGCGCACGGGTGAGTTGACGCCGCCGGGAATGGCGCGCCGGGCGCGCTCGAATAGCGCGATGGACTGGGTGGGCGATTCGGCCGGCAGGGGATTCCCCTTGGAGGTGCTCATCGGGATCTCTTTTCGCTGGATGCGGAAGTATGCGCCATTGCTGGCGGTTGCAAGGTTGGCGAGGAGTGTGCGGATTCCGCCTTCGCGGCGCCGGCGGGCTTCGAAGGCGAAGCACGCGCGCCGGACGCAAGCGGCGGTGGCAAGCCTTTTTCAGGTCGCGCGGCTTCTCGCTGGAGGCGCGCTTCTCTAAAGAATGCTTCGAGGGTTTCGCTGTTCGCGTGGGGCGCGGCGGCACGCATCCCGGCAAGCGGCAGGTGTGCGAGCTTGTGCGCAAGGGTCTCGATCACGCGGCGGACGTGCTCCTGCTGCCGCGGCTCCAGCAATTGCAGTTCTTCAGCCATCGCGCGATCCGCCTCGGCGGAGGCGATGCGCTCGAAGGAATTGCGCAGCTCCGCGAGTTGCGGCCCGATCGCACGCGAGGCGAGCTGCTCGCGGATGCGCGTGAGCCGCTCGTCGATGGCCGCACGCATTGGCGCAAGACGCAGGAGCTGCGCGAGGCGGCGATCCTGCGCAGCCTGAATCATTTCATCCATGCCGATGCGCGCGAGGCCCGCGTCCTTCGCGGCCTTCGGATCGATGTTCGGCGGCAGCCCGAAATCGATGACGAGCAGGGGTTTCGTCGCGGCTTTCGCAAGCCGGTGAACCGCGGGTGTGTCGAGCACCGGCTCCGTGCCGCCAGTCGCCACGACGAGACCCGCGACATCGCACGGCTGTGCGCGGAATGAGTCCAGCGAGATCGCTTCGCCGCCGACCGAGCGCGCCAGCTCTTCGGCGACTTCCATCGTTCGATTCACGATCACGAGCTTCGCGCCCGCCTTGTGCAGCAGTTCGCTGGCTCGCCGGGTCATCGGAGAAACGCCGAGGATGGCGACGACGCCGGCGCGGGACGCCGCGCTGCCACTCGCGCCGGGCGGGAGGGTCGGGGCGGTGGGAGATTCTGACGAGCCGCCGAGCGAAGCCCCGTTGGAAGCCGCTTTGCCGCCGCCGAGGTGCAACAGCATGCGATCCGACGCAAGATCCGCGAGCGACGGCGGACGCGCGTCGGCGGCCATGCGTTGCAGCCGGCCGGAGAGCGACAGCGCCTCCCCCACGATTCGATCGAGCACCGGCCCGCACACGCCAGCGGTGCGCGAGGCTTCGAGCGCGCCGCGCAGCTGGGCCGCGATCTCGCGCTCGCCCGCTTGAGCGGAGTCGAGGCCGCACGCGATCAGGAACAGGTGTTCGACGGCCGCCTCGCCGATCCAGGTGCGCAAGGTCGTGCGCGCTTCGCCTGGACCCGGCACGCGGCCGGTCAGCGCTCGGAATACTTCCGCGCGCAGATCGTGCGCACCATGCCCATCGGGCATCGCGAACACGACTTCCACACGATTGCAGGTGGCGAGATAGACGAGCTCAGCCGTGCCCAGCGACGCCCGCAGCGCCGAGAGGCGCTCCGCAACGTCGTCTTTGGGAAGGGTGAACCCGGCGATGTCATCCGCGCCGGCGTGGCGATACGACAGCCCCACGACGCCGATCTGGTCCATCGCGCGATGACACCACGGGCGGGGCTCCGGTGTGTCACCGAACAGTCATCGGGCCGCGCCTGCGGAATAGGCGGCCTTTTCACATCAGAAGGTTAGCGTCGCCGCCCCAGCGCTGTGACCAGCACGCCTGCGACAAAACCGATGCCCAGCGCCCAAGCGGCGGCGCGGTACGGTTCGGCTTCGATCCGGTCCTGCAGGTCGGCGAACCGGCTGCGGCTCCAGGTCTGCGCCTCACGGCTCGCCTCGCGAATCGCTTCCGCCGCGGCACCCTTGGCCGCGCTGAGATGCTCTTTTACCTGCTCGGCGCTGGCGGCGGCGCCGTGGCCGTTGCTCGAGCCTGATCCACTGTTCTCGTACATGCCCTTGCTCCTCGAAACTTTACGGTCGGTAGGGTCGTCATGAAAGCAATCGATGTGCCCTCAGAGCGCGCAATACGCCGGGCAATCATTCGGCATCGAAAGGCACAGCATCAGGGCGGCGAGCAGGCGCTTCATACGAACGCCCTGTTGAACGCGGCCCCGGCAAGACTACGCCTTCCTTACTCCTCCAGCCGCCCGCGAATGCAATTGAGATAGAGCCGCTCGAACTGATTGGTATCGATGGGCAACGGGTTGCCGCCGGTCGACGGATCCGCGAACGCCTGTGGCGCGAAGGAAACGGCGTGCTCCATGCGCACACCGATATCGGCGAGCGTATTGGGAATGCCGATCGAGCGCCGCAGTTCGAGCACCCAATCGAGAACGCCGCCGAACGAGTGCTGTTCGAGCCCGAGATAAGCGCCGAGCCGCGCGAGCTTGTCTTCGATCGCGCGGCGATTCCACACCAGCACGTAGGGCATGACGACTGCGTTGGTGAGCCCGTGGTGCGTGTTGAGATTCGCACCACACGGATGACTCAGGCTGTGCATGGCGCCGAGCCCCTTCTGGAACGCGGTGGCCCCCATCGAGGACGCGATGAGCATGTGCGAGCGCGCTTCGATGTCGCGACCATCGCGCACCGCCGTCGGCAACCACTCCTTGATGAGTCGCATGCCTTCAACGGCGATACCTTCCGCAAGCGGGTGATAGAACGGTGAGCAGTACGCCTCCAGGCAATGGGACAGAGCGTCCATCCCTGTTGCGGCGGTGACCTGCGCCGGCAAGCCCACCGTGAGCTCCGGATCTTCGATGACGATGCCGGGCATCATCTTCGGATGGAAGATGATCTTCTTCGTATGATCGGCAATGTCGGTGATGACGGACGCGCGACCCACTTCCGAGCCCGTGCCGGCGGTCGTCGGCACAGCGACAACCGGCGCCATCCCTTTCACATCCACCCGAGTGAACCAGTCTTCACGATCCTCGAAGTCGAAGATCGGGCGCGTCTGCCCGCTCATGAGCGCGATGGACTTGCCCACGTCGAGCGCGCTGCCGCCGCCGAACGCGATCACACCATCGTGCGATCCGCTTCTGTACGCGGCGACCCCGTGCGTCACGTTCGATTCAACCGGATTCGCCTGCATGTCCGAGAACACCGCCGCGCTGAGCCCGCTTTCCGAAAGCAGAGTCACGGCGTTCGCGATCATAGGCAGCTTCGCAAGACCCGGATCCGTGACGATGAGCGGCCGCTGCATGCCGAGTGTGCGGCACGCATCCGGAAGCTCGCGGATTCGCCCGGCGCCAAAGCGGATGAGCGTGGGATAGTTCCAGTTGCCCTTCAGGTTCATGGTCAGCCTCGATGCGGCGCTCGCGCGCTCAGGTGCGCGTGCGCAGATGAAATGACTTCGGCCGGGTGAGGTGCTCGTACCCCACGCGCGAGAGCGTGCAGCCGCGCCCTGAGTCCTTCACGCCCACCCAGGCGAGCGCGGGATCGAGATAGTCGCAGCGGTTCATGAACCAGGTGCCGGTGTCGACACGATCGCCGATGGCGACGGCCGCCTCGGCGTCTTCCGTCCAGATGGCCGCGGTGAGACCGAATGCGCTGTCGTTCATGAGCTTCACGGCTTCCTCGTCGCTTCGCACTTTCAGGATGCCGGCGACAGGGCCGAAGATTTCCTCACGCATGACGGCAGAGCCCTGCCCGGCGTTCAGCAGAAGCTGGGGCGCGACGTACGCGGTGCCGGCGCGGCTTGCCGCGAAGTCGCGTTCGTCGATCGCGGGCTTCGCACCCGCTTCGATGCTGGCCGCGATCTGCCGACGCACCTGATCCGCAGCCGAGTTTCGCACGACGGGCCCAAGCGTGGTGGCTTGCTCCGACGGGTTACCGAGCACGTACTGCTTCGTCAGCGCGATGGCGCCATCGACGAACGCATCGTGCAGCTTCTCGTGAACGTAGATTCGCTGGATGCCGCAGCAGGATTGGCCGCTGTTGAAGAATGCGCCGTCCACGAGATTCTCGATCGCGTGGGCGAGATTGGCGTCGTGCCTCACGTATGCCGGGTCGCATCCGCCCAACTCGAGGCCGGCTCCGATGAAGCGATCCGCGATGGCCCGCTGAATCGCGTGACCACCGGCCACCGAACCCGTGAAGGCGACGAACGCGACGCGCGCGTCTCTCACGACTTTCTCGGTGTTCTCGTGCGAAAGATGCAGGACCTGAAACACGCCTTCCGGCAATCCGGCCTCGCGAAAACACTCGGCAAAGCGCTCGGCGCATAGCGGAGTCTGCGCTGAATGCTTCAGCACCACCGCATTGCCCGCCATGATGGCGGGCACGACGCTGTTCACGGCGATCAGATACGGGTAGTTCCATGCCGCAACCGTGAACACGACGCCCAGCGGCTCGCGGCGAACGAAGCGGATGAAATCCGCCTTCGGCCCGGCGTTCACGTCCGCGAGCGCCTCGGGCGCGATGTCGATCATGTAGCGCGCACGTTCGAGGGTGCCGCGCACTTCGCTCGCGGAGTAGCGGATGGGGCGGCCCATCTGCCACGTGAGATCGATGGCGATGGCGTCTTTCTTCGCCTCGAAAGCGTCGCAGAACTTCCGGCAGATCGCTGCGCGCTGTTCCACAGGCACCGTGCGCCACGCGCGCTGCGCCGTGACCGCGCGATCCAGCGCCTCGCCGATCTCCACGCCTTCGGCGAGCGCGCGCTCGACGAAGACCGACCCATCAACCGGACTGATCGTTTTCTGAACGGACATACACCAACGCGTTAAATGATCTCGAAATACCGCGCCAGTTCCCAGTCGGTGATGTGCCGGCGGAACTCGCGCTCTTCCCACTCGCGCGAAGCGGCGAAGTGGTACACGAACTCCTCGCCGAACCAGTCGCGCGCCATCGCCGAACCCTTGAGTCGCTGCGCGGCCTCCCACAGGGTACGCGGAAGCGCCAGAGCTTCGGGGAATTTCATGTCGTACGCGTTACCTTCGACGACAGGCTCGGGCTCCACCTTGTTCTCGATGCCCCACAGACCCGACGCGAGCGCGGCCGACAGGATGATGTACGGGTTCGCATCAGCGGCCGCCACGCGATATTCCACGCGCTGGGACTTCGCGCCGCCCTGAATCACCCGCAGGGCGCAGGTGCGGTTATCCACGCTCCATGCGGAGTCCGTCGGAGCCCAGAAGCCAGGGATCAGCCGTGTGTAGGAGTTCACCGTCGGCGACACCATCGCCAGCAGCTCGGGCATGAGCTTCTGCTGGCCGCCGACGAACCAGCGCATCGTGTCGCTCATCGTGAACGGCTTCGCGGGGTCGTGAAACACCGGCTTTCCCGCGCTATCCCGCAGCGAGAGGTGAATGTGGCCGCTTTGCCCCGGCCAGTCCTTGGACCACTTGGCCATGAACGTCGCCATGAGACCCTGGCGCTGCGCGTGCACCTTCGCGAACGTCTTGAACAGCGCGGCCTTGTCGGCCGCGGCGAGCGCGGCGTCGAAGCCGATCGCGGCCTCGATCACGCCCGGCCCGGTCTCCTCGTGCAGGCCCTCGATCGGAAAATCCATCTTCTCGCCGAGGTCGAGGAGCGAGCGGTAGTACTCGCTCCATACGCTGTTGCGAATGACGCTGTAGCCGAAATAGTCCGGCGCGATCGGCTTGAGGTTACGAAAGCCCTTCTCGCGAACCGAGTCCGGCGTTTCCTGAAAGAGGAAGAACTCGTACTCGAAACCCGCGAAGGCTTCGAAGCCGAGCCGTTTCGCGCGATCGAGCACCTTGCGCAACGTCGCTCGGGGACAGACCGCCTCGGCCTTACCCGAGAACTCACCGAGAAAGAACACGACCGGCTCTTCCCACGGCAACGCGCGACACGACTCCGGCAACACCCGCACGTTCGCGTCCGGATAACCGGTGTGCCAACCCGTGTAGCGCGCGTTATCGTAGAGCTGGTCTTTGCTGTCCCAGCCAAGCACGACGTCGCAGAAGCCGAATCCGCTCTCGAGAGCGGATTCGAACTTCGCGCGTGACATGTACTTGCCACGCAGGATGCCGTCGATGTCGAACGCACCGACCTTTACGTGCGTGAGCCCTCGCTCGGCGACTATGGCCTTCGCGTCCGCCGCGGTTCTGACCTTGCGTGGCTCCATGGCTCAGGCGTGGCCTTTCTCACCCTTGGACATTGCAAACTCCTCTTCCGGCGACAGGATCAGATGATTGCGCCCGAACACGGCGAAGTAGACGAGCCCGAGCACGTAGAACCCTGCCACCGCATAAACGCCGCCACGATACGCCGGATCCTGCAGCTGGAAGTACAGCGTCACCAGCGCGATGACGACCGTGACCGCCGCACCCGGAATGCCGAGCGGGCTGCGATACGGCCGCGGAATGTTCGGCATGTTCTTGCGCAAAAGAATGAACGAAATCCCCTGCATCGCATACGAGATCATCGCGCCGAACACGGCCATGTTCAGCAGCGTGCCGCCGATGAACGCGGTGCTGTTCTTCTCGCCGCCGATGAACCAGACCACGAGCATCGTCACGAAGCCCAGAACGGTGCCCGTGTAGAGCGCCATGTGCGGCACTCTGCTCTGCTGATGTGTAATCGACATGAAACCCAGGTAATACCCCGCACGCGACAGCGAATAGATCTGCCGGCCGTAGGCGTAAATGATGGTGTGGAAGCTCGCGATGAGCCCGATCACCGCCAGAAACGCGAGCAGCTTCGCAAGACCCGTGCCGTAGATGACGCGAAAACCGTCGAGCAGCGGCTCACCGGACGACGCCAGCGAGAAGGCGCCGTGCATCTTGTCCGCATCCATCGAGCCGATGCCGGAGTTGAGGAACGTGATCAGCAGCGCCGAGATCATGAGCGTCGACATGCCGTAGATCAGCCCCTTGGGCATATCCCGCTTCGGATCCGCCGACTCCTCGGCCGCGAGCGGCAACTGCTCGATGGCCAGGAACAGCCACACCGCGAAGGGCAGCGTCGCGAGCACGCCGTACCACCCGAATGGCAGCCACGAACCACCGCCCTGAGGCAGCTCCACCTTGGCGCCATCCGGACCCACGCCGATATTCAGCGCCCAGTGATTCAGGTCGAAGTGGGGAATGGCGCTGACCCAGTACACAGCGAGCACCGCCAGCGCGCCGACCGTCACGATCACTGAAACGCGAAACGACAATTCCACGCCGATCAGGTTGAGCAGCAGGAACACGACGTAGCTGACCGCCCACCACACCGGCTGCCATTGCGG
The DNA here is from genome assembly GCA_037200125.1 of Gammaproteobacteria bacterium. Classification (GTDB taxonomy): domain Bacteria; phylum Pseudomonadota; class Gammaproteobacteria; order Steroidobacterales; family Steroidobacteraceae; genus JADGHX01. Next base: position 177,611 of record JBBCGS010000004.1, on the reverse strand, counting down.
CCCTGTCTCGAAAATGCTGCCGAGATAGGAGCCGATGAAGAATACGATCACGGCGGGCGTGAGAATGTACTCGATGCTTTCCGCGAGCCCCGTAACCATGCCGCCCCACGGACCCATCGCGCTTCGCGCGAACGAATACGCCGCACCCGTGTGAGGTAGCGCCGGCGACATTTCCGCAAGCGAGAAGATGAGGCCCCAGTACATCGCCGCGATGATGAACAGCGCAATCAGCATCGCGCCGAAACCATTCGCGAGCCCGAGATTCCAGCCGGAATAGTGCCCTGAAATGACCGCACCCACTCCGAGTGCCCACAGCGACCACACCTTTGCGTAACGCCTGAGGCCGCGTTTCTCGAAATAACCCTGATCGACTTTTCGGTAGGTGACGCCGCCTGCCGTATGTTTCTCGGTCATGACATCTCCCCTGCGTAGCCCAGTTGAATTCTTGTTAGCGGGTACCGGCCGAGTATAGGCGCACGCCCCCGCGTGGCTGCAACTGCAGTATTCGGGCCACGCGCCGTGCCCGGGATTGGGAAGCTCGCGCGCTTCGCGGGCGTGCAGAACGCCCGGCCGCGAGGCCGGGTTGCACCATAAACGTTACAGTCCGGCGGCCGTCCGCGGCTTGCGACGTTTGTCGGGCGGCAGCCGCGTGAATGGCAGGCGGGACGGGTCCGCGAGGTTCGGGCCGGGCGCTTCCACGATGACGATGCGCGAGGCGAGATCGCCGAAATCCGCCCTGAAGTGCACAGAGCTCTTGAGCACGAGCACGCGCGCATCGGAAGGCTCGACACCGACGTGGCGAAACATCGCGGCATCCGCCGCCTGCTGCTTGCGCGAGGCCACGACGATTCTCGCGCGGCCCGTTCGCAGCAGCGCCATCGGCCCGAGCTCGAAGCGGCCGCCGTGATAGAACGGGCCCGTGCCAGTGAAACGCCCGTCGCCCAGGCGTTCCACGGTAAAACGTGCGACAAGCGGCGTCTCGCCAGGAAATCCAGAGCGCGCGCCGAGCGCGAGCTCGATGCTCGCGCCGTGCCCCGCTTCGTGAGCGCGCGCCGCGCACTCGGCGTCCCATATCACGCCCGCCAGAACGCCCTCGACGTCGGCGGTCACCAGCGCCTTGAGCAGAGACATCGTGTCCGCGTTTCCGCCGGCGCCGGGATTGTCCTGCGTATCGGCGAGAATCACAGGGCGACTCCGCGGGATGTCAGCATCGCGCGCGAGTCGCGTCGCCTGCTCGACATCGATGAGATCGAGCGCGAACTCGTGCTCACGCTCGAGCGTCATGCCGTACAGCTCGCGGGCGGCGCGGGCGAGCGCATCAGTATCGCGGCCGTAACCGAAGACTGCGGGCCCGCATTCGGGGACATCGGCTGCGGGAAAGCCTGGCGTGAGACAGAGCGACATCACCGGAGCGCGTTCGAGGCCTTGTGCGTGCGCCGTTAGCGCGCGCAACGGTTCGATCAAGGTGCACTGAGTGGTGAGCGGCATCAGGAACGGAAGCGCGCTATGCCATTTCGCCCGTGCAGGCTGCTTCAGCAGATCGTGCACTAGCGCAGCGGCTCTCACGCCCGTCTCGGTCATGTCCACGTGCGGATAGCTGCGGAAGCTCACCAGCCCATCCGCCTGCTCGACCATTCGCGCGGAAACGTTTGCGTGGAAGTCGAGGCTCGCTACGAGTAGCACGTCCGGGCCGATCACGCCTCTCACGCGCGTGAGCACTTCGCCATCCGCATCGTCGATGTGCTCGGCGACCATTGCGCCATGCAGATCGAGATAGACGGCATCGAGCGACCGAGCCTGCGAGAGCCGCGCGAGCAATTCGCTGACGATGGTCTCGAACGCCTCACGCGTGACGTGTGCGGAGGGTTGAGCGGAGCACCAGAGCAGCGGCACGAGATCGTGAGACAGCGAGCGCGCCTCATCGACGAAGCCCGCGGCGGGAAGATTGATTCCTTTCACCGCATCGAGGAGCGCGGCGCCTGACGTGAGGCCGGGCCACGCATCGGCCTGTTCAAAGTCAGCAAGCGTCGCCTTCAGGGGAGCGAAGGTGTTCGTCTCGTGCTGGAACCCGCCGACAGCGATGCGCGCCATGCGCCGCATCGTGCACGCGCCGCGAGTGCAGCGGCAACTGAACGCGGGTCTGTCAATCCCTCTGTTGTACCAATCACACAATGGAACTTCCTGCGCTGCACACGGTTTAACCTGCGCGCATTCGAATCTTTCCAGGTACATCGTTGCAGGATAACAACGGCAACGTTTGTAAGGGAAAAGACATTCAGCGGCGCCGGCAAGGGATGCCGACGTACGCCTGCGCAGTCCAACAAGTTCAATGAGGAGTCTTTAGAAGATGAAGCGATTTACCGCGCTATGCGCACTCGGCGCAGTGGCAGTGACAAGTGTTCCCGCGTTCGCAGCGGATGCCGATGTGGGTGGAATGTATGTCACGCCAATGATCGGCGTGCTGCGAGCCGATAAGGATCGGCCAACGGATGGGCGCGACTACGCGATCGGCAGCTTGGCGCTCGGCAAGCACCTGAGTGAAGCATGGTCCGCCGAAGTGCTGCTCAACGGGACCAAGCTCCAGGGCGATCCCGCCTTCGCACCCGACGTCACGCTGTGGGGTGGCTCCCTGGACCTGCTGCGCGTGTTCAACCGCGCGGGAAGATTCTCTCCTTACATCGGCGTAGGTGCCGGTGCGGTGGAATACGACATCACACCCGGCGCAGCCGGCGCCGACGCGATGTGGCAGGCAAGCATCGGGGCCTTCTGGACGCTGTGGGAAGGCGCGAACGGCAACAGCTTCGCGCTGCGTCCCGATTTCAAAGCGCGGTGGGATGACGCGCACACGGCCGGGCGGCTGACCGACTACATCGGCCAGCTCGGATTCCAGTACACGTGGGGCGGAACGAAGCGGGTCGCGTCCATCGCGCCTCCGCCGCCGGTCGCAGTGGCGCCGGCCCCGCCGCCACCCCCCGTCGTGCCCGCACCGCCCGGCGATGAGGACCACGACGGCGTAACGGATGATCGCGATCGTTGCCCAGGCACTCCGCCCGGCGTCGCGGTCGATGCGAACGGTTGCCCGCAGAAAGGCTCGATCACGCTCGAAGGCGTGACGTTCGAGTACAACTCGGCAAACCTCCAGGCAGGCTCGCTGAACATCCTCGATGACGTGGCGGACGGGCTGAAGAAGCATCCGCGCCTCAAGGTGGAGTTGCAGGGCCACACCGACAGCCGTGGGCCGGACGCGTACAACCTCACGCTCTCGCAGAAGCGTGCGGACTCGGTGCGCGCCTACTTGCTGAAGGACGGCGTGCCGACCACGCAGATCACCGCGAAGGGTTACGGCGAAGGCCAGCCGATCGCCGACAACAACACGGATGCCGGTCGCGCGCAGAACCGTCGTGTCGTGATGTTCGTGATCGACAACCCGGGTGACGTCGAGATCAAGGGCGCAGGCGAAGCGAAGTGACGTCGGGCGTCATTGCCTGAAGTCGCGAGACGACAAGGCCGGCCGCGAGTGATCGCGGCCGGCCTTTTTCAATTGAAGTATCGATCGAAGCAGGTTGCGCGAGCGTCAGCTCGCGCAACGACGATTCGCTTACTGCAGCAGGCTGCGAAGCATCCAGGCCGTCTTCTCATGCACCTGCAGGCGCTGCGTGAGAAGGTCCGCGGTGGATTCGTCACCCGCCTTGTCGGCGGCCGGGAACGTCTTGCGCGCGGTGCGTGCCACGGCTTCGTGACCCTTCACCAGAAGGCGCACCATCTCCATCGCCTCGGGCACGCCCACCGTTTCATCGATGCTCGTGAGCTTGCCCAGCTCCTGGTAGCTGCCCGGCGCCGGAAAACCCAGCGAACGGATGCGCTCCGCGATCGCATCGAGCGCGCCCCACAACTCTGTGTACTGAGTCATGAACATCAGGTGCAGCGTGTTGAACATCGGGCCTTCGACGTTCCAGTGAAACGCGTGCGTCTTGAGATAGAGCGTGTAGGTGTCGGCGAGGAGGCCGGCGAGCCCTTCGGAAATCTGCTTCCGCGCCTTGTCGTCAATGCCGATGTCGATGACGGGCGCCGTGCGCGTGACAGAGGGGGCGGAGGCTTTAGCCATGACGAACCTGCTTGAACGAAGTTTGAGCGGGTGACCAGAATCGAGCCCAGCTATTTCGCCGCGATACTACCCGACGGCCCAGCGACTGCGAACCCCGGTCAGCCAGGTGAGGCGAAAAAACCGTCCCTGCGGGCTTCAGCGCAGGGTCGACATAGTCCGGGCGCGTCTCCACTCATTCACGCGGGAAGTTCCGCGATGATTTGAAGGCGCTCCAGCACTTCATCAGTCTGCTCTCCGTATGAGTCGGCGTGGCGCCGGGCTCGTTCATCAGCAGACCCGCAGCGCAACCGCCCACGAACACAAGCTGCTCTCGCAGCGGTCCCAAGGCAGTCGCCACGAGCTCGACCCTTTCGAGATTCGGATCCTGCGCAGTCACTCAGATGCGCTCCTCCAACATTTTTTGAGCGATGTTCCGCTCGCGAGCCTGGCCAGAGCGTAGCGAATCAAACAGCGCAAGCAGCGCGTACAACTTCTCATCGCGAAGCGCCGCTTCTGGCACGGTGGGATACAACGGAACAATTCCGACCCCGCGAGTGCTGCCATTCTTGTGTGCCCACACAGGCGGCGGATCGGACGAGGGGGGCGATCACGGCATTGAGGGGGAGAGCGGCATAGGCTGTTGGTACGCCGCGGGCCAGGCGGCCGTGAATCGCCGGAAAGGCAAATTTGGCCCCGTAGAGAACGAACTCCCGCAGCTGCGGCTTGAGTAACACGGGCCCGCCGATCCCGGTAGATGATTAGCCCGGCCACGGCCGCTCGTTTCAACGCGCCGTGAACCGCCGAACCGGCCAAGCCCGGTTTGCGCCGCCAGTTCCGGATAACTTGCAGTGTCGGTGCCACGACTCAGAAGTGCGAACAGAACCAACAGATCCTGCGGCTTGAGCGCTATCTGCCGCGTGCCGAGGCGGCCCATATTCTTGATTCTTGAATTGAGAATGACGTGATTGCGCACACTACCGGAGACAGCGGAGAGCGGTCAACATTCTTGATTCAGGAATAAAGAATACAGATAACAAGCGTATGATTTATATTTTATTTTTACCGATTTAGACCGGGAGTCGAGCCCCCATCCCGCTATTTTTCACTTGGGGTAAAAGCCCCAGTTGCCTACCGGTGCTGAGGCTTACTGCCGCAGCCCCAGCGCCTGGTCACGCGGAGAAGTCTCACTTTTCCAAGTCAGATGTCGGGTGGAGTGGAGCGGGCGAAGGGAATCGAACCCTCGTCGGATGGTTGGGAACCATCTGCTCTACCATTGAGCTACGCCCGCGCCGATTGGGGAGGAACCCCTCGGAGACGTACCGATCCCCGAAAGTGTAATGGTACATGCCCCTCGGGGGTGTTGGACAGTTGCGAGCTATCCAGCGATTCGCCACCGACTGGAAGGTCAGCTCGCTACGTCAGCGCGTGCTGACCAAGCGGCAACACAACCGAACACACTCCGTTTGGATTGAGCCTGGCAACGCTTTGGCTCATTCAGCTTGACGACGGCCCGCGGGCTTCTACCAGTTCGCGCTGTCGCCGGAAGATGAGGCGCGGCAGGCCGCGCGGCGCGTGCTGGCGGATCATCGCCTGCGCGGCGTGGCGATCGTGCCCGAGGGTGACTGGGGCACGCGCGTGCTCGCCGCCTTCCGGCAGGAGCTGGAAGCGGGCGGCGGCGTGCTGCTCGAGGAAATCTCGCTCGATTCCACCCGCAACGACTGGGGGCCGGAGATCACGCAGGTGCTGAAGCTCTCGGACAGCGAGGCGCGGCGCAAGCGGCTCGAGTCCGTGCTCGGCACGAAGCTCGAGTTCTATCCGCGTCGCCGCGCGGATCTCGACTTCATCTTCGCGCCCAGCCCGTTCAACATCGCGCGGCTCCTGCGGCCGCAACTGCGCTATCACTACGCGGGCAACGTGCCGACTTACGCCACGTCCGAAGCATTCGAGTCGGATCCGACCTCGAACGAAGACATGGAAGGGCTGATCTTCCCCGACATGCCGTGGATGCTCGGCAGCGATCTCGCCGAAAGCGTTCGCTCCGCCGCGCGCGAGGCCTGGCCGACGGGCGGGCCGCGTCGCAATCGCTACTTCGCGTTCGGCTTCGATGCATTTCGACTCACGACCGCGATTCGCGCGGCTGGAAGCAACAGCGCGGTCGTGAATGTGGACGGCCTCACCGGCCGCCTCACGCTCGACAACGAGCGCCGCGTGCAGCGGGAGCTTGCGTGGGCGCAGCTTCACAACGGCCGTCACGCGTCCGGCACCGGTCGTGGCGGCCGCATCGGCACCGTCGACGACGACGACATCCGTCGCCCAGTAAATCGTTCGCCGCACATGGATCGTGCAGCTATCGGCAGGAGCGCCGAAGACGTCGCGGCGGGATTTTCTGGCCGAGCAGGGGTTGCACGTGCTCCTGCGCAACTATCGCCGACGGAGCGGCGAGCTCGATCTGGTTGCGCGGGATGGAGACGTGCTCGTCGTCGCGGAGGTGCGCACGCGCTCGACCGACGAGTTCGGCGGTGCCGCCGCCAGCGTGGATGGGTGGAAGCAGCACAAGATTATTCGCGCGACCACGCAGCTTCTTCAGCAGCGCAAGGATCTGGCGCGACTCCGTGCGGTTTGATGTGATCGTCGTGCGCGGCACCACGGTCGAGTGGCTCAAGCACGCGTTTGAGGCCCGCGAATGAAGAAGCCCTCAATCGCCGGGCGGCTTGGAAGAAGCCCTGCGCCCTCCTGGCCACGCGGCGGCTGAGCGCTCTTTCGCTCTCAGCCGCCCGGCGATCGAGGGCTTCCGGCCGCCGGTAACAGTGTTACTTGACGACCTTCAACTGCGGCCGCTTGCCACCACCACCCTCGTCCACCTTCTGCGGGCCGGTGGGCGGCTCGGGGCCGAGGTCCTGCTCCGTAAAAACCATGCCCTCCCCCGTCTCGCGGGAGTAGATGCCGAGCACGGCGCTGATCGGGAAGGTCACGTGGTTCACGACGCCGGCGAAGCGGGCGTCGAACTCGATCCATTCGTTACCCAGCTTCAGTTGCTGGGTCGCCGTGGAGCTGAGGTTCAGGACGATCTTGCCGTCCTTCACGTAAGCCTTGGGGACCTCCACGTTGCGCGCTTCCGCGTCGACGATGACGTGGGGAGTATGGCCGCAATCCATCATCCATTGATGCATGGCTCGCAGCAGATAAGGTCTTTTGGCGGGAAGTTGTCGCATGGGGCGCACAATGCGCTGAAGTTGAATCCAGGGATCCCTGACTCTTGAGGCTGACTCTACAGGAGCCGCATCTCCTGTTCCGTATCGGACAGACTTTCCCTGAAAGCCGGCCGGGAGAACAGCAGACTAGCGTACTTCACGATCGGCTGGGCCTGCGGCGGCAGGTCGATCTCGTAATGCTGGAGCCGCCACAGGATCGGCGCGATCGTGGCATCCACCCAGCGAAAACTCGTCAGCCAGGAAGTACGGCTTGATCTTGAACAGGTCGGTGCTCTGCAGGATGGTGTCCCGCAGGATTTTCTTGTGTCGCTCGGCGCTCTTCTTGTCGGATCGCTCTCGATCTGGTGGACGAGGCCGTACCAGTCCCGCTCGATGCGATAGAGCGCCAGGCGGAACTGCGCGCGCGTGACCGGATCCACCGGCATGAGCGGCGGATGCGGAAACCGCTCGTCCAGGTATTCGATGATGACGCGCGAGTCGTACAGCACGAGGTCCCGGTCCACGAGCGTCGGCACGCTGTGGTACGGGTTGAGATCGAGAAGGTCCTCCGGGAACTTGCCCGGCTCGACGCTCACGATATCAATGCTGATGCCCTTCTCCGCCAGCACAATACGCGTGCGGTGGCTCCACGGGTCGTTGGGAGCCGAGAAGAGCGTCATGATGGATCGTCTGCTCGACAAGTTTCCGCTCCCGCAGTTTCAGCGCGCGGGACATCCCCGCGTCACAGGCCTAGGCGGCCCCGTCCATCAATGGACGTCTTTCCAGTATTCCTTCTTCAGAAGCATCGCGAGCCACGTGAACGCGATCAGGAACAACACCACGAACACGCCGAGATGGCGACGCTTCACCTGCGCCGGCTCACCCGCGTAGTCGAGGAAGTTGACGGTATCACGAACGAACGCGTCGTAGTCGGCCTCGGACAGCCGACCCGGCACCACGAGCTCGAATTTCTCGAATACCCGCTCGGTGTGAGGTTTGCCGTCCTCGCCCGGCTTCGTTTCTTCCTTGTATTTCGCGACCTTCACGCCCTCGAGCTCAGAGAGCACGTGGGGCATGGCGACGCCTTCGAGACGCAGGTTGTTCACGCCCGTCGGCTTCGACGGATCGGCGTAATACGTCTTGAAGAGCTGGTAGATGTAATCCGGGCCGCGCGCCCGCGCCATCAGCGACAGATCCGGCGGCGGCTTGCCGAACCAGACGGTCGCATCGGCCGCCGGCATGCTGCTGAGGATGTAGTCCGCCGGCTTGTCACCGGGCGGCATCATCTTCTCGAGCTGCTCTTCCGGGATGTCCAGATCTTCCGCCATGCGCGAGTAGCGCACGTACTTCAGCGAGTGGCAGCCGAGGCAATAGCCGAGGTAGTTGCGCGCACCGCGCTGGAGCGAGGCGAGGTTCGCCACCTCGTTCTTCACTTTCCAGTGCTTGAAGTCGCTGGCGCTTTCCTCGCCGTGCCCTTCTTCAGCCTTGGCGCCCGCGGCGGCGGCCGCTTCTTCCGCCGCCCACGTCGGCGCCGCCAACGCGGCGCCGGCCAGCATCACCGCGATGCCGAGAGCCCGATTAAGCGTGCGCATGGTAGGTCAGTCTTTCCGGAACAGGCTTGGTCTGCTCCATTCGAGTGTAGAACGGCATGAGGATGAAGAACGCGAAGTACAGCACCGAGAACACGCGGGCGTAGAACACGTAAACGCCTTCCGCCGGCTGCAGGCCCAGGTAACCGAGCGCGACGAACGAGATCGCGAACACGGTCAGCGCGAGCTTCGACATCCAGCCCTTGTAGCGGATGGACTTGACCGGCGAGCGATCGAGCCACGGCAGGAAGATGAACGCCGCCACCGCGAGGAACATGAGCAGCGCGCCCATCTGCTGATCGGGCACGGCACGCAGGATCGCGTAGTACGGCGTGAAGTACCACACCGGCGCGATGTGCTCCGGCGTCGACAGTGGGTTCGCCGGCTCGAAGTTCGGCCCTTCGAGGAACAGACCGCCGAGCGTCGGCACGAAGAACACCACGATCGCGAGCAGGATCAGGAACACGCCGACCCCCACGAGATCCTTCACCGTGTAGTACGGGTGGAACGGGATGCCGTCGATCGGCTTGCCGTCCGCGCCGAGCTTCTTCTTGATCTCGATGCCGTCCGGGTTGTTGGAACCCTTGTGGCGCAGGGCCACGAGGTGCAACACCACGAGCAGGATCAGGGCCAGTGGAATGGCCACGACGTGCAGCGAGAAGAAGCGGTTCAGCGTCGCATCGGCGATGCCGTAATCACCGCGAATCCACTCGACGAGGCCGGGACCGATCGCCGGGATGGTGCTGAACAGGTTCACGATCACCTGCGCGCCCCAGAACGACATGTTGCCCCAGGGCAGCACGTAGCCCATGAACGCTTCGGCCATCAGCGCGAGATACACCGCCATGCCGAACAGCCACAGCATCTCGCGCGGCGCGCGGTACGAGCCGTACAGCATCGCGCGGAACATGTGCAGGTACACGACCACGAAGAAGAACGACGCGCCCGAGGAATGCAGGTAGCGGATGAGCCACCCCCACTGCACCTCGCGCATGATGAACTCGACGGAGTCGAACGCCGTCGCTTCGCCCACCTTGTAGAACATGGTGAGGAAGATGCCGGAGACGAGCTGCAACACCAGCGCGACCAGCGAAAGAACACCGAAGTAGTACCAGAAGTTGAAATTCTTCGGCGCGTAGTACCCGGTGAGCTGCGTCTCGATGAAGTCCTGCACGGGCAGGCGATCGTAGAGCCAGGCCTTGAAGCCCTTCGGTGGCGGAGCCGAGGAAGTAGTCGGAGGTGCCATTACGCCGCTGCTCCCTTCTCGTCCACGCCAATGGTGAGCGTCTCACCCGCGATGTTGTAGGGCGGAATGCGCAGGTTCACCGAGGCCGGCGAGCCGTCGAACACACGCCCGGCAAGGTCGAAGCGCGAACCGTGGCAGGGGCAGAAGAAGCCGCCCGGCCAGTCCGCCCCGAGCTCCGGGATCGCCTGCTCGAAGCGCTGCTTCGGCAAACAACCCAGATGCGTGCAGATGCCGATGAGCACCAGCACGTCGGGCCGAATCGCGCGAACGTCGTTCTTCGCGTACGCCGGCTGCTCGGATTTCTCCGATTTCGGGTCCTTCAGCCGCGCGTCGTGATTCGACAGCGCCGCAAGCATCTGCGGCGTGCGTTTCACGACGTAGATCTGCTGCTTGCGCCACGTCAGGATCACCATCTGTCCGACTTCGACCTTCGCCAGGTCGAACTCGGTGGGCGCGCCGAGAGCGCGAGCGCGCTCGGAGGGCTTCCAGGATGAAACGAATGGAACTAGAACGAATGCCGCGCCCACCACTCCGGTGGCAATCGTGGCCGTCGTCAAAAACTTGCGCCGACTCGTGTCGACGTCGTCATCGGTGGTGATGACACCGTTATCCGCCATCAAGTGTGGCTCTCCCGCTTTGCTGCCGAACCCACCCGTTTGCCAGCACGCGCCCGGCGCGCACTTTCGTTTTGCGCACGGGACTGCAGTTTCCGGCCAGCGGGGGGCGGCGCATTATACACAAACGAAAATGCCCACTTGGGCGCTAGAGCTTCCGTACGTGAAATGGCTATGAGTAGTTGGGGTCGTGCGGTCGCGCTGGTCGCCGGGTCGATTGTCGGTGGACTCGCGCTCGCGTTTCTGATCGTGGCACTGCGCCCCGATCTCGTGCGGCCCCCTGTCGCCGCTGCACCGCCCCCGACCGCAGCGCCCCGAATTAGCCTGCAAAGCCCGGCCCTGACGTATGCCGACGCCGTCCAGCGTGCGGCGCCTGCCGTGGTGAACATATATACGGCGCGGGTGGTGCGGGAGCGGGTGGCGCCCACGTCGCTGGGCGAGCTGCTCGGCGACGAGTGGCCGCGCTACAGACAGCGTATCCAGAACACACTCGGCTCCGGCGTCATCGTCGACCACGACGGCCACATCGTGACCAATCATCATGTGATCGCCAATGCCGACGCCATCCGGGTGCAGCTCGCCGACGAGCGCATTGCGGACGCCACCATCGTCGGCCGCGACCCGGACACGGACCTGGCGGTGCTGCACATCGACCTCAAAAACCTGCCCGTGGCGCCCATCGGGCGGTCCGACCGGCTTCGGGTCGGTGATGTGGTGCTGGCCATCGGCAGCCCGGCGGGGCTTTCGCAGACGGTCACTCACGGCATCATCAGCGCCACGAGCCGCGCGCTGGGCGTGGCGGTATACGAGAACTTCCTGCAGACCGATGCCGCCATCAATTCCGGCAACTCCGGCGGGGCCCTCATCGACACGAGCGGGGCCGTGATCGGAATCAATACGGCGTTCATCGGGAAAGATACGGGGGTGGAAGGCATCGGCTTCGCCATCCCGGTCGACCTGGTGCGCGGCGTGATGGACGACATCATCCAGAACGGCCGCGTCATCCGGGGCTGGATCGGCATCGTGACCGAAGATGTCCCGGACGCTACGCGCCAACGGATGGCGCTCCCGGCGGACGGGGTACTCATTTCGAATCTGTACGTCGGCAGTCCCGCGCAACAGGCTGGCGTGCAACCCCTCGATGTGCTCATCGACATCGACGGAGTTCCGGTGAAGAGCGCGCAGGAAGCAATCGCTCGCGTAGCCGCGATCCGGGAGCCGGGGAAGACCATCAAGTTGCGCGTAATGAGAAGCGGCAAGCAGCTCGAGCTTTCGACGAAAGTCATCGAGCAGCCGCGGGGACGTTGACCCATGGACACCGAACGAGAGAGGGCGTTGATGAAAACGGAAGTTCGCATTCGCCCATTCGAATCCCGAATGGCGTTGAACGAGGCGCTCACCGAGCGCCTGGCGTGGGAAATCGAGAACGCGGGCAAGGGCGCGATGGCGATCATGCTCGCCGGCGGCAACACCCCGCTGCATGCGTATCAGGCGCTGGGCGCGCGCAAGCTGACGCCGTCCGGGACGCTGGAGTTGCTGTTCTCGGATGAGCGTTACGTGCCCGCGACGTCGGATGCCAGTAATTTTCGGGCGGCGCGGCCGCTCGTGGAATCGCTGGGTTTGCCGGGGGAGCGCGTCTTGCGCGTGCGCACCGAGTTGCCGCTCGATCGCGCGGTTGAAGACTATGAGCGGCGGCTGCGGGCGCTGGTGAAGGCGGGGACGGTGATTCGCCTCGGCATCCTGGGGCTTGGGGCGGATGGGCATACCGCGTCGCTGTTCAGTGAGGGGGACCTCAGGCGGTCCAGCGGGAAGTTCGCCGTTTCCGTGCAGCGGCCGGATGGGCGCTCGGCGGTGAGCGTGACACCCGCCTTTCTCGAGAACGTGCAGCAGATTCTTTTTGTTGTCGCCGGGGGCGACAAGCGCGTGGCGCTCAAGGCGATGATGGACAAGAAACCTGAATCGGTGGCCGGGCGGGCTATTGCGAATTGCCCTGGCGTTGAGGTTTGGGCGGATCGGGATGCCTGGCCGCCTCCGGCGGCTTCGGGGGCCTAGCAGCTCAGTCCGACAGGCTGACTAGCGCCGAGGGTCAAGCCAAGCGAAGAGGCCCTCGATCCCCGGGCGGCCAGGAGGCCGAGCCGCCCGGCGATCGAGGGCCTCTGAATTCTCAGCTCTTGTGCGGCCCTTCCTGATGGCCGCCAAAACCCAATCGCATGGCAGACAACAACTTGTCCGCATATTCCCCGCGATCCCGCGACGCAAATCGCGAGTAGAGCGCCGCGCTCAACACATACGCCGGCACCCCTTCCTCGATAGCCGCCTGCAGTGTCCACCGCCCCTCCCCGGAGTCAGCGACACTCCCCGCAAAACTTTGCAGCTCCGGGTCCTTCGCGAGCGCAAACGCCGTGAGGTCCAGCAGCGACGACCCAATGATGCTTCCGTGGCGCCACAGCTCCGCAACGGCAGCGATATCGAGCTGATATTTGAAGTGATCCGGGTTACTGAGCGGAGCCGTCTCCGCATCGGCCGCACGATTGCCAAGCCCCGCATCCGCATGGCGCAGGATGTTGAAGCCTTCGGCATACGCGGCCATCAACCCATACTCGATACCGTTGTGAACCATCTTCACGAAATGCCCGGCACCATGATTGCCGCAGTGAAGATAGCCGCGCGCCGCCGTCCCCGAGCCCTCGCCACCGGGAGCAAGCGTCGCGAAAATCGGATCGACGTGCGCGAAATCCGCGCTCTCTCCGCCCGCCATCAGGCAGTACCCGCGCTCGAGACCCAGCACGCCGCCGCTGGTACCGACATCCATGTAATGAATGCCGGATGCCTTCAGCTCCCGCGCACGCCGGATGTCATCGTGATAATGCGAGTTACCCCCGTCGATGATGATGTCCCCCGCCTGCAGCATCGGCTTGAGATCCGCGATCACCGTATCGACCGCGGCGGCGGGCACCATCACCCAGATGACGCGCGGCGCATCGAGTAACTTCACGAACTCCGCGAGCGACGTCGTACCGCGAGCGCCGTCATTCGAGATGTCCTTCGCCACATCGGGCGAGCGGTCGAACGCCACGCACTGATGACCGCCCCGCTGCAGGCGCCGAACCATGTTTGCGCCCATGCGCCCGAGCCCAATCATTCCAAGCTGCATACGCGTCGTTCCTCAGTTCGGGACCCGTTTGATTTGCGCACCCAGCTGCGCAAGCTTCTCTTCGATCGCCTCGTAGCCGCGATCGATATGGTAGATGCGCTCTATGTCGGTACGGCCTTCGGCGACGAGGCCGGCGAGCACGAGGCTCGCGGAAGCGCGAAGATCGGTCGCCATCACGGGCGCGCCGGTGAGGCGCTCCACGCCGCGAATGATCGCCGTGTTGCCTTCGAGCCGGATCTCGGCGCCGAGGCGCCGCATCTCGAGCATGTGCATGAAGCGGTTCTCGAAGATCGTTTCGATCACCGTGCCCACGCCGTCCGCAATCGTGTTGAGCGCCGCGAATTGCGCCTGCATGTCCGTCGGGAACGCCGGATAGGGCGCGGTGCGCACGTCGACGGAACGCGGACGCTTGCCGCGCATGTCGACTTCGATCCACGTATCGCCGACGCTCACTTTCGCGCCCGCCTCGGTGAGCTTGCCGAGCACGGCATCGAGGTGATCCGGCCGCGTGTTCTTGATCCGCACATGGCCGCGCGTGATCGCGCCCGCGAGCAGATACGTGCCCGCCTCAATGCGATCCGGCAGCACTTCGTACTGCGTGCCGTGCAGTTTCTCGACGCCCTGCACGACGATCTTGTCCGTGCCGGCGCCCTGGATCTTCGCCCCCATCGCGATGAGGAAGTTGGCGAGATCGACGACCTCGGGCTCGCGCGCCGCGTTCTCGATGACCGTCTCGCCGTCCGCGAGCGTCGCGGCCATCATGAGATTTTCGGTACCCGTGACCGTGACGGTGTCGAGCACCAGCCGCGCGCCTTTCAGGCGCCCCGCGCGGGCCCGGATATAGCCGCTTTCGATGGTGATGTCCGCGCCCATGGCCTGCAGCCCGGCGACGTGAATATTCACCGGGCGCGCACCGATGGCGCAGCCACCCGGCAACGACACATCGGCCTTGCCGAAGCGCGCCACGAGTGGCCCGAGCACGAGGATCGACGCGCGCATCGTCTTCACGAGCTCGTACGGCGCAACCGTTTCCTTGATGGTGGAGCCATCCACCTCGATGCGCGAACGCTCATCGATCGTGACCGTCGCGCCCATGCGCGCGAGCAGCTGGATCGTGGTGGTCACATCCTTGAGGTGCGGCACGTTGCCGACGACCACCGGCTCCGCGGCGAGAATGGCGCCCGCGAGAATCGGCAGCGTCGCGTTCTTCGAGCCCGAGATCTTCACCTCGCCCTCGAGCGGCACCCCGCCCTTGATCTGCAGCTTGTCCATCGTTCAGCGCCCCGCTTCTTCCGGCGTGAGCGCCTCGATCGACATCGCGTGGATTTCGCGTCCCATCAGCTCGCCCAGCGTCTTGTAGATGAGCTGGTGGCGCGCGATCGAGCGCTTGCCCGCAAAGTCTTTGGAGACGACGCGCGCCGCGAAATGCGTGTTGTCGTCGGACTGGACGCGAACATCGGCGCCGGGCAGGCCGACGCGGATGAGCTCAGCAACAGCTTCAGGATTCACGGCGTTAGGTATCGGTGGTGCGCGGATAAGGGCCGTGGATATTAATTTGCCCTCGCGCCGAATGCATTGACCATCCCTCTCATGGACCTTTCACGCCCTCCCGCCGATCGCCGCAGGGCACCCTTTCAGCCCCTGAAACACCTTGTTTTTGCTGGCAATCGAGGCGGTGCCTGTTAGCATGCGCGGCATGTCATCGACGACCGACATACCGGTTACCGACGCGCAGCTCGAAGACTACGCGCGCCGGGCGCTCTCGATCGAAGCGGACGCGGTCAGGGCCCTGCTGCCGAAGATCGACAACCGCTTTGCCAGAGCCTGTCGCCTGTGCCTCGCCTGCGAAGGTCGCGTGGTCGTTACCGGCATAGGCAAATCCGGGCACATCGCCCGCAAGGTTGCCGCCACGCTTGCGAGCACGGGCACGCCCGCGTTCTTCCTGCATCCGGCCGAAGCGGGGCATGGCGACCTCGGCATGATCACGCGGACGGACGTGGTGCTCGCGCTTTCCAACTCCGGCGAGACGCCGGAAGTCGTCTTCCTGCTTCCGCACCTGAAGCGGCTCGGCGTACCGCTTATCGTGATGACCGGGGGCCTCGAGTCGACGCTCGCAAAGTCCGCGAACGTAGTGCTCGACGTAAGCGTGCCGGCGGAAGCGTGCCCTCTCAATCTCGCACCAACGGCCAGCACGACAGCGAGCCTCGCCATGGGCGACGCGCTCGCGGTCGCGCTGCTCGACGCGCGCGGCTTCACGAACCAGGATTTCGCCAGCCGGCATCCCAGCGGCAGCCTCGGCCGTCAGCTCATGCGCGTGCAAGACGTCATGCGAACGGGGGACGCCGTCCCTCGCGTCCACGTCGGCACGCCACTGCGTGAGGGCCTCAAGGAGATGTCCAGCAAGGGGCTGGGCATGACAGTTGTGGTGGACGACGCCGATCGGATCCTCGGCGTGTTCACGGACGGCGACCTGCGCCGCGCGCTCTACAGCAAGGAAAACCTGCGTGACTCGTTCATGGGAGATGTCATGACGCCCCGGCCCAAATACATCGGCCCACGCTCGCTCGCCGCCGAAGCCGTGCTCCTGATGGAGCAAAACAAGATCACGAGACTGCTGGTGGCCGACGACGGTGCAAAACTCGTCGGCGCGCTGAACATCGACGATCTTTTTCGCGCGGGCGTTGTCTGAGCCCCCGCGCGCGCCAATCGCGGGACCCGGACAGCCCCGCCGCCCCCGCCACGATCGAGCTGCTCGTGCTCGACGTGGACGGCGTGCTGACCGACGGTCGGCTCTACTACGGTCCGCGCGGCGAAGCCCTCAAGGTGTTCGACGTGAAGGACGGGTACGGTATCCGGCGGCTGATCGACGTCGGCGTGAAGGTGGCGATCATTTCAGGCCGCGACTCCCCACACGTGAGACAGCGCGCAAAGGATCTCGGGATCAAATACGTATACCAGGGCGTGAGCGAAAAGCTGCCGGTGTTCGAGAAACTGCGCACGCGCCTCGGGCTCGAATCCGCGCAGTGCGCCTGCGTCGGGGACGACCGGCCCGACGTGCCGGTGATGCGCACCGTCGGCCTCGCATTCGCCGTGTTCGACGCGCATCCCGCGGCCCTGAAGGCGGCGGACATGGTCACGCCCAACCTCGGCGGCCGTGGCGCCGTGCGTAACGTGTGCGACCTGCTCGTCGCGGCTCGCCAGCACGCTAGCCGCCAGCTCAAGCCGAGGCGGCGCGGGTGATTGCACGCGTCGTCATCGTCCTGGTGATTGTCGGCATCATCATCGGCGCGCTGATTCTCGGGCAGGGCGGCACCTCGTCCACCGTCAAGACGGAGACCGGCGAATCGAGTGACGTGCCGGGCTACTCGGCGCGCAACGCCGAAGTCACACAGACGGGCGACGACGGGCGGCCGCAGTTCACCGTCGTATCCCCCCTGATTCGCCAGCACGCCAACGACGATCGGGTGCAGCTCGATGCGCCCCGCATGACGTTCGTCTCCGAAGAGAACGGCACCTGGCACGCGCAGGCGCGCTCCGGGCTCATCCAGGCGGACGGCGCGAACGTGGATCTCCACGGTGATGTGAAGATGGAAGGCGAGCTCTCCGGGTCGCCCGTCGTGATCAACACGAGCACGATGTCGTTCGACACCAAAGCCGAGATCGCGCGCACGCCCGCATACATCACCATCGACGCTCGCGGCGGAACGGTCAACGCCACGGGCCTGGTCGCGAATTTGAAGGAAGGCACCTTGGAGCTAGAATCCAACCCCCATCTGGAATCGCCGATCCATGCCCGATCCCCGTCCAAGTAGACGCGCCACGCCGCTCGCGCTTGCCGTGTCCGGCATGGTGCTCGCGGCGCTGGGGCTTGCGGGGGTCGCGCCGGCGCGCGCCGCGACCGGCGATTCGACGCTCACCAATTGCGGCAAGATCGAAATCGACTCCAAGAACGGCGGCGCGAAATTCCCCAAGGGCAGCGCCGGCACCCTGTCCCTCGCCGATGTCACGATCACCGTTGCCGGCTGCGGCATGGAGATCAAGGCGAAGAGCGCTCACACGACGAGCCTGGACATCGAGGATTCGAACTGGACGCTCGATGGCAACGTGCGCATCAAATCGGACCAGATGCAGAGCAAGCTGAGTTCGGACCAGGCGGTGGTGCGGTTCCGGAACAGCGAGATCGAGCGCATCACGATCACCGGCAACCCGGCGGAGTTCGAGCAGAAGCGCGCCGACTCCGGGCTGATCACGCGCGGCCACGCGCGCCAGATGGTCTACGAGGCGGGTCAAGGCACCGTGCGCCTGATGGAAGACGCCTGGCTGAGCGATGGCGGCCGCGAAATCAAGACTCCGCAGCTCGTATATGACATTCGCAAGGCCGAAATCCGCAACACCGACGGCGGCGACAGCGGCAGCAAGGCCGCGAGCGATGGCAGCCAGCGCATGATCATCACCATCGACCCGAAGGCCTCGAAAAAACCGGCTGCGACGCCCGCCGCGGCCAGCCCGAACGACGGCCAGAAAGACAGCCCAAAAGACGGCCCGAAGGACGGCAAGAACAACGCGTCATCGCCCGGCGCGAGCTCCGCCGCGCCCGCAAAACCGTGATGATTTCACTGACGGCCGCCGGCCTCGAGAAAAGCTACAAGTCCCGCCAGGTCGTCCGAGGGCTTTCGCTCGAAGTGAGCGAAGGCGAGGTCGTCGGCCTGCTCGGCCCGAACGGCGCCGGCAAGACGACCGCGTTCTACATGATCGTGGGGCTCGTTCCCTGCGATGCGGGCCGCATCACGCTGGGTGACACCGAGATCACGCACCTCGCGATGCATAAGCGCGCCAAGCTCGGCGTCGGTTACCTGCCGCAGGAAGCCTCGGTGTTCCGCAAGCTTTCCGTGGAGGACAACATCCTCTCGATCCTGCAGACCCGCGCGGACCTCGACGACGTGAAGCAGGAGCAGCGGCTCGAGGAACTGCTCGAAGAGCTGCGCATCGGGCACGTGCGCAAGAGCCTCGGCCTGTCGCTTTCGGGAGGCGAGCGGCGCCGCGTGGAGATCGCCCGCGCACTCGCGATGGAGCCGCGCTTCATGCTGCTCGACGAACCCTTCGCCGGCATCGATCCGCTCTCCGTGCTCGACATCCAGCGCATCATCCGCGAGCTCACCAGCCGCGGCATCGGCGTGCTCATCACCGACCATCAGGTTCGCGAAACCCTGGGCGTTTGTAACCGCGCTTATGTCGTCAACCAGGGGCAGGTCATCGCCTCGGGAACCGCGGAAGAAATCCTTGCCAACCCCCAAGTCCGTGAGGTGTACTTGGGCCAGTCGTTTCGTTTGTGACGTCGTCGCGCACCGTCGGCGAAACTCCAAAAATTTCAGAGAGATAGGATCGTACTGGGGCGCTGGCCCCGCCACCTGCCATGTTGAAACCCTCACTGCAGCTCAAGCTGGGTCAGACCCTGACGATGACCCCGCAGCTGCAGCAGGCGATACGCCTTCTGCAGCTGCCCGCCCTGGAGCTGCAGGCTCACATCCGCGAACTGCTCGAGAGCAACGTCATGCTCGAGCCGGTGGAGGAAGGCGAAGGCACCGGCATCTTCGAAGCGCCCGAGATGCCGCAGACCGCGGCCCCGGCCGAAGCCGTTCCGGAGCGCCAGACCGAGAACACCGTCGAAGTGGTGGACGAAGGCTGGGGCGAACAAAGCGTCGGCACTTCCGAAGCCCCCTGGCAGAGCGACGATGACGAGCGCCAGCAGGAGTTCGCCGACGATGCCGGCCAATCCCTGCAGGATCATCTCGTGTGGCAGCTCGAGATGGCGAAGCTCGAACCGCGCGAGCTCGGCATCGCCCGCGCCATCGCCGACGCCGTGAGCGAAGACGGCTACCTCACCGAGTCGCTCGAAGAAATCCAGAAGACCCTGCAGCCCGAGATCGTGGCCGACCTGGCCGAGGTCGAGAAGATACTGGGGTTCGTGCAAAGGCTCGACCCGCCCGGCGTTGCCGCGCGCAGCGTCGGGGAGTGCATCGAACTGCAGTTGAGGCAGCTCGACCCGGACACGCCGGGGCTCGAGACCGCGGTCCAGATCGCCCGCCATCACCTGGAGCTCGTCGCCGAGCGCGAACTGTCGCTGCTGCGCCGTGAGCTGCGCGCGACGGACGATGAGCTCGCGTCCGCACTCGCCTTGGTGAAGGCCTGCCACCCGCGACCGGGTGCGACCGTCAGCTCGGGCTCCGCTGAATACGTGGTGCCGGACGTGTTCGTCCGTCGCACCGACCACGGCTGGGCCGTGGAGATCAACGCCGCCACGCTGCCGCGCGTGCGCCTGAACCAGGGCTACGCCAGCCTCATCGGCCGCAACGCGAGCCACGCGAGCATGCGTGCCCAGCTTCAGGAGGCACGGTGGTTGCTCAAGAGTCTCGAGATTCGTAACGAAACTCTCATGAAAGTCGCCCGCTCTATCGTGGAGCGCCAGACAGCGTTCCTGGAGCACGGCGAAGAGCACATGCGGCCGATGATTCTGAAGGACATAGCCGAGGCCGTATCGATGCACGAGAGCACCATCTCGCGCGTCACGTCCGGCAAATACATGCACACGCCGCGCGGCGTCTTCGAGCTCCGCTACTTTTTCTCGAGTCAGGTGGAGGGTGCCGACGGATCCGGCACGTCTTCCACAGCAATCCGCGCCAAGATCAAGAAGCTCGTCAAGGAAGAGAATGGCGATATGCCCCTGTCAGACGGGCGAATCGCCGAGCTGCTCTCTGGAGAGGGCATTCCGGTTGCGCGCCGCACGGTCGCGAAGTACCGCGAGGCGATGGGCATTGCCCCGTCGAATGAGCGCCGCCGGACCGGGTCCCGACAAATGTAGTTTCTTGCCCACGCCAAACAGGAGAAACGCTATGCAGCTCAGCGTCACCGGACATCACGTCGAGGTTACTGATTCTCTGCGGTTCTACGTAGAGAAAAAACTAGAGCGCATAACCCGGCACTTCGACCACGTGCTCGATGTGCACTGTGTGCTGACGGTCGAAAAACTCGAGCAGAAGGCCGAAGCCACCCTCCACGTCCGCGGCAACTCGATCCACGCCGCCTGCACCGATTCGAACATGTACGCCGCCATCGACGCGCTGACCGACAAGCTCGATCGCTGCGTGAAGAAGCACAAAGAAAAACGCAACGATCACCACGCCGCTGAAGCACAGAAGACCGCGCGCGCAGCCGCCGTAGCTGAGTGACGTTCCGGCTGGCATCACGCCAGCCGCTCCGCCGTCCCGGATGCCGGGTGCCTGCCGTCGCAGGTGCCCGGCCCGATGAACCTTAGCCCGCGCACTGACATGGCCGGGGCCGCACCTGCGCGGTGCTGACTTAATCCGGCACCAGCGGGGTGAAGCGTCGGGCGGCGCGCGCGTCTGGCGGCGGTGTGACGATGTCCATGCACCGGCTTTCGCATACGTCGACCCGGCGCTTGCGCCCGTAATGCGCGCTCGCTAACTTCAGTTGCGTGCGTATCCTCATCGTCAGCGGCCTGTCCGGTTCCGGGAAGAGCGTGGCACTCCACATGCTCGAAGACCTGGGCTTTTACTGCATCGACAACATCCCCGCCGCGCTGCTGAAGGCGTTCATCTCGCACACCGTGCGTTCGCCCGAGCGCACCTACGAACGCACCGCTATCGGCCTCGATGCGCGCAACACCGCTGCGGAAATCGCCTCGGTGCCACGGCTCATCGACGAGCTGAAGCGCAGTGGCATCCAGTGCGAAGTGCTGTTCCTGGTTGCGAGCGAAGATGAACTGCTGCGCCGGTTCTCGGAGACCCGCCGCAAGCACCCGATGAGCCGGGACAACCTCGACCTGCGCGAGGCGATGGCCCGCGAACGCGAGATCCTCGAACCCATCGTTTACGCGGCCGACCTCGTCATCGACACCTCGCGCATGGGCGTGCACGAGCTGCGCGATATCGTGCACCAGCGCCTCGAGCAGCGGAACGAAGGGCGCCTCTCCATCACATTCGAGTCGTTCGGCTTCAAGCACGGCATTCCCGGCGACGCGGACTTCGTCTTCGACGCCCGCTCGATCCCGAACCCGTACTGGGAGCCGACGCTCCGCAAGCTCACCGGCCGCGACGCCGACGTCGTGAAATTCCTCGAATCGCAGGAAGCCGCCGGGCGCCTGATCGAAGACATCGCCCGCTTCATCGACGCGCGCGTGCCTGAATATCAGGCGAACAATCGCGGCTATCTCACCGTCGCCGTCGGCTGCACCGGCGGTCAGCACCGATCGGTTTATATCGTTGACCGACTCGCCGAGCGCTTCAGCAAGCGGTTCTCGAACGTGAGCACGCGCCATAGCGCTCTCGCGCACCTACCCCATATCGCGCCGGTTCCTTCGCCTCCCGCCGCCGCGAACCGGTAGCGTTCTACCAAGAAGCCCTCAATCGCCGGGCGGCTCGGAGAAGGAGCCTTCTGCGGCTCTCGCTGCTCTTAGCCGCCCGGCGATTGAGGGCTTCCTGATCTCTTCAGGCGGGCGACAACTCCAGATACCGCGGATACACTCGCGCCGCCCCCGCGCGGCGCTACACGTGTCTGCATGAACGCCCAACTGAAGCCCGAAAAGGAAAGCCGCCTGTCCGCGCTCCGCGCGGCGCTGGGGCCAGGGCACGCTGCGTTCCGCGCACAGGATGGTGAACGCGCTGCATCCCGCGGAAATCGCACTCCTCATCGAATCGCTACCGCCCGCGCAGCGTGAGCTCGTCTGGGACATGGTCGATCCCGAGCTCGAAGGCGAAGTGCTCGTCGAGCTGAACGAGAACATCCGCAGCGGCCTGATGGAGGGCATGGAAGACGACGAACTGCTCGCCGTCGCCGAAGGCATGGAGCTCGACGACCTCGCCCACCTCGTCTCCGACCTCCCCGAAACCGTCACCCTGCAGCTGCTGAAGTCGCTGGACCAGCAGGACCGCGAGCGCCTGAGCACCGTGCTGAGCTTCCCCGACGACAGCGCCGGGGGTCTCATGAACATGGACACCATCAGCCTGCGCCCGGACGTGACGGTGGAAGTGGTGCTGCGCTATCTGCGCATGCGCGGCGAAGTGCCCACCAAGACGGATCGGCTGTTCGTCGTCGACCGGCGCGACATCTACCTCGGCACGGTGCCACTCACCCGCCTGCTCACGAGCGACCTCGACCTGCCGGTTGCCGAGCTGGTCGAGACCGAGGCGCCGCGCATCGATCCGGAAACGCCGGCGCACGACGTGTCGCAGCTCTTCCAGGACCGCGACCTCATCTCCGCCGCCGTCGTCAGCAAGGACGGGCGGCTGCTCGGCCGCATCACCATCGACGACGTGGTCGACGTCATCCGCGAAGAAGCCGCGCATTCGGTGTTGAGCATGGTCGGCCTGCACGACGAGGAAGACGTGTTTGCCGGCGTACTCATTTCGACGAAGCGGCGGCTGTTCTGGCTGGGCATCAACCTCGTCACGGCGATCCTGGCCGGCCTCGTGGTGGCGCGGTTCGAGGGCACGATCGAGAAGGTGGCCGCGTTGGCGGCGCTCATGCCCATCGTTGCGAGCATGGGCGGCATCGCGGGCACGCAGACGGTGACGCTGATCATTCGTGGCCTGGCGCTGGGGCAGATTCAGTGGGGCAATGCTCGCTGGCTGCTCTACAAGGAGATCGCCGTCGGCGGGCTGAACGGCATCATCTGGGCCGGCGTCATCGGTGTCGTCACCCGGTTCTGGTTTGGCACGTGGAAAATCGCCGCGATCATTGGGGCGGCGATGCTCGTGAACCTGCTCGCGGCCGCGCTAGTCGGTGTGATCGTCCCGCTGACGCTGCGTCGAATGAAGATCGATCCGGCGCTATCGGCCGGCGTGATCCTCACGACGTTCACCGACTGCATCGGGTTCGCGACGCTGCTGGGCCTGGGTACGATTTTCCTCACCTAACGGAACCGCGACGCAGCGTCGTTGTTGACGCGGCATCGACTGCGGGAACACGGCTTTCATCGAGCGCATCGAGCCAGTACAATTGCGCCCGGCAAGTCGACCCGGTAACCGAACTGGCTCCGTATGGTGTGCTTTCCGTGGACGTACTACGGATAGGCACTGGGTCGCAATCGAAAGCCCCGCTCGAGCGGGGCTTTCGATTTTCTAGCTACCTGAAATCCCATATCTCATCGATCCGCGCCTGCAGCGACTTCAGCCAGCGATCCCCGTCAGCATGGAAGCGGTAGGCGCGCGCAACGGCGCCGACGCACATATCCGCGAGCTGAATGAAGTCATCGCGACGGGAGTCGACGAAGCGAAGATCTGCGAGCCGCCCGCAAAGGTCCTTGCGCAGCCGTCGCTTTACCGCCCGCCTGAAAAGAGCGCTGCCCGACCCATCGACGCTTAGCTTGACGCCTTTCAATCGACTTGCCGCCCGCCGCACGAGCTCGCCGACGAAGAACCCATAAAACGCCTCGTGATCTCCCCTTGGAAACGGGTCTTGCACCTGGTCCTTCTCCACAACCAGCACGCAAAGCCTGAATGGGCAGCCACGCACGGCCTCGAAAAATGCATCGCGCGCCTTGTCACTCGACTTGGCAAACTTGATTTCGTGCCGATGACCGGTCCGCGCGCGAAACTGCGTCATGCTCGCTGCCGTCCGCAATGCATCTTCACGACTCTCGAAGATGACCATGCCAATGGCGAACACCGCGTCAGAACCACGCGTCAACTTGAATCCGGGGCAATCACTTTCGTCGATGAACGCCAGCATCCGACAAAGATGCGGCAGACCGCCGCTCTAAGGCTCGTGCCAAAACTGGTGGAAACGTGCAGAAATTCATCGCACGCAGGCGAGTCGCGCTGCCGGAACGGCAGCGGAAGTGACTTGATAAAATCGCTGGCTAAGTGGCCTGCGCGACTCCGGGTGAGGTCATAACCTTCGGCAAGGTCTCGCCCTCAATGAACGCGAGCAGAGCTGTGCGGGCTTCCATGGCGTCTTTGTAGCCGAGCTCGATGAGCTCGCGGGTATATTCGCCTTCGAACATCAGGTAGCTCGCGAGCTGGCTGCCTTCCACGTCGCGGGCGCCGATCACGCGCAGGAGCGCGCGCTGGCTGCGGGGCATGGCTTCCACGTGGCGCGCGGCGGACTCGCGAGGGTCGACGCTTGGCGCGAGCATCAACGTCTCCACGATGCGCGCGCCGTGTGCGTGCTCGGGACCGGAACGCACGAGCTCGTTGATCCGCTCGAGCTGCTCGAGGTCGCCGTAGATCGTGTCGGTGAAAAGCGTGTCGAGCATGTAGCCGAAGATCTGGCCGGGCGTCGGCGGATCGATCGGCACCTGCGCGACGGCGACGCCGGCCTGCCGACGTGCGCGCACGCCGATCACCAGCAGCCGATCCGCGCCGAGGTGAATCGCGGGGCTCAACGGATTGGTCTGGCGCATGGCGCCGTCGCCAAAGTGCTCCTCGCCGAGCCGCATCGGCGGAAACAGCAAGGGAATCGCGACGCTCGCCATCAGATGATCGAGGTTCAGGTTCGCGCGCCGGCCCACGCGCTGGAATCGCGCCCAATCCCGCACGTTATCGGTCGCGTCATAGAACGCAACGGACTGGCCGGTGATGTAGCTCGTGGCACAGAGCGCGAGCGCGCGCAGATGCCCTCGCGCGATGCTGGTTCGAATGCCGCGCCAGTCAACGTGCTTCGACAGCAGCTCACGCAGCGGCGCGTTGTTGAGCATCGACTTCGGCGGCGACAGCAGGAATCCGCCAGAAAGCAGCGACAGGATCCAATGCAGCCCGGACCGACACATGTAGACCGGATCGACGCGGAACACCTGCTCGGCGTGGAAGTTGCCCCACACCTGTTCCAGGCCCGCGACCGCGCGCCGCCAATGCACCGCCTCGGCGGCGAGCACACTCGCCGCGACGGCGCCTGCGGAAGTGCCCACGATTACCTGAAACGGACTGCGCCCGCGCGGAAAAATCTCCGCCAGCGCCCGAAGCACGCCCACCTGATACGCCGAGCGCGCGCCACCGCCCGTAAGCACGAGCCCGAGGCAGGGCCGCCTGTCGAGGCGGCGTTGAGTCTGCGTACCGCTCTGGGTCATTGCGCTAAGACCCCACCGCCCATCCGGCGCGCGATTACGGCGTTCCGCACCGAATACCGGGCCTGACGGAGTTGGCAAGACGCGAGACCTCTATCGTGGACCCCCACGGGCGGCTCGCGAAGCATTATCGGGAAGTGGGTCCGGGAAGTCATTCGAAGCAGGTGCTGGCCGACCTCAGGACGCTGCGGGGCCAGCTGAAGGACCCGGCCCGTCCGGCCGCTCATTGAGCGCAGCCGCAGCGTGAAAACCTGAACGCGCGACCGACCGCTTCAGTTCCCGTATCGCGCCATCGAGCCCCGCCAGCGTCAGCGGAAACATCCGTTCCCCGATCAACCCTCGCGTGATTTGCACCGAGGGCGTGTAGCCCCAGTGATCCCGCGGCTCCGGATTCAGCCACACGAGGCGCGGAAAAGCGGCGGCGATCCGCCGCATCCAGGTCGCTCCGCTCTCCTGGTTCCAGTGTTCCACGCTGCCGCCCTCGAGAGTGATCTCGTAGGGGCTCATCGTCGCATCGCCGACGAAGATGGCGCGGTAGTCCTTGCCATAGGTCCGCAGCACGGTTTGGGTGAGCGTGCCCGCGGAATGGCGCCGCGTGTTGTCCTTCCACAGCTGCTCGTACGGGAAGTTGTGAAAATAGAAATGCTCGAGGTGCTTGAACTCGCTGCGCGCGGCGGAGAACAGCTCATCGCAGGCCTGGATGTGCGCGTCCATCGAGCCGCCGACATCGAGGAACAGCAGCACCTTCACCGCGTTGCGCCGCTCGGGCACGAGCTTCAGATCGAGCAGGCCGGCGTTGCGCGCGGTCGCCGAGATCGTGCCATCGAGGTCCAGTTGATCCGCCGCGCCTTCGCGCGCGAACCGGCGCAATCGACGTAGCGCCAGTTTCAGGTTGCGGGTGCCGAGCTCCACGGTGTCGTCGAGGTTGCGGTACTCGCGCGCGTCCCACACCTTCACGGCGCTTCGATTGCGCGAGCGGGCCTGCCCGATGCGCACGCCTTCCGGGTTGAAGCCATTCGCGCCGAACGGCGAGGTGCCAGCGGTACCGATCCACTTGTTGCCGCCTTCGTGCCGCTCTTTCTGTTCCCGCAGGCGCTCGCGCAGCGTCTGCATCAGCTTCTCCCAGCCGCCGAGCGATTCGATTTTCCGCTTCTCCTCTTCGCTGAGCGCGCGTTCGGTGAACGCCTTCAGCCAGTCGGCGGGCAACTCCGCGACGATGCGCTCGAACAGCGCCTCGGCCCCCTCGAAGGTCTGCGCGAATACGCGGTCGAAGCGGTCGTAGTGCGCCTCGTCTTTCACGAGACATGTTCGCGCAAAGTAGTAGAAGTCTTCTGCGGAATGCCCGGTCACGTTCTGCTTCAATCCTTCGAGCAGCGTGAGGAACTCCGGAATGGCTACCGGTACTCCCGCTGCTCTCAGGTCGAAGAAAAACTTCGTGAGCATTGGCGCGTCAGCGGCCGCCCCGGTGCAGGAACACGAGCTGCTCGAAGAGATGCACGTCCTGCTCGTTCTTCAGCAGCGCGCCGTAGAGCGGCGGCAGCGACTTCTTCGGATCGTTCGAGCGCAGCGCTTCGGGCGGAATCTGTTCGGCGACGAGCAGCTTGATCCAGTCGAGCAGCTCGGACGTCGATGGCTTCTTCCTCAGGCCCGGAGTCTCGCGCAGGCGGAAGAACGACGTCAGCGCTTCGGCGAGCAGGTCCCGCCGCAGGCCGGGGTAGTGCACGTCGACGATGCGCGTCATCGTCTCCTCATCCGGGAAGCGGATGTAATGGAAGAAGCAGCGGCGCAGAAACGCATCCGGCAGCTCCTTCTCGTTGTTGCTCGTGATGATGATGATCGGCCGGTGCCGCGCCTTCACGAGCTCGCGCGTCTCGTAGACGTAGAACTCCATGCGATCGAGCTCGCGCAGCAGGTCGTTCGGAAACTCGATGTCCGCCTTGTCGATCTCGTCGATGAGCAGCACGGGCGGATCGTCGGACTCGAAGGCCTCCCACAACTTACCTTTGAGGATGTAGTTGGCAATGTCGCGCACGCGCGCGTCGCCGAGCTGCGAGTCGCGCAAGCGCGAGACCGCGTCGTACTCGTACAGGCCCTGCTGCGCCTTGCTCGTGGATTTGATGTGCCACTCGTGCAGCGGCTTGCTCAAGGCTCGCGCGATCTCCTGCGCAAGCTGCGTTTTGCCCGTGCCGGGCTCGCCCTTGATGAGCAACGGCCGCGCCAGCGTGACGGCGGCGTTCACCGCGATCATGAGGTCGTCGGTGGCGATGTAGCGATCAGTGCCGGAAAAGCGGTTCGTCATGGGACGCCGTCGGGTGCCTGCGAAAGTGCGCAGTCTACCGCGCACGGCAGCTTCCGGACCCGGAACGCCGTCAGGGACTGCTGGCGGTGAGCCAGCTCTGCAGGGGGTTCAGGAGGTCTGCGCGAGACGCTACGAGCCGAACAGTCGCGCCACGTCCGCGCGCCGGTGTCCTGACTTCCGATTCAGGACACCGGCTCCGTTACATCGCGGAACCCTCGGGGTCCTGCGTCAGACCGACTTCTGACCCGCGCGCTTCAGGCGACCACCGCCGATCAGACCCAATCCGCTCAACAGCAGCCAGGCCGCCGCAGGCAGCGGTACCGGCGCAGGCGTGGGCGCGAAGGACGTCGTGCCCGGGCTACCGCGCTCCGCTGTTTCGCCCGACGCGGCCGTCGATAGGTAGGAACCTTCGACATCGTTCACGGCCGAGAGAACCCACAAGGAGGCATTGTTCGCGCCGATGGCGGCGAGACTTCCCGGACGAGCGCTGGTGCGCTGGGTGCGCGGGCCGTCCTTCGCGCCGCTGCCCTGATCGTCATAGGCGAGCCGATCCACCAATTGACCGGAGGCGTCGAACAGGTTGATCTCGTCCGCCCGGCCCAGATTGGCGCCGTTGTTGCCGAACACCTTGACGCTCGAGTCCAGATTCCAGATCGAGCGGAAGCTCGACGCGGTCAGGTCGGTCAGGATCACGGATTCGCCGGCCGCCACGAGGCCGAACACGGAACCGAAGTCGACGGTGCCCGGGGCACGCGAGTCGTCATCGAAGCTCCAGCCCGTCATGTCGACGGCGCTGCCGCTCATGTTGGTGAACTCGATGAACTCGCCGTACTCGTTCGGCGGGGATTCGGCCCCGGCGTGACCGCCCTGGTACATCCATTCGGTGATGCGTACGGTCTCCGCCTGTGCGCTGGCGATCGAAATCGCGCCCATGACGGCGGTTGCGAGAACCGCCGGTAGATATCTTGCTTTTGCTCGAATCACGAAATTGCTCCTGAAAATTTTGCGTTAGCGGATTTTGCGCACTGGCCGGCGATCTCGTCCGCAACCCGCGACGCTAAGAGCAATGAATTTCAATGGCGTGAAGGTTTTATTCCATGGGACGACGCGTAGTGCCTGGATCAGGCGTAGTACAACCGCAATGGATTCGCAACATGACCTTCCTATCGTTCGCGATCCGCGGAAAAACTGTCACCGCGGTTCCGTCACGATCTGGAGAAATGTCGAAATGCGCGTCCGAATTGCCGGCCTTCTGCTCGTCATGAGCGCCGTCCCCGCCGCCGAAGCCGCGGTTACCGCCGTGGATCTCACGGGCTACCGACTGGCGGCCACGTACAACATGTCGCAGGACGACACCGGCGCCTTCGCTCGCGAGGCATCCGCCATCACCTGGGACTGGGACACGAACTCGATGTTCATCGTCGGCGACGAGGGTAAGGCGATCGTGCAGATTTCCCGCACGGGCCAGTTCATCAACAGGATGTCGCTCACGGGTTTCCTGGATACCGAAGGCCTGACCTATGTGGGCAACGGCCAGTTCGTGGTCACAGAGGAGCGCCGCCAGCAGGCCTTCCTGCTGAACTACACGGGCGGCGGCTCGGTGAACAAATCGACGCTCGGCATGGCGCAACTCGGCCCGCAGCTGGGAGACGGCGACGCGGGCAATGTCGGGATCGAGGGCATCTCCTACGATCCGGTGTCGCACGACTTCCTGTTCGTGAAAGAGAAATCACCCCAGCAGGTGAACCGGGCGGCTCTGGCTTTCGATGGCAGCACACCGACTGTCGCGTCGGTGTTCGGTAGTCCGGAGACGAAACTCGGGCTCACCGATTTATCCGACATCCAGGCGCTCTCCACCGTCGCGTCGCTTCGGGGGACCCCGGACGGCGATAACTTCCTCATCTTCAGTCAGGAGTCCCGGCGGCTGGTCGAGACCAATCGCAATGGGGACGTGTTGAGCTTCTTCGACCTGCCCGGGAGCTCGACCGCCGAAGGTGTGACCATCGACGGCGAAGGGAACATCTACATCATCGACGAGGGCGTGCGCATGTACGTGCTCGCGCCGCCGACGCCGGCGCCCGTACCGCTGCCCGCCGCCGTCTGGGGTCTGGCGAGCGGACTCGGATTCCTCGGCGCGGCCTTCCGACGGCGGCGGCGCCCCGCCTGAGACGGCGGCAGGGCCCGGTCAGTCGGCGGTCGACCACCCGGGCCCGAACGCCTTCAAGGCGTGCTGGCAGCGGAGGCCGGCTCAAAG
Organism: Gammaproteobacteria bacterium; assembly: GCA_037200125.1. GTDB lineage: Bacteria > Pseudomonadota > Gammaproteobacteria > Steroidobacterales > Steroidobacteraceae > JADGHX01. Next base: position 147,101 of record JBBCGS010000004.1, on the reverse strand, counting down.
TGTCGGCGTGTGCTCCTTGCGGCACCGGGCCCGAAACGCTGTCAGGGCGTGCTGGCAGTGGAGGCCGGTTCAAGTGTGAGCGTGTGTTCCGCCGCACCGGGCAGGAACGGCAGCGGCTTGCCCTCCGCCCATTCGCTATAGCCCGCTTTGTAGTACGGCGAAAGCGGGTGCCCGCTCTGCCCTCCGGCGATGTGCAGGTAGCCCTCGGCCTCACGCCCCGGCGCCACGGCGAAGCGCTCGGACGCGCCGAAAGCGCCGTCCTGCACGCGCGGCATATCGTGATCGCCCGGCACGTCGATGGCCGGCATGTTCAGAAACGAACCGAGGATGGGGATGCTCCCCGCCATCGGGTGCCGCACACGAACCGGATGCAACGAGCCCCAGGTACAGCGCTCGAGCTGGGGACACACGTTCTCGCTCACCGACTGGTCTACCTGCTCCAGCAGGAAGGTCTTCCAGTTGTCATGGCCCGCGCTGAGCAGATGCGCGGGACGCTGCGTAACGAGCTCCCACAAGGCGCCTTCGAACTGTGAGGGCGGCGGCGCGTCCAGCGCGTCGACATCGAGGCCTCCAAGCAGCATGCGCCAGACGGAGCGCTCGGTCTGGTCGCGGAACGTACGCACCAACCGATAGCCGACGGAGTCGGGCGTGGCGCGCGCATTCCATTCGTTGAGGAGCTTCTTCAGCTCCGCGCGTCGCGGGTGGTCGCGCACCGAAACGTCGTCGAGCAACTGGATCAGGAGGTCGCGCCAGCGGGTGAGGAAGACCGCGTTGTCGTCGGTCTGCACCTTCAGCATGTCGAGCGGCGTCGCGTGCGCGATGCCGGCGAGATCGTCATGAATCTGCTTGGCACGTGCGCCGAGATCGTATTCGGCGCCGAATGCCGCTTCGTCGCCGCCGATGAGCGCTTCCGCCGCACCGTCGTCGATGGGGCGTGCGTTCGCCGTCCACACGCGTCCGGCCGCCGGATCCATCAGGCGCGGATGATTCGCGGCCGTGGTCCACGGCGCCTGGCCGGTGAGGCGCAGCTTCGCGTCGCTCGTGTCCGGAATGCGTCCGCCGATCGTCCAGGCGATGTGCCCTTCGCGATCGCCAATCATCAGGTTTTGGTGCGGAATGCCGATCGTCGGCGCGAGATCGACGGCCTGCGCGGTCGTCGTCGCTGTCTCGAGCGCGCCGATGCTGAAGTTGGTCGCTTCCGGCACCGTCGCGATCCAGCGCGCGAACCAGCAACGACCGATCGAGGGCTGCGCTTCGACGAGGATGCCGTCCGGCCCGGTGCTGACGGCGAGCAAGTTGTGGAGCCTCTTGCCCTTGACGGAAATCTTCTCCGTCACGGTCGTCAGCTCGATGGTTCCCGCCGCCGTACGCACTGCCTTGTCGTCCACCGCGGTACAGGGCGCGAAAGTGAGATCGACCCAGTCGCCATAGGAGTTCGTGAATCCCCAGGCGATGTGGCCGTTCGAGCCCGCCACCAGCACGTGCGCTCCGGGCAGCGTCACGCCGTTCAGGTCCAGCGTCGCAGTGGCGACCCCGGCCGGCCGCAATTGCATTCGGGCGCGGTACCAGATGTTCGGCACGCGCAGGCCCAGATGCATGTCGCTCGCGACGAGCGCGCCGCCGCCATCCGTGTTCGCGCCGCCGATCACCCAACCGTTGCTGCCTACGAGCGCTTCGCGCCCGGCGCCCGGATCAGGCGTTTGCGTGTGAGTGGCGCGAAGATCCAGCTCTTCCGACGTGAGCATGTGGATCGGCTCCGCCGGTTTCGCTTCACCCGCCGCGTTCGGGCTATCCCAGCTCGTGCCGCGCGGATAGAAGAACGACAGCGCGCACTTCCATCCGCCTTCACACTCGGCGCCGCCGAGCTTCATGTTGATCGCGCGCCGGACTTTCTCGCGGCGGATGCTGTTGTGCTGAAGATCCCACCACATTGCGTAAGGAATCAGCATGGTATCTTCGGCCTGCCACTGCGCCGGCGTCGCCTGCAGGGCGATGTATTCCCACGGCCGGTTGCGGAGGCTCGCGAGGCCCGCGTTTACGCCGCTCGCGTACGCGTCAATCTGCGCGCGCTGCTCCGGCGGTGCCTGGGCCAGCGCCGCCTGCGCGACGCTGCGGAATCGGAAGAGGCGCGCCTCGCGATCCTGCGCGAGCGCGATCTCGCCAAAAATTTCGGACAGCTCGCCCGCTGCGAGCCGGCGCGACAGGTCCATCTCGAAAAACCGATCCTGACCGTGCGCGAAACCCAGGCCGTACGCCAGATCCGCTCGAGTGGCGGCAACGATTGTGGGGATGCCCAGCGAGTCGCGGGCAATGCTCACCGATGCCTTGAGGCCGGGCACCTTCAGCGTGCCATCCAGCTTCGGCTCAGAGCCGGTCAGCAGCACGCAGACAAACACCAGGGGAACGATGACGAACACCGTCACCAGCACCGTCACGATCTTCACGATCGTGGCGCGCTCGAGCGGGCGTCGCACGCCGGGCTGTGTCGCGGGAGGCGTGCGTGCCATGACTATGCCGTTCTAATCGAGTGCGACCTTCAGGATCTGCAGGGAGTTCGTGCCGCCCTCGATGCCCGTCAGCTCGCCCTTCGTGAGAATCACGAAATCGCCGCGCTCCACGAGCGACAGCTCGAGCAGCCGCGCAAAGATCGTGCGGTACAGCTCCTCAGGCGACTTCGCATCCGGCACGTCGTAGACCACCGGATACACGCCGCGATAGAGCGTAACGCGGCGGCGCGTGAACTCGTGCCGCGTGAACGCGTAGATCGGAATATCCGAACGAATGCGCGACATCCACAACGGCGTGGCACCCGACTCCGTCAGCGCGACGATGGCGCGAACCTTCAGGTGATTGGCCGTGTACATCACGGCCATCGCGATCGCTTCTTCCTGGCTCTTGAACTGGCCATCGACGCGGTGGCGGACGTTGTCGTGCCGGAGCACGTATTTCTCCGCGCCCTCGATCACCTGCGCCATCGCCTTCACGGCCTTCACCGGGTAGCGGCCCGTCGCCGTCTCGGCGGAGAGCATCACCGCGTCGGTACCGTCCATGACGGCGTTCGACACGTCGCTCACTTCCGCGCGCGTGGGCATCGGGTTGTGGATCATCGACTCCATCATCTGGGTCGCGGTGATCACCACGCGATTGCGCATGCGCGACTCGTGAATGATGGTCTTCTGCAAGCCGGTGAGCTCGGCGTAGCCCATTTCGACGCCGAGGTCGCCACGCGCCACCATGACGGCGTCGGCCGCGTCCGCGATCTCGGCAAGATTCGTGATCGCTTCCTGCCGCTCGATCTTCGCGAGGATGCGCGCCTTGCTGCCCCACTTGCGCGCGATGGCGCGCGCCTGCTCGATATCGTTGGCGGTGCGCGCGAACGACACGGCGATGTAGTCGATGCCCGCCTCGGCTGCGAACTTGACGTCATCGCGATCCTGGTCGGACAGCGCCGGCGCGGAGATGCCGCCGCCCTGCCGGTTGAGGCCCTTGCGGTCGGACAGCTCGCCGCCCACTTTCACGCGCGTGGTCACGCGCGTGGGGTTCACCGACTCGACGCCGAGAACGATGTTGCCGTCGTTGAGCAGCAGCGTGTCGCCCGGAACGACGTCCCTCGGCAGGTTCTTGTAGGCGATGCCTACCACGTCGATCGTGCCCGCCTTCTTGTCGAGCGTGGTGTCGAGCGTGAAGGTCTTGCCCTCTTCGAGCATGACCTTGCCTTCCAGGAAGGATTCGATGCGGATCTTGGGACCGCGCAGGTCGAGCAGCGTGCCGATGCTCTGCCCGACTTTCAGCTCGATCTCGCGCAGCATCTTGAGACGCCGCATCTGGTCTTCGCGGGTGCCGTGCGAGGCGTTGAGCCGCGCCACGTCGAGCCCTTCGTGCATCATTTCCGTAAGCACGGCGGGGTCGTCTGTGGCAGGCCCAAGGGTCGCCACGATTTTGGTTCGTCTCAGCATCTGATTCCTGGGTTGCGGTCGGTAACGATCGGGCTCGGGTGCCGCTTCAGTCTGCGGCGCGGGCTTCCAGTATGGCTACCGCGGGCAAGGTTTTTCCTTCGACAAATTCAAGGAATGCGCCGCCGCCCGTCGAGATATAGGAAATCCCGTCCTCGACGCCGTACTTTTCGATGGCCGCGAGGGTATCGCCGCCACCCGCGAGCGAAAACGCCTTGCCGCGCGCGATGGCGCTGGCGATGGCGCGGGTGCCTTCGCCGAACTGGTCGAACTCGAACACCCCGACCGGGCCGTTCCACACGACGGTGCCCGCGCTTTCGATCACCTTGGCGAAGGCTTCGGCCGTGTCGGGACCCACATCGAGGATCATTTCGTCCGGCTTCACCTGGCTGACCGGCCGCACGTCCGCGTGCGCGGTGGCGGCGAACTCGCGCGCCACGACCACATCCGTCGGCAGCGGGATCACCGTGCCTTTGGCCTTGGCCTGGGCGAGCAGCTTGCGGGCGACGTCCAGCATCTCCGCTTCATGCAGCGACTTGCCGACGTTCGTGCCCGTGGCGGCGAGGAACGTGTTGGCGATGCCGCCCCCGACGATGAGCTTGTCCACCCGCGCGAGCAGCGATTCGAGCACGGTCAGCTTGGTCGACACCTTCGAGCCGCCGACGATGGCGACCAGCGGACGCGCCGGCGCATGCAGCGCGCGCTCGAGCGCCTCGAGCTCCCCGACGAGCAGCGGACCCGCCGCGGCCACCTTCGCGAACTTCGCAACGCCATGGGTGCTCGCTTCGGCGCGGTGAGCGGTGCCGAACGCATCCATGACGTACACGTCGCAGAGAGCGGCCATCTTCCTGGCCAGATCTTCGTTGTCCTTCTTTTCACCCTTGTTGAAGCGCACGTTCTCGCACAGGACGGCGGTGCCGGGCGGCGTGTCGATGCCGTCCAGCCAGTCCTTGCGCAGGACGACGGGTTTACCGAGCAGCTCCGAAAGCTTCGCCGCGACCGGCGCGAGCGAGAACTCTTCGGCGTAGACACCCTCTTCCGGCCGCCCGAGGTGCGACAGGATGAACACCTTGGCGTTCTGGTCGAGCGCGTAGCGAATGGTCGGAATCGACGCGCGGATGCGCGCGTCGCTCGTGACCACACCGTTCGACACGGGGACGTTCAGGTCTTCACGGATGAGGACGCGCTTGCCGCGCAGATCCGTATCCGTCATTCGCTGGACTTTCATGCTTAGACCTTCGACCAGGCCACCGTCGTGTCGAGCATGCGGTTGGAGAAGCCCCACTCGTTGTCGTACCAGGCGCAGACCTTCACGAGCGTGCCGTCGATCACCTTGGTGAGCGTCGCATCGTACGAGGCCGAGTGCGGGTCGTGGTTGAAGTCGACCGACACCAGCGGGCCGTCGGTGTAGGCGAGAATGCCCTTGAGGAAACCCTGCGAAGCTTCCTTCAGCGCCTTGTTGATCTCATCCACCGTCGTCGCGCGTTTCGCGACGAAGCTCAGGTCGACGAGCGAGACGTTGATGGTCGGCACGCGCACCGCGAAGCCATCGAGCTTGCCCTTCAGCTCCGGCAGCACGAGGCCCACAGCCGCGGCGGCGCCGGTCTTGGTCGGGATCTGCGACATCGTCGCCGAACGGGCGCGACGCAGGTCGGAGTGATACACGTCCGTCAGCACCTGGTCGTTCGTGTACGCGTGGATCGTGGTCATCACGCCCGCCTGGATGCCGATCTTGTCGTTCAGCACCTTCGCGACCGGCGCGAGGCAGTTGGTGGTGCAGGACGCGTTGGAGATGACGGTCATCTCCTTCTTCAGCACGTTGTGGTTCACGCCGTAGACCACGGTCGCGTCCACATCCTCGCCACCCGGGGCGGAAATCACGACTCGCTTGGCGCCACCCTTCAGGTGCAGGCCCGCCTTCGCCTTGCTGGTGAAGAGGCCGGTGCACTCGAGCACGGTGTCCACGCCGAGATCGCCCCACGGCAGCGTCGCCGGATCACGCTGGGCGAGCACCTTGATGCGATGGCCGTCGACGACCATCGAGTCGCCGTCGACCGTCACTTCACCGTGGAACTTGCCGTGCGCAGTGTCATAGCGCGTGAGATGGGCATTGGTATTCGCATCTCCAAGGTCGTTGATCGCGACGATCTCGATCTCGCCCGTTCGCTTCGCCTCGAACAGCGCCCGCAGGATGTTGCGCCCGATGCGCCCGTAACCGTTGATGCCCACCTTGATAGCCATGATTTGCTCTTTTACCTCGTGAGAATTCGTTCGATATGCTTTGCAACATTATCGGCCGTGAAACCGAAATGCGGAAACAGATCCGTCGCCTTGCCCGAAGCGCCGAAGCGGTCCATGCCGATCACCTCACCGTCGAGGCCCACGTACTTCCACCACGTCTGGGTGACGGCCGCCTCCACAGCCAGGCGCTTCGTGACGGCGTGAGGCAGCACCGACTCGCGGTAAGCCGCATCCTGCGCGTCGAATGCTTCAGTTGAGGGCATGGAGACGAGACGCACGCGCTTGCCGCTCGAATTGAGTGCGCGCACGGCGTCGGCCGCGATACCCACCTCGGAACCGGTGGCGATGACGATTGCTTCCGGCGCCCCATCGGTGTCGATGAGCGTGTAGCCGCCGCGGGCGATGTTCGCTTTCTGGGCATCTGTACGTGGCTGCTGAGGCAGCGCCTGGCGCGTGAAGATGAGAGCGCTCGGAGCGTCGGTCCGCTCCACGGCCAGCACCCAGGCCATCGCCGTCTCGGTGGCGTCGCAGGGGCGCCAGAGGCTCATGTGCGGAATCGTGCGCAGGCTCGCCAGGTGCTCGATCGGCTGGTGGGTCGGGCCGTCCTCACCGAGACCGATCGAATCATGCGTGTAGACGAGAATCACCCGCTGGCGCATGAGGCACGCCAGGCGAACGGCGTTCCGCGCGTAATCCGAGAACGTGAGGAAGGTGCCGCCGTAGGGGATGAACCCGCCGTGCAGGGCGATGCCATTCATCATCGCGGTCATGGCGAACTCGCGGACGCCATACGACAGGTAATTGCCCGAGAAGTCACCGCGCAGGACGTGCTTCGACAGCTTCGTGTTGGTGTTGTTCGAGGGCGTGAGGTCCGCCGAGCCGCCGAAGAAATCCGGCAAGCCGGGATTCAGAGCGTTCAGCGTCGCCTGCGAAGACTGGCGGGTGGCCTGAGGCGCGGTTTGTTTGGCGGCCTCGGCGTACGCCTTCGCGACCGTGTCCGACCAGCTCTGCGGGAGGTCGCCCTTCCAGCGGCGCTCGAGCTCGGCGGCAAGCTCCGGGAAAGCTTTCTGATAGCCGGCGAACAGGGTGGCCCATTGCGCCTCGGCGGCCTTGCCCTTCTCGCGGCAGTCCCAGTCCTCGAGGATGGGCGCGGGAATGACGAAAGGCTCCGCCGTCCAGCCGAGCTGCTTGCGGGCGGCGGCGACTTCATCGACCCCCAGTGCCTCGCCGTGCGCCTTGGCTGTGCCCTGCCGGTTGGGGGCGCCCCAGCCGATCACGGTCTTGCAGCAGATGAGCGAGGGACGCTCGGTTTCCGCCTGCGCCTGCTGGATAGCGGCGGCGACCGCGGCGCTGTCCTGGCCATCCACGTGTGGGACGACGTGCCAGCCGTAAGCCTCGAAGCGCTTCGGCGTGTCGTCGGTGAACCAGTCCTTGACCTGGCCGTCGATCGAAATGCCGTTGTCGTCGTAGAAGGCGATGAGCTTGCCGAGGCCCAGGGTGCCGGCGAGCGAGCTTGCCTCGTGCGAGATGCCCTCCATGAGGCAGCCATCGCCCACGAACACCCAGGTGTGGTGATCCACCACCTCGAAACCGGGGCGGTTGAACTGGGCGGCCAGCATCCGCTCCGCGAGCGCCATGCCGACGGCGTTGGCCAGACCCTGCCCGAGGGGGCCGGTGGTGGTCTCGATGCCGAGGTGGGGCTCGTGCTCGGGGTGGCCGGCGGTACGGCTGCCGAGCTGGCGGAAGTTCTTGATCTCCTCGATCTTCAGCGGGTACCCGGTGAGATAGAGCAGGGAGTACAAGAGCATCGAAGCGTGGCCATTCGACAGAACGAAGCGGTCACGATCGGGCCATACGGGGTTTGAGGGGTTGTGCTTCAGCACTTCGCGCCACAGCACTTCGGCGATGTCGGCCATGCCCATCGGGGCGCCGGGGTGACCGGAGTTGGCCTTCTGGACGGCATCCATGGACAGGGCCCGGATGGCGTTAGCGAGTTCTCGGCGTGTGGTCATCGGGTGCGCGAGCGTCCTGTGGTTCGCGGTGGGGTGCCGCGGCGCTGCGAAGCGCAGAGAAAAAGGGCGCGCATTTTCCATCAGGGGGGCTGCGGCGGCAAATACGTTCGCTTCTGGGGGCAGAAGCCTGGCAGATGCCCGCCTGCGCGGCGGAGGCGGCCGGCCTCGCCAGCGCTGCCGGCTCTGCCGGCTCTGCCCGAGCGGCCGGCTCTGCCCGAGCTGCCCGCGCTGCCCGCGCTGCCCGCCGCCGGCCCTCTGCGCCGCCCGGCGATTGAGGGCCTCTTCGAAGCAGCCCTCAATCGCCGGGCAGCTAAGAGGGCGCCTCGCGTCAGGTAAACGGGTACGTAGCTACGTGCGTACCCGTTTACACGCATAGCCGTCACGCAAAATCACGCCGCAAGTCTCATCGAAAACATCGCATATAGCGTGAGTCGCCAACAGGCGACGGCAATCTGTCGCACGACAGATTTCTCACTTTTTCACTCGCGCGAATCGCACCGTGAAACTTTTTCCAAAGCCCTCGCATTATGTGGCGACACAAGAAACGACTGCGTCACGTTGAGGCGCACGCGGTCCGCGCGCTTGATGCAGTTCACTCAGTCGCGCTTGCCTCGTCTGCTACATTTCTCGCCGCTGTGGCATCGCACGGAACTCGTGCAAAGGCCACGAGTCAGTTCGAATGTGTGTCCGGGGTACTGTCCTGAAAATGAGCATCCGTCTCGTCCAATTCACCGATCCACACCTGTACGGCAACGAGTCCGAAACGTTGCGCGGCGTGGCCACGTTGCCGGCTCTCGTGCGCACGTTGGATCTCGCGCAGGCGCGCGAATGGCCGGTGGATGCCGTGCTCGTCACGGGCGATCTGGTGCAGGACGACGTCGGGGGCTACAAACATTTCCGCAAGATCTTCGGCGCGCTCGAGGAACCGGTGTTGTGTATCCCGGGCAATCATGACGAGCCCGCCGCGCTTCATCGCGAGCTGCGCGGGAAACCTTTCGTCACCGACGGCTACGTGGACCTTGGCAATTGGCGCATCGTGCTTCTCGACAGCTGCCTGCCCGGCTCCGCGCGCGGCCACCTGACCAAAGAGACGCTCGCCGCGCTCGATTCAGCACTGAGCTGCGCGGACAACCTCCACACGATGGTCTGCCTGCATCACCACCCGGTTGCCATGTCGAGCCGCTGGCTCGACCAGGTCGGCCTCGACAACGCGACCGAGTTCTTCGACGTGATCGACCGCCACCGCAACGTGCGCGCGATCGTGTGGGGCCACGTGCACCAGCCCTACGACGGCCTGCGCAAGAACGTGCGGCTACTCGCCACACCGTCCACCTGCGCGCAGTTTCTGCCCCGCTCCGACGATTTCGCGGTGGACTCGCGCCCGCCCGCGTACCGTACACTCGAGTTGCGCGCGGATGGCACGCTGGTCACGGAGGTAGTGTGGGTACATTCAAGCGCTGGTTCGGCGGCTGGTTCGCCCTCTTCGGTCTGCTCGGCGGCGTAACCGCTCACGCTGACTCGCCCGTCTGGGTAATCAAGGGCGCCAAGAACACGGTCTATCTCGCTGGCTCCGTGCACCTGCTGCCGACGTCGGATTCCAAGCTGCCCGCGGCCTTCGACAAGGCGTATGCGGACTCGTCGGCGCTCGTCATGGAAATCGACCTGCACGACATGAGCTCGCTCGACCCGCAGAGCCTGCTCGCGAGTGGCATGAGCGAGGACGAAACGCTCAGCACGACTCTCGGCAAGGCGCGCTTCGACAAACTGGCCAAGCAGTTCGACACCCTGGGCATGCCTGTCGAGGTTCTCGAGCGCCTTCAGCCCTGGATGGCGGCGATGATGCTCGAGCAGCTTCAGCTCGCGAAGCTCGGCTTCGATCCGAGCTCGGGCGTGGAGATGCAGCTCCAGGCTCATGCGGATACGGATCACAAGCGGATCACCGGGCTCGAAACCGTCGAGGACCAGCTCGGCATGCTCGCCAACATGTCGAAGCCCGAGCAGATCAAATTCCTCGACCTCACGCTGGAAGAGATGCAGGAGGCGCAAGGCGAGGTCAACGAGTTACTCGGTGCCTGGCGCGCCGGCAATGCGACGAAGCTCGCCAGCATGCTCGGCGAGGAATACGGGCAAGCGCCCGGCCTCTACGCGAGACTCGTCTCCGACCGGAATCGCAAGTGGATTCCGGAGATCGAGAAGCTGCTGAAGTCCGACACGAACTACATGGTCGTGGTCGGCACGCTCCACATCGTCGGCAAGAACGGCCTGCTCGAGCTGCTGAAGGGCGAAGGCTTTACCGCGCGCCAGATGCCGTAGCGGCCTTGTGGCGTATCACTTCGCGATACGCCTCCTCGTAGCGATCCGCGATCGCCCGCATCCCGAAATCCGGCAGCGCCAGGGGTGACTTCGGCTTCGGGTTGGCACGATGGGCGCGCAACAGCGCGGCCAGTGTCGTCACGTCTTCGATCGGGAACAGGTCGCCCGGATATTTCTCCAGCAGCTCGGCATTGCCGAGCGCCGTCGAGGCGATGATCGGAACGCCCGCGTCGAGCGCCTCGAGCAGCACGTAAGGCAACGGCTCGCGGCGGGATGGGCACACGAACACATCGAACGCCTGGTAGTAATCCTTCGCGTTCTTGTGGAAGCCGGGCAGCGAGATGCCGGGTGCGAGCAGTTTCTCGAGCCGCGGGCGTTCACGACCTTCGCCAATGATCACGAGCTTCGAGTCCGGCAGCTTCGCGAACTTGAAGGCTTCGATGAGCGTATCCATGCCCTTGCTGCGCGCAAGGCGGCCGACGCCGCCGACGAAGAACTCGTTTGGCTTTACGCCCAGCTCGGCGCGCAGCTTCAGGATCTCCTCCGGCGGCAGCCGCCGATGCGGCAGGTAGGCCAGGTTGATGTCGAAGACGATGCCCTTGTAGTCCTTCGGGATGCCGTCGTGCTGCCAGCGGGCGATGCAGACGATGCCATCCATGTCCGCGAAGTGCGGGCCGTTCACCGAGATGTGCAGCGTCACGATCGTTGCCGCGCGCGGCTTGATCTTCGCGAGCATCTTGGTGGACTTGCGCAGGTGGCCGTGCACGACCTGCGCGTCGAACTCCTCGAGCGCCTTCGCGATGCCGGACTTCGGAAACCAGTTGCCGACTTCCACGATCTTCACGCGCGGATCGACCCATTGCCGGATGCTCACGCCCGCGCCATTCGCGTGCCCTTTCCGGATGATGAGCAGCACATCGTGCTGCTCGCAGTGAGCGTTGCACATCTCCGCGGTCGCGCGCTCGGAGCCCGCGAATCCGCGAGACAGGATGATGTGGGCGATGCGCAGGCGGCTCATCAGGCGTGGGTCCTCGATCGATCGGGGCGCGACGATATCACGCCGGCATCGCAAGCCGTTCGAGCGTGGCGAGCGCGCCTTCCATCGCGTTGGTGATGCCGGCCTGCGTGGAGTTGCCCTCGAGCCGCTGGCGTAGCCTGGAATCCTCGAGGAGGGCGCGCGCAACACGTTCGATGTCGTTGCTATCCAGCGTGGCGCTCACGGCCAGCGAGGCCTGAACGCACTTCTCGATCCGGTGCGGCTGATCGCCCGCGATGGGGATGGCGACACAGGCGCGATTGCACGCGAGCGTCTGAAGCAGCGTGTCGCCGCCGTTGGAGATGACGAGCCGCGCGTGCCGGATCAGCTCGCCGAGCGTGGCCATCGGAATGCGAGGAGAAAGGCGCAGCTCGAGAGTCTGGATTTCGTTCGACTCGAGCTTCGACACGCCGACGACGATGACATTGTAGCCGCGCACGGCGAGCCGCCTCGCGGCCTCCGCGATGATCTGGGGCGCGTTCTTCGCGCGCTCGTAGTCGCTGCCACCACCCGGGACGACCAGCACGTAATCCCCTTCGCGCACGCCGAATTGCCGGAGCGCCGCCTGCGCGCGCTCGGGTTCGGAGGGCGGCAGGAACGCGTCGAGGAAGCGCACCTTTGGGCGGCCCATCACAGCGAGCATCAGTTTCTCGAGCAGCCCTGACGAGCCGGCGATGAACTCGGGATAGGCGATCCAGTGCTCGTCCATCACACGCATCCATTGCGGTCGAAAAGCCTTGCGGCGTTGTCTAACGCGCGAGCTGACGTAGATGACGCGCGCGCCCGCTTTCTTCGCCGCCTGCAGTTGTTTCGTGCGGCCGGCGTTGTCGAACACGACGAGCGTCGGGCGGAAGGTGCGGATGACCTCCACAACTTCCGCCGTATGCATCGTGGGCGAGGCCGGGATGAGCGTTTTGGGGAACGGCAGGTCCACCGCGTAGGGCGCCTCGCGGCTCACGATGAAGTGGACCTGAAGCTGCGGCAGACGGCGCGCGGCCGCGGTCGCCAGCGCCAACGCGCGCGCATATTCGCCCATGCCGCGCGCGCCGGAGACTGGCACGAACAGCACGCGCCCACCCGACCCATTCCAACTGGCAGCGTTATTCACGGGCGGCGACGGTGCCAACAGTTGAGACCGCGGTCAACCGTGCGGACCTGAAGAGGCCCTCAATCGCCAGGCGGCTGAGAGAAGCACCGCCGGCGGCGGAGAGAGAAACACCTCTCCGGCGCGCGCGAGCCGCGCACCGAAGCTGCTCGCGCCGCCGTCGCGCCTATCCGGGCGCGTTCGGCCCGAAACGATCGGTCGTCGTGCGCTCCTCTGAGGTGATGAGCCCCAGTTTTTCGAGGCGCGCCTCGATCGCACGCAACGTTCTCCCATGTCTCAGAGCGATCTCCGCCAGTTTCTCGCCCGCCTGGAAGGAGTCGACCAGCTTCGAGTTCTCTTCGGCGCTCCATGAGCGCCCGATATTCCGGGGTAACTGGGCGCGGCGCGAGGCTCGCGCGGCGTCCTGCTCCAGCGCGGCGACGCCGGCGAGCAAGGCTCGCAGTACATCCGCGTGCTGAAGCACCGTGCCTGAAGGAAGCTCACTGCCGTCGAACGGGTCGACGCCCTGAATGAGCGCCTGAAGAATCTGCCTTGCGCGTCGCTCCTGCATGGGAAACACCTGAAGTAACCGGCGAATTGCCGGACCGCGATTCTCATTAGCAGGCCTCGCAGGGGGCAGGCGCATTCGTGGTGTTTTCATGCAGAAATGCGACTGAACGTTCCCGCATTTGCACCTTGTGACGACGCGCGCTTACTGTACGCGCCCCACGTCGATGGTTATTTTCGAAATGCGCGCATTCGCATGGTTCTTCGGCCTTGTGTTCGCCTGTCTTTTGTTGATGGGCGCCATCGCCTACCCGTCGTGGGTGCTGCTGCATCCTTACTTCGATTTTCCGTTCCACCGCATCGCGAGCCGCGTCGGCCAGCTCACGCTGTTCATCGGCCTGTACTTCGTGGCGCGCCACCTCGGCGTGGCGAACAAGCAGAGCTTCGGCTATGGGCTGCCGTGGCGGCGGTTCATCCCGGCGATGCTGAAAGCGCTCGCGATCGGCGTCGCGACGATGGCCCCGATCGCCGTGGTGATGGGCCTCATGGGTCTGCGCGTCTGGAAGAACGGCGTAACGCCGGATTTCGCCCTGTTTGCCGGCACCGCGCTCCAGGGACTCGGCACTGGCCTCGCCGTCGCACTGATCGAAGAGACATTCCTGCGCGGTGCGATGTTCACGGCGGTGTCGCGCGAGTCCGGCATCAAGGCAGCGATCTTCCTCACGTCACTGCTCTACGCTGCCGCGCATTTCCTCGCTCGCACGAAGATTCCGCCTGACCAGGTTCATTGGTACAGCGGCGTCGATCTGCTCCTCGGCACGCTGCGCATGTTCGGCGAGCCGCTGCGGTATGCGGATGCATTCCTGTGCCTGTTCGGCGTTGGCGTGCTGCTCGCCTCCGTGCGCGCGGTGACGGGGAACATTGCGTCGTGCATGGGTCTGCACGCGGGCTGGGTGTGGGTGATCACCTTCATGCGCGAAGGGTCGGAGCCGAACGACGCGCACCCACTACGCTTCCTCGTGAGCGAGTTCGACGGTGTCGTGGGCTGGCTAGTGCTAGCGTGGACGGTGCTGATTGGCCTGGTGATCTACAAGTTCTACGCGCGTCGAAGCGACGCCGTCAGTCTTCAGCCGGGCGGATGAAAGGCGTCAGCCGCTCGAGCCGCGCAACAGGATCGTCCAGCTCCAGGCACTCCTGCCTCTCACTGAGGCTGATCGGCAGAATCTCCGCGAGCCGCGAGCCCACCCAGCCGGCATCATCGAACCGCGGCTGCACGACCTGGTAGATGTCGCTGATCTGCGGTAACGCACGCTTCAGCAGCGCGCCGAGGTGTGTGTGCTGTGGTGCCAGTGAGGTCGGCCGTTCGAGTGGCAGCCAAGTCACCGTTGCTACGTTGAGGCCATCGGCCTGCACGCGGCGCTCCTCGACACGAAACTTCTGCTCGCCGGTGCAGACGATACCGAGCAGACCATCCGGCATCTGGTGGAAGTCGATGATGCGTGCGCTGGTGCCCACATCCGCCGTGCTCGACACCTCGCCCGCCTCCTGCCCCGCGCGAATGAGCAGCACGCCAAACGGCGCGCCCTCGCGCATGCACTTGCGGATCATGTCCACGTAACGGGGCTCGAAGATCCGCAGCGATAGCGGACCGCCGGGAAATAACACGGTGTTGAGCGGGAACAGCGGCAGCTCGGCAAGACCCACGCGCGCGGCGGTGGAGTCGCTCCGGGATGCGGGACCTGCCTTTGCGCGCTCGTCAACCTGCCCCATGTTTCTCCGCCCCAGGGGTCCGTCTGACCAATGAATATTGGTCAGACCCGCGCCTGGTTGCGCCCGAATCGGGCCTCAAGGTTCGCGAGCAGCTTCCCATGCAACCCCCCGAATCCGCCGTTGCTCATGATCAACGCGTGATCGCCGGGCTTCAAGGAATTCGCGAGGTCGGCGGCCAACTTGTCCACATCCGGAACAGCGTGGCCGCGTGCGCCGAGCACAGCCATCAGCGGCTGCGTATCCCAACCGAGATCCGGCGGCGTGAAGAGCCACACTTCATCGGCAAGCTCGAGCGATGGCGCAAGCGTGTCTTTGTGCACACCCATGCGCATGGTGTTGGATCGCGCTTCCAGCACGGCGACGATGCGCTCCTTACCGACGCGGCGACGCAGACCGTCGAGCGTCGTGTGAATGGCGGTCGGGTGATGCGCGAAGTCGTCGTACACGCGAATGCCTTTTACCTCACCGCGAACCTGCATTCTGCGCGCGACGCCTGCGAAACTCTTCAGCGCTGCAACGGACTGGGCGACCGGCACGCCGGCATGCCTGGCGGCGGCGATGGCGGCAAGCGCGTTCTCCATGTTGTGCGCGCCGATCATCGACCACTCGACGATGCCGCGCGATGTGCCACCTTCGAGCACTTCGAAGCGCGAGTAGTCGGCCACGCCATCCACCGGGCGCGCGGTCCAGAACGCGGAAGCGGCTTTTGCCGAGTCTGCGCGCGCAAACGCCTCGCGCTCGGTCCAGCAGCCCATCGCGAGCGTTTCGCGCAGGCGGGCGTCTTCAGCGTTCCACACGATGCGCCCCGAACCCGGGATGGTTCGCACGAGATGATGGAACTGACGCTGGATCTCGCTCACGTCACGGTAGATGTCCGCGTGATCGAACTCCAGGTTATTCAGGATGGCGGTGCGCGGGTGGTAATGGACGAACTTCGCGCGCTTGTCGAAGAACGCGGAGTCGTACTCATCTGCTTCGATGACGAAGAACGGGTCGTTACCGAGGCGTGCGCTCGTGCCGAAATTCGCCGGCACCCCGCCGATCAGAAATCCCGGCTTCAAACCCGCGGCTTCGAGCAACCACGCCAGAATCGACGATGTCGTGGTCTTCCCATGCGTCCCCGCCACGGCCAGCACCCAGCGATTGCGCAGCACCTGCGTCGCCAGCCACTCCGGCCCGGAGACGTAAGGGATGCGGCTCTCGAGCAGCGCCTCGATGACCGGCTGCCCTCGAACCATCACGTTGCCAACCACCACCACGTCCGGCGCAGGCGAAAGCTGCGCGGCATCGAAACCCTGCGTGACCTCGATGCCGAGCGATTCGAGCTGGGTGCTCATCGGCGGATACACGTTGCGATCCGAGCCGGTGACGCGGTAGCCCGCGGCCTTCGCAATCGCCGCGATGCCGCCCATGAATGTGCCGCTGATGCCAAGGATATGAACGTGCACGATGGTTCGACTTCAGGTTTGAGTGACGGTGGGGGGCGGCGACACCGCTCGCATGAGCATTTCGCCTGTAAAAGTCTGCAGGATCGTCAGGATGACGCAAGCCAGTATCGGCAGCTCCAACGCATGCTTGAGCACGTAGCTTTCCGCCCGGATGATCCAGATGGCGATGGCCAGCGCCAGAATCGCCATCGGCGCGTACAGGGCATGCTGCTCAGGCAGCTCCTGCCAGAAATGCACCGCGATAATCCACGGCGGCATGAGCATCAGGTAGGAACCGAAGATCGCCGTGACGGTCTGGATGAAGCGCTCCGGCTTCCCCACGGCCTTCAGCAACACCGCGTACCACACGAGTGTGAACGCCACTTCGACGAGAAGATGCAGCCGCCAGTGCTCCGCCGGCGGCATCAAAGCCGAGACGGTGTAGCGCAGGACCCAGTATCCGACGACTGTCAGCGCCAGCAGGAAATATGACGCTGGAAGGTCTTGCGGACCCTTTCGCGATATCGCGATCTGGGCGAACAGCCCCAAAAGCTCCTTCATGGTTCGGCTTCGAGCGCGGTCTCGCATAGAATGGGCGCGCCGGATTGTACAGATCATCGTCTCGCTAGTTGCAGCACATCGTCACCACAACCGCCGCGCTTACCGACTGGGCCGCCCGCCTGGAGTCAGCGCCAGCTATCGGACTCGACACCGAGTTTCTCCGCGAGCGCACCTATCGCGCGGAGTTGTGCCTTATTCAGGCTGCGACGGCTGATGATGCCACCTGCATCGACCCGCTCGCGGAGATGTCCCTCACGCCTCTGATTCCGGCTCTGGCGGGCCAACCGTCGCCGACTGGCGAAACCCCGGTGAAGGTGATGCACGCGTCGCGACAGGACGTGGAGGTGCTCTTCCCGATCGCTGGTCTGATGCGCCCCGTGTTCGATACCCAGATTGCGGCCGCCCTCACGGGCCTGCCTGCGCAAGTCGGCTACGGCGAACTCGTGCGCCGAACCTTGGGGGTGGAGCTTGCGAAGTCACACACGCGTACCGACTGGTCGCGCCGCCCGCTCTCGGTGGAACAGGTGGAATATGCGCTCGACGACGTGCGCTACCTGCTGCCGCTGAAAGCCAGCCTGGAAGAGCAACTCGATAAGCTCAATCGCCTGCCCTGGCTGGCGGAAGAGCTCGCCTCACTCACGGACGCGCAGAGCTTCACCGTGAATCCCGACCAAGCGTGGCAGCGCCTGAAGGGGCTGCGTGGACTCGACCCCGGACGCACGCGCCTGACGCACGCGCTGGCTGCATGGCGCGAGCGCCGCGCTATCGAGCGCAACCGCCCACGCGGCTGGATTCTCGACGACGTCGCGCTCCGCGAGATCGTGATGCGCGTGCCGCGCACGGTAGAACAGCTGGGGCAGGTACCGGAGCTGACGCCAGGCGTCCTGAAGAACTGCGCGGAGGAGTTTCTGCGCATGATCGCGGACGCCGATGTGCCGAACCCGCCTCCGCCCATCGTCTCCCGGCCCCGGCCGAGCCCGGAGCAGAACGCCCTCGTGCGCAAGCTCGCCACGCTCAACCAGACGATTGCGCAGGGGCTGGGCCTCAGCCCCGAAGTGCTTGCTACCCGCCGCGACATCGAACAGCTCGCCGAAGGTGGGCGCGATGTATCGATTCTGCAGGGCTGGCGACGCGGTGTGATCGGCGAGCCGCTGCTCGCGGCGCTCTAGGAGCGCAAACCCCGGGGAAGCCCTCAATCGCCGGGCGCCTAAGAGCGCGCCCCGCAGCCGCAAACCACTGCGCTTTCCATGCACGCGGCAGACCTCATAGGCGGCGGCTCCCTCGCCACCAGACTAGCGGCGCGCTTTCTTGGCCTTCTTTTTAGCCGGCGCGCGTTTCGGCACGGCCCGCTTCGCGGCCTTACCCGGGCCCGCCGTCTGTCGAGCCGCGGATTTGCGGCCCGCCGACTTCTTTACCGAAGTCTTTTTCGAAGCGACCTTGCGTCCGGCCGCCTTCTTCGCGGCGGTCTTGCCCCCCGCGCTCCTGCCAACCGATTTCTTCGCAGCGGTCTTGCCTGCGGCGGTGGTCTTGCCCGCCGCTCTCTTCGCAGTGACTTTGCCAGCCGCTTTCTTCGCTGCGACTTTGCCACTCGCCTTCTTCGCCGCCGCCTTGCCAGGCGAGCCCTTTCTGGGCGCCTCCGCCTTCGCAGCCGCCTTCTTCTTGATCACCCGCCGCCGCGAGCCCCGCGCCGTGCTCGCAAGCCCCGCCGGGCGATGCGCGGTACGCCGTCGATGCCGGGCCGGTGCGCGGCGCGCCGGCGCCGCGGCCGGAGCCGCTGGCACATGCAAAACGCCGTTCAGGCGATTGGTGATCTCATCCACATCGCCTTCCGCCTGGATCGACCGCAGCAGCCCCTGCTGCGTGTAGTACTGCACCAGCGGCTTCGTCTTTTCCTCGTACACCCGCAATCGCTCGGCGACCGCGGTTTCGTTGTCATCGGTGCGCTGGAACAGCCGGTGCGGCTCGTTCGTCTTCGGGCACGCCTCCCCTGCGGGCGCGGGCGAGGTGAACACGTTGAACACCTTGCCGCAGTCCTGGCAGCTGCGCCGGCCGGAAATACGCCGGGTGAGCTCGCCGTAGTCCACTTCGAGCAGCACCACGGCATCGAGCGGTTTGCCCATCTCGCGCAGCATCGTGTCGAGCGCGCCGGCCTGCACGAGCGTGCGGGGGAAGCCATCCAGGATGAATCCGCGCTGGGCGTCTTCCCCGGCCAGGCGTTCGCGGATCATGCCGAGCACGATCTCGTCATCGACGAGATTGCCCGAGTCCATCGCGGCTTTCGCGCGCAGCCCGAGCGGCGTGCCGTTCTTCACAGCGGCCCGCAGAAGGTCTCCCGTGGAGATCTGCGGAATGCCATGGCGCTCGACCAGTCGCTGGGATTGGGTGCCTTTGCCGGACCCCGGCGCACCCAGAAGAATGATTCTCATGATTTGGACCCGACGCCCCTGATGGATCGCAAAAACGGCGTCACGTTACCGGCGCCCTCCGCCAAAATCAAACGGCTTGGGCTATTCTCCGTCGCCATCGAACCGCATTGGCAACCCAGGTTGCGACGCTCATGAAAAAGAAAAAGTCCACCGCGGCCCGGCCCGTTCCGAAGAGCCGACCGAGGAATGCCTTCTATGCCCAGTCGGGCGGCGTCACCGCCGTCATCAACGCCTCGGCCTGCGGTGTGATCGAGACCGCGGCGAAGTACCCGAAGCACATCGGCAAGGTATACGCCGGGAAAGACGGCATCGTCGGCGCGCTCACCGAGCAGCTCATCGACACCAGCCGCGAGAGCCGGGAAACCCTGAAAGGGCTGAAATACACCCCGGCGGGCGCGTTCGGCTCGGCCCGGTTCAAGCTCAAAGGGCTCGACCAGAACCGCGCGGAATACGAGCGGCTGATCGAGGTCTTCCGCGCGCACGACATCGGGTATTTCTTCTACAACGGCGGCAACGACTCCATGGACACCGCGCTCAAGGTGTCGCAGGTCGGCGCGCAGATGGGCTACCCCATCACCTGCGTCGGCGTGCCGAAAACCGTGGATAACGACCTGCCGCACACCGACTGCTGCCCGGGCTTCGGCTCGGTGGCGAAATACGTCGCGGTCTCCACGCGCGAAGCGGCGCTCGATGTCGCCTCGATGGCGCGCACCTCCACCAAGGTGTTCGTGCTGGAAGTGATGGGGCGCCATGCGGGGTGGATCGCCGCGGCCGGGGGACTCGCAGGCTCGAAGCAGGGCGACCCGCCGCACATCGTCCTGTTCCCGGAAATCGCCTTCGACAAAGACAAATTCCTGGCGAAGGTGAAGCAGAGCGTCACCGACAACGGCTACTGCGTCATCGTGGTTTCCGAAGGCGCGGCCTGGCCAGACGGCAAGTTCCTGGCCGAGGCCGGCACCAAGGACGCCTTCGGCCACACGCAGCTCGGTGGCGTCGGTCCGGTGGTCGCCAACATGGTGCGGGAGGCGCACGGCTACAAATTCCACTGGGCCGTCGCGGACTATCTGCAACGCGCCGCCCGGCACATCGCCTCGAAGGTGGACGTGGAGCAGGCGTACGCGGTCGGCAAGGCCGCGGTCGAGCTCGCCGTGAAGGGCGTGAACGCCGTGATGCCCACGATCGTGCGCAAGGCGGCCAGGCCCTACAGGTGGACCGTCGGGCACGTGCCGCTGGATCAGGTGGCCAACCAGGAGAAGAAGGTCCCGCGCGAGTTCGTCACCGAGGATGGCTTCGGCATCACGGAAGCCTGCCGCCGCTACCTCGAGCCGCTGATCGCGGGCGAAGATTACCCGCCCTACAAGAACGGCTTGCCGGACTACGTGAAGATCAAGGGCGTGCTGGTCAAAAGGAAGCTTTCAACCGATTTCAAAATCTGACGCGGTCGGATTACGCCCTTTGCGAATGCTATAGTGCGCCGCCTTTTGGCTAGCCGGGGGGGCATGTGAATGCCCGGCGCGCCAGAGAATCAAACTAGAGAATCAATAAACATCAAGTCTGGGAGGATGCATCCCGATGGAAGCCAGCAACTGGCTGTGGATCGCGATTGCGGCCGGCGTTGTCGCGGTCGTGTACGGCGTTATCTCGATGATGTCGATTCTGCGACTGCCCACGGGCAATGCCCGCATGCAGGAAATCGCAGCGGCCATTCAGGCCGGCGCTAACGCATATCTCAACCGGCAGTACACGACGATCACGATCGTCGGCGTGGTGCTCTTCGCCCTTCTCGGATTCAGCCGCATCGGCTGGCCCACCGCGGGAGGCTTCGCGGTCGGCGCGATTCTCTCGGGGCTCACCGGCTACATCGGGATGAACATTTCCGTGCGAGCCAACGTGCGCACCGCGCAGGCCGCGACCCAAGGCCTGAACGCCGCGCTCAGCGTCGCATTCCGCGGCGGCGCCGTCACCGGCATGCTGGTGGTCGGGCTCGGGTTGCTCGGCGTCGCCGGCTACTACACCCTGCTCCGCCACACGTTGCCCGGCGCGCCTGACGCGGCCGCCAAAGACGCGCTCCATGCGCTCATCGGCCTCGCGTTCGGCGGCTCGCTCATCTCCATCTTCGCGCGTCTCGGCGGCGGCATCTTCACCAAGGGTGCGGACGTCGGCGCCGACCTCGTGGGCAAGGTCGAAGCGGGCATTCCGGAAGACGATCCGCGCAACCCGGCCGTGATCGCCGACAACGTCGGCGACAACGTGGGCGACTGCGCCGGCATGGCGGCGGACCTGTTCGAGACGTACGCGGTCACCCTCGTGGCCACGATGCTGCTCGGCGGGCTGCTGTACGAAACGGCGCCGGACGGCATGGCCTTCAACTCCATCGTCTATCCGCTCGCGCTCGGCGCGGCCTCGATCATCTCGTCGATCATCGGCACCTTCTTCGTGAAGGTGGGCGAGGGCGGCAAGATCATGAACGCGCTCTACAAGGGCGTGATCGTGTCGGCGCTCGTCTCGGCGGTGGCGTTCTGGTTCATCACCAAGGAGCTCATGCCGTCGCAGGCGAATGCGCTCTTCGGGTGCGCGCTCATCGGCCTCGGCCTGACGGCGGCGATGATCGTGATCACCGAGTACTACACCGCAACCGAGTACAGCCCGGTGCGCAAGGTGGCCAGCGCGTCGCAGACGGGTCACGCCACCAACATCATCGCGGGCCTCGGCGTGTCGATGAAGTCGACGGCGCTGCCGGTCATCGCGGTGTGTCTGGCGATCTGGGGCTCGTACGAGCTCGGCGCGCAACACGGCGTGGGTCTCTACGGCATTGCCATCGCGGCGACCTCGATGCTGTCGCTCACGGGCATGATCGTCGCGCTCGACGCGTACGGCCCGATCACCGACAACGCGGGCGGCATCGCGGAGATGGCCGGCCTGCCGAAGGAAGTGCGCAACATCACCGATCCGCTCGATGCGGTCGGCAACACGACGAAGGCGGTGACGAAGGGTTACGCCATCGGCTCGGCGGCCCTCGCCGCGCTCGTGCTGTTCGCGGACTACACGCACAACCTCGAGACCGCGGGCAAGGTCGTGACGTTCTCGCTCGCGGATCCGGCGGTGATCATCGGGCTCTTCATCGGCGGTCTCGTGCCGTATCTGTTCGGCGCCATGGCGATGGAAGCCGTGGGTCGCGCGGCGGGCTCGGTGGTGACGGAAGTGCGCCGCCAGTTCCGCGAGATCAAGGGCATCATGGAAGGCACGGCGAAGCCGGACTATTCGCGCGCGGTGGACCTGCTCACCCGCTCGGCCATTCGCGAGATGATCGTGCCGTCGCTCCTGCCCATCCTCGTGCCCATCGTGCTCGCGACCGCGCTTCACTACATGTTCGGTGGAGACGCGGGCATCCGCGCGCTCGGCGGTCTGCTCATCGGCACGATCGTGACCGGCATCTTCGTTGCCATTTCGATGACCACCGGCGGTGGCGCGTGGGACAACGCGAAGAAGTACATCGAGGAAGGCAACTTCGGCGGCAAGGGGTCGGACGCGCACAAGGCTGCGGTTACCGGCGACACCGTGGGCGATCCTTACAAGGACACCGCGGGGCCGGCGATCAATCCGCTCATCAAGATCATCAACATCGTTGCGTTGTTGATGGTGCCGTTGCTCTGATACAGCTATCGCTCGTGTTCCGCCTCGCCTCGGGCGTGGCGGAACACGGGCGGCTTCCATTCATTGGTATCGCTGACGAATATTTTCGGAGGCGAGATCATGGTTGATAAAGACAGAGTGGAAGGGGCTGCCAAGAACCTTGGCGGGAAGATCAAGGAAGCGGCTGGCAAGGTTACCGGCGATGAGAAGATGAAGCGCGAGGGTCAGGCGGACCAGGTCGCGGGGAAGGTTCAGAGTGTGGTTGGCGGGCTGAAAGACAAGCTCCGCGAGCACGAAGACAAGAAGGACGGGCGTCACTGACGCTTCGACTTCTCCCAGAGTGGACTGCAGGACGGGCGTGCCGCAAGGCGCGCCCGTTTTGCTTTCAGGCCCTGCCGCCGCTCTTCGATTCTGTTAGCACGGCGCTCACGAGTTTGTTCAGGCGTTCGCAGTACTGCCCCACGGGCGTGTCCGCGGTTTCATCGCGTTTGTCTGTTAGTGCGGTGCTGATTTCGGTCAGGCGCCGTTCGATGCGGCCGTCTACTGTCATCGAGCGCGCGAGGAGTGCGCTTACGCACGCGGTGATTTCCGCGTCCAGGGTGCGCACTTCGGTGCCCGCGATTTCGAGGCCCGCCAGTTCGGAGGGGTAGCCGGCTTCCAGATGCTCTCGCCACAGGCGGCTCAGGGGCATGGGGTCTCGGCTCCCGTTGATCGGCGAGGCGCGTCTTATTGGATCCGTGGGCATTGTCCCGGGGGCAGCGCGGTTTGACCGGCGACCTTCTTACCACGCGCGCGACCGGGTTGCACCGTTAGCGCGCGCCGCAGTGAGCTCTGTTTGGCGCGGGTTTCGCGCGAGAATTGCGGCGTCTATCCCACGGTGTGGCGACCGTCTTCCTTAAGTGACTGATTGCACGGGTCACGACACGCTGGCATAGGTGTTGTTTTTTACGGCAGGTGGGCGCTGATGCGTGCTGATGGTTGAGCCTTGCGCAAAAAGGCTCAGACTTCCGCGCCGGCGATGCCACGAATCGCTTCAAACCCCTGCTCTGATTGAGGAGAACTCTCGATGACCAAGAAGACTGCAGTGCTGGCCGCCGCGATCGGCAGCCTGGTCGCGTTCGCGGGCCCCGCGTTCTCGGCTGACGATGCCAAGAAGCCGGCCACTGAAAAGTGCTACGGCGTGGCGAAGGCCGCGAAGAACGACTGCGCGGGCGCCGCGCACTCGTGCCAGGGACTGGCCAAGAAGGATGGCGACGCCAAGGAATGGATCAACGTGCCGAAAGGCACGTGCGAACGCCTCGTGAACGGCTCGCTCGCCGCGAAGTAGGCCGTGACTGGCGCAGCGCTCGTTCGCACCACGCATGACGACGACGGCCGAGGCATCGCCGCCGGCGGGCCCGTCGAGAAGGTGCGGGGTGAACGAGGCGTTGCGCGCCGGCATCGGGCTGCGTGCGATCCACCATCGAGAGGTGATCGCGCGCGGCCCGGCGGTCGGTTGGTTCGAAGCGCACAGCGAGAACTACTTTGCGCGCGGCGGATCGCCGCGCGAGGTGCTCGTGGGGGTGCGGCGGAATTATCCGCTCAGTCTGCATGGCGTAGGCTTGTCGATCGGATCGACCGATCCGCTGGACGCGACGCATCTCGCGGAGATCGTGCGGCTCACACGCGAGCTGGAACCGATGCTCGTGTCGGAACATCTGTGCTGGGGCTCGGTGGGCGGCCGGTTCACCAACGACCTGCTGCCGTTGCCGTATACGGAAGAAGCTCTGAGTCACATGGTCAGCCGCGTGAGCCAGGCACAGGATGCGCTCGGGCGACAGATGCTGATCGAGAACGTCTCGAGCTATCTGCAGTTCGAGCATTCGCAAATCGATGAATGGGATTTTCTTGCGGAGCTCGCGCGCCAGTCGGGCTGCGGCCTGCTGCTCGACGTGAACAACGTTTACGTCAGCGCGATGAATCATGGGCTCGACGCGCTTCGGTTTCTCAACGGCATTCCGCACGAGGCCGTGCGGGAGATGCATCTCGCCGGGCACAGCATCCACACGGTTGGCGGGCGGGAGATTCGTATCGATACGCACAGCGCGCCGGTATGCGATGACGTGTGGAGCTTGTATTCCGCGGCGCTGGAGCGATTCGGACCGGTACCGACGCTCATCGAGTGGGACTCGGAGATTCCGGCGCTCGACGTCCTCGTTGAGGAAGCGCACAAAGCGGACCGTGCCCTGGAGACGCATCATGCCCGCGCTGCGTGAATTGCAGCTCGCGTTCGTAGCGTCGATGTTCGACGAGTCGGACGCCGTTCGGGCGCATGTCCGCGAAGAGGGCATGAGCGCCGAGGCGCGACTCGGCATTTATCGGAATAACCTGCGCGAAGGGTTCATCAAGGCGCTCGCGCTGGGCTTCCCGGTGATCGAGCGGCTCGGTGGCACCGATTACTTCAGGCAGCGTGCGCTGGAATACCTGGCGGCGCATCCGTCGCGCTCTGGGAATCTGCACTACATCGGCGCGCAGTTCGCGCCATTCCTCGCGCGGAAATTCGCCGGAACACAGTACGCGTACTTCGCGGACGTGGCGGCGCTCGAGTGGGCGTATCAGGAAGCGCAGGTTGCCGCCGACGCGGATGCGTTGTCGCCCGAGGCATTTGCGAACGTCGCGGCCGAAGACTACGAGCGGCTCACGTTCGAGTTTCACCCAGCATGCCACTTCGTTCAGTCGCGCTACCCGATCGTGAAGATCTGGCGCGCCAACCAGCCGGAGACGCTGAGCGACGAGGTCATCGACCTCGATGCGGGCGGCGATAATGTGCTCGTGCTGCGCACGCCGGAGTGTGTGGAACTGCATCGGCTGCCCGCCGCCCGCTTCGCGTTGTTCGATGCGTTGAATCGCGGCGAAGACCTGGGCACCGCGCTCGAACGCGGCGAGGCCCTTGAAAGCGGCTTCGATTTCGGCGCTGCGCTCCGGCATCTCGTGGAGCTGCGCATTCTCACGACCCTGCGTGTGCCCGCTCTTTCGACTTGAGGACGATCACATGTCATTCCTTCTGAAGCTGACCGATCTGCACACCGCGTTCGGGAGGCTGCTCGACAAGCTGCAACCGCTGGCGCTACTCGCCGCGCGCCTTTACGTCGCGGATGTATTCATCCGGTCCGGCTGGCTGAAGTTCACATCGTGGGATCAGACGGTCGATCTCTTCACCACTGAATATCACGTACCGGTGCTGTCGCCGTTCGCGGCGGCCGTCGCCGGCACGTTCGGCGAGCTGTTCTTCCCCGCGCTGCTGGTACTCGGACTCTTCGGCCGACCGGGGGCGCTCGGCACATTCGTGGTCAACGCGATGGCGGTGATTTCCTATTCTCAGGTGCTGCTGGCGGAAGGGTTCGAGGCCGCGCTCGCACAGCACATCCTGTGGGGAACGCTGACCGTGGGACTTGCCGTGTTCGGACCGGGCGCGATCTCGATCGACTGGCTGCTCGAGCGGCGCTCGGCGTCGCGAGAGCGGCTGCTCGCCGCCGCGCTCTCGTAGCGCCGCACATTGCGTCCAACGACGACCCTGAGCTCACCCCGCCGGCGCGGCCGACCCCGCCCGACCCCATGCCCGCGCGTTCGCCAGATGCGCCGCCAGCGCAAGCACACCATTCACGCAAAGCGCCGTGCGCACCCCCAGCAAAGTCACCGACGCCCCCGTTATCAACGCGCCCACCGACACGCCGCCACGCAGCGCCAACATGTACACGCTGATCGCCCGGCCCCGCAGACCGTCCGGCGCCGACGCCAGCAGCAACGTGTTTGCCGCGGCGTTGCTCACCGTCATGGCGGCACCCGCCAGCACGAACAGAATCGGCAACGCCCAGAACCAACGGTCCAACGCCACGAGCACGACCAGCCCGGCGTACGCGATCGCCGTCCAGCAACCGATCGGCCGCCGATCCCGCCGCGGATCGATGCCCAGCAACACCAGCGCGCCCAGCAGCCCGCCCGCTCCGAATGCGCCGACAACCAGGCTGAAGTGCGACGCCGCGCCCTGAAACTCGTCTTTCACGAGCACGGGCGCGAACGTGATGAGCGGCGCGGTCAACACACTCGTTAGAAGCACGCTCAGAACCGCCCCGCGCATCATCGGCGCCCGAATGACATCGCGCAGACCCGCGCCGAGCCCGCGAAAGTCGAACGCGTGATGCCCTGTCGCGCCCGGCGCGCCGCGCGGAAGAATCCAGAGCGCAATCAGGATGAACGGCACATAGGACAACGCGCTCACCGCGAAAGCCCCGGCCGCTCCAACGCTCGACATCAACAGGCCCGCCACCGCCGGCCCGAGAATGCGGGACAGATTGAACTGCGTCGTATTGAGCGCGATCCCCGTCGGCAGCTGCTCGCGCGTGACGATGGACGGCACGATGGTCTGAAACGACGGCATCGAAAGCGCATCCGTGACGCCGATGATCAACGACAGCACGATCACGATCCACGGCTGAATGCTGTGCGTGAACAGCAGCACGACGATCAGCGTCGGACACAGCATCTGAATCGACTGGAAGAGCGCGATGACGTGACGGCGGTCCCCACGATCCGCCAGCGCGCCGCCCACCAGTGTCAGCAGGAACACCGGCGCGCCCATCGCGAAAGAGTCGAGCCCGATCAGGAACGACGAGGCTCCCAGGCTCAGGAGAAGCCAGGGCTCCGCCACCGTCTGCGCCCAGGTGCCGATGCTCGAGAGAAGGCTGGCGAACCAGAACGTCCCGAACCGCGGCGTGCCGAGCAGGGAGAAGGATCGCCGAAGTGTGTCGTACGCCATGAGCGCACGAGCTTACCGGTGACCCGAGGTACTCGCCGCCGGGATTTGGCGCCTTGCGCCAACGAATCGTGCACCACGAGGGGTGCCGCTGAGCTTCGAGACGAACGGCGAAGCGCGATTCACTGGAGGCCGGTCAAGCGGCGTCACCCACCGCTTCCTTTAACGTCCGCGCCGCTAGCAAGCGCTCCCCGATAAGTTCCAGCTCCGCAATCGAAGCGCGTTGAATGCGGCTCTGCGTCTTCGCCTCGATCGGCCCAAAGCGAGAGGCCAGGAGCCGGAGAATCAGCGCTGCGCGACCCAGTGCCTCACCTTCCGCCCGGCCCTCCGAGCGGCCCTCCGAATGGCCCTCGGCTTTGCCTTGCGCGATGTACTGTCGCGCGAAGTCACTCTGATATTCGTACGTTCGTGCATCCATGTTCTTCAGCGCAAGACGCGCGACCTCACCCAGCGAGCTCAGGATCAGATCAAAATAGATCTTCTCGCGATCCGCGTCGAGTCCACGACTCGCCTTTTGCGCGGCCAGCGCGATCTCGATCGCCCGTTCGGGATTTGCATCGCGCCCATGTGCCATTGCCGACAACACCGCGAGCTCCGGGTTGTCGCGAGCCTGCCTTTCGTCCGCAATCTCTGGTACCCGAGACGGGCCGAGCACGTAGGGCGCAAAGTAGTGAAGACCGCCCATCTCCACGCCACGAGCCGCCCAGCGTGCCACCGACTCCTCAGTAGTCACTACCAGCAGCGACACCGGGCAGCGCAAACGCGCACGCAGAGTCGCCACGTATGCGGGCCACGCGAAGCGCTTGCGCTCATCGACCGAGAGTTGCACCTCCACGATGATTCCGTAGACGGGCTTGTCGTTCGACAACTGGATGACCAGATCGGCACGGTATTCGGCAGGTTGGACTTCAGTGAGATCAGCAGATTCGACGCGCGCCTCACGAAACGGCGGCAACGGCACACCCAAGGCATCGCGGATCAGCTGCGCGGCGAGCGCCGGCTGGTTCCGGAAGAGAAACAGGTGCGATTCGTGAAGCTGCGAGGGCATGCGCGAAGGCTAGTAAGCCGTCGCCGCGATTCGAAGCACGATTCGTGGTGGTTTCGGGCAGAAATAGCAAGTCACCCCGCGCTCGTATGCGGCGGTGGCTCGTCAGAGCAATCGACACGCTCGAGCGACGGCCGTCTGGGCCACGTGTTCCCGGGCGGCCCGCAGCCGACAGGGCAGCGCTATTGCATGAATGGAGTGTCGCTGAGCTTCAAGCCGAGCGGCGAAGCACCTGCGTCGCGCGCAGCGTGGCGTTCACGAGCCAGGTGCGTGCGAACGGCCCAGCAAGATAGACCTTGGTGGCGGCGTGAGGCCACCGCCCGCGCTGCCTTCCAGCTGAGCAACATCGCCCGTGGCGGGAAGCCGATTGCCTGCGTGAGTCGCTGAAGCAATGATGAGAAGACCGAGAACCGACAGACCTACGATAAAGCGCCACTGGGTTCGGCCCTTGCCCGTGCGACGCATCGAATTAGAGACTCTCACCCGACCACTCCGCGTTTTCATTCTTGCGAGACACGTCACAGTCCCCGGAAAACTTGACTTCGACTGCAACCGATGGTGGGCATTCTGCGGAATGTCGCGTCGGAATTCTGTGAAGTGCGAGTCGTTTAACGGGGATCGAAATGGCCGCGCCATACCGTGCGAACTCATTCCCTCCCGTTGAGCTCTCCTGTAACGGCAAACAAAGAAACTTGCCTGCCGCTGCATTGCTGGCACTGGTTTCCCTGGCATCCGCTGACGCGTGGCTGGCCGCATCCGCCGATGAAGGCGCCACGGCGAGCATCAATGTAGGTACAACTCCCAAGACCATCGCGCCGCGGCCCGGCTCGCTCTACGAGCGATTGGGCGCTGGAAGTCGACGGCGGCGAGAGCCTACGCCGCCAGCGACAGCGGCATCGGCTTTCCGATGACGTAGCCCTGAACGTAGTCCACGCCCATGCGGCGCGCGGCTTCGAGCGCGGCGAGATCTTCCACCTGTTCGGCGATCACTTTGAAGTTGAGCGTGCGCGCGAGCTTGATCATCGCGGTGACCATCGCCTGGTTCACCGAATCGTTCCCCAGGTTGCGCATGAACGAACCGTCGATCTTCAGGTAATCCATTGGCAGGTTCTTGAGGTTCGAGAACGAGCCGACGCCCGAACCGAAGTCGTCGAGCGCGAACTGGCAACCCATGCCATGCAGAACGCCGACGAAGCGGCGCGCGTGATCCATGTTCGCAACCACGGCGCTCTCGGTGATCTCGAAACACACCTGCGCGGGCAACACGCCGGTGCTGTCGAGGCACTCGACCACGAACTCGAGGAACTGCGTATCGCCGAGCGTCTGCCCCGACACGTTGATCGCTACGCTGCGTGTCGAGGGCACTGGGATGGCGCCGCGCCCGAGCGCCGCGAGCGTTGTCTGCACGACCCAGCGATCCACCAGCCCCATCAACCGATAGCGCTCCGCCGCGCGCACGAACTCGGAGGGCGGCACTTCGTTCCCATGCTCGTCATGCAAACGGACCAGCACTTCCATCGCCGGGCCGCCAGTATCCTCGCCAAACGCGGGAACGATGGGCTGGTGATAGAGATGAAAGCGGTTTTCCTTGAGCGCCGTCTGCAAGCGCTGCAGCCACTGGATCTCGCCGGTGTGGCGAGCCAGCGCCTCATCGCGCGCCGAGTACACGGCCACGCGGCCGGTGCCCTGCTTCTTCGCGACATAGCACGCCGAGTCCGCGGCGGCCAGCAGCTCTTCGAGCGTGCCGCTCTCGCGCGAAACTTCCACGAGACCGACCGACGTGCCGATGTTGAAAATCTTGTCTTTCCAGACGAAGCGGTAGTCGGCGACGGCACGACACACATCATCCGCAATCTGCCGCGCCTTCTCGAGCGGACACCCGATGAGCAGCATGCCGAACTCATCGCCACCGAGTCGCGCAACGGTGTCGCTGTCACGGACGGCGTCTCTCAGCAGCTTCGCGACTTCGCGCAGCATGCTGTCACCAGCAAGGTGACCGCTGGTGTCGTTCACGACTTTGAAGCGATCCAGGTCGAGATAGCACAGCACGTGCTGACCATCGCCGCGATGGCCGCTGTCCACGGCTTCTTCGAGCCGGCGCTCGAACTCGCGGCGGTTCACGAGGCCAGTCAGCGCATCGTGCGTCGCCTGATAAGACATCTGCCGAGCGAGGCCGCGCAACTCGGTCACATCATGCAGCAGCACCACGGCACCACTGACAATCTTGTCGCCATCGCGAATCGGCGAAGCGGAAAGCTCGATCGACCGCTCGCTACCGTTCGCCTTCGACAGCAGCAACGCGCGGCGACTCAGGTTCACCGGTGCGCCCGTCGTCAGCGCCTGTTTCACCGGATCGTTGAGCAGCCGGCGATCGGTCTCATCCACGAGCCCGATGATCTCCTCGAGCGGCTTGCCGATGACATTGTTCGCGACGGCGCCGGTGAGATGCTCGGCCGCGGCATTGAGATACGTGATGCGGCCTTCCGTATCGGTCGCGATGATTGCCTCCGCGAGCGAATCGAGCGCGAACAGATGCAACGGATTCACCGCGCTCGCCGCCGCGGCCTGCGCGGGCAACGCGCGCAGCGCCGGCACGGTCTGCGTCGGAACGATTTCAACCCCGGTGATCAGCAGCGCGGGCTCGCCTTCGTAGTCGAGCACGGTTGAGTTGATTTCGAGACGACTCATCATCCCCTGCACGCCGACCATCTCGATCTCGTAACGCTCGGCGGCCGGCTCGCCCGCGAGGCGGCGGCGGATGTTCTCCGACACGAGGTCCGAGTATTCCGGCGGCACGAGGTCGCCGAGGCGACGGCCGATGAGGTCGACGCGTTCCACGCCGACGAGGGTGGCGAACTGTCGGTTTACGTGCAGGATGGTGTCCCGATGCACCAGGACGGCCTCGTGGATCCGGTCGGCGAGCTCGCCGAACAGCTTCGGGCTCGCGTGGCTGGAGTTGCGATCAGGCGCGGACACCCGTGTGATCAAGTGATTTACCGTGGTGGCGAGCGCAGCGATCTCCGGCTGATCGGTGGAAATGTCCACTCGCCCGCCCAATCGACCGCCCACTGCGATCTTCTGCAGCTGCTGCGCGAGCTGCCCTACAGTCTTCAGATCTCGTCTCTGCAGCCAGTAGAGAACCAGCAGCAGCGCGGCAACGAGCGCCAGCAGAAGGCACAGAAGGCCCATTATCGACATCTTTTTTTTCTCAAAGCCCCGTTCGAGAGCGCGTTTTCGAGTGATCTCGTGTTTCTTGTCACGCCCCGAACGCTGTTGTTAGTGAGTCTAGCGCAGCACCCGTATCGCCCTGTCCGTGTTTCACCATATCTTGTCGCACATCCGCTTGGCAGATTCATGGAAAACCCTTAACTTCTCGGGCCCTTGTCACAGGCACAATAAGTTCACTATTGCGCCGGAGTCCTTTGCACACCATGTCCGCCGCTTCACCCTTTGTCACTGACGCCCGCGAGCAGATGATCGAACACCAGGTGCGCGCCTGGGAGGTTCTGGACGCGCGCGTGCTCACGACACTTCGCACAGTACGTCGTGAACAATTCGTGCCGGCCGGGCAGGAATATCTCGCTTTCGTGGACACCGAGGTTCCTCTGCCGAGCGGGCAGCACATGTTGCGGCCAAACGTCGTCGGCCGCCTGCTGCAGGCGCTCGAGCTCACAGCCACCGACCGCGTGCTCGAGATCGGTTCAGGGTCCGGATACGTCACTGCATGCCTCGCTGATTCCGCCGCGCAGGTGAAGTCGCTGGAGCTCTTCGCGGAGCTGGCGGACCTCGCCCGATCCAATCTCGCCGCCGCCGGCGTGCGTAATGCTGAAGTCATCACCGCGGATGCCATGCAAGACGGAGCCCAGGGCGGCGCCGGCCCGCGCTTCCACGCCATTGCCGTCACGGGGTCCCTCCCGGTGTATGACGATCGCTTTCAGCGCCAGCTCGAGATCGGCGGCCGCCTGTTCGTGATCGTGGGTGACGCGCCCGTCATGGATGCCCGTCTCGTCCGGCGCGTTTCCGAGGACGGCTGGGTGACCGAGAGCCTGTTCGAAACCGTAGTCGCCCCCTTGCAGAACGCCCGGCGACCGTCCGGGTTCGCTTTCTAGTCGTCGTGGTAAACGAGATCACCGCAAGCGAGCTCAAAGCCCGTCGAGAGGCCGGCACAGGGCCGCTCGTGATCGACGTGAGGGAGAAGGCGGAGCTCGACGTGGCGCGCATACCGGACGTCCTGCACATCCCGATGGGCGAAATTCCTGCGCGACTCGGCGAACTGGACCGGCATCAGGAGATCGTAGTCATGTGCCGCTCGGGCGGCCGGAGCATGCAGGTGGCGCGGTTCCTCGACCATAACGGGTTCGAGTCAGTCGCCAACCTCACCGGGGGCATCCTCGCCTGGTCCCGCGATGTCGATCCGTCGGTTCCTGCGTACTAATTCAGCACGCGTTCGCCGGACGGCTCGCGCCGATCTTGCCGGGCCGCTCTCGCGACTGATATAGTGATATACAACACCGATTCAATAAGACGACGTCTTCAAAGGGAAAATCAATGAAACGGGCGATTAGCCTCGCAGTGATCTCACTGCTCGCCGCCGGCACGGCCGGCGCGGCCGACCTCATGAGCGTCTACAAGGACGCGCTGGCGAGCGATCCGACCATTCGGCAGGCCGATGCCATTCGCAAGGCGACTCAGCAGATAAAGCCGGAGGCATGGGCCGCCCTGCTGCCGCAGATCACGGGTCAGGGGACGTACACGCGCGGAACGACGGAAAACTCAGCGTCCACCCCGCAGGCCATCACGGATGCCAACGGCGAAACGATCGGCGTGACGATCTTCCCGAACACGCAGACCGCCCACCCCAAGAACCGGGTGTGGAGCATCAATCTCACCCAGAACCTGTTTTCCTGGACCAAATGGTCCTCGCTCCAGGTCGCCGACAGTACGGTTGCGCAAGCCGAGGCGGACTACCGCACAGCCGAGCAAGCGCTGCTCCAGCGGGTCGCGCAGCGCTACTTCGGCGTACTCGCCGCCCAGGACACGCTGGAAGCGCAGCAGATCGCCCTCGAAGCGTTCAATCGCCAGCTCGATCAGGCCAACAAGCGGTTCGAAGTCGGCCTCATCGCCATCACGGACGTGCAGGACTCCAAAGCCGCCCGCGACCAGAGCAACGCAGCGGTCATCGAGGCCAAGCGCGCCCTCGCGTCGGCCGAAGAGCAGCTCCGTGAAGTCACCGGCCAGAAGTACGAGCAGCTGTCCCGTCCCGGTGCAGAGATGCCCCTCGCCTCCCCGGCCCCGGCGGACGAGCAGGAATGGGTGAACATGGCCCTCGACCAGAACACCCAGCTGCTCTCGAGCCGGCTCGGGTCCGATATCGCGCGCGAGAACGTGCGGGTTGCGTTCGGCGGTCATCTTCCGGAGATCAACCTCGTCGGCGCCTACGGCAAGGGACGGAACGTCGGCGACGCGACGATCGGCGGCCTCGGCACTTTCGACCCATACCCGAGCAGCAACAGCCAGAAGACCTACGGTGTGCAGGTGCAGGTGCCCATCTTCGCCGGCGGCGGTACGCAGGCTCGTGTCAAAGAACAGCAGTACCGCTGGATCGCCGCGAAGGAAGGCGTCACCGCCACGTCACGCGCCACCGAACGTGCCACGCGCGACGCCTACCTTGGCGTCATAAGCGAAATGGCTCGTGTCGAAGCGTTGAAGCAGGCCGTGCAGTCGAGCGACACCTCGCTGAAAGCGACCGAAGCGGGCTACGAAGTCGGAACGCGTACGTCGGTGGACGTGCTCGACCAGCGTCGCCAGCTCGTTGCCAACCAGACCACGTATCTACAGAGCCGCTACACGTATCTGACGAACGTGGTGAACCTGCGTCAGGCCGCGGGCACTCTCGACGAGAAGACGCTCGCGGAGCTCAACGCGCTGCTCACGGAGTCGGTGCGCGCCGCGCCCACGGCACCGAACTCGCCCAACACGCCAGCGCGATAGAGCGGAAGTCGACGCACGACCCGAAGCGCCCGCCGATCGGCGGGCGCTTTCATTTAGGGCAAAGGAATAGTTACTGCCGTATCAGCGGATCGATGAGGCTCAGCAGCTTGTCGAGCGCGCCGCGATTGTCTTCCACGCATTCGCGGCCCAACGCGCCGATGCGCGCGCGGTCGGTGGGGCTCGACAACAGCACTGAAACACGCGCGGCGAGCTCCTTCGCATCGTTCACGATGAGCGCCGCGCCGCGCTCCACCAGAATCTTCGCGATATCGGCGCCGTTGAAGTTGTGCGGCCCCGCGAGCACGGGCACGCCCAGCGCCGCCGGTTCGAGCAGGTTGTGGCCGCCCACCTCGACGAGCGTGCCGCCGACAAAGGCGACATCCCCCATCGCGTAGAAATCCAGCAGCTCGCCCAGCGTATCGACGAGAACGACTTCGAGGTCCGGCGTGCGCGCCGAAGGCTGCGAATGCCGGATGAAGCGCACGTTCTGCTTCTCGAGCCACGACGCCACTTCGTTGAACCGCTGCGGATGGCGCGGTACCAGCGCGAGAATGGTGCCGGGATGCGTCTTGCGCACTTCGCGATGCGCCTCCAGCACGATCGCCTCTTCGCCCGCGTGCGTGCTGCCCGCAACCCACACCGGGCGGCCGGCGGCGTAGAACTCGCGCAGCTGCGCGCCCTTCGTCTTCACGTTCGCGGGCACAGCGAAATCGAATTTGAGGTTGCCGGTGACGTGAGTGCGTTCGGGGTCGGCGCCCAGCGAGCGGAAGCGCTCCGCATCGCCCTCGCCCTGCGCGGCGATGGTCACGCGATTCGAGAGCACTTCGCGGAACAGCGACAGGAAGCGGCGATAGCGACCCATGGCGCGCGGCGATAGACGCGCGCTCGCGAGCACGAGGGGCACACGCCGGCGACCGCACTCGTGATAGAGATTCGGCCACAGTTCTGTTTCGAAGATCACCGCGATACGCGGCTTCACGCGATCGAAAAACTTGCGCACGGAGCCCGGGAGATCCAGCGGCAGGAAGCGGATGTTTGCGCGATCGCCCAGCAACGCTCGCGCACGCTCTTCGCCCGTTGGCGAAAGCGTGGTGACCACCAGCGGAATCCCGGGGTAGCGATCGTAGAGCGTGCGCACGAGCACCGCCGCCGCATTCACTTCGCCGACCGAGACCGCATGCACCCAGATGCTCTGCTCCGCCATCGTGTCGCCGTTGCCAAAGCGCTGGGAGAAATTGCGGCGATACCGTGCATCCCGCAGGCTGCGGAACCACAGTACCGCGCAGAAAACCGGGGCGAGAACGAGGTAGCCGGCGAGAGTGTAGAAATAGCGCATGCGCTGGATGTTTCAGCGCTAGGCGATTGGCGTGCTTTGAGGAGCCGCGTGCCGCAGGCTCTCCAAAGCAGCGGCAGCGGTGTGAACCGGCGAGCTCATCACCACGACCGAGGCGGCGGCTGCGAGCGGTGCGACCGAGGACGTGGCCGGCGCGCTGCCAACCACCCCATCCGCAGCGCTCGCTGACACTGATGCGGGCGTCGCGCCCGACTCCGCCGCGGCGCTCAGGATTCGATTCAAGCCGGTCTCACTCGCCTCGGACGCCACAGGCGCAGGTGTCGGTCTGCCCGGGGCGCCGGGCATTCCGCCACTCTGCCGATACCCATCCAGCAACCCGTGCCAGTCCGCTTCGCTGAAATGCTCGGGAGGCAACTTATACGTGATCTTCTCGAGCGATCGGCGCAATCGCACGAGATTGCCGTCGCACCACAGGCCCGGCTTCATGAGCCGCCCGCGATCGAAGTCGATGAGATACACCGAGTCGTCGCCCACCAGCAGGATGTTGTGTGCATTGAGGTCAGGGTGACACACACCAAGATCGTGAAATGCACGAATGCACCGCCCGATGGTGATCCACCCCAGAATCGGGATGCCCCGCGACCGCAACTGCTCGGCCAGCGAGACCGAATCCGTCAGCCGTTCGGTGATGAGATCCGCCGTGTACAGCAGGCCATGGCGTCGATAGCGCGCGGCGATCGGCGCGGGCACGGGCAGCCCGGCACGATGCAGGTGGTAGAGCAGCTGCCACTCCGAGAAAGAGCGCGTGGCGTTCTCGTTCCGCCAGAAGTACCGGTCGCCCATCGCCTTGGCGATGAGCCCACCGCGCCGATAGTGCCGGAGCACGAACTGCTGCTTGCCGGTGCGCACGAAGTACGTGGTGCCGCGACCGCGGGCCTCGCCGTCGACCTCGTCGCGTTCTTTCCAGTAGGCCGGATCGAACCAGCCCGCCGCCGCGTTGCCGGCCCGGGATGCGTCATATAGCATGACGCCCCCCGTGAGATCCCTCCGCCTGACCTCCGACCCGAGCGGCCATTTCTGCCCGCTCATGAACCGATTCTCCGCACTATGCAGCCCCTGCCAGACCCACCGCGCAGCGTCTGCCTGCTAAGGCTGTCGGCGATCGGCGATACCTGCCATGCCGTGCCGATACTACGCACGTTGCAACGGGCTTGGCCGCAGACAAAGTTCACGTGGATCATCGGCAAGACCGAAGCGCGCCTCATGAGCCTGATAGAGGGCGTGGAGTTTATCATCGTAGACAAGCGCGCCGGCTTCGCCGCGCGTCGCGAAATGCGTGAGAAGCTCGGCCAGCGCGAGTTCGACGTGCTGCTCCACATGCAGCTGGCCTTCCGCGCCAGCCTTATCGCCCGCGCCACGCGGGCCACAGCAAAGATCGGGTTCGATCGCACCCGCGCGCGCGAGCTGCAATGGTTGTTCACCAATCGCCGGATCGCGGCCCGCTCGCGCGAGCACGTCCTCGACAGCTTCTTCGGTTTCGTCGAAGCGCTCGGCGTGAAGGAACGCGTGGTGAGCTGGGACATCCCGCTGCCGCAAGACGCGCTCGAATATGCGCAAGAACTCATTCCGGATACGCGTCCCACACTCGTGATCAGCCCCTGCTCCAGTCATTCACTACGAAACTGGCGGGCCGAACGCTACGCTGAAGTGGCGGACTACGCAGCCCAACAGCACGGCATGCGGGTCATTCTCTGCGGCGGCCCCACCGCGCTGGAGCGCAAAGTGGGCGCGGACATCGAAGCCGCGATGAAGACGCCCACGATCAACCAGATCGGCAAGGACACGCTGCCCCAACTGCTAGCGCTGCTGGAACGGGCGACCGTGCTGGTCGCGCCCGACTCGGGGCCCGCGCACATGGCGACGATGGTGCGCACGCCCGTCGTGGGGCTCTACGCCGCGACGAATCCGGCGCGCAGCGGGCCCTACCTCTCACGCCTCTGGTGCGTAAACGCCTACCCTGAGGCGGCACGTCGCTTCCGCGGACGCCCGCCCGAGCGCCTGCCGTGGACCGAGAAGATCGAAGAGCGCGGCGTGATGGACCTCATCGAGGTCGCGCAGGTAACAGCCAAGCTCGACCAGGCCCTGCAATACACGCAGCGGCCGGGTCCGGCGTGAACGCGGAAAGAGCCTAATGAAAGACATCCTCGTCCCCATCTCGCCCGGCGAGCTGCTCGACAAGATCACGATCCTGCGCATCAAGTCCGCGCGCATGACGGACGCGGCGAAGCTCGCGAACGTGCGCGCGGAGCTTGCGGAGCTGGAAAAGACCTGGCAAGGCGCCGTGGGATCGGAAGCGGACGTGGCCGCGGACGAGCGTGCGCTTCAGGCGGTGAACGAGCGACTGTGGGTGATCGAGGACGACATCCGCGATAAGGAACTGGCTCAGGCGTTCGACGCGCGTTTCATCGAGCTCGCCCGTTCGGTCTATATAGAGAACGACGAACGCGCCGCCGTCAAGAAGCGCATCAACGTGAAGCTCGGCTCGCGGATCGTCGAAGAGAAATCCTACAAGCCGTACAAACCGGCCTAGCCGCGCTTCAGGGTGTACTCGGCCCCGCAGTAGGGGCACTTTGCCCAACCGGTCTGCTCGATCGGCAGGTACACGCGCGGGTGCGAGTTCCAGAGGTACATCTCCGGCATCGGGCAGGCGAGCGGCAGGTCCTCCGCCGTTACTTCGTACTGGCTCTGGGCATTCGGTTGGATCAGCGGACGGGTGGGCGTGGCGGCCATGGCGTACGGTCTTTTGTCTTAATGCAGGGAACGACGGGTCCGGATTATACGCGCTGAAATGAAATGGCCTCTGCCGACAGATAAAGCAAAGGCACGGCCACTGCGGTCGGGGGTTTCATACCGGAGTCGTCCCCTCCGGTCCCCGCCACAGGGTAAGTCAGTGTGCGATCAGGGGAGGAACGCACCATCGGTCGTGACGGGCCGCCGCTCGTGAGGGGGACGCTCACAGCGGCGTACCAAGGACGTGGGGACGCCTACCCGCCTGCCGCCCCATCCGGGGCCGCCATCGTTTCATTCCAGATCCCCGTGACGGCCGCTCGCGTCTCGATGAACTCCGTCGCCGGCACGATCGGCTCCCGGCTTTCCAGCGAGAGGTGGTGCGAGCGGGTGCGGTACTCCCTATAGGCGGAGGTCAGCACGTCCACCCGCTCCTGCGACACCAGGTCCGCGGAGGCGACGGATTCGAGCTGCCGGATGGTGTCGGAGAACATCGCGACGGGAGGTTTGTCCTTCGCCCAGAGCAGCGCCCAGTACTGGGCGAGAAACTCGATATCGGCCACGCCACCGGAGTCCTGCTTTATGTCGAACTCGCCCGCCTTGGCGCGCGTGAGCTCCCTGCGCATGCGCTCGCGCATCGAGGCGACCTCCGCCCGGAGGGTGTCACGGCGCACGTCATTGCGAAGCGCGTCCAGGCGAACGACTTCGAAGCGGGCCCGCAACTGCGCCGAGCCGGCGACGGCCCGGGCGTGCAGGAGCGCCTGGTGCTCCCAGGTCCAGGCTTCCTTCTTCTGGTATTCCGCGAACGCCTCGATGTTCGTCACGAGCATTCCGCCCTTGCCGCTCGGACGAAGGCGCTGGTCCACCTCATAAAGCCTGCCCGCGCGCGAATGCACGGTGAGGAGGTGGACGATGCGCTGGGCGAGCCGGACGAAGAACACCTGGTTATCGAGCGGCCGGACGGCGTTCGTTTCCTGCGGTTCGCCTCGCGAATCGTGCAGGAAGACCAGATCGAGATCGGATGAGTACCCGAGCTCCATTCCACCCAGCTTGCCGTAACCGACTGCGCAGATGCGCACGGCGCGCTTGCCACCGCTCCCGTCATCGCACATCGGCACGCCGAACTGCGCGGTGATCTGCTGCCAGGCGAGCGACATTGCGCGCTCGACGATCAGCTCCGCGACCTCGGTGAGCCGATCGCTGACCCGCATGAGGGGCAGAAGGCCCGTGAGATCGGCCACCGCCACGCGGAAAATCGCCGCGCGCTGGAACTGGCGCAACGTTTCGACCTGGCGTTCCGGATCGTCTACCTCCGGAAGCTGCTCCATCATCACGTCGAGCTCCATGACGAGTTCGGCGCGGTTCGGGAGATTGAGCAGCAGGCGCTCGTCCAGCAGCTCATCGAGCAGCAGCGGGTGAGCCGCAATCTGGTTCGCCAGGAAATCGCCCCGGCCGCACAGATCGATGAGCCGCCGGCGAGCGGTCGCACTGTCGTGCAGGAGCGCGAAGTACACGGAGCGCTGCCCGATCGCTTCGATGATGCGCACGAGCCGGCGCAGAACCGCGAGCGGCTCCTTGCCGCGAACAACATCCGCCATCAATGCGGGAAGCAGCGCTTGCAATCGCTTGCGGCCGGGCTCGTCGAGCTTCCTGACGGCACCGGACGCGCGCAGTTCCAGCAGCAGGCGCGCGGCCTCGCTGGGCTCCGGCATCCCGGCGTTCGAAAGCGATTCGGCGAGCGCGGCTTCTTCCGCCTGCGAATCCCAGAAGCGGCCGAAGTCCATCTTCACCGCGCCGAGATCGGGGTCCTGCGTGCCGCTGAAGACCACGGTCTCGAAATGCTGGCTGACCTTCGCGCGATGGCCGTCGAGCTCGGCGACCAGCGACGGCCAGTCGTTCGCACCCATCGCGAGCGCGATGCGAGTGCGCGCAAGCTCGTCCTTCGGCAGCTGGTGATCCTGCGCGTCCGCGAGCATCTGGATGCGATTCTCCAGGCGGCGCAGATAAACATAGGCCGCGTGCAGATCGAGCACGACACCTGGCGGCAGGAGCTTGTTGCCATCGAGGAGCGGCATCGCTTCCAGCAGCGACACCGTTTGCAGCCGCTTGAACCGACCCCCCCGAATGAGCTGGAATGCCTGCACGACAAACTCGATCTCGCGAATGCCGCCGGGGCCGAGCTTCACGTGATCGGCGAGCTCGCGGCGCTCCACTTCGCGTTCGATCAGCAGCTTCATCTCGCGAAGGCTTTCGAACACGCCGTAGTCAACGTAGCGGCGATAGACGAACGGGCGAACGGCATTCGCGTACACCTCGCCGTACTCGTCGGCCGCCGTGATCGCGCGCGCCTTCACGTATGCGTAGCGCTCCCAATCGCGGCCGTGCCGTTGCAGATAATCCTCGAACGACGCGAAGCTGCACACGAGCGCGCCGCTGTCACCGAACGGGCGAAGGCGCATGTCCACGCGGAACACGAGGCCGTCGTGTGTCGGCGTTTCGAGGAGGCGAATGAGACTCTGCCCGAGCCGCGTGAAGAACTCTTCGTTCTCGACG
Source organism: Gammaproteobacteria bacterium (assembly GCA_037200125.1). GTDB lineage: Bacteria > Pseudomonadota > Gammaproteobacteria > Steroidobacterales > Steroidobacteraceae > JADGHX01. Next base: position 105,676 of record JBBCGS010000004.1, on the reverse strand, counting down.
GGTCGCGGGCCATCGGTCTCGCCGTGCTCGCCGAACAGGAACACGAGATCGACGTCGGACGAGAAATTCAGCTCACCGCCACCGAGCTTGCCCATGCCGATGACGACGAGTTGCTGCACGTCTCCGGCGGGCGAGCGCGGCTCGCCATAGCGCGTGACGAGCGCGCGGCGCGCATGCGCATACGCGGCCTGGATCGCAGTGTCGGCAAAGACAGAAAGCTCGGACAGCGTTTCTTCGAGGCTCGCCCACCCCGCGAGGTCGCGCCAGGCAATGCGAACCATCTCGCGCTTGCGCCAGCGACGAAGCAACGCGATGAAGTCCGTCTCTGGAACGACCGCCGACTGTCCCTCGGCGGTGATCGAAGGCGCGCGGGCGGCAAATTCCGCACGACTCAACCGGCGACGCAGATCGCCGCTGGTCGCAAGGTCGATTAGCAGCTGCGGATTGCGCGTGCACGACTGGGCGACGAAGTCGCTCGCAGCGAAGACCATCGGAATGGACGCCCGCACCTCGCGGGGAGCGGCGGTCAGCGCCGCGTCGAGATCCGTGTTGTCTGCCAGGGCTTCGAGCGCCCGCTCGACGAGCGGGCGCACGGAAGCGGGAAGGTGGGCGCTGGCGGCGAGCTCGCCCTCAATTCCAGTTGGTGCCGCCGAGGTCTTCGAAGGTGGCTGAGTCAAGGCGCCGGCTCAATCCCTTGAACGTGGATTGCTGGGTGTAGACCTTGGCGCCCTGGGACGCGGAGATTGAACCGCCGTCGCCTTCGATGATGCTGTTCTGGATGTGTACATTGGCCGCACGTACGGAAAGCCCGAGACCGTGCGCGATGATATGACTGTTCGTGATGTGAAGCTCGCATCCGTCGAGCACCGACAGTCCATCGCCTTCGAACTCGATATTGCGCCCATCGATCCGCAGCAGCCGGTTGCCCTGGCAGATCATCGGGTCGTAACGCCGCTCCATCACCGCGTTCGACGGCGACTTGAGCTCGGTCGCTTGCGCGAGGTGGATCGGGCGGTTCGCGCGCGGCTCGCCTGCGGTCACGCTGTAACCCGGACCTGACGCGAGCACCTTGCGCTCGGCCTTGGCCTTCTCGGCACTCACGCCCGGCGCAGTTGCGCCGGTGTCACCCGCCGGGGTTTGAGCATCCGCGTCCGCGTCCGTGCCGCCGAACGTGCGCGTCTTGCCCGAAGCGTCCGTGACGAATCCGGAGCCGGACTTGAATGAGGAGTTCGGCTGCGCTGAAGCGACCTGATCTCCGGGCCGAGCGGCGGGCTCGCCTGGAGTCGCGGTCTGCGCCGAGGGCTCGGTGCTTTCAGCCGAAGCGTCGGACGGCGGCGCTGCTTTTGCTGTTCCGCTGTTCTCAGACACCGCTGGCGCGACGCCCGTCGCGGGCAGTATGCCGATCACTTCATTCGCGCGAACGACGCGCAGCTCACTGCTGCCCTTCACCTGCACGGTGAACGTCTTCGCGTCTTTGTCCGACGCAACGATGGTGAGATCCGGATTGCGTTCGAGCGCGGCGCGCGTCCACTCCGTATCGCCGTGAGAGGAAAGTCGATCGCACCCCGAGAGAATCAACAGCGCTGAGCCGAGAGTGCAAACCGCTCGCGCCGGGCCACGGATCCGTGCCATGGGAGCCCCTCCAGAAGGGTCGTCGCCGGGACTGATGCAAAGAACATAAACCGCAGCGACGCCTAAATCCACACGCTTGAAACGGCTGGAGGGTGCGCGCGGATGCATGTCGTTGAGATTTTGCCGACACCATCCGCGCGCGATTTGTCTTATTGCGCGCACAGCCTCGCTGCGGCCTGCGTGGCCCGCCTCGAGGCTAGTTCGTCGAGCGAACTTCGAGCAGTACACGGCGCGCGGTGAAATCACCTGTCGCCGCGTTGAAGTCACCGGTCGCTGCAAGATTCACGGCCTTCGAGCCGCCAGCGAGCTTCTGCGCCACCGCTGCGGTGAAGTCACCGAACATCGTGAACACGTCGATGCGGCGACCGTCGGCTATCGCGAAGGTCACCGACTTCGTCGCGTCGGGCACGATGCGCGGGCCGCTTGCGAGCGACTTGATGTCGGTCAACGCCGGGCCCACCGCAATCACGTGACGCAAGCCGATGCTCGAGTTGTGATTGTCGATGACCAGGCCAGAGGCATCGACCGTAAGGAATGGCGTCGCCGTTCCCGGCGGGCCCCACCCGAGCGACAGCAGCGCGGGCACGTCACGGAAGTCGACGAGCGTGCGCGCCGTGAAATCCGGCGGCGCCGCGCCGAACGGCGTAACGAAGCCGAACGCCCGCGCCGCCTTGCCGGTGTCGAGACGACTCAGATCGAGGTTGCCCGTACTGACCTCGTAGTTGTGCGGATCCGCATCCGCGGCGAGCGCCGGGCTCGTGCCCACGAAGCTGAAGATCGTCGGCACGTGACCATCGATCGACGTGACATCCAGTGCGAGCGCGCCGGAACCCGCGCTCTTCACGGTGCCTAGCACGTGCGTTAACTGCATGCGCACGCGACCGGACGTGGCGTCGAACGTGACGCCCCCGCCCGCAAGATCGGTGGCGGTGCCGAAGGCGTGCACGCGCTGGCCGATCGAGAGCGCATCCTTCGTGAGCGCGTTGTTCATCTCGCCGTCCTTCGTCACTTTCGTGTTGGCGCCAACTGTCAGCGTGGTGTCATTGCGGATGAATGACGGGCCCCCCGTGCGCTTCACCAGAGTGACCCCGCGAACGGTGAGCTGATCGCCATTGCGCGCGATGACGTTGCCGTCCATCACATCGAACTGCGCGCTGGCCACGCTCGAGCCCGCATGAACGCGCTCGGCAGCGAACGTGCGCTGATCGACGTTGAGCGTGCCGTACGCGGCAGTCGGCGCGCCGGCTGCGAGCGCGGCAAGTGCGGTGACACCGGGGGAGCCGGTGTACGTCGTACCGTCGATCTCGAACTCCGTGGTCGACGTCGTATGCACCGTCACCTGGCCGAGACGAGCCGACGCGAGATTGAATGGACGCAGGTCGATCTTGTAGTCGCCGGCCGCAGAGTCCACCGACACGAGCGGGCCGCGAACGCGCGCTTCGCGACTGTCCGCGACATCGACGGACGCAACGATGAAGGGCTTCACCATCACCTGCACCGGCGTCTTTGTCAGGTCGACGGTGTTCGAGGCGGCGAGGTCGAAGTCCAACTCCAGCAACGCGGGCTTACCCGGCGTGATGGTGAGTTGATGACGATTGTCGAGCTGGATGTCCAGGTCGACAGTCGTGAGCGGCGCGCCGTTCGCATCGACCGCGACGGCATGCGTGGGTACGCCGCCGACATCCACAACGATATCGGCATTGGTGAAGTCGAGGCGCATCGTGCCCGCGACGTACGTGCCGTTCGGAATCGTCGCGGCGGTGACGAACTCCTTCAGATCCACCAGATCGGTGAAGTCGATGCGCGGTTGCGCCGGCAACGTCTCGACAGCGGAGCCGTTGGCCTTCTTCAGCGACAGGGACACGACGTCGACGCTGTAGCTGTCGAAGTCGCCATCGGCATCCATGATGCCGACGTATGCAGTGCCGCAACTTGTGCTATCGCACGAGCTACCGGATGGCGGTGGCGTCGTAGTACCGCCGCCCCCAGCGCCGAGCTCGGACTTACCGCCGCCCCCGCAAGCGCTGATGAGTAATGAAAGTGAAAGCAACGCGCCCGCAAGCGCGCGACGAACGTAGCCGGTTTCGAGACAGAGCATGTTGACCGCCTCCCACAGCGAAATGTGGGCGCGGGGAACGCCCCATTCACAGGCCGCGTTGACGCCCGAAACGTCGGGCTATCGCGACAGAGAGGAACCGCTTTGCGAATCCGCGAAGCGATTAAACAAAAGAAGCAGGCGGATAAAATAAGGCCCGCCAGAGGCGGGCCTTAAAAATGCGCGGAATCATTCAGGGGGTCTCGATCCGCGGCTTTCAGGGAACGACGAGCATTTAGGCCCGTGACACTCCCTTAACTTTCAGCTCGTTTCCGAGCGTACTGGTGGGTTGGGACCGCACCAGTACGCCGGAAGTTCAGCGCGAAGCGGACTTTTCGGCTCCCTCTTTGGAGGGAGCCATCCGCCTCGCCGGACATTACATGTCCATGCCGCCCATGCCGCCCGGCGGCATGCCGTGGCCATGGTCATCGTCCTTCGGGGCTTCCGCGATCATGACTTCGGTCGTCAGCAGCAGGCCCGAAACCGAGGCCGCGTTCTGCAGAGCCAGACGCGTGACCTTGGTCGGATCCAGAATGCCGGCGTCGAGCATGTCGCCGTAGGTGCCCGTGGCAGCGTTGTAGCCGTACGAGCCCTTGCCCGCCTTGACGGCATTCAATACCACCGCGGCATCTTCACCCGCGTTCTCGACGATCTGGCGCAGCGGCTCTTCGATCGAGCGGGCCAGGATGCGAATGCCGACCGTCTGGTCTTCGTTCGCACCTTCCAGCTTGTCGAGCGCCTTCTGCGCGCGGATCAGCGCAACACCACCGCCCGGCACCACGCCCTCTTCCACCGCCGCACGCGTGGCGTGCAGGGCGTCTTCGACGCGGGCCTTCTTTTCCTTCATCTCGATCTCGGTGGCAGCGCCCACCTTGATGACCGCGACGCCGCCGGAGAGCTTCGCAACGCGCTCCTGCAGCTTCTCTTTGTCGTAGTCCGAAGTGGCTTCGATCACCTGCTGACGGATCGACTCGATGCGCGCCTTGATGTCGGCCGCCTTGCCGTCGCCGTCGATGATCGTGGTGTTCTCTTTCTCCACGACGATCTTCTTGGCTTCGCCGAGATCGTTGACGGTCGCCTTCTCGAGCTGCAGACCGACTTCATCGGAGATCACCGTGCCGCCCGTGAGGGTGGCGATGTCCTGCAGCATGGCCTTGCGGCGGTCGCCGAAGCCCGGGGCTTTCACGGCCGCGACCTTCAGGATGCCACGGATGTTGTTCACCACGAGGGTCGCGAGCGCCTCGCCATCGACGTCTTCAGCGACGACGAGCAGCGGACGGCCGGCCTTCGCCACACCCTCGAGCAGGGGCAGCATCTCGCGGATGTTCGAGATCTTCTTGTCGACCAGGAGGATCAGCGGCTTGTCGAGCTCGGCCGTCTGGTTCGCCTGGTTGTTGATGAAGTACGCGGAGAGGTAGCCGCGGTCGAACTGCATGCCCTCGACCACGTCGAGCTCGTTGTCGAGACCCGAGCCTTCCTCAACGGTGATCACGCCTTCCTTGCCGACCTTCTCCATCGCGTCGGCAATCGTCTTGCCGATCGAATCGTCGGAGTTGGCGGAAATCGTGCCGACCTGCGCGATCGCCTTGGAGTCCTTGCAGGGCTTCGAGAGCTTCTTCAGCTCTTCGACGGCTACGACGACGGCCTTGTCGATACCGCGCTTCACGTCCATCGGGTTGCGGCCCGAGGCAACGGCCTTGAGGCCTTCGCGGATGATCGCCTGCGCGAGCACGGTGGCGGTGGTGGTGCCGTCGCCGGCTTCGTCAGAGGTGTTGGAAGCGACTTCCTTCACCATCTGCGCGCCCATGTTCTCGAACTTGTCCTTGAGCTCGATTTCCTTCGCGACCGACACACCGTCCTTGGTGACGGTGGGGGCGCCGAAGCTCTTCTCGAGCACGGCATTGCGGCCCTTGGGGCCAAGCGTCGCCTTCACGGCATTGGCGAGGATGTTGACACCCTTCACCATGCGGTTACGGGCGTCGTCTGAAAAACGTACGTCTTTAGCGGCCATGTGTAGGGTTCCTGTTACTTGCCTTCGATCACGGCCATGACGTCTTCTTCCCGCATGACCAGGAGATCGTCACCGTCGACCTTCACTTCCGTTCCGCTGTACTTGCCGAACAGAATCTTGTCGCCGACTTTCACGTCGAGCGGGCGGACGTTGCCGTCCTCGAGAATCTTGCCTTTACCGACCGCAATGATCTTTCCCTGCACGGGCTTTTCAGCCGCGCTATCGGGAATCACGATACCGCCCGGGGAAGTACGCTCTTCCTCCAGACGTTTCACGATGACGCGGTCATGAAGAGGACGGATCTTCATGGGGGACGCTCCTTGAAGCTTGTGTTGCTATGTTGAATTGAGTCCGGGGCGGGGCGAGCGGTGTGCGCGACCCCTGAGCCATGCCCAGGGCAGCTATTAGCACTCCCCCCGAGCGGCTGCTAATGATAGGTGGCGAACCCCGAATTTCAAGACCTCCGATGGCAGGTGCGATGGTTTTTATTCTTGCCGGTCTCCTTCCGTGACTGGCCGGCGCCTCAAACGTATGCTCGGCCCCCTTCTTCGACCGCGTGTCGCTTGTCGGCCCCCATTGCCGGCGCGGTCGAGCACTTTGTGGACGAGATCGACTCTATGAGCGCTATGAAGACGCTTCTTTCGCGTTGGTTGGGCGGATTGCCGGTGGCGCTTGCCGCCACGCTTCTGCCCGTCCTGGCTGGGTCGCCCGCTCTGGCGGCGGACCTTCCCTCCCAATCCGGCATCGATGCCGTCCTCAAGGGGGCTCGATCCCAGGCCCAGCCGGAATTCCTGCCGGTGGACGAGGCTTTCCAGGTCTCCGCCGTCGCCGATGGGCCGGACAAGGTGCGCGTCGAGTGGGTGATCCACGACGGTTACTACCTCTATAAGAGTCGCATCAAGGTCGCGTCGACCGGCAAGGATGCGCAGCTTGGCGCCCCGTCACTGCCCACGGGCATCAAGAAGACGGACGACTACTTTGGCGAGCAGGAGATCTACCACGAAGGCGTCATTGCCAGCGTGCCGGTGGCGCGCGCGGCGGGTGGAGCCCTCGATCTGCCGGTAGACGTCACCTACCAGGGTTGCGCGGAAGCGGGGTTGTGCTACCCCCCCACCACCAGAAACTTCAAGATCAGCCTACCGGCAGGTGGCAGCGCTGCAGGAGCTGCAGCGCTAACCAACAACGCCGGCCCCTCCGCGCCCAACGGGAACGCAGCGAGTGTCGCTGCCTCAACAGCGGGCACAGGCGCGTCCAGCACCACTGGTGCCTTCGTCTCCGAGCAGGACAAGCTCGCCATTCTGATCCGTGACGGCAATCTGCTCGCGGTACTCGCAACGTTCTTTGGCATCGGCGTGCTGCTGTCCTTCACGCCGTGCGTCCTGCCGATGATTCCGATTCTCTCGGGCATCATCGTCGGCCAGGGCGAGAAGGTCACCGCTGGGCGCGGCTTCTCGCTTGCTTTCACTTACGTCCAGGGCATGGCGCTCACGTATGCAGCAGCGGGCGCCGCATTCGTGTTGGCATTCAAGCAGGCACCCCAGGCGTTCTTCCAGCAGCCGTGGATCATTTGCCTGTTTGCGCTGCTGTTCATAGCGCTGGCGTTCGCCATGTTTGGGTCGTACACACTGCAGCTGCCTAGCGCATTGCAGACGCGCCTCACGAACGCGAGCAACCAGCAGAAGTCTGGCACTTACGTCGGCACATTCATCATGGGCGCGCTGTCCGCGCTGGTGGTCACCGCCTGCGTAGCCCCGGCGCTCATCGCAGCGCTGTCCGTGATCAGCCAGACAGGGCAGATTGCGCGTGGCGCCGGCGCTCTCTACGCCACCGGCCTCGGCATGGGCGTTCCGCTGTTGCTGGTCGGCGCATCTGCTGGCTCGCTGCTGCCGAAAGTCGGGCCGTGGATGGACACGGTGAAATCACTCTTCGGCGTGCTGTTCCTCGGCGTCGCGATCTACTTCGTCCAGCCGTTGCTCCCGCCTTCACTATCGATGCTGCTGTGGTCTGTGCTCGCAGTGGTTGGCGGCTACTGGGTGTTCTCATTGAAGGCGCGCGATGGTGGGCCCGCACCGGCGGCCGTTCGCGCGCCCGGCCTGATCGCCGTGGTGTACGGCGTGCTGCTGCTGATTGGCGTGGCGTCTGGCGGCACGGATCCGCTGCAGCCCCTGAGCTCGCTGCGCGTGGCGGCGGCAGGTGGCGGAGGTGCCGTTGGCGAAAAGAAGGCGGCGGAAGCCGGTTTAGCCTTCGAGACGATCAAGTCCGTTGCGGACCTGCAGGCACGCGTTGCCGCCGCCAGCGCTTCCGGCAAGACCGTGATGTTGGATTTCTACGCGGACTGGTGCGTCTCCTGCAAAGAGATGGAGAAATACACGTTCACTGACTCGGGCGTGCAGGCCGCGCTGGGCAACACCATCCTGCTGCGTGCGGACGTCACCAAGAACGACGAGCTGGACCAGGCCCTCCTGAAGCACCTCGGCATCCTCGGGCCGCCGACCATCGCGTTCTACGACACGGCCGGCGCCGAGCAGCGCCCCTTCCGCGTCGTGGGTTACATGAAGGCCGGCGACTTCACTGCCGTCCTGCGCCAGGCGTTCGCAGACTCGAAGTCGTCGTGAATCGGGCGATCACCCTCGTTCTCATCGTCGCGATCGCCGCGACGGGTGGGTTCTTCGTCCAGCGTGCTCTCAACGGACGCAACTCCGTCACTCCCGCCACTGAACCCGCAACGGTAAGAACCGACGCGCCCGGTCAGGTGGGCCAGCAAGCACCGGTGCCGACCGTTCCAGAGACCCTGCCGGACGTGACCTTGCCGGACCGTAACGGTACTCCCCGCAGCCTCACGAGCTGGAAGGGCCAGCCGCTCATCATCAATTTCTGGGCGACCTGGTGCGGCCCCTGCCGGGAAGAGATCCCGCTGCTGAACACGCTCCGCAAGGAGCGCGCGGCGGACAAGCTGGAAGTGATCGGTATCGCCGTGGACGAACAGCAGGCGGTAGTGAAGTTCGCCAAAGAGTTCGGCATCCAGTACCCCGTGCTCATGGGCGAACAGGAAGGATACGAAGCCGCCGAGCGCTTCGGCGTCGCTTCGCTGGTGCTGCCTTTCTCCGTGTTCGCGGACAGCCAGGGCCGCATCGTCACCCTCAAGGTTGGCGAGCTGCATCCCGACCAGGCCGCCGCGATTCTCGACCGCGTGAGGGATGTGGACGCCAATCGGCTCTCGTTGGCCGACGCACGACGCCAGATCGCGGATAAACTGCGCGACCTCGCCGCCGACCCGAGCCGTGATCATGATGAGTCCGGGGACGGCGGCCACGAGCACAGCGGCGCCGGCAGCTGAAGAAGCCCCTCGATCGCCGGGCGGCTGAGAGGCAAGGGCGGCAACCCGGCGGCCCGCCCCGCCGAAAGCCCCGAATTCTCCCTCCTCGCAAGACAAACGTCGCCAATTGCGTAAGGAAAGTATTCCAATTGGTGCGGATTAAGGTACATTCGCGCCGCTTCGCGTCGGTTCGACCGACCCTCGCGAGCACCCTTCGATCGAATGAGGACCGACAACGCCCGTGGCACGCCTGCTGCTGCTGAATGGCCCGAACCTGAACCTGCTCGGCACTCGCGAGCCCACCGTTTACGGTGCGGTAACGCTGGCGTCCATCGAGCAGCGGGCGATGGCCGTCGCAAAGGACGGGGGCCATGAGTTGGAAGCCTTCCAGAGTAATGCCGAGCACGAGCTCGTCGCCCGCATCCACAAGGCCGGGCAAGACGGCACGGCGTTCGCCATCTTCAATCCGGGCGCCTTCACCCACACCAGCGTCTCCCTGCGAGATGCGCTGCTGGGCGTGAAGCTGCCGTTCATCGAAGTGCATCTGTCGAACACCCACGCTCGCGAACCGTTTCGCAAGCATTCCTACTTCACGGACATCGCTGACGGCTGTGTGCTGGGCCTCGGCGCCTACGGCTACGAGTTAGCCGTGCGCGCTGCGCTCGAGCGGCTGTCGCGTCCGTCCTGATCCCACGTCGAACTTCAAGAATCCTGGGGAGATCTCCTCGCATGGACATCCGGAAAATCAAGAAACTGATCGAGCTGCTCGAGGAGTCGGGCATTGCGGAGATCGAGATCAAAGAGGGCGAGGAAGCCGTTCGCATCAGCCGCATGCCCACGGGTAATGCAGCGCTTCATGGCATGCCGACTTACGCGATGCCGATGGCGGCGCCCGTCGCGGCCCCCGCGCCCGTCCCCGCGATTGAAGCGCCCGCCGCCCGCCCGCGTGCCAACGAGCACGTGGTGACCGCGCCGATGGTGGGCACCTTCTATGCCTCGCCCTCGCCGGGCTCGAAGGCGTTCGTGGAGATCGGCGACGAAGTGAAGGTCGGGCAGACCCTCTGCATCATCGAAGCGATGAAGATGATGAACCAGATCGAGTCGGACAAAGCCGGCCGCGTCACCTCGATCATGGCCCGCAACGGCGATCCCGTTGAGTTCAGCCAGCCACTGTTCGTAGTCGAATAAAGTGGCCATGCTCGAGAAGATCATCATCGCCAATCGTGGCGAGATCGCGCTGCGAATCCTGCGCGCGTGCCGCGAACTCGGCATCCGCACGGTCGCGGTGCACTCCACGGCCGACTACAGCCTCAAGCACGTGCTGCTCGCGGACGAGTCCGTGTGCATCGGGCCGCCGCCTTCGGCGCTCAGCTACCTCAACATGCCGGCGATCATCAGCGCGGCGGAAGTCACGGACTCGGTGGGCATCCACCCGGGTTACGGGTTCCTCTCCGAGAACGCGGATTTCGCGGAGCGTGTCGAGAAGAGCGGCTTCGTGTTCATCGGCCCCAAGGCCGAGACCATTCGCATGATGGGCGACAAGGTGTCGGCCATTAAGGTGATGAAGGCACACGGCGTGCCTTGCGTCCCTGGCTCCGATGGCCCGCTGGGCCCCGACGCCGACGAGAACCTCCGGATCGCGCGCGATATCGGCTATCCCGTGATCATCAAGGCGTCCGGCGGCGGCGGCGGCCGCGGCATGCGCACGGTGCACGCGGAAGCGGCGCTGCTCAATGCCATCGCCATCACGCAGGCGGAAGCCCGTGCGGCGTTCGGCAACGAACAGGTCTACATGGAGAAGTTCCTCGAGAAGCCGCGCCACATCGAGTTCCAGGTGCTGGCAGACGGGCACGGCAACGTCATTCACCTCGGCGAGCGCGACTGCTCCATGCAGCGCCGTCACCAGAAGGTGGTGGAAGAGGCGCCCGCGCCCGGCATCACCGCCAAACAGCGCCGGGTGATGGGCGATCGTGTAGTCGAGGCCTGCAAGGCCGTCGGCTATCGCAGCGCCGGCACGCTCGAGTTCCTGTACCAGGACAACGAGTTCTACTTCATCGAGATGAACACGCGCATCCAGGTGGAGCATCCGGTGACGGAGCTCATCACGGGTGTCGACCTCGTGAAGGCGCAGTTGCTCATCGCGGCGGGCGAGCGCCTGCCGTACGTCCAGAGCGACATCCAGATTCGCGGGCACGCAATCGAATGCCGCATCAACGCGGAAGACGCGAAGACCTTCATGCCTTCGCCCGGCCCCATCCGCCTGTGGCATGCGCCCGGCGGCCCCGGCGTACGCGTGGATAGCCACGTGTACTCCGGCTACAACGTGCCGCCGAACTACGATTCGCTCATCGGCAAGGTGATCACGCACGGGGATACGCGGGATGCCGCCATCGCCCGCATGCGCAACGCCCTCGCCGAGATGGTGATCGAAGGCATCAAGACGAACGTGGCTCTCCACCAGGAGATCTTCAATCACCAGGCCTTCCAGAAGGGTGGAACGGACATCCACTATCTAGAAAGGCGGCTCGGACTGCGTTAGCGCGTGCCGGCCGCGTTCGTCGAGCTCAAATTGCCCATCGGAAAAAGTCGCCTGCGGCGCTTTTTCGGACAACAGCTTCGCTTCCGGCTGGCAAAGGCGCGACTTTGCCAGCCTATGTCGGAGGCGGCATGACGCCGGCCGCGTTCGTCGAGCTCAGCTTCGAGCTTCGCGATCTCGACGTCGAGCTCGCGGAGAACGCCTGTTTCGAATGGGGCGCCACCAGCGTCACCTTCAGCGACATGCGTGACGATCCGGTGCTCGAGCCCGCGCCAGGCGAGTTCCGGCTCTGGCCCGCGACGAGGCTGCAGGCGCTGTTTGCGGGTGACACGGACGAGGCCACTGCCGTTGCAGCTCTGGCTGCGGCGCTGGGCATCCCCGAGGATCGAATCACCGTCCGCCCCATCGAAGATCGGGTGTGGGAACGGGAGTGGCTAAAGGATTTCCACGCCATGCGCTTCGGCCAGAAACTATGGGTAGTTCCCCACCACGAGACGGTGACCGAACCTGGAGCCGTCCTGGTGAAGCTCGACCCTGGTCTCGCGTTCGGTACGGGTACGCACCCGACCACGGCGCTCTGCCTCGAATGGATGGATGGCAACCTGCAAGCCGGCTCCAGCGTCATCGACTACGGCTGCGGCTCTGGCATCCTGGCCATTGCCGCCGCGAAGCTGGGCGCCCGCCACGCTTCCTGTTTCGACATCGACCCGCAGGCGCTCATCGCCACCCGCGATAACGCCACGGCCAACGACGTGGGCGCGCGCGTTCGCGTCTACGAAGCCGCCGAAGACCTGCCCCGCCCCGTGGACTTTCTGGTCGCCAACATTCTGTCCGGGCCGCTCTGCGAGCTGGCGCCAAGCTTTGCGACGCTGGTCCGGCCGGGCGGCTCGCTCGTCCTGGCCGGGTTGATGGAGCATCAGGCTGCGGAAGTGGCACAGGCGCACAGCGCATGGTTTGATATGCGCCCCTTTGGAAAGCGGGACGACTGGGTGGGTCTCTCGGGACGCCGCCGCTTCTGAAGCACATTCATGTTCACCGTCTGCCCCAAATGCGCGCTCACGCTGGTCGTGACAGCGCAGGATCTGCGAGTGGCCCAGGGCTACGTTCGCTGCGGGCGGTGCTCGAACGTGTTCAATGCGATCGTCGGCCTCACGGACGACCGGGGGGCGCTCGGCAACGCGGGCTCGCAGAGCACGGCGACGACGTCGATCATCCGCAAGGCGCCCTCGATTTCCGATGATGAGCGCTCGGCATCGGCGGACGCGCTATCCGACACGGGCGAATCCGAAGCGGTCTACGCCGAGCCCGATCAGAACGAGGTGAAATTCCAGGAGGTGTTCGCGGAGCCGACACCACCCACGCGCTCGCCGGCGCGCACTCCGCCGCCCACGCCTGCCCCGACTCCGGAGACGCGCACTCACGCACCGATCTCATTCGTCGCGCCGCCGCCGGGCCCACCAGTGAAGGCACCGCCGGCACAAACGCAGAAGACGAAGGTGCTCGACCCCGAGAAACGCTATTCCGACACCGAAGGCATCGAGAGCTTTTCGGAGAGCGAGCTGGAGTTCGACCCTTCCCTCACCGACGTGACGAAGGTGTTCGTGGAAGCCGCTCCCGTTGCCTTCAAGGGCGACGCCACCGGCAAGTTCCGCAAGTTCGTGATGGGCGCGGAGCAGCCCGATCCGTCAGGCCCGCCGTCAGCGGCGAATGCTCCGAGGTCCGCCGTCACCAGCGCGCCGGCGCAACCTGCGGGCAGCGCGCCTGCCCCGAGCGCCCCAGCGCGACCCGCCGGTCACGCAGCGGGTTCCAGCGCAGCAGCGCGGGCGGGCGGCAATCCAGCCGCCGCCTCCGGGGAGGCGACAGCCACCGCGTCCACGACGAGCCCTGCGCCCCCACCTCCGGCAACTCCAGCGCGCGCGACGGCGACACCGCCTCCGCCCAAACGAGCCGAGCTCGACGCCGACCCGGAAGACATCGAGATCGACAGCGAGCTGCGTTCGCTCGCCGCGCGCCTGGATGCGACATCAACGCGGCCCGCGCCAAAGTTTTCGAACCCGGCCGCCAACGACGAAGCGATCGCAAACCGGCAGGCCGATGCGGCGCCCGGCATGGGTGACGTCTACGCGAAAGCCGTTCCCCGGCCGCGCGAGCAGCCGAAGCCGCCGGCTGCAATTGCACACGCTGAACAGAACGCGGATGTCGGGATCGACGACAGTGCGGCTGACGACGCGCGGACGCAGGCGGTCGACAGCGCGATCGACACATTCACGCCTGCTGCGCCACCGCGCTCGCGATTCATGTGGTGGGTCGCGGGCGCCGCGGTGCTGAGCCTCGCGTTGGTGGGCCAGACGATTCATCACGACCGGCATTCGCTCGCCACGAACGCCCTGCTGAATCGCCCGCTCACGAAGTTCTACAAGGCGATCGGCGTGCCGCTCGTGCCGAGCTGGAATCTTCGCTCCTATGACGTGCGACAGCTGGGCGCGTCAACGGGCGAAGGCGCCGACGGCACGCTCACGGTGCGCGCCAGTCTCAAGAACACCTCCGCGCAGCCACTGCCCTTGCCACTCCTGCGCATCACCATGCAGGACCGTTACGGCAACCGCATCGCTACGCGCGATGTGCCACCGTCGGGCTACGTGCCGGGCGCGGTGCCACCGGAGGCGCACCTCGGCGTGGGCCAGCGCATCGACGCGGAAATGACGTTCAAGGATCCTGGACAGAACGCGGTGGGATTCGAAATCGACGCGTGCCTCGCCACCGCAAACGGTCGCATCGCTTGCGCGAACGACCAGGCGCCCGCTCCGCGCTGAGCGCGCGTCCTTCGCACGCTCTCGTTTCGCACTTCGGACTCACTCTCAATTGCCATGCGCATCGGCCCCTACGAACTCGCGTCCAACGCCGTGCTCGCACCGATGGCGGGCGTCACGGACCGTCCATTCCGGATTCTCTGCCGACAGCTCGGCGCTGGACTCGCCGCGTCCGAGATGCTCACGGCCGACACGCGACTGTGGAGCTCGCCCAAATCACGACGGCGCATGGACCACGAGGGCGAGCCTGAGCCGCGCGTCGTGCAGCTCGCGGGGTCGGATCCTGCTGCCCTTGCGGAGGCCGCACGCATCAACGAAGCGCTGGGAGCGCAGGTCATCGACATAAACATGGGATGCCCTGCGAAGAAGGTGTGCGGTAAGGCCTGTGGCTCGGCGCTGCTCAAAGACGAGCCGCTCGTCGCACAATTGCTCGAGGCCGTCGTACGCGCCGTGAGCGTGCCCGTGACGCTCAAGATCCGTACCGGCTGGAGCCCTGACAGCCGCAACGGCGTGCACATCGCGCGCATCGCTGAAAGCGCGGGCATTCAATCGCTTGCCGTGCATGGCCGCACGCGTGAGGACTTTTATACAGGCGATGCCGAGTACGAGACGATTCGCGAGATCAAATCCTCTATTCGAATTCCAGTGTTTGCGAACGGAGATATTGATAGTCCTGAAAAAGCGCGCGCGGTACTTGATTTCACTCGCGCCGACGGAGTAATGCTCGGCCGCGCCGCGCATGGAGCGCCATGGATTTTTCGCGCTGTCAATTCGTGGCTGACCACTCAGAAGTTGATCGCTTCCCTCTCGCGTTCGGAGGTGCGTGGTATTATCTTGTCGCACCTCGAAAGCTTGTACGCCTTCTACGGCGAAGACACCGGGGTGCGCTTCGCACGCAAACATCTCGGCTGGTATTTCGCTTCGATGCCTGACTCGGCGAGCACTCGCACGAGTCTCATGGCAGAGGTAACTACCGCTTCGCAGTTTGCTGCGACGAGGGAGCATCTGGATAGGTGGGTCGCAGATGGAAGCGAGTGCGGGCCGGTGCGAGTAACGGCTTCACAGGTCGCTTAGAGTTTTGGTTTCAGTCGGGGATTTCCACGCATGCCAGCAAAGAAAAAAAGTCGCCCTCGCAGGGAGTTCATCGCGAGAACGAGCGGCAAAGAAGTGCCTTTACGCAATCATGCCGAGCAGGCTCTGCATGATTATTTCTCGAGCCTGAACGGTCACCGCCCCGCGCAGCTTTACGATATGGTCCTGCGCGAAGTCGAAGAGCCGTTGTTCAAGGCGGTGCTCGACTACGTCGAAGGCAACCAGAGTCGCGCGGCCGGCATTCTCGGGATCAACCGAGGGACGCTGCGCAAGAAGTTGCGCCAGTTCGGCCTGTCGGCCTGAAGGCACTGGGGTCGGCAGCCAAGGGCAGGCGCTTCCGAGCCGCCCGGCGATTGAGGGCCTCTCGACAGATGAAGCGATGTTCGCACCTGAAGGCGCGAGCGCATGTTTTTTCATTTGCTTACGCGGGTGTTTGCCCATGCTCGTTCCCCTGCGCCGCGCGCTCATTTCCGTTTCCGACAAGGACGGCATCGTTGAGCTGGCACGCGAGCTCGCGAAACATCAGGTCGAGATTCTTTCCACCGGGGGCACGGCGAAGTTGCTGGCGCAGGCGGGCATCGCAGTAAAAGAAGTCGCCAGCCACACCGGCTTTCCGGAAATCATGGACGGGCGTGTCAAAACGCTTCATCCGAAAATCCACGGCGGGCTTCTCGGCCGTCGTGGCACGGATGATGCCGTGATGGCCCAGCACGGCATCGAGCCCATCGATCTGCTCGTGGTGAACCTCTATCCGTTCGCGGCCACGGTTGCGCAGCCGGACTGTACGTATGAGCAGGCCGTCGAGAACATCGACATCGGCGGGCCCGCGATGGTCCGCGCGGCTGCGAAGAATCACGAATCCGTTGCGGTGGTGGTGGATCCTTCGGACTACGCGGCGCTCGTGGACGAACTGTCAAAGAACTCCGGCGCAACGTCGCTGACCACGCGCTCGCGCCTGGCGGCCAAGGCCTACGCGCACACCGCGCGTTACGACACGATGGTGTCGAGCTGGCTGCTTGCGCAACACGCGGTGCCGACAGAGCGTTTTCCGAGCTCGCTGCCGCTGGTCTTCGACAAGATCCAGGACTTGCGTTACGGCGAGAACCCGCATCAGCAGGCCGCGTTCTATCGGGAGCTCGCGACGCGCGGCTCTGGTATCGCAACGGCGCGCTTCGTGCAGGGCAAGGATCTGTCCTTCAACAACATCGTGGACGCGGACACGGCTATCGAATGCGTGCGGCAGTTCGACGAGCCGGCGTGCGTGATCGTGAAGCACGCGAATCCGTGCGGTGTGTGTGTCGCGCCGACGGTTCTCGCTGCGTATGACGGCGCGTATCGCACCGACCCCACCTCGGCGTTCGGCGGAATCATCGCGTTCAACCGGCCGCTCGATGCGGCCACGGCGAAGGCGATCGTCGAGCGGCAGTTCGTGGAAGTGATCGCCGCGCCGTCGATCGCCGACGATGCGCTCGCGATCCTCGCAACGAAGGCCGCCGTGCGTGTGCTCGCGCTGGGCGACATGTCGCTGCGCGCGGGCAGCGACCTCGAAGTTCGCAGCGTCACCGGCGGGCTGCTCGTGCAGACGCGCGACCTCGCGACCGTCGCGCCCGCCGACCTCAAGGTCGTCACGAAGCTGAAGCCCACGGACGCGCAGCTGGCGGATCTGCGGTTCGCGTGGCGCGTGTGCAAGTTCGTCAAGTCGAATGCCATCGTCTATGCGCGCGGCCGCACGACTCTCGGCGTTGGCGCAGGCCAGATGAGCCGCGTTTACTCGAGCCGCGTGGCGGCGATGAAAGCGGCCGACGAAAAACTCGAAGTGGCCGGCGCCGTGATGGCGTCGGACGCGTTCTTTCCATTCCGCGACGGGCTCGACGTGGCCGCCGGGCTCGGCATCAAGGCCGTGATCCAGCCGGGCGGCTCGAAGCGTGACGATGAAGTCATCGCCGCCGCGAACGAGCACGGCATGGCGATGGTGTTTACCGGCATGCGACATTTCCGGCACTAGAGAGCCCGTCTGAGTGATGTGCCCGGCGGCCGCTGGCCATCGAGCACACCGGTCAGGCGAGCTTCTTGCGCATACATACATTTAAGGCACGCCGTCGTGACGGCGGTGCGGGGCACGGCGCTCCGCACCGCCAGCGACGCCGGGCTGGCGAGGCGACTCATTCATGAAAGTTCTGATCGTTGGTTCTGGAGGTCGCGAGCACGCGCTCGCGTGGAAGTGCGCGCAGGCCTCGCGTGTTACCGAAGTGCTGGTGGCGCCGGGCAATGCCGGCACGGCCACCGAGCCGAAGGTGCGTAACGTCGAGGTGATGGCGGACGACATCCAGGGCCTCGTGCAGCTGGCGCAGGAGGAAGCCGTCGACCTCACTATCATCGGGCCCGAGGGTCCGCTGGTCGCGGGCATCGTCGACGTCTTCAAGCAGCGCGGGCTGAAGTGCTTCGGGCCGGGGCGCAAGCCGGCGCAGCTCGAAGGCTCCAAGTCGTTCACCAAGGCGTTCCTCGCGCGTCACGGCATTCCCACTGCCGTGTCGGTGACCTTCACGCGCGAAAACTTCGACGCGCAGTACATCCAGAAGCAACGCATGCCCATCGTCGTAAAGGCGAGCGGGCTTGCCGCGGGCAAGGGCGTGGTGATCTGCGAAACGGCCGCCGATGCGATCGCCACGACGCGCGCGATGTTCGACGGACAATTCGGCGAGGCCGGCACCGAAGTCGTCATCGAGGATTTCCTCGAAGGCGAAGAAGCCAGTTTCATCGTGATGGCCGACGGCAAGAACATCCTGGCCTTCGCGTCGTCGCAGGATCACAAGCGCCGCGACGACGGCGATCATGGGCCCAACACGGGTGGCATGGGCGCGTACTCACCCGCGCCCGTCGTCACACCGGCGATGCATGCGCGAATCATGAAGCAGGTGATCGAGCCCACGATTCGGGGACTCGAGAAAGACGGCATGCCGTACACCGGCTTTCTCTACGCCGGCATCATGGTTGCGCCGGATGGCACGCCGAACGTGCTCGAGTTCAACTGTCGTTTAGGCGATCCGGAAACGCAGCCGATCTTGATGCGACTCGAATCCGATCTCACCGAGCTGTGTGAAGCGGCTCTCGAAGGCCGCCTCGACAAAGTGAAGGCCAAGTGGGACGCGCGCGCCGCACTCGGCGTGGTGCTCGCGGCGGGCGGCTATCCGGACACCGTGCGCACGGGCGATGTCATCGAAGGTCTGGCCGACGCAGCGAAGTCTCCGGGCAAGGTTTTCCACGCCGGCACGGTGCTCAACGAGAACGGCGAAGTCGTGACGAACGGCGGGCGCGTGCTCTGCGCCGTCGGCCTCGGCACGAACGTGCGCGAAGCGAAGAGCGAGGCATATGCGCTTGCCGATTCGATTCACTGGAGCGGCCTGCAGTATCGGCGCGATATCGGTTATCGCGCGGTGGAGCGCGAGCGCGCGGCCGTGCGCGGCAAGTAATCGCAAAGGCCCACGACGCGACGAGGCAGGTCGAGTCGACGGATTGCGTGACGTGCGCAATGAACCTGAAATCCGGTCCGCCGACAGTACACGGACGTCGAGGCCGTGCCGGTGTCGGCTGCGTTCGGCCTGCTGATGTCGGCTATCGGAATGCTCGGCGCATTCCGTCGTCGCCCGGCAATACGCACGGTATCACCGCGCGAAACCGCGCTCGCCCGAATGCGAGCCCCCGAGGGAGCGGCTATCCTGCCGCCCCCATGAGCGCTCCGAACCAGTTCCGCCTTCTGGGTCAAAGACGTTTCCTGCCGTTCTTCGGCGCACAGGCGCTCGGCGCCTTCAACGACAACGTCTATCGCAACGTCCTCGTGATCCTCATCACCTTCGGCGGGGCGATCGGCACATCGATGCGGCCCGAGGTGCTGACGAACCTCGCGGGCGGGCTGTTCATCCTTCCCTATCTGTTGTTCTCGGGGCTCGCGGGGCAGCTCGCGGACCGCTTCGACAAGTCGCGCGTCGTGCAGGCGGTCAAGGCCACTGAGATCCTGATCATGGGGCTCGCGGGCATTGGCCTCGCATCGGGCAATCTCACGCTGCTGCTCTCCGCGCTCTTCATGCTGGGCATGCACTCGACGTTCTTCGCTCCGGCGAAGTACGGCCTGCTGCCCCAGATCCTCCAGCCTGCCGAGCTGATCGGCGGCAATGCGATGCTGGAGATGGGGACGTTCCTCGCCATCCTGCTGGGCACGTTGGCGGGCGTTGTGCTCGCCGGCGGGCACGGCACGGGCACGATCGTCGGTGCGCTCGTTGCCATCGCGGCGGTGGGCCTCGTGCTCAGCCTCATCATGCCGCGCGCGGCGCCGGCGGACCCGACGTTGCGCATCGACTGGAATCTGTGGCGCTCGTCCATGGGCTCGATCCGGGCTGCGCGCGAGTCACGCGCGGTGTTCCTGTCCGTGCTGGGCAACTCGTGGTTCTGGTTTTACGGCGCGCTCGTGCTCGCGCAGCTGCCCCTCTTCGTGAAGACGGTGCTCGGCGGCTCGCAAGCAGTCGTCACGGTCTTTCTCTTTGTCTTCTCAGCGGGCGTCGGCGTTGGCTCGCTCCTGTGCGAGAAGCTCTCTGGCGGCAAGGTGGAAATCGGGCTCGTGCCGTTCGGCTCGATCGGCCTGACGGTGTTCGCACTGGATCTGGCGCTGGGACGCCGCGCACGAAATGCTGAGCGCGCGCGCGTTCCTCGGCCAGCCAGGCTCGTGGCGCATGCTGATCGACATCGGTCTCATCGGCATCTTTGGCGGCATCTTCATCGTGCCGCTCTATGCGCTCATCCAGCAGCGCTCGCGGCCGGAAGTCGTGTCCCGCGTGATCAGCGCGACGAACATCATCAACGCGCTCTTCATGGTCGCCGCCGCCCTCTTCGGCGCGGTGGCTCTGCGCAGTGGGCTGACGATCCCGCAACTGTTCGTGGCCGTCGCGATCATGAATGGCGCGGTCGCGATCTACATCTACACGCTAGTGCCGGAATTTCTGCTGCGGTTCCTGTCGTGGCTACTGGTGCATGTGATCTACCGGCTGCGCGTGAAAAGCATCGATCGCATCCCGGAGCAGGGGCCGGCGCTGCTCATCTGCAATCACGTGAGCTTCGTCGACCCCATCGTGATTTCGGCGGGATGCCCGCGACCGATCCGTTTCATCATGGAGGCGTCGATCTTCCGCATCCCGGTGCTCAATGGCGTCTTTCGCGGCATGAAGGCGATCCCGGTGGCGCCGGCGAAGGACGATCCGGAGGTTTACGAACGCGCATTCCAGGCCGTCGCGAAAGAACTGCGGGCCGGACAACTCGTGTGCATCTTTCCGGAGGGCCGCCTCACGCGCGACGGTGAGATTGCGGAGTTCAGGGCCGGCATGATGCGCATCCTCAAGGAAACGCCGGTGCCGGTGATTCCGCTCGCGCTATCCAATCTGTGGGGATCGATGTTTTCGCGCTTCGGCGCGTCGGTGTGGCAGCGGCTACCGCGCCGATATCTGGCGAAAATCACGCTGGCGGCGGGCGAGCCGATCGCTGCCGAGGACGCAAACCTCGAGAACCTGCGCAATGCTGTCGCCGCGCTTCGAATCAAGGCATGAAAATCATGCCGCACACGGCACGAGGCGCCGGCAGCATTCCTGCGCTGCCGGCGCCCATTTTCCATCCGCCCGCGGATCGCTAAGTCAGCGAGCGCGGCCGCGGCGGAACAGATTAACAATGGCGAGAAGGATGATCGCGCCCAGGAACGAGACACCGAGCCCCGCCAGGCTCAGGTCGCCCTGATTGATGGTCGCGGCCCCGACGAGCGGGCTGATCAGCCAGCCCCCGAGCAACGCGCCGACTACGCCGACGACGATGTTGAGCAGGATTCCCTGTTGGCCGTCCGTGCGCATCACCAGGCTTGCGAGCCAGCCAATCACGCCGCCGATTACCAGCCAGATCAGAATGTTCATGAGATCACTCCAGATTGCCTCTGAGGGGTCGCGCCGGAGCACGCGCAGCCGGCGACGTGATTAATCCGCATCGCGATCAGCGGTTCCATCAGGCAACACGTCTCCCGTGGCTTCACGTTGTCCTACATCCGCTGCAATTCGTGCAGCGGGCTGTCAGGCCTGCCGGAAACTTGCGCTCGCGATCCGCACCAGCGCGCGGCCTCGCGCACCGCTATAGATCAGGGAAAGGTCAAATGCGGTTCAGGGCAGCCCGCGGGCGCCTCCCCAGTGCGTCCGTAGTGCCTTTGTCATGCTCGAATCGCCTTCACACACGGCTGGCACGGGCATTGCAGCAAGCTTCGTCAGAAAACTACAGGGGATGAGGCCACATATGAAGATCAATAAATCGGTTTCCTGGATCGCCCAGCAGTACTGCAAGTCCATCGCGTCGGCGCTGCTCGCCCGCAAGGAGTTCTTCGAATTGCTGGAAGATGCGACCGTCTCGCAGAGCCGCCTCGCGCGCGCGCGCGGCCGGTGGCAGCAACATGCGCTTCAGGCGCAAACGATCAAGGGCCTCGCCGCCGCGTAACAAGATTGCTGTGAAGTGACCGCTGTCCGTCCGCACTGTCCGCACGGACGGACAGCCTTCGCGCTAGAAGCTGGCGCGAATGAAGACTTCAGGACCTGAGATGTCCTGATTGAGCTTTCCCGGCATGTTTTTCGTCGATGTGGACTCCGCACGGATGCGCAGCGACGTGTAACCGAGCCCAAACGCGAAGTTACGCCGCCACCGGTATTGAATATCCCCGTGATAGTCCGAGAGCGAACCGGTGAAGTCCGACAGGTGCGCTGTGAGCGTCTGCGCGCGCCCGTTGAACGACCAGCGCTTCGAGATCCGCCACGTGCTGTCGAGTGCGATGGTGGGGTATGGCGCGACGCCGTCTTCTTTCTCCCGAACGTTGCGGGCAACCACCTCGCCCTTCGCGTGCGCCTCGAGCAGTGAGATCCCGACCCCGAGACCCAGCTCGAAGCGATCGAAATACAGCACCGAGCGCGTGTACGTGAGCCCCAACGCGCGGTAATCGAGCGACGTCCGGGCGCGGTCGTTGACGAAAAAGGTCTGGTCGCCGAAGGCGACCGTCTTGTCGAGCACCTTGTCGCCGTAGCGCGTGCTCTTGAAGTAATCGACGCGCAGCCGGTTCTTCTCCCGCAGGCGGAAGATCATCTCGATGCGGGCCATGTTCGCCTTGTCGTCGAGCCCGAGGTCGTCTTCGACGCGCAGGTCGGTGCCGGGCTGGCCGGTCGTCCGGTCGAGGCGCAGGAAGGTGTCGATGCTCGGCGCGAAATACGTGACGCGCAGGGCGAAGCGATCGGTAATGGGGCTTGCCTCCAGTCCCTTTTTCGGAGGCTGCAGCAGCTCGCGCGGCGGCGGCGCGCGCTGTGGATCAGTCGTGCCCTGCGCGAAGGCGACGCCGGCCACGGCATTCAGAACGAAGAGCGTCGCGGCGGGCGCGAGCCAGATTCGCATGCGAAAACTCCCGACAAAACAAGCGCCGGCATCTTCTTACATGCGTTGGGTCGGCGCCAGCGTCGCAGTATTGAGACTGGGGGAGTGTGAAGAGGCACACATCAGTCGCTGTGGAAGTGCGACCCGGTCGACGTCGTGCAAGAGGCACTCAATCGCCGTGCGGCTCGGAGCGGGGGCGCTCAGTAGCTGTGATGCTCAGAGCAAGTCAGTAGCTGTGATGCTCAGAGCAAGTACTTATCGCCGTGTGACTCGGAAGCGCCGGCAGGCGAGGCCCGCAGGAACGCGGGCAAGTGGGCCGGGATCGGCGCTCGCGGGCGTGCAACGCCCGCGGAAACAAGGCCGGCGCGTCCGCGCCGACCTTACGCCCACATTCACAATCAGCGTTTCATCGCGTCGAAGAACTCGCTGTTCGACTTCGTATCCTTCATCTTGTCGAGCAGGAATTCGATTGCGGCCAGCTCATCCATCGGGTGCAGCAGCTTGCGCAGGATCCAGATCTTGGCGAGCTCGCCCTGATCCGTGATCAGCTCTTCCTTACGCGTACCTGAACGGTTGATGTTCACCGCAGGGAACACGCGCTTCTCGGCGATACGGCGATCCAGGTGGATTTCGCTGTTACCGGTGCCCTTGAACTCTTCGTAGATCACGTCGTCCATCTTGGACCCCGTGTCGATGAGCGCAGTGGCGAGAATCGTGAGGCTGCCGCCCTCTTCGATGTTGCGCGCGGCGCCGAAGAAGCGCTTCGGGCGCTGCAGCGCGTTCGCATCCACACCGCCCGTCAACACCTTGCCCGAGGACGGAATCACGGTGTTGTAAGCGCGCGCGAGACGCGTGATCGAGTCGAGCAGGATGACCACGTCTTTCTTGTGCTCGACGAGGCGCTTCGCCTTCTCGATGACCATCTCGGCCACCTGCACGTGACGCGCCGCCGGTTCGTCGAAGGTCGACGACACGACTTCGCCCTTCACCGTGCGCTGCATCTCGGTCACTTCCTCCGGCCGCTCGTCGATGAGCAGCACGATGAGGATGACTTCCGGATGGTTGTTGGTAATCGCGGTGGCGATGTTCTGCAACAGCATCGTCTTGCCGGCTTTCGGCGGGGAGACGATGAGGCCGCGCTGGCCCTTGCCGATCGGCGACATGAGATCGATCGTGCGCGCCGTGAGATCTTCCGTCGAACCGTTGCCGCGCTCGAGCTTCAAGCGCTTGGTCGGATGGAACGGCGTCAGGTTCTCGAACAGCACCTTGTTGCGCGAGCTGTCCGGCGAGTCGTAATTGATCTCACCGACCTTCAGCAGCGCGAAATAACGCTCGCCATCCTTCGGCGGGCGGATGAGGCCCGAGATGGTGTCGCCGGTGCGCAGGTTGAAGCGGCGGATCTGGCTCGGGCTGACATAGATGTCGTCCGGGCCGGCGAGATACGAGCCGTCCGAGGAGCGCAGGAAGCCGAAGCCGTCCTGCAGGATCTCGAGCACGCCGTCGCCGTAGATGTTTTCCCCATTGCGCGCATGCGCCTTGAGGATCGAGAAGATGATGTCCTGCTTGCGCGAGCGGGCCATGCTCTCGAGGCCCATCGTCTCGGCGACCTTCACCAGCTCGTGAA
Source organism: Gammaproteobacteria bacterium (assembly GCA_037200125.1). Taxonomy (GTDB): domain Bacteria; phylum Pseudomonadota; class Gammaproteobacteria; order Steroidobacterales; family Steroidobacteraceae; genus JADGHX01. The sequence continues at coordinate 81,129 of JBBCGS010000004.1, read as the reverse complement.
TCGGCTTGGCCTTGAGCTCGGTGAGGTTCATCTGGCTGCGCGATTGCGTCAGCTCGGCGGGACTGATGATTTCGCTGTCGTCGGCGTCGAAGGGCTCCGCCTCGTGCATCATCTCGTCCGGCCGGCCCCCGTTGTTGCCCCGGTTGCCGTCGCGGTTGCCGTCCCGCATGCCTCCGCCGCCTCCACCTCCGCCGCCGCCTCCACCACCGCCGTGGCGAGGTCCCTTCGGCCGATTACGGCCCTGATTGCCCAGGTAGCCCCTCACAGGTTGCTATCCAGGAAAGCCGAAAGCTGGGATTTGGACACCGCTCCGACTTTCTGGGCCTCGACAGTGCCGTTCTTGAAGAGAATCAGTGTCGGAATCCCGCGGATGCCGAACTTGGGCGGCGTCTGGGGGTTCTCGTCGATGTTCAGCTTGGCCACCTTGATCTTGTCGCTGTATTCAGTGGCGATCTCGTCCAGGATGGGCGCGATCATCTTGCAGGGGCCGCACCATTCGGCCCAGAAATCCAGCAGCACGGGCTTCTCGGACTTCAGGACGTCCTGGGAGAACGTGGCATCCGTGGTGTGCACGATATGCGGGCTACTCACGCGGTTTAACCTCCGGTGGGAAGGGGTTCAGAGAGAGTGGTTTTAGGGGAAAGACAGGCCGCTCGAGAGGGTCGGTCGTCGAAGGGGGTGGACGGCATTGCGGACCAGGTGCAAAAAAGCCGTGCCAGAGACACCCGTCAAACGGTTACACTACGAGGTGTTTAGCCTTAGGGAGTTTGAGTCTGGGAATCGGGAGTGCGGGTGTGAATGCCCGCGTTGTTGAGTGACTTTGTAGCGCTTCCGAATCGCTTTTTCAAGCCCTCCTGAAATCCACAACCACGCAATCGGCCTATTGATGAGTGAACCCCACTTGATGAGTGAAACGAGTCGCACTTTTACAAGCTTTGAGTCACTGAGCCTCGAGCCCTCGCTGGCACAAGGCATTCACGACGCCGGATTCAAGAATCCCACCCCGATTCAGGCGCAGACATTGCCCATCGGGCTGAGCGGCAGGGACGTTGCCGGCCAGGCGCAGACCGGCACCGGCAAGACCGCGGCGTTTCTGATCGCGCTCTACCAGACGTTGCTCAAGAACCCGCCCGCGTCGGGCAAGCACCAGAGCTCGATCCGCGCCATCGTCGTCGCACCGACTCGCGAGCTCGCCGTCCAGATTTTCAACGATGCCGAAATCCTCGGAAAACATACGGGTTTGAAGAACGCCGTGGTGTTCGGTGGCGTTGATTATGAAAAACAGCGCAAGTCGCTGACGGATGGCGTCGACGTGCTCATCGGCACGCCGGGCAGGCTCATCGACTACCTGAAGCAGCGTGTGTTCGACATGCGGCATGCGCAGGTGCTCGTGCTCGACGAAGCGGATCGCATGTTCGATCTCGGCTTCATCGCGGACATCCGCTACATCCTGCGTCGCTTGCCGCCGCCGGATCGTCGGCTCTCGATGTTGTTCTCGGCGACGCTTTCGCATCGCGTGCTCGAGCTTGCGTATGAGCACATGAACAATCCGGAGCTCGTGCGCATCGAGCCGGACAAGATGACCGTCGATCGCGTGCGGCAGATGATGTACTACCCCGCGATGGAGGAGAAAGTGCCGCTGCTGATCGGCCTGCTCCGCCAGGCCGAAGCCAGGCGCACGATGGTGTTCGTGAACACCAAGCGGGCGGCCGAGCGGCTCGAGACGGTCCTGAACGCCAACGGCTTCCACGCCCAGGCGCTATCTGGCGACGTGCCCCAGCAGAAACGGCTGCGCTTCCTGCGGGACTTCCACAATGGCGACCTCGCGGTGCTGATTGCCACGGATGTGGCATCACGCGGGCTGCACATTCCGGACGTCAGCCACGTGTTCAACTTCGACCTGCCGCAGGACTCCCCGGACTATGTCCATCGCATCGGCCGAACGGCCCGTGCGGGGGCGGAAGGTGATGCGATCAGCTTCGCCTGTGAGGAATACGCGGTGTCACTGCCGGAGATCGAGGATTACATCGGGCACAAAGTGCCCTCTTCGCCGATCGCGCCGGAGCTTCTCGCCACCGATGTGAAGGGGGGCGAGCATAGTGCGCAATCCCACGGTCACGGCGGGCGGCCTCGCGGCGGCGGCGGGCGCGGCGGACCCCGACGTGGCGGCGGCGGCGGCGGCGGACGTGGGGGTAGCGGCGGCGGCGGCCGACGAGGGCCCGGCGGCAGCGGCGGCAACCGACATCACGGGTCTCGTTGATCGGCGAAAAGTCGCCGGCGGCGCTTTTCTCGGCTATCCGCTTCGTTTTCGGCGGCAAAAAGCGTGGTTTTTGCCGCCCGCCGGATCACGGCGCTCTATTCAAGGCTGTCGTTGAAGTCGGCCACCCGATCGGCCGTCGGGTGACTCTCATCGTGGACGCGCGGTGCGCCGGAGCTATCGGGCCTGCGCAGCGCATAGACCCAGCGGATCCCGGCGGCGCGCGCGGCACGCACCACCGTCGGGCTGTCGTCGATGAAGATCGACCGGTCGGGGTCGAACGGCTCGACCTTACGAACCGCTGACCAGAACGCCTGATCCTCCTTCGGCGCTCCGAACGTGTGGGAGCTGTACGCCGCGTCGAAGTACCGCGTGACACCTGTGCGTTCGTCCTTTATCCGCAACGCTTCCGGGTGCGCGTTCGTCATCAGCACCACTCGCTTTCCCTTCACTCGCAGTCGCCGCAGGAACTCCTCTGCGCCAGGCAGCCAGCCAATGCGTTCACCCGTAGCCCGCTTCAGCGCCAGCACATCGAGCCCTAGCTGGCGGCTCCAGTAGTCCACGCAGTACCAGTTGAGCGTTCCCTCGCACGCCTTGAAGCGGGGCTTGAGCTGCTCCCTCGCCTCATCCGGCTGCAGAGATCGAGACGCGCCATATATCGCGGGAATGTGGTGCCACCAGAAGAACGTGTCGAAAGCGAGGTCGAGCAGCGTCCCGTCGAGGTCGAGCAGCACGGTGTCGATGCGGCCCCAATCGGGGATCTGGAGGCCGGCAGGCGTCTGGCCTGAGGGGCTCGATTGTCGCGGCGGAGTCATGGGCATGGGGCTATCATACCGGGCCGTGGCGCCCACCCCCTGGGTTGGCTAAGCTACGGCCCCGCCTGACAAAACGGGCGGCCGTGCCGGTTCGAGTATTCACTGGGAGAGGCCGCCAGGCCCGCACGCCTCCAGATGGCGGAAATCGAAGACAACGTCGACCGCGAGTTATTCCGCAACTTCGAGAAGCTGCGAAACCTGCGCATCGAGCATCGGGATCTCGATGAGGTCATCATGCGCCTGTCGCTCGACGTGAACACCGACGAGCTGCAGATGAAGCGCCTGAAGAAACGCAAGCTGATGCTGAAAGACCAGATCACGCGCCTCGAAAGCCAGCTCATTCCCGACCTCAACGCCTGATGCCGCTCCCGCTCGTGCCCGAGGCTCGACCCCTACACCGAAAGGCCTCCCGCCGATCTCATGGACAGCGCCGATAACAGCGCACTCAAGGATTTCTTCGTGACCCTCGCTTCGCCAGAAGTGCTGGCGGAGGTCATCGCCATTGTCATCGCGAGCCTGATCGCGGTGGCGGGCACGCATGCCGTGCGCAACTGGCACAAGAGACACGCCCCCGCCCGGTCCGGACGCCAGCACCGCCGACAAGCTCCTCGAGGGCTGCGTGGTGATTGCGCCTTACTTCTTCGCCACAGTAGTGATGGCGCTGGTGCGAGGCACGCTCGGCTGGCTGAACATGCACACGGCCGTGGTGGATTCGGCGCTGCAGCTCACCATCGCGCTGATCATCATTCGCTTCGGCGTTTACCTGCTGCGACTGTCGATGGGCGGCGCCAGTTGGGTGCGTGGCTGGGAAAACCGGCTGACGCTGCTCATCTGGCTGCTCGTGGGTTTCGAGCTCCTGGGTTGGTTCGACTACGCCGAGACCACGCTCGACAACATCGACCTGATCCCCGGCAAGGCGCAGTTCAGTCTCTGGGCGCTCTTGAAGGCGATCGTGGTGGTCTCGGCGTTCGGCGTGATGACGACGCTGATCGCGCGGACTATCGAACGCCGGATCATGAAAGTGGAGGCGCTCGCGGTCTCCACGCGCATCGGCATTTCCAAGTTCACCTATTTCCTGCTGGTCGGCATCGGCATCCTGCTCGGCATCAACGCCGCTGGCGTGGACATCACCACGCTTAACGTGCTGACAGGCGCCATCGGCTTGGCCGTGGGCTTTGGCCTGCAGGCTATCGCGGCGAATTTCGTGAGCGGCTTCGTGCTGCTCATGGACAAGTCGATCAAGCCTGGCGACGTCATCAGCTTCACAGGTCACACCGGCACCAGCACCGAGAACTTTGGCTGGGTGCAGGAGCTGCGCGGGCGCTACGTCGTCGTGCGAGACCGCGATGGCGTCGAGACGCTCGTCCCGAATCTCAATTTCATCACCAACACGGTCATCAACTGGAGCTACTCCGACCAGCGGGTGCGACTGCGCCTGCCCGTGATGATCAGCTATGACGATGACCCCGAGATCGCCCTCCAGGCCCTGCTCGATGCGACGGCCGATCACCCGCGCATCCTGCGCGAGCCAGGGCCGGTGACGCGGCTCATGAGCTTCGACGACTACGGCATGCGCCTCGAAGTGCGCTTCTGGATCGCGGATCCGATGAACGGCGTGAACAACGTGCGTTCGGACGTGAACCGCGCGATCTGGCGAGTGTTCAAGGAGCGGGGGATCAAGATCCCGGTCGCCCAGCGCGAGCTGCGTATGCTCGACCCTGTGGAACGCCCACGGCAGAAGCCCGCGCAGGATGGCGGCGGTGCATTCGCGACAGCCGGCCGTGACGACACGCCCGACGGTCGCGGCTGAGCGGCGGGCGGTACGCGATGGCACTCGAAGTCACAGAGTGGGTGACGATCCCCGACAGCGATATCGAGCTCTCGTTCGTGCGTGCGTCGGGGCCAGGCGGGCAGAACGTCAACAAGGTCGCGTCCGCGGTTCAACTTCGTTTCAATCTGGCGGGAACGTCAGTGCTGGTAGAACCCGTGAAGCAGCGGCTCCGCGCGCTCGCGGGGCGACGAGTGATCGACGATGGGTCATTGCTGATCATCGCGCGCAACCATCGCACGCAGGAGCAGAACCGCCGCGAAGCGCATGAGCGGTTGGCGGAACTGATCCGCGCTGCACTGGTGAAACCGAAGATTCGCAAGGCGACGAAGCCTACCAAGGCATCCAAGGAACGACGGCTGGATGGCAAGGTTCGCACTCGGCGCACGAAAGTCCTGCGCACGAAGGTGCGGCGATGGGATGATTAGGTCCTAGCGGGGCCCATCCAAACAATGAAAGATCTCACCCACGGCTCGATCACGAGCCACATCCTAACTATGTCTCTCGTCATGCTGATCGGCATGGTGGGGCAGACTGCGTACTTCCTCGTCGATCTGTACTTCGTGGCGCACCTTGGTCCGGAGGCGGTGGCAGGCGTTAACGCCGCGGGCACGCTGTCGTTTGTTGTACTCGCACTTACGCAGATCCTCGGCGTCGGAACGGTGTCGTTGATCGCACACGCCGTCGGCAGGCAGGACAAGCAAGACGCGAACACGGTTTTCAACCAGTCGGTGGTGCTCTCCGCAATCTGTGCGGGGCTCACGCTGATTGCGGGCTATCTGTTCACTGGTGCGTACATGCGTTCGGTGGGCGCCGACGCGGAGATGCAGGCGAATGGCATAACGTATCTGCGCTGGTTCCTGCCTGGTCTCGCGCTGCAGTTTGCACTCGTGTCGATGGGCCAGGCTCTGCGTGGCACCGGCATCGTGAAGCCCGGCACAGTGGTGCAGTTGCTGACGGTTGGGTTGAACATCCTGCTCGCACCGGTGCTGATTGCGGGTTGGGGCACCGGGGTTCCAATGGGCGTCGCGGGTGCGGGCCTTGCCAGCACCATCGCCGTGGGCGTTGGCGTGGTGATGCTCACCGTCTACTTCATCAAGCTGGAACATTACGTCGGGTTCGACAGTGCGCAATGGAAGCCGAAACTCGCTTACTGCAAGCGCATTCTGAATATCGGGTTTCCGGCGGGCGGCGAGTTCTTCCTGATGTTCATCACGATGGCGATGATGTACTGGCTCATCCGCAACTTCGGCGCGGATGCGCAGGCGGGTTACGGCATCGGCTCGCGCATCATGCAGGCCATTCTGATGCCCGCGATGGCGGTGGCGTTCTCTGCGTCACCGATTGCCGGACAGAACTATGGCGCGCGGCGTGCCGATCGGGTGCGCGAAACCTTCCACAAGGCAGCGATGATCGAACTAGTGATCATGGCAGTGGTCACCGCGCTGTGTCACATCGCCCCGCAAGCGATGATCGCGCCGTTCTCGGACGACCCGGAAGTGGTCGCGGTAGGCACACTGTTCCTGCGGATTATCTCGTGGAATTTCATCGCCAGCGGTTTCATGTTCACGTGCTCGGGCATGTTCCAGGCAATCGGCAACACGTGGCCCGCGATGTGGAGCGGCGTGATGCGCCTCGCGCTGTTCGGCATTCCGGCGGTGTGGCTGTCGACGCAGCCTGGCTTCAACCTGGAACAGATCTTCCACTGGTCCGTGATCACGGTGTTCCTGCAGGCGGGCCTTACTTACTGGCTGCTCCGCGTGCAGCTCAAGAAGCGCCTCGTGTTCGCGCCAGCACCGGCGCGCGCCGCGGCGTAATGCGCAACGCCGCTTGCGCAAGAGCGATTGGCGTCATCATCGTATGAAAATACGAAAAGCAGTCATTGCGCAAAAAAACGTAGATTTGCAGCTTGCCACGTCATGTGAGCAGGACTAGCATCCAGACATCCAGCCCCCGTTAGTAAGCGCCTCCACCTCATTCGGAGTTCGCCAAACACGGGGGGTTTCATTTTGGGCATTGGAAATAATCGCGTCGCGGTGCTCATCGACCTGAGCTTCTTCCTCGAGCGCTACCGACTGCTCCTTAGCGATCACGACAAGCCGATGATCGCCGACCAGGTCGCTGCGGAAATCCGGGCGACGGCGCACGCTCACATCGATCCGGGTCACGACCTGCTGCACCGGATTTTCATCTACGACTGCAGGCCGCTCGAGAAGAAGGCGCACAACCCGGTAACCGGACGCTCGGTCGACTTTTCGAAGACACCCACCTTCCTGTTTCGGACGGAGCTGCTCGCGCTCCTCGTCCGTATGCGCAAAGTCGTGCTGCGCCTCGGAGAGCTCGCCGATCGCAGGCGCTGGAAAATCGATCCCGAGACCACTCGTCGACTTCTCTCGCGATCGATGGGCCTGGATGAACTGCAGGAGAGCGCTGTCGTCTACGACGTCGAACAGAAAGGAGTAGACGTCAAAATCGCGCTCGACATCGCCTCCCTTGCGTACAAGAAACTGGCGGATCGCATCGTGCTCATCACCGGTGACTCCGACTTCGTGCCCGCTGCGAAACTCGCGCGCCGGGAGGGGCTGGACGTGATCCTCGATCCGCTGTGGGCACCCATCGTCCCCAGCCTCATCGAGCACGTCGACGGCCTGCGAACCCACTGGCCGCGCGAGCGGGCCGCTACTTCATCGTCGGCATGAAGAAATCGGGGCCCTGCGAGGGGCCGTTCGGCCAGCGGGCGGTAATGGTTTTGAGGCGAGTGTAGAAGCGCACGCCGTCCGGGCCGTGCACGTGCAGGGCGCCGAACAGCGAGCGCTTCCAGCCCCCGAAACTGTGGAAGGCCATTGGCACCGGGATGGGAACGTTCACGCCCACCATGCCCGACTGCACGGCGTGGCAGAAGCGGCGTGCGAGGCCGCCGTCACGCGTGAAGATCGCCGCACCGTTACCGAAATCGTGCGCGTTCACGAGTTGCAGCGCCTGCTCGAAATCGCCGACGCGCACGATCACGAGCACCGGCCCGAAGATTTCTTCCTTGTAGATGCGCATGCCAGGTCGCACGTTGTCGAAGAGGCACGGCCCCAGATAGAACCCTTCGGGATGGCCTGAGATCGCCTGCTCGCGGCCGTCCGCAACGAGCTTCGCGCCCTCCCGCACGCCGAGATCGATGTAACCCTGCACGCGCTCGAGATGCTCGCGCGTCACGAGCGGACCCATCTCCACGCCATCCCGCGTTCCATCGCCGACATCGAGTTGGTCGATGAGCTCCTTCAGCTCGCTGACCAGCCGGTCGCCGGCATCGCCGACCGCAACGGCAACCGAAATCGCCATGCATCGCTCGCCCGCCGAGCCGTAGGCCGCGCCCATGAGCGCCTGTGCCGCCTGCTTCGCATCGGCGTCCGGCATCACGACCATGTGATTCTTCGCGCCGCCCAGCGCCTGCACACGCTTGCCGTGCGCGGAAGCCGTTTTGTACACGTGCTCCGCCACAGGCGTGGAGCCGACGAAGCTGATCGCGGCGACTTCGGGGTCGGCAAGCAATGTATCGACGGCGACACGATCGCCGTTCACGACGTTGAACACTCCCGCTGGCAACCCAGCCTCGGTGAGCAGCTGTGCAAGCCTCAATGCGCAGCCCGGATCCTTCTCCGACGGCTTCAGCACGAACGTATTCCCGCACGCAATGGCGATGGGGAACATCCAAAGCGGCACCATCGCCGGGAAATTGAAGGGCGTGATTCCCGCGCAAACACCCACCGGCTGGCGCAGCGACCAGGAGTCGATTCCGCCGCCGACCGAATCCGAGAACTCGCCCTTGAGCAGTTGCGGGATGCCGCACGCGAACTCGACGACCTCGATCCCGCGCGTGATCTCACCGCGCGCGTCCGAAAGCACCTTGCCGTGCTCGAGCGTGATCACGCGCGCCAGCTCTTCCGAATGCTTTTCGAGCAGCGCCTTGAAGCGAAAGAAAACCCGCGCGCGCTGAACCGGCGTGACTTCGGCCCACGCGGAAAGCGCGGTGCGCGCGGCGTGGATGGCGGTCCGCGTTTCCTCCGCGCTCGCCAACGCAACGCGCGCGGCCAGCGCGCCTGTTGCGGGATTGAACACTTCGCCCCACCGATCGCCGCCGCCGACGACCGGCGCGCCATCGATGAAATGGCCCAGCGCGCGAATGGGCACCACCTTCTCACGAGCCATCGCCACAGGCTTTTCCATCGTCGTCTTCCCGGCGCGCGTGGCACGCGCGTTCAAGGCGTCGAGCGTACTCCCGACCTCCGGATGCAACCAGATGCTTCGCGCTCGCGCCTGAAGCTCATGTGCGTTCGATCACGCATTCGACGCGCACTGCCCGTTCGTGGCGCCTCGAATACGACGCCAGGCCGGCGTTATGGCAAGGAAGTCTGCTACCCTCCCCGCGCCGTGCCTGTCACTCACACCAACCCCGTTGCCGAGAGCATTCGTAACAACGGCTTCGCCTGGGCGTCCGCCGAGCAGGTGCGGGCGCTGTTACCCGCGGCCGCGCTGAGCGACTGGGGCACGTTTGCGGCAAGCTGGAACGACCTCGGCGTCGATGCCTACATGGCCGACAACGGACGCTATCGTCGCCGCCGCTTCAGCGCATTCGCGGTGTCCGCGCACGGAATCGCGCGCAAACCGCATCAACCCCACTATCAGAGCCGCGACTACAACCCGCTAAATGGCGGCGTCGAGCGCTGGTTCCAGCCGTTCCTCGATTCGACGGCGGATCACGCCGCGCTCCGCGCGATCCTGCAAATGTGCTTCGAGATGTTTCACGGGCTGACGCCGCCGCCGCTGCGGCCCGTGTCATGGCACGTCGAGTGTCATCAGTTCCGCATCGAGGCGCGTGTCGGCGAGCAGGGAAAACCGACGCCCGAGGGGCTGCATCGGGACGGCGTCGATTGGGTGCTGGTGATGCTCGTTGCGCGCGAGAACATTGCCGAAGGCGTTACGTCGATCCACGACACCGCGCGGCGGCTGCTCGGGCGCTTCACGCTCATCGAGCCGCTCGATTCGGCGTTCGTGGACGATGGCCGTGTCTATCACGGCGTCACGCCCGTCGTGCCGCTAGACCCGGCACGGCCGGCATACCGCGACGTGCTGGTCGCGACGTTCCGCCGCGAGTAAAGCACCGGGCATTCCTCAGTCGGTGCGTAACGCGCTTCGCGTGAACAGCGCGATCGTCAGCCCCACCAGAAACATGTGCACGAGAATTTCCGGGATCACGAGATACAGCGGACCGTTGCCTCCGTGACGGCCGATCGCTGAAAGCGGCAGCACGATGTAGTTCATCGTGAGATAGAGCCCGAGCCCGTAGATCGGCCCGCACCACGCCGCTCGCTTCACCAGCAACGGAATGCGTGTGGCGGCGGCGTAGTAGACCGCGGCCATGACGAGCGCCATCCCGAAGTGAAGCGCGAAGCCGAGCAGCCCCGCGGGCACGCCGCCCGCCACCGCCGCGTCCCGACCGAGAAGCCCGGACGCCACGCTCTGCCCCACGCGAATCGGTGAGGTGCCGCGAAACGCCCACACAGCGCAGGCGTAGGTGATATCGAAAGCGCCGCCGATCAGCCCGCCGGCGAAGATCGCTTTCAGCGCACGCAAACCGGCGCGCGCGGCGGAAGTCATCGAGGCGACCTGTTCTCTCTGTGTGCTCATGGCGCTCTCCCATTGCCGGCAAAGCGTGGCAGGGATCGCGCGGACTGTCGTCGCGCCGACGGCGCACGCATCGAGGATTTCCCTCCGCTGGTCGAATCGCATCGCGCAGTCGCGGGGCGCGCTTGACGTCCGCCCGTTTCTTATTTAGCCTTTCGGTTAAGTAACCAGAAGGTTTCCAATGACCCTCGACACTCTCAGCAACACGTTCGCCGCGCTCGCGGACCCCACGCGCCGCGCGATCCTCGCGCGGCTCGCGCAGGGCGCGACCTCGGTCACCGAGCTCGCCGATCCGTTCGACATGAGCATGCCGGCGATCTCGAAGCACCTGAAGGTGCTCGAGCGCGCGGGTCTCATCGAACGGGGGCGTGACGCGCAGCGCCGGCCGTGCCGGCTCGTCGCGGCGCCGCTGCGGGAAGTCGTCGGGTATGCGGAAGGCTACCGCCAGTTCTGGGAGCAGAGCCTCGACAAGCTGGATGACTACGTACAGAAGCTTCAATCCAAAGGCAGGAAACATGTCCGCAAGAGCAAGCAGCAGCGCTGATCGGGAAGTCTTCATCACGCGCATCATCAACGCCCCGCGCAATCTCGTATTCGATGCGTGGGTGGATTCGAAACACGCGGACAAATGGATGGGTCCCACCGGCTACACCACCGTTACCCAAAGCATGGAGGTGCGGCCTGGCGGCCAATGGCGCTTCACCATGAGCGGGCCGCAGGGCGTGTTCCCGAGCCGCGTGACTTACATCGAGGTGCAGAAGCCCGCTCGCCTGGTCTATCGGCACGGCGCGGACAAGGACGATGACCCTGATGCGTTCGACGTCACCGTGACCTTCGAGGATCTCGGCGACAAGACGCACATTACGATGCACTCCGTATTCCCGACGGCTGCCGCGCGTGACAAGGTGGTGAAGGAATTCAAGGCCATCGAGGGCGGCTACCAGACGCTGGAGCGTCTCGAACAGCAAGTGTTGTCGCGCCGCTGAAATCGCGCGCGGATCGTCACTCCGGCATTCGGGCGAGAGCAACTGGCCGTCGTCGTGACCTCGAATGAGGTAAATGGCGCGCAGTGTCTTGCATCAGCGGCACTGCGCGTCGAGGAACCGGAACACGTCCACTTCCCAGATATCGCTGCCGCGCCAGGCGAAGCTGTGACCGTCCGCGGCTGAAGAACCGAACGCCGGGTAGATCTTCACCACCGATGGCTTGCCGGCCTCGTGCATCTCCTTCCCGAGGACTTCGGTGGGCGCGGTCGTGTAGTCGTTCTCGGCCTGGAAGAAAAAGATCGGCGCCTGCGATTGTCGCACCGAGCCGGCCAGACGCGCGCGCAGCTCCGGGGACCAGGTCTGCGCACCGCCGGCCGCATCCACGACAGCGCAGAAAGCCACTCGCTCGGCCGCCAGGACGGTGATGATTCCACCAAAAGAATTCCCCATCGCGGCGACCTGGCCCGGCTCGACGAAGCTCTGGTGTCGCAGCCACTCGAACGCGGCCAGATGATCGGAGAGCTGATCTGTTTCGAGCGCGTGCACGGTCGCGCGTGCGCGCGCGTGCTCGCTGACGAGGTTGAATCCGAGCGTGCCGATGAGACACACGATGAACCCCGCGCAGACGCGCACCCAAACTGGCTGTCGCCACGTAGTCCGCAGCACCACGGCGAGCGCCACGACGAAGAGCACGACGAGAATCGGCAGCGCGCGAACGATGCCGCTCTTCTGCTCCTTCTCGATGACATCCATGACGTAGGGCCCGGCGGATGCGCTCAGGCCCTGCCCGCGCCGATACGGCGCGAAGAACGCCCATCCATGCCGCACGAACAGCGGGGCGAGGTTCTCGAAGGCCTGCCGGTTCAGCATGCCCGGCGCGCTGCCATGACTGAACAGCAGCACGGGAAAAGGCCCGGCGCCGTCAGGCTTGTACAGCACGCCTTTGAGCCGCACGTCGCCGTTCGAAAACGAGACTTCCTCCGCCGTGGGCGCGGGCTCGGCGCGATGAGCCTCGATCGACTCGGCGGCGCGCGCATCGCTCACGAGACAGGTCACGAGCGCCAGGAGCGCGATGCCTTTCGATTTGCCGCCCCCGAATAACGTCCAGACCATCCGCGTTCGTCAGCTCCGCGTTCTGACCAGCCAGGTTGCGAGCGCCGGCAGCAGCACGATCGCCGCCAGCATGTTCACGAGAAACATGAACGTGAGCATAACGCCAATATCGGCCTGGAACTTCAACGGCGAGAACACCCACGTGACCACGCCAATCGCGAGCGTGATGCCCGTGAAGATGATGCTCGACCCCGTCACGCGCAGCGTGCGCTCGTAAGCGTCGTGCACGGAAAGGCCTTCCTTCAAGCAGATCTGCATGCGGCTGAAAAGGTAGATGCCATAGTCCACGCCGATGCCCGCACCGAGCGCGACCATCGGCAGCGTCGAAAGCTTGAGGCCGATGCCGACAATCGCCATGACGGCGTAGACCAGCACGGACACCAGCGCCAGCGGCAACACCACTAGCACCGTTCCCAGCACCGAGCGGAACGTGATCAGGCACATCACGATCACGGCGAGAAACACGCCCGCGAGGATCGGGAACTCCTTCGCCTTCACCTCCTCATTCGTCGCCGCCATCACGCCGACATTGCCGGCGGCGAGCTTGAACCGCGCCCCCGGGATCGGGTTCTGATCGCGCCACGCCTTCACCGCCGCTACGGCGCGCTCGATGGTTTCGGCGCGATGGTCCCTCAGGAACAGCATCACCGGCACCACGTTGCATTCCGCATTCAGCAGGCCGGTGCTCGTCTCGATATAGCGGGTCGACTGCGTGAGCTGCGCTTGCTCGCGCGGAATGTTCCGCCACTTCAGGCTGCCTTCGTTCCAGCCGGCGATGGCGGTTTTTGCGATGAACGGCAGTGTGATCACATCCTGCACGCCCTCGACGTTCTGCATGCGCCAGCCGAATCGGTCGATCGCGGTCATGAGGTCGTAGCTGACGCAGGCAGGTTCCTTCGTCTCCACGATCACGGTGAGGATGTCGACGCCGATCGAGAACTTCGAGGTGATGACGTCGGTGTCGAGGTTGTAGCGGGAATCGGGCCGCAGCTCGGGAACGCCCGCCTGCGTGTCGCCGATGGGCGTTTCCCGCCCCTTCCAGGCGCCGACGACGGCGAGAAGCACCGACACCCCGATGATGATCAGCGACGGCACGCGATTCGTGACGTGCGCGAGCCACTTCCACAGCACCGAGAGCAGCTGTTGTCGCTGATTTACGCGCGCCCGGTATCTGTCGTCGAAGCCGACGAACGAGACGAGCACGGGCAGCAGCACGAGATCGGTCAGGATGACAATGGCGACGCCGATACTCGCCGTCACCGCCATCTCCCGAATCACCTGCACCGGGATGAGCAAGATGGTGATGAACCCTACGAGATCCGCCAGCAGCGCGATAACCGCCGGCGCCAGCAATTGCCGGAACGTGCGGCGCGCCGCTTCCATGCTCCCGATGCCGAAGAACGCGGCTTCCTTCACGGCGCTGATCTTCTGCACGCCGTGGCTGACGCCGATCGCAAAGATGAGGAACGGCACCAGCAACCCGAGCGGATCGATGCCGTAGCCCAGAACCACCAGCACGCCGAGCTGCCACAACACGGCGACCACGGAGCACATCACCGGAATCAGCGCGATGCGCAGCGACTGGCAATACAGCCACACCGCCAGCAGCGTGAGAACGAGCGTAATCGCCGCAAAGACCACGACGGAAAGCGCACCTTCGGCGATGTCGCCCATAACCTTGGCGAAGCCGATGAGCTGCACATCAACGCCGCCCTTCCCCCGCGCGGCGCCGGGCACCGCCGAGGTTTTCGCGATGTCCGCATCGCCTGGACCGACGCCCGTGGCCTGAGCCGTGACGCCCGTTCCCTCGAGCTGCCGGCGAACGCGCGTCTCCAGCTCCGACGCGAGTTTGATGGGATCGACGCGACGCCCCTGCGCATCCTCCTCCAGCACGATCGCACTCACGAGCGCGCCCGAGAAGTCGTTCGCCACCAGCCGCCCGACGATGCCGGCCTTGAGAATGTTCTCGCGCACGTGCGCGAGCCCTTCCGGCGTGGGCTGGAAGTCCGCGGGAATCACGTTGCCGGCCTCGATGCCGTCTTCCACCACTTCCAGGTAGCGCACGTTCGGCGTGTACAGCGACTGCACGCGGCCTCGATCGATGCCATCCATCACCAGCACTTCGTCGGTGGCGCGCTTCAGCGCCTCGAAGAACCGCGGCTGGAACATGTTGCCGTCGCGCGCAATCAGGCCGATGAGCACGCGGTTCGCACCCCGGAACTCGGTGACCTGCGGCGCGAGGTACGTCTGCATGTACTCGTGCTGTTTCGGAAGCTGCTTCGTGAAGGACGCATCGATGTGCAGTCCTTTCACCGCAACCCACATGAACACCGCGGTGAGCAGCGCGAAGAGCGAGATGATCAACGCGCGGTGGCCAAAGATCGCCCGCTCCAGGCGACCGGCAAATGTCCTGCCGTCGTTGGGATCGACGTGCGCGCCCGACCGCGCATACCACTCGGCTTCTTCCCGTGTCGGCCCGCCCGGCAGCTCGCTCATTTACCGGCCTCTACCGGAATCGCCTTTACGCCGGCCTCGCCTGCGGTCACGAGAGCCGTGACACCGACGGCCTGCAACGCGGACAGTCCCTTGCGATCGGGCTGCTGATGAAGCGTGAAGGTCTCTCCGCCATCCTTGCTCAGCAGTACCGTGCCGGACAAACCCACGACGGCGATGCCGTTCTGGGGCATGCGAGTCGCGTCGTTGAGCATCGCATCGGTGCCGACGTCGATCTGGCGCCAGCTCTGGCCGCCGTCATCGGAACGGTAGAGGTGCCCGCGCAAGCCATACGCCAGCAACGACTCGCCATCGAGCGGCAGAACGCCGAAGAACGAACCTTCGTACGGGGATGGCAGCTCCGTCCATGTCTTGCCGGCGTCATCGGAGCGATAGAGATGGCCCGCTTCCGCGGCGATATAGAGCCGCGAGCCCGACGCCCCGACGATGCGATTGAGATGAAAATCTCCGCCGATCTCATCGTCCGCGTACTTGTCGACGGCCTTCGGTGGCGCGCCTTTCCTGGCCGGTGCCGGCTGCGCTTCGAATTTCTGTTTGGCCCAGGTCGCACCCCGATCGGCGCTCATGAAATAGGCGCCGTACGCGCCGACGGCAATGACGTCCGAACCGTTGCATAGAACGTCGAGCAGCGGCTGCCGCGCATCCGGTGCGTAGTGCGTGCGTTGCCAGGAATTCCCGGCGTCCGAGGTGACGAGCGCGATCTCGTCGTGACCAACCGCCACGCCGTGCTTCTCGTCCGAGAAACACACGGCCGTCAGCATTTCCTGCGTCGGAACACCGACGGCTTGCGTCCAGGTCTGTCCGCGGTTGTCGCTCGTGAGCACTTGCCCGCGCTCGCCCACGACCACGAATCGCGAACCCGCCTGGGCGATATCGAGCAGGAGGGACTTCGATGCGAGTGGCGCGATTTCAGCAGGGAGCCGGCCCGGATCGATGACAGCGGCGCCCTGGGTCAGCTGGGCCAGGAACGCCATCACTATCGCGGCCGCGCTCTTTCTTAGCCGCCCGGCGATTGAGGGCCGCTTCGAAGAAGCCCTCAATCGCCGGGCGGCTGGGAGCCCCGGCTCCTTGATGTCAGCGCACCCCACGCCGCTGCAGGGCATTCGGCTGATAGTCGGCCGGCGTGCGCTTGATCGTGAAGTCGTACGACTTGCGCTCCTCGTTCTGCATGCCGAGCGCGAGGTACCGGCCGTTCGAGAGGTCCATCACCAGCTCGAGGGTCGTCCAGAGGTTCGGCACGTCGTAGTAGTTGATGACGTGGCCTTCCTGCACGCGATAGAGCTCGCCGCGTCGGTCGTAGCAATCCACCGCGAGGATCTGCCAGGAGTCTTCATCCACATACAGCGTGCGCCGGCTGTAGACGTGGCTCGTGCCAGGCTTCAGCGTCGAATCCACCACCCACACGCGATGCAGCTCGTAGCGCGCGAGATCCTGGTTGATGTGGTTCTTCTTCAGGATGTCGGTGTACTTGAGCGTGTTGCTCTGGAGCTTGTACGAGTTGTACGGGACGTAGATCTCTTTCTTGCCGATCAGCTTCCAGTCGTAGCGCTCCGGGCTGCCGTTGTACATGTCGTACTGGTCGCTGGTGCGCTGGTTGTCCGCATTCGTGCCGGGGTTGTCGAACGCGACGTTCGGCGCGCGACGCACGCGACGCTGGCCGGGGTTGTAGACCCACGCGCGGCGGTTTTCCTTCGACTGATCCAGCGTCTCGTGCACGAGCAGGATTTCACCCGCGTAGCGCGCGGGCGCCGTCGTTTCCTGGATGAAGAACGCGATCACATTGTCGAGCGACTGTTCCGTCATCCCCGGCGCGGAATACTGGAACAGGAACTCATCGTGGAACTTCACCGGGTTGTAGCCGCCGCTCGCCTCCACCGCCGCCTGGCCGATATATCGCTCGGCGGTGACGGCGCGAAAGCGCAGCACATGGTTCCAGAACACCTCGACGCCCTGCTTCGGTATCGGGAACGGAATGCCTTCCGTCGCTCCCGTCACGCCGTTGCCGTTGGGCACGAGGTTCGCGGTCGTCGCGATGCGCTTCGTCGCGTCGTAAACGCGCTGGGGGAAGGCGGCACTGCGATGCGTCGGATACACGAGCATCTTGTAGGTGCTCTTGTACTGCTGGAGCAGCTTCTTGTGCCCTTCCGTCAACCTCGCGGCGTACTGCCCCATGTTGTCCGCCGTGATCGTGAACAGCGGCTTGTCGTTCGCAAACGGATCCGGGTGATGATCGCCGGTCTTGTAGTTCGGAAAGCCCGCGTCCGCGGCGTTCTTGATGCCACCGTCCCACGCGGGGATCGTGCCATCGGCGTTGGCGGCCTTCTCCGCACCCATCGGCGTGAGCTCCGCGCCGAGTTTCGCGGCCTCCTGCGCCGTGACGGCGGCGAGCGCGCCACTGCCCGCGCCCAGCGCGAGAATGAGTGCCGCAAGGCGGGTTGCTGTCTTCATGTGGGCTCCCAATCCGGCTTACGTCAGAACGAGATCTTGGCGCTGGCCGCCACGAAATCGCGGTCGTTGAGATCGTTCCAGCGGCCCGCGCCGCCGAAATTCGTCCACGAAACATCGAGCTCGTACGTGCCGCGCAGGTTGCCCGACACGCCGAGCGTGAGGCCGTGCCGGCCTTCCACGAAATTGCCGCCCGGCCCGGGCGACGTGCCCGACACGTCGTGCGACCACGAGAAGCGCGGCACGATGTTCCAGGCGCCGATGAGGTTCGGGTATTCGAGGCGCCCGGCGAGGCGATAGCCCCACGAGGTCTCATCCGGGAAGCGATCCGCCGGCTCGACTTCGCCAAAGTGGCGGGCCGCCAGCTCCGGGTTGCCGCTCACCGACGTGCCCGGGCTGTTGTAGCGCAGGCCGCGCCCCACCGGCCCGCCGCTGAACTTGTCTTCGAGGCCGGGGATGTAGTCCACCGCGCCTTCGAACACGAGCACCATCTGCGAGGCGCCGAGAATGTTCGCCACGGTCTGCGTCGCGGTGAACTGGCCCTGCCACGTGTGCTTCTCGCCCCAGCCGCGCACCTCCTGATTCAGGCCGAACGCGCCGAGCTGATTGCAGCGATAGAGCGTTGCGCCCGAACCGGCGACGCAGGTGGCGGGCAATGGCGTGCCACGCAGATTGGCGATGCCATTCTCGAATGGACCGAGCGCGGAAAAGAGCAACTCGACGTCATCGTATTGCAGCGGCTGATTCTGCCGATAAGCGATCTCACCTTGAAGCGCAGTGCCGGTCGTCTGCACCTGCGTGTTGAACGACACGCCGTACATGCGAATGTCTTCAGGAAACTCCGTGAAGTATCCGGCCGTCTTCGCGTATTCGTTCACGGCGAGGTTCGTGGCCTGCGCAGTGACGTCGCCACCGGCGAGCTGCGTGTTCGCGCCGATGGTGGCGTACTGCTGTGCCAGCGTCGCACTGAGACTGCCGCCCGCCTGCTGAGAGCGCGAGACGCCGACCGAAGCGCCAGTCGCGATCGCCGCCGGCAGCGGCAAGCCCGCCGCCAATGCCTGGGCAGCCGCGCCAGCGGCATTGAGCGCGCCGAACGCATTGCCGAGCCCGGCCTGTGTTCCGGTGAAGCCCGAAACCAGCGGCAGCCGGCTGTGATAGTTGAGGAAATACACGCCGAACTCGGTGCCATTGTTGAAGCCCGGCAGGAAGAACTTGAAGTTGATGCCGCCCTGGCCGCTGTTCTTCGGGTCACGCGTGTCGAGCCGCTTCACCTGCTGGAAGTCGGAAATGAACGGCCCGCCGAGCGACGTAAAGTCGACGCCCTGGTCGGAAAATGCGCCGAAGCCCAGTACGACGTGTTGGCCGCCCGGCACGGCGTAGTCGTTCGTGCTGAAGAACGAGCCCGCCGGCTCCGGCTTCGTTTCGTTCCAGTGCAGGATGTAGACGAGCTGCGTCGACACCGTCTCGTTGAACTGCAAGTTGAAGACGGCCATTTCCTGCGGCAGGAAGGCTTCTTTCAACTCCGAGCCCGGCACGCGCAGCGCCGAAACGTCGAAATGGTTGATAGCGTTGAGGCCGCCCTGGATGAACGTGCTCTCGCCCCAGCTCAGCACCTGACGGCCGAGGCGCAGCTCGGCGGGCATGCCGCCCATGTTGAAGCGCACGTAGCCAAACGCATCCAGCAAACGGAAATACTCGGAGACGAGGTCATCCGCCGACTTCGAGAGCGGGGTGCGGCGGGTGTTGTCGCCTTTGTTGTAGGCATCGTAGAGCGCGGAGCCACGCACGAAGGCGCCGACGTTGTTCCACTGGAGGGAGAGCTCCGACACCGCCTTGAACGCCTTGCTGATGACGCCGGTGTCGTAGTTCAGATCGCCATCGTCGATGTTGGGGGAGCGGCCGCAGCCACCGTCCGCCGTGGCGATGAGATTGCAGTCCGGATCCTTGATGCGCCAGGCCTGGCCGTAGGAGAAGGTCGTGTCCCAACTGCCTCGCGTTTCTCCCCAGTTGAAGTCCATCGCCTGCGCGTTCGGCAACACGACGAACCCTGCGGCAATCGCCACCGCCATGAAGCCACCGCGACGCGTGATGTGAAGGTTCCTCATGTGCCCCCCTGCCGGAAAGTGCGCTTCCACCGCTCAAACGTTCTTGGTTTGCGGCCCGTGAGCCGCCGATCGTCCGTTCTGCTTGCCTCTCGCGCGCTTATTCTGCGTTTGCCCGGCAGTATAGCAGCGCCGTCAAACGTGGGTGACCTGCAGGATGCTGTGGCGGATCTGTTCGTTGAGGACGACCTGGGCGTCGTCGGAAACGCGCACCAGCACTTCATCGAACTCGAGCTTGCCGCCGGCGCAGATACGCACCACCCCGCGCTCGCGCAGCAGGTCGATGAAATGTTTGAAGAGCGTGCGGTCAAAGAACTCCGGCGAGTTGAAGCCGTACAGCATCGTCATGCGCTGTGCCATAAGTTGGCAGCGCTCTTCGAGTGCGGATTGCGAGATCTCGCCGCTACCTGCTTTAAGCAGCAGCGCGACGGCTAGGTAATACCGTTCGATCGTCTGGATGGTGGCCTGCCCCAGCAATGAAAGCTGCATGGCCTGCGCAGTGCTGGGCGGCGGGCGACGCCACACTCCGCCTTCCGCCGAAGTGACGAGGCCGTGATTTGCGAGAGCACGGAGCATGCCCTCCACAACGCCCGGAAGCTCAGACTCGTCCCATCGCAGGAAGAGCTCCGATGCGATGTACGGGTAGACGCGCCACGCGAGGCGCTGGATGTCGTCCGTCCGCAGTGCCGAGTTGCTGGAAAACGCGCAGGCGATGAGCGATGGCATCGCGAATAAGTGCAGAACGTTGTTGCGGAAGTAGGTGGCGAGCACCGCGCTCTCGTCGCGCATCCGCACTACGTTCCCAAGCGCGTGCTTCTCGCGCGTGATCACCTTCATCGACTCTCCATAGTCGAGAACGGCTGCCGCACTGAGCTGGGTCACCGTTATGCGATCGCTGTATGGAAATGCGCGTAGCAACGACAGGTAGAGGTCGATCTGGCGAATCAGATCCTGCTCGGGCAGCGCTTGGCGCGGAGTGGCGAGCAACACCACCGCAAGCAGGTTGATAGGCGAGACTGCCGCCGCGGAGTTGATGTTCCGCATGATCCGTTCCGCGATCACGCCGACGGCAGGATTGATCCAAGGGATCCGCGCGTCGTCGTCCTGAATGCGATTACGCCAGTGCGGATCGAACTGCTCAAGCACCTCGTTCAGCAGAATAGGCTCGCCGATGTTCACGAACACGTGCCCGAACTTCTCGCGCAGCTTGGACGCGGTACCCACCAGCCCGAAGATGCTCTCCTTCTCCTTCGGCTTGCCGGACAGCTCGCCGATGTAAGTGGAGCCTTCGACGACGCGTTCGTAGCCGAAGTACACCGGCAGGAACGCCACTGGCCGCTGCGGATGGCGCAGGAAGCTGCGCACAGTCATCGAGATCATCCCGGTCTTGGGCCGCAGCAGACGACCGGTGCGGCTGCGACCACCCTCAATGAAATACTCGATGGAATGCCCGCGTCCCATGATGGCCGCGAGATAGTTCGTGAACACGACAGTGTAGAGCGCGTTGCCCTTGAGGCTGCGGCGAATGAAGAACGCCCCGCCCTTGCGAAGGAAACGCCCGACAAACGGCAGATTCAGATTGATGCCCGCAGCGATATGCGGAATCGCGTACCCCTGCCGGAAGATCGCGTACGACAGCAGCAGGTAGTCCATGTGGCTGCGGTGGCAGGGCACGTAGATGATCTCGTGATCCTGCGCCAGCTTCTCGAGCGTCTCGACGTGCTCCACCGTGACGCCGTCGTAGAGCCGGTTCCAGAGCCGCGTGAGTGCGAACTCCATGAAGCGCACGAACGCATGCGAATAGTTTGCGGCGATCTCCTTGGCGTTCTTCTGCGCCATGAGCATCGCCTGTCGGCGCGAGATCTTCTTCTCCTTCATCTCCTGCGCAACCGCAGCGCGCACCGCGTGGGTGCGGAGCACGCGCGTGACGATGGTGCGATGGTGAGAAAGATCCGGCCCGATGCGCGCTGTGCGTTGCCGCGCGTATTGGGTGCGCAGAGCACGCGCGGCGCGCCTTCCCTGCATCTCCACGGCCGCGTCATCACCCAGCAGGCCGCGGAGCGAAACGGGCTCGGACAGCT
This sequence comes from Gammaproteobacteria bacterium, assembly GCA_037200125.1. Classification (GTDB taxonomy): domain Bacteria; phylum Pseudomonadota; class Gammaproteobacteria; order Steroidobacterales; family Steroidobacteraceae; genus JADGHX01. The sequence continues at coordinate 59,315 of JBBCGS010000004.1, read as the reverse complement.
CGATCAGCGTGTCCCGCCCATTGAAGAGCACCTGGAAGAACTTGCGGATCCGGCTGGTGAGCGCCCAGTCCTCGACCAGCATCAGCCGGAAGAAAGACTTCTCCTTCTGCGGTGCGCGCCCCCAGTAGACCGCGACAGGTACCAGGTCGATGTCCAGCTCGGGATTGAGGCGCAGCGTGCGCACCATCTGCACGAGCTCCGGCGGCGGCCGGCGGTCCATCCGCTGATCCCAGAAGCCGAGCGGGCGCGTCAGGTAGAAGAAAGACAGCAGTTCACGTGACGCTTTCGTCAATCGCTTCAGCGGCCGAGGCAGCTTGAGCCGCACGCACGCGTTCTGGAGGACGGCGAGATCCGTTACGTCACGGCGCTCGAGCACGTAGCACACGGGGTTGTTCCGTGCGCGAAGGGATTCGACAGCATCATCGGGGCGGACGGCGTACCGAACCCACAGGGCCAGTAACCGTCTCAGCAGCCAATTGTTGAACACCTATTCGAACGCCGCAGCGGGCAGGTCCAGCGCGATCAGGAAGTACTCGAACAGGTAGCGCACGACACGAAGCTGGTTGTGCAGACGATGGTCGCTATCCAGCAAATGGAGCGCAGCACCATATTCCTTGGCGAAGCGAATGCTGTTCTCGTAGGGAACGACGTCATCCTTCCAGCCGTGAACGACTGCTGCCGGACAATCCAGCGCGCCTGGGCGCAGCTCCGGCAGGCCTTCCATGTAGAGAGCGGGCGCCATCAGAAACACACCGCGCGCATGCAGGAGCGACGCGGAGGCAACGGAAACGAAACCGCCCATGCTGGAGCCGACGAGCACGAGATCGCCCTGCAGCTCCTTGCAGAAATCCACCAGACGCGTGATGCGAGCGCGCGGATGATCGATGCCGCGATAGTCCACGGACTCTGCTTCCCAACCCTCGCCGCGCGCCACGTCAGCGAGCGCCGAGATCTTGCGGCCCCACGGCCCGCTTTCCTGACCATGTGAAAAGACAACGTATCGGCTCACGGAGCCTCCGGAAGTCATCGCGGCTTCCACAGCATTTCATCCAGATCGTTCGCGCTCCTTCGCACCACCCGTCCATTTCTCACCATGAGCCCTTCGGCGCGCAGCCGCTGACTCTGTTCAGCGTGCTGGCGAGTGTTCCTCGGAAACGAGATGCGCGGGCCGCTGCCAACCACTCGGTGCCATGGCAAGCGTAGCTTCGCGGGCGCCACTTTCAGCGCATGGCCCACGAGCCGCGCGCGGCCCGGCAATCCAGCCAGGCGCGCAACGGAGCCATACGTGGCGACATGCCCGCGCGGAATCTTCCGTACGGCCTGCCAGATCGCTTCGAGGCCCTCGTTGCTCATGCTCTGCATGATACATTGACCGCCCGTGATCGACGCGGGGCCTGCGCCGGAAGCTACGGCTTGAACACTGTCCTCTCGTCCTGGCAGCGTGCATCCGGCTCGAGTTTCGGCCGGTGGCTCTTCGCACGCGCGGTTTGCCGGCGCGCTCCCTACTTCGGGACGATCAAACCCTTCTTCGTCGAACTTGCACCTGCAGTGTGCCGCGTGGGCATGCGCAAACGGCGCAGTGTCGAGAATCACATTCGCACCGTGCACGCCCTGGCAATGGGCAATTTGTGCGAGCTGGCGGCAGGCATGGTCATAGAGGTGACCCTTCCGCCGACCCTCCGATGGATCCCGCGAGGAATGACAATTGAATACCTCCGCAAAGCGGAGACCGATGTCACCGCGACGGCTCGACTGACGAAGACGGAATGGCTAGGCGGTCCGGAAAGCATCGCGGTACCGGTGAGCGTCGTCGACGAGTCGGGGACAGAAGTCGTACGCGCCGTCATCACGATGTACGTGACCCCGAAGAAGTAGCCCGGCTACTGCAGAATCACGCCACGCAGGATCGCTGTTTCGATTTCCCACTCCAGCCGGCGGCCCGAGGTCGCAAGGCGATTCGGGTGGGACGGCCGGCACGTGCTGACACCACCCGGCTGATGCGTGACGAGCCACGCCTGGAAGTCGCCCGGCTTGGTAATGGCAATGCCGAAAAGCACCTTAATCTTCCCTTCGGCGACCGTTCGCGGTTCGTTCACACGCTCGTCGCAGATGACAAAGTAGCTTTCTTCAGGGACGGAGCCCGCGAACGCGCCCTGCGCATCCAAGCTTTCCAGCAGCATTTCCACCTGCTCCTGAGCGTGCCTCCATGTGTCGGGCACGTTCTGCTCGAACATGAGCCAACGCGTGCCACGCTCCACACTCGCCGTGATGAAGAGCGCCAGGCGGCGAGCGGAAAGGTACTTCCAGTCGGGTGATCCCGAACTGCCGGCCGCCAGAGTGCGCTGGTTCGCCGACGACTTGCCGCTCGAGCGAACGGCAACGAGTGTATTCACCCCCGCCTGCGCGAGCCGGGTGCGCTCCGGGTCGGTCACGACGGAAGCGGGACGCAAGCCGGGCCGGAGAATGGCGTCTTCACTTTCGGCGGCCGCCCAGACGGGCCAGGTCTCGTCCGAGCGAGCGATCATGCCGGCCGCTGCCCCGCATGAGCCAAACGTCTCATGCCTTCCACGGAGGCGGTCGAGGGCGATCACGCGAGGGTAGAACATCACAGCGTTCTCGCTGCGGAACGGCCAGTCACGTAGCTCAGCGAGCGCGACAGTGGCGGATGTCCAGTTCGAAGGCGGGTCGACAACCATCAGCGCGTGCCGATCGCGGCAGAAGCGTGCCGCGATCATGAGCGTACTCATGCCAACATCCTGATCACGCGTGAGCGGCGGGATGCACAGCAGGTTGAAGCCGGTGAGGGTTCGCAGCGCGAAGATGCCAGTGCCGTCGGTCGCGGAGCCGATGATGTCGTAGTCCGAGAGCGGCGCGCCGTCGTCGCCGTCCGTGTTCGAATTGATGTAGCCGACGATCGGTGATTCCGGGTTGCGGACCGAGCGGTCGGGTCGCTGCGCCGGGACCTCGCCGACGACGCGCGCGAGCCGCGAATCCATCAGGATCGTGGACACGCCGCGCCCGGTCTCTTCCAGCACAGACAGCCGGCGGAAGATCTCCTGCTCTTCGATCAGTTCGGAGTTCGCAGCACGTACGCGCTGGAGAACGAGGTTGAACCGATCCGGCTCGTTATCGCCGATGCCGTCGTAGTCCACCGATGCGCGCAGGTACTCCCGCGAGCCCGGATTCAGGGCGACAAGCTGCAGCTTGCCCTTGCCAGCCAGAAGCGTGAGTGAGGGCGCGCGAGCACTATTCGCGACGCGAACGATGTAGGCCTCGCGCCCGCCGTTCTCGAAGAACTGCTCGACCGCATACGACAGCGTCGACGGCTGCCAGAGGCCGCCGAAGTACTGCGTGTACTCCGAGAAGCTCGAGACCGGGATGGGGCGGTTCAGCGGACCTTTGAGTGTCCGACCGCAGAAGGCAGCGACGCCTGTGGGCACGCGATCGATCGCGTGGTCTGGTCCACTGTGCTCAGCAATCTCAATGCCGGAGACGCGGCGTTCGGCCACAGAGGGCCTCTGTTATCACGCACCCTTACGCGCGGCGCGACTGTAGCACAGCAAAACCGTCGCCAGTGAGCGACAGGCCTCAGCGTCGTGTGGGCTGCGCCGCCGGCGCGTCTTCTTTCTGGCGCGCGGCGTCTTCCTGTTTGGCGCGTTCGGCGTCTTCGCGCTTGCGGTTGATCTCCGCGACCATGAGCTTCAGCCATTCGGTGAGTTGGGGCATGAGGGGCAGGACTTCAGTTCTTCTTCGGTTGGACGATCAGGTCGATCGCGGTGGCGGTGATGGGATGGTAACCGGGACGGGCCTGGCTGTACGTGGCGAGTGCCAACGCCGCACCTTTAGGCGTCTTCATCAGGGCCTCGTAGAGTGGCCGCACCAGTTTGCGGCGCCCGATCGTCAGCAGATAGTGCTGCAGATCCGGGTAAGCCGGGTCGTAGTCGGCGCGAATGGCGATCACGAACCACGCCATCGCGATTTCGGCATTGCGCGACTTCGACAGCGCGAAAGTCTTGTCCAGGTCGGCAACCCGGCCGCGCGGCAGGTCGGCGGGAAGGCTATTCAGGAATTGCAGCCATTCCTGTGTGCTCCAGTCGCGTGCCGGCAGGCTTGCCGTGGCGAGCGTGCCGGCGAGCCAGGAGTTGCGCGCCGCATCGACCGGCGCGAACACATCATTGGCGGGCAACACCGCGTAGGCCGGCAGGCCGGGCCCGTAGACCCACTCCTGAATCTGCGCTTCCGTCACCGCGCCAGGCTTCTTAATCAGCAGGTTCGAGCGCAGGTAGTCGAGGAACTGCTCCGTGTAGATGCTCTGGAACGCGAAGTGGTCGAAGTAGCTGCGCAGGAACGTTTGCAGCTCTTCACGACCGAATCGGTTCTCCAGGAACTGCAGGAACAGCTTGCCCTTCTCGTAGGCGATATCCGTCACGCCATCGTCGGGATCGTCGTTGCGCAGATCGACGGCGAGCTGCTGGTGCGCCGGATCGGCGTCGGTCAGCTCGCCCCGCAGCGACTGCACGCCGAGCACGTCCTCCATCCGCTCGCGCCGCTCGCCGTAGAGCGTCTCGACGATCCGCCGCTCGAGATAGACGGTGAAGCCCTCGTTGAGCCAGAAGTCGCGCCACGTGGCGTTCGTCACCAGATTGCCCGACCAGGAATGCGCGAGCTCGTGCGCGATCAGCGAAACGAGGCTCTTGTCGCCCGCGATGACCGTCGGCGTGATGAACGACAGCCGCGGGTTCTCCATGCCGCCATACGGAGCAGAAGGCGGCAGGATCAGGATGTCGTACCGACCCCAGCGATACGGGCCGAACAGCGTCTCGCAGGCCGCGACCATGCGCTCCAGGTCAGAGAACTCGGCGGCTGCGGCATCGATCACGCCCGGCTCGGCATAAACGCCAGTGCGCGCGCTGATCGCGCGGAACTTGATATCGCCGACCGCGATGGCGATGAGATATGAGGGAATGGCTTCGCGCATCTCGAACCGGTAGGCGATGAGCCCTTTCGGATCCGGCTGCTTGTCCACGGAGCCGTGCGCGGCGGACATTACTGCGACCAAACCCTTCGGCACGCGGATCGTCGCGTCGTACGTGACGCGGACCTGCGGCGAGTCCTGCAGCGGAATCCAGCTTCGCGCGTGAACCGACTCGGACTGCGAAAAGAGGTACGGCAGCTTCTTCCCATCCGTCTGCGCCGGCGTGAGCCACTGAAGACCCGACGCCCGCGGCTGCGAGCTGTAGTCGATACGTACGACAGACTCCTCCGCCGCGAAGCGCTTGCCGGTGGCCACAACCGCAGCGGGAACAGCGGCGGGCATGTCGATGTTGAGCGGCCGGCCGAGGTACTTCTTTTCGGCGCCAAACCGGAAGGTCAGCGGCGTCGTGCGCCCGTCCGGAGCCACGAGCGAAACCGAACGGATGTCGAGATCGCGCGAGTCGAGCACGAGCAGGCGCGCATTCGGATTTTCCCGAAGCACCGTCAGATCCACGTGCCCGCTCAGCTGCTTCTTCTGGAAGCCGACGTCGAGATCGAGGGAGACGTGCTTCACCCGAAACTCGGCCACGTTCGCGAACGAGTGGTAGTCGACGCCGGGTTTGATGGGCTCGTCCGCGTGCACAGACGCGGCGGCCACCCACGCGAGTGCCGCCAGCTTCGCAAGGGCGCGCAAAGTCAGGTGCCTGTCTTGGCCGCCGGTTTGCCCGAGGACGCGGCCGGAGCCGCCGTGTTGCTCGACGAGGGGATCGCGGCGGCAGCGCCACCCTGCGCCGCCGGCGAATCAGGATCGCGATCCGAGAGCATTTCCTTGAACGTGGCTTCGTCGACCGGCAGGTCGGTCTTGCCATCCCAGGAGGCGCCCTCCGGCACGGCGTTCCGGACCCGCGTCGCGACCGCCACCACCTGCTCGAGGTTCTCGCCGCCCTCGGAAATGACGAGCGGGATGCCCCGATGATCGTGGCCCACCGTGGCGACGAGATCCCAGCTCACCTGCTCATTGCGCTTCTTCAACTCTTTCTGGATGTCCGCGCCGATGGACTTCGACACCAGCTTCTTTTGCGCCTTCTGCCAGTCGCGCGTGTCGTCCTCGAGCACATCGAAAGCCTGCAGGAAGAGCTTGTCGTTCTGGAAACCGAACACGAACGGCTCGTTTACCACCGTCACCTTCGTACCGATCGGCACCATGCCGAACAGCAGCTCGATGTCTTCGGGATAGAGGCGGATGCAGCCGTGGCTCGAACGCAAGCCCACGCCCGCCGGCTTGTTGGTGCCGTGGATCATGTAGCTCGGCCAGCCGAGGTAAAACGCGTAGCGGCCCAGCGGATTGTCCGGCCCCGGCCCGACGACCTTCGGCAGCTCCTCGCCGTTTTCCCTGTGCTCCTTGAGGATCGACGGCGTCGGCCGCCAGGTCGGATCCTTCTGCCGCCGCACGACCTTGGTCGTGCCCTGGGGCGTGGCCCAGCCGACGCGGCCGATGCCGATGGGGTGCGTGTACACCACCTGCGGCTCGCCCTTCTTCACGGGCGGAAAATAGAACAGGCGCATCTGCGGCACGTTGATGACGATGCCTTCGCGCGGCGCGTTCGGGATGATGAACTGCGTCGGCACGATGATCTCGGTGCCCTCGCCCGGGATCCACGGATCGACCTTGGGATTCGCGCGGACGATCTCCTCGTAGCCCACGTTGAAGCGGCGCGCGATGTCGGTAAGCGTGTCTTCCTTGGTGCTCTTCGTGACCTGCAGGGTGCCGATGACATCCTGGTCCGGCGTGATCTCGAATTTATGGGTCGGCACCGCGAGCGGCAGCTCCGGCACAACGGGCGGCGGCGGCGGCTCGGGAGCCGGCTTCTCGGCTCGCCACGAACCGTTGAACAGGGAACAGGACGCCAGTAACAAGCTGGACACCAGGAGCGCGCCGACAGCGCGGATCGAGATTGCAGGCTTCATGCGGTCGATTATGCCTCGTGAACGCCGCGAACCAACATAGCGGACGGGCGCGATCGCTCGCAGGCTTCGTGCCACGGACATGGATATGTAGCCTGATACCGACACCCGGCGGGGAGCCGGGAAACTTCTTCAAAGAAGTATCGGCTGATCCGGCAACTCATTGGCGTCGCCGCGGTCGCCGGGAAAATGGCGCGCGAGCAGCCGCCCGACGCTGAGCACACCGGCGACCGAACCTTGAGCGAAGCGGCCGGCCCGGTAGTGCGCCTCGATCTCGCGGCAGATCGTCTCCCACTCTTCCGGCGGCACGCGTGAGGCGAGGCCCCGGTCCGCGAGAATCTCCACGTCGCGATCCGCCAGCAGCACGTAGATGAGCACGCCGTTATTGGCTTCCGTGTCCCAGACCCGCGTGTGACTGAACACCTGTAGCGCGCGGGCGCGAGGCGCGAGGTTCGACAGCAACTCGTTGATGTCGAGCGCGGTCTCCACGACGAAGCGGATCTCGCCGGAATGGCGCGACTCCACGTCCTTGATCGCGGCTTCGATTTCCGCCAGCGCGGCGGGCGTGAACACCCGGCGCGTCGAGGCGCGCGTGGTAAAGACGTGACGGCAGAAACGGACGAGATTCATGTGCTGCGCGCCGCCTCGTTCACCAGCTGCCCGAGGAGCCACCGCCGCCGAAGCCGCCGCCCCCACCACCGCCAAAGCCACCGCCGCCGCCGAAGCCGCCCCCTCCGAAGCCTCCGCCGCCCCAGCCGCCGAATCCGCCACGGCCCATGCCGCCGCCCCGGCTCGTCCAGTTGCCACCGCCGCCGGACAAGCCACCCAGCAAGGAGAACCCGAATGCCACGATTGCGGCAATCGCCCCGAACGCCACGAGGTGCGTGAACAGCCACACGAGGACGCCCGCCACACCACCGGTGGCGACGGCGCCGACGCCCCGACCGAGGACCCGGCGGAGGAACACCGAGCCAATGATCACCCCGAAGATCAGGAACGGCAGCGAATTGCCGAGCGGCGCGAGCGACTTGCCGGTTTCGTTACCCCGCCAGCGCCGATCGGGCGGTGGCAGCGGCTCCCCGTCGATCACGCGGATCATCTGGTCGACGCCCGCATCGATGCCGCCGGCGAAATCGCCCTGACGGAACAGCGGAGTGATGGTCTCTTCGCGAATGCGCCGGGACGTGGCGTCCGTCAGCACGCCCTCGAGGCCGTAGCCGACTTCGATGCGCATCTTCCGGTCGTTCTTGGCGACCAGCAGGATCGCGCCATCGTCCACCTTCTTGCGGCCGGGCTTCCACGCTTCGGCGACCCGAATCGAGTATTGATCGATGTCTTCGGGCTCGGTCGTCGGCACGAGGAGCACGGCGATCTGCGAGCCCTTGCGATCTTCGAACGCCTTCAGCTTCTGCTCGAGAGCGGCCTGCTGCGCGGCCGTGAGCGTGCCCGTGAGGTCTGTGACGCGAGCCGCGTAGGGCGGAATGGCCTGCAGCCCCTGCGCGAAGCTCGCGCTCGCCATGACGAGCAACGCGAGCAAGGCGAAAAGCGCTGTAGTGATGAAGCGCGATCCCGGGCCCGCCGGCGCCGTTGCGCTTCGGGGCGAAGAAGGCGCGGCTGCGAGAGCACGCGCCCTCTGCGCGCCCCGCAGGCCCGAATCAGCCTGCTGCGGTAAACGAGCGCGCAACGCCGTCGCGCTCGACACTGGCGCAAACCTCAGCACCGTCGTGGCTACTTACTGCGCCGCCGGCGTGGCCGCCGGCTTCATCCCCTGCTGCGCCTGCGGCGCAACACCCGACCCGAAGTCCACCTTCGGCGCGGTCGAAATCTCCTGCTCGTTCGCAACGGAGAAATTCGGCTTCACGGCGTAGTCGAACATCTTCGCGGTGAGATTGGTCGGGAACTGCCGCACCGTCGTGTTGAACTCCTGCACGGACTGGATGTAGCGGTTGCGCGCGACGGTAATGCGATTTTCCGTGCCTTCGATCTGCGACTGCAGGTCGCGGAAATTCGCATCCGACTTGATCTGTGGATACGCCTCGGTGACGGCGAAAAGGCTCTTGAGCGCGCTCGTGAGCTCGCCCTGCGCCTGCTGGAATTTCGCGAACGCCTTGGGGTCGTTGATGAGCTCGGGCGTAAGCTGGATCGAACCGGTCTTGGCGCGCGCCTCGGTCACGCCGATGAGCACCTGCTGCTCCTGGATGGCAAAACCTTTCACCGTCGCCACGAGATTCGGAATGAGATCCGAGCGGCGCTGGTACTGGTTGACCACCTCGGACCAGGAGGCCTTCACACCTTCGTCGAGTTGCTGCAAGCGGTTGTAACCGCAGCCGGAAAGCATGGACGTCGCCAGGAGCACGAGGGCAATTACCCGGAAGCGCATTGTCTGTATCCCCTTCATCGAGCTCGCATGAGTGGAGCTTGCCGCGCGTTATATGGCCTCGCCGGACGCCGGTTCAAGTAAAACCGGCGAATGGCCGACGCAAACCGGTGAAAGCACTATGCGCCGTTCTGATCGTTGGGCGTAGCGCGACGCTATCCGGACAAGAAAAACCCCCAGGCCGCGAGGCCTGGGGGCAAAAATGCGGACTTACGATGAAGGGAAGGAAGTCCGCTAGGGGATAATCAGTGCAACCGGGCCCAGTGGAGAATCTTGATGTCCTCCGAGTCCAGATCGAAACTCTGCGCGAGCAGTGTCTTGAGCTCGCGCGTGCCCCCACCCTGTTCGAGGGGGCTGCGCAACTCGACCACTCCGCTCCATTCACTCGAGTCCGGCGCCCTTTTTGGTTTGGCGCCAGCCGTGAGGAAGTGGGTGTAGTACTTCGCGGCCATGGGTCAGCAGAGTAGAGACGGCGCACGCGAGTCGCCGTGAAACGCTCCACAGATCATTGGCGTTTTTTTGTAAACAGCCGTGAGACATAACGCAGCCCATGGGACGCTATCGGGAGCCGACAAAACCGGGCTCGAAATACATCACGCCGGACGGGGCGCGCAGGCTCAACAAGGAGTTGGATGAGCTGTGGAAGGTGGAACGGCCGCGTGTGACACAGGCTGTTTCGGAGGCGGCCGCGCAGGGCGATCGCTCGGAGAACGCGGACTATACCTACGGGAAGAAGCGGCTCCGCGAGATCGATCGGCGGGTGCGATTTCTTCGCAAGCGGCTCGATGGGATGGTCGTTGTCGAGCAGCCGCCTTCGGATCCGAGGCGGGTGTTCTTCGGTGCGTGGGTGTCTGTCGAGGATGACGCCGGGGTTGAGTCGCGGTATCGAATCGTTGGGCCCGATGAGTTCGATGCCGCGCCGGGGTATATCAGTATGGATTCGCCGCTTGGGCTTGCGCTTATGAAGAAGGCGCTCGATGACGAGGTCACTGTGGAAGTGCCCGGTGGGCAGCGGACTCTTGTCATCGTCAAGGTTGAATACGAATAGGGCTTGCGGGGCGCTGATCCGCCGCGCGTGTCGAATGTTCCTGCTCGGGAACGGCCGTAAGACCGGTCCATCGGGGCCTCGTACAAATGCATCCCTGCGGTTGTACGTCCCTTCGCGGAAACATTCGACACGCGCGGCGGACCAGCTTTCAGCTCGACGCGTCCAGCGGAACGCCCGGCTCGGTACGTCCGGCGGCGCGGCGCGTGCCGCCCGTGCGGCTCAGCCCGTCGCGCGCTCGCGTTACCAGATCACTCTGACGTTTTTGAACTGCCACGGGTCGCTCTTATCGATGTCCTCGGGGAAGAGGCGTTCGCGTTCGTGGAGCGGGGTCCAGTCCGTGTATGCGCCCGTCAGTTTGCCGAGATAGGGCGTGGCGATTTCGAGGTTGCGGCGGAAGTCGATTTCGTCGGGTTCGACGATGCCGGCGTTCGGGTTCTCCATGGCCCACACCATGCCTGAGAGGCAAGACACCGTGACCTGCAATCCCGTTGCGTTGTGGTACGGGGCGAGTTTCCGGGCTTCTTCGATCGAGAGTTGGGAGCCGAACCAGTAGGCGTTCTTTTTGTGGCCCGCGAGCAGGACGCCGAGCTCGTCGGTGCCGTGCGTGACTTCGTCCATCAGGATTCGCTGCCTTTCCTGGAGCACGTAGTTACGACCTACGAACTCGTGGACGGAGACGATTGCCGAGTCGGACGGGTGGTAGGCGTAGTGACACGTCGGGCGGTAGACGACCTGCGCGCCGTCACGCACGGTGTAGTAGTCCGAGATCGAGATCGCTTCGCCGTGGGTGATGAGGAAGCCGTGGAAGTGGCCGGCCATCGGGGTCCACGTGCGCACGCGCGTCGCGGCGCCGGGCTGGTTCAGGTAGATGGCGGCCATGCAGCCGAAATCGTGGCGCTTGCCGTCGCGGGGGAAATTGCGCTCGTGCGTGCCCCAGCCGAGCTCGCTCGGTTGCGCGCCTTCGCCCACGAAACCGTCCACGGACCAGGTGTTCACGAACTCGCCGGGCTCCTTCGGCTTGTTCGTCACTTGCGTGTCGCGCTCCGCGATGTGAATGACTTTCACGCCCAGACGGCGCGCGAGCTCGCCCCACTCCGCGCGCGACTTGGGATCGCCCGCGTCGACGTTCGTGTCACCGGCGACGTTCAGGAGCGCCTGCTTCACGAGATGCGAGACGAGGCCGGGGTTCGCGCCATGCGTGAGAACCGCCGTCGGCGCGCGCGCGTTGCCCGGGCGCAGCGCCAGGGCTTCTTCGCGCATCGCATAGTTCGTGCGCTTGGCCGCGGGCAGCGTGGGATCGGTGTAACCGCCCGGCCACGGCTCGATGCACGTGTCGAGGTACATCGCGCCTTTTTCCCAGCAGTACTTGATGAGTGCGATGCTGGACACGTCCACGGATACGTTGAGCAGGAAATCCCCACGCCCGAGCAGCGGGTTCAGCACGCGGCGGAAGTTTTCCCCGCGTGAGCGGTTCCTTCACGACCTTGATGCCGTACTGCTTCGCTTCCTCGGCGCCGCGATCATCCGCGGTGACGATGGTGATGCGTTCGGGTGCGATACCGATATGCCTCAGCACGAGCGGCAGGGTGCCCTGCCCGATGCTGCCGAAGCCGACGAAAATGATCCTGCCGGGAAACTCAACGTATACCTTGTGATTGGACATGATGCTCCTGAGTCGTCGGAAGCCCGCTTTATCTCGCGGGCGTGAGACGGTCGCGCAAACCGCCGCGGCCGTGGGCGGGCAGCCTATCAATGGAACGCTTCCACTGCCACCTCGCCGCGCGGGCGTGGCTACACGCCGCGGCAGGCGGCAAAAAACCACGCTTTTTGCCGGCGGCAACGCAGCCGATGTCCGAGATAAAGCGCCGCGGGCGACTTTTCTCCAATCGACCAGGGGAAATTCAGCCTGCTGAGTCGCGCCAGTGTGGCGGGTAGGTTTTTTCGTAGCCCGGCAGCGCTTCGACGCGCGCGATCCAGCGCGACAGCGCCGGATAGTTCACCTCGAGCGGCAGGAAGCGGGACGAGAGATCACGCGCTTCAGGTTTGTCGAGCGCCCGCAGCAGGATCTTCAGGCTCGGGAAAATCACGACGTCCGCAGCCGAAATGCTTTCGCCGACCACCCAGTCCGCGGTGGCGAGCCGCGCCTCGATGGAGCGCGCTTCGCTCGCCACCACGTGCATCGACTCCGCGAGATCTTCCGGCTTCACGCTGTGCCCGGGCGTGCGCATGAAGAACGCGTTCACGATCTTCATCACGTGTTCTTCGGCGTACGCCTGATACTCGCAGATCACGCGCATGATCACGCCCGTTTCTTCCGGCGTGCGGCCGAAAAGCGGCGTCGGCGCAGGGTATTTGCGATCGAGGTAGAAGAGGACGGCGAGCGATTCGAACACCACGTATTCGCCGTCTTGCAACACCGGCACACGTCCGCGGAAGTTCAGCGGACAGCATCCGCGGCGACTTGTGCTCCTGCTTGGAGAACTGCAGCAGATGGCTGGCGTAAGCCAGCTTCTTCAGCTCCAGGGCAAGCAGCACGCGCCACGAAAATGGACTGCCGCTTCCCCAATAGAGTTCGATGGACATGGTGTATCGGAACCGTAGCCGGTGCGGCCGGAATCGATTGTAGCCACAAGGCGCGAGGCCGAGAATGCACGCCCTATGTACACCACGCTCATCCAGCCTGCCGAACTCGTCCGTATCGCCGATGGCGAGAATGTTGCAATTCTCGACTGCCGCCACGAGCTAGCACGACCGCAATGGAGCGACGAGGCGTACGCCGAAGGCCACATCCCGCGCGCCATCCAGGCGCACCTCGATCGCGACCTGTCCGCGCCCATCGGCCCGCAAACCGGCCGCCACCCGCTCCCCGACGTCGCGAAGCTCGCGGAGACGCTCGGCAGCTGGGGCATCGACTCGGACGTGCAAGTCGTGGCGTACGACCAAGGCAACGGCGCATACGGTGCCAGGGCATGGTGGCTGCTCCGCTGGCTGGGCCACGAAAAAGTCGCCGTCCCTCGACGGCGGCTTCGCCGCCTGGCAGGAGGCAGGCTTGCCGATATCGCGCAATCCCGCCACTCGCAACCCGCGCACCTTCACACCGCGTCCCAACGACTCCGCCTTCGTAACGGCCGCACAGTTGCAGCAGGCGCTGGCACACAACTCGATCGCACTCGTCGACGCGCGCGGCCCCGACCGCTTCGCCGGCCAGAACGAAACCATCGATCCGGTCGCTGGCCACGTCCCCGGCGCCACCAACCGCCCCTTCGCGAAAAACCTCGACGGTCGCAGCCGCTTCCTCGTACCAGAGGAACTGCGCCGCCAGTGGGCCCAGCTACTCGGCACCCGCCCGCCAACCGAAGTCATCGCGATGTGCGGTTCAGGCGTAACCGCCTGCCACAACTTACTAGCGCTAGAACTAGCGGGACTGCCAGGCGCAAAGCTCTACGCAGGCTCTTGGAGTGAATGGATAAGAGACCCAACCCGCCCGGTCGCCAAGGGACCGTAGGCGGAGACGTGATCGAAGAGAGACCTCTCGGGGGACGTACAAATGCAGGCGCGCGCAGCAGGGACGCATTTGTCCGAGGCCCCGATGGACCGGTCTTACGGCCGGTCCCCCGAGAGGTCTCTCTTCGAGCGCGGCTCCGCGTGCGACAACGCTGATCTATTCTGTAACGCATTTTTTGATATCGTCCGCGCCAACCGACCTACCCCACCCGTGGCTGGAACCCCTCCCAGGTTCCGGCCATTTGCTTTTTGGAGCTGACATTAGTGGCTGCCGACCCGAAATCCGCCGTTAACGGAAAGCCGAAATTCAACCCCGCCCAACCGTGGCGCATCGAGGACTCCCTCGACACGTATCACGTCAACGCGTGGGGCAAAGGCTACTTCTCGATCGCTGAAAACGGCCACCTCCTGGTCCGCCCAGACGCCACCGCCGCCCAGCCCGGCCAGCCCGGCCAGCCCAGCCGCGACATCGACCTCTTCGAAGTGGTCGAAGGCCTGAGAGCGCGCGACCTGACAACACCGGTCGTCGTGCGCTTCTCCGACATCCTCGCGCACCGCCTGAAACACCTGCACGCCGCCTTCCAGCAGGCCATCACCGAGAACGACTACAAAAACCGCTACGCCGCCGTGTTCCCCATCAAGGTGAACCAGCAGCGCCTCGTAGTCGAAGAGGTGTATCGCTACGGCAAGGAGTTCGGCTTCGGCCTGGAAGTAGGCTCCAAGCCCGAGCTGCTCGCCGTGATGGCGATGACCGAGAACGAGCCCGACCGGCTCATCGTCTGCAACGGCTTCAAGGACCACAGCTACATCGAAGCCGTCACGCTCGCCACCAAGCTCGGGCGCACGATCATTCCGGTCGTCGAGAACTTCGAAGAGCTCGCGCTCATTCTCAAGCACGCTGAAAACTACGGCGTGCGGCCGCGCATGGGTGTGCGCGTGAAACTGTTCAGTGAAGGCTCGGGCCGCTGGGCCGGGTCCGCCGGCGACAAGTCGAAGTTCGGCTTGTTCGTCACCGAGATCATGGAGCTGTTCAACATCCTCAAGGAGAAGAACATGCTCGACTGCCTGCAGCTCGTGCACTGCCATCCGGGCAGCCAGCTGCAGGACATCCGCCGCGTGAAAGACGCCATCAACGAGCTCGCGCACGTGTATGCGGAGCTGACGATCATGGGCGCGGGCCTCAAGTACATCGACGTCGGCGGCGGCCTCGGTGTCGACTACGACGGCAGCGGCACGAACTTCTCCTCGTCGATGAACTACACGCTCAATGAATACGCGAGCGACGTGGTGTATCGAATCGCGAAGGTGTGCAACAGCCGCGACATTCCGCACCCGATGATCGTGAGCGAGTCGGGCCGCGCGATCGCCGCTTACTCGAGCGTGCTCATCTTCAACACGCTCGGCTCATCGGCGCTCGACAAGTTCCGCGTCACCGGCGATCCGGCCGTGGACTACAGCGGCACCGAAGAGTTGCCGCAGCCGGTGCAGGATCTGTGCGAGGCCTATCGCGGGGTGTCGGAGCGACGCCTGGTCGAGTGCTATCACGATGCGCTCACGGCCCGTGATCAGGTCCTGCAGATGTTCAACCTCGGGCTGCTGTCGCTCGAGTTCCGGGCGCTGGCCGAGCGGCTCTACTGGGCGACCCTCACCCGTATCCGCGACACGTTCCGCAAGCTCGACCGCCGTCCGGAGGAGCTCGAAGACCTCGAGCCACTTCTTTCGGACACCTATTTCTGCAACTTCTCGGTGTTCCAGTCGCTGCCGGACAGCTGGGCCATCGACCAGCTGTTCCCGATCATGCCGATCCACCGCCTCGACGAGCGCCCGACGCGCACCGGCGTGCTCGCCGACATCACCTGCGACTCGGACGGCAAGATCGACAAGTTCGTGTCCCTCAAGGACCCCAAGCGCGCCCTCGAACTGCATGACCTGAAAGAGGGCGAAGAGTATTACCTCGCCGCGTTCCTCGTCGGGGCGTACCAGGAAACGCTCGGGGACCTGCACAACCTCTTCGGAGATACCCATGTGGTGCACATCCGCCTGCACGATGAAGGCGGCTGGTGGATCGAGGAGATCGTCAAGGGTGACACGGCCAACAAGGTGCTGGAGTACATGGAGTACGACGTCGCGGAGTTGTACCCGGCGCTTGCGCGGGACTGTGAGCGGGCTATCCGGGACGGACGCATGACCCTGTCGGAAAGCCAGCTGCTCAAGCGCTTCTACGAAGGGGAACTGAACGGCTACGCGTATCTGGAGCCGGCGGGCGCGGTCTGACCAGACCGACTTATCGATAAAGGTGTATCGAGGGGTTGTATCAACCCCGGTACCCCCACTTGTCTGCCGCGGAATCAAACGTCGGTGGCGGTTCCCTATCTGTAGGCACACGCCGACCTGTACCACCAGACCGGGCTTCTTTAGTCCTCGTTACCGCGAAAAACCGCTGTTTCCACCGAGGTGCCGGCGCCTCGGCGGTGATTCCCCTATTGCATTTCGCACTGCTGTTTACTTGGACTTGGGGGCGGGAGTAGCATCCGACGGGCGTTCGGTCTCCGCAACGAGTATTCGTAAAAGTGCGAGAGTTGAGCCCACTTCTTCTACGCCCCGCTACGAAAATTCGGCGCGCGAACGCAAAGGTGCAGGCCGCCGGCCCAAGCGCTGCGCATTGACTACTAAAACATGCCGATCGTGTGCCTTGAAGCCTTGACCTGTTTGACTGTCTCCACGCGGTTCATGCGACCGACTCGTGCGGCTCGCCGCTGTCCGCTTTTTCGCAAGCGAGTGTTTGGATGACGACGATCTACGTAGGGAACCTCCCCTTCAACGCCACAGAGCAAGACGTCCGAAGCCTCTTCGAGCGTCACGGCAAGGTTGACTCGGTCAAGCTCATCAATGACCGCGAAACCGGCAAGCCCCGCGGCTTCGGTTTCGTCGACATGCCGCAAAACGAAGCGCAAGCCGCCATCCAGACCCTGAACGGGTTCAACATGGGTGGCCGTCCACTGCGCGTCAACGAAGCGCAGGAACGGCCGCAGCGCCCGCGCCAAGGTGGCGGACCCTTCCGCCGCTGACCGGCCGACCGCCGGGACCTGACGGGGGCTCCCCTAGCCCAGGAGCTGCCCGACGTTCGGGCTGGACCGCGCCGGCCTGAAGAACCCCGCTTCGCGCGGGGTTCTTTGTTTGCGCAGCCCGCGTTATCTTTCGCGACGACGGCGGGTCACTTACCGCAAGCGAGTCGGGACGAGGGAGTCTTCCATGCGGGCAATTGCTATCAACGTGGCCTCCCTTGCGATGGCGTGCGCGCTCATCCTGAGCGGATGCGCCAATCATCGAAGCTCGCGCCTCGCGACCAGCGCCTCGCTCGATACGATTCTCGTGGGCCCGCAGCGCTCCGACGCGAACCGTGCGCGCGACACCTGGCGTCATCCGAAAGAAACGCTGCTCTTCTTCGGCCTGCGCCCCGAGATGAGCGTCGTCGAGATCTGGCCGGACCCCGAAGGCTGGTACACCGAGGTCATCGCGCCGCTGGTGCGAGACAAGGGCAAGTACTACGGCGCGGTGCTGGACGCCGCACCCGGTGTCGCAAGCCAGGAAAAGCGGGTCTCGGATTTCAAGGCGAAGCTCGCGGCGACGCCGGCGGTCTACGACAAAGTCGCCGTCGTGCCGTTCTATTCGGACGGTCGCGATATCGTGCCGGCCGGCTCAGTCGACATGGTCGTGACGTTCCGGAACATTCATAACTGGATGGCGCGAGACAGTGCGCAGAAGGCGTTCGCCGCCATGTACCGGGCGCTCAAGCCCGGTGGCGTGCTCGGCGTGGAGGAGCATCGGGGCAGGCCCGGCATTCCGCAGGACCCGCAGGCGAAGGCTGGCTATGTGAACGAGCAGTACGCCATCGACCTGATCGAAGCGCAGGGCTTCCGGCTGGTTGCGAAGTCCGAGATCAATGCGAACCCGAACGATCCGAAGGACTACGAGCAGGGTGTGTGGGTGCTGCCACCGACGTATCGCCTCGGGGACAAGGATCGCGAGAAATACACCGCCATCGGCGAGAGCGACCGCTTCACGCTGAAGTTCGTGAAGCCGAAAAAGACCTGATCCGCGTTACCACATCTCTTTCAGGCGGGCGCCGACGTCGAGCGACGTGTCGGCCGAGCCCTGGAGCGCGGCATCCCCCATCGACGTGCCCTGGAAGGTGCGTGGCTCGAGACACTTCAACACCTTGTCCGTGAGGAAGCGGCTGCGGCCGCCGTACACGTGCGCGTCGCCGTTGCGCTGCTGGTGCGTGAGGTGGAACTTGAGCGGCGCGACCAGCAGCAGATCGTTCTGCGCGCGAGTCATGCCGACGTAGAGCAGACGACGCTCTTCCTCGATGAGCTCCGGCTTGCCGGTCGCGAACTCGTTCGGGAAGCTGCCGTCGACGACGTTGAGCAGGAACACGGTGTCCCACTCCATTCCCTTCGCGGAATGAATCGTCGACAGCGTGAGATAGTCTTCGTCGAGCATCGGCTGACCGGCCAGATCGCTGGTGGCGTTCGGCGGGTCGAGCGTGAGCTCGGTGAGGAAGCGCTCGCGATTCGGGTACTGGCCCGACAGCAGCTCCAGCTGGTCGATATCCCCGACGCGCGTGTGGAAGTGCTCGTACAGCCGCTCGAACTGCGGCCGATACCACTCACGCACCTGGTTCACCTGGCCCTGCCACTGCCGGCTCGGGTCGGCGAGACTCGTCATCAGCTCGCACGTTCTGCGCCAGGTGTGCTCCATCGCCTGGGGCACGGTGTAATTCTTCAGCGCTTCGAACGAGTAGCCCTGCGCCTGCACGAGCTCGATGACCTTCTGCGCGTTGGCCGGCCCGAACCCGGGCAGGAGCTGCAACGTGCGCGCGGCCGCGACGGTGTTGCGCGGGTTGTCCGCCCAGCGCAGAACACTCAACACGTCCTTGATGTGCGCGGCCTCGAGGAACTTGAGGCCGCCGTACTTCACGAACGGAATCTTGCGCTTCGTCAGCTCGATTTCGAGGACGTCGCTGTGGCTCCCGGTCCGGAACAGCACGGCCTGCCGGCGCAGCGGCACGTTCGCTTCGCGACGTCTCAGCACCTCGGTGCAGATGTATTCGGACTGCACCTGCAGATCCTCGACCGTGACGATGGACGGACGCACCGTGCCTTGGCCGCGAACCGAGAGAAGATGCTTGCGGTACTGGCGCGGCGCCTCGGCCATCACGGCGTTCGATGCGTCGAGCACCAGCTGCGTCGAGCGATAGTTCTGCGCGAGCGTCACCACTTCCGCGCGTGGCGTGAAGCGATCCGGGAATCCCAGGATGTTATCGACGGCCGCCGCCCGGAAAGAGTAGATCGCCTGCGCGTCATCGCCCACAACCGTGAGCCCTGCACCATCCGGCCGCATCCCGTGCAGGATGTCCGCCTGCAAGCGATTCGTGTCCTGATACTCATCGACGAGAATGTGGTCGAAATGCGCACTGACGTGCTGGGCCAGGCGCGCATCGCCCATCATCGCGTGCCAGTAGAGCAGCAGGTCGTCGTAGTCGAGGATGTTCAGGCGCTGCTTGCGCTCGACGTAGCCGCGGTAGATCTTCGTGAGATCCGCTTCCCATTGCAGGCACCACGGATACTGCTGCTCGAGGCAATCCTTGAGCGGCTTCTGTGTGTTCACCCGGTAGGAGTAGATCTGCATGCAGGTTTCCTTCCGGGGGAAACGCTGCTCCTTGGCGGCAAAGCCAAGTTCCGTGCGCACGGAGTCGAGCAGATCGGCGGAGTCGCCGCGATCGACCACGGTGAAATGCGGGTCGAGCTTCAGGTGCTTCGCGTAATGGCGCAGAAGACGGTTGCCGATGGAGTGGAAAGTGCCCGTCCACGTCAGCCGCTGCTGAACGGTATGACTGATGCCGCCCAGCGGCTCGTTCAGCGCGACCTTGATGATCTCGTGCGCCCGGCGGCGCATCTCGATCGCCGCCCGACGCGTAAACGTGAGCATCAGGATGCGAGACGGATCCACGCCATGAATGGCGAGGTGCGCCACCCGATGAGCCAGGGTGTTGGTCTTGCCCGTGCCCGCACCCGCCACGATGAGCAGGGGGCCGGCCTTGACGCCCTTGGCGAGCGGTTCGCCGAAACTGGCGGCCTTCTTCTGAGGCGCGTTCAGCTTATCGAGATGTGACGCAGTCGACATGCGCCGGGACTATACGTAACGCGCCGGAGTGTCGCTATCGACTCAGTTCACTCGACTGCGTAGTCGGGGGCGACTCCGCGCGCAGATTCATCCAGTCATCGAGGGCCGCGAGCACTGTACGGTGAGAGGCCCCCTCGTGGACGAAGCGTCCCCACGGCAGGTCCAGGAATGCATCACTTCGGTTCATCCCAATGGCCGACCCGGCAGCACTCCGCCGCTCGCCGAAACGGTGCCCGGCATGGCGCGAGGGATCATTTTCACGGGCAGCGAGGCGGGCAAGCCGTTCCGCCTCGGGCACACGACACAGAACCTGGGCCACTTCGGCCGGAGCGAGGGCATCGCGAAGCGGCGCCTCGTGCGCTCCGGGCCGGAAGTTGCCTTCGAGAATGAAGCAGTGGCCGCCGCGCGCCCATTCCGTGGCGAGGCGAAACATCGTGGCAAAGCTCGCGTCGCTCAGCTTGCGCGAGCTGGCGGCGTCCGCCGCGCCGAGCACATCGAGCAGTGATTCCTTGATGAAATCCTTCGTGAGCAGCGGCAGTCGATAGCGGCCGGCCAGCTCATGGGCCAGCGTGCTCTTGCCCGCGCCGGGCAAGCCGGTTACGACGATGACTCTTCCGGGCTCCATGATCGAACTGTACGCTGGCGCCCATGACACTACACAACAGCACCACGCAATTTCGCGGCCGCGTGATCACGGTGACCATCGACGATGTCACGTTGCCGAACGGGCATCGGGCGCAGCTCGAGATCATCCACCATCCCGGTGGCGCGGCCATCGTTGCGCTCGACGAAGAGCGGCGCATCTGCCTGCTTCGTCAACATCGTCACGCCGCCGGCGGTTATCTGTGGGAGCTGCCAGCGGGCAAGCTCGAACCGAACGAGCCGCCGCTCGCAACGGCGCAACGCGAGCTCGTCGAAGAGGCCGGAAGAGTCGCGCGGGAGTGGCAGAGCCTCGGCATCTGCACGCCTTCGCCGGGTGTGCTGCGTGAGACGGTTCATCTGTTCCTCGCAACGGGACTCACCGAGGCTCCATCGGCGCCCGAATCCGCTGAGGTTTTCGAAGTTCACTGGGTGTCGATCGAAGAAGCGTATCGATGGGTGGTGGACGGGGTGATCAACGACGCCAAGACAGCGCTCGGAATCGTGCGTGCGCGTTATGTCTCGAAATCGAGGTGACGAGACCTGTCACTTCCGGTCGATTCGTGACGTCTTCCTCAGTCCGCGCGGGGTTCTGAGGTCATAGTTGGTGCGCCGGAAATGGGGCCGGCGCAACCATACTTAATCCGTGAACAGACACAGCGGGAAGCGGAACCCTCCCGAACACGAAGAAAACAGGGACGCCGGTAGTTTCGAGCGAAGACGCATCGGCCAGATCGTGCACGACGACCGCGGCAGCGCCTCCGTCGAATGGCGCGACGCGCCCCTCGATCACGAACGGCAGAAGCTCGAGATCGAAGATGAGCGCGGCAGCGGCCGAGGCGACTCCAAGCTGCGCGGCGGTCTGTCGCTCGAAATGCACGTTGACGACACGTTCAATCCCTACGATCGCAAGCCCGATACGTTCGCCGGCAAACCTGGCGCACCGGCTGGGCCGAAGGGCGCGAAGCGCGATCTCAAGAAGCTCTCCGAATGGCTCAAGCTCATGCGAGAGATGGAAGAGCGCAAGAAGAACGGCGAGTCGGGCGAGTAATCGCGAACGATCTTCAGACGGCGGCGGCGAGTCGCTCGATGTGCTCGACCTTGCGCGCGTCCGTCAGCCGGTAGAAGCGCCGCAGCTCCGCAAGCACTCCGTTTTCCATCTCCTCCCGGCGCTCCGGCGCGGCGCGCGACTGTTTCAGCGAGCACGCCAGGCGCCGGCAGAACTTCTCCGCATGCCGCGTCGCCGCCCTGTACAGATTCTCCCGCCCTCGCGCCAGCCGCGAATCGATGTGTGTGCGCTCGAACAGAACGTGCAGCAATTCGGTGGGAAAGCGCTCCGGGAACTGCCGCTTGAGCAGCAGGTAACTCGCGACGTACTTGTCGATCTCCGCCTGCAGCTCGAGCTCCAATAGCGTAACGGGCTTGTCGTGCCCCGCGTTCCAGGCGAAGTACAGAAAGTGGCTGACGCCTTCGAGCGCCGTCCAGTAGTCCGCTACGTTGGATTCGTTGAGACACACGAGTGGGCTGGATTTCCCCAGCCGCTCCAGCAGCGCGGGATCGAGATAGAGCGAAACCCCCACAGCATCGTGTTCCTGCGCGACGATCAACTCCTCGTCGCTGGAACTGTCACGCACGCATTCGGGCAGGTGATCACGGCTGGTGACGAGGAAATCGTACACATCGTGAGTAACACTCACATCGTAGATGCCGCCGATCAGTTCCTGGAGCTGCCGCAGGATCATCAGTGCGCGAAAGCCGTGCGCGCCGCAGGCGTGGGATCGACGCCGAGGCGCTTGAGAATGTCGAAGGAGCGCTTGCTGCCCGTCTTCAGCCACACCTCGTAGAGCCGCAGGATGTCTTTGTCGGAGTGCCGGTACGACGTTTCGCTGATGTCGTTCAGGGCGTCCACCATCGGCTGGAATTTCTCGGCGAGCTCCGCGAACACCTGCCCGAGCACGCGGCTGCGGGTTCGCGCGAGCGCATCGGCCAGTGAGCTGTACGCGCGGCCGCCCATCGCGATGTGATAGTCGATGTCGATGAGCTTGCGCGCGAAACTCTGCGAGAAAAAGCCTGCGATGAACAGGGATACATCGCCGAGCCGCTGCAAGCCGCGATGACGATCGGTGGGCGTGGGCGCCTCCAGCGCTTCCGTCAGCATCACGACCAGCGGCTTCATGCGCGTGCCGCGATCGGAACATCCGGGCTGCTGTTCGTAGAGCGCGTCGGAGCGCGCGAACAGCGTCAGGAGATTGACTACGTAGTGCTCGGTTTGATCCTCGACCGCGAGGCGCTGGCGCTCGAGCGCGCCGTGGAGCGCGCCGTGAAAATACTCGCGCAGATTCGCTACCGGGACGACTCGCGGTGAACCGTTGCCGTCCGACTTGGAATGGTCTGACATCTGGCCTCGCTTCATTCTCTTGGCTCCTCACTTCTGGATCGGCCCTCGCGCCTGAAAGTTCAGTCTTCCCGCACGCTGGCATCCGTGACGGAGTGCTCCAAATCCCGTGCCAGAGCGGTGTGTATCAAGCGCGGGACGCGGGTCGCATCACGTTTCCAACGCTGGCAGCTGAACCGCTAGACTGCTGATAACGATCGAGAGGGGGCACGGTGACCGAAGAGCTGCATCCGCACGTGCGCGCACAGTCGCCTGCCGCCGGCTTTCTAGGACTCTCGGGGTACCACTGGGTCGTGCTCGCCGCCGCCTGGTTCGGCTGGGGCTTCGATGTGTTCGATGCCCTCCTCTTCAACTTCGTCGCCCCCAATGCGGTTCCCGCGCTTCTGAAGCTGACACCCGGTTCGCCCGAGGCGCGGCAGGCCACGGTGTTCTGGACGGGCGCGCTCACGTCGATCCTGCTCATCGGGTGGGCCGCGGGCGGCCTGCTGTTCGGCTGGTTCGCCGATCGTTTCGGCCGAAAGCGTGCGTTGTTCGCGACCATCGCACTGTATGCGTGCGGAACCGCCCTCTGCGCCTTCTCGCAGAACATCTGGATGCTGGTGCTGTTTCGCTCGCTCGCGGCGCTCGGAATCGGCGGCGAGTGGTCGGTGGGCGCCTCGCTGGTTGCCGAGACGGTGCCGGAAAACCGGCGGGTCGTCGCGGCGACGCTCGTCTACACGTCGTCGCCCCTCGGAATCATTCTCGCGAGCACGGTGAACTATCAGATCGCCGGCGTATGGATGGCGGGCTCGCCCGAAACGTCCTGGCGTTATGTCTTCCTGTGCGGCCTGGCGCCGGTCGTCATCGCGGTTCTTGCGCGGCTCTTCATCAAGGAGAGCGAGGTGTGGGAGAAGCGCGTTCGCACGGCCCGGCCGCCGCGAATCGCGGATCTCTTCTCCCCGGCAATACGAAAGAACACGGTGAGCGGGCTTGCCGCCGCCGTCACGGCGCTCATCACATGGTGGGCGTGCAACGCCTTCGTGCCGCTCCTCGGTGGGACGATGGGCAGCGAATACGCCGCGCGCAATGGAATCACAGGTGAGGCCGCGCGAGTCTTGAGCGAAGCATGGAAGTCGCAGGCGTCCAATCACTTCAACCTGGGCGGCCTGCTCGGCGCGCTCGCTGCGATCCCGCTCTCGTATGTGATGGGCCGACGTCCGATGTTCGTCACGTACTTCGTCTATTCGGCGGCGATGCTCTTCATCACGTTCGGTGCGTCGCTATCGCCCGAGGCGCGGCTGTGGATGTTGTTCGCCGTGGGCGTCGGCATCTACGGCGTGTTCAGTCCGTTCGTGTTCTATCTGCCGGAGCTGTTCCCGTCGCGGTTGCGCGCGATGGGATCGGGGCTCTGTTACAACATCGGCCGCGTCGTTGCGGCGCTGGGCCCGAGTGTCGTCGGCATGATCTCAGCGGCGTCCGGCGGCTCGAGCGACATCATCGTGCGCACGCTGTTCTGGCTTGGTGTTATTCCTCTCGTGATGGCGCTGGCCGCGAAGTTCCTGATCGTCGAAACCCGCGGCCAGCCCCTGCCCGAATGAGCTAATCGGGCTGCGGACACTCCGCCGCCTGATACCGCTCGAGTCGCCGCGTGAGCATCATGGCTGTCGCAAGCAGCGCGACTACGGCAAGCGAACCCGTCGCTCGTCCCGCACTCTCAGCTCGGACTCGAGCGTCAGCGATTCCGGCGGCACGAACCAAACGCGCACAGGGTGAAGGCGGGCGGTGGCATCGCGACCGGCAGGCGCGGGCAAATTGTGGCGTAATACCCGAAGCGCCGCGATCGCGGCCCGAATATTGCTCAACTACAGGGACGCGGTACGCACAAGGCGACTCATGTCGGATCTCACGCTCGTCATCGGCAACAAGAACTATTCGTCATGGTCGCTGCGTCCGTGGATGCTGCTGAAGCATCTCGACGTCGAGTTCACCGAACGGCAACTCGTGCTGGATACGCCGGCCTTCCGCGACGAGATTGCGAAACTCGGCCCGAGCGGTCGCGTGCCCGTGCTGAAGCACGGTGACATCACGGTGTGGGATTCGCTGGCCATCTGCGAATACCTCGCGGAGCTCACCGGCAAGGGCTGGCCGAAGGATCGCGCGGCGCGCGCGTTCGCCCGCTCGGTGTGCGCGGAAATGCACTCGGGCTTTTCCAGCCTGCGCACCGAGTGGCCGTTCAACGCCCGCGCCCGCAATCGCCGGCCGCCGATGACGCCGAACCTCGAAGGGGATGTCGACCGCGTCGACGAGATCTGGATCGACTGCCGCCGCCAGTTCGGCGAGTCGCAGCAGGGGCCGTGGCTCTTCGGCGAGTACAGCATCGCGGATGCGATGTACGCGCCGGTCGTGCTTCGCTTCAACACCTATCGCGCGCAGGTTTCGGATACCACGCGATGGTATATGGCCGCGGTGCTCGAAGATCCGCCGTTACAGGACTGGGTGGCGGCCGCGCAGAAAGAGCCGTGGACGATTCCGCCTTCGGAAGTGGGCTGATCCGAGCCCGGGCGTAGCCACGCACCGACGCAGGCGGCAAAAACCACGTGTTTTGCCGCCGGAAATCCCGCGTAGTGTCGAAAAAATCGTCAGGAGACGATTTTTTCCAATGAACTAGAATGAGCGCCTTCTTTTTGCCGAAGGCGCGCATTTCATGTTCGCATCGACTCGAATCTGGTTCGGGCTCCTGGCCGCAATAGCCTGTACCGCGGCTTTCGCCCAGTCCACCGCATTCACCCCGGACGATCTCGTGCGCCTCAAGCGGCTCACCGATCCGCAGGTCTCGCCCGACGGGCATTACGTCGCTTACGTGCTGACCGAGGTCGATCTGGAAGCGGACAAACGCCGCTCCGATCTATGGCTGATCGACCTCACCGCGAAGGACCCCGCTCCTCGCCGCCTCACACAGAATCCCGCGAACGACAGCAGCCCACGATGGAGCGCGGACAGCAAGTCCATCTACTTTCTGTCGACGCGCTCCGGATCCTCGCAGGTGTGGCGCCTTCAGCTGGGCGGCGGCGAGGCCACGCAGGTTACGGACTATCCGCGCGACGTCGGTACGCTTGCGGTCGCCCCAGGCGGCAGCCGCATCGCCGTGTCGATGGAAGTGCTGCCGGACTGCGATCCGGTGTGCACGAGGGACCGGATGGAGGCGAAGGAGAAATCGAAGACCTCCGGCCGCACGTTCGACAAGCTCTTCATTCGTCACTGGGATACCTGGAGCGATGGCACGCGTTCGCATCTCTTCGCGGCGCTCATCGGCCCCGACGGAAAAGCCGGCGCGCCGCTCGACCTGACGAAATCGCTGGACGCGGACGTGCCCTCGAAGCCGTTCGGCGGCGACGAGGAATGGACGTTCAGCGCGGACGGCACGCGCGTGCTCTTCGCCGCGCGCATCGCGGGGCGCACGGAGCCCTGGTCCACCAACTTCGATGTCTACGAAGTGAAAGCCGACGGCTCTTCGGCTCCGGTCGCGCTCACCGCGAGCAACCAGGCGTGGGACACGCAGCCGCGACTGCTGAAGGACGGCAGCCTCGTCTACCTCGCGATGGATCGTCCCACCTTCGAAGCCGACCGCTTCCATGTGGTACTCCGCGACGCCGCCAACAATCGCCGCTCCGTCACGGACAAGTGGGATCGCTCCATCGATCGCCTCAGCGTGGCGGGCGACGGCAGCACGCTGCTCGCGACCACCGACGACATCGGCCAGCACGCGCTCTTTTCGATCGACGTGAAAACCGGCACGCCGCGCAAAGTTGTCGGCACCGGCGACGTCACCGAATACTCCGCGGCGAAAGACATCATCGTCTACGCCTTTGCGAGTCTCAGCGGTCCGCCGGACCTCTACGTCACGCGCACGAACGGCAGCAACACCCGCCGCCTCACGAACGTGAACCAGGACATCCTCGGTCAGCGCGCGATGAGCGAGTACGAACAATTCAGCTTCAAGGGCTGGAACGACGAGACGGTGTACGGCTACGTGATGAAGCCGTTCGGCTTCACGGCGGGCAAGAAGTATCCGGTCGCCTTCGTCATTCACGGCGGCCCGCAGGCGGCCTTCGGGAATGCGTGGAGCTATCGCTGGAATCCGCAGGTGTGGGCCGGCCACGGCTACGGCATCGTGTTCATCGACTTTCACGGCTCACCCGGCTACGGCCAGAAGTTCACGGACTCGATCAGCGGCGACTGGGGCGGCAAACCGCTCGAGGACTTGCGGAAGGGCCTCGCGGCCGCGCTCGCGAAGTACGACTGGCTCGACGGCAACAATGCCTGCGCCGCCGGCGCCTCCTATGGAGGCTTCATGATCAACTGGATCGCGGGCAACTGGCCGGATCGCTTCAAGTGCCTCGTGAATCACGACGGCATCTTCGACGCCCGCACCATGTACTACGGCACCGAAGAGTTGTGGTTCGACGAGTGGGAGCACGGCGGCCCGTACTTCGAGAAGCCGGAGAACTTCGAGAAGTTCAACCCGTCCGCGTACGTGAAGCAGTGGCAGTCGCCGATGCTCGTGATCCACAGCGAGCAGGACTTCCGCGTGCCGCTCGAGCAGGGGATCTCGACATTCACCGCGCTTCAGCGGCGCGGGGTCGAGAGCCGGTTACTGGTGTTCCCGAACGAGAACCACTGGGTGCTGAAGCCGAACAACAGTCTGCTTTGGCACAAGACGGTTTTTGATTGGCTGGATGCCCACCTGAAAAAGTAGCGAGATTTCGCCGGTAGCTGGCGCGGTAGCACGACATACGCGCTGGTGCCGGCGAGGAGACTTGCACTTCGCGGGCCAACACCGTTCGCAACGCCGGTGTAGCCGGCGGCTTACTTCTTCGGCGGCTGGGGCTTGGGCTTCTTCGGAGCGATCTTCTGATTGTACGGGTCGTAGCCGCCACCGGCGTCGCGACTCGGATCCTGCAGGCGCAGGCCGCCGCCTTTCGGGTCGTCCTCGCCCTCGACCTTGAGGTCGCCGAAGTCGAGCTTCTTCAGGAGCGCCGAGGTGCTGTCGATACAGAAGCGCCCGGTCTCCTTGACCCAGTTCCAGACGGCGTTGCCGCGGTCGTCGTGGACGACGCGGCCGGCCCGATGGTCCGCCTCGCCGGGCTTGAGCCCAACAGCAGCGGAATCCTTGGGCGCGGGCGCCGCCCCGGCTGGCGGCTCGACAGGCCAGCGTGACTGCGTTTTCCCGTTGTTGTCGCGTGAATCGACCATGGCGGACCGATGGTACGACGTCCGCCCGTCGGGAAATAGTGAAGTTCCGCAAGACAACCGCCGGAATGCGGGCCGACTCACAAAATAGACCGTAGTCCCGTGGCTGCGCCAATAGCGGACACAACGGCCCGGCTTTTACTGCCCTCCGCGCTCGAAGCGCAGAAAGGGGTCGTCCGCATTGCCCTGAAGCAGCTTGCCGCCCGCGGTATAGCCGAGCTCCGACATGGCGAGCGAATCGCCACTCAGCTCGATCTTCATTTCGGTACGCAGGGTGCCGAGCGACGCCGAGCTCACACGACAGGTCTCGCGACTGTTCGCGGCGACGAACTTGTCGCCTTCCTTCTTCCAGAGCAGATCGCAACCCGCCATCGCGTTCGTGTCCTTGAACATCATGCCGGTGAACACGCTCGGGTTGTTCTGCCCGTCCCGCCACCGCGCCGCTTGCGCGAAGGTGTAGAGCCGCTCGACCACGGTGCCATCCTTCACCGCTTCGAAGGTGAAAAGACGCTGGGAAAGGATGCGCCCCATCTCATCCAGCGAGACTTCCTGCGCATAGAACGCATAGCTGCTGAGCAGCGGCAGGCTGAGCCGCACGATGTCGATGGACTTCGCTTCGCGCTTCGCGCGCCCCGCCTTGGCGTCGGCTTCGATCTGTGCCGCGTTGGTGTAGTGCCCGGGAAGCAGGTCCGCGATCTCGGCGACGGTCACCTGCGCCTTCTTCAGGTCCGCTGCGCAACCGGCGAGCACAAGGCCGGCGGCAACGGTCAGTACCATCGCCGCAGCGTGTTTCAATTGCATCGGGTCACCCGTAGAACGCTCGCCACTCGGCCTGGTAGGACAACCCGAGCGTCATGAGCCGCCCGAGCAGGTCATCATAGGCTATGCCAGCCGCGCGGGCCGATTCCGCGAAGTCTTCCTCGGCTTCGAGATTCGGGTTCGCGTTCGCTTCGAGCACGTAGACCTGCCCGTCCGGCGTCACCCGGAAATCCATGCGCGCGCAGCCCGAAAGGCCCAGCGCTCGGTAGATGCGCCGGGACAGCGTGTCGAGCCGCGCGATCACCGGCTGCGGCAGCTCGTCGGCGGCGCGCGTGGTGATGCCGTACTTGCCCTGGTACTTCTTGTCCCACTTCACCTTGCGGGTCGCGATGGCGGCGAGTGAATCCGGCATGGAGCCGAACACCATCTCCCACACTGGAAGGCGCGTCAGGCGCTCGTTGCCGAACACGCCGACGTAGAGCTCGCGGCCCTCGATGAACTCTTCCACGAGCGCGTCGGATTTCACCTGCTCGTGCACGAACTCGACGCGCTCCTTCAGCTTCGCCTCGTCTTCCACGACCGACGCCTGCGCGATGCCGAGAGACGCATCTTCCGACGTCGACTTCACAAACAGCGGATACCGGAGCTTCTTCGGCGGCCGGAACTTGATGCCCTTGCGGAACACCGCGAACTGCGGCGTCGGAATGCGGTGATAGGTCAGCAGCTGCTTGGAAAGCGGCTTGTCACGCGAGAGCAGGAGACCGCGCGGATTGCATCCGGTATAGGGCTGGCGAAGCAGTTCCAGGAACGCGACGACGTGCTGGTCGTACGTGACGATGCCGTCGAACTCTTCGAGCAGGTTGAAGGCGATGTCCGGCTTCCACTCCGCAATGGTGGTGCGCAGCTCGGTGAGACTATCCATCACGCCGACGCAGCGGACCTCATGGCCCATCTTGCGAAGCGTGCTGGTGACGTCGTACTCAGTGCGCCACTCGTCGATTTCCTTCTGCGTATGACCGTCGAGGGTTTCCGGCGGAATCAGGCTCGCGTGGACGACTACGAGCACTCGCAGTTTTTTCATAGGGCCAGGTGTGGAGTCTCGCCTTGACCGTACATCCGTGTCAGACGCAGCAGCATCCAGCGGGAATGCCTGAGAGCATCGCGCCGGCTACCCCGCACATGGAGCTTCAACCTTTCGCTGCGTTCTATGACCATTCTGTGTATTTGCAGCACTGTGTACCGTTCAACGCCGGCCTCTTGCGCGACGGCGCCGATAACCGAGGGCTTAATAGTACGCAACAACGTGCAGGCGCGCATCGAGCGTACGTTCGCGCGATCGGCACTGAAGATCTTTCGCAGCAGCTCGTCGGCCAGCCCGCGCCGATCGTGGCGATGGCGCGCGAGCTTCTGGCGGTAGTGATCCGCGAGCGTACGGGTGTCGCTTTCGATGGGCTCGATGCGAATGCGGTTGCGCACGGCGGGCTTCGTATCGCGCACGCTTTCCATGAGATCGGCGACGAGATTCAGCTTGTTGAAAGCTGGCCAAGCCGCGTAGGTGCGCCGCCAATCCGAATTGGGTTTCAGCCAGACGGCGAAGGTCTCCGCAAAATCCTCGGTCGGGTGCGATTGCGCATACCACTCCCCGAGGTGATGCACGTAACGCCGGCTCCCAGGCCGCGCCCGATAGCGATGCGGATACGGCAACGACGCGGGCCCGAACACATCGCGCCAGCACTTGCGGCGACGGAGACGATACGCGTTGTCGAGTGCGTGCCCCGCCTCGTGCCGCAGGATGCGCATGAGCGTTCGCGCATTGCCGCCCTCGGCACCGCGCATGATCCGGCGCTCGAGACGCTCCAGTCGGGGGTGCGCGAGATAGAACGGCACGGCGATGCCGGGAACGCCATCCGGTGAGAACCATTCTTCCGCGAGCCACACGTGCGGCTTGAAGTGAATGCCGCGATTTTCCAGCTCCGAATAGAGTCGCTTCACGCGACGCGCAAGCGGGGAGCGCTCCAGAGATAGCTTGAGATCGCAGAAGCGAAGCTCCAGCAGTTTCTCATCCGAGAGACGCGTCCACGGCAGGCGGCGCGCGGGCTTGCGGCTCGCGGCGGGGGTGGCTTTTGTCATGGGTTCTGGCGGGCAGCTTACCCAACCGCCAAAGAGGTGGCGAGATGGATCAGCTCGCCATCGTGACCATGGCGTGAGCGAGTAATCGATCGGCAAAGTCTTCGATCAGCTCGGCGCTCACGAGGCTCGTACGCCAGGTGGCGGGAATGGCGCCGATCCCGTAGTGAGCGCCGGCGAGCTGGCCGTAAACGGCCGCGACGACGTCCGAGTTGCCGCCCAGGTTCGCCGCTTTGAGCGCGCCGTCCCGGAAGTTGTCGGTTGAACGGAATGCCCACACCGCCGCGTCCAGGGCTTCGAGCACGTTCCCCGCGCAAGGCTCGGCGGCGGACCCGGCACCGGATGCGATCGCCGCCACGCCCGGGGATCGCAGCCCGGCGACGTCGAGCAGATCCGCGGAGGGCGCCAGCAGGGCCGACTTCGGAGCACCGCCGAGGGAGGTCACCAGCCAGGCCGCCAGCAGCTTGCAGGCCTCCACTGCCGGTGGCGCCTGGCAGGTCGTGCGGGCCTGCTCCGACGCGAAAGTGACGGCATCCGCCGGGTTCGAGAAATAAAACAGGACCGCCGGCGCCACGCGGGACAGGACTTCGGGATCGAGCTGGTTGGGATCGTGCGAACCCGAGAAGAGCTGCCGGCGCCACTGTGCCTGGGCCAGCGCCTTCGCCGTCCCGGCCGTGATGCCAAGGCACTGGCCGGTCGCGGAAAGGTGGCCCTGCTGCTGCCAACGGCGATACCGCTCCACCTGGTCGCGCGGGTCGAAACCGTTGGCTTCGAGCAGGCTCTCCGCCAGGCACAGCGCCATCGACGTGTCGTCGCTCCAGGCGCCGCGCGGCAAGTCGAACGGACCCCCGCCGAGCAGGTCCCCGACCGGCGTGAACGTGCCGGCCTTGCGGAATTGAGTCGCCGCTGCGAGAGCATCGCCCACAGCGAGCCCGATCATCGCGCCGAGGAAACGATCCCGCAGGGTGCGAGCGGCGGCGAGCGTGCCCGTGTCCATCAGCGGATCGCGCTCCGGCTCCGGCGCCGCGCCGACCCGCTGCTTCAGCGTCGAGGAAACCTGGGGCTTCCACTCGAGCACGAAACGGTTCTGGTCGTCGGTTTCCGGCACGTGCGGCCAGGCGATCGAGCGCTTGGACTGCTGCCAGACGCGATTCAGCTCATCCAGCGCATCCGCGCCTGAAAGGCCACGCTCGACGAGAAAGCACCCTACCGTCATCCCGGTGCGGCCGATGCCTGCACGACAGTGCACGTAGACGAGCTGGCCCAGGCGCAACGCATGGTCGATGCACATCTGGATATCAGCCATGTGCTCGCGACGCGCGGGGATGTTGTGATCCCGCACGGGCTTGCGCAGGTAGTCGACATCCAATGGCAGCAGGTGGTCGTACGGCTCGAGCTCATCCGGCTGCGTGAGATCGATGAAGCACCGAACGCCGGCAGCGACTAGCTTCGCGAGACGCTCCTCGGTCTCCTCACGGGACGCGCCACCCGGATACTCACCGGCAAGCAGTTGTTCTGGAACGACCCAATAGCAATTCGGCAGCGGCAGTGTCTGCTCCGCGCCGGCAGCCGGGGGCTTCACGCCTTCAGGCATCGGAACTCGTGGGCTCCATTCGGGCGACGGGCGAGAACGCGGCGCGTAGCGCATCGAGACCCACGAAATCGAAGTGCTCGGGGTCTGCGAGGTGGGCCGCCTCGACGTTGCGGATCGCGGAGAAGATCGACTCCGTGCGCCCCGGGAACTCGCGCTCCCACTCGGCGAGCATCTTCTTCACGGCGACACGCTGCATGTTTTCCTGCGAGCCGCAGAGATTGCAGGGAATGATCGGGAATTCCCGCCCCCGCGCGTAGCGCGCGACATCTCGCTCGGCGACATAGGCGAGCGGCCGGATCACGATGTGACGGCCATCCTCCGACGCCAGCTTCGGCGCCATCGCCTTCAACTTGCCGCCGAAGAACATGTTGAGAAACAGCGTCTCGACGATATCGTCCCGATGATGGCCGAGGGCGATCTTGGTGATGCCGTTCTCGGACGCGAATCGGTACAGCGCGCCACGACGCAGCCGCGAGCACAGGCCGCACATCGTGCGCCCCTCGGGGATCACTCGTTTGACGACGCTGTAAGTGTCCTGCTCGATGATCTGGAACGGCACACCCAGCGCGGCCAGATAGTCCGGCAGCACGTGCGCCGGAAAATCCGGCTGCTTCTGGTCGAGATTGACGGCGAGGAGCTCGAAGTGGATCGGCGCGCTACGCTGGAGCGACAGCAGGATATCCAGCAGCGTGTACGAATCCTTGCCGCCAGAAACGCACACCATCACCCGATCGCCCTCGGCAATCATGCCGAAGTCTTCGATGGCCTTGCCCACAAGGCCACGCAAGTGGGCCTGCAGCTTCTGCAACGTACGTGACGGTCTGTGAACGACGGCGTTCATGGTTCCTTGATTCTACCGTCGCGACCCGGGTTCGTGCGCCGGCCTGAATCGCTCATTCAGGCGGCGACGCTGTTGGCGGCGCCTTCCAGGTACTTGTTCTCCGCGTAGCGCACGAAGCTGGTCGCGCCGAGCGCCTTGCCGGTGGCGGCCTTCATGAGCTCGTGGATCGTCACCTTGGCGCCGACCCCATGTACGTTGGTCCGCAGCCAGCCGAACATCCCCGAAAACTCTCCACGAGAGATCTGATCGTCGAGTTCCGGCACGTCCGCACGCAGGCTCTCGTAGAGCTGGGCGGCAATCACACCACCTAGTGCGTACGACGGGAAGTAGCCGAACGAACCCACAGCCCAGTGGATGTCCTGCAGGCAGCCCTCCATGTCGTTGGCTGGCTTGATACCGAGGCGCTGCTCCATGCCCGCATTCCAAGCGGCAGGCAGGTCCTTCACGGCTAGCTCGCCGCTCAGAAGCTGCTTCTCCAACTCGTAACGGAGCATGACATGCGCGGGATAGGTCAGCTCATCCGCGTCCACGCGGATCAGGCTGCGGCGAACGGTAGTGAGATGCTGGTAGAGATTCTCGATGTCCCACTCCGGACCGGAAACACCGAAGTGCTTCTCCAGCAGCGGCTTCAGGTAGCGCACGAAAGACCGGTTACGGCAGATGATCATCTCGATGAGGAGCGACTGGCTCTCTTCGAGGCACATGCCGCGGTCACGGCCCACAGGCTGATCGCGCCAGTCCTGCGGCAGACCAAGGTCGTACATCGCGTGACCCGTCTCGTGCAGGGCGCCGAGCAGACCGGAGAACGCGTCGTTGGGATCGAAGCGCGTGGTAACGCGGATGTCGCCGGGCACGCCCTCGGTGAACGGATGCTCGCTCTCGTCCAGCCGGCCGCGATCGAAGGGGAAACCCACGGCCTTCATCACCTCGACGGACAGCGCACGCTGCCGGGCCGGGGTGAACTTGCCGACGAGCGGCAGCCTTACGCGAGTCTCCTGCAGCGCGATGGTTTCGCGAATGAGGCTCGGCAGCCGCCGGCCCAGCGCTTTGAAGACCGAATCGATGTCGGTGGTCGTGATGCCGGGGCTGAACTCGTCGACCAGCGCATCGTAAGGCGCGAGGTTCAGCGCCTGGCCGAGCAACGCCGCCTTGTCGCGGATGAGGTGGACGACTTCTTCGAGATGCGGAGCGAACAGTTCGAACTTGCCCTGCCGGCGCGCTTCGAGCCAGTTGGCCTCCGCACGAGCGCAGGCCTTGGTGAGACGCGAGACGAGCGACGCAGGCGTGGCAATAGCGTGATCGCGCTGCCGGCGCATCTCGCGCAGGTTTGCGACCTGCCAGTCTTCGAGACCCTGGCTGTTGGCCTGGGCCCGATCGAGCAATCGGATGATCTTGGGAGCGGTGAGCAGAGCATGGTGCTCTGTCTCGAGCGCGGCGAGCTGGTCGCCGCGAACGTCGGCACTGCCTCGCGGCATCATGACCGCGGAGTCCCAACGGAGCAGGGAAAGCGCGCCACGGAATGCGTGGAGCCGGCGGAACTCCTGCTCGAGCTGCTTGTAAGTCGAGGCTGACATGATGGTGTAACACCAGATTCGTGAGTCGCCCCCGTAGCGCGCACCGGGAGTGAGGCGCGGATCGGAAGGCGGGGAAGTGGCGTCAGTGTACCAGCGGGGTGCCTGAGGCCCGGCTCAGGGGAAGCCACTTCCTTTCCCAGACAAGGACTTGAGCGGCTGCAATACGGTTGACACGGTCGCGCCCGAGCCCGGCGGGGGTGGGGGTGCTCAAGCGCCCGTTCGGGTCAATCCCCCGATCGTTCACGGGCCAAGGAACGGAAATCGTTGAACTTAATGTGACGGATCGAGCACCCCGGCGACGCCGGAGTTGACGGCGGCCGGCGAGATCCGCTTCAGGTCGCGCTTTCCGGGACAGCCGGCGCAGGCCGTTCGACGACGCGCACTTCGCCGCCTTCACGCACCTTCTGCGTGCCCTCGACGACCACCTGCTCGCCGGCCTTGAGACCCGACACGATCTCGACGCGGCCGGGCTGACGACCGCCGATGCGCACCTCGCGGCGGGTCGCCCGCCCCTCCTCGATGACGAAGAGGAACTGGCGGCTCTGCTCCGGCACCAGCGCCGCTTCAGGGACCATGAGCGCCTGGTGCTCGTCCCGCACGAGCGTGACGTTGAGGAACATGCCCGGCTTCAGCGCGAGGTCGGCGTTCGGCACGGCGGCGCGGACCGTGATCGAGCGGCTGACGGGGTCGATGCGCGAGTCCACTCCCGTGACGGTGCCGATGAAACGGCGGCCCGGGAAGGCGGCGGCCGTTGCTGTTACTTCGAGGCCCTCGCGCAGGCCGGCGAGGAAATTCTCCGGCACGGAGAAGTCGACCTTGATCACGCTCAAATCGTCGAGCGTCGTCATGGTGGCGCCTGGATTCACGAGGCTGCCGACACTGACACGCCGTAGTCCCACCCGGCCCGCGAAAGGCGCGCGGATGACGGTGTCATCCACCCGGGAGCGCGCAGCGGCGACGCGAGCATCGTTCGCCTTCATCGTGGCTTCGAGTTGCTCGAACTGGGACTCGCTGATCACGCGCGACTGGATGAGCTCTCTACTGCGCTTCACCTGGCTCGCGCTCTCGGCGCTTGCGGCCTCTGCCGCAGCCAAGTCGGCCCGCGCCTGGGCCGAATCCAACTCGACCAGCACCTGGCCCTTGGGCACGCGCTGGCCGTCAGTGAATCGGACAACAGTGACCGTGTTCGAAACCTTCGACGTGATCTCCACCGCCTCATTCGCCCGAGCCGTGCCGAGAGCGTTGATCTGCGAGACGATACGCTCAGGCCGGGCAATCGCCGCGATGACGGCAACCGACCCCCGTTCGGAAGACGGCTGGCGCGCCGTGCTCGCAATGGCCTCGCCGGGAGAAGCGGGCCGCGTCGGCAAGGCGCTCGCAGCGGGTTGTTCGGAGGAGTGCGAACGCTGCTGGGTGGCGTAATACGCCCATCCGGCGGCGACCAGAGCGATCGCGACGCTGACGGCGGTAGTGATGTTGCGGAAATCGGCCATGACAAGCAGCGCTGCGGGAGGGCCGTGCGAGTATCGCATCGAAGCGTGGCAAAGAAAAAACACACCGATTCGCTAAACGCATCTCGCGGTCAAGACGCACGAGCCGCCGCCGGCGCGGATCCGCGTGTTACAGCCTCCCAGGCGAGCATCGCCCGCTTCCGGTCCTCGCCCCAGTGGTAGCCGCCTAGCCCTCCGCTCTTTCGCAGTACGTGATGGCACGGGATGAGCCACGCGACCGGATTGGCGCCCACCGCACCGCCGACCGCTCGAGAACTCCCAGCGCTGCCGATCGCGGAGGCGATGCCGCTGTAGTGAGTACGGTCCCGGCTGCCCAGATCGATGAGCGCTCGCCAGACTTTGAGCTGGAAGTTGGTGCCGGAGACGTTCAGGCGCAGTGGCGCGCCTTTCCGACTGGATGTGCTCCAGATCCGCTTCGCGAGGTTGCGAGCGACGTCATCACTGCGTTCGAAGATGGCTCGCGGAGCACGCGTTCGCAACTCATCGAGGGCCCGACCCTCGCCCCCGACGTCGACGAATCCAAGGTGGAAAAGACCACGCTCGGTGACCGCGAAGAGCGCTTTGCCGAACGGCGTATTGGTGTAGCCGAACTTCACCGTGATGCCATTGCCTCCCGCTTTCATCTCACCCGGGGTCATCGCATCCAGCGTAACGACCAGATCGTGCAGGCGGCCGGGACCCGACAGGCCCACGGCGTACGCGGCGTCGAGCACCGAGGCCTTGCCGGCAAGAGCGTCTCGGGCGGCCGCGCCCGTTACAGCGGCGAGGTATTGCTTCGGCGTAACGCCGGCCCAGCGGCGGAAGAGTCGATTGAAATGGAATTCCGACAGGCCCGCGTGCCCGGCTACCTCCTCGAGACTCGGCTGTTCGCGGAAGTGCTCATCGATGAACCGGATGGCTTTTGCGATGCGAGAGAAGTCGCGGCTGTCGACGAAGGTGTCGGGCAGGATGTCTTGCATGGACCGCATGGTAGCCAGACCCTTTATTTCCGCGACCCGATTCTTGCTGTGGCCGATGGCAGCGCGCGCGCCGGTGGTAGATTGCGTAGATACCGATAACAAAAACGCTCTTTGCATGCTGCTGAAAGAAATTTGGACTTGGGGCACCAAGCGTCTCGAGGGGTCGTGGCCTGGCAGCCTTGCGACACCGACAGCGGTGCGACTCTCGCGTTGGGGCCACTACGGCACGCCGCTGCTGTTGCTGCCTTCTGCGGGCGCGGACTCCGAAGAGGTGGAGCGATTCGGGATGATCGAGGCGCTCCGCAGCCCGATAGAGGCGGGCCGACTGAAGGTGTTTTCACTCGACGGGCTCGCGGCTCACCCCTGGCTGCAGGCCAAGGCGCCCCCGGATGAATGCGCCCGCGCCCAGCGCGCGTGGGAGGCCCTTGTATCAGAAGAAGTGCTGCCTCAGATCCGGACCGACTGCCGCAGCGACGATGTCGAGATTTTCGTCGCCGGGCCCGCGTTCGGCGCCTGCAGCGCGCTAGCGCTGGCATGCCGCTATCCGGACGTTTTTCGAGGCGCGATCGCCATGAGCATGCCGTTCAGCATGCCGGTGCAGTGGCCGGAAGGCCGGCAGCTCACGCAGCTTCGGCAACGTTTCATCGAGATTGCGACCGGCGAAGGCCCCTTTGAA
Source organism: Gammaproteobacteria bacterium (assembly GCA_037200125.1). Lineage (GTDB taxonomy): Bacteria > Pseudomonadota > Gammaproteobacteria > Steroidobacterales > Steroidobacteraceae > JADGHX01. The sequence goes on along the minus strand of JBBCGS010000004.1, from coordinate 20,957 downwards.
CGGCCGGTGCATTCGCGCGTGATGGCTCAGGCGCTGAGCTCACGGGGTGTCCCCAATCACCTCGACGTGTGGGGCCGGAAATATGCGCACGCCTGGGCGACGTGGCGGGACATGATCCAGAAGTACGTGCCCGCGATGGCCTGACTGACGGTACCGGGCACGCCGGTGGCTACGCTGTAAGACGTACTCAGCCCAGTTGCCACTGCGGCCAGCCCGCCACCAAGACGCCAATGCCCACGGACACGGCCAGCAGCAGCACCAGCGTGAGCGCGATCAGGAAACGACGCATCGCCTGGCCCCCTCTTATAGACACTGGCCCTTCTGGTGAACATAAGAATGCGCACCGGTCTACAGACGCCTCTCTGGGCCGGATTGTAGACTTTGCGCCCCGAATCGACCCAGCCCCCTCAAGTCCCCCAACCCGGATATGCCACTGAACGTCTGCCTGATCGCCAGCGAAGTCGCTCCTCTTTCCAAAACAGGCGGGCTCGCCGATGTATCCGGGGCACTGACGAAATTCCTCCATTCCGCCGGTCACGATGTGCGGCTGTTCACACCGCTGTACTCCTCGATCGATCGCTCGAAGCTGAGCCTTCGCGCGGTGGAGCTCCTCCAGGACGTGCCGCTCGAGCTGGGCCCCCATCGCTATCGCTACTCGGTGCTGGCGAGCTACCTGCCGGGATCGACGGCGCCGATCTATCTGATCGACTGCCCGGTGCTCTACAGCCGGCCCACTCTCTACACCAGCGACGTGGATGAACACCTGCGCTTCCTGGCGTTTACGCGCGCAGCACTCGAGTGCTGCCAGCGCATGAGCTGGAGCCCTGCGATCGTTCACTGCAATGACTGGCACACGGCATTCGGGCCGCTGTTCCTCAAGGCCGTCTACGACTGGGACCGCCTCTTCGCGAACACGAAGTCCGTGCTCACCATTCACAACATCGGTTATCAGGGCACGTTCGGCGCGCACGCTGCGGGCGATGTCGGGCTTGGGGACAAGGGATATCTCCTCCACCAGGATGACCTGCGCGCGGGCCGCGTGAATCCGCTGAGGCACGGCATCCTGTACGCCGACGCGATCACGACGGTGAGCCCAACGCATGCGCGCGAGATCGCGACCGATGAATACGGCATGGGGCTGCAGAACGACCTGCGAGCGCGCTCCTCAGCATTGAGCGGCATCCTCAATGGCGTGGACTACGAGGAGTGGGATCCGCGGCACGACCGCTACCTGCCGCATCACTACGAGCCGCAGAACATGGCGGGCAAGGCTACGCTGAAAGGCGAGATCATCGAGCGGCTCGGCCTGAAGGCAGGACTGGATACACCGATATTCGGCATCGTGAGTCGCATGGCCATGCAGAAAGGCCACGACCTGCTGTTCGATTCACTGCCAGAACTGCTAGCGTGGCGGGACTTCGCATTCGTCGTGCTCGGCAGCGGCGAGGCGAAGTACGAGAAGTTCTTCGAGACGCTGCAGAACGACTATCCGGGTCGCGTGAGTTTCACGCGCGGCTACAACGACGAGCTCGCTCACTTCATTGAAGCAGCCTGCGACATGTTCGTGATGCCGTCGTTATACGAGCCTTGTGGCCTGAACCAGATGTACAGCCTGCGTTACGGCACGGTGCCTATTGTGCGCAAGACGGGGGGGCTCGCCGACTCGGTCGTTCCCTACGACCCGTCGAACGGCCAGGGAACCGGCATCCTGTTCGAAAACTTCGACTCGGAAGCGTTGGAGTGGGCGCTGAACACCGCGCTCGACCTCTATTCGCAGCCCGCTCACTGGAGCCGCATGGTCCGCAACGGCATGGCGCAGGATTTTTCCTGGCAACGCCAGGGGGCGCTGTATGTGGAGCTCTACGAGAAGCTGTTGAGAAGCCCTCGAGCGCCGGGCGACTGAGACGAGACACGAACCCGCAGGCGCCGCGGAGGGCACCGCGCATCCTGTCGTGAACTGCTGCCTTCTATCGCAGCTTGAACTTGCCTCGATCCTCGAACGGGATCGATCGCAACAGTCCTTCGGAAAGAGAGATCTTGCCGCTCACGCGGTAGGCAACCTCGTCGCCGAGCGAATCGCCTTTACCCAGCAGCTTGATGATGGCGCCGGCCATGTTGGCGGTCATGTTCATGTCGAACTCGGCTTCGCCGAGCGCGGGAACATTGAAGGACGCGCCGGACACGCCGTGCGCCAGTTCCTGGCCGCCGACTTCCAGCACGCAGCTGAGCCCCTTCACGGGAATGGGCCGGTCGTTGGGATTCACGACGCGCAAGCGCACCTTCATGCGCTGTTCCCACAGATCGCTCTTCTGCAGCTCGACATTCACGACGGAAAGCTGAGGGGTCTCGAGCTTCGGCACGAATAGCGAACACCCGCCCAGCATTACGCTCGCGGCGAGGGATACCGATAACGAAACCGCTCTCACTAAACGCCTCCGGGAGAACGCCCCGTAACGGATGGTAGCAAAGCGAATGCCGCAGGGGACTACACCCGACCGTATGCGCGATTCAGCAGTGAGAAATGCCTCGCAAGATCCGCATTGAGTGCATCGCCTGGCAGCTTCCACGTCCAGTTGCCCACAACGGTTCCGGGCGTGTTGAGACGCGCTTCAGAGCCGAGACCCAGCACGTCCTGCATGGGAATGATCGCGAGTCGCCCGACGGAACCGAGCGCCGCGCGGACGAGCACCTCGGGCATCGACCCCGGCGTGATGCGCAGGAAGAAGTTCACGCGCTGGAGTGTTTCGCTGTCGAGACTGAGATACCAGCCGAGCGTTGTGTCGTTGTCGTGTGTGCCGGTGTAGACGATGCTGTCTCGGGTATGCATATGAGGCAAATGCACGTCCAGCGGATCACCGCCGAACCCGAACTGGATCACGCGCATGCCCGGCAGGCCAAACCCTTTGCGAAGCGCAACGACGTCCGGCGTGATGACGCCGAGGTCTTCCGCGATGAGGGGCAGGTCCGAGCATTCCTCGCGCAGCGCCTTGAGGAACATGCGCCCGGGCGTGCGCTTCCAGCACCCTCCGCGCGCATCGGGCGCACCCGCAGGCACGGACCAGTGAGCGGCAAGCGCGCGGAAATGATCAATGCGTAACACATCCAGGCGTTCGAGCTGCCGCGCGACGCGCGCTCGCCAGAACGTGAAGCCGTCCTGACGCATGACGCGCCAGTCGTAGAGCGGATTGCCCCAGAGCTGGCCCAGCTCCGAGAAGTAATCGGGCGGCACGCCGGCCACCGCGGTCGCGCGACCTTTCCCGTCAAGCTGGAATTGCTCGGGATGGGCCCAGGTCTCCGCCGAATCCGGCGCCACATAGAACGGAAGATCGCCGAACAGCCGCACGCCTCGGAGATGCGCGTGCTCGCGTAACCTCGTCCACTGCCAGGCAAAGGCGAACTGCTCGCGCTTCATGCGTTCGATGTCGGCGGCAAGCTCCGTGCGGGCGCGCGCCAGCGCCTCGGGTTCGCGATCGCGATATTCGGCGGGCCAATCCCACCAGCCCACCTTGTGCACACGGCTCAGCGCTTCGAACAACACGTAGTCGTCGAGCCACGACTTCGCGGCTTCGAGAAAGGCGCGATAATCGTCGCCCTCGCAGGAAGGCCACTCGTCGGGATCGAGCAACGCCACGTTGCCCGCTGAATCGGATCGGACCCAGTAGGGCGAGCCATCCTCGCCCGTCGGCCCGAGCGGCAGGAACTGCCACACGGTAAAGCCGGCCTCGGCGATCCAGTCCACGAAGGCACGACCGCCACGCCCTAGCCCGTTTTGCAGCGAGCTGAGATGGAGCAGCACGCCGGAGCGGCGCCGATCGAAAACGGGGAGACGCGCAGCGCTCACGCGATCACCTCAAAAAAGCGCCGCGAGGCGACTTTTCCCATGAGCTAACTCGCCGTCGCTCTCCGCATGACGCCGCCGGCCTCGGGCGCGCCGCGACCCACCGAGATCGGTTGATCGAGCACCGCCGGCACGGCAAGGCCGAGCAGTCGATAGAGGTTGACGAGCTGGCGACGATAGAGCCGGTCGAACTGCGACACGGCGTCGGCCGGGTTGTAGTCACCGAACCACCAGAACCAGTCCGAGCTCTCGCACAGCGCGAGCTGACGATCGACGGCGGCCTTCTGCGCGGGGTCGAGCTTGCCTTCACGGACGACGCGGTCATACGCAATCTTGGCATCACACAGCAGGTCCCATGCCGCGTTCTTGGCGGGGTCGCCCATCCAGGTGGCGAGCGTACCGTGCACCCAGCTCCCCGTGACTACCTTTTGCAGCGGCAACGCTTCGAGGCCGCGTGACACGCAATCGGAGAGCGTGATCAGCTCCAGCAAGGGATGGTCCGCAAGCGCTGCGTACAACGCGCGCAGGAAGTAGTAGCCGTTGAACGGGTAATACTCCCACGCATTCTCGCCATCGAGCGCAATCAAGATGGCGTGGCCGTTCTCGCCGTTGTAGTTGCGGGCAACCTGCGCGAGTTCCTGCGCGAAATTCTGCGCGGCATCGTCGCCGTGCCACGTCGAGTAGTTGAAGCCGATGCGGTCCGACAGCGTGTCGTCGCGGAAGAAGCATTTCAGCTTGCCGCCCGGAAGCGAATACGGCCGGTTGTAGGAGCGCGGATCGTCGGGATTCGGCGTGCCGCTGACGCGCAAGCTCGTGCTGAGAATGCTGGCGCTCGTCGCGATCCACTTGAACCCGGCCTTGTCGAGCAGCTCGATGGTCGGGGTGCTGATCGCGCCCTCGGAGGGCCAGCACCCAACGGGCTGGGTGCCGAAGGCGTTCGTGAAGACACGCAGGCCTTCCGCGATATGCCACTCGGCGCGCTCGGCACCGCCGGGATAGTTCGCATGACGAGGCAGCGCCATGCCTGGCACCGCTTCGCGCGCGGTCTGGAAATCCAGCAGCAATGGAATGATCGGGTGCCCATAGGGTGTGACGGAAAGCTCCACCCGCCCGGTCTCGCTCAGCCGTCGATAGCGTGGCACCACCTCCGCAACGAGCTCGCCGATGAGCGCGAGCAGGTCACGCCGCTGTTGCTGCGTGAAGCCTCGCCCCTGCGCGGTGAGCGCGGCGATGCGCGCATCGGAACGGCGCACCGTTTCGCCCATCCAGGCGAGGTGATACCAGACCGCGAGGTCGTGAATGAGCTGATCCGACGCATAGGGAATGCGCTCGACGCTCGCGAGTGTTTCCGCGATCGTCGCAAGTTCCAGGAACGGACCGTATCGCTCGATGAGATGCTTGCGCTGGGCGCGCAAGCAAGCCTTGAGCAAGTCGAGTCGCTCGGCCGGCGCGGACGGCACCGGGTCCGGACCCAGCAGGCGTAGCACGGCGTCCGGCAGGTGCGAACCCGTCTTCACGTGCGCATTGATCTTCTGCGCCAGCTCCTCGAGCTGCTCGATGAGCACGGGCGTGAAATTCACCACCGCGCGTGCGTTCGGCTGCGCTTCGAGGTGCGCGGCCATGTCGATGTAGTCCTTGATCGCGTGGAGGTAAGTCCACGGCAGGACGTATTCGCCCGAGAGGGCGTCCCGGTACTGCGGCTGGTGCATGTGCCACAGCAGCACCACGGGCATTCGCGCGGCCTGAGTCATTTTTTTCAGCCAGCCGCGGTTTGTAGCTTGCGAAGCATGTCAGCGGTCACGAGGACGATGCCTTTCTCGGTCGTGTAAAAACGCCGGGCATCCTCTGCAGGATCCACGCCAATCTGCATGCCGTCGGGCACGATGCAGCCTTCATCGAGAATTGCGTTGCGAATCGTACAACCCGAACCGACCGTCACGCCCGGCAACATCACCGCGCGCTCGATGATGGTGCGCTCTTCGACGCGAACGTTCGAAAACAGGAGCGTCTCGCGCACCATCGCGCCGGAGATTATGCAACCTCCCGACACCATCGAATTGAGGGCATGGCCGCGCCGCGTGTCTTCATCGAGGATGAACTTCGCCGGCGGCTGGTGTTCCTGGTAGGTCCAGATCGGCCATTCCTCGTCATAAATGTTCAGCTCGGGTCGCACGTGCACGAGCTCTATGTTGGCGTCGTAGTACGCGTCGACGGTACCGACGTCGCGCCAATAGCTCTGCGCGCGTGTCTTCACGTCCTGGAACGGGTAGGCGAAGACCTGCAACTTGCCGATGCCCTTGGGCAGGATGTCCTTGCCGAAGTCATGGGAGGATTTTTCGTCCGCCGCATCTTCGAGCAGCAGCCTCTCGAGCAGCTTCGTGTTGAACACGTAAATGCCCATGGAGGCGAGGATGGAGTCCGGCCGGCTGGGGAGCGCCGCCGGATTCTTGGGCTTCTCGTCGAACGCGGTGACGCGATTCCATTCCGTGGCGTTCAGCACGCCAAAATGAATGGACTGGTCGCGCGGCACCTCGACCACGCCCACGGTGATGTCGGCGCCCTTCTCGACGTGGTAGGCGATCATCGGACCGTAGTCCATCTTGTAGATGTGATCGCCCGCCAGCACCAGGACGTGCTTCGGCCGGTGGGAAAGGATGAGTTCCAGGTTTTGATACACGGCATCGGCCGTGCCCCGATACCAGTGCGGCCCCACCTGCTGCTGAGCCGGGATGATCTCGATGAACTCCCCGAACTCGCCGCGCAGGTAGCTCCAGCCACGCTCGACGTGCTGGATGAGCGACTGGGCCTTGTATTGAGTGAGGATCGAGATCTGGCGGATGCCCGAGTTCACGCAATTCGACAGAACGAAGTCGATGATGCGGAACTTGCCACCGAACGGGGTGGCGGGCTTGCAGCGGTTCTCGGTAAGGGCCTTGAGACGCTCACCGCGTCCTCCGGCCATGATGACGGCGAGTGTCCCGCCGGTAAGGCGGCTGACGTACCGGCCGGATGATGCTCGCGCGGGCTGTCTCGGCATGGTTTGCGGGGGACGATCGGTCCTCTTGTGTTAGCGTTCTGTCTACACGTCTGCACTACGAAGAGTCAATGGCGAAGCGAGTCGAGTTCCGCACCCAGATCGAAATGGACCTGCGCCGTATCGCGGAAGGACGCCATCACGACCCCCATTCCATCCTCGGGATACAGGAGCGCGACGGTGCCGTCTACGCGCTGCTTCATATCCCGGACGCCCACGACGTGAAGCTCGACGGCCGGTTCGACGCCGTCCGTCTCGAGGGGACGGATTTCTTTTCCTGGTCCGGGCCGCGAACCGCCCTCGCCCCACATTACAAAGTGTCGTGGACTGATTCGCATGGCACCTTTTTAGAGCAGGTGGATCCCTACACCTTCCCGCCCCTCGTCGACATGCGGGAAGTGGATTCGTATTCGCACGGGCTGCATCGGGCCGCGTGGCGACTCCTGGGCGCACATCTTCTGTCGACCGACGGCATCTCTGGTGTTCGCTTCACCGTGTGGGCGCCGGATGCGGAGCGGGTCAGCGTCGTTGGGCCGTTCTGCCGATGGGATGGCCGGCGCTATCCCATGCGCGCGCTCGGCGCCAGCGGCATCTGGGAGCTGTTCGTGCCTGGCCTTGAGGCGGGCGAGCTCTACAAGTTCGAGATCCGCAATCGTCACACCGGCGCCATCTTGCTGAAATCCGATCCGTGCGCGCGCGCGGCGGAGCTGCGGCCGGCCACGGCGTCGGTCGTCACACCGACATCGACATTCGAGTGGCGGGACCGGGGCTGGATCGAGCAGCGCGCGGAAGCCGACTGGCTGCACGCGCCGATGAGCATCTACGAAGTGCACCTCGGCTCGTGGCGCAGGCGCGATGACGGCGGCTTCCTCAACTACCGCGAGATTGCCGACCAGCTCGCGCCCTACATACAGCACCTCGGCTTCACGCATATCGAGCTGTTGCCGATCGCCGAGCATCCGCTGGACGACTCCTGGGGCTACCAGACCACCGGGCATTTCGCCCCGACGAGCCGGCACGGCTCGCCGGACGATCTGCGCTACCTCATCGACCGCTGTCATACACATGGCATCGGCGTGATCCTCGACTGGGTACCGGCGCATTTCCCGCGAGACGCACATGGCCTTGCCAATTTCGACGGTACGGCGCTCTACGAGTACGCCGACCCCCGCAAAGCCGAGCACAAGGACTGGGGCACGCTCGTCTTCAACTACGAGCGGCACGAAGTGCGGGCTTTCCTGCTGTCGAGTGCGTACTACTGGTTGCACGAATTTCATTTCGACGGGCTACGCGTCGACGCTGTCGCCTCGATGCTCTATCTCGACTTCAGCAAGAAGTCGGGCGAGTTCGTGCCCAACAAGCACGGCGGCAACCACAACCTCGAAGCGATCGACTTCCTGCGCGAGCTGAACGCCGTGACGCACGCCGCGTTCCCGGGCACGGTGGTGATGGCGGAAGAGTCGACGGACTGGCCGCAGGTCACGCGGCCGACAGACATGGGCGGCCTCGGCTTCTCCATGAAATGGAACATGGGCTGGATGCACGACACGCTGGCCTACGCGAAGGAGGACCCGGTTCATCGCCGCTACCACCACAACCGCCTGACGTTCGCGATGATGTACGCGTACAGCGAGAACTTCGTGTTGCCGCTGTCGCATGACGAAGTGGTGCACCTCAAGCGCTCACTGCTAGGCAAGATGCCCGGCGATCGCTGGCAGCAGTTCGCGAACCTGCGCCTGCTGCTTGCGTACCAGTGGACATTGCCCGGCAAGAAGCTGCTGTTCATGGGCGCGGAGCTTGCGCAGCCTACCGAATGGGATTTCCGCTCGGCGCTGCCCTGGCATTTGCTGAATGATCCCGCAAACGCCGGCGTGCATCAGCTCGTCGCGGACCTGAACAAGCTCTACGTCGAGAGGCCATCACTCCATCGCTTCGAGTTCGAGCCAGGCGGTTTCGAGTGGGTGGAAGCGAATGACGGACTGCATTCGGTGTTCAGCTACCTGCGAATTGCAGGCGACGAACACCTGATCGTCGTGCTGAACTTCACACCGGTGCCACGCTACAACTGGCGAGTCGGAGTGCCCGCGCTTGGTGAGTATCGCGAGTTGTTGAATACGGACTCGCGTCACTACGGCGGCACCGACGTCGGCAATCTCTCGGCGGTGCAGGCGAAGCCCATCGGCGCGAACGGCAGGCCCGCATCCGTCGAGCTGAACCTGCCGCCGCTGGGCGCCGTCGTACTCGCGCGGGTCCGGTAGCTACAGTCGCTTCATGAGCCCCATTTCGAATGGGTGCTTCAGCAGCTCGTGCGACGGATACACGCGCACTTCGGTGGCGAACTGGCCGCACTCCATAGGCTGCGCATCGAGCGCGAAGATGACTGAGCCGTCGGGCTCGTGTTCTCCGGTCGGTGCCAGCGCAACGGTCCACAAACCGTCGACGGGCTTCGAGGCATAGGACGTGAGCGGTGGCAGTTCGAAGTTCGACTCGGGAAGCTGACGTCGCGCAACGAACTCGACGCGCACGTCGGTCGGCTGCAATCCATTCAACGCAGCCGAGACACGCAGCTCGAGACGCTCACCACGAGGCATCTCCGGCGGCCCATCAGCCAGCACACGCAGGCTCACCTTCGGCCAGGCCAATCGAACACGCTGCTTCCAGTCACCAAGAGCACGCGCACCGGCGTAGTCCTGATCGGCGAGTCGCTTTGCGTGCCGAGCGAGCGGGTAATATACGCCCTGCGCGTAATCGAACACCGCGCGACGCATGTTGAAGCGCGGCATCGTGGTCGCCATCGCACGCTTGGTTCTGCGCACCCACTCAGGCGAGTAGCCATCGGAGTTGCGCGAGTAATAGAGAGGGAGCGTTTCCTCTTCGAGGGTGTCGTAGATCAGATCCGCTTCGAGAGCGTCGCGACGCTCCGGGTCCTGGACATTGATCGGCGGAATGCCCCAGCCGTTGTCTTGCGTCCAACCTTCCGCCCACCAGCCATCGAGCACGCTCAGATTCAGGACGCCGTTGACCGCCGCCTTCATGCCGGACGTGCCGCTCGCCTCGAGAGGCGCGATGGGATTGTTGAGCCACACGTCAACGCCCGAGACGAGCCAACGCGAAAGCTGCATGTCGTAGTCTTCAAGGAAAACCACACGACCGACGAACTCCGGCGCCAACATCAACTGCTTGATGTCGCGAAGCACCTGCTGGCCCGGGATATCCGCGGGATGCGCCTTGCCCGCGAACAGGAACAGCACCGGTCGGTCCGCATCGTTCACCAACCGTGCGAGACGCGCCCGATCTCGCAGCAACAGCGCCGCGCGCTTGTAGGTAGCGAAACGGCGCGCGAAACCGATAGTAAGAGTGTCCGGACGGTGCGGATCCAGGTGCTTCGTGACGTGCCGCCACTGCGCAGGACTCAGACCCTTGCGCGCGTACTCACGTTGCAGGCGCTCGCGCACACTGGCGAGCATCCTCGACTTAACTGACTGCGAGGTCGCCCAGAACTGGTCGTCAGGAAGATGCTCGACGGCGTGCCAGTATTCGTTGTCCCGCAAGCGCTCACGCCAGTCGTGTCCGACAGCTTGGTCCAGATGGCTCTGCCAGGTCTGATGCACAAACGTCGGCGCATGGATGCCGTTCGTAATGAAGCCCACCGGATTGTCTTCCGGCCGGATCTCGGGCCAGTGATCCGCGCACAGACGCGACGACACGACACCATGAATACGACTCACGCCGTTGACGCTACGCGTGCCGTTCAGCGCTAGCCGAGTCATGTTGAAGAGACCGGGTACGCTGGGAGCGCGACCGAGATCGAGGAAGCGATCGAGCGGCAGGCCGAGCTCGCGAATGAAATCGCCGAAATGAGTGATGATCAGGTCGTGCCCGAACGCATCGTGACCCGCCGCAACCGGCGTATGTGTGGTGAACGCGCACTGACTGGCCACGGCTTCCAGCGCGGCGCTGTACGGAAGGCCGCGCGCCATATGCTCGCGCAGGAGCTCGAGGATCAGAAACGCAGCGTGCCCTTCGTTGAGATGGAACACGGCCGGCTGCAGGCCAAGCGCTCGCACGGCGCGCGTGCCCGCGATACCGAGGATCATTTCCTGTCGGATTCGTGTCGATTCGTCGCCACCGTACAGGCGATAACTGATATCGCGATCCGCAGGCGCGTTCTCGGGGCAGTTCGTGTCCAGGAGGTACACGGACACGCGACCCACTTGCGCTTTCCACACGCGCGAGACCACGTCTCGTCCGGCAATGCGCACCGTGACGGCCAACCACTTGCCGTCCTTGTTAACGGCCTCGACGGGGAGGTCACGCGGATCGTGGTCCCGATACTCTGCGTACTGAACGCCGTCGTTATCGACTGACTGCTTGAAGTAACCCTGCCCATAGAGCAGCCCGACTGCGACGAAATTCATCCGCTCGTCGCTGGCCGCTTTGCAGTGGTCGCCAGCGAGCACGCCGAGGCCGCCCGAATAGATGGGAAAGCTCTCGTGGAACCCGTACTCGGCGCAGAAATACGCCACGAGCGGGGCATCCGCGCTTCGCGGGGCGGAGACGTACTCGTCGAACGCCCTCAAAGCCTGCTCGTAACGACCCAGGTAGGCGGGGTCGCGGGACGCCTCGTCCAATGCGCTCTGGCTCACGCAGCGGAGGAGTAACCTCGGGTTGCCCTCGGTCTGCTTCCATAGCTCCCGGTTCAGATCTTCGAACAGTGCGCGCGTCGGCCGATGCCAGCCGAAGAACAGATTTGCCGCCAGCTCGGGCAGCCGCGCCAAGGCTTCCGGAATTACCGGAGTAACTTCAAGTACCGGGTTTCGCATAAGTTTTCGGTGGTCCAGGGACGCGCGAGTCTACCAGCCTAAATGTCGGGCACTACGTGAGGCAGGCTAAACTGCGCTGTATGCATCACATGCGAGCCACGCTCGTGGCGTTACTGATCCTTCCCGCAACTCTTGCGGCCGACACTTCGGAGGCGCCGGTGACTGCGCTTCCGGCACCCTCGATGGGCTGCCTTCCCACCGGCAATGGCTTTTTGCGTGCGCGAATTCGCGGTGCCCTGAACCTCGACGTCGACTGGCGAAATGCGGAGCTGGAGTGCGAGGGTGCGGCGCGCCCCGACGGAAGCGGCATCCGCCTGAGCTTCGCGGGCCCACTCCATTCCGATGGGCGCCGATTACGCATGGTGTTCGGCGTTGCCCGTGCGGCGGAAGGAACTCCCGGCAGTGCGCTTCCGACGAATCTCACCGTCATTTTCGAAGGCGAGAAGAGACTGTTCGCGACACGCGGCGACGACAAATGCACGGTCGACAAGCTGGAACAAGAACGCGTCGGCTCTGCCGGGGGCGCTGTTCGCTCATATAGAGTAGTCGCCAGCGGGTTCTGTACAGAGCCGGCCAACACCCTGAACGACAAGGAGCGCATCGTCGTCAGCCGCTTCGACTTCGCCGGCCGCATCACCTACACGCCCGCTCCCCCTGCGCCACCGCAGAAGCGCGCCGCACCCCTTCCATAACCTGCACCGCCCGCAAGGCTTCACACCCATGACATTCGCCGCTCTGCTTCGCCGCCCCGTCTCGCTCTTCGCCCTGTTGACGCTGCTGGTCGTCACCGCCGCGTGCCAGGCCCAGGAGATCGACGAAGCCCACCTGCTGGAGTTGGACTCGTTCCCGAAGGCGAAGCTGGACATTCACAGCGGCAAGGACACCCATCACTTCGACATCTGGATCGCCGAGACGCCTCGGCAGCAACAGCAGGGACTCATGTTTGTCCGTGATCTTTCTGCCGCACGAGGAATGCTGTTCGTCGCAAAAGAACCGCGGGTCTTCGACATGTGGATGAGAAATACGTACATCCCACTCGACATGGTCTTCATCGGAGCCGACGGCCGGATCTCGACCATCGCGCAGAACACGACCCCGCACTCGCTTGCGATCGTGTCTTCGAAGGTTCCGGTCGGTGCAATTCTTGAGCTCAAAGGGGGCGAAGCGGCCCGCCGCGCACTGCACGCGGGCGACAAGGTCATCTGGACACGTTCTCAGTAGTCCCATCCCCCACACCCGGCGTTGTCCTCAGGCAACTATCGTGCCTGAGCGTGTCGTAGCTAAACGCCAGACCCCCTGCGTAGAGACCAAAAAACAGCAGTTCGTCCCTGTATAGGACGATTTTCTCCTCACTTCGTCTCTGTTGTGTTTTAGCCAAGGCGCTTTTACGACTGTCGCCTCGCTGCTACTATCGGCGCCACGCGAGATCGGGATCAGCCCCCAGTCTGACTCGATTTCGACACATAAACGATCGTGCCGGAGGCGCGAAAGAGGCGCTGCCCGGCTTACAAAATTCAGAACGGCGCAAGCCGTTCGCAGGAGGAACCCGATGAATCGCCTCAGCGAAATATCGCTCGCGGTGCGTCGCGCATTGCCCATGAAGGCAATTGCCAGCACCAGCCGCATCATGCTCACTCTCGCCGTTACGTCCGCTGCCGCAATCCCGGCATTCGCGCAGGAAGCAGCGACCGAACCCACCACGGTGGTCGTCACCGGCTCGCGTATCCCGGCGCCGAACCTCGAAAGCGCGAGCCCTGTTCAGGTCGTCACCGCTGAGGAAATCCAGCTGGGCGGCCGAATGGACATCAGTGATGTCATCAACCAGCTGCCGCAGAACTTCAGTAACGGGCTGGGCCAGGATCTCGGCAACAACACGAGCGGCCTTACGACCGCCGGCGGTGTATCGACGGCCGACCTTCGCGGTCTCGGCCCGAACCGCACCCTGGTGCTGGTGAATGGCCGTCGTCTCGGCGTCGGCTCGCCCTATACGGTCATTCAATCGCCGGCGCCCAACCTCGACCAGATTCCGACCTTCCTGCTCGAGCGCGTGGACGTCGTGACCGGCGGCGCGTCAGCCGTCTACGGTTCCGACGCAATCGCGGGCGTGATCAACTTCATCACGAAGCAGAACTTCGAAGGCTTCCAGATCGACTATCACGTCGGCGAAAATTTCTACCATAACGACAGCAGCACGGTTCGCAAGCTCGCTCAGGACGCCGACATCGATGTTCCGACCGGCACCAGCAAGGATGGCCGCACCCAGACGATCAACGTGATGGCTGGCACGAACATCGCGGATGGCGCGGGCAACATCACCGCGTACTTCAGCTATCACATGGCCAATCCGGTCCCGAGCTCGAATCGCGACTTCGGCTCGTGCCAGCTGAACTACGACAAGGCCTCGGACCAACCAATCTGCGCCGGCTCGGCGAACTCGAACTTCTTCAGCATCGACGGCGATACGGTGTATTCCGTCCTCGGCAATCAGTTCATCGAGCAAGGCACGGCGCCCACGAACCCGCCGGCGCTGTTCAACTCCCAGCCGTTCATCTTCATGTCTCGCGACGACCGGCGCTACATGGCCGGCTTCATGGGCCATCTGGACCTGAACGACTCGGTCAAGCCGTACATGGAGTTCCACTTCATGAACGACCAGACGCATCAGGAGATCGCGCCGTCCGCGCTGTTCATCCAGTCGAACCCGAACGATCCGCAGGGCAACGGCAACTACAACATCAACTGCAGCAACCCGCTGCTGAGCGCGCAGCAGCGGGGGATTCTGTGTTCGCCCGCAGACATCGCTGCGGATACCTTGAATCCGGGAACGGCCTTCGCGAATACGTTCGTCGGCCGCCGCAATATCGAAGGCGGTGGACGCACCTCCGACTACGAGCACACCTCGTATCGTGCGGTCGGCGGCTTGAAAGGCTCCCTCGGCAAGGCGTGGAGCTATGACGCGTACGGCCAGTATTACTACGTCGATTTCTTCAACAGCAACAATAAGTACCTGAACTTCGCGAACATCGACAAGGCGCTGAACGTCACGGGCACGGCCGCCAACCCGGTGTGCGTCAGCGGTCCGCCCTGCGTTCCATACAACATCTTCACGGATGGCGGTGTGACGCAGGCGCAAGTCGATTACCTGTCCCTCAACGGCACGGCGCGCGGCACGAGCACGCTGCGCACGCTCCACGGCGATATCACCGGTGATCTGGGCGAATACGGCATCAAGTTGCCCACTGCAGACACCGGCGTGGGCGTGAACTTCGGCTACGAGAAGCGCACGGAAGACCTGGTGTTCGCACCGGACGCCGCCGAGCAGAGCGGCCAGCTTGCTGGCTTCGGTGGAGCGCCGGTCGCAATCGACAAATCGCAGACCGTGGACGAGGAGTTCATCGAGGTCCGTGTCCCACTGGTGGCGGACAAGCCCTTCGTGAAGGACCTCACGTTCGACACGGGCTTCCGTCACTCGGACTATTCGGTGACCGGCAAGATCAACACTCACAAGTTCGAGCTGCTGTACGCCCCGGTATCGGACGTCCGCTTCCGCGCCACGTTCCAGCGAGCTGTCCGCGCGCCGAGTCTGATCGAGTTGTTCAACCCGCAGGCCATCGGCCTGATCGCGTTCGGTACCGATCCCTGCGGACCGACGAGGACGACGGACCCGGACACCGGCGTGATCACCGTTCACCCACCTGCGGCGACGAGAGCTCAGTGCGCGAACACCGGACTGTCCGGCGCGCTCTACGACGGCGGTATTCCGCAGACCGTCGCGAGCCAGGCGACTCAGTTGTCTGGAGGAACCACTACTCTGCAGGCAGAGACTTCCAACTCCTACACGGTGGGCTTCACCTTCACGCCGACGTTCCTGCCGAACTTCGTAGGCAGCCTGGATTACTACAACATCAAGCTCAAGGGTGGCATCGGCGTGTTCCCGGCCGACGTCATCATGAACCAGTGCTTGCAGACCGGGAACCCCACCTTCTGCTCCCAGATCGTTCGTAACACCTCGAACGGGTCGCTGAATGGCCCGACCCAGATAACCGGCGGCTACATCATCCAGACCAACCTCAACCTCTCGACGACGCTCCTCAAGGGCATCGATGCCCAGCTCAGCTATCGTTTGCCGGTTGCGGAGCACTGGGGCGATTTGACCTTTACGTTGAACGGCGCCTATTTGATGAAGAACGAGCAGCAACCGGCGCCGGGCGTTGCCAAGTATGACTGCGCGGGCCTGTTCGGCTCGATCTGCCAGACCGTGAACCCAGAGTGGCACCATGTGGTCCGAACCACGTGGGAGACTCCGTGGAACAATCTGGCGATCTCGCTCAACTGGCGCTACCTCGGCAAGGTCAGCCTCGATCAGAACGAAGACAATCCAACTCTTCACTTTGCGAGGTTCGGTCAGCGCGACGGCTTCAATGCGCGGATCCCGGCGTACCACTACCTGGATCTGGCGGGTAGCTGGGGCTTCCGGGACGACATGACATTACGCTTCGGTGTGAACAACATCGCAGACAAGAACCCGCCGATCGTGACGTCGGAAATCGTTGCCGGCGGCGATGCCAACACCTACTCGGCCTACGATCAGTTCGGCCGGCAGGCGTTCGTCGCTGTGACGATGAAGTTCTAAGACAGACTGACCGGCGATCCCCGCAAGGGGATCGCCCGAGCAGCTACACTCGCGGGATGCGAGGGTGGTTCGCTGCAGTAGCTCTGTTGATGTTCCTGCGGTGGCTCCCCGCTTCGGCGGAGGAGCCACCGCCTCCTCTCCTCTTTGACGCCCGCGCCAGAACGGATCGTATCGGCCGGCTGCTCGTGCCAGTCACGATCAACGGACAGGGCCCCTTTCGATTCGTACTGGATACCGGCGCAAATCGCACCGTCCTGACGCCGAAGCTCGCGGCCTATCTTGGTCTGTCGAGCTCGGCTACCGAGCGCGTGACGATGAGTGGCGTCACGGGTTCGGCATCGGTACCCACAGTCGCTGTCGATCAGGTCAAGGTTGGCGAAGTGCAGATGCGACACGTGCAGCTGCCTGTCGCGGCTTCGCTATCCGAGGACACCTCAGGCACGCTCGGGGTCGACGCACTGCCCGACAGCCGCGTTCTGCTCGACTTCGCCACTGGCCGTATCCAGATACGCAAAGCGCATCGTGAGTCCTTGGCGGACGGCTTCTCACGCATCGCAGGGCAATGTCGCTTCATGCGACTGCTGATTATCCGGGCGAGTGTGGGACGGATTCCGGTGCGGGCGGTGGTCGACACGGGTAGCCAGTTCACGCTCGGCAATCTGGCGCTGCGTACCAAACTGGGTTTCCCGCAGCAGCTGGACCCGGCGAAAACAACCGACGTAATCGGCGAAACGCTGGAGCGCCAGCTGGGCGAGCGGCGTCCGGTGCCGGTTGTGCGCGTTGGGACGCTGCAGTCTCCAAGCCCCACGTTTATCTTTGGCGACTTCTACGTGTTCAAGCTGTGGGGGCTCGAAGCTGAGCCGTCGATCGTAATCGGCATGGATATGCTGAGCTCGCTCGACCAACTCGTGATCGACTATCAGCGCTGCGAGATCCAGGTGCGCCCCAGCGGCAGCCAGAAGCCCTTCACGATCAAGCGATGAGCTAGCCTTCCTCGGCTCGCGGTCGCCACGCATCCATCAACTCCTGCTGCCGGCGAGGTGGCACCGGATCGTAATGGCTGATCTCCATGGTGAAGGCGCCTGAGCCCCCGGTCAGTGATCGCAGGCGCGACTGGTATTCCGTGATTTCAGCGAGTGGCACAAGCGCCGTAACGATGGCGCGCTGCCCCGGCCGTGCATCGTTGCCGTTGATTCGTGCGCGCTTGGTCGCGAGGTCGCCCGTGATGTCGCCGATCGAGTTCGAGGGCGCCGTGATCTCCATCTTCACGACAGGCTCGAGCACGATCGGGTGGGCTTTGCGAACCGCGTCGAGGAACGCCTTCCTACCCGCGGAAACGAAGGCGACCTCTTTCGAATCCACCGAATGATGCTTGCCGTCGTACACGGTGACTCGGATGTCCTGGAGCGGGAAGCCCGCTACCGCGCCCTCGGTCAGCGCCTGACGCACTCCCTTTTCCACGGCAGGGATGAACTGACCTGGAATCGCGCCGCCTGCTACTTCATCCACAAACTCGAAGCCCCTGCCGCGCTCGAGCGCCTCGACACGCAGGAACACTTCGCCGAACTGCCCGGCACCACCAGGCGCTGTTCGTCACCGCGCCTTTCTGGTTCGATTGCAAGCCCATGCATGGGCGGCGTGAAGTGAATGGAGCGGAGGTGGTAGTGGTCTTCGTCGTGGGAGTCGTGAAGCACATCATCGAAGTGAATCTCCTCGACCTTCGAAATGCCGCAGATGTCACCTGGGATGCCCAGCGGTACCTCCGTAGCTTCCTTTCCTAGAACTTTATAGAGGTGCGCGATGCGAAATGCCTTGCGCGCATCGCCCGCGAACAGCTGCGCGCCTGGCCTCACTGTGCCCTGATGAATGCGGAAGATCCCGAGCTTCCCCACGTACGGATCCACGCTCACCTTGAACACGTGTGCGACCACGTGCTCGGCGGGGTCTGGCGCTACGCGTACACGAATACAGTCATCACCCGGCCCTTTGAGAAAGGGCGGCGGATTGCCTTCCATCGGATTCGGCAGAAGCCGAGTCATGATGTCGAAGAGCTCGGGAATTCCCGCGCCAGTTTCGGCGGACGTGAAGCACACGGGAATGAGATGACCTTCGCGCAGAGCCTTCTCGAACGAATCGTGGAGCTCTTCCGGCGGCAGGTCGCCGCCCTGATCGAGATAGCGCGCCATCAGATCTTCATCGACTTCCACGACCTGATCGAGAATCTGCGTATGCGCCGCCTCTACAGAGGAGAAGTCAGTGGGCGCACCGCGCGGGTGGAAAAAGCAATCGATAACAGAAGACCCGCTCTCGCCCGGAAGATTTAGCGGCAGACATTGCACGCCGAAACGCGCACGCAACTGGGCCAGCAACTGTTTGGGGTGCGCGTCGCGGCAATCGATCTTGTTGATGATGATCATCCGGCACAGGCCGCGGTCCTCGGCGAAATCCATGAGACGCTCGGTCACGAGATCCACATTCGCGGCAGCGCTGATGACGAGGGCAGCGGATTCCACTGCTTCGAGCACTGAGAACGCGCGCCCGAGAAAATCCGCATAGCCCGGCGTGTCGATGATCGTGAAGTGATGCGCGTTGCTGTCGAAGCTGCAGAGGGCGCTGTCGATCGAATGCTGGAGGCGTTTTTCCTGCGGATCGAAGTCCGAGACGGTAGAGCCGCGTTGCACGCTCCCCTTGTTCCGCACTATCCCTGCCTGCAGAAGCAACGCTTCGAGCAGAAGAGTCTTGCCAGCGCCGGCCTGACCCACCAGGGCGACGTTGCGGATGTCCTGAGTCGTGTAGCCCATAGCGAATACTCCCAGGACCGTAGACGCTGCGAACGGCGCCGGCCGGACGGCGCCGACGCGGCGGCAAGCGTACTCCCGCGATGGAGCCTCGGGCTAGCGGCCGCGCGCACGGTGCAGTGCGAGCGAGGGCTTGATCAGAACGTCGGACAGAATGGAGACGAAACCACCCGCCGGCCGACTGCGGGCTCGAGCAGTCTCCCTTAACGTCGAAAGCTGTTGTTTCCACTATCCGGAGAGATCATGCCCGAACCGCGCACGACGCCCCGAGAGCATGACGTTCCCGCATTCCAGCCGGGTAAACCCGCGCCAGACGATCCGCGCAAGGAATCGCCGATGAAGGATCCGCCGGTGAATCCTGACCACGACATCGAGGACCCGGAGCCTGTCCGCCAGGCCGGCGGGGCCGGCGATCAGGTTCTGTACGACGAAAACCGCGTGCCGGGTTAAAGCCGCGGCGAGTCTTCGGTCAGGAGGTCTTCAGTTCGAGGCCGGAGCCCTGCTGATCGACCGTATGCAGAATTACCGGTCGGCGCCAGACCTTGTGCACATATTCGAGCACGCGGCGACTGCGCTCCAGGTCGAGCCCGCGCCCGTCGACACTGTGGTCGTGCGCAAGCTCCAGCGTCCCATCCATGCGCACGTGCTTGGCCGCTACGCTCGGGGCTCCGAAGTTGTACTTCTGGTGAATCAGGCTCTCATGCAGCGCGGTGAGGTCGTGCTCCAGCACTTTCACCTGACCGTCCGAACGGGCGCTGTAGCGAAACATGCCCAGCTCGTCGGCGAGCTCGCGCGTGAGGTGATTGCGGACGAAGCCGAAGTCATCGTCCTGCTGCATGATCGTCCGCGCGGCCTCGAGCCCTTCGGTCTCGATGATCTTCTCCCACATGGAGAAGCCGAGGTGATACGGGTTGACGCTCAGTGACACCTGCTGGTCCGCAGCAATCGGGCGCACCACGTCCGAGTGACACTTGATGGCATCCAGATAGGCCTGCTGCGGGATGAAATCCGCCTCGCGCAACAGCCTCGCGTGCCAGTAGGACGCCCACCCCTCATTCATGATCTGCGTCGCGAAGACCGGATAAAAATAGAACGACTCTTCGCGTACGGCGAGGAAGATGTCCCGCTCCCAGCTCTCCATGTCTGGCGCATACGTAGCAATGAACCACAGCAGATCGCGCTCCGGATGCGGAGGCACCGGGGCCTTCTTCTTCACCTCGGAGAAGTTGAACGCGGCCGCCGGATCCAGCTTGGCGAAGCGCTTGCGAAAGTCGTCATCTACAAGCGGCTTCGCGTCCGCCAGGTATTCCGGATAGCGCTGCCGGCGCAACGATTGATCGACATCGATGTGCTGTTCGAGAGCCAGCGCAGCGTCGAGCACTGATTCAACACGCTCGCGGCCATACTGCTCGATCGCCTGCTGGATCTGTCGTGCATGATTCGCGGCATGCTCAACGATGTGCTCGCTCACCTGCCCCTGGCAGCGCTGGAACAGCATGTTGTTCTTCGAGAAGTCCGCATGCCCGAGCACGTGGGCCGTCACCAGCACATTCTCCGCCAGCCCGTTGCTCGCGGCGAGATACGCATGACCGGGATTGCCTGGGAAAACGACTTCGAACAGCCGCGAGTTGCCCATGTGCCGCTGGATGAGCTGGTAGATGTAGCGAACGCCGAACGACCAATGGGGCATGCGCACTGGCAGCCCGTATACGGCGATCTCCATCATGAAGCTGTCGGGGACCGCTTCGAAGTCGACAGGATTGAAATCGAGGCCGGAGCGGGCCGCGAGATCTTCCATGCGGCGGACGTACGACTGCCAGTCCTCGCTCAT
>JBBCGS010000003.1:0-1245602 GCA_037200125.1 Gammaproteobacteria bacterium | reverse complement strand
CACCGGCGCGAGTGTGCTGGCCGTCACAGCATTGCCGTTTCCGGTGCCGTTTCGCGAACCGACTTCGACGGTCACGATCGGGATATCCCCGTCCGTGCCCTCCCGCAGCAGCTCGCCGATGCGCCCGAGCAGGTTCGCGTTGATCCAGTCAACAGCGAATCGGTTGGGCGCAAGGAGCTTCAGGGCGCCCGCGCGCTCCATGGCCTGGAGCGGGCGAACCCACGTATTGAACTGCTGCTCGGGTAGCTCCGCTTCAAGCGCGCGCACACAACGAGTCCAGAGCGACGCTTCCACGAGCAAGGGTCTCCCGCGAGGGCTCTTTATGAGCGGAGGTTAAAAGGGTTGCGGAGTCTATACCGAGCAGAGGCGGTTCAAGAAGGATTCCGTGTTGACAGGTTCAGGGTCGCTGCTTACCCTTGCCGACCTTTTCTGGCCGCCCTTATGCCGGCCACTGCGGAGCTTTTCGACCATGCAACGTACGTATCAACCGAGCAAGGTGCGCCGTGCGCGCACGCATGGCTTTCGCGCCCGCATGGCCAACCGTAACGGTCGCAAGGTCTTGGCCCGCCGCCGCGCCAAGGGCCGTCGCAAGCTCATTCCGTAAAGAGCGTTCCCGCCCGCGCAATCGGGCGCGGACCCCGATGCCACGGGACCAGATCCATTGAGTTCTGGCCGCGAACCACCAGGGCGACTCACTTATCCCGCGCAACGCCGCTTGCGGCGGAAGCCCGAGTTCGAAGCTGTATACGCGCGCGGCCGGCGCATGGGGAACGGGTTCTTCGCCGTGACTGCGCGCCAGAATAACGAACGCCATCCGCGTCTGGGCATGGCCGTGGCGTCGAAGCTTGCCGGGGGCTCCGTCGAACGCAATCGTATCCGTCGGGTCGTTCGCGAATCCTTCCGCTTGAAACAGCACGAGTTGCCTGCGGTAGACCTCGTGGTGAGCGCCCGTCCGCGCTCGCGTGGCGCCACCAATGCGGAACTGCGTTCGGGCATCGAAGAGCTCTGGGTCAAGGTGAGGCAGCAATGCGCGTCGTTGCCCAGCTCCTGATCCGCCTCTACCAGCTCACGCTGAGCCCGTATCTGGGGCGCAGCTGCCGTTTCTATCCCACCTGCTCGAACTACGCGCTCGAAGCCCTCGAGCTTCATGGCACGTGGCGCGGCAGTTGGCTCACACTGCGCCGGCTCGGCCGGTGTCATCCCTTTCATCCCGGCGGTTTCGATCCGCCCCCATGCGCCGTGCACGGCCATTCACACGGTCATCACGGTGGCTGAATGAACTCGATGATGAACAATCCCCGTATTTTCCTGTGGATTCTGCTGATCATGGCAGGGTGGCTCAATTACGAGGCGTGGACGCGCGACTACGCGCCACACATCGATGCCTCCGCCATCGGCCAGACGCCGGGAGCGCAGGCACCCGACCTCGGCGCCGCCATTCCCAACGCTGGAACAGCGAGTGCTCCGGCAGCTCCTGGAGCGGCCAACGCCGCGCCGCCGGCGCCCGCACCGGTCCCCGGTGCGCCAGCTTCCACGGTGCCGCCAGCTGCGGATGTGCTCGCAGCGACCGCCGGCGTAGGCGGAGTGCCCGTTCACGTTCACACGGACGTGCTCGACCTCGATATCGACCTGAAGGGCGGCACCATTCGGCGCGCCGACATGGTCCTGTACCCGAAGGTCAAAGGTGAGCCGGATCGGGTGCGGCTCATGAACACCGACCCGGCCACCCTTTATCTGCTGCAAACAGGTCTCACCGGACCTGATAGCGGCGCGCGCCCCACCCACCTTTCCGAATACACCAGCGCGCAGAAGGACTACACGCTTGCGCCCGGCGCAACCGAGCTGCGTGTACCGCTGACCTGGACCAACGGCGATGGCGTCACCGTCACGAAGACGTTCATCTTCAAGCCCGGCCAGTACCGCATCGACCTGGAGTACGACGTCGACAACATGTCGGGCGCTCCTTGGTCGGTGACGCCTTACGCGCAGATCCAGCGGCGCGACCCGGAACAGAAGCGTTCGTTCATCACGACGAATGCCGAGAATCTGTCCTCTCGGGTTCCCGCGTATCGTGACGGCAAGAAGTACAGCAAGCTCAAGATCTCGAGCGATACGGACCGCAACTTCTCCGCCGATGTGACGAGCGGCGCGTGGATCGCGGCGATTCAGCATCATTTCGTCAGCGCCGTCGTTCCGCCCGATAACACGCCGTACCACTTCGCATTGAAGACCGATGGCGTGCACGAGTACGTGCTCAGCGCCGTCGGCCCCGCGACGCCTGTCGCGAGCGGCCAGAAAGCCACGATTACACAGCGCCTGTTCATTGGCCCGAAACTGCAGAAACAGCTGGACGACACCGGTGCGGAGCTCGATCGCGTCGCCGACTACGGTTGGCTGACGATCCTTTCGCAGCCGCTGTTCAAAGTGCTCCAGTGGGTGCACGGCCTCTTCGGCAACTGGGGCTGGACGATCGTGTTCGTCACCTTCCTGCTGAAGCTCGTCTTCTATCCGCTGTCGGAAACGAGCGGACGCTCGATGGCGAAGATGAAGATGCTCGGCCCGCGCATGAAGCAGATGCAGGAGACCTACAAGGACGATCGCGAGAAGCTCGGCCGCGCGATGATGGAGCTGTACAAGAAGGAGAAGGTCAACCCGGTTGCCGGCTGCGTGCCGATGATCGTGCAGATCCCTGTGTTCCTCGCCTTCTACTGGGTGCTGCTCGAGAGCGTCGAGATGCGCCAGGCGCCCTTCATCGGCTGGCTCACCGATCTTTCCTCGAAGGATCCTTTCTATATCCTGCCCGCCATCATGGCGGTCGCGATGTTCGTGCAGTACCGGTTGCAGCCCCAGACGGGCATGGATCCGGTGCAGCAGAAGGTCTTCATGTTCATGCCGCTCGTGATGTCGGTCATGTTCGCGTTCTTCCCGTCGGGCCTCGTGCTGTACTGGGTGACGAACACGATCCTGTCGATCGCGCAGCAGTGGAACATCAACCGGCGCATCGAAAAAGAGAAGGCGAAGCGAGCGTAGCGCTTTCTTCGCGCGTCGCTTCGCCGTAGCCTCTCGTTCGGAAGGCAGGTGAAGTCATGACACGCACCGACACCATTGTGGCTGCAGCGACGCCGCCGGGCCGGGGGAGTGTTGGCATCGTGCGGGTGTCGGGCCCCAAGACACCCGAGATCGCCGCGGTGATACTGGGCGAGTTGCCGCCGCCGCGGCGCGCTTCATTCGTGCGATTCCTGGATCAGCGGCAGCAACCGATCGACGCGGGCATGGCGCTGTTCTTTCCGGCGCCTCATTCCTATACCGGCGAGCACGTGCTGGAGTTGCAGGGGCACGGCGGCCCGATTGTCGTCGAAAGCGTCGTCGCACGCGTGCTCGAGCTCGGCGCCCGCCGGGCGTTGCCGGGCGAGTTCACTCAACGCGCGTTCCTCAACGACAAGCTCGATCTCACCCAGGCCGAATCCATCGCCGATCTCATCGACGCGGGTTCGCGCGAGGCCGCGCGCGCCGCCATGCGCTCGCTACAGGGAGAGTTCTCGGCGATGGTTCAGGGTCTGACGGAAGCCGTCATCGAGGTGCGCATGTACGTCGAAGCCGCCATCGATTTTCCCGAGGAGGAGGTTGATTTCCTCGCCGACCAGCAGCTCGAGCAGAAATTGACGCGCGTACGGGATCACTTCGATGCCGTCGAGCAGAGCGCACGCCAGGGTCGGCTGCTGCGCGAGGGCATGACCGTGGTCATCGCCGGGCGGCCGAACGCCGGCAAATCGAGCTTGCTGAATCGGCTCGCCGGCTATGACGCGGCGATCGTTACCGCGATCCCCGGCACTACACGTGATGTCCTGCGCGAGCGAATCGACATCGACGGCATGCCGCTTCATGTGCTCGACACCGCGGGCCTGCGCGAGAGTGGCGACGAAGTCGAAAGCGAAGGCATCCGCCGCGCGCAAGCCGAGATTGCGCGTGCGGACCGCGTGCTGTTCGTCATCGACGCGGTAACGGATCCGGATGCTCGCGCGTACGCGGAAGAGAAGCCGCGACTGCCGAAAGACCTCCCGCTCACGCTCATCTTCAACAAGTGCGATCAGGCCGTCGGCTTGCCCGTTGCCGATACGATTTCCGGTCCGCCGCGTGTGCTGATCTCCGCGCTTACGGGCCACGGCCTCGATGTTCTGCGCGCCCACCTCAAACTCACGATGGGCTTTCACACTGCGGAAGCCGGCACGGTCTCCGCACGCCAACGCCATCTCGAAGCCTTGTCGCGCGCGCGCGCGCATGTCGAAGAAGGCGAGCGTCAGCTCAAAGAGCGCCGCGCGGGCGAGCTCGTCGCCGAAGAGTTGCGCGCCGCCCAGCAAGCGCTGGGAGAAATCACCGGCGAGTTCACGACCGACGATCTTCTCGGGCGCATCTTTTCCAGCTTCTGCATCGGCAAGTAGCCGCGCGCGTGCGCGGGTAAACTCGCCGCATGGCTACGTTGGGCTGGGTCGGCCGGGAGGCCGTCGTCGATCATCACAAGCATGTGGAATCGCGGCCGCTGCGCGAAGTAGCGGCGCTGTCGTGTGGGGACACGGCAAGCGGCAATCTCATCATCCAGGGCGACAACCTGCTGGCGCTCAAAGCGCTGCTGCCCGAATACGCCGGCAAGGTGAAATGCCTCTACGTCGACCCGCCCTACAACACCGGCACCGAGGGCTGGGTCTACAACGACCGCGTCGACAGCCCCGCCATGCGCGAATGGCTCGCGAACGTGAGCGAGCGCGACCTGCCGGAAATGGATCGCCGCGATCGCTGGCTTTCGATGATGTACCCGCGACTGCGCTTTTCGCAGGCGCTGCTGAGTCCCGATGGTCTGCTCGCGGTTTCGATCGACGATCGCGAAGTGAGCGTGCTCGGCGTACTGCTCGATGAAATCTTCGGCGCGAAGAACCGGCTCGCCTGCGCGCCATGGCTTGCCGAGCCCAGCGGCGGCAAGGAGAAAACCGGTCTTCGTGCAGGTCACGAATATCTGCTGATCTATCACAACGGCGACAACCGCAGCATTTCCCGCGAAACGCGCTCCACCGGCAAGCTCAATCTCAAGGATCGAGGGGGCCCGTATCGCAAGGGCCGTGAGCTCACGAAATGGGGCGGCGCCTCGCTACGATCGGATCGGCCGGGCCAGTGGTATCCGATGCGCACACCGGCTGGTATCGAGGTGTGGCCCATCCGGAACGACGGCACCGAAGGCCACTGGCGCTGGGGCCGCGAGCACTCCATGCGCCCCATTCTCGAGGACCCCGAGCGCGCCCACTGGGAGTTGCGTGCATTCGACGACGGCGTGACCTGGAACGGCCAGCGCGAACGCTGGGTGCCCTACGAAAAGATCCGGGACGCCTCCCGCTCGGTCGGCTGGAGCACCTGGCTCGACAGCCACGGCTTCAACGCCGACGCCACGCGCGAGCTCAAAGACATTCTGGGTCGCAAGGCATTCGACACGCCGAAGCCCGTCGCCCTCCTGCGCTGGCTCATATCGTTGCATTCGGACGAGGACGCCCTGGTCGTCGACACATTCGCGGGCTCCGGCACGACGGCGCACGCGGTGCTGGGCCTCAACCGTGACGACGGCGGCCACCGGCGCTTCATCCTGGTCGAAATGGAACCCCACATCGCCCGCGACATTACCGCCGAGCGTGTCCGCAGGGTCGTCGAGGGCTACACCAACGGCCGAGGCGACGCTGTACCCCGGCTTGGCGGTGGCTTCCGCTTCCTGGAGGTGGTCTGATGGACCGCCCTGGAATCGGTCCGTTACCGACTTTGTAACCGCCACCGCCTACGCTCCACAGGTCGAAGAAGCAGATGGAAGCCACCCCCATGCAGCAGCCCGATTCCTCCCGGCCTCTGAAGCTCGTCATCTGCGGTGGCGGTTCCGCCGCCATTCTCCTTCTCCAAAGCCTGAAACAGCGCGCACAGCGCCCCATCGAAGTCACGATTCTCGAGCCGCGCTCGCGCCTGGGCGTCGGGGTCGCGTACTCGACGGACTGCCCCACGCACCTCCTGAACACGCGTGCCTGCAATATGTCGGTCACGGACGATCCGGACGACTTCGTTCGCTGGCTGAAAGCCGAGCGCCCGCGCCGCGTCCTCAACTGGACGCGCGAAGACTTCGCCCCCCGTTCCTACTTTGCCGACTACCTGCAGGCGCGACTCGCGGAGACCCGCGGGGTGACGAACCTGCGCGTGTCCTGGCTACATTCCGTCGCCGATTCCATCACGCCGCGCGGCCGGTCCTGGGAAGTGGTTCCCGCTCACGGCGAGCCGATCACCGCGGATGTCGTCATTCTCGCGACGGGCAACGAGCCGCCGCGTGTGCTCGGTCGCGGGCTTGCCCCGTCGGTACAGAATCGGGTCATCGAAGATCCGTGGGACGCCGAGCGGAAAGCCGAAATCCCCGCGGATGCGCCGGTGCTGCTCACCGGCACCAGCCTCACCGCAATCGACATTGCGACCGAGCTCCTTCAAAACGGCCACACCGCGCAGATCATCGCGATCTCGCGTCGTGGCATTCTGCCGCGCTCGCATGGCCCCATCGCCGCTGCGTCGGAGGGCTTCGTGCACGCGCTGCCGTCTTCTTTGCGCGAGGTCGTGCGCTACGTGCGCGAGATCAGCGCGAACGACCCGCGCGGGGACAAGTGGCGCCGCGTGTTCACCGAGCTTCGAAGCATCGCCCCTTCGCTCTGGCGCAACTGGACGGTCGCTGAGCGTCGCCGCTTCCTCCGTCATGTGCGTCCCTTCTGGGACGCGCATCGCCATCGCCTCGCGCCCCGCGTTCACGGCAAGATCGAGCGCGCGATCGCGAGCGGCCAGCTCAAGATCGTTCGCGGCCGCCTCGCTGCGATCGAGCAGCACCCGACGCGCGAGGGGCTGCGCGTGAGCGTGCGACACGGTCACGCAACCCGGACGATAGACGTCGCGCACGTCGTGAACTGTACCGGGCCGGAGCAGCACCCCGGCCGTTCGACAAATCCGCTGCTTCAGGGTTTGATCGGTGACGATATCGCGCGCCCCGATCCGCTGGGCCTCGGGCTCGCGGTGGATTCGGAGTCGCGTGTCATTGCCGCCAACGGTTCCGCTCATCCGTCCCTGTTCGCGGTTGGCGCGCTCACGCGCGGCACTCGCTGGGAGATCACGGCGATCCCGGAGATGCGCGAACAGGCAAACGCGGTGGTCCGCAAACTGCTGCATGACCATGCGGAACAGGCAGTTGCCGGCGCCCGCGCCGAAGCGCATACCGGCACCCACGGCGATACGGTTACCATCGCCTCATGGGCCGCCGGGTTGCAGTTCCAGAGCACGTCCGTCTCGCGTTAGAGAAATTCTTCGGCGACGGCGTCGGGCGTGTCGTCGTCGTGGAGCATTCGCTGTTCGCGCGAATGCACTATCGGATCAAGGCCACGACGCGACGCCGCCGCATCTACCTCGTCGGCTCGGCGCAGAAATTCTTCTCTGATCCCCTCCTGATACTTCACGAGTATTGCCACGTGATGCGCCAATGGGAGCCGGGCCACCTGACGACACCGCGTTATCTGATGGAGTGTTTCAGGAAAGGCTACTGGGACAACCGCTTCGAGATCGAAGCCCGCGAGTTCGCTGCGGACAACCTCTATCGTTTCCGTGCGTTGCTCACGCGCGGCGGTTAGTGAAAGTCAGCAGAGTTTCTCCGAAATCGCCCTCGACTACCTCGCTTGCGCACCCCGGCGTCGCGCCTGGCTACAAGCGATTTCGGAGAAGTTCTTCTGACTTTCCTTAACCGAGCAGCGCCTCGCGGTGGTAGAGGCGACCCGCAATTGCGGCGAGTATCAACCCGAGGCCGAGCGTTACACCCACAGAGAGGAACACGTACATCGTCGGTAGCGCTTCGTCGCGCAGCAGGCTCGTGATGAGGAAGTGCTGACTGAGCGATGGCGTGGCCATCAGCGCGGCCGACGGTCGAAGTCCCATCACACTGGCAAACATCATTGGCAGTATCGGCACGATCGTGATCAGGCCCAGGTAGGTCTGGGCTTCGCGATAGCTCCGCGTGTACGCGGCGATGATGGTCATGATCGAGGCGCAGAACGGAATCAGCGGCAGGCAGGAGAGCACGATCATCAGCGCTGTCATCGGCCCGAAGTTCACGCTCATCCCCAACCCTTCGAGGCCCACGCGTCTCAGCACGATCGACAGTGCCGTGACGCTTGCCACGAGCGACAAGGTCATGAACGCGCAAGCGGCGAGAATCTTGCCGTAGATGAGATGCTCGCGACGCACCGGCACCGTCAGCAGCGGTTCGAGTGAGCCGCGCTCGCGCTCACCCGCCGTGGCGTCAATCGCGAGATACATGCCTCCCATGAACAGGGACATGAAGATGAAGACGCTCACCGTCCCAAGCGCAATCACGGAGCGGCTCGCCGGCGTGGAGACATCGACATCGTGAACGGCGATGGGCGTAAGCGTTGTGGGATCGACGCCGCGAGCCATCAGTCGAAGCTGTGTGATCACCGCGCCATAGCTTGCAAGCACGCTCCTGGCACGCCGCACATCGCGGTCGGCGGTCTGGTCCGACGAGTCTGAATAGAGTTGCAGCGGCGCCGGCTGGCCGGCGGTGAAGCGCTTCGCGTAGTCCTCCGGAATCATCAGCACCATTCTCTGCCGGTGATTCCGAACGGCCGCGCGTGCCGCCGCATCGTCATAGGTGACTGGCTCGACGGCGATGCCGTACTCGATCAGATGCCCGACGAGATTCGGCGCTCGCTCCGTGTGCGAGACCGCGAGCAACGCCGCCGTGTCGTTCAGCGGGTCGTTCCGCTTGATCGTGAACGACAGGATCGCCGCGAACATCAGCGGCGCGAAGATCGCGCCAAACCCCAGTGCCGACCAGAGCGTGCGTCGATCGCGAAGGCTCTCGCGAACCTCCTTGAGGAACACCGTGAAAATGGCGTGCATTACTCGAGCCCCTCGGTGGTGCCGATGAGCTGCACGAAGGCATCCTCGAGGTTGCTCTGCCCCACCCGCTCCCGAAGCGCGTCCGGCGAACCCGAAGCAACCACATTGCCATGGGCGATCACGACGATGTCATCGCAAAGTGCCGCGACCTCCTGCATCACGTGGCTGGAGAACAGCACGCAGTGGCCCTGCTCGCGCAGTCGCAGGAGAAGCGCCCTCAGATTCCGCACGGCCATCACGTCGAGCCCGTTCGTGGGCTCATCGAGCAGCACATTGCGCGGCCGATGGATCAGCGCCCGCGCGAGCGCCGTCTTCATCTTCTGGCCCTGCGAGAGCTTCTTCGCGCGCCGTGTCGCAAAGTCCTTCATTTCCAGCAGCTCGATCAGCTCGTCCGCCCGCGATTCGCGATCCGCGCGGGAAAGCCCATGAAGCGCGCCGTAGTAAAGGATGTTCTCGCGAGCCGTCAGATGCTGATAAACACCCGCCGAGTGCGGCAGCACCCCGATGCTTCGCCGCGCTTCGAGCGGCGAGCGCACGATGCTCGTCCCATCGATGAGCGCATCCCCCGAATCGGGCCGGATCACCGTGTAGAGAATGCGAAGCGTGGTCGACTTGCCGGCGCCGTTCGGCCCGAGCAGCCCGGTGATGCGCCCGTCCGCCGCGCGCAGGCTCACATCGCGCACCGCTTCAATCGCGCCGAACCGCTTGGAAAGTCCGCTGACCTCGATCATGGCGCCGGCCCCGACAAAGTCGTGAAGAAAGGCATCGGCTTCGCGCGCTTGGTACACGACGTATCCAGCCCCTTCACCGTCCCCAGGCTGATGAAGTCCGCCATCACGCGATCCATACAGGGCGCGCCAATCTGCCCGTGCCCTAGATCCGGAAGCACCAGATGCAGGCTATTCGTGAGCCCAGCTTTCGCCTTCTCCGCGTTCGCCGGCGGCGTAACAGGATCGTTCCCGCCGGAGAGCAGCAGCACCGGAACATCCGAGCGCAGCGGCGCGTGAAGATCCGCATCGAGCGGCCCGCGCGGCCAGCCCTCGCAAACACTCTGAAGCGCGTCCACCTGAATAGCGCCAAGGAAAGTCGCGTCGAGCTTCGCGCGATCGACCTTCACGGTATCGAAGAACGGCACGTCCTCCGTGCAGACCACGGAGTTGTGCATCCCGTAGGATGCGATCTCGTCGAACGTGCGCAACGTCATCAAGAACTGCCCGGCGAGGGGCGCGAAGTTTCCAGACTGCTGCGCGAGATGGAGTGCAACCGGCAACAGCGCCGCCTGCTCGGAGTTGTAGATCGCCAGCCTCAATACCAGCGCAAGCTGCAGCGAACCGAACTCGATCGTGCGCGGCGTCCCACTCGTGGGATCCGGCAACGTGACGGAAACCGGCTTCGCTTCGAGCGATTTGCGCAGCGCGCGATAATCCTCCGCCGGATCGCCAAACCGCTCCCCACACGCCGAGTCCCGCTTACACCGCGCAAGCACGTTCGCGAGCGCATTCTCCGCATCGAGCGCCGTTTCAGGCCCGAGTATCTGCTCCGGCGCAACCACGCCATCCAGAATCACCGACCGCGTCCGCTTCGGAAAGCGCCGCAGATACTGCTGAGCGACCCGCGTTCCATACGAGCCCCCATAAAGATCGATCCGCTCATACCCCAACGCCGCGCGCACGCGATCGAGATCCTGCACGGCGACGCTAGTGGTGTAGTAAGCAACGTCCGCATGCTCGCGCAGCTTCTCAAGACAGCGCTGCGCCTCATCGCGAAGTTGCGCGGGCGTTGCCCGCATCATCTCGAGATCATCCGTCGGACAATTCAGCGCGTTCGAGCTGCCGGTTCCGCGCTGATCGACGAGCACGATGTCCCGATTCCGCCGAATGCGAGCGAAGACCGGCGCGGTGTTGCCGTAGAGCGCGGTCGCGCCCATGCCAGGCCCGCCGGCGAGCAGGAACAGCGGATCCGCCTCCTTGCGCCGATTGATCGCCGGCACCCGCGCCACGCGCAGCTCGATAGTCCGCCCGCCCGGCTTCGCAGGATTCTCCGGCACCGCAAAGTCCGCGCACTCCGCGTTGTAAACCGCGATGCCGCCAAGGTCCTGGATCTGGCAGGGCGCGAACGTCATCGCATCGGCAGGGGGCGTCGCGCCGGCAACCGGCCGTACGACCAGCGCCGCCACCAGGAGCGCCCCAAGCTGCATGAACGCCGCAAACCTCAAAGCCGTGGCTCGTTCATGCCAGCCACGGAAAGCGCATAAGGCCGCGCAAGTGCATAAGTAATCGGTTGGATATCCAAGCGGCCGAAAGCCTAACCAACGACGCCGGGCAAAGGTGCGACCTGCCGCCCGTTCCGATGAAGCCCCGGCAGCGGTTCGCCGAACCCCCGTTTGGCGAGCCCGACCCCCGCCCCTACAATACGCAGCCCTTCCCCCACCGGGTCCACACCATGCGCTTCGCGCGCCCATTCGATGTCATCGTCGTCGGCGGCGGTCACGCCGGCACCGAGGCGGCCCTCGCCGCCGCGCGCATGGGCGCGCAGACGCTGCTGCTCACCCAGAGCATCGAAACCCTGGGCCAGATGAGCTGCAACCCCGCGGTGGGCGGCATCGGCAAAGGCCACTTGGTAAGGGAGATCGACGCACTCGGCGGCGCCATGGCGCGCGCCACCGATCAGGCGGGCATCCAGTTCCGCACGCTGAACGCAAGCAAAGGCCCAGCTGTCCGCGCCACCCGCGCGCAAGCAGACCGCCAGCTGTACAAGCGCGCCATCCGTCACCTGCTCGAGAACCACCCGAACCTCTCCCTCTTTCAGCAGGAAGTGGCGGACCTCGTGGTCGAGGGCGAGCGAGTCCGAGGCGTCGTCACAATCTCCGGCATCACCTTCGAAGCGCCGGCGGTCGTGCTCACGGTCGGCACCTTCCTCGGCGGCCGCATCCACGTCGGCCTCGACAACTATCAGGGCGGCCGCGCCGGCGATCCCCCTTCGAACAAGCTCGCAGCCCGCTTGCGCGAGCTGCCGTTCCGCGTCGGCCGCCTGAAAACCGGCACGCCCTGCCGCATCGACGGCCGCACGATCGACTTCTCCGTGATGGCCCGGCAGCCCAGCGATACGCCTGTCCCGGTCTTCTCGTTCCTCGGGCGAGCGAGTGATCACCCGAAACAGATCGACTGTTTCATTACCAATACAAACGAGCGTACCCACGAGATCATCCGAGCCGCCACCGACCGCTCGCCCATGTTCACCGGTGTGATCGAAGGCGTTGGCCCGCGCTACTGCCCCTCCGTCGAGGACAAGGTCGTGCGCTTCGCCGAGAAGACCTCCCACCAGATCTTCGTCGAGCCCGAAGGCCTCGAAACCCACGAGGTCTACCCGAACGGCATCTCCACCAGCCTGCCCTTCGACGTGCAGTGGGAGTTCGTGCGCACGATTCGCGGCTTCGAGAACGCGCACCTCACCCGCCCCGGCTACGCCATCGAGTACGACTTCTTCGATCCTCGCGACCTGCGCCCCTCGCTCGAAACCAGGTTCATCGGCGGCCTGCACTTCGCCGGCCAGATCAACGGCACCACCGGCTACGAAGAAGCCGCGGCCCAAGGCCTGATCGCCGGCATCAATGCGGCCCTCCAGGTGAAGGGCCGCGAAACCTGGTTGCCGAAGCGGAGCGAGGGCTACCTCGGCGTACTCGTGGACGACCTCGTCACGCGCGGCACCCGCGAGCCCTATCGCATGTTCACGAGCCGCGCCGAGCACCGCCTGCTACTGCGTGAAGACAATGCCGACCTGCGCCTCACGCCGAAGGGCCGTGAGCTCGGCCTGGTCGACGACGAGCGCTGGGCGCTCTTCCAGCGCAAGCAGGAGCTGTCGGAGCTCGAAGTGGAGCGACTCACCCGCACGCGAGTGCATCCCGCGGAGGTTTCAAACGAGTGGCAGCAGCGTGTGCTCAAAGCGCCGCTCGCCCGCGATAACTCCGGGTTCGAGCTGTTGCGCCGGCCGGAAGTGGACTACGCCTCGCTGCTGGAGGTGATCGGGCCACCGGAATGGCTGTCGTCGACGTCGACCAAGATGTCGACAATAGACGATCGTTTGCCGCCGCAGATCGTGGCCCAGGTGGAAGTGCGTGCGAAATATGCCGGCTACATCGAGCGGCAGCAGGACGAAATCGACCGTCAGCAACGCAATGAGGAGACTTCGTTGCCAGCCAACCTGGACTACGCCTCGATCGCGGGGCTTTCGACCGAAGTGCGCCAGAAGCTCGCGGAAGGACAGCCGGCCACCGTGGGCCAGGCCTCGCGCATCCCGGGCGTGACGCCCGCCGCGGTGTCGATCCTCATCGTGCATCTCAAGAAACGCAGCCTTACCGACCGGAGCCGCGTGGCATGACGGGTTTCACGCGGCAACTCGCCGAGGTCTGGGATCGCAACAACTCGCTCGTCTGCGTCGGGCTCGACCCGGAGATCGAACGGCTGCCGGCGAGCATCGCCGCCGAGCCTTCGCCCATCTTCCAGTTCAACCGCGCCATCATCGATGCGACGGCGGATCTCGTGTGTGCCTACAAGCCACAGTTCGCGCACTACGCGGCGTACGAAGCGGAAGATCAGCTCGAGCGCACGATCGACTACGTGCACCAGAATTATCCGCATGTGCCGGTGATTCTGGACTCCAAGCGGGGTGACGTCGGCAACACCGCCGAGCGTTACGCCATCGAAGCGTTCGAGCGATACAAGGCCGACGCGGTCACGGTGAATCCGTATCTCGGCGGCGATTCGCTCGAGCCGTTCCTCAAGCATGCGGACAAGGGGGTCATTGTCCTGTGTCGCACGTCGAATCCTGGCGCGCGTGATATTCAGGATCTCGAGGTGGCGGGCGGGCGCCGCCTCTATCACGTCATCGCCGAGCTGGTCGCGCGGAAGTGGAATTCGCGCGGCAACTGCATGCTCGTCGTCGGCGCGACTTATCCGCGCGAGCTTGCCGAGATTCGCGAGATCGTGGGGGAGATGCCGTTTCTGGTGCCGGGCGTTGGCGCGCAGGGTGGGGATGTGGTGCAGGCTGTTCAGAACGGCCGCACTTCCAGCGGCAAGGGGCTGGTGATCAGCTCGTCCCGCGCCATTCTTTACGCCTCGTCGGGCGCGGATTTCGCGACGGCCGCGCGGAAGGCTGCGAGTACGCTGCGCGATCAGATTAATGCCGCGCGCTGATAGCGTGGCGCAGCCCGGCTGTCTCTTGACCGCCCGGCGATCGAGGGCCTCTTCGCAGAAGCCCTCGATCGCCGGGCGGTTGGGAAAGGCGGCGCTCCTCGCCATTTGCGTCGTCTCGCTTTCGGCGTGCTCGGCCGGCGGATCGGCCTCGAACAGCAACATCCTCCTCCGCGGCAACGGCCCCGACCCAGACTCCCTCGATCCCCAGCGCGCACGCGCTGTCGAATCTCAAACCGTGCTCCGCGACCTGTGCGAAGGCCTCACGACATTCGCAAAGGACGCCGGCACCGCGCCCGGTGTCGCGAAAGAGTGGACCGTCAGCACCGACGGCAAGACGTACACTTTCGCCCTGCGCGACAACGCACGCTGGTCCAACGGCGACAAGGTTGTCGCCGCGGATTTCGTAGCCGGCCTGCGCCGGCTCGTCGATCCCGCCACCGCGTCCCAGTACGCGCAGATCATCGACATCGTCGCCAATGTTCCCGACATCGTGTCGGGCAAAAAGAAGCCGGAAGATCTCGGTGTCACGGCACCAGACGACAATACCGTCGTCGTTCAACTCGCCGCGCCCGCACCATACCTGCCGGGTTTGTTCGCGCACCCGAGCACGTGCCCCGTGCATCGGCCAACGCTTGCCGCGCATCCGAACGAAATCGCGAAGCCCGGCGTCATGGTCTCGAACGGCGCCTTCGTGCTGAAGGAATGGGTGCAGGGCCTGCACATCCTCGCTCTGCGCAACACTTACTACTGGAACAACGCCGCCACGCATCTCGACGGCGTGAAGTTCCTGCAGATCCCCGACGAGAACGCCGAGCTCACTCGCTATCGCGCCGGCGACCTGCACGTGACCAACGTCGTGCCACGCGGCCAGTTCGACTGGATCAAACAGAATCTCGCGGCGGAGCTGCACGTGAGCCCGCAGCTCAACACGTACTACTACGGGTTCAATCTTCGGCGAGCGCCCTTCAAGGACAACCTCCCGCTACGTCGCGCGCTGTCGATGGCGATCGACCGCGAGAAGCTCGCGCAGGTGGTGCTCAAGGTAGGCGAGCTTCCCGCCTACGGATGGATCCCGCCCGGCGTCTACAACTACACGCCGCAGAGTTTCGACTACGCGAACACGCCCATCGCCGACCGGATCGCCGAAGCACGCAAGCTCTATGCGGCCGCCGGCTACTCGGCCGCGAAGCCGCTTCGTTTCGAGCTGCGCTACAACTCGGGCGAAGTGCACGACCGCCTGGCCGTGGCCATCACATCGATGTGGAAGGAAGCGCTCGGCGCCGAAGTGCAGCCGCTCGCGGAAGAGTTCAAATCGCTTCTGCAGGACATCGATCGCGGCGATGTCGAGATGTTCCGCTCGAGTTGGCTCGGCGACTACAACGACGCGTACACCTTCGCGCAGTACCTGAAGAGCGATTTCGGCATCAACCTGCCGCACTATGAGGGCGCCGAATACGACCGGCTGCTCACCGCCGCGGCCGCCGAAGCCGATGCCACGAAACGGCGCGAGTTGCTACAGCAGGCCGAGAACGTCGCGTTGAAGGATCATCCGCTGATCCCGCTCTACTTCTACGTGAACAAGCACCTTGTGAAGCCGCGAGTGCAGGGCTGGTACGACAACGTGATGAACGTCGTCTACAGCCGCGATCTCGCGCTCACGAAGCCTTCGAGCTGAAGATTCGTCCCACGGTTCGCCGCCACCAGCTCGCGGGGGCCGTCACGTGGCGCCCGCCCGCGCGCACATTGATTCGCGCTTCCGCCGGCGCGCGGCCGATCTCGTCGAGGTCGCGACAGAACGTGCTGTACCAGTTGTGGATATCGTTGGACTTCACCGACTCCAGCATCTTGCGATGCCGCTCGCGCCGCTCATCCAGCGGCATATGGAGTGCGCGATCGAGTGCTTGCGCGACGGCGCGCTTGTCATAGGGATTCACCTGTAGCGCGCCCGTGAGCTCGCGCGCGGCGCCCGCCATCGGCGAGATGATCAGCACGCCAGGATCCTTCGGATCCTGCGCGGCGACGAACTCCTTGGCGACGAGGTTCATGCCGTCCCGCACGGGCGTGACGAGCGCAACCTGCGCGGCGCGCAGGAAACCCATGGTGCTCGCGTGCGAGAAATTCCGGTTGAGATAGCGGATCGGCGTCCAGTCCGCTTCCGCGAACCGCCCGTTGAGCCGCCCGGCCGCCTGCTCCAGCGCCTGACGGATCTCCGAATACGCGAGCACGTCCGCGCGGCTGAGCGGTGCGATCTGCAGAAAAGTGACCTTCCCCTGGCTGTCGGGAAAAGTCTCCAGAAAATGCTCGAACGCCGCGAACCGCTCGGTGAGCCCCTTGCTGTAGTCGAGCCGATCCACGCCGATGATGAGCTTGCGGCCGAGGAGGCTCGCCGTCAGTCGCGCAACCTGCTCCTCATGCACGGCATCCGTCGCCTCCTCGACGATCGAGCGAACGTCGACGCTGATCGGGTAGGCGGCCACGTGCGTCGTGCACTTTCCCCGCACGATGCAGGACTTGAACGACTGCACGTCATCGCCTGTCTGGAATCCCGCGACGTCGTACTGGCAAAGATCCCGCACGACTTCCGCGTGATTCGGCAGGAGCTTCAGCACCTGAATGTGCGGGAACGGCGTGTGCAGAAAGAATCCGATCGGCCCGTCGAACTGCTCTTGCCGCAGATAACGCGCCATCGGAATGAGGTGATAGTCATGCACCCATACCGCATCCCCGGGCCGCAGCATCTTCAGCAGCTGCTTCGCGAAAAGCTGGTTGACCGCCTGATATGCCTCGTAGTGCCGCTGCTCGTGCTTGAACACATCCGGGAAATAGTGAAACAGCGGCCAGAGCGCGCCGTTGCAGTAGCCGTTGTAGTAGTCCTCGACTTGCGCGGGTGTGAGGTCAATGGTCGCGTAGTCGATGTTGCCGTGAGCGACAACCTGCGGGCTCTCGGAGGGTGTCTCGGAGGTTTCTCCGCTCCAACCAAGCCAGAGCCCACCGGATCGGCTCATCGCAGCCGTCAGTCCGACAGCGAGACCGCCCGCGCCCGAGCCGGTGCCCGGCACCGAGATCCGATTCGATACACACACGAGTCGTTTCACCGATAACGATCCTTTCTCTTGCCGCCCGGAATGCAAAAAGGCCCGCGCGAGGCGGGCCCTGTCGGTTCATCGAGAAGAGGCCGCTCTCAGTGGTGGCGCTGAGGCCGATCCAGCCGCTAGACGGCAGCAAATAACGGTCCCGCGACCGGCTTGCGCCGGGAGAGGAAATCCGAGGTGCGTCAACAGGTTCGGGCTATTTCATCTGCATCCAGCCCATGGTGGGCCGGAAGCGCAGCTCGCGGGCCGGGCCGGCCGCGATATCGGAAGCGACCACGGACATGCCGGAGTCGTCGAGGAAGTGGCGCACGAGGGTGAGGACCGTGTCGCACGCGCGTTGCGCATCCGGATTCTCGGGAAGGTGCGCGGCGATTTTCGCCTGGAGGTTGCGTGCGTTCGGCATCGCTTCGCGCAGCGATTCGATGCATCGATCCAGCAGCAGCAGCTCGGTCGCGAGCGTGGTGTCCGTTACGTCCGCGGGCTTCGCGCTGCGAACGATGAAACGCAGATGCAGGAGCGCGCCGGCTTCTTCGACCGCGTCGTAGAGACACACCGCTGTGGCGGAGCGCAGCTGGGCAACCAGCACGGCATCGTCCGACACGACCTCGAAATGATCGGGGGCGACGATGACTTCGCGATGCGTCGTGGTGGGCATGGGGCGCCAAATGTACCGGAAAAGTGAACCGCGGCGCGCGTGATTTCTCGGCATTTTCCCCAGAATTGTGCGCGCCCGCACTTCGCTTTTGTCGCCCGGCGACGACCGGTGCACTCATCTGGCGACAGCGCCCCATGCACCACATCTTCACGCATGCGTCAGTTCCACAACCACGATCGCGACCTGCATGAAGCCCAGAGCAACCAGCATCAGTGAACAAATGAAGTTACGCATGACAATCTCCTTCCTGAAGTGACGAGAAATGACGTTAAGCGACAGTGAATCGAGTGCTATGTCATCCGCTGCGGCTTCGATGCCATCGATTCACGGAAGGTGTAAAGCACCGCGTATGCCAACGGCGACTCTCGCGTGCCAGGTAAGTGCGAGGTCGCTCACAAGCGACTGACTGCACGCTGAAATTATTCTGTCGAATCATCTGAAGCCGACGGCCGCGCGCGCTGCGCGGCCCGGCGAAGTCCCGTCCGCGGGACGTCCGGCGGACGTCCGCTGGTGTCCGGTCCCGCGATCGGAATCAGCGGCGGCGGATACCTCGAAACCGGACGTTCGAGGGCCGCGTCCCAACACTGGGATTTATCGCTGTCCGCGCGTCCCACGAACGCGACGAGACCGGCCCGACAGCCACGCAGGCGGCGCTAGAAAACGCGCGTTTCCCGCTATCTTTCAGCAGCTTGGGGGCACTGCGCCGCTGTGCCTCGGCAATGGCATACACCTTGCCTCATTCCCGGCCAGGGACACGGAGCGCAAGTCATGAATCACGAAACGAACGACAGCCCGGAAGCCGAACCGCTGATCCGCATGCGCGCGATCACGAAGGTGTTCTACACCGACGAGATCGAGACGCACGCGCTCTCGGGCGTTCACTGCGACATCCGGCAAGGCGAGTTCGTGTCGATCTCCGGCCCGTCGGGCTGCGGCAAGTCGACGTTGCTCGCCATCCTGGGGCTGCTCGATACGCCGTCGACGGGTGAATACCATCTCGCGGGCCGCTCGGTTGCGACCATCGGCGCCAATGAGCGCGCCACGATTCGAAACCGCGAAATCGGCTTCATCTTCCAGTCGTTCAATCTCATCGGCGATCTCGACGTCTATCAGAACGTCGAGCTGCCGCTCACCTATCGCCAGGGCTTCTCGCGCGACGCGCGGCGCAAGGCGGTGATGCAGGCGCTCGAGCGCGTCGGCATGGCGCATCGGCTGAGCCATTTTCCGTCGCAGCTCTCGGGCGGGCAGCAGCAGCGTGTCGCGGTGGCGCGTGCGCTCGCGGGCCACCCTTCGATTCTTCTTGCCGACGAGCCGACCGGCAATCTCGACTCGAAGAACGGCGAAGCCGTGATGGACATGCTTCGCAAGCTTCACGCCGAAGGCACCACCATCTGCATGGTGACGCACGACGCGCGTTACGCGGACTTCGCCGAGCGACGCGTGCAGCTCTTCGACGGGCGCATCCTGTTCGAAGATCGGGTGCGCTCCGTAGCGACGCACGATCTCGCGCCTGCGGTTTGAGAGGCGCGTGATGTTCCTGATCGACGACTTCCTGCAGGCGTGGCGCGGGTTGCGGCACTCGCCGGCGTTTCTCATCCTGGCCTCGAGCGTGCTCGCGCTGGGGCTCGGCGCCACCATCTTTACGTACGGCATCATCAACACGACGTCGCGCAAGCCGCCGCCTTTCCCCGAGAGCGAGCAGCTGTATTCCGTGTTCGTGGATGAGCCGGCGCGCGGCTACCACTATGCCGCGCTTCAATACGTGGATTTCAAGGAGCTGCAGGAGAAGCAGAAGTCATTCGCAGACCTCGGGGCGTATTACTCGGGCACGGTACTGATCTCGGGCGATCGGCGCGCCGAGCGGTACACCGGCGGCTGGGTGACGTGGAATTTCCTGCGCATCCTGCGCTCGCGCCCGATGCTCGGCCGCGACTTCGCTCCGGAAGACGACCTGCCGAACGCGCAGCCCGTCGTGATCCTGAGCTACGAGCTGTGGCGCACGCGTTTCAATCAGGACCCGGAAGTGCTGGGTCGGGTGGTGCGCGTGAACGCGCAGCCCACGCGGATCATCGGCGTGATGCCGCAAGGCTTCTCGTTCCCGTCGATCGAGCAGCTCTGGCTGCCGATGATGCGGGACGCGACACTGGAGCATCGCGGCGATCAGTCCTACGAAACCGCCGTCGGCGTCACGGGTGTCGGGCGTCTGGCCACAGGGGTCACCGGCGCCGAAGCCTCCGCGGAAGCGGAAGACGTCTTTGCCCGGCTCGCCAAGCTCTATCCACGCAGCAACGCGGGCGTGACCGCGAATGTGGTGCCGGTGGCGGAAGGCTCGATCTCCGACAACCGGCAGGTCATCAACACGATGTTCGCGGCGGTGGTGCTGGTGCTGCTCATCGCGTGCGCCAATGTCGCGAGCCTCATCTTCGTGCGCGCGAATCTTCGTGTGTATGAAGCCAGCATGCGCGTTGCGCTCGGCGCAAAGCGCGGTCGTCTGTTCCTGCAGATGCTCGCCGAAAGCCTGATCGTCAGCGTGTTCGGCGTGCTGGGCGGAGTTGTGATCGCCGCAGTGGCCCTGCACCTTACCGCTATCGCCGTACATAGCGCCGAGGAATCCACGTCGCCGCTGTGGTGGACGTTCTCGATCGACGGCCCGGTCGCGCTCTTCGCGGGTGGCGTGGCGGTTCTGTCGGCGCTGATCGCGGGGATCGTCCCGGCGCTGCGCGCGTCGCGCCCCGATGTCATGCGTGTGCTTCGCGATGGCGGCCGCACTGGCACGGGCATGCGACTCAACAAATTCACGACGGCCATGGTGGTGGTCGAAGTGGCGTTCTCGGCCGCATTGCTGACGGGCGCCGGGCTCATGACGCGGGCCTCGGTGCTGTCGCTGCAGCAGGACTACGGCGCCGATGTGCGGGGATTCATGAGCGCGCGCGTGGGCCTGCCGGCGGCGACCTATCCCGTCGACGAGCAGGGCAAGTTCTTTGAGAGGTTGGTGGCCGAGC
This sequence comes from Gammaproteobacteria bacterium, assembly GCA_037200125.1. Lineage (GTDB taxonomy): Bacteria > Pseudomonadota > Gammaproteobacteria > Steroidobacterales > Steroidobacteraceae > JADGHX01. Next base: position 1,224,697 of record JBBCGS010000003.1, on the reverse strand, counting down.
TGCGCACGCGACCCGGAGTGGTGTCCGCCGCGGCCGCAACGTCGATGCCCGGCACGAGTGCGGAGGATTGGCGTGTCGGCATCCAGGGCCAGACGTATGAGGATCGCGCGGACTATCCCGTGGCCCACACGGTAACCGTCACCGCGGGCTTCTTCGATGCGTTTCGTACGCCGCTGCTCTCGGGCCGCGAGTTCAATGCGGGCGACCGCTCGGATACGCCGCATGTGGCGATCGTGAATCAGGCCTTCGTCGCGAAATACTTTCCCGGCGAACAGCCGCTGGGCAAGGTGCTCTACGAAGCCGAAGCGTCGAACCCGCGCCCCATCACCATTGTCGGCGTCGTGCCCAACATCAATCACGACAAGGGCTGGAAGAACGGCACGTTCTCTCCGACCATCTATTGCCCCGTCACGCAGCTCCCCTGGCGCTTCATGACGGTCGCGATCCGGACGGAGGGCGAGCCGCACGCGTACGGAAACCTGCTGCGTAATGTCGTGCAGCAGCTCGACCACGACCTCGCGCCCTACTGGATCAAGACGCTCGGTGAATACCAGAACCAGAAGCGGGACGGCGTGCGCCTGCTGTCGAACGTGTTCATCGCGTTCGCGGCGATCGCGATCATCCTCGCGGCCGTCGGCATTTACGGTGTGCTGGTGTTTGCCACGGGCCAGCGGAATCGCGAAATCGGCGTGCGTCGCGCGCTCGGTGCGCACGATCGGCAGATCCTGGGCGCGGTCATGCGCGGCGCGCTGTTCCAGGTGGGCGTCGGTCTTCTCCTCGGCGCGCTGTTCGCGCCGCTCATGGGCCGCGCCCTGAAGGAAGGGCTGCTGGGGATGCCCCCGGACGATCCGGCGGTTTATTCGGTGGTGCTGGCGTTGTTGATCGGCACCTCGATGCTGGCCAGCTGGCTTCCGGCGCGCCGCGCGCTACGCATCCAGCCGTCATCCGCGCTTCGCTGCGAATAGAGCGCGGGCGCCGAACCCGCCGTAAACTGCACGAATGAACGAGCCCTCGCGCGCCGACGCCCCTCGCGTCATCGTGGCCGACGATCAGCAGGATGTGCTGACCGCCATGCGCCTGCTGCTCAAGAACGGCGGCATGAGCGTAACCACCGTGAGCTCGCCGGCGGGCTTGCTCGAAGCGGTGCGTTCCGAATCCTTCGACGTCGCGATCATCGATCTCAACTACGCGCGCGATACGACTTCGGGTCGGGAGGGGCTCGATCTCCTCCCTCAGCTGCAGACCCTGGATCCTTCGCTGCCGATCATCGTCATGACGGCCTGGGGCACCATTGACGTCGCGGTCGAGGCGATGCGCCGTGGCGCGCGCGACTTCGTCGAGAAACCGTGGGACAACCACCGGGTACTCGCCGTTATCCGCAACCAGGCGAGCTTCAGCCGCGAAGTCCGCCATAGCCGCAAGCTGGAAGCGGAGAACCAGTTTCTGCGCTCGGCGGGCGCGGCGGCCGATGAAGACTTCATCGCCGAGTCCCCGTCGATCCGCAGCGTGCTGGATACGGTCGCGCGTGTCGCCCGATCCGATGCTTCCGTGCTCGTTACAGGAGAGAACGGCACGGGCAAAGGGCTGATCGCCCGCCTCCTCCATGCCCGCTCGGCGCGCGCGGACAAGCCCTTCATCTCCGTGAACATGGGCAGCATCCCCGAGACCGTGTTCGAGAGCGAGATGATGGGGCACGTGCGCGGCGCCTTCACCGACGCCAAGGCCGATCGCATCGGCCGCTTCGAGCTCGCGGACGGCGGCACGCTGTTCCTGGACGAGATCGGCAACGTGCCCGTGAGCCAGCAGGCGAAGCTCCTGCGCATCATCGAGAGCGGGGAGTTCGAGCGCGTGGGCTCGTCGCGGACGCAACGGGCCGATGTGCGCATCCTCACCGCCACGAACGCGAATCTCGCGGACCTCGTCATGCAGGGCCGCTTCCGCCAGGATCTGCTGTTCCGGCTGAACACGATCGAAGTGCGCCTGCCGCCGCTGCGGGAACGGTCCGAGGACATCACTCCGATCGCCTATCGCAAGCTCGCCAGCCTGGCCGCGAAGTACGGCCGCCGGATCGAGGGATTCGATGACGGCGCGCTCCAGCTGCTACGCAGCTACAGCTGGCCCGGCAACGTTCGCGAGCTAGGCAATGTCATCGAGCGCGCCGTGCTGATGGCGCGGGGTGCGGCGATCACGGTGACGGACCTTCGTCTGGACATGCAGGTGTCCGCCGCGCCGAGTATCGAAGCCATGAGCCTCGAGGATGCCGAACGCCTGTTGATCCGCACGGCGCTGCGGCGTTCCGAAGGCAATGTGAACGCCGCTGCGGAGGCTCTGGGGCTGAGCCGGAGCGCCATGTACCGACGTCTGGAGAAGCTGGGCATTCGCACCGACGGCCTGTAAGGTGTCGGCCGCTTGAACATCGCGTTCCAGAACCGGCTTGCCTTCACTGCGCTCGGCATGGGTTTGCCGGCGACGGCCGTTGCCATCTGGTTTTCGTGGCGATATGCGCCGACGCCTGAGCTGCGCGTCATCTGTGTCGCGATCCTGCTCGTGTTCTGGGTCGGTTGCGCGCTGGCCGTGCGACGCAGGCTCATTTTTCCGCTTCAAACACTCGCGAACCTGATCGAAGCCGTTCGCTGTGGGGACTACACGTTGCGCGGGCGCCGTGCGGCGCGTGGTGACACGCTGGGCGAAGTTGTCCGCGAGATCAACGAGCTCGGCGAAACGTTGCAGCGGCAGCGGCTCGAGTCCCTCGAAGCGACGGCACTCGTGCACACGGTGCTGGAAGAGCTCGACACGGCTGTGATGGCGTTCGACGACTCCCAGCACGTGAAGCTCGTGAACCGCGCGGCGGCGGAGCTGATGGGGCGGTCGAGCGAGAGTCTCATCGGTCGCACGGCCGCCGAATTGCGCCTCGATGAATTGCTGGCGCGGGAGTCGAACGCCGTCGCGACAATGACCTTCACCGGACGCAGTGGCCGGTTCGAAGTGCGCAAGAGCCTCTTTCGCCAGGGTGGCGTGCCGCACACGCTGGTGATGGTCTCCGACCTCAGCCGCGCGTTGCGCGAGGAGGAACGGCGCGCGTGGCAGCGGCTGATTCGCGTGATCGGGCACGAGATCAACAACTCGCTCGCGCCCATCAAATCGCTCGCGGGGACCTTGAGAGATATGCTCCGGCATAAAGCGGAGCCGACCGACGAAGAGGTGCTTGGTGGCCTTTCGCTGATGGGCGATCGCGCGGACTCGCTCTCCAAGTTCGTGGCGACCTACAGTCAGCTCGCGCGCCTCCCGGCGCCCAACAAGGTGCCGATCTCGCTGAATGCGCTGATTCACCGGCTCGTCGCGTTGCCTGCGTATACCGGGGTGCGGGTCGCCGCACCTTTCGAAACGATCGTTCCCGCGGATGCGGGGCAGCTCGAGCAGGCGCTGATCAACTTGCTGAAGAACGGTGTTGAAGCATCTGACGGCAACGCGGCGACGGTGGAAGTCGCTGTGGGTCGTACGCGCGATTGCGTGACGCTCGAGATTCGCGATAGCGGGCCCGGCATTGCTAATCCGGACAACCTGTTTGTGCCGTTTTTTACGACTAAGCCTGGGGGCAGCGGCATTGGGCTCGCGTTGTCGCGGCAGATTGTGGAAGCGCACGGGGGTGCGCTTGCCGTGGAGAATCGCGCGGACGGCAAAGGTGCGGTCGCGCGAATGTCGTTGCCTGCGCCGCTCGAAACCTGAAGCCTGAAGCCTCAAGAAGCCCTCAATCGCCGGGCGGCTGAGGAAGTCTGAAGAACTTCTCTGAAATCGCTTACAGCCGAGCGCGACGCCGGGGTGTGCAAGCGAGGGGGTCGAGGGAGAAATGACAGGGGGCTGTCAAACGCGAGGCCGTGCCGTCAAAGATCAAAGTGCAGCGCGGATTTTCACCGCGGTTGAACCGGAGCGGTGACCGCCAGAATCCGCGCAGAGTCGAGGTTTGACAGCCCCCTGTCATTTCTCCCTCGACCCCCTCGCTTGCACACCCCGGCTCCCCGATGCCCTCAGGGCGATTTCAGAGAAGTTCTTCAGACGGCCCCTGGAACACTGAACGGCCCCTGGAACACTGAACGCCCAAGCCGGTGTTGCGCCTCAGCGCGCGTTCTTCAGATGCGCCTGAATATGCCGCCGGTATGCCCGCCCCGATGTAAACCGCTGCCCGTTGGCAAGCGTAAGCGTGTATTCCCCGTGAAACCGCCGCTCCATCTCCCGAATCTTGTGCGTGTTCACGATCACCGACCGATGAATGCGCAGGAACATGCCCGGATCGAGCGTGCCTTCCGCCTGCTGCATGGTCCAGCGAATGGTGAAGTTGTCCGCGCCCGCCGTGATGTTTACGTAGTTGCGATTCGCTTCGACCGCATCGATGTCCGGCTGCGAGATGAAGAAGAGCCTTCCGTCGCGTTCCGCGACGATGCGTTTCGGCCCGTTCGGAACCGGCGTGCGCCCCGCGACGGAAATCACTGTCTCACGCACCGCGTTGGAAATCTTGTCCGCGAGCTCGGTGCCCTTGTCGCCGCCCGACAAACGAGTGCGCACGCGGCGAATCGCCTGGCGGAAGCGCTCCCGATCGAAGGGCTTCAGCAGGTAGTCGACCGCTTCGACGCCGAAGGCTGCGAGCGCGTACTGGTCATAGGCGCTCACGAACACGACGAGCGGTTTCTCGCCGTTCAGCCGTTCCAGCACGTCGAAGCCGTTCGTTCCGCGCATCTGCACGTCGAGCAGCAGAAGGTTCGGCCGTGCGGCTTCCACCTGCTCTATCGCCTCGACGCCGTGCGACGCCTCGCCGACGACGGCAATGTCCGGCTCCAGGGCACACAGCTCTCTCAAGCGCTCACGCGCGTAAGGCTCATCGTCCACGATCAGGGCCCGGATACTCACGCTGCCTCCTGTGCGGCGAACTCGATATGGGGAATGCGAATGCGCGCGACCACCGAGCCATCCTCCGCATGGATCAGCTCGAGCTCGTAGTCTTCGTCAAACAGGGTCTTCAGCCGCTCGCGCGTGTTGCCGAGCCCAACTCCCATGCGGACATCGGACCGCTGACGCGCGGCGGAGTTGCGTACCAGCATTTCGAGCCCGCGTTCGCCACGCCGAATGTTCACATCCACCCGGATATGTTCCGCCTCCGCGGCGACACTGTGCACGACGGCGTTCTCGGCCAGCGGTTGCAGGAGCAGGCTCGGCACCGCCGCGCTCTGCGCATCCGGCGCGACTTCGACGTTGAACGACAGCCGATCGGGGAACCGCAGGCGCTGCACTTCCAGGTAGTTTCGAACGAACTCCGCCTCACGCGAGACGGCGATGAAATCGGACTCGCCATCCCGCAGCGTGCGGCGGAGAAGATCCGCAAGCCGCACGAGCATCTGCTCGGCCACTTTGGGCCGGCTGGAGATCAGCGACACCGCGGCGTTCAGCGTGTTGAACAGGAAGTGCGGGTTGAGCTGCATTCGCAGCGCCTGAAGGCGCGAATGAGTCCATGCGGCCTGCAACGTGGCGGCGCGCAGCTGGTGATACTTCAGCTCGCGGTAGTTCTTCACGCCCAGCAGGATGGCCAGGCCCAGCACGTAAGACAGAAGAAAGTCGGAGAAGCTGGAGGTCCAGAGGTCCACCGACAACCGGACGCCGAGCATGGAATGAAACAGTTCGCCCATCAGCTCCCATTGCCCACGATCTCCCGCAACGAGCACCAGCAGGACGGGCCGCGCGGCAATGGAGAAGATGATCGCCATCAGCGCGTGCAGGACGCCCGCACGCACCTTGCCTCGTTGCGGCCAACCTACCGCGAGCGCCGCTCGATAGAACAGCAGCAGCATCGGCAATAGCAGCAAGTGCTGAAGCAGTCGCAGATGCGGAGGCGCGACGATGATTCCGGGATTGCCGGACGTGGCCAGCGAATACGTGGCGACTCGCATGAACGCCAGATACGCCCAGAACGGAATCGTAACGGCTAGCACCAGCCGCCAGGGACCTGGCGGCCTGGGTTCGGCAGGCAGATCGCTCACAGCGCCCTGCGACAAACGATCCTCAGCATTGGCAGGCCCCAACCGGGTTCGGGCCGCGACGGATGAGATCATGGAGTTATATCGCCCGTTGACCGCGGGTCTGCCGGCATCATGCGCCCGCCCCGTTACACCCGCAACGCAGCGCCGACGAAGAGAATGGAGGCTGCGGTGAGAATGCTTGGAGCGGCTCGAAGTCCCCAGTGAGCCGTTTAGCAGGAGGAACCCGACCGCAGCCCCCAATTCGGCGCCGTCGCCCCTCCGACTTTCAGGCTTGCCGTTGAACAGGCCGCAAAAGTCGCGCTTTCCGCGGCCGGCTGCGAAGCCACCGCCCGAAAAAGCGCCGCGGGCGACTTTTTCCAATGAACGTAGGATGGGCGCAACCCGATGTCAGTTGCACGCCCGTGCGGCGAATCGCCCGCCCGACACGACCAAGCCGCTCGTCCGCGAAACACTCGCGATGAACGTCGGGACGACCCGCGCGGTGCACGGGATCAGTGTAAGGATCCGCGCGATCCGCGATCCGCGATCCGGCTAGCCGGCCCGCGTTTCGCGGGGCGGGCTACTTGCGCCAGAACGCCGGCGTGAACAGCACGAGCACGCTGAAGATCTCGAGGCGACCGACGAGCATCGCCGCGGTACAGATCCAGGTCTGCGGATCCGTCAGCTCGCTGAAGTTGTGCGAGGGGCCGACGGCCGCAAGGCCGGGCCCGGCGTTGTTGATCGAAGCCACGATCGCGCTGAAGGACGAGTCGAAGTTCATGCCCGTGAGCAGCATCGCGAACGTGAGCGTCACGACGGTCATGAAGTACAGAAAGATGAACGCCAGCACCGAATCACCGATGTGGTCGGGCACAGGCTTGCCGCCGATGCGCACCGGATACATCGCGCTCGGATGCACCAGAAGCTTGAGCTCGCGCCCCGCCTGCCGCGACAGCAGGAGCGTGCGAAACATCTTGATGCCGCCGCCCGTGGAACCGGTGCTGCAGACGATGCAGGTGAGGAACAGCAGCCAGATCGGCGCGAACGCCGGCCACGTCTCGAAGTTCTCCGTCACGAACCCGGTGGTGGTCGCCATCGAGATCACGTTGAACGTGGCGTGACGGAGCGCCGTGGAGAACTGCGGATACGTACCGTGGAAGTAGAGCAGCAGCGTGATGCCGATGATGCTGACGCCGAGCACCGCACCGATGGCGCGCGCCTCGGGGTCCTTCCGATACGGCTGCAACGTGAGCCGGCGCAGCGCGATGAAGTGTCGCGCGAAGTTGAGCGACGCCGCGACCATCAGCACGCACATCACCATCTCGATGGCTACGGAGTTGTAGTAGCCGAGGCTGTTGTCGTGAGTCGAGAAGCCACCGAGCGACAGCGCGGACATGCCGTGACAGATCGCGTCGAACCAGGTCATTCCGGCGGCGCGGAGCGCGAAGATGCCGGCGATCGTCATCACGGTGTAGACGACCCACAGCGACTTGGCGGTCTCGGTGATTCGCGGTGTCAGCTTTTCGTCTTTCACCGGGCCGGGCGCTTCAGCGCGATAAAGCTGCATGCCGCCGACGCCGAGCAGCGGGAGTATCGCCACGGCGAGCACGATGATGCCGAGGCCGCCAAACCAATGCAGTGTGTGCCGCCAGATGTTGATCGAGTGCGGCAGGTTGTCGAGGCCGGTGAGTATCGTCGAGCCGGTAGTCGTGAGGCCCGACATGGCTTCGAAGTACGCGTCGGTGAACGAGAGCCCCGGAATCGCCAGCAGCAGCGGCAGGGAGGCCGACAACGACATGAGCACCCAGCTCAGCGTCGCCAGCAGAAATCCGTCGCGCGGCTTCAGCTCCCGGGAATGCTTGCGAGTGGCGAGCCGAACGAGCATCCCCGAGCCGGAGCTGATGGCGGCGGCGAGCAGGAAGAGCGGCGCCTTGCCATCGCCGGATATGAGCGACGTGACCACCGGAATGATGTACGCCACACCGAAGAACGCGAGCAGCGTGCCGAGAACATGTGCGACGCCTGCCATGTGCGCGCGCGCGGACCTAGCGGATAACGGCGCCGAGGAACAGTTTTTCCACGGCTTCGATGTGACGGCGGTCGGCGAGGAACAGGATGACGTGGTCGTCCGCTTCGATGACGATGTCATGGTGAGCCATGATCACCTGGTCCGCGCGCACGATCGCGCCGATGGACGCGCCTTCGGGCAGCTGGATTTCCTCGATGCGCTTGCCGATCACACGGCAGCTGCGCTCGCTGCCGTGAACGATGACTTCGATGGCCTCCGCCGCGCCACGTCTCAGTGAGTGCACGCGCACGACGTCGCCCCGACGCACGTGCGCCAGTAGCGAGCCGATCGTGATGGTCTGCGGCGAGATGGCGATGTCGATGCTGCCGCTTTCCATGAGCTCGGCGTAAGACGGCTTGTTGATGAGCGCCATCACCTTGTGCGCGCCAAGCCGCTTCGCGAGCATCGCGGACAGGATGTTCGCTTCCTCGGAGTTCGTGAGCGACGCGAAGACGTCCGCGCTGTCGATGTTCTCTTCGATGAGCAGCTCTTCGTCGGCGGCGTCCCCGTTCAGCACGATGGTGTTCTCGAGCAGCTCGGAGATCTTGCGTGCGCGCTTGGTGTCGCGCTCGATCAGCTTCACCTGATTCTGCTTTTCGAGCGCCTTCGCGAGACGGAAACCGATGTTGCCGCCGCCCGCGATCACTACGCGCTTGACCGGGCTATCGGCCTTGCGCAGCTCCGTCATTACGCGGTGGATGTCAGCGCTCGCGGCGAGAAAGAACACCTCGTCACCTTGTTCGATGACCGTGTCACCCCGCGGGACGACGGCGCGGCCGGCTCGGTAGATCGCAACCACGCGCGCGTCGGATTTCGGCAGGTGCTCGCGCAGCTCACGCAGGCAGCGCCCGACGAGAAGGCCGTCCTTCTTCGCGCGCACGCCCACGAGGCGCACTTTACCGTCGGCGAAATCCAGCACCTGAAGGGCGCCGGGGTGCTTGATCAGCTTCTCGATGTATTCGGTGACGAGCTGCTCGGGACTGATGAACACGTCCACCGACAGCGCTTCTTCGCTGAACAGCTCCGGCCGGCTCGTATATTCGGCCGAGCGGATGCGCGCGATCTTCGTCGGCGTGCGATAGAGCGTGTACGCCACTTCGCAGGCCATCATGTTCACTTCATCGGCGCTGGTCAGGGCGACAATGATGTCGGCCTCATTCGCGCCAGCGGCTTCGAGCACCGTGGGATACGACGCGTTGCCGGCGACTGTGCGGATATCCAGCCGGTCCTGCAGGTCGCGCAGCGTGTCTTCGTTGATGTCGACGACCGTGACTTCGTTCGCCTCTTCGCGCGACAGGTGATACGCAGCGGTGCGGCCAACCTGACCGGCGCCCAGGATGATGATCTTCACCGCAGGGCTTCCACGTACTCGGCCATCAGCACCTTGGTGCCGGCCTTCTCGAATCGCACTTCGACGCGCGCATGGGCCCCGTTGCCTTCCACGTTCAGCACCACACCTTCACCGAAACTGCGATGTTTGACGCGTGCGCCGAGCCGCACCCCCGGTGCCACCGCATCTTCGACCGGCGCCCGGAACCGGCTGGCGGCGATGACGGGCCGATGCACCTGCACCCTCGGGCGCACTTCTTCGATGAGCTCCGGCGGCACTTCCTTGATGAAGCGCGACGGCATGCCGTAGCTATCGATGCCGTGCAGCCGACGCTGCTCGGCATACGTGAGGTAGAGCTGCTTCATGGCCCGCGTCATGCCGACGTAGCAGAGCCTGCGCTCTTCTTCGAGGCCATCGATGTCGTTGAGCGAGCGCTGATGCGGGAACAGGCCGTCTTCCATGCCCGAGAGGAACACGACCGGAAATTCGAGGCCTTTGGCGCTGTGCAGACTCATCATCTGCACGCAATCTTCCCAGGCGTCCGCCTGGCCTTCGCCCGATTCGAGCACGGCGTGCGCCAGGAACGATTCGAGTGGCGGAAGCGGAGTGCCGTCCGTGCCGCCGCTCTCCGGCTCGAAGCCGCGCGCGGCGCTCACGAGCTCGTTCAGGTTCTCGACGCGGCCTTCGCCGCTCGTGCTGCCGGCCTTGTCTCGCTTGTGATGCTCGATGAGCCCACTCGACTGGAGCACGTGATCGACCTGCTCGTGCAAGGCGAGCGACGAGATCTCATGCGTGAGCCGCTCGATGAGCGTCATGAAACCGTGAACGGCCACAGCCGCTTTCGGCCCGAGCGCGTCGGTGGTGATGCAGGCGGCCGCCGCTTCCCACAATGAGGAGCCAGCGCCCTTCGCGTGTTCACGGATGATGTCCACGCTCTTCGCGCCGATGCCGCGCGTCGGCAGGTTCACGACGCGCTCGAAGGATGCATCGTCCCGTCGGCTGGAAATCAGGCGCAGGTAGGCGAGCGAATCCTTGATTTCCGCGCGCTCGAAGAACCGCAGGCCGCCGTACACGCGGTACGGAATGCGCGCGGAGATGAACGCTTCTTCAAACACGCGGGACTGCGCATTCGAGCGATAGAGAATGGCGATCTCGCGGCGCGCACCGCCGGTGTTGGACCAGTCCTTGATGCGCTGGACGATGAACTCGGCTTCGTCGCGCTCGTTGAACGCGGCGTACAGCCGGATCGGCTCGCCCTTCGCGCCGCTGGTCCACAGGTTCTTGCCCAGGCGGCCGGTGTTGTTCGAGATCAGCGCGTTCGCCGCATCGAGGATCGACGCCGTCGAACGATAGTTCTGCTCGAGGCGAATGAGCTTCGCGCCCGAAAAATCGCGGCTGAACTGCGCCAGGTTCTCCACGCGCGCGCCGCGCCAGCGATAGATCGACTGGTCGTCGTCGCCGACGACGAAGGGCGCACCTTGCGCGCCGGCCACGAGCTTCATCCAGCCGTACTGAATGGCGTTCGTGTCCTGGAACTCATCGACGAGCACGTGACGGAAGCGCTGCTGGTAGTGCGCGAGCAGCGAAGGGTTGTCCCGCCAGAGCTCAAACGCACGCAGCAGCAGTTCCGCGAAATCGATGACGCCCGAGCGCGCGCAGATTTCCTCGTACTCGGTGTAAAGCTTGATGAACTGGCGACGCACGGGGTCGCCGTTATCCTTCAGATCCTTCGGGCGCCGGCCTTCGTCCTTGTTGGAGTTGATGAAGCTCTGCACTTCACGCGGCACCCAGCGGCTTTCGTCGAGATCCTGCGCCTTCAGCATCTTCTTGATGAGGCGGCTCTGGTCCTCGGAGTCGAGGATCTGGAAATTCTGCACGAGCTTCGCGTCGCGCCAGTGAAGCCGCAGCAGCCGGTGCGCGATGCCGTGAAAGGTGCCGATCCACAACCCGGAACCCGGCAGGCCGAGCAGGGATTCGACGCGATTGCGCATCTCGCCGGCGGCTTTGTTCGTGAACGTCACGGCGAGGATGCCGTGCGGGGATGCCCCCTCCGCCTGGATGACCCACGCGATTCGATGCGTGAGCACACGCGTCTTGCCGCTGCCCGCGCCGGCAAGCACCAGAACCGGCCCGACGGGGGCGGTAACCGCCTCACGCTGCGCGTCGTTGAGGGGTTTCAGAAGCGGGGTCAGGTCCATGAGGGCGCGCATTGTAACGGCAACCGACCGCAGGCGCGTGCCTGTTCCGGGGCCGCGCCGAGTGTCGAACCTGCCTGCAAATCGCTACGCTTTGGACCGAACGGGCGGCGAACTACCCGGGATTGCGCACTTCCTGCTCAGCGAAGCGCAGCAAGGCGACGATCAGCGCCACCACGACCGGCCCGATCAGCGATCCGATGAAGCCGAAGGCCGCCACCCCGCCGATCACCCCCACGAACACCGTAAGGGTCGAAACCGAGGCGCGCTGCCGGGTGAGGAAGGGTCGTAGCACGTTGTCCGACGCCGCGACGATCGCCGTCCACACCGCCATGAACACCGCCCAGCCCCACTGGCCGGTCGCCGCAAGGTAGATGACAGCCGGCACCAGGACAAAGCCGGTGCCCGCCGCCGGAATGAAGGCCGCGATGGCGGCAAACACCGCAAACACCACAGGCGACGGCATCCCGGCAATTGCGAAACCGATACCGACGAGTGTTCCCTGGATCACCGCCGTGAGCGCATGCCCGTAGATGACCGCGCGGGTGACATCGCTGAGGTAGTGAAGCAGCCGGCCCCGCCGCTCGGCGTCCATCGGCACGAGACGCATCAGGTGCATCAGCATCGACTGGCCGTCTCGCAGAAGAAAAAACAGCAGGAACAGCATCAGGAGGAAGCTGACCAGCGTGCCGACGACTCCAATGGCAAACGTGCCGCCGACAGCGGCCGCGCCCTTGAGAAGGTTCTGCGCACCGCTGACGAGCCAGCCCTCGACCTGCTGGATGGTCTGCGACACATCGGCGCCGAACCAGCCGAGCACGCGGCCCACGACCGGCAGGGCTTCGAGTTTCGCGAGGATGGCCCGGTAATCGCCGAACTGCCGGCCGCGAAGGTATTCGATGAGCAGCGTGACCTGCTGCGCGAACACGATGCCGAAGCCCACGATCGGCAGGATGATGAAGAACGGCGTGAGCCCCGTGATGATGCCGGCCGAATAGCCGGCCTTGCCGCGCAATTTCTTCGTGAGCCGCTTGTGCACGGGGTAAAGCAGGAACGCCAGGATCGTCGCCCATCCCAGCGGGGCCCAGAACGGCTCGAGAAACTGCATGAGCAGCCACCCGAGCACCACGATGGCACCGATGACGAAGCACCGGGTGTAGAAGCGCGAGTACATGGGGCTGGGAGCCTATAAGAAAATCTAAACGATCGTTAAATGTTTCTCGCGGCGGGCGGCGGTGCCACCATCGGATACTGGCGTGCCCGCCCGGCTAGCATCGGTCTCATCGAAATGCCTACGTTGTATGACTACCTCGACTCCGGCAACGGCTACAAGATTCGCCTGCTGATGTCTTATCTGCGGCAGCCGTATCGCCGCGTGCAGCTGGAGATTTTCGACGGCGCGTCGCGCACGCCGGAGTTCCTCGCCAAGAACCCGAACGGGCGCATTCCCACGCTCGAGCTGGATGACGGCACGTTCCTCGCCGAGTCCAACGCCATCATGTGGTACCTCGCCGAGAACACGGCCTTTGTGCCGCAGGATCGGCTCGGCCGCGCGCAGGCGCTGCAGTGGATGTTCTTCGAGCAGTACAGCCACGAGCCTTACGTCGCGACCGTTCGGTCGCTCATGCGCCACCACGCGCCGGATTCGCCGCGCTGGGCCGAGATCCCGGAACGCCGCGCGAAAGGGCATCAGGCGCTGGCCGTGATGGAAGGGCATCTGGCGCGCCGCAGTTTCTTCGTGAACGAGCGCTACTCGATCGCGGACATCGCGCTGTACGCCTACACACACGTCGCCCCCGAAGGCGGCTTCGACCTCTCCGCCTACCCGAACGTGCTGTCCTGGCTCGGCCGCGTAGCCTCGCAGCCGAGCCACATCCTCATCACGGACACGCCGATGGGCTGAGCCGATTCAGAAGAACTTCTCTGAAATCGCTTGTAGCTGAGCGCGACGCCGGGGTGTGCAAGCGAGGGGGTCGAGGGAGAAATGACAGGGGGCTGTCAAACGCGAGGCCGTGCCGTCAAAGATCAAAGTGCGGCGCGGATTTTCACCGCGGTTGAACCGGAGCGGTGATCGGCAGGATCCGCGCAGAGTCGAGTTCGACAGCCCCCTGTCATTTCTCCCTCGACCCCCTCGCTTGCACACCCCGGCGTCGCGCTCAGCTACAAGCGATTTCAGAGAAGTTCTTCTGAATCGGCTCAAAGCCCCGGCAACAACGCTGTCACCATCTCGCGCATTTCGTCGAGAGTGTTGGGCTTGCGGATACACTCGCGCACGCCCGCGGCCTTCGCGCGCTCCATGTCTTTCGGGTCCATGTAGCCCGAGGCGATTACCACCAGCGCATCCGGCTTCAGTTGCAGGACGGCTGTTGCGAAATCAATGCCGCTCATGCCCGGCATCGACATGTCGGATAGCACGAGGTGGAAGCTTTCGGGCGCCGCGCTGAACGCGGCGAGTGCCGCATCCGCCCTGGTGAAACCCGAAACCTGGTGCCCCAGCCGCTCCAGCATGCGTTTCACAATGAAGACGAGGGGCTCCTCGTCATCTAGATACAGAATGCGTGCGCTCGCCATCGAACCCTGCCGTGAATGTCGGATCTGTCAGGCTTTGCAGGAATGCAATGAGCTCGCGTCGCTCCGCCCCGGTGAGGGTGAACGGGCGAAGCGTCGGCTCCTCGTGCGCGCCGGCTGGCTTCTGATTGTCGATCTTCGTCGCGGCGCGCTGACCTGCCTGCTCATAATGATCCAACACAGCCTCCAGCGTCGAGAGGCTTCCGTCATGCATGTAGGGCGCGGTCGACGCGACGTTGCGAAGCGTCGGCACCCGGGCGGCCACCGGGCCGATGCCGTTGCTCGCGAAACTCGGTTCCCCCGTCGCGCCCTGCGCATCGCGCCACGCACCGGCGAAGTTGAACCCGGAGTGGCAGCTGCCGCACCCAAGTCGCTCCGAATAGAAGAGCGCCATGCCGCGCTTGGCTTGCGCCGTCAGCGCGTCGTGCTTGCCGTTGAACACGTATTCATCGAAGGGCGAGTGCCCGGAGATCAGCGTTCGCTCGAACGCGGCGATCGCCTTGATGAGGTGATCGAGCTCGAAATGCCCGCCCACTTCCGGAAACGCCGCAGTGAATGCGGCGCGCCAGCCGGGCGCGGCAATGAGTGTGGCGACAACCTCCGTTTCACGGCCTTTCAGGCCCATCTCGACCGGATGGTCGTTGAGCATCGGCTGGCGCATCTGGTCTTCGAGGCTGCGAACCGTCGGCGCCGACCAGCCGAAACTCACGTTGTACGCGACGTTGGTGAGCGACATGGCGTTCGTCGGGGTGTGCTGTCCGGTCGCGCCCACGGCAACCTTCAGGCCATCTGAGAATGCACGTGAGGGTTGGTGGCAGCTCCCGCAGCTGTACCGCCCGGTCACGGACAGCTTCGGCTCGAAAAAGAGTCGCCGGCCGAGCGCCACCTTGGCCGCCGACATGGGGTTGTCGGCGGGCACCGCGGGCATCGGGAAGCCCCGGGGCAGCGTCCAGCGATAGTCGGAGTCCGCGGCGCCGGCCGGGGCGAATGCAGTGAATGCGAGAAGCGCGCTACCGAGGCCGGCGCGAACGCGCATTCACCACGTGTTCCGCAGCTCACGGAGCTTCACGAACACGGTATGCGCATCGGGCGCCTCGCCAATCTCCGGGAATCGGTCGCGAAGCCGCGCGATCACCTGCGGGTTGCGCAAGCGGAAGAAGGCATTCACACGCTTCTCTTCAGCCAGCGTCGTGACCTTCGCGCTCGCGGGGTCCGTGCCCTGGGCGACACCGAGCAGCGCCTTCGCGTCCCCGTTGTCGGGCTCGCGATCGAGTGTGAACTCGAGGTTGCGCGCCATGTATTCGTGCCCCGGATAGATGCGCGTGTCATCCGGCAGCTTCGCGAGTTGCGTTGCGAATGTTTCGTAAAGCGCATCCGGGTGACCGCCGCCGTGGCAGTTACCGGCGCCCGCGTTGAACAGGGTGTCCCCGCAGAACAAACCGCTTTGTGGCGCGTGCGCCAGCAGGCAGATATGGGCCATCGTGTGGCCGGGTGTGTCGAGACATTCGAGCTCCACCGACCGCCCGACGCGGATCACGTCCCCTTTCCCCAAGCCCCGATCCACGCCCCCGATGCGCGAGGCGGCCCCGGCATGCGCCAGCACTTTGGCACCCGTCGCGCCGACGAGCCCCTCGTTCCCACCCGTATGGTCGCGATGCTCGTGCGTGTTCAGGATCTGGGTGATCCGCCACCCCTTCGCCCGCGCGGCATCGAGGCACAACCGCCATTCGAGCGGATCGACCGCCAGCGCTTCGCCGGTCTCCGGGCAGGCAATCAGATAGTGGAAGTTGCGATAAGCGTTACCGGACCAGATGCGTTCGACCAACATGTTGCCCGCCTCACGGAATCCCGGCGGCAACGTACCGCGATTGCCGCCGCCGCGCCATAATGAGCCCACGCACCGCACGGCCAATCGCGGCCCGCGCAAGGAGCGGCCATGACGCACACCTTCCTCTTCGAGCCCGGAGTCTGGACCGGCACCGGCACCTTCTGGACTGAAGACGGCAAGCCGACGCCGACGGAAGGGCGCACGGAGATCACGCATCGGGAAGATTGCTGGTTGCTCGCGGGTTCGCTGCGAGTGCAGTCGTCACCGCCCGTTGAGTTCGTGAATCACTATTTCATCAAGCCACCGCCGCCGGATGGCATCAGCACCACGTGGAGCTCGCAGAACTCCGCCATCGGCAAGCTGAAAGGCTCGTTCTCCATCGTGGGGCCGTCCATCGTCTCGCTCTACCACAGCGACGGCGGGCCTGCGTATTTCGGAACGGAGCACCTCATCCAGCTCGACGCCAATCGGTACGAAGCCTGCGGGGTGCTGTTGCTCGAGGGGCGCCGGCTGTCTTCCTGGCGCGTGGCGCTCTCCCGTGTCGAGGCCCACAAATGAGTCGAAGCTTCGCGTTGACCGCGCTCGAGTTCGAGAAATAGTCAGATCCGGACGTAGTGATCGATGAGCAGCGCGGCGAACAGCCACATCAGGTAAGTCACGGAAAACTTGAATACGCGCATCGGGAGCTCTTCCCGTGCCGTGATTTTCAGCGCGAACGCGTAATACAGAAACCCCGAGTTCAGTACCAACGCCGCGGCCAGGTAGATGAGCCCGGTCATCTGCGTGAGATACGGAAGCAGCGTCACGATGAACAACAGCACCGTGTACAGCAGCACTTGCAGCCGCGTGTACTCCACGCCGTGCGTGACCGGCAGCATCGGAATGCCCGCCTTCGCATAGTCGTCCCGGCGCGCGATCGCCAGCGCCCAGAAATGCGGGGGCGTCCAGACGAAGATGATCAGGAAGAGCAGCAACGCGTGCGGATCGACGTGGTTGGTGACCGCCGTCCACCCCAACACGGGCGGCGCGGCCCCGGCCGCACCACCGATCACGATGTTCTGCGACGTCGCGCGCTTGAGCCACACCGTGTAGATCACGGCATACCCGATGAGCGATGCGAACGTGAGCGCCGCAGTCAGGCGGTTCACGAAGAATGCGAGGATGACCATGCTCGTGGTGCCAAGCACGGCCGCGAATATGAGCGCCTGCCGCTCCTTCATCGCGCCGGTGGGGAACGGCCGGTTGCGCGTGCGCGCCATCTGCTCGTCGATGCGCCGGTCGAGCACATGGTTGATGGTCGCCGCGCACGCCGCCGCGAGCGCGATGCCGATATTGCCCAGGATCAGCGCATCCAGCGGCGGCCAGCCGGGGCTCGCCAGCAGCGTGCCCACGATCGCCGTGAACGTGATGAGTGCCACCACCTTCGGCTTCGTGAGCTCGAAATAGTGACGCCAGGTCGTGACCGCTACGGGAGCGGCGATGTTCGGTGGAGTAGCCAAGCGCGGGATTTTATATCGGCGCGGTCTTCGCCGGGCCATTCGCGGAACCGTCAGTCGGCCCCCCGGGCTGTCCGGTAAGGGTCGCGATGGCCTTCACCAGGTCCGCGGGCTCCACCGGTTTTGCAACGTGGGCCTGATAGCCGCTGCGGAGCGCCAGCTCGCGGTCTTCGGCGCGGGCAAAGGCACTGAGGGCGAGCGCCGGAATATGGCCCCCCTGCTCGGCTGTGCGAGCCCGCAGCTGACGCACGAACGCGTAGCCGTCCATGTCTGGCATACCGATGTCGGACACGATGACATCCGGCTGCCAGTCATCGAGCACGCTGAGCGCCTCGCTCGCGCGCGTAGCCACCCGATACGAGAAGCCGGCGCGCTCGAGGATGGCGGACAGCATGTCGCGCGTCTCGATGTCGTCTTCCACCACGAGCACGCGGACGCCCAATGCGGTCTGGGGCACCTGCCCGCCCGGCATCCGGTCGGCGATAGGCCCGCGAGGCGGGCTTTCGACCTCGCCGGCCAGCGGCAGCGTCACGATGAACGTGGCGCCTTTGCCGACCCCCTCGCTCTTCGCGGCCACCGCGCCGCCGTGCATTTCGATCACGTGCTTCACGATCGCAAGCCCCAGGCCGAGCCCCATGTGATTGCGGGTGCTCGTGCCATCGGCCTGGCGGAAGCGATCGAACACGAACGGCAGGAACTCCGCCGCGATGCCTTCGCCCGTATCGGCGATCGAAACGCATGCGGAGTCGGATGTGCTGTAGAGCGTGACCGTTACCTGCCCGCCCGTGGGCGTGAACTTCACGGCGTTCGACAGGATGTTCAGGAACACCTGCTGCAGCCGGCCGACGTCACCCATCACGGCACAGTCCGCCGCGCCCATTTCGAGCCGCAGGTTCTTCGCCTGCGCGGCGGGACGCTGGCTGTCGAGCGCCGCGTTCAATACCGCGCGCAGATCGACCGGGATCATCGTGAGGCTCAACTTGCCGCTCACGATGCGCGACACGTCGAGCAGGTCTTCGATGAGCTTGGCCTGCGAGCGCGCGCCGCGATCGATCGACTCCATCGCGCGCTGGCGTTGCGCGTCGTCGAGTCGTCCCGTCTTGAGCAAATGGGTCCAGCCGATGATCGCGTTCATCGGCGTGCGCAGCTCGTGGGAGAGATTGGCGAGGAACTCGTCCTTCAGCCGCGTGGCTTCTTCCGCTTGCGTGCGGGCCGCGTGCTCGCGTTGATACGCCGCTTCGCGCTCCACCGCCGCGTGCTTGCGGTCGCTGATGTCCATGACGAAGGACATCCAGCGATCGTCCGAGTCCGAGATGGAGGCCGCGCCCACCATCGCCCACACGCGGGTGCCGTCCTTGCGGATGTACTCCTTCTCGAACGGCGCGATGTTGCCGCGCCTCTTGAGCTCGATACTCGCGGCCCGGCTGCGCTCGAGGCTTTCAGGCGCGGTGACCGCGGGCCAGGTAAGGCCGGGATCGACGAGATCTCCCTGCGTGTAGCCGATGAGACGCAGGAAGGCCTCGTTCGCTTCGATGATGCGATCGATCCGGCAGATGACGACGCCGATGACGTTCGAGTCCACGAAGCTGCGCCAGCGCGCTTCGCTCTGCACGAGACCGCGCTCGGTGCTGTGGAGCCGGAGCAGCACTTTCACGACCGTGGTGAGCTCGACCGGCTCGACGGGCTCGGTGAGATAGATCTCGGCGCCGCCTTCCAGGCCCGAGACCTGATCGACCGGCGTGACGAACGTCGCCGAGATCTGCACGACGGGCGTGGAGCGCGTGAGAGGATCCGACTTGATGGCGCGGCATACGTCGATGCCGCTCATGTCCGGCAGATTCACGTCGCATAACACGAGGTTCGGCGCTTCTTCGCGCACGGCGCGCAACCCCTCCTCGCCGCTGGATGCTTCGACCACGCGATAGCCGGCCTGCTTGAGGATCCGGGTCTTCGAGTAGCGCGAAGACGGTGTGTCATCGATGTTGAGGATGAGTGACGCCAGCGTCATGCGCGCCTCCTAAAGCCCTGCGCGCGCGAGGATCTCGCGCGCGCGGTCAGCGCTGAGCTCGCTCTTTTCGAGCACCGCCTGCGCGCGTTCGCCGAGGCGCTCTCGCTCTTCCGGCGACAGCACGCGGGAGGTCACGACAGCGACAGGCACCTTCTTCAACGCGCTGTCGCGCCGGAGGGCGGCGAGCACGTCTTCGCCGGTCGTATCCGGCAGATTGAGATCGAGGAAGATCATCACGGGTTGCGCCGTGCGCGCGGCGACCAGCCCGCTTTGGCCGTCGACCGCTTCGACCACATGCGTTCGCGGATCCGCGAGCAGCTTCTGGTAGACGTAGCGCGCGGCGGGGTCGTCATCGATCACGAGCACGTTTCGCGCGACGACGCCGTCGAGTCTCTCGATCAAGGACGCACGGCTCAGCGGCTTCGCACAGTACCCATCCGCGCCGAGCGCGAGCGCCTTGCGCTCGTCTTCGATATTCGTGGCGACGAGCACCGGGATGCTCGCGGATGTCGCATCTCTCTTGAGATCCGCGAGCCAGCGCCAGCTGTCTTCGCCACGAAGCAGGATATCCAGCAGCACCGCGCGCGGGCGCAGTTGCACGACCACCTCCCGCGCTTCGCGTAGATTGCGCGCGGAAATGGGCTGGTACCGCGAGCCCTTCAACAGTTTCTCGTAGATGAACCGCGTTTCCGGTTCGTCCTCGACGACGAGCACCGGCACCATCAGCGGGTCGATCTTCACTTCTTCGACCGGGTTGATTACCGGAGAAGCACTGCGTTCATCGAAGTGCACGGGCAACGTCGTGGTGAACGTCGAGCCGACGCCCAGCTCGCTCCGCACGCCCACTTCGCCGTTCATGAGACGCGCCAGCCGCCGGCACAGCGGCAGCCCGAGGCCCGTACCTTTCACGCGCCCCTGAAGTTTGTTCGGAACCTGCGTGAACTCCTCGAAGATCAGGCCCTGATCTTCCGGACGAATGCCGACGCCCGTGTCGGCAACAGCGAGGAGGGCGGTGCGCCCGTCCTCGCCGAGCGAGGCCGAGACGCGCACCTCACCCTTCTCCGTGAACTTGATCGCATTGGAAATGAAGTTGCGCAGGATCTGCGAGACCTTGCCCTCGTCGTTGTACATGACGAGTGTCGCCGGCAGGTCGTCGAAGACGAGCCTCACGTCTTCGCTCACGAGCAGCGGGCGGAGCATGCCGCGCAGCGCGCTGAACAGATTCGCCACGGAGAACTCCACCGGGCGCACTTCCGTCTTGCCCGCCTCGATCTTCGCCAGATCCAGCAGGTCGTTGACGAGCTCGGTCAGGTCGTCGGCCGCCTTGGCGATGAAACCGACCTGCTTGGATTGCTCGTCGTTGAGATCCCCATCGATGCGATCGATGAGCAGGCGCGACAGCGCGCGAATCGAGTTCAGCGGCGTGCGGAACTCGTGGCTCATGTTCGAAAGAAACTTGGACTTCATGTCGTCCGCGCGCCGCAGATGGTCCGCTTTCTCATCGAGCTCCGCGTAGAGCGCGACGACGCCGCGATTCGTGTCCTCGAGCTCGCGGTTCAGGCGCTGCAGATCATCCTGCCGCTCGCGCAGATCGCTGAGTGCGCGCAGGAGCTCCTGGTTCTGTCGTTGCAGCTCTTCGTTCGCGCCGACGGGCGGGCGACTCGTGAGCTCCTGAACGATGCGAGCGACGCTGGTGGCCGTTACGAGTGTCGTGCGCGCGGGAAGAATCTTGCGCAGGCTGATATCGGTGCCCTGCCCCGGCGCGGTCTTCACTTCGACCCGATCCATCAGCCGGTGGGCGCCGATGAGGCCGATGCCCATGCCAGTGGTCGAACGGTATTTCCCGCTGAGCACGTGCGCGACGTCCTGGATCCCGGGCCCCTTGTCCGTGACCCGAACATGCATCACCTGCGGGAGGCTTTCGCCCTCGAGCGCGAACTCCACCTTGCCGGCGCCCGCATATCGGAACGCGTTGCGCGCGATCTCGGAAACGGCAGTGGCGATGCGCGTCTGATCCTGGCCGTCGAAGCCGAGCAGGCCTGCGATCTGCCGCGCGCGTTGGCGCGCGACCACGACGTCCTGCTCGTACTTGATGGCCACTGTCAGAAGCGCTTTGCTCATGGGGCTTCCGGCGAGCCTCCCCGATTGCGAATGACCACAACGCACACATCGTCGCGGCCCCGATCATAGTCCCGATACAGCACAGCGGCGATGAGGGCGGGATGCCGGCTCGAGAGCCCGAGGTACGTCCCGAGGTCCCAGTGCGTGCCCAGGCCGTCGGAGTGCAGTATCAGCAAGGCGCCGCGCGGCCAGGAGAAGGCAAATTCCTGCACTTTTCGCATCGTGTGGCCCACCGTGCCGTTGTGGGTGACGAGATGCCGATTCGCCGTGGAGACCTCGACCCGGCCAACGACATTGCCGACGCCGGCGAAGGTGCCGCGTTCCGCCGAGGAGATCACCCCTGCTGTCGAGACGGCCGCGCCCCGCGTACGTGCCAATGCAACGTGGCAGGCCTCGAGGATGGCCCCGGGCTCATATTCCGGATGCGCACGAAAGGCATCGATAGCCGCGCGGGCCGCGTCGTGAGCACTGAGACCGTGCCCCAGTCCATCGGCGAGGAGCACCGCGAGCCGATCCCCCCGCTCCTCGATGGCCCAGCCGTCGCCACAAACCGTCTCGCCGTGTATCGGAACGCAAAGACCGCCGATCTCGAAGGGCCGCGCGCGGCTGGGTAAAGGCTTCGCCCAGAGCTCGAGTCGCACGGCGGTGCCGTGACCCGGCTGGGTGAAGATCTCGAAGCTTTCCGACATGCGCGACAGGGCGCCGAGCCCCCCGCCCAGCGTGCCGCTGGTCGAGTGTCCATCGCGAAGACTGGCCGCAACGTCCGCGATGCCCGGGCCCTTGTCGAGCGCGATGATCTCCAGGCCTTCGATTCCATCGCTGTGCAGAGCGCGCAGAAGCAGGCGGCCGCGGCCTGCATGCTTCAGAACATTCGACGCCATCTCGGTAACGGCAAGACCGACCTTGCCCGCCCGTTCGCTATCGAAACCGTTGAACTGCGCATGCTCGACGGCAGCGCGCCGCGCATTGCCTACCTGGCTGCGCTCGTCGAGAAGAAAGAGAGGGTGCGAAAGCATTGCGCGGACGGCAAAGGTGCGGGAAGGCTGGCTTCAGCGCCAGCGCGTGATCGCCACCCGCGTTCCTTCGCCGGGTTTGGAGTCGATGGAAAACTCATTCGAGAGGCGGCGCGCGCCGCTCAATCCGAGGCCCAGCCCTCCGCCGGTGGTGTAGCCGTCTTTCAGCGCGAGGTCGATGTCCACGATGCCGGGGCCCTTGTCGTCGAACACGAGTCGCACCCCCTTGCGGATGCCGTCGTTCAACACTTCGATGGAGACTTCGCCGCCACCGCCGTACTCCAGCGTGTTACGCGCAAGCTCGCTCGCGGCCGTCACTAGTTTCGTCTGGTCGACGAGCGAGAAGCCTTGCGCGACCGCGCGTTCGCGAGCGAGCTGACGCACGCGAACGACGTCCTCGGAACTCTGAATCGGTTGAACTGCTCGGTCGACAACGGTCATGCGGGCGAATTGCGGCGAGGGGGAGCGTCACACTCTGCCCGCGGCTTCGACCTCGTCGCGCAGAAGCGCCATTCCTTTGTCGACGTTGAGCGCCGTGCGCACACCCTCGAGCGAAAGCCCCAGCTCCACGAGCGTGATGGCTACCGCAGGCTGCATGCCGACGACGACGGTGCGTGCATCCAGCACGCTCGCCATCGCGGCAATGTTGCTGATCATGCGGCCGATGAAAGAGTCCACGACCTCGAGACTCGAGATGTCGATGAGCACTCCGTGCGCGCGATCCTTCACGATGCGTTCGGTGAGATCGTCCTGCAGCTGCAACGCGAGCCGATCATGCATGTCGACCTGGATGGTGACCAGCAGGAACCGGCCCATTCGCAGGATCGGAATTTTGTCCATGGCGCTGCGCTATCCGTGCGTCGTGGCGGCGGATTTGGCGGCGGACACGAGGGACGAATTCGTTCTACGCAGTGCCAGGGTGAACGCGTCGGCGAGCGTCGCCTTGGTGGAGACCGCCGAGAGATCGACGCCGAGGTGCACGATGGTTTGCGCGATCTGCGGGCGGATGCCGCTGATGATGCAGTCCGCACCCATCAGGCGCGCCGCGGCCACGGTCTTCAACAGATGCTGAGCGACGAGCGTGTCGACGGTGGGCACACCGGTGATGTCGATGATGGCGATGGCGGCTCCGGTGCGAACGATTGCCTGAAGCAGGCTTTCCATCACGACCTGAGTACGCGCGCTATCGAGCGTGCCAATGAGCGGCAGCGCGAGGATGCCCGTCCACAGTTCCACGACGGGTGTAGACAGCTCCATCAACTCCTGCTGCTGACGGAGAATGACCTGCTCGCGGCTCTTCTGATATGACTCCGTCGTGTAGAGCGCGAGCTTGTCCAGGATCGTGGTGATGACCCACAAGGCGTCCGCAAACTCGGCCGGCGTGCTCTCGAGCTGCTTGCGCAGGCGCGTGAAAACCGGCTGCTTCAGCGACAAGACGAAAGTCGCGGTTTCGGACGGAGAGAAACCCTGCAGCGCCCGCGAGCGAGAGACGCCCGCGAGGAAGTCGCGCACACCGCTCCAATCGCCGGCGGCCAGTGTGAATGGGGTACCGGTGGTCAGTGCCGCGCGGAACAGGCTCAGGAACTCCCGCGACTGCTCGCGTAACTCCCCTTGCTTCATCAGATCGGAGCGCAGCGAAGTGGAGGCAAGCTGGAGCTCTACCCATTCGGCGAGCACTTCCTGCTCGTTGGCAAGCATCCGGTCGAGCGCGGTCGTGGCAGACGGCATAACGGAAATCTCCGCGGAGGGTTTTGTGAGGGGCTTTCTTCGGACCCTTTACCAAAGGGGGGCCGAGGTTAGCAGAAAGAGCGGCCGAGCCGGTGTCCGGTGCCGGCTCATCCGCTCACGGGTAGCGGAGCGCCCGGTAGAGTGCCAGCGAGGTCAACAGAAGCAGCGCGGCGCCGGCGTTGTGTGCGGTGGCAAGTGCGAGCGGGAAGCCTTCGAGGACCATGGAAGCCCCGATGAAGAGCTGCAGGCACAACGCGCCGAGCACCGCATAGGCGGCGACTCTGGCACTCGCCTTCACCTTTCGACGCAGCGTCGCGACGGCCGCGAAAATAAGCGCAAGCGTGGCCGCGAGCGCCCCGAGTCGATGGGTGAAATGAATCGCGACGCGTGCCGGGTGCTGAAGAATGCCGCCTTCGTAATTCACCCCGAGACCGCGCCAGAGAACGAACGCGTCTTTGTAGTCCGTCTCGGGAATCCAACTGTTCTGGCACTTCGGGAAATCCGGGCACGCGACGGCGGCGTAGTTGCTGCTCGTCCAGCCGCCCAGCGCAATCTGGATTCCGAGCGCGATGAGCGCCACGAGCATCGCGCGATGCGGTGGCCGCGTGCGGTCCGGATAAGCGCTCAGATTCGAAGACGATGCGCCCGCGAAGCGCACGCCGCCGCGCGAGCCGGTGCGCAGCGAAAGGAACAGCCACCACAACAGGCTCAACGTCGTGAGCCCGAAGATCAGATGCAGCGTGACGATGAGCGGCTTCAGCAGCCACGTCACCGTGAGCATGCCGAGAATTCCCTGCACCACCACCGTGACGAACAGCCCCACGGCGAGCGGCACGCTCACGATGCGTTGCTTGCGCGTCGAGATCGCGAGCGCGGCGATCACGAGGATGATCAGGCCGAGCGTCGACGCCGCGTAGCGATGGATCATCTCCTTCCATGCCTTGCCCACCTGGAGCGGCATGTTCGGATACGCCGCTTGAGAGGCCGCATTCGCGGCGGCACCGGTCGGCGTGATGTGACCGTAGCAGCCGGGCCAGTCCGGGCAGCCAAGGCCCGCGGCGTTGAGACGAACGTACGCTCCCAGCACAACGACGACGAAACACAGCAGCAACCCGACGAAGGCCAGATTTCGAAGCCAGGTGGTCATCGGGGAGCCGAAGGAGTTCATGGGTCAGGGTTATCCGATGTGCGAGAGCTTCAGCAGCTTCTTCAGGTCATCCAGCAATCCCTTGGGTGTGTCGCGTGTGTCGTAGCGCATGACGAGGTTGCCAAGCGGATCGACGATGTAGAGCGAGCGTTCGCGATCGGCCGCGGGAAACGCGGCGACGAGACTCGCTCCTTCCGGGCCGGACGCGTCCAGCGTGAGAAGCCCCGGGTGCTCGCGGTCGAGGAACTCATTGTCACAGCACGCCGACATAGCGAGGAACACGCGATTGACGCGCGTCATCTCGTTGTTGAGCGAGAGGCGGCTCTGGCGCATGAAGTAGAGGGAGTTCTTGCAGATGTCGTCGCACGCCCCGCCGCCGACATAGACGAGCGTCCATTTTTCGCCGAACGCGTTCACGGGCCCGACCTGGCCCCTGGCGTCACGCAGCTCCGCTTGCGGCAGCGGTCGCGCCGGCTGATAGAGCTCCCCATGCGCGGTGCTCGCGACCGGGCGCCAGGCGCTGCCGTAGTACATGTAAAAGGAGGCGATCAGCGGCAGGAAGAAGATTGCCCCAAGCAGTGCCACGGTGCGCATGTTGCGCTTGCGTATGCCCGAGTCGACGGCGGCGCCGTCAGTCCCAATGTTAGTCAAGTCGCCTGCCTCTTCCGAAAACCCAGGATCAACCACAATGCCACCGCCAGCACTGCAAACGCATACCACTGCACGCCGTACGACCAGTGCCGGTCCGCTGTGAGTCCCGGCGGCTGCCAATCGCGGACATAGCCGTTCGGCGAACTCGCATCGAGCAATACGATGCGTGACTCCACGTGTCGTCCCAATGCCTGTGCGAGCTCCATTGGCGTGGGGTAGCTCGTGACCTTCGGCCACGGCGCCTTGTCGTCCGGCGCCGCGTGGCCGCTGGCCAGACCCTCGACGGGAAGCTCGTCCACCCGCCCGGTGATCTCGATCTCGCGATCGGCTGAGAAGGACACGTCCGGTAGTTTGTCGCGGAAGCCGCTGAAGGGCACCCATCCCCGATTCACCAGGATGGTGTTGTGCCCGTCGCGGTTGAGCGGGGTCAGCACCTCGTAGCCCGGCCGCCCCTCGTTCGTGCGGTTATCCAGCAGCACCTGATGCGCCGGATCGAGCTGGCCCGTCACGCGCACCCGCTGGAATCGCGGCACCTGGTCGAGCGCACCGTTCGACGGCAGCGGTTCCGCGATGCCCGCGCCGCGCGCGAACCCGGCCGCTTGCGTCGCGCGCAGGTCGCCCTTGTTCCATTGCCAGCGTCCGAGATTCGCGAATGCGACGGCCGCGATCACGGTCAGCAACGTCATGGCCCAGGAGGCCGAAAACGTTCGCGAGCCGAGTGGAATGCGTATTCTGTGGTGGTTGGAGCCCATCGGAGCCTTAAGCCATGCCGCCCCTGTACAAGATCATCGTGATCGCCGTGTTCATCGGCATTCTCGTGAGCCTCGGGTCGGCGCTCTACCAGCTTTCCCGGCACGGCGGCGATTCGAAGAAGATGGTGCGCGCGCTCGCGATCCGGGTGGGCCTGTCGATCGCGCTGTTCCTGCTGCTGATGATCCTCTGGTATCTCGGGATCATCGAGCCGCATGGTCTATAGGGAAAAAGTCGCCTGCGGCGCTTTTTTCGGACATCAGCTACGTTGCCGGCGGCAAAAAGCGCGGGTTTTGCCGCCGGCCCTGACACGTAGCGACGCCCGGGCCGTCAAATCCAGTAGACGAAGATGAAGAGGCCCAGCCACACCACGTCGACGAAGTGCCAGTACCAGGCCACCGCTTCGAACGCGAAGTGACGTTGCGGGGTGAAGTGCCCCTTCATCACGCGTAACCAGATGACCGTGAGCATGATGGCGCCGATCGTTACGTGCAGACCGTGGAAGCCGGTCAGCATGAAGAACGTCGAGCCGTAGATGCCGGTCGAGAGCCGCAGGCCGAGCTCGTGGTACGCCTCGGCGTATTCCTTGCCTTGCAGGTACACGAAGGTGAACCCGAGCAGGAACGTGAGCGCGAGGAAGAATTTCAGCACACCGCGATGACCTTCGCGCAGGGCGTGGTGGGCGATGGTCACCGTGACGCTGCTGGTGAGCAGGATCGCGGTATTGATCGCCGGCAGGCCGAACGCGGAGATGACCTGGAACTTGCCATCCGCATGACCGCCGACGACGCCGGGGCCGTTGGTCGGCCAGGCGTTCTCGTAGGTGGGCCACAGGATGAGGTTGGTGAAGTATTTCACGCCGTGCCCGCCGAGCCAGGGCACCGACAGCGAGCGGGCGTAGAACAGCGCGCCGAAGAACGCCGCGAAGAACATCACCTCGGAGAAGATGAACCACATCATCCCCATGCGGAACGACTTGTCGACCGCGAGGTTGTACATGCCCTTCTCGCTCTCACCGATGACGGTGCCGAACCAGCGCACGAACATGTAGATGACGAGAGCCGCGCCGGGCAGGAATACCCAGGCTCCGCCCCACTCGTTCATGAACGAGATAGCGCCGATCATCAACGTAAACAGCGCGAACGAGCCGATGATCGGCCACGGGCTGTCGTGCGGAATGTAGTACTTCTCGGTGTAGTCGGGAGTGCCGTGCGCGGCGTGCGATGTATTGGCCATAGGCTTTCAGTTCCTGGAAATCAGCGCGCCACCACGCGGGTGGTGTCGTCGTAAAAGGTATAGGCGAGCGTCAGGCGATCCACGTAAGCGGGAATCGCCGGGTCGATGACGAACCGGACGGGCAGCACCCGCTCCTCGCTCGTCTTGAACTTCTGCGGTGTGAAGCAGAAGCACTCTGTCTTGTGGAAGAACGGCGCGGCCTTCGTAGGCGCGATGCCGGGCACGGCCTGCGCGATCGTGTCGCGGCCCGTGAGGTTCTTCGCGATGAAATCCGCCGTGTAGAGCTGGCCGGGGTGCACCGTCATGCGTGCGAGCACCGGCCTGAACTCCCAGTTGCCGTTGCTCGGCAGCTCGGCGAGAAACTCCACCACGATGTCGCGCGTCTCGTCGGGCTTTGCGTTGATGACGGACTTCTTGGCGAGCCTGCGCTCGTTGCCGAAGCCGGTGACATCACAGAGCACGTCATAGAGAGGAATGAGCGCGTAGCCGAACCCGAACGCGCCCAGGGTGAACACCAGCAGCTTGATCAGCAGCGAGCGGTTCGCACGGAGGGTTTCGGGGCTCAGCTTCATCGGTCAGTGCTGGCTGCGGAAGTACGTGAGGATGATGAAGCCCACGTAAAACGAGCCGGCCACGAGGCCGAGCAGCAACGCCGTGCGTTTAACGCGGCGTCGTCGCTCAGCCTGCTCGGCGGCTGACAGGGCGTTGATCGGATTCGCGGCCATCTATCGTTGCTACTCGTGCGCGTGCCGGCTCAGTGCGCGGCGCCGCGAGCGATGAGCTCCGCTGACGGAGGGTCTTCCCACGTGTGATACGGCAGCGGTGACGGCAGTTCCCACTCGAGGCCATGCGCGCCTTCCCAGGCGCGGCTCGGGGCAGGCACACCGCTCTTCACGCACTTCCAGATGATGTACGGGAAGAGAAGCTGCGAGAGACCGAAGCCGAACGCGCCGATCGACGACACCATGTTCCAGTCCGTGAACTGGGTGGCGTAGTCCGGGATACGACGCGGCATGCCGGCGAGCCCCAGGAAGTGCTGCGGGAAGAACAGCACGTTCACGAAGATCGTCGAAAGCCAGAAGTGGATCGTCGCGAGCTTCAGGTCGTACATCTTGCTGGTCCACTTCGGCAGCCAGTAGTAGACGCCAGCCATGATGCTGAAGACGGCGCCCGGCACGAGCACGTAGTGGAAGTGGGCCACCACGAAGTACGTGTCGTGATACTGGAAGTCCGCCGGCACGATCGCGAGCATCAGGCCCGAGAACCCGCCGATCGTGAACAGGAACAGGAAGGACAGCGCGAACAGCATCGGTGGCTCGAAGGTCATCGAGCTCTTCCACATCGTCGCCGTCCAGTTGAACACCTTCACGCCGGTCGGGATCGCGATGAGCATCGTCGACAGCATGAAGAAGAGCTGGCCCGCGAGCGGCATGCCCACCGTGAACATGTGGTGCGCCCACACGATGAACGACAGGAACGCGATGGACGCGATGGCGTACACCATCGCCTCGTAGCCGAAGATCGGCTTGCGGGCGAAGGCCGGGATGATCTCGGACACGATGCCGAACGCCGGCAGGATGAGGATGTACACCTCGGGGTGGCCGAAGAACCAGAAGATGTGCTGGAACATCACCGGGTCGCCGCCGCCCGCCGCCGTGAAGAACGTGGTGCCGAAGAAGTGATCGGTGAGCAGCATGGTGACCGCGCCCGCGAGCACCGGCATCACGGCGATCAGCAGGTACGCGGTGATCAGCCAGCTCCACACGAACAGCGGCATGCGCAGCAGCGTCATGCCCGGCGCGCGCATGTTCATGATCGTGACGATCACGTTGATGGCGCCGAGGATCGACGAGGCCCCCATGAGGTGGATCGCGAAGATCACCATCGGGAACGACTCGCTACCCTGCAGAACGAGAGGCGGATAGAGCGTCCAGCCACCGGCAGGCCCGCCACCCGGCACGAAGATCGTGCTGAACAGGATGGTGAAGGCGAACGGCAGGATCCAGAACGAGAAGTTGTTGAGACGGGGCAGCGCCATGTCGGGCGCGCCGACCTGCAGCGGGATCTGCCAGTTCGCAAGGCCCGTCCACGCCGGCATCACCGCGCCGAAGATCATGAACAGCGCGTGCATCGTCGTCATCGAGTTGAAGAACTGCGGATCGACGAATTGCAGGCCCGGCTTGAAGAGCTCGGCGCGGATGATCATCGCCATCATGCCGCCGATGAAGAACATCAGTCCGGCGAACAAAAGGTACATCGTGCCGATGTCCTTGTGGTTCGTCGCGAATACCCAGCGGCGCCAGCCGTGCGGCTTGTGGTCGTCGTGTGCGTCGTGGCCGTGAGCGGCGCCAGCGTGTGAGTCGTAAGCCATGATCTTGAATCCTCGAGAAACTTTATCTATCTGGCTGGATCAGCCGGCGGTCGCGACAGCGGCGGTGGCCGGCGCGGCGGGGGCTGGCGGAGCCGAACCCGCGGCCGCCTGCTTCTGGGACGCTGCGGTCGTCTTCAGCCAGCTCTCGAACTCGGCCTTGCTGATGGCCTTGGTGACGATCGGCATGAAGCCGTGGTCACGGCCGCAGAGCTCGACGCACTGGCCGCGATAGGTGCCGGCCTTGTCGGCGTCGACCTTGAACCACATTTCGTTCACGTAGCCCGGGGATCGCATCTTTCTTGATGCCGAACTCCGGCACCCACCAGGCGTGGATGACGTCGGTGGCCGTGACGAGCAGGCGCACCTTGGTGTCCACCGGAACGATCAGCGGGTTGTCCACGTCACGCAGATAATTCGCGATCTTCGTGACGTCCGTGCCGGAGGCGAGGCGGCGGGGCGGCGTCCGCTTCGCGCGTCAGGCGCGAGAAGAACACGACGCCGTTGTCGAGGTAGTCGTACTGCCAGCCCCACTGATAGCCGGTCACCTTGATGGTGAGCTCGGTGTTGCGGGTGTCTTCCAGCTGCACGAGCGTGTTCGCGGCGGGCACGGCCATGGCGACCAGGATCGCGACCGGGATCACCGTCCACACGATCTCGACCTTGGTGTTGTGAACCATGGTCGTGTCGGCGACGGAGCCTTGCGACTTACGGAACTTCACCAGCGAGTAGATCATGACGCCGAAGACCACCACGCCGATGATCACGCACACCCAGAAGATGAGCATGTGGAGGCTGTAGATCTTGCGGCTGATGTCGGTGACACCCTGCGTCATGTTGAGCAGGTGCCAGCCGGATTCAGCGTGTGCCGCGGGAGAAAGCGCCGCCATCGCGGCCAAAGAGACCAGTGCTTTTCGGATCATCGTTCCTGTGCCTGCCGGGCGCCGCCATGTGCACGGCGCGCTGTACCGTTCAATCGAACTCAAAATTTCACCCTCGCCCGGGTTCACCTGCTTCGCGCACCCGCCCCTGACTCGTTTACGTCGGGGCGAGCGAGGGCGACTCGTTGATGCGCCCGATCAGGCGCGTCAGTCGCTGCGCGAGCCCGCGCCGCTCTTGTTCCGTCAGAAAGCTCCCAACCTCGCATCGACGGCCGTGCGACTCGATGGTCAGACAGCTCGGATGCAGGCGCGAATGAGGGCGGCGCAGTTTAACGCGTGCCCAATGCCTCGGAAACACGACTTCGACGTAATGAGCACGGTCGCGCCGCTCGATCCGCACATCGTCGTCCGAAACGGTGATGGTTTCGCTGTGTGGCGGCGTTCGAGACTCCGGCGCAGCGCCCAGCCAAGGAGCAGCATTTCCAGGCCCGCGAACGGCAGGATCGGCCAGAAGCCACGGAAGGTCATGATGCCGGCGATGCCAAAGGTCGCCAGACACACCGAGCCGAAGAAAACGAGCGCCCCGCGCGTGCTCAGGGAGCAATTCGGAACGATCTCGATTCGCTCTTGCAAGCTACTGGCCACGCTGGAAAAAGCACGTCCCGTTGGGAAGGGCGCGATGGTACGGCAGGTCGTTGCCGGAAACTACAGGCGCAAGACTTCTTTTATGCGTGCGACCGCGATTCGGGAGAGCGTGGTCGGCGTCGCGGGCGTGAGGCTTTCAGGTGCCTGAAACGGCACGACCTCGAGCAACGGCGCGGACAGGCGCGCTTCGAGCGTGGCGAGGTTTTCGGCCGCGTGCTCGAAGCGCGGCCGCAGGTGATTGCCGATCCAGCCGGCGCAGGTGAGTCCGCGGCGTTCGATCGCATCGGCCGTCAGCAGCGCGTGATTGAGGCAGCCGAGCCGCAGGCCGACGACCAGGATGACGGGCAGGTCGAGCGAGGCGGCGACATCCGCCATCGTTTCGGCGTCGGTGATGGGCGCGTACCAGCCGCCCGCGCCCTCGACGACCACCATGTCGGAGCCGCGGGTGAGCTGCCCGAAGGCCTGCACGATGGGAGCAAGTTTGATACTGATACCCTCATTTGCGGCCGCGATATGAGGTGATGCCGCCAGCTTGAAGCAGTAGGGATTCACGATTTCATACGTCGCGGGCACGTTCGCGGCCGCCCTCAGGGCAGCCGCGTCCGCATTCTGCAGGCCGGCCGGGGTCGCTTCAGCGCCGGCGGCGATGGGCTTCATGCCGGCAATCCGGTAGCCCGCCTCGACCAGCGACCGGATGATCGCGGTCGCGACGACGGTCTTGCCGACCTCGGTGTCGGTGCCCGTGATGAAGACTCCGCGAGTGCGGGCGATCATGGCCGCCCTCCCTCGCCGCGCCGACGGATCGAGCCCGGGGAGATGTGGACTTCGCCGTCGACTACCGACGCCCCGCGCTTGCCGGCGGAACCCCAGGCCGCGCCGTACACGATTTCGTACGTGGCGGGGATCAGGCCCGAGCGGCGGGCGGGCTCGTACGCCGCTTCGAGACGCCGCAAAGTGCCGCGACCCAGGAGGCCGCGCGGCCGGCCGGCGGTGACGTTGTGCGCGCCGATGACTTTGAGATCCCGCATGAGCGAGAGCACGTCCTGGTAGGTGAGAGTGACTCGTTCGACGTCGAGCACCGGCTCGGTCAGGCCCGCGCGCACCAGTGCATCGCCGATGTCGTGCATGTCGATGAACGTGTTGACGTGGCTGTAGCCGTCCACCGCCGCCCAGGCACTGCGCAGCTCGCGTAGCGTGTCGGGGCCAAACGTTGTGAATGAGAACAGGCCGTCAGGCTTCAGCACGCGCCGCACTTCGCGGAAAGCGCTGTCGAGATCGCCGCACCACTGGAGCATGAGGTTGCTCACGGCAATGTCGACGCTCGCGTCGCTGAACGGCAATTGCCTGACATCGGCGCACACGCGCTCGAAGCGGCGGAAGAAGCTCATGTGTCGGCGCGCTTCGCGCAGCATGCCGGGCGCAATGTCGAGCGCGACGACCTGCGCGCGGCGGGTAGCGGCGCTTCAGCTCGCCGGTGATTCGGCCGGT
This sequence comes from Gammaproteobacteria bacterium, assembly GCA_037200125.1. Classification (GTDB taxonomy): domain Bacteria; phylum Pseudomonadota; class Gammaproteobacteria; order Steroidobacterales; family Steroidobacteraceae; genus JADGHX01. The sequence continues at coordinate 1,191,171 of JBBCGS010000003.1, read as the reverse complement.
GCCCGCGCCGAGATCGACGACGGCGTCGGGCGAGAGCTTGAAGAAGTCCAGCCGCTCGAGCAGCTCGTCGCCGACGCGCGCCTGCAGGACCGCGGCCTTCTCGTACGCGCTGCTCGCGCGATCGAAGGATCTGCGTATGCCGACATCGTCCAGCCGTGACGATTCATCGGGCGGCCGCTCGGCGGAGCCGCGACTGACGGGGCGATCGGGGCGATTCATCCGTGCGCTTCCGTGCCCTTTTGCCAGCTGGCCCGGGTGCGGCCGAGCGTTTCGACCAGCGCGTCGACTTGCGATTCCGTGTGGGCGGCGGAGAGCGTGATTCGCAGGCGCGCGCCGCCCGCTGGCACGGTCGGCGGGCGAATGGCTACTACCCAGAAGCCCGCTTCCCACAGCGCCTTCTGCGCACCGAGTGCGGCTTCGGGTGTACCGAGAATGACTGGCTGAATCGGCGTGTCGGACGTGCCGAGGGGAATGTCCAGTTGCCGCGCCGCTGTGCGGAAGCGGGCGGTGAGCTCGAGTACGCGCTCTCGTCGCCAGGATTCCTCGTCCACGAGCCGAAGCGCCGCGCGTGTCGCGGCGGCGATCGGCTGCGGAATCGCCGTCGTGTAGATGTAAGTGCGTGCCTTCTGGATGAGCAGCTCGATCAACTCCGTCGAGCCTGCGACGAAGGCGCCGAATGTGCCCAGTGCTTTGCCCAGGGTACCGACGAGCACCGGGACTTCTTCAGCATCCATCTCGTAGTGTTCGAGTGTGCCGCGACCTCGTGCACCCAGCACGCCGATGCCATGGGCGTCATCGACGATGAGCCAGGCTTTTTTCTTCTGGCAGGCGCGAGCGAGCGAGGGAAGGCGCGCGATATCGCCATCCATGCTGAAGACGCCATCTGTTGCGAGCACGGAGACTTCGTCCTTGTGCTCGATCAGAGCGCGCTCGGCCGCAGCGCCATCGCCGTGCGCATAGCGGCTGAAGCGCGCGCCGGAGAGCAGGGGCGCCGTCGATGAGTGAGGCGTGATTGAGGCGATCGAGGAGTACGACTTCGCCGCGATCCGCGAGCGCGCAGATGACCGCGAGGTTCGCCATGTATCCGGTGGAGAAGAGCAGCGCGCGCTGGCGCCCGGTGAAGGCGGCGATTTCTTCTTCGAGCGCGGCGTGCTCGCGGCCGTGACCTGTGACGAGATGCGCAGCTCCGCTGCCCACCCCGGTGCGCGGCGCAGCTTCGCACAGCGCCGCGACGATCTTCGGGTGGCGGGCCAGACCCAGATAGTCGTTGCTGCAGAAGTCGATGAGGCGCTGGCCCTCGACCACGACTTCCGCACGATTCTCTTCAATGGGAAACGAATCGACCGTCCGCTGCCGTCGCCGCAGATGCTGGCGATCGACCCTCGCACAATGCCGCTTTAAGCGCTGAGGAGTCGCGCTTCACTTGCGTGGTTACCTTGTAGCGAAGGCTCGTGCGAGCACTCGTGTGCGGTTTGGGATGCCTTCGGCGCCTCGGCCTTCAGGCCCAGCCGTGCGAATAACCGCTGATCGCGCGCGACGTCCGGGTTGCCCGTCGTCAGCAGCTTCTCGCCGTAGAACATCGAGTTCGCGCCGGCCATGAAACACAGCGCCTGCAGCTCGTCGCTCATCGTTTCGCGCCCGGCGGAAAGACGAACGTGCGCGGCGGGCATCATCAGGCGCGCCACCGCGATGGTGCGCACGAAGTCGAACGGGTCCACGCCGGTCTTGCCGTGCAACGGCGTGCCGGGAATCTGCACGAGCTGGTTGATCGGCACACTTTCCGGATGCGCCGGCAGGTTGGCGAGCGTGATGAGCATGTTCGCGCGATCCGTCGTCGTCTCGCCCATGCCCAGGATGCCGCCGCAGCACACCTTCAGGCCGGCTTCGCGTACCGCTTCGAGCGTATCCAGCCGATCCTGAAAGGTGCGGGTGGTGATGACCTTGTCGTAGTACTCCGGCGAGGTATCGATGTTGTGGTTGTAGTAATCCAGCCCGGCGCTCTTCAGCTCCACCGCCTGTGACGGGGTGAGCATGCCGAGCGTCGCGCAGGTCTCCATGCCGAGCGCGCGCACTTCGCGAATCATCTGCGCGATGGCGGCTACCTGCTTCGGCTTCGGCGAGCGATAGGCGGCACCCATGCAGAAGCGCGTGGCACCGGCTTCTTTAGCGCGCCGCGCGGAGTCCACCACTTGCTCGATCTCTAGCAGCGTTTCGCGCTCGAGCCCGGTGTCGTACCGGACGCTCTGCGAGCAGTAGGCGCAATCCTCAGGGCAGGCCCCGGTCTTGATGGATAGCAGGGTGCTCATCTGGACCGTGCTCGACTCGTGGTGCTGCCGGTGCACGCGCTGGGCGTGGAACAGCAGGTCCATGAAGGGCATCGCAAACAGCGACTCGACCTCCAGCAGCGTCCAGTTGTGGCGGAGGGTGCCGGACAGGGTCTGATCCATGCGCATATCTCGTTGTTTGCCGAGGGAATGCACGTCGAGCCGGCTTGCGTCAGGCGCCATGCTCGACGGCCCGGGGATATTCCCGGCGGGCCTCCCAGATGTCAACGAAAAGGACGGTTGAATGTCGACAATTGCGCGACTCGCGGCTGCGCGACGAAGGTTGACGCGTGCGGCGGGCTCAGCCGTGTTGCCGCCCGTGTGCTGCCTCTGTGGCGCCGTTGGGCAGGCGCCAGACCTCGATCTCTGCGACGTGTGTACCACGCTTCTTCCTGTTCTCGACGGCGGCACGGGGTCGGCGCCCGCTATCGGGGGCGACACTGTATTACGTTCCTTGTTCCTTTTTAAGTACGCGTATCCCATAGATCACTTCATTCGGGCGGTGAAGTTCCGGGGCGAGCGGGTGTTCGCGCGCGTGCTGGGCGAGTTGCTGGCACGTGAGCACCGGTCGCGCGGCTGGGAACCGCCCGCATGCATCGTGCCCATGCCGCTGCACGTCGCGCGCCTGCGCGAGCGCGGATTCAACCAGGCGCTGGAAATCGCGCGATTCGCCGCCGCTTCACTTGGTGCGCGCGTCGATTCGCGGTCGCTGGTACGTAGGATCGCGACCCGCGAACAAAGCGGCCTTTCGCTGCAAGCGCGGCGCAAGAACGTTCGGGGTGCTTTTGACGTAGTGCGGACGCCACCGCAGGGACGCATCGCCTTGCTCGACGATGTGGTGACGACCGGGAGCACCGCCGTGGCGGCGATCGACGCGCTGAGAGAAGCCGGCGCGCGGGAGATCGAGCTGTGGGCGATCGCGCGAGTGGAGAAAGAACCGGATCAGGACGGGCTGGCGTAGACGTACTCGAGCAACACGCCAATGAACACGGACAGGCCCACGTACTGATTGTTCTGGAACGCGCGGAAACACCGCGACGGCTCGCGATCGCGGATGAGCCATTGCTGATAGAGAAAGAACACGGCCGCCGCGATCACACCCGTGAGATACCAGTTGCCGAACTTCATCGCACGGCCCACGAGGATCAGCGCGAACAGCATCATCGCCTGCATGATCGCAACGATGAGTTTGTCCATGTCCGCGAACAGAACCGCGCTGGACTTCACCCCGATCTTCACATCGTCTTCACGATCGACCATCGCGTAGAGCGTGTCGTAGATGCACGCCCACAGCACTGCCGTCACGAAGAGGACCCACGCCACACGTGGCAGCGATCCGGAGGCGGCCATGTACGCCATCGGCACCGCCCAACCGAAGGCGAGACCGAGATAGAACTGCGGCAGCGGGAAGAATCGCTTGAGAAAGGGGTAAGACACTGTGAGCACGGCGCCAACGATCGCCAGCTTCAACGTCTTGATGTCGAGCTGGAGCGCCAGGTAGAGCGCGATGCACGCGAGCCCGAAGAAGAGCACCAGCGCTTCACGCGGCCCCACGCGGCGCGCCGCGAGCGGCCTGTCCTTCGTGCGCTTCACGTAGGGATCGACGTTGCGATCGGCGAAATCGTTGATGACGCAGCCCGCCGAGCGCATCACCACCGTGCCGAGCAGGAAGATGACGAGGACGCGCGGCTCCGGGCGCCCGCCGCCCGCGATCCATAGCGCCCACAGCTCCGGCCACAGCAGTAGCCAGATGCCCACGGGCTTGTCGAGGCGCATGAGCCGCCCCCATTCCTGCACGCGCCGGCCCTGACGGTACAGGAACGGCGCTTCGGTAGGCCTCAGGTCGAAAGAGAACTGCTCGGCTGCCAAGCGGTGCTACCCCACGCGTCCATAACGTTCGCCGGCGCCGATCCAGCGCGCGGCGAGCGGGGCGATATTATCCGGGTACGAGCCGAGCATCAGCTCCGCAGCCTGCTGGACGCGCGGCAGCAGGTCCGAATCGCGCACCAGATCCGCCACTCGCAGCTGCGCGAGCCCGGTCTGCCGGGTACCGAGCAACTCGCCGGGACCGCGCAGTTCCATGTCGCGACGGGCGATCTCGAAACCATCGCCAGTCTCGCGGATCACCTTGAGTCGCTCCCGCGCGAGCTCCGAAAGCGGGCTTTGATACAGCAGCACGCAGTTGCTCGCCTCCGCGCCGCGCCCCACGCGACCGCGCAGCTGATGCAGCTGCGCCAGGCCCATGCGCTCCGCATTCTCGATGACCATGAGCGTGGCGTTAGGCACGTCGACACCGACTTCGATGACGGTGGTGGCGACGAGCAGCTGGATCTTCCCCGCCTTGAAGGCGAGCATGGCCTGGTCTTTCTTCGCGGAAGGCATGCGCCCGTGCACGAGGCCCACGCGCACATCCGGTAGCGCTTCGGCGAGCCGCGCGGCCGTGTCCTCGGCGGCTTGCGAGCGCACTTCGTCGGACTCTTCGATCAGCGGGCACACCCAGTAGACCTGGCGCCCATCGCGACAGGCGGCGGTGATGCGCGCGACGACTTCATCCCGACGTTCTTCCGGCACGACGACGGTTTTCACCGGCGTGCGGCCCGGCGGCAGCTCGTCGATCACGGAGATGTCGAGGTCCGCATACGCGGTCATCGCGAGTGTTCGCGGGATCGGCGTCGCCGTCATGATGATCTGATGGGGGAAGCGGCCCTGTTTGCGTCCCTTCTCCTGCATGCGCAGACGCTGCTGCACGCCGAAGCGGTGCTGCTCATCGACAATGATCAGCGCGAGATTCGAGAAATCGATGCCTTCCTGAAACAGGGCGTGCGTGCCGACGATGATTCGCACGTCTCCGCTCGCGATGGCTTCGAGTGCGCTCCTGCGCACCTTGGCCGTCTGCGAGCCCGACACCAGCGCCACCGGAAGATGAAGCGGGTGGAACCATTGGCAGAAGTTTCGCCAATGCTGCTCGGCGAGCAGCTCCGTCGGCGCCATCAAAACGGCCTGCATGCCGGAACCGGCGGCGCGCGCGGCGGCGGCGGCGGCAACGATCGTCTTGCCGCATCCGACATCGCCCTGAATCAGTCGGACCGCCGGCTGATTGAGCAGCAGATCGGCTTCGACGTCGCGCAGCGCGCGACCTTGTGCGCCCGTTAGCGGGAACGGCAGCGCTTCGATGAAGCGCTTCGAGAGTTGGTCGGGGTCTCCCAGCGGCGTCGCGGGCACGGTGCGCGAAGAGTTCTTCAGCAGCTTCAGGCTGAGGTGATGCGCGAGCAGCTCCTCGAACGCGAGCCGCCGCTGAGCGGGGTGCTGGCCGGCCGCGAGCTCCAGGATCTGCGCCCCGCGCGGCGGGTTGTGAACGTAGTCGAGCGCGTCTTTCAGCGCGGGCAGGCCGAGCGGCTCCAGAACCTGCGCGGGCACCCAATCCTGCACGCTGGCGCGACTCACTTCGCGCAGGGCCTCGTTGACCAGCGCGCGCATGCGCCCCTGCGCGACGCCCTCCGTGCCGGGATAGATAGGAGTCAGCGTCTCTTCGACGCTGGCGGAATCGTCCGGCAACGCGCGCCGATACTCGGGGTGGACGATCTCGAGGCCCAGCGGCCCGCGCCGGATTTCGCCGAAGCATCGCAGCCGCGTGCCACGCGCCAGCGCGCCCTGCTGGGCGCCCGAGAAATAGAAGAAGCGCAGCGTAAGGAAACCCGAGCCGTCCGAAATACGGCAGAGAAGCTGCCGCCGACGCCGGAACACGATCTCGGTCAGCTGCACTTCGCCTTCAACCGCAACACGCGTGCCGGGAAGCAGAGCGCCGATCGGGACGACCTGAGTGCGATCCTCGTAGCGCAGCGGCAGGACGAAGAGCAGGTCCTGCACCTGCGTGACACCCAACCGCTGTAAACGCTCGGCGAGCGCGGAGCCGACACCGCGCATGGCGGTGACCGGCCGTTGCTCGGCGCTCGCGTCGCGGTTGAGGGCGGTCTCAGTCAAGGTGGAGCACGCATTCGATCTCGACACGCGAACCGCGCGGCAGCTGCGCGACGCCGACTGCGGCCCGCGCCGGGTAGGGCTGCGAGATGTACTGGGCCATGATCTCGTTCACCTTCGCGAAGTTCGCGAGATCGGTGAGATACACGTTGACCTTCACCGCCTGCGCGAGCGAGCTGCCCGCCGCTTCCGCCACGGCCTTGAGATTCTCGAACACCTGGCGAATCTCTTTCTCGATGTCTCCGGTGACCAGTTCCATCGTCTTCGGATCGAGCGGGATCTGGCCGGAGAGATACACGGTGTTGCCCGCGCGCACGGCCTGCGAATATGGGCCGATGGCCTTCGGCGCACGGTCGGTGTGGATGATCTCGCGGGTCATGGCGAAGGGCTCCTGTCGATGAAAGTGGATGCGCGCCGGAGCGCGCGCCGATCGGCGGCACGCCCGACGGGCGCGCCCGCGATTCTACAATCTACAACTTAGTAATCTACTTTGGCCGTTCATCGCGCGAATGCAGGTGTGACGGCGAGTGCGCGGCGAGCGAGCGCGTGACGCGCTGGACGTCGGGCATGCGTCGAATCATCCGCACGATGCGCGCCAGGTGCTTGCGGTCGTGCACTTTGAGCTCGAATACGAGCTCGGAAATGTCCGAGTCGCGTTCCTCGACGGACACACGATCGATGTTCGTGTCGGTGCTGGAAATCGCGGCCGCCACGGCCGCCAGCACCCCGGTGCGATTCGCCACTTCCACGCGCACTTCGGAGCTGAACAGCCGGTCCGGCAAGGCCTGCCAGGTGACCGGCAGCCACTTTTCCGGATGCTTGCGGTAGTCCTCGACGTTCACGCAGTTCTCGCGGTGAATGACGATGCCGCGACCGGAAGAAAGGAACGCGAAGATCGGGTCGTTCGGAATCGGGAAGCAGCAGCGCGCGTAGCTGACGAGCAGACCTTCCGTTCCGGCGATGGCGAGCGGCGCGGGTTGTGTGACGGTGCCTTCTTCGGTGGGCGCGGCGGGCATCAGGCGGCGCGCGACCAGTGGCGCGAGCCGCTCTCCCAAGCCGATTCTTTCGTAGAGCTCGTCGACGTCCTTCATCCCAAGCTCGCCCATGGCGGATGCCAGCAACTCGGGCGTGACGTCATCGAGCGAGAGATTGAACTCGCCGAGTGCCTGGTTCACGAGGCGCTGACCCAGCGCGATGGCTTCCGTGCGACGCAGGCTCTTCAGATAGTGGCGGATGGCGCCACGCGCCTTCGCCGTCACCACGAAGTTCACCCACGACGGGTTGGGCATCGCGCCCTTCGCGGTCATGATCTCGACGGTCTGGCCGTTACGGAGCACGGTGCGCAATGGTGTGAGGCGGCGATCCACCTTGGCGGCCACACAGCGATTGCCGATATCCGTGTGCACGGCGTACGCGAAGTCGACCACCGTCGCGCCGCTCGGCAGGCGCAAGATTTCTCCACGCGGCGTGAACACGTAAACCTTGTCCGGGAACAGGTCGACCTTGACGCTCTCGAGGAACTCTTCCGAGGTCGTGCCGCCTTCCTGCAGCTCGACGAGATTCGACAGCCACTCGCGCGCGCGCGCCTGCTGAATGGAGTCTTCGAGCTCGCCGGATTTGTATTTCCAGTGCGAGGCGATGCCCGACTCCGCGACACGATGCATGTCTTCCGTGCGGATCTGCACTTCGATCGGCACGCCATTCGGTCCGAACAGTGTCGTGTGCAGCGATTGATAGCCGTTCACGCGCGGGATCGCGATGTAATCCTTGAAGCGCCCCGGCATCGGCTTGAACACGCTGTGAACGACGCCGAGCCCCCGATAGCATGTGTCGATGTTGTTCACGACGATGCGCAGGCCGTACACGTCGACGATCTCGTTCAACGTGGCGCGCTTGCGCCGCATCTTCTTGTAGATGCTGTAGAGATGCTTCTCGCGCATCTCCACTGTCGCGGCGATCTCGCTCTTGAGCAGCGCCGCGGTGAGCTGCTGCTCGATCTTCTTCAGGAATTCTTTTTGATTGCCCCGCGCGCGCTTCAGTGCACGTTCGAGCACCCGATAGCGCTGCGGGTACAGCGCCGAGAAGCCGAGGTCTTCGAGCTCCAGCTTGATGCGATAGAGGCCGAGGCGCTCGGCGATCGGCGCATAGATCTCGAGCGTCTCGCGGGCGATCGCGCGCCGGCGAGGCGGCGTCATCGCCTCGATGGTGCGCATGTTGTGGGTGCGGTCGGCGAGCTTTACGAGGATGACGCGAAGGTCTCGCACCATCGCGAGCAGCATCTTGCGGAAGCTTTCCGCCTGCGCTTCCTCGCGACTCTTGAACTTGATCTGGTCGAGCTTGGTGACGGCGTCGACGAGCTCGGCCACATCCGCGCCGAACTTGGCGGCGAGCTGATCCTTCGGCGTGGGCGTGTCTTCGATGACGTCGTGCAGGATCGCCGCGACGATGGTGTCCGCGTCGAGGCGCAGGTCCGCGAGGATCGCGGCGGCGGCGACGGGATGGGCGATGTACGGTTCACCCGAGAGGCGCTTCTGACCCTTGTGGGCCGAAGCGCCAAACTCGGCGGCTTCACGGATGCGTGCCACCTGCTCGGGTGGCAGGTAGCTCTCGACGGTGCTCAGCAGCTCTTTGAGACCCGGAGTGCGTCGTCCGCCGGGAAGCAGTCCCAGGAGCGAAGACGCATAGTCCATAGGTTACTTCAGGCGGCGTGAGCCCTCAGTCTCCGAGGCCGAACTGCGGGGCGCGGAAGGTGGACTGGGCGGCTTCGTCGAGCGTCATGGTGTTCTCGACCGGGGGCGGCTCCGGCTCACGCAGCATCTCGACCGTGATGTTGCCGGCAGCGATTTCACGCAGTGCCACGACCGTGGGCTTGTCGTTCTCCCAGCTCAGCGTGGGCTCGGCGCCATTGGCGAGCCGGCGGGCGCGCTGGGCAGCCAGCAGCACGAGCTGGAACAGGTTGTCGACGTTGTGCAGGCAGTCTTCTACGGTAATACGGGCCATATAGATGAGCTCAATCCGAGGAGCGCCCGCGTCCGCAGGCGAAAGGACGGAAACTATAAGCGAGTGGGGAGGGCATCGCCAGTCGTGGGGCCCGAACGGGCCCGTTTCAACCGACGAGCTCCGAGAGCAGCGGTTTCAAGGACTTCCGGTCAGCGGCGAGGTCCTCGCCGGCACCGTCCACGATGCGACCGAGATCGGCGACGGCGCGCTCGAAATCGTCGTTGACGACGACGTAGTCGAACTCGCTCCAGTGAGACATATCGCCTACGGCATCCCGAAGGCGGCGGGCGATGACTTCGGCGGAGTCGGTCTGTCGATTTCTCAGCCGTTCCTCCAGCGCCTTTCGTGATGGCGGGAGGATGAAGATGCTCGAGCACTCCGGCATCGCCTTGCGGACGAGTCGCGCGCCCTGCCAATCGATCTCGAGGATAACGTTGCGGCCCTGGCTGAGCTGCTGCTCAACGGGCCGCCGCCCCGTGCCGTAGAAGTTGTCGAAGACCTGCGCGTGCTCCAGGAATTCGTCCTTTGCGATCAGCTCCTGAAACTGCGGCACGGTGACGAAGTAATACTCGCGCCCAGGCCTCTCGGTCGGACGCTGGGCGCGTGTCGTGTGGGATATGGAGACGTGCAGCTCGGGCCGGCGCTCTAGAAGAGCTTTTACCAGCGAAGTCTTGCCGGCCCCGGACGGGGCGGCGATCACGAACAGGCGGCCGCGGCCGCTATCTTTCCCGGCTACGGCCATCGTTCGCCTGGATTACTTCGGTGTTGACTGCAGGTTCGCGGGAATGATCCGGCGCACCTGCGCGTAGCGTTGGGGGTTGGATTTCTGCAGATCTTCGAGCACGGGAGTGTCCAGATAGACGGTTCGCTTGATCGCTTCGAAGCGCAACGGCGCTTGCGCCGAGGCCACGGTAACGTAGCCTGCGAGCGGCAGGGCCGATGTCGGCAGCAAGTAGCGCATGACGACGAGCCTCTCACGTAACCACTTGATCCACATCGATTTCGGCTTCCTCCGGCGGGCCGTCGACGCCACCGGGGGCGCTACGATACCAAAGCGGGCCCGGGCGGGAGCGCCATTCCGGCGGGACCCGGTTCCAGAAAAATGAACGGATCCTGAACGAGGTGTTCAGTTTCCTCTAATCGTCCCTTGTCGAGAGTGCGCCCCACGCTTCAAAGCAGCATCGGCCTCAACCGGGCCACACGAGGAGACAGTCATGAAACGCGCGGCACTCGGAGCTCTTTTGATCTCGCTTGTCGCTGGGTCCACGGCGATGGCGGGCACAGTTCTGCCGCCGGCTCTCCACAACGGCAACAACGGTCGGAACAACGATCGCGGCCAGGAGCAGCATCGTCCGGACAACCGCAATGACAACCGGGGTGGTCGCGACAACGATCATCGCAACGATCGGGGTAACAACGATCGGGGTCGGGGCAATAACTGGAATCGTGACGACCATCGCTCGGATGGCCGGCGTGACGATCGCCGCTGGGATAATCGTTCCAATGATGGCCGGCAGTACGACGGTCGCTTCGACAACCGCCGCTGGGTGAGCCCGCCGCGTTACGTCTCGCCTCCGCATCACGACAATCGGTGGGAGAACGGCCGTTGGCATTGGGGCAGTTACTACCGTCCGTACGGCTACGCCCCCCGCTCATGGCGTCGCGGTGATCGTTTGCCGGTCGCGTACTACGGCCCGAGCTATGTGGTCGGCAATTACTACGATTGTGGACTGCGCGCCCCGCCCTACGGCTACCACTGGGTGCGCATCGACCATGACGTTGTGCTGGCGGCGATTGCTACGGGCGTTGTGCTCGACGTGATCTATAACCAGTTTTGGTAATCACGGGTCCAGCAGCCGGGAGTCTCGAGGACTCCTCTTTCGAAGCCCGTCCTTGCGACGGGCTTCTCTTTGAGCGTCACTCGATGTTCTGAACCTGCTCGCGCATCTGCTCGATCGTGACTTTCATCTCGACGGCGGCGCGCGTGGTTTCCAGATCCTGAGATTTCGACGACAGCGTGTTCGCTTCGCGATTCAGCTCCTGCATGAGGAAGTCGAGTCGACGCCCGGCGGGCTCGCTCGCCCCGACGATGCGGCGGATTTCCTCGATGTGACCGGCCAGCCGGTCGAGCTCTTCATCGACATCGAGTCGTTGGAGCAGGAGCGCCAGTTCCTGTTCCAACCGGTCCTGGTCGACCTGGGCTTTCAGGTCGGCGATTCGCTCATTCAAGCGCTCGCGTACCCTGGCCTGAACTTCCGGCAGGCGCGTGCGCACTTGTGCGACCAAGCCTTCGAGATTCGTGCAGCGCTGGTCGATCAATTCCCGAAGACGAACGCCTTCGCGTCCGCGGGCGGCGACGAGATCCGCAACGGTTTCCATGAACAAGCCACGCGCGGCGGCGACGACCTCGTCACTGCCGGTGTTGTCTTCACGGACGACGCCCGGCCAGCGCAGCACATCCATGAGATTCACCGTGTGATTGCCGGGCAGAGCGGCGGCCAGCTCCCGCACCTTGGAAAGCACACGTTCGAGCGCTTGTGCGTCCACATCCAGGGCGACTTCGGCACCTTGGGTTGCCCGGAAGCTGACGCTACAGTCCACTTTCCCGCGCCTCAGCTCACGGGTGGCGACCTGCCGAAACTCAGGCTCGGTGGCACGCACCTCATCCGGCAGCCGGAAGCTGCACTCGAGGAAACGGTGGTTGACGCTGCGAAGCTCGCAGACGAGTGTCCCCCAGGGGCCAGAGGCCTCCCGGCGGGCGAATCCGGTCATGCTGGCGATCATGGGCTTTGGACGGCTCGAAAAATGCTCACGACGCAGCTTGTGTGGCTTACGTTCGTCGGCGGGTGGGTGATATAAAGCGCGGCCAATCTTAGCAGATGCATGAGTGCGCTCTTTGCGGGTCGAGTACGCGGACATATCACTGCTCGGGGCGCGCGAAGAAAACCAGGATCGTGTGGTCACGGCCGTCGCCGAGCATGCGGTCATGCTTCTGGTGGTCGACGGCATGGGCGGGCACGCTGATGGTGCACGCGCCGCCGAGGTCACGCAGAAAGCCCTGCTCGAAGCGTTCTGGCATACGCCCCACCCACTGTTCGATCCGCTGGGCTTCCTGCACATGGCTTTGGGCCGTGCGCACGAAGAGGTCGTGCGAATTGGCTTGAGCCTGCCGTTGGAGCAGCGGCCGCGCGCTACGTGCGCCATCGGTCTGATCCAGCAGCGCGCGGCTTGGTGGGCGCACATTGGCGACAGCCGGGTGTATCACCTGCGCAAGGGTCAGGTCGTCATGCGCACCCGTGACCACAGCCACGTCGAGCTGCTCTTGAGAGAAGGCCTGATCACCGCCGAGCAGGCGCTGAATCACCCGATGCGGAACTTCGTAGAGTGCTGCATCGGTGGCGATCCGATCCTGCCGGACATGACTCTGAGCGGTCGGCGCGACCTCGAGCCCGACGACGTCGTCTTCGTCTGCACCGACGGTATGTGGGCTACGCTCAAGGACGAAGAAATCGCCAACCGTTTCACCGTCGGTGGCCACGCAATCCGCGATACGTTGAGCTCGCTGGGCCAACTCGCGGTGGCACGTGCCGGCGGCGGCAGCGACAACACCTCTGCCGCGGCCGTGCGCTGGCTGGGAGATTGACCGTGTCGAGGCCGAGCGGGCGCGCGCCCGATCAACTGCGTCCCGTGCGACTCACGCGGCGTTTCGCGAAACACGCCGAAGGCTCCGTGCTCATCGAGTTCGGGGATACGCACGTGCTGTGCACGGCGAGCGTCGAGGAAAGCGTTCCGCCCTTCTTGCGTGGCAAGGGCCAGGGGTGGGTGACGGCCGAGTACGGGATGCTTCCCCGCTCCACGCACACGCGCACCGCGCGTGAAGCCGCGAAAGGCAAGCAGAGCGGTCGCACGCAGGAGATCCAGCGCCTCATCGGGCGCTCACTGCGCGCGGTCATCGACCTCAAGGCGCTGGGCGAGCGCACGATCACACTCGACTGCGACGTGCTCCAGGCAGACGGCGGCACGCGCACGGCCTCCATCACGGGCGGCTTCGTGGCGCTTGCGGAGGCGTGCGAGAAACTCGTGCAGCGTCGGGCGATCCCCGCAAGCCCTATTCATGGGCAGGTGGCCGCGATTTCAGTCGGCATCTGCAAGGGAGTTCCGGTGCTCGACCTCGACTACGCCGAGGATTCGAACGCGGAGACCGACATGAACGTCGTCATGAACAATGGCGGCGCTTTCGTGGAGATTCAGGGGACGGCCGAAGGGCACGCATTCCGGCGGCACGAGCTCGATGCGCTGTTGAACCTCGCGGCCACGGGCATCGGCGAGCTGTTCGCGCTCCAGGCGCAGACACTCGCGCCGACACCCTGACGCGGGCTGCGCTCGCCGTTTGAGCACCCAATGAAGGCCGTTCTCGCAAGCAGCAACGCAGGCAAGCTGCGCGAGCTCGCCGCGATTCTTGCGCCGTTCGGGTACGAGCTGGTCACGCAGTCCTCGCTCGGCATCGATACCCCTCCGGAAACCGGCGTCACCTTCGCGGAGAACGCCCTGCTGAAGGCGCGCCACGCCGCGCGTCTCGCGGGCCTTCCCGCACTCGCCGACGACTCGGGAGTCGAGGTGGATGCGCTGGGCGGGCGCCCGGGCGTCTATTCCGCGCGCTATGCCGGTGAGGGCGCGACCGATCTCGCCAATCTGCAGAAGATGCTCGAGGAGCTTCGCGGTGTGCCGACGGATCGGCGCGGGGCGCGATACCAGTGCGTCATCGCGTTCGTGCGCGGCGCGGACGATCCCGAGCCCCTCATCGCGCACGGCTCGTGGGAAGGTCGCATCCTGGCCGCGCCTCGCGGTGCCGGCGGATTCGGCTACGACCCCATCTTCCTGCCGATCGGTCTCGACGTCAGCGCGGCCGAGCTTTCCGCCGAGGAAAAGAACGTGCGCAGTCATCGCGGCGAAGCGCTCCGTGTGCTCGCCCGGCTGCTGCGGCGGGCCTGAGTCCCGCGGCCGGAATCGTGCAACCATAGCGCCTTCGACCGGATTGAGCCCATCCCCGGCTCGAGGAATCCCATGACTCTGGCGCTGCGCATGAGGCGGGCCGCCGCCCTTCTGTGGATACCGCTCGCGATGAGCGGCATGATCGAGACCGCAATGGCTCAGCAGACCCCCGCCACCACGGCCGCCTTTCACGCACTCGTCGACGAAGCGTGGGAAACGGACATGCGCGACGATCCGCTGCGCGCGTCCTATTTCGGCGACCGACGCTACGAGAGCCAATGGCCCGATGTGTCGCTCGCCGCCATCGCGAAACGCTACGACGCGAACGTCAGCACGCTCGCGCGATTGCAGCGAATCGATCGCGCAACGCTTTCGACGCAGGATCAGCTCAGTTACGACCTCTTCGCGTGGGAGTACGAGAGCCGCATCGGCGCGTATCCCTTCAAGCCTTTTCTCTACGAAGTGAGGCCACGGGATGGCGTGCAGACGCTGTCGGAGCAGGCCGAGCTCGTTCCCTTTGCGACCGTTTCGGATTACGAGCACTGGATCGCGCGCCTCAAGACCATCGATCGCTACATCGCGCAGACGCAGTCGCTGCTCGAGCTCGGCATCCGTGAGAAGCGCACGCAGCCCCGGGTCGTCATGGAACGCGTGCTGCCGCAGCTCGCGGTGCTCATCAAGCCGGGCGCGGAGAGCAATCCGTTCTACGCGCCGTTCAGGCGCATTCCCGAGTCTTTTTCCGCTGCCGAGCGCGCTCGCCTGCAAGCGGAAGGCAAGGCGGCAATTGACGGCGTTGTGATTCCCGCTTACGCGAAGTTCGAGAAGTTCTTCCGCGAACATTACGTGCCCGCGTCACGCACGACCGACGGCATTTGGGATACGCCGGATGGCCTCGCGTTCTATCAGGAACGCGCACGCTTCCACACGACAACCAATCTCTCGCCCGACGAGATTCACCAGATCGGCCTGAAGGAAGTCGCCCGCATCCGTGCCGAGATGGATGCCGTGATTCGCGAAGTGGGTTTCAAAGGCACTTTCAGCGAGTTCCTGGACTTCCTGCGTACCGATCCGCGGTTCTACTACAAGACCCCGGATGAGCTGTTCCGCGCGTACGCGGTGCTTGCGAAGCAGATCGATCCCGAGCTCGTGAAGTTGTTCCGACGCCTGCCGCGCACTCCATACGGCGTGCGGCCAATTCCGGCAACGAGCGCACCGAATACGACTACCGCGTATTACCAGGGCCCTGCGGCGGATGGTTCGCGTGCCGGCTACTACTACGTGAATCTGTATCGGCCGGAAGTGCGCCCGAAGTACGAAATGGAAGTCCTTACGCTCCACGAAGCGGTGCCCGGCCATCATCTGCAGATTGCGCTCGCGCAGGAGCAGACCGATCTTCCGCTGTTCCGGCGCAATGCCGAGCACACGGCGTACGTTGAAGGTTGGGCGCTGTACACAGAGAGCCTGGGCGATCGCCTCGGGCTCTACAAAGATCCCTATTCCCGATTTGGCCGGCTCACGTACGACATGTGGCGCGCTGTGCGTCTGGTCGTGGACACAGGCATTCACGCGAAACATTGGACGCGGCAGCAGGCCATAGACTACTTCAAGGCGAATGCGGCCAAGACCGAGGCCGACATCGTCAACGAAGTCGACCGCTACATTTCCTGGCCGGGGCAGGCGCTGGCGTACAAGATCGGCCAGCTGCGGATCCAGCAGCTTCGGGCGGACGCGGAAGCCCGGCTCGGTCCGAAGTTCGACATTCGGGACTTCCATGACGTCGTGCTGTCGAACGGCGCCGTGCCGCTGGAAGCACTGGAAAAGCAGGTCAACGACTGGGTTGCGCGCGCGGCGGTTGAAAAAGGCCCCGCGGCTGCCAGATAGTGAGCCGCCGCGGGCGTGCATTGGCCCGCCCGCGCGATACTCCCTCCGCTGATCCGCCCATCTCCATGCTCCTCCAGCCTCCGCCGCTATCGCTCTACGTGCACATGCCCTGGTGCGTGCGCAAATGCCCGTACTGCGACTTCAACTCGTACACGTTGCGCGAGACGTTGCCGGAGGCGCAGTACGTTGCCGCGCTCGAACGCGACATGGAGTCCCAGGCGGTTGACGTTCGCGACCGGCCGATCCTCAGCATTTTCTTCGGCGGCGGCACGCCGAGCCTGTTTCCGCCTGAGGCGATCGGTCAGGTGCTCGATGCTGCCCGCCGCCATTTCGAGGTCGCGCCGGATTGCGAAACCACACTGGAAGCGAACCCCGGCACCGTGGAGCGCGGCCGGTTCGCCGGCTATCGCGGCGTGGGCATCAACCGCGTTTCGCTGGGCGCGCAGAGCTTCGATGCGAGCCAGCTCGAGAAGCTGGGTCGCATCCACTCGCCGGCGGAGACAACGCGCGCGGCCGAGGAACTGCACGCCGCCGGCCTTTCCAACTTCAACCTGGACCTCATGTACGCCCTGCCAGGTCAGGACGTGGACGGCGCGGTTCGCGACGTCGAGCAGGCGCTGGCGCTGGCGCCCGCTCATCTGTCTCACTACCAGCTCACGCTCGAGCCTGGGACGCCGTTCGCCGCGAAACCTCCGACGCTGCCGGGTGACGACGCAGCCACGGACATGCTCGCCGCCTGCCACGAGCGACTCGCCACCGCCGGCTTCACGCAGTACGAGGTTTCGGCCTACGCGACGCCTGGCAAGCAGTGCCGGCACAACCTCAACTACTGGTCGTTCGGCGACTACCTCGGAGTGGGCGCCGGCGCGCACGGAAAAATCACGTTCGCGGATCGGGGCGAGATCGTGCGAACGACTCAGCAACGTGAGCCTCGCCGTTACCAGGCCGGATCACCCACGGCGGTATCCAGGCAGAGCGTGCGGACGGCCGACCTCCCGTTCGAGTTCATGATGAATGCCCTGCGTCTGGCGGATGGTTTCGAGACCCGCCTGTTCGGCGAGCGCACCGGCCTCGAGTGGGCGGTGGTCAGTGCCAATCTGGAACGCCTCGCGGCCCGCGGGCTACTTGTCATGGACGGTTCGATGTGCCAGCCGACCCCCCTGGGCCTGCGGTTCCTCAACGAAATGCTGTTGTCGCTTTTACCCGAAAGCACTGGATTGGCCGGTAAACAAACTTTGTCAACGGGGTCCTGACCCGCTGCTGCGGCCCCTTGCCGGCAGGCTTTATTCACAGCCGCCGGTCCACTATCTGCAAATGAGCAGATTACAGACGAAATCAGTTAAATCGCTCCATGAGGGTCTCGCAACCTATTGAAGGAAAAGGTAGAAAAGGGGTGGTGAAATTTTGATCAAGGTAACAAATCCGCAATAACGGCGGGAAATGGGCCGTTTGCAAGAGGCTCTATCCACAGAGTTATCCACAGGTTCTGTGGATAAGGAAACGCCGAGGTCGCAGCTGGAAACCGGACAGGTAATCCCCACACTGAGCACCGGCGGCACCCCGCCGGCACGGCCAAGGCGGCGGTTGATCTTCCGAGGCTTGAGCCGGCGCCATCCTGCCGCTAAACTCCCGCGCCCTTTGGCGTGGGCCCCTGAACCGGCCCCCCATACACTGAAGTCGAGCGTGCCATGAAACCGTCCGTCCACCCTGACTATAAAGCGATCAACGTGTCCTGCTCGTGCGGCAACGTCTTCCAGACGAGCTCCACGCTGGGCCATGACCTGCAGGTCGAAGTGTGCTCGAGCTGCCACCCGTTCTACACGGGCAAGCAGAAGATCGTCGACACCGCCGGCCGCGTAGACAAGTTCCGCAAGAAATACGCTGCCGCTGGCGCGCGCTAAGAAGCGCCGCGCGGGGCGTGCTGAGCCGCTGGCTCGGCATCCCTCCAGCTCATCGATCCGAAGGGCTCACGTTCCGCGTGGGCCCTTCGTGTTTTGCGAAGCCACCCCCGACGCCGCGCCCTGTCAGGCGCGTAACACTCTGTCGCGGTTCAGCGTCCGCAGGAACTTGGGGCACATCTCCCGATCACACACAGACGTCTTTACCGGTCTAGACTGATCGGGTCTGTGCGGGCATCCGCCCCCCAGGGAGTCATCGTCATGATTCGCCAAGCCGCCGCCGCTCTCCTCGCCGTGCTCGCAGTCTCGGGCTGCGCCACGAACCCGGTGACGGGGCGACCCAACGTCGTCTTCGGCACCCAGCAGGGTGAGAAGGAGCAGGCGCGGCGCTACTACCAGCAGATCATCCAGGCCTACGGTCTCTATGAGGACCAGGCCCTGCAGGACTACGTGCAGATGGTCGGCTCGAAGATCGCCAAGAACAGCCACCTGCCCGACTGGGACTTCAAGTTCACCGTTCTCGATGACGAATCGATCAACGCGTTCACCACCGGCGGCGGCTACGTCTACATCCATCGCGGAATCATGGCGTACATGCAGAGCGAGGCGGAGCTCGCCTCGGTGCTGGGCCACGAGATCGGCCACGTCACCGCCCGCCATCCCGCCCAGGCGCAGACGCGCGGCGTGCTGGCGTCGGTGCTCGCAACGGGCGCGGCGATCATGACCGGCTCGAGCGCGGTGGCGGAGCTCGCGAACATCGGCGCGGAGGCGTGGATCCAGGGCTACGGCCGCGAGAACGAGATGCAGGCCGATCGTCTCGGGCTCGAATACGCCACCAAGACCGGCTATCGCCCCGAAGCGATGGCGGACATGTTCAAGGTGCTGAAGGCGCAGGAGACGTTCGAGTTCCAGCGCGCGAAAGACGAGGGCCGTGAGCCCAACATCTATCACGGCGTGTTCGATTCGCACCCGGCACCGGACGCGCGTGCTGTGCAGGCTGCCAAGGGCGCCGCGCAGATCACCAGCGAGCCCCCGGGCGGCTGGATCGACAACCAGGACGCCTACATGCGCGCCATCGATGGCATGCCGTATGGCTCCAGCAGGGCGCAGGGGATCGTACGGGACAACCGCTTCTATCACGCGGACATGGGCGTCACGCTCGCGTTCCCGCGCGGCTGGACGGTGCAGAACGAACGCGATCGCATCCTTGCGTATACGAAGAACAAGGACGCGATCATGCAGATCACGAGCCCACCGCGTCCGGAGAAGCGTGGCCCTCGCGAGTTCCTGCTCGAGTATCTGAAAGGCCAGTCCTTCTCGAAGGGCGAGGCGCTCAGCGTGAACGGCATGGACGGCTACACGCTCGTCACGCGTCGCGGCTCGCCGCTCGATGGCGGCGAAGGGCCGGTGCGCTGGGCGGTGCTCTACCGTGGCAAGGCCACGTTCCTCATCGGCGGCGCGAGCCGCTCGGGCAATGGCAACCTGCCGGCGGACGATGGCCTGTTCCAGTCCTGCGTGCAGACCCTGCGCGATCTCAAGCCCTCCGAGTATCCGTTGGCGCAGCCGTATCGCCTCAAGATCATCAAGGCGACGGA
Organism: Gammaproteobacteria bacterium; assembly: GCA_037200125.1. Taxonomy (GTDB): domain Bacteria; phylum Pseudomonadota; class Gammaproteobacteria; order Steroidobacterales; family Steroidobacteraceae; genus JADGHX01. Next base: position 1,171,503 of record JBBCGS010000003.1, on the reverse strand, counting down.
GCAGACGAAGATCGAGGACTACACCAAGTACGTCCCGACCGAGAAGTATCAGAAGGAACAGCTGCTGATGCTCAACGGCCTCTACCCCAACGGCAAGATCAAGCCGGGGCAGTACCTGAAGGTCGTCGAGTAGTCGGGGGCGCAACCGCTCGCCCCATTAGCGGCATCGATGGATCTATCGCTCCGGCCCATCGTCTTACGACCGAACGTTGCGCAAAGGCTGCGCATGCTGCGCGATAGCGGTGCGCGCGTCTCGATTCGTGGCGACGCCTGTTCCGGCGCCTTGATTTCAACGCACGCGGCATGTAACGCTCCCCAGCGCCCGCGCGGCCCCCGGCATATTCTTTCCGCGCGGCTTCCCGAGGAAACCCAGGCGAATGAGCGACAAGAAATTCGAGTTGCTGGACACGTCGTCCGGCAAGAAGACGGACCTTCCCGTCCGTGAAGGCAGTATCGGCCCCTCCGTAGTCGACATCGCCAGCATCAACAAGGACTTCGGGATCTTCACGTACGACCCGGGGTACGGCCTCACGGCGGCGACGGACAGCAAGATCACGTACATCGACGGCGACGCCGGGGTGTTGCTGTACAGGGGCTTCCCGATCGAGCAGCTCGCGGAAAAGAGCAGTTTCACCGAGGTTTGCTACCTCCTGCTCCACGGCGACCTGCCGAACAAGAAGCAACTCGAAGAGTTCGACATCAGCATCCGTCATCACACGATGATCAACGAGACGCTGCTGCGGTTCTTCAACGGCTTCCATCACAACGCGCACCCGATGGCCATGGTGTCGGCCGTGGTGGCGTCGATGTCGGCGTTCTATCACGACACGCTGGATATCTATAACCCGCGCCATCGCGAGATCTTCTCTCATCGCATCATCGCGAAGATCCCGACGATCGCAGCTGCCGCGCACAAGCACTCGCTCGGTCAGCCGTTCATCTACCCGCGCAACGATCTCGATTTCTGCAGCAACATGCTGCACATGTTCTTCGCCGTGCCGTGCGAGCCGTACCAGCTCGATCCGGTGGCGGCGCAGGCGCTCGACCTGCTGTTCATCCTGCACGCGGATCACGAGCAGAACGCCAGCACGTCCACTGTTCGTCTCGCCGGCAGCACTGGGGCAAACCCGTACGCGGCCATCTCGGCGGGCGTGTCGGCCCTGTGGGGCCCGGCGCACGGCGGCGCCAACGAAGCGGTGCTGTCGATGCTCGAGCAGATTGGCACCGTCGAGAACATTCCCAAGTACCTGGCGATGGCGAAGGACAAGTCGAGCCACTTCCGGCTCATGGGCTTCGGCCACCGCGTGTACAAGAACTTCGATCCGCGCGCCAAGATCATCCGCGCCATGTGCCACAAAGTGCTGGCGCAGCTCGGGAGCACGAACAATCCGCTGTTCGAGCTCGCTTTGCGTCTCGAGGAGATTGCGTTGAAGGACGAGTACTTCGTCTCGCGCAAGCTCTACCCGAACGTCGATTTCTACTCCGGCATCATCTACAGCGCGCTCAACATTCCGCGCTCGATGTTCACCGTGATGTTCGCGATCGCCCGCACCGTTGGCTGGGTTGCGCACTGGCAGGAGATGATTTCGGACCCTGGCATGCGCATTGGTCGTCCCCGTCAGCTTTACACGGGGCCGAAGCAGCGCAGTTACGTGGGGATCGAACAGCGCGGATAGTTGAAGAGGCCCTCGATCGCCGGGCCGCTGGGCGTAGGAGCGCGCAACCGAGCCGTTCTACTCCTGGCCGCCCGCGGCCGTTGAGGGCTTCTTGTTCAGCTCTTGAGCAGCGCTTCCAGCTCATTGACGTTCGCGCGCCGCATGGGCTTGCCATCGACCGGGCTCACCGGCGCCTGGCGAATGCCATCCATCGGAAACACCGTTGCCTCGATCGGCTGATCGTCGATCTCGAAGGAAACGCCGGGGTAGGCGAGCACGCGTTCGGCGTTCATCTTCACCCGCCGCTCCGTCACTTCGTGCGGGATGCCTTCGTCCATCAGCTTGATGGTCACGCTCTCGGCGCGATCGGCGAAGAGATGAATCTGCACCTGCGAGTGCTCGGTGGCCGTGCCGCTCAACACTGGGCCGACGAGCCGCGGCTCGAACTCCTTCAGCCGCTTCATCGCCTCGAGCGCCACCTGACGTTGCGCGTAGAGCGTTTCCTCATGCGAGCCCGCGCCGAACAGCCGTTGGTATTCCGCGAGCGCAGCCTCGATCTCGGTGTTCTTGGGGAGGACTGCGTTGTCCGTCACCCCGAGCCGTTCCGCGGCCTTGCGTTTCGCGAACAGGAAGTCGCTGACTCCGTGCTCCGCCATGACCCGGGCCGCTTCCTGCGCCAGCGCTCGCCGCAGGTTTTCAGTCCGCACTGGGTGTCGCTTCGTCATCGGCCTACTCACACTGTCGCCGCCTCACCCGAGTGTAGCGGCGCGCGGTACCGTCGTCAGAAAATCCCCGGCTCGGCTCCTTTGTTTCCGCTGGTTTCCGGCCCATTCTGAGGGCCGTCCTCGCCGGGCACGCTGCCGGCAGGCAGGTGATCGGTCATGAACGTCTCCTGGATAGCGTCCGGGTTCTCCCCGCTCGCGAGCATGCCTGTATCAGGCGAAATTCGCAGCGTCACGAGACCCTCGGGCATGGGGCGGCGGTATTCCGGCACGCCGCGCAGCGCTTCGCGCATGAAGTGCATCCAGATCGGTAGCGCGGTGTTCGAGCCCTGCTCTCTGTCGCCGAGGCCTGTCTCCTGGTCGAAACCGACCCACACGGTGGCGACCAGGCTCGGTGTGAAGCCGTTGAACCACACGTCCTTCGAGTCGGTCGATCCGCCGATGTTCGTCGTGCCCGTCTTGCCCGCGATGTCGGCCCGGCCGAGCGCGCGCGCGCGCACGCCGGTGCCGCGCTTGATGACGTCCATCATCATGTCCGTCATCAGCCAGTCGTTCTGCGGTGTGATCACCCGCTCCGCGAGCTGTTCCGGCGGAATCGATCCGCGGCCGCCTCGAAGGGCATCGGCCTCAGTGAGCTTCTCGTCTGTCGTTCCGGCGCCCGTGTACGTCGCGAGCGTTGCATCGTGCTCGCACGTTTCGCACGCAATCTTCGGCGTGGCGCGGTACACCACTTCGCCTGCCGCATTTTCGATGCGGTCGATGTAGTGGGGCACGATCTTGAAGCCGCCGTTGGCGAACGTCGAATAGCCCGTGGCGAGTTGCAGCGGCGTTGCGCTCACGGTGCCGAGCGCCAGCGAATCGCCGCTCGGCAGGTCGCGCTTGAGGAAGCCGAAGCGAGTGATGTAGTCGATAGCCGTCTCGCGATCCATTGCGCGCAGCAGGCGAATGGAAACGAGGTTGCGCGAGCGGTAGAGCGCTTCGCGCAGTCGTGTCGGTCCATTGAACTGGCCGCTGTCGTTCTTGGGGCGCCAGGTGGTCTCGCCGTCTTCCACCACGATGGGCGCATCGAGCAGCACCGAAGCGGGCGTGAATCCGTTCTGGAGCGCCGCCGAATACAGGAACGGCTTGAAGCCCGAGCCCGGCTGCCGCCGGGCCTGGGTGACGCGGTTGTACTTGTTCGAGAAGTAATCGAAACCGCCGACGAGCGCGACGATGCCGCCGTCGTTCGGGTTCAGTGAAACGAGGGCGCTCTGCGCTTCCGGCACCTGGCCGAGCTGCGCGGTGCCCTTGCCGTCTGTGACCACGTAGACGACGTCGCCCGGAGCCATGATCTCCGCAACCGTCTTCGGCGCCGATCCGTCTTCCTTGCGGGCCCACGACAGGCCATCCCACGCAATTTGCGCGAAGCCGCGGGTGCGCACGAACACGCGCGCGTTCTTGTCCGTCTCGGAGACCACGACCGCCGGAATCAGGAAGCCGGTGCTCGTGTATTCCTCGAGCACTTCCTCGAACTGCTCGTCCTTGTTGCGGCCCGTGATGTCCGCATGACCGATCGGCCCGCGCCAGCCGTGGCGGCGGTCGTACTCGACGAGCCCGAGGCGCACCGCGCGATTCGCGGCGGTCTGCAGGCGACCGTCGATCGTCGTGTACACGCGGTATCCCGCCGCTTCCGCCGCCGGACCGAAGCGGCTGCGCAGGTCGAGGCGCGCCATCTCCGCAACGTACGGGGCTTCCACCGCTGAAAGCGGCGCATGCGTGCGGGCGATCACCGCTGTTTTCCGCGCGTCTTCGTATGCCGCATCGTCGATGAAGCCGAGCTTGTGCATGCGGCCCAGCACGTAGCCGCGGCGTGCGGTGGCGAACTCCGGGTTGGTGATCGGGTTGTATTTCGACGGCGCCTGCGGCACGCCGGCGAGCGTCGCCGCTTCGGATACGGTGAGATCGTCGAGCGATTTGCCGAAGAACGCCTCGGCCGCCGCGGCGACGCCGTATGCGCGCTGCCCGAAGTAGATGACGTTGAGATAGAGCCCGAGAATTTCCTGCTTCGAGAACTCGCGTTCCATTCGCCAGGTGACGAACAGCTCGGCCAGCTTGCGCCGCCACGTCTTGTCGAGGGTGAGGAACATGTTTCGGGCGGCTTGCTGCGTGATCGTGCTCGCGCCCTGCGCTTTCTCGTTGGAGACGAGATTCACGACCACCGCGCGAAGGATACCGAGGTAGTCGACACCGCCATGCGTGAAGAACTGATCGTCCTCCGCTGCGAGGAACGCCTCGCGCACGAGCGGCGGGATCTGATCATATGTAACAGGGATGCGTCGTTGCTCGCCGATCTGCGCTATGAGCTCACCGCTGGTGGTGAACACACGCAGAGGCACCTGCATTTCGACCTTGCGCATCGCCTCGACCGACGGCAGCGACGGCGCAACATATACATAGCTGCACGCCAGCGAATACGCGCCGAAAAGCGTGAGCATGATCACACTCATGACGCTGTAGCCGATTAACCGAATGTACTTCCGCTTCACAGATTACTCATGTCGCTGCTTGCGCTCATTCCTGCCGCTATGCATAGTAGCCCGCGTTTCAAGGGCAAACTCACCGAAAGGTGGGGACGCAAAGCCTCCGGTCTACGGGCACTGAGCCTATGACAGCGGGGTTGCCGGTGAGAACGTTTAGACCATCCACGCACGCGATCATGACTTCGCGGGCGTTGCGCGGATGCGAATCGAGTTCCACTGACTCCTCTCGCCGGCGCTCGCCTCGCGATTCCTGACGGGCTTCACGTTCCGCGGTTTCCCATAAGTTGCACACTTGCACCCATCGGGGTGGTGCGTCGGGTCGTGCTGACGCAAAGGCAGTAGAGATCGTGAGACCAGTTTCAGTTCCGGCCATCGATGCCGCTAAAGCGGCGGTTTCGTGAGCGTTCTCACGTTCAATTTAACTTTGCGCTGTTATATAGTGGCGTCCAAATTCACGCAGGGCGGGCGCTTTCGGGCGTACCTGATTGAAAAGGAAATAAAAAATGTTCCTGCTCAAGCGTAAGTACCGTCCCCTCCTGGGTCTCGATATCACGACCTCCTCGGTGAAACTCATCGAGCTGGCTGAATCGGGCGGGCAGTACCGCGTCGAGGCCTATGCGGCCGAGCCGACACCGCAGAACGCCATCAATGAAAAGGCCGTGGTGGATGCCGAAGCCGTGGGCGAGGCCATTCGCCGCGCGGTGAAGCGCGCCGGCGCCAAGAGTAGTGAGGTCGCGGTCGCCATCAGCGGCGACGCCGCCATCACCAAGGTCATCCAGATGCCGCGCACGCTGCGCTCGGGCGATCTGGAGTCGCAGGTCGAGCTGCAGGCCGACCAGTACATCCCATTCCCCATGGACGAAGTCAGTTACGACTTCGAAGTGCTCGGGCCCTCGGAGAAGGACCCTGAGACGAATGACGTGCTCCTCGTTGCCACTCGCACTGAAAACGTGGAGCAGCGCCAGGCCGCGGTGAAAGCCGCCGGCCTCACCGCCAAGATCGTTGATGTAGAGGCGTTCGCGCTGGAAAACGCCTGCAAACTGATGACGCACCAGATGCCAGACGGGGGCATTGATCGCACGATCGCGGTGGTGGACTTCGGCGCCAGCAGCACCACGTTCAGCGTGCTGCGCAACCTGAAGGTCGTGTACACGCGTGACTTCGCGTTCGGCGGGCAGCAGCTCACCGAAGAAATCATGCGCACCTACGGCCTTTCGATGGAAGAGGCCGGCCGCGCCAAGAAGGAAGGCGGGTTGCCGGGCAACTACCAGAGCGAAGTGCTCGATCCCTTCATCGATGACATGACCCAGCAGGTGAGCCGCTCGCTGCAGTTCTACCTGGCCTCGGGCTCGGGCCGCGAGCAGCCGGAGAAGATCCTGGTGTGCGGCGGCTGCGCCAACATCCCGGGGGTCGCCGACGTCATTTCCAGCCGCGTGGGTATTTCCGCCGAGAAGGGCGACCCGCTCGGGCAGATGAAACTCTCTTCGCGCGCCAAGGCGCAGGCCGTGCAGCGCGATGCCACGGCGCTCCTGACCGCATGCGGTCTCGCCCTGCGGAGCTTCGACTAAGCCATGCCACGCATAAATCTACTTCCCTGGCGCGACGAGGAACGCAAGGAGCGGAAACTTGGGTTCTTCGTGGCAATCGGTGTCGCGACGCTCGCCGCGGGTGTGGTCGCGTTCTTCGGCTACCTGATGCTGAACTCGATGATCGACAGCCAGAACCAGCGCAACGAAAAGCTGCGTGCGGAGATCCGGTTGCTCGACAAGCAGATCGAGGAGATCAACAACCTCGAGAGCTCCAAGCAGAAATTCATCGCCCGCATGGAGATCATCGAAAAGCTGCAGCGCTCCCGCCCGGAGATCGTGCATCTCTTCGATGAGATCGTGAAACAGCTTCCCGAAGGCGTGTATCTCACCGCCGTGAAGCAGCAGGACAAGCGCCTGCGCTTCGACGGCGTCGCCCAGTCGAGCACGCGCGTGTCGGCCTTCATGCGCAACATCGACGGCTCGGAGTGGCTGCGCAATCCGGATCTGGAAATCGTGCAGTCCGCCGCGGGCGGCTCGGGTTTCACGCTGTACGCCGAGCAGGTGAGCACCGCTGCGCCAGATGACGGCAAGGCGGGCGCGCCGAAGAAGCTCGCGAGCGCGAGGGGCAACAAGTGAATATCGTCGAAGAACTGCGCTCACTCGATCCCCAGGATCCGGGCCGCTGGCCGTTCCCGATCCGCATCGGCGTCGTCGGTGTCTGGTTCGTGTTATTGACGGCCGTTCTCATCTATTTCGTGGTCTGGAGCTCCAAGCAGCCGGATCTCGAGCGCGCCCAGGGCGAAGAGAGCACCCTGCGCGGCGAGTTCACCAACAAGCATGCGAAGGCGGTGAACCTCGATATCTACAAGGGTCAGCTGAAGGACATCGAACGTTCGTTCGGCGCGCTCCTGCGGCAGCTGCCCGGCAAGACCGAAGTGCCCAACCTGCTGGTCGATATCTCCCAGACCGGCGTCGCCGCGGGTCTGCAGGAAAAGACGTTCCAGCCGGCGGCCGAGCAGAAGAAGGATTTCTACGCGGAACAGCCGTTCAAGCTGCGCCTCATCGGCAGCTATCACCAGTTCGGTGAGTTCGTGAGCGGCATCGCCGCCCTGCCGCGCATCGTCACGTTGCACGACATCGAGATCAGAGCGGTCAACCCCAGCGGCAAGGACTTCGACAACCTGACGCTGGAACTGACCGCGAAGACCTATCGCTATCTCGATGAAGAAGAGCTTGCGGCCGCGGACGCCCAGAAGGGCACTGTCGCGCGCAGGCCGCAGGGCTGATCGCGCACGACTCCCGGGGTGGTCTAACCATGCAATCGAATTTTCATCGACTGATCGTCTGCGCCGCGCTTGCGTACGGCCTCGTTACAGGCCTCGCGGCCTGTTCCAGCGCCGACGATGAGCTCGAGCGTTTCATCGAAGACACCAAGAAGCAGCCCGGCGGCCGCGTGCAGCCGCTGCCTGAAGTGAAGCCGTACGAGACCTTCATCTACGCCGATACCGAGAAGCGTTCGCCGTTCCTGCCGACCGGCCCGGGCGGCACCGCGACCGGCGGCCTGCGGCCGGATAGCAAGCGCAATCGCGAGTTCCTCGAGCAGTTCTCGCTCGACACCCTGAAGATGGTGGGCACACTGCACCTCGGCAACGCGACGTACGGACTCGTGCAGTCGCGCGACAAACTCGTACACCGCGTGGTCGTCGGCAATTACATCGGCCAGGCCGATGGCCGCATCAGCGAGATCACGCCCTCGAAGATCGTTCTGACCGAAATCGTTCCCGACGGACTCGGCGGGTATATCGAGCGCCCCGCGGCGCTTGGCCTGACCGACTGAGCCGTGCGACGAACCAGGGAGTCCCGAGAATGAAATCCTACAGCCCGACCCACCGGATTCTGAGCGCTCTCGCGCGGCTATTGGCCGTGTGCGCGTTCAGTACGTTTGTTGGGGCGCCAGCGCTCGCCGCAGACCCGACCAAGCTCCAGGCGATCGACGTGCAGCCGCTGCCGGGACAGCAGCTGCAGCTCACCATGCGCCTCTCGGGCCCGGCTACCGAGCCGCTGTCGTTCACCATCGACAACCCGGCGCGCATTTCTTTCGACCTGCCCAACACGACGCTCGCGCTGCCGTCGCGGCGTATCGATGTGAAGGCCGCGGGCCTCGACACGATCCTCGCCGCCGAGGCGAAGGACCGCACGCGCCTCGTGCTCAATCTCGATCGCCTGGTGCAGTACCAGACGCGCGTCGACGGTAACAACATCGTCGTCACGCTTGGCTCGCCGAACCCGGGGGCCAGCGCCGCCGCGGCCGGTGGGGTCGCTCGCGCGACACCTTCGCCGGCGGTCGCTTCTCCCCGCGCCATTCGCGCCGTCGACTTTCGTCGCGGCGCCGACGGTGCGGGCCGCGTGGTCGTGAAGCTCACCGACCCGCATACGCCGATCAACCAGCGCCAGCTCGGTAACCAGATCGTGGTGGATTTCAGCGGAGCGGAGCTGCCAAAGAGCCTGATGCGCCGTTTCGATGCGACGGACTTCGGCACGCCGGTGTCCTCGTTCGACGTCGTGCGCACGGGTAACGACACCCGCCTCCTCATCACCGCCAATGGCGACTACGACCACCTCGCGTACCAGTCCGACGACCAGTACGTCATCGAAGTGAGCCCGGTCCGCAAGGTCGTGGCGCAGGCCGACGACAAGCCGGTGTACACCGGCGAGCGCATCAGCATGACTTTCCAGGACGTCGAAGTGCGCGCGCTGCTGCAGATTCTTGCCGACACGAGCGGCCAGAACATCGTCATGAACGACTCGGTCGCGGGCAACATGACCATCCGCCTGCAGAACGTGCCGTGGGACCAGGCTCTCGACATCGTGTTGAAGACCAAGGGTCTCGACAAGCGCAGGCAGGACAACGTCATCATCGTGGGCCCGTCGGATGAGCTGGCGAACCGCGAGAAGGCGGAGCTTGCCGCGCGCAAGGACATCCAGGAGCTCGCGCCGCTGCGCTCCGAGTTCGTGCAGGTGAACTATGCGAAGGCGCAGGACATGGCCGGGCTCATCAAGTCGCAGGGCGGCTCGCTGCTCTCACCGCGCGGCGCCGTGAGCGTGGACGAACGCACGAACACGCTGCTTCTGCAGGACACTGCGGATCGTCTTGCCGACATCCGCCGTCTCGTCGCGACACTCGACATTCCGGTCCGCCAGGTGCTGATCGAAGCGCGCATCGTCATCGTGAACGACGACTTCTCGCGTGACCTCGGCGTGCGCGCGGGCTACACCGGCATCAGCTCGAATGGTCCGAACGGCGCCCTCATCACTGGCGGCAGCGCCGCCGGCGTCGACACCGGCCTGTCCTCGGTGCTCAGTAATCTGCAGAGCACCGGCAACGTTGGCCCGGTGCAGGTGCCGACGGGTTCCAACGCTTCGGATCGTTACAACGTGAACCTGCCCATCACGAGCCCCGCCGGTCGCCTCGCGTTCGCGCTGCTCGGCTCGGACTACATCGTCGACCTCGAGCTGTCGGCCGCGCAGGCCGAAGGCCGCGGCGAGATCAAATCGTCCCCGCACGTGATCACCGCGAACCAGAAGGAAGCCAGCATCGAGCAGGGTGTCGAAATTCCCTATCAGCAGGCGGCCTCGAGCGGCGCGACGACGGTGGATTTCAAGAAGGCGGTGCTCGCGCTGAAGGTCACACCGCAGATCACACCGGACAACCGCATCATCCTCGACCTCAATGTGAAGAAGGATAGCGTCGGCTCGGTGATCGTCACGAGCGGCGGCGTCGGTGTGCCGTCGATCGACACGCGCGAGATCTCGACGCAGGTCCTCGTCAACGACGGCCAGACCGTCGTGCTCGGCGGCATCCTCGAGACGGAAGAGCGCAATACGGAAACGAAGGTGCCCTATCTCGGCGACGTGCCGGTACTCGGGCGCCTCTTCAAGCAGACGCGCAAATTGAACAATAAGGACGAACTCTTGATCTTCGTCACGCCGAAGATTCTCCATGAAGGGGTAAACGTCTACTGATCGGTGTGGGACCGGCAGAAGACCATTTGAACGGACGGGTTATGCGCAAATTTCTTTCCAGAGCGTTCGTCCTCGCAACCATGCTCGCAATGGTTGCGTGTGGCGGCGGTGGCGACGACAGCAAGTTTGAGACGCCTCCCTCGGGTGGCGGCGGAACTACGACGGGCGCGCCTGCCGCGGTCACCGTTACCACCAGTGCGGCCACGCTGCCGTCCGATGGCACGGCGAACGCTACGATTACGGCGTACGTACGCGATGCAAACAACGCTTTGCTGAAGGACGTCGCCGTGACCTTCGGCGCCTCGTCCGGCGGCATGGCCCCGGCATCGGCGACCACCGATGCGAGCGGCGCCGCCACGACGACTGTCAGCCTGGCCGGTGACGCTTCGCTGCGCACCATCGCCGTGACGGCATCCGTGGGCGCGCTACAAGCCGCCACGAGCGTCCAAGTCATCGCCCCGGGCGGCGGCGGCGGCGGAACCACTGGCACGGCGACCTCGCTCTCCGTTACAACGGATACGGCGACCATCCCGACAACGGGCAGCGCGTCGATCAAAGCTTACGTGCGCGATGCCTCGAACGCGCTCATCTCGGGCGTCCCCGTAACGTTCTCGGCCACGTCCGGCGGCGTTGCCCCCGCGTCCGTCACGTCAGACGCCAACGGTGTCGCCGCCACGTCGTTGAACACCGCTGGCGATCCCGCGCTGCGCACGATCACTGTGACCGCGCGCACGGGCAATCTGACTGCGAGCGTCAACGTCGCGGTCGTCACTACTACAGGCGGCACGACGGGTACTGTTTCCACCCTCACACTAGCGACGAGCCGGCCGACGATTCCGTCCGACGGATCGGCCAACGCGACTATTACGGCGTACGTACGCAATGCCAGTAACGCGCTGATTTCGGGTGTGCCCGTGACGTTTACCGCCAGCTCGGGTGGCGTTACGCCGGCTTCGGCCAGCTCGGATGCGAGCGGTGCCGCGGCCACGGTTCTTTCCACGGCCGGTGACACCGCGCTGCGCACGGTCACAATCACGGCGTCCGCCGGAGGGCTGACGGCGACGACCAATGTTCAGGTCGTCTCTTCTTCTTCGAACTCTTCCGTGCAGATGGGTAAAGGTACCGGCACTGCGTTTCAGGCCGGCGTGCTCGAGGTGTCGAACCCGACGCTCTCGGCGGGCGGCAGTTCAAGTATTTCCGCCTATCTGGTGAACTCTGACGGCACCCTCTACACGCAGGCTGCAACGATCACCTTCAATTCGCCTTGCGTCGCCAGCGGCAAGGCGGCGATTCAGCCTTCGGCGAACGCTTCCACGACTACGGGCATCGCCACGGTGACCTACGTTGCGAAGGGTTGCGCAGGCAATGACCCGATCAGCGCGACTGCCACCGTCAACGGTCAGGCGCTCTCTTCGTCGTCGCAGGTCAGTGTCGTGGCGGCGGCGGTCGGCTCCATTGTGTTCGTCTCCGCCACGCCGACCAATATCGCGCTACAGGGCACCGGCGATGTCTTGCGTCCCGAAAGCTCGACCGTTGTGTTCCGGGTGGCGGATGCCACGAACGGTCCGGTCGCCGGCGCAGCAGTGGCTTTTGCCCTGAACACGTCCATCGGTGGAATCACGTTGACCCCGGCCACTGCGGTGAGCGATGCCCAGGGTCTCGTGCAGACCGTGGTGAGCGGCGGCACGGTTGCCACTTCCGTGAAGGTCACTGCGGCCGTCACGAGTACGACGCCGACCATCAGCACCCAGTCGAGCCAACTTACGGTGACGACCGGCATTCCGACCGCGGCGAGCTTCTCGTTGGCGGTGCAGTGCTTCAACATCGAAGGTTGGGAGGTCGATGGCGTCACTACAGAGCTGACCGCTCGTTTGGGCGACCGCTTCCAGAACCCTGTGCCGGATGGCACCGCAGTCACGCTCACTGCGGAAGGCGGCAACATCCAGTCCCAATGCACGACGGGAACGACGCCCACGGAAGGCGGCGTGTGTAAGGTGAACTTCCGTAGCTCCGAACCGCGCCCGTCAAACGGTCGCGTGACGATCCTGGCGAAGGCCATCGGCGAGGAATCGTTCGTCGATGCGAACGGCAACGGTGCCTTTGACAACGGCGAGACGTTCACCGACCAATCGGAACCGTTCCGCGACGACAACGAGAACGGCAATTACGAACCGGGCGAGGACTTCTTCGACTTCAACAACAACCAGACCCGCGATGGCCCGGATGGTCTGTTCAATGGAGTGCTCTGCAAGGACACCTCCGGCCGTTGCGGCGCTGCGAGCACCCGGTCCACGGGAATCGGCAGGTCTGCGCGGGTCATCATGTCCGGCAGCACGCCGACAATCGCTGTGTCGGGTGTAACGTCGATGACGGCGAACTCGGCGATAGCGCTTTCGTTCACCGTGCTTGATGTGAACGGAAACATCATGCCTGGTGGCACGACGGTCGCGCTGAGCGCGAGTGGCTCGGGCCTGTCGGTGGCGGCACCGGGCTCGTTCGCCGTTCCGTGTGCATTGCCCGCTGTGAACGCGTCAATTGCCGGACAGACGGTGTTCGGGTTCACGGTGAACTCCGGCACTACGCTTGGTACTGGTGTCGCTACGCTCACCGTCACCACGCCGCGCGGCACCGTTACTACCGCGCAGGTGAACATCACGGTGCTGCACTAAAGCCCTCTCCTCGAGGACTCGTAAGCGGCCGCCTCAGGGCGGCCGCTTCGTTTTTAAGCGTCCCGTGTATGCTCTCGCCGCAATGCTCGGCAAGCAGAACATCTTCCTCATCGGACCCATGGGCTCGGGCAAGAGCGCCGTGGGCAAGTACCTGTCGCGGCTCGTGCGGGCGCCGTTCTTCGATAGCGACAGCGAAATCGAACGCCGCACGGGCGTCGATATCCCCTACATCTTCGAGAAAGAGGGCGAGGCCGGTTTTCGTCAGCGCGAGCGGGAGACCCTGGACGCGCTGACGGCCGATGGCCCCATGGTGCTGGCGACCGGCGGCGGCGCGGTGCTGCTGCCCGAAAATCGCGCATTTCTCGCGGAGCGGGGCTGCGTGGTGTACCTCAAGACTTCCGTCGCGCAGCAGGTTTACCGCGTGAAGCATGCGCGCAACCGCCCCCTGCTGAACAACGTGGATCCGGGCGAAAAGCTGGAGCAGCTCATGCGCGTGCGGGCGCCTATCTACGAGGCGCTTGCGGACGTCACCGTCGGCACGGATGGACGCAGGGTGCGCATCGTGGCGGAGGAAATCATCCGGGCGCTGCAGGGAAGTCTCCCCGAGCCGCCGCCTCCCGCCGAAGGCTGAAGCCGCCGGCCATCCCGGGCACGGCCGTTTAAACGCCCGTATATACTGCGGCCGCCCGCGCGGGACGCATCGCGCGGTACCTTCAGCGCCCGTGAACACACTGACCGTCGAACTTGGCAGCCGCAGCTACCCCATCCTGATCGGGGCGGGGCTGCTGTCGCGCGCGGATCTCTTTCAGGAGCACGTTCCCGGGCGGGATGTTCTCCTCGTCAGCAACACCCTCGTCGGCCCGCTTTACGCGGCGGCCCTGAAAAAGGGGCTCGGCGACCGGCGCATCGTCGAAGTGACGCTGCCGGACGGGGAGTCGCACAAGACTCTCGCGACCGTCGCTCGCGTTCTCGACGTGCTGGTGACCAACCGCTTCGCCCGGGATTGTACGGTGCTCGCCCTCGGCGGCGGCGTAGTGGGGGACATGGCCGGGTTTGCGGCCGCCTGCTATCAGCGCGGCGTTGCGTACGTCCAGGTGCCGACGACGCTGCTGGCGCAGGTGGATTCGTCGGTTGGCGGCAAGACCGGGGTGAACCACCCGGGTGGCAAGAATCTGATCGGCGCGTTCCATCAGCCGGCTGCGGTAATCGCCGATACGGAGACGCTGAAGACTCTGCCCCTGCGCGAGCTACGCGCCGGCTTGGCCGAGGTGATCAAATACGGCCTCATCTGCGACGAAGAGCTGTTCACCTGGCTCGAGCAGAACATGGAAAAGCTGCTCGCGCACGATGCCGCCGCGCTGACCTATGCGATTCACCGCTCCTGCGAGATCAAGGCGGAAATCGTCGGGCGCGACGAACGCGAGCAAGGCGACCGGGCGCTGCTGAACCTGGGCCATACGTTCGGGCACGCGCTCGAATCCGTCACGGGCTACAAGAAGTGGCTGCATGGCGAGGCTGTGGGTGCGGGGCTGCTCATGGCGGCGACGATGTCGGTCGAGTCCGGGCTCATGCCGGCCGCGAACGTCGAACGCCTGCGCAAGCTGCTCGAACGAGCGGGCCTGCCCACCGAAGCCCGCGAGCTCAGCCCCGACAACGTGATGGAGCACATGCGCATCGACAAGAAAGTGAAGAGCGGACGAATCCGGCTCGTGCTCATGCGGTCGATCGGCGGTTCCTTCGTGACCGCCGATTACCCGGATGCCGCGCTTCGGCGCACGCTAGAGGCCCATCTCGGATAGCGCAGTGAACGACGTCGATAGAGGCTACGAAACACTCGCGCCCTACGCCGCCCACGACGCGCTGACCCGCGGCCGCCGTCATCCGGAGCCGCCGCCCGAATATCGCAGTGAATTCCAGCGGGACCGCGATCGCATCATCCACTCGAACGCCTTCCGCCGCCTCGTCTACAAGACGCAAGTGTTCGTGAACCATGAGGGCGATCTCTACCGCACGCGGGTGACGCACTCCATAGAAGTGGCACAGATCGCGCGCTCCGTTGCGCTTGCCTTGCGGTTGAATGAACCGTTGATCGAAGCGATCAGCCTCGCGCACGATCTCGGGCACACGCCGTTCGGCCACGCGGGGCAGGATGCACTGAACGCTTGCATGCGCCCGTACGGCGGCTTCGAGCACAACCTGCAGTCGCTGCGGGTGGTCGATCAGCTCGAAGAGCGCTACGCCGAGTTTTCGGGCCTGAATCTTACGTTCGAGTGCAGGGAAGGCATTCTCAAGCACTGCTCCGCGCGCAATGCGCGCGAGCTCGGCGAACTGGGTGAGCGCTTCTTGAAGCGCCGGCAACCCGGGCTCGAAGCGCAGATCGCAAACCTTGCCGACGAGATTGCCTACAACAACCACGACGTCGATGACGGCATGCGCGCCGGCCTCATCGAAGTGAAACAGCTGCTCGACGTGAAGTTGTTCCGCCGGCAATACGACACGGTGATGAAGCAGTACCCGAAGCTGGCGGAGCGACGGCTGCTGCATGAGGTGATCCGTCGCATGGTCAATTTCGTGGCCATCGACCTGATCCGCACCACGGAAGCCAATATTGCGAGCGCGAGGCCCTCATCGATCGACGACGTGCGCCGCCGCCCGAAACCCCTCGCCGCGATGAGCGATGACGTTCGCGCCGAGCACCTCGAGTTGAAGAAATTCCTCAACGAACACGTCTACCGCCATCACAAAGTGCAACGGATGACCGCGAAGGCTCGCCGCGTCATCACGCAGCTCTTCGACGCTTTCCTTTCAGACGAGAATCTCCTGCCGCCGGAGCACCGGGGTGCGACCCCTGGCAAGAAGAAAGCGCCGTCGGAAGTGGCGCGCGCGCGCGCGGTGGCGGATTACATCGCGGGGATGACGGATCGGTATGCGATCCTGGAGCACAGGAGGTTGTTTGATCCGGGGGAGAGGACTTGAGGGCGGGGGAGTACCCCGCCCTCCTCGACGAAGGTCGTCGACTCGACTGATGTCTCAGCTTGAGCCGCCAATGCCGGCGGTGCTTGACCCACCGATACCGCTCTTGCTGGAGCCACCGATACCCGTGGTGCTCGAACCGCCGATGCCGGCAGCGCTTGACCCACCGATACCGCTCTTGCTGGAGCCACCGATACCCGTGGTGCTCGAACCGCCAATGCCGGCAGCGCTTGACCCACCGATACCGCTCTTGCTGGAGCCACCGATACCCGTGGTGCTCGAACCGCCGATGCCGGCAGCGCTTGACCCACCGATACCGCTCTTGCTGGAGCCGCCGATACCCGTGGTGCTCGAACCGCCGATGCCGGCAGCGCTTGACCCACCGATACCGCTCTTGCTGGAGCCACCGATACCCGTGGTGCTCGAACCGCCGATGCCGGCAGCGCTTGACCCACCGATACCGCTCTTGCTGGAGCCACCGATACCCGTGGTGCTCGAACCGCCGATGCCGGCAGCGCTTGACCCACCGATACCGCTCTTGCTGGAGCCACCGATACCCGTGGTGCTCGAACCGCCGATGCCGGCAGCGCTTGACCCACCGATACCGCTCTTGCTGGAGCCACCGATACCCGTGGTGCTCGAACCGCCAATGCCGGTTGCGCTCGACCCACCGATACCGCTCTTGCTGGAGCCGCCGATGCCCGTGGTGCTCGAACCGCCAATGCCGGTTGCGCTCGACCCACCGATACCGCTCTTGCTGGAGCCGCCGATGCCGGCAGCGCTTGACCCACCGATACCGCTCTTGCTGGAGCCGCCGATGCCGGCAGCGCTTGACCCACCGATACCGCTCTTGCTGGAGCCACCGATACCCGTGGTGCTCGAACCGCCGATGCCGGCAGCGCTTGACCCACCGATACCGCTCTTGCTGGAGCCACCGATGCCCGTGGTGCTCGAACCGCCGATCCCTGCGGAGCCCACTTGGCTCGCAAACATCTGGCCCGAGACAAACTGTGTTCCAACGAGCTCGATCACGCTGCCGACCTTGACGCCCGCAGCTGCGTTGGGATCGTAGAGACCGGCGGAATAATCCACCGACAGCGACCCCACCTGCGCACGCGCCGTCGCCACATTAACCTTCGTCACTACACCGCGCAGAAGCACTGTCGTCGAACCAGGAACCCACATCTGGCTCGAGAAATCGACCTGACTCGCTTGTATGGTCCCATCGCTCTGCAGGGCCCCGTACACTGCCACGAGCACGCCGTTGCTGTTTGCGAGCAACTTGCCTGCGCTGTTGGCGGACACGCTCTTGCTATCGGCAGTGATCGCGGTGCGAGCAGACAGCGTTACCGTCTGGCCGAGGACCAGCAGCTGTTTGCCTGAAAGTTTGATTGCATCAACTGGTCCGAACGCAACGATGTCAGAGCCATCTGCTCCGTACGCGCTCGCCGCGATAGAACTCCCACCGATTCCCGCCGTCGCCGAGCCCGCACTCATGATCAGAGAAACGGCCAGCAACGCGGGTCCGAGCTTGCGCCCCCGGTTGGTCTTCATCTTCTACTCCCCGTCGTCAATGTCAGTCTTTCTTTAATCCGTCTTCTTCGAGAAGCTCAAAGTGTCTATGACACTCGGCTCCGGGCTCGCTTCTTCGTCCGCCCTCTCGGGACTATCGCTGACATCCGTTTCTACGAAATGAAAGATTTCCACGCCCACGCGGCGTCCGTTCTCCGCCGTCCGGCGTCGCGCGGCAAGCCACGCGTCGAGCTCTTCCAGCACTTTCTGGCCCAGTTGCCGCGCGAGCGTGCTGAACGCCTCTTCGTCAGCGGCACTGATGGCGAAATCCGCGTTCACGTTGCGCTCGAATCGCTCAGCGCTTGTGCCCTTCTTCGAAAAGTTTGCGTCGAGCGTTTCCGCGAGCGCGGCGAAAACCCTGCCGAGTCGCTCGATAGCCGTGCTGTCGTACGGCTCGGGCACAAACGCGCGGTGATGAACTCGCACTAGCATCCTGCGCTCGCTCTCGCTGACGCCATCTTCCTCGTCGACCGACTCTGAATGAATCGTGATCGCTCCGAGTCGCAGCAACTCGTCCAGCAACTCTTGGGGATCGAGGTACGGCGCGCACTCGCGCGCAAGTGATCGAAAGCTCAGTTCCTTTGGGCCCGCAGCGAAAGGCAGGTCGCGAGGCTCACCAAGCATTGGCATCACGTAACGGCTGTCGAGATGCCACGCCGTTAAAAGACGAGTGATCTGATTGAACTTGCTCGGCTCTATCTCGGCAGATCGCGAGAGGTCGGATTGCACTTGCTCGACCTGGTGCCGAGTCAGTCCGGTGAACACTGCAATGCGCGCCGGTGTCACAGGCCACCGCCGTTCAGCGAAGTAATCGGTCGCCGCCTGGACGTATGCGCGGTGGATCGATTCCATCGCGCCCGATGCATTGAATCCGGTACGCACCAGTAATCGCGCGAGCGGCACGAACAGCGTTTGCAACGCATGCCCGAGATCCGCTGAACGACCCGTGCCCGGCCCAACTCGCGCGTTTTTCTCATTGTGATTCACGTCACATAATCATCGCCCTGTCAGGTGGTTATGACAAGAACATATGCGCGGATCTGGACTTTCGTAGTAAGTAAAATTAACCGAGTCGGCGGCTGTATGGATGTCGGGCTCAAGTCCCAGTGAAATAAGGAATTTCCTCCGACGGCGATTCGTTTATCCAGTGGGGGTGAGCTCAAGGTCGAGACCTTGGTCTGGATAATGCTTATGTCAAGTCGTAGTTATTTGACCTAATTCCGGCAGGCGCGGTAGCCCAAAACCCGAGCCGCCTTAGGCACGAGCGCGCTTTTTCCAGTCGTTCCGAGTCACCCTGAGGAGCCAGGCTTCGTCGCGCGGCCAGTAACCAAAGACCTTGCGCTCGAATTTGAGGCCGAGCTTCTCAAGAACGCGCTGACTTGCGATGTTCTCGGGATAGACCGTGCCGACAATCGATTCGAATCTGAGACATACAAACGCGGCGTCGAGCACCGCCGTTGCGGCCTCGGTCGCATAGCCTTGACCCCAACAGGAGCGCTCCAAAGCAAACGCGAGCTCGACGTCAGGTGTGCACGACAAAGGGCGCACGCCGCAGTACCCAATACACGTTCCGGCGTCTAGCAGGGTGACGGCCAATGTACCCCAGCCGCGCTGGGCAAAGGCATCTCGCATTCTGATTGCTGAGTCCCGCGCTTCGTCGAGAGATTTCGGCCCGCCGATGAATTGCGCTGCCTCGCTGTCCGACAGAACGCACGCCAGCCCGCCGGCGTCTTCTGCGGAAAAAGGCCGCAGCAGAAGGCGATCCGTCTGCAACTCCTGCGGATGCAGGGCTCGGTACTCGACCTGGCCGATCACTTCGACAGCTGATGTCTGGCTCAGGTCCATACTTTGGCACCCATCACGGAACGCGCTCTCTGTTTTTTCAGTTGAACAGCCGAAATAGAGGCAGGACCGCGCGGAAGTGCCGCGCGCTTCGCGACTATAAGCACGCCGAACCGTGCCCGCCAGCCAACAACATGCATCCGGCTGCTAGCCCTTGTGTTGTCTTGCTAGGTCGGCTAACCCAGGCCTTTCACTAGCGCCGTTTGGGATCGGAGCGTCAAGCTGCTTCGCAGCCGGTGTTGTCAGCCACACACCTGCCGTTCGGCGCTGCAGGCCGGCGTGACGAATCGCCTGATAGCGCGTAAAGACTTCACCAAACGATGACGATCCACGGGACGCCATGTTCGACGTTTGATGACCGCCGGTCGACCTCACACGGGCGAGGTAAGTTCGTGCACGCTCCCTGTTCGACCGTGCGCGGGTGTGCGCGACGAGGGGATTCGACAAGAGAAATCAGACTCTTACGGCGCGCTGTTGTTTGCACGCTCGCTAATGACTCTGCGCTCGCCCGGTGTAAATGCGTCGAGGCCGCCGGATGACGTCGCATGCAAATGTGATAATGCCGGCGCTCGTATCGAGGCTGCTAGCCTGATGAGATGACAGCGCGCAAATGCGTGTCGACCATCCCAACGTGAGTGAATACGCCTGGCGAGCGATTGGTGCTTGCACGCTTTCCGTACGCTTCACGCAAGCCTGACCCGCAGCGCTTCAGTATCGCCGTCACCAAAACTGCGCACGCGCATTCGGGCGCCTGTACTAAAAAATGTCGCTGGTCCGCGTCCCCATCTGCGTCATCGCAGGACCTGCCGCAACCAGGCGCCGTCGCTCCGGACAGACGCGGTGCCGGACCCCATTCCGCCGGCACCGACGCACTGCTGCCTTCAATCAACCTGCTCGATCATCAACCGCCCCTCACTGACCTCAACCTCACATGCCGCCCAATCACGAACCCTGCATCTTGCAGCCAGCGTCCGCAGAGGCGCATGTAAGGCACGTCCACTCCCGGCTTGTCTTTACTGTGATAGCCGACCGTCAATCGCCGCTGTTTTTTGTAGAGCTCGCTCGCAGTTACCTCTCGGTGATTCATGCGCGCGTCTCTTGCTGCCGGCACTCGCAGATGCGCGACTCAAGGAGAGACTCGATACGCTCGATCTCACAATCCAGCGGCTCGCATGCGTGCTCGCTTAGCACGTGCGCGATATCAGTGTCCGATTCAGCATCCTGGCGATGCAGGGCCATCACCGAGACGCTGATCACCGGCGGGATGAGACGTAGCTGAAGGTGCTCCCGCAGTTCGATCGGGAGCGAGTCAATCGACGCGGGTTTGTTGGGTGTTAGGGTTTGAGCGGCCTCACTTGGCCGCCCGGCGATTGAGGGCTCCTTCTTCCATTTCTCTACAAACGCGTTGAATTAGTGTTTGCAAACCGGCCGCGTATCGGCAATAAGCCCGCCATGGCTCCCGATTCCGTCGAATGCGGCGACGCGCGCATCATCCGCGTTCTCGAGGCGATGCTGGCCGAACTGGCTGAGCCGCTGATGCAAGTTGGCATCACGCCCCGTCTTTTCGGTGAACTCGCCGCTCGCGCGTTCGTAAAAGCGGCATGCAAGGCCTCGACACTTCGAAACGGGAGAATCAACCAGTCCCGGGTCGCAGTTCTCACGGGGCTGAGTCGTGCGGAAGTGCGCAATCTGATGCGCGGGCCTCGCGGCGCGAAGCCGCGCTTTCAGCCGCGAACGCAGCGTGTGATCGACGGCTGGCTCTCCGATCCTCGTTACACAGCGCGCGCCGGCGCTCCACGATCACTGCCGATCAACAGATCGGCGATCTCATTCGCAGCGCTGGTCAGGAAGTACGCGGGAGATGTCCCGCACCATGCCGTGCTTGAAGAGCTTCGGCGTTTGAAGCTCGTGAAAGAAGAGCACGAGCGCGTCCATCTCATCTCGCCCGTGGCGCCGACCTCGCGAGTTTTCGGAAAATCCCTGAGCCTGGTGCTCGCACTATTGTCTGACGGCGTCGCCCTCTCGGCGACTCGCGGCATGGGCAGTATGAGAGGTGTCCATCGCCTCACGCTGAAGGCGACGGACGCACGCGAGTCGATTACCCTTTACGAGCGCGCGCTCACCAGTGCTACCTCGTTCATCAGCGGCCTCGATCAGTCGTTGCGAAGCGCGCCGGCGCGCAATTCGAAGAAGCGAGGAAGCCAGGTCACGGTGAGCCTGCTTGTGCGCCTAAAGGAACCCGAAGCGAAAACGAGGAGACAGCGGAATGTCCCGACGCGAGACTGAACGGCAACAATCCGAATATGTTCGGCTCATGAAATCGATGTTCGATTTTCTGCTGACTTCCGGCATGGAGGTGAAAGCGATCCGCCAGATCGTCGAGCGTGCCTTCACGGAGGCGGGTGAGCGCAACCAACGCGCGCTCCGGCGCGGCGACTTCGGGCTCGCGACCGCCGGGCGTGTGCTCGATCGCTGGCACCGCAGCCGCAAGTACACGACCGAACGCGCGGTTCCGCGAGCAATCCCGTTGCTGGGGCGAGCTCCGAGCGTCGAAGCGCTCGTGCGTTCGGAGAACGCGCGCTTGGACAGCGCGGAGTTCGCGCGACGCCTGAAATCGCTTGGCTTCCTGATTCGCGCGGAGGGCAGCCGCTACAAACCGGCAGCCCGCATCGCTGTCGTGGCGGGACTCAGTCCGCTGATTCAGGAATACGTTGCGCGCTCGTCTGCAACGCTGCTTCAGACGATCCGCCATAACGTCTCGCGCCCACCTCGCTCGCAGAAGCTCATCGAACGCTTCGCTGAAGTGCCGGATCTGCCTGCCGGCTGCGAGGCCGCGTTCCGAAGGTTCAGCACGGAACAAGGTTGGGCCATGCTGGATCGCATGAATGACTGGCTCGAATTGAGGCGCGCACGCCGAAGAACGACGCGCGGTGCGCGCACTGTGCGGGCGGGCGTCCACCTCTACGCCTACGTCGATCGGTTCAAAGTGCGCCCGCGCAGGCCTTCCCCCCGACCACCGCCGGAATCGTAAGCCGATTCGCCTGGGCAATCTCAAGAGAGGCCGGATAGCGAGAGGGTGATCTTCCTCTACAGGCGATCACGACAGGTTCTGGTACGACTACGGGAATGCCGACGCCGACTTGCACTGATCCCGTCTTGGCGGTCTCATTCCCGGAAATTATCAAACTGCAACGGCACATCCACCTTCGCCTTGCGCATCACCGCCATCGCTTCCTGCAGGTCGTCGCGTTGTTTGCCGGTCACGCGTAGCTTGTCGCCCTGAATCGCGGCCTGTACTTTCAGCTTCGACTCCTTGATGAGCTTCTGCAGCTTCTTGCCGGTCTCCTGGTCGATGCCGTGCTTCAGCACCACTTCCTGCGTTGCTTGTGCGAGATTCGTCACCGGATCCTTCGGGTCGACGCACAGCGCGTCGATGCCGCGCTTCGCGAGGCGCACCTTCAGGATCTCCAGCATTTGCTTCAGCTGGAATTCCACTTCGGCCTTCATCTTCACGGTCAGCTCGTCGAGCTCGAACACCGCCTTGGTGTTTTTGAAGTCGAACCGCGTCTGTAGCTCACGGTTCGCCTGGTCCACGGCGTTGAGGACTTCGTGGGTGTTGAGGTCGGAAACGACGTCGAAAGAAGGCATGCGTGCTGTTCCTGAAATAACGGGTCCGCCAAGGCTCAATCGTAGGCCGGCGCCGGGAAACCATCCGCGCCCGTGCGCCACGGCGCCCACACGATGGCGACTTCGCCCACCGCGATATCCGATTTACGTGGCGTCACTTGCACCGACCGCAAGCTTACCGTGGAAACATCCAGGGAGCGCTCGAGGGCGGCCGTGTCGGCTTCGAACTGGCGTTGCAGGTCCGCGTGCTGCTGGCGGATGACGTCGAGGGTGTCGTCCGCGCGATCGACATCGCCGCTCTCGCGCCCGACGCGGGTCGCGGCCCGGACCGCGGTGCTGGCGCGATTCATGTTGGTAACCGAGATCGCCTTGCGGCCCATGAAGGCGCCAAGGATCGTCGCGCCGATCGAGATCGCGGCCTGGAATTTCTGCTGAGTGAGTTGGGATTGCTCACGCGCGGCCCGGTCTTGCGCGCGTCGCTCGCGGTCGTCGAACGCCTGAAGCTTGGGGGCGTATTTGCGGCGGAGCTCTTCCACAGCGCTGTCGCGTCGTTCGCGAGCGGCGAGTGCGAGGCGCGCTCGGAACTGGCCTTCGGGTTCGCCGGGAGCGGATGTGGCGTTCAGCGCGTCGCAGACGAGGACTTCCGCGCGGGCGCTTTCATAGAGCGAGGCGCCGAGCGATTTGCTCCAGGCGGTAAACGAGGCGGCCCGCATCGCCGGTGCGGGCAAAGGAGCGAAGGCGGCGCCATTCGCGGGTGTCGCGGTGAGCTGAGATTTCAGGTCTGCGCTTACTTTGGCTTCGGCCCACAGGATGTCGGAGTTGTCGTCGGCCAGCGGCGCGAGGTAGGCATTGGCGCGCCACGTATCGAGTGCGAGTTTCGTGTCGATGAAGTGGAGTTTCGCGAGGCCCATAAATAGCGGTTTGTAGGTGATGGGTCCCGTTCCTTTCGTTGCGGGGATGAAGTACTCGGTTGCTCCGGCAGGAGGGCGCGAAGTGGTGGGGGCTGGAGGTGACGCGGAAGGGAAGCGCGTCACTGGCGTAGTGACGGCGTCCGCCGCGCGGGAGAGCGGCTCTTGCGCCACTCCGGCCGCGGCAGCCACTCCGGCAGTCCCGGCCATTCCAGCTCCAAACGTTCCGGCGGTTCCGTCCGCCGCTCCCGCTCCGCCCGTTGCCGCCGCGCCGGCGGCGCCACCGCGCATGCCCCGCGCCATCGCAGCTTTCCTCGGTCCCATCAGCCGCGAAATCTCCGGCCCCGTCAGCGGCCCGCGCAGATACGACAGCGCCCACCGACTCTGAAACAGCACCGGCGCATCGTCGTGCACATTGCGCATCAGGAACACGCGCTGCGTGAGCGCCGACATCATCTTGTCCAGCGCCGCGCGGTCATACGCGCCACCGCCGGACAGCGCGCTTTCGAGCCCGTCGATCACACGCATCTTGTCGCGCTCGGTCTGCAGGCGACCGACGAGCCACGTGCCCGCGTTCGAAAGTCCCTTGTAGTCGAGATCCACCGGATTCTGCGTCGCCAGCACACAGCCGAGCCCGAACGCGCGCCCCTGCTTCAGCAGCGTGAGCATCGGCGGCTTCGATGGCGGATTGGCGGTCGGCGGAAAGTAGCCGAAGATCTCATCCATGTAGAAGATCGCCCGCAGGCTCGACGTGCCCGACTGCGCGCGCATCCACGAAATCAGCTCGTTCAGCACGAGCGTCACGATGAACATGCGTTGCGTGTCATCGAGATGCGCGATGGAAATAATGGAAACGCGCGGCTTGCCATCCGCCGTGAACAGCAGCCGCTGCGCATCGAGCGGCTCCCCCTCGGTCCAGCCGGCGAACCCGGGCGATGCAATCAGATTGTTGATCGCCATCGCCAGCTCGAGCCGCTCTTTCGCCGGCAGAAACGTCTCCAGGTCGAACGCGCCCACCTTGTCGAACGCCGGTTTCTGAACCGCGCCGATCAACCCGACGAGATCGAGACTCCGCCCCTCGCGCCACGCACGCTCGAGAATGTTCGAAAGCAGAATGTGCTCCCGACTCTTGATCGGATCCGCATCCCGCCCGAGCAGCGCGAGCACGCCCGACACGACCGTCGCCACACGATCGCGCAACGCCGTCGCATCCCCCAGCACCGCCTCCGAAGGCGCCGCAAACGACCGCAACACCGACAACGGCAACCCCGTGTTCGTGCCCGGCGTATAGATCGCGAGATCCACCGCATCCCGAAATCGCGCGACGCGTTCGACAGGCTGCCCCCACTGCTCGAGCCCGTTCTTCCACGTCGCCGCGGTCTGCGCCGCGTACTCCTCAACCGAAACGCCCTTCCGCGCCGCGTCCGCTCCATCCACCCAGGGCGCAAAGTCCGCAGGCGCGAGATTCGGGAATGTGAGCAACAGATCCGCGAGATCGCCCTTAGGGTCGATACAGATCGCGGGCACGCCATCAATGGCCGCTTCTTCGAGCAACGCGAGACACAACCCGGTCTTCCCACTACCCGTCATGCCCACGCAAACTGCATGCGTCGTCAGATCACGCGAGTCGTAGAGGAGGAGGTTGTCGTTCGTAGCGCCGCGCGCAGGATCGAACTCGCGCCCGAGATAGAAGACGCCAAGCTTCTCGTAGTCCTGCATACGCACGGCCTCAAAATGACGAGGCCCGATTCTACGACCGAACCGCGCGCGAGAGCGCTGATGCGGTGAGTGCCTCGAAAAGAGAGGCGGGCGGCCACGTCGACCGAACAGGCGCAAACAGACGCTAAAGCGGCGCCTGCCTCGCGAAGAGCCTGGCGGGCACGCACAAACGCAGGTGCGCGCAGCAGGGATCGAGGCCCCGATGGACCGGTCTTGCGGCCAGCGCCCGCCAGGCTCTTCGCGAGGCAGGCGCCGCCACTAGAAGCCAATCACGCCAAAGACTTCTTGTACTTCCGAGTGAGCTCAGTAAACCGAGGCGTCAGCCCAACGTCCTCGTACACAGGATCACCCTGCTCATCAGTGGAAATAACCTTGGAACCCGTAACGTAAGGCATGGCAGCCGCCACCTCCTGCAACGCCGCCCCCAACAAATCCGTAATCAGCTGCTCCCGGGTACGCCCAGGAAACAGCTCGGCCAGCGCATGCAACCGCGCCGCATCGTCAACAGAAAGCCGCACGCTGTACTCCGTGGAGGTGCGCGCGCCGGAAGCGTTCTGCCGCCAGGCATCCAGCAGCTCTTTGAATCTCACGTGGAAACTCCGCCCGCAGGCTCGATTCGGGGCCCGTATTCTAAAGCACACCCGATGACGGCCATTGCCCGGACCCGCTTCTCGAGACCGATCTATTTTGCCTTGACGGCCCGAACGAGCCCCGGCGATACTCGTTCACCTATGTCGCGGCAAATTCTCAGCATCAAGCTCTGGTGGTGGCGCCACTCCTGACGGAGAGGGTGCGCCTTGGGCTGTTTCGCGACTCAATAGATTCGACGGCTCCAGAACCCATCTCCGGTTGACCCCGGGGGTGGGTTTTTTGTTGTCTGCGTGGTTTGTACGGTTTGGCGGGAGGATCACGGCGTGAAGCCGCATTTTGACATCTCGGGCGATCTCGACACGCCGGTCTCGGCGTTCATGAAGCTCGCGGCATTCCAGCCCCGCTTCCTGCTGGAAAGCGTGGAGGGCGGTGAGCGCCTGGCGCGCTACTCCTTCATCGGCTTCGGCGACTGCCTCGAGGTCAAACTCGATCGGGATGGCTTCCGCATCGGCAACGAACGCCGGCCGGTGCCGAAAGACAGCGTCGAGCTTTTCGCCGGATTGCGGGATGCGTTGTCCCGCTCGCCGCGTCCGGTGCCCGACATTCCGGGCGTGCCGCTCGCGGGCGGGCTCGTGGGTTACGCGTCTTACGACATCGTCAGGTTCTTCGAGAAACTCACCGCGCGCTCGCCGCTCGACAGCGGTTTCCCGGTTCTGCACTACGTGGCGACCAAGTCGCTGCTCGTGTTCGATCACCTCACGCGCGGCATCGCGCTGCTGCATGACGGTTCGGAAGTCGAACGCCAGGCGTTACGTAAAGAGGTCATCAAGGCGCTGCGCGGCGCGCTCCCGAACGAACGCCGCTCCGGCAAGTATTCACGGCCGGAAGCCGGGCTCAGCGCGGCGGATCACATGGCCGGCGTGAAGCGCGTGCAGGAATACATCGCCGCCGGCGACGTGTATCAGCTCGTGCTCTCCATCCGCTTCGGCGGGCGGCATGACCTGCATCCGTTCGAGGTGTATCGGGCGCTGCGCATGATCAATCCGTCGCCATATATGTATTACTGCGCGCTCGGCGACGTCACGGTCGTGGGCTCTTCCCCCGAGGCGCTGGTGAAGCTGAATCAGGGCCACGCGGAGTTGCGCCCCATCGCCGGCACGCTGCCGCGCTCGCCGGACGAAGCGATCGATGCGCAACGCCAGGCCCAGCTGCTCGCCGATCCGAAGGAAAACGCCGAACACGTCATGCTCGTGGATCTCGCGCGCAACGACCTCGGCCGTGTCGCCAGCGCCGGCAGCGTTCACGTGAAGCCGTATCGCTCGATCGAACGCTACAGCCACGTGATGCACATCGTGAGCGGCGTGCACGGCGAGCTCGCGTCCGGCAAGGATGCGTTCGATCTCTTCGGCGCCACGTTCCCCGCCGGCACGCTCGTCGGCGCGCCGAAAGTGCGGGCGATGCAGATCATCGACGAGCTCGAGCCCACGAGTCGCGGCCTCTACGGCGGCACGGTCGGTTACTTCGGCGCGCGCGGCGACATGGATCAGGCCATCACGATCCGCACGCTCGTGTTCCGCGGCGACGAATACAGCTACCAGGCGGGCGGCGGCATCGTTGCCGACAGCGTGCCGAAGGCCGAGCACGAAGAAGTTCTCGCGAAGAGCGCGGCGCTCCGGCGCGCGCTCGAGATCGCGGAGGAAGGCATATGAAATCGAAACTGCTGCTCATCGACAACTACGACTCCTTCACCTACAACCTGGTGCAGGCGTTCCTCGTGCTCGGCGCGGATGTGCGCGTGTTCCGCAATGACGCCATCGATATCGCGGCCGCGAAGGCGCTGCAGCCCACGCATCTGTGTATCTCGCCGGGCCCGGGCACTCCGTATGACGCGGGCGTTTCGATGGACATGATCCGCGCATTCGCGGGGCGGATTCCGGTGCTCGGTGTGTGCCTCGGGCATCAGTCCATCACGGAAGTGTTCGGCGGCAAGGTGGTGCGCGCCGGTCGGCTCATGCACGGCAAGACTTCGCCGGTGAATCACGATGGGCGCACGCTGTTCGCAGGCCTTCCGCAGCCGTGCGAAGTGGGGCGCTATCACTCCCTCATCGCGCAGCCGGAGTCGCTGCCCCCGGTGCTCGAAGTGAGCGCGCGCACGTCGGAGGGCGAGATCATGGGCATCCGTCACCGCGAGTTCATGGTCGAAGGCGTGCAGTTCCATCCGGAAAGCGTGCTGACGCCCGACGGGCCGACGCTGATGGGTAACTTCCTCAAGTTCCGTCACGGCGAGCGCCGTGCGGAAGAGGCCGCTGGAGCCGCGCATGCCGCTTCTGCGTGACCTGCTCGAGAAGCTGCTCGACCGACGCGACCTCACGGAGGCCGAGTCGCAGGACCTGCTGCGCGAGCTGACGAACCCGGAAACGCCGCCCGCGATGTCGGGTGCCGTGCTCGCGGCGTTGCGCTCGAAAGGCGTGGTCGCCGATGAGTTGCGCGGCTTCGCGCGACTGATGCGTTCACTGGCGCGCCGCCCGGAAATTCCGGCAAACGTGCGCGCCATCGATATCGTAGGCACTGGCGGCGACGCCTCCGGCAGCGTGAACATTTCGACGGGCACATCGCTGCTCACCGCCGCGTGCGGCCTGCCTGTGATCAAGCACGGCAACCGTTCGATCTCCAGCCGCGCTGGCGCGGCGGACGTGCTCGAAGTGCTGGGCCTGAAGATTCCGCTCGATGAGAAGACCGCCGCAGCCTGCTTCAAGGCCACCAACTTCACTTTTCTGTTCGCGCCCTACTTCCATCCCGCGATGAAATCGGTCGCGCCCGTGCGCGCGGCGCTGGGCGTGCGTACCGTGTTCAACATTCTCGGCCCGCTCGCGAACCCGGCACAGCCGCCGCTGCACGTGATCGGCGCGTACAGCCGCGAGGTTGCGAAGCTCATGGCGCACACGCTCGCCGGCCTCGAGATCGAGCGCACGTTCGTCATTCACGGTGCCGCGGGCTGGGATGAGCCCACGCCCATCGGTTCCTTCGCGCTCTTCGACGTGCGACCCGGCCGCGTGGAAGAGAGCGAGCGCGGTCCTGCGGATTACGGCATCAGCTCCTGCACGGCCTCCGCGCTCGCCGGTGGCGATGCTCAACACAACGCACGCGCGCTTCGCGCCGTGCTTACCGGCGACGACACCGGCGCCCATCGCGATTGCCTGTTGCTCGGCACGTCGCTCGCACTCGAAGTCGCCGGCATGGTGAGAACTCCGCGCGAAGGCGTGGAGCGCGCGGCCCAGGCCATCGACAGCGGCGCTGCCCGCAAACTGCTCGACTCGCTCGCCGCCTTCGGCGCGAGCAGCGGAAGCTCCGCATGAGCGAAGACTTCCTCAACGGCATGGCCACGAGCAGCCGCGATCGATCGCGCGCCGCGCAGGCGCTGATCTCGCCAGCCGACCTGCGCGCCGCCGCGCTTGAAACGCCCGACCCGCCGCAACTGGTCGCGAACCCCGGCGGCTTCGACCTCATCGCCGAAGTGAAGCTGCGTTCGCCCGCCGTCGGCAAGCTGAAAGGCGGCGACGAAAACGTGGGTGCCCGCGTCGCCAGCTATGCGTCGGCGGGCGCCGCCGCGATCTCGGTGCTCACCGAACCCACCCGCTTCGATGGCTCGATGGACCATCTACGCCTCGCGGCGAAGGCGCTCGAGCCACTGCGCGTGCCGGCCATGCGCAAGGATTTCCTTGTCGACCCGTACCAGGTCACGGAAGCGCGCGTGGCCGGTGCCGGCGGCGTGCTCGTCATCCTGCGCATGCTGCCGCGAGCCCGGATCGAAGCGATGATCGAGCAGGCGCTCGAGCTGAACCTGTTCGCACTGCTCGAGGCTTTCGACGAGCAGGACATCGAGCTCGCCTACGCGCTCACGGAGCAGTACGGCCGCAAGGGCCCACGCATCGAGCTGCTCGTCGGCGTGAACTGCCGTGACCTCGTCACATTGAAAGTCGTGCCCGGCCGCCTCGAAGCGCTCGCGCACTTGCTGCCCACGAGCGTGCCGCGCGTTGCGGAGAGTGGCGTAGGCAACGGTGAGGATGCGCGTCACGTCGCCGCCGCGGGCTATGACCTCGCACTCGTCGGTAGCGCGCTCATGACCGCGCCCGATCCGCGCGCGATGGTCAGCGAAATGCTCGAAGGCGGCCGCGCGGGCCACACTGAATACAAAGCACATGCCGACACCGGCGTCGGCATCCGCCCGGAAGGCCGTGCTGTCGCTGAAACGCATGTCGCAGGCTCGACGCCCGGCGTCGCGGGCAGCGGCTCGGTCGCGCCGGGTGCCGACCCCTTGTCACGCCTCCCGCGAGGCGCATGACACCCATGTGGATCAAGGTGTGTGGCATGACGACGACGGAGGCGGTGCAAGCCGCGCTCGACGCGCGTGTCGACGCCATCGGTTTCGTGTTCGCCGAGTCGAAGCGCCGTGTAACGCCGGAGCGCGCAGCCGAGCTCGCGCAGCCCGCGCGCGGTCGCGTTTGCTGCATCGCTGTGACCAAGCATCCGACGCAAAGCGAAGTCGACGAAATCCTCAAAGTGTTCCAGCCCGATTTCTTTCAGACCGATTGGCAGGATCTGCAGACGCTGCGCCTTCCGCCGGATCTGCGCGTACTGCCCGTCCTGCGCACCGGCGGCGGCGAACCCACGCCGCTCCCCGCGCGCGTGCTGTTCGAAGGCCCCGTCAGCGGCACGGGCGTGCCGACGGACTGGCCGAGCGCGCACGCCATGTCGCGCCGAACCGAAGTCATCCTCGCCGGCGGACTTTCGCCGGCGAACGTCGCCGCCGCCATCGCCGAAGTGCGCCCCTTCGGCGTGGATGTGTCGAGCGGCGTCGAATCCACCCCGGGCGTCAAGAGCCCGCGGAGAATTGCGAGCTTCGTGAGCGCGGCTCGCGCGTCGGTATCCGCCGTCGTGTCCGCGTCATCTCGAAGCGAAACCGCGCCCTCGCGCGCCAAGGAGAACCTGTCGTGACCGCCCATGCGCCACAAGTCGACACCCGCCACCTGCTCGCCGACGAGCTCGCTGGAAAATTTCCGGACTCCCGCGGCCGCTTCGGCCCCTTTGGCGGCCGCTATGTGCCGGAGACGCTGATCCCCGCGTTCGAGCGGCTCGAAGCCGGCATGCGCGAGCATCTGCACAGCGCGGAGTTCAAAGCCGCCGTTGCGTATGAGCTGAAGACCTTCGTGGGTCGCCCGACCGCGCTCACCTTCGTGCCGAGGATTTCCGAACGCTGGGGCGCGAAGATCTACCTCAAGCGCGAAGACCTTGCGCACACCGGTGCGCACAAGATCAACAACGCGATCGGCCAGGCGCTGCTCGCGAAGCGCATCGGCGCCCAGCGCGTGATCGCGGAGACGGGCGCGGGCCAGCACGGCGTCGCGAGCGCGGCCGCGTGCGCGCGCGTAGGCCTGCCGTGCACGGTCTACATGGGCGAAGTCGACATGGAGCGCCAGGCGCCGAACGTTGGCCGCATGCGCCTGCTCGGCGCGAAAGTCGTTCCCGTCACGAGTGGCGATCGCACGCTGCGCGCGGCGATCGACGAAGCAATGCGCGACTGGGTCGGCGATCCGCTGGGCACCTACTACCTGTTCGGCTCGGCCGCCGGCCCGCATCCTTATCCGTATCTCGTGCGCGAGCTGCAATCGATCATCGGTCGCGAAGCGCGCGCGCAGATGCTGGAGCAGGGCGACGGATTGCCGGACGCGCTCATCGCCTGCGTCGGCGGCGGCTCGAATGCGATCGGCATCTTCTATCCGTTCATCGGCGACGCCTCGGTGCGGATCATCGGTATCGAAGCGGGCGGCAAAGGCGCCGGTCTCGGCGAGAACGCGGCGACGCTCGTGCATGGCCGCCCCGGCGTCCTGCACGGTTGCTACTCGCTGCTGCTCCAGGATGAGAACGGCCAGATCCAGGAAACCCATTCCGTTTCCGCCGGCCTCGACTATCCCGGCGTCGGCCCCGAGCATGCGCTGCTGCTCACGGCGGGCCGCATCAAGGCCGAGTCCGCCAGCGACGAGGAAGCGCTCGCTTGCGTCAAAGAGCTTTGTGAGCTCGAAGGCATCCTGCCTGCGCTCGAAAGCGCGCACGCGCTCGCGGGCGCCAAGCGTTACGCCAAAGCGAATCCGGGCAAGCGCATCCTCGTGGGCCTTTCGGGCCGCGGTGATAAAGACATGCCCACTCTCCAGAAAACCCTTCTCGCATCCAGCCAGCCATGACACCACGCGATCGCATCAGCGCAGCCATCCGTTCCGCTTCCAAGGGCGGAGATCCCGCGATCGTGGCATTCATGACCGCGGGCTTTCCGACGATCGCGGGCTTCAAGGATCTGCTGCGCGCCGTGGCCGCCGGCGCGGATGTCGTCGAGATCGGCGTGCCGTTCACGGATCCGATGGCCGACGGCGTCACCATCCAGCGTTCGAGCAACGTCGCGCTTCAGCAGGGCGTGAGCCTCACCTGGATTCTCGACCAGCTCGCCTCGATGCCGAAGCTCGACACGCCGCTGCTCTTGATGAGCTATCTCAACCCACTCCTTTCGTACGGGTTGGAAAAGCTCGCGGCCAAGTCCGCGCAAGTGGGCGTGTGCGGCTTCATCGTCCCCGACCTCCCGGTCGATGAGAGCGATGACATGCGCGCGGCGCTCGATGCGGCAGGCGTTGCGCTGGTGCAGATGGCCACACCGGTCACAGAGCCTTCACGCTTGAAGCGTATCTGCGAGAGCAGCCAGGGATTCGTCTACGCCGTCACCATGACCGGCACCACTGGCAAGAACGTTGCCGTGCCGGACGATGTGCTCACGTATCTCGATCGCGTTCGCGCCGCCTCGAAGCAGCCCGTGTGCG
Organism: Gammaproteobacteria bacterium; assembly: GCA_037200125.1. Taxonomy (GTDB): domain Bacteria; phylum Pseudomonadota; class Gammaproteobacteria; order Steroidobacterales; family Steroidobacteraceae; genus JADGHX01. Next base: position 1,138,291 of record JBBCGS010000003.1, on the reverse strand, counting down.
CGGGCTTCGGCATTCGCGGCCGCGAGCAGGTGGAGCGCCTGAGCGGGCACGTGGATGGCGTGGTGGTCGGCTCGGCGTTGATCGAAGTCATCGAACGGGGCGATGACGTGACGGCGTTCCTGCGTGGTCTGAGACGGTCCGCGCGGTGAAAGTCGTTCCGGATGAGCTGCTCAAGGACGACGATAAAGGCGGCTCGCACTGGGGAATAGCGGCTCTGCTCGCGGCACTGGCGATGGTGAGCCCGTTCTCGATCGACACGTTCTACCCGTCCTTCCCTGCGATCTCGCAGGAGTTCTCGCTGACGACGTGGCAGATCCAGCAGACCATCACGGTCTACATGCTGCCGTTCGCGCTGATGACGCTGATCCAGGGGCCGCTGTCGGATGCGCTGGGTCGCAGGCCGGTGGTGCTCGTGGGGTTGCTCGTCTACTCGATGGCTTCCATCGCGTGCGTGTTCGCGCCGAGCTTTGCGTTCCTGCTCGCGTTCCGCGCCTTGCAGGGCATGAGCGCCGGCGTGGGAATGGCCGTGGGCCGCGCGATCATTCGCGACCTGCACGACGGCCCGCAGGCGCAGAAGCTGATGGCCACCATCTCGATGATCTTCAGCATCGCGCCCGCCATCGCGCCGGTGCTGGGCGGCTGGATTCATGTGTGGTTCGGCTGGCGCTACGTGTTCGGTTTCATGGTGATCATCGGCATCTCGCTTTCGGTGCTGAGCTATGTGCTGTTGCCGGAGACGCATCCGTTCGAGCGGCGTGCGAAGCTCGATGTCGGCGGGCTCGCGCGCACCATCGGGATGATCGCGTCGAACCGCACGTTCATGCTCTACGCCTTCGCGCTGGGCACCACGTTCTCCGCGATGATCACCTTCATTGGCGCGGCGCCGGCGATCGTCATGGGTCACTGGCATCTGGCGGAGACGCAGTTCGCGTACCTCTTCGTGCCGCTCATCATCGGCATCATGGGTGGCGCGTTCATCTCGGGGAAACTCGCGGGGCGCATTCCGGGGAAGAAGCAGATCGCGATCGGGTATACGCTCACGCTTGCAGGCGGCGCGCTTTCCGTCATGCTCAACGCGTTCTTGGATTCGCCGCCGATCTTTCCGCAGCAGGTGCTCATCACCGTGGTGGCGCTCGGCGTGCAGATCATGATGCCCATCTACGCGTTGCGCATGCTGGACATGTTTCCGAGCGTGCGCGGGTCCGCGGCGTCGGTGCAATCGTGCGTAATGCTCGGCGTGGGCGCGGTGTTCCTCGGCGCGCTGGTGCCGGCGATCAGTCATTCGATGGTGGAGCTTTCCCTTGGGTCGCTCATCTCGGCGCTGGTGGGGTTCCTCGTCTGGCGCTCGGTATCGCGCACTGAGTAGACATCAAGAGTCACGCATTTGGCTGGGGGCGCAGCCAGCGGCTCCCGCTAATAACCCGGGGGGCGGCATGACCGCACTGGCAATCGCGAAACGCTTCTGTGGTCCACCGACTTCCGCGAACGGCGGGTACTTCTGCGGGCTCGTTGCGAGCCTCTCCCCCGACACGCTCACCGTGCGGCTGATGAAGCCGCCGCCGCTCGACACGTCGCTCGAAGCGGAAACACAGCCGGATGGCGCAATCATCGTTCGCAACGGCACCGACGTGGTCGCGCAGGCGCGGCGGGCTGAGCCGCCGACCCTTGATACGCCCGTGCCGCCGAGCTATCTCGAAGCGCTCGATGCGTCAGTGCGTTATCCGGGATTCACCGAACATCCGTTCCCGACGTGCTTCGTGTGCGGCCCGCGCCGCGCGCGCGGGGATGGCCTGCGCGTCTTCGCAGGTCCCGTGAAGGGCCGCCATGTATTCGCGGCGCCATGGGTGCCGGACGCCTCGCTCGATCGCGGCGACGGCAAGGTGCGCCCCGAGTTCATGTGGGCGGCCATGGATTGCCCCGGCTGCTTCGCCGCCAACAAGACCGGCCGCGGCACCTGGCTTCTCGGCGAGTTCACCGCGCACGTGGACCGACGCGTCCACGTCGAAGAGCCCTGCCGGGTGGTGGCGTGGCACATCGCCTCAAAAGGCCGCAAGCACGAGGCGGGCACCGCGCTCTTCGACGAGGACGGCGAGCTCTGCGGGCGGGCGAAAGCCATCTGGATCGAGCCTGTCGCCGCGAGCGCGGCAGCCTGAGCGCCGATCACACCACCTGCACGAGATCGCCGTAGCGTTCCAGTGCTTTGTCGTTCGTAAGGAGGATCATCGGCTCGGTGACCGCCTGCGCGATGAGAATCCGATCGAACGGATCCTTGTGGTGCGCGGGTAGCCGCGCGACCCGCGCGGCATGTTCACCGGTGATGGGAAGCAGGCTGAGACCGGCCGGCTGAATAGCCGCGAGAACCGCCGCAGCGTCCGCCTTCAGCTTGCCGAGCGCCGCCTTGATGCTGATTTCCCAGATGGAGGCGGCGCTGACATACACCTCGGACGTGTCAACGAGCTTGCGCGTCTCGGCGGATAACTTGAGCGGCGATCCCAATGCCCACAGCAGCAGATGCGTATCCAGCAGGACACGCATGCTCAGTTTCCCTCGAACAGCCCGAGCGTCTCATCGTCCAGGGGGGCATTGAAGTCATCGCCGACCTTGATCTTCCCTTTCAGCAGCCCGAGTTTCTTGCTCTTCATCGGGATGTCTATGGGAACGAGTCGCGCCATCGGCTTGCCGGCCTTGGCAATGATGACTTCGGCGCCCGCCGCCACGTCGTCGACAATGCGCGACAGATTCGTCTTGGCGTCGTGGATGTTGAACACGAGGGCGGCCATCGGGACTCCGGTAAACTAAGCTTAGTTTAACCAGACCCGAGGGCTTTCTTCAACAGATGCGGCCCCAGCTCATCGACGGAGCGCACGCCGAGCTGCCCAAGCGCCCGATCGATCTCGGCCGTGAGAATCTCGAGCGCGCGGCCTACGCCCGGCTCGCCGCCGGCGATCAGGCCATAAAGGGCGGCGCGGCCGATCATCACCGCGTCGGCGCCCAGCGCGAGCGCCTTGATCACGTCGGTGCCGCGGCGGAATCCGCTGTCGACGATCACAGTCATCCGGTTGCCGACGGCGGCGGAGATCTCCGGCACCATCTCGAACGGCGCCACGCAGTAATCGAGCTGCCGCCCCCCGTGATTCGTGAGGATGACGCCGTCGCAACCGAGCGACGCCGCGCGCTCCGCATCCGGCACGCTCAGCACGCCCTTGATGAGGAGCTTGCGATCCCAGTGACTCCGCAGCCACGCGATGTCATCCCACGTGATGTCCGGCTGGAACAGCGTCGGGATGACCGTGCTGCCGCCGATCGCGCTCGCCGCGCCCGGCGGCAGGAAGTCCGCGAAATTCACGAATTCCGGCATGCCGTGGCTGAGGATCACGTCCCACAGCCAGCCCGGGTGCCGAAGCATGCCCAGCGCGTTCCTGAACGTGGGGCGGCCCGGGCGCAGATAGTTGCGGCGGTCCCATTCCCGGTAGCCGAACACATTCGCGTCCGTGGTGAACACCAACGCTTCGAAGCCCGCCGCCTTGGCGCGCGCAATGATGCTTTCAGCCACCTTGCGGTTTTTCATCACGTAGAGCTGCATCCACAGCCGACCGCCGGCTTCGGACGCCAGCCGTTCGATAGGCACCGTCGACACCGTGCTCATGCAGAACGGAACGCCGGCCGCGGCAGCCGCGCGCGCCAGCATGATGTCGCCATCGCGGCGAAGAATGCCGTTCATGCCCGTCGGCGCGACGATGAGCGGCGCCTTGATTTCGGTACCGAAGAGCCTGGTGCGGTGATTGCGGGCCGTCGTATCGACGAGCGTCGACGGAATCAGGCGATACGTCTCGAAGGCCGCCCGGTTGTGACGGAGCGAGGCCTCGTCCTCGGCGCCGCCTTCGACGTACTCGAAGATGAAATGCGGCAGGCGGCGGCTCGCGATGTCCCGCAGATGGCTGATATTGAGCGCGCGTGAAAGGCTCTTGTCTCGAAACGGGCGGCGTCGCCAGGGCATTGGAAGTGCAGTCCCCTTCTTGAAAGGACGCGAGGCTAGCAGAGCCCGCCGCTAGTGGGCGATTCGAAAGTCCGATGTCCACGCAAGATCGGCGTTTGCCTTCGCGCTCGAGAGCGCTTCGCCCGGTTCCGCGACGTTGTAGACGCCTTGCGCACCGCGCGTGACCGCCCGACGTGCCGCATCGGCCGCGGCTTCGACGTGAACCGCGCCACCGGCGGCGGGTTTGTCGAATCCGGTGCCCGGGCCGTAGAAGCGGCCGTAGCGAAGCACGATGCCCACCAGCGGCGCGGCGAGCACTTGCTGCTCGAGGCTCGCGACGGCGCGCGCGGCAGGGTCCAGCGGCGCGTCCTCGCGATACGGAGGAGTTCCGGCCGCCGCGTAGGCGAATGCGATGCTCTGGGCGATCATTCGCTTCGCGCCGGCGCCGACTGCCGCGGCGACCAGGTTGCGGGTGCCTTCTTCGCGGATGCGCGCGTTTCGGGCGCGGCCGGCTTCCATTTGGGTGGGGTCGAGGGCGGGTGGCAGGTCGGTGAGCTGATGGATCACGACATCGGGCCATGCGGCGTTCACCGCCGCGCGCAAGCTCTCAGCGTCGAACACATCAACGATCACGGGCTCCACACCCAGAGCGCGCAGCTCGTTCCCGCGCCCTGGCTTGCGCGTGCTGCCTGTTACTCGCCACCCGTCAGCCACCAGGAGTTGACAGAGAGGCTTGCCCACGGCGCCAGTCGCGCCTGCGACGAAGATTCGGCCTTTCATGGAGGGCGATGGTAGGACGCCGTTGGGCGGCGGCTATCGGGAGTTCGGGAGATGGAACTGGGAGCGGAAGCCCTCAGTCGCCGGGCGGCTAAGATCGATTAGATTGAGAGTGACGCCGCGATGCCCGCGCTGTCAGCCGCTTCCCACAACCGCAGCGGTTGTCGGTAGAGGCGTAGTCGGCAATCTTGGCCGCCCCGGCGATTGAGGGTTTCTTAGTCGCTTGCCGGGACCGCAGCGGGCGGGGGTACGCCACCACCCATGCGAGCCGTACGCCACCCGCCCCATTTGTAGTACGCAACGGCCAGCACTGCGGCGACCACCGAGGAAATCGGAAAGCTCCACCAGATCGCGTCGGCCTGGAGATCCTCGAGCAGCCAGAGCGCGACGGGAAAGCGAATGCCCAGCAAGGAGAGCGACAGGATGACGAGCGGCGGAATCACCGCGCCCGTCGCGCGCACGACGCCGAACAGCACCATCGACACCGCCAGCAGAATGAACGACCACGCGGCAATGAGGTTGAGGTGCTCGGCCGTGCGCAACGCCATCGACCCGGCGGGCAGGAAGATGCCGAGCGCCTGCTCGCTGAACACTTCGATGATCACCACGATCGTCGTGGTGAGCAGGATGCTGAACCAGACCCCGTGGCGGGCGACCGCCTGCACGCGATCCCACTTCTGCGCGCCCACGTTCTGCGCGGCCATCGACGAGACCGCCATGCCAATGGCGAACGCCGGCATCTGCACGTACTGCCACAGCTGGAACGTCGCGCCGAAAGCGGCGGTCGTGTCGGTGCCGAACCGGTTTACGAGTGTGATCATCAGCACGCCGCTCAGCGAGATGACGAACAGCTGCAGCCCCATCGGCACGCCCTTGACGATGAGCGTGCGGATCGTCGCGCCATCCGGCTTGAGCAGCCAAAGTTCATGGCCGCCGATGCGCAACGGATGTTTGACGCGATAGAGGTGCGCGATGAGCGCCAGCAGCGTGAATGCCTGAGCGAAGAACGTGGCGTATCCCGAGCCTGCGATCCCGAGTTTCGGCAGCGGCCCGAGCCCGAAGATGAGCAGCGGGTTCAGGACGATATCGAGTGCCACCGACACCAGCAGGAACTTGAATGGCGTCTTCGAATCGCCCGCGCCGCGCAGCACCGACATGACGAAGGCGTACATGTAGCTGAACGGCAGGCCGTAGAAGATCACGCGCGTGTAGGTGATCGCGAGTTGCAGCGAATCCTTCGGCGTCTTCATCGCCTCGAGAATCGGTTCCGCGAACACCGCGCCCGCCACGGCCATGATGATCGAGATCGCGAAAAAGAACGTCGCGCTCGAGCCGACGACACGCTTCGCATCGTCCATGCGCTTGCCGCCGAGGTAGACGCCAACGAGGATGCTCGACGCCATCGACAAGCCGAACACGCCACCGAGCAACAGGAACAGCAATGTGTTCGCGTTGGAGGTCGCGGTAAGCGCGGCTTCGCCCAGGTAACGCCCGACCCAGAATGCATTCACCGACGCATTCAAAGTCTGCAGGACGTTGCCGTACAGAATAGGCAGCGCAAAGATCAGGAGCCCACGGCTGATGGACCCCTCTGTGAGGGAATGACGTTGCATGGAGAGTCGCGGGAGGCTAACAGTGGGCCGAAACCCCGTCCACAAACCAGCCGGCGTTATCCGCGCCGATGCCTATTGCTCGGACATCGCGCGCGCCTGCGCTTTACTGCCGCCGCCAGGCCGCGAGCAGCCAGCCTGCGCCCAATATGGATACAGCCCAGCCCACCCATTCCGGTTGGCGATGGACCATCAGCCAGAAGACGCCGCACAGAAGAACGACCCCTCCGACCGTGATGGCATCGCGCCGCCTGTTGGACGCGCGAAGCGCTGCCTTGAGGCTTTCGATTTCCGGTGCGTCTATCCGTATACGGAGCGAGCCGTTTTGCGCGCGCTGGACCACGTGGGAAAGCAGCCCCGGCAGCACGCGCGCGGCATCCACGAGGTCCGGCCACTGCTTGCGCCAGCTCTTCAGCAGGGAGCGCAGGCCGACGCGTTCGCGCATCCAGTCCCGCAGGATCGGGCTCGCGGTGTTCCAGATGTCGAGGTCCGGATAGAGATCGCGCCCCAGCCCCTCGATGTTGAACAGCGTCTTCTGCAGGAGAATCAGCTGCGGCTGAATCTCCATGTTGAAGCGGCGCGAGATGTCGAACAGCCGCAGCAGCAGCGTGCCGAACGAAATGTCCTTGATGGGCTTGTCGAAGATCGGCTCGCACACCGTGCGGATCGCGCTTTCCATCTCATCGACGCGCGTGTCCGGCGGCACCCAGCCGGATTCGACGTGGAGCACGGCGACGCGGCGGTAGTCCCGATCGAACACCGCGAGGAAATTCTCGGCGAGATAGTGCTGGTCGCGCGGATCGAGCGTGCCGACGATGCCGAAGTCGATCGCCGCATAGCGCGGATTCGCCGGATCCTCGATGAGCACGAAGATATTCCCGGGATGCATATCCGCGTGGAAGAAGTTGTGCCGGAACACCTGCGTGAAAAAGATCTCGACGCCGTTCTTCGCAAGCTTCGGGATGTCCGCGTTCGCCGCGCGCAGCGCCGCCATGTCGCTGATGGGGACGCCGCGGATGCGCTCCATCACCATGACGTCCACGTGCGAGAGGTCGAAATACACCTCGGGCACGTACAGCAGCGGCGAGCCCGCGAAATTGCGCTTGAGCTGCGCGGCGTTCGCCGCTTCGCGCATGAGGTCGAGCTCGTCGAGAATCGTCTTCTCGTACTCGCCGACGATCTCCACCGGCCGCAGGCGGCGCGCGTCCGACCAGAAACGCTGGGCGAGATCGGCGAGCGCATAGAGCACTTCCAGGTCGCGCTCGATCACCGCGCGCATGCCGGGGCGAAGCACCTTCACGACGACATCCTTGCCGTTCTTCAGCTTCGCCGCGTGTACCTGGGCGATCGAGGCGGCGGCGAGCGGCTCCTGCTCGAACTCGGCGAAGAGTTCCGCAACCGGCTTCCCGAACGCGCCCTCGACGATGCCGCGCGCGACCACGCCGTCGAACGGCGGCACCCGGTCCTGCAGCTTCGCGAGCTCATCGGCGATATCGACGGGCAGCAGGTCGCGTCGCGTGGACACGGCCTGCCCGAACTTCACGAAAATCGGCCCCAGTTCCTGCAGTGCCAGCCGCAGCCGCTCGCCGCGTGAGCCGCCGCGCCGGCGCGCGAACCACATGCTTGGCGATAGCAATGTCGCGTAGCGCAGCGGGCGATAGAGGTGGGTGGCGCGGACAAAATCATCCAGCCCGTGCCGGATGAGCACGCGCTGGATCTCGAGCAGCCGGGCGAGGACGCGCAGCTTCACGAAACAGGCTTTCGGGCGAGCAATTCGATGCGCGCTTCGAGACGGTCGACGTTCTCGCGCAGGGTGTCCACGCCTTTCAATAGCTGGTCGGCTTCGGCCCGGGGCACCAGATGCTGGCGCTCGTGAGCCAGAAATTCCGCCATGTTTCGCACCTGGGTGGAAGCGGCGTTGCGCGTCCAGCCGAACGCGGCGCGGGCAAAGCGGCCGAGATGATGGGACGGCACATCGCCGATCACCTTCGAGACTTCTTCCTCGATATCCGGGCGCAACAGCAGCGCGAGCTCGCGGAACCGCTGTGCAAGCTCGACGTCGCCGCGAATCTGCACGTCACCGCGCTGGATCACCGCTTCCGGCGATTCGCCGGCCAGCGCGAGCAGGCTGAAGGGGCCGCCGACGATCTCCGCCTCGACAGAACCCGTGGCGTCGCGCTTGATCCGCAACGTCTCGCCCGTGGATTCGACGATGAGTCGCGCAAAACCGCTGACGTCCACGCCCACGCGGCGGCCTTGCAGCTCGCGGCACAGCTGGCGCGCGCGCGGCGAGCGCGGCAGGCCGCGATTGAGCACGTTCTCGATGGTTTCAGTGAGCATGTTCTACGCGGCGCTCGAAGCTAGTACTTGTAGCCCCGATGCACGGCGACGATTCCGCCCGTGAGGTTGTGATAACGGCAACCTTCGAGGCCGGCGTCTTTCATCATCCCGAGCAGCGCTTCCTGGTTGGGATGCATGCGGATCGATTCGGCGAGATAGCGATAGCTCGCTTCATCTTTGGCTACCAGCTTGCCGAGCAACGGCAGCACGCGGAACGAGTAGGTGTCGTAGAGCGGCTTCAGCGGCGCGATGGGATGTGAGAACTCCAGCACCAGCAGTTGCCCGCCCGGTTTCAGCACACGCCTCATCGAGGCGAGCGCGGCCGGCTTGTCCGTGACGTTGCGCAGGCCGAACCCGATCGTGACGCAATTGAAGGTGTTGTCAGGGAACGGGAGCTTCTCCGCGTTGATCTGCACACAGCGGGTGTTGCCGACCAGGCCGTCGTTGATCAGGCGATCCCGCCCGTGCGACAGCATCGCTGCGTTGATGTCCGAGAGAACGACGAGGCCGTGCTCGCCCACCTGTTTCGCCATTCCCGCCGCGAGATCGCCGGTGCCGCCGGCGAGGTCGAGCGCCTTCTGGCCGGGACGCAGGTGGGTGAGGCCGAGGGTGAACTGCTTCCAGATCCGGTGGAGGCCGCCGGACATGAGGTCGTTCATCAGGTCGTAGTTGCCGGCGACGGAGTCGAAGACGCCACGGACGCGGCGGGCCTTATCGTTCCAGGCGACGCGTTCGTAGCCGAAGTGGGTTTCGCCGGAGACGGGGTCGGGGTTGCTCATGGGGTTGGCATTCTAAACCAGGCGAACTGTGGCGCCCTCGCTACTGTATACGCGTGTGTACAGAGAAGTTAGCTAGCACGCAAACGGATCCGCGGAAGAGAGATGAAATTCCTTACGGTTAACCTTCGCCTGGAGGTTGCTTTTTTGAGTCCGCACTGCGCAGAATCGAGTCGACTCAATTCGGGGGTCTTGAAACGTAACTTGGGGCCGGGAGCTAAAACTCTCGGCCCTATTTTATTGGGGAAAAGCGTTCCTACGCTTTTCCCGGACGTTGGCTTCGTTGCCGGCGGCAAAAAGCGTGGTTTTTGCCGCCTGACTTGGCGCGTAGCTACGCCCGGGCGGGTGCTCTGTTCGGCGCCCCCGCACCAGGCACTAGAGACCAGGCATTAAACCTTCGCCGCGTTTTTCTCGCGCACACGCTGCTGGTAGAAGGCCCATTTGTGCTCGCGCTCGCTACCGAGCTCGTACAGGTAGCTCCAGGTGAAGAGGCCGGTGTCGTGGCCGTCGTCGAACACGAGCTTTACCGCGTACTGCCCGATTGGCTCCACCGCCTTGATGCCGACGTTCTCCTTGCCGAGCACCAGCACTTCCTGGCCGGGGCCGTGGCCCTTCACTTCGGCGGACGGGGAGTGAACGCGCAGGTATTCGAACGGCAGCTCGAAGCGCTGCCCGTCCGCGAAGCTCACTTCGAGGACGCGCGATTTCGAGCGCAGCTTGATCTCGGTCGGGGTACGGTCGGTCATGGCGGCGCGCAGTATATAGGCGCCGCCCCTTCAGCTCGCGAACACGACGCCGACGGAGCGCGCGGCCAAGGCCGCCTGCGTGCGGTTGGCCACGCCGAGCACCTTGAAGATGGCGGTGACGTGCGCCTTCACCGTTTTCTCCGAGAGTCCGAGCTCGGTGGCGATCTGTTTGTTCGCCTTGCCCTGGCACACGCGCGACAGGACTTCGATCTGACGCATCGTCAGGAGCGACACCTGGCTGTCCTTCATGCCGCTGGCGGCCATGGCCACCGACGCGGGCTTGGTGGCCGACAGCGTCGCGGGGCTCACGTTACCCTCGAGCACGCTCTTCAGCACGTTGATCAGCACGCGTGTCGCGGAAGACTTGGGCACGAAGCCCATGGCGCCGGCGTTCATCGCGCGGCCCACGCTTGCGGCATCGTCGAGCGCCGAGAGCACCACGATGGGCAGCATCGGGAAGCGCTCCCGCAGCTTGCCGATGAGCGCGAAGCCGCTCACGCCGGGCAGGGCCACGTCGAGCAGAACCAGGTCCAGATCCGGATTCGCCGCCGCGGCGGCGAGCCCTCTCTCGGCGGTGCGGGCCGCGACGATGCGCACTCCGTGGCCGAACCCTTCGAGGGCCGCGGCAACTCCTTCCAGGATGAGCGGATGATCGTCGATGACGAGTAGTTTCAGAGCCATTTTCCCCGTGCTGTCCGGGTCACTGTCCGGCAACACCCCGTCTTCTTCCAATGAGACCTTGGTCGCTAACCCCGTGACGGGGCGACCACCTTTGCCGATTTACGCGCGCCATCGCGGTCCGTCACCCGCCGCGCCGGTCGACATGAATTTGTATCGTCGACGGGACAAGTCACGAAGCGCACGCCTCCACTCGCGACGCGCGCGTATTCTGCCTCCACTACGCAAGGCTTGTCGTCCCGCGAATACGCGATTTTTCGCAGGTCGTGTCCGATTACCGCGCAGCTGGCTCGTTCTGTCTCAGGGGCGGCGGGTTCTTCATTCGGCGCCAGCCGCAGCCGGTCCGCACTCCGGTTCGTGCCATGACCGAGGCACCGGCGTGTCCACCGCAAACGCTTGAACCGTTGGGGCCATGCGCCGCTTTTGCCCGCGCGGCGCCCGGCGCGCCGTGGCATCCAAGTGACAATCCGGCCCGCGTCTCTATACTTACCGCCCTTGGCGTCACGAGGGGGCCCCGGCGCCGTGCGGGGCGGTCAATGCAGCCGACTGACACTTCGCATCCCGACTACTTTCATCGAGTCGTGGATTGCCAGTGGGCGTGTCCTGCCCACACAGACGTTCCCGAGTACATCCGCCTGATCGCGCAGGGCCGGTTCACCGACGCGTACATGGTGAATCGCCACTCCAATGTCTTCCCCGGCATCCTGGGTCGCGTCTGCGACCGGCCGTGCGAGCCCGCCTGCCGGCGTGGCCGCGTGGAGAAGAAGCCCGTCGCCATCTGCCGCCTGAAACGGGTGGCCGCCGACGAGCGGGACGAGGACATCTCCGCCCGCCTGCCGAAGATCCCGCGCCTGAAGAACGGCAAGAAGGTCGCCTGCATCGGTGCAGGCTCCGCTTCGCTCACGGTCGCCAACGACCTGATGCCGCTCGGCTACGAGGTCACGATCTTCGAGCAGTACGGCGAGCCGGGCGGCCTCATGCGCACGAATATCCCGTCGTTCCGGCTGCCGCATGCGGTGTTGAACGACGAGATCCAGCAGATCGTCGGTATGGGGGTGGAGCTGAAGCTGAACCATCCCATCGGCAGCCTGCGCGAGTTGTTGCGCCAAGGTTTCGATGCGGTGTTCGTCGGCTCCGGAGCGCCCAAAGGCAAAGAGCTGAAGCTGCCCGGGCGGCAGGAGGCCTCGGCCAACGTCCACATCGGCATTGCCTGGCTCGAGTCCGTGGCATTCGGGCACATCGAGAAGATCGGCGAGCGGGTGCTCATCATCGGCGTGGGCAACACGGCGATGGACTGCTGCCGCACCAGCCTGCGCCTCGGCGCGAAGAGCGTGAAGGTGATGGCGCGCAAGCCGCGCGGCTTCTTCAAGGCGTCCGAGTGGGAGCTGGAGGACGCCGAGGAAGAGAGCGTCGAGATCGTCGTCAACCACTCGCCGAAAGCCTTCGTGCACGAGAACGGCAAGCTCACGGGCATGCTGTTCGACAAGCTCGAGTACGACCTCGACGCGAACGGCCGGATCGTCGCGGAGCGCGTGACCGGCGAGATCCTCCTGCCGGCGGACGACGTGATCCTCGCCATCGGCCAGGAAAACGCCTTTCCCTGGATCGAGCGCGACCTCGGCATCGAGTTCGACAGATGGGACGTGCCCAAAGTCGACAAGGTGACCTTCCAGTCCACGCGCGCCGGTGTTTTCTTTGGCGGTGACGCGGCGTTCGGGCCGAAGAACATCATCTGGGCCGTCGAGCAGGGGCACCAAGCCGCGATCTCCATCCATCGTCACTGCCAGGGCGAGCCCGTGGCGGACCGCCTGGCGCCCGGCGTGAACCTGCAGAGTCGCAAGATGGGCATGCACGAGTGGTCATATGCCAACGACTACGCGCCCGTCGAGCGCCGGCTCATGCCGCACGTCTCGCTGAAGGAGCGCTTCAAGAAGCTGAACATCGAGGTGGAGCTGGGCTTCACGGCCGCGCAGGCCGCGCAGGAAGTGCAGCGTTGCCTCAACTGCGACGTGCAGACGGTGTTCGAGGCGAAGCTGTGCATCGAGTGCGACGCCTGCATCGACATCTGCCCGGTGGACTGCCTCACCATCACCGGGAACGGCGAAGAGGCGGACCTTCGCTCGCGCCTCAAGGCGCCGGCGAAGAACCTCACGCAGGCGCTGTATGTTTCCGCGCCGCTGAAACAGACCGCGCGCGTGATGGTGAAAGACGAAGACCTGTGTGTGCACTGTGGGTTGTGCGCCGAACGCTGCCCGACGGCCGCGTGGGACATGCAGAAATCCTTCGTGCATTGGCCTCGAGCCGAAGACGAGAGCCGCGCTCTCGAGGCGAAGAAACCGAAAATCGCATGAGCCGGATCAACGATTTCGTGATCAAGATCGGAACGGTCAACGGTACCGGTTCCGCGAGCGCCAACACGCTGCTGATGAAGTCGATCTTCCGCAGCGGCATTCCCGTGATGGGGAAAAACTACTTCCCGTCGAACATCCAGGGATTGCCCACCTGGTACGAGATTCGTGTGACGAAGGACGGTTACGTCGCGCGCTCCGGCAACGTCGACGTGATGGTCGCGATGAACGCGGAGACCTACGCGCGCGACGTGAAGGAAGTGTCGCCCGGCGGGTACCTCATCTACGACTCGACGTGGCCGCGTCCCGCGCTGCTGAAGCGCGAAGACATCACGGTGCTCGGCGTGCCCCTCGCGCAGCTGTGCAACGAGAACTTCAACGGAGTGCGTACGCGCATCCTGATGAAGAATATCTGCTACGCAGGCGTGCTGGCCGCGTTGCTCGATCTGGACCTCGAACAGATTCGCGCCCTGCTCGCCGAGACATATGCGAAGAAGCCGCAGCTCGTCGACAGCAACATGAAGGCGATCCAGCTCGGTTACGACTACGCGAAGCGGAGCTTCCAGTGCCCGCTGCCGCTGCGCGTGGAAAAGATGGCGAAGACGAGCGGCCACATCATGATCGATGGCAACACGGCGGCGGCGCTCGGCTGCGTGTTCGCCGGAGCGACGGTGGCCGCGTGGTATCCGATCACGCCGTCGACCTCGGTGATGGACGCCTACAAGGCGTTCTGCGATCGCATGCGTGTCGATCCTGAAACGGGTCGCAAGAACTTCGCATTCATCCAGGCCGAGGACGAGCTCGCCGCGATCGGCATGACCATCGGTGCCATGTGGAACGGCGCGCGCGCATTCACGGCGACGTCGGGGCCCGGCATCTCGCTGATGGGCGAGTTCATCGGCCTCGCGTACTACGCGGAAGTACCGGCGGTCATTTTCGATATCCAGCGCGTCGGGCCGTCCACGGGCATGCCGACTCGCACGCAACAGTGCGATCTCATGGCCGCGGCGTATGCGTCTCACGGCGATACGCGGCACGTCTGTCTCTATCCGTCGAATCCCGAGGAATGCTTCTACATGGCTGCGCAGGCGTTCGATCTCGCCGAGCGCCTGCAGACACCGGTGTTCGTGATGTCGGACCTCGACATCGGCATGAACGACTGGATGTGTCGCGACCTGAAGTGGGACGACAGCTACCGGCCGGATCGCGGCAAGGTGCTCGGCAAGGAAGAGCTGGAGAAGATCGAGAAGTTCTACCGCTACCTCGACAAGGACGGCGACGGCATTCCGTATCGCACGTTGCCGGGCGTGCATCCGAAGGGCGCGTACTTCACGCGCGGCTCGGGGCACACGCAGTTCGGCACGTATACGGAAGACTCCGCGGAGTACCAGGTGGTGCTCGATCGCCTGCTGCGCAAGTGGGACACCGCCAAGAAGCTCGTGCCGCGCGCCATCATCGATGCCACGGCGGGCAGCGACATCGGCATCGTTTCGCTTGGCAGCTGCGATGGCGCCGTTCACGAAGCGATCGATGTGCTGAAGACGCAAGGCGTGAGGGTGAACTATATGCGCGTTCGCGCCTTCCCATTCTACGAAGACGTCGAACGCTTTCTTGCCGCACACAAGACGCTGTTCGTCGTCGAACAGAATCGCGACGCGCAGTTCCGCTCGCTACTGGCGCTCGAAAGCAAAGTAGAGAAGTCGAAGCTGCTCTCGCTGCTCCACTACAGCGGCTTGCCGATCTCTTCGGCCTTCATCGTCGAAGGCGTGCTGGCGCACGTGCGGCCGCAGCCAAACCAGCAGGAAGCGCTCGGCGCCGCCGGCTGAGGACACACGCGTCATGACCTATCTCGCCAAACCCAAGGTCGCCCACCCGTCGCTGCCGAAGAACAAGCTCGGTCTGACACGGCGTGACTACGAGGGCGCGCTTTCCACGCTGTGCGCCGGCTGCGGGCACGACTCGATCACGGCTGCGATCACCGAAGCCTGCTGGGGTCTTTCGCTCGAGCCGCGGAACCTGGTGAAGCTCTCCGGCATCGGGTGCTCGTCGAAGACGACCGCCTATTTCGTCTCCGGCGGCCATGGCTTCAATTCGGTGCACGGTCGCATGCCGTCGATCGCGATGGGCGCGAATGCCGCGAATCGCGAGCTCTCTTACATCGGTGTCTCGGGCGACGGCGATACGCTGTCGATCGGTCTCGGGCAGTTCTGCCACGCCATCCGGCGCAACGTGAACATGCTGTACATCATCGAGAACAACGGGGTGTACGGGCTCACGAAAGGGCAGTTCTCCGCGTCGGCCGACGTAGGCACGAAAGCGAAAAAGGGCGAGACGAACTTCCAGCCGCCGGTGGATCCGGTGCTGCTCGCGATGACTCTCGGCGCGACGTACGTCGCGCGCAGCTTCTCCGGCGACAAGGAGCAGTTGGTGCCGCTGATCCAGGCCGGGCTCACGCACAGGGGATTCGCGCTGGTCGACGTGCTCTCGCCCTGCGTGACGTTCAACGATCACGAAGGCTCGACGAAGAGCTACGCCTACACGCGTGAGCACTACGAGCCCGCGGTTCACGCCGATTTCGTGCCGTTCGAGCGTGAGATCGTTGCGAACTACGAGGAAGGCGAGTCAATGCCTGTGGTGATGCACGATGGCAGCCGCATCCTCCTGCGCAAGCTCGACGCCAGTTACGATCCGACGGATCGCGTGAATGCGCAGACTCACATCCAGGAGCGCATGAAGGCGGGCGAATACCTCACCGGCTTGCTGTACCTGGAAGCCAAGGAAACGGAATTTCACGACCTGAACGGCACGCCCGACACGGCGCTCAACAAAGTGCCGTACGAGAAGCTTTCACCGGGCTCGAAGGGCCTCGACAAAATCCTCGCGCGCTATCGCTAGGGAAGTCGGGGCACAAAAGAATCGGGCGCCCGAAGGCGCCCGATCATTAGCAACGTGAATTGCTAGACGCGATTACCAGCGCTTCGGGCCGCCGCCGCCACCGCCGCCGCGCGGACCACCGCCACCACCGCCGCCGCCACCACCACCCGCACCGCGCTCCTGCGCTTCGTTCACGCGGAGCGGACGGCCGCCCATGTCCTTGCCATTGAGGCTTTGGATCGCGCGCGTCGCGTCGGCGCGCGACATCTCGACAAAGCCGAACCCGCGCGGGCGGCCGGTCTCACGATCGGTGATGAGACTCACCGACTCGACCGTACCGTGCTGCGAGAACATGTCACGGACTTCATTTTCGCTAGCAGAAAACGGCAAATTGCCGACATAGATCTTCGTCATAAAAGGATCAGACTCCTGAAACAGACACGCCCTCGGCCGCTCCTAGCGGCGCGAACGTACGCGTCCGGAAACAAACCGGCAGTATGCTGGGGATGAGACCGTCACGCTGCCACCTGGATCGAGAACGATTCGGCTTTTCTTCGTCGGAAGCCGGCGCACAGGGCCAGACAGGCGGCAGGAAAGGGAAAGGTCACGAACCGGGCGGCACGATACAGGAAGGTGCGGCTACCGCACAAGACAGCACCTAGCTGTTTTTTATCGATAAGGCAATCGCCCTGATTGTGCAGGCCCCGTGCCCAAGTGCTACCCCCACCGGGTCGGGGAATATGATCATGATATTGGACAATAGACCCGGCCTCGGGGGATGCGGACGGCCGTCGGTTGTATGTAAGAGGCATCAGCCGGCGTCCGCCGGCCGCCTGATGCGCACCGCGAGATCCGGGGTCGCCGCGATGCCGGCTCCTCTGTTCCGGGCAAGGGTCCCGCCGTCGCCGGGGGGGCCGGCCGCCCGAAATCCGCGCCCCGGGCGTACCGGACCGTAAAATCGGTGTTCCGAAAAAATCGCCCAGCCTTTTTTTCCAATGGACTAGACTCCGCACCCGCGTTTTTGCGCAATCTGGAGCGTTTGTTCATGGGTAAGGGTGACATCAAGAGCCGTCGCGGCAAGATCTATCGAGGCTCGTTCGGCAAGTCCCGTCCGAAGGATCCGACCAAGAAGAAGGCTGACGCCGTCAAGGCGCTGAAGAAGTAAGCGGCCTGGGGCCCAGGCCCCCGGGCTCCTGCCCGGGCGCTACGCCTGCGGCCTTTCGTCAGGGCGGGGCGACGCCAACCGGGCGCGTCTTGCGCGCAGTGACGTCGCGGATGAGCTCGAGCGCCGTCCGGTCGTTCGGTGGCAGTTCCGCCTTCGATTCCCCCAGCGGCTTCACGCGTTCACCCCAGCGCACGGCGTGCGCACAGTAGGTGAGCCCTCCACCGAATCCCGGCATCAGTAGCAGGCTGCCCGGCTTTACCCGGTTCTCTTCCAGCGCCTCGCAAAGCGCGACCGGAACCGTCGCGGACGACATATTCCCGTAGCGCTGAATGTTGACGAAGACGCGCTCCATCGAGATATGAGAGCGCTTCGCCACCGCCTCGATGATTCGCAGGTTCGCCTGATGAGGGACTACGAGATCGATACTGTCCGCTGACGCTTCGATTTTCTTCAGCACGGTTTCGCACGCGTCGCCCATGCCCTGCACGGCGCGCTTGAAGATCTCCTGCCCTTCGAACTGCCAGCGCGTCACGCCGTAGAGAACGCCCTGGTTTGCGTAGCGACCGCCCATGCCTTGCACGCGAAGGATTTCGCGCGCCTCGCCGAAGCAGCCGAGTTTCTCTGCGAGCACGCCTTCGTCGTGATCCGTCGCCTGCAGCACAACTGCCGCTGCGCCATCGCCGAACAACACGGCGACGTTGCGATCCGTCCAGTCCATGAAAGGCGAGATGAGTTCAGCGCCGATGACGAGTGCGTTGCGCACGACGCCTGTGCGAATCATCGCCGTCGCAGTGGAAAGACCATAGAGGAAGCTCGTGCACGCGGTGTTCACATCCATCGCGGCAGCGTGATTCGCACCGACGCGCGCCTGAATGCCCGACGCCATGTTCGGCACCTGGTCATCGTGACTGCACGTTCCGAACACGATGAGATCGAGCTCAGAGCCCTCCATTCCCGCGGCCGCGAGTGCGCGCGCGGATGCGACGTACGCAAGCTCCTCGAGCGACACATGCGAGATGCGTCGTTCGCGAATGCCGGTGCGCGTGAGGATCCACTCATCGCTCGTATCGAGCATCGTGGACAAATCATTGTTAGTGAGTGCGGCGGGTGGAAGACACTTCCCCCAGCCAACAATCGCAGCGTTCACGACGTCGCCTCCGATCCGCAGTGAATAGTTCTATAGCCAAGCCTTCGGCGCGCGCAGAGTAGCAGACACTTCTGTTGGAGCCCGCTTCGGATTTCTGCCTTAGAGCTAACCCTGTTTGCGACGTCGGAACGCTTGACTGGCATGCGCGTTAGGTCCGGGCGCCCGGTGATCACACCGTGGGCCGGGAAGCGCAACCCAAACAGTGAGGTGACCTATGAATCGCAGTGCATTGTTTTTGAGCGTGGGCGCGCTCTTGCTGGTCTCGGCCTGCTCCAAGCAACAGGCGGCCAACACCACGCCGTCGCAGGATTCGCTGCCGCCGGCAGAGCAGTCAGCCCCGCCGCCGAGCGACACCACCGCCACGCCTCCCAGCGACACAACGGCTCCGCCGCCGGCGGACAGCTCGTCGACGTCTCCCCCGGCGAACTCGGGTACCGCGGACCCGAGCGCCCCGCCGCCACGCCAGTAGCGGGGAGCGGATCGAGCGGCCCTTGGCAGGGCGACTCCGCATCGCGTCTTTAGCGGAGGTCTCGGGCAGCCCGCGCCCACGCTCGAAGGCCAGGCTCCGGGATGTGGCGCGCAGAGGCGCCCCCCGGAGCCTGGGGATTCAGGCATCCTCGGCGCATGCGTCCCATTGCCGCGTTCGCGCTGGCTGCTCTTTCATCGGCCCTTACTGCCGTCTCTTTCGCGGCGGAGCCTGAGCCTACGAGCGTCGTCGAGGCGGAATACGCGTTCGCGCATTCGGCGAAACCGCTGGGTGTTCGCGGAGCGTTCCTGAAGTGGCTCGCGTCGGATTCGATTATCTGCACACCGGCGCCGGTGAACGGCGTCGCGTCTACCACTGCCGGCGAAGCGAACGCTGACGCACTCGAGTGGTATCCCGCCGTTTCGCGTACGGCTAGCAGCGACGACATGGGCTACACCGCTGGGCCATGGACCTATCGCGCCGCTGACGGAAAGACAGAGGCTCACGGCACATTCCTTTCTGTGTGGCGCAAGCAACCGGACAACACTTGGCGTGTGGTTCTGGATTGCGGCGTGAGTCACGCAAAGCCAAACATCGCGCCGACAGCGTTGAAGCCGTCGCCAGTGACACCGTCGAAGGCGAAGGCGACAGCGGCTTGGCGTGATCCAGTCGGTACGGCCGAAGCACAGTTCACCGCCGCGGCGACAGCCAACAGCAAGGTCGCGCTCAAATCATTCGGAGCTGCGGACGTTCGCGTCATGGCGCAAGGCGTTCCCGATGCCGTCGGCATTGAGTCAGGGCAGGCGCTGCTCAGCGGGCAGAAACTGGGCAGTGCCTGGGGCCACGCGTTCGCTGCTCAGTCTGAGGACGGCACGCTCGGATACTCGTGGGGCTACATCGGTGATCCGCAGTCGGCAGCACCAACGGCGGCATACGTGAACATCTGGCAGCGTGCGAACGCGAACGCGCCGTGGAAGATTGTGGCGCAGTCGCTGCAGCCAATGCCGCTGCCGAAGAAGAACTAACTCAGGTTTCGTCCGCAGGCACCGGCTTGGTAGCGCCGGACCATGTACACGTCAGCAGCTTGCGGTCCGTGCGCGATGCCGCGATGAACTGACCGCTGCTCCGTAGCGCAGCCACCGTGCCGGCCGAAAGCTCATTCCCGTCATCCACATAGACTTCCTCGACCTGCTTGTCGGGCGCCGCTCCGGGCGTGACTTTCAGCACCTGCGTCGGCGCGTGCTCGCTCGTATTCCCCAGTACCTCCATGAACGGGATCGCGTGCGGATGCGCGCTCACCCATAGCGTGCCGTCGGCAGCTACGTTGAGGTTGTGGGGTGCGCCGGGGACGCGAATCTGTTCCTTCTGCTTCAGCGCGCCGCTTGCTGGGTCGCGCTCGAATATCGTGATGCGGCCGGCTGCCGACTCCGCCACATACACCGTGCTGCCGTCGGGGCTCATGGCGATGCCGCTGGCCAGGCTGAGACGGCCGGCCACTATCTTCATCTGCTCGCCGTCGTAGTACACGACAGTGCTCTGGTTACCGCGAAGACGATCGCCTACGTCCCCTTTGCCGCCGTTGTACGCATTCCTGAAGCCAAGCTGATTCACCACGTAGAACTGACGTGGCCCGACGGCAACGATTGCGGTCGGGCTCCACAGCAACGAGTCACGAAAGGTCTCGACCGGTGTAAACGCGCCCGTCGGCGACTGATCGAAAATCTCCACTGAGTGTTTGCCCAGCTGCGTCCGGCTCGTGACGAAGAGCCGCTTGGGGCCGCTCGCTGGCGTGTAGAGGCTGAGGCCTGACGGCGCAAAGCGCTCGGGATCGCTGGAGAGCGCGGCGCGGACGTGCGGTTCAGCTGCGTTGAGGTCTACGAGCATCACCGTTCCGATGCTGCCGATATCGCCAGCGGAATAGGTGAGATAGGCGAGACCGTTGGAAGGGTCGATGCGCAGATCTTCCGCATACTGATCCAGCGGAATCGTCTTGCAGGAGCCGTCGAAGTGGGGCGAGACGGGGATCAGGAACCCGGGATACACATAGAGAACGAACAGCACGACCGCGAGGGCCACGCCTGCACCGATGTAAGGGTCGTCTTTGCGAATCTCGGTTCTCATTGGGCGGGGAATCGTAGCGCAAAGCTCGCGTTGAACTGCACGCTTGTTCAATACGTTTACCGGCAAATATGCGACGTTCGCCGGTATCGCCGAGCGGGTACACCCATTGCTTCAACCTCGGGCCCGTCAGAGCCAGCCTTCCCCGCGGTCCCTTCTGGAG
The DNA here is from genome assembly GCA_037200125.1 of Gammaproteobacteria bacterium. Taxonomy (GTDB): domain Bacteria; phylum Pseudomonadota; class Gammaproteobacteria; order Steroidobacterales; family Steroidobacteraceae; genus JADGHX01. Next base: position 1,117,107 of record JBBCGS010000003.1, on the reverse strand, counting down.
ATCCAGCCATGACACAGTACGTGCTCCCCGATCTTCCCTATGACTACGGCGCGTTGGAGCCACACATGTCGGCTCGCATCATGGAGCTCCACCACGACAAGCATCACAAGACGTATGTCGACGGCGCGAACAAGGCGTGCGAGATGCTCGGCGAAGCGCGCTCTTCCGGCGACTTCACGCGGATGGCGGCGATCGAGCGGTCGCTAGCGTTCAACCTCTCGGGACACGTACTGCACAGCCTGTTCTGGCAGAACCTCGCGCCGAAAGGCGGTGGCAAGCCGCAGGGTGAATTGCTCGAGGCGATCGAGCGTGACTTCGGTGGGTTCGAAGCTTTCAAGAAGCAGCTCACGCAGGCCGCGGCCACGAGCATGGGCTCGGGGTGGGGCGCGCTGGTGTGGGACCCCATTTCTTCTCGCCTGCTCACCGCCCAGATTCATGATCACCAGGGTCAGGCGCTCATCGGCAGCGTGCCATTGATGGTGCTGGACGCGTGGGAGCACGCGTACTACCTCCAGTACCACAACGAGAAGGTGAAATACTTCGAGGCGATCTGGAACGTCTGGAACTGGACGGACATCTCCGCGCGGTTCGTAGAGGCGCAGAAGTCGTCGCTCAACCTGCAATTCCCCACTGGCGCGCCCCTCGGCAAGAGGCCAGCGTCCACGCACCAGCCTGGAAGGGCCTGACTGCCACGCACGTCGCGTGCGCCGGGACCTCCAGCGTGCGCGGCGCGTTATTTGGGAACAGCGGTTGCTGAAGCGTGGCCATCGCGGCGCGTAGCGCCGCAGGCTACGCGTCCCCATGTCCGTCACGTCCGAAAGAGTCCAAAAGCTGGCGCGTGGCGCGGCCCGGAAGCTGGCCGAGGCGCCGCTACCCACCGTGTTCGAGCCGGGCCGCAACTGTTACCGCGTGGGTCACGCGGACCGCGTCGCGCTGATCGTCGATGGCGAGGCGTATTTCAAGGCGTTCGTGAACGCGGCGCTGCGTGCGACACGGTCGATCGTGATCGTGGGGTGGGACTTCCACAGTCGCACGCAGCTTCATCACGGCATCGACGGTCTCCCGGCGATGCTCGGCGATTTCCTGAACTTCCTCGCGAAGCGGCGCCGCCGGCTCGACATCCGCATCCTCACGTGGGACTACCCGGTGCTATTCGCGAAAGGACGCGAGCTCTCGCCGATCTATGGGCTCGGTTGGCGGCCGCACCGGCGCGTGCGATTGCGCTACGACGATCACTATCCGGTCGGCGCCTCCCAGCACCAGAAGATCGTCCTCGTCGATGGCGCGCTCGCATTCTGCGGCGGGCTGGATCTCACGCGCAGCCGGTGGGACACGAAGGAACACACGCCTGGCGATCACCGCCGTATCAACGAAGGCGACGAAGATCACTACGCGCCGTTCCACGACACGGTGATGGCGATGGATGGCGAAGCCGCGCGCGTGCTCGACGAGATCGTGCGCGAGCGCTGGTTCCGCGCGACCGGTCATCCGCTCAAGCGAACGATCGTGGAAGGCGCGGATCCGTGGCCGCCCGCGCTTCCCGTTTCGCTCACCGACGCGAATGTCGCGCTCGCGCGGACGCGCGCCGCGCTCAACGACGACCCGCAGATCCGCGAAGTGCAGGCGCTGTATCTCGACATGATCGCCCGCGCGAAACGCACGATCTACATCGAGAACCAGTACTTCACATCCCACTCGCTTGGCGAAGCGCTCGCCGCGCGCCTGGCGGAGAAGGATGGGCCCGAAATCATCGCCGTGCTGCGTCTCTCGACGCAGGGCTGGCTCGAAGCGCCGACGATGGGCACGTTGCGCACGGTGCTGCTGAAGAAGCTGCGCGACGCGGACAAGCACGGCCGCTTCCACGCCTATTTCCCGGACATTCCCGGGCTGCCGGAAGGGCAATGCTGCGATCTGCATTCCAAGCTCATGATCGTGGACGACGAGGTCGTGCGCATCGGCTCGGCCAATTTCTCGAACCGCTCGATGGGCCTCGACACCGAATGCGACGCCGCCATCGAGGCGCGCGGAGACGAGCGCATCGCGGCCGTGATCCGCGGCTTTCGCAATGAACTGCTCGGCGAGCACCTCGGCACCTCGGCCGAAACAGTCGAGGCCGCCGTGAGGGAAGCGGGCGGTTCCGTGCGAGGCGCGATCGAAGCGCTCATGAATGACGAACGCTCGCTTCGCAAATACGAGCGGCTGGACGATGTCTCCGACACGCTCGTCACCGTTGCCAACATCGCCGATCCGGAGCAACCGGTGTCGCTCGATTCACTCATCGCGCAGCTTCCGCCCGAAGAGCGCGAAGCGGCGCGGCGTCCCCGTTGGGTTCTACCCGTGGCCGTGCTCGCGATTGCCTGTGCATTGACGGCGATGTGGCGCTACACGCCGCTCGCCGCATGGACGGATGCGGATCGCGCAGTCGCGTGGGCTGCGGATTTTTCGAATCTCTGGTGGGCGCCGTTGCTCGTGATAGCAGCGTACACGCCAGCGTGCCTCGTGCTGTTCCCGCGCGCGTTCATTACGCTGCTCGCGGTCGCGTCGTTTGGGTCGTGGCACGGGTTCGCCTATGCAATGGGCGGCATCCTGCTCGCGTGCACCATCACGTATTACGTCGGCACGAAGATGAATCGCCAGACCGTGCGGCGCCTGGCGCGCGGCAAGCTCACGCGCATGAGCCAGATCATGCGCCATCGCGGAATCATCGCCATGACGGCGGTGCGGCTCGTGCCACTCGCCCCGTTCGCCGTGGTGAATGTGGTGGCGGGCGCGATTCATCTGCGATTCCGTGATTTCATGATCGGCAGCGCGCTCGGCATCCTGCCCGGCACGCTCGTCGCCACCGTGTTCGGCGAGCAGGTCGTGTCGGGGCTGAAGGATCCGGGCTCGATCAACCTGTGGCTCTTGGGCGCGCTGGTGGTGGCGCTCGTTGTCGGCACGCGATACGTGCGTCGCTGGCTGTTTGGCAGGGCTTCCGCTCCTACGACGACTCATGGCCGCCGTCTCGGATATCCAGCCTGAGCCCGGCGAAGGGGCACCGCCGCCGCCGGACTTCGAGCCGCTTCATGTGGGCTCGTACAACATCCATCGGTGCGTGGGCACGGATCGCCGTTGCGATGTAAAGCGTGTCGCCGAGGTGATCAACGAGATGGGCTGCGACACCGTCGGGCTGCAAGAAGTGGACAGCCGCCCCGGCGCGCGCAGCGACTCTCGCCAGCTCGAGTTCCTGGCCCAGGCGACTGGCATGCAGGCGATTGCGGGCTCGACGATTCTCAAACACGACCGCGCGTACGGGAACGCGCTGCTGACGCGGCGGAAGATCCTCGACGTTCGCCGGCACGACCTGAGCTTTCGCCGCTTCGAGCCGCGCGGCGCGCTCGAAGTCGACCTCGATGTCGCCGGCGCCTGCGTCCGTGTGTTCGTGATGCACCTCGGTCTGCTGCCGGCGGAGCGGCGCTTCCAGATGCGCAAGGTGCTCGAGCTTCTGCGCGCGATGCCGCTGGATCAGCCGGTCGTCGTCGTCGGAGACGTCAATGAATGGCTGCCGCTCGGCCGGCCCCTTCGCTGGCTGCACGGCTTGCTGGGCACGCCGCCCTGGCAGCGAACGTTCCCCGTCTATGCGCCGATGTTCGCGCTCGATCGGGTGTGGGTGAGGCCGCGCGGTTCATTGCTTCAATTCAGTGTTCATCGCTCGAAACTGTCGCGGTACGCCTCCGACCACTTTCCTGTGAAGGCGGTGGTCGCGCCGGAGGCGGTCGCCTTGCGTGAGCGCGGGAGTGCCGTATGAGCCTGGCCCGTGCGACGTGGCATCTGTGCTACGAAACCGTCAACGAATGGGTGAACGATCGCGCCTCGCGCAAGGGCGCGGCGCTGGCGTTCTATACGGTGTTCTCGCTCGCACCGATCCTTATCCTGTCCATCGCGATCGCGGGGCTCTTCTTCGGGCAGGAGGCGGCGCGCGGTGAGATCTTCGGGCAAGTGAAGGAGCTCCTCGGCGCCGACGCCGCGTCGGCCGTGCAGGCCATGATCCAGAGCGCGAGCCGGCCGGGCGCGGGGCTCATCGCGACCGCGATCGGCGTCGTCACACTGTGCATCGGCGCGACGACCGCGCTGGCGGAGTTGAAGGATGGTCTGGATCAGATATGGGACGCGCCACCCGAGAGAACGAGTGGCTTCTGGTACTTTGTGCGCAAGCGATTACTGTCGGTCGGCCTGATTCTGTCGCTTGGCTTTCTGCTCCTGGTGTCGCTCGTATTCAGTGCGTTGGTGAGCGCGCTCGCCCGCACCTGGGGGCCGGCCGATGCCACCGGCATGGTGCTCCAGGGGGTGAATTTCCTGTTCTCGTTCGCACTCGTGACGCTGCTCTTCGCGATGATCTACAAGATCCTTCCGTCGGTGCACATCGCGTGGAAGGACGTTGCGATCGGCTCGATCATCACCGCCGCGCTCTTCAGCGTGGGGAAGGCCCTCATTGGCCTGTACCTCGGCAACAGCGCCGTGGCGTCGAGTTACGGCGCGGCGGGTTCCGTGATCCTCGTGCTGGTGTGGGTGTACTACTCCGCGCAGATTTTCCTGCTCGGCGCGGAGTTCACGAAGGTGTACGCCCATCGCTACGGCTCCCGCCGCAATCTGCCGCAGCCCTCCCGCGCCTGATCGCGCGCCGCGTGACCGGACGCGGTGAGGCGCGTACTGTTGCGCGATCGGTTTGCGGAGAATGTCGATGCGGACTCGCAATGAATGCTTGCTGGGCGCGATCGTTGGCGCGTGTCTCCTGGCGCCGTCGGCATGGGCACAGGACGCCGCCGCTTCCGGCCCGAGTGGCATTGCGCCGCCACCGCGCCTCGCAATCGCCCCTGAAACGCCGCTGAAAGAGCTGCCATATTCACCCAGCCTCGACGTCACCTCGATTGATCGCACCGCCGATCCGTGCGATGACCTCTACCAGTACGCCTGCGGCGGCTGGATCAAGAACAACCCGATCCCTCCGGACCAGACAGCATGGGACGTGTACGCGAAGGTGACCGTCAACAACCAGCGCTATCTTTGGGGCATTCTCGACGACGCTTCGAAGACGGTCACGGGTCGCACGGCGACTCAACAGAAGATCGGCGACTACTTTGCGTCCTGCATGGATACCGATGCGATCGAGCGCGCCGGCATCGCGCCGATCAAAGATGATCTTGCGAGCATCGACAAGCTGCGGGATCGCAAGCAACTCGCCGGGCTGCTCGGCGACCTGCATCAGCACGTTTCGAGCAGCGGCCTGTTCTTTGGCGTCTACACGCAGCAGGACGCGCGGGATGCCACCAAGGTGATCGCCTCCATCGACGCCGGCGGCCTCGGCCTGCCGGACCGTGATTACTACCTGAAGAAGGACGCGAAGTCGGTCGAGATGCGGCAGCGCTATCTGGCGCACGTCCAGAAGATGTTCGAGCTGCTGGGCGACGCGCCCGAGGCTGCGAAGGCGAATGCGGCGACGGTGATGCGCATCGAAACCTTGCTGGCGAAGGCGTCGCTCACCAAGGTGCAGCGTCGCAATCCGTACAATGTCTATCACCGCTACACGATGGAGACGCTGCCGAAGGTCGCGCCGGCGCTCGACTGGAAGGCCTACTTCACCTCGATCGGCTTCGAGGCCGATCCCTGGCTCAACGTCGCCGAGCCCGCGTTCTTCAAGGCCATGAACGCGCGGATCTCGCAGGAGAGCCTGAAGAACATCAAGACGTACCTGCGCTGGGCGATCGTCGACGCGTCGGCGGATTACCTCGCGGCGCCGTTCGTGAACGAGCATGTGACGTTCTTCCGCAAATATCTGCGCGGCGCCGAGACGGATCGGCCGCGCTGGCGCAAGTGTGTAACGTGGGTGGATCGCGATCTTGGCGAAGCGCTCGGCCGCGAATACGTGGCGCGCACCTTCCCCGCGTCGATGAAAGAGAAGACGGTGTTGATGACGCACCAGATCGAAGAGGCGATGAAGGGGCGCATCCAGCAGCTGGACTGGATGTCGCCGCGGACGAAGACGCAGGCGCTCGCGAAGCTTGCGAAGATGCGAAACAAGATTGGCTACCCCGACATCTGGCGCGACTATTCGTCGCTCACGGTAGGCCGGTCGGACTTCTTCGAGAACGTGAGCCGCGCCACCCGCTTCGAAACGAAGCGGCAGGCCGCGAAGATCGGCAAGCCGGTGGACAGGGGCGAATGGATCATGAGCCCGCCCACCGTCAACGCGTACTTCGATCCGCAGCTGAACGACATCAACTTCCCTGCGGGAGTGCTGGCGCCGCCGCTCTACGACGCGAAGATGGACGACGCGCCGAACTACGGCGACACGGGCAGCACGATCGGGCACGAGCTCACGCACGGTTTCGACGACCAGGGCCGCCAGTACGACGGCGACGGCAATCTGCGGGACTGGTGGACGAAGGACGACGCCGCGAAGTTCGAGAAGCGCGCGCAATGCATCCGCGATCAGTATTCGCGGTACACGATCGTCGATGACATCAAGATCAACGGCGCGCTGACCTCGGGCGAAGACATTGCCGACCTTGGCGGGCTCATCATCGCGTGGGCGGCGTGGCAGGAGCAGACGAAGGCCATGCGCCTGCGCGAGGTCGATGGCCTCACGCCACCGCAGCGCTTTTTCGTGGGCATGGCGCAGTGGGCGTGCTCGAACGATCGGCCGGAAAACCTGCGCATCACCGCCGTCACCGACCCTCACTCACCGGCGCGTTACCGCGTGAATGGTCTCGTCGTGAACGTGCCGGAGTTCGCGGCCGCCTTCAGCTGCAAGGCCGGCAAGAAACTGGTCAAGCGACCGGAAGATCTCTGCAAGGTGTGGTGACCCCGAGCGGGGGCGCTAGCCTTGTTCGGCTAGAAGCCATCGAGCGCCGCCGACGCGCCGGGGCCGAATTTGATGGCGAGGCGCCGTCGCAGGACGAGATCGAGCGAGGTTCTGGCTGCGGCAATGGCGCGAGCCGCGTCCACGAGGTCCAGCGGCCCGCCGGCGAATACTTTCATCGCGATGAAGTCTTCGCGCCCGATGAACCGGAGTGTCGTGCCCCCGGAGGGCACCTCGATAGCTTCCGGCTGGGCGAGCCTCAGCACCTACCGCAGCAGCGGCTTGCCACTCCGGTGCCGCTCGTACATCCAAAGCCCGATAGCGATCAAGGACCCGCCGGGCAGCAGCACGGCGACGGCATAGGGCCAGAACCTCTTCAGCAGAGTGCCCCCGCGCGTTACGAATCGCGTGGTTCGGAGTCGAGAGAGAAGGGTGTTGGATGCAAGCATGGTCTGGGACCGAACATGGTGTTGATCCCAGGACGAACAAGGGCTTGGCGCGCCGACCACGGCGCGCCAGAAGAGGGAGGTGTTGGGGAGCAGTAAGAGCTAGAGAATGTAGCGGCTGAGATCCTCGTTCTTCACGAGGTTGCCGAGATGATCGTCAACGTACTTCGCGTCGACGGTGAGGCTGCTGCCGCTCTGCTCCGTCGCGTCATACGACACGGTTTCGAGCAGCCGTTCCATCACCGTATGCAGGCGGCGCGCACCGATATTCTCCGTGCGCTCGTTCACCTGATACGCAATCTCGGCGATGCGCTTCACACCACTCTCGTCGAACTTCACTTCCACGCCTTCCGTCAGCATCAGCGCCTTGTACTGCGTGGTGAGCGACGCATCCGGCTCGGTCAGGATGCGCATGAAGTCTTCGACCTTCAGCGAATCCAGCTCGACGCGGATGGGCAGGCGGCCCTGCAGCTCCGGAATGAGATCCGACGGCTTTGACAGGCTGAATGCGCCCGATGCGATAAACAGCACGTGATCCGTCTTCACCGTTCCATACTTCGTCGAGACGGTCGAGCCCTCGACCAGCGGCAGCAGGTCGCGCTGCACGCCTTCGCGCGACACGTCGGAACCGATGCTTTCCTGCCGGCGCGTGACTTTGTCGATCTCGTCGATGAACACGATGCCGTTCTGCTCGGCGTTCTGCAGCGCCTGCACCTTCAGCTCATCCTCGTTGATGAGTTTCGCGGCTTCCTCATCGAGCAGCAGCTTCTGCGCTTCTTTCACGCGCACCTTGCGCGTCTTCGTCTTGTTGCCACCGAGGTTCGCGAACATGGACTGCAGCTGCTGCTGCATCTCTTCCATACCCGGGGGCGCCATGATTTCCACGCCCATCGGCAGCGCGCGCACTTCCAGCTCGATCTCGCGATCGTCGAGCTGGCCTTCGCGCAGCATTTTGCGGAATTTCTGGCGCGTTTCGCCGTCACGCGGCTGCAGGGGCTCATCCGTCGAGAAGCCCATGCGACGTGGCTGCGGCAGCAGTGCATCCAGCACGCGCTCTTCGGCGGCATCCGCCGCGCGCACGCGTACTTTCTCCATCTCCAGCTCGCGTGTGATCTTCACGGCGACGTCCACGAGTTCCTTCACGATGGAGTCCACGTCGCGCCCGACGTAACCCACTTCAGTGAACTTGGTCGCTTCGACCTTCACGAACGGCGCGTTCGCGAGCTTCGCCAGGCGCCGCGCGATCTCCGTCTTGCCCACGCCGGTGGGCCCGATCATGAGGATGTTCTTCGGCGTGATTTCCTGGCGCAGCGCTTCGGGCACCTGCATGCGGCGCCAGCGATTGCGCAGGGCGATGGCCACCGCGCGCTTCGCGGCGTTCTGGCCGATGATGTGCTTGTCCAGCTCCGCGACGATCTCGCGCGGCGTGAGTGCATTGGCGGTGCCGGTCATTTACTTGAGCTCGTCCAGAATGAGGTTGCGGTTCGTGTAGATGCAGATGTCGGCGGCGATGCCCATCGCCTTCTCGACGATGTCCTTCGCCTCCATGTTCGTGTTCTCCGCGAGCGCGCGCGCCGCCGAGAGGGCGAACGAGCCGCCGGAGCCGATGGCCGCCACGTCGTGCTCGGGCTCGATCACGTCGCCGTTGCCGGAGATGATGAACAGCTTCTCCTTGTCGCCCACCAGCAGCAGCGCTTCGAGGCGTCGCAGATAACGGTCGCTGCGCCAGTCCTTCGCGAGGTCGATGGCGGCCCGCGTGATGTTGCCGAACTTCTCGAGCTTGCCTTCGAAACGCTCGAACAGCGTGAAGGCATCGGCCGTGCCGCCGGCAAAGCCCGCGAGGACCTTGTCGTTGAAGAGACGGCGCACCTTGCGGGCGTTGCCCTTCATCACCGTGTTGCCGAGGGTGACCTGCCCGTCGCCACCCATGGCGACGGCGCCGTTCTTGCGGACGGCGAGGATGGTCGTGCTGTGCGGATTGAAACCAGACGATTCGCTCATGATTCTCCCGGTAGGACTTCACGCCGGGCGCGAAACTTCAACGGGGCGGTTTTCTTCGCGCGCGCGGGTGAGCGGCCTCGTACGTGCGGGCCAGATGCTGGAAATCAAGGTGAGTGTAGATCTGGGTGGTGGAGATATCGGCGTGGCCGAGCAGCTCCTGCACGCCGCGCAGTTCTCCACTGGATTCAAGGAGATGGGTGGCGAACGAATGCCGGAAGAGGTGGGGGTGGACGTGCTGATGGAGCCCCTGCTGCCGGGCCCAGTAGGCCACGCGGGACTGCACACCCCACGGCCCGAGCCGCCTGCCGTTCTTGCCCACGAACAGCGCTAGCTCGCCCGGCTTGGCGAGCGCCACACGCTCACGCTTCCAGGCATCGATCGCTTCTCGTGCCTTGCTGCCGACGGGAACGATCCTCGCCTTGTTGCCCTTGCCGATGACGTGAACGGTGTGGTCGGACAGCAGATCGCTCAAGTTCAGCCCGACCAGCTCCGCCAGCCGCAGGCCCGATGAGTACAGCAATTCCATGATCGCCCGATCGCGGGCGGTGAGCGCGTCCCCCGCCGGGAGCTCGAGCAGCCGCGCCATCTGGTCCGGATCGAGCGTGACCGGCAGAGTGCGCTTCGCCTTCGGCGCGCGGATCTCGACGGCAGGGTTGGTCGGCACGCGCGGCGACTCGCGCTCGATCTTCTTCGCCGCGTCGTCGTCGCCCTCACGCTCGGCGCGCTCCGAGCGGCCCTTCGCCTCGAGCGTCTCACGCACCAGGAACGCGAAGAACGCACGCACGCCCGAGAGCCTGCGTTGAATGCTCTTCGGCGCAAGCCCCGCCGCGTGCTGGCGGGCCGCGAAGAGCCTCACGTGCTGGCTATCGACCTTGCGCCATTGATCCACGCCTTGCTGCTCGCAGAACGCGATGAACGCGTCGAGATCGATCGCGTAGTTCTTGTCGGTGTTGGCGGAAAGCCGGCGTTCGGTGGTGATGTAACGCCGGAACCGCTTCAGCCATTCGAGCTCAGCGGGCGCTGAGCGCATCCGTAATCAACTCGGCCATCCGCGCGAGGAACTCGGTGCTCATGCCGGGGTGGAAGCGATCGCGATCGGTGCTGCCGAGCGCCAGGAGGCCGAGCGAGCCATGGTCGCCCAGCGGCACGAGCGCCACCGAGCCGATGTCACTCGCGTCGCGGCCGAAGAGCAGCTCGCGCTGCGAGTCCCGCACCTGGCCGCAGCGGGGCTTGCCCGTGGCGAACAGCGTGTCGAAGGACTTGAGGCGCGGATCCTCCAGCGCGCACATGCGCAGGAAGTTCTGGCCGCTCTCGTCCGCCGGGGGCCCGACGAGCAGTAGCGTGGAGTGAAACGCGTCGAAGTCTTCGCGCAGGCTCGCTTCGACCTGCGTGATCGCCTCCGCGCGGGTGCGCGCGCGTACGAGGCGGCGAGTGAACTTGTGCAGCTTGTCGCCGATGACGTCGTTGGCGCGCGCGACGCGCACGAACTCCGCGAGCTTCTGCTCGACGCCCGACTGCTTCTCGCGCAGCACTTCGACCTGCCGCTCGACGAGGGAGATGGTGGAACCGGTGCGGGCGTGCGGCAGCTTGAGGCGCGCGAGCAGCGGCTGGTGCCGCTCGAAGAAATCCGGGTTGTGCTGCAGGTAACGGGCGATGGACTCTTCCTGGGTCTCGGCGGTCGCGGCGAGGCCCCGGGCGTCACGTGTCGTCATTTCTTCATGCTCCCCGATTTCATATCTCGACTCGGCCTTCGAAGGCCACTTCGGCAGGTCCGGTGAGCCAGATCGGCTGCCCGGGCCCGGCCCAGTTTACGCGTAACTCACCGCCGCGCGCGTGTACCTCGACACTCTCGTCCAGCCGACCGTGATGTCGGCCGACCGCGACGGCCGCGCATGCGCCCGTGCCGCAGGCGAGTGTCTCGCCGGCGCCGCGCTCGAAAACGCGCAGGTTGATGTGCGAACGATCGATCACTTCCATGAAGCCGACGTTCACGCGCTTCGGAAAGCGCCGATGGTTCTCGATGGCCGGGCCGAGGCGATCCACGGGTGCGGCCTCGACCGAGGGCACGGTGAGCACGGCATGCGGATTGCCCATCGACACCGCGCCGATGTCGACCTGGGTGCCGGCGACCTCGAGCGGATAGACGTGAGCTTCACTGGATGCGTCGAACGGAAGCGCGGACGGCGCGAAATTCGGTACGCCCATGTCCACGGACACGAGCGTCGGGCCCAGTACCTTCACCTGGATGAGGCCGGCCGGGCTGTCCATGGTGAACGAATCGGAACGCACGCGGCCCCGGCGGTGAATGTACGCGGCGATACACCGCGCGCCGTTGCCGCACTGTTCGACCTCGAAGCCGTCGGAGTTGAAGATTCGATAGAAGACCGCAGTATCCGGCCGACGCGGGGGCTCGAGCACGAGTGCCTGGTCGAAACCGACACCGGTATGGCGATTGGAGAGTTTCCGCCACTGCTCTGCAGTGGGCAGCGATGCCCCGGCTGGCACGTCGAACACGATGAAGTCGTTGCCAGCGCCGTGCATCTTCACGAAATCGATGCGCATGCGGCGAGAATACCCGAACTGTCGAGCCCGGGTCTCGCCCGGAAGGGCTAACCGTGGCAGCCTGTCGGGCCGCGTGGCGCCGGGGAACAGGCCGCAAGAGTCGCGCCTTTTGCGGCCGCCAGCGAAGCTGTTGTTCGGAAAAAGCGCCGTAGGCGACTTTTTCCGATTGACGAGAACACAGTAATGACCTCGAACGAGTACAGCGTACGCATCGAGCCTCACGGCAGAACCCTGCGCGTCCGCGCGGACCAGTCCGTGCTCGAAGTGGCGCTCGCGGCGGGGCTCAATCTGCCTCATAGCTGCCGTTCGGGGCACTGCGCGTCGTGCCGCGTGCGACTCCTGTCTGGCGAAATTCACTACCCGAACGGTCGAACCGCCGGCCTTACCGCCACCGAGGCGGCGGCCGGCCACGTGCTCTTGTGCCAGGCCCGGCCGCGATCGGACCTGCGCGTCGAGGCGCGCTTCATCGCGAATGCCTCGGAGGCGGAGATCAAGACGCTGCCGTGCCGGATCGCGCGGATGGAGCGACTCGCGCCGGATGTGATGCAGGTGTTCCTGCGCCTGCCCGCGGTCGAGCCCCTGCAGTTCCGGGCGGGCCAGTACCTGGATGTGCTGCTCGATGGCGGCCAGCGCCGCAGCTTTTCGATCGCAAGCCCGCCGCACGACAGTGGCGAGATCGAGCTGCACGTGAGGCACGTGCCCGGCGGCGGCTTCACGGGGGCATTGTTCGAGAAGCTGCGCGCCGGCGCGCTGTTGCGGATCGAGGGGCCGATCGGGCAGTTCATCTATCGCGAGAGCGTGGCGCCGGCGTTGCTGATCGCGGGGGGTACGGGGTTCGCGCCGATCAAGTCGATGCTTCGGCATGCGCTGGAGCGGGGGGCGACGCGGCCGCTTCATTTTTACTGGGGTGCGCGGCGGAGCGTCGATCTTTACGAAGAGAAGGTCGTGCTCGAGTGGGTAAGGCAGTTTCCCAACCTGACGTTTACCGCTGTGCTGTCGGAAGCGGGCGTGGACGCCGCCGCTGCCGATCATCATCGGGCGGGGTGGGTGCACGAAGCGGCGCTCGCCGATTATCCCGACCTCAGTGGGTTCGATGTCTATGCGGCGGGGCCGCCGGCGATGGTGGAAGCAGTGCGTGCAACGTTTCCGGCTCGCGGGCTCAGCGAAGACCGACTGCACTTCGACTCGTTCGATTACGCGCCGCGCTGAAGGCGCGTTCTAGCCTTCTTAGCCTCGTAGCCTCTTAGCCGCCCGGCGATTGAGGGCTTCTTCGAAGAGCCCTCAATCGCCGGGCGGCTAAGAGGCTCAAAAGGGCTCTTTCTTAGATACGGAAGCCCTAGATACGGAAGCGCTCCTTCAGCTCACCGGCCATGCGCCGGCTCACCTGCAGCGGCGCCGGGCAGCCCCGCAGCTTCACGAAATACTGCCCTTCGGCATTGCGATCGATCCCTTCGAGAAATCGCACGCTCACAAGCGCATTGCGGTGGATGCGCACCACGGCCGTGGTGAGCTCTTCCTCCAGCGAGCGCAGAGAATCCTCGATGAGGTCTTCGCCCTTGAGGTGCCGAACGGTGGTGTACTTCTGCTCGGCAAAGAAGAACTGAATCTCTTCGATCGGAATCAGCCGCAGCCCCTCGCGATGGCGCGCGGCGATGTGCGTGCGTTTCGGCGCCGCCTCCGCCGTCGCCGCGATCCGCTGAAGCTGCGGGCGCGTGAGCCGGCCCGCCTGCGTCAGGGCCGAGGCGAGTTTCTCCTTGCGGATCGGCTTTAGCAGATAGCCAACGGCCTGGGCATCGAAGGCATTGATCGCGTACTCGTCGTACGCCGTCGTGAAAATCACGGCAGGGGGCTCGACCAGCGAATTGAGCTGGCGCGCGGCTTCGATGCCATCCATCCCCGGCATGCGGACGTCGAGCAGCACCACGTCGGGCGAAAGATCGACCGAGAGCTTCAAGGCCTGCTCCCCGTTCGTCGCTTCACCCGCGATGTCGAGGTCGCCGATCTCGGCAAGCAGGCTCTTCAGGCGCTCGCGCGCCGGTGCCTCGTCGTCGACGATGAGAACCCGGAGCTTCACGCCGGCAGCTTCGCGCGGTTCTCGACGTGCGGGAATCGCAGCGTCACGATGTATTCGTCGTCGAACCGGCCCGCCTTCACCAGCGCCCGCTCGCCATACATCAGCGAGAGCCGCTCGCGAATGTTGGCGAGCGCGAGCTTGTTGCCTTCCCGATCGCTCTGACGATCCGCGACGCGATTCCGCACGATCACCGTCACGAGCCCACCCGTCAGCTCGCCGTTGACGGTAACGACGCCCCCCTCGGGTTGCGGTTCCACGCCGTGATAGATCGCGTTCTCGAGCAACGGCTGCAGGAGCAACCCCGGCACCAGCGCGTGCATGGGAAGCTGCGAGATGTGCCAATCGACGCGAAGGCGCTCGCCGAGGCGAAGCTGTTCGATGCGCTGATAGATCCGCGCGACCTCCAGCTCTTCCGCCAGCGTGATGGTGTTGCGCTTCTCACTGAGATTCGCGCGGAACAGATCCGCAAGATCCTGCACCGCCGACTCCGCCAACGCCGGATTGGTCCGCGTCAGCGAAGCGATCGTGTTCATGCTGTTGAACAGGAAGTGCGGGCGGATGCGCGCCTGAAGCGCATGCACGCGGGCGCGTGCCTGCATCTCCACGTTTCTCTCCCACTCGTGCGCGACGTAGAAGTAGCGCAGGGCCAGCACCGTTACGACGAGCCCGATGGTCAGGTTCCGCAAGGCGAAGTTCAGGAACGCGTGCGGGAAGATCGGCGCGAGTCCGATCGCCTCGACCACATCCGTTCGACCGGCCCACCAGGCCAGCGCCGAGATGGTTGTGATGATGGCTGCGATGAAGCCGAGCACGGCGGCCGAAACCTGCGATTCCGTGAGGTTGAGCAGAATCGGGCGGCTCCAGCACAGCGCGGCCGTTCCCGTGAGGCCGACCCAGATGAGGAAGATCGACGTGCGCGACAACTCCATCCAGAAGTCGATCTCTTCGTTGAAGCGCGACAGCGTGATGACGAGCGCGGTCAGCTCGACGATGAGCACGATGGCGAGAGCGGCACGCGACGTGCAGAAATCGGGGAGGTAGTAGGCGTTCCGGTTGTCGCTCGCCGCGTCGGTCTTCATGGCCCGGCTTTGAAGAGCTCCGACTTGAGGCGGTAGGTGGCGGAGATGTCTTCGTCGCCATAGCCGCGCGTGACCAGCTCCGCGTACTCGTCGAGCATGCGTTCCACCACGGGCAGCGTGACGCCGAAGCGGGCCGCCATGTCGCGGCAGATGCCAAGATCCTTCGCGTGCAGCCGAACGCGGAAGCCAGCGGGGTAGCTGCCCCGAACCATGTTCGGTGCGCGATGCACGAAGTACCAGCTCGAGCCCGCGCCCTTGCCCAGGGTGTCGACCACGCGATCGAGCGGCAGTCCCTGCGCCTTGGCGAACGCCATCGCTTCGGACACAGCCTCGATGATCCCGGCGCACATGATCTGGTTGGTGGCCTTCGCCGCCTGCCCGCTGCCGGTCGGGCCGAAATGGGTGATCGTCTTGCCGAGGGCCGCGAGTACCGGGCGCGCGCGCTCGAACGCCTCTTCAGCACCGCCGACCATGATGGCGAGGGTGGCATCGCGCGCGCCTTCGGTGCCGCCGCTCACGGGGCAATCGAGGAACGCGGCCTGGCGCGCGGCCAGAATCTCCGCACTCTTGCGGGCGGTTTCCGAGCCGACGGTGGAGCAGTCCAACACGAGCGCGCCGGGTTTGAGGCCCGGTGCGAGCGCGTTCACGACATCGAGCACGTCCTGATCCGCGGAGACGCACAGGACGATGGCATCAGCGGATGCGGCGAGCTGCGCGGGAGTTTCGGGTGCCGCTGTACCGAGCTCGGCGGCGAGTGAACGGGCCTTCTCGGCGGAGCGATTCCATACGCCGGCAAGCATTCCGGCACGATGAAGGTTGCGGGCCATGTGGGAGCCCATGGCTCCGAGCCCAATGAATCCGACGCGCATGATCACTCCCCTCGTAACAAATTCGCGCGAACTATAGCTCGCGCGAGGGGGGAGGGCTCAGGAGCCGCAGGCCTGCTTGCGGGAGTTCAACAACTGCAGGCGGTAGGCATCCGCATCAGCCTCGCTGAGGTACTCGCGGGTGCCGGCGTTGTCTTTATAAATGCGACGGCTCTGGATGGCCTTGTCGTAAGCCTCGCGGGCCTTCTTGCACTGGTCGGCCTGCACCTTGGCGACATCGGCCGCAACGACGCGCTGGTCGCGTTGGGCCTGGGCCTGATCGGAAGGCGTGGCGGCAGTGGCGGTCGGGGCCGGTGCGGCGGAGCTCGGCGCGGAATAGGCGGCCCGCGAATCCGTCTTCACGAGAGTGGAACCCGGCACCCAGCTGTCGCTGTAGTGAATGGTCCCGTTGGGATCGGTCCAGCGCCAGACGTCGGCCTGGGCGACGGATGCGAGCCCGAACAGGGCTCCTGCGATGGCTAGAATGCGAAACATGGCGGTTGGGCCTCCCCGTTGCCGGAGTATCGCTGGCTCGCAACACCCACCGCTTGAACTACGTCACAGACGAGGGAAATGCGAGATGCATCACGATACAGCACTCATCGCACTGGTTGCGATGGGCTTCGTCCTGGCGTGCGCCTTCGGCTATCTCGCCACCCGGGTGCGTCTTCCGCCGATCGTTGGCTATCTCGTGGCCGGCATCGCAGTCGGCCCGTTCACCCCCGGTTTCGTGGGGGACGCGGGAATTGCCAGCCAGCTTGCCGAAATAGGCGTGATCCTGCTGATGTTCGGAGTCGGGCTGCATTTTTCACTGGATACGCTGCTCGCGGTCCGGGGCATCGCGATCCCGGGCGCCATCGCGCAGATCGCCGTGGCGACCGCTATCGGCACGGTCATGGCGATGAGCTGGGGATGGAGCCTCGGGGCCGGGCTCGTGCTGGGGCTCGCGCTTTCGGTCGCGAGCACGGTGGTGCTGCTGAGAGCGCTTCAGCAAAGAAATGAGCTGGATTCGCAGCACGGACGGATCGCCGTGGGCTGGCTCATCGTCGAGGATCTCGCGATGGTGCTGGCGCTGGTGTTCCTGCCCGTGCTGGCGGACGCGATGCAGGGCTCTGGCGGCAGCGTCACCACCGGCACGCTGATCACGAAGCTAGGTCTCACGGTCGGCAAGATCGTGCTGTTCGTCGCGTTGACGCTGGTGGGCGGCAAGCGGCTGGTGCCGTGGCTGCTGGAGCAGATCGCCCGCACCGGTTCGCGCGAGCTGTTCACCCTGGCGGTGCTGGCGATCGCGCTGGGCATTGCCTATGGATCGGCCGCGCTGTTCGACGTGTCGTTCGCCCTCGGGGCGTTCTTCGCGGGCGTGCTCCTCTCTGAATCGGAATTGAGCCATCAGGCCGCGGCCGACTCGCTGCCGTTGCAGGATGCGTTCGCGGTGCTGTTCTTCGTGTCCGTGGGAATGCTGTTCGATCCCACGATTCTCATTCGGGATCCGCTTGCGGTGCTGGCCGTGCTGCTCGCCATCGTGGTGGGCAAGTCGCTCGCGGCGTTCCTCATCGTGCTGCTGTTCCGGTATCCGGTGGCGACGGCGTTGACCGTGTCCGCGAGCCTCGCGCAGATCGGCGAGTTCTCTTTCATTCTCGTGGCGATGGGTGTTTCGCTGGGGTTGCTGCCGCCGGAGGGGCGCGATCTCGTGCTGGCGGGGGCGCTCATCTCGATCACGCTCAATCCGTTCGTGTTCGCGACGATCACGCCGGTCACACGTTGGGTGCGCGCGCGCCCGGCGCTGTATGGGTGGGTGGAGCGCGGCGCGACGCGGCTCGCGACATTGCCGGACAACCCGCGCTCCAACCCGATCCACGGGCACGCGGTCATCGTCGGGTACGGCCGAGTGGGCGGGATGATCGGCGCGGCGCTCGCCGAGAAACACCTGCCGTTCATCGTGATCGAGCGCGATCTGCGAATGGTGGAGGTGCTACGCGAGCGCGGGATCCGCGCGATTTACGGTGACGCGTCCGCTTCGGGCGTGCTCGACGCCGCGCATATCGACACCGCGAAACTGCTGGTCATCGCATCACCGGACAGCTATGCGGCGCGCCGCGTGCTCGACCTCGCTCGCCACGCCAACCCTCGAATCGACACGGTCGTGCGCACTCACACCGACCGCGAGCTCGAGCACTTCGAGAAGGCAGGCGTCGGGCGGGTGGTGATGGGAGAACGCGAGCTCGCGCTGGGCATGACTGAATACGCGCTGAGCAAGCTCGAAGGCGTGGGCAACGAAGTGCCGGCCCGGGCGTAGCAACCCGGCAGCGTAGGCGGCGAAAACCACGCTTCTCGCCGCCGGCGACCCTGTAGGGTCTCGAAAAAAGCGCCGCAGGCGACTTTTTTCCAATGGACAAACAAAAAGGGGGTCGCTTTCGCGACCCCCTTTACCGGTCAACCGGTAGGGAAGGACATCAAGCCGTGTAGGCGCGCTCGCCGTGAGCCGAGATGTCGAGGCCTTCGCGTTCTTCTTCTTCCGTTACACGCAGGCCTACCGTGAACTTCACGATGTAGAAGCCGACCAGCGAGACCACACCGCTCCAGGCGATGACGATCAGGACGGCCTTGAGCTGCACCATGAACTGTGCCGCGATGCTCGTGTAGCCGGTGGACGCCGTGACCCAGTCGGTCACGAAGCCCGGGCCACCGAGGTCCGGCGAGTTGAAGATGCCGGTCATGAGGGCGCCGAAGATACCGCCGAGGGCGTGGACACCGAACACGTCGAGCGCGTCGTCCGCACCGATCAGCTTCTTCAGGCCCGTGACACCCCAGAGGCACACCACACCGACCGCGAGGCCGATGACGAGAGCACCCATGATGCCGACGTTGCCGGCGGCCGGGGTGATCGCGACGAGACCCGCGACGGCACCGGAAGCGGCACCGAGCATCGAGGGCTTGCCCTTGATGATCCACTCCGCCGCGGTCCACGAAACAACCGCCGCCGCGGTGGCGAGGTAGGTGTTGAGGAACGCGAGGGCCGCGAACGAGCCGGCTTCGAGGGCCGAACCCGCGTTGAAGCCGAACCAGCCGAACCACAGCATCGAGGCGCCGATCATGCACATCGTGAGGCTGTGCGGTGTCATCGACTCCTTGCCGAGCCCGATGCGCTTGCCGAGCACGAAGGCGCCGACAAGACCCGCGACACCAGCGTTGATGTGCACGACCGTGCCGCCGGCGAAGTCGAGGGCGCCCATTTGCCAGATGTAACCGGCGGTGGCGTTCGTGGCGTCAACCACGTCCTTCGACGTGTAGGCGTCAGGACCGGCCCAGAACCAGACCATGTGCGCGACAGGCAGGTAGCTGAAGGTGAACCAGATCACCAGGAACAGCAGGATGCCGGAGAACTTCACGCGTTCCACCAGCGAGCCGACGATCAGCGTCGCGGTGATTGCGGCGAAGGTCGCCTGGAAGCCGACGAACACGATCTCGTACATCGGCGTCGCTTTGCTGAAGGTGGCGCCGAGCGCGAAGGTGCCCTTCGCCGAGTCGAATAGCCCCTTCATGAAGAGCCGATCGGTGCCGCCGAAGAACGGGTTGCCTGCGGTGAACGCGAACGAGTAACCGTAGATGCACCAGAGCACGGTAAGGAGCGAGAAGCCCACGAACACTTGCATGAGCACTGACAGCATGTTCTTCGAGCGGACGAGACCGCCGTAGAACAGCGCCAGGCCCGGCACGGCCATGAACAGTACGAACGCCGTGGATGTGAGCATCCACGCGGTGTCGCCTTTATTGGGGACGGGTGCTGGCGCGGCCGCAGCCACCGCAGCCGCGGCATCTGCCACTGCTGGAGCGGCGTCCTGTGCGAAGGCCAGGGCAGGAGCCAGGGCCGCCAGTGCGAGTCCGGCGGCGAGGCCGTATCGCTTTAGTGTGGTTGTATCAAGAGCAGTGCGCATGGTCTCTCCCGGAGGGCTGTTCGATTCGTAATCTGCTTATTTCGAGCGATTGCGCCGCGGTCACTCGGCAGACGCGCGCACCATGCGTGCGTATGCTTGTGAAGCGCGCAGGCAAAGTGCACCTTCTGTGCCACGCCGGATTCCGCAGAACTTTCCATGGCTTGCGCGCGGCGGCACCCTTTCGGTGCACCGTTTTAGCGCCCGGCACGGTGCATCTGCGCGAATTCGGGGCAAGACCAAACCCTATAGGTGAAGCGACATGGAGCAATTCCGAATCGATGAGATCGCCCGGCGCCTGCTGGATAGCGTGCCGCCCGCGTTCCGCAGCGTTCAACAGGACCTGGAGTCGAACTTCCGGTCGGTGCTGCGCTCGAGCCTGGGCAAGCTCGATCTCGTGACCCGCGACGAGTTCGATACCCAGCTGAAGGTGCTCGAGCGCACACGCAGCAAGCTCGAAGCGCTGGAGCGGAAGGTGGCGGAGCTGGAAGCGCGGGAGTCGGGGAAGCCGTAAGTCGAGGGGCAGCTCGCCCCGCTGCCGCCCTGCTTCGTGGCGAGGAAGGGCACGAGGAGATGGTCGGAGTTCGCACCTCCCCGGCCCTTCTTCCGCGAGGGCGATGAGCAGATCGGCCCCGGCGCGCGCGCCGCGATGCATTTCTCAACGTTTTCACCACGAATGCCAGGCGCGCGCCGGGCAACGCGAGTCCTACCCTCCGCCGCTCATCACGGTACGAGGAGCGGTTATGGACGTCGCAAGGATCATGAGTCGCGCGCAGATCGGGTTGCATTCGCCACTGGTGCACGTCGAGGTGCATCTGGGGAGCGGGCTGCCCGTCTTCTCGATCGTCGGGCTCGCGGCGACTGCGGTGAAAGAGAGCAAGGAGCGCGTGCGATCGGCGCTCGCGAATTCGAAGTTCGACTTCCCGTCGGGGCGCATCACCGTGAATCTGGCGCCGGCGGATGTGCCGAAGGAAGGCGGGCGGTTCGACCTGCCGATTGCGCTGGGCATGCTGGTCGCTTCAGGGCAGCTGAAAGTCCCGGAAGCGTCCGCTGTGCTGACCCGCTGCGAGTTCTACGGTGAGCTCGCGCTCGACGGCGAGCTGAAGTCCGTGCCCGGGATGTTGCTGGCTGCGGCGCATGCAAGTCGGGCTCGGCATGAGCTGATCCTTCCCTGCGCCGACGCGGATGAGGCCTCTGTGAGCGCGCCGCACATGGTGCGCGGCGCGCGGCGCTTGCTCGACGTGTTCCGACACGTTCAAGGCAGTGAGGAGCTGCCGGTGCATGACGGCCGTCTGCTCACCTCGCATCGCCCCGCGTCTGCGCACTTCGACCTGCTCGACATTCGCGGTCAGCTGCAGGCCAAGCGCGCACTCGTCGTCGCCGCTGCCGGCGATCACAGCCTGCTGCTCGTGGGGCCGCCCGGCTCTGGCAAGAGCATGCTTGCGCAACGACTGCCGGGGTTGCTTCCGCCATTGAGCGATGCCGAAGCGCTGGAGTCGGCGATGATCGTCTCCGCGAGCGCGAATGGATTCGACAGGTCGGCCTATGGACGTCGGCCGTATCGTTCGCCCCATCACACGGCCTCGGTGTTCGCGATGATCGGCGGCGGCTCCCACGCCGGCCCCGGCGAAATCAGCCTTGCGCACCGGGGCGTGCTCTTTCTCGACGAGTTGCCGGAGTTCGACCGACGCACGCTCGAAGCGCTACGCGAGCCGCTCGAGATGGGCGTCGTGGCCGTCTCCCGAGTGGCCGCGCGCGCCGAATACCCTGCGGAATTTCAGCTCATCGCAGCGATGAACCCTTGCCCTTGCGGGTTCCTGGGCGATGTCAGCGAGCGGTGTGAGTGCACGCCGGGAAGAATCGCGGCCTATCGCGCGCGCGTTTCGGGCCCGCTGCTGGATCGCGTCGATCTGCGCATTGCCGTGCCTACTCTTCGTCCACACGAGCTGTGCGAAGAAGTGCCCACGGGACCCTCGTCCGCCGAAGCGGCCGCGCAGGTGAGCGCCGCGCGGGAGCGGCAACTCGCGCGGGCCGGGAAGGCCAACGCGCGGCTCTCCGTTTCGGATCTCGGCCTGTACTGCCACCTGGACCCGGCGAGCGAGCGGTTGTTCTGGCAGAGCCAGGCGCAGCTCGCTCTTTCCGCGCGTTCGTATCATCGGACGTTGCGTGTCGCGCGCACGATCGCGGACCTCGCCGCGAGCGAGCCCATTCGCGCGGAACACATCGCCGAAGCCCTGCAGCTGAAGCGTGCGCTCGAATGACGAGGATCGGCGTCAGCTCAAGAGCGGCATTCGGAGCGCAGCCGGAGGGGCTGCGCTTTCGCGCGCGGATCAGACCGCGCGAAGCGCCGTCGCGACAGGCAGCCTCGCCGCGCGCACGGCGGGGAAGAGCCCGCCGACGAGCCCGATCACGCACGCCCAGATCACGCCGACCGTGATGAGCCCCGGCGTCAGCGTGAGCGCAAAGACGATCTGCGCAACCCCGCCGCCGCTCGTGCTCACGATGTGCCCGTCGAAGAACAGCCACGCGGCGAGGCTTCCGAGCGCGGCGCCGATGAGCGCGAGCACTACCGCCTCCACGAAAACCGAGATCACGACCGGCGTGGCGCCGAAGCCGAGCGCGCGCAGCGTCGCAATCTCCTTCCCGCGTGTGCTGACGGCCGTGTACATCGTATTGAGCGCGCCGAACAGCGCGCCCACCGCCATGATGCCGCCGACGACATAGGCGATGACCGAGAGCACGGAGGTCAGCGTCTTCGACTGATCCGCGAAATACTCCGACTCGCGCTTCACTTCCACCTGCAGCTGCGGGTTCGTCGTGAGCGCCGACTTGAATATCTCGAAACTGGCCGGCGATTCGAGCAGCACCGTCACCGGCTGGTAGGCATTCCGGCGGATCGCGGACATCACCGTTTCCGCGTCGCCGTAGATCTCCGACTCGCGCTGGTCGCCGCTGGCGAACACGCCTACGACTTCCCATTCCGAGGTCATGACCTTGAGGTGCTTGCCGAGCTGTAACGACGGGAATTGCGAGAGCGCTTTCTTGCCGACGATGAGCTCGTGCACCGCCGGCTTGAACATCCGGCCCTCCACGATCTGCGTCTCGGGACGCAGTTCCATCAGCTTCGGCCCGACGCCGCGCAGGCTCACGTTCGCCCAGGACGAGCCGTCGCTCGTGGGCAGGTCGACGACGGTCAGCGTATCGGCGGACGCGATCGCCTGACCCGCCGCGTCTTTCTTCACGCCGGGCGCGTCGATGATCGTCATGCCCTGCTCGCGCGTGATGTTGCTGGCGAGATCCGATGCGGAGCCCGCTCGCACGACGATAGCGCGATCCGCGCGGCCGGTATTCGAGATCGTCGACAGCACGCCGAGGGCCATTGCCAGCACCGACAGCACCACCGCGACGACACCGGCAATGCCGACCACGATGACGAACGAAGAGCCGAGCCGCTGCGGCACGCTGCGCAGGTTCATCGCGGAGATCGAGGCGATCTGACTCATGGCGCTCATGTCCCGACCCTCAGCGCCCGGCGAGTGCGTCGACGACGGCGAGGCGGTTCACCCGCAACGCCGGCGGTAACCCGCTCAGCAGCGCGAGCGCGACTGCGGCGATCGCGCCAACCCCGAACACGCTGAGTGGCATGAGAATCTGGAAGCCGATGAGCGCGCGCGTCACAGGGAAGATCATCGCCGCGAGCCCAAGGCCCACGAGCGCAGCGAGCACGCAAAGCAGGGCCGACTCCGCCAGCACCATCGTGGTCACCGCGCCGTCTGTGAACCCCAGCGTCTTCAGCACCGCGAACTCCGGAATCCGCTCGCGCAAGGACTGCATCATCGTATTGCCGGTGAGGAACAGCAGCGTGAACATCACCGCGCCCACGATCGCATTCACCATGAAGCCGA
This sequence comes from Gammaproteobacteria bacterium, assembly GCA_037200125.1. GTDB lineage: Bacteria > Pseudomonadota > Gammaproteobacteria > Steroidobacterales > Steroidobacteraceae > JADGHX01. The sequence continues at coordinate 1,093,404 of JBBCGS010000003.1, read as the reverse complement.
TGTCGCCGAGCTGCTTCACCTGCGCCTGCGCGAACTCCTGTTCGTTCTGCGTCTTCGTTTCGTTCGGCGAGTTCGCGAACATCGCGTCGATCTGTTTCGCGATGGAAGATGCCTTCTTCGGATCGTCGATGAGGAACGAGTACCAGCCCACCATGCCCTGACCGAAACCGCGGGATTCGTTGAAGTACTGGTAGTTGATGAGAAAGATCCGCTCGTTCGACGGCTGCGCCGGCACGGAGTAGATGCCGACGATGTCGAAGTCGTAGTTGAGTGTGCCGTCCTTCTTCGTCCAGATGCTGGTCTTCAGCGGCACGTGATCGCCGAGCTTCCAGCCGTTCGCCTTCGCCAGCAGCTCCCCCACCACAGCGCCGTTCGGCGTGCGCGCAAACGCTTCGAGCTGCGCCGGCGGCAGCTTCCAGTCCGGAAACACCTTGAAATAACGGATTGGATCGACCGGGTAGCTGATGATGGCGTTCTTCGGGTCGCGGTAGTAACCGCCGAACCAATCATTGGACGCGACCGCCGTCACGCCCGGCACACTCTCGATCCGCTGCTGATAGGACTGCGGCATTGGCTCGATGTAGCTGATCTTGCTCACCGTGTAGAGCCGGCTCGCGCTCGACTCCTTCACGGCGTTGCTCAGCCACGCATTCACCCCCTGCAGCAGGCCGAAGAGCAGGAATGCGATCACCACCGACAATAACGTCAGGATGGTGCGAGTTTTCTTGCGCCACAGGCCGGCCCAGATCAGGGGGAAGTATTTCACGCAGCCGATCTCGTTTCGTCGAGCAGCGCGCCCTTGTCGAGATGAACCTGCCGCGAGGCATATTCAGCCGCCTTGGGATCGTGCGTGACCATGATGATGGTCTTCTTCTGTTCCCGGTTCAGCGTCTGCATGAGGTTGAGGATTTCCTCCGCCGTGTGACGGTCGAGGTCACCCGTGGGCTCGTCGCACACCAGCAGGCTTGGGTCCGCAACCAGTGCGCGCGCGATGGCGACGCGCTGCTGCTGACCGCCGGAAAGCTCGGAAGGCTTGTGGCTTGCGCGATCGGCGAGGCCGACGAGCTGCAGCGCCGCCTGCACGTTCTGCTTGCGGCGCGCGCGCGGCAGGCTCGTGAGCAGCAGCGGCAGTTCCACGTTGCGCTCGGCGGAGAGCATCGGCATCAGGTTGTAGAACTGGAACACGAAGCCCACATTCCGCGCGCGCCACTTCGCAAGCTCCCGGTTCGACAGCTTGTCGATGCGCTGGCCGGCGACGTCGATCTCGCCCTGGTCGGGGCGATCGAGGCCACCGATGAGGTTCAGCAGAGTGGTCTTGCCGGAACCGGACGGGCCCATGAGCGCGAGGAACTCGCCCGCCGCGATGTCGAGATTCAGCCGGTGAAGCACTTCCACCTTCTGTTTGCCGCGGGTGTAGGTCTTCACCACGTTCTTCACGGAAACGAGCGTCGTCATGAACCTTCTCCTTGCTGGGCTGCTGCTTTGGCGTCTACGTAGACTTTCGCGCCGTCTGAAAGAGCATCGAGATGACCCACGACCACGCGCGTGCCGGAGGAAATCCCGGACAGCACGAGCTGGCCGTCGGCGCTGCGGCTCCCCAACCGCACCACGCGACGCTCGACGGTATTTCCGTTGATGATGAACACGGTGCCGGTGTCGCCGTTCGACTGGACGGCGTCGGTCGGAATGATCACCGCCTGCACGGCGGGCGCTGGCGAACCCGCGGGCCCGGCCGCTTCCGGCGTGCTGAGGAACGACACGCGGGCGCCCATTTCAGGCAGCACCCGTTCGTCCTTCTCCTTGAAGGCGACGCGTACTTTCACGGTCGCCTTGGAGCGATCCGCCGTCGGGATCACGGCGACGACTTCCGCCGGAATCTCCCAGTCGGGATACGCGTTCAGCTTGATGGTTGCGGGCTGCTTCGGCTTCACGCGATTGATGAAGTTCTCGCTGACGTCGACTTCGACCTCGAGCGAATCCATGTCGACGATCGTGCAGATGCCGGTGCGGGTGTAGGCGCCGCCAGCGAGTTGGGCGACACGATCTCACCGGCCTGCGCGGCTTTGACCGTCACGACTCCATCGAACGGCGCGCGCACGATCGTGTCGTCCTGGGTGCGTTGGGCAACGACGAGCCTGGGCACGCGCCATTTCGAGCCCTCGAGATCTACGTTGTAGTCCTGTTCGGCGGCGTTGTACGTCTGCTTTGCGGTGTCCAGCGCCTGCTCGCTGATCACCTTTGCGTCGAACTGCCTCACGTTGCGCTGATAGATGGGTTTCGAGTCGTCGAGCGCCTGCTGCGAGGCCTTGAGAGTCGCTTCGGCCTGCGCGACCTGGGCGCGCGCCTGTTCCAGCTGCGCGCGAATGTTGGAGTCGTCGAGCCGGGCGATGATCTCCCCTTCCTTCACGCGCTGGCCTTCTTCGATGTTCACTTCCTCGACGCGCAGGAGCAACTTCGAAGCCACCGTCGCCGAACGACGGGCCACGACGTAGCCCGACGCGTCGAGCATCGAAGCGCCCATGGACTTGCCGCCGCCATTCACCGTCCCCGCAGCAACCTCTTTGGCCACGGCATCCGCAACCGGATGCCGGTGGGCTTGGTGAGAAACCAATACGCGCCCGCGCCCAACCCCAGCACGAGCACCACGCTGCACCCGATGAGCACCCAGCGCCGGGCGCTCCCGTCGCTCTCGACGTCGGCGGTGCGGTCGATGCGTAGCTGATTCAGTAATACGTTCTTGTCATCCATCAGCCGATCAACTCCTTGAGCCGCGAATAGCCGGTGCGCGAAACGGGAAGTCTCGTGCGTCCTGGAGAACGGCCAGCCAGCTGTCTTTTGCGTACGGCTCGATACGGGCGAGCCGTTCGACGTTCAGCAGGAACGAGCGGTGGATTCGTACGAAGCGCGCCTTGTCGAGCTGCGCCTCCACGTCCGACATCGTTTGCTGCTTGCGCTGGCGCTTTCCCCCTGACGCGAAGGATAGATAATCGTCCTGCGCTTCCACAAAGTCGATTCTATCGACCGGCAACACGTGAACACGGCCACCCTCGCGCACGAGGATGCGTTCCAGTGGCCGGCCTGGGGGACGAGCGGTCTCTGCCAGCTCGTGAGCGGCCGGCGCCAGTGCTTTCGTCTTCAGCCGTTCCGCGACGCGCTCGATCGCGGCGATGAGGCGCGGCGGTTCCACAGGCTTCATGAGGTAGTCCACGGCGTGCACTTCGAACGCACGCAGCGCGAACTCGTCGTGCGCGGTGATGAACACCACGGCGGGCGCGCGTTCCGCGAGAAGCTCCAACACTTCGAAGCCCGAAAGTTTTGGCATCTGTACGTCGAGCAGCATGAGGTCCGGCGACAGCTCTTCGGCCATCTTGACGGCCTCGAAACCATTGGCCGCCTGTCCGACGAGGACAATGCCATCAATCGTCCGTCAATTGCTCGGCCAGATAAGCACGGGCGAGCGATTCATCGTCGACTATCAAAACCCTCATGGGCCCCTCTCATGACGTTTGTCATCCAGCCAGGGCAGCGGTCGTCTTGTTCTCCGAATCACTTGCGCCGCCGGCAGAAGAATCGCGACGCGAAACCAGGTGGGCTGCGCATTCACATCGACGCTTGCGCGATGCGCGAATAGTGTGTCGATGCGCGAGCGCACGTTGGCGAGGCCGACGCCCGCGCCACGTGATGGCGGGCGTTCGGGGTCGCACGGATTCTCGACGATGAGCTCGAGCAGTCCGTCGCGCTTGTGCGCGCGCACCGTCACTTCGCCCCCTTCGATGAGATGCGCGATGCCGTGATGAACCGCGTTCTCGACGAGCGGCTGCCAGCACGAGCGGCGGCACAGAGAGATTGAGTGTGTCGTCCGCCACATCGAAGCGCGTGAGCAGGCGCTCGCGGAAACGCACTTCTTCGATGGACAGGAACGTCTGCACCAGCGAAAGCTCTTCGGACAGCGGGATGGCATGCTTGCCGCCGAGTTGCAGGCTCTTGCGGAAGAAGCCCGCCATCAGAAAGCACATGCGCCGCGCGGATTGCGCGTCGGAGCCGATCAGCGCGGCAACCGAGTTGAGGCTGTTGAACAGGAAATGCGGGTCGAGCTGCCCGCGCAGCGAGCGCAGCTCCGATTCGCGGGCGAGCACTCGCAGCTCGAGCGCGCGACGCTCCGCCTGCGTCGAACGCTCGAATGCCACGAGCATGTAGTGCCCGAGCACGGCGACCAGCAATCCCGCCGCGCCGGAGAAGAGCAATAACGGCGTGAGCCCGCTGGCTGCCTCATCGTCCAGAGCCTGCGGCACGGTGACTCGCAGGACCCACGCCCAGCCCAGCGCGGCCGCCACCCAGATCGCGAGCATCACGAAGCCGGCGCCGACCCAGGTGCCGGTGAGACGCCCGAGTGGCGTCCCGTCCATCGGCAGCACCTGCACCAGGTACCAGCACGATAGCGATTGCAGCCCCAGCAGGATCGCGAGCGGCATGGTGAAGACCGAGGCCCAGCCGAAAGTGGTGTCGCCGCGATAGGCGACCACTCCCGCGAGCAGCGCGCCGAACGCGAGCCATACCGTCAGATACAGCAGGAAGCGCTCGCGTCGCGCGATGATTGGATGAAGTGCCTGAGCCACAGGTCATTCAGTCCTTGATCTCGATGCCGCCCATCAGGACGAAGCCGTGGATCACGAGGGTCTTGCGCGGCGTGCCGGGCACCGGTGGCGCGGCCGGCCGGCGCTTGTCGACGCTGGCCCCCATGAACGTCACGACCTTGCTCGTCACGTCCCAGTCACGGGGCGCGAAGATCTCGATTCCGCCCCACACGGCGAATACTTCTATTGTCGCGGTGTCGCCCTGCATCTCAGCGCCGGTGAGGTCGAGCTTCACGCCGCCCATCATCGCGCCCAGGTTCGCTCCCTGGAACGGCTGGGTCGGCTTGTGCTCGCTGCCGCTCATGACCGCGAACGAGCTGATGTAGCCCGATGCTTCTTCGCCGTCCGGCGTTGCCGGCGGCCGCGTCGGCCCCGCAAGGGCTCGCCAGGCAACCATCAACCCCAGCAGGATCAGAACCGTCGGGCCGAATACCGCCCAGAACTGCACATGGATCCAGTCCCGCTGGTCGGCGTAGATCCAGGAACCGGCCACGATCAGCACCAGGCCCCAGAATTTGCCGCCTGGGCGATCGCTGAACAGGTTGGCGATGCCCCACACGACGAGCGCGAACGGCCAGAACTGACGCATGGCCGAGCGCATGTCCGTCCAGCCGAGGTTGGTGGCGAGGAGGGTGGCTCCGAAGGTGACGATGAGGGCGCCGATCACCAGCGAGTGGAAGCGGCCGCGCTTGCCGTACTGGCGCCGGATCTGTCCTTCCACCCGGCCGTCGAGGCCGAGGCCGAGGCCGCGATCGCGGCGCCTGTGTTCGTGAAACATCGTCGGGCTCCCACGGAGCGCGCCGAACGGAAAGACGTTGGGCGCTCCGGTTTATATGGTGCGCGAACGTTACGGGCCGGCTCCGGGGCTTGCCAGAGTTTGCCGGCCAAATGCCGCCCGCCGCCGGTAAATGTGGCGGGCCTCGGTTTCTCGAGGGGGAATGGCGCCCGGTGGGCGCGAAGGGTCCGGAAAACGGGGGCGGCGTTCGCCGCCCCCGCTACAAAGAGACTCTCTACTTGGCCATGCCGACGATGTGGTCGACGGCTTCTTTCACCAGCTCGTCCGAGAGGTCCACGCGACCGCCCTTGGCCGGCATCACGCCGGCGGTGCCGGTGAAACCGTGCAGGGCGTGGTCGTACAGGGTGTCCTTGCCCTTCGCGATGCGCGGACTCCAGGCCGTCTTGTCGCCCGCCTTCGGGGCGCCACCGATGCCGGTACCGTGGCAGGCCTTGCACGCCTGTTCGTACAGCTCGTCGCCATTCTTCGGGGGCGCCGGGCCGGCGGCGGAGCCAGCGGGGCTCGTGGCCTCGATCTTGAGCGCCGTATTGTCCTGGCCGGCGACGGCGACGCGGGCAAACGGATCCACGCGCTCGCTGACACCCTTCAGGTAGTGGGTCTCGACCAGCATCTGCTTTTCCTGGGTCTCGGCCGCGACGCTGCGGGCGAGCGCGAAGATCCCCAGCGCGACCACCACCAGGAGGCCGATCACCAGGCTGAACGTATTGAAAAAGTGGGTGTCCTGCTTGCTCACAATGCTGCTCGTGCTGCCGAAGGGGGGCTTTCTTCGGGCGCGGAGTATACCGGCAGGCGGGGGGCGGAGTCAGGATACGCGCACGCACGTTCCACCCTGCTCGAAGGGACCGATCTCACGGCGTTGCACGGCCTGATCCCGGCGCACTCGCTCGGAACGTGGGTGACTCAGGCCGGCGACCCGGGCGCTGATGCGGGCGGCAAGCCCTCCGGAGGCGCACCTGCTCGGGATGTAGGTGACCCAGGCCGGCGGCGGGCTGGCGGGTAACCCTATTCCCCTCCGGGTGCGCGGCCGTCCCCATCTGGAACCATGCGATGGTTCATGCCACCGGCATGCCGCGCGCGATCGCGGAAGTAGCGATTACAGCTCGATCTTCGAGAACGACCAGGCGCCGAACACGAAGAGCACGGCGGCCACACAGGCGAGCACGCCCATGTCCCAAGCAACGCCGAAGTGGCTCAGTCCGATCAGCGTTCCGCGCAATCCATCAACGCCGTAAGACAGCGGATTCACCGCGGTGATGACCTGCAGCGCCTTCGGCAAACCCTGCAGCGGATACAGCGCCCCCGAGAGGAAGAAGAGCGGCATCATCACGAAGTTCATGATGAGCGGGAACGCCTGCATGCTCTGCATGCGGCTACCGATCGCCGTGCCGAACGCGCAGCACACGATGGCGATGAGCGCCATGGTGACGAAGAACAGCGGCACCGCCATGAACGTGGTCGGCCTGAAGCCGAAGACGACGCACAGGATGAACACGAGCAGGCCCTGAATCATCGCGACCGTCGCGCCGCCCAGGGTGCGACCGATCATCACCCACAATCTCGGCACAGGCGCGACGAGCGTTTCTTTCAAGAAGCCGAACTGCCGGTCCCAGATCAGGCCGATGCCCGAGAACGCGCCGGAGAAGAGCACCGTTACGCCGATAACGCCCGGTGCGAGGAACTGCAGGTAGCTGCCGTTGCCCGCTTTCGCGAACGTCGGCCCGAGCCCGTAACCGAGGCCTACGAGATACAGCAGCGGCTGGCCGAACGACGCGACGATCTGCGCGGGCGAGCGCACCCAGTGCTTGAGCGCGCGAAGCCACAGAATGTAGATGACATTCATCGGCGGTTGCTCCACATGCGCGCGAACTGCCGCATCTGGTCGGCGGAGCCCGCCTGCTCATCGCGGATAGCGGAGCCGGTAAGTTTGAGGAATGCGCCTTCGAGCGAGTCCGTCTGCGTCTGCTGCTTGAGCTCCGCGGGCGAGCCCTGTGCCACGATGGCGCCGTGGTCGATCACAGCGATGCGCTGCGCGACCCGTTCGGCCTCGTCCATGTAGTGCGTCGTGAGGAATACGGTGACCTTCTCCGATTCGTTCAGCGCCTTCACGTGCGTCCAGAGCTGGTTGCGACTCTGCGGATCGAGGCCGAGCGTGGGCTCGTCGAGGAACAGGATCTTCGGTGTGTGCAGGAAGCCGCGCGCGATCTCCAGCCTGCGCTTCATGCCGCCGGAGAAAGTCTTCATGCGCTGGTCTTTCTTCTCCCACAACTCGAAGAGTTTCAGCAGCTGCTCGGTGCGTTCGTGACGCACCTTGCGCGGCAACGTGGTAAAGCACGCCGTGAATATCCATGTTTTCCCACGCTGTGAGCTCGCCATCGACGCTCGAGTCCTGGAACACGATGCCGAAGCGGCTGCGCACTTCGTGCTGATGTTTCGCGGGGTCGAGCCCGTCGATCTGGATGCTGCCGCTCGTGGGTGACAGCAGCGTCGTGAGCATCTTGATGGTCGTGGTCTTGCCCGCGCCGTTCGGCCCCAGGAAGGCGAACAGCTCGCCGGGCTTCACCTCGAACGAGATGTCTTTCACGGCCTGGAAGTCGCCGAACTTCCTGACGAGATTCTGAACCTTGATCATTCGTCGCGCCCCCTGTGCGCTGCGCGCCTCCGGCACGCGCGAGGGCAGCGAGTGTAACGGCGGACCCCCGGGTGCCCGCCAGTGCGTCGCCCTTCGTTCGCGCGGTGACCGAAGCCGGGGCCGAACGGTCGCGCGGCGCGGGCGAGCGGCCCGAAAATTTCCGTTGCGTCCGAGGCGGCGTTGTTCCGCCGAGCTCGCGAAGGTGGTTGATAACACAGGCGTCCATGTACAACCATTTGGTTGTGGATAGATTGAGCGCCTCTTTACATCGCCCTAATAGTCTCGTCACGAGCGCACGGGCGCCTACCCGAGCTGGGTGGAGATGCTGGAGCGCCTTGCCGAAGAATTGCCCGAAGAGGATCGTCGACCATGAGTCTCACGCTTTACTACCACCCGCTCGCGTCGTTCTGCTGGAAGGTACAGATCGCGTTGTACGAGAGCCGCACGCCCTTCACCGGCGAGATAGTGAACCTGGGCGACCCGCGGCCAGCGCGCGATTCTTCGAGCTGTGGCCCGTCGGCAAGATGCCGGTGCTTCGCGACGACCAACGCGACCGCACGGTGCCGGAGACGACGATCATCATCGAGTATCTCGACCGCTACTATCCCGGCGCGCAAAGGCTGCTGCCGCCAGACGAAGAGCAGCGGCTCGACGCGCGTCTGTGGGATCGTTTCTTCGATCTGTACGTCCAGCAACCGATGCAGCGAATCGTCGGCAACCAATTGCGACCGGAAGGCGAACGCGATGTGCGCGCGACGCCCGAATCGAACGCCGCACTGGAAATGGCCTACGACATGCTGGAGCGCCAGGTGGCAACGCGCACGTGGGTCGTCGGAGAGGCCTTCAGCGTTGCGGACTGCGCCGCTGTGCCGGCGCTCTTCTACGCGGGCACGCTGATTCCGTTCGCGGAAACTCATCCAAAAGCCGGTGCGTATTTCGAGCGACTGTTGCTGCGGCCATCCGTGCAGCGTGTGCTCGAGGAGGCGCGTCCCTACTTCAAGATGTACCCGTTCAAGGACTCGATCCCTGCGCGATTTCTGTAGCGACGAGGCGCGCGGTCGGGCGCGCACGCCGCTCGCGCGATCGGCTGTAGAAGTCCAGGCACCGGTAGAAGATGTACGCGACCACCAGCGAGCCGGCAGTGAGCAGAAGCGAGTTCTTCACGCCCGCGTTCAGCAGAAGCGCGTACGTCGGCATGTGGACCAGGAAGAACGGGTAGGAGATATCCCCCAATAGGCGCATCGCTCCGTTCTTCTTGCCGCCGGTCCTTCCCGTGATAATCCACCAGAACAGGGCCGTAACCGCCGCGAGCGTCGCGACGTGAGCGAGGTAGAACGCGGCATCGAACGACGCGAGGTCGTGATGCTTGCGGAGATAGAGAGCCTGGATGGTTATCGTCAGTAACTCGTAGCCGAAGAACATCAGCGCGCAATCGCGCAGCGTTCGCTTCGCTGTCGAGGGATCCCGCGCGAGGATGAGGCCGCCGAGCCACGCCCATGACAGCACCAGCAGGTTCAGCCCGTAGCTGACACCGGCGTAGTAGTGCAGATGCAGCCCGGTGCGCGCGACTTCGTGACAGCAGAACGCCGCGAATGACAGATACATCAGCGCGCGAACCTGCGCGGTTCTCAGGCGTGCCAGCAACGGCGTGAGGCAATACAGCCAGACTTCGAGCGCGAGCGACCACGCGGCCGGAATGAACGATTCATCCGTCGTGATCTGATTCAGGAACAGAAGGTTCTGCCCGACCGTCCATGCGAGGCCGGCGTTCAGGGGCAGAGGCGTAGCGATGCACGCGAGCGTGATCGCGCCGATATACACGGGGTAGATTCGCAGTGCGCGCCGCTGGAGGAACCCCTGAGGCTCCTTGTCATAGGAGCTGCCGATTGAATAGCCGCTGATGAGCAGGAATCCCAGCACCGCTTCAAAGAGGCCGAGCTCGCCTAGCGGAGGCACCCAGCCGATGCCCGCGATCGGGTCCAGGTGCCCCATGGCAACGATCAGCGCGAGCAAGAAGCGCGCGAACGCGAGGAGACTCCATCTGTCCATGAACCGCTCGATGCCGCACCGTGCTCGAAAAGACCCACGAGCCTGCGGCGTCGATGTTGCAGGTTTGTGATCGGCAGGTTGCCGGCGGGCGGATCAGTAGGCGCCGGTGGATACGTCGCTCGCGGGAACGCGGCGGCCCGAGCCCCACGTCACCGCAAATCCGGCCCCGCGCAGTCCGCACTGATAGACCGCGACTTTGCCGCCGTGCCAGTCCACGATTCGCTTCACGATCGCGAGCCCGAGGCCGTAGCCGGTCTTGCGTCGCTCGGGCTCGTCCAGCTGCACGAACGAATGGAAGATGCGTTCGCGATCGGCTTCCGGAATGCCGGGGCCGTCGTCCTCCACGCTGAGGCGATACTGCCCGTCGCGCAGGACGCTGAACATCACATGGACTTCCCGTCGCGCGTAGCGAACGGCGTTGTAGAGCAGGTTCCGAACGACGCTCTCCATCAGGTATATGTCGCACCCGTACCTGCGTGGCGGCGGGCGAAACCTCGCAACGAATGCTGAGCGCCTCGCCCCGGGGCGAACGCGTGACCGCCTCGACCACCGCCGGCAGAATCTGCGTGAAGTCGTGCTCCCGCACGTTCAGCGCCACTTCGGCGCGCTCCAGGATGGCGTAGTCGAGCGTCGCGGTGATGAACGCGTCGAGCTCGGCAACGTCGCTGTCCAGGTGGCTCAGGTGCACCGCCAGTTTCCGCGGATCCGCCGCCGTGCGCGCCATCTCGATCTCGAAACGCATGCGGTGCGAGCGGCGTCTTGATCTCGTGCGACATCGCGTTGGTCATGTCCTTCTGCGCGCCGATCAGACTGTCGATGCGCGCGGCCATGCGCCGGAAGGCTTCGGCGAGCCGGTACACCGGCGAGCGCGCGCCGATGCGCGCATCGAACTTCCAGGCCCGATCGCCAAAGCTCGTCGTCGAGCGCTCGAGCTGCCGCAGGTCGCGCGTGAGCGGCCAGAGCCACGCCATGATCACGAGCGCGATGGCCGCGTAGAACAGGAACGCGAGCGTCCAGTCGATGACGCCTCGCTTCATCTCGGGCACGGAGTAGTGAAGCGCGAGCACGCGGCCGTCGCCCGCGACGGTCTCGAGCAGCCAGTCCTCATTCGCCGCGCGCATGTGCGCGACCTCGCCGTGCGCAAGCCGGGCAAGCGTGTCCGCGCCGACGATGTCGCGCGGTTCCAGCAGCTCGAGATTGACGCCGCTGCGCGCGGCAAGGCCCGCGACATACTTGCCTCGGTCGTCGCGCGGAATCTCGCGAAGCTGACTGTTGACGAGGGTCAGCGCCGCGGCCTGCGCCCGGTTTTCGGCGATTGCCGTCTCGTCCGTGCGCCCCGCGAAGGTTTCCCACAGCTTGCCCTGGGCCCAGCTCGCCGCCGCGACCGTGGCGACGATCAGCAGATACAGCTGAAGAAAGTGGCGTGCCATCGGCTACCAGGCGCCCGGCACGAACAGGTAGCCGTGACCCCACACGGTCTTGATCCGTTCCGGCTCGCCGGTGTCGCCGAGTTTTCGGCGCAGGTGGGAGATGCGCACGTCGAGCGTGCGATCCACGCCGTCGTATTCGCGGCGATAGAGTTGCAGATAGAGCGTCTCGCGGGACTGGATCTCCCCGGGATGGCTCGCAAGACGCAGCAGCAGATCGAACTCGTTGCTGGGACAGGGCGATTTCCTGCTCGCCCAGCCGAACGGCACGGGCCGCCGTGTCGATGGACAGGCTGCCGAAACGCAGCTTGCGATGTTCCTGAACCACCGGCGCCCGGCCCCGTCGCAGGAGCGCATGAATGCGCGCGACGAGCACGCGAGGCTCGACAGGCTGATCACGAAATCGTCCGCACCGAGCTCGAGCCCGAGGACCTGGTCGATGTCACTGTTGCGCGCCGTCAGGATGAGGATCGGCGTCGAATGGGCCGCGCGCATCTCCTTGCACACCGCGAAGCCGCTCTGGCCGGGGAGCCCAGGTCGAGGGATCACGAGATCCGGCCGCTCCTGCTGCACGCGGCCGAGCACGCGATCGCCGCGATTTTCGATCGAGACATCGAATCCATTGCCGTCGAGATAACTGCGCACGAGCTCGCTGAGGCGCTCGTCGTCTTCGACGAGCAGCACTCTGGGCCGCTCCCGGGGCCGATCGGCCGACGCGTCCGGAGCGCTCAGGACAGAATGTCCCACGGCTGACGTCGCTTGCGTCGCAGCCGGAGCGCTTCCTTGATGACCGCGATCGTTTCCGAGGCGAGCACATTCCGCAGCTCGAGGTCGCGCAGCTGCACGAGCAGATCCCGATCGAACATGAGACGCACCGTGTAGACGCCTTCCGCGTGATTTTCCCAGCACTGCCGCACTTGTGGCTGCCCAACGATCAGCAGGCAAAGCGACTCGTCACGCGGCGAGTGCCAGTGGGCCGTGACGACAGTGTCGCAATTCTCAGCGTCGGAGGACAACGTACAGACTTTGGGGCTCAGCTCCAGGCTGATGTCCGAGGCGGCGGAATCGGCTGTGGCGCCGGCACCGCGGGACGCGGCGGCGGCGATCAGAAAACCGGCGGCGAGGCGGGTGAGTTTCCACTTCATGCTAGTGGACCTTGAATACGACGCCAGCGAACACCGTCGTCACGTGATCTTCGGTGATGATGGGGCTGTGGGATATGGCGCCTCCGAGGCGCTCATAGTGAGCGAAGGCGTTGATCGTCCAGCGCTCCGAGAGGGGGCGTGCGTAGCGCAGCTTGATGAACGGGTTTCAGCGCCGAGCCGGGTTCGTACAGGCCATCGACTCCATAGTAGTAACGCACCGTCTCCCGGCTCTTCCACGTGAGCCCGGCGCTCGCGACGAGCGAATCCTTCGCCGTGGTGATCAGCGGCGCCGCGAGCGCGGCGCGCACTTCGTAGCCGTTGTGCTCGCCCGTCACCTCACGAAGCGCGTTCACCTGGCCCGTCACCGACCCGTAGTCGAAGCTCCACTCCGGACCGGCAAGGTACGTCGTGTGGCGATTCTTCACCTCGAACTCCCGACCCTCCGACGGCACGAGGGCTCCCGCCGCTGTCGTCATCGCACTGCCCGGGATGCCCGCGACAAAAATGTTCTGCAGATCACTTCGATAGAAGAAGACGCGATCGTAGCCGGGTGACGCGATGAGGTTGAACGTGTTCGCCTCGCCGTCGTGAAGTGTGTACCCGACCTCCAGGTTCTCCAGGAAGAAGCGCTTCCCGTACCAGCTGACGTGCGGGATCACGACGAGCGGAATGTCGGACTTGCCTTCGACGGGATTTGAACGCTGGCCGAAGCCGAACGAAGCGCTGAGCTCCCATTGTCCGACGACCGCGCAATCAGGCGACGGGGCACTGCAATGAGGTCGTCTCGGCGGCCCATGTCTGCGCGCACGCCGCAATCAGGAAGGATGCGAGCAGGATTCTCTTGAAACGACGGTGCACGGTGGACAAGCGTGTTCTCGAGCGGGCGGTGCGCCCGTGGCCTCGCGGTCGCATTGTGACAGGCCGGGTTCGAGCCATTTGTTGAGCAATCGTACGAGTCTGTAACGGGAATGTACGTCGTGCCTACAAAGGCGCGACAGATTTCCGATCCTGACGCTCCTAGCATCCCCTCCAGGTAAGGCACGAACAACACGCTTACCAGGGAGTTCAATCTCATGTCGCGGACCTCGCGAGCCTTTGGAGTCGGCGTGCTGTTGGGCGTTGGCCTCGCCGCGTGCGGTGGCGGGGGCGAGTCGCCCGTCGCGTCGCTGCGCCTGGCGCTTCCGATCGATATGTACGACACGCGGGCTGCGGATCCGGCGTCATTCGGCTGGACCCATTCCGGAGTGCAGGCGCTGGAAGTCGCTGGCAGCCAGAGCGCGGCCCCGCACCGCAGGCTCCATGGCTTGATCACGACGGAGGAGCGCGGCAACTCGACGTATCCGCCGGAAGCGTTCCTCAAGCGCGCGATCCTGCACGACGATGCCGTGTTCGGCATCCACGGCGAGCGTTTCCTTGCGAAGCGGTGGGGGGAGCTTCCGGCATCCGTAGGGATGGCTGCGACGAATCCTTAACATCGGCCGCGTAGCATGCCGGCCGTGAGCACAACAATAGAAGGCACTTCACCCGCTGATTACGGGTGGTCAGAGGCCACTCCCGAGCATTCACACGCTTATCTGGATGACGTGGTGATCCGGGCGCTGGACGAAACCGCGCCTCCCGACGCCACACGGCCCGGTTCCGTGCGGGTATTCGACGCCGGCTGCGGCAACGGCGCGCTACTGCGCACGCTGCGAAGTCGCGGATATGGAGTGGCAGGCTGCGAGCTCAGCCCGGGTGGTGTGGAGATCGCGCGACGGTCGCTCGGCGAAGCCGTGCGGGTCGAGAATCTGTCCGTCTACGACGATCTGGCGACGACGTTCGGTAGCGGATGGGACGCGGTCGTTTCGACTGAGGTCGTCGAGCACCTGTACGCGCCCCGAGTCTTCGTAGAGCGTGCGAAGGAACTGCTCGATGTGGGTGGCACGCTCGTGCTGAGCACGCCGTATCACGGGTACGTGAAGAATCTCGCGTTGCGCTGACGGGCTCACTCGACAAGCACTTCACCGCGCTGTGGGATGGCGGTCATATCAAGTTCTGGTCTTACGCCACTCTGACAGCGCTGCTGGCCGAGAGCGGCTTCGGTGAATTCCGGTTCCTGGGCGCGGGCCGGCTGCCGTGGCTGTGGAAGTCGATGGTGGTGACGGCGACTCGCCTGCGCTAAGGCGCCTCAGCGGGGCGCCCGCCATGGGTATGGCCCTTGCTACGTCTCCGCTCAAAGACCATGCGGATGACGGATGAGCGGTCTCGCCGAGCTGCGAAACGACTTGAGCAACGAGGTGCGCTACGGCCTGCGCTTTCTGGTTCGGGAAAGCACGGTTGGTGAGCGCCGCGTTCGCTCGCTCCTCGCCAATGAGCGCCTCCCGGCGGAAGAATTACGCGCGGTCACGGATCAGCTGCTCTTCGATACGCTGAAGGCCGCAATCCGGCAGATCCCCCGCTACCGATCCGTGAAGGTCGACTTCGACGCGGCCAGTGCGCGCGAGGCGTTGGCGGCGCGTTTCCCGATCCTCGATCGCACGGACCTGCTCGGCCGGTCTGAAGATCATTACCCGCAGTCAGGTACTCGTTGGGCTGCCGTGGGGCGCACGAGTGGCACGTCGGGTACTCCTTTAAAGGTGTATCGCAGCCTCGACTCCGTGCTGTGGGAGAGCGCGTTCATCGAGCGACAGTTTCGCTGGGCCGGTTACCGTCCGGGGATGCCGCGCGCATACCTTCGCGGCGACACCGTCGTGCCGATCAGCAAATCCGCGCCGCCGTACTGGTTTCACAACCGCTACAACAACCAGCTGGTGCTCTCGTCGCGTCACTTGCGCGAGCCGTGTGTGGACGCGTTGATAGAGGAGCTCGAGAGGTTCTCGCCGTTCCTGCTGCAGGCTTATCCGTCCACGGCATACGAGCTTGCGTTGCTGCTGGAACAACGTAACGCGTCGTTGAAGATTCCATACGTGTTCACGGCGTCGGAGCCGCTGTATCCGCACCAGCGCCAACTCATCGAAGCGAGGCTCGGCGCTCGCGTCATGGAGTATTACGGGATGGCGGAACGCGTGGCGTACGCCTCGGAATGCGAGCGCGGCAACTTGCACGTCAACACGGATTACGCCCACGTCGAGATCGTCGATGACGACGGCATGCCCACGAAGGGTGATGGCCACATCGTAGGCACCACGTTCCACAACACGGTGATGCCGCTTGTGCGCTACCGCGTTTCGGATCGCACACGCTGGCGTGCGGAGAGCTGCCCGTGTGGGCGCACGTATCCGCTCATTGAGCCGGTTACCGGAAAATTCGAGGACACGCTCTACGGTGCGCGCGGGCAGCGGATCAGCCCCTCTGTCGTGACATTCATCTTCAAATCCCTGCACGGAATCCAGCGCTCGCAGGTAGCGCAGGTCGGAGCCGGCGCGTGGGAGATTCGGGTGGTGCCGGCGGCGGGCTATGGCCAGGCCCAGCGCAGCCGGCTGGTGCAGAACGTTCGCGAACTCGTGGATCCGGACATCAGCGTCACGATTCGCGAGGTCGACGATATCGCGCGCACGTCGGCGCACAAATACCGCTGGATCGTGAACGAGTACAGCGGAAGATCGTAGTCGACGGGCCGCGCGCCCGGTTCCGGTAGACGCTGTCACCACGGATGTCGTATGACTGGCGCCTGCAAATCAGGAGCCGCACGCATGACCACATTCTTCGACATCCCGGTCCAGAGCATCGATGGCACGCCGGATCTGCTTGGCCCGCTGCGGGGGAAAGTGGTGTTGGCGGTCAACGTGGCGAGCCGCTGCGGGCTCACACCCCAGTACGAGGGCCTCGAGGCGCTCTATCGAGAGCTGCACGATCAGAACTTCGCTGTCGTCGGATTCCCATGCAATCAGTTCGGTGCGCAGGAACCGGGCACGGAGCAGCAGATCGCGCAGTTCTGCAGCACTACCTATGACGTCACGTTCCCCCTGAGCGGCAAGCTCGACGTGAATGGCGTGAATCGCCATGCGCTGTATCGCTTTCTCACTTCAGCTGACACCGGTGTCGCTGGCGATATCGAATGGAATTTCGAAAAATTCCTGATTGGGCGCGATGGCAAGGTGATCAAGCGCTATCCCCCTCCGACCAAGCCGCAGGATAAGGGGCTCATGCAGGACGTTGCGGACGCGCTCTGACCAGGCGGTGTTCGCTTACTCCGGCATCGAGTGAAGCTGTGTGAACTTGCTGGCGCGCTGGTGTCACCCGGAGGGCATCGGAGATGCGTATCCCGCGCTGGCGGGACAGACGCTGGGCCGATCGCGATAGCTACTGAGCCTGCCGCCATGCGCATACAGGGGGCGCTCCGCGGATAAAGGGGCTTGTCATATCGCGCCACATGGCACTCCTTGTCTCGGTACAGGTTGAGCTACCATTCGCGCACCAGAAAAATAGACGGTTCGGCACATGGACGCACCCCGCTTCGCGGCTCGCCTGGTTCTCGCTTCGATCGTGCTCGCTCCCATCACTCCTCTTCGCGCCGCTGACGCGCTACCTGTCGAGGCATTCGGCGCACTGCCGGCGGTGAGCGAAGTGGAGATGAGTCCCGACGGGAAGCTCCTCGCCTGGAGCCAGCCGGACGCGAAGGGTCCCCACGTAGTGATCTACGATCTGGAAGCGCGTTCCGACAAACGCGTCGTCGGCCTCGATCACGACCTGAAGTTGCGTTCGCTCACCTGGGCGGACAACGAAACGTTGCTCATGACGGCCAGCCTGTTCGCCACGTACGGCGAGCGAAACGCCGCCGATCACTACGAGGTCTATCGCACCTTCGCCGTCGACGCGAATACCGGCAAAACGAGCATGCTGCTGATGGGCGGCGGCTCGCGAGTGCTAGTCACCGGCGCGACGCTGCTGGCGTGGCGCACGCCGAAGCCGAAGACCGTCATCATGTCGACGTTCGACTTCTCGGCGTTGAAGGCGCGCCAGCAGACCGGCTCGCGCCTGAGCGTCGGCCGGCAGGACGAGGGCTGGGTGTCGTACGTGTTCGAGGTGGATACCCGAACGGGGAAAGGGTCGCCCATCGAATCCGGCACAGCGTTCACCCGCGACTGGGTGGTGAACAAGAACGGCGAGCCGGTGGCGCGCAGTGAATGGAATCCCGCCTCGGCGGTGTTCACGATCGAAGCCAAGGTCGGCACGGGGTGGAAAGAGATTTTCCGCTCGAAGGACGAAGGCACGCGCGATGTCTATGGCCTGACGTCGGATGAGAAGAGCATCGTCATCTCATCGACGACTTCCGCGGGCCGAAGCAGCTTGTGGATGTTGCCGCTCGACGGTTCCTCCGAAGGCGCATCGTTGCTCGAGGATGAAGCGAACGACGTCCTGGACATTTTTTACGATCGCATCACCCGTACGCCGGTGAGCGCGTCGCTCGGCGGCGCAGAGCAGCCGCTGCGCTGGCTCGACAAGGACGCGGAGAAGCGCTTTCGAAATGTCGCCCGCGCGTTCAAGGACAAACGGGTGGCGGTGTACGGCCGTTCGGAAGACGGCAAGCGCGTGCTCGCGCAGGTAGATGACGCTTCGAGCCCGCCGGTGTACTACTTCGTCGACTTCGCGAAGGGCACGGCGGATACGGTGGGTGAAGCCTATCCCGCGCTCATCAACGCAAAGCTCGGCGAAGTTCGAGCCATCAGTTACAAGGCGCGGGACGGGGCATCGGTGCCGGCCTATCTCACGATTCCCCCGGGCTCGGACGGTAAGAGTCTGCCGTTGGTGGTATTGCCGCACGGCGGCCCCGAATCGCGCGACGACTACACGTTCGATTGGTGGGCACAGTTCCTCGCCGTGCGGGGTTACGCCGTGCTTCAACCGCAGTTTCGTGGCTCGACGGGTTTTGGCGTGGCATGGGAGGCGGCCGGTCGCAAGCAGTGGGGCGGCCTCATGCAGGATGACGTGACCGAACGTGAGTCGCACCACGTCACTGAACACGTGGCAGAGCCGGCCCGAAGTTCTCGAACACGATCGCGAGATCGGCCTTTCACAGAAGATCGCGCTTCAGCAACACCATCAGCCATTCCACAAAGACCTGCAGTCTTCGGGGCTGGTACTGGCGGTGCGGATAAAGCAGCGTCATCGGCATTGGCGCAGCACGATGGCGAGGCATCACCTCCAGGAGATCGCCTGCGCGCAGGTAAGCTCTAACGTCATAAGCGGGAATCTGTATCAGCCCCATACCGGCAAGACAGCAGGCGATGTAGGCCTCCGCATTGTTGACCGTAACTCGGCCGCGCATCCTCAGAGAGTGCACTCGCCCGGCGTCGATCCATTCCCAGCTCTCCAGGCGGCCGCTCGAAGGCGATGCATAGTTGACGGCCAGGTGAGACGCGAGATCTGCGGGCTTGCGTGGCATGCCATGTGCGGCGAGATAGGCGGGGCTCGCAACGTTGAGCAGCGCAAGCTCGCCAACGGAGCGGGCGACCAGGCCCGAGTCTATGAGCGGCCCCACTCGCAGGGCGCAGTCGACGCGGTCCTCCACAAGATTCACCGCCCGGTCAGTAACGCCGAGATCGATGTCGATTCCAGGAAAGCGCGCCAGAAATTCCGGGAGCGCTGGAGCGACGATCAACCGGCCGACGCGGCCGGGCACATCCACGCGCAGCCGCCCACGCGGGCTGACGTTCGTTTGCCGGAACAGGCCCTCGGTTTCCTCAACCTCCGCGATGAGTCGCAGGCAGCGTTCGTAGAAGAGCGCGCCGTCATGGGTGAGCGACACGTTGCGCGTGGTCCGGTATAGAAGCCGCGCACCTATCCGCGCTTCCAGCTCCTGCACCGCTGCGGATACAGAAGATCGCGGCAGTTCTAGCGCCACTGCCGCACGCGTAAAGCTGGCGCACTCCACGACGCGCGCGAAAACCCGAAAAAGGTCGATGCGATCCACGGAACCTCGAGCACGAGCCGGACACCGATTGTTCGCCTGCGCTGACAGGTCATGTCACAGCCAGGTACTTTATGCGGTAAATCTAGCGGATGTATCGTGCAATCAGAAGGCACAACCGCGTCGTGCGGCGGCCGCAGCTTGGGAAGCAACGCAACCATGAGCAAACATGCCATCAAGGGCAAGACCGTCCTCATTGCCGGTGGAGCAAAGAACTTGGGCGGACTGATCGCGCGCGATCTTGCCGCTCAGGGTGCGCAGGCCGTGGCGATTCACTACAACAGCGTCGCTACGAAGAGCGCCGCTGACCAGACGGTCGCGGCGGTCAAGGCGGCCGGCGCAAAGGCTGTCGCACTGCAGGCCGATCTCACTACGGCGGGCGCGATGGAGAAACTCTTCTCGGACGTCATCGCCGCCGTGGGCAGGCCGGATATCGCCGTCAACACCGTGGGCAAGGTGCTGAAGAAGCCACTCGTCGAGATCACCGAAGCGGAATACGACGAGATGAGCGCCATCAATTCCAAATCCGCTTTCTTCTTTCTAAAGGAAAGCGGCCGGCATATAAACGACAACGGCAAGATCGTCACCGTGGTGACCTCGCTGCTGGGCGCGTTCACACCCTTCTATGCAGCGTATGCCGGCCTCAAGGCTCCGGTGGAACACTTCACGCGCGCCGCTTCGAAAGAGTTGGGCGAGCGCGGCATCTCAGTGACGGCGATCGGCCCAGGTCCGATGGACACTCCCTTCTTCTACCCCGCTGAAGGCGTCGATGCCGTGGCCTACCACAAGACGGCGGCGGCACTGTCTTCGTTCTCGAAGACGGGGTTGACCGACATCGAAGACATCGTGCCCTTCATTCGTTTTCTGGTCTCGGACGGGTGGTGGATGACGGGGCAGACTATTCTGGTCAACGGCGGCTACACCACGAAGTAACGCAGTCCGTCGGATGGCGGCGCCGGGTTGCTGTTCATCCGACGTCCACGGGACGCTTCGGAATGGATGGGCTCCTTCGATAGCCGATCCGCTCACTCACTCGATGACGAACAAATCGAGCGTCTCGCTACCATCTTCTTCGAGGATTTCGGGTTGGCTCCGGGTCGTATCCAGTTCCACGACATCGTGCTGATGATGTTCGAGGACATCGCTGGGTTCGACCTGCCTCTGTCCTTGAGCCCTTGCGCTGCACGCGCGAGTGATTCCATGATGTTGTCGGGATTCATCGATGCAATGGAACGCAGACCGTACTCGTTGAACTCGGGTGTGGACGGATCGGATTCACTACCAACATAAACGTACTCCGCAACTTGGTTCGTCAGTGGCTCACTCGCTGCTGCCACTTGACCGCGAAACCCACGAGCTGACGGCTTCTGGCGCCAGTCGCTGCCCCTCCCTTGCGAGTGTCTTCAATCTCTCGAATGAGCTTTTCCCACGCGAAGCCCTCTGGGTCGTACTGAAACCGGATCACTTCACGCGCGGCGGCAAGCGCTCCGTTTCGTAGATCAACTCGAACGGCAGGCGCCACGAACCCAGCAATTGTCCGCAATACAGACACTTGTACTTGTCGCGCGCGCGAGCTTTCGAGGTGCGCGCGAACACCGCGTACACGGCTCCGCATTTCGGGCACGTATCGCTCCCCATCAGAATCTTTGCTTTGCTCAGCCGTTCGAAGCGTTCAAGCGTGGCACTCGAGCGAACCAGCCGCTCCGTTCGATCGAGCATCGCGCTCACAGTGACACCCAACCCATCGGAGAGCACAAACTGCATCTCCAAGCCCACCTCCTTGCGGCCTTGCTCGAGCGAAGACACGTGCGTGCGCCCGATGCCCGGTACCTCGTCTTGCGAAAGACGGACAGCTTTCCGGCACTCCCTGAGGACGGTGCCATATGCTTTCCGAATTCGGGTTCCGACGGGCGTCGCCATCGGTTCCGAATAGCACATGCGCAGGACATATCCGAACAGCCTATAGGCTGCATTTTTGACATACGGTTTCCTCTCTTGGAGACTACTGGGCCTGGCGTTGGTCGCAGCGGAATCGCCAGCGGGATACCCCAGTCGATGGCACCTGCCTGCTTTTGCAGGCGATACCTGGTGGATTCCCGGCAATGAGCGTGGGTGCGTGGGTTGTCCCGCGAGTAAGTCCTGCTGCGCTAGCCGATTTCCTTAGACGAGCAGGGTCCCAAGGAGTGTCGTACGAGACGTTTGGATGCGTCGGATTTATCCGCTATCCAAAGAGGTCACGTACATGCATCAGCTTCTCTCCGTCGTCCAGACTATAAGCACTGGCGTTAGTCTCATCGCCTTCTTTGCGGCGACAGGAGCTTGGGTTCTCCGCGGCAGGTCGAAAGAGCGCGAGCGGCTTATAAGGTCAGCGCCTCCCGAAAAGAGGGCCGAGCTCGTCATCAACGCACTGGAGTTCTTCAGCGTCGATGCGGGCCGTCTGAGCCCAGGGCAGCAATTTGATCTCGCGATGGCGCAGATCCAGGCCCGGACTCGCAGGTTCCAGGTTTGCGCGATCGTCATCTGTTTTCTTGCTGTCAACGCGCTCGTCGTGAGCGTGTATGCAATTTCACGACGGGTCGACATCAATTGAAGCAGCGTGCGACGTACTGCTTCTCGCTCGACCTCACTTCCAGATCAGCAGATCAGAAACCGTTGATCACCTTTGCTCCCACAGCGCGTGAAATGCCGATATCGCGCTCCACGCTCTCGGCTGATGCCACCACGGCACCGAAGCGGATCCGCATGTTCCGGCCCGAGCACGACGGCCACAACCATTCCATAGCCGTAGCCCGAGGCGCAGCTTCGCAAGCAACCCAAGAAGACGAAGGCGGCCGCAGCTTGTACGATGTTCGAGCGGATTTCCGGTGAGCCTCGTGAAAATCGTCGCGCAGGCGTTCATCGGTCGCGCGAGCGAAGGTCTACGTGGCCCTTCCTGATGCAAATGCGGCACGACACCGATGAACCCGAGTGGTTAATGAATCAGGGGACGACTACCTCTAGGCCGAGGAGCTCTTCATCGAAGCTGAACTGCCTGGCTACTCGACAGGCGGTACCGCGGGTAGCCTAGCCATCGCAACCCACCAGGACGAGCGGTGGGGTCGCCCGCCAGGATCATTTGCTCCTCTCGTAAGAGCCTCTGCCCAGTCCTCGCCCCACCGCCTAGTCACAGCGATTGGCGGCCAAAGCAGAACCTCCGTAGAATCCGCCCCCGACGCGCCCGTAGCTCAGCTGGATAGAGTGGCAGCCTCCGAAGCTGCAGGTCGTTGGTTCGAATCCAATCGGGCGCGCCATTCTCCCCAGGTTCTATTCCAGCCACCTCCCCGTCGAGGTCGCTCTCAGCGACGGCTAGCTCGGCATGCAGCGCTTCCAGTCCTTGCATCCGGATCAGCACCCCAGCGCTGCCGCTCAACCGCGACTCCGCATTGAGGTGCAAGGTGACCCCGGATCGCGAGATCTGCGCATACGTGCTGCCCTCGAGGAAATCCCAGTCGAACTGGAAGCCGAGGAACCCCTCGTAGAAAGGCCGCGCCTCTTCGAGTGACGTCACCCGCACCACCGGGATAGGCGGCTGCATCGAATCGCCCGGCGTCTCGGGCGCGTTGAGCCGCCCCGCCTGAACGTCCAGCGCGGCGGCCAGCGAGTTCCATTCCGCCCATCCAAACTGTCTTGCAACGATCTCGAGGCATTCGCTGTGCGAGAGCGAAACGTTCGGGGCAGCCAGCGATTCCCGAAGGGACTCCGCCATCGCCTTGGCATCTTTGTACGTGCGCATGGGTCCGATCCTCCATCCGAGGCGAACCTTCAGTGATCAGCGCTTACATTGCTGGAGTTCGTCCGTTTTCATGAACGAACGTCATGACAAGAAAACCTCTGGACGAACGCATTCTCCGCACCTCTCACGCACGACGCGCTTCTGATGCGTGAGGCCGGCGATCCGTTGCATCGCAGTCTTTAGAGCCAGCGCTTGTGCTTGAACCAAAGCCACGGCAGCACAGCCGAGGCGAGCATCGATCCGATGGCGGCGAGGAATCCCCAGCCATCGTGAAGCCACGGCATGTGCTCGAAGTTCATGCCGAAGATTCCCGCGATCACCGACGGCGGCAGCAGAAACACGGTCACGACCGAGAAGATTTTGAGGATGTTGTTCTGGTCGATGGTGACCATGCCGAGCGTGGCATCGAGCACGAACGTCACTTTGTCGCCCAGGAACGAAGAGTGATCGCTCATCGCCGTGACATCGCGCGATAGCGTTCGAAAGCGCGTGCGCGCGTCCTGAGTCATCGGCACCGCCGAGGACTGCTGCACGAACACGAGCAGTCGATTGAGACTCACGAGACTCTCGCGTGCTTTCGACACGAGCTCGCCAGCTTGGCCCACGCGGCCCAGCACTTCGCGAAAATCGAGGCCGCGCTCGTTCCGGCGGCGGGCCGCGCCGAAAGTCTCCGCCGAGGTGGCGTCGATATCGGCGGCGACGCGCTCAATGACATCGGCGATCCGGTTGATGATGGCCTCGAGCAAGCCGGCCAGGAGCAGCGTGGCCGAGGTGCAGGTCGCGGGATGGGTCTCCGCGAACGCCACGAAGCGGCGGAACGGCAGCGGATCGGTGTAGCGGTTGGTGACCAGGTGCGAGCCAGTGATGATGAACGTGACCTGCGTGCTTTGAGGCAGGTCCGTGTCGAGCTTCGTGACGATGGTGGCGGTCATGTAGACACCGCCGTTCTCTTCGTAGAGCCGATTGGACGACTCGATCTCGCGCATTTCCTCGCGAGTGGGCACATCGATGCCCAGCACCTGCTCGACCGCAAGCTCTTCTTCAGGAGAGGGTTCGAGCAGGTCGAACCAGAGAGCTTCTTTGGGCAGGGCCGCGCCCGGTTCCCATGGCACGCGCGCCAGCCCCTGAGGCTGCGGAATGAATACGCTCAGCACTCGAAGGGGCCCGTGCGGCGAACTGCGCCGTGCATGGCCACCCTCCGCGCGTCAGCGGCGCTGTTTCTCGCTTGCGGCGAGATCGTTGATGAGCTGCAGCAGCTGGCCGGGACCACCCGCCATGCCGACGTCGGTGGTGTACTTGCCGTTGATGACGATCAGCGGCACGCCGTTCACCTTGTATCGCTCGGTCAGCTGCTCCGCGCGCTGCAGACCGGTGCTCACAGTGAATGAATCCCAGGCCTTGTTGAAGTCCTCGGCGCTCACGCCGTTGGCTTTCAGGAAGTCGAGCTGCATCTTGCGAGTGGCCTGCTCGTCGTTCGCCACGAGCATGTTCCCATCCTTGTGGATCGTGTCGAACACCTTCTGGTCGAGGTCCGTGCGATTCAGGGCGCGGAGCATGTAGAACAGCTTCGCGTGCGCGCGGTGGACCGGGCCCCACATCACGGGTACGCGGACGAGCTCCACGTATTCCGGCTTGTTCTTGAGCCAGCTCTGAATGAAGGGCTCGAGGGCGTTGCAGTGAGGGCAGCCGAACCAGAACACTTCGACCACTTCGACTTTGCCGGGTCCAACGTTGGTCGGCTGCGCGGGAACGAGCGGAGTGTAGTTCGTGCCGGCTTTCCACTTACCGCCGGGCAGCTGCTGATCCGCAGGCATGGCGGCGAGATGCTCCAGGGCGGCGTCACCGCGATCGTCGGACGTCGTCTCGCTGGTGGTCTCCTGCGAAGCCGTCGCCTGCTCCGATTCAGCCGTCTGCGGTACGGCAGGGGTGGCCGCTGCCGGTTGGGCCGGGGCTGATGCTTCCTTCGCCGGCGTGGCCGGTGCCGCGGGCGGCGTGGCGCTGCGCCCGCACGCGGTGATGCTGATCAGGCTGAGAGCAATCGCAACCGACAGTCGAAACATCATGGCCTCATTTTCCAGGTATCGGCGGTATCAGCGCATTCCCTGCACGTAGGAAGCCACATCACGGATGTCTTCCGCCGTGAGCCGCTTCGCGATCGTCGCCATGATGATGGCGTTGGGCGTGGCCGGCTTCTTCGCGGTCGCGCCGGGATAGCGCGTGTCCTTGGCGTAATCGTTCAGCTGCTTGACCGTGTAAACGGAGTGCTGGGCGCGCAGCGCTGGATACGCGGCAGCCAGGTTGCCCCGGCCGAGCGGACCGTGGCACGCGGCACAGGCGGGGATCTGGCGCGCCGGATCGCCCTTGCGATACAGCTTTTCGCCGGCTTTCCAGTACGACGGGTCGGCTTCGAGGCCGGCCGGTGTCTGGGCCGCGAAATACACCGCGAGGTTCTTGAAATCCTGCTCATCGACGGTGTCGATGATGGGCTTCATCACCGGATTCACGCGCACCTCGGTCTTGAAGAGGTGCAGCTGCTCGTCGATGTAGGCAGGGCTCTGCCCGGCGAGGTTCGGCCACTCCGGGTTCTGGCTGTTGCCGCCGACACCATGGCAGGCGCCGCAGACGGCGGCTTTGGTAGCGCCCACATCCGCTTTGGCGCCTTCGAATGGAGAGGTTGGGGTTTCGGCCGCGAAAGCCTGGGCACCCGCGAGGATGCTGGCGAACAAAATCGAGCTGACCGAGGCGACTTTCATCGTCTTCCGCATGTTTGGCGTCTTTCCGCTTACAGGACCTGTGCGAAGGGCGGCGAATTGTACACTACGGAAATTATTGAGCCGCGAGCCTCTTGAGCCCTTTACGTGAGCGTCTTCCCAAACGTCCGTTTCATGCTTTCCGCCGCCCAGCCGGCCCAGTTCCCGCCCGACCGCGGGGTGGAAGTGGCGTTCGCCGGCCGTTCCAACGCCGGCAAGTCGAGCGCCATGAACGCCATCGTGCAGCGGCACGCCCTCGCCCGCGTGAGCCGCACGCCGGGACGCACCCGCTTGCTGAATTTCTTCGAAGTCGGGGCGGAGCAGCGCATCGTCGACCTGCCCGGCTACGGTTTCGCGGCCGCGCCCGTGGCGGAGCGGCGGACCTGGGGACCCATGATTGCGGCCCTGCGCGAGCGGCAATCGCTGCACGGGTTGGTACTGATCGTGGATTCGCGCCGGGGAGTGGCGCCCGAGGACGAAAACCTCATCGCCTGGGCGCGCGATAGCGGGCGGGAGGGCGAGCCGATGAGCGTCCACGTGCTGCTGTCGAAGTCCGACAAGCTCACCCGGAACGAAGGGAACAAGGTGCTGAAGGAAGCCCGCACCGTGCTGGGCGAAACCGCCTCGGCCCAGCTCTTCTCGGCTCACGACAAGGTCGGGGTCGAAGAAGCGCAGAAATTGCTGAAGGCCTGGCTGAAATAAAAGACCCCGACGATCTGGTCGATCGTCGGGGTAGATAACCCGGCACAGGTCTCATGAACCGGGTCGACCCGCTCAGGGAGGGAAGCGGGAAGTGCCGAAGCACTCGCCGAATTAGACGGGTGACCTTCCCACTAGTTCCGGAAAAATCTCGAAGAAATAGTCCCGGCACATCAGTGGCTTGAGCGTCACGCTGTTGTGTTTTCGCTACAGAAAGGTCCAGAACACGCTGAGCGAAAGCGCCTCGGTCCCGTCGGTGTGGTCGACGTCGAAATGCTCGTATTCCAGTCGGCCACCGAGACTTCCCAAACGCGCCTGGACGCCGGCTCCCCACCCGAACTCGGTGCCTTTGTCATCGAAACGGAAGCCCAGGGGACCGTCCGCTGTCGCATTGGATTCCCAGCGGACCAATCCCGCCTTACCGAACAGATCAACCGGTCCAATAGGAATGAATCCGACGGCAAATCCGGCGTAGGCCTTGCCGTCCGCGCGGAAGCTCTGGCCACCGACCGTCTTGTTCTCGCTCCCGAGGTCGAAATAGTTGAGCTCGACGCCGAAGTTATCGATTGGCCGGAAGCCGCCGATGAGCTTCCACGAGGTGTTGTCGAGCTTGAAATCGTTGAGATTTCCGGTGTTGAAGTCCTTCCCGACGTTGTCGAGTTTCACCTGGCTCACGCCGGCTCCGAGGTAGATGCCGCTGTCGGCGGCCTGGGCGGCGGTGCCGAGCAGGGCGAGCGTCAAAGCGGGCAATAGCATTCGCATGAGTCGTCTCCGTGATTGAGGAACGTGCCGTAGCACGCTGTGGGCTTCAGGCCACACAGCCTGGGATTGCACCAGCCAGAGGCGTGCCTGAGAGGCGAAAAAAAATTCACCGGGCGTGGTTACGCTTCAGCCTAGGCGGCAAAAACCGCGCTTTGGCCGTCGGCAACGGCAGCGCCAGGTCCAAAAAAGTAGCCGCAGGGGATTTTTATCCCGTGAAGAAAGGCTAATGAGCCTCGTCCCAGTTGGCTCCGACGCCGACTTCGATCTTGAGCGGTACCCTGAGTTCAGCCGCCCGGTCCATTCGCTCGTGGAGCGCGGCCGTGACGGCCGCGACCGCATCCTCTCGCACCTCGAGCACCAGCTCGTCGTGCACCTGCATGATGACGCGGGCGGGCACGTCTTCCCTCTGGCACCAGGCGTCGACGGTGATCATCGCGCGCTTGATGATGTCGGCCGCCGTGCCTTGCATCGGCGCGTTGATGGCGCTGCGCTCCGAGTACTGCCGAAGCTGCGTGTTGCCCGAGCGGATATCCGGCAGATACAGGCGCCGCCCGAACACCGTCTCGACGTAACCTCTTTCCCGTGCGAGCACTCGCGTCGTATCCATATATCGCTTCACGCCTGGGAAGCGCGTGAAGTAGGTGTCGACGTACTTCTGCGCGGTGCGCCGCTCGATGCCGATCTGGCGCGCAAGCCCGAAGGCGGACATGCCGTAAATGAGCCCGAAGTTCACGATCTTCGCAAGGCGTCGCTGATCGGAGTCGACGGACGCGATCGGCACGCCGAACACTTCGGCAGCCGTCGTCTGATGCACATCGCGGTCTTCGGCGAACGCACTGAGCAGCGCGGCATCTTCCGAGAGGTGCGCCATGATCCGCAGCTCGATCTGCGAATAGTCCGCCGCCAGCAGCACATATCCCGGCGGCGCAATGAAAGCCTTGCGGATGCGCCGACCCTCGGGACTGCGGATCGGGATGTTCTGCAGGTTCGGATCCATCGAAGAAAGACGGCCCGTCTGCGCCACGGCCTGGTGATACGAGGTGTGGATGCGCCCCGTGCGCTCGTTGATCTGCTCCGGCAGCTTGTCCGTATAGGTGGACTTCAGTTTCGCGAGCGCGCGGTAGTCGAGCACGATTCGCGGCAGGGCATACGTTTGCGCAAGCTCTTCGAGCACGTCTTCGGCGGTGGAAGGCTGGCCCGTCGGCGTCTTGCGCGACACCGGGATCTGAAGCTTCTCGAACAGAATCTGCTGAAGCTGCTTCGGCGACTCGATGTTGAACTCGAAGCCGGCTTCCTTGTGCGCGGTGGCGAGCAGCTCCGCGAGCTGCTTGGCGATCTCGCTGCTTTGGGCCTTCAGCAGCGACCGATCGACGAGGACACCGGTGTGCTCCATGCGCAGGAGCACCGGCACGAGCGGTTGTTCGATTTCTTCATAGAGGCGCTCGAGCTCCGGCACGGTCTGCAGCTGCGGCCACAGCACCTTGTGAAGACGCAGCGCCACGTCCGCATCTTCCGCGGAGTATTCGGCGGCCTTGTCTACGGGCACCTGATTGAACGTGAGCTGCTTCGCGCCTTTGCCCGCGACATCCTCGAACTTGATCGTGCGCAGGCCGAGATAGCGCTCGGATGTGCCATCCAGGTCGTGCTTCGTCGCTACGCTGTTCCACACATAGGACTCGAGCATCGTGTCGAAGCGCATGCCGGCGAGCTGGATGCCGGCGTTGAGCAGTACATGAGCGTCGTATTTGAGGTGATGGCCGATCTTGGCGCGCTCGGGATCCTCGAGAAGCGGTTTCAGCGCGGCCAGCACCTTGTCCCGATCGAGCTGATCGGGTGCGCCGGGGTAGTCGTGCTTCAGCGGAACGTACGCCGCGACGCCGGGCTCCGTCGCGAACGACACGCCGACGATCTCCGCCTTCATGTAGTCGAGGCTCGTCGTCTCGGTGTCGAAGGAAAAGAGCGGGGCGGCGGCGAGCGATGCGATCCAGCGCTCGAGCTGCGCCCAGTCCGTGATCGTTTCGTAGCGACGCTCGGCATTGACGATCGCGGCGGGCGGTGGCGCCACCACCATGACCGCGTTCACTCCGGCAGGTGTCGCGCCGGCGGCGCCCACTGTGTCGGCGGCTGCCGCGCCGGTCGCACCCGATGCGTCGGCGCGCTCCGCGTCAGCAGAGGCGGGCACATGCGAGCCCTTACCGACGCCGCCTTCGGCGGCAGCGTCACTGCCCGGCGCCACGCCACCGTTGAAGAGCGAGGGCGCTTCGCCGGCGCCCGGCGGTGGTGGCGAAGAGGTTTCCAGCTGGCGCAACAGCGACCGAAGCTCGTACCGCGAATACAGCTCGCGCAGGGCCTCGACGTCGGGCTCGGCGGGCGTGAGTTGCGCGGAATCGCCCGGCAGCTCGCAGTCCGTGCGAATGGTGGCGAGCTTGCGCGACAGCTCGAGCGTCGTGAGCCCGGCGCGCAGGTTCTCGCCGACTTTGCCGCTGATCTCGCCCACGTGCTCGATCAGCCCATCGACCGTGCCGTACTGGTTCAGCCATTTCGCCGCGGTTTTCGGCCCCACCTTCTCGATGCCCGGAATGTTGTCCGAGCTATCGCCCACGAGCGCGAGGTAATCGATGATCTGTTCCGGATACACATCGAACTTGGCCTTCACGCCCGCGCGGTCGAGCAGTGAGTTGCTCATCGTGTTGATGAGCGTGATCGACTCGTTCACGAGCTGCGCCATGTCCTTGTCGCCGGTCGAGATGAGGACCTGCTTGCCCTCTTTCGCCGCGCGCACGGCGAGCGTGCCGATGATGTCGTCCGCCTCCACGCCCGATACGCGCAGCAGCGGCAGGCCGAGCGCCTTGATGATCGCCAGTAGCGGCTCCACCTGCGCCCGCAGGTCATCGGGCATCGGCGGGCGATGCGCCTTGTATTCGCTGAACAGCTCGTCGCGGAACGTCTTGCCCTTCGCATCGAACACGACCGCGATCGGCTTCGGCCCATAGTCCTTCACGAACTTGAGCAGCATGTTCAGCACGCCGAACACCGCGCCGGTGGGTTCGCCCCGCGAGTTCGAGAAAGACGGGAGCGCGTGAAACGCCCGGTACAGGTACGAGGAGCCGTCGACGAGGATGAGATCGGGTGCGCGGCTCATGAGCTATGTCGCATGCCTGCGGTGGGCGCGTGAGTATAACGTCAACCCAACGGAGGGAACTGCGCTATACCGGCCTCACCGCTCCGGTGGCAGAGGAACCCTCCCGATGCAAGAGCCATTCGCCCCTGCGATCGCCGCGAATCGCTTCGGCATCGGCGCCCGACCGGGCGAGCTCGATCGCATCGGCGCCCATGCGCCGGACTGGCTCATCGCCCAGCTCAAGGGTGCGCCCCCGGTCCTTTCCGACGCGAGCCTGCGTTCCTCGGAGAGCGTGCTGGTCCAGACGCTGGAGGTGCGGCGCGAGCAGCGCGAAGCCGGAGGCAAGAAAGCCCTCAAAGCCGCGAAGAAAGGCGGCGCGGACGGCCACGACGCAGCGAACGATCCCAACGCCCGCGCGGCCGCGATCCCGAACCTGCTCAAGCTGCCGCAGGTCTATCGGCCCATCTATATAGATGAAGCCACCGCGCGGCTGCGTCATGCGGCGACGACGGATCGGCCGTTCGTCGAGCGCATCACCCAGTTCTGGACGAACCACTTCGCGGTGTCGATCGACAAAGTCGCCGTGCTCGGTCTTGCCGGCGCGTTCGAACGTGAGGCGATTCGCCCCCGCGTGCTCGGCAACTTCACGGATCTTCTGCTCGCCGTCGAACAGCATCCGGCCATGCTGCTCTATCTCGACAACTACCTGTCCGTGGGGCCGGGCTCGCGCCTCGCGAGAATGGCGGCACGGCGGCAGACTGAACGCAAGATCGGCATCAACGAAAACCTCGCGCGCGAAATTCTCGAGCTGCACACACTCGGTGTGAACGGCGGCTACACGCAGCAGGACGTCACGACGTTCGCGCAAGTGCTGACCGGCTGGTCCATCGGCGGCAACTTCGGCCGGCTGAAGGATGGTGAGCCCGGCAAGTTCACCTTCCGCGAGGCATTGCATGAGCCGGGCGCGAAGAGCGTGCTGGGCAAGCGATATTCGGAAAACGGCGAGTCCGAGGGCAAGGCGGTGCTGCGCGACGTCGCGGCGAAACCGGCGACCGCGAACTTCATCGCCACGAAGCTGGCACGACATTTCATCGCGGACGAGCCCTCGCCCGCCGCGGTGGAGACACTCGCAAAGGCCTTCATGAAGAGCCACGGCGACCTGCCCACCGTGTATCGCGCGCTCGTCGAGCTCGAGGATTCGTGGGCGCAACCCTTGGCGAAGTACAAGACGCCCGCCGACTACATCGTTTCGACCTATCGGGCGCTCGATCTGCCGGTGGACATGAGTCGGCGCGGGCTCGCCTCGTTCGAGCTGCTCGGCCAGCGCACCTACAGCCCCGGTTCGCCGGCGGGTTGGCCCGATCGCGGCGCGGATTGGGATGGCGCTTCCGCGCTGATGAAACGCATCGAATGGGCCGACGCGGTGGGTCAGCGTGTCGGCGCGCGACAGAACGCGTCGGACCTCGCGCCTCAGTTGCTCGGCGCCACGCTGGGTGATGACACTCGCAAGGCCATCGCGCGCGCTGCCAGCGGCACGCAGGCACTCACGCTGTTACTCACTGCTCCGGAGTTCCTGCGTCGCTAGCGCGGCGCTCGGTCGAGAGGCACCTATGACACGCTTGGATAGAAGGCAATTCCTCGCCGCCGGCGCACTCGCTGCGAGCGGCGCGCTCATGACTTCGCGTCTTGCCCTCGCGAGCGCGAACACGAGCTCCCGATTCGTGTTCATCATCCTGCGCGGTGCGCTTGATGGTCTGACCGCCGTTCCGCCTTACGGTGACGGCGACTACGTGCGCCTGCGCCGCGAGATCGCCGTGCCCGCGCCCGCGGCGGCGAACGGTGCGATCGAGCTCGACAACCTTTTCGGCCTTCATCCGAACCTGCGATTCCTGGGCGATTCATACGCCGCCCGCGAGCTCGTGGTGTTTCACGCGATGGCGAGCCCGTATCGCGAGCGCTCGCACTTTGACGGACAGGACGTGCTGGAGAATGGTTTCGTGCGCCCGCACGCGTCGCAGAGCGGCTGGCTCAATCGTGCGCTGGCGGCGGTGCCGACCTCGTCGCGCAAGGAGCTGGGTGTCGCGCTCGGGCAGAACGTGCCACTCGTCATGCGCGGTCCCGCAGCGGTGTCATCGTGGTCGCCGTCCAAGCTCGCATCGCTGGATGAGGACACGCTCGAGCGCATCACGGATCTGTATTCACGCGATCCGGTTCTCTCCAGGCGTCTTGCCGATGCGCTTTCAGCGGACGCCATCGCAAGCGAAGCGCAAAGCGCTGGCGCTGGGGCTGGCGCCGGAGCTGG
Source organism: Gammaproteobacteria bacterium (assembly GCA_037200125.1). Classification (GTDB taxonomy): domain Bacteria; phylum Pseudomonadota; class Gammaproteobacteria; order Steroidobacterales; family Steroidobacteraceae; genus JADGHX01. The sequence continues at coordinate 1,060,429 of JBBCGS010000003.1, read as the reverse complement.
CGCCGGAGCTGGCGCTGGCGCCGACGCATCGATGGCGCCCCGGATGTCGGCGGACGACGCCAATGTTGGCAAAGACCTCGCCGGTTCATCGCAGATCCTCGCGAAACGCGAGCAGGGCAAAGCCGCCGCTGGCGCCCGATATGGGGAGGTCATTCGCGCGGCTGCGGGTTTCCTGCGCCGGGATGACGGTCCGCGGATCGCCGTCTTCGACGCCACAGGCTGGGACACCCACGCGAACGAAGGCGGCGCGCAGGGCCAGCTCGGTGCCCGGCTCGGCGCACTCGACGCGGGCCTGCGAACCCTGAAAGAACAGCTCGGCCCCACCTGGAAGGACACGGCCGTGCTCATCGCCACCGAGTTCGGTCGCACGGCCGCGATCAACGGCACGCGCGGTACCGATCACGGCACTGGCGCCGCCGCATTCCTGCTCGGCGGCGCCGTGCAGGGTGGTCGTGTCATGGCGGACTGGCCTGGTCTCTCCGCGTCGGCGCTCTATGAGGGCCGCGACCTCAAGCCCACGCTCGACATCCGTTCCGTCATGAAGGGCGTGCTGGCCGATCACCTTCAGGTGCCGACCGCCGCGCTCGCAACCGACGTCTTTCCAGACAGCGCCAAGGCGCGTGCGCTGAGCGGGCTGTTCCGCACCTGAATCCCGGCCATTCTCCGACCGTCCCGCTGATCGCGCTGATCCCGCCCGCCCGCCGCGGCGGGCTGGATTTCGCGCGTGCGCGCCGCCGGCCCGCTTCGCCACCGCATTTCCCGCACGCACCGATCTGCGTGTTGACTGCGCGCGCATGTTTATGCACAATGCGCGCGATTTTATGCACAGCCTCGAATCCACCCGGTAACTTTGAAAGTGCTCACCGACACCCAGCAAGCGGATCGCCGCGAAGCCATCCTGCGCATCCTGCGCGGCGGCTCCGTGCGCAATCAGCAAGATCTCGTGCGCCTGCTGAAGAAGCAGGGCCATGAGGTCACGCAGAGCTCGGTGAGCCGTGACCTGCGGGATATCGGCGTGCTCAAGGCCTCGGTCGGCTACGTGTTACCGCCCGAGGAAAGCACGCGCACCAACGGGGATTTCCGCGCGCTCGTGCAATTCTTCCGGGGCTTCAAGCCCGCCGGCCCTTGCCTCACCGTCGTGCGCACCACCATCGGCGCCGCGCAGAGCGTAGCCGTCGCCATCGACAAGGCCGAGTGGCCCGAAGTGGTCGGTACCCTCTCCGGCGACGACACTATTTTCATTGCCACCAACGGCGCATCCGCGCAGGCGAAGCTCGATGAGCGCCTGCGTTCCATTTTTCGAGTCTAAAGCCCCATGCCCAACGCAGCTTCGAACACGGGCGCCAAGCCCATCGTCCTCGCTTACTCCGGCGGTCTGGATACCTCGTTCCTCGTGCCCTGGGTGGCCGAGAACTACGGCCGGCCGATCATCACCGTCACCGTCGATACGGGCGGTCTCGATGACGCGGCGCGCCGCACACTGGCGGAGCGCGCGAAGGCGCTCGGTGCCGTCGAGCATCACATCGTCGACGCGCGCGCGGATTATTTCGAGCAGGTGCTGCGCTTCCTGATCATGGGGAATGTGCGTCGCGGCCAGCTCTACCCGCTTTGTGTCGGCGCGGAGCGTGTGATGCAGGCGCAGACGATCGCGCGCATGGCGCGTGAGCTTGGCACCAACATGATCGCTCACGGCTGTACCGCTGCAGGCAACGATCAGGTGCGCTTCGAAGTCGCGCTGCGCACGCTCGCGCCGGACCTCGAAGTGCTCGCCCCCGTGCGCGACAAGGCCTTCAAGCGGCAGGACGAGCTCGAATACCTGCAGAAGCGCAACCTGCCGGTGCCGCCGTTCGGCGCCGCGTATTCGATCAATCGCGGCCTGTGGGGCGTCACTATCGGCGGAACGGAAACGCTCACGTCGTCCGGCAGCATCCCCGATAGCGCGTGGGTGCTGTCGAAGGACGCGTTCACGAATCCGAAAGCGCCCGAGCGTCACGTCATCTCGTTCGAGCAGGGCCGCCCGGTCAAGCTCGACGGCAAGGCGATGAGCGCGGTCGAGCTCATCGAGCGGCTCGAAACGCTGGGAGCGCCGTTTGCGATCGGTCGTGGCATTCATTTGGGCGACACGATCATCGGGACGAAGGGTCGCGTGGCGTTCGAGGCGCCGGCCGCGGAAACGCTGCTCACGGCGCATCGCGAGCTGGAGAAGCTCGTGCTCACGCCGCGCCAGCAGCGCATCAAGGAGCTCGTGGCCAACCCGTACGGCGATCTGGTGCACGAAGGCCAGCTGCTGGACCCGGTGTGTCGCGATATCGAAGCGCTGCTGCTCTCGTCACAAGAACGTGTTACAGGCGAGGTGCGAGTGCTCTTCCGCCCCGGCAGTCTGTTCATCGAGGGCGTCGAGTCACCGTATTCGCTGATGACCGCTTCGAAGGGTGTCTACGGCGAATCGGCGGGCGAGTGGACGGCCACGGACGCCTTGGGTTTCTCGAAGATCGTCGCGCTCACCGGTGTGTTCCACCGCCGCGCCGGCGAACAGGCGAAAGGAAAGTAGGAAGATGGCAATGCGCTCAGTTGTTGTCGACAAGATCGCGTCGGTTACGCAGGCGGTCGGTCTCTCGCACGAAGTCCGTGTTTCGGACGAGATCCCCGCTGAAGAAGGCGTGGTGGTCGTCGTCGAGGTGCTGAACAACAAGTCCACCTACAACACGCTGGAGCTCACGAGCGGCCGCATGGCCAAGGTGGGCAAGGGCGATGTGGTCGTCGGCGCGCTCGGCCATCGCAAGGCGCTGTTCGGCTACTCGGGCCACATTCCGCTGAGCGTGAAGCCGGGCGACATCGTGCAGATGCTCAACATCGGCGGCGTCATCGGTATTTGCGACTCGGTGAATCCCGACAAGGGCAAGCCGTTCGACTGCCGCGTGATCGGCGTCGCCCTCACGTTTCCGTTCCTTGGCGAGCGCATCGGCGTGCCGGCGCGCGTCGGCAAGTCGCGCCTCGACCAGGAAGCGAGACTCGACACGAAGGGCGTGCCCGTCGTGGCGCTCGCGGGCACCTGCATGGAGGCCGGCAAGACCGCGGCGGCGTGCGCCATCGTCAGCCGCATGCGCCATCGCGGCCTCGTTGTCGATGCGTTCAAGGCAACCGGCGTCTCGCTCCGTCGCGACATTCTCGCGATGGAGGACGCCGGTGCGCGCAGGGCGCTCATCTTCACGGATCTCGGTGTTGTCACGACTACGCGGGCCAATGGTCCCGCGCTCACACGCACGATGCTCACGGAGCTTGCCGCCGGCAAGCCGGACGTCATCGTGTTCGAGCTCGGTGACGGCATCCTCGGCACGTATGGCGTCGACGCGATCCTCGAGTGCGAGGATATTCGCTCCGCGCTCACGGGCGTGGTGCTCTCGGCGAACGATCCGGTTGCCGCGTGGGGTGGCGTGAAGCTGCTGCGTGAGCGCTTCTCGGTGGAGCCGTGTGTCGTCACGGGCCCGTCCACGGACAACAGCGTCGGTATCGACATCATCAAGAAGCAGCTGGGCGTTCAGGCGTTCAATGCATTGAGCGCCGGCGCTGCGCTTGGCGATTGCGTAATGGAAGCCGTTGGCGTCAAGGGCAAGGATGTCGCACCCGAAGGGGCTGTGGCGTGACGACGGCGAAGATCCCAACGATCGTTCTCGGCGGCACCGGCTATGTCGCGGGTGAACTGCTGCGCCTGATCGCCGGCCATCCGAACTTCGAGCTGGCCGCGATCATGTCGGACAGCCAGCCGGGCGAGCTCGTCGGCAAGGGCGTTTCCGCATCTGGCCGTCGTGTACGGCGACACGAAGTTCAAGTCGCAGGACGAAGTGGAGCGCCTGATCGCGGAAGCGCCGCAATCCGCGCTGTTCGGGGCGGCCCCTCACGGCGTCTCGCACGTGCTCATCGACTCGCTGCTGAAGCGGGCCGAAGCGGCGAAGACGAAGCCGCGAGTCGTGGACATCTCCGCTGATTATCGCTTCAGCACGCCCCAGGCTTACGAGGCGGTGTACAAGCACCCGCACGGCGCTCCGGATCGCATCCGCGATTTCACCTGCGCGGTGCCCGAGCACCTGAAGAAACTGGAAACCGCGCACGTTGCGCATCCGGGCTGGCCTGGCCACGTCCGCGCTGCTCGCGTCTGTGCCGCTTCTGTCGCTCGGGCTCGTCGAGCCGATGCTGTTCCTCAGCGGGGATTACCGGTAGCACCGGGTCGGGCCGCAAGCCGGTGGAAGGCACGCATCATCCCGTGCGCCACAGCGACCTCTACTCATACAACGCGCTCGCGCATCGGCACGCGCCGGAAGTGGCCGCGGTCGCGAAGAACGCGTCCGGTGTCGAGGCGGAGTTCGCGTTCGTGCCGCATTCGGGCCCATTCGCGCGCGGCATTCATATGACGGTGCAGGCGCGGCTGAAGTCGACCATCGACACGAAGGGCGTCATTGCGGCCTTGCGCGATTTCTACTCGCATTCGCCGTTCGTGCGTGTCACCGACAAGCGCGCCGCGCGTGAAGGAAATCGTCGCGAGCAACTACGCGCATCTCTCCGCCGCCGTCTCGGGCAAGACGATCGCCGTGATGTGCACGGTCGACAACCTGAACAAGGGCGCGGCCGGCGGCGCCGTGCAATGGATGAACCGAATCCACGGCTTGCCGGAAACCGCAGGCCTCACGGCCCCCGCGGCCGGCTGGACCTGACCCGACAACTGGGCTCGCCGAAGCGGGCCCGAGAAAGTAGAAGACCCTATGAACGCCGACGCACAGTCGATGAAGCCCTCGGGCAGCGTGGATCACCTCGCCCCGGTGTTTGCCCAGTATCCGGTGGACGTCGTCTCCGGTGAAGGCGTGTGGCTGCTCACGCGCGGTGGGTGAACGCGTGCTCGATCTGTATGGCGGCCACGCGGTCGCGGCCCTGGGTTACGGACACCCGGGCTGGACGCGCGCGATCGCCGAACAGGCGAAGACCTGCAACTTCCAGAGCAACGCCGTGCCGATGGACGTGCGCAAGCGCGCCGCCGATCGCCTCACCGCCTTCGCCGGCGGCGGCTTCGACCGCGTGTTCTTCGTGAACAGCGGCCGCCGAGGGCGAACGAGAACGCCATGAAGATGGCGTTCCGCATCAACCCGAAGCGCACGCACGTCGCCGCGCTCGAATACAGCTTTCACGGCCGCACGGCCGCCGCTGGCGCGCTCACGTGGGGCGCCGCGCAGAAGTGGTATGCGCTCCCGCGCACGCCGTTCGACGTGAGCTTCATGCCGCGCAAGGACATCGACGCCATCGCGAAGCACGTCACCGAGAACACGGCCCGCCGTGATCATCGAGCCCGTGCAGGGTCTCGCGGGCGCGTATGACTTCGGCAAGGAATACCTTGCCGCGCTCCGCAAGCGGTGCGACGAAACCGGCGCGCTGCTCGTCTTCGACGAAGTGCAATGTGGCACCGGCCGCGTCGGTCACCCGTTCGCCGCGAACCTGTACGGCGTGAAGCCGGACATGATCACGGCGGCGAAGGCGCTGGGTAACGGCTTCCCGTGCGCCGCGCTGCTTACCTCACCGAAAGTGTCCGCGGCGATCAAGCTGGATTCGCTCGGTACGACTTACGGTGGCGGCCCGATGGCAGGTGCGCGGCCATCGAAGCGTGCATCGAAGCCATCGAGTCGCAGCATCTGCTGGCGAACGTGCGCAAGGTGTCGGACTACATCCGCAAGACCTGCATCGTGGGGCCGGTGACCGGCGTTCAGGGCGAGGGCTTGCTGCTCGGCCTGCGCACGACGAAGCCGGCGAAGGAAATCCATGCACAGCTTCTCGACGTGGGCATCCTCGCGGGCACGAGCACGGACCCGAACATCCTGCGGCTGCTGCCGCCGTTCATCCTCGAGGAACAGCACGTCGACATGCTTGCCGACGCGCTGTCGCACCTTCCATGAAACGCTTCCTCGACCTGGCGGATTTTTCTCGCGATGAAGTGCGCGATCTACTCGAGCTCGCGCGGCGCCTTGAAACGTCGCCCGAGCCCGCGGCACTGGCTGGCAAGATTCTCGGCCTCGTGTTTTTCAATCCGTCGCTGCGCACGCTCGCCTCGTTCCAGGCGGGCATGTCGAAGCTCGGCGGCACGTCATTCGTAGTCACGCCGGGGCAGGGCACCTGGCAGCTCGAAACGCGCCTCGGCGCGGTGATGAATGGCGCGGCGGCGGAGCACGTGCGCGAAGGCATTCCCGTGCTCGCGTCCTACTGTGACGCGCTGGGCGTTCGCGCGTTCGCGGACGGCAAGGACCTGCAACACGATCTCAACGAGACCACTTTCAACGCGATCGCGGAAGTGGTCACGAAGCCGCTGATCAATCTCGAGTCGGCGATGAACCATCCGTGCCAGGCGCTTGCGGACTGGAAGACGATGGATGAGCTCGGCGTCGCGCGGAACGGCAAGTTCGTGCTGTCCTGGGTCTATCATCCGCGCGGCCTGCCGCTCGCGGTTCCGGCCGCCGCGCTTCACATGGCTGCTCAGCGCGGCATGGAAGTCGTCGTGGCGCGGCCCGACGGCTACGCGCTACCGCCCGAGATCATGAACAAGGCGCGTAAGGCCGCGGAAGCCTCCGGCGGCTCGGTGCGCGAGACGAACGATCGTCGCGAAGCGCTCGAAGGCGCGCACGTGCTGTACGCGAAGGAGTGGGGCTCGACGCGGCACTACGGCGATCCGGAAGCGGACGGCCGCCTGCGCGCGAACCTCACCGACTGGTGCGTGAGGAATGATTGGTTCGCCAACGCGGCGACCGACTGCCGGCTCATGCATTGCATGCCGGTCCGTCGCAATACCGCGGTGGCCGATGAAGTGCTCGACGGCCCACGCAGCGTCGTGCAACGCGAAGCCTACAACCGCCTCGTCGTACAGATGGCGGTGCTCTACAAGCTGCTCAAGGGAAGCTGAAGATGATGAATCGTTCCGACCAGACTCTCGCCATCGCCGCGCTGAAGAGCGCCGCTCCGTACATCCGCATGTACAAGGGCAAGACCTTCATCGTGAAGGCCGGTGGCGGCGTGTTCGCCGACACCGACTCCACCCGGGTGCTGATGGAGCAGATCGCGATCCTGCATTACTTCGGCGTGCGCGTCGTGATGGTTCACGGCGGCGGCCCTCAGGTGACGGAGCTGCAGAACGCGCTCGGCCTCGAGACGCGCATGGTCCAGGGCCGGCGCGTCACGGACCAGAAGTCCATCGACGTCACCGCGATGGTGCTGAGCGGACTCATCAACACGCGCATTCTCGCGATCTGCCGCCAGCTCGACATCGACGCGGTCGGCGTGAGCGGCGTGGATGCGGGGCTCATCCGCGCGCATCGCCGCGCGCCGGTGAAGCTGGACGATGGGCAGGTGGTCGATTACGGCTTCGTCGGCGACATCGTCGGTATGGATACCACCGTGATTCGCAAGCTGCTCGACAACGGCCTGATGCCGGTCGTGAGCCCGCTCTCGGCGGATGAGCAGGGCACGCTGCTCAATATCAACGCGGACACCGTGGCGGCGGCGCTCGGTGCCTCGCTCGATGCGGAGAAGATGATCCTGTGCACGGGCGCACCGGGGATTCTCGAGCGTGTCGACGATGCGGGTTCGCTCATCTCCTACACGGATCTCAAAGGTCTCAAGCGCCTGAAGGACGAGAAGCGCATCGTCGAAGGCATGCTGCCGAAGGCGCGCGCGATCGAGGAAGCGATTCGGGGCGGCGTGCGTCGCGTGCACGTGGTGTCGTACAAGTCGCCCGAAGGCATTCTCGGTGAAGTGTTCACGAACGAAGGCACGGGCACGCTCATCGTCGCCGACGTGAATGCGATTCCCGCGAACGAGCAGCAGCCGGTCAGTCGCTGACGTCATGACGCGACTCTGGGACAAAGGCGCGCCGCTCGACGACCGCGTACTCGTGTACACGGCGGGTGAGGACTACGCGCTCGACGAGCGGCTCGTGCGCTACGACGTGCAGGCGTCCATCGCGCATTCCGAGATGCTGAACGCCCAGAAGCTGCTGTCGGATGCTGACCTGCAGTCCATTCGCTCCGGCCTGCAGGCCATCGCGCAGGAACATGCGGACGGCCAATGGCGCATCGATCTGAGCGACGAGGACGGGCAAACCGCTCTCGAGAAGCGGCTGACCGCGCGCATCGGTGAGGCGGGCGGCCGCGTGCATCTCGGGCGCTCGCGCAATGACCAGGTGCTCACAGCGCTGCGGCTGTACCTGCGCGACGCGGTCACCTCGCTGAGCGATGGCGCGGCGCGCGTTGCCGACGCCCTGGATCGGCTGGCCCTGCGCGAGCGGGCCACCGTGTTGCCGGGCTATACCCACATGCAGCAGGCGATGCCCAGTTCCGTGCCCTTGTGGGCGGGCGGGTTCGCGGCGGAAATTCGCGATGACGCCGAGGGGATTCGTCTCGCGCAGCGGCGTCTCGGCAAGAGCCCGCTTGGCTCGGCCGCGGGCTACGGCACGCCCGGCCTGCCGCTGGATCGCAAGCTCACCGCGTCGAAGCTCGGCTTCGATGTGGCGCAGGAGCCGGTGACTTCCGTGCAGCTTTCGCGTGGCAAGGCGGAGGCGCAGATCCTGTTCGAGAGCGCGCTGCTGATGCAGGATCTCGGCCGGCTCGCGGCGGACGTGCTGCTCTTCTACACGCAGGAGTTTGCGTTCGTCTCGTTGCCGGATGCGTTCACGACCGGCTCGTCGATCATGCCGCAGAAGCGCAATCCCGATGTGTTCGAGCTGATTCGCGGCCGCTCCGCCACAGCGCTGGCGTGCCTGTACGAGACGCTCGGCATTTGTGCGAAGTTGCCGTCGGGCTATCAGCGGGATCTGCAGCTGCTGAAGGTGCCGCTCTTCCGTGGCATCGACATCGCCCTGCAGACGCTGGACATCCTGCCGCCCGCGATCGATGCGATGAAGTTCCGCGCCGAGAACATCACGCTCGATCCGGGGATTCACGCGGCGGAAGAGGCGAATGCGCTCGTAGTGAAGGAAGGTATCCCCTTCCGCGAGGCGTATCGGCGAGTGGGAGTGACACTGAAAGCCAGAGCAGGTGCTGCCCACGTGGCTGCGGCCCTGGCCCCGGTCGTAGCCGATGCCGATGCCGATGCCGATGCCGGCGCGGCGTCGGCCGCCGCCGCGAACCTGAACGCGAACCTGAAGAAGTAATCGCCGCGCCGGCCGTTCTCTCGCGCGCCGTAAAGCCTCGGGGAATCCTCACTACGCCCGCCTGTCCGCACCGCCCCCCGTGTCCCGGTTGCCCGCGCTTCGGCGAGCGCGGCATCGCGCCCACCGCGCGCGATACGCTGAACGCGCTGGCGACAGCGCAGGGCCTTCCGAACGTCACCGCGATATCAGGCGCAACGTCAGGCTTCCGCCATCGCGCCCGCCTCGCGATCCGTGGCCGCCTGGGCTCCCCCAAAATCGGTCTGTTCGAGCTCGACACACATCACGTCGTCCACATCCCGAACTGCGTCGTTCAGCATCCATTGATCAATCGTGTCGCGAGCGTCGTCCGTCGCGCACTGGTGGACGCAGGCATCACGAGCTACTCGGACAACGCGCACCTCGGTCTCGCGCGCTACCTTCAGGTCGTCATCGAACGCGGCTCGCAATCCGCGCAAGTCGTTCTCGTGGGCAACAGCGAAACCGCGGAGCCTTTCGCACAATGCCTGGATCTGATCCGCGAGCGGCTCGGCAGCGAGCTGCACAGTCTCTGGTTCAACGCCAACCGCGAGCGAACCAACACCATTCCGGGCCCCACCTTCCAGAACTGGTGCGGACCCGAAAGCGTGGTCGAACGCTTCGGTGGCGCGGCCATTCACTATCCGCCGGGAGCGTTCGGGCAGAACAATCTCGAGATCGCCGAACGCATCGTGGCTCACGTGCGCGAACAGATTCCCGAGGGCGCGCGCGTGGCGGAGTTCTACGCGGGCGTCGGCGCGATCGGCCTGTCCGCGCTGGATCGCGTGAGCGAGCTGCGCTTGAACGAAGTCGGCCCGCACTCGTTGCAGGGGCTGGAGATGGGGCTCGCGCCGCTGAGCGCCGCGGATCGTGCCCGCATTTCAGTCGTGCCGGGTACCGCCGGCGCGGCGCGCGAAGTCGCGTTGGGTGCGAACGTGGTGATCGCCGACCCGCCGCGCAAGGGGCTCGATCCCGAGCTTGCCGCGTGGCTCGTCGAGCATCCGCCCGAGCACTTCATCTACGTGAGTTGCGGGCTCGATTCATTCCTCGGCGACGCCGCGCAACTCACGGCGCGTGGAACGCTCCGCCTCCGCGCGCTGACGGCGTTCAACCTCATGCCCTTCACCGCGCACGTGGAAACGGTCGCCCGCTTCGAGCGCGCCTGACGTCAAACGATTGGCTGTTCCGAGTCCGGCTGCAGGTCCGGCGCGGCCTTGATGAAAGGCGGCAATGACTCGAGGTGCGCGCAGATCCTGCGAAGCGTGGGGAAGCCTGTGACGTCGCAATGAAAGCGCAGCGCGTTGTACATCTGCGGAGCGATGAACACGTCCGCCATCGTCAGGCTGGTGCCGAACATGTACTTGCCGTCGCCGCTGAATCGCTTCGCCTGCTCTTCCAGGCCGCGGAACCCGGCGCCGATCCACTGGCGATACCAGGTCTCGTTGATGGTGCCTTCATCCTGCCCTAGCGGCTTGCGCAGGAAATTGAGCACGCGCAGGTTGTTGAGCGGATGCATGTCGGCGGCGATGTTCAACGCCATCGAGCGCACGTGCGCTCGATCGGCCAGTGCTTTTGGCAGCAGCGGTGGCTGAGGAAATTTCTCCTCGAGGTACTCGATGATCGCGACCGACTGCGAAATCACTACGCCATCGTCATCGAGCGCCGGAATCAGCCCTTGCGGATTGACCGCCCGATACTCGCTGGTCTGGTGCTCGCCCTGGCGCAGATGCAGGGCGATCGATTCGTACGGCGCGCCCTTGATGTTGAGGGCGATGCGCACGCGGAACGCGGCGGTGCTGCGATAGTAGGTGTAGAGCTTCATGGCGGCGACTTTGCCACTGGAGCGCGGCCGGGGGAAGCGAGCAAAAGTCCCGTGTGGCCGGTAGACTGCCGCGCCCATGGGAATATGGTTTTCGGATTTGAAGCTCGAGCATATCGTCAATCGGGGGGCGAATACGCTCGTCGAGCACCTGGGTATTCGGTTCACCGAGGTCGGTGAGGATTTTCTGCGCGCTACGATGCCGGTGGACGAGCGTACGCGGCAGATCATGGGGGTGCTGCACGGTGGCGCGTCTGCCGCGCTGGCGGAGACTATTGGTAGCTTCGCCGCCAACCTGTGCGTGGATCAGACGCGGTTGATGTGCGTTGGGCAGGAGATCAATGCCAATCATTTGCGGCCCGTGGCGGGCGGGGTGGTTACGGCGACGGCGCGGCCGTTTCATATTGGCGCGCGGAGTCAGGTTTGGCACATCGAGATTCATGATGAGCGGCGGCGGTTGATCTGTGTGTCCAGGTTGACGATGGCGGTTGTCGAGCGGCGGCAGGAGAACGGCAATGGTGGCTAGATTCGTGGTGTTGATGGCGGCCGTGGCTGTGCTTGCGGGGTGTGGGCAGAAGGGGCCTTTGTATCTGCCGGACAAGGGCGGTGAAGTGGTGACGCGGCCCGGAGGTGGGCAGGCCCAGCAGCAAGCGCCGCAGTCGCAGGCGCAGCCTGGCGGCGCTGCCGACGACGATGCACAGAAGAAGAAAGATCAGCAGCAGAATCCGCGCTGAATTTGGATTAGCGCCGTCGAGGGCTGCGGCCACCACGAAGGAAGTCTTGCGCGTTTGGGCTGTTCGGGACCGGCCGTAAGACCGCATCCTGCGGGGCCTCGTCTGCGCGTAGTCCTACGCGCAGACGTCCCTCACATCCCAAACGCGCAAGACTTCCTTCGTGGTGGCCGCAGCCTTGGCGCTTCCGTTTTGCTGTTTGGCTATTTCTCGATTGTGTACACGAGGTCGGCGCCGCGGGCCTGGCCCATTTCCGTTTTGATCGTCCATCTGTCGCTTAGCGTGTAGCGCAGCTTCAGTGTGTTCAGCTGTTCCGTGAAGCTGATGCCGTAGCTCACGTACAGGCGGGGCGAGAGGTATTTGCCGAGGACCAGTGACGTTTGGTTGTCGAGGTCCGATTCGAGCGCTACGTCTTCGATGCCAACGCGTGCGCCGAGCTGTTGCGCGAGGATGGCGCTGCCTTGGGCCAGCAGCTCGTTGCCGGCCTGGCCGGTGTTGGTGCGGTTTTGCGCGGTCTCGAGTGAGCCGCCGGCGAGGATCAGCGACAGGATCTGCGATTGGGGGAGCGAGGGTTCGGAGAAGAATGTGAGTCGCGGTTGGGTCAGGGTGCCGCGCACGTTCACGCCGGCTTTTACGTCGGGATACTGCTTTACCGCGCGGATGTCGACGCCGGGGTTGTTCACGGGGCCGCCGCTGAAGACGAGTCGGCCGCGTTCGATGTCGAGGCGGCGGCCGTAGGCGGTGTATTTGCCTTCTTCGATCGACAGCTCGCCTGATCCGCGAGTGACGTCGTCCGTGCCGTCGCGTAGCACGAGGGTGCCGGTGAGGCGCGCGGTCAGCCCGAATGTATCGAGCGTAACCTTGTCGCCGAGCGTGAGTGAGATGCCGCTGATCACTTCGAAGCGCTTGGAGGGGTCGATCGGTTCGGCGCCGACCAGCACTTCGTCGGAGGAGGCGCGCACGGCGTTGGTCAGGTCTTTCGGGACGATCTTCGCGTACGGCACTTTCACCGCGCCGGTGACTTCGATGCGGCGGCCCTGGATGTTGAAATCGAGGTCGGGGGAGGCGTCGATCTGCGCCTCCGGCACGTCGACGATGCGCAGGTTCTGGCCGTTGAGCCGCAATTTGCCGAAGGGCTGCGCGTCCCGCCATTCCAGGTGGCCGTTCGTGCTCACGTTGCCGCTGCCCATGCGCGCGGAGCCTTCGAAGTCGAGGCCGTTGTCGTGCAGGCGCGCTTCGAGCTGCGTGCCGCGCATGGCGAGGTTCACCTGATACAGATCGAGCTCGCCATCGGTGAGCTTCAGCGTGCCATCGAGCAGCGGTGTGCCGAGCGTGCCGGAAACGGAGAGATCGGTTACGACGTGGCCGGAGACGCGATCGATGTCCGGCGCGTAGAGCGTGATCAGTCCGAGGCCCGCGCTCTGCACGTGAAGGTCGCCGTTCAACGGCATGTCCTGCCAGCGCGACGTCGATCGATGCCCCTGCAGCATCGCCTTGATGCTGCCGGTCTCGCCGGCATCGAGCGTCACCGCCGCGTCCGCCATGGTTTCGGACGCATTGAACGTGACGAGGCCGGTCCCGAACGTGATGCGCTCGGTGCGCCCGTTGGCGAGCTTGTGCGCGATGGCGGCGTCGACGAGATCGGCGCGAAGATTTCCCTGCACGGGCGCGTCGCCTCCGCCGAACGCGCGACCATTCACGGTGAGTCGGCCAAGGTAGTCGAGCGAAGGCGTGAGACCTGACGTGAGCGTGCGGATCGGCAATTCGTTTGCGTTGACCGATGCGGCCCACTTCGCGGGCGTCCAGTCCGCTTCGGCGCACAGTTTCGCGGGCTCGCCGTTGAGGCAGAACCACTCCACGCGTGAGTGATCGGACGACAGTTCGACGGCAACGGGCGACGCGAGCGCGAGCTTCAGGGATTCGCTGCCGGTCACGTTGAGCTTGCGCATCTGGCCTTGCCACCGCCCGTGCGCGAACGCGCCCGTCAGCTCGGACTCGAGCGCGAGGCCGGGCGCTTTGGCGCTCACACGGGCCACGTGATCGCCCGCGCTGCCGTTGAGCGTGAAATCGAGATCGGAGAGCGTGCGTTTGTCGTAGACGAGGTTGCGCGCGCGCACGTCGACGTTGGAGGGGCGCGTGCCACTCGCGTCGAAATCCACTTTGCCATCGATCACGGCTAGCGAAATGCCCTCGTGCTCGATGCCGCTGCCGTGCACTTCCGCGTTCACGATCGGATCCGCCCACGTGCCGTGCAGCGTTCCCTGGCCTTTCAGCTTGCCGCGGCTCTCCTGCTTCAGGAGGCTCAGGTCCTCGGCTTCCAGCGAAAAGCGCAGGTCGAATGCATCGGCGATGCGGCCATCGGCGGACAGATTGGTGCGACCGAGCGCGAGACGTACGCGGTCCAGCTCCCACGCGTTCGCCTTGCGCGCGACGTGCCCGCTGCCGGTCGCCGCGCTTCCGCGCAATCGCCCGGTGAGGTTGCGGATATCGACCGCAAAGTCGCCGTTGCTCCGGAAGCCGAGCCCGTCCGCGCCAAAGCCGAAGTCCAGCTTGCCCGGCAGATCTTCGCGAATGCGTGCGGGGTTGATGCCCGACGCGTTGCCCATCACCGCCCAACGTTCGTCCGGACTCCACGAGACTTCGCCGGATACGACCGCTTGCCCCTCGAACGCTTCGACGGTCGCCGAAGCCACGGTGAGCTTGTCGCTCGCGAGCTTGCCTTGCATCGACACCTGCATCGGGTCGAGATCGGCGGGCTGAATCGGGCCCGTGAGATTCACATCGTACGGGCGGATGCCGCGAATGCCGAACTCGCCGGCGGTGCTCCGCACGGCGACGCTGGTGCCGACGAGGGGCCACCGAAAATTCTTCCACGTCCCGTGCAGGTCGAGCTCGGGGCCGCCGGGAACGACGGTAAAAGTGCCCGCGCCCTCCGCGTGCGTACCTGAGCCGATGTGCGTGGCCTCCAGGTGCGTGGCGGTGATCACGCGATCCGCGTAGTTGCCGACGAACACCGTCTGGAATGCGCCGGCGCGCAGGCCCTCCGAGGTGAGTGGCCCGCGTCCCTCGAAGCCGTTCGCATCCCCTTTCACGGCCAGCTCGCCAAATATGCGGCCGAGCACTTTGCCGCCGCCAAACGCCATGGGATCGAAGTTCTTCACCTTCGCCTTGCCGGACCAGTGCCACGCGTTCGTGAGGTCCTCCGCCACGCCGGTGACCGTGGCCTGCAGCGGCGAAGTGAACTCGGCGATGATCGGAAGCTCGTTGAGATCGCCTTTGCCGGACGCGGCGATCAGCCACAGCGGCTGGTTCTCGAACTGCATGAGGATGCGCGCGTCGGCATCGAGGCCCATCGGCTCTTCCGCTCGCAACGTCGCCTTGCCGGAGACGCGAATGGACTCCTGCGTGAAGCCCGCTTCGTAGAAGCGGATCGTGCGATGGCGCGCGACGCCGGAGGTATTCACGTCCGTCAAATCGAAACTACGCCCGTTCTGCGCGATGAATGTGCCGTTGCCGATGTGGACCTTGTTCCCCTGGATGATGAGCCCACGCGGCAGGAAGAACGGGGAGGACTTCGGCCGCGGTTTCTTCCAGCGGCGCACTTCCACGTATGCGCTGCGCATGGTCACGTCCTGCGCGTAGATGGTCTGCCAGAGCAGGGGCAGCAACTTCACGTGCCCGGCGTTGCCCTCGAAGCGCAGATGCACGCGCTCATGGTCGAGCTCGAACCGTTCCAGCGTGAAGCCGCCGGCGAGCGTGCCTTTGGGCCCTACGAACTCCATGTCGGTGTTGGCGACGTGCCGGGGCAGGTGCGCGACGAACCATTGCAACCCGGGTTCGGTGTACGCGACGTAGTAGATGGCCGCACTCGGCACCGACACTACGAACAGTAGTGCGATCCCGAGGATGATGAAGATCCGGCGGCGCATGCTGGCTTGACTGTGGTGCGGATTCTAGAGCTTGGGTGTGAAGTTGATGTGTAGCCGCGGCGGCGCGCCCCTCACCGACAGCGGTTGCGCAACGTCGATGCCGAGTGTCACCGCTGGGAGGCGGAAGCGAAATCCCACGCCAACGGAATACTCGAGCGGGTCCCCGAAGTGGTCGAACGCGTTACCGAAGTCGAAGAACGTCGCAACAGCGAAGTTGCGCGGCAGGTCCCTCTGTATCTCGACCGTGCCGGTGATCAAATGCTTGCCGCCGACTTTCGCCGTTACAGGGTTGCCCTTGTCGTCGAGCACCGTATTGCCGTTGACATCCGTCACGACTTCGATGGGCGACAGCTCGTTGTAGCCGAAGCCGCGCACGCTGCGATCGCCGCCGGCGAAGAAGCGCACCGTGGCGGGCAACTTGCTGAACTCCGCCACGAGGCTCGCACCGATCTCCCCCCTCAGATACAGGTGCCAGCGGGACGCGAAGTCGAACGTATGCTCGGCCTTGGTGTCGAGTTGCAGGAAGTCCGAGTCGGAGCCGAACGTGTGGTGCGAGGCGCGAAGCTGCGTGAAGAACGCGTTGGTGAACAGCGCCTCCCCCAGATAGCCTTGCGGAACGAGCGCGAGGCTCACGCCCGGCATGATCAGGAAGTCCGTGGCATTTTGCTGGACGACCGGGGACTGCGTCCGGGTCCTGTCGAACGTCACGAAGTAAACCCGCTGCCACCGCCCCAGCACCTTGGTAATGCCGGGCTCGAATTTGGTGTCCTCGGTATCGACGTCGGCGAGCTGCTGCTTCAGGTACGTGGTCTCGAGGTCGAGCTTCTCGAGCGCCGGATCGCCAATCGGAATGATGTAGTGAGACTCGAGCTTGCGTTGCTCGGACGCGGCCTGCGCCACCACGTTGAAGCGATGGCCGGCCTGGTTGATGCGGCGAGCTTCCCACTGCAGCGTGCCGCGGATGTCGGTGTCGGTTCCGTAACCGAGGCCGAACGAATAGCGGTGGCGGCGGTTCGGCTCCGCGCGGATGTTCACCGGCACGAGGTGCTCCACGCGGTCCGGGTCGCCGGGGAGCACCTCGACGTTCGAGAAATACTGGCTGTCGTCGAGCGCGAACTGCGTGCGGAGGATTTCCGTCATGTCGAACGGCTCGTCCTGCTGATAGCGCATGTAGCGGCGGACGAGCGCGTCGTCGATGACGTCCTGCTCGATGTGCGTGGTGCCGAAGCGATAGCGATCGCCCGTTTCGAGCTCGAGCACCACGCTCGCCGTGTGGTTCGGTGGATCCACCAGCAGGTCGTTCCTGGTTACCTTCGCGTCGAGGTAGCCGTAATTCGAGGCGGTGCGCTGCAGGTCGCCCTTCACCTTGTCGTAGGCCGCGTGGTTCAGCCGATTGCCCGGTCGCAGGGGCAGGTTGTCGAGCAGGCGGGTGAAGAGGACGTCGTGCGAGCCTGCGCCGTTGACATGCACGTCGACGCGATCGAGCAGCACGGGCTGACCGGGGTCGATGTTCACGTTCACGCGCCAGTTGCCGCCGCCGAGATCTTCGAGGTTCGACAGCGTCTTGGGCTCGTAGTAACCGAAGGGCTTGAGCGCGGCGGCCACTTCGCGCTCCACGCGGTTGTGGAGGCGCTCGAGCGTGTCGGTGCTGAGCGTTTCACTCTTTCGGTATCGATCGAAGCTCAGGTAGGCGAGCACATTGGCGCGCAACGTCTCGTCGACGCCCTTCACTTCGATTTCGATGTTGGCGCGGGCGAAGGGCGCGCACAGCACGAAGACGAGGGCCAGCGACAGGCGCGAGCGCCACATCGCGAGCACAGGAAGTCGTCGTTGCGCCATCGCGGCCTTGGGGATACGCAAAAGAGAATGATTCTAGTGTGTGCACACACCGCCCGCCCGGGGTCTTGGTGTGAGAGCCGCGCGGACGGCGCGGGTTCCATCACGAATTGTGAGCGATTTGCGCGTCCGGGAAGCGGGCGCGGGCCGCGCGCCGTCAGGCCGGCCAGGCACCGGCGTTCAGCACGACCTCGGTGTTGCCATTCACCTGCCCGGCCGAGTCGAAGCGTCGTTCCGCCATGACGACCGCGCCCGAGGGCTCGATGAACAGGATCGTCGAGCACCGTGTTCCATAAGTCGGATGCGTGACGAAAGGTGACGACAGGGTGCGTTCCCAGTCCGCAGGCAGTCCCGTGCCGGGGGAGCCTTCGGGCGCTGGCGTGCGGTCGGCCAGCATGGCGAAGAGGCGTTCGACGGTGTCGCTTCTGGCTTGCGCAGGCTCATCCGCAAGCCAGCCCTCGAACGCTTGTCGCACGCGCTGGAGTTTGGGCCACGGCGAGTCCAGGAACTCGTTGCTGAGGCCGTGCACGCCCGCCGGCAAGGCTTGCGCGAAGCGGTCCATGCGGTTCGAGGCGTACCAGAGCTGCTCCGCATCGCCGACGAGCAGGTTGAACCCCGAATACCCCGGCGCATCGGTTTCGAGGCGGCTGAGGTAGGCCTCCGGCGCCTGTGGCGCGCCGAGATAGTCTGGAATGAGCCGGCCCCGGGAGGGCGCCGACCGGCGCGGCCGCTGCAGCTCGCGGAAGTTGGTCACCACGCCAAACCGGCGCGCACGATCGAGCCCGAGCCAGGTGCCGCCCGCCTTCTGGTCCCGCCCGGCGAGGAGGTCGTTCGGCGGCGGCCATTTGGCGAGCGGATCCGCGGGACGCTCGTGGTACTCGTCGCGATTCGCCGCGAGTACGAGCCGATAGCGCGGATGCGCGCGCCACGCGAGAACCAGCAGGCACATGGCTAGCGCCCTTCAGCGTCCGAGGCGACGGAAGGGTACCGCAGCCAGGTGGTGATCAGCCGATAAGAGATGGATTGCGAGGGGGGCAGGAGCGGCGGCCCCTGCATCAGTTCTTCCCGCGTGAACCAGCGCGCGTGCTCGAGCTCGCTGGTGACCTGCACGGGCTGGCTCGAATCCGCCGTCGCATGGAAGCCGATCATCAACGACGAGGGGAACGGCCAGGGCTGCGAGGAGTGGTAGTTCACTGTTCGCACGCGTACGCCGGTTTCTTCCAGCACTTCGCGCACGACCGCATCTTCAAGGCTTTCGCCGGGCTCGACGAAGCCTGCGATCGTGGAATAGCGGCCCGGTGGCCAGCTCGCCTGGCGGCCGAGCAGGCAGCGATCGCCATCCGCCACGAGCGTGATGATGGCGGGGTCGATACGCGGGAAGGATTCGTGCCCGCACTTCAGGCAGCGCATGACGTGGCCGGCGCGTTCGGGCACGAGCGTGGACGCGCAGACGCCACAGTACCGGTGCCGTGCGCGCCAGATGGCCATGGCGCGCGCGTAGGCGAGGAGGCCGCCTTCTTCCATCGGCAGCGTGTTCGCCAGCGGGCGGAGCTCATCGAAACGCGCGCCGGGCAGCAGATCCGGTTCGGCGTCCTGCGTGCTGATGGGGCCGAGATCGAGCAGCACCACGCGCGCGCCGCGAAACCAGCCCATCAGCACGAGCTGGGATTCTTCCGCTGCGCGGATGAGCGGGTGGTCGCCCGGCACGAACGCGATGTGGGGCTCCGGCTGCGCGAGGAGGAGTTGCGTGGTGCCGCGGCTCACCATGTAGAGCGTGCTGGAGTCCGCACGCGCGCTCGCGAGCCAGTCCGCCGCTTCGCGCAGCTCCGCGCGGCGGTCGAGGTACGGGCCCGCGAAAAAGTTGGGTCGATGACGATCTGGATCCACGATGCCCGCGATTCTAGCAGCCGGGGTGTGACGGATTGGCTCACAAGTTGCCGCCTCCAAAGATAGAGGCAAGTGGTTTCCTCCGCCGCGAGCCTAGCAGCCCAGTGCCGGCGGCTCCGCGCAACGGCTGCACCGGATGTCCCTGACGGAGAGACCGTCGACCACGACGAGCCCGCCGCAGATCATGCAATCCCCCACCCTGATTTCCACGCCACGCCCGAGCTCGTTGATGAGCAGCACGGCGTGCTCGAACGTGATCTGCGCACTCTGTACGAAGGTGATATAGGCCTCGAACGCCTGACAGACCCGCTCGCCTCTCGCTACCCCGGGCACTGGGGTCTCTGCATCGACCGCTGCCTGCACGGGTAGCGCGCCGAGCATGCAGTACAGGCTGGCGAGCACCGCAGCTTCCTGCTGAACGCGCGGCGTGCGGGTGAAGTACGACGCCTGCGCAGGAGACTTGCCGCGGTGTCGGGACACCTGGCTGTGCGTTCGCTCCAGGTACTCGCGGTAGAGCTTGCGGATCCTGTCGTCGCTCAACCCCGTCCACTTGCGGATGGTGTGCGTGCGCGCCTCGTGACGCATGAAGCGCAGGGCGAGGTCGAGACGAAACCGATCACGTGAATAGCGGTCGTCCGAGATGCGCATGAGACCCTCCGTGTTGTTCTTGGATTCGAGACAGCCCTTGATAAAGGAAGTTTCGAAAAACAGCCAGCCCTGAATTGGTCGAATTTTCCCATTTTCGCGGGCTGCATTTCGCCGGGAATCGCGGCACCATGGGCGGGTTCGAGGAAACAAGAAACTCAAAAGGGAGTGGTCTCAATGTCTGTGCAGCGCGAGACGATGTCGGAGGAGCTGGAACAGGAGCGGCCATGGGAGGCACACGCCTGGCTGCGCGCCGAAACCCTTGCCGCGATGGCGGAGCTCAACGAGCAGTGTCTGGAGATGTTGTCCCTGCAGTTCGCGACTACGAGCGTGCACCAGTCGCCGCTGCTCGTGCGCGAGATCGGGCCGCTGTTGCGGGGGATGGATCCGGATGCGCGGCATCGCGCAGCGGCCTGCCCGTATCTGCTTTTCGATGCGGGGTTTGCGGATCAACAGCGGTGGGCGTGGGTGTCGGGCCACCACGTGAGCGATCTGCAACGCAGGGAAGATCCGTACTTCACCTTGCAGCAGACGCGTTCGATGGCGCGTGTGGTGTTCACCTACGCGTGGCATCTGGCGCGAAGCCAGAATGCGGCCGCTCGGTTACTGCTGGGGATGTCGGCGCATGTTGCGCGGCTGGTGGCCGTGTGCACGTTAAGGCAGGTCCATGATCTTGCAGAAGGTCATCCCGAGTGGTTGCACCCTCGGTGGGCGACACGGCCCGGCTTCTGGCGGGAACTGCTAACGAGCGCTAACACCGGCGATTCCAACGCGATGGAGCAAGCGCGAATGCGGGGGTTGCAGTTGATGGCGGCGGAGCAGAGGGCGCTGCTGGGCGTGTAGCCCGGTCGGGCGGCTCATGCGAGCCGGCCTTGGGGTGAGGCGTTTGGTTTCCGAGTTGCTCGTCTCTCCGAGCGGGGTCTCTCTGTTGAGGGAGACCTCGCCAATCAGGCGCGGAGTCGCGGCGCTGAAGACCGGCAGCGGATCGCAGTGCAAAAACCTGTTCGTCAATAACGGAATTCCCACTTCCGCCCGTACTCCACTCCACACACCCGCGCGCCGGACCCGCAACTCCATCGTTGCGGATCAGGTGCACAGCCCGGCGGGTCCTCCCGACGGGCGGCCAGTACCTCGCTTCCAAAACGCGTGGTATCGGAAACCGACGACCTCGTGCCGGGTCTCAGGGCACCGGTGCCAAGGCTCGAACTATCATTCTACGGTTGCCCGACCTGAACCCGGCGCGCCTTGAAGCTCCGGCGGGGCGACGGCACCGATGGTACGGATGTTCCCCTCGGTGACGGCTCTACTTCGACGTGGTGGAGCGCGACCTCAACTAGCCCGCAGAATCGCCACCTCACGCCGCCCCGCCGAATCCCTCGCCGCGCGGAACATGCCTTCCGTGTTGAAGTCCATGACGATCTCCCCGCGCGCGCCGATCGAGATGATGCCGCCATTGCCGCCGAGCGCCGGGATGCGCGTGTGAATGAGCTCGCGCGCGGCCGCTTCCAGTGACAGCCCGCGGTATTCGACGGCATTCGCCATGTGATACGCCGCGACGGCGCGGATGAAGTATTCCCCGTGCCCGGTCGCGGAGATCGCGCACACGCCGTTCTTCGCATACGTGCCCGCGCCGATGATCGGCGAATCCCCCACGCGTCCCTGGCGCTTGTTCGTCATGCCGCCAGTCGATGTGGCGGCGGCCAGGTTACCCTGCTGATCGAACGCAACGGCGCCGACCGTGCCCTGCGTGCCTGCCGCGCCCATCGGCATGAGGTCCGAAACGCGCCGCCCATGCTGTTCCGATGCGAGCTGTTGCTTGCGCTCATCGGTGCGGAAGTAGAGGTTGGGCACGAGTGGAATCCCTTCTTCGAGCGCGAACTCTTCCGCGCCCATGCTCACCAGCAGTACGTGCCGGGATTTCTCCATCACCCGCCGCGCAAGATCGACGGGATTCTTCACGTGCCGAACGGACGCAACGGCGCCCGCGCGCTGATCCTTGCCATCCATCACCGCCGCATCGAGCTCCGCCCAGCCTTCGCGCGTGAGCGCGGCACCGTGCCCCGCGTTGAACAGCGGATCATCCTCGAGCGCGCGCACGGCGCAGGTCACCGCGTCGAGGCTCGTGCCGCCGCGTTCCAGTATTGCGTAGCCTTCATCGAGCACCTTCGAGAGGCTCGCGCGATAGCGCGCGCCCTGGTCTTTACCGAAGAGATCCGCGGGAACGGCGCCCGCGCCGCCGTGAATGGCAATGGAATACATGACGCTCAAGGACCCCTGAAAATGGCAACGTCGCGTCGGCCGCTCGAGTCGCGTGCCGCGCGGAACATACCGGGACTGTTGAAATCCATAACGATGTGGCCTTCCGTGTCCAGCGCAATCACGCCCCCGGTAGCGTGCATGCCCTCGATTTTCTCATGAATCACTTCGCGAGCGGCCACTTCGAGTGGCAGGCGCTTGTACTGCACGAGCGCGCAGATGTCGTGCGCAACGACAGCCCGGATGAAGTACTCACCATCGCCCGTCGCCGAAACGGCGCACGACGCATCGTTCGCATACGTGCCGGCACCGATGAGCGGCGAATCGCCGATGCGGCCTGGGAGTTTGTTGGTCATGCCCCCGGTGGACGTGGCGGCGGCCAGATTTCCGTTATGGTCGAGTGCGACGGCGCCCACGGTGCCGTGACCATCGAAGGCGGAGGAGGATTGAGGAACGAGACTCGCGACGGGATGCGCGTCGCTCGCATTGAGTGAGTCCGGGTTCGCGAGGGAGGTGCGCTTCTTCGCGTTCGCGGCTTTCTCCTCCTGTTGCGCTTTTTCGAGTTGCCGTATCCGCGCTTCCGTGCGGAAGTAGCTGTTTGGAACCAGCGTAAAACCTTGCTGAAGCGCGAACTCCTCCGCCCCCGCGCCGGCGATCATCACGTGCGGCGACTTCTCCATCACCGCGCGGGCGAGGTCGATCGGATTCTTGATGTGCTTGAGGCTGGCCGCCGCGCCCGCGCGCAATGTCTTGCCATCCATGATCGAGGAATCCAGTTCCGCTTCGCCGTCGCGGTTGAGCACCGCGCCGATGCCGGCGTTGAACAGCGGGTTGTCTTCCAGCGTACGCACCGCTGCGGTAACGGCATCGAGGCTGCTGCCGCCCTTCTCGAGCACCGCGTATCCCGCGTCCCGTGCCGCTTCGAGGCCCGCGCGATACTGCGCCTCGCGTTCGGGGCTCATGTCCGAACGATTGATCACGCCGGCACCGCCGTGGACCACGATGGCGAGTGGTTGCGCATCCGCCGCGCATACCGGCGCGGCGCCGCTGGCACAAAGTGCGAGCGCGGCCGCGACTGCCAGGTGCTTCATGCTTCCCCCTCGATATCTGTCGGGAGCGCATCTTAGAGGAAAAGGGCGCTAGGGCAGGCAGTCCCGCGTGCCGGCGGATATGGGATCAGCGCCGTTTTCGGCGCAGGAGGAGCGTCCCGCCGAGCGCCGCCAGCATGAGGAAGTCCATGCCGCCGCCCCCGCCACCTCCGCCACCGCCCCCGCCGCTGCTGCCGGTCGAAGGGGGCGGCGTGGTCGGCGGCGTCGGCGTGCTCGCGCCGACGGCATTGATGGTGATGGTGCCAGTGTCGTTCGACGCATTCGGGTCGTTCGACGAATCCACTGAAAGGTTCAGGGTCAGGGTGCCCGCTTCCGTCGGCGTGACGTTCAGGTCGACCTGCCGTGAATCGCCCGCCGGGAGACTCCCGAGGTTGCAGCTCGCTGTGCCGGCGCCCGTCGTGCAGGTGCCGCCGTTCGCGCTCGCTGACTGAATGGTGAGCGTCGTCGGCAGCGACACTGTGACGGTCACATTCGCGGAAGCGTCGTCACCCAGCGCCTTCACCGCAAACGATGCAACGAGCGGCGTACTCACGGTGGCCTGCAACGCGGGACTCGACACCTCGATGCTCGCATCAGGTGGCGAATAGGCGGTGAGGCACCTGGCGCCGTTGATGACCGGCGTGATCTGCTGGATGCTGCACGCGGAAAACTGATCGCTGCCGTTCAACTGCGGCGCCATCAGGAATGTGGTCGGTGTGGATGCGCACGCCGCGGCTGAGTCGCCGTCATGCGGAGCGCCGAAGTTGTGGCCCATCTCATGCGCGGCGATCAACGCCGACTGTGTCGTGTTGAACGTGCTCTGCGAGAGGCTTGCGCCGAACTGGGCGCTGCAGAGTCCGCTGATGTACGCGATGCCAACGGTGCTGCCATCGAGATTGCGCCCGGTCATCAGATGTGTGATGCCAAGGGCTTGCTGCGCCGGGGAGCCGGCGCGGAAAGTGCGCAGCTCGCTGAGAAGCTCCGATGCGGCCGTCTTGGTGAAGGGATCGGTCGCGGTCCGGAAAAGTGTTGGCGTGGCGAGCGAGACCTTCACGCCCAGCTGCGTCGTGAAGATACCGTCGACGATATTCATGCGTGCGACGATCGCGTCTTCGGGCGTCGACGTCGTGAACTGGCTGACGAACTCGAAGTCGCCCACCACGCCCACGCGCACCTGCTTCAGCGACGTCGCGGCGGCCTCGATCTGGAACGTATGCAGCTCGCTCGTGAGTTGCTGGAGCGCGTCCGCGGCAGTCGGCGGCGACTCGGGTGTGGAGTCAGGCTTCGCAAGCTCGCACGTCATCGTCTCAACGGGCATGAGCGCATCGGAAAGGCGGTAGACCACGGTCTCGCCGCTCGTCGCGCTCATCGGCTCGACGGAAACCGGCGCGACTTCCGATGCGGGTTCGATGGCGTACATCTCGTGCCCATCGAACACCATTCCGCGCAATCCGCTGGCGCTTCGTGTGATGCGCACCCAGGAGCCCGAAAGTCCATCGACCGTACCTTGCAAAGGCATGGTGGTCGCCGCGAGGCTCGCGGGCATGCCGCGACGAATGCGTTCATTCGGCGCGACGGTCACGTCGAAACGACGACCGTACGCCTCGAAGCTCATGTGCTCGCTCGCGCCGGCCCCTTGTCGAGTGGCCACTTCGACGGCTTCGTGATGAAGCACGCGATACCCCTGTGTGGGAGCCGCGATGGCGGACGCGCAGAAGCCGAGACCCGCGAGCAGCGCAGTGAGACCGGAGCCCGCGAGACGAGAAAAGTGCCGCATTCGGTAGCAAATCCCCTGGATGTGAGCCGTATGTTTAACGGACGAGGCCGTGTCCGGCTCCTGAGCGGATCACACTACGGCGACTTTGGTCGGTGAGGCCTTGCGCGGAACATTGCGCCTGCCGCGTTGAGCGGGGAAAACGTCGCTGCCTAGAGACAATCCTTGAGGGGGATGCCGGGTTCCACCAGCTTGTCGCGGTTGGGGCGAACGCGCGCCGGGATGAGCTTGCGTGCCGCCATCTGATCCTTCGGCGCATTCACCGTGTCGATGGCGATGAGCTCGCCCTCGCGCAGATAGCACACGCTGAAACCGCGAGACGCCGGCGACCCGCGCGTAATGGCCTCGTCGTAGCCGTGGCTCAGGCCCACGATGATCATCTTCAGGTCGTACTGATCGGACCAGAACCAGGGAACCTTGTCGTGCGGCGTCGGCACGCCAAGCAGGTTGAGTGCGGCACTCGACGCCTGCTCGAACGCGTTGTCGACGGACTCGAGCCGAACCCGCCGCCCGTAGTGCACGCTCGGGTGGCTGGTGCAGTCGCCGGCGGCATAGATATGTGGATCCGACGTCCGGCAATGCTGGTCGACCACAATGCCGTTCAGGCAGTCGAGGCCGGCGGCTTGCGCCAGCTCATCGCGCGGACCTACCCCGATGCCGACGAGCACCGCATCCGCTTCGTGGGTCGAGCCATCCGCGCAGACTGCGGTGCGTACCCGGCCTTCCGAACCTTCCAGGGCGTCCACCTGAGTGCCGCAGATCACCCGAACTCCCTTCTTCGTGTGCTCGGTCTCATAGAAGGAGGAGACCTGAGGGGCGGTCACCCGGCTCATCACCCGATCGGACTGCTCGAGCACGGTGACTTCCAGGCCCATCTCGCGCGCGGTCGCGGCTACCTCGAGCCCGATGTAGCCGGCGCCGATGATCACGAGCTTGCGCGCGGCAGCCAGATCGGCGCGAATGCGCTCCACATCGGCGATGTTGCGTAGTAAGTGCACGCCGCCGAGGTTCGCTCCGGGGACCGGAATGTGGCGGGGAGCGCTGCCAGTCGCTACCAGCAGGGCGTCGTAACCGATGGCCGTCCCGTCATCCAGGCGTACGGACTGACCCGATCTGTCGATTTCCACCGCGCGACGCCCGAGATGCGTCTGCACCCGATGCTCCGCATAGAAAGTCTGCGGCCGAATCAGCAGCCGCTCGCGCTCCATCCCGCCAGACAGGAATTTCTTGGATAGCGGCGGACGCTGGTATGGCAGCCACGGTTCCTCGCCCACGAGGGTGATCTGCCCGGAGAAACCCTTGCGCCTCAACGTGTCGATCGCCTGGATGGCAGCCTGTCCGGCACCGACTATCAGGATGTGACTGAGCATTTGGGAGCGGGAGCATAGCTCAGGCGGCCTCGCACCAATGCGGGGCGACGATCTGAGGCGCTCGCGCCGAAATGGTGCGGCCGTGCCGCTCGCTCCCGTATCATTCGCGCGAAACCCCGTGATTTCACAGCACGAATAAGCCTGTCAGGTGATGGCATGAATACTGCAAAATGCCCGTGCCTGTATGTGCCTGCATAAAACACGTGCCTGCATAATCCGAGCAATTCCAATTTAATAAAGTGCAAGACCCGACGGGAGCTCGCTCATGAAACTGGTCACCGCGATCATCAAGCCATTCAAGCTCGACGACGTGCGCGCAGCGCTGTCTGACATCGGCGTTTCGGGCATGACGGTTACGGAAGTCAAAGGCTTCGGCCGCCAACGCGGCCACACCGAGCTCTACCGGGGTGCCGAATACGTCGTCGACTTCGTGCCCAAGACCAAGATCGAAGTCGCTGTCCGCAGCGACCTCGTGGATCAAGTCGTTGAAGCCATTCTCAAGTCGTCCAAGACCGGCAAGGTCGGCGACGGCAAGATCTTCATCACCGACATCGACCGCGTCATCCGCATCCGTACCGGCGAGACCGACGACGCCGCGCTGTAAAGCGCCGTCGCACGAACGACTCCACGAGGTCCGCGCGTCGCACGCGCGGACCTCGTGCGACCGCCCGAGGGAGTCGTTACAGTCCGAGCGATGAGCAAAGACGAATCGCTGCGGAACATCCTCGACGAGATCAAGGTCGGCCATTCACGCCGGCATGTATTCCTGTGCGTGCACGGCAAGTGCGCGCCCGCCGACGAGGCGGACGAGTCCTGGAAATTCCTCAAGAAGCGGCTGAAGGAGCTCGGGCTCGCCGATGCCGAGCGCGGCGTCATGCGGACAAAGGCGGATTGCCTTCGGGTCTGCATGGAAGGCCCGATCGCCGTGGTCTATCCGGATGGCACCTGGTATCGGCGCTGCACCCCGAAGAATCTGGAAAGAATCATCCAGGAGCACCTGATCGGCGGCGAGCCGGTCGGGGATCTGGTGCTGGCTGAGGCGCCCCTGCCGGGCTAGGCCGCGGCGGGGTCTTTCTCGGGGACGGGTGCGGGAGCTTCGTCGCGCAGCTCGATCGCCAGGATGTCTTCGATCGGCCTGGGCCGGCCGAAGAAAAACCCCTGCGCGCAGTCGACGCCGAGCTCGGTGAGCCGGTCGCGCACCTCGGCGGTTTCCACGCATTCGGCGACGGTTTCAATGTTCATGCCGCGACCCAGTTGAGCGATGCCGCGCACGAGCGACTCCGAGCGGGAGTTGGCGAGCAGGTCCCGCACGAAGGAGCCGTCGAGCTTCAGCATGTTCACGTCGAAAAACTTGAGATACGCGAACGAGCTGACACCCGTGCCGAAGTCGTCGAGCGCGAACTGAACGCCGCGCGCTTTCAGCCGCCGCATGAGCGCCTGGGTCTGCGCTACGTTTGCGACCGCCGCTGTTTCCGTGATCTCGAACTGCAACCAGCTCCCCGGCACACCGCCGCCGCCGATATGCGTGCCCAGCCACTCGATGAAGTCCGGATCGCCGATCGAAGGGCCCGACAGGTTCACCGAGAACCGCAGGTTCTTCTTCATCAGCTGCGCGCGATATTTGTCGAGTTTGCCGAAGATGTGCTGGAGCACGGCGCGATCCAGCGCCGGCAGCATGCGATAGCGAGTGGCGGCGGACATGAACCACGCCGGTGAGAGATGCGTGCCGGCATCGCCGATCAGCCGCATCAACAATTCGTAATGCGTGCTCGATGAATGCCCGTGCAGCCGCACGATCGGTTGCGCGAACACTTCGACACGGCCTTCTTCGAGCGCGTGCCGCAGGCGGTCGGCGACGAGCACATCATCGTTGCGACGAACGATGCTTTGGTCCGCGTCCTGGTAGACCTCCACGCGTCCGCGGCCGCGATCCTTGGCGGTTTTGCAGGCCGCTTCGGCTGCGGCGAGCGCGTGGCTCAGCCCGCCCTCTGTCGAAGGAATCACAGCCACGCCGAACGAAATCGAAAGCGGCGTCGGCACCGAGTGCACTTCGGCCGACAGGCCGCTCACGCTCTTGCTGAGCGTTTCCGCAATCCGCCGCGCCTGCGCGAGTGTCGTGTGGGGAACGTAAACAGTGTAGCGATCGCCCGAAAGATGGCAGGAGCACGAGCCGGGCGGCAGCTGTGCGGTCTGAAGCGCCGCGCCGGCTTCGGCAATGGCTCGATCGCCGGCCGCGAAGCCCGCGAGCTTGTTGATGACATGGATCTGGTCCATGTCGCCATAGATGACGCACCCAGCCAGGCGGTCCGTGTTTTCGGTCTTGCGAATCTGCTTCTCGAACGCGCTCCAGTCGAGGAGCGTCGTCACCGTGCAGTCGCGGTCGGCCGCGGCGGCGACCGGTGCGATCACGGGCGGTTCGGGAATCGCCGGCTTGGGCGGCGTCAGCGCGGCGGCGAACTCCGCCGCCAGTGACAGCAGCTTCTGCGACTCCTGCGCGCCGAACTTCGGCTCTTCGATGAGTCGGGTCGCAATCAGAATGCCGAGCGGCAACCCTTTCGAGCTGCGCAGTGAAACGGCGATGAGGCGCCCGCGCACCGGCCCCTGGGAGTCGCCCTTGACGCGATTGGTGCCGAATACACCGGCCTTCGCCTGCGTCTGCTCCTTCAGCGTATCGAGCCCCGTGGCGCAGATGTCTTCGAAGAACTGCGCGGCGATCGCGCTTCGGGTGAAGTAGCGCGGCGGCCCGCCTAGGGCGCGCGTGACGCCGACGGCCGAGGCGTCGAGCTCACCGAGGGCACGACGAAGCAGGTCGGTCAGGGCGGAGGTTGATTTCCCCCCTTCCGGCCGACGGGTCGATGCCTCTCCGGAAGGCGGAAGTTCGCTCTTCTCCATGAGATAGGTGAGCCAAAACCGAGACGCATCGACTTTAGTCCCGCGCGGGGCCCGCCTGTGCGAGCCCGTTCGCTCTCCGGCGGAGAATCCGTATGATTCGGGGCTCTCTATTACGAATCTGCGAACCGGCTCACATCGGCTGTACGGCCGGATCGCCGCCAGTGGTTGCACCAGACGAGAGCTTGTCCATGCCCAGCGCGATACGAATTCATCAGACCGGCGGACCGGATGTCCTGAAGTTCGAAGAGGTCGAGGTCGGCGCGCCCAGCCCCGACGAGGTGCGGGTTCGACACACCGCCATCGGGGTGAACTTCATCGATGTGTACGACCGGAACGGGCTTTACCCGCTTGCGCTTCCGAGCGGGCTCGGTCGCGAAGCCGCCGGCGTCGTCGAGGCACGGGGCAAGAAGGTGCGGGATGTTCGCGTCGGCGACCGCGTCGCCTATGTGAGCACCTCTCCGGGCGCGTACAGCGAAGTGCGCAATGTGCCGGCGGATCGCGTCGTGAAAGTGCCCAGCGGTATTTCAGATCAGCAGGCCGCGGCGATCATGCTGAAGGGGATGACCGCTCAGTATCTGTTGCGCCGTACGTATCGTGTGAAGAAAGGGGATTTCGTGCTCGTCCACGCGGCTGCGGGCGGCGTAGGGCTTCTGCTCGGGCAGTGGGCGAAGTCCCTCGGTGCAACGGTGATCGGTGTGGTCGGCAGCGACGCGAAGGCGCGGCTCGCGCGCCAGCACGGTTACAAGCACGTGCTCATTTCGGGGCGCGATGAGATCGCCGCGAGCGTAAAGAAGCTGACGAAAGGCCTTGGCGTGCACGTTGTGTACGACGCGGTGGGTAAGGACACTTTCTTCGAGTCGCTCGATTCGCTTCGGCCGCTCGGCATGATGGTGTCGTTCGGGAACGCGTCGGGGGCGCCGCCGTCGTTCAATCCGCTCGAGTTGTCGAAGCGCGGGTCGCTGTTTGTCACCAGACCTACGTTATTCAGCTACGTCGCGAAGCGTGAGGATTTGCTGGCCACCGCGAAGGAATTGTTTGCGGCTGTGAAGAGCAAGAAAGTGAAGGTGCGCATAGACCAGACTTACGCGCTCGAGGATGTGGCGCAGGCGCACGCGGATCTCGAGGCCCGCAAGACTACGGGCTCGACGGTTTTGATTCCTTGAAGAACCAGGACGCCCTCAATCGCCGGGCGGCCAAGAGGGCGGCCTCGCGCTGGGCGGTCGACAGGGCAAGTCCGCGCCAAAAAGCGAACTCGCGGGCGCCGCGGGAAGACGGCGCGCTTCATGTCGCTCGACTGGGGTCTCTCAGCTAGCGGACTACGCGCAGGCTGCGGCCACTGCGGCCGATTCCCAGCGCACCGCTGCGAACGACCTCGAGCAATTCGGCCTGGCGATCCAGGTCGACAATGAACGAGTTCACTTCGGCTTCGCTGGCGGTCAGCTCGACGATGAAGCAATCCGTCGCCGGGTCGAGCACGCGACCGCCGGTGCGCACGACATAACCTCGCACGACATCGGTCTGCTCGGGCCGCACTTTCAGTTTCAGCAGCACGAGCTCGCGCTCCAGATGCTCGCCGCCGGTCATGTCCTCGACGCTGACGACGTCGATGAGCTTGTTCAGCTGGTTCGCGATCTGCTGGATCACCGCGTCGGACCCTTTGGTGACGAGCGTAATGCGCGATACCGTTGGATCGTCGGTGGCGGCTACCGAAAGGGATTCGATGTTGTAGCCGCGCGTCGAGAAGAGGCCCGCTACGCGGGTCAGGGCGCCGGCTTCGTTCTGCAGGAGGATGGCGATGATGTGCCGCGCAGGAGCGGCGGCGGGTTGTGGTGTCGCGTTCATAGGGTTGGCTCGAAGAATACAGGCGTTCGCAGGCGGCGTCTCACTCGAAAGGCCCTGGGCGGGGACCGGCCGTAAGACCGCATCCTGCGGGGGCCTCGTCTGCGCGTACGTCCTACGCGCAGACGTCCCCGCCGACTGCCTTTCGAGCGAGACGCCACCTGCGAACGCCTGCGGTGAGCGCGGTACGCGACGGGTGTGGCGCGGGGGTGAAATTCCAGGCTTTTCCGGGTTTGCCGGCGCGCTCGTAGCTGCTAGTCTTCGACGTCCCCGCCCTTTTCGGGCTCCTTACAGCACTCCCATGAGCGACACGGTCATCCAGCCCCGCCCCCTTGGTCATCCGCTTGCCGGTCAGAAAATGACGGGCGCCCAGATGGTCATGCAGGTCGTAGCGGATGAAGGCACGACGGCGATCTTTGGCTACAGCGGCGGCGCGATCCTGCCGACCTACGATGCCGTGTTTCTCTTCAATGCCGAGGCCGAGCGCACCGGCAACCGGCAGATCCCGCTGATCGTTCCGGCGAACGAGCAGGGCGCGGGGTTCATGGCCGCGGGCTACTCGCGCTCGAGCGGGCGCGTCGGTGTGTGTCTCGTGACGTCCGGGCCCGGTGCGACGAACACCGTTACGCCCGTTCGGGATTGCATGGCGGACTCTGTGCCCATGGTGGTGATCTGCGGGCAGGTCTCGCGCGCCGCCATCGGTACCGATGCGTTCCAGGAAGCGCCGGTGCCGTCGATCATGGGCGCGGTCGCGAAACATATCTTCCTCGTGACCGACCCTCTCAAGCTCGAGGCCACCATCCGCACGGCGTTCGAGATCGCGCGCACCGGCCGTCCCGGCCCCGTGGTCGTGGACTTGCCGAAGGACGTGCAGAACTGGGAAGGCAACTTCGTCGGCGCGGGCACGCTGCCGATTCCGGGCTATCGCCGCCGCATGAACGAGCTGGCGAGCCGCGCGGTCGATGATGGCGAAGCCGCGCGTCTTTTCGAGATGATCGGTGAAGCCAAGCGCCCCCTCATTTACGCCGGTGGCGGCGTCGTCGCGGGCGAAGCGGCGAGCGCGCTGCGCGAGTTTTCGGAAGCCTTCGGCATTCCGGTCGTCACCACGCTCATGGGCATCGGCGCGGTCGACACCTACAACCCGCTCTGCATGCGCATGCTCGGCATGCACGGCGCGGCGTTTGCGAACTACGCCGTGGATGATTGCGACTTTCTCTTCGCGCTCGGCTCGCGCTTCGACGATCGCGTGGCCGGCGTGCCCGCGAAGTTCGCGCGCAACGCGAAACGCATCGCGCACATCGACATCGATCGCGCGGAAGTGAACAAGGTGAAGCGTGCGCAGTGGGCGCACATCGGCGCGATGGCCGATGCGCTACGCGCGCTCACGGCGTTCGGCAAGCGGCAGAAGTTCCAGCGCGACTACGCGCCCTGGCACGCGCATCTCGCCGATCTGAAGAGCAAGTATGCGATGAACTACGATCGCAACAGCCCGCTCATCCAGCCGTACTACGTCATCGAAGAGATCAACAGGCACGCGAAGGGCCATGCCATCATCGCGACCGGCGTCGGCCAGCACCAGATGTGGGCCGCGCAATACTGCGACTTCCGCGCGCCGCGCCTGTGGCTCACCTCGGGCAGCATGGGCACGATGGGTTTCGGTCTGCCGGCGGCGATCGGCGCGCAGATCGCGAATCCCGACCGCCTCGTCATCGACATCGATGGCGACTCGAGCGTCCGCATGAACGTGGGCGAGCTCGAGACCGTCACCACGTATGACCTGCCCATCAAGGTCGTGGTGCTGAACAATTTCGGCGACGGCATGGTGAAACAGTGGCAGAAGCTGTTCCACAAGGGCCGCCTGTCCGCGAGCGATCGCTCGCTGCACAAGAAGGACTTCGTGAAGGCCGCGCAGGCCGATGGCTTCCGTTATGCCGTACGCCTCGACCGCAAGGAAGACGTGCCGCGCGTGATCGAGGAGTTCATGAAGTTCGAGGGCCCCGCGTTCCTCGAAGTGGTGATCGACCGCGACGCCGGCGTGTATCCGATGGTGGGCCCGGGCCAGGCCTACGAAGACATGATCACGGGTGACTTCATTCCGTCGCGCCACAAGGTCGAGATCAAGACGCCCGGCCCCTCGGAAATGTTCTGACGATGAAATACCTGCACACCATGGTGCGCGTCACCAACCTCGACGCGTCGCTCAAGTTCTATTGTGATGCGCTGGGTCTGCGTGAAGTGTCTCGCAAGGAAATTCCGCAGGGCCGCTTCACGCTCGTGTTCCTCGCCGCGCCCGGCGATGAAGAGGCGCAGGTCGAGCTGACCTACAACTGGGACCCGGAAAGCTACACCGGCGGTCGCAACTTCGGTCACCTCGCCTACGCCGTCGAAGACATCTATGCCGCGTGCCAGCGGCTGCAGGACAACGGCGTAGTCATCAACCGGCCGCCGCGCGACGGGCGCATGGCGTTCATCCGCTCGCCCGACAACATTTCAGTCGAGCTGCTGCAGAAGGGCGACGCATTGCCGCCGGCGGAGCCGTGGAAATCCATGCCCAACACAGGGCAGTGGTAGACGCGCCGAAACCGGCGACGCCGAGCGAGCAAGCTCACCGATCAAAGCTCAGGGGTATCGGCTGCATGCTGGTGGCCGTGGGCGCTTTCGCGTTCATGGATTCGCTGCTCAAGTTCCTCACAGAGCACTACCCCACGATGCAGGTGAGCGCGATGCGTGGCTTCGCCTCGCTGCCATTCGTGCTGCTGCCCCTCGTGTTCAGGCGCAGTTTCGCGGAGCTGAAGCCCGTGCGGTGGAAGCTGCACCTCATGCGCGGGCTGCTATCCGTGTTCCTGCTCGCGACGTTCGTGTACGCGATTCGCGTGCTGTCGCTCGCGGATGCGTACTCGATATTCCTTTCCGCTCCGCTGCTCGTCACCGCGCTGTCGGTGCCCATCCTGGGCGAGAAGGTGGGTTGGCATCGGTGGTTCGCCATCGGCATCGGGCTGTGCGGCGTGATCGTGATGCTGAGGCCGTCCACGTCGAGCCTCATGACCGTGGGTGCGCTGGCGGCTTTTGTTTCAGCGATTGCGTACGCCGTCAGCGTCGTGAGCGTGCGAGTGCTTTTGAAGACAGAATCCAACACCAGCGTCGTCTTCTGGTCCATGTTGATCATGACGCTGGTGAGCGCGGCCTTTGCGCTCGGGGACTGGCAGCCCATTCGAGTCGAGCACTACGGCGTGATCGTTGCGACGGGCGTCCTCGGAGCGATCGCCGTTCACCTGCTGACGCTCGCATACCGCTCCGCGCCGGTGTCGACGATCGCGCCGTTCGAATACACCGCGCTGCTCTGGGGCGTGGGAATCGACTGGCTCGCATGGAATACGTTGCCCGACACGCGCGTCTACACCGGCGGGGGCATCGTGGTGCTGAGCGGGCTCTATCTGATCTGGCGCGAAAGCCGTCAGCGGATCGAACCGGCTCGTTCATTGGAAAAAATCGTCTCCTGACGATTTTTTCGAGACCTCGCGCGGTCGCCGCCGGCAAAAAGCGTGGTTTTTGCCGCCTGCCTTGGCGCGTAGCCGCGCTTGGGCACCCGCAGGTCCGACGGCGTGTTAGCGGACGCTCGCAATCTCGACGACGAGTTGCCCGTCCTTCTCCGTGCCCTTCAGGCTCGTGGTCGGCAGCACGGCGGCCAGCGCCTCATCCGGGTTGAGCCCGGCGATCGATCCGCTCAGCACGGCGCGGCGCGCTTCCGAGGCGCTCTCCGCGCTGGTGAACACCACCTTCAGCCCGGTCTCGCGGCCCGCCCAGGCGAGGAATTCCTGCACGGGCTTGCCATTGATGTCGAACTCCGGCGCGGCATTCGAGGCCCAATCCCACTCATCGCTGCTCGGCTCGATGCGGCTGCGCTGCTCGACGCCAGCGCTCGACACGAGAATCTGATCGCCCACTTCCAGCGTACGAGCGGGCCCGTTCGCGGGCATCACGTCCACGCGCCCTTCGCGCACGCGAACGCGCGTGCCGCTGCTCAAGATGCGCGCTTCGTACTGCGTGCCGACGTGCCGCACGATACCCGCCGGCGTGCCGACCTGCAGCCTGGCGGCGCTCGGCCCTGAAACACCTGAGTCGAGGTACACGGCGCCCGTGCGGACGTCGACACGGTCCGCGCTCACGATCGCAACGTTCGTGTCGTGATCCAGCCGCAGCGAAACGCCGTCACGCAACGCCAGTGCGACGCGCCCATCGGCGCCGGTGTGAATGCTCTGGCCGATACGCAGGCTCTTCGTCGCTGCGGCACTCTGCCATTCATCGGAATCACCCTCACGGAATTGCACCACGCCGGCGCTTCGGCTCACGTCAGCC
Source organism: Gammaproteobacteria bacterium (assembly GCA_037200125.1). Taxonomy (GTDB): domain Bacteria; phylum Pseudomonadota; class Gammaproteobacteria; order Steroidobacterales; family Steroidobacteraceae; genus JADGHX01. Next base: position 1,024,814 of record JBBCGS010000003.1, on the reverse strand, counting down.
ATCAATTCGCCAGGCGTGTGAATGAGGCCGCGGCTCGCGAACAGCGCGATGGCGGCCACGGCAATCGAGGCCGCGGCCGCAAGCCATACGCGGTGCATCCGCTTGCGCCGCTGCCGCTCCACCGTCGCGCGCCATTCGGCGTGCACGGCTTCGTACACGGCGCGCGTCATGTCATCCGACGGGTTCGCGCGGCCACCGGCGGCGCGCAGCACGCGGGCGATGTCTGAATCGTCGTGCTCAGCCATGATCTCTCCCCTAGGATTCGAGCGTCCGCGCGATATCTTCCGCGGCGGCCCCGAATACCTTTTCCAGCGCCTCGCGGAACGAGACGCGCGCCCGGGCGAGCAGCGACTGTGCTGCCGTATGCCCGATGCCGAGCCGCTCGCCGATCTCCTCGACCGAGTGGCCCTCCACGTATTTCCATTCCAGCGCCTCTCCGTAGCGCGCTGGCAGTCGATCCAGGACTGATTGAATCAGCCGCCCGAACTCCGCGCGGCCATAACTCTTCACGAGGTCGTACTCGTCCGGCGCTTCGATGGACTCCATCGCGGCGCGCAGGTCGGGCTGGTCGTCGATCAGCACGACGCGCTCGGAGCGGCGTTTCTCCGCTCGCACGCGATCGACGATCTCCCGCCGGCAAATCTGGCACAGCCATGTGAACAACGCGGCTTCGCCACGATAGTCCGCGAGCTTCCGCATGGCCTTGGTGAGCGTGGCCTGCACGACTTCGCGCGCGGCCTCCTCGTTGCGGTCGACGCGCGGCAAGGCGAAACGATACAGGCGCGGGAACAGGCTCTGGAAGAACGCCTGGAACGCCCGCTCCTCGCCGGCCAGCATGCGCCGGATCAGCTCGGACTCGTGTGTGAGCTCGGGTTCCACGTGACCTAGTTATAGCGCCGCTGCCGGAATAACTCGAACGCCGTCTGGTAGTACGCCACCGCGAGGTCGTTGAGCTGCGGGTTGGGCGGAGCCGGCTTGTAGGTATCGGTCGCCTGGTCGTAGAAGACGTTCTCCACGGTCTTGTTGAGGCCCAGGATGGCGAGCTCGCCGTTCTGGTAGAGCGCGACGTCGTGGTTGTGGCTGAACAACGCCACACGCTGTTCGTTCGAGTCGTTGAGCACGTCTTCGCCGAAGAAGGGCGCGTGATACGCAAAGCCCAAGAGGCCGAGCGCCGTAGGTGCGATGTCGATCTGAGTTGTCAGCGTGTCCACGCGGGCGGGGCGCAGGTGTTTCGGCGAGTAGAACACCATCGGGATCTCGTAGCTCTTGAGCGGTATGTCTTCCCGCCCATACACGCGCGCGCCGTGATCGGCCACGACGATGAACAGCGTGTTGTCGAACCAGGCATGCTTCCGCGCTTCGCGGATGAAATACCCCTGAGCGTAGTCCGCGTAACGCACGCCGGACTCGCGCCCGCCACCCTTCGGTTTCACGCCGGGCACGCCTTCGCGGAACGTGAACGGCTTGTGGTTCGACGTCGTCATGATGATCGAGAAGAACGGCTTCCCGGACTTCGACTGCTCGTCGAAATAGCTGAGCGCGGAGTCGAACAGGTCTTCGTCGGCGACGCCCCAGATGTTCTCGAAGCGCACCGGTTTCGGAATCCGCTCGCGGTCGCGCACCTCGAAGCCGTTGTGGCCGAAGAAGTAATTCATGTTGTCGAAGTAGCCGTAGCCACCGTACAGGAAGCTCGTGCTGTAACCCTGATCCCGCATCACCGTGCCCCAGTTCGCGATGCCTTCGTTGCCGGGCCGGCGCAAAACCGACACGCTCGGGATCGGCGGCAGCGACGTGGCGATCGCTTCCAGGCCGCGCACGGTGCGCGTTCCCGAGGCATACATGTGCCGGAACCACACGCCCTGCTGCGCGATGCGGTCGAGCTCCGGCGTCCAGTCGTGCGAGGAGCCGTAGAGCTTGCTGAACTCCGCGCCGAACGATTCGCTCGACACGACCACTACGTTCAGTTTCCCGAGGCCGCCGGGGTTGGCGGGGAAGCTGCGATCGAGCCGGCCTTCCGCGAGTCGCGTGAATTGGCCGCCTTCCTGGCCGAGATGCGAAACGAGGTTGCGCAGATTGGTCTGCGTGGGGCGGCTCGCGTAGTAGGTGTGGTAATCGATCTCGTTCGTGCGCAGCGCGCGGAAGAAACTGCTCGACCCATTCGCGGCGATCTCATTGGCGACGCGGTTGTCGAACGACGCGAGCGAATGCGTTTCGAACGCGATGCCGCAGATCGCGGTCAGCACGGCGAAAGCGCCGAACGCCAGACTGCGGCCTTTCAGGGTCGTGGCAAGCTGCGGTTGCGCCGTGAGCCGGCTGCGAAGCGCGTAGACGACCAGTGCCGTGAGCACGGCGACGCCTGCGAGCACTTTGACCACCGGATACTCGGCCCAGACGTCTCCAACCACTTCGGTCGGATACATGAGGTAGTCCACGGCGACGAGGTTCAGTCGCGCGTCGAACTCCGCAAAGAAGAAGTATTCAACGGCGGCGACGAATGTGAGCCCGAACATCCACGCGAATGCGCCGATGAGCACGGTAGTGCGCATGGCCTTCGACCGGTACGGCCGGTCGGGCATCAGCCAGAGCACCACCGCGAAGGGAGCGAGCAGATAGAGACTCTGCACCGCGTCCGCGACGGCGCCGGTCGGGAGAATCCAGGCGAGAGCGGTAGGTCCTACCTGCTGCGCGCGACCGAATGCCGCCCACAGCACCACGCGTAGAACAAGGCCGACCACTACGTACCACGCGGCGAGCGTGAGCAGCGGACGAAAGCGATCGCGGCCTGCCAGCCACAGGGGCTGGGCCAACGGTGAATTCATGATGTGAAGAACCTGGTCGGCTAACCGTTGAAAAGTTGGACGCATCGAGCCGCCGGAATCAGTCGCGGGCAAGCGGGACGGTTTGCTGCTGCGTGCTAGCATTCGGCATGCACGCAGTGCGCAGATACATAACGATTTTTGTCGGTGCGCTGCTTCTCGGGCCGACGGTCGCCGGGGCGGTGACGCGAGGGCAGTCACTCACCGCGGCACTGGAAGAACTGCGTTCGCGGGGTCTGCGTCTCATCTTCAGCTCGGTGCTCGTGCGACCCGAGCTCACCGTGAACGTGGACGTCAGCGCGGCGGACGCCGGCGAAGCGCAATCGGCGGAGAACCTGGCCCGCCGCATTCTCGCCCCGCACGGTCTCACACTCGAGCCCGTTCGCTCGGGTCTTTACTCGGTCGTGAGAATGACGGCTGCCGCGTCGCAGCCCGTCAAGGCGGGCGGTCAGGCGACGGCGCCACCGCGCGCCGCCGAGCCCAACGACCCGCTCTATGAGTTGGGTGTGTATGCCAGCCGGTACGTCATCGACGAAGGGAGTCTTTCAGCATCGCTCGCACAGCTGACTCGCGATGATGTCGAAACGTTGCCCGGCCTGAACGAAGACGTCCTGCGCGTCACGCGGTTCCTGCCGGGCACGGCGTCCAATGCGTTGTCCGCGCGATCGCATGTGCGTGGCGGTCGGGACGAAGAGCTGGGCGTGTATTTCGATGGCGTGCCGCTCTTCGAGCCGTTCCACTATAAGGATGTGCAAAGCCTGCTCGGCCTGCTCGACCCCGGCAGCATTTCCAAGATCGATTTCTTCAGCGGCGTGTTTCCCGCGCGCTATGGCAACCGGTTGTCCGGCGTGCTCGACATCGCTCCCCGCACCTGGTCCGGCCGCGACTACAACGAGCTTGGTGCGAGCGTTCTATACACGCATGGCCTGTCGCAGGGTCGGCTCGACGACTACCCCGTCGACTGGCTGGTCAGCGTGCGTCGCGGCAACATCGATGTATTTACCGAGCTTCTCGAGCGCGAAGAGACAAGACCGGAATTTCTCGATGCGCTCGCGCGCTTCCAGATCGACACCGGTTCGCGCTCGTCACTCGCCGGCGGCATGCTGCTGCTGGACGACCAGCTCAAAGTGAACTTCGAGCAAGGCACCGAGAAGGGCGATATCGAATATCGTGACGCGACGGGCTGGGCGTCGTGGCGCTTCCGGCCAGACGACGCGAGCGAGCTCAGCGTCACCGCCTCTCGCACCGAGAGGCATACGAATCGCGTCGGCTCCGTGGATCGCACCGGTAGCGCGGTGGGAACGGTCGACGACCATCGCATATTCGACACGAATACGTTGCGCGTCGAAGGCAGCGCCAGAGCGGGGGAGCGCGCGACATTCAACGCGGGTGTCGAGTGGTACGACTACGTTGCTCACTACAACTACCGCGGCTCCACCAATATCGACCCGCTGTTCGCCACCGTATTCGGAAGCCCGGCGACGCGAGTGAGTGATCAGCTGATCGACGTGGATGGCGAGTCGTACGCCGCGTTCACTTCCGCGCTGATCAGTCTCACCAAACAAGTCGCAATCGATCTTGCGCTCCGCTGGGACGCGCAGCGCTTCGGCACGGCATTCAGCGACGACCAGGTTTCGCCGCGTGTGAGCGCGCAGTATCAGTACGACGCGGACACCGTGTTTCGATTGAGCTGGGGTCGCATGGCACAGACGGAGCGGCCTGATGAACTGCAGATACAGGACGGCGACGCGCGCATCCACGCCGCGCAGCGCTCCACACAAACAGTGCTGAGCCTCGAACACAGGCTTCTCCCGATGACGTTGCTGCGGATCGAGGCGTACGACAAGCACATCCGCGATCCCACGCCGATCTACGAGAATCTGCTTGACCCCTTCGCGCTGTTCCCCGAGCTCGAGGCGGATCGCGTGCGCGTGCAGCCCGACTCCTCGCATGCGCATGGCGCCGAGCTGAGTGTGCGGTGGCAGTCGTCCGGCGATTGGAGCGGATGGTTGAGCTACAGCTGGTCGGAGGCCACCGATCGCATCGGCGCCATTCGCGCGCCGCGCACGTGGGACCAGAAGCACACCGTGGCGAGCGGGCTCGTGTGGCAGCCCGGCGTTTGGCAGCTCTCCGGCAACGTGAATTGGCACAGCGGCTGGCGGCGGAACGTTCTCGTTCAGACGGGCATCGCGAATGGCGCGGCGAGCGGCGTCGAGCTCGCACCGCGCAATAGCGTCGCGTGGGGCAGCTACTTTTCGCTGGATCTGCGCGCCGGCTGGGTTCACGCGCTTCGGAAAGGCGCGCTCCATGTTTACGGCGAAGTCGACAACCTCACCAATCACTCGAACGACTGCTGCGTGTCGTACGCCGTGCAATCCGCAGGCCCGCTCGCGTCGCTGTCGCCGCAGACTTCCACCTGGTTACCGCGCCTGTATCTGCTGGGCGTGACCTGGCAACTGCCGTGAGGTGATTTCACTTTTCGCACGTGTGCGTTCGTTATCCTCGCAGCTACACTTACGCGCATGAGCTCACTGATGAACGCATTGGCGCAACCCAGAACGGCTTCGCCCGAAGTCGAGATCGAGCAGTACCTGCACCGTCACATTCCGCTGACGGCGGCGATGGGCGTGAGAGTGAAGATCGCGACACCGACGCGTGTGGAGCTGACGGCGCCGCTCCCGCCGAATATCAATTTCCACGAGACCGTGTTCGGCGGCAGCGCGTCGGCGCTGGCCACGCTGTCCGCATGGACCTTGGTCCACATAGGTCTGCAGCATGCCGAGGTAGAGGCCGCGACGGTCATTCAGCGCAACGTCATGAGCTACGAAGAACCCATACACGGGGATTTTTCGGCGGTCTGCGTTCTCGTCGACGATACAGCGTGGCGGCGCTTCCTCAGGATGCTCGAACGCCGCGGTCGCGGACGTATCACGATGAATGCACACCTGCTGTTCGAAGGCCGGCACGTTGCCTCATTTGAGGGCGATTTCGTCTCGTCGATCCGCTGAGCCGGTCGAAGTTGGCTATTGAGACGGGACGCTCCTAGAATCCTTACCGCTTCATAACAACCACCTGCCGAAGAAACTCAGGGGACCGCTCATGCAAGGCTCATTCGCCCAGACACGAAGCGGACTGATGCTGTCCGTGCTCGCGGCGTCACTCGTTCTCGCCGCCTGCTCGAAGAAAGAAGAGACCTCGGTTGCGGCCGCCGCGCCGGACCCCAATGCGCTCGAAGGCCAGGTCGACATCGTCGCCTGGGCCGGCTACATCGAGCGGGGCGAAACCGACAAGGCCTATGACTGGGTCTCGCAGTTCGAAAAAGACACTGGCTGCAAGGTCAACGTGAAAGTGGCGGGCACCTCGGATGAGATGGTGTCGCTCATGACCCAGGGCGGGTACGACCTCGTGACCGCATCGGGCGATGCGTCGCTGCGCCTCATCCGCGGCAACACCGTGCAGCCCGTCGATATCTCGAAGGTGGCCGCCTACTCGACGATCGACAAGCGCTTGCAGGAAGCGCCGTGGCACTACGTGGATGGCAAGCACTACGGCGTGCCGTATCAGTGGGGCCCCAACGTCCTCGCGTACAACACCAAGGTTTTCAAGAAAGCGCCGACCTCGTGGTCGGTCGTGTTCGAAGAGCAGAAGCTCGCGGATGGCAAGTCGAACAAGGGCCGCGTGCAGGCGTATGACGGGCCCATCTACATCGCCGACGGCGCGCTCTATCTCATGACGAAGAAGCCGGATCTCGGCATCAAGGATCCGTACGAGCTCAACGAAACGCAGTACAACGCCGTGCTGGACCTGCTCCGCAAGCAGCATCCGCTCGTGCAGCGCTACTGGCACGACGCGAACGTGCAGGTGCAGGACTTCACGAGCGAGGGCATCGTCGCTTCGAGCACCTGGCCGTTCCAGGTGAACACGCTCACGTCGGGCGAGAAGCCGCAGCCGATCGCGAGCACCGTCCCGACGGAAGGCGCCACCGGATGGGCCGACACCACGATGATGCACGCGAGCGCCAAGCATCCGAACTGCGCATACAAGTGGCTCGACTGGCAGCTCACGCCGAAGGTGCAGGGTGACGTTGCCGCGTGGTTCGGCTCCGTGCCTGCCGTACCGACAGCCTGCGAGAACCACGCGCTGCTCGGCGCCGAGGGCTGCAAGACCAACGGCATCGAGAACTTCGAGAAGATCCACTTCTGGCGCACGCCCGAAGCCAAATGCGCGACGCAGGGCGATATGTGCGTGCCGTACAGCAAGTGGGCCACGGATTACGTGGCCGTCATGGGCGGTCGTTAGCGGCGTTCGGGCGTAGCTGCGCGTTGCCGCAGGCGGCCACGCGGCCCGGGCAAAAACCGCGTTTTTTGCCGTCGGGGACGCAGCCAATGTCTGAAAAACGCGCCGCAGGCGATTTTTTCCAATGAACGCCGTCGAGTTTCGGGAGGTCGCGCGCGCCTTCGGTACGGTGCGCGCGGTCGACCGCGTCTCGCTGACTATCGAGCCCGGTGAATTTTTCGCCATGCTCGGGCCTTCCGGCTCGGGCAAGACGACCTGCCTGCGTCTCATCGCGGGCTTCGATCTCCCGGACTCCGGCGAGGTGCTTCTCGAAGGGCGTGACGTTTCGTCCGTTCCGCCCTACGAGCGCAACGTCAATACCGTGTTCCAGGACTACGCGCTTTTCCCGCACATGACGGTGCTGGAAAACGTTGCCTATGGTCCTCGCATGCGCCGAGTGAGCCTCGCCGAGCGTTCGGCGCGCGCCCACGAAATGCTGGACCTCGTGAAGCTTCGCGGCTTCGAAGGCCGGCGACCGGCGCAGTTGTCGGGCGGCCAGAAGCAGCGCGTGGCGCTCGCGCGGGCGCTGATCAACCAGCCGAAAGTGCTGCTGCTCGACGAGCCGCTCGGCGCGCTCGACCTGAAGCTGCGCGAAGAAATGCAGATCGAGCTGCGCAATCTGCAGCGACGGCTCGCGATCACGTTTGTCTATGTCACGCACGATCAGGGCGAGGCGTTGTCGATGTCCGATCGCGTGGCTGTGTTCAACAGCGGGCGCATCGAACAGATGGCGAATGCGCGCGAGCTCTACAAGCGCCCGCGCACGCCGTTCGTCGCGCGCTTCGTCGGCGGTGCGAACGTTGCGGAGGGCGAGATCGCGCGGAAGCTCGGGGGCTCGTCGCAGCCGTTCGCGATTCGCACCGAGAGTGTCGCGGTGCTCGCGCCAAACGATGCCGTGTCGTCTGGGTTCGTTGCGGCGGACGGCACGGTGCTCGACGTGCAGTTCCATGGCGCTACGTGTCGATGGCAGGTGAGGCTCGATGCCGGAGACGTGTTTTCGGCAACGTGCAACGCGGGCGAGTCGGCACGCGTACCCGGACATGCGGGTGAACGCGTTCGCCTGGCATGGTCACGCGAGCACATGGTCATGTTGGAGAGCGCTTAGTCATGAACGCGGCATCGCGCGGTGTCGCGGAGGACGCTGGCCGGCCTGGACCGCGTCGACGGCGCACGCCGCAGGCGCCTGAAAGGCGCTTCTCGTGAACGCCGCGGCCGCCACGGTACCGTCAGCGGGCGGCGGCCCATTTCGTGCGATCTCGACGTTTCTCTATCGCCGCCCTACTTTCTATCTGTTGTTGCTGCTCGTGCCGCCGTTGCTCTGGCTCGGCACGGTCTATCTCGGCACGCTGTTCGCTCTGCTGACCCAGAGCATCTATTCGATCGACGAGTTCACAGCGCAGATCGTACGCACGCCGACGTTCGCGACTTACAAGCAGCTCATCACGCAACCCGCGAACCTGGACATCGTGACTCGCACGCTCACGATGGCGATCTGCGTCACCCTCGCGGCGGCGTTCGTCGCCTTCCCGATCGCGAACTACATGGTCCGTTATGCGTCTTCGCGCACGAAAGCGATTTTCTACGTGGCCGTGCTCGTGCCGATGTGGACGAGTTATCTCGTGAAGGTGTATGCGTGGCGCCTGATTCTCGCGAAGGAAGGAATCCTTAGCTGGCTGTTTCAAGCAATTGGAGCGCAAGGAGTGCTGGATGCGATCCTCCGGCTGCCGGCGGTAGGCGGGCCGTCGCTCGCGTCGTCGTATCTCGGCATGTTCATCGTGTTCGTATACATGTGGCTGCCGTACATGATCCTGCCCATCGCCGCGGCGCTCGAGCGCGTGCCCGCATCGCTGATTCAGGCGTCGGCGGATCTCGGCGCGCGTCCGGGTCAGACGTTTCGAAGCGTGATCCTGCCGCTCGTGATGCCGGGCCTCGCCGCGGGCTCGGTGTTCACCTTCTCGCTGACCCTCGGCGACTACATCATTCCCAGCATCGTGGGGGCGCCCGGATACTTCATCGGCATGATGGTGTATCAGCAGCAGGGCACGGCCGGGAACATTCCGCTCGCGGCGGCTTTCTCGCTCGTGCCGATCCTCCTCATCGCGATTTACCTGTCGCTGGTGAGGCGGCTGGGGGCGTTCGATGCGATGTGAGGCGCGGCCATGAGACGCGTGCCGCTCGCCTCGCGACTTGCGGCTTATGCGGGGCTCGCGTTCCTGCATTTCCCGGTTGTGATCATTGTGCTGTATGCGTTCACGACTGAGGACCGCACGTATCAGTTCCCCCCGCCGGGGCTCACGCTGAAGTGGTTTCGTCTCGCGTTCGAGCGAAGCGACATGTGGGCGGCGATGCGGATGTCGCTCGGCGTTGCGAGCATCGCGACGCTGGCGGCGCTGATACTCGGTACCCTCGCCGCGCTCGCGTTGGCACGCAGTCGATTCCCGGGGAAGGACACGCTCACGTTGCTGTTCGTGCTGCCGATCGCGCTCCCCGGCATCATCACCGGCATCGCGCTGCTGTCGGCCATCAAGCTTGCGGGGCTCGATCCCGGTTTCTGGACAATCGTTGCGGGTCACGCGACGTTCTGCATCGTCATCGTTCACAACAACGTGATTGCGCGCATCCGACGCATTCCCGCGAGCTGGATCGAAGCCTCGATGGATCTCGGCGCCGATGGTTGGCAGACCTTCCGCGCCGTCCTGCTGCCACAGGTCGGCACTGCGCTGCTCGCGGGCGGGATGCTCGCCTTCGCGCTGTCTTTCGATGAGATCATCGTTACCATCTTCACGTCGGGGCACGAGCGAACGCTGCCGATCTGGTTTTTCAATGAACTGTTCCGGCCGCGCGATCGGCCCGTCACGAACGTCGTGGCGGTGATCGTGGTGGCGGTGACGCTCGTGCCGATCGTGCTGGCTTATTACCTGACTCGCCCTGCCGAGGAACGAACATGAATACGAAGCTGCTGATCAACGGAAAGCTGCTGGCGGGCGCGGGCTCGGAAGAAGATGTGCTCGACCCGGCGACCGGCGCGAAGATCGCGACCGTCGCGGAGGCGTCCGAAGGCCAGATCGACAACGCGATCAAGGCGGCGCAGAAGGCTTTCGTAACAGGGTCGGCCACGGTGCCGAAGGATCGCGCAACCCTGCTGCTGAAGCTGGCGGATCGCATCGAAGCCGAAGCGGCCGAGTTCGCGGAGATCGAATCGCGGAACTGCGGCAAGCCGTACAACGCGGTGCTGAACGACGAGATTCCGGCCATTGCGGACGTGTTTCGGTTCTTCGCTGGCGCCGCGCGCACGATGCACGGCTCCGCCGCGGGCGAGTACCTGCCTGGATTCACCAGCATGATTCGTCGCGACCCGGTTGGTGTTGTTGCGTCGATAGCGCCCTGGAACTACCCGCTGATGATGGCGGCGTGGAAACTGTCGCCGGCGCTCGCGGGCGGCAACACCGTGGTCCTCAAGCCTTCCGAGCAGACGCCGCTTTCGACGCTGAAGCTTGCGACGATCATGGCGGAGCTGTTCCCGGCGGGCGTCGTCAATGTTGTCTGCGGGCGGGGTAGTACGGTGGGCGCGCCGCTCATCTCGCATCCGGGCGTGGCGATGATTTCGCTCACCGGCGATGCATCCACCGGAGAGAAGGTGCTACAGGCGGCCGCCAAGGGCACCAAGCGCACGCATCTCGAGCTTGGGGGCAAGGCGCCCGTGATCGTGTTCGATGATGCGGATCTTGAGTCGGTGGTGAGCGGGGTTCGCACGTTCGGGTTCTACAACGCGGGGCAGGATTGCACGGCGGCCTGCCGCATTTATGCCGGGCCGAAGATCTACGACAAGCTCGTTGCCGATCTCAGTGGTGCGGTTCGGAGCATCAAGGTGGGGACGCAGCGGGAAGAGGGCGTGGAGATGGGGCCGCTCATCAGCGCGAAGCAACGCAAGCGCGTAGCGGGGTTTGTTGATCGGGCGGCGTCGAAGCGGCATATCGAAATTACGGCGGGTGGCAAGGCGCGCAGTGGCGGTGGGTTCTTCTTTGAGCCGACGGTCGTTGCTGGCGCGAAGCAGACGGATGAGATTGTTCAGCGTGAAGTGTTTGGGCCTGTGGTGTCGGTTACGCGCTTCAAGGATGCGGATCAGGCGATCGAGTGGGCCAACTCGTCCGATTACGGGCTGGCTTCATCGGTGTGGACTAAGGACGTGAGCAAGGCGATGCAGGTGGCGGCTCGGCTGCAGTACGGCTGCACGTGGATCAACACGCACTTCATGCTTGTGAGTGAGATGCCTCACGGGGGATTGAAGCGTAGTGGCTACGGAAAAGACCTTTCCGCGTATGCGCTGGAGGATTACACCGCTGTCCGGCATGTGATGGTGAAGCTCTGAAGCGGCGCTGCGCTAAGGGAAGTCAGAAGAACCTCTCTGAAATCGCTTGTAGCTGAGCGCGGCGCCGGGGTGCGCAAGCGAAGGGGCCGGGAGAGAAATGACAGGGGGCTGTCGAACAGCTGCGCTGTGCCGTCTGCCTGAAGGCAGATTCGATTGTTAGTGCGTCAAGTCGGAGCGCACGTCGCCCCGGTTGCGCGGGGGGTGAGTTCGACAGCCCCCTGTCATTTCTCTCCCGGCCCCTTCGCTTGCACACCCCGGCTTCCTGATGCCGTCAGGGCGATTTCAGAGAAGTTCTTCCGACTTCCCTCAGCCTGGCTTCCCGGTTGCCTTGTTCGCCAGTGCCGCGAGTACTTCTTTTTCGCGCTCCGGCGCGATACCTGCTTTTAGTTTGTCGCGCTCGGTGGCGGGGCGGGTGAGGTGCCAGGCGAGTGTGTCGTGGCAGGTCTTGCGCATTGGCGTGATTTTTAGGCCTGCCTTCATAGCGCGTGCTGCGCTGGTGTCGGCGAATGCCGCGTCGTCGCCCTTCGGGTCGCTCCAGACGGGCATGTCGCTCCAGCCTTCCACTTTCTGTGCTTCGAGGAATGGCGCGGGTGCCCATGGCGCCAGCAGTTCCGCGGTGAGCTTCACCGCGCGCGGAAAGTAGCCGGAATTGTCGATCACCGCGTCCCACTTGCGGCCCTTCAATCCGTCGATCTCGCCGTTGCGGTCGCCCTTGATGCGCTCGATGTCGGGGAAGAGGTCCGCGTTGGTTTTGCCGCGATTGAAGAACGTGACTTTGTGGCCGCGCTTCAATGCGAGGTCGGTCATTTCCACGCCGATGAAGCGCGTGCCGCCGAGAATCAGCAACGACAGCGGCTTGCGGGTCTGCGCGATCGCCCAGCGCGAAGGCGTAGCGCTTGCGGCGGCCGCGAGTGAAGCGGTGGCAAGGAATCGGCGTCGATCGATCATGACGGCACCTCCCGTGCAGGAGGCTTCATTCCGCAGCGGCGTGGCGCGCTCGGGCGTGCGGTTCAGCGAGTGCCCCGCTCGCCTCGACGCGAGCGGGGCACAGATGCGCGGTGGCGTGGCCGCGCGACGGGCGCTCTTCAGCGCGACCCGCTGGCCGACGGCGCAGCAGTCGCCGCATCACGCGCTCCCGGCGGCACGTACTGCGCCAGCCAGTCCTTGACGTTGCTGTACCAGAACAGCGAATTCTGAGGTTTCAGCACCCAGTGGTTCTCGTCCGGAAAATACAGCAGTTTGCTGGGGATGCCCTTTTTCTGGAGCACGTTGAACAGCTCGATGCCATTGTTCACGGGCACGCGCTGGTCCTGCTGGTTGTGGATCACGAGCGTCGGCGTTTTGAAGTTGGCCGCGTAGCTGTGCGGGGAAATCTTCGCGAACTCCTCGGGCTTCTCCCAGTAGTTGTAGAAGCGCTCTTTCTCCGCGCCGAAGTCGGAACCGAGCTCGGTGAACTCGTTGTACACAGCGGCGTGCGCAATGAGCGTCTTGAACGGATGCGGCTGCCCGAGAAGCACCGAGGCGAGGTACCCGCCGAAGCTGCCGCCGCCGGCGGCCATGCGATCCTTGTCGACGTAGGGCTGCGCCATCAGCCAGTCGGCCGCCTTGATCGTGTCTTCGTACGGAAACGTCAGCCAGTCGGGGTTGATCGAATCCGCGAACTTCTGCCCGAAGCCGCTCGACCCATGGAAGTTGTGCCAGGTGACGATGTATCCCCAGCTCGCGAACACATGCGCGTTCCACCGCCATTGCACGCCATCCACGATGCCGTTGTGTGGTCCGCCGTGCAGGAGCATGTACACCGGGTACTTCTTAGACGGATCGAAGTGGGGCGGATAGATGACCCACATCTGCACGTCTTCGTTCTGCGCGCCCTTGTAGGTGACGCTCTTCACGTCGCCGAACGCGAAGTCCTGCAGCTTCGCGTCGTTGAACGTGGAGAGTTGTGTCGGCCTGCCGTTTGCGAGATCGAGTCGTACGAGCGTCGGCGGTTCGGTGAAGCTCTGGCAGATCGCCACGGCGGTCGGTTTCGCGCCCGCGCTCACGGCCAGTGAGCTGAAGCTCGGGTTGGTGGTGATCGCCTTGGGGGCGCCGCCTGTCACGTTGAAGCGGTAAACCCGCAGCGTCCCGGCGTCGTCGATCGACGCAACGAGCGAGCGACTGTCCGGCATCCACGTCACGTTGTTGACGGAGCGATCGAAGTCTTCCGTGATGCCCTTCGCCTTGCCGGTGACGCGATCGAGCAGCATCAGCCGCATGCGATCCCCATAGAAGTATTTGATGCGCTGCTGGACGAACGCCAGCGTCTTGCCATCCGGGCTGTAGCGCGGCTCGCCGTCGTCGGCCTTGCTGTCGGTCGTCACATCCTTGGCAGGCTTACAGCCGCAGGCTGGGAGCGTGACGATGTCGTAGTTCGGGTCGATCCCCGTCTTGTCGATGTTCGACTGGAACGCGACCTCGAGGCCATCCGGCGAGATGTCATACGAGTATTCGTCGACCTCCTGCTGCTGGAGCGCGTAGCCCGACAGCCGCGTGATGGCGACGGGCTCGCCGCCGTGGATGTCGATCGAGTACAGATGCCGCTCGGTGTCGTCGAGCAGGTGATCCCAGTAGGCGATAGGCGCGTGTGTCCAGACGCGGCCGGTCATCTTGCCCTCGGCACGCTCCTTCATCCGCTTGTCCTGGTCCTCCCAGCGCACCAGATCCATCCAGATGGAGGTGATGAAGGCGATATGGCGGCTGTCCGGAAACCAGCGCGGCGCCTCCACGCCATTCGGCACGTTCGTGACGCGGCGGGCTTCCCCGCCATCCGTGGCGATCACGTAGATCTGGGTCTCCTTGTCCTCCCCGCGCTTCGAAAGAAAGGCGATCCATTTGCCGTCGGGGCTGAAGACCGGGGAGGTGTCGGCGGCGGTGTCGCTGGTCAGCTGGCGCGCGGGGCCGCCGGCCGTGGGCAGGATCCACAGGTCCGTCAGGCCTTTATTTTCGGCCATCAGGTACCGCGTGACGGGCAGGACGGCCAGCTTGCCGTCCGGGGAAATGGTGGGCTCGCCGAGGCGGTCGAGGGACCACATCTTTTCGGCGGAGAACGGGGTGTTGCCCTGGGCGAGGGCGGCGCCGCTGGCCAGCGAGAGCAGGGTGAGGGCGAGAGACACCAGACGCGAACAGTGAGGCATCGGGATACCTTTACTACGCAAGCGGGGGCGCATGGCGCGCTGACCGGGTCGAAATTGTGCCGGCTCGCCGAGCGGAACGGCAGTGCCAGGGCGACGGGACGTGCGGCGAGTCGGGCAAAAGGTTACATCGAGCCGCGCGCAGCGCGAGCAACTCGCGTTCGCACATGTTTTTGTAACGATCACGTCGTTGCGGGTATTTACTCTGCGCGGCGGCGGTGGAGAATGGCGCGCCGACTCTCCTCGCTTCTTCTCGCTCGCACGAAGGCAACAAGGGAAAAAAAGTCATGAGCAACGCCGATCCCCGGGGCAAATTTGTCTGGCATGAGCTGCTGAGTGCTGATGCAGCCGCCGCAACCGCGTTCTACACGAAGGTTGTCCCATGGAAATTGCAGCCGTGGGAGCAAGATTCTTCTTACTCCATGTGGGTCGCCAAGAACGGCCCCGTCGGAGGCATCGCAAAGCTCGATGGCTCGGCGCCGCCGCACTGGCTGCCGTATGTCGCCGTGCCGGATGTCGGCGCAACGGCCGACGCCGCCAAAGGTCTCGGTGGCCGCGTGCTGAAGGACAAATCCGACCTGCCCAACGGCGGGTCTTATGCCGTGCTGGTGGATCCGCAGGGCGCGCAGTTCGCCGTCTACCAGTCGGGTGGCGAAACCGGTGGCAATGGCGCATCGACGCCCAGCGCTGGCGATTTCAGCTGGCACGAGCTGGCAACGACGGACGCCAAGGCTGCGATGGAGTTCTATACGAAGCTGCTCGGCTGGGAAGCGGGCCCGGTGCATGACATGGGGCCGCCGGCGGGCAACTATCACCTGTTCCTTCATCAAGGCAACCAGTACGGCGGCATGTTCGTATCCCCGGACGGCACGGGGACGGGGCCGAGTTGGCTCTGCTACATCAGTGTCGACGACGTGGGCAAGGCGGCAAGCGCCGCGAAGAGCGCCGGTGGGCGCGTCATGAACGGCCCGATGGAAGTGCCGGGCGGCAGCTGGATCGCGCAGGTGATGGATTCGGAAGGTGCGCCGTTTGCGGTGCATGAGGCTGCGAAATCCGCCAAGCCGGCCGCGAAGCCCGAAAAGCCGGCGAAGGCGCCGAAGCCGAAGGCCGAGAAGGTGGCGGCGCCCGCCGCGGAGCCGGTGGCCGCGAAGCCTGCCGAAGTGAAGCCCGCTGCGAAACCGGCGAAGCCCGCAGCCGCTCCGGCGGCGGCTGCACCCGCTGCTGCTGCCGCGAAGCCGGCTGCCGCAAAGCCAGCTGCCGTGAAACCAACTGCCGCAAAGCCAGCTGTGGCTGTTGCAAAACCAGCCGCTGCAAAACCCGCTGCGGTGAAGCCGGCTGCGAAGCCCGCCGCGAAAGCGCCCGCCAAGGCGCCTGCCAAAGCCGCGGCGAAGAAGGGCAAGAAAGCCGCCGCCAAGAAGGCCCCGGCCAAGAAAGTGGCCAAGAAAGTGGCCAGAAAAGCGGCCAAGAAAGTAGCCGCCAAGGGCAAGGCGAAGGCCGCCGCGAAGAAGGGCAAGAAGGCGGCGAAGAAGGCCGCTCCGGCAAAGAAGAAGGCGTCCCGCGCCAAGGCGAAGAAACACCGCTGAGGTGGGTGGGGGTAGCGGCGGCTTGCTCAGCCGCTGCGCTCCACGCTTCGTCTTTCCGATGGGCTTGAAAGGCGCCGGCCATCCCTCAAAGGGGGGTCGGCGCGATCCGACGGGCGACGCTCGCCGGCGTCAAATCCCGGCCGGCATCCGCGCAACCCACGCGCCGGTCACGGCGGTCGACGGGTTCGCGGTTGTGTCAGGCGCACTCATCGCGCCCGATCGGCGCTCGTAGTGCCGCTTCCGCCTGCTACTCCGCCAGCTTCTCCGCGTTCTCACGCTGCTGGGCGGCTGCGGCTTGCGCGTCCTCCAGCTTCTTTTCGATCTTCGCCTGGGTTTCCTTGGCGGACTTGAGCTCCTGCGCTTTCGCTTCCGCCAGCGCGGCCGTGGTGGTCGCGGTTTCCGCCATTCCGCA
This sequence comes from Gammaproteobacteria bacterium, assembly GCA_037200125.1. GTDB lineage: Bacteria > Pseudomonadota > Gammaproteobacteria > Steroidobacterales > Steroidobacteraceae > JADGHX01. Next base: position 1,008,126 of record JBBCGS010000003.1, on the reverse strand, counting down.
GCCCGTAAGGACAGCGAGCGCGGCGAGCGGCGCGAGGTATCGAGCGGTGTTTCGAATCATGTCTGTGACTCCCGGACCGGTGTCGGCAGTGTCGCCCGGATCGCGCGCGGCGACCGTGACTTAGTCGTCGTCACCGCCGTGCGCCTTCGCGCCGGGGATATTCAGCTTTTTTTCGGCGTAACCGGCGGGCACCTCGAACGAGGCGGCCGGCACGGACTCCTTGCGCACGACCGTCATCCGCATCTCCGAGGTCGCTTTGCCGTTATCGAACTCGCGGGTGAGGATCGGCACGCCGTTGAGGGTTTCCATGTCGTGCCAGGGCTCATCGCCCCCGCGGCCGCCGAGCTTCTCGGTGAACGCGCTCATCATGGTCGAGATCTCGCGGAAGGTCTTGATCACGTCGTCGCCACCCGGGATCGAGCTTGCGGGCGCGGCACACAGCTCCTGTTCCTTCCGGCCGCCGTCGATGGCTTCCCACACCGTGCACTGGATGCCCGCCACCGTTTCGGTGCGGCCAGTGTTCGTCAGCGTGCGCTGCGAGGGCTTCGCCCCCGGCATCATCGCGCCGGCGGCGCCCTTGCCGATCTTCGCCATCATCTCTTCCATCTTCTTGCGCTGGTCCGGCGGCATCGCCGCCATGCGCGCTTCCATCTGCTTCTTCGCGGCGGCAACCTGGGCGCCCATCTGGTCCGCCGTCGCCTTGTCGATGACGCGATAGCTCTTCGACTTCGAGTCGACGGTGTACAGCGTCTGGTTCTTGAAGATCACGACTTCCTGTTCGCCGCTGCGCTCGGCGCGTTCGGTGCGCATGCGGCCGCCGTCGAACCACATCTTCGAGGTCGTGGGCGCTTTCGATCCGTCCAGCTCCTTGTCGGCACTTTCGAGATAGACACCGGCCTGGGCGGTTGCGCACAGCGCGGATCCGGCGAGCAGGGCGGCGAGGGCGAGCCGGGGGATGCGCATGACGGGCCTCCAAGCGGTCGAAAAGAGGGCGGCCACTCTACCCGCAGGCCGGGGAATGGCAAAAGACGTGCGGGTCCGGCAAAGCGGCGCGGGGTTTCCTATACTGCTCCGCCACGGCACATTGAGAGCAGAGCACCGATGCCCAAGGGATCCGTCTCGTCCCGACCTCGAGAAACCGAACCGCGCGTGCGGCGGGGCTACTTCGAGTGTCGATTCGGGCAGCTTCATGTCCACAACGCCATTCCCCCGGGGGGCGGTTTCGAAGAGGCCACGGCGCTCCTGTGTCTGCACCCCGCCGGTTTCACGGGTCGCACCTTCAAGGGGTTGCTGCCTCAGCTTGGCAGGGACCGCTCGGTCTACGCGCCCGACCTCCCCGGCAGCGGCGAGTCGGATGGCCCACCGACGCGCGCCTCCGTCGTAGAGATCGCCTCCGGCATCGGCGACTTCCTGGATTCCATGCGTTTCCGGCAGATCGACGTGCTCGGCTACCAGCAGGGCTCGCTCGTCGGCTCGGAGCTCGCCATCGCGCGCCCCCAGCAGGTACGCCGTCTGGTGCTGGTTGGGGTGCCGCCGACCACGGAGGGCGAGCGGTTGCGCCAGATCGGCCAGCCGGTGCTCATCCTTCGACCGAAGGACGACCTGTGGGACTCCACGCCCCGTGCACGGGAGTTCCTGCCCCGCGCCCGGACGGTCGACCTGCCCCAGCTCGGCGCCAATCTGTTCGAGACCAGTGCGGAGGCGGCGATCGGCTCGATCCGGGAATTTCTCGCCGGCTGAGTCTTTTTCGTGGCGGCAACGCTACGACCGCACAGCTTATGTTGCCTCAATAGAGGCTGATCACAATTTGCGCGTCGCGTGCCCCCGCCAGTCAAAAACGCGCGCTATATTCGGCTGCATAAAAGCACAAGGGGACGCGCGCATGAGCGTGCAACGCCAGTCCGTTACGCCGAAGGATCCGGATCTCGAAACCACCGCCGAGCTGCCCGTGCTCGACGTCGCCGCGTATGAAGCGGCGGTCACCGAAGAGCGCAGCGGGAACACTGATACGTGGCACATGCCCGGGATCAGTGCTCAGGCCTTGCAGGCCGCTACCGCAACGAGCAGCGGCGCTGCTACGGTTGTCGCAGCGGAAGATCGCAGCGTGCAGCTCGAAACGGATCTGCGCTCGCTCGCCGAGAATTTGCGCGATGTCGAAGAGCGCCTCACCCGCAGGGGCGAGCGGCTCATCGAGCTCGAACGCGAGCTCGCTACCTCGCGCGCGGAGCGTGTAGCGCTCGATCAGCGTTCCGCTTCGCTGGTGAGCGAAGCGGAAGAGCGTGCGCAGGCGCGGGTCGCAGCGGCGGAAGCGCTGGCGAAATCACAGGTGACTGCCGCGGAAGGTCTCGCTAAATCGCAGATCACCGCTGCCGAAGAACACGCCGCTTCACGCGTCGCTGCTGCTGACGAGCGCACCACATCTCTCGTTACCGATGCAGAGGCTCGCGCCACTGCCGCTGCGGCTGAGCTCGGCGCTGCTCGCGCCGAGCTGACGACGGAACAATCGCGTGCGGCCTCGCTTCAGGCGTCTGTTGACGAGCACGTTGGAACTGTCCGCAAGCTCGAATCGCAGAATCAGGAGCGCGCCTCTCTGCTTGCCGCGCGCGCGCAAGAGTTGGCGACGTCGCGCGGCGAGTTTTTCGCGCTGGAAACGCGCGCGACGCAGTACCTCGAAGCGCTGCAGACGCTCGAAGGCCGTCGCAATATTTTCGACGAGCAGTTACTCGGCCTTGCGGGAGATCTCGATTCGCGCGACGCGCAGATTGCGGACCTTCAGCAGCAACTCCTCGCGCAGAGCAATCGCGCGCAGGAGCTGGCGAACGATCTCGCCGCGCGCACCAAGCGCGTGGAGTCTCTCGAACGTGAGGTGTCGTCGCTCGCCGGCTCTCTCGGCCAGCGCAACGTCGAGGCGGAGCAGTCGGGCCGCAGTAACTCGAAGCTGCAGGAATCCGTGAGCTCGCTGAGCGAAACGCTCGCCGCGCGCGTCGAGCGGATCAAGGCGCTCGAAGCGGCCGCCGCCACACAGGGCGAAGCATTCTCGGAGCGTGGCAAGCAGATCGAGACACTCACGCGCGAGCGGGACAAGCAAGCCGAGACCGCCAAACGCGAGCGCGAAACGCTCGCGAGCAGGATCAGCGGTCTCGAAACGGCACTCGCCAGCGCGCGCGCGGATATCGCCGCGCGCGAAACGGCTGCGACCGCCGCCGCCCAATCGCATTCGACGCTGCAGGCTACGCTTTCCGCAAACCAGGCGCAGCTCGAGGAGCTCGAACGCAATCTCGCCGTCCTGCGCGGAGAAAGCAGTGAGCGCGCCGCCAGCATGGTGCGTCTCGAAGCCGAGCGCGACGAGCAGATCAACCGATTCGCCGCTGCCGAGGCGCGTGCCGTGGAACTGGAGCGTCGCATCGACGACAACGCGGAAGTGATCCGTCAGATGCAGGAAGAGCTGCGCGCGGCGCTCACGCGTGGCACCGAGCTGGAGGGCGACCTCAACGCCGCCGAGGAAGCGATCAACCGGCTCGAAACCGAGTTGCGCGCCAAGTCGATGAAGCTCGAAGAGCTCACACGCACGCACGAGGAATGGCGCGGCACCATCGACAGCGCGCGCAGCTCACTCGCCGAGCGGGATTCGCTCATTCATCGCCTGGAGGCGGAAGCGGCGAACAGCGCGACGCTCCTCGGGAACATCCAGCAGAGCATCAAGCGGTTCGACACGTCGGCGAGTGGCAGTCACGAGATCGCGCCGGAAGGCGCGGTTCGCTTGCTCATCCGCGTGGATGGCGACAGCGAAGTCGTACACGTGCTCGGCCGCAAGACGACGGTGGGCCGCACACCCGACAACGATCTGCAGATCGACGCGAAGTTCATCAGCCGCAACCACGCGGTGATCCTCGCGGGCCCGAATCACACGATCATCGAAGACCTCAACAGCACGAACGGCATCGCCGTAAACGGTAAACGCATCACCCGCCACACGCTGCGCGACGGCGACAACCTCGCAATCGGCAAGACGACGTTCCGCTTCGCCGTGCGGCCCATGAAAGAGCCGCGCACGTAGCCGGGAAAGTCAGAAGAACCTCTCTGAAATCTCCCCGACCCCTTCGCTTGCGCACCCCGGCGCCGCGCTCACCTGCAAGTAATCCGGCTTCCTGATGCCGTCAGGGCGATTTCAGAGAAGCTCTTCTGACTTTTCCTACGCCAGCGGATCCGGAAAGTGCGGATCCGCTTTGGGTTCGTGGATCGCGGCGGTCCACAGCTTCACCTCGTCGTCACTCATGAATCCCTGCGGGCCGAGCCGCGCATCCTTGTGTCCCCACAGCTGGATGTCGATGAGGTACTGCGCCCGCGACAATAGCGGCCCGCGGCAGAGGTGCTGATTCATCGGTGGCGCGCGTGTTTCCCGCTGCAGCCGCGCGGTGAGGTGCTCCATCACCCACGTCGGGATCTTCGTGTGCTCGCCGGGATAGATGAAGTTGAACATCACGAGGTGCGCGAACAGCACGCGCCAGTGGTCACCGAACCGTCGCAGCAAGCGAGCCCAGTCGAGCTTCTCGCCGCAGCGAAGGATGAGGTGCATGACGTCCGCGCCGTCGTACCGCTCCCGCTCCATGATGAACGCCTTCGACCAGATCATTTCCTCGGGCGGCGAGAGCTTCGCCAGCATGCCGAGCACCCTCTCTTCCGGCGCCTGCTCGAACCATTCGTCGTCAACGTGCGCGATGGCGTTGCCGGAGCTGAAGATGATGTCCACGAAATCGTCGCCGCGGATCGCTTTGCCGAGCCAGTGCGGGAACGTGACCTCCGTCGTGCACGTGTCGTCCGCCAGGGTCGCGAGCGTGCGGTCGATATCTTCGCGCCGCACGAAGATGTCGAAGTCCTTGGTGTTGCGCTCGATGCCGGTAAAACGGGCGAGCGCAAACGCGCCGCCGACGAGGAATGGAACGTCCGCTTGCTTCAGGCGCGTCATCACGCGCACGTAGAACGCCTGGGACAGATCGTCTGAATCGTGATCTGAGGTGGGCGTAGTGGGCATGGATGTTGCTCCGATCCCGACATGGATTTTCGATGGCCGAAATCATGAGCAAGCAAGCTGTGCGCCTGGCCGCGGTAGGCGACCTGCACGTGAATAAGACCTCGCAGGGTCAGCTGGCCCCGCTGCTCGCGTCCGTGAACGAGCGCGCGGACGTGCTGATCCTCTGCGGCGATCTCACGGACTACGGCTTGCCCGAAGAGACACGGATCCTGGTGAAGGAGCTGACATCGGTCGTGCGCATCCCGATGGTCGCGGTGCTCGGCAATCACGATTACGAGTCCGGCCAGCAGCTGGAAGTCTGCAAGATGCTCACCGACGCGGGAGTGAAGGTGCTGGACGGTGAGGCCACCGAGATCGCCGGCGTCGGCTTCGCGGGCGTGAAGGGGTTCCCCGGCGGCTTCGGGCGCGGCACGCTTGGCGCGTGGGGCGAGAGCGGCGTGAAGGCGTTCGTGAAGGAAGCCATCGACGAAGCCATGAAGCTCGAGTCGGCGCTCGCGCGCCTGCGCACACCCCACCGCGTGGCGGTACTTCATTACTCGCCGATCCGGGATACCGTCGAAGGCGAGCCGCCGGAGATTTTTCCCTACCTGGGTACGAGCCGGCTCGAAGGGCCGCTCAACCGCTACCCGGTCAACGTCGTGTTCCACGGCCACGCCCATCAAGGCTCGCTCGAAGGTCGCACGACCCTCGGTATTCCGGTGTTCAACGTGGCGATGCCGCTGCTGATGCGATCCTTTCCGGACAAGCCGCCGTTTCGTGTGTTCGAGCTGCCACTGGCCGGGATTCCGGCGACGGAAATCTCACAGCGCGTGCCGGAGCCTGCACGGGTTCTCGAGAATGGCTAAGCTCCCGCGTCCTTAAGACGAGTGCGGAGCGGGTGTGGCCAGTCCCTATATCGAGCGGATCCTCAAGGCGCGTGTGTACGACGTGGCGATCGAATCGCCGCTCGACGAGGCCGCGCGCCTGTCCCGGCGGCTCGGCAACACGGTGTTGCTGAAGCGCGAGGATCTGCAGGCGGTTTTCTCTTTCAAGCTGCGCGGCGCGTACAACAAGATCGCGCATCTCTCGGAGTCGGCAGCCAAGCGCGGTGTGATCTGCGCGTCCGCCGGCAACCATGCGCAGGGCGTGGCGCTCGCCGCGCGCAAGCGCGGGATTTCCGCGACCGTCGTGATGCCGCAGACCACGCCGCACATCAAAGTGCAGTCGGTCATCGACCTCGGCGGCGACGCCGTGCTCCACGGCGATGAGTACGACGTCGCGTACGAACACGCGATGGAGCTCACGCGCGAGCGCCACCTGATCTACGTGCACGCCTTCGACGATCCGGACGTGATCGCGGGCCAGGGCACCATCGGCATGGAAATCCTGCGCCAGTCCGGCACCGCGCCGGACGCGATCTTCGTGCCGGTGGGCGGTGGCGGCCTCATCGCCGGCATCGCGGTGTATGTGAAGTCCCTCTTTCCGCAGACGAAGATCATTGGCGTCGAACCGGAAGATGCGGCGGCGATGTACGAGTCGCTGCGCGCCGGCAAGCGCGTGACGCTCGATCGCGTGGGCATCTTTGCGGATGGCGTCGCGGTGAAGCGCGTGGGCGAGGAGACCTTCGGTCTCTGCCGCGACTATGTCGATGAAGTCCTGCTCGTCGACACCGATGAGATTTGCGCCGCTATCCAGGACGTGTTCGAAGACACGCGCTCCATCGTCGAGCCCGCCGGCGCGCTCGCCGTGGCGGGCGTGAAGAAGTGGGTCGCGCGCGAGAAGAGCCAGGGCAAGCGCCTGGTGTGCATCAACAGCGGCGCGAACATGAATTTCGACCGTCTCCGTCACGTCGCGGAACGCGCGGATCTCGGTGGCGCGCGTGAAGCATTGCTGTCCGTGGAGATTCCCGAGCAGCCCGGCAGCTTCTTCAAGTTCTGCGAGACGCTCGGCAAACGCAGCATCACCGAGTTCAACTATCGGCTCGAAGAAGGCAGTGCCGCGCAGATCTTCGTCGGCTTCGGCCTCAACCAGGGCCGCACCGAGCGCGATTCCGTGGTGGCGCAGCTTCGTGGCGCCGGCTATCGCGTGAACGACATGACCGACAACGAGATGGCCAAGCTGCACGTGCGCTACATGGTGGGCGGTCACGCGCGCGGCATCCAGAATGAAGTGCTCTATCGCTTCGAGTTTCCGGAGCGGCCGGGCGCGCTACTGCGATTCCTGCAGGCGGTGGGCACGCGGTGGAACATCAGCCTGTTCCACTATCGCAATCACGGTTCGGATCACGGGCGGGTGCTCGCCGGTATCCAGGTGCCGCCGGCGGAGCGGCAGGACTTCGGCCTGCACATTCAGGAATTGCATTACGCGTATACGGACGAAACCGCGAACCCGGCGTACAAGATCTTCCTCGGCGCGTAGGCGCCGGGGGATTACTTCACGAAGCGGATGGTCGCCGGGTAGCGATACGACGTGCCTTCACTCGCGCGCACTCCGGCGATGATCACGAGCACCAGCCAGGCGACCCACAGCGCGACCATCAGCGGAATGCCGATGAACACGATGGCGAGCAGCCCACAGATGCAGTACCCGATGGCGACCGTGATGTTGAAGTTGAGCGCTTCCCTGGCGCACTCGGCACCGAACGCCGAATGGTCTTTCTTCACGAGATACACGATCAGTGGCCCGAGCACGCCACCGAGGAACGGCGCGATGAATGCCGCGAGCGCCGAAAGGTGCCCGATCATTCCCCAGTTACGATCTTCCTGCGACAGCGAGCCCGGTACACCCGACGGTGGGTTGGTCGTGTTCATGCCGTTTTCCCCGCGCTGGCAGACGGCCAGACGCGCGCATCATCGCCCGGCCGGCCGGGATGGCGCAATCCAATGACAACTTCCGGCCCGGCCGCGTCAGGCCCGCGGCGCATTCCCTGGCATGAAACGGTGACGGTGCGCGGACTGCGCCATCGTCTCACCTGGTGGGGCGAGCGTTCCGCCACCCCCGTCGTGTTGCTTCACGGGTGGATGGATACGGGGGAGACCTGGCAATTCCTCGCCGATCACCTGCCTGAGGGCTGGAGTTGCGTCGCGCCCGACTGGCGTGGCTTTGGCGGGACCGAGTGGCCTGCCGATGGCTACTGGTTCGCCGACTATCTCGCCGACCTCGATGCGCTCCTGGAGCAGCTGTGCCCCCACGAGCCTGCGCGACTCATCGCGCACAGCATGGGGGGCAATGTGGCAAGCATGTATGCGGGCATTCGCCCGAAGCGAGCGCGTTGGGTGGTGAATGTGGAGGGCGTCGGGCTCAAGCGCTCGTCGCCGGATGACGCGCCGGAGCGCTACGCCGAGTGGCTCGACGAGCTGCGCACGCCCGCGCGCTCGCGGCGTTACGCGTCGATCGAGTCCGTCGTCAATTTCATCGTGTCGCGCAATCCCGCGATGCCGCGCGAGCGGGCGACGTTCATCGCCCACGCGTGGACGCGGCCTGAGGGCGACGCGATCACGATGACGTTCGACCCGCGCCATCGCCGCGTCAGCGCCATGCTGTTCCGGCGTGAGGAGGCCGAGGCGTGCTGGCGGCGTGTCGAGGCACCCGTGCTGGTGTTCCTGGGCGAGCAGTCGGAAATCCTGCCGCGCATTGCCCCGGACGGCGGCGATGACTATTTCCATTCGCTGTATCGCGACCTTCACATCGTGCGTGTACCGGGCGTGGGGCACATGATGCATCTGGAGGCGCCGGAGCTCCTGGCGCGTCACATTGCGGAGTTCGCGGCCACGCGCTGAGGGCGTAAGCTCGCGGCACACGGGTTGCTGCGAGCCACCGTGTGGAACTTCCCCCCTCACCCCCGCCTCGAACGTAGCCTCGCACCATGATCAGTGACCGGCACCCGTTGTTCAGCACCTACAAATGGATCAAGCGCATCGTTATCGCGGTGGCGGGGTTCACCGTGCTGCTCATCGGCGTTGCGATGATCATCCTGCCCGGCCCTGCGTTCATCGTGATCCCGGCGGGCCTCGCCATCCTCGCGCTCGAGTTCGCGTGGGCAAAACGCTGGCTGGTCGAGGCGAAAACGCGCGGCTCGAGTTTCCTGCGGCGTCGGGACAAGCGGTAAGGAAAGTCAGAAGAACTTCTCTGAAATCTCCCTGACGGCATCAGGAAGCCGGGGTGTGCAAGCGAAGGGGTCGGGAGAAAAATGACAGGGGGCTGTCGAACTCAACCCCCGCGCAACCGGGGCGATGTGCGCTCCGACTCGATGCCCTAACAATTGAGTCTGCCTTCAGGCAGGCGGCACGGCTCAGCTGTTCGACAGCCCCCTGTCATTTTTCTCCCGACCCCTTCGCTTGCGCACCCCGGCGCCGCGCTCACCTGCAAGTGATCCGGCTTCCTGATGCCGTCAGGGAGATTTCAGAGAAGTTCTTCTGACTTTCCCTACTCGCCGATCGGCAGGTCGAAGATCAGGTCGCGCACATAGCGCACGGGCGGCGAGCCATACGACAGCACCTTGTCGTGGTACTGCTTCAGCGTGAACTGTGTTCCCCACCGCTTTTTCGCCTCTTCCCTGAGCGACAGATGTTCCTGCACGCCTACGAAATAAGTAGGTAGCTGCGCGGAGGTCAGTTGCGCGCGCGTCCATTTGGCCGCCGCTTCGCGTTCTTCCTGGAAGGTGTCGCGGGTCATGAGGCGCATCGCGTCCTCGCGCGACATGCCGTCGACGTGCACGGCCTGGTCGAGAATCGCATTCGCGATCGTGCGCAGATACCACTTGAGCTGAACGAGGTGCATCAGCGGATCCGCGTCGAGGTAACCCTGCTCCACCATCAAGCGTTCGCCGTACACCGCCCAGCCTTCGATGAACGTGCCCGACCGAAGCGCCGCGCGTAACGGGGAGTCGTAACGGTTCGAATGCATGAGCTGCAGGTAGTGGCCCGGCATCGCCTCGTGAATGGTGAGATTGTCGATCGAGCGCGTGTTGTATTCGCGCAGGAACGAATCGACCTGCGGGTCGGTCCAGTCGTTCGGAATCGGCGAGATGGCGAAGAAGGTCTTCTGCCCCTTGTCGAGCGGGCCGGGCGCATCGCAGTACGCGAGGGAGACGCCGCGCTGGAATTCCGGCATCTCGACGATGTCCAGCGGATCGTCGTACACCGTGACGAAGTCCTTGACGCGCACGAACGCGAGCACGGAGTCGTAGGTCTTTCGAGTGACGTCGAACACTTCCGCGCGCGGTGGATGATCCGCGTAAGCGAGCTCGAGTGCGGCGGCGATTGCGTTCCGCTGCGTGTCGCCGTCAGGCGTGTCGGGAGTGGGTGGCGCTCCGTCGCGGCCGGCAAGCACGGTGCGAGCGATGTCGTACATCTGTGCGCGCGTCGCGGTGAGCTCTCGTTCCGCGCGTTCGCGGATCTCCTGGCGCGAGAGCGTTGAATCCAGCGCGAAGGCGAGCTTGCGATCGTACAGCGCGGCGCCGATGCGGAAGTCTCCTTTCGCCTCGGGCACGAGCTTCCTGTCGAGCCAGATCTGATGTTGTGCGACGGCCTTGCGAGCCTTGTCGAGGATCGCTTTGATTTGCGCCTGTTCCTCGGCCGGAAGCGCGCCAAGCCGCGGAACGATCAACTCGTCGATGAGCGAGAGGACGCCGCCGTTCTGTTTCGCCGCCGTCTCCGCATGAATCCTCGGCACGCGCGCCGGATCGAGCGATTCGCGCGCCTGTGCGAGGAATCGCGGTAATTCGTTGAGCCGCGCGCCGATGTGACGGAGCCGGTCCGGCAGTGGCGCAAAGTCGCGCGAGAGCACCGAGTAGATGCTGTCGCCCGCGAGGTCGGTGTAAACGAGGGGATTCCACCGCCAGTCTTCCAGATCCGTCAGCTTCCACGTGTCGTACTCGAGGCGGCGGGCCAGCAGCCGCGCGTCGACTTGATGGGCGCGCGACAGCTGCGCGGCATTCAGTGTGCGTACCTCTGCAAGCAGTTCACGCTCCAGCGTCAGCCTGCGTTCGCGGCCGGCGGCGCTCACATCGTCGAGCTTGTCGTCGTAGCGGTGGTCGCCGAGGCCGGTGGCCGTCACGGGCTGAAGCGCGAGCACCTCATCGAAATAGCGTTGCGCAAGAGTCTGGAAAGCCACGTCAGCCGCGCTGGGGCCCGTGGCGACGGGCACGGGCATGCGCTGTGCCTGAGGCGCGCAGCTTGCGAGAACTGCTGCCAAACAGAGACAGGCCGCGCGGCGCAGGTAGAAAGGAACGCTCTTTGTAAATTCCATCGCGCGTGACTCCGTCGGAGTGCGGCGATGATGAAACAATTTCACACGGCTTGGGAAGCGTCGCATCGAGCGGGATGATTGAAACCCGGAACAGCTCCGCACGTTGAGACAGCAGGGGAAATATCGGGGAGCTGACAATCGAAACCTGGACCGGAAATTCGGATGAGTTGCAGCGGATCGTCGAAGCGAACGAGCGCATGTCCTTCCTGCTCGCCGTTTCCGGGGAGCTTGCGCGAATCCGCAGTCCGCAGGAGGTGGTCTGCACTGCCATGGCGCGCCTGCGCGAGCGGCTCGGGGCGGCGCGCGTCTCGATGTCGGAGCTCGACGAGGCTCGTGGCGAGGCGCTCATGCTCCGGCAGTCCAACGGCACCGGCGAGCGCATCGAGGTGTCGAGCGTGCCCCTGGAGTCATTCCTGACCGCGGAACTCGAAAACCGCGACGATCACAGCATCGGCATCCCGCTCATGCGAGCGGGCAAGCGCGTCGCGCAGCTCTCGGTCGTGAGCATCCACCCGCGTGAATGGAGCGCTTCCGAGCGGGAGCTCGTGAAGCGCGTGGCCGAAATCGTATGGCCCGCGTTCGAAATGGCGCGTGCCGACCGGCGCGTGACGATGAGCGAAGAGCGCCTGCGCCTCGCGCAGGGCGTTGCGCAGATCGGCACGTGGGAATGGGATCCTGAAACCCGCCTCGTGTGGTTCTCGGACGAAAGTCTCGAACTGCTGGGCTTGCGCGCCGAGACAGAGGTGGCGTTGCAGGAGGAGTGGAAGGGAAACATTCATCCCAAACACCTGAGCCACGTCTACGCGATGCTCGAAGAGTGCGCCACGTGCCGTACGTGCGAAGTCGAGTATCGTTACCAGCATCCCGAGCAGGGCGAGCGCTGGATCTATAGCAAGGCGGGTCTCGTCGAGCACGCCGGGCACCGGCACATCGTGGGCATCTGCCTCGACGTGACCGAGCGGTGCCGCGCCGAGGAAGCGCTCAAGGACGTGAATCGTCGCAAGGATGAGTTCCTCGCGATGCTGGCGCACGAGCTGCGCAATCCGCTCGCGCCGATCCGCAACGCGGCCCAGCTGCTCAACGTGCATTCCGCCGGCAAGCCGGAGATCGAATGGGCGCGAGCGGTCATCGAGCGCCAGACGAAGCATCTGGCCGGTCTCGTCGACGGATTGCTCGATGTGTCCCGAATGGTGAGCGGCCAGATCGCGCTCCAGAAGAAGCCGGTCGATCTTGCCGAGGTCGTGCACGATGCGGTGGAGACCAGTCGGCCGCTGATCCGGTTGCGCAAGCACCATCTGACCGTGCAGCTGCCCGAGCAGTCCGTGCTCCTCGAGGCGGATCCGACCCGGCTCTCGCAGGTGATCTCCAACCTGCTCAACAACGCGGCGAAATACACGGAAGAGGGCGGACAGATCCGGCTCGATGCCGCGGTGGACAACGGCGTCGTCACGCTTCGCGTACGCGATACGGGGCTCGGCATCGATCCCGAATTGCTGCCGCACATCTTCGACCTGTTCACGCAGGCCGAGCGAACGCCGGATCGTTCCGAAGGCGGCCTCGGCATCGGGCTCACGCTCGTGAAGCGTCTCGTCGAGTTGCACGGCGGTACGGTCGAAGCGCTGAGCGAAGGGCTCGGCAGCGGCGCGGAGTTCATCGCGCGCCTACCCGCGCTGGCGGATGCCGGCGCGCGAGCTGTGGAGAAAGCCACCGTCCGCGTTCCCGTCGCGGCGCCAGCGGACGCCCGCAGCCTGCGAATCCTGATCGTGGATGACAACGTCGACGCGGCGGACAGCATCGCCATGCTTCTCAACATGGAGGGGCACGAAACACGCGCGGTGAACAGCGCACGGGCCGCGCTGCTGGCGGTTCCTGACTTCAAGCCCGAAGTCGTTCTGCTCGACATCGGTCTCCCCGAAATGGATGGCTACGAAGTCGCGCGGCGCCTGCGCGCGCAGAACGGCGAGCGCCGCATGCGCCTGGTGGCCGTCACGGGCTACGGCCAGCCCGCCGATCGTCGCCGCGCGCACGCGGCGGGGTTCGACGAACATATGGTCAAGCCGGTGGAGCCGACGGTGCTGCAGGATTTCCTGCGCATCGTCCAATCCGATATCGAATGACCGCGTAGCGATGGTTGTGGAGCGGGGCGGACTGGTAAGCTCGCCCCATCCATGATCCACCGTCCCCCCGCGCGGCCTGCATGAGCGGATCGCCTGCGGCCGCGCCCGCTCCACGCATCTCGGCTCTCGCCGCCCTTCGGCATCGAGACTTCGCCGTCTTTGCGGGCGCGCGCTTCTGCGCGACGCTTGCGTGGCAGATCCTGGGTGCGACGGTGGGTTATCAGATCTACCAGATCACGCACGACCCGCTCTCGCTGGCGCTCGTGGGCCTCGCGCAGTTCCTGCCTTTCGTGTTGTGCGTGCTGCCGGCCGGGCAAGTCGCGGATCGGTTCGATCGCCGCATGGTGCTCGTGTGCGCGTATGCGGTAGAGGCCGGGTGTGCCCTCGCGCTGCTGTGGTTCACGCTCTCCGGCACGAAGGCCGTGTGGCCGGTGTTCGTCGCCATGACGGTGTTTGGGGCGGGCCGCGCATTCTGGATGCCGACGGGCCAGGCCATCACGCCGAACCTCGTGCCGCGCGAGGCGTTTCCCGGCGCGGTCGCGGTCAACTCGACTCTCTTCACCACCGGCGTGATCGTGGGACCGGCGCTGAGCGGCGTGCTGCTGCTTCACGGGCCGCAGGTTGCGTACGGGACTGTAGTCGCGTTGCTGATCGTGATGATCTGCCTGATGCTCACCCTCAAGCCGGTGCGCTCGACTTCGGCGGCACAGCCCTTCCGTTTCGGCAATCTGCTCGAAGGCCTGCGCTTCGTGTTTCGACGGCGCACGGTGCTCGGCGCGATCTCGCTCGACCTGTTCGCGGTGCTGTTCGGTGGCGCCACGGCGATGATGCCGATCTACGCGAGCGACGTGCTGCATGTGGGCCCGATCGGCTACGGCATCCTGCGCGCCGCGCCGGGAGTCGGGGCGGCGCTGGTGGCCGCGATGCTGGCGTTCTCGCCGATCCAGCGCAACGTCGGGCGCTGGATGTTTTCGGGCGTCGGGCTCTTTGGCTGCGCGACCATCGTGTTCGCGCTCTCGAAGATTTTCGTGCTATCGCTCGCGGCGCTGTTCCTGCTCGGCGCCGGTGACATGGTGAGCGTGTTCGTGCGCCAGCTCCTGGTGCAGCTCGAAACGCCCGATGCGATTCGGGGCCGCGTGAGCGCCGTGTCGTCGATGTTCATCGGGGCCTCGAACGAGCTCGGCGAGTTCGAATCCGGGCTCACGGCGCGCGCGTTCGGCCTCGTGCCATCGGTCGTCCTGGGTGGTCTCGCCACGCTGCTCGTCGTGGCCTTCTACATGAAGGTGTTCCCCGAGCTGCGCACGATGCGGGAGTTTCCGCGCCACCATTGATTGCGCCGGCGAGGTAACTCTTTGCGCACGTCTCGGAACTCACGAGAGGTTTCCAAGCACTGCTCAACAGAACTCCCTTGACGCCGATATACTGTATGCGCGTACAGTTTCCCTGTGACACGCACCATCCTCGGAAAAACGCCGCTGAAAGGGCGTGGCTCGCTGTCGAATCCGGCGGGCCGGTTCGACCGTACCGGTATCGAAGCCGTGGACGATGGGTGGGAGCGGGAGGAAGCGCCGGAGAGCGTGGCGACGAGCGTGCAGCCCGACCGCGCGAAGGGCGTCATCAGCACCAACGATTCCCCGGACATCGGCTTCGAGCAGTCGATCAACCCGTACCGGGGATGCGAACACGGATGCATCTATTGTTACGCGCGGCCCAGCCACTCCTACATGGGCCTCTCGCCGGGTCTCGATTTCGAGACGAAGCTCTTCTACAAGCACGACGCCGCGAAGGTGCTGGAGCAACAACTGTCCCGGCCGCGCTACGTGTGCAAGCACATCATGCTCGGCGCGAATACGGACCCGTACCAGCCGATCGAGCGGCGCATGCGGGTCACGCGATCCATTCTTACGGTTCTTGCGAAATGCAGGCATCCGGTGTCAATCGTCACGAAAGGTGTCCTGGTCGCGCGCGATCTCGACCTCCTTGCGGAGATGGCGAGCCAGAATCTTGCGAGCGTCGTCGTGAGCCTCACGACGCTCGATGTGGAAGTGAAGCGTACGCTGGAACCGCGTGCGGCTTCCCCGCAGGCAAGGCTGAAGGTGATCCGGCAACTCGTGGAGGCCGGCGTG
Organism: Gammaproteobacteria bacterium; assembly: GCA_037200125.1. Classification (GTDB taxonomy): domain Bacteria; phylum Pseudomonadota; class Gammaproteobacteria; order Steroidobacterales; family Steroidobacteraceae; genus JADGHX01. Next base: position 992,623 of record JBBCGS010000003.1, on the reverse strand, counting down.
CCCACGGGAGTGCTCGTTGCGCCGGTGGTGCCGGCGATCACCGATCACGAAATGGAGAACATTCTGGAGGCGGCGAAGGACGCTGGCGCGAGCAGCGCGGGCTACGTGTTGTTGCGCTTGCCGTACGAGGTGAAGGATCTGTTCCGGGAGTGGCTCACGGAGCACTATCCGCAGCGCGCGAGCCACGTGATGTCGCTCGTGCGCGACGCGCGGGGCGGGCGCGACAACGATCCCGACTTCGGTACGCGCATGCGGGGTACCGGCCCGTATGCGGAGCTGCTGCGAACCCGGTTCAAGCTGGCGACCCGACGCCTGGGCCTCGATTCACCTCGCAACGTCGCGTTGAGCTGTGCACTGTTTCGGCCGCCCGGACCCGCGGGCTCACAACTTCAGCTCGAGCTCTAAGCGACGCGTGGCGGAGGCGGATGCCGTCGCCCCGCCGCTGCCGATCGCCGCCACCCGACCGTCGGGAACAACGTTCGGAAACCCATGGTCATACATTGCTCGCGCCGGTGGCATACTCGGGGCACTACCTCGTGAATCCAGCTCATTGGCGCCAGCGCCCCAGGGACAAAACCATGAACGCGCACGATGTCGGGTCTCGCCGCCACCTCACGCTCGCTTCGGCTGTTCCGGTGGTGCTCGTGCTCGGGGTGGGGCTCACGGGGTGCATGCAATCGCGCGTCGAGGAATCGCGCGAAATGCCGACGCACATCAACAAGGGCGAAGCCGTCGTCATCCTGGCGAAGCCGCAGGTGGAAGGCACCGGCGCGGAAGATGGCTTCATGGATTGCGTGAGCGATGAGCTGCGCGGTGGCAAATCCAACATCGCGGTTCGCAACAACGACGAGTTCGTCGACAACATGTTTCCGTGGTTCGAGCCGGGCACCGCGCCCGCGAAGCCGGAAGCGATCTCGGCGCTGCTCACGCGTCCTGGCGTAAGCGAGCAGGTCGCTGCGACGGGAGTGCGTTATGTCGTCTGGCTGGACGGCAGTACGCAGAAGACGGATGGCGGTGGCAGCATCGCGTGTGGCGCGGCGCCTGGCGCCGCGGGTTGCATCGGCTTCGGCTGGTGGGAAAAGGAATCGGCATACGAAGCGACCGTGTGGGATCTGAAGCAGGCCAAGTCCGCGGGCAGCGTCGGTACGAACGTGACCGGCACGTCCGCGATCATCGGCGCGGTGGTGCCGATCCCTTTCATTGCGCGCGTGCAGGGTGCGGCGTGCGATCGCATGGCCAATCAGCTCCGCAATTTCTTCACCGAGGAAGGCGAAGCGCCCACCTCGACCGCGTCGAACTCGAGATCGAGTAAGAAGCGATGACCGCGCGCAACCTCTCGCTCACCGCGATAGTCGTCGCCGCAGCGCTCGCCGTTGCGGGCTGCGATAAGGACTCCGGTAGCGCCGGCTCGCCCAGTTCGCCGAGTGGGTCGTCTGGCTCTACGGGCTCTAGCGGTTCCACCGGCAGTGCGGGCACGCCGAGCCCGAGCACGGGTGGCGGAAGCGGCTCGACGGCTTCGGTGCCTTCGCCCAGTTCTGGCGGGGGTGGGAGCTCGTCGCCTTCACTTCCCAGCGGCTCGTCTTCGCCCGGCGCAGGTACGCCTTCGGGTGGTTCCTCTTCGGGCGGGGGCATGCCCTCCGGTGGCTCTTCGTCGCCGTCGTCCCCATCGGGCTCCTCGTCCTCCGGTGGCGGCGGTTCCTCGCCATCATTCCCTTCGCCGGGCTCCGGCTCGGCGGCCGGCCGGATGGGCGGCGGCTCGACGAGCGGCGCGGGCGGTTCCGTCAGCCCATCGGCAAGCGATTCCGGCTCGAGTGCTTCCGGGGCAGGCGGCGGCTCGGCGTCGAGCCCGTCCGGCGGTGCCGCGGGGACCCAGGGAGGCTCGGCTCAGGCGGGCACTCAGTCCGGCGGCGCCTCCGGCACCGGCGGTGGATCTTCCGGCACTGGCGGCGGATCCTCCGGCAGCGCCGATGCGGGCGGGGGCCGCGCCCAGACACCCGATGAGCGCCGTGGCGCCATCGACCGCAAGCTCGACGAATCGCTCGGCACCTTCGATCGCGAGATCCGCAAGGAGCAGGAGAAGAACGCGCAGGAACGCGATGCCCGGAATGCCGCGACCGCGGGTGCGGGCACCGGAACGACCGAAGGCTCGGATTCGAAGAAAGACGGCGACGCCGCCGGCACCGCGGGTACTGAAGGCCCGGGCAAGAGCGACCGCAGCCGCCCCGGCGATCTGAAATCCGACAAGGATCGCAACGGTAACGGCGGCGGCGAAGGCGGCGCGGGCAGCAGTGGCGCCAAGGACCAGGGCGCGCCCGGCAGCGCCGGCAATCCGCTTCCCGACGGCAGCGACGACGACGTAGTCGCGCGGCGCTTGCGCAAGGCGGCCGAAGCCGAAACGGATCCGGAGCTGAAGGAAAAACTCTTGAAGGAATACGTCGAGTACAAAAAGAACTCGAAGTAACGGGCGGCGGTGGCAGGTCGAGATGTAGAGGTGATGGTTATGTTGCGAGCATTGAAAGGGCTCACGGGCCTCTGTCTCTTCCTCCTGTTGAGCGGCTGCATGGTCAACGAGACCAAGCCGCTCCCCAAGATCAACCCGGTCCAGGCCTCGCAACAGATTCCCGACGATGAGCTGCTCGATGTCGGCGTGCACGAGTTCGACGTCAACATCAGCCAGGAGCAGCTGAAGGATACGGACAAGCTCGCCAAGGACCGCATCTACCCCGACATCCGCAAGGCCGAATCGCGCTACATCCCGTCGCTGCTGCGTGCGACGCTCGAATCGTCCGGGCAGTGGGGCGCGGTGCGCGTGGTGCCGACGAACGTCGAGTTCGTCGACGTGAGTGTCGACGGCCGCATCCTCGAATCGACCGGCGCGAAGCTCGTGGTGGAAGTGACGGTGAAGGATTCGACGGGCCGTGTCTGGATCGGCAAGAAGAAATACGAGAGTCCCGCGGACACGGGTTCCTACAAGACGGACGCATCCCTGCGCGCGCGCGATCCGTTCCAGAACGTGTACTCGGAAATCGCGAACGACATGGTGGCGGCGCGTGACAAGCTGCTCGCCGACAACCGCCGCGACATCCGCCGCGTGACCGAGCTGCGCTTCGCGCAGGATCTCGCGCCCAAGGCGCTCGACGGCTACGTGGTGAAAGACCCGAAGGGCATGATGACCGTCGCGCGCCTGCCGGCGAAGGACGATCCGTACACCGGCCGCATCGAAAAGATCCGCGAGCGGGACGTCGCGGTCGTCGACACGGTGAACGGCTACTACGCGAATTTCTCGGACACGATGAAAGACTCGTACGGCAGCTGGCGCCGCTCGAGCTTCGATGAGATCGAGAAGGAAAGCCGGGATCGCGATCGCAACAAGGCTCGCACCCGCACCGTACTGGGTGCCGCCGCCGTTCTCGCGAGCATCTTCGTGCCCGGCCAGTGCGCCTCCACCGACTACAACTGCCGTCGCATCGAAAGCGCGGCGCGCACGGCGGGCGCAATCGGCGGTACCGCCGCCGTGCTGTCAGGTCTCAAGAAGTATTCCGACGCCAAGGTGCATGCCCAGGCGCTGAAGGAGCTGTCGGAAACTTTCCAGAGCGAGGTGCAGCCTCAGGTGGTGGACGTCGAGGGTCGCACGCTGCGGCTTTCAGGCACCGCCGACGAGCAGTACAAGGAATGGCGCGAGCTTCTCCACCAGCTTTACCTGGAAGAGACGGGCGCGGCCGCCGCCGCTTCCGCAATCGCAGGCACGAGTCCTGCGACAACGGCAACGCCTGCGAGCCCGCCGCCAGCGGCTGACCCGAAGGCCCCCGTAACAGTTGCTGTAGAGAAACCGGATTCGGGCACCCCTGTGAGGCCATGACCGAGGCTGACATTGGAAATCATGAACGATCGCACTCCTCGCGCTACACCCTGCTGGAGAAGCTCGGTGCCGGCGGGCAGGCGGAAGTTTGGCGCGCGCGCGACGAGAACGCGGGCGTTGAGGTTGCGCTCAAGGTTCTGAGTCCCTCGTCGGCCCGCAGCGAGGCGGCGTGGATGGGGCTCGTGCGTGAACACGCCATCGCCAGCAAGCTGGATCATCCGCTCATCCTCAAAGCGCAGCCGCCCTACCGGGAAGGCGACTTCGCGGCTCTCCCGATGGAGCTCGCCTCGGGCGGCGACCTGCGGAAACTTCGCGGCGCGAGCTATCTCGATATCGTCCCGGTCCTAATCGACATCGCCCAGGCGCTGGAATACGCGCACGAGCACGGCGTCATTCACCGCGATCTCAAACCCGGGAACGTGCTGTTCGATGCGCGCGGACGCGTGCGGCTCACGGACTTCGGCATCGCCTCCGCGCCCGGTGTGCCGAGCGGCGATGTGGTGCGGCCCGGCCTGTCGCCCTTCACGGCGAGTCCGGAGCAGCTTCGTGGCGATCCGCCGTCGATCGCTGACGATATCTACGGGTTAGGCGCGCTCGCGTACGAGTTGTTGTCGGGCTACCCGCCGTACTACCCACGCTTCGAAGTGAAGCGGGTGCTGGAAGAGCCTGTCCCCGAGATCAAACCTTCGCAGTTGATGCCGCCCCAGCTACGCAGCCTCGTGATGCGCATGCTGTCGAAGCGTCCGGCGCTCCGGCCGCATTCGATGCGTGACGTGATCGATGAGCTCGACGCCACGTTGAACGACACCCTGACTTTCGACTTCGATTCGGTGGCGGACGCAACCGGTGCCGCAACACCGGCGATGCGCCGTGACGCCTCGGTGATCGCCGCCGCGGAGGCCGCCAAGGGCTCGCGCGAAGCGGCTTTTGACCCGGCCCAAGCGCCTCCGGCGAGCCGCTCTGAAACCTCCGCAGGCCGAATTGCCTCGTCGGCGGAACAAACCGCCGAACTTGTGGAAGGAATGGTAGCGAGATCGCACCGTCCGGCCCGCGTCCCGAGTGACCCGGCGGATCAAGCCGCGGGCATCGCCGAGGACGCTCCTCAAGCATCGGAGTCGATCGAGGTTCTCGAAGCCGAGCCCGTGCGCGTCACCGAGGCGCGTGCGGCCGGCTCGCCGGTCGAGGCCGAGCGGATTGCCGCTGCGGCGGCGTCCGTTCAGGACGTCGGGTCTGAGCTGAACGCCGGCCGGGGTTCCACCCCGCGATGGGATGAGCTTCGCGTGATGGCGGAGCGCGCCGCGAACCGGCAGCGCTATTCGACCGAGCCGCGTCGCAAGAGCTGGCCATGGGTGTTGCTGTCGGGTCTCGCGGCGGCCGCGATCGTGGGTGTTCATCGTTCTTCCTCGCTATGGCGCCGATGTTTCGACGCTGTTCGACTCCGCCGCGCCGGCTGCGACGGCGCATGCCCCCGGCGCCGCTCCCGCGTGGCGCCGGCGATGCGGTCGCCGGATCGGTTCCGACCGGTGCGGGGCGCGGCGGCGCCAACCGACATTCCATCCGAAACGCTCGAGAAACCGGGTGCGGCTCCTCGAGGGGGTCAAGCCTGCTGCGGACGACTCTGCGGTAGCCAGCGCATCGAGCCCCGCCTCGCAAAAAGCTCCCCCAGTGTCGCCAGGCGCGGCACCGAACGCAGTGGCGGCGAACACAGCGGCGGCGAACGGGGCCGCTGCGACGGAGGACCGCTTCAAAGAAAGTCGCGCCGCGTTCGAGCGGCGCCTCGCAGCGCTCGACGCGCGCGGCGCCGGCGTGTGGGGCGGTGCGGATTTCGCCCGCCGCGAAGTCGCGCGCGGCGGAGTCGGTCGGCGCTCATGACGCCGGCAGCCTGAGTATCGCCGCGCGACGTCTGGACGAGGCCCTGCGCCTGCTCGGCAATGTCGAGTCGAGTGCCAATCCGACGCTCGCCACGCAGCTCGCCGCGGGCGATCGCGCGCTCGCCGCGGGCCAGGGCGAAGTGGCGCGCCATGCCTACGAATCCGCGAAGCAGATCGATCCGACGAACAAGCGCGCGCAGGACGGCCTGCAGCGCGTACGCAATCTCGGTGGTGTGCTGCCGCTGCTCGCCGACGGCGAGAACGCCGAGTCGGCGCGCGATTACGCGCCGCGCCGTGCAGGATTACAGCCAGGCGCTGTCGCTCGATCCCGGTAACGCAAAGGCGCGTGCCGGCCTCGATCGCGCGCATGCGTCGTTCGGCCAGGATGCCTATGCGAAAGCGGTGGGCTCGGGTTTCGCCGCGCTCGGCGCGGGGCGGCTCGACGAAGCGCGCGCGTCTTTCGAGAAGGCGCGCGGCCTGCGCCCTGGCGGCGCCGAGGCGCAGGCGGGCATCCAGCGGGTGGGCGCTGCCCTCAGCGCGCGCGGCTACGCGAGCACGCGCCAGCGCGCAGCCGGCCTCGAAGCGGAGGAGCGCTGGACGGACGCGTTTCAACGAATACGACGCGGCGCTGAAGATCGATCCCTCGCTCGTCTTTGCGCAGCAGGGCCGCGCGCGGGCGGCGGCTCGGGCCGATCTTTCCAGCTCCCTGCAGACGCTCATCGATCGCCCCGAGCGGCTCGCGGCGCCCGCCGTGCGCGACGAGGCCGAAGCGCTCGTGAAGCGCGCGGCCGGGGCCGATCCGAGCGGGCCGGTGCTGCGTTCGCAGATCCAGCGGTTGCAGATCCTGTTGCCGACGTTCGACGTCCCCGTGCGGCTGGAGATGGTGTCGGACAATGCGACGCAGGTGCAGATCCAGCGGGTGGGTACGTTCGGGGCGTTCTCGAAGCGGGAAATCGAGCTGAAACCGGGTAAATACACGGTGGTCGGCACGCGTCCGGGGTTCCGCGATGTCCGTAGGGATGTCACGATCGCCCCCGGTCGTGACGTACAGACGATCAGTGTCAGCTGTGTGGAACCGATTTAGCCGATTTGGCCGAGCCAGGTTTTGAACGGGCGCGCACCGTCCGGGTCAATAACGATTCATGAATGACGCCGCGTTGAGCAAGCCGGGTGCCTATGCGCACGTCCGGGTCCGGGAACCTGCGGGCGAGCGCACGCTGGGCACGTCCGTGTCCGTCGGGGGCGACGGCGGGGGCCGAGCGCGCCGAAATCATCGTGCCCGGGGCCGCCTCGGGCATCGTGCTCACGATCGAACGGCGGGGCGCCGATTGGGTAGCAACTCCCGCGCCCGGCGCCGTGATCCGGTTCGACGGCCGCCCTCTCGCCAAAACGCATGAGCTGCGCAAGGACGACGTCCTTTCCGTCGGCGAAGCGCAGATCGTCGTGCTGGATGACTCCCGCACCCGCCTGCGCCTCGACGTCCAGCATCTCGTCGGCAACGAAACCATTCCACGGTCGCTACCGTCGCGGCTGTGGATGTCGAAGCCGGCGACGAGGACATCGAGATCCGCGCCGTACCGTCGGCGCTCGGTTCGCGGCCGGCGGCCGCGCTCCTCACCGCCGAACGGGGTCCTGCGCAACTCGCGCGCGCCTCGCAAGCCGCTGCCCCGAAAGTGGGTGATCACGATCGCAGCGGCGCTCGCCGTGCTCGTGCTGGTCACCGTGCTTCTCTCTTTGCTGCAGCCGGTGGAAGTCGACGTGCGCCCGTCGGACGCGAAAATCAGCACGCCGGGCACGTTCCTTTCGTTCCGCAGTGGAAACTCCGTCTACGCGCTCGCGGGCGATCACGTCGTGCGCGCTGAGCGCGACGGTTATTTCCCCGCGCAGCTGAGCGTTGCGGTCGAGCGCGGCAAGGATGTTCTCGCGCGCCTGCGACTCCAGAAAACTCCGGGCAAGCTGCGTGTCGACACGGATGGGGTCGCCGCGTCGATCATCGTCGACGGTGTCGAGACCGGCAAAGCGCCGGGCGAAGTCAGCGTTCCGCCCGGCTCACGCACGATTACTTTGCGCGCCGCGCGTTATCTCGATCATGTCGAGAGCGTGAACATCGAAGGCGGCGGCGCGCGTCAGGATCTCAAGACGACGCTGCAGCCGTCGTGGGGCACCGTGAAAGTCACGGCGGTTCCCGAGGGCGCGACGGTGAGTGTCGATGGCGCCGAGGCCGGCAAGACGCCAGCATCCGTCGAGGCCGACTCCGGCGTTCGTCGAATCACGATCACCGCGCCGGCTCTCAAGACGTGGGAGAGCAGCGTCGTCGTGAAAGCGGGCGAAACGCTCGCGATCGGGCCGATCACGCTCGGGCAGCCCGACATGGAGCTGACGCTGCGTTCGAATCCGAGCGGTGCGGAGATCACCGTCGCGGGCACCTATCGCGGCCGCACGCCGCTCGAGGTGGACCTGCCCGCCGGCATCAATCACGAGATCGTCGCCACGTTGCCCGGCCACACCAACTGGACGAAGACACTCTTCGCCGATGCGGGCAAGAAAGTGACGCTCGATGCGAAGCTCGATCCGATCCTCGCGGCCGTGACGGTGAAGGGTACGCCGGACGATGCGGAGCTCTTCATCGACGGCAAGTCGCGCGGCAAGACGCCGCAGTCGTTCCAGCTCGGCGCGATCGAGCACCTCATCGAGGTGCGCAAGGACGGCTTCATCGCGTTCACCGGCACGGTGACACCGGCGCTCGGGCTCGAGCGGCTGGTCGAGTACAAGCTCATCTCCGCCGATCGCGGCAAGGCGCTGCAGGAGTCGGCGCCCGTCATCAAGACGAAGTCGGGCTACGAGCTGCGGCTCGTGCCGCCGGGCACATTTGTGATGGGCAGCGAGCGCCGCGAGCAGGGCCGTCGCCCGAACGAAGGGCTGCGACAGGTGACGCTCAAGCGCCCCTTCTACATGGGTGTCTTCGAAATCACGAACACCGAGTTCCGCAAATTCCGGCCCGAGCACATCTCCGGCTACGTCGAGAAGAAATCGTTCGACCTGGATTTGCAGCCCGTCGTGCAGGTGAGCTGGAACGACGCGGCGGCCTTCTGCAACTGGCTCTCCGAGCGCGAAGGCTTGCCGCCGGCGTATGAGGAAGGCGGCGGAAAATTCTCCCTGAAGAAGCCCGTGACGATCGGCTATCGCCTGCCCACCGAAGCGGAATGGGAATACGCCGCGCGCTACGCCGGCCCCGGAAAGGTACGTCGATTCGCGTGGGGCGATGGGCTGCCGATCGCGCCCCAGTCGGGCAACCTCGCCGGCACCGAGACGCTCGGGCAGCTCGAATCGCAGCTTTCCGATTATCACGACGATTACCCGGTGGTCGCGCCGGTCGGCAAGTTCCAGCCTTCACCGCTCGGCCTGCATGACATGGCCGGTAACGTCTCCGAGTGGGTCAACGATTTCTATCTGTCGTTCGTCGATCCGGCGCCGGTGACCGATCCGCTCGGGCCGGAGCAGGCGGCCGTGCACATCGTGCGCGGCGCGAACTGGAAGACGGGCAACGTGGGCGAGTTACGTTTCGCGTGGCGCGATACCGCTCCGGAGCCGAGCCAGACGCTCGGCTTCCGGATCGCGCGTTACGCGGAGTGAAGGAGATTGCGATGAGAAAATTAGATCTTCCGCGCCGGCGCACGCTGCCTTCACGCTGGGCGTTGCTGGTGCTGCTCGGTTGCATCATGGCGTCGCTGTTCATCACGCTGAATGCGGGTGCGGAGTCGAAGGCCGGCGCGCCGGTCAGCGCCGCCGCCGCGGATAGAGCTCCCGCGAAGCCCGCGCCGGCCAGGCCCGACGTGTCGACGCCGCCAAAGGCGGAAGAATCCGCAACGATCCAGGACGATCCGACGATCGCGCCGGATCCGAAGGAGTCGGCGGACAACAACATCACGTTCCCCGTGGATATCTGAGAGCGGGCGCGTGAAGCCGTTCGTCATCGAGCTGAACGATCGCGCCGTCGCGCTCGCGCGCGACGGGCAGGTGCTCGTGAGCGCGCCGAGCGCCGTGTTCGATGGCAGCGGCGCGGATGCGGCCGGTGCCGGAGCACCGGGCAGGAACGCGTGGCATGCGTTGCGGCGTCAGCCGCGTTCGACGTCGTCGCGTCACCTGAACGCGATGCTCGGCCAATCGACGGCGGGCGCGTCGAGTGCGCGCACGTTTGCGCTGGTGGCCGCGGAGCTGTCTCAGCATCTTGCGGCTCATCCGCCTCGCGAGGACGAGCGGGTGTGGGTTGCCGTGCCGGTGCGCGCGGACGCGGATGGGCTGGGCGCGATGCTCGGCATCGCGCAGAACCTCGGGATCAAGATTGAAGGGTTCGTCGATGCCGCCGCGGTGACGGTCGCTTCGCTCGGCACGTCGCGCAATGCGCTCGTGCTGGAGCTGGGGTTGCATCATGCGGCCGTGACGGCGGTGGATGGCGGCACGCAGGCGCGTCGCCGTCGTGCCGTTGTGTCGGACCTTGGCGGGCTCGTCGAGCTGTATGAAGCATGGCTCACGTTCATCAGCACGGCGATGGTGAAGCGCACGAGGTTCGACCCCTTCACCAACGCGGATACCGAGCAGCAGTTGTTTGATGCGCTTCCCGCGTTGACGCGGCAGGCAGCGGAGACGGGCGGCACCACCGCGGCCGTGTCGAACGGCGATACGCGCTTCGAGGTTTCGCTGAGCCGCGATCAGTTTGCGGAAGCGGCGCAGCCGATCTACCGCGAGATCCTGAGGCTGCTGCACTCGTTGCGTCCGGCGGGTTCGGAAGTGGTGATCGTCGTGCCGGAGCCGGTCGCGATACTGCCCGGCCTGCGCGAGATACTTCAGCAGCTCGTGGGCTGCGAGCTGATTGCGATTCCGGAAGGGTTTGCTGCGGCGGCGACGTCGCTTGTTGATCTGCCCGAGGCGACCGCCGGTGAATCTGTGCGGCTGCTTCGGCGATTGCCGGCGAGTGAGCAGCCATTGCTCGCGGCGGGTGTGGCGCGCGAAGTGCTCGGGCGTTCGGGTGCGCGGGCGGCGCCGCCTACTCATGTGTTGTTTGATGGGCAGGCGTATGCGTTGGGCATGACGCCGCTCGTAGTGGGGCGGTCGCCCGTTACGGCCCCGATCGCGGAGATTCCCAGCGCGCCACTCGCAAACGGCCTCGTATTGCCCGACGGTCTCGCGGCGGTGTCGCGCCGTCACTGCACCTTCGTGCGCAATGGTGACGAGCTCCTGCTCATCGACCACAGCCACTTCGGCACCGTGGTGAATGGCGAGCGCGTTTCCGAACGCGTGCGCATCCATGCGGGCGACAAGGTGAGGCTGGGCGAGCCGGGCGTCGAGCTGTCGCTCATTTCGATCAGCGCGTAAGGTCGAGCGCGCATGGCCCGTAGTCGCCGCACCGTCGAGGTCTTCAGCCTCTCGTTCCTCGATTGCATCTGCTGCGGCTTCGGCGCGGTCATCCTGTTCTACACGATCATCAGCGCCCAGAGCAGCATGAATCGCGCCAGGAACAACGACGACCTCACCGCGCAGGTGAGCAAGCTCGAAGAAGAGGTGCTCGTCGGCACGCGCAATCTCGTCGTCCTGCGCAACACGCTGGACAAGACGCAGAGCGAAACGGCAAGCGCGGCTTCGAAATCCCGGCAACTGCTCATCGACCTCAAAGTGCAGCGGCTGGAGATGTCCGCGTATGACGCCACGAGCCTCGCTCGTCGCGAGCGCATCGAAAAGCTCAAGGCGGATCTCAAGTCGCTCGAGGAAGGCACGCGCCGTCTGGAAGGCGGCTCGCCGGACAAAGGCCCGCAAGGGCAGGACATCAAGGTGTTTCGTGATAACGGCGGCGACCGCCGCTACATCACCGGCATCAAGATGCGCGGCAAGCGCGTGCTGATCCTGCTGGATCGTTCCGCGAGCATGCTGCACCAGGATCTGGTGAACGTGATCCTGCTGCGCAACTCCAACGAGACGAAGAAGCGCACCGCCTCGAAGTGGCGCCGCGCGATCGATACGACGAACTGGATCGTCACCCAGCTTCCGCCCGGCGCGCAGTTCCAGATCTACGGCTTCAACAGCAAGACGGAACCCGTGATCGCAAGCTCCGGCGGCAAATGGCAGGACGCGAACGATCCGCTCGTCCGTTCGCGCAACGTCGAGGCGCTGAACAACCTGGTGCCGCAGGAAGGCACGAGCCTCATCAACGCGTTCTCCGCCATCAAGTCGATGAGCCCGCTGCCCGATCAGGTGATCCTCATCACCGATGGCCTGCCGACCATGGGCAAATCCGTCGGCTTCTCCAAATACATCGATGCGGGCAAGCGCGCGCGCCTGTTCGACGACGCGGTCGGCGAACTGCCGGACAAGGTGCCGGTCGATGTGGTGCTGTTGCCGATGAAAGGCGACCTGCCGGCGGCGCATCGCTTCTGGAAGCTCTCGCAATTCACGCACGGCACGCTGCTCATGCCGTCGAAGGACTGGCCGTGAAGCTGCCTCGTCGCACCGTCGAGATTTTCAGCCTCTCGTTCCTCGACTGCATCTGCTGTGGCTTCGGCGCGATCATCCTGCTGCTCGTGCTGACCGAGTACGGCCAGCCGCTGCAGATCGAAGAGAGCCGCACGAAGCTCACCGGCCAGGTGAAGATCCTCGACGAGCAGCTTCACGAGATTCGCGGCGACACCGAGCTGCTCAATCGCGAACTGAAAGGCCGCCTCGAGGAGCTGCGGAAAGAGAAGATGCGTCTTGCGCAGCTCGCGGGCGATCTCACGAACGTCGGCGGTCAGTTCGCCGCGAGCAAGAAGGAAGCTTCCGCGACCAACACGGTGGAGGGCGAGCTCGTCTCCGCCTACCAGACCATGACGGAGGAGATGAAGCGCCTGCTGAAGGACCAGGCCTCGCGCCCGAAGAGCGAAGCGATCGGCGGCATCCCCATCGATAGCGAATACATCATCTTCATCGTCGACACTTCCGGGAGCATGACCAACGGTCACTGGCCCGAGGCGCAGGCGATCGTGCAGGAGATCCTCGGCATCTACCCGAAGGTGAAGGGGATGCAGATCATGGACGACGAAGGCAAGGTCATGCTGGGCGGCACGCGCGGCCAGTGGCTCACCGATTCGAACGTGCAGCGTAAGCAGATCATCGACAAGATGAAGAACTGGCGCGCCTTCAGTAACTCGAGCCCGGTCGAGGGCATCGAGGAAGCCATCAAGGTCTACTGGGCGGCCGACAAGCGCATCAGCCTGTACGTGCTCGGCGACGAGTTCACCGGCGATTCCATCCAGAAGGCGCTGGAAGACGTGGCGAACCTGAACAAGGTCGACAAGGACGGGCGGCGGCTGGTGCGCATCCACGCCGTAGGCTTCCCCGAGGCCCCCGGCATGGCGCCGTTTACAAGCATCCGGTTTTCGGCATTAATGCGGTTGATGTGCGAGCAGAACAACGGCACGTTCGTCGGCATCACAGGTTGATCGACTTAACAGTGGCGTCATGCGGGCGCCGCTCTTTGTAGCCGAACTGGACGAAGCCATGCTCGCCACCGCGTCGCTTTCTTCCCTGGGGTCCCGGTCATCGCATCGCGCGGCGCTTGGGCGTGCGGCAAGACTGATCCCGGTCGCGGCCGTCACCGCCACGCTTGCCGCCTGCGGCGGGGTGCAGATCAAGCCTGCGGCCGTGCTCCCCAAGCCGATCGTCGTCACGATGCCGGCGCGCGTCGGGCTCGTCGTCCCGGCCGAGACGCGCAACTACACCCACTCCGAAACGCGCTGGGGCGTGGATTGGACCGTGCAGCTCGGCGAGGGCCACCGCAACCTGATGCTCGAGGTGCTGAAGGACGAGTTCAGCGAGGTGCGCGAATACAAGGACATGGAAGCCGCGCGCGCCGCCCCCGACCTGAAGGTGATCTTCGAGCCGACGATCGAGAACTACTCGTTCGTCACGGCGCGCGAGACCGGGGGCCGCTATTACGCCGTCACCATCCGCTACCGCATCAATCTCTATTCGCCGGCGGGCGAGAAGGTGGATAGCCTCACGCTCACCGGCTACGGCAACGCATTGGCTAAAGGCATCACCAGCGGCAAACCGCTGCAGCAGGCGAGCGTCGCAGCGATGCGCGATGCCGCCGCGAAATTCCTCGTGCAATTCCCCGACCAAGCGGCGGGCGAGCACCTCGCGCGCAACGAAGCGGTGACGGTGGAAACCAAGGTTGCGTCCTCCGACGCCGGCGGCATCGAGACGGTGCCGATCGAGGAGACGCCGACGACCGTGGGTGCCGGCCCGCTGACCGGTCCGACCGCGCCCGGGGCCGCGCCCGCGCCGACACCACCGGCTTGCGAACGCGCCGAAAGCGTCATAGCGCGCTTTTCAGCTTCCCGAGCTCGACTTGGCTTTGACGAGGATCTTCTCGCGGATCGTGACGCCTTGGGTCTCGACCGCTTCGCCCGCTTCGAATTTCGGGCTGTAGCGCGCTTTCTTCACCGCCGTGACCGTAGCGCGCTGTGAGCTCTCGGGCGCATCGCCGCCCGAGAGCTGGACGTCATCGGTGCGGCCGTCCTTGGTCACGCTGAATTTCACTTCGACGAAATGTTCTTCGGCATCATCCGGCTTCAGCGAGGATCGCTTGGATGAGCTCGGAGGCGGACGGTAGGCCAGCAGGCGCGGCTGGGTCAGCACTGTGGTGTCGCCCGCCTGCAGGTAGTCCTTCCACGCTTCGCGGTATGTATCGACGCCGCGAGCGAGCCCGCCCGCGCTCATATACCAGTCGCCGAGCTCGAGCAGTGTGTCGCCGCGCCTTTTGTGGTCGACCGGCTGGTTCTTCTCGATCGCCTGCAACGCGAGGCGCAACGCGCGCTCACCGTCGGGATTGAGGCGCTGCGCGTCGCCGGAGATGCCGGTCAGGTCGGGGTTGGAGAAAACGTCCTGCGTGCTGGGCGCTTCCTCCGCGCCGTTCACGAACTCGAGCCGGTAGCTGCGCGCGATGCCGAGCAACGGATCCACCGCCACCAGCGAGCCGCGCCCGGAGGTCTGCTCCGCAATGGTGAGCGCGCGGGCATAGAGCAGGCGCGCGCTGGTGTATCGACCGATCTGCTCCAGCCACCGCCCAGTATCGATCCAGCGGCTTGAGCATGCGGGCATCCGTGCGCCCGAACGCGGTTTCGGCGACCCGCAGCGCGTATTGCTGCTCTTTCTCGGCCTCCGCGGTCAGGTCGAGCGCGACGTAGCTCGAAATCAGCGGCTCGAGAATCTGCAGCTGCTCGGCGTTGAAGAGCCCATCGAGATTGCGGCTCAGGTCGATGGCGCGCTTCAGCGCGACCGACGCGTCCACGTACTCGTTCTCCGCGAAATGCGAGGCGCCGAGGCCCTGCAACGGGCGCAGCAGCTGCCGGTCCGCGTTGCCCGCGGTCTTTTCGAGGATGTCGACGCTGCGCTGGTAGTCCTTCTCCGCCGCCGGATAGTCCCTCAGCCGGTAGTGGACAGTACCCAGGTTCGCCAGCGGGTTGACCAGCGCACGGGCGTCTTTGCCGTACTGTTCTTCCGTGAGGGAAACCACCTTCTCGGCGAACGGCAACGCATCCGCGTACCGCTTGGCGTCGAATGCCTCGCGGAACTGCTGATTCGCGCTGATACGCTCGGCATCGGTCACGGCCGCCGCCGGGCCCGCTGCCCAGGCGGCCATGCAACCTGCGACACAGGCTGCAACCGTGCGTGCCTCGCGTGATTTCATCTTGCGGCGATCCTAACGCTTCTCGAAGCGGTAATGCGAGACGAACCATTCGCGCCCGCCGTCATAGCCCCACAATTCGGCGCAGGACATGAAGAGCACGCGCCAGTAGACCCACCATTTGGCGGCCTGGTCCGCACCGTACGCTTTCGCGAGGATCGGCATCACCTCGTCGCGTCCTGTCCGGCTCGCTAAAGAGGGGCGCGACTCGCCGCTAGCGCGTTCGCCGGAGGGTCGCTAAGCTCGTCGCAGAACACGAACGATCGAGCGCCTTCAGGTCCATGTCTTCCAATGAGCCCAGAGTTGCCCTGCTCGCCGGCGCGAGCGGCTTCGTAGGTGGATACGTGCTCGACAGTCTGCTGGATGCACCGGACTTCTCGCGCGTATTCGCCGTTTCGCGACGCCCCCTCGGGCGCGAACACCCCCGCCTCGCCAACCGCATCGTCCAGTTCGAGAAGCTCGAGTCGCAGCTGAAGGGCGGCCAGTGCCACATCGCGTTCTGCTGCCTCGGCACCACGATGAAGCAGGCCGGCAGCGAGAAGGCGTTCCGCGAGGTCGATCATGATCTCGTGCTGTCGTTCGCGCGAGTTGCGAAGGCCGCGCAGGCGCAGCGTTTCGTCGTCGTCACCTCGGCCGCCGCCGACCCCCGCTCGAAGAATTTCTATCTGCGCGTCAAGGGTGAAGTGGAGCAGGCGCTGGAGCGCATGATGTTCCCGTCGCTCGACATCCTGCAGCCGGGGCCGATGCTCGGCTGGCGCGGCGATATTCGCCCGCTGGAGCTGCTCGCGACCGCCTTCATGCCCCTGGTGAATCCGTTCCTCACCGGCTCGCGCATCGGCCTTCGCGGCATCTCGGCGCGGACGGTCGCCGCGGCCGCTGTCGGCGCCGCGCGCTCGGGGCGGCGTGGCGTGTATCGCTACACCTGGCCCTCATTGCGCCAGCTCGCGGACTTGAAGCCGGTAAGGCGCTAGGGAAAGTCGCAAGAACTTCTCTGAAATCGCTTGTAGCCGAGCGCGACGCCGGGGTGTGCAAGTGAAGGGGTCGGGAGAAAAATGACAGAGGGCTGTCGAACTCAACCCCCGCGCAACCCGGACGACGCGCGCCACGACTTGATGCACTAACAATCGAGTCTGCCTTCAGGCGGACGGCACGGCGCGGCTGTTCGACAGCCCCCTGTCATTTTTCTCCCGACCCCTTCACTTGCACACCCCGGCTTCCTGATGCCGTCAGGGCGATTTCAGAGAAGTTCTTGCGACTTTCCCTGGCTCACTCCGGCACGGCGACCCGGCGGGTCGCGACGCTGAATCGGTCTCGTATCCAAATGAGTACCGTAGCAATCAGAACCGCCGCGGGGGCAACCAGCTGCGCGTTGCGCGTAGGCTCCCAGGCCTGGGCCACTTCGATGAGCAGCGCGGTCGTCATCATCCCGAACACGATACGGGCAAGCGGCAGGCGCGCCTCGCGCAGCAGCCAGACGGCTCCCGCGTAGAAGAAGCAGATTTCCAGCAGCCCCGGCTCGCCCGCATTGAGTCGCTCGGTGAGCGGCGGCAGCGTCATCCACTCGAACTCCGGCGCGCCGGAAAAATCGAACGGCGCGAGCGCGTAGAACACGAACGCCGGTGCCGCCCACAACAGCGCCAATCGATACGCCGTCTGCTCGCGCGAGGCATGCACCCGCCAGATCAGTGGCAACGCGCAGAGCAGGCCGACGCATTCCGAGAGTGCGAGCCGCTGATCGCGAAACACGATGCGCGCGAGAATCGAGAGCAGCGCGCATGCCAGGAACAACTTCCAGAAGCTCGAGGGCCGCAGCAGGCTCCTCAACACGGTGCCGACGAGCAGGTAGCCGGCGAGGAAGCCCGCGAACGCGCCGGTCGACCAGTCCCAGTCGAGCGCGCGCGCGGGATTGGAGAAATACGAGATGAAACGCTGCGCCGGCATGAATGGCGCCGAGTGCATGCAGAGCCACAGCCCGACGATCAGCACCGCCACGAAATCGGGGCGGCTGGTGCGCAGCTCGGGCAGCGCGGGCTTGAGGCCGAGGCCGCGTGCGCCGAGGGCGAGCAGGCAGGCGAGCGCCGTGCTGGCCGAGTTCATCATCACATCGATCAGCGACGGGTCGCGCTTCACTGTGAAGCCCTGCGCCAGCTCGATCAGCAGCGATAGCGCTGTGCCGCACGCCAGCGTGAGCAGGAACCGGCGCAGCGGGCCCCAGCGGCGCGGCGCGAGCGCCGTCAGCAGCGCGCCGAAGGGCAGGTAGAAGATGAGGTTCGCGATGAGATCCGAGCGGATCGGCCGCCGCCACGCGACCACCTTCAGCCAGTCCTCGCGCGTGAAGCGGGCGAGCCGCGTGGCGTCGAACTCGAACGGATAGAGCGACGCGTACACGATGAAGAGCACCGTGAACCCGAGCAGCCAGGCAATGGCTCGGCGAATCGCGTGCTCGGGTGCCTGACTCGTCATGCCCCTGAAGTGTAGCGTGACCCAGTTAACATTCCGGCTCGTGATGCGCCGGCGGCACTTTAATAGTTGACGTAACGCTCACCGGGCGGGGAAGCCAGCGAATAAATTGCAGGACGCGTACGTGGCGGGACAAGTCGACATGACAGGGCGGGCTCTCAAAAGTCGTATGGGACGACGCATCGCCGTGGCATTCGCCGCGGCCGCCATCGTTCCCGTCCTCTTGCTGGCCGTCTTCGCCGCCCGCACGGTGAGCCAGGCCAGCGACGTCTCCAGCGACCGGCGGCTTACCGGGGTGAGCCAGGCTTACGCCCGGAGCCTGCGCTCCCGCTTCGGCGCCGCCGAAACGCTCGTCCAGAACCTTACCGCGCGCGACGTCGGCTACGACGGCTCGTTCCTGCGGCAGCAGATCGTCAATTCCCGCGCCTTCAAATCCGCCGTCGTCGTCGATCCGGATGGGGGCCTGGTCGCAGGCTCCGCCGGTTTTCGCCCGAGCCCCGCCCAGCTGGTCGCGCTTGCGGCCGGGCAGACGGTCGTGCTCCGGGTGGCTCTGGAGGGGCAGCCGCCTTCGGTCTTCCTGGCCCGCTCGGTCACCGCCGGGGGCTTCCAGCGCCTCGCCTACTTCGAGATCGCACCGGACTGGCTGTGGAAGGATCTTTCCGGCGGCATTCTCGCGACGCCCGTCGCGGTCGTGGATGCCGAGGGCATCGTGCTGCAGTCGACGATCCCGTTGCTGCCCGAGACCGGGCGCATGTTCGCGCACGAGATCCAGGTGCCGACCACGGGCAATGGTTCGGCGAGCGAATCCCTGTCGTGGCAGGGCGCGGGGGAGGAGTGGCACGGCGTGCTCACGCACCTCACGCTCATCGATGAACGCGTGACGACTGTGCCGTGGGCGGTGGTCGCGCTCGATCATGGCGCCACCTTCTTCACTCGTTCGCGCCCGATCTGGTCCCTCGTGCCGTGGGTGTTGCTCGCGGGGCTCGCGGTGGCGTGGGCTGGAGCGGAATGGCTGAGCCGTCGCCACGTGCGCGCGGTCAAGGCGGTCGAAGAAGGCCTGCGGGCGCTGGCGGAGCGCCGTTACGACCTCTTGAGCGTGGCCGCCGCCGATGAAGCGCGGGATCTGGTGCGCGCGTTCAACAGCTCGGCCGCGGCGCTGGAAGAACAGTTCCGCGCGCTGGAAACGCTGGGTGAAATCGACCAGATGCTGCTCGGCTCCGCGGAGCTCGAGCAGATGCTCGAATCCATCCTGGAGCGGGTGCAGACGGTCACGCGTTGTCACAGTGTCGGCATCACACTGCGCGACGCGGATGCGCCCGGCCGCGGCCGCAGTTACATGGCCGCGAATGGGCCTCAGCGGATTGCCGGTGAGCCGCGTCGAGCTCGACGCGGACATGATGGACACGCTCGTTGCCGAGAAAGGCGGCCTCACCGTCACTCGTTGCGAAGAGGACCGCCACAGCTTCCTGCGGCCGCTGCATGAGATCGGTTCCGATTTCTTCTGGGTGTGGCCGGTGATGACGACGGGGGAGCGTGTCGAGGCGATCCTGTCGATCGGCTATCGCGAGGCGCCGGGCACGGATCCGGTGATCGCCCAGTGTGGCGGCCAATTCGCGCATCGACTCGCCATCGCGCTGTCGAAGACCGCTCGCGACGAGCGGCTGCACCGCCAGGCGCACTACGATCCGCTTACCGCGTTACCCAACCGGCTGCTGTTCCTCGATCGTCTCGCGCAGGAGCTCGCGACGGCGACCGCGGGCCTCGGTCGCGGCGCCGTGCTCTACATCGATCTCGATCACTTCAAGCGCGTGAACGACACGGTCGGCCACGCGGCCGGCGATCAGTTGCTCACCATCGTCGCGCAGCGTCTGCGTTCGTGCGTGAAGGATGGCGACACGGTCGCGCGTCTCGGCGGCGATGAGTTCACGGTGATCCTGCGCAACGTCGCGGACCCCGATTCCGCCCGTTCCGTTGCGGATCGCATCATCGAATCGCTGCAACTGCCGGTGAATATCGGCGGCAAGGATCACTACGTCGCCGCGAGCATCGGCATCACGCTGTTCCCCGACGACGGCCTGACGATCGAAGAGATCATGCGCAACGCCGATACGGCGATGTATCGCGCGAAGGAGCTCGGCCGCGGCCGCGCGATGTTCTTCGACCTGAACATGACCGGCAAGCCGTCCGCCGCGACGGAAACGGGATTGCATCGCGCGCTGCGCAGGCGCGAGTTTTCGCTGTTCTATCAGCCGCAGTTCTCCGTGTCGGATGGCAGTCTCGCGGGTCTCGAAGCGCTGCTGCGCTGGCAGACGCCGCGTGACGGCATCCGGTATCCGAATGAGTTCGTGCCAGCGGCGGAAGAGAGCGGGCTCATCGTGGATATCGGCGGTTGGGTGCTCGACACCGCCTGCGCGCAGCTTGCGCAGTGGCGCGAGCTCAACATCGCGCCGCCACGCCTTGCGGTGAACGTATCGGTCCAGCAGCTGAAGCACGCGGAGTTTCCGAAGGCGGTACGTCGCGCGCTCGACAAGTACGGAATTCCGCCGGACCTGCTGGAGCTCGAGATCACCGAGAGCGTGTTTGCGGATGAGGCGGCCGGCGCGGCGCTCGCGCGCCTCTCGCAGATCGGTGTGCACCTGGCGCTCGATGATTTCGGCACCGGCTATTCGTCACTCAACTATCTGCGCCAATACCCCATCGGCACGGTGAAGATCGACCGGGCGTTCCTCGAGGAAGTGCCGCAGAACCCGCAGTCCGCCACGCTGGTCGAGACGATCCTGGTGATGTCGCACGCCCTCGGAAAACGCGTCGTCGCCGAAGGCATCGAAGTGGTCGAGCAGCTCGAGTTCTTGAAGGAACGTCATTGCGACGTTGCCCAGGGCTTCTATCTTGCGCGGCCGCTCGCGACTACCGCCGTGACCGAGCTTCTGCAGGCGCGAACCCTGTCCCTCGAGCCCACTCGGGGCGTGGCGCTCGAAGCGGGCTGAAAGCTTGGTACGATGCGGCTCGTGAGCGCGAACCTCCGCACGACCCTTGCGATCTTCCTGACGGCGTTTCTCGCCGGGGGCTGCGCCTCCGCCATTCGTATTCCCCAGCTTCCCGGCGGTCCGCACGAGCGCGCAGCCGTTGCTTCACCTGCCGAGGTCGAGGCCGAGGCCGAGTCAGCGGCACGCGAGACGGTCGTCAGCATCGCGGCGAGGTTCATCGGCACGCCCTATCGCTACGGCGGCGACAGTCCGCAGGGCTTCGATTGCAGCGGCCTCGTGTTCTACAGCTTCGAGCGGATGGGGCTCAAGGTGCCGCGCACCGCAGCGGATCAGCGCAAGGCCGCGGAGCGCGTGCGGCGCGACGATCTCGAGCCCGGCGATCTCGTGTTTTTCCGCAGCTCGAAGGGCCGCGTCGACCACGTGGGCATTTATGCGGGCGAAGGGCGCTTCATCCATGCTCCGAACTCCGGTTCGGTAGTGTCCTATGCATACTTGGACGACCCTTACTACCGCTCTCACTTCGTGAGCGCCGGCCGCTTCTGACCGGGCCGGACCTGTCGCAACCCGGCTACGGTAGCGGTTATGTCAGGCGTTAGTTAACCTAAGTACAACTCGCTGTCGGGTGTGTGAGTCGGGTGTGAAAGTCTGCACATAACGGTGCTTGACGCTCATCCGCGACGCGTTGACACTGACCGCTCGAAAGTGAAAAGGGCAAACCCGTCCGAAAGGCGGGGACGCAAAGCCACCGGTCTAAAGGAGCGAGCTCCTACGACGGCGGGGCTGCCACGGATCCCGCGCTATCCGCGCGGGCTTCAGCAGTTCCTCCATTCGTTCAGGGCATCGCTCATGCGATACCGGTGGCCTTTCAGGTCGAACGGGGTCGGGGAACGAACATGAGTCCACAAGCGCGCATGGCAGCCGGTAATGCAGCGGTTCCGGAAGCCGGGGTCGACACCAGCAGCGATGCCGGTGCGGGCCCGTTCGTGATCAATCTCACGTCTTCGACGACGCCCATGGCGTTGTCGCATCCGGATGCTCCGGAGCTGAAGCGCTTCAGCTTCTTCGTCAGCCGCCGCCGCGAAGACAATCGCGAGCGCTTCCGGCTGCACATGGGCTACTTCAGCACGCTCGCCGAAGCGGAAGAGTGGCTCAACATCATTCGCGACCTGTATCCCGGCGCCTGGGCCGGCGAAGCGCCCGGCAAGAAGCTGCGCGCGCGCGCGGCGGCCGCGGAGCTGGCGAACCAGTTGCCGGCGCCACCTCCGGCAGCGGCTCAGGCGGCGGCTCGCGCGGCGGCTGCGAAGGCTGCCTCGGCCACGCAGCCCGCGCCGAGCGCGCCGGCCGAAATCGAAGTTCCGACCCTGCAAGCCGCGCCGACGCTTCCCGCAACGGCGCCGCAGGCCGCGATCCCGGCTTCTGCGGCGCCGATGCTGGAGGCAGTCGCTCAGGCGGCAGCCGCGCTCGCCGCCGTTGCCAAGACGGCGATGGCTCAGTCAACGCCGGCCGCAATGTCGTTCGCGGCGTCCGCCGCCGACCATACGGTGATGGCGCCGAATCCGTTCATCGCTGCGTCGGTCAACCAGGCGATGCACTCGCAGCCTGCATTTGCACCGGCCCCTGCGGCGCCAGTAGTAGCGGCTCCGCCGCAGCCGCGGCCGCCGCAGCCGCTGCGGCCGCCGCGCGCGGCCGTGCGTCCGCCCGCTGCGGCTGTTTCCGCCGCGACGCCGGCCGCCACGCCTGTCTCTGTTTCGGCTCAGCCCGTCGCGCCGAAGGCGCCGGCGCAGCCGGCCGCCGCCGCGCCGGCTCACCCGGTCGCGATCGGGAAGAAGAATCCGATCAATCCGCTGGACGCCTCGAACGTGCGCGAAGTGATGGCTTCGCTCGACGAAACCGGCGAGACGCGCCAGATGCGGATTCCGCCCGGCCTGCGCACTCCCGCGCCGGCCGCGAAACGTCCCGCACCCGTTGTTGCCAACGCTGCGGCCGCCGCGCCGGGCGCGCGCCCCGTGGGGGCAGCGGCTGGACGCGCGCCGATGGCGCCCGCACAGAATGCGATCCCGAGCACGCCTTCGAACCTCGCGCCGCTCACGCCGCTCGGGGCGCAGGTTGCTGCAAAGAGCGCGCGTGGCGTGGCAGCTCCCGCTGCCGAGAAGCCGCGCACTGCCGCTCCGCCGCCGGCGCGCGTCCCAGCCGTCGATACTTCGCCCGTCGATTCGATCTCGGATACGCAGGTGCTGCGCATGCTCGAGGTTCGCCGCTCGGATGAGGGCGATAAAGTCAGCGACGACGCGAATGCCGGCATCTCGCTGCTGAAGCCCGACGACACGCAGACGCGTCGCGCGCTGAAGGAAGCGGTGATCGACAACGCGCCGGTTTCGTTCGCCGTGCAGCTGCAGTGGTCTGTGCAGCCGGTGCGGCTCGACAAGGTTCCGCCGCTCGCCATCTTCAGCGCGTACACGCTGTATACGGTGGAAGGCAGCCGCGAAGGCCGCAAGTGGTACGGGCTGCGGCTCGGGTTCTTCTCCGATGCCATCTCCGCGAAGCAGGTGGCGTACTACGTTCGCTCGGAGTTCACGAGTGTCGCCGTGGTGCCGGTGAGCCCGGCCGAGAAATCCCGCGCGAGCGACGAAGAGACGAAGGCCGCTACCGGCTCGTTCCAGAGCAGGCATGTGGAACAGAAGGTCGAAGAGTTCAAGCTGTTCGACGACGTGAAGTCGGTGGTGAACGAGCCGCCGCCAGCGCCGAAGGCCGCCGGCGAGGCGCCCAAGGCCGCGACCGCGCCGTACGCCGGCCCGCAAGAACAAGCCGCTGGGCCGCGTGAGAGCGAAAGATCAGCGCTCGGCGAAGACGCTCGAGGAAACCCTGGAGATCCTGGGCGCGAGCGACCTGGAAATCGACAACGGCCGGGGCGAACTGCTGAACGACACCGGGGTGCGCCACCTGCGCGTGGAAGTGCAGAAGAACACGCCGTTCGCCAAGCTGCTCGATCGTATTTCGGAGCGCGTTCGCAAGAATTGAGGTTTTTTGAGGAGTGGTCTCTTCGGACTTGAAGAGGCCCGCAATCGCCGGGCGGCTGGGAGGGTTGACGCAAACGCCTTCTTCCTCTTACGCCGCCCGGCGATTGCGGGCCTCTCATTTTTTCCCGAAAAGCTTCTCCAGCTCAGCCCGCGCCTTATCGACTTCGCCCGTATTGGGCGCCACGTACGCACTCTCACGCGGCGTGAAATGCCCGCAAAAGTTGGCGCGTGTCTTGTCGCTAACCTCTTCCGCAGTCGGCTCGCGGCAGTGCTTCGCCACCCTCGTATCGTAGTCCACGCACATCCTGCACACGTGCAGCTCCGCGCGACACTTGCGGCACTCGTCCCGCCGCTGCAGCGGCAGGCTCAAATCGGCGAGCGAAGCGCCGCATTTCCAGCAAACCAGGGTGTGGCTCACGCGCGTACTCTATCCTTGCGATGGGTCAACGGAAAGCCGCAGCCCGTCCGCCGGCACCTGTCACGCGGCGGCGTTGCGCTTCGTGCGGTCCTTCAGGAAATCATCGAGCACGCGACCGGTGTGCGACGTGGATTTCTTACGAGCCACCGCCGCAGGCGTGCCTTCCGCCACGACCTCGCCGCCGCCGTCGCCGGCTTCGGGGCCCATGTCGAGGATCCAGTCCGCTTCGGCCATGACGTCGAGGTTGTGCTCGACCACCACGGCGCTGTTGCCCGCATCGACGAGACGGTGGAGCACGTGGATGAGCTTCTCCACGTCGGCCATGTGCAGGCCGACGGTGGGCTCATCGAGAACGTACAGCGTGTGCTTCGCTTTCTGCCGCAGGTTGCGGTCCGCTTCGCCGCGCACCTTCGCGAGCTCGGTCACGAGCTTGATGCGCTGGGCTTCGCCGCCGGAAAGCGTCGGGCTCTGCTGCCCGAGTGTGAGGTAGCCGAGGCCGACGTCCTGGAGCAGCTTGAGCGCGTGATGCACGCGCGGGTGCGCGCGGAAGAACTCCACGCCGTCGTCGACGTTCATCGCGAGCACTTCGCCGATATTCTTGTCGCGCCACGTAACCGAGAGGGTCTCGGAGTTGAAGCGCCGGCCGTTGCAGACGTCGCACAGCACTTTCACGTCGGGCAGGAAGCTCATCTCGATGGTCTTCACGCCCTGGCCTTCGCAGCCGTCGCAACGACCCCCGGAGGTGTTGAAGCTGAAGCGGCTCGCGGTGTAGCCGCGGATCTTGGCTTCCGTCGTGTTCTCGTAGATGCGGCGGATTTCATCCCAGAAACCGATGTAGGTCGCCGGGCAGGAGCGCGGCGTCTTGCCGATCGGTGTCTGGTCGACTTCGAGTACGCGGTCGATGTGTTCGGCGCCTTTGATGGCGCGGCAGCCGATGAGATCCATGGACGAGGACTTGGCGCTCGCGCCATTTGCGCCGGTTTTCTTGGCGGCGGACTTGCTGGTGGCGCGGGTCGGCGCGGAAAGCGAGGGGGTGCCGTTACGGTTGGCGCCGGCGCCGCTCTTGCCACGCGGCTTGCCGTCGGGCTTGTCGCGCTGGGCGCGAGGCGCGCCATCCCCATGGCGGCGGCCGTTGCCGTTCTCGCCGACGAGGTGTTTGAGGTTCGTATAGAGCACGTCACGCGCAACAGTGGATTTGCCGGAGCCCGACACGCCCGTCACGACGACCAGCCGGCCGAGCGGCAGCGAGACGTCTGTCTTGCGCACGTTGTGCAGCTCGATGCGCTCGATCTTGAGTTGCGGTGTGCGCTTGTCGACGGGACGATGCGGCTCCGCCGGATGCTGGATCGGATTGCGCAGAAACCTGCCGGTGGTCGAGCGCGGGTTGCGGATGAGATCCGCCACCTTGCCCTCACCGACGATCTCACCGCCGCGCACGCCGGCGGCGGGCCCGAGATCCAGCACGTGATCCGCGCGACGAATGGTGTCCTCGTCGTGTTCGACGACGACTAGCGTGTTCCGATGCGACGACAGCTCGGCGAGCGAATCCAGCAGGATCTCGTTGTCGCGCGGATGCAGCCCGATGGTGGGCTCGTCCAGCACGTAGCACACGCCCTGCAGGTTCGAGCCGAGCTGCGCGGCGAGTCGGATGCGCTGCGCCTCGCCCCCGGATAGCGTCGGCGCCGAGCGATCGAGCGACAGATAGCTGAGCCCCACGCGATCGAGGAATCTCAGGCGCGAGCGAATCTCCGCCAGCAGGTCGCGCGCGATCTCCTTCTCACGCGGATTGAGCTTCAGTTTCGCGAAGAACCCGCCCGAGCTTTCGATCGTGTCGTGCGTCAGCGAAGCGATGCTCCGGTCGCGAAAGCGCACGTTGAGCGCCACCTGATTGAGCCGGTGCCCTTCGCACGCCGTGCAGGCGGTGGGTTCGTGCTCGTACCAGTCGTTCCACCACACTTCTTCGCCGGTCTGCTCCTCATCGAAGCCTGTCATCTCGACGCCGGTGCCGAAGCAGCTCTCGCACCAGCCGTGCTTCGAGTTGAACGAGAAGAGGCGAGGGTCGAGCTCCGAGAAGCCGCGCCCGCAGGAAGGGCACGCGCGCTTGGTGGAGAACACCGTGACTTTGTCCGCGTTCGGCCCCAGCACGTGCACGATGCCCTTGCCGAAATCGAGCGCGCGCGTGAGCGCTTCGTGAATGAGCGTGTCGGCGCGCGCATCGACCAGGATCGATGCGACCGGCAGCTCGATCGTGTGTTCCTTGAAGCGCGACAGCCGTGGCCACCTCGCTGTGGCGACCTCCGCGCCATCGACGCGCAACGTCTTGTAGCCTTTCTTCGCGGCCCACTTCGCAAGATCCGTGTAGAAGCCTTTACGCGCGACAACGAGCGGCGCGAGCAGCGAGATGCGCTTGCCGCGATAGTCCTTCAACAAGCGGGCCGCGATGGACGAGGCGCTCTGCGGCTCGATCGCAACGTTGCAGTCCGGGCAGAACTGGGTGCCCAGCTTCACGTAGAGCAAGCGCAGGAAGTGATAGATCTCGGTCAGCGTGGCGACGGTGCTCTTGCGCCCGCCGCGACTCGTGCGCTGTTCGATGGCGACCGTCGGCGGGATGCCGTAGATCGCGTCGACTTCCGGCCGCGAAGCCGGCTGAACGAACTGGCGCGCGTAGGCGTTCAGCGATTCCAGGTAGCGGCGCTGGCCTTCGTTGAACAGAATGTCGAACGCAAGCGTCGATTTGCCCGAGCCCGACACGCCGGTGATGACCGTGAAGCAATCGCGCGGAATCGTCACATCGATGTTCTTGAGGTTGTGCTCGCGCGCGTTGTGGATGACCACGGAGTTCTTGGCCGCCGCCAGGCTGCGGCCCTGCGCGCGCTGCTCGGCGATCGCGAGCGCCGACGCATCGGCGCCGCCCTCGCGAGTCGACAGCGCACCGAAGTCCGGCTGCGCCGAGCTGCTTTCGCGTGAAACCTTGCCGATGGCCGCAGCCAACGGCGCGTCCTGCGACAACGCGGTGTCATAGACTTTGAGCGCCTGGCCCGTGTACGAGCGATCGTTCGCGCGCACCTGCGCAGGCGTGCCCGCACAGATGATCTCGCCGCCGCGATCGCCGCCTTCGGGTCCGAGGTCGATGATCCAGTCCGACGCCCGGATGAGGTCGAGGTTGTGTTCGATCACCAGCAGCGAATGGCCCGCGGCGAGCAGCTTGCGGAACGCGCGCAGCAGCTTCGCGACGTCCTCGAAGTGCAGGCCGGTGGTCGGCTCGTCGAACAGGAACAGCTTGCCGTTGTGAGTGGTGCTCGAGGCGACGCCACCCGCCGCGGCGAGGTGGCCCGCGAGTTTCAGGCGCTGCGCTTCGCCGCCCGACAACGTCGGCACCGGCTGGCCGAGCTTCACGTATTCGAGGCCGACGTCGGCGAGCGGCGCGAGCTTCTGCGCGACTTCCTTCGCGTCCGCGAAGAACGCGATCGCCTCCGTCACCGTCATGTCGAGCACGTCCGCGATGCTGGCGCGCCGCTTGTTCGCGCCTTCACGCTTGATCTGCAGCACTTCGTCGCGATAACGCTTGCCGTTGCAGTCCGGGCAGCGCAGGTACACGTCGGAGAGGAATTGCATCTCCACGTGCTCGAAGCCGTTGCCGCCGCAGGTGGGGCAGCGACCGTTGCCGGAGTTGAAGCTGAACGTGCCGGCCGTGTAGCGCCGCTCCAGCGACGCCGGCTCGCCGGCGAAGAGATCGCGGATGCAATCGAACGCGCCGACGTAGCTTGCGGGGTTCGAGCGGGTGGTGCGGCCGATCTGGCTCTGGTCGACCATCACCACATCGTCGATGAGCTCCGCGCCGCGCAGCGTGTCGAACGCACCCGGCGCTTCCGTCGGCTTGCCGCGATACTTCTGCAGCGCCGGGTAGAGCACGTCCTCGACGAGCGTGGACTTGCCCGACCCCGAAACGCCGGTGACACACACGAGTCGCTTGAGCGGAATGCGGACGCTGACGTTCTTGAGGTTGTGCTCGCGGGCGCCGCCGAGCTCGAGCCAGCGATTGGGCCGCGCCTCGGCGACCACGGCGCCATCGCTGCCGATGCCGGGGCCCATCGCGGCGCCGGGCGGGCGGCGTGTCGGAAGGCGGGGCGACGATCTTGCGGCCGCTGAGATAATCACCGGTCAGCGACTTGTCGTGACGGCGAATCTCGCGCGGGCTGCCGAAGAACACGACCTGGCCGCCGCGCTCGCCGGCGCCGGGGCCCAGATCGAGGATGCGGTCGGCTTCCAGCATGATCTGCGGGTCGTGCTCGACGACGACGAGCGAATTGCCCGCATCGCGCAGCCGTTTCATCACGCCGATCACGCGGAGCATGTCGCGCGGATGCAAGCCGATGGAAGGCTCATCCAGCACGAACAGCGTGTTGACGAGCGAGGTGCCGAGCGCCGTCGTGAGGTTGATGCGCTGGACTTCGCCGCCGGACAACGTGCGCGACTGGCGGTCGAGCGTCAGATATCCGAGGCCGACATTGTTGAGATAGTTGAAACGGGTGCGGATTTCACCGAGCAGCAGATCTGTTGCTTCGTCGAGTGGCTTCGGCAGGTTCAGTTTCTGAAAGAACGCGCAGGCGCGCTCCAGCGGCAGAAGCATGATGTCGTGAATGGTGAGGCCGGGCAGCGCGCGGAGTGTTTCGTCGCTCCATTTCACGCCTGCGGGGTGAAAGCGTTGCTCCGGCGGCAGCCCTTCATTCGCCAGCTCGCGGCTGCCGAGCCGCCACAGCAGCGCTTCGGTCTTGAGCCGTGCGCCATTGCACGTGAGACACGGCGTGTATGCGCGATATCGGGAGAGCAGCACGCGCACGTGCATCTTGTACGACTTGGTCTCGAGCCATTCGAAGAAGCGCCTGGCGCCGTACCAGACGTCCTTGCTCCACGGCCCTTCGCCGTCGATGACCCACGCCTTGTGCGTTTCGCTCAGCTCGCGCCACGCGCGATCGAGCGGGATGCCGCGCTTCTTGCCGAACTTGACGAGGTCGTCCTGACATTCCTTGTACGACTGCGTTTGCCACGGGCGAATGGCTCCGCCGCGCAGGGATTTGCTTTCGTCCGGGATGACGAGGCCATAGTCGATGCCGATGGTTCGGCCGAAACCTTTGCAGGTTTCGCACGCGCCCACGGGCGAGTTGAACGAGAAGAGGCTGGGGATCGGCTCGCGGTGCGACAGGTCGCAGTGGGCGCAGTGGAGCTCGCTCGAGTAGCGCCAGGTTTCGAGGCTTCCCGGCGGATCGCTGTCGTCGACGACGTGCACCTGAACGCGGCCGCGGCCGACGCGCAGGGCGGATTCGAGCGATTCGAGGACGCGGCCGCGTTCGGCGGAGCTGGCGCGAATTCGGTCCTGAACGACGATCAGCGTCTTCGGCGGGGCCTCGCTCTTTTTGGAACTGCCTTTACGCGCGCTCTTCGGCGCGGCGCTTTTTTTAGCGGCGCGCGGCGCGTTAGGAGCGTTCCCGCTGGCGCCGGTAGCAGCGGCAGCGGCTGATACCGCGCTCTTATCCGAACCCGCGGACGTGCCGCCGTTAGCGCCGCCCTTGTTGTCGGAAGCCAGCGCCGCCGGATCGAAAAATCTCGTATACCCCTGCTTCTCGAGCAGGCCCCGAACTTCAGCTTCATTGAAATTCGCCGGAACGGAAACCGGAAAGCTCAACAGCAACCTCGGATCCCCCGCCGCATGCGCGCGCGACGAAAGGTCCGTGTAGATGCTCTCCGGCGTATCCCGCCGTACGGGCTCCCCGCAGCACTGGCAGAACAACGTCGCCGCGCGCGCGAACAGCAGCTTCAGGTGATCGTTCAGCTCCGTCATCGTGCCAACGGTGGACCGCGACGTGCGCACCGGATTCGTCTGGTCGATCGCGATCGCCGGCGGAATGCCCGTGATGCGGTCCACCTGCGGCTTGTCCATGCGATCGAGGAACTGCCGCGCATACGGCGAGAACGTTTCGACGTAGCGCCGCTGCCCTTCGGCATACAGCGTGTCGAACACGAGCGAGGATTTCCCCGAGCCCGACACGCCCGTGACGACCACCAGCTCGTTCAGCGGAATGTCGAGGTCGAGATTCTTGAGATTGTTCTGGCGCGCGCCGCGCACCGAAATCGCATCGGCCACCGCTTCGCGCGGCGTTCCCCGTGACTCGTCGTTCATTCGGATTCCATTGCCCCCGGCAGGGCACTCACGCGTATGTAGTCGCATCAGTGGGCGCTGCGCGCCCAAAGACAACCGAGAATTGTATAGGGCGTGTCAAGGGCTCGCATGCTTCGAACGAGAGAGCCGGCGCCCGCGGGCCCGTACAGTGCCCGGAAAAAGGACCACTGTATGAGGCGCGATGAGGCACGTCAGCGCGCATGATGAGGCGCGTCAGCGCGCATGCGAGTGCTTCCGCTCCCTCGCCGCGCCGGAAGAGGACGTCCTTGCCACCGCGCTTTCCGGCGAAACGTTCGGCGGCCGTCTGTTCCGTGCTCCGCGCCCACGTCCGTGAAGATGAAGCCCCCGCCGAGGCCGCCTCGCACCCGCGCAGCGGGTTCGAGAGTGGGTTGATCACCGCGATCGGTTGAGACAGGAGACGGGGCGCGCGTCTCCCGTACAATCCCGGGCATCACACTGTTTCGCCGTGGTGCTCTTCATGAAGCCGCAGGTATTCCAGAACGCGCTCGAAATGATCGGGCGCACGCCTTTATTGGCCGTGCGGCATCTCGATACAGGTCCCTGCCAGCTGTTCCTGAAGCTGGAAAACCAGAATCCCGGCGGCTCGATCAAGGACCGGGTCGGCCTCTATCTCATCGAAGCGGCCGAGCGCGCGGGCAAACTGAAGCCCGGCGGCACGCTGATCGAAGCGACGGCGGGTAATACCGGGCTCGGGCTTGCGCTGGTGGCGGGGCAGAAAGGCTACCGCTTGCTGCTCGTCATTCCCGACAAGATGAGCCAGGAGAAGATCTTTCACCTGCGCGCGATGGGCGCCGAAGTGGTGATGACCCGGTCGGACGTGCACAAAGGTCACCCCGAGTATTACCAGGACTACGCCGCGCGCCTCGCCACCGAAACTCCCAACTCGTTCTATGTGAACCAGTTCGGGAACGATGCGAATCCGAAGGCCCATGAGGAAACGACGGCGCCCGAGATCTGGGAGCAGATGGAGCACCGGCTCGATGCGGTAGTCGCTGGCGTTGGCACCGGCGGCACGATGACGGGTCTTTCGCGATATTTCGCGCGCACCGCGCCTGACGTCGAACTGGTGCTCGCGGATCCCGCCGGCTCGGTGCTTACGGAATACGTGCGCACGGGCAGGCCCGGGCACGGCGAGCGCTCGTGGCTCGTGGAAGGCATCGGTGGGGACTCGATCCCCGCCGTGTCGGATCTGTCGCGCGTGAAGAAGGCGTACACGATCCCCGACGCGGAAGCGTTCAAGACCTGCCGCGACCTGCTGAAGAAAGAGGGGATCATCGCCGGCACGTCGACGGGCACGCTGCTCGCAGC
This sequence comes from Gammaproteobacteria bacterium, assembly GCA_037200125.1. Classification (GTDB taxonomy): domain Bacteria; phylum Pseudomonadota; class Gammaproteobacteria; order Steroidobacterales; family Steroidobacteraceae; genus JADGHX01. The sequence goes on along the minus strand of JBBCGS010000003.1, from coordinate 960,786 downwards.
CGCGCTTCGTTATTGCCGCGAGCAGACAACGCCGAAACGCGTAGTCACATTCGTCTGCGACAGTGGCAACAAGTATCTCTCGAAGGTCTACAACGACTATTGGATGCTCGACCAGGGCTTCCTCGAGCGCGAGAAATACGGCGATCTGCGCGACCTCATCGCCCGCCGCCACTGGGAGCATGCGGCGGTCACCGCGAACTCGTCGGAAACCGTGCTCGCGGCGTATCGACGCATGAAGCTGTATGACGTCTCGCAGATTCCGGTGCTGGAGGCGGGGCACATCGTCGGCATCGTCGACGAGGAAGACATCCTCATGGAAGTGTTCTCGAATCCGCAGCACTTCAACGAACCGGTGAGCAAGGCAATGGAGAGCCATCTCGTCACCGTGCCGGTGGATGCGCCGCTATCGCAGCTCATGGTGATATTCCGTGGCGGCATGGTGGCGATCGTCACGGAGGGCGAGAAGTTTCTCGGCATCATCACCCGCATCGACCTCCTCAACTGGCTGCGTCGCCGTCTAGTAGACTAGCGGCAAATCAGCAGGCGGAATTCGAGCATGACCGACAACGCGAAACACGGCTTCGGCACACGGGTGATCCACGGCGGGCAGAAGCCGGACCCGCTCACGGGCGCGGTGATGCCGCCGATCTACGCGACGTCGACTTACGTGCAGTCGAGCCCCGGCGTTCACAAAGGCTACGAGTATTCGCGCACGGCCAACCCGACGCGCGATGCGCTTCAGGCGAGCGTCGCGAATCTGGAAGGTGGCGCGGCGGGCTTCGCGTTTTCTTCCGGCCTTGCGGCGTCGGCGACGATCGTTGACCTGCTCGACAGCGGTTCGCACATCGTCGCCATGCACGACCTGTACGGCGGCAGCTATCGGCTGTTCGAGAATGTGCGCAAGCGCTCGGCCGGGCACGACGTGTCGTTCGTCGATCTCACGGATCCGACCGCGCTCGAAGCATCCCTGAAGCCGAACACGCGGATGATCTGGGTCGAGACGCCGACCAATCCGCTGCTGAAGATCGTGGACCTGGCCGCGGTGTCCGCCGTGGCGAAGAAGCGCGGCATCATGACGGTGTGCGACAACACGTTCGCCACGCCGTACCTGCAGAATCCGCTGGAATACGGCTTCGATCTCGTCGTGCACTCGACCACGAAGTACCTCAACGGCCACTCGGACGCGATCGGCGGCGCCGCCGTCATTCGGGACGGCGCCGATGAGTTGCGCGAGAAGCTCACGTACCTGCAGAACGCGGTGGGCGGCGTGCCGGGCCCGTTCGACTCGTTCCTCACGCTGCGCGGGATCAAGACGCTCGCGCTGCGCATGGAGCGGCATTGCTCGAACGCGATGAGCATCGCGAAATTCCTCGAGTCGCACCCGAAGGTGGAGCGCGTGATCTATCCGGGTCTCGCGAGCCATCCGCATCACGCGCTCGCGAAGCGGCAGATGCACGGCGGGTTCGGCGGCATCATCAGTGTGGTTCTGCGCGGCGGGCTGGAGGATGCGCGTGGGTTCCTGGAGCGCTGCCATCTGTTCGCGCTGGCGGAAAGCCTCGGCGGGGTGGAAAGCCTCATCGAGCATCCGGCGCTGATGACGCACGCGTCGCTGCCGCCGGCCATGCGCGCGAAGCTGGGTATCAGCGACAGCCTCGTGCGGTTGTCCGTTGGGGTCGAGTTGGTGGATGACCTCATCGCGGAGCTGAAAGACGCACTCGGCTGACAAGCGTTTCGCGGCGTCGGCGCGGGTGACTCAGTTCACATCGCGCCGGCCTTATGTCGTACGTCCGGTGCGCATTCGGACAGATCCATATCCGCGTTTCGCGGCGTCGTCGGATTCGGTGATACACGGCCGAAAATTCTCGTGCGTTCGCATAGATTCGTGGGCAGGTTTCGAACCTGACCCATGCGATGCATTGGAACGCTTGCGAACTACCTCCGGCTGAAAGACACGCGATCGCTCGCGAGGCGCGGCCGTGAGCGCCACACAGGCTGATGCCGCTAGCGAGCTGCAGGCAGCGAGCGATGCGCAGGCGAGCGGCCCCATGTCCGCCGACGAGCGGGCCGCGATGGAAATGCAGGCCGCAATGGATGCGGAGCGCGCCGAGCGCGCGGCAAAGGCCGCGGCGCCCGCCACCGAAAGGGCGGCTTCCGATCGTCCCGAACCCCTTTGTCTCGCCGTGCGCACCAGCCTGCTCTCCGAGTTCCGCAACTCCGGTGGCGTGCTCCAGGCGTTCGACGTGTGCCACGGCCAGACGACGTTCGGCGTGCTCTGCGCCGCGCTGTCACGCATGCCCGGCGTCGTGTTCCCCGATCACGACCCGCAGTCCTGGTTCCGCCGCCCTTCGCGCTTCACCTTTCGCGAGCAGCTGTACGAAATCAGCATTCCTCACGAGAACATTCGAGTGTGTCCCGTGAATATGGGGCTGGCGCTGATCGAGATGGAGGAGGTGCTGGAGTTCGTGCGGCACAATGTTCTGCGCAGCCGGCCGTCGCGATATACGTTGCGATAGACATCACCGCAGCTGCGGCGCGCTGATAGAGCGGCTCCGTCATCCGCCCGCTATGGCATCAGCGTCGAATCGGAATCCAGATCTCGACGCCGCCGGTTCCGGCCTGCGAGTTGAAGTTCTCGCCATACAACTCGAAATGCGGCGCATCGGCCACTTCATGACCTGACGTTGGGAACCACGCATCCCAGACCGTCGCCCAGGTGCGGCGGATCGTCGAGATGTGCTCGGAGTGCATGAACACGACGTACCGGTTCGCCGGCAAACGCAGGTGCGCCCAACCCGGCGGCGCGCGAGAAAAGTCCGCGACTTCGACACCGCAGAGGTAATCGAAATTGCCGTCATCATCGAAGTTGCACTTCGCGCCGTAGGCCTGGCGATCGAGTTGTCCCGGCACGTTCGGAAAATGCGGCAGGAACTTCTGCCACTGCGCGGGGATGCCGGCGCTCGATTCACAGCTGTAGTGCTCGCTCATGCCGACGAGCAGCAAGGGCCTTCCGTCCACGAACCGGGGCGGCGCGAGAGTGTTCTTGACTGACTGATCCATACGAATGGCCTCCACGAGTGCAAGTTGTTCGACCTGGCCCTGCGCGCGCACCGCTTCGGGCGTGAGCCCGAACTGGTCGCGGAAGGCCCGCGTGAATGCCTCGTGAGAGTTGTAGCCCGCGTCCAGTGCAACCGCGAGGATGTCGGGCGCGCCCTTCGCGAGCGCACGCGCGGCCTCGGTGAGACGGCGGCCGCGCACGTAGGTCATGAGCGGCAGGCCCGTCCTGGCAAGGAATGCGTGCGACAGGTGAAAGCGCGAAACGCCGGCGTGCGAAGCGACTTCGTCCAGCGACAACTCGCTACCGAAATGTCTCTCGACGTACCAGATCGCTTTGTTCGCAGGGCTCACGAAAACTCTCCTTCAGGCACGGCCCCAGTCTGAGGAGCAGCCGGAGGGTTCGTTTGATCGCGGTTGCGGGTATCGCTATCGCCAGGATTCAATGATCTCGTTCGCCGCCCGTTCCCCGGACTGGAGCGCGCCCGTGACCGTGGCGGCCTCGCCTTCAGTGTCGGTTGCCTCGCCTGCGAAAAACAGAGTGCCGTCGAGAGGTGCGGCCAGCTCTTTGCGCGCCGTGCCACCCCCCACGCCGACGTAGCTGTAGGCGCCGCGCGCGAACGGGTCACGCTGCCAATCATGGCAGTACACCGCTTCGAGCTCGTCGGCGACGTCCCACTGCTTCCCGAACACGGAATCGAGGCTCTGCACCGCTTGCCTCGCAAGATGCGCCCCGTCGCCCCGATCATCGACGCTTGCAACGCGCGGCCCCCCGAGCCACGCCACCAGCAACGGCGCACGGACTGGCAACTGCGTCCAGAACACCTGGAAGGGCTGATTTTCCGCGTGGAGGAACGACGCGTTCCGGGCGCGCCCGTTATCGAACTGCTCCCAGAACGCCGACCGAAATCGCAGCATCAGCTTGATGACGGGACCGGACTCCAGCTTCCGAAGCGCCTCCTGCTTCGTCGAAAGCGGCGGCTCGAATGCGATGTGCCCAACGTCGCCGGGCCGCGCCTGCAGAACGCCCAGCGGCACGGTGACGATGGCGCGCGGCGCGATGATGACGAACGGCTGCCCGAGAAACTTGCCTTCGATCTCGACCGACCCGTGCCCCCACGCGACCTTGTGTACGACGGTGTGGAGCTGAACCTTGCACAGGCTGGCCGGCAGCGATCGCATCATCTCGTCGAGGAGCGCGTTGTAGCCTCCTTCGATACGCCCCTGGGGCGCGTCGATGAACGACTCGTTCGTCCATTCCTCGACGATGGGCAGCGCACTGGCGAGCGTGGTGTCCGCCGCGTCAAACCCTTCCGCCATTGAGCGAGCGGCAGCGCGCGCATGAGCCGACAGCTCGTCCTTCAGCGCTACGTCGAGGAACTGTGCGAACGATACGTCGTGCGAGGCGCGTGCCTTGTTGCGGCGGAATGCGCGCTGCAGGTCGTCGAAGAATCCGTCATAGCGATCGAGTTGGCCGTTCGTCGGTCGCCAATGCTCGTCCGGCACTTCGAACACCGGCCGGCTGGCGCGCTCCGCCCACTTGCGAGTGATGGGCGCCTCGCCATGCACGAACTCCGCCCCGAGCTCGACCGCCGCGGCAAGGCCCGGTTCGTGACGGGTATCGATACGACCCCCGACCCGACCCCGCGCTTCGAGCACCAGCACGGAACGCCCCGCTTCCGCGAGCCGAACCGCCGCGGCGAGGCCCGCCGCGCCCGCGCCGATCACCACTACGTCGTAGGCCGATTTCATCTGCACCCGCTCACAACTTTTGCCGGATTGTACGCGGCGCCGTGCGGACGAACGCTAAAATGCGCCCGTGTCCGCATCGCCCGATATCACCCATCCACTGCACCCGTTCGCGCTGCCGAGCGAAGCGCCCGTGCGCGCACTGGCCGCCTCGGCCGAGGCGGACGGCGAGGGCGCCCTTCGCTTCCGCTACGTGTTGGACGCGGATCTGAGCGCGGTGCGCATCCCCGCCGCCCGCCCGTCCGCGCGGGCGGACGAGCTGTGGAAACACACCTGCTTCGAAGCCTTCATCTCGGGCCCCTCGCATGGCGATGAATACCGGGAGCTCAACTTCTCGCCGTCGATGGAATGGGCCGCGTATTCATTCGAAAGTTATCGCAAGGGCATGGCGGGCGTTTCGCTACCTTCCGCGCCCCGCATCGAAGTGACACGGACCGGCTCGCAGCTGGTCGTGAACGCGCGCATCGGAACGCGCGGTCTTTTGCCGGAAAGCTGGCGCGCATCGGACGCGAAGCTGCGCATTGCATTGTCGGCCGTGATCGAAGACGAAAGCGGCCGCCTCTCCTACTGGGCGCTGAAGCATGCGCCCGACAAGCCGGACTTCCATCACGCCGCCGGCTTCATCCTCGAGGTCTGATCAGCATGAAAAACGGAATCGATCGGCTGCTGGCGGAGCCGGCCCTTCGTAAACCTCTCGCGGGCAAGCGGGTCGCGCTGCTCGCGCACCCCGCATCGGTCACGGTCGATCTCACGCATTCGCTCGACGCGCTGGCCGCGCTCGGCGACGTGAAACTGAGCGCCGCCTTCGGCCCGCAACACGGCCTGCGCGGCGACAAGCAGGACAACATGATCGAGTCGCCGGATTTTCACGATCCCGCGCTCGGCATTCCGGTGTTCAGCCTCTACGGCCAGGTGCGTCGCCCCACGCCCGCGATGATGGACACCTTCGACGTGCTGCTCGTGGATCTGCAGGACGTCGGCTGCCGCATCTACACATTCATCACGACGCTGCGCTACGCGCTCGAAGAGGGCGCAAAACATCGCAAAGCCGTCTGGATTCTCGACCGCCCGAATCCCGCGGGCCGCCCGATAGAAGGGCTCAGGTTGCGCAACGGCTGGGAAAGTTTCGTCGGCGCCGGCCCGCTGCCGATGCGTCACGGCCTCACGCTCGGCGAGCTCGCGCACTGGTTCGTGCGCACCTTGAAGCTCGACGTGGACTATCAAGTCATCCCGATGCAAGGCTACAACCCACAGAGCGCGCCCGGCTACGGCTGGCCCCTCGGCGAGCGCACGTGGGTGAACCCGAGCCCGAACGCCGCGAATCTCTGGATGGCGCGCGCTTACGCGGGCACCGTGATGATCGAAGGCACTACGCTATCGGAAGGCCGCGGCACCACGCGCCCTCTCGAGCTCTTCGGCGCATCGGACATCGACGCAACCTCATTGCTGAAAGACATGCAAACCCTGGCCCCGCACTGGCTGAAAGGCTGCAAGCTACGCCCCTGCTGGTTCGAGCCGACTTTCCACAAACACGTCGGCAAGCTGTGCTCCGGAGTCCAGATTCACGTGGAAGACGCGAGCTACGACCACGAAGCCTTCAAACCGTGGCGCCTCGTCTCGCTCGCACTGAAAGCCCTGCGCCGCCAACGCGCCGACTACGGCATCTGGCGCCACTTCGACTACGAATACGAACGCGGCAAACTCGCCTTCGACGTAATCAACGGCAGCCCCCTGCTGCGCGAATGGATCGACAACCCAAAATCCACCCCGGCGGACCTCGACGCGCTAACCGCGCCGGACGAGAAAGCGTGGGCGGAAGAACGCAGCGCGCATCTAATTTACTGACGAACGGGCCAAAGCCAGCGCCAAAGGCGGTGAGGCTCGCCTCGCCGCCCGCGCGAGCCGTTCAGGCCCGAGAGCCCGACGGCCCGAGAGCCCGAAAACCCCCACCCAACAGATCCGTTCATGTGCAGTAACAACGTTGGTGCACACTACGAACATCAATTGGATCGGCGGTGCCTATGCGGCACTCGCCATTGCCGGAGTCCTCTCACCCATGACATCGCCCGCCACCGCCGAGGCCGCCACCCTCATCCCCCGCACCGCCCTCTTCGGCAACCCAGTAAAAGCGCAAGCGCGGCTCAGCCCCGACGGAAGCTCCCTCTCGTTCCTGGCGCCAAAAGATGGCGTCCTGAACATATGGCTCGCACCCTTCGGCAAGCTGGGCGGCGCAAAGCCGCTCACATCCGACAAGAAGCGCGGCATTCGCGAACACCTATGGGCGCAAGACAATCAACACATCCTGTTCCTGCAGGATGAAGGCGGCGATGAAAACTGGCGCGTCTACAGCGTAGACACCCAAACAGGCCAGCAGGTCGACCTCACACCATACAAAGACGTGCAGGCCCAAATCGTTGGCGTGTCTTACAAGCGGCCTGGCGTAGCGCTAATCGCACTGAACGATCGCGTGCCCGAATGGCACGACCTCTACGAAATCGACATCGCCACCGGCAAGCGCACGCTCGTCGAGCAGAACGACCACGAGTTCGGCGGCTACATCGCGGACTTCGACCTGAAGCCACGCATGGCCGTGAAGCCGCTCGCAAGCGGCGGCGAGATTTATCGTCGAGGCGAAAAAGACTGGGAAAAACTACTCGACTACGGACAAGAAGACAGCCTCACCACCGCGCCGCTCACCATCGAAGGCGATGGACGCTCCGCGCTGCTCATGAGCGCTGTGGGCCGCGACAAGGCCGCGCTCGTTCGCGCGGAGCTCGCGACCGGCAACCTCTCGGTGATCGGCCAAAGCGACAAAGCCGATTTGTCGGATGTGTGGCTCGATCCGCGCACGCACGAGCCGCAGGCGTACGTCGTGAACTACATCCAGCCACAGATCACGCCGCTCACCGCGGATGCGGGCAAGGACATCGAGCGCCTGCAGGCGAAGCTCGGTCCCGGCTACGAGGTGCCGAGCCGCACGCTCGACAATCGCAAATGGATCGTCGTGGTCGATGATCCCGTGCACGTGCTCACGACGTATGTGTACGACCGCGACAGCGGCGAGATCACGAAGCTCTTCGATCAGCGCCCCGAGCTCACAGACGCGCCGCTGCAGCCGATGCACGGGCTCGAGATCAAGGCGCGCGATGGCAAGACGCTCGTGTCCTATCTCACGCTGCCGCGTGGCGCGGATCCGGGCCGCGCCGGTCGGCCGAAGCAACCGGTCCCGATGGTGCTGGCCGTGCACGGCGGCCCGTGGGCGCGGGACGGTTACGGCTTCGATGGCGAGCATCAGTGGCTCGCGAACCGGGGCTACGCGGTGCTCGCGGTGAACTTCCGGGGCTCCACCGGATTCGGCAAGGCCTTCACCAATGCCGGCGACCGGGAGTGGGGCCGCAAGATGCACGATGACCTCATCGACGCCGTCGACTGGGCCATCCGGGAGAAGATCGCGATTCCCGACAAGATCGCGATTTACGGCGGTTCCTACGGCGGCTACGCGACGCTTGCGGCGCTCACGATGACGCCGGAGCGGTTCGCCTGCGGCCTCGACGTCGTCGGCCCGTCGAATCTGAGCACGCTGCTCGATTCGATCCCGGCGTACTGGAAGGCGTTCTTCGAAGACCTCGCCCGGCGCGTCGGCGATCCGCGTACCGAAGAGGGCCGCAAGCTGCTCCAGGAGCGCTCACCGCTGACCTACGCGGACCGCATCCAGCGGCCGCTGCTCATCGCCCAGGGCGCCAACGACCCGCGCGTGAAGCAGGCCGAGGCCGACCAGATCGTCGCCGCCATGAAGGCGAAGAAGCTTCCGGTGACGTATCTCCTGTACCCGGACGAAGGCCACGGCTTCGCTCGCCCGCAGAACCGGCTGTCGTTCTACGCGGTGGCGGAAGGCTTCCTCCACCAATGCCTGGGCGGGCAATTCCAGCCCATAGGGCGCGACTTCGACGGCTCGAGCGTCACCGCCCCGGAGGGCGCCGAGGTCGTCCCAGGCCTCGCCGAGGCCATGAAGGAACGCGAGACCGGAGACGCCAGGCAGTAGCGCGCCCCCGCTCGCGCAAGCGCTAACTCCCGAAGCGCTGGCGAGCGAGCCCGCCAGCGCAGGCGCTAACTCCCAGGCGCCCATGTTGGAAGGCTGGTTTTTCCCGATTCGGACCCAACGCAACGGCGCGGTACACTCCCGCCCCCTCATGGAATCCGCACGCGACATAACGGCTTACCGCCGCCACTGGGCTGCCCGCTTCGGCACGGCTCCGTTTCTCCCCATGTCCCGGGAGGAAATGGACGCGCTGGGCTGGGACAGCTGCGACGTCATCATCGTCACCGGCGACGCTTACGTGGACCACCCGAGCTTCGGCATGGCCATCGTCGGGCGTGTGCTGGAGGCGCAGGGGTTCCGCGTTGGCATCATCGCGCAGCCGGACTGGCAGAGCGCCGAGCCCTTCAAGGCGCTGGGGCGCCCGAACCTGTTCTTCGGCATCACGTCCGGGAACATGGATTCGATGGTGAACCGCTACACGTCCGATCGCCGCATGCGCAGCGATGACGCGTACACGCCCGACGGCGCCGGCGGCAAGCGGCCCGACCGCAGTGTCATCGTCTACGCGCAGCGTGCGCGTGAAGCGTTTGGCGACGTGCCGATCGTCGTCGGCGGTATCGAAGCGTCGCTTCGGCGCATTGCGCATTTCGATTACTGGTCGGAGAAGGTGCGTCGTTCGATCCTGCTCGATGCGAAGGCGGACCTGCTTCTGTACGGCAACGCCGAGCGCTCGCTCGTCGAGCTTACGCATCGTCTCGCCGCCGGCGAACCGATCGATGCGATCACCGACGTGCGCGGCACCGTGTTCACGCGCAAAGCCGTGCCCGAGGGCTGGGTCGAAGTAGATTCGACGCACCTCGACACGCCGGGTCCGCTGAACCCGCCCGTCGACCCGTACGCGATGAGCCCGACGCCGACGAATGCGCCGGCTGCGGCGAGCACGTCGACCTGCGCCTCACGTTCCGAAGCCGCGGCTGACGCGTCATCCAGCGAGAAGGTGGTTCGCTTCGTTCGCCGCGTAAAAACAGCCGACCGCGATCACAGCGTAATTCGCATGCCGTCGTTCGAGCAGGTCACCGACGACCCCGTCCTTTACGCGCACGCCTCGCGAATCCTTCACCTCGAAGCAAACCCAGGCAACGCCCGCGCGCTCGTGCAACGGCACGGCAAAGTCGACGTGTGGCTGAATCCACCCCCCATCCCGCTCACGACAAAAGAGATGGACTGGGTGTACGAGCGCGCCTACCAGCGCCAACCGCACCCGTTCTACGGCCAGGCGCAGATCCCCGCGTACAAGATGATCCGCTTCTCTGTAGCGATACAAAGAGGCTGCTTCGGCGGCTGCACGTTCTGCTCGATCACCGAGCACGAAGGCCGCATCATCCAGAGCCGCTCGGAAGACTCCATCATTCGCGAAGTGGAGCAGGTGCGTGACAACGTGCCCGGCTTCACCGGCGTGATCTCCGATCTCGGCGGCCCGACGGCGAACATGTATCGCCTTGCCTGCAAGACCCGCGAGATCGAGAGCGCATGCCGCCGGCCGTCATGCGTGTTCCCGGGCATCTGTCCCAATCTGAATACGGATCACACGCCGCTCATCAAGCTCTATCGACGGGCGCGCGCGTTGCCGGGCATCAAGAAGGTGCTCGTCGCATCCGGTGTGCGCTATGACCTCGCGGCCGAGTCTCCCGAGTACGTGAAGGAACTCGCCCAGCATCACGTCGGCGGTTACCTGAAGATTGCGCCCGAAGCGCTCGCCGAAGGCCCGCTCTCGAAAATGATGAAGCCGGGCGTCGGCACGTACTACCGCTTCAAGGAGATGTTCGACCGCTATTCGAAAGAAGCGGGCAAGGAGCAGTACCTCATCCCGTACTTCATCGCCGCGCATCCCGGCACGAGCGACGAAGACATGCTCGAGCTCGCCCTGTGGCTCAAGAAGAACGGCTTTCGCGCGGACCAGGTGCAGGCCTTCCTGCCGTCGCCGATGGCGACCGCGACGGCGATGTATCACAGCGGCAAGAACCCGCTGCGCCGGGTCACCGCGACCAGCGAAGAGGTGCGCGTTCCCAAGGGCCTGAAGGTGCGCCGCCTCCACAAGGCGTTCCTCAGGTATCACGATGCGAACAACTGGCCGATCCTGCGCGAGGCCCTGCGCCGCATGGGGCGGGCGGATCTCATCGGCAACGGCAAGCACCAGCTCGTCCCCTCATACCAGCCGGCCGGAACGGGCGAATCGGCCGAGGGCCGGCGCGGTGGGAGCGTTCACAGGCCTTTTCGCACTCAGCACACTGGATTACCGGGCACGCCTTCGTTACCGTCGAAGGGTGGCAGGTCGAGGAAGAGGGGCGCGTAGCGCCCCGGCGGGAGCAGCGGGCAAAAGCCACGCTTTTTGTCCGCGGCCGACGCGGAGGATATTGCGAAAAGCGCTTGCGACTTTTCGCCCATCAACGTGCATGAGGCGCCGGGCATGAACGAGTCCACTGCGTTGCTGGGATTTCTTCTGATGATCCTCGGCATCGCGCTCATCATCGCCGAGATCATCCTGCCGACCGTTGGCGTGCTCGGAGTGCTGGGCATCGCCGCGGTCATCATTTCCGCAGCCGTGATTCACAGTGCCGCGGTGCCAGGCATGGAAATCGTGCTGCCGCTGGTCGCCGGCCTCGCCGTGCTGGGCGGGATCGTGGTCATCGGAACCGGAGTGCTTGCGCGCAGGTCCATGAAGCAGCCGGTCATCACCGGCGCGCAGGGCATGATCGGTGCGCGCGCCGAGGCGATCGACAGCTTCTCTGACAATGGCACCGTGCAATACGGCGGTGAAATCTGGAAGGCGCGCACACAGGCGCCCGTAAGGGCCGGACAGCCGGTGCGTATCCTCAAGGTCGACGGCCTGGTCCTCTGGGTGGAGCCAACATGAATTTCATCGTCGTTATCGTGGTTCTGGTGCTGATCCTGCTGTCGCTCTCCGTGCGCGTGCTCAACGAGTACGAGCGTGGCGTCGCGTTCACGCTCGGCCGGTTCACCGGAGTGAAGGGCCCGGGGCTCGTCATTCTCTGGCCGGTGGTGCAGAAGATGAGGAAGGTGGACCTGCGCGTCATCGTGCTCGACATCCCGAAGCAGGACGTCATCCTGCGCGACAACGTCTCCGTGAAAGTGAATGCGGTCGTGTACTTCCGCATCGTCGATCCGGGCAAGGCGATCATCCAGGTGGAAAGCGTGTTCGAAGCCACGAGCCAGCTCGCACAAACCACGCTGCGCTCGGTGCTCGGCCAGCACGAGATGGATGATCTGCTCGCACAGCGCGACAAGCTGAACGCCGACATCGCGCGCATCCTCGACCAGAGCACGGAGCAGTGGGGCATCAAGGTGTCGAACGTCGAGATCAAGCAGGTGGATCTGGACGAAAGCATGATTCGCGCGATGGCCAAGCAGGCGGAAGCCGAGCGCACGCGCCGCGCGAAAGTCATCCATGCCGAAGGTGAAAGCCAGGCGGCGCAGATGCTGGTGCAGGCCGCCGCCTCGCTCGCGCGCGAACCGGGCGCGCTCCAGCTTCGCTACCTCCAGACGCTGGCCGATATCACTACGGACAAGACCTCCACCATCGTCTTTCCGCTGCCGATCGACCTGATCAAGCCGTTTCTCGCGGGCCGTAAGGAATCCTGAGGCCACGGATGAGTGCGGTCGCCCGAAACATTCTCGTACTTGGCGGATTGCTGATGGCGCTCGGCATCGTGCTCGGCGCGGTAGGGACGCACGCGCTGCGCGCGCGGCTCACGCCGGACGACCTGGGCGTTTTCGAAACCGCCGTGCGGTATCACATCTATAACGCGCTCGGCCTGCTCCTGATCGGCGTGGTCGCGTTGAACGCCAACCCACCGATGCTGCGCTGGTCGGCGGGCTTCATCGTGGCGGGAATCCTGCTGTTTTCCGGTGCGCTGTACGCGGCGTCTTTAGGAGCCCCGCGTTTTATCCACGTGCTGCCGCCGTTCGGCGGACTGGCGCTGATCGCAGGTTGGATTCTGTTCGCCGTGGCCATCTGGCGCGTTCCGGGGTAAACCCCGCAGAATGCGTGGCATCGCCCGCCGGTAATGCGGACGACCCCGCTCGGGTCGTCTGACGTACGGCACGCTGCGCAAGGAACATGATTCCATGTCGAAACATTTCGTCACCGCCGGAGCGGCGGTGTCCGCCGCACTCGTCATGGCGCTGGTCGTAACGGCCTGCACCTCAACCGAGCCCGTGAAAGGCAAACAATCGGAGGCTCCCGCGATGGAACCGCAAGCCGCAACCTCGGCCCCGAAACCCGCGCGCATCGGCACGTGGGGCATCAACCTCGCGGATGGCGATCATGCCGCGAAGCCGGGCGATGATTTCTACCAGTATTCCATCGGCAGTTGGCTCGCCACGAACCAGATTCCCGCGGATCGCACTTCATGGAGCACGTTCGCCGTGCTGGCCGACGAAGCGGAGGGGCAGCTCCGGCAACTGGTCGAAGCGTTGCCGCAGGCCGCGGCGGCCGGTTCGAACGAGCAGAAAGTGGGCGACTTCTATCGTGCCTATCTCGATACAGACAACATCGAGAAGCTTGGGCTCTCACCCGTGCGCGCGTCGCTCGATGCCATAGCGGGTGTGCGCACTCATGAAGACGTTGCACGACTCATGGGGCGGCCGGACATGCCGGTGCGCGCGCCCGTGCACGAAGGCATCACGGTCGACCAGAAGAATCCGGATCGATACATCGTCGCCGTCACGCAGAGCGGCCTCGGTCTGCCGGAGCGCGATTACTACCTGAAGGACGACCCGAAGCTCGCCGAGATCCGCGCGCAGTACAAGGCGCACATCGAGCGGATGCTCACGCTCGCGGGCGAGAAGAACGCCGCGGACCAGGCGAAAGCCATCCTCGACCTCGAAACGCAGATCGCGAAGCTTCACTGGCCCGTCGCCAAGCGGCGCGAGCGCGACCTCACGTACAACCTGCGCACGCGCGAAGAGCTGGAGAAGCTCGCGCCGTCGTATCCGTGGCAGGCGCAACTCGCCGCTTCGGGGATCGCGGACCAGCGCGAGTTCGTCGTGCGCGAGCTCGATGCTGTCGAGGGTCTCGCGAAGATGTTCACGCAGGTGCCGGTGGCTACGTGGCGTAGCTATCTCACCTATCACTTCCTCGCCGCGACGGCGGATACGTTGCCCAAGGCGTTCGACGACGAGCGTTTCGCGTTCTACGGGCGCACGCTGAACGGCCAGCCGCAGCAGCGCGATCGATGGAAGCGCGGCATCGGCGCGCTGGATGACAGCCTCGGCGAGGCGCTTGGGCAGCTGTACGTTGCGCGTTACTTCCCGCCGGAGTCGAAGGCGAAGATGGTCGCGCTGGTCGAGAATCTGCGCGCGGCCTACGCGGAGCGCGTGAAGCATCTCACCTGGATGAGCGAGCCGACGAAGAAAGCGGCGCTGGAAAAGCTCGCAACCTTCCGCCCGAAGATCGGGTATCCAGACAAATGGCGCGACTACTCGGCGCTCGAAGTGCGCGCGGGCGACGCGTACGGGAACTCGATTCGCGCGGCGGTGTACGACTGGGAACGCGATGTGAACCGTCTCGGCAAGCCGACGGATCGCGACGAGTGGGGCATGACGCCGCAGACGGTGAACGCTTATTACAACCCCACGTTCAACGAGATTGTGTTCCCCGCTGCGATTCTGCAGCCGCCGTACTTCGATCCGAATGCCGATGCGGCCGTGAACTACGGCGCGATCGGCGGCGTGATCGGCCACGAGATGGGGCATGGCTTCGACGACCAGGGAGCGAAGTCGGATTCGCGCGGCGTGCTGCGCACATGGTGGGCACCGTCCGACGAGGCGGCTTTCAAGAAGCTCGTCGACAGCCTCGCGACCCAGTACGACAGTTACGAGGCGCTGCCAGGCCTGAATGTGAACGGTCGACTCACGCTGGGCGAGAACATCGGCGATCTGGGCGGAATGACTGTGGCGCTCGAGGCGTATCACATCTCGCTGAAGGGCAACCCGGCGCCGGTGCTCGACGGACTCAGCGGCGAGCAGCGCTTCTTCCTGTCATGGGCACAGGCCTGGCGCAATCTGTCGCGTGACGAACGGATGCGCGTGCAGGTGATGAGCGATCCTCATAGCCCGCCGAAGTTCCGCGTGAACGGCGTCGTGCGGAATATGGACGCGTGGTACGCGGCATTCGGCATTCAGCCGGGCGACAAGCTCTATCTACCTCCGGAGCAGCGAGTGCATATCTGGTAGGCGCGAGAGGGGGAAGTCAGAAGAACTTCTCTGAAATCGCCCTGACGGCATCAGGAAGCCGGGGCGCGCAAGCGAAGGGGTCGAGGCAGAAATGACAGGGGGCTGTCAAACTCGACTCTGCGCGCATTCTGTCGATCATCGTTCCGGTTTGATGCCGCTGAAAAACGCGTCGCCCCTTGGTCTGTAAGGGCACGGCCTCACGTTTGACAGCCCCCTGTCATTTCTGCCTCGACCCCTTCGCTTGCGCGCCCCGGCGCCGCGCTCAGCGACAAGCGATTTCAGAGAAGTTCTTCTGACTCCCCGTCAGCGCGCGAAGGTGTCGCAGTTGCTTACGCTGCCCGAATCGAGGCCGCGCTGGAACCACTCCATGCGCTGTTTTGCGGAGCCGTGAGTGAAGGAGTCGGGGACCACGTGGCCCTGAGTGCGGCGCTGAATCGTATCGTCGCCCACCGCTGAGGCGGCGCCGAGGGCTTCCTCGACGTCGCCTTGCTCGATGATCTGTCGGGCGCGATCGGCGTTGTGGGCCCACACGCCGGCGAAACAATCCGCCTGAAGCTCCATGCGCACCTGCAGCTGGTTGCGCTCCACTTCTGACGCGCGCTCCTGTGCGGCGCGCACTTTGGCTTCGGTGCCGAGCAGGTTCTGCACGTGATGGCCGACTTCGTGGGCGATGACATACGCCTGCGCGAAATCGCCCGGCGCCTGAAAGCGCGTCTTCAGCTCTTCGAAGAAGCTCGGGTCGAGATAGACCTTGCTGTCCGCGGGGCAGTAGAACGGGCCGACGCCCGAGTCGGCATAGCCGCAGCCCGTGTTGATCTGGCTCGTGAACAGGTCGAGCTTCGGCGGAACGTATTGGCGGCCGTTGGCCTGGAAGATGGCGGTCCAGGTGTCTTCCGTGTCCGCGAGTACCACGGAGACGAACTGGCCTACCTGATCGGACGGCGTGCCGACCTGCGGCGCCTGGTCCGGCCCCGCGCCGCCTGCCGACTGCGCGAGGCCGAGGATCACGCGCGGATCGATGCCGAAGAAATACGCGGCGACCAGCGCGATGAGCGTGCCGCCCACGCCGAGCTTGAGGCCGCCGCCGCCGAAGCGGTTGCCGCGGGAGTCTTCAACGTTGTCGCTTCTGCGACCGCCTTCCCAACGCATTTCGTTCTCCCCAGGGGCGTGTTTCAGTCGCGCCAGCCGCAAAGGTAACGGCGGCGCCCCGGCTGTGTTCCGGCTCGATGCAGTATCCTGCGCGCCCGATGCGCGAGTCCGGCCTACCAATCGATGAAGTCTTGCCCCAATTGCGAGCGGCGCTGGGGAGCCACCGGAGCGTGGTCCTTCAGGCGCCGCCCGGCGCGGGCAAGAGTACCGTGGTTCCGCTGGCTCTGCTCGACGAAGCCTGGGCGCGTGGCAAGCGATTGATCATGCTGGAGCCGCGGCGGCTGGCGGCGCGCGCGGTGGCGCAGAGAATGGCCGGGACGCTGCGCGAGAGCGTGGGTCAGACCGTGGGCTATCGCATGCGACTCGATACGCAGGTGTCGAAGAGCACCCGTATCGAAGTTGTGACGGAGGGGGTACTCACCCGGATGCTTCAGAGCGACCCGTCGCTCGAAGGCGTGGCGGCGCTCATCTTCGACGAGTTCCACGAGCGCAGCCTGCAGGCGGACCTGGGTCTCGCATTGTCGCTGGATGCGCGGGACAACCTCACGCCGGATCTCAAGCTGGTCATGATGTCCGCGACGCTCGATGGCGAACGTGTGGCCGCGTTGCTCGGCGACGCGCCGATCGTGAGCGCGCAGGGTCGCATGTTTCCGGTGGAGACGCGGTTCGTGGGAAAGAGCGCACCGCTGTTGTCCGACGCGACGGCGCCGCGCGGCACGCAGGAATCTCCAGAGCGCGTCGTTGCGCAAATCGTAATCGCGGCGCTCGATGAAGAGCCTGGCGACGTGCTCGTGTTCCTGCCGGGCGCGCGTGAGATTCGGCGCGTGCAGACGCTGCTCGAAGAGCGGCTCTCGTCGCGTGGAGATCGTGCGAGCTTGGGGTCTGCCGCTCAGCCGAGCGCGGCGCAGACCGGCAACGCCAGCAGCAGCACCGGCGTCGATGGTGGCGGCCGCAGCGGCACCGGTGACGGCGGCGGTCGCAGCGGCAGTGGCGCGCGCCGGGTGCGGAGTGACGCAGTAGTGCTGTTGCCGCTATTCGGCGATCTCGCCCCGGGCGAGCAGGACGCCGCGCTCGCGCCGGCGGCGAGCGGCACGCGCAAAGTCGTGCTCGCCACGAATATCGCTGAAACGAGTCTCACGATCCCGGGCGTTCGCATCGTCGTGGACTCGGGCCTCGTGCGTCGCTCGGTCTTCGATCCCTCGACGGGCATGAGCCGGCTGGAAACGCAGCGAATCTCCCGCGCTTCGGCCGATCAGCGCCAGGGCCGCGCGGGCCGCGTGGAAGCCGGCGTCTGCTATCGCGCGTGGAGCGAGGGCGCGCAACGAAGTCTCGCGCCGTTCTCGCCGCCCGAGATCACGGACGCCGACCTCACGCCGCTCGCGCTCGATCTTGCGAACTGGGGCGTGCGCGACGCCGCCGATCTGCGTTGGCTCGACGTGCCACCCGCCGCGATGCTGTCTAGCGCGCGCGACCTGCTCGCGCACCTCGGCGCCCTCGATAAACAAGGGCGCATTACGCCGCACGGGCAGGAGATGGCAACGTTCGGCGTTCATCCGCGACTTGCGCACATGCTGCTGCGAGCGAGAGATCTCGGAGCGTTGCCGATGGCGTCGGACTTCGCGGCGCTGCTTTCGGAACGCGACCTGCTCCGCGGAGCAGGCGGCTCGCGCGACGCGGACGTGCGTTCGCGCCTCGATATCTTTCGCAGCGACCGTGCGCCACCCGGCGTGGACTGGGGCGCGTTCCAGCGCGCGAAGAAGACGTCGCGCGATCTGTACCGGCGTCTTTCCGGCCGTCGGGCCGACAGCGCCGATGTCGACGCCGGCGTGCTGCTCGCCTTGGCCTATCCCGACCGCATCGGCCGTCGCCGCGCGGGTGGCGATGCGCGCTACACGCTCGCGAACGGTCGCGGCGCGCACTTCGCCGACACGCAAAGCCTCGGCCGGCAGGAGCTCATCGTTGCCGTGGACCTGGACGATCGCGAGCGGGACGCGCGCATCCTGCTCGCGGCGCCGCTTGCGCGGGCGGATCTGGAGCGGTATTTCGCCGATCAGATCGTGCGCACCGAATCCATCGAATGGAGCTCGCGCGATCAGGCTGTGATCGCGCGTCGCGTGGTGCGGCTCGGCGCCGCCGTGCTCGAAGAGCAGCCGCTACCGCAAATTCCCGCGGATGCCGCGCGCGTTGCGATGCTCGTCGGTGCGCGTGAGCTCGGCATCGCCGCGTT
Source organism: Gammaproteobacteria bacterium (assembly GCA_037200125.1). Classification (GTDB taxonomy): domain Bacteria; phylum Pseudomonadota; class Gammaproteobacteria; order Steroidobacterales; family Steroidobacteraceae; genus JADGHX01. Next base: position 942,316 of record JBBCGS010000003.1, on the reverse strand, counting down.
CAACTGGACGCGTGACGCTCGCGACCTGCGGGCCCGCATGGAGTTCGCGCGCAAGCACGCTGCCGATGCCAGTGGTTGGCCTGCCGTTGACGACGCCGCTCTCGCCGCCTCGCTCGAAGAGTGGCTCGCGCCATGGCTCGATGGCGTCACCCGCAAAGACCATCTCTCGCGTGTCTCCCTCACCGAAGCGCTGCGCGCATTGCTCCCGTGGGATCAGCAACGCAAGCTCGACGAGCTCGCGCCCACCCACCTGCAAGTCCCCACCGGCTCCAACATCCGCATCGACTATCTCGACGAGAGCGCACCGGTTGTCGCGGTGAGGCTGCAGGAAGTGTTCGGACTCGAGAAAACGCCCCTGATCGGCGGCGGCCGGGTGCCGATCACTTTCAAGCTGCTTTCGCCCGCGCAACGGCCCGTGCAGGTCACCCGGGATCTCGCCGGCTTCTGGCGCGGCAGCTATGCGGACGTGCGCAAGGATATGCGCGGTCGTTATCCCAGGCACTACTGGCCGGAAAATCCGCTCGAAGCCGAGCCTGTGCGAGGCGTGCGACGCAAGCCGAGCGTGACCTGAACGTAGGACGGTGCCGACTCCGCGAGGCGAAGTTTGCCGCTGCCGCCGGATCGGCGGTCCGGGCAAAGTAACAACCGTAGAGCCAAGCACCTGTCCCAACAACAGGAGCTGGCGCTACAACCGGGGCCGCGAAAGCGGCCCCAACTCATTTATGATGGCTTGTCCCCCGCGCCATCAGGTCTCCCGCCCTTGTCTGAATCCGCCGCTCCCGCCGCCGCGCGTCCCGCCAGCGCGCTGAGCCATCCAGGCTTTCGCATTTTTTTCTTCTGTGTCGCCGCGGTGATGACCGCGGATTTCTGTGAGCACGTCATCAGCTACTGGGTGCTGTACGAGAAGTTCAAATCGACGTGGCTCGCCGGGTTCGCCGTCATTTCACACTGGCTGCCGTTTCTGGTGCTGTCGATTCCGTCGGGCGCGCTGGGCGACCGGTTCGATACGCGGCGGATTATCCAGGTTGGCATGGTGGTTTTCGCGAGCGTGTCGCTCGCATGGGGCGCGTTGTTCCTCAGCGGCAAGCTCGAGATGTGGCACGCATGTGTGCTGCTGATCGTGCACGGCATGGCCGGGGTGCTTTGGAATCCGGCTACGCAGCTTCTGCTCTACGACATGGTGGGCCCCACGCAGCTTCCGAGTGCCGTGCGGTTGGTGGCGACCGCGCGCAACCTCGGCATGCTCGCCGGTCCGGCTGTGGGAACGGCGCTGCTGCATCTGGGCCCTTCGACGGGCATCTTCATCAACGCGCTCATTTATCTGCCGATGATTATCTGGCTGTGGAAGGCGCCTTACGGGCCGCGTTTCCGCAAGGAAGCATCCGCGCCCGTGCGTCCGATCAAGGGCCTGTCCGACATCGTGGATACGCTGCGCACGGTCGCGTCCAACCGCACGCTCATGTCGATGACGCTGCTCGCCGGCGGCGCCTCGCTGTTCATCGGCAACGCCTATCAGGCGCAGATGCCCGAGCTTGCGCACGACCTCGGGCATGGCCAGGCGAACTACATGTACACGCTGCTGATCGGCGCGGACGCGCTCGGCGCGATTCTCGCGGCGGTCGTGCTCGAGTCGCGGGGCTTCCTCGCACTCACGCCACGCACGGCGCTCGTGCTTGCAATGGTGTGGTGTTGCGCGCTTGCGGGTTTCGCAATGTCGACGTTTTACCCGATCGCCGTCGCGTTGCTCGTGGTCGCCGGGTTCGTGGAGCTCTCGTTCAACTCCATGGCACAGACCTTGGTGCAGTTGAATGCGCCGCCGAACATGCGTGGCCGCATCGTCGGCGTGTTCGTGATGTCCGCGCTGGGCATGCGCACATTCAGCGGCGTGACGGTGGGCGTCGTCGGCTCCATCATCGGCGTGCACTATTCCATCGCGCTCGCTGCGTGCGTCCTGCTCGCCGGGCTCATCGCGCTGTTCGTCCACTTCATGCGCGGCGGCGACGCGACGCAATGATCGAGCGGCTCGCCGGTTCCCGGGGCCCCTGAAAAATAAGTATTTCCGCGTCCCGGCCGCTCCGGCCTGGCAGGCACGTCAATTGCTCTGCTTCCGCTACTAAGGTTTGCGGAGATTTCGACGTGGCCGCGCGTTTGAGAGAACAGGCGGGAAAGGTGGGTTGGATTCTGTTGTGGCTCCTCGGTGTGCCCATTCCAATCCTCGTCATCCTGTTCCTCGTGCGTGGCTGCACCTGATTCAAAACCGAGCGGAGGTATTAGAGATGAAACGCAGAATTCTGACGATGATTGTGGCCGTCGTGGCGATGGCTTCAATGGCGGCGTGCTCGCCGACGCGCACCACGCGCAGCGGCGGTGAAACGCTGGACGATGCAACGGTCACCGCGAAAGTGAAGACCGCGTTGGCGCGCGACCCGTCGACGAGCGCGTACCGCATCGAAGTGGAAACGTTCCGTGGCGAAGTGCAGCTCAATGGCTTCGTTGAAACGTCGGACATGAAGTCTTCGGCGACGCGCGTTGCGAAATCCGTGGGCGGCGTGCAGAAGGTGTCCAACAACCTGAAGGTGAGCACGGGCGAGCGCACGGCGGGCGAAGTGGTGGACGACGGCGTCATCACCGCGAAGGTGAAAGCCGCGCTGGTTTCGGATCCGAACGTCGCCGCGCATGAGGTGAACGTTCAGACCCGCGAAGGCGTGGTGCAGCTGGCGGGCTTCGTCGATACCGGCGACCAGAAGGCGAAGGCGAGCGAAGTCACGCGCCGCATCGCTGGCGTGAAGCAGGTGGACAACCAGCTGGAAGTGAAGACGCGCTGAGCGTCGTTGTTGCGCTTCAGGGAATCGAGCGCTTTGAAAGGAAGAAGCCCGGCATGAGCCGGGCTTCTTCTTGTGGGTGCCGGGTCGGTGTGCGCCGCCGGGTTACTTCAACCCTTCCGCACGCAGTGCCTGATCCACCGACGGCCGCGTGCCGACGCGCTGATGCAGCGCCTGCAGCTTCGGCCACTTGCCCAGATCGAGGTTCACGCGGCCGAACCAGCCGAGAATCACGAACAGGTAGGCATCCGCGACCGTGAACTGCTCGCCCATGAGATAGCTACGCGAGCCCATCTGGCCCTCGAGCCAATCGAGACGGCGCGTGAGATTCGCGCGCGCGAAGCTCTTCACTTCCTCAGGGTTCGTCGGCGCGAAGAGCGGCGAGACGTTCTTGTGGATCTCGGAGTTGAGGAACGCGAGCCACTCGACGAGGCGCGAGCGCTCGAGCGTTCCCGCTGGCGGCACCAGTTTCGATTCGGGATTGAGGTCGCCGATGTACTGGAGCACCGCGACGTTCTCAGTAAGCACCTGTCCATTGTCGAGGCGTAGCGCCGGCGCGTACCCCTTGGTGTTCACCTGGTTGAAGTCTTCCCCGTCGCCCGTCCGCTTCGTGCCGCGATCGATGGCGGTCGCCTCGAATTTTACGCCCGTCTCGCAAAGGGAAATGTACGAAGCGAGCGAGCAGGCGCCCTTCAGGTAATACAGTTTCATGGCCGTCTCCGATCAGCTGGGTTTTTCAGTACGGGCATGCTAGCGACATCACATTCGTTCGCAACCCGTGCGTGCAGCGCGGCCATTACTGCATGAACACACCACATATGCACGGAGCTTCGGGCGGGCCGGATCGGTACGATTTGTGGCGTGAGAGTTTCGCTATAGACTCGCGCCATCCAGGGGAAATCATGAGTTACGCCATGGAACATGGGCCGCGACCGCATCGGATCACCGTCGATGAATTTCATCGTATGGCGGAGGTCGGGCTGCTTGCCCCTGACGCGCGTGTCGAATTGATCGAGGGAGTGATCATCGACATGGCACTGATTGGAGGTCCGCACGGACGGGCCGTTGACCATATCTGCGAGCGGTTGATTCTCGCCGTGCATGGGCGTGCGATCGTTCGCACCCAGGGTGCCGTCGAGTTGAGTCGATTGTGCGAGGTGCAGCCAGACATCGCGCTACTGAAGCATCGGGAGGACGGTTACGACGACAATCCTGAAGCTGCGGATACACTGCTCCTCATCGAGGTCGCTGACAGTTCGGCCGGCTATGATTTCGGCACGAAGCTGAAGCTCTATGCGCGCTATGGTGTACCTGAGGTATGGATATTGAGCGTAGGGACCGGGACGCTCCACTTCTTCCGGTCGAGAACCGATCTCGGATATAGCGAGGAGGGCTCAACGACAACGCCGGGAGTGCTGACATTGCCTTCACTTGGAGGCCTGACGGTAGATCTGTCAGGCCTCATCCGGGCGTAGCCGCTACATCCGGATTACGATCTTCCCAAGAAAATCCCCCGACTCCATCAGCTGATACGCCGTATCCGCATTCTTGAAGTCGATGACCTTGTCGATCACCGGCTTGACCTTGTGTTTCACGATGAACGCATTCATCGCTTCAAAGTTCTCGCGCGAGCCCACGTAAAGCCCGTTCACGGTGATGTTCCCGCCGAGCAGCGACGGCGCCTGGATCGTGCCGCCGAAGCCGCCAAGTCCGCCGATGAGCGCGATCTGCCCGCCGGGCCCGACCGCTGAAAGCGCTTTCGCCAGCGTGTCTTTCCCGCCGACCTCGAGAACGTGCTGAACGCCACCGCCGCCGGTGAGCTCGCGCACGGCCTTCTCCCAGTTCTCGTTCGTCTTGTAGTTCACACCGCCGACAGCACCGAGCGACTTTGCCCGCGTGAGCTTGTCATCGCTCGAGCTGGTGATGATGGGCTTCGCACCCGCCGCCGCCGCGAACTGCAGCCCGAAGATCGACACGCCGCCCGTGCCTTCGAGCAGCACATAGTCGCCAGCCTGCAGATGCCCGCGAGTGAAGAGCCCGTTGTAGGCCGTCACGCCCGCGCACGCTAGCGTCGCCGCTTCTTCGAACGAGAGCCCGGCCGGCATCGCCACCATGCTCTGTTCGTTCAGCACCACGTATTCCGACAGCACGCCATCCACAGCGCCGCCAAGCGACACGTCCGTGGCATTCCCCGTGGGGCGACCTTTGACCCAGTTCGGGAAGAAGATAGGCACCACCTTGTCGCCGACCTTGAAGCGCGTAACTCCCGGGCCAACCGCTGACACCACGCCCGCGCCGTCCGACAGCGGCACGAGTGAGCCCCGCGGCGGCATCGGGTAGTTCCCCTGCATCACGGCGACGTCGCGCCGGTTCAGGGAGGCGGCGTGGATCTTGATCTGCACTTCGTTCGCGCCGGGTTTCGGCACGGGCGCCTCGGTGAGACGCAGCTTGTAGGTGCGGGCATCGCCCTCCTTGAACAGCTGCCACTGTTTCTGAGTCGTCTGCGCGCCCACGGTGGCCACCCCGCCAAATAACAAAACAGCCGCCGCCAGCAGCGGCCCCATCGATTTCAGGATTGGATTTTTCATAGTGATCCGAAGAGACCGCCCGGTGACCGGCAATCTTACAATCCCGCCATGGCCTTGCGTGCGCTCCCGGCTGATACAATCCGCGCCCGCCGGCGCACCGGGCGCACCGGGCGCCCTCGGCGACGGCAACGGTGGGCCTGTAGCACAGCGGTTAGTGCAGGGGACTCATAATCCCTTGGTCCTGGGTTCGAATCCCAGCGGGCCCATATTTTCGGCATCTCAGCGGGCCATGTTTCCCGCGTCCGACGGCGTCTGCGGGCGTCGCATCGGGTGCCGAAACATGCCCGCGCATATCGAGGCTGCACGATATTCCGCTGCGAAGCCTCGCGCGCGATGGTCGCCAGCAGTGAGCAAGTCGCGCTTCCGCATCGGAAGTTTGAGTGAGCGTGCTTGAGGCCAGGGAGCATTACGCCAGAGCAGGCCGAATCCAAGTCTCCGCGGGCCGAAAGTCAGCGCGCATAACTGCCAACATCGCGAAAATGCAGCGGCGGTAACCCGAGCGATCTGGAGCGAGCCGCGCCGAGCAGGTATCGTCAAAGTCCCTCACAGGACGACTGGGACCCCGCTGTGATCGTTTCTTTCACCGCACTCACCGATGGTGAGTTGACCCTCCGCCCACTCGAGCGTGGCGACCGTGATGCCATGTACGCCGCGGTGGTCGAGTCGATCGCACAAGTGAGCCCGTGGCTGCCGTGGTGTCATGAGGGCTATGGAATCGCGGAAACGGAATCCTTCATCGAGTCATGCATCACGGCCTGGGCGCAGCAGGCGCACTTTCCCTTCGCCATCTTCGACGCGCGCACCGGGGAATATCTTGGCGGCACCGGCGTGAATCACATCGAGCGAGTGAATCGCATCGGCTGCATCGGGTACTGGGTGCGTACGAGCGCGGCGGGAAGGGGTATTGCGCCGAAGGCGGTGCGGCTCGTCGCGCGCTTTGCGTTCGACACGCTGCAGTTGTCGCGTCTCGAGATATTCGCGCGACCGGAGAATGCGCCGAGCCGGCGTGTGGCGGAGAAGTCTGGTGCGAAGTTCGAGGCGGTGGCGCGCAATCGCGTCGTCCAGCACGGCAAGGCGTACGACGCCGCACTCTACTCGCTGATTCCGTCGGATCTGGCGCCGCCGGCGTCGCGCGCTGGCTGAGGCGGGCTAAGCCTTGCGCGCTGGCCGAAGCGCCCGCCTTCGCCCTATCTGAAGACGTCCGACACGCGCGTAAAAATCTCACGCACCAGCGCAGTCGACTCCGCGACGGCCTCCGCGCGAATCTTCTCGAGCAGCGCCTCGTGCAGCTCGATGAGCGCCACGAACCCGCCGCCCTTGCGCGCGATGCGCTCGACAGCGATGCGCCCACGCACGTCCCAGTGCAGCGAGTCCCACACGGAAACAAACGTGCGATTGTGGCTCGCGACGATCAGATGCCGATGCAAACGCAGCGCCTCGACGATGTACGTTTCGACATCGCTCGCCGCCACAGCCGTCTTCATGAGCCGCAGGCAATTCTCCATCTCGGACAGCACTTCAGGAGCGCAGGGAATCGCAAGCTCCACGGCACGCACTTCAAGCGTCGCACGCAGCTCGTAGGATTCGCGCATCTCCTGGAAATCCGCGCCCCGCACCCGCGTGCCACGATACCGCTCGCTGGCGACGAGCCCCGAACCTTCGAGCTCGCGCAGCGCCTCGCGGATGGGTGCCTGGCTGACGTTGAACTCGCGCGCGAGGCCCAGCTCCTTCAGCTGCGTGCCCGGAGCATAGGTGCCGTCGAGAATGCGCGTGACCAGAACGTCACGGATGTGATCGCGCATGCAGACGCGCTTCACGGACGGCGCGCCTGCCGCCTTCGACGTGTTTTTCCGTTCTTGAGCCAACGCATCCACCGACATCACAACTCCGGATGGTCGAGCTGCTCCCGACTCCATCCGCCCCCCAGTGCCCGCACGAGCCCGACCGCCGCATTCAGCCGGCGAACTCGCGCATCCAGCGCCGAACGCTGGGCCTGCAGGGCGGCGGTTTGTGTACTGGCGACTTCCAGATAGTCCGCCACGCCCGAGGCATATCGACGGTCGGCATGATACGCGGAACGCTGCGCAGAGGCTGCAGCCGCCTCGTCAGCGGCAAGTTCGTCCGCGAGGTGACGGAGGGCCGCCAGGTTGTCTTCGACCTCCTGGTACGCCACCAGCGCGGTCTTGCGGTAGTTGGCGACGGCTTCGTCGAACGCCCCGCGCGCCTGCTTGTTCTGGGCGTAGCGGCCGCCGACGTCCAGGAGCGGCAGCGCTGCCGCCGGGCCCGCGGCCCAGAAACGGCTCGGCGCGTCGAACCAGGTCGAGTGCTGAGCGCTTTCGTACCCGCCCGATCCACCGAGCGAAAACACCGGGAACCACGCGGCGCGCGCCACGCCGATCTCCGCATTGGCGGCCGCCACGGCGCGCTCTGCGCCCGCGACGTCCGGACGTCGGAGCAGGAGCGCCGACGGCAAACCCACGTCGAAGGGCGGCGGGTTGCTGGCGAGCGAAGCCGGCTCGAGTGTGAAGCGCGAAGGCGGCTGGCCCAGCAGCACGGCGATGGCGTGTTCGAGTTGCGCGCGTTCCAACCGGACTTCGGCGAGCTGCGAGCGCGCGTTCTGACGCTGCGTTTCAGCTTGGTCGACGTCCGTCGCGGCGGCAATACCGCCGTCGTAGCGATTCTTGGTCAGGTCGTAGGCGCGGTCGTAGTTCTTCACCGTGTCTTCGAGCAATTGAAGATTGGCATCGGCGCCGCGCAGGGAGAAGTAATCCGTTGCGAGCTCGGCGCGCAACGCCAGGTCAACGGCCGCGAGATCGGCGGCACTCGCCTGCGCGCGATCACCCGCCGCCGCCGCGGCATTGCGCAGGCGGCCGAAGAGGTCGATCTCCCATGCGAAGTCGAGGCTGGCGAGGAAGTCGTTGCCTGTGGCAATCCCGGTGGTGCCCGGAGCCGTCCCTGATGAGCGCCCACGATGCGCGTAGGCATTCGCGCCGACCGTCGGGAACAGATTCGAGCGGGCACCCACCGACAGGGCACGCGCCTGGTCGAACCGCGCGATCGCCGCGCGCAGATCCTGGCTACCGTCGCGAAGTTGCGTTTGCAGCTCGTCGAGCTTCGGATCGCCGAACGATTTCCACCACTCGCCACGCGTTTGCGTGTCCGCAGGCGCGGCCTGCGCCCATTCGCCGGCCTCCTTGAACGCGGTGACTTCCTGCACCTGAGGGACTTCGTACTTCGGGGCGAGCGAGCAGGCGCTCAGCACGGCTGCGGCCACAAGCGAAAGGCCGGTCGTGCGCGCAGCCTGCATCGCTCGCACCCGATTCAAAGCGTTGGCGGAACTCATGACTTCGCGACCTTCGCCGCTGGTGCGGCCGGCTGCGCGACCCGCACTTCCGCGTGATCGGCCAGCGAATCGGGCGGGCTGAGAATCACGTTGTCGGTCGCCGACAGGCCGTGAACGATCTCGATCTCCGAGCCGAAGTCGCGCCCGAGGGTCACGGGCTTCATCGCGACGTGGCCCGTGCCATCCACCGTTGCGACCAGTAACCCATCGCCGCGGAACAGCAGCACGTTCGCCGGCAGCTTGAATGCGGCACTCGCCGACGAGGGCAGCTTGAAGGTCACTTCAGCGTACGCGCCGGGCAACAACTCGTTCTTCGCGTTGTCCACGATCAGCTGCGCCAGCAACGTGCGTGACGTATCCAGCGAGTTCGACGTACGTTCGAGTTTCGCCTTGTAAGTGAAGCCGGGACGATCCGGGAACTGCACGTCCGCCTCGAGATTCGGCTGCATCGCCGCCGCGTAGGCCTGCGGAACGTGCACGTAGAGACGCAGCTGTCGCACGTCCGCGATCCGGAACAGCTCGGGCCCCGATCCGCCGCCCGCGGCGATCAGCTGACCGACGTCGGTGTTGCGCGCCGTGACCACGCCATCGAACGGCGCAACGATCTTCTTGAAGCCGGACAGCTCGCGCAGCCGCTGCAGATTGGCCTGCGCCGCCTGCAGTTTGGCTACGCCCGTAGCGGCAAGACTGATCTTCTCGTCCGCGTCTTGCTTCGAGACGGAGTCCGTCTGCTGCAACCCGCGCCAGCGATCGGCGGTGACCTTTGCGATCTCCTGCCCGGCCTGCGCATCGGCGAGATCCGCCTGTGCCTGCCGCAGCTGCTGGTCGACCTCGGGCGCATCGATCTCGGCGAGCAACTGCCCCGCCTTCACCGGCGTGCCGATGTCCACCAACCAGCGCTTGAGATAACCGCTCGTGCGGGCGTAGATCGGCGCATCGGTCTGCGCCTGAACGTTGCCGGGCAGGGAGAGGTCGGCATCGCCGCCCTGCGACTGCGGCAGTGTGGTCGCAACGGTCACGAGCGAGTTCGACTCCGTGTCCGTCTTCAGTTCCGCGTTGGCGCGCTGCGAGGCAAGGATGCCCACACCACCACCGCTACGGCAACCACCCCGGCGACTGCGCCGATTCGCGCGATTCCCAGCGATTTGCCCAGGCTCTTCGTCACGTGCGTCTGGTTCATGGCTCGTTTCCGATCAATTGTTCAGTAGGTTGCAAGAGGCTTCAATCGCCGGGCGGCTAAGACAGATCAGTCGCCGGCGTCGCGTTTACGGGCATCGCCTTCTCGCGGCCATGGATGGCGGCGAACACGGCGGGCACGAAGAACAACGTGGCAACAGTGGCAAACAGCAGGCCGCCGATGACCGCGCGGCCCAGCGGCGCGTTCTGTTCGCCGCCTTCGCCCAGCCCAAGGGCCATCGGCAGCATGCCGATGATCATGGCCAGCGCGGTCATCAAGACCGGACGGAAGCGAGTGAATCCCGCCTCGGTCGCGGCCTGCTGAGCGGTCGCACCTTCATCCATTCGCCCGCGCGCGAAGCTCACCATGAGGATGCTGTTCGCCGTAGCGACACCCATACACATGATGGCGCCCGTGAGGGCAGGCACGCTGAGCGTGGTGCCGGTGATCAGGAGCATCCAGGCGATGCCCGCGATCGCGGCCGGCAGTGCGGTAATGATGATGAAGGGATCCAGCCAGGACTGGAAGTTGACGACGATGAGCAGATACACGAGCAGGATCGCGCCCGCGAGGCCGATGAAGAGGCCGGTGTACGAGGCTTCCATCGTCTGCATCTGCCCGCGCGCCACGATGCGAGTGCCCTTGGGCATCTTGCCGTCGTAGCTCGCGATCATCTTGTTGATCTCTTTTGCCACGGCGCCGAGGTCGCGGCCCTGCACGGCGCCGAAGATGTCGATCACCGGCTGCGCGTCGTAGTGCGAGACCACGCTCGGGCCGAATCCGCGCGAGATGCTCGCAAGACCGCTGAGCAGCTGCGACTTGTTACCCGCGTTGATCGGCACGTTCTGCAGGTCTGACAGCGAATCCATTCGGTACTGCGGAGTCTGCGCGACGATCGGGTACTGCACGCCCGTGTCGGGGTTCAGCCAGAACGTCGGCGCAATCTGCCCGCTGCCGGAGAGAGTCAGCAGCAGGTTGTTCGCAACGTCTTTCTGGCTGAATCCGAGCTCCTGCGCGCGGCTGCGATCGGTGACGACACGCAGCTCCGGCTGGTTGAAGGTCTGCTGGATGCGCAAGTCAACGAGGCCCGGCACATGGCGCAGCTTCTCCAGCATCTCGTTCGCGAGATCGCGGTTCTTCGGGCTCGCGCCGACGATCTGGATGTCGATGGGCGACGGCAGGCCGAAGTTGAGAATCTGGCTGACGATGTCCGCCGGCAGGAATGCGAACGACGTGCCGGGAAACTCCTTCGGCAACACTTCGCGCAGCGTCTTGATGTAGTCCGCGGACGGCCCGTGATCTTTGTTGAGCGTGATCAACACATCGGCATCGCTGTTGCCGATGGTGCCGGAGTTGCCGTACGTGATGTTGATGCCCGACACCGGCAGGCCGATGTTGTCGACGACGTTGGCAAGCTCGTTCGCCGGGATCACTTTGCGGGACGGCTGCTTCGATGTGGTCGACCTGCGAGGCGGTCTCTTCCACGCGTACGCCCGTCGGCGTGCGCACGTGCAGCTTGATCTGCCCTGAATCCACGTCGGGGAAGAAGTACGGCCCAGCAACGGGTAGAGCAGCATCGACACCGCCACCACGCCGAGGAAGATGAAGATAAACGATCGACCGCGACCCAGCGCCTTGCCCAGCAGCCCGTGATAGCTGTCGCGGAAGTGCTCGAAGCGAGCTTCGAATTTCTTCTGGAACCGCTGCCAGGCGTTCGGATTCGCCAGCGCAGCTTGCTCCGCCGCATGTGTACGCAGCCAGTATTTCGCGAGCGTCGGGATGAGCGTGCGCGAGAGCATGTAGGACGTGAGCATCGCGAACACCACCGCTTCGGCCATCGGCACGAAGAGGTAACGCGAGACGCCCGCCAGCAGGAACATCGGGATGAACACGATACAGATCGACAGTGTCGACACGAGCGCCGGCACGAGAATCTGCCGCGAGCCTTCGAGAATCGCCTCCTCGACGCCCTTGCCTTCCTCGAGATAACGATTGATGTTCTCGATGGTGACGGTCGCGTCGTCGACGAGAATACCGACGGCGAGCGCGAGACCGCCCAGCGTCATGAGGTTCATCGTCTCGCCGAGCAGGTTCAGCAGGATGATCGAAGTGATCACCGACAGCGGAATCGAGATCGTGATGATCAGCGTGCTGCGCCAGCTGCCGAGGAACAGCAGGATCATGAGCGCTGTGAGAGCCGCGGCGATGATGCCTTCGGTTGCGACGCCTTGGATCGCGGCCTGCACGAACACGGACTGGTCGCCCGTCGGCGCGATCGACGCGCCTTCCGGAAGGATCTCGCGGATGATCGGCAGCTTGTCCTTGATGGAGCTGACGATGTCCAGCGTCGAAGCGGAGCCCGTCTTCTGAATCGACATCAGCACCGCGCGATGACCATCGACCCGCACGATGTTCGTCTGCGGCGGGTGGCCGTCGTGCACGTAGGCGATGTCGCGAATGTAGGTGACCGCGCCGTTCTCGGACTTGATCGGCAGGTCGTTCAGCTCGTCGATCTTCTGCGGGCTCGCATTGAGCTTCACGTTGTATTCGTAGTCGCCGATCTTCTGCGTGCCCGCCGGAATCACCAGGTTCTGGTTACCGATGGCGGTGTTCACATCGACGGCGGAGAGGGCCGTGCGCACGCAACGCGTCCTGCCGCAGATCCACCTGGATCTGGCGAGCGGCGCCACCGAACGGGTAGGGGATCGACGCGCCCGCAACGGTCGCGATCTGCGAACGGATGAAAGCGTTACCGAAGTCGAACAGCGCCGACTCCGTGAGTTTCTGGCTCGACATGGCGAGCTGCAGGATCGGCACGCTCGACGCGTTGTACTTCAGAATCAGCGGAGGCGTCCACGCCGGGCGGCATCTGCTTGAGAATGCTCTGCGAGAACGCGGTGACCTGCGACATCGCGAGGGTTGATGTTCACGCCCGGCTGGAAGAACACCTTGATGACGGAGACGCCGGCGTAGGTCTGCGATTCGGCGTGCTCGACGTCATTGACGATGGTCGTGAGGAAGCGCTCGAGCGGTGTCGTGATGCGCCCGGCCATTTCATCCGGCGAGAGGCCGGAATACTGGAAGGTGATCGCGACGACCGGGATGCCGATGTCCGGGAATATGTCCGTTGCCATGCCGGAGCGGCCGGGCGAGCCGAACAGCGTCAGGGCGCCGAACAGCGGCAACAACAACGCGAGGACGATGAAGGTATAGGGGCGGCGTAGAGCCACCTGAACGATCCACATAGGGGAGACCTGGGCGAGGCTGATCGATTATCGATAATCTACGCCCGGCTCTCGCCTCAAGCCTCCCTCAAAAGAGCGAACCTGCCCAACCCATCGGGCATCCGTACCTCACGCGGCCCTGCGTTTCTTTCCGGCCCCTTACTGAGTCAGCGAGTTGTCGCCGTTCATATGGCGAATCAGCGGGGCCACTTCGTCCGGATCGGCGGTTTCCTTGGCGGACTTCGCTGGCGTGAACTTGAGCTTCTGCAGCTCTCGCTCCGGCTCCTTGATCATCTTCGCGCGCACGAGCTGCGCGAAGTAGATGCGGGCCTCTTCGCCGGTGCGCTCGCCTTTGATCACGTCGTCCGCAACGTTCACGGTGAGAAAGTTGATCTCCTCGCTGTCGGCGTTCGACACGAGCTCGCCGCGTGCGAGGTCCACCACCAGACTGCGATTGAACTGCGCCAGCGGGACGAGCTTGTCGACGGGCACTTTGTAGAGCACTGCCTGCTCGAGCACGTTGCGATGAGGCGAGGCGAAGTTGTGTGCCACGCCGTCCTTGTAGAGCGTGGTGCGTGCCCACTGGCCGCTGCTGATCCACGTGACCTGGCGCGGCGTGACTTCGGCCGGCGCGCCGTACTTCGTCATCAGCTGCGCCCCGAGCCGGCGCGTGGCATCCGGCCATCCGGCGAGGTTCTTCTGCGACCACGCTAGCGCTTCGGCGCTCGGTGGCGCCTGCGAGGGCAGCACTGCGGGAGCCGACATCGGCACGCTTTTGATCTCCGCCTGCGCGAGCGCGAGAGAAGCGGCGCCAGTGCCGCGAGAACGATGAGCGTGAGCGTCTTCATAGTCTTTAGCTGTCTTGCCCGTAGTCGCCGTCCGGATGATCGACGGCGCCCAGTTTCCAATATCCGCGACTCACCAGGTGTTCGCGACTGATGGTCTTATCCGTCAGCAGGAGCGAGCGGATGCGGCGCATCGCGCCCGACTCGCAGGCCACATACACGCGGCCACTGCCTGCCGGCATGTCGTAATTGCGCAGGCTCGCTTCGAGCGGGCCACCCGCGTGCCTCGCGTCGGGCCCGCGATGGAGCCAGGTGATCGTGGTGTGGGGATGCGCGGGAATCTCGATCTCGTCGTCCCGGTCCACCACTTCGATGAACACGCGCGCGACGGCGCTGGCCGGGAGGCTTTCGAGAATCGTCGCAATCGCCGGTATCGCCGAGTCGTCGCCCACGAGCAGGAACCACTGCGCCGTCGGGTCGACGGCCGTAGCTGCGACCGGGGCCCGCGACTGTGAGCGTCTGACCAACAGCGGCCTGCGCGGCCCACGTGGCCGCCGGGCCATCGCCGTGCAGGACGAAGTCCACATCCAGTTCGCGCGCCGCGCTGTCGAAGCGGCGCGGTGTGTAGGTGCGCATCGTGGGGCGCGGCGCTTCCGCGCCGGGTGTCTCGAGCGCGGGCTGGGAGAAGATGAGCTTGATGTGCGCGGCCGGCCCGTTCCAGCCAAAGTCCGCAAGCTCGGGACTGGTGAAGGTGACCCGGACCATGCGCGGCGTCAGGTGCTCCACGCGTTTCACCGTGGCGGGATAGCGCGGCTTTCGCGGTTTGGTTGCAACAGGCGCCGTCATTCTTTGGCCTTTCCGATCATGGGCGGCGGAGCATGCAGCACACAGGTGCGGCGATCCAGCTTGCCCGCCGCACGATGGCACGCAGGATCTGCGGCGCGCGACGTATCCACAAATACGGGCCGGAGGTTCTCCGACCGACGCTCTCGACGCCTGAGCCGCTACTTCGCCACGCCCGGCGGCACGGGCAGGAAGATGCGCCACGCCTGCGTGGGATGCATCACCGCCCAGGGCAACGACGCGATGCCGCCCGGTACATAGACCTCGGGCCGAGTGCCCTCGATCGCCACCTGCTGATCCTCAATATCGATCGGTTCATCGAGCGGCGCGTGGAGCTGCACGTCGGGAATGACGCGGTGGATGTCCGGCGCTTTCAAATCCAGCGAAGCGGTTTGCGCCTTCGCCCGTGCGTCGTCCGCCTTGGGCTTCATCGAGAAGCATTGCAGTGACATGTTAAGGCACACGAGGCGGCGCACTGACGGGTCGGTCGAGGGCGCGGTGCTCGCCTTGGTCTGCACCACCTTGCCTGTGGAGGGCGGCGGCGCGGTGCCTCTCGCGCTTGCTGCCGCAGCTGTGGCGGCCGCCGGTGCGGCGGCGCTGGGCTCATCCGCCGCGAGCGCGGCGACGGACCACGCACTCAAAACGAGAACGACGGGAACGCCTGGTGTGAAGCGATTCATCTTGGCGACTCGTTTGTAAGTTTCGGTAGGCGGCAGTCAGGCTACGCGCAAGCTAAATGAGCGGCAACCTGCGTAAGTTCCGGAACAGGCTGAGTTCGGCACCCCAGCCGGCTTGGGCATGATCGTGGCGCGGTCTCATGTTTCAATACGCCCATGAGCACTTTCATTCTCGTTCACGGCTCGTGGCACGCCGCTTGGTGCTGGTACAAGCTCATGCCCCGCCTCGAAAAGTCGGGCCACACGGTACTCGCGCCCGATCTGCCATCCCTCGGCCGCGACCGCACACCGGTGAATCGCGTCTCGCTCGCGACCTGGCGCAGGCGAGTGTGCGAAGTCGTGGATAGCGTGCCCGGCCAGGTCGTTCTCGTCGGCCACAGTCGCGGCGGCATCGTGATCAGCGAAGTGGCGGAGCATCGGCCGGAGCGCGTCCAGTCGCTTGTCTATCTCTGCGCTTTTCTCTTGCGCGACGGCGAATGTCTCACGGACGTTGCGGGTAGCGACGAGACCTCGCTCGTGCCACCGAACATGGTGATGTCGGAAGACAAGACGTCCTCCGTGATCCGCGACGAGGTTTTGCGCGATGCGTTCTACGGAGAATGCCCGGACGACGACTTCGCGCTCGCGCGGCTTTGCCTTCAGCCGGAACCGACGCTGCCGCTTACGACGCCGTTGAAATTGACCGACGCGAATTTCGGCAGGGTGCCCCGCGTTTATGTCGAGTGCCTGCGCGACAGGGCGATTCCGATCGCGCTTCAGCGCCGGATGCACGGCGCAACGCCTTGCCAGCGGGTGCTCGTGCTCGACACGGACCACTCGCCTTTCTTCTCACGGCCGGACGAGCTCGCCGCATTGCTGGCGACGGTGTAGCTCACCTCCTGCGCGAATGCACTGGCGCGCAGGTCGACCGGGCAGATGCGGGAAGGGATCCCTGCTCAAAGTGAGGAGCTCGATTCACAGGTGTGAGAGTGCCTGCGATGGCCAGGGCCGGGCAGTTAGCAAAAAGCCCCGCGAGGCTTACGCCGCGCGAGGCTTCTTTTTTCAGCGCTCCGCTGAAAGCGGAATCAATCGTCCATCAGGAAGCTGCGGAGCTGCTCGCTGCGGCTCGGGTGGCGCAGCTTGCGCAGGGCCTTCGCCTCGATCTGGCGGATGCGTTCGCGTGTGACGTCGAACTGCTTGCCCACTTCTTCCAGCGTGTGGTCCGTGTTCATGTCGATACCGAACCGCATCCGAAGCACCTTGGCTTCACGAGGGGTCAGTTGCGCAAGTACCGCATGAGTGGTCTCACGCAGCGATTCCATCGTCGCCTGGTCGATCGGGGAGGCCACCGACGTGTCTTCGATGAAGTCGCCAAGGTGTGAATCCTCGTCGTCGCCGATCGGAGTCTCCATCGAGATGGGCTCCTTGGCGATCTTGAGGACCTTGCGCACCTTGTCTTCCGGCATCTCCATGCGCACGGCCAGCTCTTCCGGCGTCGGCTCGCGACCCATCTCCTGCAGCATCTGCCGCGAAATGCGGTTCAGCTTGTTGATGGTCTCGATCATGTGCACCGGGATACGGATGGTGCGTGCCTGATCCGCGATCGAACGGGTGATGGCCTGGCGAATCCACCACGTCGCGTACGTGGAGAACTTGTAGCCGCGGCGGTATTCGAACTTGTCCACGGCCTTCATGAGGCCGATGTTGCCTTCCTGGATCAGATCGAGGAACTGAAGTCCGCGGTTCGTGTACTTCTTCGCGATCGAGATCACGAGGCGCAGGTTGGCCTCGACCATCTCTTTCTTGGCGCGACGCGCCTTCGCCTCGCCGATCGACACCTCACGGTTCACTTCCTTGATGTCGGTGATCGTGAGGTGATACTGAACTTCGAGCGTCTCGAGCTTCTTCTGGCGGCGCTCGATCTCGTCCTTGAACTTCACGAGCAGCGGGGAGTACTTCTTGCCCGCCTTCTGGTGCTTCTGCAGCCACTTCGGACTCGTCTCGTTCTTTGGGAACGTGGAGATGAAGTCCTTGCGCGGCATGCCGGCATCGCGCACCGCGATGATCATGATCTCCTTCTCGAGCTGGCGGACTTCCGCCACGTGCGTGCGAAGGTTCAGGATCAGCGCGTCGAACATGCGCGGCGAAAGCTTCAGCTCCATCATCTCGAGCGACAGCTTCTTGCGGACCTTCAGCGTCTTCGGGTCCTTGGCACCGTCTTTGGCGATGTGCGCCAGCGCGCTGACATGGCCTTTCTGGATCGAGGCGAAGCGGCGCGCGGCCTCTTCCGGATCCGGGCCGGTGTCGACGGCTTCTTCACTCTCGTCGCCGTCCTCGCCTTCCTCGGTCTCCTCGGTCTCCGCCTCGGCGGGTTCCGCGAGATCCATCTTGGTCGGGTTCTGCGGCTGGGCGATGACGTCCGGCGCGTTCGGGTCGATGAAGCCGACGATGATGTCGACGAGACGGGACTGGCCCGCCTTCGCCGGCTCGTACGCCTTCAGCAGGAAGTCGAACGTCGGCGGGTACATCGACAGCGCCGTACGCACGGCGTCGAGGCCTTCCTCGATGCGCTTCGCGATGCGGATTTCGCCTTCGCGCGTGAGCAGCTCCACCGTGCCCATTTCGCGCATGTACATGCGCACGGGATCGGTGGTGCGGCCGAGCTCGGCATCGAGCGCGGCGAGGGCGGCCGCGGCTTCTTCAATGGCTTCTTCGTCAGCCGGTGCGGAAGGCTCGGCCGCGAGCAACGACTCGGAATCGGGTGCCTTTTCGTACACCGGGATGCCCATGTCGTTGATCGTGTTGACGATGTCTTCGATCTGCTCGGGATCGACGATCTCGGACGGCAGGTGATCGTTCACCTGCGCATAGGTCAGGTAACCCTGTTCCTTGCCGCGGGCGATCAGCAGCTTGAGCTGCGACTGCCGGTCTTCCGGCATCACAGGCAGACGGGCCAGGCCGACGATGGCCTTCTTGTCTGCTGCTGCTGCGGCCTTGGCGGCGGCTTTCGCGTCCGCAGGGGCAGGGGCGTGAGCACCCTTCGCCTCAGCGTGCTTGGTGTCCGCATGCTTGGGCGCGTGGTGAGCTGCGCTTTGGGTAGCCGCATGCGCGCCCGCCACCGGTTTCTTGGCGGCAGCGACGGCTGCAGGTTTGGCCGACTCTTTTTCGCGAACAGGTGCCGCTGCCTTCTTAGGCGCGGCGGCAGCCACCTTGGCGGCTGGCTTCTTCGCGGGAGTCGGGTGTTTCTTGCTGGAGGCGGTTGAGGGCTTTGTAGGCTTACGTGCTGTCATGGCGAGAAGGGCGAAAGCTGCATTCGATCCCCCAATTTGAGACCCGGCTGGAGCCAACTCAAGGGGCGCCGAGGAAAAGCGCGCAATTCTATGGGACGCGCGCGAAAGTACCAAGTCCGATGCGTGACGCTAGGACTTTCTTCGTAGACTCCTCATGGTAAGTCGTTTGAATTCAACGCGTTGTTCCTCCGTCATGGCGTCCGGACCCCATTCGGCGACGGCCGAAAGCTCCTGGAATCGCTTCTCGTCGGCCGCTTCTACCAGTTTTGCCAGCGCCGCGTTCAGCTCTTCCGCTGCTTGGGCGGCACTCTGAATGAGGTCTTCCTTATGTAGAAGTCTCGAAAGGTGTTCTTGTTCGGGCCTTCCCTCGAACCTTTGAACCACCTGACCCGCGGACTGGGCAGGGTATGACCGCAGGCTTTCCAGAAGTTCCCTCAGTAACTCGATTCCGCGCTCGTCGACAGTGGTGAGGCCTTCAGCCTGCTCTGTCGTGACGCCTTGGGCAATCGCTGGGAAGCGAAGCAGAGCGTCGATCGCCTGGCGCACCAGGCTGCCCCGACCCGCTGCCATCTGCACCGATAAGCTCATGCCGTAATTGTTTTGCTGCCTGCTGCTGCTCGCAGCGGCCGCAGCCGCAGTGGCTGCTGCTTGTTTCTGTGCGTCCGTCCGCACGTGCTTGCGCGACTCTTCCCACACTTCCTCGAGTTTCTCGGGAGCGCGATTCAACATGCCCGCGATCCGTTGCATCACCTGGTCGTAGTACATGCCACGCGGCAGCTTCTCCACCAGCGGGCGGGCCGCTTCAGCGAAGCGCGCGCGGCCGTCGGCGTGAGAAATGTCCACCTCTTCGGACAGTGCGCGCACCAGATACTCCGAAAGTGGCTCGGCGGACGCGATGCGCGCTTCGAAAGCCTCGCGGCCCTCCTCGGCGACGAGTGAATCCGGGTCGTGCCCTTCCGGCAGGAAGAGAAAACGCATCTCGCGCGGCTCGCGGGCTTCGGGCAGCGCGTGCTGGAGCGCGCGCCACGCCGCCCCGCGCCCGGCGCGATCGCCGTCGAACGCGAACACCACTTCGCTCACGAGGCGGAAGATCCGCTTCAGGTGCTCCGGCGTCGTTGCCGTGCCGAGTGCGGCGACGGCGTAGGTGATGCCGTACTGATGCAGGCGAACCGTGTCCATATAGCCTTCAACGACCATGAGCCGCTTGAAGGGTGTGCGTGACTGGCGCGTTTCCCACAGGCCGTACAACTCGTGTCCTTTGTGGAAGAGCGTCGTTTCCGGCGAGTTCAGGTACTTCGGCTCGCCCTGGTCGATGATGCGCCCGCCGAACGCGATCACGCGGCCGCGCGCATCGCGGATCGGGAACATCAGCCGGTCGCGGAAACGGTCGTAGTGACGCTCGCCTTCGCGCACCTGGCCCGCGTCCCGCTGGATGACGAGCCCGAGATCGGCAAGCTGCTTCACCGCCGCTTCGTTGCCGCCGAAGCGCCGGAGCACGTCGTTCCAGGAGTTGAGGGCGTAGCCGATGCCGAACTTCTCGATCGTCTCTTTCGTGAGGCCGCGTTTGGTCGTCGCGTATGCCAGCACGCGCTCGTTGCGTTCGAGCTGTTCCTGCCAGTGGCTCGCGACTCGCGCCATGAGGTCGTAGGCGCTTTCGTCGACCCGGCGGGGGGCGTTGTTGTCGCCGCCTTCGCGTGGCACTTCGAGGCCGAGGCGGCCGGCGAGATCTTCGACGGCTTCGGGGAACGACATCCGGTCGTAGTCCATGAGAAACCCGATCACCGTGCCGTGCTTGCCGCAACCGAAGCAGTGATAGAACTGCTTTTCCGGGCTCACCCAGAACGAGGGCGTTTTCTCGCCGTGGAACGGGCAGCACGCCTTGTACTCGCGCCCCTGCTTCTTGAGCGGCACGCGCGTGCCAATGATCTCCGCGATATCCGCGCGGGCGACCAATTCATCGATGAAACCTTGGGGAATCCGGCCCATGCACTCAGTCTAGAAGCGAAGCGCGCTTCCGTCGCGGTCAATGCAGGACGATGTACGCGATCGCCATTGCGAGCAGCAGCGCGAGGAGTCCGCCCGTGAGCGCGAATCTCATCCGCTTGCCTTTGAAGGTGCGAAGCGCCTCCGGGTTGATGTAACCCCGGGTGCGATCCATGCGTACGACCCCGGCGGCGCGCAGGCGATCGAGCGTGTCGCGTTCGACTTCGTCGAGGCCGTTGAGCGGGATAGCCCTGTCGGTGTCCGTCGCCTGCAACTCGCGCAGCTTGCGGATCATTCTGCGCTCGCCTTCCAGCCGCTTGGCGATGGCGATGCAGGTCAACGCAACGAGGATCAGCAGCGCCGCAGTGGCGAGGCCACGGCCACCCATTAGGAGCCCGCCCGAGCAACGATCATCTACTACGGCTGGCGATCAGCCGCCCAGCTTCTGCTTGATGCGGGCACCCACGGAGCCCATGTCGGCGCGGCCGGCGGCCTTCGACTTCACCAGGCCCATGACTTTGCCCATGTCCTTGACGGTCGTGGCGCCGGTCGAGGCGATGGCTTCGGTGATCAGGGCGTCCAGCTCGGCTTCCGACAGCTGCGCGGGGAGATAGGACTGGATGACGGTGAGCTCGGCGGCTTCCTTCGCCACGAGGTCGGCGCGACCGCCGCTCTCGAATTGCGTAATGGACTCCTTGCGCTGCTTCACCATCTTCTCGAGCACCGTGAGCATGCGGGCGTCGTCGAGCACGATGCGCTCGTCGACTTCGATCTGCTTCACGGCCGCGAGGATGAGCCGGATCGTAGCGAGCCGCTCTTTTTCGCCGGCACGCATCGCCGTCTTCATGTCCTCGGTGATGCGTTCCTTGAGACTCGCCATTAGAGGCTGGCGATCAGCGCGGCGCGCGCATGCCGTCGCGGGAAACGCGCTTCATGTGGCGCTTGATGGCGGCCGCCTTCTTGCGCTTGCGCTCCTGCGTGGGCTTTTCGTAGAACTCGCGGCGGCGCAGCTCCGTGAGAATGCCCGCCTTTTCACAGGCGCGCTTGAAACGCCGCAGGGCGGCATCGAAGTACTCATTCTCGCGAACACGAACGCTCGGCATCCGAAACCTCTTCCCAGAATTTCCGTGCGCGCACGCGCAGGCCCGCGGATTTGCGGGCCGGCGATTCTAAATGACCCTTGCAGCAAAAGGCAAAGCCCGCCTGCGGTAGGCTATGCGGCATGCGCGTCCTCGCTATCGAATCGTCCTGTGATGAGAGTGCCGTTGCGGTCCTCGACCGGCAGCGGGGCCTGCTGGCCCATGAGCTTTTCAGCCAGGTCGACCTGCATCGGGTTTTTGGCGGAGTGGTGCCCGAATTGGCCTCCCGCGACCATGTTCGGCGCCTTTTGCCTCTTGTTCGAAGCACGTTGGAGAAGGCGAAGACCCTCCCGCCCGACCTGGACGGCGTGGCCTACACCGCCGGCCCGGGTCTCATCGGCGCACTTTTGACCGGCGCGGCCCTCGCCCGGAGCCTGGCGTATGCCTGGCGCAAACCGGCCATCGGTGTGCATCACCTGGAAGGGCATCTGCTCGCGCCGCTGCTGGAGCGGGAGCCTCCGCCGTTCCCTCACGTGGCGCTGCTCGTTTCGGGCGGCCATACCCAACTCATCGAAGTGCGGGCGATCGGCCGGTACCTGCCGCTCGGCGAAACCCGCGATGACGCGGCCGGCGAAGCGTTCGACAAGGCGGCCAAGCTGCTCGGCTTGCCGTATCCCGGCGGGCCGGAGCTGGCGAAGCTTGCGACCGAGGGCCGCACGGGCACGATCAAGCTGCCCCGCCCCATGCTGGATCGGCCGGGTCTCGAGTTCAGCTTTTCGGGCCTGAAGACCGCGGTCCTGCAGGCCACGCGCGAGCAGGAGCTGACCCCCCGGCGCAAGGCGGACATCGCCTTCGCGGCTCAGGAGGCGATCGTCGAGACGCTGGTCGCCAAGTCCTTGAGGGCGCTGGAGCAGACGGGGCTCGAAACGCTTGTGGTGTCGGGCGGCGTGAGCGCCAACCGGTTCCTACGGGAGCGCATGGTCGAAGCGGTGGCGCGGCGCGGCGCCCGGGTGTTCTTCCCGCGGGTCGAGTTCAGCACCGACAACGCGGCCATGATCGCCGTCGCGGGGCTCGCCCGCATCGAGGCGGGGCAGCTCGAGAGCCTGGCCATCAAGGCGCAGGCGCGCTGGCCGCTCGAGTCGTTGTCCGCCGTGGGGTGATGACGCCGTCCGCCACGGGTGGGGGGCCCGGCGGCCAGGAAACCGACGCCCGCCAATCGCGGGGCGGCTGAAGAGGCACTCGGTCGCCGCGCCGCGTGGTGTGGCAGCGTGCCCCGAAGCGGACGAAACCCCCACGCCGCCCGTCCTTCGTGAATAATGCACGCCCTTTTAGCCGGCCCGCGGTAAGCGCGGGCCCTTCAGCAGTGACAGCTTCTTCATGACGAATCCCAGAGCCGGCGACCGTATCTTCCTTCGTGGCCTGCAGGTCGAATGCATCATCGGCTTCATCGAGTGGGAGCGGCGGATCAAGCAGACGATCGTCCTCGACATCGAGCTGCCGACGGATTGCGCCCGCGCCGCCGAGAGCGACAGCGTCGAGCACACGGTCGACTACAAGCGCGTCGCGAAACGCCTCATCGCGTTCGTCGAAGGGTCCGACTGCAAGCTGGTGGAGACGCTGGCGCATCGCGCGGCCATGACCGTGCTGGAGGAGTTCTCGCTCGCGTGGGTGCGCATCACCGTGAACAAGCCGGGCGCGATTCGCGGCTCACGGGATGTGGGTGTTTCGATCGAGCGCACCCGCGCCGATCTTCCGGGCTATCTCTCGAGCTGATCCATGCCGAGCGTGTTCGTCGCAGCCGGCAGCAACGTGGAGCCGGAGCGCAATCTGGCGAAGGCGGGCGCCGCCCTCGCGCGGGAATTTCCCGATATCGAGTTCTCGCCCTGGTATCGGAACGAGGCCGTGGGATTCGAGGGCGACGACTTCATCAACTTCGTCTTCGGTTTCAGCACGGAACTGCCCGTGCACGACGTCCTTGCGAAGCTGCGCGAAGTCGAAGCCTTGTGTGGCCGTGAGCCGGGGGCGCCGAAGTGGGCGCCACGCTCGATGGACCTCGACCTGCTCCTGTACGGCGACCTGGTGCACGATGAAGCGGGGCTGCATCTGCCGCGACCCGATCTGCTGAAGCGACCCTTCATGCTCGGCCCGCTCGCGGATCTCGCGCCGGAGCTGAGGCATCCCACAGCGAATGCCACGATCGGCGAGCTGTGGCGGCGATTCGACCGCGCCGCGCATCCGATGACGCGCGTGCCTCCGAGCTTTACCAGCCCACGCTCCGCCCACCGTCCACCGCGAGAATCTGACCGGTGACGTACGGCGCGTCGGCGCACAGGAACAGCGCGGCGCGCGCCACGTCTTCCGGCGAGCCGGGCCGCTTGAGCTGCGTGCGTTCGATGATCTTCTTCTGCAGGGCGCGATCCGCGCGATCTTCCGGCCACATCACCGGGCCCGGGCAAATGGCGTTCGAGCGCACCTGCGGGCCGAGCTCGCGGGCCAGCGACTTCGTGAGCATGATCAGCCCCGCCTTCGCCACGCTGTACGTGGTGTAACGGCGAAGCGGGCGCATGCCGTGGATATCCGCGATGTTGAGCACGAGACCGCGCGACGCGCGCAAAGCCGGGGCCGCGGCCTGCGCGAGGAACAGTGGCGCCTTCAGGTTCGTGCCGAGCAGGTCGTCCCAATGATCTTCGGTAATCTCGCCGACCGGCGTCGGGTAGAACGTCGACGCGTTGTTGATGAGCACGTCGATCTGCCCGAAGGTCTTGAGCGTCGCGCCTACGAGCTTGTCGAGCCTGCCGATGTCGAGCAGGTCGCCACTGACCAGCGCCGCCGAGCCGCCGCGCAAGCTGTTGAGCTCGCGGGCGAGCGCGCGCGCTTCGCTCTCGGAGCGGTTGTAGTGAATCATCACGTTCGCGCCGGCGGCCTGCAGCGTGCGGGCGATCGTCGCACCCACGCGGCGCGCGGCGCCGGTGATCAGCACCGCTTTGCCCTGGAGCGGCGGGCCACTGCTTCTTGCCGGGAGCGGCCGGCTCCATCCCTTCGCCGTGCGAAGGGGACTGCGCGGTGCGCTTCGCGTGCTCTTGCGTCTCCGGGTTCGTTTTACGGCCATAGGCGCGGATTATGAACGCATCCGGCTCGCCCTCAACGCTCCCTTCGATGTCGACCGAAGAAGAAATGCATTCGCGCGCGGTGTCGCGACACGTCCGCGAGCGCATCGAGGCGGCGGGCGGCTGGTTGCCGTTCGATGAGTTCATGGAGCTGGCGCTGTATGCGCCGGGGCTCGGCTACTACAGCGCCGGTGGCGTGAAGATCGGGCGCGGCGGGGATTTCACTACCGCGCCCGAAGTGTCGGATCTGTTCAGTCAGTGTGTCGCGCGCCAGGTTTCCGAGGTGCTGGGGCAAACGGGCGGCTCCGTGGTCGAGCTGGGCGCCGGCACGGGCCGGATGGCTGCGTCGATGCTGACTGCGCTTGCGTCGCTGGATTCTTTGCCGGAGCGGTACGCCATTCTCGAAGTGAGCGCGGATCTGCGTGATCGCCAGCGCGCGCGCATCGAGCAGTTGCCGGCCGAGCTGCGCAACCGCGTGATGTGGCTCGATGCGCTTCCCGCGCAGCCCGTTCGAGGTGTGATTGTCGCGAACGAAGTGCTGGATGCGCTGCCGTGTCAGCGAATCGTCATTCGAAACGAGGACGTGCGCGAGCTGGGCGTGAGCGTTGAGGCGCGGGGTGGCCGCCATGAATCTGCGTCGGGCGTGAGCGTTGAGGCGCAGGGTGGCAGCCATGAGTCTGCATCGGGCGTGAGCGTTGAAGCGCAGCGCGGTGGCGACGAGCGCGCGGGTAACTTCCGCTTCGTGGAGCGCGAAGCGCCTGCGCGCGCTGAAGTCGCGGCGGCGTGGCGGTCGGTGCGAAACGGTCTGGCATTCGAGCTGGAAGACGGCTATCGCACCGAGCTGTGCACGCGAGTGGAACCTTGGATCGCTGGCCTGAGCGACTCACTGGAGCGCGGGCCTCGTGCTGTTGTTCGACTACGGGCTGCCGCGCGCGCATTACTACCATCCGCAGCGAACGGACGGCACGCTTCGCTGCCATTTCAAGCAGCGCGCGCACGGAGATTCGTTCATCAACGTGGGCGTTCAGGACATCACGGCGTGGGTCGACTTCACGCGTGTCGCGGAAGGTGCGGACGGCGCGCGGCTCGATGTCAGCGGGTTCGCCACTCAGGCGGCGTTCCTGCTCGGCCTTGGCATCGAGAGCCTGATCCGTGACGTTCGCCTCGCAAGCGAAGCTCGCAAGCTGCTGATGCCGGGCGAGATGGGTGAAGCGTTCAAGGCGATGGCGCTGACGCGCGGCATCGATATCCCGCTGTCAGGCTTCAGCGTGCAGGACCTGCGTCACTCGCTTTAGGGAGAGTCAGAAGAACTTCTCTGAAATCGCCCTGACGGCATCAGGAAGCCGGGGCGCGCAAGCGGAGGGGGCGAGGGAAAAATGACAGGGGGCTGTCGAACAGCCACGCTGTGCCGTCGGCCTGAAGGCAGACTTGATTGTTAGTGCGTCATGATCAGAGCGCGCATCACCCGGGTTGCGCCGAGGTTGAGTTCGACAGCCCCCTGTCATTTTTCCCTCGACCCCTCCGCTTGCGCGCCCCGGCGCCGCGCTCAGCTACAAGCGATTTCAGAGAAGTCCTTCTGACTTTCCTTAGGTGACGACGTCCCAGTTCACCCAGCCAAGCCACCACGCGAGCAGCACGATGCCGCCGAAGACGATTCGATACCACGCGAACACCGAGAACGAGTGGCGGCTGATGAACCGCAGCAGGAAGCGGATGCTGATGAGCGCGCTGATGAACGCGATGACCGAGCTCAGCGCGATCGGTGCCGCGGTCTCGGCCGAGAGCGTGTGACGCGCTTTCCACAGTTCATACGCAGTGGCGCCCAGTAACGTGGGAATCGCGATGAAGAAGGAGAACTCCGTCGCCGCCCGCCGGCTCATGCCCATGAACAGGCCACCGAGGATCGTCGCCGCGGATCGGCTGGTGCCGGGAATCAGTGCGAGAACCTGAATCAATCCCACCTTGCCCGCGTCGACGGGCCGGATGTCGTCGACCGTCGCGATGCGCTCGACATGCTTGCGCTTCTCCGCCCACAGAATGATGACGCCGCCGATGACGAGCGCGAGCGCGACGGGAATGGGCTTGAACAGCACATCCTCGATCTTGTTCTTGAAGATGAGCCCGATCACGGCGAGCGGCAGGAACGCGACGAACAGGTTGACGGCGAACTTGCGAGCATTCGCGTCGTTGAACAGCGAAATCAGGATGCTCCACAGCTTGACCCGGTATTCCCAGCACACGGCGAGAATCGCAGCGCCCTGGATCACGATCAGTGCGACGTCGGTGTCTTCTTTGGAAAGCCCGAGGAAGGCGCGCGTGAGGATCAGGTGGCCCGTGCTGGAGATCGGAAGGAACTCGGTGATGCCCTCGACGAGGCCGAGGATGATCGCGTCCAGCCAGCTCATGCGTGATCCACTTTCTTAAGCACTCTGTAAGGTCGGGCGCCGAAGGCGCGGCGCGTGGCGTTATACGCCAGCGATGGCGTCAAGTCTCTTACGGCGAAGTTTCTCGCCGATGGCGGTGCCTGCGAGCCCCTGTCTGTCGGCTTCCGTGAGTGTTACCGCCGCTGCGGCGCTTCGCGCCTTGCGCAGTACCTCCGGTTGCGGATAGTCGCGGTCTTCGAGTCCCAACCGCCCACGCGCGTCACATTCGCAGGCCAGCAGGAACTCGTTGAAACGTTCCGGCCGGCGGAACGCGTCGGTCTTCTCGAAGAGCTCGAGCGTCGTCGAGGGCTTCAGCTCCTGCGCGCGATGCACGTGCGTGTGATAGTCCGAGACCATCACGGCCAGGTCGCGAAAATCTTTCGGTACACGCAGCCGTTCCGACATTGCTTCGATCACGGGCACGCCCAGTTGTTCGTGGCCGTGATGGCTCGGCCACTTCTCCTGGGGCGTGCGTGCTTTGCCGAGATCGTGCGTAAGCACGGCGAATCGCGTTGCCGTGCTTGCGCCCATCTGGGCGGCGATGCGCAGTGCCATCAGCACGTGTACGCCCGTGTCGATCTCCGGATGCCATTTCGCGGGCTGCGGCACGCCGAACAGCGCGTCCACTTCCGGGAAGATCGCTTTCAAAGCGCCGCAGTCGCGCAAGGTCTGGAAATACACGTCCGGCCGCACTTCATCGAGCGCGCGGTGTGTTTCCTTCCACACACGTTCGGGCACGAGCGCATCCATCTCGCCCGCGGCAACGATCCGCTTCATGAGGCCGAGCGTTTCTTCGGCGATGGTGAAACCGAGACTCGTGAAGCGCGCCGCGAATCGCGCAAGGCGCAGGACGCGGACCGGATCCTCGACGAACGCTTCGGAAACGTGGCGAAGCACGCGCGCTTCGAGGTCCCGCCGGCCACCGAACGGGTCGGCGAGCTTGCCGTCTTCATCCTCGGCGATGGCGTTGATCGTCAGGTCGCGCCGCCGGAGGTCGTCTTCCAGCGTCACATCCGGAGAAAACCGCGTCGTGAAACCGGTATAGCCCGGACCGACCTTGCGCTCGGTACGCGCGAGCGCGTACTCGTCATGCGTTTCCGGATGCAGGAAGACCGGGAATTCCTTGCCGACTCGCACGTAGCCCTGTCGCTCGAGCTCTTCCGGCCGCGCGCCCACGACGACCCAGTCGCGCTCGCCTACCGGCAAGCCGAGCAACCGATCCCGAACCGCGCCACCGACCAAGTACACTTGCATGCGCCAATGGTAACCGAGACTACCCGCCCCCTTCGTGTGGCCTGCGCACGAATCGCGCTCATCTTTCTGACGGTAGTCACGCTGCCGGCGTGCGGCACGCTGTACGTGGCGCAGGCGGCGCGTGGGCAATGGCAGGTGATGCGGGCCCGCCAGCCCATCGACAAAGTGATCGCGAGCGACACGACCGCACCAGCGCTGCGCGATCGCCTCACCGAGGTGCGCGCGGCGCGCGATTTTGCGTCCCGGGAGCTCGCGCTCCCGGACAACGGCAGCTATCGCTCCTACGCGGACCTCAAGCGGCCGTATGTGGTGTGGAATGTCGTGGCGGCCCCGGAGTTCTCGGTGAACCCGCAACGCTGGTGCTTCCCGATCGCCGGCTGCGTGGCCTATCGCGGCTACTTCAAGGAAGCGAAAGCCCGGAAGTTCGCGGACTCGCTGGCGAAGCAATCCTTCGATACGTACGTCGGCGGCGTCGCCGCCTACTCGACGCTCGGCAAGTTCAAGGATCCGGTGCTGAACACGATGCTCGGGTACGGCGATGACGAGCTCGCCGCCATCATCTTCCACGAGCTTTCCCATCAACTCATTTACGTGGCCAACGATTCGGAGTTCAACGAGGCGTTCGCGACGGCGGTGGAGCAGGCGGGTCTCGAGAGATGGCTCAAGCTGCGCGGACGCGAATCGGACCTGGGTCGCTTCAAGGCGCGGCGCTCACGGCAGGCACAGATCATTGCGCTCTTCATTGGCGCGCGCACGAAACTCTCGGCGCTCTACAAGCAGCGGGTCGCGCCGGATGCCATGCGCGAGCGGAAGCGCGAGATATTCCAGGAGCTCGACAACCAGATTGCGGACCTGGAGAAGCGGCTGGGCGTTCGCTCGACCTATCGCGACACGGAGAGCGGTCTCAACAACGCGTATCTGGCGTCGATCGCGACGTATTACGATTGCGTTCCAGGCTTCGAGCGCTTGCTCGCCAGCAAGGGCGGCGATCTGCCGAAGTTCTACGAGGCAGTGCGCGAGCTGACAAAGAGGCCGCGCGAAGAGCGACACAAGCTCCTGTGCCTGTCGCCGACGGTCAGCGAGACGCCGACTGGCGATACTGATAGAGCTGGCTCCGGGACGAGTGACCACTGAGGTAGCCCGGCAGCACCGCTTCCATGCGCGCGAGCGTGAGGCCCAGCGTTTCGCATCCATTCTGCTTGCACACGCTGTCGATGGTGAGTGACCTGTAGTTGTCGCTCGAGAACGGCTTGCCCGGAAGCATTCCCATCACCACGCCCTGCATGGCCGCGACGAAATCCGGCAGCGGCAGGATGTGGCACGGAAGGTTCGCCGCTTGCGCCGTGAGCCGCACGATCTGCTCGAGCGTCATCACATCCGGGCCGCAAAGATCCAGGCTCTTGCCGACGGTGGAGCGATCCGCGAGCGCGCGGACGAACCCTTCAACGACGTCATCGACGTGAATCGGCGCGAAGCGCGCGCCGGGTCGCGCGAGCGGCAGGAGCCCGTGGGTGGTCCGCAAAAGCCCCGCGAATCGATTCGTGAGCGTGTCGCGCTCGCCGAAGATCACGGACGGCCGGAAAATGGTGAAGTCGATGGTCGCGGCTGACACGCGCACCTGGGCCTCGGCTTCCGCCTTGGTGCGCAGGTACTTACTGGGCGCCTGCGCGCTCGCCGCGAGCGAGCTCATGTGCAGCAGCCGCCGAACACGCTGTGCCCGCATCGCCTCGATGACTTTCGTGGCGAGATCCTTGTGAACCGCGCGAAAGCTCGCCCGCCCGTGCTCGTTCAGGATGCCGACGAGATTGACGACGACATCCACGTCTTCGAACAGTTGCCCCAGCCTGCGAACGTCATGAATGTTCGCCGCTACGAGCTGCACCGTGGGCAGCACTTTGAGATGAATGCCGTTGGCGACGCGCCGCGTAGGCACGCGAACATTGTGACCGTCGCGCACGAGTCGCGACACCAGTTCCGTCCCCGCGAAGCCGGTGCCGCCGAGCACGCAAACGTTGAGCGCAGTTACCGCCAAGGCGCGACTTTCAGTTCGACGCCGCGGTTATTGAGCGCGCAGCGGCACGAGTAATACGGTATTTCCCCGGCGGACTTCGAGCACCAGCGCCGCCGCGCCTTTTGCTTTGTCGCGCAGCTGCGGAAGCGCGGTGACCTTGGTGCGATTCGCACCGACGATGATATCGCCGCTGCGCAGGCCGTTCTGGGCCGCGGCGCTTCCGGCCTCGACGTTCTTCACGACCACGCCGCCGCCATCCGGCGCGTCGGACAGGCTCGCACCATCGAAGCCCGAGTTGATGTCGTTCGACTCCTTGGGAGTCGTTTCTTTCTGCGGAGTCGTGCTCGCGCTCGTTTCCATGATCGTCGCGGTCACGTTCCGCGGCTTGCCATCACGGATCAGCCCTACGTCCACCTTCTGGCCGGCGCGCAACTGGCTGATGAGGATGCGCAGCTCGGTGTTCGTCTTCAGCGACGTGCCGTTGATGGAGGAGATGACATCGCCGGTGCGGATGCCCGCCTTCTCGGCGGCCGAGCCCTCGACCACCTGCGATACGAGCGCGCCCTGGGTATCGGGCAACCCGTAGATCTGCGCGATTTCGGGCGTGACGTTGTGCGTGGTCACGCCGAGCAGGCCGCGCTTCACGGTGCCGAAGCTGACGAGCTGGTCCATCACGTTGCGGGCCATGTTCACCGGGATCGCGAAGCCGATGCCGATGTTGCCGCCGCTGCGCGAGAGGATCGCGGTGTTGATGCCGATGAGCTCGCCGTTGAGATTGACGAGCGCGCCGCCGGAATTGCCGGGGTTGATCGACGCATCCGTCTGGATGAAGTCCTCGTAGTTGTCGGCGGTGACGCCGGAGCGGGACAGGCCGCTGATGATTCCCGACGTGACCGTATGCGCAAGGCCGAACGGGTTGCCGATGGCGACGACGAAATCACCGACTTCCACCTTCGAGGAATCGCCGAGCGCCATCTGCGACAACTTGTCGGATTTCACCTTGAGCACCGCGACGTCGGAGGCGGTGTCGGTGCCGACGACGTCGGCCTTGAGATCGTGGCCGTCCTGCAGGGTGACGGTGATCTCGCTCGCGTTCTCGATGACGTGAGCGTTGGTGACGATGTAGCCGTTCTTCGCGTCGAAGATCACTCCGGAGCCGGCGCTCTGGAATTTACGCGGCCCGAGCTCGGGCTGGTCGAAGAAGCGGCGGAAGAAAGGATCATCGAGCAGCGGATTCGCGCTGCGCTGACTCTGCTTGATGGTGCCCTGCGTGGAGATGTTCACCACCGCTGGCGACACGCGCTTGATCATCGGCGACAGCGACGGGACAGGAGTGTCGCCCACCGCCGAGGGCATTGCGGCTCGTGCCGGAATCGCTGGAGTGGTCAGGAATGCGACAGCCGCCAGGGGAGCGATCGCAAGCCGCAGGCTGCGGAAAAGGGGGAGCGCGTGACATGGGTCGATTCCGGTCGATCATGAGCGGGCGCTCATTCTATGCGGGCGCGGCCTTTCGCACAGGAAAGGCCGGCCTCCCCCACGTCAACTATTGTGCCGCCGCCTGCACCTCGATGCGCTTCGGCTGCACCTGCGCCTGCTTCGGAATGCTCACTTCGAGCACGCCGTTGGTCTGTTTCGCGGTGATGCCGTCGGCCTGGGCGGTCTCGGGCAGCGTGAAGCGGCGCAGGAAGGTCCCTGCCACGCGCTCTACGCGCTCATAACCCGCCTCGGTCTTCTTCGATTCGGACTTGCGCTCACCCTTGATGGTGAGGACGCCCTTCTCAGCGGTGATCTCGATGTTCTTGTTATCGACACCGGGCAGGTCCACCTGCACGACGAAGCGATTCTCTTCCTCGCGCACGTCGACGGACGGCAGCCAGGCGACTGCGGAACTCACAGGGGTTGCGGTCTCACCCTCGCCGAAGAAGCGAGTGGCAAAATCACGGTGGAAGCGGTTCACGAACCCCCAGGGTTCGTAGCGGACGATCGTCATGGTTCTCTCTCCAGGTTGTTCGCGCCACGTGCGCGGCTGTTCGCGATTTGCGGACGGCACGGGGTGTTTCAAGTGGAGAGCGGGCGAGCGGGCGTGTGAGCGGAGGCGTCGCCTGTGGATTTTCTGTGCACAACCTGTGCAAGGGCTGGGCACAACATCTTGGGGTGCGCCTCAGATGAATTTTTTCCGCGCCCGGGCGCTCCCGCACCTATGCCATGACTGCACAAATCGTCATAAATAAATGAAAAATAAGTGTTTATATGACTACATTTTCCGGACATAAGAATCTTGACGCTTCCATGACACGTCATTAGGCTCTGTCCCCCGACACAACATCTTGTATCACCCCCGCCTTCGGTAACCTCGGCCGCGGTGATCAAAAGATGGGTCTCGGGGAGTTTCCGTCCGGGGATTGGGTCGCTGTCTGACAGCAGCGTCCGTGGAGTCATTGCTGCGCTTTCCCCCTACGGATTTGAATAAATGGCCGCATGAAACCCGGAGTGCCGCGGGCCAATGAATACCGTCGTGAAAATCGAGCCGAAAGACGTCGATTCGATTCCATTCCAGGAAGCGTCGCTCGACATCTGGGATAAGAAATATCGTCTCACCGCCAAGGATGGTTCGCCCGTCGACAAGTCGATGGACGACACCTACAAACGCGTCGCACGCGCGCTTGCCGATACCGAGCGCGAAGAAGTTCGCGACCAGTGGAACGACCGATTCCTGTGGGCGCTGCGCCGAGGAGCGATTCCCGCCGGCCGCGTGACCTCGAACGCGGGTGCGCTGGAGCACAAGCCCGCCACCTCGACGATCAACTGCACCGTGTCCGGCACCATCCGCGACTCGATGGACGACATCCTGAAGAAGGTGCACGAAGCCGGGCTCACGCTGAAGGCGGGCTGCGGCATCGGCTACGAGCATTCGACGCTGCGTCCGCGCGGCGCGTATGTGTCGGGCGCCGGCGCCTACACGTCGGGCCCGCTGTCGTTCATGGATATCTTCGACAAGATGTGTTTCACCGTGTCGTCGGCCGGCGGTCGGCGCGGCGCGCAGATGGGCACGTTCGACGTGGGCCATCCCGATGTCATGGAGTTCATCCGCGCGAAGCGCGAGAACGGCCGCCTCCGCCAGTTCAACCTGTCGCTGCTCATCACCGATGAGTTCATGCACGCCGTGCGCGACGACAAGGAATGGAAGCTCGCCTTCCCGCTTTCGCAGAAGGAATACGACGCGGAGCAGCCGGATCTCGCCGACGGCACGAAGTTCATCTGGCGCGAGTGGCCGCTGCACGAAGGCTACGTCACGAAGGACGACGGCATGGTCGCCTGCAAGATCTACAAGACCTTGCCGGCGCGCCGCATGTGGGACGTCATCATGTCGTCCACGTACGATTTCGCGGAACCGGGCTTCATCCTCATCGACCGCGTCAATGAGATGAACAACAACTGGTGGTGCGAGAACATCCGCGCGACCAACCCCTGCGGCGAGCAGCCGCTGCCGCCGTACGGCTCGTGCCTCCTCGGCTCGGTCAACCTCACGCGCTTCGTGCGCCATGCGTTCACGGAGTTCGCCGAGTTCGACTGGAACGAATATCGCGAAGTGGTGCGCGTGTTCACGCGCATGCTCGACAACGTGGTGGAGATCAACGGCCTGCCGCTCGAGCAGCAGCGCGGCGAGATCCTCCGCAAGCGTCGCCACGGCATGGGCTTCCTCGGCCTCGGCAGCACCATCACCTGCCTCGGCATGAAATACGGCTCGGCCGAATCCGTGAAGTTCACGGAAGACGTGTCGCGTGAGATGGCCGTCGCCGGCTGGGAAGCGGCGCTCGAGCTGTCGCGCGAGAAGGGTCCCGCGCCGATCATGAACGAAGAGTTCGCGGTGACGAAGGAGATGCTCCGCAAGCGTCCCGAGATGGTGAAGGACGGCTGGCGCGTTGGTGCGAAGATTCCAGGTCGCCTGCTACACGCAAAGTACAGCCGCTATATGCAGCGCGTGGCGGAGGTTGCCCCGAATCTCGTGCACGAGCTGGCGGAAGTCGGTGCGCGCTTCACGCATCACACGTCGATCGCGCCCACGGGCACGATCTCGCTGTCGCTCGCCAACAATGCGTCGAACGGTATCGAGCCTTCGTTCGCGCATCACTATTTCCGCAACGTCATTCGGCCGGGCAAGAAGTCGAAAGAGAAGATCGACGTCTTGTCGTTCGAGCTGCTCGCCTACCGTGAGATCGTGAATCCGCGCGCCATGCCGGGCTCCCTGAATCCGGGCGAGAAGCTGCCGGACTACTTCACGGCTGCGGACGAAGTCACGCCGAAGCAGCACGTCGACATCCAGGCCGCCTCGCAGAAGTGGGTGGATAGCTCCATCTCCAAGACCGCGAATGTGCCTACCGACTACAAGTACGAAGACTTCAAGGACATCTACCGGTACGCGCACGAGTCCGGCCTCAAGGGTTGCACCACGTTCCGCTTCAATCCGGAGGCGTTCCAGGGTGTGCTCGTGAAGGAAGAGGATCTCAAGAACACCAAGTACGTGTTCACGCTCGAGGATGGCAGCGAGATCGAAGTGCGCGGCGACGAAGAGATCGAGTACGACGGCGAGAAGCACACCGCGGCCAATCTGTTCGATGCCTTGAAAGAAGGCTATTACGGCAAGTTTTGAGAGGACCTCATCGTGAGCGCAATCAAGGTCGACAAGAAGATCATCAAGTACCGGGTGCGTAAGCCCGAGGAAAAGCCGGTGGCCGCGGTGCCCGCGGAGCCGATGGCCCGGGACAAGAACGGCCATTCCGCCAAGGTGATTCGGATGACGGAGGAGATCCAGCGCCCCGAGGTGCTGATCGGCTCCACCTACAAGATCAAGACGCCCGTCTCCGATCACGCGATGTACGTGACCATCAACGATATCGTGCTGAACGAGGGCACGGATTCCGAGCAGCGTCGCCCGTTCGAGGTGTTCATCAATTCGAAGAACCTCGACCACTATCAGTGGATCGTGGCGCTGACACGCGTCATCTCGGCGGTATTCCGCAAGGGTGGTGACGTTACCTTCCTCGTGGACGAGCTGAAGGCGGTGTTCGACCCGCGCGGCGGTTACTGGCAGCCCGGCGGCAAGTTCATGCCTTCTATCATCGCCGAGCTCGGCCACGTCATCGAAAAGCACCTGCAAACCATTGGCTTGCTGCGCAAGCCGAAGCTCGACGAACATCAGCAGAAGCTTGTCGACGAAAAGCGTGCCGAGTTCGAGGCTCGCAGCAAGCAGGCGGATGCTTTCTCGAAGAGTCACTTCCCCGATGGGGCGCAGCTTTGCTCGAAGTGCAGCACTGCCGCTGTTGTCATGATGGATGGCTGCATGACCTGCCTGAACTGCGGCGACTCCAAGTGCGGCTGAGGCCGTAATCAAGAAGCCCTCAATCGCCGGGCGGCTAAGAAGCGCTTCTCTTAGCCGCCCGGCGATTGAGGGCTTCTTTGTGTTCCCCACAAAAAAAGAACCCTCTGTTGTGGGACAGAGGGTTGGTCGCTTGCTTGATTTGTGGAGGAGTGTCGTCGTTCGTTGTTGTTATCTGAAGTTGCTCGTTGCCTGAGCCGGTGGAGTAAGGCCGGTTCAGACGGTCGGCAATCTTTCTTGTGTATCCGCTAGCTTGTTTTCCTTCCCGGGTCGGCGCTATGCCGCCCTGCTGAGTGAGGAATTGCAACGCGCATGCCAGCCGGTTTGCGACCCCTTCCGATATGACATCTTGCATCTGGGACGTAGTTCAACTGTGACGTACTGCCCGCTATGCCAGCCTTCGGCCCCGCCGCGACGCCTTATGTGAGGAGACTGCGGGGGCCCGAAATCGGCGAGTTGTCAAAGTCATCGACGCTGAATCCGACCCGGAGTGTGCGGTGCGTTAAGGGTGCCGCAGTCAACTCGTTGATGGCTCAATCGAATTCGTCTTTGGCTGGGGTGTAAATGAACTCGACATCGGTTTCTGGCGTCCGGCGGTGGCTCATGGGCTGGCTGCTCGTGCTCGCGGCCCTGCCGCTGCTCGCTGCCGAGACCCCCGTGCCCCGGCCGCCCGGTCTCGAACGCGATGTGCGGTTCTGGATCCGCGTGTACACCGAGGTCACGACCAACGGCGGCTTCCTGCACGACGACCGGAATCTCGCGGCCGTCTACGAAAAGATCGAGTTTGGCTCCAACTCCAGCCCGCGCGACCGCCAGAAGCTGGTGGACGACAAGCGCAACAAATACATCGCCGCGCTCAAGCGTATCGCCGCCGCCAACGGCGGCCCGCTCTCCGAAGACGACCAGCGCCTCAAGGACATGTGGGGCGAGGAAGGTGTCCCTGCGCGCCTGCTCGTCGCCGTTGACAGCATTCGCTTTCAGCTGGGCCAGGCCGATCGCTTCCGCGAAGGCCTGGTTCGCTCGGGCGCGTGGTCGAGTCACATCGCGGAAGTGTTCGCGAACCAGGGCCTGCCGGCGGAGCTGGCGGTGCTGCCGCACGTCGAGTCGTCGTTCAATCCGGCCGCGTATTCGAAAGTAGGCGCGGCGGGCCTGTGGCAATTCATGCGTTCCACCGGCCGGCGCTACATGCGTATCGATGGGTCGATCGACGATCGCCTCGATCCGTTCCGCTCCACCGAGGCCGCCGCGCAACTGCTCGCCTACAACTATCGCTTGCTCGGCACCTGGCCGCTCGCGCTCACCGCGTACAACCACGGCGCCGCCGGCATGCGGCGCGCGAAGGATTCGATCGGCACGGACGACATCGAGCGCATCGTGCGCAACTACAAGAGTCCGTCATTCGGGTTCGCGTCCCGCAACTTCTACGTCTCGTTCCTTGCCGCGCTCGAGATCGACCACAACCCGGAGAAGTATTTCAAGGACATCGAGCCGCTGCCGGAGGTGAAGTTCGCCGAGATCGCGACGCCGTCCTTCGTGCCGATCAGCTCGCTCGAGCGCACGCTGAAGATCGACCGATCCGTCCTGCGCTCGCTGAATCCCGCGCTGCTGCCGGCGGTGTGGGCCGGGCAGCGTCACGTTCCCAAAGGCTATCGGCTACGCCTGCCGGTCAACGGCGGTGAGAAGTGGACGACCGAGCTTCTCGCTCAACGCCTGAATCCCACCGAGCAGTACGCCGCCCAACAGCAAGAGCGGCGCTATCGCGTAGCTGCGGGCGAGACAATGGCGTCCATCGCGACGAAGTACGGCGTGACACCGCAGACACTCGCGCAGCTCAATGGCCTCAGCAACAACGCGAAACTGCGCACCGGTCGCACGTTGATCGTGCCATCGGCACCGGCGGTCACGGTCGCCGCGGCCGCCGCGGCTCCGCAGCCGACACCGGCTGCCGCCGCCGCTGCTGCCGCGGCAACGGCGGAAGCGGAAACCAACGTTTATCTGGTCCGTCGTGGCGATTCGATCTCGGAGATCACGAAGAGGACGGGCCTGAGCGAAGCGCAGATCCTGAAGATCAACAAGCTCAAGAATCCGAACTACATCTACGAAGGGCAGAAGCTCGCGCTGGCCGAGCCGGGTCAGACTCCGCCGCCCGCCGCGGTGGTTGCCGCGGCAACGCCGCCCCCGGCCTCGGCTCCTCCGGCGCGCGCGAGTGTGCCCGCGACACCGCCGACGCGGCCTTCCGCAGTTGCCGCCGCTACCCCGCCGAAACCCGCTGTGACCCCGCCGCCGGCGAAGCCGATCGTGGTGGCCTCCGCCTCGCCGCCCGGTGGCGTGCCGTCTGAAGAGGCCGAACGCGAGAGCGACGAGGATGCCGAGGCGGTGGCGAAGACCGGTCGCCCGGCCGCACGCGCCGAGCCCGTTTCCGCGGCACAGGCGGATGCGCTCGGCCCCGCGTTGGGCCCCGCCATCGAGACGCCGATGAGTGCGGATCCGATCGACTACTCGATCGGCAAGGACGACACCATCAACGTGGTCGCCGAGGAAACGCTCGGCCACTACGCCGACTGGTTGAAGGTGACGGCGAATCGCCTGCGCCAGGTGAACAACATGAAGTTCGGCCGGCCGGTGATCATTGGTCGCAAGCTGAAGCTCGACTTCTCGAGAGTGTCGCGCGAAGACTTCGAGCGCACCCGTCGCGAGTTCCACCGCACGCTGCAGGCGGGCTACTTCGCGTCTCACCGCATTCTGGGTACCGAGGTCTACATCGTTCGACGTGGCGATTCGCTTTGGACTGTTACCCAGCGCTACGCGCGCCTGCCGATGTGGCTGCTCCAGCAGTACAACCCCGATGTGGATTTCGGGGAGATGCGCCCAGGCACGGAGCTCGTGGTGCCGAAGATCGAAGAGATGAGCGAAACCGCTGGGTGAGGAAGGTCAGAAGAACTTCTCTGAAATCGCCCTGAGGGCATCAGGAAGCCGGGGCGTGCACGCGAAGGGGTCGAGGGAGAAATGACAGGGGGCTGTCAAACGTGAGGCCGTGCCATTACAGACCAAGGGGCGACGCGTTTTTCAGCGGCATCAAACCGGAACGGTGATCGACAGAATGCGCGCAGAGTCGAGTTTGACAGCCCCCTGTCATTTCTCCCTCGACCCCTTCGCGTGCACGCCCCGGCTTCCTGATGCCCTCAGGGCGATTTCAGAGAAGTTCTTCTGATTTCTTACGTGCGAACCCGAGAGAGGAACACGTTCACTGCGGAGGCCGCCTGCCCTTCGGCGACGTAGCTGTCCGGCTCGGTCGCGTCGGCGGCCTGTGTGGTGATGCGGATGCGAGGCGCGGTCGCGAGGCAGTCGAGCACTTCTCCTGACACCTTGAAGTACCACTGCGCGCTCCACGGCGCGGGCGTCTTGTAGGGCGCGTTCGAAAGCCCCATCTCCTTCGGCGTTCCTTCGAACTTGTCGAGCGGGACGAGGTTATTCCCGCAGTAGAGCTGCGGAACGCTGAGCGCCCCCGCGGCCTGCGGCGCGGACACCCACAGGTACAGCTCGTGCGACCCCATCCTGTTCGTCTCGAAGGGCGCCACGTATGCGAAGGGATCCGTTTTCGTCCCCCGCGGTTTCTCCACGATGAGCTCGACCGGTTTCGGCATCAGGGTGACGGTGGTGCCCGTGTTGGAGTCCAGGCGTTCGCTTTCCACCTCGGTCGGCTCGATGGCGCAGCCCGCGAGGTTGATAGCGATGCCAAGTGCCAGGAACGCGGTGCTGCCCGCCACGGTCGTACGAGTTCGAATCACGCAATGCCTCCCCGCTGAAGCGCGGCCATTATCGATGTGAACATCCCTCTGCCGCAAAACGCCGACAAAAGGCGGGCAGCGTTCGCGCTTCGCGCGAAAAGCGTCGCACCCTCGCGCCGACACGCCGAAAAACCGAACCAGCGCACGTCGCTCCCGACACGCGGAGCCCCTATAATCCCCGGCAGATTCCGCAAGTGCTTGTTTGATAGGAAAATGAAGTCTCTCCTGCGCCCGCTGGTCCCTTCTCTGGCTGCGTTGCTTTCGTTGCTCGCCGTCTCCGGCCTCGCCCTTTCACAGCGGGCCAGCGCGGACTCCCTTGGTTCGAGCACCGCCAGCGTCGTTCAGGGGCCGACCACCAGCATGCCCACGGCGGACCGCGTGGTCGTCTACAAGGGCGAACGCAAGATGCTCCTCATGCATGGGGACAGCATCCTGCGTACCTACAAGGTCGCGCTCGGCCTGAACCCGGTCGGCCACAAGGAGCGCGCCGGCGATTTCCGCACGCCCGAAGGCCGTTACCGGCTCACGCGCCGCAACCCACGCAGCGATTTCTTTCTCTCCATCCAGGTTTCCTATCCCAACGACGCGGACATGAAGCACGCCCGCCGCAATGGCTGGGAGTCGGGTGGCTCGATCATGATCCACGGGCTGCCGAATCAGCTCAAGCACACGCCCACTTATTACACGAGTAGCGATTGGACCGACGGCTGTATCGCCGTGTCGAACTCCGACATGTTGGAGATATGGCTGCTGACCGCGGACAACGCACCGATCGAAATTCTGCCGTAGCGAAGATGATGATGTTCCCAGGAGCCGTCACGCCCGAGCGTGGCTACGCGCCGGGGCAGGCGGCAAAAGCCGTGCTTTTTGTCACCGGCAACGCAGCGGATGTCCGAAAAAAACGCCGCAGGCGACTTTTTTCAAATTAACCGAGGATAGCGTGGAAAGCAGCATCGTCGTTCCTGAATTCGTCGACGCCGACGTCGGCCCGCGCGGCAGCCTCGAGCACCTCTCGCAGGCTGAAATCCGCAAGCTGCTCGATACGAGCCAGAGCGGTCTGTATCCGTTGTTCCGCAAATGCGCGCTCGCGGTGCTGAACAGCGGCGCCGATACGGACAACGCCAAAGAGATTTTCGACCGCTACGCCAACTTCGATATCCAGGTGGTGCGGCACGCCTGGGGCATCCGCCTCGACATCCACAACGCGCCGGCGCAGGCCTTCGTCGATGGCGAGATGATTCGCGGCATCAAGGAGCACCTGTTCGCCGTGCTGCGCGACGTGGTTTTCATCGCCAACGACATCCTCGAGAGCGGCCGCTTCAACCTCAACGACTCCGGCGAGATCACCAACGCGGTCTTCCACGTGCTGCGCAACGCGCGCCTGCTGGACGTGCGCGCGCGCCCGAATCTCATCGTGTGCTGGGGCGGCCATTCGATCGGCAACGCCGAATACAAGTACACGAAGAAGGTCGGTTACGAGATGGGCCTGCGCGGCCTGGATGTGTGCACCGGTTGCGGTCCCGGCGCGATGAAGGGTCCGATGAAGGGCGCCACGATCGGCCACGCCAAGCAGCGCATCGAGAATGGGCGCTACATCGGTCTCACCGAGCCGGGGATCATCGCGGCGGAGCCGCCTAATCCCATCGTCAACCAGCTCGTGATCATGCCGGACATCGAGAAGCGGCTCGAAGCGTTCGTGCGCATGGCTCACGGCATCGTCGTGTTTCCCGGCGGTGCGGGCACCGCCGAAGAAATTCTGTATCTGCTGGGAATCCTGCTCGACCCGGCCAACCGCGATCAGCCGCTGCCGGTCATCCTCACCGGGCCGGCGGAGAGCGCGGGCTATTTCGAGCACCTGAGCCGCTTCATTGCCGGAACGCTCGGCGAGCAGGCGATGAAGCGCCTCACGATCGTGGTGGACGATCCCGCGGGCGTCGCGCGTCAACTCGCCGGCGGCATGGCCGCGGTGCGCGAGTTCCGCAAGAAGCAGAGCGATTCCTACAACTTCAACTGGCTGCTGTCCGTGCCTGAGGACTTCCAGCATCCATTCGAAGTCACGCACGAGTCGATGCGCGCGCTCGAGCTGCATCGGGACCAGCCCATACACAAGCTCGCAGCGAATCTGCGCCGCGCGTTCTCCGGCATCGTCACCGGCAACGTGAAGGAATACGGCATCCAGGCGATCGAGAAGCTCGGTCCGTACGAGCTGCACGGCGATCCTTCGCTGATGAAACTACTGGATGAATTGCTAGCCGCGTTCGTCGCGCAGTTGCGCATGAAGTTGCCGGGGACGACGTACAAGCCCTGCTACCGCCTCGTCGCCTGACGCGTTTTTCCGCAGGCGTTACATAACGCGAGCCTTTTACTGAGCAGTTCGCGTGTTGCTCGAATCTGCGGCAAATGCTTGCCGCACCCCCCAGGTCTTCGTGAACCAGTTCCTGCGTCCCCCCAGTTGAAGCCGTACCCTGTGATCAAGTTTTTCTGGAGAAGCTATGAGCTCATCTGACAGGGGACGCGATCCGCCGCCGCCAGTGCGTACGGATGCAATGCCGGTTGCGAAACCGGGCGTGCCCAATGAATCCGACGCGTATGCCACGTGGCTCGACCGCATGCAGCGGGCGCGCGCACGACATGCGGCGATCACCAAGAACCTCTACACCTGGTCCAACTACAAGAATTGGGCGGACCGGATGAAAGACTCGTTCGACGACGAGCCGGCGCCTGCGCCGGTGGCTCCGAAGAAATAGCGGATGCAAAGAAGCCCTCAATCGCCGGGCGGCTAAGAGGGCATTCCAAGCCGCCCGCTGACTGAGGGCTTCCTGATCTGTTCAGGCGCCCGCTGACTGAGGGCTTCTCGATCTGTTCAGGCGCTGACAGTAGCGGGTGAGGCCGGCGTAGGGACCGTGTCGTTCGCTCCCGGCTTGTCGAGCCATTTGATCAGCGGCTCCCA
Source organism: Gammaproteobacteria bacterium (assembly GCA_037200125.1). GTDB lineage: Bacteria > Pseudomonadota > Gammaproteobacteria > Steroidobacterales > Steroidobacteraceae > JADGHX01. Next base: position 899,616 of record JBBCGS010000003.1, on the reverse strand, counting down.
CTGCTCCACGTCCTCCCGCGCGACGTACGTCTTCATCTCGTGCACGCCGATACCGAGCTCGGCGGCGCGCACGTAGTTCTGCGAATCCCGAATCGTGGTGATGATCGGGATCCCCAGCGTCTGCAGGAAGCGGATCAGCGACTGATACGTCAGCGTATTGCGACGGATTCGGTTCGCGATCACTCCGATGCGATCATCCTCGCGACGAATCTTCGCCACGAGCAGCAGGTCGCGGATGATGCGGGAACAGGCGTGAATATCGATGTCCGAGGGCAGCACGGGCACGATGATCTTGTGAGCGCCGCGCGTGATGTCCGGCAGCTTCGGCGAGTCGAGCGCCGCGGGCGTGTCCACGATGACGTGCGTGGCGTGCGGCGGAATACGCAGCTGGAAGGCGCGCGTGGTCCGGGCGTCGTTCTCGTAGGCCGCGATGACGTGGATCGGCGGCTGCGACGATTGGCGCTTCTTCGCCCACCGTACCGAGGAGCCCTGGGGATCGAAATCCATCAGGACCGGCTTTTGCTGGCGAGAGGCGTAATAGCTCGCCAGATTGATCGCGAGGGTCGTCTTGCCCGATCCCCCTTTGGGGTTCAGGACGACGATGCGCTTCATGGGGATGAGACCTTGTCTTTCTCTATGGCGAGTCGCGATGCCAAGCTACCGTCCAGAGCCTACGCACGCACTGCGCCACCTGCAAGGCGACCACTGCGTACTCCACCTGCGGCCAATGACCGTTGTGAGCCCGCGCACACCAGCCGTAACAAGCGCTCCGTAAAGTCCTCTACCCATGGAAATCATGCTGCTGCTTTGGGATGAGTTGGACGACTGGGCGCACGCCTGTCGCCATCTGGCCAGTACGGCGATCTCTGAGGTCGCTGAGGTGGCCGCGCCGCTGGCGACCGCGCTTATGGCGGGTTCTGCCGCTTTGTGGGGCGCCTTCCGGCACTTCGGACCGTAATCGGGCTGATTTTCTTCGTCGGGCGCTTGAAATTTTCTGGCGCTTTCCCAAGATCGCGCGCCTATGAGCGCGCCACAAAAAGAAACCCGCGGTTTTCAAACCGAAGTCCGTCAGCTGCTGCAGCTGATGATCCATTCCCTGTACAGCAACCGGGAGATCTTCCTCCGGGAGCTGGTTTCGAACGCGTCGGACGCGAACGACCGCCTGCGCTTCGAATCGATCGCCAATCCCGCCCTGCTGGGCGCGGAGAGCGAGCTCAAGATCTGGATCGACGCCGATCCGGACAAGGGCACCCTCACGCTCCGGGACAACGGCATCGGCATGACGCGCGAGGAGGCCATCGAGCACCTCGGCACGATCGCCAAGTCCGGCACCTCGGAGTTCTTCAAGAATCTGTCCGGCGACCAGCAGAAGGATTCGCAGCTCATCGGCCAGTTCGGCGTCGGGTTCTACTCGGCATTCATCGTGGCGGATCGGGTGGAGGTCCTCACTCGCAAGGCCGGCGCGCCGGATGACACAGGCGTGCGCTGGGAGTCCAGCGCGGATGGCGAGTTCACCGTCGAAACCGTCACGCGCACGGAGCGCGGCACCGCCGTCACCCTGCACCTCAAGGAAGACGCCAAGGAGTTTGCCGATGCGTGGCGCCTCCGCAGCCTGATCCGCCGCTATTCCGATCACATCAGCTTCCCGGTGCTCATGCGCAAGGAAGGCGAGGCGTCGGTCGAGTATGAGGCGGTGAACCAGGCCAAGGCGCTCTGGACGCGTCCGCGCAGCGAAATCCCGGACGACGAGTACAAGCAGTTCTACCAGCACGTCTCGCACGACCACGGGGAGCCGCTGGCCTGGAGCCACAACCGGGTCGAGGGCAAGCGCGAGTACACGAGCCTGCTTTACATCCCGAGCCGCGCGCCCTTCGATCTGTGGCAGCGGGATGTGGCACGCGGCCTCAAGCTCTATGTGAAGCGAGTCTTCATCATGGACGACGCGGAACAGTTCCTGCCGCTCTACCTGCGCTTCGTGAAGGGCGTGGTGGACTCGGGGGACCTGCCGCTCAACGTCTCGCGCGAGCTGCTTCAGCAGGACCCGGAAGTGGAGGCCATCCGCAACGGCCTCACCCGGCGCGTGCTGGAAACCCTCACGAAGCTCGCGAACGACGAGCCCGAGAAGTACAAGACCGTGTGGAAGGAGTTCGGCGCCGTCCTGAAGGAAGGCCTGGCCGAAGACCGCACGAATCGCGACAAGCTGTTACCCCTGCTCCGATTTGCGAGCACCCGGGAAGAGGGCAATGAGCCCTCGGTCAGCCTCAAGCAGTACGTGGAGCGCATGAAGGAAGGGCAGGAGCGCATCTACTACATCATTTCCGACAGCATCGAGTCCGCTCGCGCGAGCCCCTATATCGAGCAGCTGAAGGACCGCGGCATCGAAGTGCTGCTCCTCGGCGACCGCATCGACGAATGGGTCATGGGCCAGATCGAGGAGTTCGAGGGCAAGAAGTTCAAGGACGCCGTGCGCGGCGATCTCGAGCTGGGCACGCTCGCGGGCGAGGCGGACAAAGCGAAGGAAGCCGAAGCCCAGCAGAAAGAAAGCGAAGACCTGCTCAAGCGCGTGAAGGACGCCGTGGGCGATCGCGTGAGCGACGTGCGCACGAGCACACGCCTGAAGGATTCGCCGTCCGTGCTCGTGTTGGGCGAGGACGAACTGGGCTCCAACATGCGCCGCGTGCTGCTCGCAGCGGGGCAGAAGCCGCCGGAATCGAAGCCGGCGCTCGAGCTCAACGTGTCGCACCCCCTCGTGAAATATCTCGATGGCGTGAGTGACAAAGACCAGTTCGCCGAATTGGCGCAGCTTCTCTACGATCAGGCCGCATTGGCGGAGGGCGGGCAGCTGGCGAATCCCACGGCGTACGTGCAGCGCCTGAACAGGGTGTTGATCCGCCTTGCCGGCACCTCTGCATGAACCGTTACTGGGTCGGCGCGGGCGCGCTTGCGTTGATTGCCGCCGGCCTGATCATCAACATCGTCCATCATTCTGATTCCGCCGGCCCGGCAGATGCTGTGCCGGCCCCGGCCGCCGCAGCTCCAGGAGAGCCATTCATGACCGACATCAAGACCGGCACGGGGCCGGCCATCAAGAAGGGCCAGACGGCCGTGGTGCACTACACGGGTTGGCTTTACGCCGACAGTGCGCCGGAGAAGAAGGGGACGAAGTTCGACAGCTCGCGCGATCGCAACCAGCCGTTCGATTTCGAGCTGGGCGCAGGCATGGTGATCCTGGGCTGGGACGAGGGTGTGGAAGGCATGCAGGTCGGCGGCCAGCGCCGGCTCGTGATTCCGCCTGAGAAAGGCTATGGCGCGCACGGCGCGGGCGGGGTGATCCCGCCGAACGCCACGCTCGTGTTCGATGTGGAGCTCGTGGGGATCGAGTGACCGCGAGCGCGCTGCCTTTCCATGAGCGCGTGACGCTCAACGGGCCTGCTGGAGACCTGGAGGCTCGCATCGAGACGCCGCAGGGCCTCGAGCGTGTCACCGCGTTCGGCGTCATCTGCCATCCGCACCCGCTGTTCGGCGGCACGCTGGACAACAAGGTCGTGTATTCGCTCGCGCGGGCGTTTCACGATCTGGGCCTTGCGACCATTCGTTTCAATTTCCGTGGCGTCGGCAAGAGCGCGGGCAGCTTCGCGGATGGCATCGGCGAAACCGAAGACGCATTGGCTGTCGTCGCTGCCGGCAGGGAAAAATGGCCGGACGCGGCGCTGTGGCTCGGGGGCTTTTCCTTCGGTGGGGCGGTCGCGATTCGTGCGGCGTCTCAGGCGAGCCCTGCGCGTCTGGTCACCGTCGCGCCCGCTATTCGTCGCGTTCCGCTCGACGGCGTAGCGATGCCCACGTGCCCGTGGCTCATCGTCCAGGGCGACCAGGACGATCTGGTGAACCACACGGAAGTGATCGACTGGGCATCGAAGTTGCCGCAGCCGCCCGAGATTGCGCTGATCCCGGGCGTGGAACATTTCTTCCACGGCAAATTGAATGAATTACGCGACGTCGTAACGTCGTTCGCTACTTCAGCGGAGAAAATCGTCTCCTGACGATTTTCTCGATACCACGCCGCATTTCCGGCGGCAAAAAGCGTGGTTTTTGCCGCCTGCGGTAACGCGTAGGTACGCCCGCGCCCTGCACGTCGAGGCTCCCCAAAGCGAAGAACCCGGCCGCGCGTGAGCACGAGCCGGGTTCTTCGTTTGAGGTTTGCGCAGGCCGCGGGGCGTGCCAGCGCGAAACTTCCTGGCGATGCCTTAGTTCACCATCGCCTTGAGGTTCTTCAGCGGCAGCACGCGGACCTTCTTGCTCGCGGGCTTGGCCTTGAACGTCATCTTCTCGCCGGTGAAGGGATTCACGCCTTCACGCGCCTTGGTGGCGGGCTTCTTGACGACCTTGAGCTTCATGAGGCCGGGCACCGTGAAGAGGCCGTTGCCGCGCAGGCTCTTCTTGATGACGGCACTGAGCGAATCGAAAACGCCACCAACCTGCTTCCGCGACAGACCCGTGTCCTTGGAAATCTGAGTGAGGACTTCCGACTTCGTCGGTGCGCCACCTTTTTTCGCCATTTTTCCGTACTCCTCGAATGTGTGACTGTGGGCGCACGCGAGCGCCAAAGAGAATCGGCGCGAAAAATAGCACACCAGCGACAGACCGCAAGCACTTTCTGGTTCGATCTGATGCTCAAAAAGGCTTTATTTCCAGCGTTTGCGCAACGCTGGACGCACTGGCGCGACGCGCAGCGGCGCTCGCGAGAGTTCCGTGACGTGCGAAAAGTCCTTGAAAACAAGGCTCGACGTGCACTGATGAATCTTCGCTAACAGAATGTTTCGAGTGGCTTCGTGTGCGCCTGGCACTGTCCGCGCAGTGCGCGCGATCGCATCAGTCTTCAGCTTTCCGTGAAGCGTGAGATGAGGCCGGCATGGCGCGCGGCTGCCGCACGAACGAGCACATCCTTGTCTCTGCTGGTGACGCCGCGTGTCAGCACGAGCGAAGCGAGGGGCACGGCAAGCTCTCTGGCGAGTATTCGCATGAGACGTTCGTTAGCTTCGCCGTCGACCGGTGGCGCCGAGACGCGAACCTGAAGACGGCCCGCGCGCACGCCCGCAAAGCCTTCAGGAGAGGCGCGCGGACGTACGCGAAGATGCAGGACGAGGTCCGCGCCCTGCGTGGCGCACCACGACTGATCGGTCAAGCAACCGGAACGAAGAAGAGCAGCGCCTGAATGGCGAGCCCCGCCCACAGCGGTGAGAAGTCCAGCCCGCCAATCGGCGGGATGAGCCGGCGAAACGGCCGCAGCACCGGCTCGCAGAGCGAGCCGAGCAGCGATTGCATGGGTGAATAGCCCCCCGGCGCAATCATGCTGAGCACCGCGTAAATCAGGATCGCCCAGAAATACGCGTTCAGCGTCGTCCAGATGAGCTTGATCACGATCAGCTTCGCCAGGCGCAGCGGATCCGGCAGGTAACCCGTGAAGAGCGACAGAATGAGCTCGCCGAGCGCGGCGACGATGAGGACCGCCACGATCGACGAAGTGTCGACCTTCCCCACCGGCGGAAGCACGCGCCGCAGCGGCATCACGAGCGGATTGGTGATCTTCACGACCGCCTGAGCGAGCGGATTGCGGAAATCCGCGCGCGCCCACTGCAAGAGGACGCGCAGCATGAAGACGAACAGCAGCATCGACAGCAGCGTTCGTACGATGAAAAACAACGCACCCAGAGCGTTTCCGATCATTTCTTGTCTCCAAACTGCGCCGCCAGCTCACCGCTGCGGCGGGCGGCAGCGTCCATCGCGCGGCTGACGATGCCGGGCAGGTCCGCTGCGGTCATCACTTTCAATGCGGCTTCAGTCGTGCCGCCTTTCGAGGTCACTTCGGCGCGCAGGCGCGCGAGATCGCCGTCACTCATGCGCGCGAGCATCCCGGCGCCGTGCAGTGTGGCGATGGCCAGCCGTTTTGCGACGTCGGGCTCGAGGCCGAGATCCACGCCGGCCTGCGCCATCAGCTCCGCAAGATAGAAGAAGTAAGCAGGTCCGCTGCCGGACAGAGCGGTCACGGCGTCGATATGGCTTTCGTCTCGCACCCATACGACTTCGCCCGTTGCGCGCATGACTGCTTCGGCGCGTGCGCGGTCCGTAGCACCAACCGATGGCGGCGCGAACAACCCCGTTGCGCCAGCACCCACGAGCGCAGGCCGATTCGGCATCGTGCGCACCACGGAGATGCCGCCGCCCGCCCAGCTTTCGAGCGCCGCTACCTTGAGGCCCGCGCACACCGAGATGAGCAGCGGTCGTGTTCGCTGAAGCATCGGAGCCAGCGGCGCGAGTACGCTGCCCGCGTCCTGCGGCTTGACCGCAAGCACGACGATCGTTGCGTTGGCGACGGCGGTCGTATTGTCGGCCGTGGCCGAAACGCCAAAATCCTTGACGAGCGCGGCACGTGCCGGCTCGTATGCTTCGCCTACGGAAATCGCCTCGGGACGAGTGCCCTGTTGCAGCAGGCCCCCGACGAGCGCGCGGCCCATGTTGCCGCCGCCGAGGAGCGTGAGTTTTTCCAGCTGGGTACGAATTGTCATGCGAAGCGCGATTCTACCTATCCGTCGGGGTTCGTTGCGCTGGAGGTCGTTCGCCGAACAGCGCGGTGCCAACTCGTACGATCGTGGCACCTTCTTCTATGGCGACTTCCAGGCTATCGCTCATTCCCATCGATAAGGTATCGAGGGTCGTGCCGGGGACACGAAGTGAGTGCAGGAGCCGGGCGGTCTGAGCGAACCATGTGCGCTGGCGGGACGGGTCGTCGTCAGGCGGCGGGATGCACATGAGTCCGCGAAGGGCGATACGCGGCAGGGCCGCCACTTCCCGGGCCAGTTGCGGCAGCTCGGCCGGCGTGATGCCGCCTTTTGTGTCCTCCCCGCCGACATTGACCTGCAGGCAGACGTTGAGCGGCGGCGCGTGGAAGGGCCGTTGATCGGAAAGGCGTTTGGCGATTCGCAGGCGGTCCACCCCGTGTACCCACTGGAAGGATTCGGCCACCGCCCGGGTCTTGTTGCCCTGGAGCTGGCCGACGAAGTGCCAGGTGAGCTCGAGCCCCCGGAGTGTCTCGATCTTGGGCAGGGCCTCCTGCAGGTAGCTTTCCCCGAAGTGTTCGACGCCTTCTCGCGCGGCGCCACGTATCAAATCAACGGAGTGCGTCTTGCTGACTGCCAGCAGTGTGACCGAGTCGACACTGCGGCCGGCGCGCTCGGCGGCCGCCCGGATGCGCTCTCGCACGGTGCGTATGTTCACCGCTAAATTCTGCGGAACCCGTAACATATTGCCCTGGGAAACCCTCGTTTATACTGGCGCGCGCTTTCCATGGCAGTCGCAACGCCCGCGACCGTCCCGCTGCGGAAGTGCTGAAAGTCGTGAGGATCCGCAATGGCCGTCGACATCGCGCAGCTTTTGGCGTTCGCCGTCAAGAACAACGCTTCTGACCTGCATCTATCTTCCGGTGTGCCGCCGATGATTCGCGTCGACGGCGACATGAAGCGCATCAACATGCCCGCACTCGCCCACAAGGAAGTGCACAGCATGGTGTACGACATCATGAACGACAAGCAGCGCAAGGCCTACGAGGAGTTCTTCGAAACCGACTTCTCGTTCGAGATCCCGAAGCTTGCCCGCTTCCGCGTCAACGCGTTCAACCAGAACCGCGGCGCCGGCGCGGTGTTCCGGAACATTCCCTCCACCATTCTTTCGCTGGACGACCTGGCCGCGCCCAAGATCTTCCGCGACCTGTGCATGCTCCCGCGCGGCCTGGTGCTCGTCACGGGGCCGACCGGTTCCGGCAAGAGCACGACGCTCGCCGGCATGGTGAATCACTGTAACGACAACCGGCCGGACCACATCATCACGATCGAGGACCCGATCGAGTTCGTCCACGAATCCAAGCGTTGCCTGGTGAACCAGCGCGAAGTCCACCGCGACACGCTCGGCTTCACCGAGGCGCTGCGCTCGGCGCTGCGCGAAGATCCCGACGTGGTGCTGGTCGGCGAAATGCGCGACCTCGAGACCATCCGGCTGGCGCTGACCGCCGCCGAAACCGGCCACCTGGTGTTCGGCACGCTGCATACCTCGTCCGCCGCCAAGACCATCGACCGTATCGTCGACGTGTTCCCGGCGGCGGAAAAAGACATGGTTCGCTCGATGCTGTCGGAGTCTCTGCGCGCGGTGATTTCGCAGACACTGCTGAAGAAGAATGGCGGTGGACGCATCGCGGCCCACGAGATCATGATCGGCACGCCGGCCATTCGTAACCTGATCCGCGAAGGCAAGATCGCGCAGATGTATTCGGCCATCCAGACCGGCCAGTCTTCCGGTATGCAGACGCTCGACCAGTGCCTCACCGATTACGTTGCCAAGGGGCACGTGAGCAAGGAAGAGGCGCGCTACAAGGCCCAGAACAAGGACGCGATCTAACCGGGGCGTTCGGAAGCCCGCTTCGCACAGGACACCTACCATGGATCGCGATCAAGCAATCAAACTGATGCAGGACCTCCTGCGTCGGGTCGTGGAAAAGAAGGCTTCGGACCTCTTCGTCACGGCGGGCTTCCCGCCCGCCATCAAGATCGACGGCGAAATTCGGCCCCAGAGCGAGCGGGCACTCACCCCCGAGCAGTCCGCGACGCTCGTGCGCGCGATCATGAACGACCGCCAGACCAAGGACTTCGACGCGAACAAGGAGTGCAACTTCGCGATCGCGCCGCCGGGCATCGGCCGCTTCCGCGTGAGCGCGTTCGTGCAGCAGGGCTCGGTCGGCTGCGTCATCCGCCTGATCAACGCGAAGATTCCGACGTTCGAAGAGCTGGACCTGCCGCCCGTCCTCAAGGAAGTGGTGCTGTCCAAGCGCGGCCTCGTGATCATCGTCGGCGGCACGGGCTCCGGCAAGTCGACATCGCTCGCCGCGATGGTCGGCTACCGCAATGAGAAGACGCGCGGCCACATCATCACCATCGAAGATCCGGTCGAATACGTTCACCAGCACAAGGGCTGCGTGATCACGCACCGTGAAGTCGGCGTGGATACGGATTCGTGGCATACCGCGCTCAAGAACACGCTGCGCCAGGCGCCGGACGTCATCCTCATCGGCGAGGTCCGCGATCGCGAGACGATGGAGCACGGCATCCAGTTCGCCGAGACCGGCCACCTCGTGCTCGCGACGCTGCACGCGAACAGCGCCAACCAGGCGCTCGACCGCATCATCAACTTCTTTCCCGACGAGCGGCGCGAACAGCTGCTGATGGACCTGTCGCTCAACATCCGGGCGCTCATCTCGCAGCGGCTGATTCCCCGCGAATCCGGCGCCGGCCGCATCGCCGCCACCGAGATCATGCTGAACTCGCCGCTGATCCAGGATCTCATCTTCAAGGGCGAGGTCGCGAAGATCAAAGAGGTGATGTCGCGCTCGACGCGCCTCGGCATGAAGACTTTCGACCAGTGCCTGTACGAGCTGTACGAGACGGGCTTCATTTCCTATGAGGACGCGCTCCGCAACGCCGACTCGAAGAACGAGCTGCGCCTGCGTATCAAGCTCGAGAGCAAGCGCGAGGTGAAGAACATCGATGACGGCGGCGCGCTGCGCATCGTCGAAGAAGAACAGGGGCGTGTCATTTGACCGCAGGAGCGAAAAAAATGTCGACGAACGAGCCGCGCGATCCGGGCTCGGGCTCGCCGGAAAACCCTACGGGTCCGCAGGCCGCGCTTTCGGCGACGGGCACGTATGCCACGCTCGAAGGCAAGCCGGTGCCCGGCATCAACACCAAGCCGCTCTTCAAGCTGATGGTGGAGCGCAAGGCCTCCGACCTGTTCTTCACGTCCAACGCGCCCGTCAAGATCAAGATCGAAGGCCAGATCTTCCCGGTCAACAAGCAGGTGCTGTCGCCGGAAACCGTGCGCCAGACCGCGCTTGCGCTCATGACGCCCGAGCAGCGCGAATGGTTCCTGCGCGAATGGGAAATCGACTTCGCGATCTCCGAGCCTGGCCTCGGCCGGTTCCGCGTGAACATATTCATGCAGCGAGGTTATCCTGCGCTCGTGATGCGTTACATCACGGCAGACATGCCGAAGCTCGATGCGCTCGGGCTGCCGCAGGTGATGTCCGACCTGATCATGGCCAAGCGCGGCCTCGTGATGATGGTCGGCGCCACCGGCTCCGGCAAGAGCACCTCGATCGCGGCGATGATCAACTACCGCAACGAGAACTCCTCGGACCACATCGTCACCATCGAGGACCCAATCGAGTTCCTGCACACGAACAAGCGCTCGATCGTGAACCAGCGTGAAGTGGGGCTGGACACCAAGTCCTACAGTCGCGCGCTGCGCGGCGTGATGCGCGCGGCGCCGGACGTCATCCTCATCGGTGAGGTGCGCGATCGCGAGTCGATGGAAGCGGCCATCAACCTTTCAGGCACGGGCCACCTCGTGCTCGCCACGCTCCACGCGAACAATTGCGCGGAGGCGCTCGATCGCATCATCAACATGTTCCCGCAGGACCAGCACCTGCAGATCTTCCTGGATCTGTCGCAGTACCTGAAGGCCATCATGGGCCAGCGTCTGATTCCGGGTAAGGATGGCAAGCGCGTTGCGGCCGTGGAAGTGATGCTGAATACGCCGCACATCGCGGAGCTCGTGAAGAAGGGCGATGTGGTGTCGATCAAGGAAGCGATCATTCTGAGCGGTGAGCGGGACATTCAGAGCTTCGATGTCGCGCTTCTGCACCTTTACAAGCAGGGTCGCATCGAGCTCGAGGATGCGCTGGCGAATGCGGATTCGCGCACGAATCTCGAGGCGAAGATCAACTTCGGTTGATCTCGTTCCGCCGGCGCGTGCCGGGACACCCCGCGTTCAGGCTTGAGGGTGCCGCGCTCGTGGAGCGCGGACGCATCGCCGCCGCTTCTTGTCGGACTTCGCGGTGCTAGACTCGCTGGCATGCTGACAGACGACGAATTGCTGGAGCTGTTGCAATCGAACGAGTCCGATCGCGTCGAGAGAAAGCGATCGGCTGCGGATCGCAGTGCTATTCGTCGAACGATCTGTGCTTTCGCCAATGATCTGCCGGGGCACGGCAAGCCGGGTGTGATCTTTGTCGGTGTGGAAGACGACGGTCGATGCGCGCAGTTGAGCATCGACGACGAACTGATCAAGACGCTGGCTCAAATGCGCAGCGACGGCAGCATTCTTCCCATGCCATCCATGGTGGTGCAGGAGCGGCGTTTGAACGACTGTACGTTCGCGGCTGTAATCGTGCACCCCTCCCAAGAGCCTCCCGTTCGATATCAGGGACGCGCCTTCGTCAAGGTGGGCGCAACGGTACAGCAGGCATCCCCGGAAGATGAGCGGCGGCTGTCGGAGCGACGACGCGGCTCGGACCTTTCTTTCGATCAGCGCCCTTCGCCAAGTGCCACACTTCAGGATCTCGATCTCGACTACTTCAGCAAGCAATATCTGCCGCAGGCGGTTGCAGCCGATGTCCTCGAGCAGAATCATCGGACGATCGAGCAGCAACTGACATCGCTGCGCCTCGCCCTGAGCGGCGCGCCGACCTACGGGGCATTGCTCGCGCTGGGAGTCGATTCTCAGCGCTGGGTGCCCGGAGGGTGGGTGCAGTTCTTGCGGATCGACGGCGTCGCTATTACCGATCCGATCCGCGATCAAAAAACGCTGACAGGCCGCATGGAGGACGTGCTGCGTCGGCTCGATGAGCTGCTGGAGTTGAGCATTTCCGTGCGCACAGATGTTGTTTCGGCGCCGAAAGAAACACGCCGACCTGACTATCCGTTGGTAGCGCTTCAACAGCTGACGCGCAATGCCATCATGCACCGGACGTACGAAGCCACGAACGCGCCGGTTCGCGTGTACTGGTACAACGATCGACTCGAGATCCAAAGTCCGGGCGGCCTGTACGGGAGAGTGACGCCGCAGAACATCTGGCAGGGGGCGACCGACTATCGCAATCCGCTCGTAGCCGAGATCATGCATCACCTGGGCTACGCGCAGAAATTCGGCTTGGGGTTGCCCCTGTCGCGCCAAACGCTGCTCGACAACGGCAACCCGCCGCCGGAGTTCGATTTTCAGCCAACCGGGATCGTCGTGACGGTTAGGCCCGCGCCGTGAAGACACTGGCGTTCTTCAACAACAAAGGAGGCGTCGGCACGACTTCGCTGGTCTATCACCTGGCGTGGATGTATGCCGACCTGGGCGTATCGGTGCTCGCCGTCGATCTCGACCCACAAGCCGATTTGACGAGCCGGTTCGTCGAAGACGAGAGGCTGGAGGAATTGTGGGCTGAACATCCTCGCAGGCAAACGGTATTCGGGGCAATTCAGCCGTTGCTGGAAGGTGCCGGCGATATTTCGAGCCCGCACGTCGAGCACGTGGCTGACGGTATCGGACTTCTTGCGGGCGATCTCGCGCTTTCTGTTGTCGAGGACGAATTGACTGCGGAGTGGCACGATCGTCCGGATCGGAAGGTGAGGGGGTTGCGAGGGGTCTCCGCGCTCGGGAAAGTCATCGAACTGGCGGCGCGGCAGCGTGAAGCGACCCTCGCGTTGATAGACGTCGGCCCGAATCTGGGAGCGATAAGTCGCGCGGCACTCCTCGCCGCCGAACACGTCACCATCCCTTTGGCACCGGACTTGTACTCGCTACAGGGTCTGAGGAATCTCGGGCCCGTCTGGCGCCGGTGGCGCAGCGAATGGACAGAGCTTCGCGCGCAAAACCCCGCCAGGGAGCTTTCAGTGCTGTCGGGCGAGATGCAGAGTGCTGGCTACGTGGTCATGCAGCGTGCCCAGCGTCTCGACCGTGCGGTGAAGCCTTATCGCTGGATGGCGCAAATTCCGTCTGCGTACCGGGAGGCCACGAGCGATCCGCCGGCCAGCACGATCCCGCGATCGATTGCGGACGATCCCGAGTGTCTGGCGGTGCTGATGCACTACCGTAGCCTCATCCCGCTGGCGCAGGACGCGCGCAAGCCAATGTTCTTTTTGAAGCCCGCGGATGGCGCGACCGGCGGCCACATTCCGGCGGTTCAGTCGTGCTATCGCGAGTTCCGCGAACTCGCGCAGCGTCTAGCCGCGCGGTGCAGAATCGCGATCTGATCAGGCTGCGGCGAAAACCTTGTAGGCGTCAAACACCGGGCCGTCGACGCACACGCGCTTCATCGCCGGACCGTCATCCGTCTGCACAAGCACTGTGCAGCCAGCGCACCCGCCCACGGCGCACGCCATGAACTCTTCCAGCGACACCTGGCAGGCAACGTTGTGCTTGCGGGCGAGCGCGGCGGACGCCTTCAGCATCGGTGTCGGGCCGCAGGAGAAGATTTCGACTTCCGCGAGCTCGGCGGCCCCGAGCGAGGACAGCCACGCGTCCCCGAGCTGCGTCACGAACCCGTCGAAGCAACCCGGGAAATCCGCCTTGCTGGCGAGCCGGCTCGGAATGTTCCACTCGTCGAGCATCGGCATGCAGGCGATCACGCCGGCCGGAATGCCGGGGACCAGGATCTGCGAGGGGCGTGCGCGGAACGGAAAGGCAATCTCCGAGCCCATCAGCACGAGCGGCTTCCACGTGGCCCGCTTGTCTTCGCGAAGGCGATCCGACAGGAACACCATCGGCGGAATGCCTACGCCACCGCCAATGAGGAGTGTGCGCGGCTTGTCCGGATGCAGCGTAAAGCCCTTGCCGATCGGACCGAGCACGCTGAGCGTGTCGCCTGGCTTGCGCGCGGCCAACGCGTGCAGCCCTGAACCCACGACCTTGTAGAGCATCTCGATCCAGCCCGCGTGCGCGTTGGCGCGCATGATCGAGAGCGGCCGGCGCATCGGGATCGCGGCGTCGACCGAGACATGCGCGAAGCTGCCCGGCTCCGCGCGGCCCGCGCACTTTGGCGCTTCCACACGGATGACGTACTGGTCGCCGTCGAAGGGTTTCTGGTCGAGGACGCGCGCCTCTTCGAGAAAAATGGTGCCGCGATTCTCCGCGCTCATTCGCTGGTGACCCGCTCCATCACGGTCTGGAGCACGGCCATGCGTACGGCTACGCCGTTGCGCACCTGGTCGCGGATCACGGACTGGGTGCCGTCGGCCACGTCGGATGCGATCTCGATGCCGCGGTTCATCGGCTGGGGATGCATCACGATGGCATCGGGCTTGGCGGCCGCGAGGCGCTCGGGCGTGAGCCCGTACTTGGAGAAGTAGCGATCCGCGTCGGGCAGGGAGGCGTGCGTCATGCGCTCTTTCTGGATGCGCAACATCATCACGACGTCCACGTCCTTGAGGCCGGCCTTCAGGGTGGCGTGGCGGGAGCAGCCGACAAACTCGTCCGGCTTCGGCATGAACGCCGGCGGCGCGACGATGCGCAGGTCCGGCACGCCGAGGGTCCGGAACGCCTGGTATGCGGAGCGCGCGACGCGCGAATGCTGGATGTCGCCGACGATGGCGATCGCGAGATTATCGAAGCGCTTCTTGTACTGGCGAACGGTGAGCGCGTCGAGCAGCCCCTGCGTCGGATGCGAGACGTGCGATTCACCCGCCGATAGCACGCTCACATGCGGCGCGACGTTGGCGGCGACGAGGTCCAGCACGCCGGCCTCGGCTTCACGGATCACGAGCACGTCGACGTGCAGCGATTCGAGCGTGCACACCGTGTCCAGCATGCTCTCGCCCTTCACGCGCGAAGACAGCTGCAATTCGAGGTTCACGACGTCCGCGCCGAGCCGCTTCGCGGCCAGCTCGAACGAGACGCGCGTGCGCGTCGAGGGCTCGGTGAAGAGATTGGCGACCGTGACACCGCGAAGTGCCTGGCTGGAAGCGGGGCGCTGCTTCCCGAGCGTACGCACGAAGCCCTGTGCCCGGTCGAGCAGCCCCTCGATGATGGGGAGCGGTATGCCCTCGAGCGTGAGCAAGTGGCGGAGCGATCCATCGCGGCGAAACTGCGAGACGCCACCTGGTGTGCTCGCGGGGAGAGTCAGCTCGGCGCTGGTGCTCATGGATTTGAATCGCTCATGGGGACGTTGAGCCTCCTTCACCTGCCAGCCACCGCTCGAGGATGACAGCGGCGGCGGCGCTATCGATGTCTTCTTTCCGGATGCGCCGTTTGCGCTCGCCACTCGCGCGCTGCGTCTTCAGCCGATCGTTCGCCTGCAGCGAAGACCAGCGTTCGTCGACACGTTTCACGGGAATGGCGAAGCGGCGTTCCAGCTCGGCGGCGAAGCCGCTTGCGTCTTTCGCAAGGGCACCCGGGGAACCGTCGGCATTATACGGAGCGCCGACGACGAATAGGTGAGGTTGCAGCCCCCGCACCTCGCGCTCGATGGCCACCCAGTCGGGCCCGGTCGCCGAGACGCTCGCGGCGGGCCGCGGCCCCGCCGTCGCGGTCACGGTGTCGCCGCAGGCGATGCCGATGCGCTTTTTTCCGAAGTCGAAAGCCAGGATGGTCTGGATTGCGGCCGTCATGCCCGCGTGCACTGACGGGGACCACCAAAGAGGCCCTCAATCGCCGGGCGGCTAAGAGGGCGCGTAGCGAAATTCACGGCTGCCAGCTCAGGCATGCCCGGATGTACGGCTCATCATGTCTTTGTCGATGCCAAGGAATCGCCACGCGGCGCTCCAGCGCTCCTCGTACGGAAGCTCGAACACCATGCGGGCGTCGAGCGGCATCGACATCCAGGAGTTGTCCTTGATCTCACGTTCGAGCTGCCCGGCTTCCCAGCCGGCGTAGCCGAGCGCGATGAACGCGTCATCGGGCCCCTCGCCGCGCGCCATCGCGCCGAGCACGTCACGCGAGGTGGTCACCTGGATCATGTCCGAGACCCGGTGCGAGCGTTCCCACTTGGCGCCGCCCGGCCGATGCAGCACGAAGCCGCGATCGGTGCTCACGGGCCCGCCGCGCAGCACCGGCTTCGCGGCGATGCGCTGGTTCTGTGCTTCGAGACTCATCTGCTCCAGCACATCCTGCAAGCGCATGGGCAGCGGCTTGTTCACGACGATGCCGAGCGCACCTTTGTCGGTGTGCTCGCAGATGAGCGCCACGGTCTGGGAGAAGTTGGGATCGGCGAGCGTCGGCATCGCGATCAGCAGGTGGTTCGTGAGGCTCGTCTCGTCGCTCATATCCGCCAGTATGGCCATGCCACGCGGTGCGCTCAAGGAACGGCAGTGACTCCGCCGCGCGTCACCCGCCCACCGGTGAATTGCCATTCGTAAGCGAAGCGCAACACTCGGTATTCACGCGACAACTCGGGCGGGAACGGATCGAACGGACTCGAAAGCTTGAGGATCTGGATCGCCGCCGCGTCGATGTCCGGGTAGCCGCTGGAAGTGCGGATCACCGCCTTCTCCAACACGCCGCTCGCATTCACTGCGACCTCGAGCACGGGACTGGCGGAGCGCTCGTGGGCGGCCGTGGGATAGTTCAGCGTGCCGACGCGCTCCACTTTGCGGCGCCATGCATCCAGATAGGGCGCAAGCGTTGCGGCGCGCGTGTCGGGCGTGATCCAGAGCTCGTCGCGCTTCGGACCGGTCAGCTGCGCCGGGCCTGTTTCATCCTCGGGGCCGGGCTGGTCGGAGGGCTGCTCCTTGATGAGCGCCGGCGTCTTGCGGTTCTCGCCGGTGTCACCCGCGTCGGTGAGATAGCGAACTTGGGTGTGCCACGCCGTCGTGGTGAGCACGTTCTCTTCGAGGCTACCCGAGGACCGGCCGGCGGGCCCGAGGTCGAGGCCATCGGGCGTCCCGTCCTGCCCCGGCAGCGGCGTGGCGGAGGCGCGGTTGCGGGGAGCGACGATTTTCGTCGTGTTTCCCGAGCCGACCTGAGTTCGCTGGGCGAGATAGGTCGCGGCGTCGTTCGCGTCGCTCTCGGGCAGTTCGTTGGAGACCAGCAGCACCTGCAGGCCCGGAGCCCCGGAGTCGGAAGTCGCGGACGCGGTGAAGGTGATGCCCAGAATCACGATGGCGTGCAGCACGCCCGCCAGGAACAGCGTGGTGAGCAGGCGTTCGCGAACCGGCGCGATGCCTTCGCGAAGTGTCAGACTTTTCGAGGCCACGAAACCGAGTATAGCCCGCGCATTGCGATCTCTTGTGCGTTGTCTCCCAACAGCGTCAATCGAGCGCTGACCGCATCAGGCAGCCGCTCGTAGCTTCTTCTCGATCGCCTGTATCAGCAGGTCGCCGATGTCGAGATCGAACTGCTTGTCGAGCTCGCGAATGCCGGTGGGGCTGGTGACATTGATCTCGGTGACGAAACCACCGATCACGTCGAGCCCGACGAAGATCATCCCCTTCGCGGCCAGCGTGGGCCCCACCTGTGCGGCAAGCCAGCGATCGCGGTCGTTCAGTGGCCGGCCGACGCCCTTGGCGCCGGCTGCGAGATTGCCGCGGTTATCCGTCGGGGAAGGGATGCGTGCCAGCGCGTACGGCACCGGCTCGCCGTCGATCAGCAACACCCGCGAATCGCCGGTCTGCACGATGTCCGGGATGTAGCGCTGGACGATCGCGAAGCGCTGCCCCGAGCCGGAGAGCGTTTCGAAGATCACGTTCATGTTCTTGTCGCCGGCGTCGACTACAAAGATCGAGCGCCCGCCCATTCCATCGAGCGGCTTGCAGACCGCCTTGCCGTGCTCGCGCACGAAGGCGGCCATGTCGGCCATGTCTCGTGTAATAAGAGTGGGTGCGCACGCCTGCGAGAACCAGGCGGTGTAGACCTTCTCGTTCATGTCCCGCAGGCCCTGGGGGCGGTTGCAGATGAGGACCCCTTCGACTTCCGCACGCTCGAGCATGTAAGTGGAGTAGATGTACTCCATGTCGAACGGAGGGTCCTTGCGCATCAGAATCACGTCCACGGCGTCCTTGAGCGGCGCGACTTTCGGCTCGCCCAGCGTGAACCAGCCCGAAGCGTCCGCCCGAACGGTCAGCGGACGCATCCGCGCGACGGCGCGCCCGTCTCGCAACGACAAGTCGTTCTGCTCCATGTAGACCAGTTCAAAGCCGCGCGCTTGCGCGGCGAGTAGCATCGCGAGTGTGGAGTCCTTGGCGTACTTGATGTCCTCGATCGGGTCCATCACGACGCCAAGCCGAAAGGAGTTCTGAGTCATGCGGTCACCTCTGGAGGGACGCGGATTATGCTAGGTGCGTCGCGAATATGTCCGCATCGCCCGATCGAGAGGCCGCGCTCGGCCGCATTCCTTCTGAAACGTGACGCGTGTGGCATAGCCGGGGCTATACCGATATGTTAAAACCGCGCTGCGTTTGCCCCGGGTACGTCCACCATACGCATGTAGCTGCAGTCGCCCCTTTTTCGCTTGCGGGTGCTGCTGCGCGGGTATTCGCTGATCTTGGGAGGAGTCGCCTGACGTGAGCGGCACGAATGCAAAGCTTCAGGGCCTCAAGGTCCTGGTGATCGACGACAGCAAGACCATCCGCCGGACCGCCGAGACGCTCCTTGCAAAGGAAGGGTGCGAGGTGTTCACGGCGATCGATGGTTTCGATGCGCTGGCGAAGATCGCCGACCATCAGCCCGACATCGTGTTCGTGGACATCATGATGCCGCGACTCGATGGCTATCAGACCTGTTCCCTCATCAAGCACAACAAGGTCTTTCGTGCGATCCCGGTGATCATGCTGTCATCCAAGGACGGGCTCTTCGACCGCGCGCGCGGGCGCATCGTGGGTTCCGAGCACTACCTCACCAAGCCGTTCACCAAGGACGAGCTGCTGAGCGCGATCGAGACGCACATCGGGAGATGAATACCACCATGGCACTCATCCTCATCGTCGACGATTCGCCGACCGAGGTGCACGTGATGCAGAAGGCGCTCGAGCGGCATGGCTACAAGACGGCCGCCGCCGCCGATGGCGCTGAAGGCGTCAGGCTGGCGCGCGAGATGGTGCCGGACCTGATCTTCATGGACATCGTCATGCCGGGCATGAACGGCTACCAGGCCACCCGCACGCTCGCCAACGACCCGAAGACCCGCACCATCCCGATCATCATGGTGACGTCCAAGGGGCAGGAAACAGACCGCATCTGGGGTTTGCGCCAGGGCGCGATCGACTACATGGTGAAACCCGTGTCGCCCGATCAGCTCGTCGCGAAAGCCCAGGCGACGCTCGCCGGCTGACGCGCCGTGACGGAAGCGGTATCGCTCAAAAGTCTTCGCGACCAGCCGTTCGAGCTGCTAGCGGAGCTCGAACGGCGCGGCCGGGCGCTGTCCGCCCAGGTCGCGACGGAGACTTCCTCCGGCCGCGAATGGGTTGGCGTCGCCATGCGCATGGCGGGCGAGCTGTACCTGGTCGCCCGCGAAGAGACGCGTGAAGTGCTGAGCGTGCCGGGCGCCCTGACGCGGGTGCCGGGCGCAAAGCAGTGGATCAGGGGTCTCGCCAACGTGCGCGGCCAGTTGCTGCCGATCGTGGATTTGCGGCAATTCCTGGGCAGCGGCGTGACACCAATGACTCGCAATACGCGAATCATCGTGGTGAACCACCGAGAGATTCCGGCCGGCCTCGTCGTGGACGAAGTGCTCGGTTTCCGCAGGTTCGCGGAAGGAGAGTTTTCAGGGGACGCGCCGCCGACGGTGGCGCGTTGCGAACGTTATCTCGCAGGCGCCTTCAAGCGCGGGGCCGAACAGTGGCCGGTGCTGAGCATGCGACAGATCCTCGAGAGCACGAGCTTCTCGGAGGCGGCGGCGTGAAGTCGCGAGACCTTATTGTGCGAGTGGCAGTGACATGACAACTCCGGCGGCCCCGCGCCCAGGGCGATCGCTCGACCTGCTCATCCTGGTGGCGGCACTGCTTGCCATCGGGTGTGGCGCGGCGTGGTTCATGGCCCGGCAGGGCGCTCCGGCGGTGTCCTCCGCGCCTGTCGAAGCGCTCAGCTCGCTCGCCATCGACGCGCAGGGTGCCGTTGCAGGCGACACGCGTGCACTCAACAATTTCGAGACCGCGCTGAAGGACCTGCGCACCGCGGCGGCGGCCAATCCCGAAGCCCCGTTCGCGAAGGATGTGCGATATACCCAGATCATCAGCAATGCCGGCACCGTTCTGCAGGCGCGCGCAGCGCTCGCGGATGCGGGCGTCGCCGCACGTGAAGCGCGGGACATCGTGCCGAAGCTGCTCGCCGAAGTCGGCTCGGTGGCCAGCGGCTTCTCCGGTGCGAATCTCGATGCGGCGGCTCGCACACTCGAACGCTTCGAAGTTCGCGCGCAGCGCCTGCAGCTCGATGTCGCCGCCCTTGCGACTGGCGCTGCGAATCCTAGCCAGGCCGCTCAGCGTCTTGCCGAGAGCTCCGACTACATCGGTCAGGTCATCAAGGGATTCCAGGGCACGGATACCGGCCTCGGCCTGCCGAAAGCGACTGGCCCGCAGGCGGCCTCGCATCTGCAGACCGTCAACGCTCTTTATGCCGATCTCGGCGTCGCCGTTCGCAGTGCCGTGAATGCGGCTCCGGCGTTGCCGGCCGCGCAGACCGCAGCGCAGTCCGTCATCGAAGATGCGCGCACTCTTGCGACGACTGCGGCCCGCGCTGTGCCGGTCGCCAGTGCCGATCGGATGTCGTTCCTGCCGGTTGCGCTTGCCGCGGCCGTGCTGGTCGTCGTTCTGCTGATCTGGGTGGGCATCAAGAACCTTCGCGATACCGTGGATCGCCATCGCCTGGCGCTCGAAACGCAGCGCAAGGAAACCGATCGCAACCAGCAGGCCATTCTCCGCTTGCTCGATGAACTGTCGAGCCTCGCGGACGGCGATCTCACCGTGCAGGCGACGGTCACGGAAGACATTACCGGCGCAATCGCGGACTCTATCAACTACGCCGTTGATGCTCTCCGTGGTCTCGTGACGACGATAAACCAGTCCGCCATCCATCTCGATAGCGCAGCCCGCCAGACGCAGGCGCTGTCCGCGCATCTCGCGAAAGCCTCGGGCGCGCAGTCCAAGCAGATCGCCTCCGCAACGGAGTCCGCGGGCGGAATGGCTTCGGCGACCGAGGAAGTCTCCGGCAACGCCGAGCGCGCGGCGGACGTCGCGCGGCATTCGGTCGAGGTCGCGCACAAGGGCGGCGACGCCGTGCGTCGAACGATCGACGGCATGAACACCATCCGCGAAACGATCCAGGAGACGTCGAAGCGCATCAAGCGACTCGGCGAGAGCTCACAGGAGATCGGCAACATCGTCGAGCTGATCAACGACATCGCGGAGCAGACCAACATTCTCGCGTTGAACGCCTCGATCCAGGCCTCGATGGCCGGCGAAGCGGGCCGCGGTTTCGCGGTCGTCGCGGACGAAGTGCAGCGCCTCGCCGAGCGCGCCGCCAACGCCACGAAGCAGATCGAAGTGCTCGTGCGCACCATTCAGACCGACACCAACGAGGCCGTCGTTTCGATGGAACGCTCCACGACCGACGTGGTGGGTGGAGCGCTGCTCGCCGAGAACGCGGGCGCGGCGCTCGAAGAGATCGAGCAGGTGTCGAATCAGATCGCGAGCCTGGTGCAGAACATTTCCGGCAGCTCGCGTCAGCAGACCACCGCCGCGCAGAATATTGCGCGAAACATGCAGGTGCTGAAGGAGATCAGCGCGCAAACCGCCGACTCCACCAGCGCGACTTCGGCGGCCATCGCGAAACTCGCGGAGCTGTCCTCGGGCCTGCGCAAATCGGCTGCCGGCTTCCGGCTGCCAGGTACCATGCAGGAGCCCGCTCTCGGTTCGACGGCGTCCACCGGCACGTTCCGGCGCCTCGAGGAAAAACCGGCCGCGCCAGCCGCGCGACCCATTTCGGTGGCCGGCGGCAGTTGAGGCGAGTAGATGCCTGACGTGGCTTCCCAGACATTCGATTTCGTCGGTCGCGAGCTGAACGCGACCTTGTCCGAGGCTCGCTCGGCGCTCGAGAACTATGTCGAGCAGCCGGAGAACCTCACGCTCCTCGAGCGTTGCAAACAGGAACTGCACCAGGTGCAGGGCGTCCTGCGCGTGCTCGAAATCTACGGCGCAGCGCTGCTCGCCGAAGAAATGGAACAGGTGACGAGCTACCTGCTCGCCACGGCCGCCGAGAGAAAGAACCAGGCCGAGAGCCTCGACGCGCTCATGCGCGCCATGGTCCAGCTGCCCGGCTACCTCGAGCGTGTGCTCGCGGGCGGGCGCGACCTTGCGCTCGTGCTGCTGCCATTGTTGAACGACCTTCGTGCCGTGCGCGGAAGCGCGCTGCTGTCCGAAGGCACGCTGCTGCTGCTCAATCTCAAGTCCGACAAGCAGGCGCAGCCGGTTGTCTCGTCGCCGGGCGAGCCGCCGCTGAACGTCGAGCAATGGGCTCGGCGGCTGCGCGCGCGTTTCCAGGTGGGGCTCATCGGCTGGATTCGCGGCGAGCGCATCGAGCAGAACCTCGACATCCTCGCGGCCGTCGCGCAGAAGCTCGAGCAGATCGCGACCCGCCAGCCGCTGTTCCAGCTCTGGTGGGTCACCGGCGCGGTCATCGAAGGACTGCAGGAAAACGGCCTCGAAGGCGGCGTTTCCATCAAGCGCCTGCTCGGCCTTGCGGATCGCGAGATCAAGCGGCTCTACGAACAGGGCGAGGCGCGCTACACGCAGACCCCTCCCGTCGAGCTGCTGAACAATCTTCTTTATTACGTGGGGCGTGCGGAAACGTCGGGCCCGCGTGTGACGGCCGTGCGTGCGTCGTTCCGGCTCTCCGAGCTGCTGCCCGTCGATGAGACGGTGGAGCAAGAGCGCGAGAATCTCTCCGCGCCCAGCGTCAAGCTGATGCAGACCGTGGCCGCCGCGATCCGCGAGGACCTGGGCAAGGTCAAGGACGTCCTGGATATCTTCGTGCGCCGGGGCGCCGGCCAGCCGGCCGAGCTCGCTTCACAGGTGGAGATGCTCCGGAAGATCGGCGACACGCTCGGCGTGCTCGGCCTGGGCGAATTGCGCTCGAGCGTGATAGGCGAAACCGAGCGGCTCGACAAGATCGTCACCGGCAAGCTCATGCCCGACGAAGCCACGCTCGTTGAGATCGCCGCCACGCTCATCAGCGTCGAAGACAGGCTCGACGATCGCCTCGTCGGCATGATCATGCCGCGCACGTCGAACTCGGCATCCAACGCGCATGGCGACGATCCTGAGTTCAGGCTCGTGCAGGGCGCCGTTCTGCGCGAGTGCATCCTGAACCTCGCGCGCGTGAAGGAAGCGATTTCGCAGAACGTCGGTGGCGTGCTCGATGCCGCCGGCCTCGACAGCTGGCAGGACCTCATGCGCGGCCTCAAGGCGGCGCTGCTGATGCTCGGCAAATCGCGAGCGGTCGAGATCATCGATGAGATCACGCGGCAGCTGAAGCGGGTCATGCAGCCGGGTGGCGGCGGGCTGCCGCCGGGCTTCATCGACCGGCTTGCCGACGCGATCGTGAGCGTCGAGTACTACATGGAAACGCTCCAGGCCGGTCGCAGCGACCCCTGGTACATGCTCGACAACGCGCACACCTGCCTGCAGATGCTCGCGAACGAGCAGACGCCGTCGGTGCCGACGGTGGCGCCGCTCGATCCGTCCGCGTTTGCGCGCACTCTGCAGATTCCTTCGGCTACCCCGATGCAGGGGGACGAGGGCGAGACCACCGATGTCGGCCTGGCCGCCCCCACGCTTGCCGCGAAGTCTTCCTCGGCGGCGCAGCTGGCGACGGCGGATCCGGAGCTGCTCGCGCTCTTCATCGAAGAAGCGCGTGAAGAGCTCGCGAAGATCCAGAAGCATTTCCCGGCGTGGGAGCAGAACCCGCTCGAGCAGGAAGGTCTCGTCACCCTCCGCCGTTCGTTCCACACGCTGAAGGGCAGCGGCCGCATGGTCGGCGCGCGCGATCTTTCCGAGTTCGCGTGGGCGATCGAGAACCTGCTGAATCGCCTGCTCGACAACACGGTGACGCGTTCGCCGCAGATTCTCGCGGTGCTGCGCGATGCCGTTGCGGTCCTGCCGCAGCTCATCGACCAGCTCGAGACGCATCGCGCGCCGACGGCGGATGTGGCGGGCATCGTTTCGCGCGCCCATGGCCTCGCCTCGACGAAGCCGGTACCCCAGGAAACCCTGCGGGTCGCGACGATCCCGGAGGCGGCGATCGCGGCTGCGGCGGAAAAAAAAATTCCGGCGGTAGCCCCGCTCCCGCCCGCGTCGGCTCAGGCGGCGTCGGCGTCACTCTCGACTACGCCCGCAGCCGCAAACCCCGCTAGCACCGGCGCGGCGCTACCGTCCGGGCACGGCGAGAGTGGTAGCGGAACTTCGCGGAATCCGCGTGAGGATGCGCCTGCATCCACGCATTTCGGTTCCGATGACCTGCTCAAGGATATCTACTCGCGCGAAACGTCAGCGCACATCGCGACGGTTCGCGGGTTTATCGATCGCGAGCGCGGCAAACCCGCTCCGCACCTTCTGACCGAAGAGCTTTACCGCGCGTGTCACACGCTGTCCGGCAGTTCGAAGATGGCCGAAGCGCGGCACGGAATCCGTCTCGCCGAGCCGCTCGATCACTGGTTGCGCAAGGCGTACAGCAACGGCGCGGGCGTCGGCATCGTCACGCCGGATCTGGATCTGCTCGCCGATTGCATGACCGCCATGGAGTCCGTGGCGTCTCATCTCGATGAGGCGACGGGCTTCTTCCTGACTCACGAAGGCCTGCGGAGGCGCATCGGGCAGGCGGAAGCCGCGCTCGACCTGCGCATTGCCGACGCCGCGAATCATGCGGCTGAAGCCGCCGCTGCCACCAATGCGCACACGTCGACGATCGCGAACGAGACCGCGCAGAGGGCGCTTGCCGAAGAGCCGATCGATGACGTCGACTCGCTGCTCGCGCTGGACGTGGCGTTGGATACTTCGGGCGAAGTAGTGGAAGAGATCGAGCCGGGCATCATCGAGGACATCACGCTCGAGTCGCGCGTGTTGAGCCCCGACCCCGAGATCGATAGCCAGGAACCGCTGATCGACTTCGTGCTGAGCGACGAAACGCCCGGCATCGGTGAGATCACCGTTGAAACGCCGGCCGTCGAAGACATCGTGCTCAGCACCCCCGACGCCGATGTCACTGCCGACGTGCAGGGTGCCGAGCTCGCCGGCGCCGAGCCGGCCGCCGCTGAAGCGCCGCGTGCCGAGGCCGCCGCCGAGGTCGCCGCCGAGTCGGTCGCGCTCGATGCGCCGATCGAAGAAACATCCGACCCGGTCGAAGAGGAAATCGACGACGGCGAACCCGTCTATCACTCCGACTATGACGCCGAAGTGGCTTCCATCTTCACCGAAGAAGCGACCGAGCTGATCGACGTTTCCGAACAGGCGCTCGTGGCCTGGCGCGCCCAGCCGGACAGCTCCGATCTCCGCTCCGCGCTGAAGCGGCCGATGCATACCCTGAAGGGTGGCGCCCGCATGGCCGGCATCACTCCGATGGGCGATCTCAGCCACGAGCTCGAAACGCTCGTGATGCAGATGGACAGCGGTCTCGTGCCGACGACGCCTCGCGCGTTCGACGTGCTGCAAACCTGCCTCGACGAGCTCGCGCGCATGCGCGATGCCGTGGTCGCGAGCCAGCCGGTCGCCGAAGCGCGCAAGCTGATCCGCCAGATTCAATCGCTTTCGAAGCCCGAACAGCCGAAGCCCGTTGCGAAGAAGGCCGCGCCAGCGGCTGTTGCGCCGACGGCTGCGGCGCCAGCGGCTCCGGCCGTGCCCGTCGAAGCTCCAGCGTCCATCGCCGTCGCGCCGGTTACGGCACTTGTCGAAGAGTCCTCGCCCGCGCCGTTCGCTCCCGCTGCGCCGATCGCGCCGGAGATCGAGGAACAAACACGAATCGCGGAAGCGCCGGGTTTTCCCGAGCATGCCGAAGCGGAGCCCGCCGCCGCCGCGCTCGCTTCGCTCGAAGTGCCCGCGCCGTTGGCGCCGGTCCCGGAACCTGAGTTCATCGGCGAGACGTCCACGTTCGCGTCGCTGGTCGAGTCTTCCGCGATCATTTCCGCGCCCGACTTCTCGAGCTACGCGCCGCCGTACTCGGGGGAGCCTTCGAGTGCGGCGCAGGAGTTTCAGGCTGAGGCGCCGGAGCCGCCTGTCGGCAGCTTCGAGCACACGTTCGCGCCGCCCGCAGCAGAAGCGCCCTCGAGCACATCCGAGGAAACTTCTTTCAGCGAACCGGTTGCTGCCGATGTCGCGCCGGTCTCGACGCGCGCGGTATTCCCGCCTGCGGCGAAAGCCGCTGACGGCAATGGCGAAGAGCACATCGTGCCGCCAGCACCGGTGCCTCCGGGCCGTGAGCCCGCGCCGCCGGCTTCCGACCGGCCCGAAATGGCTCGCGTCGATGCCGAGTTGCTCGACACGCTGCTCAACACCGCAGGTGAAGTCAGCATCGCGCGTGCCCGTCTCGAACAGCAGATGGGCTCCATAGACTTCAACCTCTCGGAGCTCGGGCGCACGGTGACGCGTCTGAAAGAGCAGCTCCGCAAGCTCGAAATCGAAACCGAAGCGCAGATCCTGCATCGTCACGAAGACGAGGGTTCGACCCATCGCAGCGACTTCGATCCGCTGGAGCTCGACCGGTACTCGTCGATCCAGCAGTTCTCACGCGCACTCGCCGAAACCGCGAACGACGTGCAGAGCATTCAGAGCCTGCTCGACACGCTCGCGCAGGACACGCAGAACCTTCTGCAGCAGCAGGCCCGCACGATCACCGAACTGCAGAACGGTCTCATGCGGACGCGCATGGTTCCGTTCCAGCGTCACGTGCAGCGCCTCGCGCGCATCGTGCGCCAGGCCGCTGCGGATACCGGCAAGCGAGCGGAACTGGTGGTCGAAGGCGCCTCGGGTGAGCTCGATCGCCAGGTGCTCGAGCGCATGCTGCCGCCGTTCGAGCACATGCTTCGCAATGCTGTCGTTCACGGCATCGAGAAGCCGGACGAGCGCATCGCCGCCGGCAAGAACGATGCGGGCCGCATCACGCTCGAGCTTCACCGCGAAGGTGCGGAAGTCATGGTGCGCCTGTCTGACGACGGCGCGGGCATGAACCTCAAGGCGATTCGCGACAAGGGTACGGCGCTCGGGCTGATTCCGGATGGCTCGTCGCTCAGCGACGAAGACGCCATGCAGCTCATCCTCGAGCCGGGCTTCTCGACGGCCGGCAAGATCACCCAGCAGGCGGGTCGCGGCGTCGGCATGGACGTGGTCGCGACGGAGATCAAACGCCTCGGTGGCGCGCTCCACATGGAGTCGCGTTCGGGGCAGGGCTCCTCGTTCACGATTCGTCTGCCGTTCACGCTCGCGATCAGTCATGCGCTCGTCGTGCGCACGGGTGAAGAGTTCTATGCGCTGCCGCTGCCCACAGTGGAAGGCGTGCTGCGCTTGTCGAAGACGGAAGTCACGAGCCATCTCGGCCGCGACCAGCCCACCTTCGACTACAACGGCCAGAAGTATCGCTTCCAGAACCTGGCGACGTTCGTCGGCCTCGAGCCTTCGCCGCTGCCGGAACAGGACGTCACGATTCCGGTGGTGCTGGTACGCGCCGGCGAGCATTCGACCGGCCTCATCACCGACGAGCTCGTGGGCAGCCGCGAAATCGTGGTGAAGAGCGTCGGTCCGCAGGTTTCGTCGATTCGCGGCATCTCGGGCGCCACGATTCTCGGCGACGGCCGCATCGTCGTGATTCTCGACATCGGCGCGCTGGTGCGTGCCGAGTGGCGCGGCCGGGCGCAGCCCGTCCAGCGCGAGAAGACGGATCGCCGCACGTTCGTCATGGTGGTGGACGACTCCATCACCGTGCGCCGCGTGACGCAGCGACTGCTCGAGCGCAACGGCATGCGCGTGCTCACCGCGCGCGACGGCCTGGACGCGGTGAGCCTGCTGCAGGATCACGTGCCCGACATCATCCTGCTCGACATCGAAATGCCGCGCATGGACGGCTACGAAGTCGCCGGCCACGTGCGCAACGATCCACGGCTCGCGGATGTGCCGATCATCATGATCACCTCGCGCGTGGGCGAGAAGCACCGCGCGCGCGCGATCGAGCTGGGTGTGAACGACTACCTCGGCAAGCCCTACCAGGAAGCGCAGCTGCTCGATGCGATCGCGCCGCTGGTGGAGCAGCACCGGAGCACGCGGAACTCGCGATCGCTCGCCGAAGTCGGCGAAGCACGGGGTTGAGAGGGGACCTGAATGGCTGAGCGAGTCACCGAGATCTACAGCCTGCTCATTCCGCTGGTGGATGGGCGCCTTATCATTCCGCGTGCCTGCGTGGCCGAGGTCATCGGGTTCGTCACGCCATCGGAAATGACCGGCGCGCCGCCGTGGTACGTCGGCACGGTTCCCTGGAACGGTCGGCAGGTGCCGCTGGTTTCATTCGAGGGCGCGTGCGGGAACAACATTCCGCCCGCTTCCGGGCGCACTCGCATCGTGGTGCTTCCGTGCATGGGTACGAAGGTCGACGCGGGTTACTTCGGGCTCGTTTCCCAGGGCTTCCCGCAGCTCGTGCGCGTGAGCTCGGACGTCGTGCGTCCTGACAATTCCCGCGTGTTTGCCGACCGTGCGCCCATCATCTGCCAGGTGCGCATGGTCAACGAGGCGCCGCTCGTGCCCGACCTCGATCGCATCGAAGAGATGATCGCGGAAGAGACGCGCATCAGCGTCACCTGAGCGCATTTCTCGACGAAAACGACACGAATCGCAGTTCGTGTCCGCGCGAAGGCTCGCTAGCCTTCCATGACCGAGCGTCTTCTCGTTGCGGGCTCGTTGCAGGAAGCATTGGGAGCGCGCTGAGGCTCTCCCCTTCTCGAGCGCGCCGGATTACTTCGCGGACTTCGCCGGGCCGTAAACGCTTGCGATACCTTCCGGCCTGGCGGGCGGTTGGCCGCCGGTCGACGCCGCGGGCGTGCGACTCGACGGCGGCGGGCGGAACGCGATCGGGACCGTGTTCTTGTCTTCGAGGCGCGCGAAGGGCAGGCCGTTCACTGAAGCCGCGCTCCCGCCGCACAGTTCGAGCGCCGGGAGCTTCGGCAGCTTCACGTCTTCCTTCGCGATCGCGACTTCCACTTTGCTCGCGGGAACGCCCAGCGCACCCGCCATGCGGGTGACGAGGCCTTCAATCTCCGTGGCGAAATCGCCGCGCAGGGATTCGTCACGCAGCAGGTAGTACGCCGTCAGATAGCGCGCGAGCGGCGAAGACTTCTGGATCTCCTTGTTGACGAGGCCCTGCTCGTTCGTGAACGTAAACAGCGAGCTCGTGGCAAGGTAGTCGAGAAAATCGGAAGGAACGGCCGGCTCGTCCGGATGAATCGCCCGTGTGCTGACTCTGATCGTGTCGCCGGCGCGCTCGATCGAGACGTCACCGAGCTCGAGCTCGTAGGACAGCTTCGCCGGCCACGCGATGAAGATCTCGGGATTCACACCGGCGACCTCCGGGCACGCGCGATACCACACCGCCACCTGCCGCTCGTGCTCGATGATGGCGTGCGTCTTCATCTGCAGCACCATCACGTTGATCGGATCGACCGGCTCGGGCTCGCTCTTCTTGTAATACGCGCGCGCGGCGAAGGCGCCCAGCACCAGCGCGAGTACGGCGATGACGACATATTTCATGCCGGGATCCTCCTGGATCGAAAGTGTAGCTACAGGTCGCCGTAATCGTGCTGGAGGATGGTCAGCGCCGCGATGGCGGCGGTCTCGGTCCGCAGCACGCGCGGCCCCATGCGGACCTGCTCGAAGCCGGCATCGACCGCGAGATCGCGTTCCTCTTCGGACAGCCCACCCTCCGGACCAACGAGGAGCGTCGCCGGCTCCGAGGCGGCCAGCGCAAGATCGCGTGCGTTGAGGTTGCCGAGGGGAGAGAGCAGCAGCTTCCGGCCCGCGCGGTCGTCCGGCCGGAGCACCTCACGGAAGGCGCAGGGCGTCGCGATCTCGGGTACGCGATTGCGTCCGCTCTGCTCGCACGCGGCGATCACGATTGCGCGCCAGTGCTCCACCTTCCGTTCGCGTTGCTTCTCATCCAGCTTCACGACCGAGCGCTCGGTGATCAACGGAACGATGCGCGCGACGCCGAGCTCCGTCGCCTTCTGCATCACCCAATCCATGCGCTCGCCACGCGAGATGCCCTGCGCGAGCGTCAGGTTCAGGCCCGATTCGCGCTCGACCTTCCGATGCTCCCGAACCTCGACCTGCACGGAATCCTTACGGAAACCAGCAATCCGCGCTCCGTACTCGCCACCCCGCCCGTCGAACAACGTGAGCGCATCGCCGTCGCGCAGACGAAGCACGCGCATTACGTGATTCGCCGCCGAGCCGCCGATGACGCAGTTGCTGCCGGTGGCCAGCGCCTCTTCAACGTAGACCCGCGTCAGTCGCACGTCGCAAGCTCGATGCCCTCGCGGGCGACGGTGACGATGTGATCGATCTCCTCGGGAGTGATCACATACGGCGGCATGAAGTACACGACGTTGCCCACGGGTCGCAGCAAAACGCCGCGCTCCAGCGCATGCCGGTAAATCCTGAGTCCACGCCGTTCGCGCCAGTCATAGGGCTCGCGGCTCTTCTTGTCGCGAACGAATTCGATCGCCGCGATCATGCCCGTCCGCCTGACTTCCGAAACATGCGGGTGATCCTGCAGCTCTCGCGCTCGCGCGCCGAGATGCTCCGCCAGCCCGCGATTGCGGTTGATGACGTCGTCTTCCTTGAAGATAGAGAGCGTCGCCAGCGCAGCTACGCAAGCGAGCGGGTTGCCCGTGAAGCTGTGCGAATGGAGGAACGCATTCAGCTTCACGTACTCATCGTAGAAAGCCGCATACACCGGCTCCGTCGTCAACACCGCCGAAAGCGGCAGGTAGCCGCCCGTGAGCCCTTTCGAAAGGCACATGAAGTCGGGGCGTATGCCGGCCTGCTCGCACGCGAACATCGTGCCCGTGCGGCCGAAGCCCACGGCGATTTCGTCGGCGATGAGGTGAACCTGATGCCGATCGCACGCTTCGCGGAGAAGCTTCAGGTACACCGGGTCGTACATGCGCATGCTCCCCGCGCATTGGACGAGCGGCTCGACGATGACGGCGGCCGCTTCGTGCGCGTGGCGCGCGAGTGTTTCCTCCATCAGCGCGAATTTGCGCCGTGAGTGATCCGCCCAGGATTCGCCCGGCTCGCGCTCGTAGCAATCCGGCGAGGGCACGGTGATCACGTCGAGGAGCAACGGCTTGTACGTGCTCTTGTACAGATCCACGTCGCCGACGGAGAGCGCTCCGAGCGTCTCCCCGTGGTAGCTGTTGGTCAGCGTGATGAACCGGCTCTTCCGCGTGCGCCCGAGATTGCGCCAGTAGTGGAAGCTCATCTTGAGCGCCACTTCGACGGCAGACGAGCCGTTGTCCGCATAGAAGCAGCGCGTGAGCCCGGCGGGCGCCAGGGAGGTGAGCGCCTCGCTTAGTGCGATCACGGGCTCGTGCGTGAAGCCGGCCAGGATCACGTGCTCCAGGCGGCCCATCTGGCGGCAGAGGGCCGCGTTGATGCGCGGATTCGAATGCCCGAAGAGGTTCACCCACCACGAGCTGATGGCGTCGATGTACCGCTTGCCGTTGAAATCCTCGAGCCACACGCCTTCGGCGAGGCGGATCGGGATCATCGGCAGCTGCTCGTGATCCTTCATCTGCGTGCAGGGATGCCACACGTGGGCCAGGTCACGCGCGGCGTACGTCGCATTGTCGGGGCGTTTGAACGTCATCGCGGCCTCATTGTGGCATGATCCGGCCGCGCTCTGGCGCTGTCGGCAAAGCCATGTCAGTTCACCCGTCCGCTCAATCCCTGCGAATCGATGCCATCACCGGCCTCGCGCTGCGCGTGCGGCAGGTACTTACCGATCACTACGACGCGCGGCCCGCGGGCGTCGTGCCCGACCTCATCATCGTTCACGGCATCAGCCTGCCGCCGGCGCAGTTCGGCGGGCCGTGGATCGACCGGCTCTTTACCGGCAGTCTGCCGCCCGACGTGCATCCGTACTTCGCCGCGATGGCTGTGGGTCGCGTGTCGGCCCATGCGCTCATTCGCCGGGACGGGGAGATCGTGCAGTACGTGCCGTTCGGTGAGCGGGCGTGGCATGCGGGGCGCTCCGAGTATGGTGGCCGCGCGGCATGCAACGACTTTTCGGTGGGTATTGAGCTCGAAGGCGCGGATGACGTGCCTTACGAAGCTGCGCAGTACGACAGCTTGGCTGCGTTGATTCGTGCGTTGACGGCGGCGTATCCGACGCTTGATCGTGAGCATGTCGTTGGGCATAGCGACGTTGCCCCCGGCCGTAAGACAGATCCCGGTGAGTCTTTCGACTGGGCAAGGCTGCGGACCTCTATTTGAGCGTGTCGTGGGCGCGGTGCTCGCCAGCACATTCGCCGCGCGCGCCAAGGAGCGTTTCCGTTTGGCTCTTTTTGGCTCTTTCGAGCCTCTTCCGCAGCTATCTTTTCCGGTCGTGGCGCCAGAGCACCTCGGTGCCGCGTTCGTGTCGCGCGATCACGCGCGCCAGCACGAACAGCAGGTCGGAAAGGCGGTTGAGATATTGGGTTACTTCAGGCGCGACCGTTTCCGTCGCCGCCAAAGTCCACACTCGCCGCTCGGCCCGGCGCGCGATGGCGCGCGCGAGGTGACAGGCCGCGGCGCCCGGCCCGCCGCCGGGAAGAATGAACTCTTTCAGCGGCGGTAGCGCGTCGTTGAATCCATCGAGCGATTCTTCGAGGCGCGTGACGTGAACCGCCTGGATCACCCGATGTCCCGGAATGCAAAGCTCCCCGCCGAGGTCGAACAGCTCGTGCTGCACTTCGGTGAGGCACTCGACGACTGGCGCAGGCAGGCCCGGAACCGCCAGCAGCACACCGATGGCGCTGTTCAGCTCGTCCGCCGTGCCGTACGCCTCCACCCGCGCATCGTCCTTGCGCACGCGCGCGCCATCGCCGAGGCCCGTCGTGCCGTCGTCGCCCGTCTTCGTGTAGATCTTGCTGAGCCGGTTTCCCATTCGCGGTAGATTCTCACGCTCGCCGAACAAAACACCAGAGTTGGGATCGCCAGAGTGAACTCCAAAGAGCTCGACGCCGCGCTCGACGCCGCTGAGGCCGCCGCGACCGTCATCCGCCCGCTGTACCAGCGCAATCTCGCCGTGCACACGAAGGCGGACGCATCACCCGTCACCGAAGCCGACGTGAAAGCGGAGGAGGCGATCCGCAGCATCCTGACCAAGCGTTTTCCCACATACGGCTTCTATGGCGAGGAAACCGGCCAGCAGGCGATGGACGCGGAGAGTCTCTGGCTCGTCGACCCCATCGACGGCACCAAGTCGTTCGTTCGCGAGTGCCCCTTCTTCTCGACGCAGATTGCGCTGATGCGCAAAGGCAGGCTCGTGCTCGGCGTGTCGAGCGCGCCGGCGTACGGGGAACTCGCGTGGGCGGAGGAGGGGCTGGGCGCGCATCTCAACGGCCGGCGCATCCAGGTGAGCCAGACGGCGGAGCTTGCCAGCACGATCGTCTCGACGGGCAACCTGAAGACGCTCGCGCGCTCGCCGCAGTGGGCGAAGTTCGGCGAGCTGATTCCCCGCATCAGTCGCATCCGGGGATATGGCGACTTCGTGCACTACCATTTGCTGGCGCGTGGTTCGCTCGATGTCGTCGTCGAGTCGGATGTGAACATCCTCGACATCGCCGCGCTCACGGTGATCGTGCGCGAAGCCGGAGGAACGTTCACCGACCTGCGGGGCGCGGACGTGGGGCTTGCGACCACGAGCGTGCTGGCGACGAACGGAAAATTACACACCAAGATCGCAGAAGCGTTGAAGGTTTGACGCGCGTCGGCGCGCGCCAGTCGCGCCCAACCTCTCTCAGGCGTTGACGAACGCCCTGCGGCCGTTCGAAGCGATCTCGATCATCGGTGTGAGATACAGCTCGCTCAGGGACTCGGCGGTCAACGTGTCGCGCGTGGGTCCGCTCGTCCATCGCCCATCGCCGAACAGCAGTATCACGCGATCCGCGAACCGTGCGGCGAGAGTCGGGTCATGCAGTGTCGCTATGACGGTGCTGCCCGCGTTCGCTTGCTCCCGGAACAGGTCGAGCACTGCCACCTGGTGATGCGGGTCGAGGTGATTCGTCGGTTCGTCGAGAAGGAAAACGTCGGGCGATTGAGCCAGCAGCGAGGCGATGGAGACGCGTCGGCGCTCGCCGCCAGACAACCCATCCGTGGTGCGTGACGCGAACTCCAGCATATTCACGCGAGCCAGTGCGTCTCGCGCGATGCGCTCGTCTTCCGCGCTCTCCCATTGCCACGATTTCAGGTGCGGGTGGCGGCCAATCAGCACGGACTCGAGCGCGGTCGTCACGAAGGATTCTTCGGGGTCTTGCATCAACAGACCGATGCATCTGGCGATGTCCCGCCGCCGCATATGTGAGAGCGGCATCGCATCGAACCACACCGAGCCTTGTTGCGGAGTGCGCAAGCCCGCAAGCGTGTGCAGGGTCAGCGTCTTGCCGCTGCCGTTGCGACCGAGAATTGCAGTGAACTCCCCAGCGGCAAACGCGAGGTCGAGGTCATCGACGAGTTGTCGTGTGCCCGCCCACACCGAAACGTGCTTCGTCTCGAGCACCCGCGTCCTGAAGCCGGCGGCGTCACCCGCGATTAGTGGCGTGCCCAACCAATTTCCTCCGCGGTCTGCGAGCCGACGACCACGTCGCGCAGGGTCTCGGGCATTTCCTGCGCATGATCGGAAAGCGCGCGCTGCCCGGCCATGAGTTCGGCGTAGCGCTGTGGAAAGCGCGGCGACAACGCCGGCTCACCGTAACCCGACGGGTAGCTCGGCGCGCCGGTCTCGAGGTCGTATTTGTCCGTAGCGCCGACCGTATGCATCGTCTCGTGCGCGATGACGATGCTGTTCGAGCCCGTCATGTTCTTGTCCGCGAATGCATGGACCACACCGATCAGCCCTCGCTGCATTCCGAGCGAGTGGGGAACGACCTCGCTGATCTTCGGGTCGTGATAGAGAACGAACACGCGGATGTGTGAATGCGGGCGACCCGGCACATCCGCCGCGCGGCGCGCGTACAGGCGTGTCTTCAAGCTCCACCAAATGACCTGCAACCGATTCGCACGCGACTCGAGATGCGGCGGCAGCTCTCGCGGTGAAGGGTAGAGATCCACGCGAACGGGCCGATCGATCTTCACCCCATAGCGGGAGGCTTGTTGCGCGAAGAACGTTTCGATGCTCGCGAAGTCCTCGACGGTGAGCGCGTTGATGTAGCGGGCGGCGGCGGCGCTGCCGTCGCCGTTCAGCGGGAAAATCCCGACCCAGAGAGTCTTGTCCCAGCTCGTGGTGTTGACGCGATCAAGCCAGGCCGCAGCGACTACGCCTGCAAGAACGAGCAGCAGCACGCAGATGCGAAGGGCCTTCCACACCGTGGATCAGCGGCTCGAAGTCAGGGCTGCAGGCGCGTCGCCGACCATGGGCCAAGCTCGAAGTCGCTGTCACCTTTTGGAGTGAGCGTGCGCGTCCAGCGCGCGCGATCGTGAATGCGCGAATCGCCTTCGACCCACAGCTCCACGGCCTCGGCCCACAGGCGATAGCCGCCCCAGTGCGGCGGGCGGGGGACCGACGCCGAGGTGTCCGAGGCATCGCGGATCCCGAACCGCTTCGACACGCTGGCTACGGCGTCCAGCAGTAGCTGCCTCGAGGTTACCGGCTCGCTCTGGTGGCTGGCCCACGCGCCCACGCGGCTGCCGAGGGCCCGAGATGAAAAATACGCGTCACTGTCATTGTCGGGCGCCTTCACGATGCGCCCTTCCACGCGCACCTGCCGATGCAGGTGATCCCAATGCATGACGAGCGCGGCGCGCGGGTTTTCGGCGAGCTCGCGACCCTTGCGGGACTGGTAGTTCGTGTAGAACTGCACATACCCCGGCGCAGCCACGATGTCCTTGCAGAGGACGACGCGCGCGGAGGGGTAGCCGTCCCGGGTCGCCGTGGCCAGCACCATCGCATTGGGGTTGGGCTGGTTCCGGTCTTTCCAGGCTTGCGCAAGCCAGCCGGCCGCGATCTTGAGCGGCTGGGGCGGTAGCGGGTCGGGCAGGACTTCGGTATGCACGGCCAATGATTCGACTATGGGGTTCGACATCTGTGGGCGCCATGGTAGAGGACTTGCGGCGCCCGCGGCAGGCCGATAGAAAGGCAGGCCCTGCAAACCCACTCTGAAGCGGTCAATCCGATGAGCGACGACGTTACCCTGGACGACCTGCGCCTTCGCATCAATGGCATCGACGATGAATTGCTGGCTCTCGTGGCGGAGCGCAAGCGCCTGAGCGGCGATGTCGCCCGCGTGAAGCGCAGCACCGGCAGGGCCACCCGGGACTGGGAGCGCGAGCGGGAGGTCATCCTTGCCGCGCGCGGCAGGGCCGCCGAGCTGGGCGTGGCGCCGGACCTGGCCGAAGAGCTCATGCGCCTGCTCATCCGCTCGTCACTGACCACGCAGGAGCAGATGAGCGTCGTGGCCCGGGGCACGGGGTCGGGTCGCCGCGTGCTCGTCATCGGGGGCGCCGGCAAGATGGGCCGGTGGTTCGTGGAATTTCTGGCCACCCAGGGTTTCTCGGTGGAGGTGGCGGATCCGTCGGGCGCACTCCCCGGTTTTCCGCACGTGGCCGACTGGCGGCAGACCGATCTGAAACACGACTACATCATCTGCGCTACGCCGCTCAGCGCCACCGACGCGATCCTGCGCGACCTCGCCCTGCGCCGCCCGCCCGGGGTGGTACTGGATGTCGGTTCGCTCAAGAGCCCGCTGCGCACGGGCCTCATGGCCCTGAAGTCGCACGGTGTGCGGGTCACGTCCATCCACCCCATGTTCGGGCCGGATACGCAGCTCCTGTCGGGGCGTCACGTGATCTTCGTGGACATGGGCAACGCCGACGCGCTGGAAAAGGCGCAGGAACTGTTCGCCCCCACCATGGCGGAGCAGGTGGTCATGAGCCTTGACGAACATGACCGGCTCATCGCCTACGTGCTGGGCCTTTCCCACGCGCTGAACATCGCGTTCTTCACGGCACTGGCGGAGAGCGGCGAGGCCGCGCCCAGGCTCGTGAAGCTGGCGAGCACCACGTTCGACTCGCAGCTCGATGTGGCCACGCGCGTAGCGCAGGAAAGCCCCGACCTCTACTACGAGATTCAGAGCTTGAACGACTACGGGGCCGAATCCCTCGACGCCCTCGCCAAGTCCGTCGAGCGCATCCGAACGGCGATCCTGTCACAGGATCGAGATTCGTTCGTTGCCCTGATGAGACGCGGGCGGGATTATCTCGAAGACCGTCGGAGCGTGACCGAACGTCGCGCCTGACAGTATGAGAACGGCATTGGGGATGGATTTTCGATGGCGATTTATCGAGCGCAGGGCGCGCGAGGCACGACGCCACGCGGCGGCATGGCCGGGCGGGGCGAGAGCCTGCTCGCCGAAAATCTGAGGCTGACGGCCACACTGGCCGAGCTGACGGAGCAGGCGGCCCGCAACGATGCGCTGCTGCGCAAAACCCAGGAACGGGAGCTGGAGCTCCTGCGCGCCGCGACGCTGCCGCAGCTGTTCGAGCGGCTGATCCACGGCCTGCGCCGTTCCTACCAGCTCGATCTCGTCACCCTTACGCTCGACGATCCGAATTTCGAGCTGCGCCACCTGCTCTGGGATGACCCTTCCGTCTTCGAGAAGTACCCGCAGATCCAGTTCACCGACTCCACGGCCGCGCTGCTTCCGCAGCTCGCGCGTCTCGATCAGCCCTGGCTTGGATCGTTCAACCCAACCGAGCACGACTACTTCTGCAGCGGGCTCGCGCGCGTCGGCAGCCTCGCGCTCATACCGCTACGCCGGAACGATCACATGGACGGCGTGCTCACCTTCGCGAGCTACGACCCGGGCCGGTTCAATGCGGAGCTGGCGAGCGACTTCCTCGCGCATCTCGGCATGGTGGCGGCCATCTGCGTGGAGAACGCCGCGAACCGTGCGCGACTCCTGCGCAGCGGCCTCACCGACTTCCTCACTGGCTTCCACAACAGGCGATATCTCAGCGAGCGCCTGCGTGAGGAGCTGGCACGTGCGCAGCGGTTCCGTCAGCCGATCGCGTGCCTGATGATCGATGTCGACAACTTCAAACCCATCAACGACCAGCACGGCCACCTTGCTGGTGACGCCGTGCTGCGTGAAGTGGCGAAGCGAATCAACGCGGAGATGCGCGTCAGCGACATCGGCGCACGCTTTGGTGGCGACGAGTTCTCTATCGTGCTTCCACAGGCGGATCTTCAGGACGGTGAGCGTGTGGCTCAGCGCGTGCTTGAGTCCGTGCGAGGCACGCCGATCAAGCTCGACGGCGACAAGAGCGAGAACGTCACGCTGTCGATCGGTGTGGCTGTCGCAGAGCCGAAGCACGATACGAAGGATTACAAGCTGCTTACCGAGCGTTTGGTTGCAGAGGCGGATGCCGCGCTCTACCGCTCCAAGACTGCCGGCCGCAACCGAGTGGCTGTCTCCCGCAGTATCGTTACCTGATGCCGTCAGCCGCTGCCGCGGTTTCGATGGCGTAACAACGCAATGAAGAGCGGCGCTCCGACGAGCGCCATAATTGCACCCACCGGCAATTGGCGAGGCGCCGCCACCGTGCGCGCCACAAGATCGCCGGCTGCCAGCAGCGTTCCGCCGAGAATCGCAGCTGCGGGCGCAACGATGCGGTGATCGCTTGTCCGGAACAGCAGCCGGACGGCGTGCGGGGTAATCAGCCCGACGAATCCCACTGTCCCCGCGCTCACGACGGCAACCGAGGTGATGGCGGCACACGCGATGAACACCAGTGGGCGCCACGCCTCGACTTCGAGTCCGACACTCCGCGCGCGCAACTCGCCTGCGGCGAGCACGTTCAGCGGTCGCGCAAGCAGGACGGCGATGGCGACCGCGAGGATCGCCGAAATCACGCTCACCGTGGGGCTGGGCGCCCAGCCGAGATCACCGGCGAGCCAGAACACCATGCTTCGGACCCGTGACGCATCGGCCACCGCGAGCATCACGCTGATGAGCGCGCCGGAGGCGCTTGCGATCACGACACCGGTCAGCAGCAGGCGAGCGGTGCCACCGCTGCGCGCGAGAAAGTAGACGATTGCGACGGCGGCCAGCGCGCCGGCGGCGGCGCCGGACTGCGTTGCTACTACCGAGGCGCTCATGATCATCGCCAGCAGTGCGCCGATAGCTGCCCCGCCCGAGACGCCGAGCACGAAGGGATCGGCCAGAGGGTTCCGGAAGAGCGCTTGTAGCAACACGCCCGCCACCGCGAGGAGCCCGCCGACGCCGAATGCGGCCAACAAACGTGGCAGTCGCACTTCGAGCAGAACACTCCGCGCGGTCTCGTCACCGGAGCCTGCGAACACAGCGAGCGCACCGCGCAGTGAGACCCCTGATGTGCCGATCAGCAGCGCGGCCGTGAATACCGCGGCGGCCAGAGATAGCAGCGCGATCAGACGGCGAGTGGATCCCGGCCCAAACCAGACGGTGCGAGACATCAAGGCAGCTTAGCGGCCCGCCGACCCTTGTGGCAGACTCCTTCGCGAAACATGAGCGACCTAATCGACTCGGAAGGCTATCGCGCCAACGTCGGCATCGTCCTGATGCGCGACGAGGGCAGTGTCTTTCTCGGTCGTCGCACCGGCGGTCGCGGCTGGCAGTTTCCCCAAGGTGGCATCCGTCGCGGGGAGCAGCTCGAAGATGCGCTCTATCGTGAGCTGCACGAAGAGATCGGGCTCACGCGCGCGGATGTAGAGATCGTGGGGCGCACGGGCGACTGGATTCGCTATCGCCTCCCGCAGAAATTCATTCGCCGCAACCGGCACCCCATCTGCATCGGGCAGAAGCAGCGCTGGTTCCTGCTGCGACTGACGCATGGAGATCCGCGGTTCACGTTCGACAGCACCGATGAGCCCGAATTCGATCAGTGGCGCTGGTCAAACTGGTGGGAGCCGGTGCGCGAAGTCATCTACTTCAAACGCCCGGTGTATACGCAGGCGCTGACTGAGCTGGCGGCGTTCGCATTCCCGAAGGATGGTCCGCCGCGGCTGCCGGACTGGTGGGAGGGGATCGCGTCCGATCCGGCGGGCCAGGCCGCCGCTTCCGTCGAGTGATCGAGCGTTCCGCGCCCGCGCCCGGCGCATTATGAACGCCATGCCTCGAAACAGTCCGTCCCGGGCCTCCTCGAACCTGGTCGTGCGTACGCACGCGCCGGCGCGACGGGTGCTGACTGTGATCGCGCTCACACTTCTCGCGGCGTTCGCCCTCTATGTCGTCTACGAGCTCGGGCGCTACGACGCCGGCTACGACCGCCTGGCCGTCTCGCAGGAGCGGGCCGAGCACGAGGTGAGCATCGACCGGCTGGAGAAAGCGAATCGCGAGCTGCGCACGCGCCTCGCGGAGCTCGACACCATTCGCGTTGGGCGGGCGCAGGAGCAGGCGGAAGTCTCCAGGTCCATCGGTGACCTGCAGGCGCAGGTAGCCCGCCAGACGCAGGAGCTCGCGTTTTATCGCGGCATCGTCGCCCAGTCCGCAGTGTCGCCGGGCGTGAAGGTCCAGCAGCTTCGCATCGGCCAGGGCAGCAAGCCCGGCCGCCTCGTCGTGCGTCTCAACCTGATGCGCTCCCAGCGTCCCGAGGACGTGGCGACGGGCTCGCTCGCGCTCACGGTGGAAGGCGCGAAGGACAACCAGCCGGGGTCGCTCGACACCGGCGCGCTTACCGGGGGCAAGCTGAAAGAGCTACCCTTCAATTTCCGTTATTTCCAGAACTTCGAGCAGGAAATCGCGATTCCGGCGGGCTTCGTGCCCGAACGGCTGACGGTGGAAGTCCGCTCGGGCAAGAAGGGCGTTTCCCCCGTCACGCAGACGTTCCCCTGGAGCGTCGACGCGAGCTGACCCCGCAAGCAGGACCAATAGCTATGTTCGGCCGTGATTCCAGATCCAATGCGCGCATCGACACGCTCGTCGGCAAGTCCGCCAAAGTCGCGGGCGACGTCGAGTTCACCGGGGGACTGCACCTCGACGGCCGTGTGGCCGGCAACGTGCGGGCGGACAACGACCCCACGGCCACGCTCTCCGTGAGCGAAACGGGCGCCATCGACGGCAACGTGGAGGTGGCCAACGTGGTGCTGAACGGCTCCGTCCGGGGCGACATCCTGGCCCGCGACCGCGTGGTCCTCGGGTCTACCGCCCGGGTGCAGGGAAATGTTCATTACGGTGTCATCGAGATGACTCTTGGGGCGGAGATCAAGGGCAAGCTGGTGCCCTTGCCAACGGGCGCCGCCACCACCACAGAGGGGGCTTGAGTCACGGCGCTTTACCGCGCGGCGGGTGGCTCCTAGACTGCATACCTTCCGTGGCGCTCAATGCCGCAGAAATGGTTGATCCGACAAGGCATACGGGATGAGCACGACATCTGAAGCCGTTCTAGACGACGCCGCAGGGCTCCCGCCCTCGGTGGTGTTCACTGACGCGGCGGCCCGCAAGGTGGGCGATCTCATCCGGGGCGAGGGCAACTCGAACCTGATGCTGCGCGTGTTCGTGCAGGGAGGGGGGTGCTCGGGCCTGCAGTATGGCTTTGAGTTCGACGAGCAGACCCAGGAAGGCGACACCTGTGTGGAAAATCAGGGTGTGAAGCTTCTCGTCGATCCCATGAGCGTCGTGTACCTGACCGGCGCCGAGATCGACTATCGCGAAGGCCTGGACGGCGCCCAATTCGTCATCCGCAACCCGAATGCCACGACGACGTGCGGGTGCGGGTCTTCTTTCTCCACCTGACGCACTGACGTCGCGTGAGACTGGCCCCTACCGCCCGCTCTCCCGCCGAAGCCCGCCTCAGTCCCTCCGCGCGAACCGTGCCGGATGTGCTGGCTGCGGTTGACCTCGGCTCCAATAGCTTCCACATGGTCGTGGCGCGCTACTCGCACGGCCAACTCGTCGTCATCGACCGGCTGCGCGAGATGGTGCGGCTGGCTGCGGGCGTCGAAGAGAACGGCCGCATCGACAAGGAAGCCGCGGCGCGTGCGCTTGCCTGTCTCCAACGCTTCGGGCAGCGGCTGCGAGCCATGCACGCGCGCAGTGTGCGCGTGGTCGGCACGAACGCCCTGCGCGTCGCTCGCCGCAAGCAGGCGTTTCTCGAGCGGGCACGTGAGGCGCTCGGGCATCCCATCGAAATCATTTCCGGCATGGAAGAGGCGCGCCTCATCTACTCGGGCGTCGCGCACTCCATGCCGAGCGAAGCCGGCCGGCGGCTCGTCATCGACATCGGCGGCGGCAGCACCGAGCTGATCATTGGCGAGGGCCTCACGCCGCTCGAGCTCGAGAGCCTGCAGATGGGCTGCGTGGCCCTGAGCGAGAGATTCTTCCGCGACGGCAAGATCACAGAGAAACGCCTCGCTCGCGCCCGGGTGGCCGCGCGCCTCGAGCTCGAGCCGGTGCAGGCCGCCTTCCGTCGGCGCGGCTGGGTGAGCGCGGCGGGCAGTTCCGGCACAGTGCGCGCGATCGGCGAAGCGATCCGCGAGCTCGACCCCACGCAGGCGACGATCACGCGCGACGGGCTCAAGCGCGTGCTCGAATACATGGTCAACAAAGGCTCGACGCGGGAGCTGAATCTCGCCTCGATCACCGACGAGCGTCGCGCGGTATTTCCGGGCGGCATGGCGATTCTCACGGAAGTGTTCGACGTGCTCGGCATCGAATCCATGCGGATTGCCGACGGTGCGATGCGCGACGGGCTGCTCTACGACATCGTCGGTCGCTACACCGATGAGGATGCGCGTGAGCGCAGCGTGCGGAGCATGCAGGAGCGCTATCACGTCGACCTCGCCCAAGCGGAGCGGGTGGAAGCAACGGTTTCGAACTTTCTCGCCCGCACGCGCCTGGCGTGGAAGCTCGACGATCCCCAGGCCGATCTGATTCTCAAGTGGGCCGCGCGGCTGCACGAGATCGGGCTCGACGTTTCGCACAACGGCTATCACCGGCACGGCGCGTATCTGCTCGAGAACGCGGATATGCAGGGATTTCCCAAGGAAGAGCAGCAGCTCCTGGCGCGGCTCGTCGGCGGCCATCGCCGCAAGCTCTCGCTCGAGCGGCTCGATGAGCTCGTGCCGCCGTGGGATAAGGACGCGGTGTACCTGATCGTGCTGTTGCGGCTCGCGGTGCTGCTGCATCGGGGGCGCAGCGCCACGGCGTTGCCGGAGATCGAGCTGACCGCGCGTGGTCACACGCTCGAAGTGAAGTTTCCGGGGCGGTGGTTGAGGGATCATCCGTTGACGACGGCCGATCTACAGCAGGAGATCGACCACCTGAAGCCACACGGCTTCAGGCTTCGCGTGTTCAGCGCGCGCGGCTGAGCCGCGCCTTCCTCAAAGCTTGATCGTCGGGCCCGCGGTGTACTTCGCCAGCAGCAGCGCCTGCGAGCTCACTGGCGAATCTTTCGGCGTTTCGATCTTGTGATACAGCCCGTCCCGGCCGAGATCCCACGACTGGGTGTTATCCGCGAGGTAGGTCTCGAGATCCGCGAGGATGCGCGCACGATGCGCCTCCCGCCGGATCGGAAACGCCACCTCGACGCGGCGAAAGAAATTGCGCTCCATCCAGTCCGCGCTCGCGCCGTACATCTCGGGCGAACCGCCGTTCTCGAAATAGAACACGCGTGAATGCTCGAGGAATCGGCCGACGATGGAGCGGACCCGGATGTTCTCCGAAACGCCTGGAATTCCAGGGCGCAACGCGCACACGCCGCGCACGATGAGATCGACTTGCACCCCCGCGCAGGAGGCGCGGTAGAGCGCTTCGATCGCTTGCGGGTCCACGAGCGCGTTCATCTTGGCGATGACACGCGCCGGCTTGCCTTCGCGCGCGTTCCGCGCTTCGCGATCCAGCTTGCCGATGATCGCTTCGTGCAGGCCGAACGGTGACTGCAGCAGGCAGCACAGCTTCGGCGTCTGCGTAAGGCTCGTGAGCTGCAGGAAGAGCTCATGCACGTCCTGCCCGATCTCGTCGGCGCAGGTGAAGAGACCGTAGTCCGTATA
The DNA here is from genome assembly GCA_037200125.1 of Gammaproteobacteria bacterium. Classification (GTDB taxonomy): domain Bacteria; phylum Pseudomonadota; class Gammaproteobacteria; order Steroidobacterales; family Steroidobacteraceae; genus JADGHX01. The sequence continues at coordinate 855,570 of JBBCGS010000003.1, read as the reverse complement.
GCCGCGCGCGGTCTTCGGGTGATAGTTGCCCGTGCCAAGGTGGCAATAGCGGCGGATGCCGCCCGGCTCGCGCCGCACGATGAGTGTGAGCTTGGCGTGCGTCTTGTAGCCCACGACGCCATACATCACGTGCGCGCCGGCTTCCTGCAGGCGGTTCGAAAGCTCGATGTTCGCTTCTTCGTCGAAGCGCGCGCGCAGCTCGACGATCACCGTGACGTCCTTGCCCGCGTGCGCGGCGGCGACGAGCGCGTCCACCACCGGCGAGTCGTGACCGGTGCGATAGAGCGTCTGCTTGATCGCGAGCACCTGCGGGTCGGAGGCGGCCTGGCGCACGAAATCCATCACCGGCGCGAAGCTCTGGAACGGGTGCTGCAGCAGCAGGTCGTTCTGGCGGATGACGGCGAAGAGATCCGGCGCGCCTATGAGCCGCGGCGGCAAGCCGGGCGCGAACACCGGATACTTGAGGTCGGGCCGCTGCGCGAGATCGTAGATCGCGGACAGACGGTTCAGGTTCACCGGGCCCGGCATCTGATAGAGATCGACATCGCTCAACGCGAACTGCTTCAGCAGGAAGCGCGCCATGTCTTCCGGAAGATCGCGCGAGGTTTCCAGGCGCACAGCGGCGCCGTAGCGCCGGTGCGCCAGCTCGCCTTCGAGCGCGCGGCGCAGGTCGTCGATTTCTTCCTCGTCGACGAACAGATCGCTGTTACGCGTGACACGGAACTGGTAGCAGCCCAGCATCTCCATGCCGACGAACAGCTTGTTCACGAACGCCTGCACGATGCCTGAAAGCAGCACGAACGCGCCGCTCTGCCCGCCGAGCGGCGGTATCGGCACTACGCGCGGCAGCGAGCGCGGCGCTTGCACGATCGCGTGCTCGCTATCGCGGCCGAACGCGTCCTTGCCCCGCAGCCGCACGATGAAGTTGAGGCTTTTGTTCTGGATGCGCGGGAACGGCCGTGCGGGGTCGAGTCCTAACGGGCTCAGTACCGGCTCCACTTCGCGCTCGAAGTATTGCTCGAGCCATTTCTCGGCCTCGGGCACCCACTCCTTGCGGTTGAGCAGACGGATGCCCTTCGCGCGCAGCGCGGGCAGCAGCACGTCGTTCAGGCAGCTGTACTGATCCGCGACGAGCTTCTGCGAGCGTTCGTGAATTGCTTCCAGCTGCTCGGGAATTGACAGCGCGTCCGGCGCCATCGGTCCGGACCCGAGCTCCTGCAACTGCTTGAGGCCGGCGACGCGGATTTCGAAGAACTCGTCGAGGTTGCTCGAGGAGATGGATAGAAACTTCAGCCGCTCGAGCAGTGGGACGCTTTCGTCCAGCGCCTGCGCCAGGACCCGCTGGTTGAACTCCAACAGGGACAACTCACGGTTGATGTAGAAGTCCGGTGTCTTTAGATCCGGTGAGTCCATGGCGTCGGCTTCTTCCTGGCAAAGGTCCGTGAGTTCTGCACGGTCCGTATGACATCGGGATGACACTAACATTCCCGCCGACGGCAATCTCGTCGCCGACACGGAACGCATCCTGAGTGGCCGCCCGAAGCGGCCCGCCATCGCCGCTCTGTCTTAGCGTGAGACCAGCGCTGGGCCGACGGGCGCTTCCAGCGCGGCGAGCGCGAGCGCCGTCTTTTCGTCGAAGTCCCGCCGCCACGAGGGCTCGATCGGCGCGGCGCCCGGTAGCTCCACCGTCTGCGGGTTCTTATGCACGCCGTTCACGCGATATTCGTAGTGAAGATGCGGGCCGGTCGCAAGGCCGGTCATGCCGACGTACGCGACGACGTCGCCCTGCGTGACCTTCGTGCCGTTGCGGATGCCTTTTCCAAAGCGTGAGAGGTGGCCGTAGACGGTAACGACGCCGCGTGCGTGGGCAATTTCCAGCACGTTACCGTATCCGCCCTTCTGGCCCGCGAACTGCACGCGACCGTCGCCGGCGGCACGTACGGGCGTGCCCGTCGGCGCGGCGTAGTCCACACCCTTATGCGCGCGGATCGTGTTGAGAATGGGATGGCGGCGGTTCGGATTGAACCGGTCGCTGATGCGCGTGAACTCCACCGGCGTGCGCAGGAATGCGCGATACATGCTCACGCCTTCCGGCGTGTAGTAGTGCGCGGCGCCGTTCGGATCGACGTATCGAACCGCGCGATACACGTGGCCGCGGTTCACGAACATGGCGGCGGTGATCGGGCCATCCTTGATGTACTGGCCGTCCTGCGAGATCTCGTCGTACGTGGCGGTAAAGGAGTCACCGGCCTGGATATCGAGCACGAAGTCGATGTCCCACCCGAAGATGTCCGCCAGCGCGAGCGCCGTCTGGTCATGCGCGCCGGCCTTCGCCACGGCCTCGAACAGCGAGCTGTCGATGACGCCATGGACGATGCGCTCGCGCGTTTCGAGCGGATTCTTCAGGACGTCGGAGCGGAAGCCCGCCTGGTCGCGAATCACGCGCAGCGTTTCGCTCGGGCTCAACCGGCGCTCGAAGCCGAAGACCGCGCCGTCGCGATGAATGAGATGGAGCGCTTCGCCGGGACGCAGCTTATCGAGACCGCTCTTGAGGCCCGGCAGGTCGCGCAGGGAAGCGAGGTCGGCGAGGTCCAGTTTCAGGCGGCGGAAGATGCGATCGAGCGTGTCGTTGTGGCTGACGATCACTTCTATGGTCGATGCGCCGATTGCGACCGGGCTGACGAATGCGGCCTGCTGGGGCGCGACGTCTTGCCGGGGCGGCGCGCCGGATGCGGCGGCCGTCGAATCGGTCGGAATCAGGCGCGGAGGTGCGACAGCGGGGGGCTGCGAGTCCGTCCGGAACCAGGACCATGCGAGCAGCGCGCACGCCGCCACTTGAAGGATGCGGGGCCGGCAGGTCGCAAGCTCGGTGCGCCCGAATTTGAACCACTTGAGCATCGTCTGGGCTAGTCTTTCGTTTCGCAAAGGGGGCGGTGCACCGAACAGGGGCGAGACCGTAACCGAGCGCTGAAGCCCCGGTCAATTCGGGGTATGACACAACATGATGGACTTCAACGAACAACTGGCCGAGCTCAAGCGCGGCACGCAGGAAATGCTCACCGAACGTGAGTTGGTCGAGAAACTGAAGCGCGGTAAGCCGCTGCACATCAAAGCCGGTTTCGATCCCACTGCGCCGGACCTGCATCTCGGGCACACCGTGTTGCTCAATAAGATGCGGCAGTTCCAGCAGCTCGGGCACGACGTCACGTTCCTGATCGGCGATTTCACCGGCCGCATCGGCGACCCGACCGGCCGCAATGCGACCCGCCCACCGCTCACGACCGAAGACATCGAAGCGAACGCGCGTACCTACAAGGAGCAGGTGTTCAAGATCCTGGACCCGGATCGCACGCGTATCGATTTCAATTCGCGCTGGTTCGGCGACATGCCGGCGTCGAAGCTCATCGAGATCGCCGCGCGCCACACGGTCGCGCGCATGCTCGAGCGCGATGACTTCACGAAACGCTATAAAAATGGGCACCCCATAGCACTCCACGAATTCCTGTATCCGCTGGTGCAGGGGTACGACTCGGTCGCGATGAAGGCGGACGTGGAGCTCGGCGGCACCGACCAGAAATTCAACCTGCTCGTCGGGCGACAGCTGCAGGAGACTTACGGGCAGGAGGCGCAGGTCGTCATCACGATGCCGCTGCTCGAGGGTCTCGACGGCGTGAACAAGATGTCCAAGTCACTGGGCAACTACATCGGTATCGCGGAAGGGCCTGACGTGATCTTCGGCAAGGTCATGTCGATATCGGATGATCTGATGTGGCGCTATTTCCAGCTGCTCAGCTTCCGGCCGCTCGCGGAAATTGCCGGGCTCAAGGTGGCGATCGAGGGTGGGCGGAACCCCCGCGACGTGAAGTTCGAGCTCGCCCGGGAGCTCGTCGCTCGCTTCCACGGCGGCTCGGCTGCCGAGCAGGCTCAGAGGGACTTCACGGCCCGTTTTGCCGAAAAAACCCTGCCGACGGATCTTCCGCCAACCAGGGTTCCAGTCGGGCCGGAGGGAATCCGGATCGCCAACCTGCTGAAGGAGGGCGGGCTGGCCGCCAGCACGTCCGAGGCGAACCGGAAGATCGACGAAGGGGCGGTGAAGGTGGATGGGGTGAAACTCGCGGATCGGGCCCTCATCTTCCGGGCCGGCGCGGACCACATCTTCCAGATCGGCTCACGCCGCATTGCGCGACTGACGCTGGTCGCCCGTCCCGCGGAAGCCTGAGGTGGGGGCGGGGCTGCGGCAAGTCGGCCAGGTACGTGAAAGTACAGAGAAAAGCACGGCCGGAAGCCCAGCCGAAAATCATTAGCGCAATGCGTTGACAACCAAATGACGGCGGCTATACTGCGCGCCCCTCGAGACGGGACTGGCTCACGGTTCCGACCTCGAAAAAACGTCAGCGAAAATGAAGTTGACGGAATGAAGCTGGTGGCTATACTGCGCGCCCCTTCATCGGGGACGCGGTAAAACGCGGGCAGATTTGGACGGTGCGCGGCAACGCGCTTACTGACTCCCAGCGAGTCAGGTGCTCTCTAAAAGTTTGGCAGGTAATTTGTGTGGGGACTCGCGTCGATGCTTTGTGCAAGCAGACCGAGTGACCAAGATAAAGTCCAGCAATGGGCCCAATTGTTTACTCATTGAGTAAATGTTGATGTTCAAAATCTTCAAGTGAAGAGTTTGATCCTGGCTCAGATTGAACGCTGGCGGCGTGCCTAACACATGCAAGTCGAGCGGTAACAGGTGTAGCAATACATGCTGACGAGCGGCGAACGGGTGAGTAATGCTTCGGAATCTTCCCATGTAGTGGGGAATAACTAGCCGAAAGGTTAGCTAATACCGCATACGTCCTACGGGAGAAAGCAGGGGATCGCAAGACCTTGCGCTATTGGATGAGCCGAAGTCGGATTAGCTAGTTGGTGAGGTAACGGCTCACCAAGGCGACAATCCGTAGCTGGTCTGAGAGGACGACCAGCCACACTGGGACTGAGACACGGCCCAGACTCCTACGGGAGGCAGCAGTGGGGAATATTGGACAATGGGGGAAACCCTGATCCAGCGACGCCGCGTGTGTGAAGAAGGCCTGCGGGTTGTAAAGCACTTTTAGTGGGGATGAAAAGCCTAGGGTTAATACCTCTGGGTCTTGACCTAACCTACAGAAAAAGCACCGGCTAACTCTGTGCCAGCAGCCGCGGTAATACAGAGGGTGCAAGCGTTAATCGGAATTACTGGGCGTAAAGCGTGCGTAGACGGTTATCTAAGTCAGGTGTGAAAGCCCCGGGCTCAACCTGGGAATTGCATTTGAGACTGAATAGCTAGGGTGCGGAAGAGGGAAGCGGAATTTCCGGTGTAGCGGTGAAATGCGTAGATATCGGAAGGAACACCAGTGGCGAAAGCGGCTTCCTGGTCCAGCACCGACGTTCAGGCACGAAAGCGTGGGGAGCAAACAGGATTAGATACCCTGGTAGTCCACGCCATAAACGATGAGAACTAGACGTTGAGAGGGTAAGCCTCCCAGTGTCGAAGCTAACGCGATAAGTTCTCCGCCTGGGGAGTACGGCCGCAAGGTTGAAACTCAAAGGAATTGACGGGGACCCGCACAAGCGGTGGAGCATGTGGTTTAATTCGATGCAACGCGAAGAACCTTACCTGGTCTTGACATGTTGGGAATCCCGAAGAGATTTGGGAGTGCCGCAAGGAGCCCAAACACAGGTGCTGCATGGCTGTCGTCAGCTCGTGTCGTGAGATGTTGGGTTAAGTCCCGCAACGAGCGCAACCCTTGTCCTTAGTTGCCAGCATTAAGTTGGGCACTCTAAGGAGACCGCCGGTGACAAACCGGAGGAAGGTGGGGATGACGTCAAGTCATCATGGCCTTTATGACCAGGGCTACACACGTGCTACAATGGTAAGTACAGAGGGAAGCCAACTCGCGAGAGGGAGCCAATCCCAGAAAACTTATCGTAGTCCGGATCGGAGTCTGCAACTCGACTCCGTGAAGTCGGAATCGCTAGTAATCGCAGATCAGCATTGCTGCGGTGAATACGTTCCCGGGTCTTGTACACACCGCCCGTCACACCATGGGAGTTGATTGCACCAGAAGCAGGTAGCCTGACCGCAAGGGGGGCGCCTACCACGGTGTGGTCAATGACTGGGGTGAAGTCGTAACAAGGTAGCCGTACGGGAACGTGCGGCTGGATCACCTCCTTTCAAGAGAACCGCACATTTCAAAGATGCGAGTTCCCACTCAAGTTACCTGCCTCGAGACAAGCGGCGGCCCGCGAGCTCAACCGACCACGTGCTATAGCCTTAATTTGTAGGCTTGGCGCAGGGCTGCAGAAGTTTGGGTCTGTAGCTCAGTTAGTTAGAGCGCACCCCTGATAAGGGTGAGGTCGGGGGTGCAACTCCTCCCAGACCCACCAAACGCGCAACGTCTTCTTGGGGCGTTCATCAGGGGCCATAGCTCAGCTGGGAGAGCACCTGCTTTGCAAGCAGGGGGTCGTCGGTTCGATCCCGACTGGCTCCACCAGCCTGGTTCGCAAGCCTGCCGCTTCGTTCGCACGAAAGTGCGATCATTCGAGGGTATCTCCGATAGCCGATAGGGCAAAGATATCTTCGACTGATCGCATGATGTCCAGATGACATCGTGCTGCTCTTTAAAAATCCGGAAAGTTTTTTGTTTTGACGCTGATAATTTTCAAGCGAAGACTTCTCTTCTTAATTGAAGAAAGAGTTCAAATGAAAATGTCGCGTTCGCATTTATATGTATGTGAATCAGCTCCATATCCCCAAACTCCTTGGGGTTATATGGTCAAGTGAATAAGCGCACATGGTGGATGCCTTGGCGGTAGAAGGCGATGAAGGACGTGGTAGCCTGCGATAAGCGTCGGCGAGGTGGCAAACAACCTTTGACCCGGCGATTTCCGAATGGGGAAACCCACCTCGCAAGAGGTACTGCACACTGAATAAATAGGTGTGTGGAGCGAACCCGGTGAATTGAAACATCTCAGTAACCGGAGGAAAAGAAATCAACCGAGATTCCCTTAGTAGTGGCGAGCGAAAGGGGACCAGCCCAGTTGTGGTAATTCGACAAGTGCTAGCGGAACAGTCTGGAAAGTCTGGCCATAGTAGGTGATAGCCCTGTAGGCGAAAGCACAAGTCGATGAGCAACGAAGAGTAGGACGAGACACGTGAAATCTTGTCTGAACATCGGGGGACCATCCTCGAAGGCTAAATACTCTCTACCGACCGATAGTGAACTAGTACCGTGAGGGAAAGGCGAAAAGAACCCCGGTGAGGGGAGTGAAATAGAACCTGAAACCGTGTGCGTACAAGCAGTAGGAGCTCCGTAAGGAGTGACTGCGTACCTTTTGTATAATGGGTCAGCGAGTTATTTTCAGTGGCGAGGCTAACCGAATAGGGGAGCCGTAGGGAAACCGAGTCTTAAACGGGCGTCACAGTCGCTGGGAATAGACCCGAAGCCAGTCGATCTATCCATGTCCAGGATGAAGGTCAGGTAACACTGACTGGAGGTCCGAACGAACCACTGTTGCAATAGTGCGTCGATGAGGTGTGGATAGGAGTGAAAGGCTAATCAAGGCTGGCGATAGCTGGTTCTCCCCGAAAGCTATTTAGGTAGTGCCTCGAGTGAATACTCTGGGGGGTAGAGCACTGTTTGGAGAAGGGGACCATCTCGGTCTACCAACTCCATGCAAACTCCGAATACCCAGAAGTAATACTCGGGAGACACACAGCGGGTGCTAACGTCCGTTGTGAAAAGGGAAATAACCCAGACCATCAGCTAAGGTCCCAAAGTTTCGGCTAAGTGGTAAACGATGTGAGAAGGCATAGACAGCCAGGAGGTTGGCTTAGAAGCAGCCATCCTTTAAAGAAAGCGTAATAGCTCACTGGTCTAGTCGGCTCGCGCGGAAGATTTAACGGGGCTAAGCCGAGCACCGAAGCTATGGATGTACATGCCCTCGGGCGTGTACGTGGTAGGGGAGCGTTCTCTAAGCCTGCGAAGGTGAACTGTGAGGTTTGCTGGAGGTATGAGAAGTGCGAATGCTGACATGAGTAACGTTAAAGCGGGTGAAAAACCCGCTCGCCGAAAACCCAAGGTTTCCTGAGCCACGTTAATCGGCTGAGGGTGAGTCGGATCCTAAGGCGAGGCCGAAAGGCGTAGTCGATGGAAAGCAGGTTAACATTCCTGCACCGCTGTTTACTGCGATGGGATGACGGAGAAGGCTAGGTCAGCGGCAGCAGTGCCGTTCAAGGCCGTAGGGGTGTGTTCTTGGAAAATCCGGAGCACAGCTATCCCCGAGAACTGAGTACTAGGAGACTTCGGTCTCCGAAGTGACTGATGCCACGCTTCCGGGAAAAGTCTCTAAGCTTCAGGTAAACACGTCCGTACCGTAAACCGACACTGGTGGGTGAGCAGATAATCTGCTAAGGCGCTTGAGAGAACTCGGGTTAAGGAACTCTGCAAATTGATACCGTAACTTCGGGAGAAGGTATGCCTCCTGGTGTGAGGGGATTTACTCCCTGAGCATCGAGAGGTCACAGGTAATCGGGGGCTGCGACTGTTTATCAAAAACACAGGACTCTGCGAACACGAAAGTGGATGTATAGGGTCTGACGCCTGCCCGGTGCCGGAAGGTTAATTGATGGGGTCAGCCGCAAGGCGAAGCTCTTGATCGAAGCCCCGGTAAACGGCGGCCGTAACTATAACGGTCCTAAGGTAGCGAAATTCCTTGTCGGGTAAGTTCCGACCTGCACGAATGGCGTAACGCTGGCCCCACTGTCTCGACCCGAGACTCAGTGAAGTTGAAATCGCTGTGAAGATGCGGCGTAGCTGCGGAAAGACGGAAAGACCCCGTGAACCTTTACTACAGCTTTACACTGAACTTTGACCTTGTCTGTGTAGGATAGGTGGGAGCCTTTGAAGCAGGGGCGCTAGCTCTTGTGGAGGCAACGTTGAAATACCACCCTGATAATGTCGAAGTTCTAACCTAGGCCCGTAATCCGGGTTGGGAACACTGTATGGTGGGTAGTTTGACTGGGGCGGTCTCCTCCCAAAGAGTAACGGAGGAGTGCAATGATACCCTCAGCGCGGTCGGTCATCGCGCATAGAGTGCAATGGCATAAGGGTGTTTGACTGCGAGACTGACAAGTCGAGCAGGTGCGAAAGCAGGTCATAGTGATCCGGTGGTTCTGTATGGAAGGGCCATCGCTCAACGGATAAAAGGTACTCCGGGGATAACAGGCTTATTCCTCCCAAGAGTCCACATCGACGGAGGAGTTTGGCACCTCGATGTCGGCTCATCACATCCTGGGGCTGTAGCAGGTCCCAAGGGTTCGGCTGTTCGCCGATTAAAGTGGTACGCGAGCTGGGTTCAAAACGTCGTGAGACAGTTTGGTCCCTATCTTCCGTAGCCGTTGGAGATTTGAGGGTGAGCTGTCCTTAGTACGAGAGGACCGGGATGGACGTATCTCTGGTGTTCCGGTTGTCACGCCAGTGGCACTGCCGGGTAGCTATATACGGACGGGATAACCGCTGAAAGCATCTAAGCGGGAAGCCCCCCCCAAGATTAGATCTCCCTGGGAGCTTGACTCCCCTGAAGGGCCCAAGTAGACGACTTGGTTGATAGGCTGGGTGTGTAAGGTCAGTAATGACTTCAGCTAACCAGTACTAATTGCCCGTGAGGCTTGACCATATAACCTCAAGCAGTTTGTGGCTTGAGAGATGCGAAGTGGAGCAATTCACTTACATTCGTGAACGCGACAAGACGCGTCGAAGCAAGAAACTTCTTTGTCGAAAGGGCTGCAGGCCGTTTCGATGATGACAAATCCGGATTCAGGCGAGCGGCCCTGCGTAAGCAGGGCCGCGAACCGAAACAGTTTGCCTGGTGGCAATAGCGAGCGGGAACCACCCGATCCCATTCCGAACTCGGAAGTGAAAACGCTCTGCGCCGATGGTAGTGTGCCTTTCAGGCATGCCAGAGTAGGTCACTGCCAGGCTTCAAACGAGAGAACCCCGAGGTCGAAAGGCCTCGGGGTTTTTCTTTTGCGGCCGTGACTGGCCGACATGACGGGCCGGCGCTACGCTGTCGGACGAACGAAGTCGTGGAACTAAGCGCGCACGGAAGCGCGGGAGGTTCGGCCCATGGCCAGCGTAAGCGATCTGCTCGACTCCAAGGGGGCTGCGGTCTACTCCGTCGGTCCGGATGACCCCGTGCTCGAAGCGATCCGGACGATGGCGGAGCGGCACGTCGGTGCGCTCCTCGTGGTGAAGGACGGCGAGCTCCTCGGCATCATTTCCGAACGGGACTACGCCCGTAAGGTCATCTTGCTCGGCCGCTCGTCAAGCGACACCCCCGTGTCGCAGATCATGAGCGCCCCGGTCCACACCGTCACACTGAAGCACACGGTGGATGACTGCATGCGGCTCATGACCCAGCACCGCGTCCGCCATCTGCCGGTGATCGAGAGCGGTCGCGTGGTCGGCGTCATCTCGATCGGCGACCTGGTGAAGGCGGTGATCGAGGACCAGCGCCAGACCATCGAGCAGCTCGAGGGCTACATCCATCGCTGAACGCCACCCGCACTTCGCCTCTGCGTCCATGTGGGCTGCTGCATATGTTGTGTTGCCCTACGTCTCGTGGGTGAAGCTCCCCGCCAGCGACGAAGGCTGATGAGAGAAATGTCCTCGCGGGGGTGAGAGAATGCGAAGCCACACGGGTTCGCGCTGACCTCACATTGTGAACGCACCGCTAGTCATCCGCCGCGCCAGCGTCGCGGACGCCGCCACTCTTGCACTCGTCACCGAGCGCACCTTCACGGAAACGTTCGGCCATCTGTATCCGTCCGAAGATCTTGCCGAATATGTGAGTGGCAATTGCTCCCCTGAAAGCTGCCGCCAGCTGCTCGAGGACCCCCAGCTTGCCGCATGGTTCATCGGCGCCGAAGGCGCGGCACCTGTCGGCTTCGCTACTGCGGCAAGCTGCAAGCTCCCCGTGGAGAATCGGGAGCCGAACGCGGGTGAGGTCCGTCAGCTCTATGTGCTCGCGAGCCATCAGAACCAGCGCCTCGGCGCGAGACTGCTCGACACCGCGCTCGGCTGGCTGACCGAACAGAATTTTTCACCTCTCTATATCGGCGTGTGGTCGCAGAATTATGGCGCGCAGCGATTCTATGGGCGCTATGGATTCAGGAAAGTCGGCGAGTACGGCTTCCCGGTCGGCAAGACCGTGGATCACGAGTTCATCCTGAAGCGCTGACCCAACGATCGCGGGGGAGACCGATGGCGACCATCAGCGAGCTCAACATCTATCCACTGAAATCCGGCCGCGCGATTCCGCTGCAGCAGGCGACCCTCGGCGTCACCGGCTTCGAGTGGGATCGTCATTGGATGGCAGCGAGTCCCGATGGTGTCTTCATGAGCCAGCGCACGCAGCCGCGGCTCGCGCTCGTCGTGCCGGAAGTCGCGGACGACGCCCTCACACTGCGCGCGCCCGGATTGCAGCCTCTTCGCCTATCCGTGAAGCCAGAGGGGCCTACCCTGCCCGCACGCGTGTGGAAGGACAGCATCACGTCGCTCGATCTCGGCGACGCTGCCGCGAAATGGCTCACCGAAGCAATTGGAGTTCCAGCTCGGCTCCTGCGCATCTCACCGGTGCTCGATCGCCGCGCCAATGTGCAGTTCGCCGGCCCGACCCCTGCGCCCGTATCGTTCTCGGACGGCTTCCCCATTCTCGTCGTCAACGCCGCTTCACTCGCTCATCTCAACAAGCGCATGCCGAGCCCCGTCGGCATGGAGCGCTTCCGCCCGAACATCGTGCTCGAAGGCCTCGAACCCTTCGAAGAGGACAGAATTTCCGAGCTGCGTTTCGAAACAGTCACGCTGCGCCTGGTGAAGCCCTGCACCCGCTGCGTCATCACCTCGACCGATCAGCTGACCGGCGAGCCGTCGACCAACCCGCTTCCCGTGCTTCGATCCTTCCGCTTCGACAAAGCGCTCATGGGCGTGACGTTCGGCGAAAACGCGATCATCGCGCACGGCGTGGGCCAGGTGTTGACGCGAGGTGCGACGTGCTCGGTGGTGCACGACGCGTGAGCCACTACACGCGCTAGCGTCCCGAAGCGCAACGAGCTCGAGCGCGACTTTGGTCGGGGATCTGCGGCTTTGCCGCGCGGCGACTGAGCGCTCTTAGTCTGTTCCGTAGCCGCCCGGCGATTGAGGGCCTCTGTGCTTCTCCAGCACCGCCTGCAGGTTCTGCAGCGTATCCGCCTCACCGGCGGGCTTGTCCGTACGCCAGCGAAGAATGCGCGGGAAGCGCAAAGCGATGCCGGATTTGTGCCGGCTCGACGCAGCGATGCCCTCGTAAGCCAGCTCGAACACCTGGATCGGCTCGACCGCCCGCACCGGCCCGAACTTCTCCAGCGTGTGAGCGCGGATCCACTTGTCCAGCTCCGCTATCTCATTATTGTCGAGCCCTGAATAGGCCTTCGCGACCGGCACCAGCTCGCCAGCATTCCAAACGCCAAACGTGTAGTCCGTGTACAGGTTGGAGCGCCGCCCGTGCCCTGGCTGCGCGTAGACCATCACCGCGTCGAACGAGTACGGCTCGATCTTCCACTTCCACCACGAGCCACGCTGACGTCCCGTTCCGTACGCGGAATGACGCGCCTTGAGCATCAGCCCTTCGACGCTGCGCGATCTCGACTCGGTTCTCAACGCGGCAAGCTCATCCCACGTCGCGGCATTCACGAGCGGTGAAAGCGACAACACCGACGGCGCGCCTTTCAGGAGTGTTTCGAGCCGCGCGCGGCGTTCGTGCATCGGCAGTTCACGGATGTCCACGCCATCCTGCTCAAGCAGGTCGTACGCGAGAAAGCGCACAGGCACGCTCTGCAGGATGTTCGCCGACAACTTCTTCCGCCCGATGCGCTGCTGAAGATCGGAGAACGGGCGTATCGCGCCGTCGCGCCACGCCACCAACTCCCCATCCAGCACCACGCCATTCGGCAACCAGGTTGCCGCTTCGACGACTTCCGGAAAGCGTTCCGTCACCAGTTCTTCGCCGCGCGACCAGATGAAGCACTGACTGTTGCGGCGGATCAGCTCGCCCCGGATGCCGTCCCATTTCCACTCGATCTGCCACTCGGCCGGCGAGCCGAGCGCCTGCACCTCGCCTTCGAGCGGTGAGGCGAGATAGAACGGGTAGGGCGCGGAGGAGTCAGTGGTCGGCAGATCGCCGCTCTTCAAGGCTTCCCAAAAGGCAATCCCCGGCTGCCATTCGCCCATCATCCGGCGCGCCACGTCGGCGCGCGAAACCTCCAGCACCTCCGATAGCGCTCGCGTCACCAGCAGCTCGGATACCCCCACTCGCAGCTCGCCGGTGAGGAGCTTGTTGAGCAGAAAGCACTCGCGATAGGGAAGCGCGCGCCACCAGCCGACGATGGCCTCTCGCTGTTGAGTCTCTTCCTCATCGCGCAGGGGTAGAAGGCGCTCGTCGATCCATTCCGCCAGGGGCACATCGGTGGCGACCTTGGCGCTCTCATCGGTTTCCATGAGTAACGCAATCGTCTCGGCCATGTCGCCGACGGTGGAGTACGACTCGTCCGCGAGCCATTCCGGCAACCCGGAGGCTTCGACGAGCCATCGGTGCAGCAGCGAGGGGCCGATGAATCGTTTGAGTCGCCGCCCCGAGAGAATGTACGCCGCCCACGCGGCGTCGGCCGGCGGGGCGCTGCGGAAATAGCGCGATATCGCGGCGACCTTCAGGTTGGTCGACGTCGTGGTGTCGATCTCGTCGTACAGCTCCGCGAAATCCCGCACTACTCCTCGTCTCCGAAAGAGGTGGCGAGAGCCGAGGCGTTCACTCCCTTCTCGTTGAGATAGCGCGCGAGCGCGTCGGAGTAACCGTGAGTGAGCAGCACTTGCTTCGCGCGGGTGGCGAGACACGTATCCAGGAGGCCGGGCCAGTCCGCGTGATCCGAGATCACGAAACCGCGATCGTAGCCACGACGGCGACGGTCGCCGCGCACGCGCATCCAGCCGGAGCAGAAGCCGCTGGCGTGTTCACCGAAGCGCCGCGTCCAGGGTGTTCCAGCCGCGCTGGGTGGCGCGATGATGAGCGCGCCTCGATAGTCCGTCTTCTTTTCGGTGGTAGCGGGCACCGTCTGCATCATGTCGATGCCGCTTTGGCGGTAGAGGCTCGTCAGCGAATCCACGGCGCCATGCACGTAAACGGCCTCGCCTGCCAGCGGGCCGGCAACCGCTTTCAATTCCGCGAGCACGCGCTGGGCCTTTCCCAGCGAATAGCAGAACAGCAGCGATGCGATGCCCCGCTCCCGATTGGCCTGCCACCAGCGCACGATCTCTTCCGCAACCTGCGGCGTCGGCGCCCACCGGTATACCGGCAAGGCAAAAGTGGCTTCGCTGATGAACACGTCGCACTCGAGCTGCTCGAACGGCGCGCAGGTGGGATCCGGCTGCCGTTTGTAGTCGCCCGAAATGACCCACACCGCGCCCTCATGCTCGATGCGCACCTGCGCCGACCCCAGGATATGCCCCGCCGGATGCAGCGAAACCCGCGTTTTGCCGACCCGGACCGGCGCCCCATATTCCACTGGCGTGACGGTATTGCCGCTGCCCAGCCTGTGCCGTGCGATGGCGGCGCCCGGACGTGCGAGAATGTAGCGCGCGCTGCCGTGGCGGAGATGGTCCCCATGGGCGTGTGTAATCACCGCGGACTGCACCGGCTGCCATGGGTCGATGTAAAAATCCCCGGGCGGGCAGTAGAGCCCGCGATCCGTGCCGACGATGAGCGGTGCGGAAGCTGATGACATGAGTATCGAAGCCTGAACGGCGCGGTATCTTTCCGGGCGAGGGCCTTGAGTTTGACTGAGTCGCTACACGACCCGCTTCCGCGTGCGCAGTGCGCCGACGCCGTGCTGATGATCAGGCCGGCCTCGTTTGATTACAACCCGGAAACCGCCGCGACGAACTCGATGATGCGGCGGCCGGGCGTGATCGGCGCGACCGCACACAACGATCTCGCACGAGCCGAGTTCCAGCACATGGTGAATGCTTTGCGAGGCGAGGGCATTTCCGTCTGCGTCGCAGACGATACGCCGCAGCCGCCGAAGCCAGACGCGATCTTCCCGAACAATTGGGTCAGCTTTCACGCCGACGGCACGGTCGTGCTGTATCCGATGCATGCGGAGAATCGCCGCACCGAGCGGCGCCAGGATGTGGTGGACGCCGCGGCGGAGCAGGCGGGCTTCAAGATCACTCGCGTGCTCGATCTGTCGCCGCACGAGCGCCAAGGGCGCTGCCTCGAAGGCACGGGCAGCCTCGTTCTGGATCACACGAATCGTGTGGCCTACGCGAGTGTCTCGCCCCGAACGCATCCCGCTGTCGTTGACGAATGGGCGCGCGAGCTCGGCTACACACCTATCGTGTTCCGTGCGCTCGATCGCGCTGGCGCGCCCGTCTATCACACGAATGTGCTGATGTGCCTGGGTGAGCGGTTCGCTCTCGTTGGCACGGAAGCGATCGCCCCGAATGATCGCGCGGCCGTGCTCGAGCAACTTCGGGCGGGTGATCGCGAGATCGTCGAGATCGGCCATGACGAGATCGAGCGGTTCGCCGGCAACATGCTGGAGCTTGCGACCTGGGACGAAGCGCTCGGCGACAGTCGGGTGCTCGTGATGTCCACCAGCGCGCGTGATGCACTGACGCCCGATGCGTACGGCCGCCTCAGCGCCTGCACGGACACACTCCTCGTCGTGCCTGTTCCCACCATTGAGAAACTCAGCGGTGGCAGCGTTCGCTGCATGCTGGCTGAGATATTCTTACCCACGTGATAGAGCTTCTTCTCAAGGTGTTCGCGAGCTATCTCATCGGCTCGCTGATCGGCAGTCTCATCGTGGGCAGGCTGCGCGGGGGCGTGGATATTCGCACGCTGGGCAGTGGCAATGCCGGTGGCACCAACGCGCTCCGCACGCAGGGCAAGTCGTTCGCGCTGTGGGTGATGCTCATCGATATCGGGAAAGGGGTTCTCGCCACTCGGGTGATTGCCTCGCTGTCGCTGCAGGGGCTGGGTCTTGCGAGCGCCGGCGCTTTTCGGGAGTGGTTGCCGGTGGTGTGTGGGCTCGCGGCGATCATCGGGCATGTGTATCCGGTGTGGTATGGGTTCAGGGGCGGCAAGGGTGTCGCGACGCTGGTCGGCGTGGTTTTCGGAGTGGAGCCGATCCTGCTCGTCGCCGTGCTGTTCGTGTGGCTCGTCACCGTCGTGCTGTTCGGTTTCGTGAGTCTCGCGTCGATTGTCGCCGCGCTGTCGATCGCCCTTGTTGTGGCGGCAACTGGCATGCAGCCGTACGCGCCGCTGCTTTCATTTGGCGCGGCGGTCGCGCTGCTCGTGGCATTCACCCATCGATCGAACCTCGCACGCATGCGAGCCGGCACCGAGCCTCGCGCGCGTCGGCTGTGGTTGTTGGGACGTCGACGCGCCAGCTGATGACCGCATGAGCACGCGATCGGAACCTCGCATTGGCGCTATTCACGCGTCTTCACCGCTCGTGGCGCGCGTGTTCGCCGAGTTGTGCGACGGCGAATTTCATTCTGGCGAAGATCTTGCGAAGGCGCTCGGCGTCACGCGCAGCGCGGTCTGGAAAGCGGCGAATGCGTTGCGCGATCTCGGCACGCCGATGGAGGCTGTGCGCAATCGGGGCTACAAGCTTCCGGGCGCGAGCGAGCCGTTGGCGGCCGCGCCCATTCGGGAGCATCTTTCCGCAGGCGTGAGGGAGCGCCTCACGCGGCTCGATGTCGCGTGGTCCACGGCGTCTACGAATACGGAGCTGGTCGAACGTCCCTATCCCGCGCAAGGCCGGTCGGAAGTGCTGCTCGCCGAGTTCCAGACCGCCGGTCGTGGCCGTCGGGGTCGTTCGTGGCTCGCGCCGCCCGGCGGTGCCGTGTGTCTTTCGCTGAGCTGGACCTTTCCCGAGGTGCCGCGCGATGCCGGCTCGCTGAGTCTTGCCGTGGGTGTCAGCGTCCTGCGTGCGCTCGTCGCGCTCGACGTGCCGAACGTTCGGCTGAAGTGGCCGAATGACGTACTGGTGGGGGAGCGCAAGCTCGGTGGCATTCTCATCGAGTTGCGAGCGGAAGCCGCCGGCCTCGCGTGCGTCGTCGTCGGTATCGGGCTCAACGTCGCGCTCGGTGGAGACTTGATCGAGACAATCGCCGCGACCGGACTTCAAGCGGTCGATCTCACCACCGTCACGAGCCGCCCCGTGTCGCGCAACGCGCTCGCGGGCCATCTCATCGAGAACTGCGTGCGTGGCCTGCTCCAGTTCGAGCAGGAAGGGCTCAAGCCGTTCGTCGAAGAGTGGGGCGACGCGGATGCTTTGCGTGGTCGCCCGCTCGCCGTGACGGTTGGAGAGGAGATCGTGCGCGGTCTCGGGCGAGGCATCGACTTGAGTGGCGCGCTCCTCGTGGAGACGCCGCATGGCCTGCGGAGATTTCTCTCCGGCGAAGTGACTGTGAGACCCGCGGGATGAGTGTCCTGCTCGTCGATATCGGCAATACGCGCGTGAAGTGGGCGAGCTTCGCGCGAGAGCGCGTCGGGCGCATGAACGCGGTCGCGCACAAGGGCTGGGGCGGGGAACGCATCGCCCGTCACGTTGTGGGCACGGGCTTGGCGCGAACGGCGAAGCCTTCGAATAGCGCGCGTGGAAGCCCACGCGTCGCGCCGAATCGAATCGAGCGCGTCGTCGTAGTGAGTGTGGCCGGCGCTACGATCGATCGTGCTTTCGCCGCGGAGATGCGTCTTCGTTTCGGCATCACGCCGGAGTTCTTCCGGTCCGAGCGGCATGCCGGCGGCGTCACGACGCTGTACTCCGAGCCCTGGCGGCTCGGCGCCGATCGCCTGGCTGGCGCTATCGGCGGGTTTCATTTGTCGAAGCACCGTCCGGTATGCATCGTGAGTGTGGGCACGACGATGACACTCGACTTCGTAGACGGCAGCGGCCGTCACCGGGGTGGTGCCATTGTTCCCGCGCCGGATCTCATGATCGACAGCCTGCTGTGGGGGACGCACGGGATTCGGCGCCGCGCTCGCGGCGGGCGCGGAAGCAAAGGGCTCTTCGCGCGCAGCACTCGATCGGCGATCGCTGAAGGCGCCCGGTATGCCGTGGCCGCCGTGGCGGATCGCGCGGTGCTCGAGGCGCGCGCGCTTGTGGGCAGGACCCCGCTCCTGTTGCTGACAGGTGGGGCGGCGGCGGATGTTGCCCGGCTGATCCGGTCGCGGCACCGCTACGTGCCCGACCTCGTGCTTCAGGGGCTGGCGGTCGCCGCGTCCGCGCGGCCATTGCGTGGCTAAGTGTCCCGGCGTAATTCATAGTCAAGGTCATTGCGGGCTCCTAGAATCCGTCAGCCGTGCGCATCGTTGTGTTCGTCCTCATCGGGTTGAACGTCCTCTATCTGGCCTGGGCCG
The DNA here is from genome assembly GCA_037200125.1 of Gammaproteobacteria bacterium. Classification (GTDB taxonomy): domain Bacteria; phylum Pseudomonadota; class Gammaproteobacteria; order Steroidobacterales; family Steroidobacteraceae; genus JADGHX01. The sequence goes on along the minus strand of JBBCGS010000003.1, from coordinate 837,084 downwards.
GATGGGTCGATGCGCCTGCCCTCGCGCCGCCGCCGCCGGTCGCGAGCACCGAGCCGCTACCGCAACTGGTGCTGGCGGCGGAAAGTCTTCCTCATCCGGCAACGCCTTCGGCATCAGTCGATTCGTTGCCGTCCGCCACCGCGCCTTCCGTAGCGCTGGCGCAGCCGGTCACTTCGACTTCGGCGGCTAGTGCCGAGCGTTGCGTCTCCATCGGTCCTTTCAACGATCTCGCCCAGGCGGCGCGTGGCGCGGCTCTGCTTCGCAGCCGCGGGTTCGCTCCAAAGCAGCGTGCGGAACAGGGCGAGATGTGGGAGGGCTACTGGGTTTCCGTTGGCGGGCTGGGCACGCCGGCGGACGAGACGAGACTGATGAAGGCACTGGACCGCGCCGGAATCCGCGACGCGCATGTGATGCCGGACGAACCGGGCGGAAGGCGTGTCTCCGTCGGCCTCTTCAGCGAGCGCGAGCGCGCCGATAAACGCGCTCAAGCGGTGAAGATGCTCGGTTTCACGGCGGATGTGACCGAGCGCACCCAGCCGGGAACGGTGTACTGGGTGGACATGGACGTCAACGCGACCGAGCGCTCCGTCCCGACCGAAGGCTTGCTGTCACTCGAAGATTCGAAGTCGCGGCTCGAGATTCGCGTGTGCCCCGTCAACGAACCCGCACCGGATCGTGCCGCGCCGGCGCCGCGCGATGCGCGACCCGCCGCGACGACGGCCGATGCCGGAGTGCCGAGACCAGGCTAAACCCATGGACCTCGATGCGTACTTCGCGCGGATCGGCTTCAACGGCGCGCGCGTTCCCACACTCGGCACGTTGCGTGAGCTGCACCTCGCCCACGCACAGGCCATCGCGTTCGAGAATCTGAATCCGCTGCTGGGCTGGCGCGTGCCGCTCGACCCGCTGTCGCTTGAAGAGAAGCTCGTGCATTCCGGACGTGGCGGCTACTGCTTCGAGCAGAACGCGTTGCTTGCCACGGCGCTGCGAGAGCTTGGCTTCAAGGTCACCGGCCTCGCGGCGCGCGTGTTGTGGAATGCGCCGGAGGAGGCGATTCGCGCTCGCAGCCACATGCTGTTGAAGATCGATCTCGATGGCGAGTCGCACATCGCCGATGTGGGCTTCGGCGGACTCACGTTGACGGGTCCGTTGCGCCTCATCGCCGATCGCGAGCAGCCGACGCCACACGAGCGTTTCCGGCTCGCCGGGATCGACGATGGCTTCAGGCTCCAGGCGCGCATCGGCGATGCATGGAAGTCGCTGTACCGCTTCGACCTGCAGCCCCAGAACGACGTGGACTACGAGGTCTACAACCATTACATGTCGACGCATCCCACGTCGCATTTCCGCTCGATGCTCATCGCCGCGCGGCCGGTGCCAGGCGGGCGCTACGCGCTGTCGAACAACCAGCTCGCGATTCACCGTATCGGCGCGCCCTCGGAGCGCCGTGTGCTGGCGAGCGTCGACGAACTGCGAGAAGTCCTGGAGTCGATGTTTGGCCTGACGCTGCCGCCGACAGCGGAGCTCGACCCCGCGCTGGCCCGCGTCTGCGGCTTTCAGGGCTGAACTCGCGGCTTTCCCCGCCGCCATGGCGGTGGCCCCCCGGGACTGGCTACAATCCCCGCCCCAATCGATGCCGGCTTAGCTCAGTTGGTAGAGCACCTGATTTGTAATCAGGGGGTCGCGGGTTCGATCCCTGCAGCCGGCAAATCTCCCTACCTCTACGGCATGCCCGCGCCGCTGCCGGCTGAACCTCTCGAGGTTGTCCAAGGCGCGCCCATCGGTACGGAGAACGCGGCCGGCGGCTTGCGATGATGCGTCGCTGACTCGTAGGCCGATGCCACTTTCAGCACCACCGGCTCATCGCCCGGCCCGGCCCAGTATTCGAGGCTGAACGGGAGCGGATTCGAGAGCTTCGTTGCGACGCTGCCGGCTTTCTGCGTGTAGCTCTTCTTGTCATCGCTGAGCACATTCCGCGGGTCGTACACGACGTCGTTGAAGCCGGCCGGCACGATGACTTCCGGTACCCCCAGCAGGTCGGTGATAGCGAAGCCGCTGGCACCGCGACCGGCGACCGTAGGTTCCTGAGCTCCACCGATCTTGCCTGGCGGTATGGTGATGTTGGGCTGCACGAATACGTCGATATGATTCTCACGCATGACCTTCAGCATCGCGTAGCGAAATAGCGTATGCATCTTGACGCGATCGATGCCGTTGGTCGCGCGCGTGTCCTGCTGGTTTGCGGCAGCGAAGTTCTGCGCGCCGACGGCCTGCGTCTCGCCTCGCCACTTCGAGTTCGCGGCGTAGGCGGCCATGTCGGGCACGCGCTTGTCGCCGCGTAACGCCAGGTACCTGGCAATCATGAACGCATTACGGCCGCCGTCGTCGATGCCGCTAAGAATGCGGCGCAGGTTCAATTTCGGCGAGAGCGGTGCCTGATGCAGGGATAGCTTGACCAGATAGTCCCGCGACGTCACGTCGTAGCCCGGCACCGCGAACTCGAGCTGGCCGTCGTCGGTTTTCTGGAAAAAATATTCCGGCGCGCTGATCGGCAGGATTTCCGCGAATGCATCGGCAAACGTGTACTTCATGTTGGGCACGTTCGGATCGTCGGGATACTGCGCGTCGACCGACTCGACCAGTTCGGCGCCGAGGCGGTCGCGCAGCACTTTCTTGAATTCCGTGTCGGCGAGGTCGCTCACCGCCCCATCGTTCTGCGAGTGTTTCACCATGTACTCACGGACAATGCCAACGCGCAGCCCTTTCAGCGGTCTATCGTCGGGCTTCACGCTGTTGTCGGCGACGATGGATTTCGCAAACGGCTCGCCGGTCGAGAGCGTGCGCGGCTGCGCGGTCATGAAATCGCGACTGTCGAAGTAGCCTTCCTTCGGATCTTTCATCGCATCGGTGACACGCGCCGCATCGCCGAGCGTGCGGCACAGGACGCCGGGACGGTGATTGATAAAGTCAGCGGTCGCGCTACCGAACTCGGACGTGACGCCCTTGGTGGTGACGAAGCTTGCAACGGAGTTGGCGTTCGCCGGGATGCGGCACGAGCCGCCAGTGGTTTCGCAGATCGAACAGGTTGCGAGGTTCGCGGCCACCGATGCGCCTGCGCCGCCGCTGCTTCCGCCCGGTGTGCGTTCCGTGTCATAGGCATTGCAAGATGTGCCGCCCCACGTGGCGCGGACGATGTTGCCGCCGACGAATGCGGTCTTTGGCTTCGCCGGGTCGCTCGCGCTGAATGTGGCTTCAGATGCCACTGTGACGCCGGAGATGATCGCGCCTTTGGCCCGCAGCTGGCTGACCACCGTCATGTCCGTCGGTGCGAAGTCCTTCGCGTAGTTGACATCGTTGCCGCCGGTCGAGCGCATATCCGTCACGTCGTACCAGTTCTTCACTGTGATGACGGCGCAATACATCGGCATCTTCGCGAGATCGGGATTCCTGCCGTACTGCGCATCGAGCTCGGCGGCACGCTCGAGGGCATCCGGTTGTTGTCTGAATTTCTCGCACTCCGGGGGAGCGCCCGCAGGCAGCGGCGTTCCCGGTGGCGCATCGAACTTGCCTTTGCACGTGACCGAGCGTTCGCCGCGAACGTTCAGCGTCTCGAAGGCGTTGAGCTGGCCGGCGTGCGGGATACCGGCGACCATTCCGTATTGCTGCATGACGCTGGGATCCGACGCGGTGGTTTCCATCCTGCCGAACTCCAGCGGCGCGCCGGTGTATTGATCCAGGTTGGGAACCAGCGTGGAAACGGCGACCGTCTTCGTCGGGAAGCGGAGAGGCGCGCCCCCACGGACGGCACCTTTCGCGGCCGGAATCGGCGCACCTTTGTCGGTAACCAACGCTGTGCAGGCGCCGTTGTACGACTTGGTGCGTTCCAGATAGGCCTGCACCAGGCCTTTACAAGTAATCTCGCCACTCTTGATGGCGTCGTGGATGTCCGCGATGGTGGCTTCTTCGAGGTGGAACTTGCCGGCGGCTGAGGCAATACCAGGGGCGACGGCCCCGAAGCAGGCCGACGAGACGAGCGCCGCAAGGAGCCACGAGCTGCATGTGTCGTGCATGATGCTGATCCACGGTAGCCAAGGGGCTTCTGATCAGACGCTGCGCTTGCCCGCTCCCCTACCTCCCGGCCGGCAACCTCCTTCGCTCCCGCCTTTCTTTCTCAGCGTCGACAACGTTCTCGACAAGACTTACTACGAGTCGGTTCAGGGGCCGACGTGGAGGGCGTGGTACGGAGAGCCGCGCAACAACGTCATGCTGAGGGTCGACGGGCGCTTCTGAAGCCGCGCCGGACGATCACCGCCTGGCCGACGGGCGACGCGGGGTCGATTGACGGCCCCGCGTCATCGATGACGTCGCGGGAGCACCGGGATATGTGAAACCGGTCAGCCGGTAGCCGCCGTCGGACGCGCGTTGTACGCCTCCATCAGCAGGCCGGTGCCGCCGCGCGACACGTGTGCGACGACAGCAGTGCGCCGGTGCAGCTTGGTCACTGCGCCGAGATTGATGGCGAACGAGAGCTCCACTTGCTGCCCCTTCCGCAGCCCGAGATTGGTGGTCTCGATGAAAACGCCGGTGGCGCTCAGGTTTACGGCGCGGCACAGCTTGCGGCGTCCGCCCGGAATGTTGATGTAGACGGTGGTACGAGCCCGATGCCGGGTATGGAGACGGCGTTCCACTAACGTGGCCTCGACTTATATTTCTATCGGCTGGAGACGCTGACCATTATGCCTTCGCATTTGCTGCAGCGTAGCCGACTCAACTTAATGGCAGCGTATGCAGCAGGCCGGAATCCTGCGGCTACCACGTGATGGCGTCAAGACGTGAGCGCGCCACACAAAACCTCGCCGAATCAGCCGGCTGGCGCCGCCTTCTGTTCAATCTTCAGGCGTATCGACACGGGGCAATGGTCCGAGAGTTTTGCATGGCGAGCATCGGCTGCGCTGTAGGTAAGGCGCGCAAAGGAGCCGGGGACCGCGTGCTCGGAGAGCGTCTTCGATAGCACGATGTTATCGATGTAGCCTCGATATCCCTGTCCCGGCACGCAGTTACGGAACACCTCGCCGCTGGCCGCATTTCGGAGGCTGGCCTCGGGCGGGCTTCCGTCAGCGATCTCCGCCCAAAGGCTCTCGTCCTTGCCCAGGGTCGCGCGGTGCGCGTCTTCCGAGAGCAGGTCGCGATTGAAGTCGCCCAACACAGCGAACCGTCGGCCCGCGTGCGCCTGCGCATCGATCCAGGCTTCCAGAATGGGCACCTGACGGGCGAGATCGTGACAGGCCTTGTCCGGTGCCGTGAGCGGCTTCGAGCTGCAGCCGGACTTGAGATGGACGCTCAGCAGGCGAATCTCGCGAGCCTCGTCCGGGAACAGCGTGAGCTCCTTGCCACGACGTAGCGTGTCTCCAAGTGACAGATCGCGATCGTCCGGTCCGCAACGGTGTGCGATGCCACGACGGACGGCGAACCCCGTGTTCTGCACATGCTTGCGGCCGGTGAAGCAGAAGTCGTAGTCGGGGAAGACGAGACGCGCTGCCTCTGCACCGTCGGATTCCTGAAGCGCAACCACATCGGCATCGAGCTCGCGCGCATAGCGGGCGAGCACGGAGAAGTCACGTGATGACCTCTCGAGCTTCGAGGCCACGTCGCAGGGCAGTTGCCGGACGTCGCCGCGCACCGCGGCGCCTTCGTGCGTGCAATCCGCCTTGAGTGGCCTGAAGGCTTGCGGTGAAACGAGCCATTCGAGATTCCATGTCGCGACCCGGATCGTGTCTGCCGAAATGCCTGCGCCCAGGGCGATTCCCGGCATCGCGAACGCGGCAAAGGCGAGGACCCGGAGCGGGACAAACGTCATCGATGTGAGGCGCCGTTCACGGATGTAGCCAGCCGGAAAGTGTGACGCGTCTCGCAGTCCCATAGGCATAAGGTCAATGGCATAGCCGTTCGTCGGCACATGATGCCGCCGGTCGAGTGGCGCTGGCGGAGCGGTTTCACCGAACTATAGTGCCCGGCATGCAAATAGCCGCCCCCCGCTCGCGAACTCCATCGTCCCAGCGCGGATTCACGCTGATGGAGCTCATGGTGGCACTGGGCATCGTCGGGGTGCTGTTGACCGTCGGCGTGCCGAGCATGCGGACCTTCTCGCAGAACAACCGACTTTCCGCAGCCTCGAATGACCTGCTTCGCTCGCTGCAGATCGCGCGGAGCGAGTCCATCAAGCGCCAGGCCAACGTAGTCGTGTGTGCCTCGTCGGATCCCAAGGCCAGCAACCCTACGTGCAGCTACGGTGCGTTCCGGGGGTGGGTTGTGGCGCAAGACTCCAATAACAACTGGCAGATCGATAGCGGCGAGGCTGTGATCGAGCGGCACGAGCTGATCGACTCCACGGTCACCGTGAGCACGGATAAGAACGGAATCGAAAGCTTCAACGTCTACGGCTTTGCGAATCCCGATGGGACCAAGGCCGGTACTCGCAACATCGTCTTCTGCGACAGCCGCGGCAAAAAGACGGTAGGAAGCAGTTCGGTGGTCCGTGTCGTGCGGATCGACCAGACAGGTCGCGCCCGCGTAACGAGAGTTCCGACCGATGTCGACTCCGCGCTGACGGCCACCGGCGGAACGTGCCCCTGAGAACACAAATATGAAACTCATCAGGTCTCACAGCCGTGGCTTCACCATGGTCGAAATGCTGGTGGCCCTCGTGGTGCTCTCGATCGGAATGCTCGGCATCGCCGGCCTCTTCGCCGTCTCGCTTCGCTCTAGCGGCAGTGCGATCCAGCGGATGCAGGCAGTCAACCTCGCCAGCGACATGGCTGATCGTATTCGTGCCAATCGACGGGGTGGAGGCAGCTATGAGGCCACCACCACCGCTACGGGTACCGACAACAGTTGCGTCGGTGCCAGCGCGTCCATCTGCTCGCCGGCGCAGATGGCTGCAAATGACGTCTATGTTTGGAAAAGGGCAGTCGCCGCCGCGTTCAAGGGCGGAACCGCGACGGGTAGCATCGGTTACGTCGCAGGCTCTTTGCCGACGCGGCCTTCGACTTACACCATTACGGTCTCCTGGCGCGAGCAGGCGCAGGCCCGCGGTGAGTCCGACTCCGCGCAGTCCGTCGTGATGCAACTCCAGATGCCTACGAATTGATCCAGCCGTATGACTCACACACACACAACTCAGCGCGGTCTCAGCCTCATCGAGCTGCTGGTCGCGATTGCGATCGGGGCGGTGCTGATATTCGGCGCCACGCAGGCGTACGTGGACAGCCGCAACGCATACGGGGTCAACGAGTCGGTGTCGCGCATGCAGGAGAACGGGCGATACGCAATGAGCGTGCTGGAGCCCGATCTTCGGATGTCCAACTACTGGGGTCTGCAGAAGGGCGCGGACATCGTCAGCAACAAGTTCAAGAAGACCGATGGTCAAGCGAGCTTCGCTGGAGCTGCGGCCACATCTTGCGGCAACAACTACGGTGTCGATCTCGAGAACAACATCGAGGGGACCGACGCTTCTTATCCCACCACGGTGTCGACATGTTTACCGCTCAACAACAAGGCGGTGAAGACCGCTGACACGGTCACCGTCCGTCGTGCGTCGACCGTCGACAGCACTGCCGCGGCGAATTTCGGTTCGCTGCGCATCTGCTCGACACGTGGGGGCGGCATCCTCCTCGCTGACACGTCGACGTCGCCGCTTTGCGCAGGCGTCACCGCAACGCCGAAGACGGCGCAGATCAACGATCTCATCGTGAACCTCTATTACGTCGACCAGGACTCGGCGCAGCAGACGGGCTATCCGTCGTTGCGGCGCTACTGGCTCGATGTGAATGGCAGCATCGGCCCGAAGAACACGTTCCAGGACGCCGAAATCGTCGCCGGGATCGAAGACATGCAGGTCGAGTACGGCGTTGATCGCACCGGTGGCTACGGGCCGTCCGGCGGCGCAGCGGTTCAATATCTGCCGGCAGGAACGACGCTTTCAGGGCTGCTGAACGCCGCCACCAACCCCGCACAGATTGTGTCCGTGCGCATCTGGTTGCTGGTGCGTGCCGATGCGCCTGAGGTGGGGTTCACGGACGAACGCGTATACACATATGGAAGTCGTTCAGACATCGTCAACAAAACCGGCGATCTCAATGTGCTCGCGGACGCGAGCAAGTCTTTCCAGCCATCGCTCAACAGCAACAACACCCCGACAGGGCTCAAGCACTATCGGCGCGTGCTCATCTCCCGGACCATTCAGGTCCGCAACGCGCTGGGGACCTGACGTGTACGAGAAAACCTACCCCGCTCGTTTCCATTCCTTTCGTACGCATAGCCGCCAGCGCGGCGCTGCGCTCGTGGTTGGCTTGCTACTGCTCGCGATCATCACGCTCCTCGCGGTAGCCGGCATGAACTCGGCGAGTGTCGAGCTCGTTCTGGCCGGCAACACGCAGGTTCAGGCGAAGGCGTTTCAAGCTTCCGAGCAGGGTATCGAGCAGCAGATGGTGGTCGGAAAATTCCTGCCCGGTGGCCCCGAGGAGAATCCGGACAACGGCTCCGCAGCGGGCTCGACGACAGAGTCCAGCACGGCGTACAGCACCAGGATGACCTCCGATCTCGACGGCGCGCCACAGCCGGCGATCTGGGGTAACGATCTGACCTCCTTTTCGACGTATCACTTCCAGATCTCGAGTGTGGGCACGTCCCAGCGCGGTACCACGACGACTCACCTTCAGGGTGTGGCGGTACTCGCGCCGTTCTCCCCCAGTTTCGGCGGCAGCGGCGGACTCACGCCCTGATTCGCCACGGAGTTCTCATGATGATCACGCGTAACCAGGCGTTCGCTCTCTTCGTGTCGGCCACGCTCCTATGTGGCGCCGCTGCTCAGGCCGCAGGCCCGATCACTCCGGTTGACTTCGGCATCGAAGCGAGTACCGACAAGGTGCTCATGCCGTCGTCGAGCATTGGCTCGGTCGTGCTCACTTGCGATACGTGCAACGCGCGGTCGTACCGATTGACGAGCGGCACCCTTTACAAGATCGGCAACTCATCGGCCTCGTTCGCCGAGTTCGCCGCCAACGTACGCGGCGCACCCGCACGCAACCTGATGGTGTTCGTGAAACCCGACAAGACAGTGACACGCATGACCGTGTCCATCGCCGCGGCCAAGTGAGCCACGCTCGCGCCGAATATCCGAGGTCCTTACCTATGAACCCGATTTCGACCAAACGTCTCCTGAGCCTCTCTAGCGGCTTCCTGCTGACCTTCCTGGCCGGTCAGGTCGCGCTCGCGGATGACAGCGAGATCTTCCTGGGTAACTCCAGCACCGCCGCCGCACCCAACATTTTGTTCATCCTGGACACTTCGGGCAGCATGGATTCGGACGTCAAATACCAGACGCCCTACGACCCGTCGGTGACCTATCCGGGTAGCTGCGACACCGGCCAGATCTACTTCGCGAGCAACAACGACAACATTCCGAATAGTTGCGGCAACACCAGCTCATTCGCCAAGGGTTACCTGAAGTGTGTGTCGGCAGCGGATGGTCTCAGCGGCCCGGGCTTCTATTCGGATCAGTTCGTGCAGTGGCGCAAGAGGAACAGTAACTATTCCTGGTCGACCAGCCTTGGTAGCAGCAATCGCTACGAAGTGGCGTGCCAGGGCGACTTCCCGGACGCCGGTCCCACGAACGGATTCCCGACCAACTACAACAACTCGGGCAACACGCCCGCGAACCAGTGGACGACGGATCCGAACAGCACGAGATCGTACTGGAAGAACGGTGGTGTGGGCGGCGGCTTCACGCTGTATAGCGCCAACTACATCAACTACCAGGCATCGAGTCCGCCGCAGACCGTCGGCACGCGCATGTCGGTGGTAAAGCAGGCGGCTACAAACCTCATCAGCTCTCTGTCGAACGCCAACGTCGGTGTCATGCGCTACGACAGCGGTGCGTCGGGGGGCATGGTCGCGTACGCGGTTTCGCCTATCGCTACCAATCGCACGAGCCTGAACACCACCATCAATGGCTTCTCGCCCGGCGGTAATACGCCGCTGTCGGAAACGCTTTACGAGGCCTATCGCTATTTCTCGGGCGGCAACGTCGACTTCGGCGATCGCTCGTCGCCGATCAAGAGCGTCGCCGCGTCGCGCGTCGGGGGCACGGCCGGCTCGGCCCAGTACAAGTCGCCGATCACATCGCAGTGTCAGAAGAACTTTATCGTCTATCTCACGGACGGCTTGCCGACGAGCGACAATGAGGCCGATACGAAAATCACCTCGTTGCCGAACGAGGCAACGCTGGGTGGCTCCTGCGATTCCACGAATGTCTCTCCATACAACGGCAAGGACGCCAATGGAAACAACATTCCGGAAGGCTGGGACGGTAGCTCGGGCAGATGCATGTCCGCCATGGCGAAGTACATGTACAGCACCGACATGAACACGACCATGCAGGACCAGCAGAATGTCCAGCTCTACACGATCGGTTTCGGCGACGATCCGTCGCTGGCCGCCGCTAGCACCTGGCTCCAGAAGGCGGCGACAGCAGGCGGCGGTTCGTTCTATGCGGCGGGCGACCTTCAGGGCCTGCAACTCGCGCTCACGAACATCGTGAACAACATTCAGAAGACGAGCACCACGTTCACCGCCCCGACGGTGTCGGTGAACGCCTTCAACCGTACGCAGACCCTGAACGACCTGTACGTCTCGGTGTTCCAGCCGGGCGTCTCGAGGCACTGGGCCGGCAACGTCAAGAAGTACAAGGTGTATGGCGATCAGATCGTCGGCCAGGGCAACGCGCAGGCGGTGGACTCGTCGACCGGCTTCTTCAAGGCGGGCGTGCAGAGCTTCTGGTCGGACGTCGTGGACGGCGGCACGGTCGCAGCGGGTGGTGCCGCCAGCAAGATCCCCGACTGGAATCCGTCGCGCGACCCGCACCGCAACCTCTACACCTACATCGGCGCGAACCCGGATCCGGCCAGCCCGGTTGATTTGACCTCGAGTGACAACTATTCCGTCACGACCGCGAACACGCTGATCACCAACGCGCGCGTCGGCGCCTCCACGACGGCCGCGCACGATGCGGCGATCAACTATGCGCGCGGCGAGGACCTCAAGAATGAAGTCTCGAACGCGCCAAACGCCGCGGTCGTCGACGAACCGCGTCACGCGATGGGCGACCCGGTGCACTCGCAGCCGGCGGTTGTGATTTACGGCGGCACCGCGACCGACAAGCAGGTCGATGACGCGGTGATCTACAGCGCAACGAACGATGGCTTCCTCCACGCCTTCGACGTCGCCACCGGCAAGGAGCTCTGGGCATACATTCCGCAGGAATTGCTGAATGGTCTCTCGGGGCTGTACACGAACGGGCCGACGAATCCGAAGCAGTACGCGCTCGACGGCAACGTCAAGGCGCTGAAGTACGACGCCAACGGCAACGGCATCGTCGAGAGCGGCGATCGTGTCATCCTGTTCTTTGGCCAGGGCCGCGGTGGCAGCAACTACTACGCGCTGGACGTCACCGACAAGACCAAGCCCAAATACATGTGGACCATCGGAGCGGCCACCACCGGCTTCTCCGCACTCGGCCAGGCGTGGTCGACGCCGATCATCACCCGCGTGACCGTCGGCGGTGTCACGCAGAACTCGCAGAAGCTCGTGCTCATCTTCGGCGCCGGTTACGATTCGGCCGAGGAAGGCACTTCATATCTGACGAGCAACTCCGTCGGTAACGCGATCTACATGGTCGACGCCACGAAAGGCACGCTCCTCTGGTCGGCCGGCGGCAGCGCGAGCTCGGCGAACCTGAAGCTCTCGCGGATGGATCACTCGATCCCGAGCGACGTCACCGTGGTCGACCTCGACGGTGACGGCTCTGCCGATCGCATGTACGTGGGTGACATGGCCGGTCAGCTCTGGCGCTTCGACATCACGAACGGCAATGCCGCGGCGACCCTGGTGACGGGCGGCGTGCTTGCATCGCTCGGCACGCGTGATGACACCACGCATACCGTCGCGGCGACCCGCCGCTTCTACAACGCCCCGGACGTTGCGGGTGTACGCCGGCGCGGTGTCCCACCATTCTTCAACATCGCGATCGGTTCGGGTTATCGCGGACATCCGCTCGACACGACTATTCAGGATCGGTTCTATTCGATCCGCGACTACCACATGTTCGACAAGATCGCGCAGACGGAATATGACGCGACGACTCGTACGATCCTTCCCCCGATCATCCACGACGGTGATACCGGACTTATCAACGTGACCGCGAATGTGACGACCACGGTGCCCGCGAATGCGCTCGGCTGGAAGCTGACCCTGAACCAGCCCGGCAATTCATGGGTGGGCGAGAAGGTATTGTCCACGGCTACCACGTTCGACGACCAGATACTCTTCACGACTTACCTCCCGAATACGAGCGCGGCATCGACGTCGTGCGCGCCTGGCGCCGGCACCAACCGCCTCTACGCGGTGAGCGCGTTGGACGGCACACCGACCGCCAACCTTGCGGGCAACAACAACACGTCCACGCTCGATCGCTTTACCACCCTGGCGCAGAAGACGGGCATTGCGCCGACGCTTGCGTTCCTGTTCCCCGACACATCGGTCGGGGGCGACAGCGGTGACGGTGGCAACGGCGGCGATCCACCGCCCCCGGGTGGCCAGCCCCCCGTCGTCTGCATGTCGGGCGCGGAAGTGCTGAGCGTCTGCCGGAACTTCAATAGCCGCATCAAGACCTACTGGAGGGACTTCAATGCGAATTGATTTCAAGCGGGACCTGCGCTGGCCGTGCGCGGACGGCTCGCGCCGTCCGCTGGGGTTGGCGCGGATGCGCGGCGTCACCCTGATCGAGCTGTTGACGGTCGTCGCGGTGCTCGCAATCATTTCGACGATCGCTGTGTCGTCGTATCGCAGATACCTGATCCGCACGAACCGCACGGAGGCCACGGCTGCGCTGCTGCGGATACAGGTGGCGCAGGAGAAGTTCTTCCTCCAGAACAACACCTACTCGAACAATGTCGCGATGCTGGGCGTGCTTTCCCCGACGCCGAGCGGTAACTACTCGCTCGGCGTCGCGGCCGGCACGAGCAGCGATCTGGCGACCTCCTTCACCGCCACCGCCACTCCGCAGAGCCGGCAGGCCGCCCAGGATACGGATTGTCAAACCCTGACCATTGACGACCAGGGTCAGCGCGGTTCTACTCCGGGACCAACCAGCACCTGCTGGAAGTAACCGCCGGAGAGCTCGATGGGTTGGATCATCCTGGCCATCGTGGTGGTGGCATTCTTTGCCGCCTTCAGCATTTACAACCGGCTGGTGACGGCCCGCAACGCGTTCAAGAACGCCTTCGCGCAGATCGACGTGCAGCTGACGCGGCGCTACGACCTCATCCCGAATCTCGTGGAGACGGTGAAGGGGTACATGAAGCACGAGCGGGAAACGCTCGAGGCCGTCATCCAGGCGCGCAACTCGGCGGTCTCGGGGCTGAAGGCCGCCGCCGCCGACCCCGCCAATGCGGGCGCGGTCGCCCAGCTGCAGGGGGCGGAAACGCAACTCGGCAGCGCGCTCGGCCGCCTGTTTGCGCTCTCCGAGGCCTACCCGGACCTCAAGGCCAACCAGAACATGATGCAGCTCTCCGAAGAGCTCACCTCGACGGAGAACAAGGTCGCCTTCGCGCGCCAGGCGTACAACGACGCCGTCATGACGTACAACAACGCCCGCGAAACGTTTCCCAACAACCTCGTCGCGGGCATGTTCGGCAACTTCACTCCCGCGCAGATGCTCGAGGCGGCGAAGCCCGAAGCGCGCGAAGCGCCCAAGGTCAGCTTCACTTGAGGCGTGCCCCGGCCCCCTGCGCCGGTAGCGACCCGCGATGGACTTCTACTCACGCCAGGCCCAGGCCCGCAAGCAGACGCGCTGGCTCGTTGTCGCGTTCATGGTGTCGATGCTGCTCGTGGCGGTGGCGCTCGATCTCGTGCTGTTCGCGACGTTCTCGTTCTCGAATCCGGAAGGGCGCACGTTAGCGCCGCTGCGGTATGCGGCGGATCATCCCGGAGTCGCGCTCTTCTGCACGGTGCTGGTTCTCGCGGTCATCGGTGTATCGAGCCTCTTCAAGTCGCTTCAGTTGCGCGACGGCGGCGGCGTAGTGGCGCGCTCGCTCGGCGGCACGCTCATCGGGCGCGACACGATGGATTTCAAGCGCAAGCGGCTTCACAACGTCGTTGAGGAAATGGCGATCGCCTCCGGCGTTCCGATGCCCGAGATCTATGTGCTGGAGCAGGAGCGATCGATCAATGCGCTCGCCGCCGGTCACTCCCCAGCGAACGCCGCGGTGGTCGTTACGCAGGGCGCGCTCGATACGCTGAGCCGCGATGAGCTGCAGGGTGTGGTCGCGCATGAGTTCAGCCACGTGCTCAACGGAGACATGCGGCTCAACATCCAGCTGATGGGTTGGCTGTTCGGCTTGCTGGTCGTGGCCCTGATCGGGCGCACGCTGCTGCGCTATGCCCCGCGCGGGCGGCGCGCCGCCGGGGGTGTGCTCGCGGCGGGGCTCGCCGTGATGATTCTCGGCTACGTTGGGTTGCTCTTTGCCCGTATTCTCCAGGCCGCCGTTGCGCGCCAGCGTGAGCGGCTTGCCGATGCATCGGGTGTGCAGTTCACGCGCAATCCGGGTGGGCTCAAGGGCGCGCTGCTGAAAATCGCCGGCCTGCCTGAAGGTTCGATCATCACCGAGGCCGATGGCGAACAGGCCGCGCACATGTTCTTCGCGCCGGGCGTGGCGCGACTCCTGCGCACGCATCCCTCCATTGCCGAGCGGATTCGCGAGCTGGATCCGCAGTTCAACGTCAAGCAGCTGCCGGCACTCGCAGCGAGCGCGCTGAAGAGCGTGCCGGCGTTCAGCGCGGCGGAGATGGCGAAGGCCAATCCCTCGGATTCTGGGAGGGCCGTGGATCCTGGGAAGACTGTGGATCCTGGGAAGGTGGCAGACCTGTTGAAGGATCCGACGACGCTCGCGACGCTCGTGGCCGCCGCGGCCTCCATCGCGGAAACGCAGCCCGTTGCGGCGGTCGCCGCTCCGGTGAAGCCGGTGGCCGTCGCGGAGAAGGTGGGGCAGCTCGAAACGCTGCACATGGCTCAGGCACGCGAGCTTCGGCTGGCGCTTCCCGATGTGTTGCGTGAGTTCGTGGAGTCGACCGGCCGCGCGCGTGCGCTGGTGCTGGCGTTGCTCCTGAGCCGCGACGACGCTGTGCGCGAGCGTCAGTTCGAACTGCTCGGCAAGACGACCAGCGAAGCGGAGCTGGCGGTCGTGCGCGCAACGCTTCCGGTCGCTGCCTCACTCGAGCCGCTGCTGCGGCTGCCGGCGCTACTGCAGATTTTTCCGGCGCTGCGCCGCCTGAGCATCGCCGATCGCCAGAAGCTCGCCAAGCTCGCGGACAATCTCATTCGTGCTGACGCGCGCGTCGACGTGTTCGAGTTCTGTCTCGCCCACCTGCTCTCCACGTTGTTGAAGGACGAGCTCGAAGCGCGCGCCCCTCACGGCAACGCGACTCTCGACGAGGCGGAGTCGGATATTCAGGTGCTCTTCGCGACGCTCGCTCAGTTCGGCGCGAGCGATGCGCGCGAGGCACGCATGGCGTATGAAGCGGGCATGCAGGCGGTGCTACCGATGCGCCGGCCGCCGTATCTCTCCATCGAAGACTGGCCGTCGCGGCTCTCGGACTCGCTCCGCCGGCTGGAGAAGCTGCAGCCTTTCGCGAAGAAGGCGGTCATCGAAGGGTTGGCGAAGACGATCGCCCACGACGACGTGCTGAATGTGGCGGAAGCCGAGCTCCTGCGCACGGTATGCGCCGCGCTTCACTGCCCGCTGCCGCCCCTATTGCCCGGGCTCATTCCAAGCCGGACGAGCGAGTCGTCGGTCGCCTGAGGGAAGTCTGAAGAACTTCTCTGAAATCGCTTGTAGCTGAGCGCGCCCCGGCGCCGCGCTCAGCTACAAGCGATTTCAGAGAAGTTCTTCAGACTTTTCCGGGGTTGCCGTCGAGGAAGGCGCGCATCTCTTTTCCGAAGCGCTCGATGTCGATGAGGAACGAGTCGTGCCCTTCGATGCAGTCGAGCGGCGCGAAGCGCGTGGTGGCGCCGGCGTTCTCGAAGTCTTCTGACAGCGAGCGCTGCTCGGCGATCGCGAACAGCATGTCCGATTCGACGCCGATCACGAGCGCGTGCTCGACGCCCGAATGCTTCAACGCTTCGGCATTCGAGCCGCCGTGTTTGGCGAGATCGAACCGATCCATGCCGCGTGAGATGTAGAGATAGCAGTTCGGGTCGAAGGCGCGCACGAAACGTCGCGCGTGCGCTTCGAGATAACTCTGGATCGCGAACTCCGGCGCGAACGGACCGTCGTCACGCAGCTCCGGCGACACCGGTTCGCGGCCGAAGCGTTGCACCCATTCGTGCGCCGAGCGATAGGTCATCATGCCGAGCTTGCGCGCGATGCGCATGCCTGTGGCGGGTGGCTTCTCGTTCGTGTAGCCGCCGCCGGCCCAATCCGGATCGCGCAGGATCGCCTCGCGCTGGATCGAGCGAAGCGCAATCGCGAATGGCGATGCGGCCGCCGTGCCGGAAATGCTGATCACACGGCGGGCGGCACCGGGAAACTGCCCGAGGAACGCGAGCACCGACATGCCGCCGAGCGACGGGCCGATGACGGTATCCGCCCGGTCGACACCCAGCGAACGCAGTGTTTCGAAGCCCCCGCGTGCGATGTCTTCGACTGAGAGATCCGGAAAGCTCATGCGATACGGCGCGCCGGTGACGGGGCTCTCCGACGCCGGGCCCGTCGAGCCGAAGCAGCTGCCCAGCGAGTTCACGCACACCACGAAGTAGCGATTCGTGTCGATGAATCCGCCGGGGCCGATCATGCCCTCCCACCAGCCCTCGCTCGTGTCTTCGGGCGAAGACCTCGCGTGGGCGGACGGCGAAAGGCCCGTGAAAAGCAGGATCGCGTTGCTACGCGTAGCGTTCAGCTCGCCCCAGGTTTCGTACGCGACACGCGCGCCATGCAGGACGCCACCGCGCCACATCGGGAACGGGTCGGGAAGCGTCGCGAAGCGTCGCGCATCCATCTTTTCAGGTCTTTCCGGGAATGGGCTACGTTGGGAGCTGCGTCGAGGAGCGAATCGCAATGCTTCACGCGTCCGGTTCGGGGTCGCTGCCTTCGACAATGCCTTCGAACAGCACGGTGGACAGATAGCGTTCGGCGGTGTCGGGCAGCATCGCGAGGATCACCGAACCGGCGGGCGCTTCTTCGGCCACCTTGCGTGCGGCCGCGAACGTGGCACCGGAGGAAATGCCGCAGAAGATGCCTTCCGTCCTAGCGAGCGCGCGCGAGGTCTCGACGGCCTCCGCATCGGTAACGGGAAGGATGCGATGCGCCACGTCCTTCTTCAGCACGCCCGGAATGAAGTCCGGGGTCCAGCCCTGGATCTTGTGGGGCGCGAACGGCTTGCCGGAGAGGAGCGCGGCCCCGGCCGGTTCCGACGCGATGATCTGACAGTCCGGCCGCGCGAGGCGAATCATTTCGCCCACGCCGGTCAGCGTGCCGCCGGTGCCCCAGCCCGTGACGAAGAAGTCGAGCCGCTTGCCCGCGAAATCCCGCAGGATTTCAGGCCCGGTGGTGTTGCGGTGATACGAGGGATTCGCTTCGTTCTCGAACTGGCGCGGGAGGAACCAGCCGTGCTTCTTCGCGAGCTCCTCGGCCTTGCGCACCATGCCCGTGCCGCGTTCCGCAGCCGGGGTGAGAATGACCTTCGCGCCCAGCATGCGCATGATCTTGCGGCGCTCGATCGAGAACGACTCGGCCATGGTCGCGACGAACGGGTAACCCTTGACGGCGCACACCATCGCGAGCGCGATGCCGGTGTTGCCGGAGGTGGCCTCTACGACCGTCTGGCCCGGCTGCAGCGTGCCGCGCCGCTCGGCGTCTTCGATGATCGCGATGGCGAGACGATCCTTCACCGACGAGAGCGGATTGAAGAACTCGCACTTCACGTACATCGTGGTGTTCTTCGGAGCGAGCTTCTGGATCCGCACGATCGGCGTATTGCCGATGGTGCCGAGGATGCTGTCGTAAATCATCTGGATTGCCTCGCAGGCTGGTTCGGCGCGGGGGCCGCTACTGTACGGACTTCGCCGCCCGGCGCGAAGCCCGCAAAGGCATACATTCGCTGGTGATAACCCCCGGTTATTTTGAACTGGGAAAAATCACCTGCGGCGCTTTTTCCGTAGCCACGCCCCGGCCGCGTATCCTCCGCACCGTGAATCAAACCTCGCAACCAGGCGAACGCCTGCAGAAGCTTTTCGCGGCGGCCGGTCTCGGTTCTCGCCGTGCGGTTGAAGAGTGGATCCGCGCCGGGCGGGTCACGCTGAACGGGCGTACCGCGCAGCTGGGAGATCGGGCCGGGCCTGCGGACACCATTTGCCTCGATGGCAAACCGGTCGCGCTCGCGCCAACGGCCGACGGGCCGCGCCGCCTGATCGCGTACAACAAACCGCTCGATGAAGTGACCACCCGGAGCGATCCGCAGGGCCGCCGAACGGTGTTCGAGAGCCTGCCGGAGCCGGGCGGCGGACGCTGGATCTCCATCGGCCGGCTGGACATCAATACATCCGGGCTGCTGCTGTTTACGACGGATGGGGAGCTGGCGCATCGGCTGATGCACCCGTCCAGCGAGGTGGAGCGGGAGTATCTGGTCACGGTGAAGGGCCGGCCGTCGGAGGCCTCGCTGCAGAGCCTGCGTACCCAGGTTGTGCTCGACGATGGCCCGGCGAAATTCGATAGCGTCGAGCCTGTGCCGAAGCCTCCTGCGGGTACTGGCGTGTGGGCCAATGCGGCATTCGACACCACTTTCCGCGTCATTATTAGGGAAGGGCGCAACCGGGAGGTCCGCCGGATATGGCTGGCCGTGGGCCATGAGGTTCTCCGGCTGTCCAGGGTCCGTTACGGACCGGTCGAGCTGCCACCCGACCTGCGTTCGGGGCAATGGCGGGAGCTCCCCGTCGCCCAGATGGACGGGATTCAGCGCAAACCCCGTCCTGGGGTCCCCATACCTGGGGCCCCTATATAAGAGTGTCGGCCGTCCAGGAGGCCCTGAATCGCCGGGCGGCCTAAGACGGCGGCCTAAGACGGCGGCCTAAGACGGCGGCCTAAGACGGCGGCCTAAGACGGCGGCCTAAGACGGCGGCCTAAGAGGAGCGCTCGCCGGGTTCCGCTCCCAGCCGCCCGGCGATTGAGGGCTTCCGGTTCGGGTAGGAGGCCCCTCTATCGAAAAACTTGGCCGCAGGCTAGCAAGACGCGCGCCAAATCGAATTGACACTCCGGCAAGCCGAAATCAGAATACGCGGCTCGTTTTTCCCGGTGGGGTACCCAAGCGGTCAACGGGAGCAGACTGTAAATCTGCCGGCTTACGCCTTCGAAGGTTCGAATCCTTCCCCCACCACCATCGGGAAGGAGCGACCCGAGAGGTCGGCGAGCAGCCGGCGGTTCGGTTGATGGAAGAGGCTTTCGAGCGTGCGCGGCGGTTTGACAGGGCGGGTGTAGTTCAATGGTAGAACCTCAGCCTTCCAAGCTGATGGCGTGGGTTCGATTCCCATCACCCGCTCCATCGGGACTGGTTTATTTGCCCGGCAGTTTCCGCTGACGTAGCTCAGTTGGTAGAGCACGTCCTTGGTAAGGACGAGGTCACCGGTTCAATCCCGGTCGTCAGCTCCAGATTGCCGTGTGTGTGTCTTTTTTGGTTTTGAGTCTTACGCCATCCAGAGGTTTTCGCGATGTCCAAAGAGAAATTCGAACGTAACAAGCCGCACGTGAACGTGGGGACGATTGGACACGTGGACCACGGCAAGACGACGCTGACGGCGGCGCTGACGAAGGTGATGGCCGAGACGCACGGTGGTTCGTTCATGGCGTACGACCAGATCGACAAGGCGCCTGAGGAGAAGGCTCGCGGTATCACGATTTCGACGGCGCACGTTGAGTACCAGAGCGCGAACCGTCACTACGCGCACGTGGATTGCCCGGGCCATGCGGACTACGTGAAGAACATGATCACGGGAGCGGCGCAGATGGATGGAGCGATTCTGGTGGTGTCGGCGGCCGATGGCCCGATGCCGCAGACGCGCGAGCACATTCTGTTGGCCCGTCAGGTGGGTGTTCCGTACATCGTGGTGTACATGAACAAGGCGGACATGGTGGACGACAAGGAGCTTTTGGAGCTCGTCGAGATGGAAGTGCGCGAGCTTCTGACGTTGTACAAATTCCCTGGCGAGAACACGCCGATCATCATTGGTTCGGCGCTGAAGGCGCTGGAGGGTGATGCGAGCGAGATCGGCGTGAAGTCGGTGGTGAAGCTGGTGGAGGAGATGGACCGGTACATCCCGGTGCCGAAGCGCGAAGTGGAAAAGCCGTTCCTGATGCCGGTGGAAGACGTGTTCTCGATCTCGGGACGCGGCACGGTGGTGACGGGTCGTATCGAGCGCGGCATCGTCAAGGTGAACGACGAGGTGGAGATCATCGGTCTGAAGCCGACGGTGAAGACGACGTGCACGGGCGTTGAGATGTTCCGCAAGCTCTTGGACGAAGGTCAGGCGGGCGACAACGTGGGTGTTCTCCTGCGCGGCACGAAGCGCGAGGAAGTGGAGCGCGGCCAGGTTCTGGCGAAGCCGGGTTCGATCACCCCGCACGTTGGATTCGAGGCGGAGGTTTACGTGCTGACGAAGGAGGAGGGCGGCCGGCATACGCCGTTCTTCAAGGGCTACCGGCCGCAGTTTTACTTCCGCACGACGGACGTGACGGGGCTGGTGCAGTTGCCGGAGGGCGTGGAGATGGTCATGCCAGGCGACAACATCAAGATGCAGATCGAGCTGATCAGCCCGATCGCGATGGAGGAAGGCCTGCGCTTCGCCATCCGCGAAGGCGGCAAGACGGTCGGCGCCGGCGTCGTCGCGAAGATCACGAAGTAAGAGAGGTAAAGGTTCTGTCTTTGTGCACGCACAGCGTGCACACTGACGCGGTAGCGAACAAAAACCACGCTTTTTGTTCGCGGCCGACGAAGTAAGATCCGCGCAAATCGTCTGGAACGATTTGCGCCAATGAACGTAGGCCAGTAGCTCAATTGGCAGAGCGGCGGTCTCCAAAACCGCAGGTTGGGGGTTCGATTCCCTCCTGGCCTGCCATCGGTTCGCATGACAGAAGAAATTAAGGTTCCTGACGCCACCGCGGCGGACAAGGCAAAAGCTGTGGTGGCTGCGCTGCTCGTAGTGGGCGGCATCACCGGCTATTACCTCTTGTCCACGCAGCCCGCGTGGCAGCGCTGGCTGTGCGTGGTCGGCGGTCTTCTGCTGGCGGCGCTGGTGGTGGCGATGTCTGCTTACGGCCGCGGGCTGAAGCAGTTTGTGCTCGACGCACGCGTCGAGCTTCGCAAGATCGTGTGGCCCACGAGGCAGGAGACGCTGCAGGTGACCCTCGCTGTGTTCATCTTCGTGATCGTGGCTGGCCTGTTCTTCTGGCTGGTCGACCTTGGTCTCGCGTGGGCAACCAAGGCCCTTTCTGGTCAGGGAGGGGTCTGATATGGCGCTGCGTTGGTATGTGGTGCATGCGTACTCGAACTTCGAGCATCGCGTTCAAGAGTCGCTGACAGAGCGCATCCGTCGCGCCGGTCTCGAGACGAAGTTCGGCGAGATCCTGGTGCCGACCGAAGAGGTCGTCGAAATGCGCGACGGCCAGAAGAGAAAGAGCGAGCGCAAGTTCTACCCGGGCTACGTGCTCGTGCAGATGGAGATGGACGAAGAGACCTGGCATCTCGTGCGCGACGTGCCGAAGGTGCTCGGCTTCATCGGCGGCACGCCGGAGAAGCCTGCGGCCATCACGGATAAAGAAGCGAATCAGATCCTGCGCCGCGTGGAAGAGGGCGTGGACAAGCCGCGGCCGAAGGTGCTCTTCGAGCCGGGCGAAGTGGTGCGCGTGACCGACGGGCCGTTCAACGACTTCAACGGCGTGGTCGAGAGCGTGAACTACGAGAAGAACCGGTTGCAGGTGGCGGTGCAGATCCTCGGCCGCTCGACTCCGGTGGAGCTGGATTTCTCGCAGGTCGAGAAAGCCTGAGAATTGTGCGGTCTCACGCATGGTGCGTGAGACCGGTCTTTGAAACATGGGGAGGCATCGGGCCGCGCAAGCGATACCGGAGCCGCTGGAACCCAGGAGACGTAAATGGCGAAGAAAGTAAACGGCTATATCAAGTTGCAGGTGCCTGCAGCTTCGGCGAACCCCTCGCCGCCCATTGGTCCGGCGCTCGGCCAGCAGGGCGTGAACATCATGGAGTTCTGCAAGCAGTTCAACGCGCAGACCCAGAAGATCGAGAAGGGCCTGCCGATCCCGGTTGTCATCACGGTGTACAGCGACCGCAGCTTCACCTTCGTGATGAAGACGCCGCCGGCCTCGGTGCTCATCCGCAAGGCCATCGGCATCGAGAAGGGCAGCGGCGCGCCGAACACCAACAAGGTGGGCAAGATCACGCGCAAGCAGCTCGAAGAGATCGCGAAGACGAAGACTCCGGATCTCACCGCCGCCAATCTTGAAGCCGCCGTGCGTACTGTCGCGGGAACCGCGCGCAGCATGGGCGTTGACGTGGAGGGCCTCTAAATGGCCGCTGCAACTGGAACCGGAAGACTCACGAAGAAGCAGAAGGCGTGGACGTCGAAGCTGCCCCAGGGAAAAGTGTATTCCGTGGATGAGGCGCTGAAGCTCGTGAAGGAGTTCGCCACGGCGAAGTTCAACGAGACGATCGACTGCTCCGTCAACCTGGGCATCGATGCCAGCAAGTCCGACCAGCAGGTGCGCGGCTCGACCGTGATGCCGAACGGCACGGGCAAGACGCTGCGCGTTGCGGTGTTCACCTCGGGCAAGAACGCCGAAGCCGCCAAGGCGGCGGGCGCCGACATCGTCGGCCTCGAGGATCTCGCGGCGCAGGTGAAGGCCGGCCAGATCAATTTCGATCGTGTGATCGCAAGCCCCGACGCGATGCGTGTCGTCGGTCAGCTCGGCCAGATCCTCGGTCCGCGCGGCCTCATGCCGAACCCGAAGGTCGGCACCGTGACGCCGGACGTCGCCACCGCCGTGAGGAATGCCAAGGCGGGTCAGGTCACGTATCGCGTCGACAAGGGCGGCATCATCCATTGCATCATCGGCAAGGCCAGCTTCGAAGTGAACGCGCTGAAGGAAAACCTTCAGGCGCTCATCAGCGACCTGCAGAAGGCGAAGCCAGCATCGTCGAAGGGCGTGTATCTGAAGCGCGTCGCCATCAGCTCGACCATGGGTCCGGGCGTGGTGGTGGACCACAACTCGCTCTCGAGCACGGCCGCGAACTGATTGTTGATGGGCGCGCGGCGACGCGCGCCTTGAATTGAATTCATGCGGGCTGGTGGGCCGATGCCACCAGCCATCATCGAAGACCGCAGGCGGGCCGATGCTTCGTAGAGAAGCAAAGGGCCCTTAATGATCGCCCGCGCAGATGGTGAACCGCTCCACGTCATCTCGGGGAAGCCATTGGGCTCTTGCCTCGGGCGTGAAGGTCACCGTCGAAAAGGTGGCGCGGCCAGGATGGCTTGCGCTGTGTTTCGAGTCAGGAGTTGCGCAGCTATTCGTACGGGGCCGCCGGGCCCTGTTGAACCCGGGGCGCAGCCCCTGACGAGTGATCTTCAGGTCCAGGAATTTATTAATGCCACTCAACCTCGAAGACAAAAAGGCGCTGGTAACGGAAGTGGGCGAGATTGCGGCGAAAGCCCAGTCCGTCGTCGCTGCCGAATACCGCGGCATCACGGTCACGCAGATGACCGATCTGCGTGCCAAGGCCCGTGGCCAGGGCGTGTACATGCGTGTCGTCAAAAACACGTTGGCACGCAAGGCTCTCGCCGGCACGCCGTTCGAAGCCATCGGGCCAAAGCTGAAGGGGCCGCTCGTACTCGCGTTCTCGAAGGACGATCCAGGCGCCGCCGCGCGCGTGGTGAAGGACTTCGCGAAGGCGAACGACAAGCTCGTGCCGACCCTCGTTTCCCTCGGCGGACAGGTGCTGTCCGGCAAGGATCTCGACAAGGTCGCCAGCCTCCCGACGAAGGATCAGGCCATTTCGCAACTGCTCGGGCTCCTCAAGGCCCCGATCCAGAAGCTGGTCCGTACCCTCGCCGAGCCCCAGGCAAAGCTCGTGCGTACCGTTGCCGCCGTCCGCGACCAGAAACAGGCCGCTGGCGTCTGAACTGTCTATTGAAACCGATTTAGGAGTCCCAAAACATGGCTGCCAACAAAGACGAAATCCTCGATGCAATTTCCAAAATGACGGTCCTTGAGGTCGTCGAGCTCATCTCCGATATGGAGAAGAAGTTCGGCGTCTCTGCCGCCGCTCCGGTCGCGTTCGCCGCGGCTCCGGGCGCGGCTGCGGCCGCCGCCGCTCCGGTTGAGGAGCAGACGGAGTTCGCCGTTACGCTCAAGGAATATCCGGCCGACAAGAAGGTCACGGTCATCAAGGTGATCCGTGAGCTCACCGGCCTGGGCCTGAAGGAAGCCAAGGACCTGGTCGAGGGCGTGCCCTCGCTGGTCAAGGAAGGCGTCGGGAAGGCCGATGTCGAAACGATGAAGAAGAAGCTCGAAGAAGCCGGCGCGAAGGTGGAAGTCAAATAACTTCCGCCCCGCGCCGCACAGAGAGTCGATGTTCGACGCTCTGAACAGTGCAGAAGATCCGAGGCACTCTGGGTGGCGACACCCGGGGTGCCTTGGCGTCTCTCGCACGAAGTAGTTGTTTTACGAGGTGAACCCGATGGCTTATTCCTTCACCGAGAAGAAGCGCATCCGCAAGAATTTTGGCAAGCAGACGGGCATTCTCGACACGCCGTACCTGCTCGCGATCCAGCTCGACTCCTACCGGCAGTTCCTGCAGGCCGAAACCGCTGAAGAAGCGCGAAAGACTGTAGGGCTGCATGCTGCGTTTCAGTCGGTGTTTCCGATCTCGAGCTATTCGGGCAACGCCACGCTCGAGTACATCAGCTATCGCCTCGGCGAGCCGGTGTTCGACGTCAAGGAATGCCAGCTCCGCGGCCTGACTTACGCCGCGCCCCTGCGCACCAAGGTCCGCCTCATCGTTCTCGACAAGGAAGCCGCCGGCGCCAAGAAGCCGGTGAAGGATGTGCGCGAGCAGGAGGTGTACCTCGGCGAGCTGCCGCTCATGACCGACAACGGCACGTTCGTCATCAACGGCACCGAGCGCGTCATCGTCTCGCAGCTGCACCGTTCCCCGGGCGTGTTCTTCGATCACGACCGCGGCAAGACGCATTCGTCCGGCAAGCTGCTGTTCTCCGCACGCATCATTCCTTACCGCGGCTCCTGGCTCGACTTCGAGTTCGACCCGAAGGACTGCGTGTTCGCCCGCATCGACCGCCGCCGCAAGCTGCCGGTCACGATCATCCTGCGTGCGCTCGGCATGAACGAGGCCGAGATCCTCGACACGTTCTTCGACACCAACACCTTCCACATCGCGAAGGATGAAGTGGCGCTCGAGCTGATCGCCTCGCGCCTGCGCGGTGAGACCGCCACGTTCGAGATCCGCATCGGCGACACCGTGGTCGTCGAAGAAGGCCGCCGCATCACCGCCCGTCACGTGCGCCAGCTCGAAGACGCCAAGGTGAAGCGTCTGCGTGTGCCGCGCGAATACGTGTACGGCAAGGTTCTTTCTCATGATGTAGTGAACACTGACACCGGTGAGGTGCTGGCGAAGGCCAACGAAGTGCTCACTGCGGCGTCGGTCGAGAAGCTGATCGAAGCCGGCATCAAGGACGTGAAGACGCTCTACACGAACGATCTCGATCGCGGCCCGTTCATGTCGGACACGCTGCGCATCGACCCGACCAAGACGCGTCTCGAAGCGCTGGTCGAGATCTATCGCATGATGCGTCCCGGCGAGCCGCCCACCAAGGACGCCGCCGAGAACCTGTTCAACAACCTGTTCTTCAACGAAGAGCGCTACGACCTGTCGGGCGTCGGCCGCATGAAGTTCAACCGCCGCGTGAAGCGCCCCGATGGGCCGGATGCGGGCGGCGGCGTGCTCACGCGCCTGGACATCATCGACGTCCTCAAGGTGCTCATCGACATCCGCAACGGTAACGGCGGCGTCGACGACATCGACCATCTCGGCAATCGTCGCGTTCGCAGCGTCGGTGAAATGGCGGAGAACGCCTTCCGCGTCGGCCTCGTGCGCGTCGAGCGCGCCGTGAAGGAGCGCCTGACGATCGCGGAGACCGAGCCGCTGATGCCGCAGGAAATGATCAACGCCAAGCCGGTCGCGGCCGCGGTGAAGGAGTTCTTCGGCTCCTCGCAGCTGTCGCAGTTCATGGACCAGAACAACCCGCTGTCGGAAGTCACGCACAAGCGTCGCGTCTCGGCCCTCGGCCCGGGCGGTCTGACGCGCGAGCGCGCGGGCTTCGAAGTGCGCGACGTTCATCCGACGCACTACGGCCGCGTGTGCCCGATCGAAACGCCTGAAGGTCCGAACATCGGCCTCATCAACTCGCTGTCCGTGTACGCGCGCACGAACCAGTATGGATTCCTCGAGACTCCGTACCGTCGCGTGGAAAACGGCGCCGTCACCGACAAGATCGACTTCCTGTCGGCGATCGAAGAAGGCGAGTTCGCGATCGCGCAGGCGAACGCGAACCTCGGCCCGAAGGGTGAGCTGCGGGACGAGCTGGTCTCGTGCCGTCTGCAGAACGAGTTCACGCTCGTGAACAAGGACCGCATCAACTACATGGACGTGAGCCCGAAGCAGATCGTTTCGGTCGCCGCGTCACTGATCCCGTTCCTCGAGCATGACGACGCGAACCGCGCGCTCATGGGCTCGAACATGCAGCGCCAGGCCGTCCCGACGCTGCGCGCCGAAACGCCGCTCGTGGGCACCGGCATGGAGCGCCCTGTCGCCATCGACTCGGGCGTGACGGTCGTTGCCAAGCGCGGCGGTCTGGTGGACTCCGTGGACGCCTCGCGCATCGTGGTGCGCGTGCATGACACGGAAACCACTGCGGGCGAGCCGGGCGTGGACATCTACAACCTCACGAAGTACACGCGTTCCAACCAGAACACGTGCATCAACCAGCGTCCGCTGGTGAACGCGGGCGACGTCATCGCGCGCGGCGACGTGCTGGCGGATGGCCCGTCCACCGACCTCGGCGAGCTTGCGCTCGGGCAGAACCTGCTCGTCGCGTTCATGCCCTGGAACGGCTACAACTTCGAAGACTCGATCCTCATCTCCGAGCGCGTGGTGGAAGAAGACCGCTTCACCACCATCCATATCGAAGAGCTCACCTGCGTGGCTCGCGACACGAAGCTTGGGCCCGAGGAAATCACGGCGGACATCCCGAACGTCGGCGACGCGGCCCTCGCGAAGCTGGACGAGGCGGGCATCGCCTTCATCGGCGCCGAAGTGAAGGCGGGCGACATCCTCGTGGGCAAGGTCACGCCGAAGGGCGAAACCCAGCTCACGCCGGAGGAGAAGCTGCTCCGCGCGATCTTCGGCGAGAAGGCGTCCGACGTTAAGGACACGAGCTTGCGCGTTCCGCCTGGAATGGACGGCACGGTCATCGACGTTCGCGTGTTCACGCGCGACGGCGTCGAGAAGGACTCGCGCGCCCTCTCCATCGAGAAGGCGGAAATCGAGCGCGTCCGCAAGGACTTCGCGGACCAGCAGCGCATCCTCGAAGACGATCTGTTCGAGCGCGTGCGCGGCATGCTCATCGGCGCGAAGGCGGCCGGTGGCCCGAACAAGTTCAAGGGCGCGATCACCGACGAGTACCTGCAGTCGGTACAGCGCGAGGAGTGGTTCGAAATTCGTCTCGAAGACGAAGAGCAGAACTCGAACCTCGAGCAGTCTTCGGAGCGCCTGAAGGCGCAGCGCAAGGCCTTCGAGAAGCGTCTCGACGACAAGAAGGCGAAGATCACGGCCGGGGACGATCTCGCGCCGGGCGTGCTCAAGATGGTGAAGGTGTACCTCGCGGTGAAGCGCCGCGTGCAGCCGGGCGACAAGATGGCCGGCCGTCACGGCAACAAGGGTGTCATCAGCTCCATCACGCCGGTCGAAGACATGCCGTACCTCGAAGACGGTACGCCGGTCGACATCGTGCTGAACCCGCTGGGCGTGCCTTCGCGCATGAACGTCGGGCAGGTGCTGGAGACCCATCTCGGTTGGGCGGCCAAGGGCGTCGGTCTGAAGATCGGGCGCATGCTGCAGGCCCAGGCGGCGCAGGAAGAACTGCGCGGCTTCATCAAGCAGGTCTACAACAACACCGGCGGCCAGAAAGAAGATATCGACAGCTTCAGCGACCACGAGGTCACGATTCTCGCGAAGAACCTCTCGAAGGGCGTGCCGATGGCGACGCCGGTATTCGATGGCGCGAGCGAAGAAGAGATCAAGAGGATGCTGACGCTGGCGGACTTGCCGACCAACGGCCAGACGTATCTCTTCGACGGCCGCACGGGCGAGAAATTCGAACGCCAGGTGACGGTCGGTTACATGTACATGCTGAAGCTCAACCACCTGGTCGACGACAAGATGCACGCGCGTTCGACCGGACCTTACTCGCTCGTCACGCAGCAGCCGCTGGGTGGCAAGGCGCAGTTCGGCGGCCAGCGCTTCGGAGAGATGGAAGTGTGGGCGCTCGAGGCCTATGGCGCGGCTTACACGCTGCAGGAAATGTTGACCGTCAAGTCCGACGACGTGAACGGCCGTACCAAGATGTACAAGAACATCGTGGACGGTAATCACCAGATGGACGCGGGCATGCCTGAATCCTTCAACGTACTCGTGAAGGAAATCAGGTCGCTCGCCATCAACATGGAGCTCGAACAGGACTAGTGAGACCGCTATCCGGACGGGGCCGTTTCGGCCCCGTTTGAACCCCCGGGCGCAAGCCCGTAGATGAGGTCTCTGCGGAGGTATTCATTCGATGAAAGATCTACTCAAACTGTTCAAGCAGCACGCTCCGGTCGAGCATTTTGATTCCATCAAAATCGGGCTCGCCTCGCCGGAGATGATCCGCGCGTGGTCGTACGGCGAAGTGAAGAAGCCGGAGACCATCAACTACCGCACGTTCAAGCCGGAACGTGACGGTCTGTTCTGCGCGAAGATCTTCGGGCCCGTGAAGGACTACGAGTGCCTTTGCGGCAAGTACAAGCGGCTGAAGCATCGCGGCGTGGTCTGCGAGAAGTGCGGCGTCGAAGTCACGCAGTCGAAGGTCCGGCGCGAGCGCATGGGCCACATCGAGCTTGCGAGCCCGACGGCGCACATCTGGTTCCTGAAGTCGCTGCCGTCGCGCATCGGCCTCATGCTCGACATGACGCTGCGTGAGATCGAGCGCGTGCTGTACTTCGAGGCCTTCGTGGTCATCGACCCAGGCATGACGCCGATGCAGCGCGGCCAGCTCCTGACCGACGAGATGTACCTCGAGCAGATCGAGGAGCACGGCGATGAGTTCGACGCCCGCATGGGCGCCGAAGCCGTGTTCGAGCTGCTGCGTACCATCGACCTCGGCGCCGAAGTGAAGAAGGTGCGCGAGGAGATGGCGGCCACGTCGTCCGAGACGAAGCTGAAGCGCCTGTCGAAGCGCCTGAAGCTGCTCGAGTCGTTCATCGAATCCGGCAACAAGCCGGAGTGGATGGTCCTGACCGTCCTGCCCGTGCTGCCGCCGGACCTGCGTCCGCTCGTGCCGCTCGATGGCGGCCGCTTCGCGACCTCCGACCTGAACGACCTGTATCGCCGCGTCATCAACCGCAACAACCGCCTGCGCCGGCTCCTCGAGCTGAACGCGCCGGACATCATCGTGCGCAACGAAAAGCGCATGCTGCAGGAAGCGGTGGACGCGCTGCTGGACAACGGCCGCCGCGGCCGTGCCATCACGGGCACCAACAAGCGCCCGCTCAAGTCCCTCGCGGACATGATCAAGGGCAAACAGGGTCGCTTCCGCCAGAACCTGCTGGGCAAGCGCGTGGACTATTCCGGTCGCTCGGTGATCGTCGTCGGTCCTACGCTCCGCCTGCACCAGTGCGGCCTGCCGAAGAAGATGGCGCTCGAGCTCTTCAAGCCGTTCATCTTCCAGAAGCTGCAGCTGCGTGGCGAAGCTTCGACGATCAAGGCCGCCAAACGCCTGGTCGAGCGTGAAGGGCCGGAGGTTTGGGACATCCTCGAAGAGGTGATCCGCGAACATCCCGTCATGCTGAACCGCGCGCCGACGCTGCATCGCCTGGGCATCCAGGCGTTCGAGCCGGTGCTGATCGAAGGCAAGGCGATCCAGCTGCATCCGCTCGTCTGTACCGCGTTCAACGCGGACTTCGACGGTGACCAGATGGCCGTGCACGTGCCGCTGTCCCTCGAGTCTCAGCTCGAAGCGCGCGCGCTCATGATGTCGTCGAACAACATCCTGTCGCCCGCGAACGGTGATCCGATCATCGTTCCGTCGCAGGACGTCGTGCTCGGTCTCTACTACATGACGCGTGAGAATGTCGGCGCGAAGGGCGAAGGCATGTCCTTCTCCGACGTGCAGGAAGCGCATCGTGCCTACGAGAGCCGCAACGTTAGCCTGCAGGCGAAGATCACCATCCGCCTGAAGCAGTACACGCGCCAGGAAGATGGCTCGTTGAAGGAAGGCATGCGCCGCTTCAACACCACCATCGGTCGTGCGCTCCTGTCCGAGATCGTGCCAAGGGGCCTGCCCTTCGAGCTGATCAACCAGGACATGACGAAGAAGATCATCTCCGCGACCATCAACGCGTGCTATCGCTTGCTGGGCCTGAAGGAGACGGTCGTGTTCGCCGACCAGCTCATGTACACGGGCTTCTCGTACGCGACGCGCGCTGCGGTGTCCTTCGGTATCGACGACATCGTCATCCCGGAGCAGAAGACCAAGATCGTGGCGGCCGCCGACCGCGAAGTGAAGGAGATCCAGGACCAGTACGGGTCCGGTCTCGTCACCAACGGCGAGCGCTACAACAAGGTCGTCGACATCTGGTCGCGTGCCAATGACCAGGTCGCGAAAGCGATGATGGAAAAGCTGGGCACCGAGGAAGCCGTGGATTCGCGCGGCAAGGCGGGGCGCCAGAAATCCTTCAACAGCATCTTCATGATGGCCGACTCGGGCGCCCGCGGTAGCGCGGCGCAGATTCGTCAGCTCGCCGGCATGCGCGGCCTGATGGCGAAGCCGGACGGCTCGATCATCGAGACGCCGATCACGGCGAACTTCCGTGAAGGTCTCAACGTCCTGCAGTACTTCATCTCGACGCACGGCGCCCGCAAGGGTCTGGCCGACACGGCGTTGAAGACGGCGAACTCGGGTTACCTCACGCGCCGTCTCGTCGACGTCGCGCAGGATCTCGTGGTCACCGATGTCGATTGCGGCACGAGTAACGGCATCAGCATGTCGCCACTCGTCGAAGGCGGCGACGTGGTGGAAGCGCTCGGCGAGCGTGTGCTGGGTCGTACGCTGGCGGATGGCGTTCTGAAGCCGGGCACCGAGCAGGTGCTGATCGCGAAGAACACGCTGCTGGACGAGACGCTCGTGCGCCTCATCGAGAGCGAAGGCGTGGACCAGCTGCTGGTTCGTTCGCCCATCACGTGCGCCACCCGCTACGGCGTGTGCGCGGCGTGCTACGGCCGTGACCTTGGTCGCGGTCGCGTCATCAGCATCGGCGAAGCGGTGGGCGTCATCGCGGCGCAGTCGATCGGCGAGCCGGGTACGCAGCTCACGATGCGTACGTTCCACATCGGTGGCGCGGCCTCGCGAGCGGCGGCGGCGTCGAGCGTGGAAGTGCGCAACAAGGGTTTGATTCGTTTCCATCACATCAAGACGGTTCAGCACGAGAAGGGTCACCTGGTCGCGGTGTCCCGCTCGGGCGAGATCGGCGTCGTGGACGAGTTCGGTCGCGAGCGCGAGCGCTACAAGATTCCGTACGGCGCGATGATCACCGTGAAGGAAGGCGACAACGTCGCCGCCGGCACGGTCACCGCGACGTGGGATCCGCACACCCACCCGGTCGTGACCGAGGTGCCGGGCTTCGTGAAGTTCCAGGACTTCGTGGACGGCCTCACGGTGACCACGCAGCTGGACGAAGTCACGGGGCTTTCGAGCACCGTGATCCTCGACACCAAGCAGCGCGGCGGCAAGGAGCTGCGTCCGACCATGAAGCTGCTGAACAACAAGGGCAAGGAAGTGACGTTCGCGAACACCGAGATTCCAGCGGTGTACACGCTGCCGTCGGGCGCGCTCATCAACCTCGAGGACGGCGCCAAGGTGTCGGCCGGCGACGTGATCGCGCGCATCCCGCAGGAGTCTTCGAAGACTCGCGACATCACCGGCGGTCTGCCGCGCGTCGCGGATCTGTTCGAGGCCCGCAAGCCGAAGGACCCCGCGATTCTCGCGGAGGTGAGCGGCACGGTGAGCTTCGGCAAGGAGACCAAGGGCAAGCGGCGTCTGGTCATCACCGGCGACGATGGTGAGAAGTACGAGGAGCTGATCCCGAAGTGGCGCCAGCTCAACGTGTTCGAGGGTGAAACCGTCGAACGCGGCGAAGTCATCGCCGACGGCGAGCTGAACGCGCACGACATTCTGCGCCTGCAGGGTGTGGAGTCGCTGGCGAACTACCTCGTCCGCGAAATCCAGGACGTGTATCGCCTGCAGGGTGTGAAGATCAACGACAAGCACATCGAGGTGATCATCCGCCAGATGCTGCGCAAGGTTGAGGTCGGTGCCATCGGCGAAACGGGCCTGCTCCGTGGCGAGCAGCTCGATCGCTCACGTGCGCTCGACATCAACGATCGCGCGAAGCAGGACAACAAGGGTCCCGCGACCTTGTTGCCGGTACTGCTGGGTATCACCAAGGCGTCGCTCGCAACGGAGTCCTTCATCTCCGCGGCGTCGTTCCAGGAAACCACTCGCGTGCTGACCGAAGCCGCGGTGCGTGGCCTGAAGGACGACCTGCGCGGCCTGAAGGAAAACGTCATCGTCGGCCGGCTCATCCCGGCGGGTACGGGCTTCGCGGCCCACGCCCACCGTCGTCGCAAGCTGGAGACCAGCACGGATCGTCGCAGCTTCATGGATGTCGGCGGCGGCATGCCCGATACGGACGACTCGAGCGTCGGAGCGGAAGAGAGCAGCAGCGCGGAAGGTTGATTTCGCGCTCGTCTCGCTGAGAGATGAATGGGCCGGTGAGAGCGATCTCACCGGCCCTTTTTATTGCGGGGCTTTTGCTCCACAGGGGAGACGGCCGCGGCTGCGGTTGTAGGCGGAAGGGTCGTTGTCCTCCCAGCGCATGCCGTATTTCGCGCGCTGCTCGGCACACCACGCACGGTAGTCGCGGATCTCTTGGATGAGAGGGTGGACGGACTCGTCAACGGACAGCGAAAGAACTTCCATAAGCACAGGCTCCGATGAGTTGTTGAGGAGTCAGGATCGCGGGCGGCGCGTATCCATACGCCTCGCCGGCGCGCGGCTCACCGCGCATTCGTGTGGTTTTCGTATAGAAATGCGAGGGGATGAGTCGTGAAGATCGCTGTCGAGATCGCCGGGTGGATCGCCGCCGTACTCATCCTCACGGCGTATGGGTTATTGTCGGCCGGCAAGCTGACGGGCAAATCCGTGAGCTATCAGGTGATGAATATCGTGGGCGCGGCCGGCTTCGTGGTGAACACCGCGTACAACGGCGCAATACCGTCGGCGGTGCTCAACGTCATATGGGTTGGCATCGGCATCTGGGCGCTCGTGAAGATCCGGACGAGTCGAGGTCGTGAATGAGTCGTGCGCTCGCGCTTCTGCCGCTGTTCGCGGTAACGCAGGTTGCCGCCGCGCAGCTTCAGGATGGTCCCTACGTTGTGCGCTCGCCCAACGGCGCGTGGGTCGCGCGCTGGATTGACGGCGACGACAGCGCGCCGCACGTGCGCGAAGCCCCCGTCGCCGCAGGCGGTCTGGTTACCGTGCCCGCAGTCGGGGCGGTGCCCGCGTTCGACGTCAAGCTCCGTTCGTTCGCCGCGATGCCGGCCGCGGATGAAGTGAAACTTCCGTCTGGTGTGTCGTTGTTCGTGCTGGCGGATACGCACGGCGAATATGCGATCACCGTCGAGCTGCTGAGGAAGCAGAAGATCATCGACTCGAAGCTGAAGTGGTCCTTCGGCAAAGGCCGGCTCGCCGTGCTTGGCGACATCTTCGATCGCGGCCCGAATCAAACCGAGATCCTGTGGCTGCTCTACTCGCTCGAAGCGCAGGCGAAGGCGGCCGGCGGCGCGGTGTACGTGATGCTCGGCAATCACGAATCGATGGCACTCGGCGGTGACGAACGCTATCTGGGCGCCAAGTACCTCAAGGTGCGCGATGCGCTGAAGGCGCCCGACTACGCCTCACTCTGGAGCCAGGATTCGTTGCTGGGCCAGTGGCTGCGCACGAAAGCCGCCGTGATGAAGATTGGCGACTACGTTTGCCTGCACGGTGGGATCTCCGCCGAGGTCGTGCAGCGAGGGCTCACGCTCGGGCAGATGAACGACTCCGTCCGCCACTCACTCGGGGATCGCCAGCCGGATGGGTTCGTCCTGAGCCCGAACGGCCCGCTCTGGTATCGCGGCTACTTTCCCGAGGCCGCGCGTGAATCCGGATCGGCCGTCGCGAGCTCGGACGACGTCGACCGGATCCTGAGCTTCTACAAGGCGAAAGCGATCTTCGTGGGACACACGATCGTCTCCACGGTCACGGCGCTGTACGACGGACGGGTGATCGCGGTGCAGGTCTATCCCCATCGCGACGACGCGACGGCGAAACCGGAAATGCAGGGATTGCTGGTGAAAGAGGGCGCGTTCTACCGCGCCCGCATCGACGGCACGCTCGAGCCGCTGATTTCGCGCTAGGCCATTACGCCAGCGGTGACTGCGACGAGGATGAGCAGGCCGAAGAGGATCGTGAGGGCATCAAAACGGGTACGCATGCGGTCAAGGTAGCAATCCGCGCGCCCCGCTTCACTCCCTCCTAAGGCGCACTCAGGGCGTCGACCTGCCCGTCTCCACGAACCGCTTGAGCCGCTCCACCTGTTCCTTCAGCACACCGTTGACGGGCTCGGCCAGGGGCGCGAAGCCCTCGTCGGGCGGGTAGCCGCTGACGGTGTACGTCACGACCAGCTTCGTGCCGGCGGAAGGATTTGTCTTATCGACAGCGGCGAAATCGAATGCGAGGAGCCCATGCGCGCCCAGCTCCTGGAGAGGCCCCAGCGCGCCGTCGAGGCGCGCCACCTTGCCTTTCTCGGCGTACTCGAGGGTGGCGTGGCGGACAAATCCTCCCCCCGCCAAGGCCTCGCACAGGCATCCACCGGGCTCGTTGCGGAGGCTGAGGTTCGAGGCCTTCCCGCTGTAGGTGTGGGCACCGGACCACCATTTCCCGATCTCGAAAAACTTCGAGTACACGTCGGCCGGTGGTGCGGCGACCGAAAGCTGGATTCGGACGATGAACCCACCCGCCGAGCTCGATAGGACGTCGGCCGACGCCGATCCGGGTGTCGTGAGACTTCCGAGGGCGGTCGCAGCCACCATTACGAGGGCGCCAGAGCGTATTTCCACGGATTCTTCCCTCGTGTCTTGGTAATGGCGCCGCATGTGGGCGCGAGCACGCTATTGTATGTACCCGCTCCGACCGTCCGGAGCCGCTCCGCCGGCATTGCAACTGGTTGACACTCTTGGGGTGCCTACCTAGAATCGCCGGCCTTTGTCGATCCGCCCCCTATCAAGGCGGGTCGAAAACAGCGTTTGGAACCACGGGCCGCCTTTCTAAGGCGGCCCGCGCGTCTTCCCGGCGCACTCACGCGAAGGCACCCGATATCCGGGCGTTTCGCAGTCAAGGTTTCTTGGAGACAGGCATGGCCACCACTGGGCAGCTTATCCGGGCCCCCCGCCGGACCGGAGCAGAAAAAACGAAGGTGCCGGCACTCGGCGCTTCACCACAAAAGCGTGGCGTATGCACGCGCGTCTACACGACGACGCCGAAGAAGCCTAATTCGGCTCTCCGCAAGGTCTGCCGTGTCCGTCTCACCAACGGCTACGAAGTCACGAGCTATATCGGCGGCGAAGGTCACAACCTTCAGGAGCACTCGGTGGTGCTCATCCGCGGCGGTCGCGTGAAGGATCTGCCGGGCGTTCGCTACCACACCGTGCGCGGCACGCTGGACTGCGCGGGCGTCGGCGAGCGCAAGCAGAGCCGCTCGAAGTACGGCGCCAAGCGGCCGAAGAAGTAAGGAGCAAGCACCATGTCACGCAGAGCACAAGCTCCCGTCCGCAACATCCTGCCGGACCCGAAGTTCCACAACGAGATGCTGGCCAAGTTCATGAACGTGGTCATGAAGAGCGGCAAGAAGTCCGCCGCCGAACGCATCATCTACGGTGCGATCGACCGCATCTCCGAGAAGACCGGCAAGCCGGGCCAGGAAGCGGTGCTGACGCTGTCCACGGCGCTCGACAACGTGAAGCCCGTCGTCGAAGTGAAGTCGCGTCGCGTTGGCGGCGCCACCTATCAGGTGCCCGTTGAAGTTCGTGCCACTCGCCGCCAGACACTGGCGATGCGCTGGATCATCGACGCGGCCCGCGATCGTAGCGAGAAGTCGATGGCTTTCCGTCTTGCTCACGAGTTGATGGATGCCGCGGAGAACCGCGGTGCCGCCGTGCGCAAGCGTGAAGACACCCATCGCATGGCTGAGGCCAACAAGGCCTTCGCACACTATCGTTGGTAATAGACCCGGCGCCAGCCGGCCTCCGCTGAGGCCGGTACGGCCCAGAGGAAACCGGCCGTGGCCCGCGGGACCCCCATCGAGCGCTATCGAAACATCGGAATCTCGGCACACATCGATGCCGGGAAGACGACGACGACTGAGCGCATCCTTTTCTACACCGGGGTCTCTCACAAGATCGGCGAGGTTCATGACGGCGCGGCCGTGATGGACTACATGGAACAGGAGCAGGAGCGCGGCATCACCATCACCGCCGCGGCGACCACCTGTTTCTGGAAGGGCATGGACGGCACCTTCCCCGAGCACCGCATCAACATCATCGATACGCCGGGCCACGTCGACTTCACCATCGAAGTCGAGCGCAGCCTGCGCGTGCTCGATAGCGCCGTCGCGCTGTTCTGCGCGGTCTCGGGCGTGCAGCCGCAATCGGAAACGGTGTGGCGGCAGATGAACAAGTACGGCGTGCCGCGCATCGCGTTCGTCAACAAGATGGACCGTGCGGGCGCCAACTTCTTCCGCTGCATCGACCAGATCGCGAGCCGCCTGCGCGGCAACCCGGTACCGATCCAGATCCCGATCGGTGCGGAAGACGACTTCGACGGTGTGATCGACCTCATTCGCATGAAGGCGATCTACTGGGACATGTCGACTCAGGGCATGAAGTTCGAGTACCGCGACGTGCCGGACGAGCTCAAAGCGCAGGCCGACGAATATCGCGCCAAAATGATAGAAGCCGCCGCCGAAGGCAGCGACGAGCTGACGAACAGGTATCTCGAGTCGGGCACGCTCTGCGAGGAAGACATTCAGAAGGGCTTGCGCATCCGCGCCCTGAAGAACGAGATCGTGCTGACGATGTGCGGCTCCGCCTTCAAGAACAAGGGCGTGCAGGCGCTGCTCGACGCGATCATCGAGTTCATGCCGGCGCCGATCGAAATGCCGGCCGTCACGGGCCTGGACGACCACGACAAGCCCGCCACGCGCGCGGCGAGCGACGAGGCGCCGTTCGCCGCGCTCGCCTTCAAGATCCTGAACGATCCATTCGTCGGCAATCTCACGTTCTTCCGCGTGTACTCGGGCGTGCTCAACGCCGGCGACCAGGTGTTCGTCCCGAGCAAGGGCAAGAAAGAGCGCATCGGCCGCCTGCTCCAGATGCACGCGAGCGAGCGCTCCGAGCTGAAGGAAGTGCGCGCGGGCGATATCGCCGCCGCGGTCGGCCTGAAGGACGTCATCACGGGGGATACGCTCTCCGACGAGAAGCACGTCATCACGCTCGAGAAGATGGAGTTTCCGAACCCCGTCATCTCGGTCGCCGTGGAGCCGCGCACCAAGGTCGACCAGGAGAAGATGGGCCTCGCCCTGCAGAGACTTGCGAAGGAAGACCCTTCGTTCCGCGTCTCCACCGACCAGGAGTCGGGGCAGACGATCATCTCGGGCATGGGCGAGCTGCACCTCGAGATCATCGTCGACCGCATGAAGCGCGAGTTCAAGGTCGAGGCGAACGTCGGCAAGCCGCAGGTCGCCTATCGCGAGACCATCAAGGCGAAGGTCGAGTCCGAAGGCAAGTTCGTGCGCCAGTCCGGCGGTCGCGGCCAGTATGGCCACGTGTGGCTCAAGCTCGAGCCGAACGAACAGGGCAAGGGCAACGTGTTCGTGAATGGCATCGTCGGCGGCAACGTGCCGCGCGAGTTCATTCCGGCGATCGAGAAAGGCATCAAGGAAGCGGCGGAGACCGGCGTGATGGCGGGCTACCCTGTCGTCGACGTGAAGGTCACGGCGTTCGACGGCTCGTATCACGACGTCGACTCGAACGAAATGGCGTTCAAGATCGCCGCGTCCATGGGCTTCAAGGATGGCTTCCGCAAGGCGAAGCCGATCCTGCTCGAGCCGATCATGAAAGTTGAAGTGGTGACGCCCGAGGAATACTCCGGCGACGTCATCGGCGACCTGAACCGCCGCCGCGGGCAGATCATGGGCATGGAAGACGGTCCGTCCGGCAAGGCCGTGACCGCGGAAGTGCCGCTGTCCGAGATGTTCGGGTACGCGACGACCGTGCGCTCCATGAGCCAGGGTCGCGCCACGTTTACGATGGAATTCGAGAAGTACGTGGAAGTGCCGCCGAACATCGCGGACACGATCATCCAGAACTAATCGGTCTCAAAACAGCAAACACTCATATCCGGGAACCTTCGCCATGAGCAAAGAGAAATTCGAACGTAACAAGCCGCACGTGAACGTGGGGACGATTGGACACGTGGACCACGGCAAGACGACGCTGACGGCGGCGCTGACGAAGGTGATGGCCGAGACGCACGGTGGTTCGTTCATGGCGTACGACCAGATCGACAAGGCGCCTGAGGAGAAGGCTCGCGGTATCACGATTTCGACGGCGCACGTTGAGTACCAGAGCGCGAACCGTCACTACGCGCACGTGGATTGCCCGGGCCATGCGGACTACGTGAAGAACATGATCACGGGAGCGGCGCAGATGGACGGAGCGATTCTGGTGGTGTCGGCGGCCGATGGCCCGATGCCGCAGACGCGCGAGCACATTCTGTTGGCCCGTCAGGTGGGTGTTCCGTACATCGTGGTGTACATGAACAAGGCGGACATGGTGGACGACAAGGAGCTTTTGGAGCTCGTTGAGATGGAAGTGCGCGAGCTTCTGACGTTGTACAAATTCCCTGGCGAGAACACGCCGATCATCATTGGTTCGGCGCTGAAGGCGCTGGAGGGTGATGCGAGCGAGATCGGCGTGAAGTCGGTGGTGAAGCTGGTGGAGGAGATGGACCGGTACATCCCGGTGCCGAAGCGCGAAGTGGAAAAGCCGTTCCTGATGCCGGTGGAAGACGTGTTCTCGATCTCGGGACGCGGCACGGTGGTGACGGGCCGTATCGAGCGCGGCATCGTCAAGGTGAACGACGAGGTCGAGATCATCGGCCTGAAGCCGACGGTGAAGACGACGTGCACGGGCGTTGAGATGTTCCGCAAGCTCTTGGACGAAGGTCAGGCGGGCGACAACGTGGGTGTTCTCCTGCGCGGCACGAAGCGCGAGGAAGTGGAGCGCGGCCAGGTTCTGGCGAAGCCGGGTTCGATCACCCCGCACGTTGGATTCGAGGCGGAGGTTTACGTGCTGACGAAGGAGGAGGGCGGCCGGCATACGCCGTTCTTCAAGGGCTACCGGCCGCAGTTTTACTTCCGCACGACGGACGTGACGGGGCTGGTGCAGTTGCCGGAGGGCGTGGAGATGGTCATGCCAGGCGACAACATCAAGATGCAGATCGAGCTGATCAGCCCGATCGCGATGGAGGAAGGCCTGCGCTTCGCCATCCGCGAAGGCGGCAAGACGGTCGGCGCCGGCGTCGTCGCGAAGATCACGAAGTAAGTTTCATTAACCCTCCCCGGGCCATGGCGCCCGGGGCGCTGTTTGGAGAGAGAAAAAATGGCTAATCAAAATATCCGCATCCGTCTCAAGGCTTTCGATCATCGCCTGATCGACAGTTCCGCCCGCGAAATCGTGGAAACCGCGAAGCGCACGGGCGCAACGGTGCGCGGCCCCGTGCCGCTGCCGACGAAGATGGAGCGCTTCACGATGCTCGTGTCGCCGCACGGGGATAAGGATGCCCGCGATCAGTTCGAGCTGCGCACGCACAAGCGGCTCATGGACATCCTGAACCCGACCGACAAGACGGTGGACGCGCTGATGAAGCTCGAGCTGCCGGCTGGCGTCGACGTTCAGATCAAGCTGAACTGATTTATTGGCGAAAATCGCCGGAGGCGATTTTCGCGGAACATCGGCTTCGTTTCCGGCGACAAAAGCGTGGTTTTTGTCGCCTGCCCGGCGCGTAGCTACGCCCGGGCGGCCGATTTCAGTAGTCGGGAACGCCGTGCTCTTGCCGGGCACGGCGTTTCTTTTTGCTCTTCTTGCACTTGATAGAGCTCCGCTTCCGAGCCGCCCGGCGATGGAGGGCTTCCTAAGCGCCCTTACCTTTGAGCGGCAGCCCGCGCCACAGCTCCTGCAACGCATGCTGTGTTTCCCGAACCTGCGCGGTGCCCTTGGCGGTGACCCGGAAGTAAGTCTTGGCACGCCCGCCACGCATGGCGGTGGCTTTGCCGAGCTGCGACTTCACGAACCCCCGATCTTCGAGCCGTTCGAGGATGGCGTAGACGCTGGCGGTGGCGACCTCCCGCCCGGTGCGTTCGAGGATCTCGGCCGAGATGGGTACGCCATAAGCGTCGTCCTTCAGCCGCACGATGGCGAGAAGGATCATGAGCTCGGTCTGGGTAAGGTAATCGCGGCCTGCCATTTCCTCCACATTAGTGAAGAAAAGACGCCTCCGCAACCTCACCTTTCGAGAGAGGCGAAGGCCCGAACCGGGAACGTACCGACGCCCTTGAGCTTGGGAGGTACAGCGCTGAAGAGGAAGCCCTCGAGCGGCAGTTGCTCGAGGCCGCGCAAGTGTTCGACGATCAGGATCTCCGCGCCCAGCAGGATCGTATGCACGGGCCGACTGTTCTTCGTCCGCGTGTCATCGATGTTGTGGGAGTCGATCCCCACCAGCAGCGCTCCCGCGTGGCGCAGGAAGGTGGCGGCCTGCGCGGTCAGGAACGGGTGATTTTCGTAATACGTGTTCTTGTTCCAGTGTTCGCTCCACCCGGTGTCCACGAGCACGGCCTTGTCGCGCACCTCCACCCGGACGAAGTCGCGCGGCGTGATTTCGAGCCGCGTGCGCCAGGGCACGCGCACCACGACGGCGGGCAGGTCGACGAACCTCTCGAGGTCGGTCTCGCTGAGATCGCGGCCGTCGGGGTACCGATGGAACGGACAATCGATGTACGTCCCCGTATTCGCCACCATGTCGACGCGCCCGATCTGGAATTCGGTGCCGTCGGTGTAGTTCTGGCGGGAAGCTTCGCGACTCAGGTAGTCGCAGATCACCGGCCCCGGCAACCCTTTGTAGGTCACGAGGCCGTGATGAATCGTATGGCTCAGGTCGACGTACCGGCGCATGGGGCCGCCTGCGAAAACTTGCGCCCGCAGTGCGCGGGCGCAAGCACGTCTACCAGAGACGCGATTATTTCAGCAACCGTTCCGCGATCTGGACGGCGTTCAGCGCCGCGCCCTTCAGCAGCTGGTCGCCGGCGCAGAACAGCGAAATCGACTTGCCGCTCGGGTCGCTCAGGTCCTTGCGGATGCGGCCGACGAGGATGTCGTCCTGACCCGTCGCGTCCTTCGGCATCGGGAAGTAGTTACCGGCAACGTCGTCGACGATCTTCACGCCCGGCGCGGTCGCGAGAATCTTGCGCACCTCATCCGCCGTGATCGGCCGCTCGCACTCGAACGTGAGCGAGACGCAGTGGGCGCGCAGCACCGGAACACGCACGCAGGTGGCGGAAATGGCGAGGTTCGGTTCGCCGAAGATCTTGCGGGCCTCCGCGATGACCTTCGACTCTTCATCGTTGTAGCCGGTCTCCGGATCCACCTTCGTGTTGTGGCTGAAGAGGTTGAACGCGTAGGGATGCGGCAACACCTTCTGCTGGTACTCGCGCCCTTCGAGCGCGGCGCGCGTGGATTCGCGCAGCTCTTCCATCGCCGCCGCGCCGGCGCCCGAGGCGGCCTGGTACGTCGAGATGATCAGCCGCTTGATCGGGTTCAGCTTGTGGATCGGCCACAGCGGCGTGATGGAGATGATCGCCGCGCAGTTGGGGTTCGCGATGATCCCCGGGTGATCCGCCATGGCTTCCGGATTGATCTCCGGCACGACGAGCGGGATGGCCTTGTCCATGCGGAACGCCGAGGAGTTGTCCACCACCACGGCGCCCTTGGCCACGGCGATCGGACCGAACTTCTTCGACGTGGCGCTGCCCGCCGAGAACAGCGCCAGGTGCACGCCATCGAACGACTTCTCGGTGAGCTCCGTCACCGTCAACGACTTGCCGGCAAACGGCAGCTGCTTACCCGCTGAGCGTGCCGACGCGAGCGCGCGGATCTCCGAGTAGGGAAAGTTGCGCTTCTCGATGCAGCTGAGGATTTCGACGCCGACAGCGCCGGTCGCGCCGACGATGGCGATGACGGGCTGGGCGGGCAGGCGGGCAGGGGCGGGGGACATGATTCGGAGGTCTCCTGGTTCGAAACGTTGGCGGCGCAATGTGCGCCGGAAGAAAACACGGTTCCTGCCGTAAGACGGGCGCCCAAAACGAAAAAGGCCCCGTCGGTTTCCCGGCGGGGCCTCGAGATTCGCGTATTTGACCCTACCTTAGGACGCGCGCACCCCGAGAACCCCACCGATGGGCTTCTTGGCTTTTTTCGTGCGCTTGGTCGTCATGCAGATCATTGCGACGTGGAACCTAACTTAGCGGCGGCGGCACTGTAAAGGGCAGCCGAAAAAGTGTGATGGAACCCACAGCCATCGACCGCACTCTGGCCGATGGTAGTTTGTCGTAAACAAATCGTGACCTTCACCAGTCAACTCATCGTGCGACAACGCGCTCTCACTCCGCACGAGGTAAACCAGCCGTGCAATACATTCGAATCCGTTCAGACCGATCCCCGCCCATTTCCCGAATCTCGTCCTCCCGACCTTTCATTTCCCTGACGCTGGCGCTGGTTGTCGCGCTGGCGTTGCTGCTTTCCGCTTGCGTCGAGGCTCCCCCGCCGCGACACCGGGTAGCCAGAGCGGCGCCGCCGCCACCGGCTGCACCCGCTCCGGCTGAGCCCCCGCCGACTCAGGTCTATGTCTACCCGACCGGCGGCCAGACCGAGGCGAAGCTTGGGCAGGATCGCTACGAGTGCCACATGTGGGCGGTGAAACAGAGCAACTTCGACCCCAGTGTGACGGCCGTGACTGCGCGGCAGCGGGTGCAAGTAGTGCCAATGCCCCCTTCGGGCAGCGACACTGTCGCGGGTGCCGTGACTGGAGCGATCATCGGCGCCGTTGTCGCTCGTGATCCCGGTGCGGGTGCCGTAGGTGGCGCGATTCTGGGCGGAGCCGCAGGTGCCGTGTCAGACGGACAGCGCGAGGCGCGGGCGAGGGCGGTCCAGGATCGCTACGACCAGCGCGACGCCGCCCGGATGGCG
Organism: Gammaproteobacteria bacterium; assembly: GCA_037200125.1. GTDB lineage: Bacteria > Pseudomonadota > Gammaproteobacteria > Steroidobacterales > Steroidobacteraceae > JADGHX01. Next base: position 793,191 of record JBBCGS010000003.1, on the reverse strand, counting down.
AAGCTCGATGAGCAGGCCGGCAATTACCGCCGAGCCCTGACCGCATGTCTTGAAGGCCGTGGTTACACGGTGAAGTGAGATGACTATGTTTTCCAGCCGTATTGCATCCTATGTGAAACAGTCGGCCGTCGCGCTGATGGGCGTGGCGCTGCTGAGCCCCGCCTTCGTCCATGCGGAAGGCACGGGCGCCATCAACCGGACGAACGGTCGCGATGACCGGCGCGACGATCGACGTGACGACCGACGCGACGACAGGCGTGATGACCGACGTGACGATCGACGCGATGGTCATCCGGGCTACGTCTACGACACGCGCTACGGGCACAACCACTACTACCCGCCCCGTGGGTATGCGGTGGGCGCTCTGCCTCGCGGCTACGTCACGGTGGGCTACCGTGGAGGGCCGTACTACTACAACCAGGGAATCTGGTATCGCCGTGGTGGCTCCGGCTTCCTGGTAGTTCGGCCGGCGTTCGGGCTGTTCGTGCCCGTGCTGCCCTCGTTCTACACGACGCTCTGGTTCGGAGGCGTCCCGTACTACTACGCCGACGACGTCTACTACCGCTACCACGATGGGCGGGGATACGAAGTTGTCGATACGCCCTCCGGCGAGCCGAGCACGACTCAGCCTACTGGCGCTGCCGCTTCCGCCAGCTCGCAGGCCGACCTCTTCATCTACCCGAAGAACGGGCAGAGCCAGGAGCAGCAGTCGAAAGACCGCTACGAATGCCACAGCTGGGCCGCCAGCCAGAGTGGGTTCGACCCGACCCAGCCGCTCGGCGGGGTGGATGAATCGCAGTCGGCGGCCAAGCGAGCGGACTATCAGCGCGCCCAAACCGCGTGCCTGGAAGCCCGCGGTTACAGCGTGAAGTAGCCTCTCGCCGTAAATCCTTCCTGAAACTACACAAATTCGCTTGTCCGGGGTGTTGAACCCCGGATAGGCGCTGTGTACACTGCGCGCCCTTTTCGCCCCGGCTGAAATGTCGAGGCGGGCCGCAAATGCGGCATCGGGCGAGGTTGGGCCGGGGCGCTTGTCGCACAGGTCCAAGACCACTCGAGCAAACGCGTGACGAAACCTTCGTCGCGCGCTTCTCTCGTGGACGAACCCCACCCCTTGATTGGTTTGAATCAGGCTTCGCGCCAATCGTAGCGCGGGCCCTGTAGAGGAATTTGCTAATGGCAATCGGCTTAGTCGGTCGCAAGCGCGGCATGACGCGAGTATTCACGGAAGCGGGTGAGACCATCCCCGTGACCGTGGTCGAGGTTCTGCCGAACCGCGTCACTCAGGTGAAGTCCGCTGAGAAGGACGGCTATCGAGCCGTGCAGGTCACGTACGGCGAGCGTCGTCAATCGCTGCTGTCGAAGGCCGCTGCTGGTCACTTCAGCAAGTCGACCGTTGCTCCGGGCCGTGCGCTCGTTGAGTTCCGTCTCGGCGAGAAAGAAGGCGCTGACGTGAAGGCCGGCACCGAGTTCAAGGTCGACTTCTTCAAGGTCGGCGCGAAGGTGGATGTCACGGGCACCACTATCGGCAAGGGCTTCGCCGGCACGATGAAGCGTCACAACTTCTCGGGCCACAACGCGTCGCACGGCGTGTCCGTCTCGCACCGTACGCCGGGTTCCATCGGCCAGCGTCAGACGCCGGGCCGCGTGTTCCTCGGCAAGCGTATGTCGGGCCACATGGGTAGCGAGCGCCGGACGATCGAAGGCCTGCGTGTGATCGAGGTCGACGTCGAACGCAACCTGCTCCTGATCCGCGGCGCCGTTCCGGGCGCGGAAGGTGGCGAGGTCGTGGTCCGTCCGTCCGTGAAGGCCGCTCTGCAGCTGCGTCGCAAGTACGTGGCGCCGACGAAGGCGCAGGTCGCGGGCAAGGCCGTGAACCCGGGCAAGGCCGGAAAGAAGTAAGCCGCCATGAAACTGAAAATCGTCAATGGCGGTGCCGAGCTGCAGGTTTCCGATGCAGCGTTCGGCCAGGAATTCAACGAGGCGCTGGTGCACCAGGTCATCACGGCATATCGCAATGCCGGCCGCTCGGGCACCAAGGCGCAGAAGACGCGCGCGGAAGTGCGCGGCGGCGGCAAGAAGCCCTGGGCGCAGAAGGGCACGGGCCAGGCACGCGCCGGTTCGAGCCGCAGCCCGATCTGGGTCGGCGGCGGTCGCGCGTTCGCGGCCAAGCCGCGCAGCTTCGAGCAGAAGGTGAACCGCAAGATGTATCGCGGTGCCATCACCTCGATGCTGTCGGAGCTCGCGCGCACCGATCGGCTCATCGTCGCGAACGACATCCCGCTCGAAGCGCCGAAGACGAAGCTGCTCGCCGGCCAGCTGAAGAAATGGGAGCTCGAGAGCGTGCTGATCGTCGTCGAGGCACTCGACGAGAAGCTGTTCCTCGCGGCCCGTAACCTGCCTTTCGTGGAAGTGATCGAGGTCTCGCGGCTCAACCCGCTGAGTCTCGCGAGCTACGACAAGGTGCTCGCCACCGTGGGCGCCGTGAAGATGATCGAGGAGCGCCTGCAGTGAAGCGCGAACAGCTGATGAATGTGCTCATCGCCCCGCACGTCACCGAAAAGACGGCGACCGCGATGCAGAACCACAACCAGTACACCTTCCGCGTGATGAAGAGCGCGACGAAGACGGACATCAAGGCTGCCGTGGAGCTGATGTTCGAAGTGAAGGTGAAGGGTGTGCAGGTCGTGAACGAGCCTGGCAAGGCGCGCCGCTTCGGCAAAGTGACCGGCCGCACACAGGACTGGAAGAAGGCTTATGTGAGCCTCGTCCAGGGTCAGAGCATCGACTACGAAGCGAGGGCGAAGGCGTAAGGCCTCGTTGAGAGAACCACCATGGCCCTCATCAAAATGAAGCCCACGTCACCGGGCACGCGCACGGTGATCAAAGTCGACCGGTCGCACCTGTACAAGGGCGACCCGTATGCGCCGCTGACCGGGCATCAGAACAAGACCGGCGCGCGCAACAGCTTCGGCCGCATCACCACGCGTCACGTCGGCGGTGGCTCGCGCCAGAAATATCGTTTCATCGACTTCAAGCGCGACAAGGACGGCATCGCCGGCGTCGTCGAGCGCGTGGAGTACGACCCGAACCGTACCGGTCACATCGCGCTGATCAAGTACTCCGATGGCGAGCGTCGCTACATCATCGCCGCCAAGGGCATGAAGCCGGGCGATGACATCCGCTCGGGTTCGGATGCGCCGATCAAGGTCGGTAACGCCATGACACTGCGTCATGTGCCGGTCGGCTCGATCGTCTACAACGTGGAATTGAAGCCGGGCAAGGGTGGCCAGCTCGCTCGCAGCGCCGGCAGCTCCGTTTCGTACACGGCGCGCGAAGGCATCTATGCCTACCTGCGCCTGAAGTCGGGCGAAACGCGCAAAGTGCACATCGATTGCCGCGCCACTCTCGGCGAAGTGAGCAACGACGAGCACAACCTGCGCAGCTACGGCAAGGCCGGCGCGAAGCGCTGGCGCGGCGTGCGCCCGACGGTGCGCGGTCTCGCGATGAACCCGGTCGACCACCCGCACGGTGGTGGTGAAGGCAAGTCCGGCCAGGGTAACCCGCACCCGGTGTCCCCGTGGGGCTGGAACACGAAGGGTCTGAAGACCCGTCACAACAAGCGCACGGACAACATGATCGTCCAGCGCCGCAAGAACAAGGTGCGTTAATGCCGCGTTCACTCAAGAAGGGCCCGTTCGTCGATCTGCATCTCTCGAAGAAAGTGCAGGTTGCTTCAGCGAAGAACGACCGCAAGCCCATCAAGACCTGGTCGCGCCGCTCGATGGTGGTGCCCGAAATGGTGGGTCTCACGATCGCCGTCCACAACGGTCGCCAGCACATTCCGGTGCTGATCAGCGAAAACATGGTGGGGCACAAGCTCGGCGAGTTCGCGCCGACGCGCACGTTCAAGACGCACTCCGGCGACCGCAAGGTCGAGTCGTCGAACTGAGGGCTTTATGGCAGAAGTCACCGCAAAATTGCGTTACGCGCGCATCTCGCCGCAGAAGTGCCGGCTCGTCGCCGACACGGTGCGTGGCGCCGAAGCTGGCCGCGCCTTGTCGACGCTCAAGTTCATGCCGAAGAAGGGCGCGAAGCTCGTCTACAAAGTGCTCTGGTCGGCCGTCGAGAACGCGCGTGAGAACGCCGGCCTCGATGTCGACGATCTCAAGGTTTCACAGATTTTCGTGGACGAGGCGCCGCAGTTGAAGCGCTTTGCCGCCCGCGCCAAGGGCCGCGGCACGCGTATCGTGAAGCGCAGCAGTCACATCACCGTCGCCGTGAGCGACGGCAAGAAGGATTGACGCATGGGTCAGAAAGTTAATCCGTATGGCATTCGCCTTGGCATCACCCGTGATTGGATGTCGAAGTGGTATGCCAGCAAGAAGCAGTTCCCCACGAACGTGTACACGGATTTCCGTGTGCGTCAGTTCCTCACCACGCGCCTGAAGGATGCGTCGGTGAGCCGTGTGGCGATCGAGCGTGCCGCGAAGAAGGTGAACATCACCATCCAGACCGCGCGCCCCGGTATCGTCATCGGCAAGAAGGGTGAGGACATCGAGAAGCTGCGCCAGGAGACGGCGAAGCTGCTCGGCATGACGGTCAACGACGTGCGCCTCAACATCAGCGAGATCAGGAAGCCCGAGCTCGATTCGAAGCTCGTGGCCGACAGCATCGCGCAGCAGATCGAGAAGCGCGTGATGTTCCGCCGCGCGATGAAGCGCGCGGTGATGAGCACGATGCGCAGCGGCGCCCTGGGCGTGAAGGTGCGCGTGTCGGGCCGTCTCAACGGTTCGGAAATCGCGCGCACGGAATGGTCCCGCGAGGGTCGCGTTCCGCTGCACACGTTCCGTGCGGACATCGACTACGGCCTCTCTGAAGCCCGCACCACCTACGGCGTCATCGGCGTCAAGGTGTGGATCTTCAAGGGTGAAGTGTTCGACAAGCCGGCGGTCGACCAGCCGGTCGCCACGGGCGAGACGGGTGAGGGCGCGCCGCCGGCGGCCGCACCTGCCGCCGAAGCCACGGCCTGAGTAACGATTCATGTTGCAGCCCAAGCGCACTAAATATCGCAAGCAGTTCAAAGGCCGTAATAGCGGGTTCGCCCAGCGCGGCAGCCACGTCGCTTTCGGCGAGTTCGGATTGAAGGCCACGAGCCGCGCCCGCATGACGGCGCGCGAGATCGAAGCCGCCCGTCGCGCCATGGCGCGCGCCGTGAAGCGCGGTGGTCAGATCTGGATCCGCGTGTTCCCGGACGTGCCGATCTCGAAGAAGCCTCTCGAAGTCCGCATGGGCTCGGGCAAGGGCAACGTCGAGTACTGGGTCGCGAAGGTGCTGCCCGGCAAGGTGCTGTTCGAGATGGAAGGCGTGGATGAGGCGACGGCGCGCGAAGCGTTCCGTCTCGCCGGCTCCAAGCTCTCCGTGTCCACCATGTTCGTGAAGAGGCAGGTGCGCTGATGGCTGCGAAGAAGAAGGCGGCGAAGGCCGCCCCGGCCGAGGCATCGAAGGGTGCGGGCAATGAGCTCGCCGCGAAGCTGCGCGCCAAGAGCGCCGCGGAGCTGCACGACGAGCTGCTGAAGCTGCGCAAGGAGCAGTTCGCCCTGCGCCTGCAGCGCGCGACCGGCCAGGCCGTGAAGCCCGACCAGTTCGGCAAGGTTCGCAAGGGCATTGCGCGGTTGAAGACCATCGCGCGCGAGGCGCAGCTGAAGAGCGCCGGAGTGAGCAAGTAATGAGCGCCGAACAGACGAAGACAGAATCGAAAGTGGAAGCCGTCGGGTCACGCACCCTCACGGGCCGCGTGGTCAGCACGAAAATGCAGAAGACGATCGCCGTCGAAATCGAGCGGCTCGTCCGCCACGAGATGTACGGCAAGTTCATCCGTCGCACCACCAAGCTTCTCGCGCATGACGAGAACGGTGAGTCGAAGGAAGGGGACACGGTGCAGATCACGCCGTGCCGCCCGCTCTCCCGGCGCAAGTCGTGGAAGCTGGTCAAAGTGATCGGGCGCGCGAGCGCCTGAGCGGGAGAGGGCACCCATGATTCAGTTGCAAACTCTGCTCAACGCAGCCGACAACAGCGGCGCACGCACCCTGATGTGCATCAAGGTGCTGGGCGGCACCCGCCGGCGCTACGCGCAGGTCGGCGACGTCATCAAGGTGAGCGTCAAGGACGCCATCCCGCGCGGCAAGGTGAAGAAGGGCGAGGTGTATGACGCCGTCGTCGTTCGCACGCGCCGTGGTGTTCGTCGCCAGGACGGTTCGCTCATCCGCTTCGACGGCAACGCCGCGGTGTTGCTGACGAACAAGCTCGAGCCGATCGGCACTCGTATCTTCGGGCCCGTCACGCGCGAGCTGCGCACGTCGGCGTTCATGAAGATCATCTCGCTGGCCCCGGAGGTCCTGTGAGCAAGATTCGCAAAGGCGACCAGGTGGTCGTGCTCTCCGGCCGCGACAAGGGCCGGCAGGGTCAGGTGCTTAAAGTTCTGGCGACGGGCCACGTGCTCGTGGAGAACGTCAACAAGCAGAAGAAGCACCAGAAGCCGAACCAGCAGGCCAACCAGCCGGGCGGCATCATCGAGAAGGAAATGCCGCTCGCGACTTCGAAGGTCGCGATCTGGAACGCGGGCGCCAAGAGAGCCGACCGCATTGGTTACAAGACGCTTACCGACGGGAAGAAGGTCCGCTTCTTCAAGTCGAACGGCGAGATGCTGGACGCGTAAGCGCGTCCCTTAGAGATACAAAGTCATGGCAGCCAGACTAGCTGAGACATACCGCAACACGATCGTGCCGAAGCTCAAGGCCGACTTGGGCGTCGCGAACGTGATGCAGGTGCCGAAGATCGTAAAGATCACGGTGAACATGGGCGTCGGTGAAGCCGTCGCGGACCGCAAGGTGATGGATGCGGCGGTGGCCGACCTCACCAAGATCACCGGCCAGAAGCCGCTGGTCACCAAGTCCCGCAAGGCGATCGCGGCGTTCAAGCTGCGCCAGGGTCTTGCCGTGGGCTGCATGGTGACGTTGCGCGGCGACCGGATGTACGAGTTCCTGGATCGCCTGATCAGCATCGCGATGCCCCGCATCCGCGACTTCCGTGGTGTGTCGCCCCGTTCGTTCGACGGCCGTGGCAACTACAGCCTCGGTGTGAAGGAACAGATCATTTTCCCCGAGATCCAGTACGACCAGATCGACACGATCCGGGGCATGGACATCACCATCACGACGACGGCGAGCGACAACAAGCAGGGGCGCGCGTTGCTCGAAGCTTTCAACTTCCCGTTCCGGAAATAAGTTTCCGGAAGTACAGCAGGAAATACAGACCGTATGGCCAAGACGAGCATGGTCGAGCGCGAGAAGCGTCGCGCGGGGATCGTGAAAAAGTACGCGGTGAAGCGTGCGCAGCTGAAGGAAATCATCCGCAGCCCGCGCAGCTCACCGGAACAGCGTGTCGCCGCGCAGACGAAGCTGCAGCAGCAGCCGCGCGATGCGAGCGCCTCGCGTCACCGCAATCGCTGCGCGATCACGGGTCGTTCCCGTGGCGTGTACCGCAAATTCGGTCTGTCGCGCGTGAAGATCCGCGAGGTTGTGAACCGCGGCGAGATCCCGGGCGTGTCCAAGGCGAGCTGGTGAGGAACGCGCCATGAGCATGACCGATCCTATTGCAGACCTCCTCACCCGCATCCGCAACGCGCAGACCGCTCGCAAGACGGAAGTGAGCATGGCTTCATCGAAAGTGAAGACCGCCATCGTGCGCGTGCTGAAGGACGAGGGTTACGTGGAAGACTTCCGCCTCGATAACGAGGGCGGCAAGGCCACGCTGACCGTTGGCCTCAAGTACTACGAAGGCAGGCCGGTGATCGACCGCCTCGAGCGCGTCTCCCGACCGGGCCTGCGCATCTATCGTGGCAAGGACGAATTGCCGAAGGTGCTTGGCGGCATGGGCACTGTCATCGTCTCGACCCCCAAGGGCGTGATGACCGACAAGCAGGCTCGTTCCATCGGCCAGGGCGGCGAAGTGCTCTGCATCGTCGCCTGATGAATGACAGGCCAAAGTTGACAGGTAATTGACATGTCTCGCGTAGCCAACAAGATCATCGACCTTCCGCAGGGCGTGACGGCCACCGTCGCGAACGAGTCGGTCACGGTGAAGGGTGCCAAGGGCACTCTGTCCGTGCCGCTGGGTGCTGGTGTGTCGATCGAGCAGAAAGACAAGTCGCTGTCGGTGAAGTACGCCGGCGAGGAATCGCGTCCGCAGGCGGGTGCCACCCGCGCGCACATCGCGAACATGATCGTCGGGGTCACCAAGGGTTACGAGAAGAAGCTCGAGCTCCAGGGCGTCGGCTTTCGCGCCGCCGTGCAGGGCAAGGTGCTGAACCTGACCCTCGGCTTCTCGCACCCGGTGAACTTCAACATGCCGGAAGGCATCACGATCGAGACCCCGACCCAGACGGAAATCGTCATCCGGGGCATCGATCGGCAGAAGGTCGGCCAGGTGGCCGCCGAGATCCGCGATGTGCGTCCGCCGGAGCCTTACAAGGGCAAGGGTGTGCGCTACGTCGGCGAGAAGATCGAACTGAAGGAAGGCAAGAAGAAATGATTCCGCTTCATACCCTTCCGGCGCGCAGCGCCGCTATGTCCCCCCGGTCGCGCTTTGCGCGATCCGGGTTTGACAGTTGGGCGAAGCCCTAGGAATACGCCATGCAGATTCGCAAGAAACAGCGGCGCTTGCGCCGCGCAGTGAAGACCCGCGCACAGATCCGCCATCTCGGGGTCGCGCGCCTGAGCATTCACAAGACGCCGCGCCATATCTATGCGCAGGTGACCGACGCGCAGGGCTCGAAAGTGCTCGCCGCCGCGTCGACCGTGCAGGCGACGGTGAAGACCGACCTGAAGTACACCGGCAACGTCGACGCCGCCAAGGCTGTCGGCCGCGCCATCGCGGAGAAGGCCAAGGCCGCAGGCGTCACGAAGGTGGCGTTCGACCGTTCGGGCTTCCGCTATCACGGACGCGTGAAGGCGCTTGCTGACGCCGCGCGTGAGTCCGGGCTCGAGTTTTAAAGAGAGTTCCTACATATGGCACGAATCGACAAGCCGCAGAGCGCCGACGAGTTCACCGAGAAACTCGTCGCGGTCAATCGCACGGCGAAGGTCGTCAAGGGTGGTCGCCAGTTCGGCTTCACCGCACTCACGGTGGTGGGTGACGGTGCGGGTCGCGTCGGCTACGGCTTCGGCAAGGCGCGCGAAGTGCCGGTTGCCATCAGCAAGGCGATGGCCCAGGCGCGCAAGCAGATGATCAACGTGAGCCTGAAGAACGACACGCTCCATTACGCCATCAAGGGCACGCACGGCGCGACTCGCGTTCTGATGCAGCCTGCTTCCGAAGGTACGGGCGTCATCGCCGGCGGCGGCATGCGTGCGGTGCTCGAGTGCGCCGGCGTGCGCAACGTGCTCGCGAAGAGCTACGGCTCGCGCAACCCGATCAACGTCGTGCGCGCCACCATCGGTGCGCTGTCGGCCATACGCTCGCCGGATGAGATCGCGGCGAAGCGCGGCAAGACGCTCGAAGAGATCACGGGGTAAGGCCATGGCCGCTCAAGTGAAAGTAACGCTCCTGAAGAGCCTGGCCGGGCAGTTGAAGAACATCTCGGCCTCCGTGCGCGGCCTCGGCCTGCGCCGGCCGCAGCAGACGATCACGGTGAACGACACTCCCGAGAACCGGGGGATGATCAATACCGCGAGCCACCTCTTGAAGGTGGAGAAGGCATGACCATGGAACTGAACACACTCAAGCCGGCCCCGGGCTCGCGCAAGGCGCGGCTGCGCGTGGGTCGCGGCGCCTCCGCCGGCCAGGGCAAGACCTGCGGCCGCGGCGTCAAGGGCCAGCGCGCTCGCAAGGGCGGCTACCACAAGGTTGGCTTCGAGGGCGGCCAGATGCCGCTGCAGCGTCGCCTGCCGAAGGTGGGTTTCCGCTCGAAGATCAAGCGGACGCGCGCGGAAGTGCGTCTGTCGGAGCTCGCAAAGGTTGAGGCCGCGGTGATCGACCTCGACGCGTTGAAGAAGGCCGGCGTGGTGCCGGTGTTTACGGAAAGCGCGAAGGTCGTGCTGTCCGGTGAAGTAACGAAAGCCGTCACGCTCAAGGGCATCGCCGCTACGAAGGGCGCGCGCGCTGCTATCGAAGCCGCTGGCGGCTCTTTTCAGGAATAAGGCTCGCAAGAGCTAACAGGCAAAAGTGGCAACCTCTCCATCATCCAGCAGTCCTGTCGCCGGCCTCGGCGATTCGGCCCGTTTCGGGGAGATCCGCTCGCGCCTGTTTTTCCTGATCGGCGCGCTGGTGGTCTATCGCATCGGCACCTTTATCCCGGTGCCGGGCATCAACCCCGCCCGCGTCGCCAGTTTCTTCCAGGACCAGTCGAACACGATCTTCGGCGTGGTGAACATGTTTACAGGCGGGGCCCTGTCCCGCCTGTCGATATTCGCCATGGGCGTGATGCCCTATATCTCGGCCTCGATCATCATCCAGATGATGGGAATGATCATTCCGCAGTTCATGGAGCTGCGGAAGGAAGGCGAGTCGGGTCGTCGCAAGCTCACCGAATACACGCGTTATCTCACCGTGGCGCTCGGTGCGTTCCAATCGTTCGCGGCGGCGATTGCCCTGCAGAACAACGGGCTCACCCTCACCACCGGTTTCACGTGGCTCTTCACGGCCACCATCACCATGACCACCGGGACGTTGTTCCTGATGTGGCTCGGCGAGCAGATCACGGAGCGGGGTATCGGCAACGGTATCTCCATGATCATCCTGGCCGGCATCGTCGCGGGCCTGCCGGGCGCCTTCGGCAACACCCTGAACATGGTGAGCACCGGCGAAATGTCGCCGCCGTTCGCGCTGTTCCTGATCGTGATCGTGCTGGCGGTCACCGCGTTCGTGGTGTTCGTGGAGCGCGCCCAGCGTCGCATCGCCGTGAACTACGCGAAGCGCCAGGTCGGCCGCCGCATGTACGCGGGCCAGACCAGCCACATCCCGTTCAAGCTCAACATGTCGGGCGTGATCCCGCCGATCTTCGCCTCGAGCCTGCTGCTCTTCCCGGCGACCATCGCGGGCTTCTTCGGGCAGAACAACCAGGAGGGCTTCGGGCGCTTCCTGCAGAGCCTGGCCACGTCGCTGGGTTACGGCCAGCCACTGCACCTGGTGATTTACGCTATCCTCATTCTGTTCTTCTGCTTCTTCTATACGGCCCTCGTGTTCAACGCGCGGGATACGGCCGACAACCTGAAGAAGTCGAATGCCTTCATTCCGGGCCTGCGTCCCGGCCAGCAGACCGCCGAATACATCGACAAGGTGCTCACGCGCCTGACGTTGTGGGGCGCGCTCTACGTGGCCTCGGTCTGCCTGCTGCCGGAGTGGCTCATTGCATCCCGGGGCGTGCCGTTCCAGTTTGGCGGCACCTCCCTGCTCATCGTTGTAGTCGTGGTGATGGACTTCATGGCGCAGCTCCGGGCGCATCAGATGTCGCACCAGTACCCCAGCCTGTTGAAGAAGGCGAATCTGCTTGGGGCGGGTAGGGGCGGTAATGGTTAAGTGCCGCGCGCGTCGCGCGCAGCTGTTTGTACGGGGCCGCCGCGGCGCCGTTGAATCCTGGCCCCAGGCCATGAGGATCCTATGAAGGTTCGTCCGTCCGTTAAGAAAATCTGCAAGAACTGCAAGATCGTCCGCCGGCGTCGCGTGGTGTTCGTGATCTGCACAGATCAGCGCCACAAGCAGCGCCAAGGCTAGTAGGCCAATGGCTAACGATCTGCAGGCCAAGAGAATTTACCGTACAATCGCGCGCTTTTTCGGCGCCTGATTTGCGGCGAGGCTAGAGAAACATGGCACGTATTGCCGGCATCAACATCCCGATGAACAAGCACTTGTGGGTTGGCTTGACCCACATCTATGGCGTCGGGCGTTCCCGTGCGCGCAACCTCTGCGTTGCCGCCGGCGTCGACCCCACGACCAAGGTGAAGGATCTCACCGAGGTCGAGGTCAACACGATTCGCTCGCTGATTCAGAAGTTTCCCGTCGAGGGTGACCTGCGTCGCGAGGTGTCCATGAACATCAAGCGCCTCATGGACCTGGGCTCGTATCGCGGCATGCGCCATCGGCGCGGCCTGCCGGTGCGAGGCCAGCGTACGCGCACCAACGCGCGCACCCGGAAGGGCCCGCGCAAACAGGCGGTCAAGCTCAACGCTCCGCCGGGCAAGGCCTAAAGGTGAACAAGTAGCATCATGGCTGATCAGAAAGCACAGGCTTCGAGCGGTGGCGCAGCCGCCGCTGCAGGCGGCGGCAAGAAGCCGAAGAAGACGCGCAAGAACGTTCTCGACGCGATCGCGCACGTTCACGCTTCTTTCAACAACACGATCATCACGATCACCGATCGGCAGGGGAATACCCTGTCGTGGGCGACGTCGGGTGGCTGCGGTTTCCGCGGCTCCCGCAAGTCCACGCCGTTCGCCGCGCAGGTGGCCGCCGAGAAGGCGGGCAAGGCTGCGATGGAGCACGGTGTGAAGAACGTGGAAGTGCGCGTCGGTGGCCCGGGCCCCGGCCGTGAATCGGCGGTCCGCGCGCTCAACAGCGCCGGGCTCAAGATCACGAGCATCTCGGACGTCACGCCGATCCCGCACAACGGCTGCCGCGCTCCCAAGAAGCGCCGCGTTTAAAGGTCAGGAGTCTTCATGGCGCGTTACCTAGGTCCCACGTGCAAGCTCGCTCGCCGCGAGGGCACGGATCTCTTCCTGAAGAGCGGCATCAAGCCTCTCGAGAACAAATGTAAGCTCTCCGTGCCGCCCGGCGGCTTGAAAGGTGAGCGCAAGACCCGACTTAGCGAGTACGGTCTGCAGCTGCGCGAGAAGCAGAAGCTGCGCCGCATGTACGGCGTGCTCGAGCGTCAGTTCGGCAACTACTACACCGAAGCGGCGCGCCGCCAGGGTTCCACGGGGGAAAACCTGCTGAAGCTGCTGGAGTGCCGGCTCGACAACGTCGTGTATCGCATGGGTTTCGCGGCTACGCGTGCCGAAGCGCGCCAGCTGGTCAGCCACAAGTCGATCGTGGTGAACGAGCAGGTCGTGACCATCGCCTCGTACCAGGTGAAGGCCGGCGACGTCGTGCAGATCCGCGAGAAGTCGCGCAAGCAGCTGCGCATCGCGGGCGCGCTGACGGTGGCCCAGCAGGTCGGCTTCCCCGAGTGGGTGGAAGTGAACGACAAGGAATTTCGTGGCGTGTTCAAGCAGGTGCCGGCGCGGGATGACATCCTCCCCGACATCAACGAGAACCTCGTCGTAGAGTTGTATTCGAAGTAATTTTTTCTGATTTGAGCGAAGCGCTGCGGCTCACGCCGGGGCGCTTCGCTTTGTTCGTCATCGAAAGATCACGAGCGCGGGGTCTCCAACCCCGCCCCCAGACGCCGGCCGACCAGCTGGCAAGGTGAGCGTGAAATGCAGGGTTCAGTCGTAGAGTTCTTGAAGCCCCGAGTGGTGAAGGTGCAGCCCGTCGCTCCGCGCCAGGCGCGCGTGGTCATCGAGCCGTTCGAGCGCGGTTTCGGCCATACGCTCGGTAACGCCCTCCGCCGCGTATTGCTCTCCTCCATGCCTGGCAGCGCCATCACGGAAGTCGAGATCGACGGCGTGCTGCACGAATACACGAGCATCGAAGGCGTCCAGGAAGACGTCGTCGACATCCTGCTCAACCTGAAGCTCGTCGCGCTCCGCATGCACACGCGTGACAGCGCCGAGCTGCGCCTCCACAAGAAGGGCCCCGGCCCGGTGCTGGCGGGCGACATCCAGACCGACCACGACATCGAAGTCGTGAACCCCGAGCTCGTGATCGCCAACCTGACCAAGGCCGGCGAGCTCAACATGACCCTGCGCGTCGAGCGTGGCCGCGGTTACCGTCCGGCCGTGCAGCGCGCCGCGTTCGAGGAGCAGACTCGCCCGATCGGCCGCCTGCAGCTCGATGCGTCGTTCTCGCCCGTCCGTCGCGTCACGTACTCCGTGGACGCGGCCCGCGTCGAGCAGCGCACCGATCTCGACAAGCTGGTCATCGACATCGAGACCAACGGCACGATCGACGCGGAAGAAGCCATCCGCCGCGCCGGCAGCATCCTCAAGGACCAGCTGTCGGTGTTCGTGGACCTGCAGGGCGAGGAAGAAGCCTCGCAGAAGGTCTCCGAGATGCAGTTCGATCCGATCCTGTTGCGTCCGGTCGACGAGCTCGAGCTCACCGTGCGCTCGGCGAACTGCCTCAAGGCGGAAAACATTCACTACATCGGTGATCTCGTGCAGCGGACGGAAGTCGAGCTGCTGCGGACGCCGAATCTCGGCAAGAAGTCGCTCACCGAGATCAAGGAAGTGCTCCAGAGCCACGGCCTCATGCTCGGCATGCGGCTCGAAGGCTGGCCGCCCCAGGGCCTGAAGCACGACGAAGAACGCGACGTGATGTAACACGAGAGGCGCGCGCGGCGGCCACCGCGCGCGCCTCGACGTCTCCACAAGTGGAGTGTCTTCACTTGCGGAAACGATTCGGTTTGATCTTTAAGGGTTTTCGAACATGCGTCATCAGCTTTCCGGCCGCCAGCTCTCGCGTAATGCCCCTCACCGGCACGCGATGCTGCGGAACATGAGCGTCTCGCTCCTCCGTCACGAGACCATTCGCACCACGCTGCCGAAGGCCAAAGAGCTTCGCCGCGTCGTCGAGCCGCTCATCACGCTCGCCAAGAAGGACAGCGAGGCCAGCCGCCGCGTGGCGTTCTCCCGCCTGCGCGACAGCGATGTGGTTACCAAGCTGTTCGAGGATCTCGGTCCCCGCTTCAAGGCCCGCCCAGGTGGCTACACGCGCATCCTGCACCTGGCCCCGCGCGCGGGTGACTCCGCCCCGATGGCGCTGATGCAGCTCGTGGACGGCCCGGCCGCCACGGCCGACCAGCCTGCCGACGAGGCCGGTGCCAAGAAGAAGACCGCGAAGAAGAAAGCGAAGAGCGCGTCCGCCGCCGAGGCCGCTCCGAAGAAGAAAAAGAAGGCCGCCGCCTGAGGCGGGCTTCTTTGCAGTGATCGTGAAGCGGGCCCCTCTGGGGCCCGCTTCGTTTCGGGAGCCAGCATTAAATTTATTTATTAAGCCTCGATCCTATTAAAGAAATGATGCCTTTGCTTAAATAGCGCCAGCATCGGAATATTCGGGCGTGCAGGCGGGGGGTCGTTTGAGGCGTCAAAACGTTGGCCGATATGTCGTCTCGAACGACAGCGGAGAAGAGGTCCGGGCATTTATTCCGGGCCCCCTTCCGCCGGTGCCAGCCCTGGATCTGAGCGGTTCTGTGCGGAAGGCTCTCGATGCGGGGCTCGTTGCTCTCGGACGCCTCGACGGTGCGGCCGGAGCCCTGCCAGACGCCAATCTCCTGCTCTACTCATACGTTCGCAAGGCTTACCGACGGACGTGGCGCGGAGAAATCACCGGGCGAGTTCCGCACCTCCCAGAATTGGATCGGGGGTTCGCGCCCGGGTAATGCGGCATTTGTGCCGCCACCGCCGCGGGATGTCGGCGCTTCCATGGCGTCACTCGAGCAGTTCCTGCATTCGGACGTGCCTACAGTTGAAAAGGCCGCGCTCGCACACCTGCAATTCGAAACGATCCATCCATTCCTCGACGGCAACGGGCGCATCGGACGCCTCTTGGTCACGCTCATCCTTTGCCATGACGGAGTGCTGAGAGAGCCTCTTCTCTATCCCAGTCTTTATCTCAAGCAACATAGAGCGCAGTACTACGCCCAGCTCAACGCCGTTCGTGAAACCGGCGACTTCGAGAGTTGGCTCGAGTTCTTCGCGACAGCCATACGTGTAAGCGCCGAGCAGGCGGTTGCGACTGGCAAGCGCATCGCCGCTGTGTTTGAGCAAGACCGAATCGCGGTGCGCGGCATCGGGCGGCTGGCCCCCACGGTACTCTTGATACAGGAAGCGCTACAGAAGAAACCCCTCTCGACGGTCGCCACGATCAGGGCGGCCACCGGTCTTACGGCACCCACCATTGGTCAGGCCCTGCGTGAGCTGGAAAGACTCGGAATCGTGCGCGAAACGACTGGTCGCGCTCGTGATCGCGTTTTCGCCTACAAACGTTATCTCGACGCACTGAACGCTGAAGATCTGCCTCCCGGCCTGCGGGCAGCCAGTGCGCAGTTCTGATGCGGACCCGCCTCGAATTGGAAACGAGTTGCGATTTGCGCCCGTAACACTGTTTCCGTAGGCTCGCCCCGGGGCGCAAGCAATGCGCTCACCAAGAACAACGTTCGGGGAGATCGCCATGGGCCTGGGCACAGAGTTCAAAGAATTTGCGATGAAAGGCAACGTCATCGACCTCGCGGTCGGTGTCGTGATCGGCGCCGCCTTCGGCAAGATCGTCAGCTCGCTTGTCGCCGACGTCATCATGCCGCCGCTCGGTCTCGCTATCGGCGGCGTTGATTTCAAGGAGTACGCAGCCAACCTCGCCACCGGGGCTGACGGCAAGGCGGTGCTGCTCAAGTACGGCGTGTTCCTGCAGACGATCTTCGAGTTCGTCATCATCGCGCTGGCGCTCTTCATCGTGATCAAGGGCATCAACGCGCTGAAGCGCCCGCCGCCGCCGTCGGCGAGCGCGCCGCCTCCGCCGCCGTCGAAGGAAGAGCAGCTGCTCACCGAAATTCGCGACCTGCTCGCGAGGAAGTAGCGTTCCGTTTCCAGGCGAAGGGTCGCCGCTGCGCAGCGTCCGGCCTTTCGCGCTCAGTTCGTCGTGGCGTCCGCGAACGCATCCCGCGTGAGGTTCTCGCAACCTCCCGCGGTGACGGCCAGGTTGTCTTCGATGCGGATGCCGCCGAAGCGCCGGAACTGCTCGACGCGCGCCCAATCGATCTTGGCGCCGCGATGGTCGCCGCGTGCCTGATCCAGCAGCTGATCGATGAAGTACAGCCCCGGCTCCATCGTCACGACGAAGTTCTCTTCGAGCACTCGCGTCAGCCGCAGGTAAGGGTGGCCTTCCGGTCGCGGAATGCTCCCGCCTTCCGGTGTCTTCTGCAGCCCGCCGACGTCGTGTACCTGCAAGCCGAGCAAGTGCCCGAGCCCATGAGGCAGGAACACGCTGGAGAGTCCCGTCTCCACGGCTTGATCGGCCTCGCAGTTGATGATGCCCGCGTCGTGCAACACCTCCGCGATCAGTCGATGGGAAGAAATGTGCACGTCGCGCCAGTCCACACCCGCGCGCACGCTGGCGCAGAGGGACTGCTGCACGTGATCCATTTCGCTCACGAGCTTCGCGAAGTCCGCGTCGGCGGCTGAATACGTGCGCGTGATGTCGCTCGCGTAGCCCGCGAAATCCGCGCCCGCATCGATCAGCATCGAGTGCCGTTCGGACGGCGCACGCCGTTCCAGCACTTGATAGTGCAGAACCGCCGCCCCCGCATTGAGCGCGATGATGGGGTTGTACGGCAGCTCCTGCTCGCGCAAGCCGCAGGCTTCGAGGAAGGCGAGCTCGATGTCGTATTCCGACTTGCCTGCTTCGAACGCTTTGCGGGCGGCGATGTGCCCGAGTGCACCGAGTCGGCTCGCTTCGCGCAGGCAGGCGAGCTCGTAGGGCGTCTTGGCCGCACGATCAAAGTCCAGCCGGGTGACGAGGGCTTCAGGGTTTACCGCGCCGATGCCCCAGGTTTCGAGCTCGGGCAGGGCTTCGCCGATATATGCGGTCCGGGTCAGGTTTTCGGGCAGCAGTGTTCGGGCCGTGGCGCGGTCGGACACCGCGTGCAGCTCGAAATGGCGTGTCCAGAACGAACCCGGCGGATCCGCGGGCTTATGCCAATAGTCGCGTGGATGGTGGAATAGCATGCGCGGCTTGCGGCCCGGCTCGAAATAGACGAAGCAGTCGGGCACGTCCGTGAGTGGCGCCCAGAGCTTGAAGGGGGCATTCACCCGGAACGGATAGTGCTGGTCGTCCGCGAAGACCATCGGCGCGCTGCCCGAATGCACCAGCAGACTGGAGAAACCCGCTGATTCCAGCGCGCGCGAGGTGCGGCGAACGACTGCATCGAGGTGGGCGGCATAGGTGCCTTCAAGGTCTTCCGCGCAACTCGACATCCGGGTTTTCCTCGCGATTTGCAGTGTATCGGCCTGCGATTGTAGACGTGCCGCCCTGTCGTTTTGAGCCGACATAAGCTAAGACGGATGTTTCAAAACTCCAAATCTGTCTATAGAATCCCACGCCGCGCGTTGTGCGATTCGAAAAAATCCGCACTCGCTAACAGGTCTCTTCAAACAGTTTTTCTCACCACTGCTTCTCGGGGTATCGACGATGAACACTAAACTTGCTCTTAGCGCCATTGTTGCCGCGCTGATGCTCACTGCCTGCGCGAAGCAGGAAGCGGCCGCTCCTGAAGCGGCCCCTGCCGCGCCTGCTGCTGAAGCCCCTGCCGCTCCGGCCGATGGCGCCGCTGCTGCTCCGGCCGATGCCGCTCCCGCTGCTCCGGCCGCCGAAGGCGCTGCTCCGGCCGAAGGTGCCGCTGCTCCGCCGGCCGAGGCGCCGAAGCAGTAAGTATCGGGTGGGCCGCACAGGCTCACCGATACTGCTTCGAGCCTGAGAGGCTCCAACGGCCCGGACAGAGCGAAGGCCCTGTCCGGGCCGTGTCGTTTTAGAGGGGGCGCGTCTTTTTGAAAGGCGCTGGTATCGTCAGGGGAAGTTGGCCGTGGATTCGACCGTGACCGTCAGTGTTCGCGATGCGCGCGCTTCCGACAGCGACCGGCTGTGGATCGAGAGCGTCTATCGCAATTACCTGGACGATCTCGCGCCGCTCAACACCGGCATCTTTCCCGTGCTCGGCGAAGTGGGGCATCGGGAGCCGGACCAGATCACGCGCTGGTTCTCCGATTCGACCGCGTTCGTGCTGGCGATCGTGAAGAACTCCAAGCCCGTGGGTTTCGCGATGGTGGCCCGCGGGGGCACGCCGCAACTGGGTCGGCCGCCGGTGGACTTCCGAATGGCCGAGTTCTTCATCGCCCGTTCGCAGCGGCGCCTGGGAATAGGCCGCACGGCCGTGCAACTCATCTTCAATCGGTTTGCCGGGCGCTGGGAAATTACCGAATACCTGCGCAACCCTGCGGCGGTGAGCTTCTGGAGGCGCGTGGTCGCGCTCTACACGCAGGGCAATTACCAGGAGCGCATCGTGAACGGCGAGGTGCGCCAGATGTTCCAGTCGGGCGCCCCAACCCGCCGCTGAGCGCTAGGAGCGCTTCGGCGCGGCGTGCTTCTGTACGTGGTCCGAAGCCTGCGAGCAGCTTCCGCAGCCGTGAGTCAGCTCGGCCAGCACACCTCTTCGAAGGCGCAACAACCAGCCTCCCACGGCATTCCCATCGGCCGGCTTCACGCTATCGAGCACGCGCAATTTCGCTCGGGCAGGCATCAGGCGCCAGGTCGCCAACACCGCGCTGGCGATGACCAGTATCGCGACGATGAGTGCTTGTACGATCGGCTCCATGTCAGCCTCCGCCCAGTGCCACGGCGGCACGGTAGGTGATATACGCCGCGATGTAGGCCAGTGCGAACAGATACCCGGCCATGATCAACGGATACCGCCATGAATTGGTTTCGCGCTTCACGACTGCAAGGGTCGAGAGGCACTGAGGCGCGAACACGTACCACGCGAGCAACGAGAGCGCCGTCGCAAGGCTCCAGCTCGACGCGATCACGGGTCTGAGCGCGCCCGCAACGTCATCGCCTGCGGCGGACATCGAATACACCGTGCCCAGCGCGGCGATGGCAACCTCCCGAGCGGCAAGGCCGGGCACGAGCGCGATCGAGATCTGCCAGTTGAACCCGATAGGCGCGAATACGTGCTGCAGCCCGCGCCCGAGGATACCCGCGATGCTGTATTCGATTGCCGGCCCCGTGGCGCCCGGGGGAGGCCCCGGATAGCTGCCGAGGAACCACAGCACCACCATCAGCGTGAGGATGATGCCGCCCACCCGGCCCAGGAAGATTCTCACGCGTTCCCAGAGGCCGAGCAGCAGGTTGCGCAGGTTCGGCGCGCGGTATTCCGGCAGCTCCATCATCAACGGCGGATTCTGTCCGCGCATCACCGTGAGCTTCATTACGAAGGCCACGCCCATCGCGGACACGACCGCGACCACGTAGAGCCCAAAGAGTACGAGCCCCGGCAGGTTGAAGAGCCCGCCGACCTTGCGGTTCGGGATGAACGCGCCGATCAGCAGCGTGTAGATCGGCAGGCGCGCCGAACACGTCATGAGCGGCGCGATCATGATGGTGACGAGGCGATCGCGCATCGACGGAATCGTGCGCGTGGCCATGATGCCCGGGATCGCGCAAGCGAAGCTCGATAACAACGGAATGAACGCGCGGCCCGACAGGCCGACGCTGCCCATGAGCTTGTCCAGCATGAATGCCGCGCGCGGCAGGTAGCCCGAATCCTCGAGCACCAGAATGAAGAAAAACAGGATGACGATCTGCGGCAGGAACACGATCACGCTGCCCGCGCCGCCGACGACGCCGTCTACGAGCAGGCCGCGCAACGGCCCGTCGCTCATCACGCTGCCGACCCACATGCCGATTGCGTTCATGCCGGCTTCGATGAGATCCATCGGGACCTTGGCCCAGCTGAACACGGCCTGGAACATCAGGAACAGCACTACGAGCAGCAGCACGAAGCCAGCCACCGGGTGCAGCACGATGTTGTCGAGCTTTGTGAAAAGCTCGAGCCGCGCGGGCACGCGATAACCCACTTCGCTCAGGATCCGCCGAACTTCGCGCTGCGTGGCCTGCACATCGGAGGCTGTCGAGGCCGGCGCTTCGACGCGGCCGAGGCGCGCGCCGAACGTATAGCGATCGATCGCCTCCACGAGCTCGCGCTCGCCGCCCGGTTTCACCGCCACCGTTTCGACGACCGGCACGCCGAGCGCCCGCTCGAGCGCCGCGCGATCGAGCTTGTAGCCGCGCGTGCGCGCCACATCGCTCATGTTGAGCGCGACGATGAGCGGACGACCGAGCCGTTTCAGCTCCAGCACCAGTCGCAGGTTGAGGCGCAGGTTGGTGGAGTCGACCACGCACACGAGCAGGTCCGGCGGCGGCTCGCTCGCGTGCCGGCCCAGCACGACGTCGCGCGCGATGGCTTCGTCGAGGCTCGTCGGTTCGAGGCTGTAGGCACCGGGCAAATCGAGTAGCCGGTACGTACGGCCGCTGACGGGGCCGATGAAGCGACCTTCCTTGCGTTCGACCGTGACGCCGGGATAGTTCGCGACTTTCTGTCGGCTGCCGGTGAGCCGATTGAAGAGCGCGGTCTTGCCGCAGTTGGGTACGCCGATCAGCGAGAGGCTCACGGCCTCCGCCGATCCGGCCGCGGCGTTCATGCGGGTGTCGGGGCGGGAGCCGGCTCGACCCAGACCGATTCGACTTCGCGGCGCCGGAGCGCGAACGTGCTCGTGCCGACACGGACCACGAAGGGATCGCCGCCCAGCATGGACTGCGCGAGGATTTCGATGTGCTCGCCATGCACGAAGCCGAGCTCGATGAGGCGGCGTTCGACCGGCGTGAAGCCGCCTTCTCCGCCCGAGCCGATGCTGACGACCGACGCGGTGGCGCCGGGCGAGAGCACGCTCAGGGACAGGGTGCCCGGGTTCAAGGCGGCGCCGGGCGGGCGGGCGGTGGAGTCCATAGGACGCGCAGTATGGATGAGAACGGTTCGCATCGGCAATGCGTTTGCCGTGTGAGTGACCGAAACCGCGACCTGGGTTCAGCCGGCGGCCGCGCGACCTTTCGTCTTGCTGACGACTTGCTTGTTCAAGGAGGGTCTCTCCAGCAAGGGTTTGAGGTACTGGCCCGTATAGGATTTCGGGTTGGCGGCGAGCTGCGCCGGCGTGCCCGTGCCTACGATCGTGCCGCCGCCTTCGCCGCCTTCCGGCCCAAGGTCGATCAGCCAGTCCGCGGTCTTGATGACGTCGAGGTTGTGCTCGATCACCACGATGGTGTTGCCCTCGTCGCGCAAGCGGTGGAGCACCTCGAGCAGCTGGGCGACGTCGTGGAAGTGCAGGCCCGTCGTGGGCTCGTCCAGGATGTAGAGCGTGCGCCCGGTGGCGCGCTTGGCGAGCTCCCGCGCGAGCTTCACTCGCTGCGCCTCGCCGCCCGAGAGCGTCGTGGCGTTCTGGCCGAGGCGCAGGTACGAGAGGCCCACGTCCACCAGCGTCTTTAGCTTGCTCGCAAGGGTCGGCACGGCCTGGAAGAAGCGCAGCCCTTCCTCCACCGTCATCTCCAGCACCTCGTGAATGTTCTTGCCGCGAAAGCGGATTTCGAGCGTCTCGCGGTTGTAGCGCTGGCCCTTGCAGACGTCGCAGGGGACGTAGACGTCGGGGAGGAAGTGCATTTCCACCTTGATGACGCCGTCGCCCTGGCACGCCTCGCAACGGCCGCCTTTCACGTTGAAGCTGAAGCGGCCGGCGTCATAGCCGCGCGCGCGGGCTTCGGGCACGGCGGCGAAGAGGTCGCGCAACGGCGCGAACAGGCCCGTGTAAGTCGCGGGGTTCGAGCGCGGTGTGCGCCCGATCGGGCTCTGGTCGATGTCGATGATGCGATCGATGTGCTGCAGCCCTTCGACCCGGTCCACCTTGGTGGGGCTGAGCATCGATCCGTTCACATAGGACGCGGCGTAGTTGAACAGCGTGTCGATGATGAGTGTGGACTTGCCGGAGCCCGATACACCCGTCACGCAAGTGAGCAGTCCGAGCGGCACGTCGACGGTGAGGTGCTGCAGGTTGTTCGCGCTCGCGTCGACGATGCGCAGAACCTTTTCCGGGTCGCGCGGCGTTAGCTTCGCGGGCAGCGGAATGGCCTTGCGTCCGCTCAGGTACTGGCCGGTCAGCGACGCTGGGCTCGCTTCGATTTCCTTCGGGGTTCCTTGCGCAACGATCTCGCCGCCGTGCACGCCGGCGCCCAGCCCCATGTCGATGACGTGATCGGCCGCGAGAATGGCGTCCTCATCGTGCTCGACCACGATCACCGTGTTGCCGATGTCGCGCAGGTGCTTCAGCGTTGCGAGCAGGCGCCGATTGTCGCGCTGGTGCAGGCCGATCGATGGCTCGTCGAGGATGTACATGACGCCCGTGAGGCCCGAGCCCACCTGGCTTGCGAGCCGGATGCGCTGGGCTTCGCCACCTGACAGCGATTCGGCGCTCCGGTCCAGCGTCAGGTAGTCGAGGCCCACGTCGACGAGGAAGCGCAGGCGATCCGCCACGTCCTTCACGATCTTGGTGGCGACTTCGCCGCGCCAGCCTGGGAGATTCAGGCTGCGGAAAAACTCGAGCGCGCGACCTACCGTTAGATGCGCGACGTCGGGCAGCGGGCGATCGGCAACGAACACGAAGCGCGCCACGCGGTTGAGGCGCGTGCCTTTGCAATCCGGGCACGGCTGCATGCCGAGGTATTTCGTGAGCTCTTCGCGCACCGTGTTCGATTCGGTTTCGCGATAGCGGCGCTCGAGATTCGGCAGGATGCCTTCGAACACGTGCTTCTTGCGTGTCGTCTTGCCCTTGCCTTCGGTGTAGCGGAACTCGATCACCTGATCGCCGCTGCCGTAGAGCACAACCTTCTGCACTTTCGCGGGCAGTTCGTTCCACGGCATCTCGATGTCGAAGTCGTAGTGACGGGCGAGTGACTGGATCAGCTGGAAGTAATACGCGTTGCGCCGGTCCCAGCCGCGGATCGCGCCGCCGGCGAGGGACAGGTCGGGGTTCGTGACCACGCGTTGCGGGTCGAAGAACTCCTTCACGCCCAGGCCGTCGCACGTGGGGCACGCACCCGCCGGGCTATTGAACGAGAAGAGCTTGGGTTCCAGCGTCGGGACGCTGTAGCCGCAGACGGGGCAGGCGTGGCGGCTCGAGAACACGACTTCGTTGCGGGCCGGGTCGTCCAGGAAGATGAGCCGCGCGAGGCCTTCCGACACGCGTAGCGCGGTCTCGAAGGACTCCGCGAGGCGCTGGCCGGCATCGGGCTTTACCCGGAAGCGATCCACCACCGCTTCGATGGTGTGCTTGCGCTTGGGATCGAGCTTCGGGAGCGCGTCCAGCTCATGCAGCTTGCCGTCGATGCGCACGCGGACGAAGCCTTGGCCCCCGAGCTCCTCGAGCACCTCGGCGTGCTCGCCCTTGCGGTCGGTGATGAGCGGAGCCAGCAGCGCGACCGCCGTGCTTTCGGGCAGCTTCAGCACCTGGTCGACCATCTGGCTCACGGTCTGGGCTTCGAGATCGATGCCGTGATCGGGGCAGCGTGGGATGCCGGCGCGGGCGTAGAGCAGGCGCAGGTAGTCGTAGATTTCGGTGACCGTGCCGACAGTCGAGCGCGGGTTGTGTGAGGTCGCCTTTTGCTCTATCGCGATCGCCGGCGAGAGGCCTTCGATGGCGTCGACGTCCGGCTTGTCCATCATCGACAGGAACTGGCGCGCGTAGGCCGAAAGGCTTTCCACGTAGCGCCGCTGCCCTTCCGCATACAGCGTGTCGAACGCGAGCGACGACTTGCCCGAGCCGGACAGCCCTGTGATGACGATCAGGCGATCCCGCGGCAGGTCGACGTTTACGTTCTTGAGGTTGTGCGTGCGGGCGCCGCGTACTCGGATCTGCTGCATTCGAAGCCAGGCCTACGGTGCTGGGGCGGGGAACTGGCGAGTGTAACTGGGGGCGAAGGTTTTTCTTCCAATGGCTTTTTGATGCCGGTTCAGGGTTCTGCCGGACGCCTTCGGTCCAAACGTCATGTTTGCGCTTTTAACGAGGCGGCTGTCGCGCCGCGGCCATTTCTGCACGAAGACACCAGGCAGGAGCCGCCCAAACACAAACATCACGTTTGAATTTGATTAAACTGGCTCATCCCCTAGTTCGGTGAAGAGGCGTAAGCCATGGCGCGCGGAGTCAACAAAGTCATTCTGATCGGCAATCTGGGCGCGGACCCGGAGACTCGCGCGATGCCTTCGGGCGCGAGTGTGGCGAACCTGCGTATTGCCACGACTGAGAACTGGAAAGACCGCACCTCCGGCGAAAACCAGGAACGCACCGAATGGCACCGGGTCGTCCTGTTCGGCAAGCTGGCCGAGATCGCCAGCGAATACCTCCGCAAGGGCTCGCAGGTCTACATCGAAGGCGGCCTGCGCACGCGCAAGTGGCAGGACAAACAGGGTAACGAGCGCTACTCGACCGAGATCGTCGGCAACGAGATGCAGATGCTCGGCGGCCGCGCGGGTGGTGGGGGCGGTGGCGGCGAAGGCTACGGTTCGCGATCCGGCGGCGGTAGCGGAGGCGGCGGGGAAGGCTACGGTGGCGGTAGCCGTGGTGGCGGCCGGCAGGGTCCGCCGGATGAATACGACCAGACTCCGCCGAGCGGCGGTGGCGGCACTGGCGGGGGTGGTCCCAGTGGCGGCGGTGGCCGGGCCGACGACCTCGACGACGACATCCCGTTCTGATCAGCAAGCCCTCGCGATAGCAGCCTTAAAAAAGACTCTTATCCCCATATTTGAGGATAAGGGCTGTTATAGAAGCTACTACCGGAAGTGACTTGTTTCATATTAAGGATGGAAAGAAGTCTATAAAGCCGATTTAGCCGGTTTATAGCCCTAAAAAAAGCTACAATCTCGAGCAGCTTCCCCGCTGCCGCCCATGCCCCAAAGTCAGAACGCTGAAGATCTCGCCGCCCTTCTGGGTGACGGTTTGCGTGCATTGCGACTTGATCGAAACATCGACCAGCAAGCACTCGCCGAACAGGCCGGCGTGAGCGTGACCGCTCTCAAGAACCTGGAGGGCGGCAAGGGTGCGAATGTCTCCACGCTGGTGCGCGTCCTGCGCGCACTAGGCCGTGAAAATTGGCTCGAGACCATCGCTCCGGTGGTAACCATCAATCCGCTGACGCTGCCCGCTGGCGGCGGGCGCAGACAGCGAGCGCGCAAGCGAGTCGCTAGTTGATGGCTACCCGGCGCCGATCAATCGCGCGCTTCACGCATGTTGATCGTGTGGAGGTGCATCTGTGGGATCGCCTCGCAGGCGTCGTCGCGTTGGATCCGACTTACGGGTACTACGCGTTTCGATTCACACCGGAGTTCCGTGCTACGGGGATCGATCCTTCGCCTCTGCACATGCCGGTCCGTGAAGATCGTGCTTTCATTTTCGCGGACCTCCCGGAGCTCACCTATCGGCGCCTGCCGGCGATGCTCAGTGACTCGCTGCCGGATGACTTCGGCAACGCGCTTATCGATCGGTATATGGCGGACAGGGGCGTATCGGCTCGCGAAGTAACGTCGCTCGATCGCCTCGCCTACATGAGTGATCGCGCTATGGGCGCACTCCAGTTTCGGCCCGCACGCGGCCCGGCTACACAGAAAGCTACGCCCGTTGAGCTGGCCGAGCTCGTCTCACAGGCACGCAAGGCGGTTATCGGAAGCGTTGCGCACGACGATGACACCTCTGCCGCGCTTCGCAGCATCATTGAAGTCGGCACATCCGCCGGCGGTGCGCGAGCCAAAGCGGTCATCGCCTGGAATCGAAGCACCAATGAAATCCGCACCGGGCAACTCGCGGCGCCTCACGGCTTCGAACACTGGCTGCTGAAGTTCGACGGCATGGGAGACGATCGCGAGCTCGGAACCACCGGGCACTACGGTCGCGTCGAGTATGCGTACCACCTCATGGCACTCGAGGCGGGCATCGACATGACGGAGTGCCGACTGCTCGAGGAGAACGGTCGCGCGCATTTCATGACCCGCCGCTTCGATCGCGACCAGGCGCAGGTGCGCCATCACGTCCAGACGCTATGCGCGATGGCGCATCTCGACTACAAGAAGAAAGGCACCAATGCGTACTCGCAGCTTTTCACGACGCTCCGCGAACTGAACCTGCCCTATCGCGATCGGGAGGAGGCGTTCCGCCGCATGGTGTTCAACGCGATGGGCCGCAACTGCGACGATCACACCAAGAACTTCGCGTTCCGCCTGCGTCAGGGCCAGTCCTGGGAGCTCGCGCCAGCGTACGACGTCACCTTCGCCCACAACCCGAAGGGCGAGTGGACTCACCAGCACCTGATGTCGATCAACGGCAAGTTCAAAGACTTCACAGAGCAGGACCTGCTGCTCGAAGCGGGGCGGTTCGCCATCGGGACCGCGCCGGCCGTCATCGACCAGGTGCGGGCGGCCCTGCGCCGGTGGGCGACCTTCGCGGAGCGCGCGGGGCTTCCGGAGGCTGAGGCGCGGCGGATTGCCGACGAGCTGCTGCCGCTCCGCCGCCGCCGGGCAGACAAGCGCACGTGATCCGAGCCGCCCGGCGCTTGAGAGCTTTCCGGCGGCAGCGGCGCCGATGCCTGGCATAAGCCCCTGACAAAACACGTCTTTGCGCCGAAACAGTGCGTGTCCGACGCCGCAGCCGCCCACTTGCCGGCGCCTCACCCGACAAGCGCCGTGCGCCCGCCCCGGTGAGGCCCTACAATTCCCGCCCCCCACCGCACCGTCCCTATGTCCGGCCGCTACTTCATAAAGACCTTTGGCTGTCAGATGAACGAGTACGACTCCGCCCGGATGGCGGACGCGCTCCACGCTGCCAACGGGCTGACGGCCACGGACGATCCAAAGCTTGCGGACGTGCTCCTCATGAACACGTGCTCTGTGCGCGAGAAGGCGCAGGAGAAAGTGTTCTCCCTGCTCGGGGAATGGCGGCTGCTCAAGAACGAGCGGCCCCACGTGCTGATCGGCGTGGGCGGCTGCGTCGCGAGCCAGGAAGGCGAGGCCATCACCGAGCGCGCGCCGTTCGTCGATCTCGTGTTCGGCCCGCAGACCATCCATCGCCTGCCCGACATGATCTCGGAGCTGCGGCAGACGGGGCGTTCCGTCGTCGACATCAGTTTTCCGGAGATCGAGAAGTTCGACGCGCTGCCGGCGCCGCGCGCGGAAGGCGCCACGGCGTACGTCAGCGTGATGGAGGGCTGCTCCAAGTACTGCAGCTTCTGCATCGTGCCCTACACGCGCGGCGATGAAGTGAGCCGCCCGTTCGAATCCACGATGACCGAGGTCCGCCAGCTCGCCGCGCAGGGCGTGCGCGAGATAACGCTGCTCGGCCAGAACGTGAATGCCTACGCCGGGCCGATGGAAGACGGCTCGATCGTCGATCTCGCCACGCTCATTCATCACGTCGCGGCGGTGCCGGGTATCGAGCGCATCCGTTTCACGACGTCGCATCCGCTCGAGTTCACGGACAGCCTGATCGAGGCGTACGCGAACGTACCGAAGCTCGCGAACCACCTGCACCTGCCCGTGCAGAGCGGGTCGGATCGCGTGCTCGCGCTCATGAAGCGCGGCTACACCTCGCTCGAGTTCAAGGAAAAGATCCGCAAGCTGCGCGCCGCGCGGCCGGGCATCAGCATCACCACGGATTTCATCATCGGCTTCCCGGGCGAAACCGAGCGCGACTTCGAAGCGACGATGAAGCTCACGCGCGACGTGGGCTTCGACCAGTCTTTCAACTTCATCTACAGCCGCCGCCCCGGCACGCCGGCCGCGACGCTGCCCGATGACACACCGTACGAAGTGAAGCAGCGGCGGCTCGCCACGTTGCAGACGCTGCTCGACGCCAATTTCCGCGCGATCAGCGATGCCATGGTGGGCGGCGTCCAGCGCGTGCTCGTCGAGCGCAACGCTCGCAAGGATGCGCGGGAGCTCGCCGGCAAGACCGAGAACAATCGCTGGGTGAACTTCGCCGGCCCCGAGAACCTCATCGGCCACTTCGCCGACGTCGTGGTGACGGAGGCGAGGCCGCACAGCCTGCGCGGCCGGCTTCACGCCGTGCCGACACTGGCGAACGGCCACGCGATGCATGCATCGCCGCCCGGCGCCGGTGTGTCGCCTTCCGCGCCGGCTGGCGCGTCGATCGACCGCACGCGCGTCGCGGTTGGCGCCTGATCTTCCGTGGCTGCTACACCTAATCCCACCTCGCGCGAATTCGATCTCGAGCCTGCGGACAACACGCGCCTCGCGAACCTGTGCGGTCCGCTGGATGAGAACCTGCGCCTGCTGGAAAACCGCCTGAACGTGGAGATCCGCCGCCGCGGCGGCAATTTCCGCGTCATCGGCGCGGCAGCCACGCTTGCCGAGGATGTGCTCCACGAGCTCTTCAACATCGCGCGCAGCGAACCGATCACGCCCGAGCGCGTGCACCTGACGCTGAGCGAGCGTGACGCCGGCCCCGCGCCCGCCCATGCCGAGGTGGACGAGCTCACCGTGCGCGTCATGCGCGGCGGCATTCGCGCGCGCGGCTCGCATCAGCGCGAGTACCTCTCGCAGATCCGCGCGCGCGATCTCACGTTCGGCATCGGCCCGGCCGGCACGGGCAAGACCTATCTCGCCGTGGCCTGCGCCGTCGAAGCGCTGCAGACCGATCGTGTCCGCCGCATCGTGCTGGTGCGGCCGGCGGTGGAAGCGGGCGAGCGACTCGGCTTCCTGCCGGGCGACCTCACGCAGAAGGTCGATCCTTACCTGCGGCCGATGTACGACGCGCTCTACGAAATGATGGGGTTCGATCGCGTGGCCCGCCTCATCGAGCGCAACGTGATCGAAGTGGCGCCGCTCGCGTTCATGCGCGGCCGCTCGCTCAACGATTCCTTCATCATCCTCGACGAAGCGCAGAACACCACGCCCGAGCAGATGAAGATGTTCCTCACGCGCATCGGCTTCGGTTCGCGCGCGGTGGTAACGGGCGACGTCACGCAAACCGATCTGCCGGCCGGCCGGCAGTCTGGCCTTTCGCACGTGATCAACATCCTGCATGGCGTGGAGGGCGTTTCCTTCACCCACTTCGATGCGCAGGACGTCGTGCGCCATCCGCTCGTCCAGCGCATCGTGAGAGCCTACGAAGCGCGGGGCGAACAGCGATGAGATCGCCTGCGCCAATGCCCGCGGTCGCTGTCGCGGAAGACGCTCCGGTGCGCAGCCGCGCGCGCAAGACAGCGCGTACGGCCGGTCGAGCAAGCTCGCGTACGGGAGTGCGGGTGGACGTTCAAAAGCGCATCCGCGCGTGGACGCCGCGTCGCGTGGATATCGCAGCGTGGGCCAGCGAAGCGCTGGGTCGCCGCGCCGCGAACGCCGAATTGAGCGTGCGGCTCGTCGGGCGCGCCGAAGGGCGCAAGCTCAACGCACGCTATCGCGGCAAGGACTACGCCACCAACGTGCTGTCGTTCCCGACCTTGCCTTTGGCCGCTCCGCCGGCGCATGCGGCAGCGAATGACGACACCGCGCAGCCGCTGGGCGATCTCGTGATCTGCCCGCCGGTGCTGCGCGCCGAAGCGCTCGAGCAACGCAAGACGCTGCGTGCGCACTGGGCGCACCTCGTAGTGCACGGCTCGCTGCACCTCATCGGTTACGACCACGAGTGCGACGCCGATGCGCGTCGCATGGAACGCCGCGAGATCGCGGTGCTTCGCCGTCTCGGTTTCACCAATCCCTATCTCAGCGCGTAGGAGCCCGGAAGGTCACCGCATGTCGAAGGATCTGAACGCCACCGGCCGGTGGCTCAGGAAGATCGGGCAAACCCTCGGCGAGCCCCAGGATCGCGACGACCTCGTCTCCATCCTGCGTGCCGCGGGCGAGCGCGGCGTCATCGATGACGATGCCTGCACGATGCTCGAAGGGGTGCTCGAAGTGGCGGACCTGCAGGTCCGCGACATCATGGTGTCACGGGGGCAGATGATCTCCGTGCGACGCGACGATCCGCCCGCGCGGCTCGTGCCGACGGTGGTCGAGTCCGGCCACTCGCGCTTCCCCGTGATGGATGAAGACAAGGACGACATCATCGGCATCCTGCTTGCGAAGGACCTGCTGCGGATGTACGCCGCCGGCGCGAAGGAGCGTTTCGACATCCGCGAGTACATGCGCCCCGCGGTGTTCGTGCCCGAGTCGAAGCGGCTCAACGTGCTGCTGAAAGAGTTCCGCCGCAATCGCAATCACATGGCCATCGTGGTCGACGAATATGGCGGGGTCGCCGGCCTCGTCACCATCGAAGACGTCATCGAGCAGATCGTTGGCGAGATCGACGACGAGTACGACGTCGAGGACGACCTCAACATCCGCCGCGAAGCGGAGCGGCAGTTCGCCGTGCGCGGCATGACGCGCATCGACGAGTTCAACGAATACTTCGGCTCGAAGCTGCCGGAAGAGGAGTTCGACACGGTGGCCGGTCTCGTGATGCAGCAGCTTGGGCGCCTGCCGAGGCGAGGCGAGTCCGTCACGCTCGACGGCTACGAGTTCCGCGTCACCCGTGCCGACCGCCGCCGCATCGACGCGTTGCGCGTCACCTCGCCGCGCGACGTGCTGCCGCCGCCGGAAGAGCGGCCCACCAACGGGTCATGAGCCTTGGCCGTTTCGGCTGACGCGGCATCGGTGCGGGATAACCTCGTCGCGCGTCTCGCCGGCCTGCCGTGGGCGCGCCGGATCTTCGTGTTCGGGTTGGGCGCGCTGCTGACGCTCGGCTTCGCCCCGCTGCAGTGGTGGCCGCTCGCCATCCTGTGTCCCGCGGTGCTGATGTATCTGTGGGAAGGCGCATCCCCCCGCGCAGCCGCGGCGCTCGGCTTCTGGTTCAACTTCGGCACGTTCGTGGCCGGCGTCTACTGGATCTATACCGGCGTGCACATCATGGCCGGTGTGCCGGCATGGATCGCGTTGTTCCTGATGTTCGGCCTCTCCAGCATCATGGCTGCGTATCACGCGCTGCTCGGCTACTTCGTCACGCGCTGGCTTCCCGCGGGCGGCGCGATGCGTTGGCTCGTAGCGTTGCCTGCCGCGTGGGTTTTCATCGAATGGTGGCGCGGCTGGTTTCTGTCGGGCTTTGCTTGGCTCTCGCTAGGCTATTCACAGACGGATACCTGGCTCGCGAGTCTTGCGCCGATCATTGGGGTGTATGGACTCAGCGCGGTGCTGCTCGCAAGCGCGGGCGCGCTGGTGGCCCTTCTCAAGGGCGGCCAGCGCGCGCGCATCGTGTCCGTCGCGGTTCTCGTCGTGCCCTGGATCGTGGGGTATTCGCTCGGCGGTGTGGACTGGACTCACGTATCCGGCAAGCCGGTGAGCGTCGCGATCGTGCAGGGCGCGATTCCGCAAGACGAGAAGCTGAAGGATGAGAAGTCAGAGCACGCGGCCGAATCGAAAACGCTCGGCATCTACCGTGAGCTGGCGGAGAGCGCGTTCGGTACGCAGCTGATCGTGTTCCCCGAAGCGTCGCTGCCGCCGATCGCCAACGAGATCGTCGACTACATCCGCGACCTGTTCACCGACGCCGCGAAGAAGAACTCATCGATCGTCGTCGGCGTCCTGCGCGCGGATGGCGACAACGGGCAGGGCGGCTACAAGGACTACTTCAACTCCGTGCTCGCGCTCGATCGCGACGTGCGCGCGGTGCAGTGGTACGACAAGCATCATCTCGTGCCTTACACCGAGTTCTTTCCCGTGCCGGGTTTCGTCCGCACGTGGATGGGCATGATGAATCTTGGCTACTCCGACTTCACGCGCGGCGCCGTCGTGCAGTCGCCGCTTCGCGCCGCCGGTCTCGCACTGTCCGCGAGCATCTGTTACGAGGATGCTTACGGGAGCGCGCAGCTTCCCGTGCTCGAGCACGCGGACACGCTGGTCAATGTGACCAATGATGCGTGGTTCGGTCACGGCAGCGCGCGCCACCTTCATTTTCAGATTGCGCGCATGCGTGCTATCGAAGCGCAGCGGTTCATGATCCGCGCCGGCAACGACGGTATTTCGGCCGTGATCGGCCCGCGCGGTGAAGTCGTCGCCGAGGCGCCGGGTTTCGAACGGTATGTGCTTCGTTCGGAGGTGACGCCGCGCATGGGCTTGCCGCCGTACGCCCGAGTGGGCAACTGGCTGATCATTTCGCTGTCGTCCGTTGGCGTCGTGCTGGGAGTCTGGCTGGCGCGACGCGGCCGCCAGAAGCCAGCGGGCTGAGCTTATGGGAACTTTAGGTCGCTCCCGGGGGTTCCCCTACCGCACCGAACCCGGAACCTCTACAGTGAGGTCCGGTCTTAAACGCCACGCTGGCCCCGTAGGGCCACAAATCCACCGGAGTGTCGCATGACCCTTTCGAGCTCGGCCCGCCGGGCCGTTTCCGTCCTCGCGCTGACCGTCGTGCTCGGCGCCTGCTCGGGTGACTCCCGCGCGCAACAGCCGCCGCCGCCGGCCGGGGCGACGACTGTTCCCCAGGTTCCGGTGACGTCGCCCGCTCTCGTGAATGCCCTGCCGAACTTCGCGCCGCTGGTGGAGAAGTCCGGTCCCGCGGTCGTGAACGTCGATGTGGTGCAGAACCCGAAGGCCGGCGCCGCCGGTGGCGATGAGGATGCGCAGGGCGGTGACGAAGACGATCCGCTCAGCGATTTCTTCCGCCGCTTCGGGCTGCCCAATGGCCCCAATGGGGGCGGGCGCGGTGGTCGTGGGGGTGGTTTCCAGTTCCAGCCGCAGCCTCAGCGCGGCTCGGGCTCGGGTTTCATCGTTTCACCGGATGGCTACATCCTCACGAATGCGCATGTCGTGATGGATGCGGACCAGGTCACCGTGAAGATGAACGACCGCCGCGAATATCCGGCGAAGGTCATCGGCATCGACCAGAAGACCGACGTCGCGGTGATCAAGATCGAGGCGAAGAGCCTGCCGGTCGTGCGCATCGGCGATCCGTCGAAGCTGAAGCCGGGCGAGTGGGTGCTCGCGATCGGTTCGCCGTTCGGCTTCGAGAACAGCGCCACCGCGGGCATCGTGAGCGCGACCTCGCGTTCGCTGCCGAACGAAGGCAACAACTACGTGCCGTTCATTCAGACGGACGTGGCGGTGAACCCCGGTAACTCCGGCGGCCCGCTGTTCAACCTCGCGGGCGAAGTGATCGGCATCAACTCGCAGATCTTCAGCCGCACGGGCGGCTACATGGGGTTGTCGTTCGCGATCCCGATCGATGTGGCGATGGAGGTGCGCGACCAGCTCGTGAAGACGGGCCACGTCACGCGCGGCCGCATCGGGGTGACGATTCAGAACATCGACGGGCAGCTGGCGGATTCGTTCGGGCTCGACCGGCCGCGCGG
This sequence comes from Gammaproteobacteria bacterium, assembly GCA_037200125.1. GTDB lineage: Bacteria > Pseudomonadota > Gammaproteobacteria > Steroidobacterales > Steroidobacteraceae > JADGHX01. The sequence continues at coordinate 759,069 of JBBCGS010000003.1, read as the reverse complement.
CGCGCTGGTGACGACTGTCGTCAAGGATGGTCCGGGTGCGAAGGCCGGCGTCCAGCCTGGCGACGTCATTCTTACCGTGAACGATCACGTGGTTGAAACCTCGTCGGAGCTGCCGGCGGTGGTGGCGCGCATCAAGCCGGGTAACGATGCGAATCTCACTGTGTGGCGTGACGGCAAGGAACGGGTCGTGAAGGTGAAGGTCGACGCGCTCGACAAACCCGAGGCGGAGCTCGCTAGCAACCCGAAGGGCAAGGGCAACGACGCGTCGGGCTCGGGCAGGGCCGCGGAGCTGGGGCTTGCTGTGCGGCCGCTCGATCCCAAGGAGAAGGAGCAGCTCGAGACGGAAGGCACGCTCGTTGTCGAGCATGTGACCGGGCCGGCGCTGGCGGCCGGGGTGCAGCAGGGTGACGTGATCCTTACCGTGAATGGCAAGGCTGTGAAGACTGTGGCGGATCTGCAGGCGGCGGCGAAGAACGGCAAGAAGGCCGTCGCTTTGCGCATTCAGCGTGCGGATCAAGGGATCTTCTTCTTGCCGTTGCGTCTCAGCTGATTCATTGGATCGAAGGGCCGGCCGGATCTCATGGGTCTGGCCGGCCTTTTCTTTGGGCTCGGCGCAAGCGAGCCATCGCCTTCGGGCTCGCGGAAGAGTCGTGGCTTTTGGGCCTTCCGCAGGCTCTCGCCTTGCGGCCTCGGGGCGCTGGCCTTGGGCCTTTGCGCGGGGAGTCGTGTATCCTGCGCGTCCTTCAAATCTCTGGGTTTTACGGCCTTTTCCGATGGACGAGCTCTATAACGCCGCCGCCGTTGAGCGTGCCGCGCAGGATCACTGGACGGCGCGCGATGCCTTTCGCGTGACGGAGGAAGGCACGCGGCCGAAGTTTTACGCGTGCTCGATGCTTCCGTACCCGTCTGGCAAGTTGCACATGGGGCACGTCCGCAACTACACCATCAACGATGTGATGACGCGCAGCCTGCGGATGCAGGGTTACAGCGTGCTCATGCCGATGGGGTGGGATGCGTTTGGGCTGCCGGCCGAGAATGCCGCGATCGAGAAGAAGATCGCGCCAGCGACGTGGACGCGCGCCAACATCGCGGACATGAAGTCGCAGATGAAGCCGCTCGGCCTTGCCTTCGACTGGTCGCGCGAAGTCGCGACGTGCGATCCGTCGTACTACCGCTGGAACCAGTGGCTGTTCCTCAAGATGCTCGAGGCGGGCATCGCGTATCGCAAGACCCAGGTGGTGAACTGGGATCCGGTTGACCAGACCGTGCTCGCGAACGAGCAGGTGATCGACGGTCGCGGCTGGCGTTCCGGTGCGGCGGTCGAGAAGCGTGAGATTCCCGGCTACTACCTCGCCATCACGAAGTACGCGGACGAACTGCTCGATTACACGCAGAACCGGCTCACCGGCTGGCCGCACCAGGTGCGGACGATGCAGGAGAACTGGATCGGCCGTAGCTTCGGGGTGAACTTCGGCTTTCCGTACGAGATCGGCGGCGCCGTTACGGATCTGCCGGCGAAAGGTTTGCTGCGTGTGTTCACGACGCGCGCGGATACGATCATGGGCGTCACGTTCGTCGCGGTCGCGGCGGAGCATGCGCTCGCGACGCATCTGGGGCGCTCGAATCCGCAGCTCGCCGCGTTCATCGAAGAGTGCAAGCGGGGTGGCGTGGCGGAAGCCGATGTCGCCACGATGGAAAAGAAGGGCATGGCCACCGGCTTCAGCGTCACGCATCCGCTCACGGGTGCGCAGGTGCCGGTGTGGGTCGGCAACTATGTGCTCATGGGCTATGGCGAAGGCGCCGTGATGGGCGTGCCGGCGCACGACGAGCGCGATTTCGCGTTCGCGAAGCGCTACGGCTTGCCCATCGAGCAGGTGATCGAGGGGGCTGAGGTCGCAGCGATCAGGCGCGCCTTGGCACAGGGAGCCTCGAGCCCCGGCCAGGATCCGACGAACCTCCGCAACGAGCTGTCCGCCTGGGCGTTCACCGCGGACGAATGGAAGTCGTGGTACGGCGAGAAAGAAGCCGGCACCTGCGTGAACAGCGGCAAGTACGACGGTCTCGCTTACGAAGCGGCGGTCGATGCGGTCGCCGCGGATCTCGCGGCGAAGGGCGTTGGCGAGAAGCAGCTTCGCTGGCGCTTGCGGGATTGGGGCATTTCGCGCCAGCGTTATTGGGGCACGCCGATCCCCATCATTCATTGCGCGAAGTGTGGGGCCGTGCCGGTGCCGGAGAAGGACCTGCCGGTCGTGCTGCCCGAAGATCACGTGCCGGATGGTCGCAGCAACCCGCTGACCAAAGACGAGCGCTTCCTCGCGACCACGTGCCCGGCCTGCGCCGGCCCCGCGCGGCGCGAGACGGACACGATGGACACATTCGTCGACTCGTCCTGGTACTTCATGCGCTATTGCTGCCCGGACGCGAACACCATGGTCGATGCGCGGGCCGATCACTGGATGCCGATGGACCAGTACATCGGCGGCATCGAGCACGCGGTGCTGCATCTGTTGTACGCGCGCTTCTGGACCAAAGTGATGCGCGACCTCGGCCTCGTGAAGTTCGACGAGCCGTTCACGCGCCTGTTCACGCAGGGCATGCTGCTCGCCGAGTGTTTCTATCGGGAGGAAGAGAACGGCCGCAAGCGCTGGTTCTATCCGGCCGAGATCGATGTGAAGCACGACGAGAAGGGCCGCATCGTCGGCGCGGTCGCGCTCGAGGATGGCAAGCCCGTCGAGCACGGCGGCATCGAGAAGATGTCGAAGAGCAAGAACAACGTGGTCGAGCCGCGCGACATCATCGAGCGGGTTTGGCGCGGACACCGCGCGTGCGTATGTGATGTTTGCCGGCCCGCCGGCGGAAAGCGCCGTGTGGTCGGACTCCGGTGCGGCGGGCGTGCATCGCTTCCTCCGCAAGTTATGGAGCGCTTGCCGCGATATCGGCAGCTTCGCCCCCTACGACGTCGCGAAGCGCTTCGACGCTGTGGATCAGGCGGCACTTAGCGCAAAGCAGGCCGACTTCCGTCGAGCGATTTACGTGACGCTGAAACAGGCGCATCACGATTACACGCGCGTTCAGTACAACACGATCGTGTCGGCGTGCATGAAAATGCTGAACGCGATCGAGGCGCATGACAAAGGCGAGCGCGCCGGCGTCGCAATGACCGCCAGCAGCGAGGCAGTGCTGTTCGAGGCCATCAGCATCCTGCTTCGCACGCTGTATCCGATCGCTCCCCACGTCACGCATTCCTTGTGGGTCGAGCTGGGCTTCGCCACGAAGCACGGCGACCTCATGGACGCCGCGTGGCCCGCGGTGGACGAGAATGCGCTGAAACAGGACGAGATCGAGATCGTCGTGCAGGTAAACGGCAAGCTGCGCGGGCGCATCACCGTGCCGGCCACCGCGGACCAGGCGGCCGTGCAGGCCATCGCACTCGCGGACGAGCACGTGCTGAAGTTCGTCGAGGGCAAGCCCGTGCGAAAGTTCATCTACGTGCCCGGCAAGCTCGCGAACCTGGTGGTGTGAGGGGTCACTGATGAAGTCACGGGTTCTTGCACTGACGGCGATCGCGTTACTGCTCGGCGGATGCGGCTTCCATCTGCAGGGCCGCGTTCCGCTGCCCGCCGCGCTGGCAACTACGCGCGTGATCGCGGACAACGATCAGACGGATTTCGTACAGGGCCTGCGGCGCGCCCTTCTCACCTCCGGTATCAAGCTCACCGAGCAGAGCGAACGCGCGACAGGCGTCGTCCACATCCGCAAGGACGAAATCACGCAGAAGATCATCTCGGTGTCGGCCAAGAACATTCCGCGCGAGTACGAAGTGACGTACACGGTGGAGTTCTCGGTGGAAGGCACCTCAGGCGAGTTGCTGCCGTCGCAGAAAGTATCCATCACCCGCGACTACAGCTTCGACGAGACGAAGCTGCTCGCCAAGGAAAACGAAGAAGCCATTCTTCGCGAGGGCATGGCGCGCGATCTCGTCGCGATCGTCATGCGTCGCCTCTCGGCGATTTGATGGCCGAGGTCCTGCGCCTCGCCTCCGTCGATCGCGTCGATGTCGCGCTGCTGTTGAGTCGCTACGGCATCGACCTCTCTCTCGTCGCGCCGAATGAAATCATCCCGGGCTCCTACTGGGGTGAGAGCGAGGCGGGGCTGCGCGGGAATCGGCTCTATGTGCGGCTCGACACGCCGATCCATTCGGTCCTCCACGAAGCCAGCCACTACATCTGCATGACGCCCGAGCGGCGCACGGGGCTGGATCGCGACGCGGGCGGCGATGACCCGGAAGAAAACGCCGTCTGCTACCTGCAGATCCTGCTGGCGGACCAGATCCCCGGCGTCGGGCGCCGGCGACTGTGTGACGACATGGACACGTGGGGCTACAGTTTCCGCCTCGGCAGCGCGCGGGCGTGGTTCGAAGGCGACGCGGAAGATGCGCGCATCTGGTTGGTCGGTTCCGGCGTAGTTGATCACCAGAACCGACCGACAGGCGCCCTGAGATGCTGAATCCGCCTCGCCTTGCCACCCGCGCCGACCCTGGATCCGGCGGTCGCCTTCCTCTCGGCAGCCTTACTTCGACTTCTTCGACCGCGCGAACCGATCCGTTGCGGTAACCAGCTCGCTGGTGATGCCGACTTCGAACGCGGAGTGGCCGGCGGTGCCGACGATGCGCAGGTCCGCTTCCGGCCACGCCTTGTGCAGGTGCCAGGCGCTGCGCATCGGGCACACCATGTCGTAACGACCCTGCACGATCACGGCGGGGATGTGACGGATGCGACCCACGTCTTCGATGAGCTGGTTGTCGCTCTTCAGAAATCCCTTGTTCACGAAGTAGTGGCATTCGATGCGCGCGAAGGCGCCCGCGTAGGCCGCGTCCTGCTCAAACTTGGTCACGTAGTCGGGATTCATGCGCAGATAGCTCGTTGCGCCTTCCCATACAGACCACGCCACCGCCGCCTTGCGAACCACTTCCGGATCCGGGCTCGTCAGCCGCTTGTAGTACGCGGCCATCATGTCGCCGCGCTCGCTCTCCGGAATCTGCGCGACGTAGGGCTCCCACAGGTCGGGATAGATCGACGCCGCGCCTTCGGGATTCTGATAGAACCACTCGAGCTCCGATCGCCGCAGCAGGAAGATGCCGCGCAGGACCATCTCGGTGACGCGCTCCGGATGCGTTTCCGCATACGCCAGCGCCAATGTCGAACCCCACGATCCGCCGAACACGAGCCACTTGTCGATGCCGAGGTGCTCGCGCACTTTCTCGGTGTCGGCGACGAGATCCCACGTCGTGTTGGCGTCGAGGCTCGCGTGCGGCTTGCTCTTGCCCGAGCCGCGCTGGTCGAGCAGCACGATGCGATAGCGTTTCGGGTCGAAGAAGCGGCGCATCTTCGCGTCGGTGCCACCCCCCGGGCCGCCATGCAGGAAAACAGCGGGCTTGCCCTTGGGGTTGCCACATTCCTCGAAGTAGATCTGGTGCACGTCCGACACGCGCAGCATTCCGCTGTTGTACGGCTCGACGTGTGGGTACAGCTTTCGGGGCTGCGGCTTGCCCGCCACGCGCGCTGACGGCAGGCGTCCGCGGACGGCTTTGGGTGGGTAGCTCTTCTTGCGCGCGGGTGTCTTCTTCGCGGGCTTCGCCGCTTTCGCGGCCTTCTTCTTTCTTGCCATGAGTGTCAGTCCACCATCCGTCCGAGCGGCTTGCCGCCGATGAGATGCAGGTGAAGGTGCGGCACTTCCATGCCCGCGTGATCGTTCACGTTGATGATCAGCCGATAACCGTTCTTCTCGATGCCTTCCTTCTTCGCGAGATCCCGCGCGACGGTGAACATGTGCCCGACGAGACTCTCGTCTGCGTCGGCGATTTCGTTCGCGGTCGGAATGGGTTTGATCGGCACGATGAGAATGTGCGTGGGCGCGCGCGGACGGATATCGCGGAAGGCGACGACACGATCGTCACGGTGCACGAAATTGCCGGGAATCTCCCCGGCGATGATGCGCTCGAACAGCGTGGCCATTGGGGCCCCTCAATACTGGTATTGCTCGACCTTGTTCGCGACCAGCGACCAGGCGGACGTGCCGAGCGGGGTGGTTCGGGTTTCCACGTGGATCTTACCCGTAACCCAATAGGCTTCGTGCACGGCCTCGGCGGCGACGCCCGCCGCGCTACGCACGTACACCATCTGGTTCGACGGAGGTGGCGGCACGTGAATGTCTTCGCCGATATAAGGCACGAGGTAGAACTCGCGCACCACGCCATCCTTCGGCTCGCCGAGCGGCACGATGAAACCCGGCAGCTTCACCAGGGCCTGATCCAGATCGGAGTTCACCGTGGTGGTGACGACCTGCACAGCGGGTGGACCGCCTTCGCCAAGCGGGCCGTGTACGGGCGCCGGAGCGTTGGGGTTGTACTTCTTGCGGTCGGTCTCGGGCAGCAGGTCGCGCCAGTCGATTTCCTGCAGCTCGTTCGTCTTGGGCTTTGGTTTGGGCGCGACGGCCTTGGCGCCGGCCGTGCTTTTCTTTGCGCTGCCTGCGGCGGGCGCGGATGTGCTTGCGGGTTGCTTACTGGCCGGCGCGCTAGGCGCAGCCGGCTGCGTGGCGGCAACCACGGCGGTGGTCTCGCAAAGGAAGGCGCACGCGAGTGCGCACGCGAATGAGGTACTCCGGCTCATTGGCGCGCGCATCCTAACCTTGCGGCCTGGCTTCGGCCACGGCCGCGGGTCACGAACCCCCAAACTGGCTCACAAGCTGGCCTGCCACCGGTCAACTCAACGATAATCCGCCCACCCTCCTGCAGGTTCCCGCTGTCCGGCCGCCGCGTTGAAGTTCAACTCCGACACTCTTCTCACCCACCTCGAGCGGCAGCTGTTGCCCGTGTACCTCATTTCGGGGGACGAGCCGCTCCTGACCGCCGAGGCGTCCGACGCCGTGCGAGCGAAGGCGCGCGCCACCGGGTTCACCGAGCGCGAAACGCATTTCATGGAGCGCGGTGGCGATTGGAACGATGTGCGCGCGTCCGCGAACAACCTGTCGCTGTTCGCGGAGCGTCGCATCGTCGAGATCCGCATGCCGACCGCGAAGCCGGGTAACACCGGCAGCGCCGCGATCGTCGCGCTGCTGGAAAACAAGGATCCGGATCGCTTGCTGCTCATCACCGTGCCCAAGCTCGATCGTGATGCGCAAGGCTCCGAATGGGTGCGCGCGGTGGAAACCCATGGGGCGCTCGTGCAGGTGTGGCCGGTCGAGGCGTCACGGCTCGCCGGGTGGCTGCGGACCCGCGCGAAACGCCTGCGGCTCGAGATCGAGGACGATGCCCTCGAAATCATCGCCGAGCGCACCGAAGGCAACCTGCTCGCCGCCGACCAGGAATTGCACAAGCTGCGCATGATCGTCCGGGGCGATCGGGTCAGCGCCGAAGAAGTGCTGGGCAGCGTCGCGGACAGCGCGCGATACGACGTATTCCAGCTCGGTGAATGCGCCTTGGCGGGCGATACCTCACGCGCCTTGCGGATGCTCGAAGGCCTGCGCGCCGAAGGCGTGGAGCCGACGCTCGTGCTCTGGTCGCTCACCAAATCCGTGCGCGATTTGTGGGCCGCCGTTCATTCGCCGGGCGGCCGCCCGCCCGCGTGGCGCAGGCAGACCGCCGCCCTCGAGCAGGGGCAGCGGCGCGCCCCGAAGCTGCATTTTGGCCGCCTCACGGCGCGCGCCACGCGCGCGGATCGCATGATCAAGGGGCGCGAATCGGGCGATGCCTGGGATGAGATGGCGCTGCTTGCAATGGACATCTGCGCACGCCCGATCCTGGCGCTGCCGCGAAGCGTGGTGAAATAGGTTGCTCAGACAGGCTCCTAACATGCAACCCATCGGTCTCTTTGGCGGTACGTTCGATCCCATCCACTTCGGCCACCTGCGTCCGGCGTTCGAGCTGAGCCAGGCGCTGAAGCTTGCGGAAGTGCGTTTCCTGCCCGCCGGCAGTCCGCCGCACCGTCAGGCGACGCTCGCGAGCGCGGAGGTGCGCCTGGCCATGGTGAAGGCCGCGGTTGCGGGCGAGAAGCGCTTCGTCGTCGACGATCGCGAAGTCCGCCGCACCGGCGCGTCCTATTCCGTCGACACGCTCACCGAGTTGCGCGGGGAATTTCCCGACCGCTCGCTGTGCCTGATGCTCGGCATGGATGCATTCCTCGGCCTGCCGAACTGGCATCGCTGGCGAGACATCCTCGATCTTGCGCATGTCGTCGTCTGGCATCGGCCGGGCTGGAAGGCGCCGGAGAAAGGCCCGCTCGGCGAAGTGATGGTGGATCACGGCACCGGCAGCATCCGCGAGCTGCACGAGCAAAAAGCGGGCCGCGTGTACATCCATGCCGTGACACAGCTCGAGATCTCATCCACCGAGTTGCGACAGGTTATTGTTTCCGGCACCGATCCGCGTTATCTCGTGCCGGACGAAGTCCGTAAGATCATTGTCGAAACGGGGTGCTATGCTCGCCCCAAGAGCTGAGAGACAGCACATTCAGGAGAGAAACCCCCACACATGATCACTCGCACACGCCCGCGCCGCGCTCCCGACCGCGGCTCGCCACTGGAAGGCATCGTCACGGCCGCACTGGAAGACATGAAGGCCGTCAATGTGAAGATCATGGACGTGCGAGGACTGACGGACATTGCGGATGTCATGGTCGTCTGTTCGGGCAATTCCGATCGTCACGTCAAATCCATCGCGGACCGCGTCCTCGAGAAAGCGAAAGAGGGCGGCTTCCGTCCCCTGGGTGTGGAAGGCGCGCGCGAAGGCGAGTGGGTTCTCGTCGACCTGCATGATGTCGTGCTGCACGTGATGCTTCCGCGGGTGCGCGAGTTCTACAGCCTCGAGCGTATGTGGGAGTCCGACACCGGCCCCTCGATCAAGGCCGTCCCGGCCGTGGGCGGCGTGCCTTCGGGCGCAGGCGCCGCGACAGCAGCGAAGAAAACGCCACGCGCCGCCGCGAAGAAGACCGCACGACCCCGGCGCAAGCGCGCCGAGTAACCCACCGAACCGTCGCCTGGTGCGCATCCGCGTTATCGCCATTGGCTCGCGCATGCCCGGCTGGGTGCGTGAGGCGGTCGACGATTACCTCAAGCGTTTCGCGGCCGCGCTGCGCGTTTCCATCATCGAGATCGATGCCGGCAACCGCACCGGCTCCAATCCCAGGCGCGCCATCGAAGTGGAAGGCGAGCGGCTGCTCGCGGCGGTCCATCGGGACGAATACGTTGTCGCGCTCGACGAGCGTGGCAACGAGATGACCACGAAACAGCTCGCCGGCTGGCTCGACGGCCACATGCGCGAAGGGAGCGACGTGGCGCTGCTCATCGGCGGCCCGGACGGCTTCGCGCCGGGCGTGCTCGCGCGCGCCGACTACAAGTGGGCGCTGTCGAAGCTCACCTTTCCGCACGCCCTGGTGCGAGTGGTTCTCGCGGAACAGTTGTATCGCGCCCATAGCGTGCTGACGAATCACCCGTATCATCGCGAGTGAATGGCAGCCACATCACCCGTTCTCCGCCTCGCTTCGGTGTCGCCGCGCCGGCGTGAGCTGCTGACGCAGATCGGCGTCCCGCACGTCGTCACGGGCGCGCACATCGACGAGTCCGTGCATCCCGGCGAACGGCCGCACGATTACGTCCAGCGCATGGCCCGCACCAAGGCGCAAACCGTGTGGGAGCAGGATCTCTCGCTTGCCGTGCTTGGCGCCGATACGACCGTCGTGCTCGATGGCCAGGTGTTCGGCAAGCCGGCCGATCGAGCGGATGCGCTGCGCATGCTGGGTCTCCTCTCGGGCCGCACGCACGAAGTGCTCACCGCGGTCGCCCTCGCTTCGAAGGATGGGCTAGCGATGCGCGTGAGTGTCAGTTCGGTGCGCTTCCGCGCGCTCGGCGCGGACGAGATTGCCGCGTACTGGGAGACCGGTGAGCCACGCGACAAGGCCGGCGCCTATGCCGTGCAGGGGCTTGGGGCGGTGTTCATCGAAGCGTTGTCCGGCAGCTTCTCGGGCGTGATGGGCTTGCCGCTGTTCGAAACATCGCAGCTTCTGCACGCGGCGAACGTGCCCTGTTGGCGCACAATGGGCACGGGTGTAACCGCATGAGCATCGAAATACTGATAAACGCGACCCCGCGAGAGACCCGCGCGGCCGTGCTCGAAAACGGCGTACTCCAGGAAATCTACGTCGAGCGCGTGAGCCGCCGCGGGCTCGTGAGCAATCTCTACAAGGGGCGCGTGTCGCGCGTGCTGCCCGGCATGCAGGCCGCGTTCGTCGACATCGGGCTCGAACGCACGGCCTTCCTGCACGCGGCCGACATCGCCTTCATGCGCTCGCCGGACGAAACCATGGTGGCGCTGCCCGCCATCGACGACATCCGCCGGCTCGTGAACCAGGGCGAGGAAATCCTCGTGCAGGTGATCAAGGACCCGATCGGCACGAAGGGCGCGCGGCTCACCACCTTCGTGGCCCTGCCGTCCCGCTATCTCGTGTACATGCCTCGCGGCGACGGCGTGGGGGTTTCCACCCGTATCGAGGACGAAGCGGAGCGCACGCGCCTCAAGACCGTGATCACCGCGAACATGCGTTCGCCGGACGCCGGTGGCTACATCGTGCGCACCGCGGCGGCGGGCGTGCCCGAGGAAGGGCTGGCCGAAGACATGGCCTACCTCGACAAGCTCTGGCATCACGTGCGCGAGACGTCGCTGCGGACGAAGCCCGGCGAGATCGTGCACGAGGACCTGCCGCTCGCCCTGCGCATGCTGCGCGATGAGCTCGCGCGCGGCGTGATCCGCGTGCTCGTCGACTCGGAAGCGGAGCAGAAGCGCATGATCGAGTTCGCGCGCGCGTTCATCCCGAACACGACGACCGAGTTCGAGCTCTACACCGGCCCGCGGCCGATCTTCGACCTGCACGGCATCGAAGAGGAAATCACCAAGGCGCTCGATCGCAAGGTGCAGCTGAAGTCGGGCGGGCATCTGGTGATCGACCAGACCGAGTCGATGACGACCATCGATGTGAACACAGGCGCGTACGTCGGCTCGCGCACGCTGGAAGAGACGATCTTCCGCACCAACCTCGAAGCGGCCGTGGCAATCGCCCGGCACCTGCGGCTGCGGAACCTCGGCGGCATCATCATCATCGACTTCATCGACATGCAGGATGAGTCGCACCGGCGGCAGGTGCTGGCCGCGCTCGAGCGCGCGCTGGCCGGGGATCGCGCCCAGACCCACATCGTGAGTCTCTCGCCGCTCGGCCTCGTGGAGATGACGCGCAAGCGCACGCGAGAAAGCCTGGAACATCTGCTGTGCCGGCCGTGTCCGAGTTGCGACGGGCGCGGCTTCGTGAAGGCGCCCGAGACCGTGTGTCACGAGATCTTTCGCGAGATTGTGAGACAAAGCCGGCAGTTTGCGAGCAAGGAGCTGCTGATACTGGCTCATCGCGATGTGGTTGAGCGGTTGCTCGATGAGGAGTCGGCGGCGTTGGCTGAACTGGAGCCGCAGGTTGGGCGGCCTATTCGATTGCAGGCCGAGGCGTTGTACGGGGTCGATCAGTATGACGTTGTGTTGATCTGAAGATCGAAGAGGCCCTCAATCGCCGGGGCTGGGAAGGCGTGTCTTCGCCGGGTGGCTGAGCGACGAGTGACAGGCCTTCTTGGCCGCCCGGCGATCGAGGGCTCTCGTCCGGTTCCGATTCGGAGGTCATGTGCGCACCGGCTGGCTGCGAACCACCATCATCGTCGCCATCGTGGTGGCGTCATTCCTGGCGGCGCTGGCTGTAGCCTATGAAATGGCCGTGGCCCGCGTGCCGCGCCAGCGTGCCGCGTTCGAAAGTCTCGTGCGCGCCCAGACCGGCCTCGACATCCGCTTCAACGAACTGGCCTTTCGCCTGGGTTGGTATGGACCCGAAGCGGTCTTCCGCCGGGTCGAGCTGGGCGAGCCCGGCCGATCGAACGTGTTGTTACGCGCGCCCCAGCTCATCGTGGGAATCAACGCCTGGCAGACCCTGCGATCGGGCCAGCTCGTCGCGGGCCGCATCACGCTGATCGCGCCGGACATCGATCTCGAGAAACTCGGGCGGGGCCCGCCGGGTAGCGCGACGGGGAAAGATCCTGTGCCGTCTCCGGAGGCGCGTCGCGAGAGTCGCGCGCGCGTGCTCGATCGGTGGAAGGGCGGCGTCATCGACCTGCAAGGTGGAACGCTCAAGGTGCCCGACCCCGCCGGGGCCGCCAGCGTGCTGACGTTGCAGATTCGTCGCGCGGCGCTGAAACGTGCGGGCGATGAGTGGAGCGGGCACGCGCTCGTCTTCTTGCCGGAGCGGCTCGGTCGCACAGCTCGCGTTGTCTTTCAGCTCAATGGCGATATCAACTCGCCTGGTTCGTTGAGTGGCGGCGTACGCTTTGAAGGTGTGCGCATTTCGTTCTCGAGCTGGCGCGGTGTGCTGGGTGTCTTGCCGCGACTCGCGAGCAATCTTCCGCAACTGGGTACAGGCGACGTCACGTTCGATCTCACGCTGAAGAATGGCGTTGTCGAGAAGGCCGATGGCGAAGTGCGTGCGTTCGATCTTGTCCTCGGCACGCCTGCGTGGCTCGAGCCGGTGCAAGCCTCGCGTAGTTCGCTGAGGCTGGACTACGTCACCGGCAACTGGCAGTTCCAGCGTCGTGGCGAGACCTCGCAACTTCAGATCGAACAGCTCGTCCTCGGCCGCGATCAGAAGGATTCGCCACTTCCGCAGTTCACCGTCGAGATGAGCCCAGGGCACCTGCGAAGCTCGCTGCTGAGCGCGCCTCTCGCTCCGATTACTACGCTCGCGCACTGGATCGCCCCCGAGCTCACGCCTGCGGGCATCTCCCTTGACGGCAAGCTGGAGGCGATCGAAGTCGATTGGAACGAGGCGCGCCCCGAAGGCTTTCGTCTCGCCGCGAGCGCGCATATCGACGACGCGACGGCGACGTCGGTGACCCACGGCTTTACGCTCGATTCGCTGCCACTACGAATGCGTGCGACCGAGAACGAGCTTTCGCTGGAGGTGGACGCACCCGCCGCGCGCCTGCAGCTTGCCCCGGATCCCGAGCATCCGCTCACCGCGTTGAAGCTCGTCTCGCGTGTTCAGGTCGCACGCGCAGGCAGCGGCTGGCGAGTCGCGGTCCCGCGATTCGAGTTCAAGGATGAATCGGTGGAAGGGGAAGTGTCCGGCACGCTGGTGGCGGAAACACCGGACGGTGAGCCGCTGCTGGATCTGAGAGGCACCGTTGCGCACGCCGACATCGCGAAGCTGCAGGAGAGGTTCTCCGACGGCGTAGCGCGCATGTTCGGCCCCGCAGGACTTCGTGTTGGCGCGGGCCGCATGGAAAACGGCGCCTTCGAGCTGCGAGGTCGACTCGATGCAATGGACGCCGCGCGCTTCGTCGGCTCATTCAACGTGCGCGATGCGCGTATTCCCTCCGACGGCACGTGGCCGGATTCGGAAGGCATCGATGCGAACGTCGAGTGGAAAGGCTCGCGCATCAGCGCTTTGGTGAGCGAGGGCCGCACCGGCGACTTCGATCTGGAATCCGTTGAAGCGCAGTGGGACGCCGCTGGCGTGCAGCCCGCGCGATTCACGGGCCGCGCGCACGGTCGCCTGGAGAGCGCTCTCGCGTTGATGCGCTCGAATCCCGAGCTGCAGAAGCAAACACCGCACCTGCAGGAGCTCGCCGCTAGTGGCAACGCGCTGTTCGACTTCGATGTCACGATTCCGAACGCGCCGTCACAGATGACGGCGCGCGTCTCTACGGTCCTCGAGGGCGTACAGTTCCGTCTCGCTCCCGATCTGCCGCCGGTTGAAGCGCTTCGCGGCGCCGTCACGTACGACGCCGGCCGTCTACAGCGCTCGACGCTCAGTGCCACGTGGCTCGGCGGCCCACTCACGCTGAAGATTGCCGAGCGCCGCGATCGCAGAGGTTCCGCCATCGCGGTACAGGCGCAGGGGTTCGTCGATGCGCGCAAGTTCGTTGCGCTCTCGCAGATCCGGACGCTCGCCGAGGTCAGCGGGGAGACCGCGTGGAGCGGGGAGTTCGCGTACACACCGCCGAACGGAACAGCGCCAGCGCGCTGGGTGGGTCGCGCAGACTCCGCGCTCGTCGGCGTGTCTAGCGAGTTGCCGGCACCGCTCGCCAAGTCCGCCAGCGTGCCGCTGCCGCTCCACGTCGAGATATCAGGCACGGGCAACAGTTCGGAGCTGCGGGCAAACCTGGCTGACCGACTGCGGGCAACGTTCGCCCTGGACGTCGTCGACCGGGAAGACTGGCGGATCGATCGCGCCGCTATTCGGCTGGGCGGTGGGCCTGCGACGTTGCCTGACGAGAACGTCATTCAGGTGCGCGGCCACGTCAGGCGGATCGATGCGCCTGCTTACCTGCTCGCGTGGCAAACGCTGCGTAAGGCGTCTCCCGAAACTCATGCGGACATCGATATCTCGTCGGACGAGCTTGCTTTCGGAGAACGCGTCTACGACGACGCGAGCGTGCAGGTGGCAGCAAGTGCGCCCAATCCGGCAGCTTCCGCGCTTCGCATAGAGGCGCCGTCGTTAGGGCTGCTCACGGGCACGCTGCTGCCGGAATCCAAAGCGGTTGTCTTCAACGATCTGCGGCTGAAGAAGCAGGCTCTGAACGGCACCGGCACCCTTCGATGCGCCGAGGATCTTGCAAGCTGCCGCGCCGAGTTCGCCCTGGACAGTACCGACGTCGCGGCTTCGCTCACGGATCTCGGCTTCCGCCCTGACCTCAGCGCCGCGCGAGGCGCGCTGAGCGGCGAGATCGTCTGGCGCCCAAGGCAGGGCGCCCCGTGGCTCGGGAGCGCCACAGGCACGCTCAGCATGCGTTTCGAGGACGGAGTCGCACATAGGCCCGACGGCGGTCCGGGCCGGCCGCTCGCCCTGCTGACCGTCCCGGCCCTGCTCAATGGAATCTCACGTCACGCCGCCGCGACCGCGCCGCCGGCGCCAGACCTCGCTGCCGAAACCGGAGATCTCAAATTCAGTCGCTTCGACGGGCACTTCCAGCTTCATGACGGCCAGGCCAGCACGTCGGACCTGCACTTTGATGGGGACGCGGAGATCCTGGTGCGGGGGCGCATGGGGCTGCTCACCGGGGACTATGATCAGGAGGCGTGGGTGCTGCGGGGTGAAGAGCGTCTGCCGTCATCGATGCGTCGCCTGGCCTCCACGCCGCGCGTTGCCGCTGCCTGGCTTACGCTGCGTGAGTTGATGGGTGGCGACGCCACGAGTCGCTCACGTATCGTGCTCCGTCTGCGCGGGTCGTGGAACGAGCCCATAGTCACCGTCGAGTAGGTTGTCTGCCAGAAATGAAGGTTGCCGCAATCCAGATGACGTCCGGGCCGGACGTCGCCGCCAATCTCCAACAGGCTCGAGACCTTCTCGGCCAGGCGCGCGAGAAAGGCGCGGCGTTGGCGGCTCTTCCCGAGAACTTCGCGTTCATGGGCCTCAAGGACGCGGACAAGCGTGCTGTCGGCGAAGCCGACGGCAGCGGACCCATCCAGGACTTCATGGCTGCGACGGCACGCGACCTCGGCTTGTGGATCGTCGCAGGCACGATGCCCATCAAGGCGCCGGACGGTCGGGTGGCTGCCGCCTCACTCGTGTTCGATGCGAGTGGCAAGCGCGTCGCGCGCTACGACAAGATCCATCTGTTCGATGTCGATATTCCCGGGAAGGCGGAGGCCTATCGCGAGTCCGCGCACGTCGCGCCCGGGCATGAGCCCGTAGTCGTCGACACTCCTGTGGGACGCCTCGGACTTTCCGTGTGCTACGACATGCGCTTTCCAGAGCTATTCCGGCGCCTCAGTGCCGCAGGGGCGCAGATCATCACCATACCCTCCGCGTTCACCGCCCCGACCGGGCGGGCACACTGGGAGACGCTGCTGCGTGCCCGTGCCATCGAGAATCTTTGCTATGTCATAGCGCCGGCCCAGTCCGGGTTTCACCCGAATGGGCGTGAAACCTATGGCGATAGCCTCATCGTGGATCACTGGGGCGCGGTACTGCAGCGCTTGCCCCGTGGCACCGGCTGCGTAGTGGCCGACGTTGACTTGAATCGGCAGGCCGAAGCCCGCACTAGCTTCCCTGCCTTGACCCACCGCATGCTCTAATTGCCGCTAATGCCTACGCAAAACTCCGTTTCTGATCCACTGGCCACTTCCGACCCATTGGGGATCGCCCGCGAGCTCATCCTGCGCCCCAGCGGTCTCGATGACGGTCGCCTCGATCGTGTATTCGGCGAAGTGCTCAAGCACTCCGTGGATTTCGCTGACGTGTACTTCCAGCTGTCGCGGGAAGAATCCTGGGCGCTGGAAGACGGCATCGTGAAAGACGGCAGCGCGAGCATCGAGCAGGGTGTCGGTGTGCGTGCGCTCTCCGGAGAGAAGACCGGCTTCGCCTACTCCGACGAGATCATTCTGCCGGCGCTCGAAGAAGCCTCACGCGCCGCTCGCGCGATTGCCGCGCATGGTGGCGAAGGCCGCGTACAGGCGTGGCAGCCGAAAGCAGGGCACAACCTGTATCTGCCCGTCGATGTCACCACGTCGATGAAGGACGAGGAGAAAGTCGCCTGGCTCGAGCGCGTCGATCGCGAAACCCGCAAGCTGGATTCGCGCATCGTGCAGGTGATGGCAAGTGTAACGGCCGTGCACGAAGTGATGCTGGTTGCGAATAGTGAAGGCGACATGGCGGCGGATGTACGCCCCCTCGTGCGCTTTAATGTTTCCGTGCTGGTGGAGCAGAACGGCCGTCGCGAGCAGGGTTACGCAGGTGCCGGTGGCCGTTTCTCGCTGGAGGAGTTGGTGGCTGGCGATCGCCCGCTGCAGCTCGCACGCGAGGCCGCGCGCCAGGCGCTGGTGAATCTCGATTCCGTCCCGGCGCCCGCGGGGCCGATGACGGTGGTGCTCGGTCCAGGCTGGCCGGGCGTACTGCTTCACGAGGCGATCGGTCACGGTCTCGAAGGTGACTTCAATCGCAAGGGCACTTCCGCATTTGCCAATCGCATTGGGCAGCGGGTGGCGAGCGAGGAGTGCACCATCGTCGATGACGGTACGCTGTCGCGCCGTCGTGGCTCACTGAACATCGATGATGAAGGCACGCCCACTCAGTGCACGACGCTCATCGAGAACGGCGTGCTCGTCGGCTATCTGCAAGACAAACTGAATGCGCGCCTCATGGGTGTGCGGCCGACGGGCAACGGCCGCCGCGAATCGTTCGCGCACGTGACGATGCCGCGTATGACGAACACCTACATGCGCCCGGGCAAGCATTCACCGGAGGAAATCATCGCTTCGGTCGAGCGCGGCATCTATGCCGTGAACTTCGGCGGTGGGCAGGTGGACATCACCTCCGGCAAGTTCGTCTTCTCCGCGAGCGAAGCCTACGCGATCGAGAACGGCAAGCTCGGCGCGCCGCTGAAAGGCGCGACGCTCATCGGTAACGGACCAGACGTTCTCACTCGCGTGAGCATGGTGGGCAACGATCTCAAGCTCGACGACGGCGTAGGTACTTGTGGCAAGGAAGGCCAGAGCGTTCCCGTAGGCGTGGGCCAGCCCACTCTGCGCGTGGACAATCTCACTGTCGGCGGCACTGGCTGAGCGCGCTGCGCGGGCCCGCTTCCGGGCCTGCATTTCTCGATGTTTCCAACACGAATGCGGATCGCCGCGTTTCCATTTTTCCTTCATCCTCTCTTCACGGATCGACGAAGGATCGTCGCCCGCTCGCGAGGGATCGCGAGTCCGTGCACCCAAGCGGGCGGTGGTGTGGATCGGTGAACGGCACGCACCGGTTGCCCACCGCCTGTGCGGGGCTTCGCAAAAATGCACACTCACGGCGCGCTCGCGTGAACATAATTTCGACCGGGTGAGAAAATGTCGTCGGTCTGGAGCGACATTTCAGTATCGATCGCGAACCTGTGACGATACGCACGACACCACTTTTCCCGGGCCCGTAGCTTGCTTCGAGACAGGCGAACGCATCGCCTTGTCCTGACCGTTACCGAACCCCCTGCGAGGATCGAACCGATGCACGTCGAGCGCACTGCCGAAGAGAAGTTTGAGCTGCCGAAAGACCTCGTGGCCGCGGCGAGCAAGCACTCGACGATGCGTCCGCAGGACTACTACAAGGTCGAGGCGTTCAAGCCGTCGTTCTTCGGCCGCGTGGCCGAGATGTTCGGGCGCCGCCGCTAACCTTCCATTTTTCAGGCCCTTGCTGGCTCTCGGGCCGGCAAGGGCTTAGCATCGAGGCAATGAGCGACCAGCGCCTTGCCCGCCCCCTCTACGAAGCCCTGCCCTGGATCTATCTGCTGTGCGGTCTCGCCGCGCTCACGGCGAGCTATCTCACGAAGAGCGGGCTCATGAGCGCGGTGCTTGGCCTGCCGGGCCTCGTGGCCACGCTGGGCGGAATCGTGGTGCTGCTCCGTCGCCGGGGTTACCGCAAGATGCGAGCGGATTATCTCGAAGGCGATTCTTCGGTTCTTCCGAAGCGCGAGGACTAGGAAGGAAGCCCTCAATCGCCGGGCGGCTGAAGAGGCGACCGGGAAGGTACAACCAAGCCCCTCTTCAGCCGCCCGGCGATTGAGGGCTTCTTTTCTTCAGTGCGGCTCGCCCACCGGTTCGTCCGGCGGCACGCCGGGAATCGTGTCCACGAAGGGCGCCCGCACGCGGGGCAATCTCTCGTCGATGTAGATGAGCTCGTGCTTGCCGAGCTGCACCACGTCGCCGTCGTTCAGGTAATGACGGCGCACACGCTTCGACTTCACGTAAATCCCGTTCGTGCTGTTCAGGTCTTCGATCACGCAGGCGTGCGGCGTGGTGATCACCTGGCAGTGATGGCGGCTCACGAAGCGGCTGTCGATCTGCACGTCGTTGTCGGTCGTGCGGCCGACGATGATGCGGCCGACTTTGAGCGCCACTTCCTGCACCGTGCGGCCGTCCGTCGCGATGAGGATGCGGCCAATCGCCGCGGCGGCCCCGTCGGTCGGGCCGTTCGATGCCGAGCCGCTGGCGCCGCCGGGCGTTACGCCGAGCACGCCCGTTGCCGTCGCGGTGTGACCATCCGCCGCCGCGGCCGCGCGCCCCAGCGCCGCCTGCTGCTGTTGCAGGCGGACCGCAAACTCGACCCAGCGCAATTCATCGACCGCGGTTGCGACGTCGCCGAGCGTGACGCCATCGCGGCTCGCGGCGAACGCGGACATCATCGACGTGTCGCAGAGCGTATTCACGAGACGGGGCACGCCGCCGCTGTAGCGATAGATCTCGCTGAAGGTGTCTTCCGCAAAGATCAGCCGATCGCCCGCGCCCGCGACCTCGAGACGATGCTCGATGTACGCGCGCATCTCGGCGGACGACAACGTGGTGAGGTGAAACCGCAGGCGGATGCGCTGTGCCAGCTGGATGAGCTCCGGCGCATCGAGCTTATCGTTCAGCTCCGGCTGCCCCGCGAGGATGATCCGCAGCACCTTCTCCTTGGTGGTCTCGACACCCGAGAGCAGGCGGATCTCTTCGAGCACGCGCAGCGAGAGATTCTGCGCCTCATCGACGATGAGCAGCACCTTGCGACCCGCGCCGTGCTGCTCGATCAGGAAGTTGTTCAGCGTCGCGATCAATTCCGCCTTCTTCATCTTGAAGGGCGAGAACCCGAACTGCACCAGCACGGCCTGCAGGAAATCGACCGCGCTGACCTGCGTCTGGTTGATCTGCGCCACCACGACGTCGGTCTGGATTTCCTTGAGGAAGGATTCGATCAGCGTCGTCTTGCCCGCGCCGATCTCGCCCGTAATGACGACGAAGCCATCCGTGAACCAGATGGTCGACTCCATGTACGCCTTGGCGCGAGCGTGCTGTTTGCTTAAGTAAAGAAACTGCGGATCCGGGCTGAGCCGGAACGGCAACTCCTTTAGTTTGAACAGGTCCAGGTACATGAAAGTTGCTGCGGCTCCCGGCTTTTTCTTGCGCGCGCGGCGCCGTCACGACTCTTTGGGGCGGCCCGATCTTACGGGATGCGCACGCCCGCAGCCACCCGCGCTAGCAACCGCCGTGCCCGCCGATCGCGCGCGGCGGCGGTGCGTTCGATAAAGGTGATGTGACCGAGCTTGCGGCCGGGTCGGGGCGACTTGCCATAGTCATGCAGGTGCAGGCCCGCCTGCTTCAGAACCCCTGTTTTCTCAGGCATTTCACCGATCAAGTTCAACATGGCGCAGTGGCCGCGGGCACGGGTCGAGCCGAGCGGCAGGTCGAGGATGGCGCGCAGATGGTTCTCGAACTGGCTCGTCTGCGCGCCCTCGATGGTCCAGTGGCCCGAGTTGTGTACACGCGGCGCCATTTCGTTGGCGATGAGCTTCCCCCGCCGCACGAAGAACTCGATGGTGAGGATCCCGGTGTACCGGAAGTGAACGAGCGCGCGCCGCAGGTAGCGCGCCGCCGCGCGTTGCAGCTTTGGTGAGCCGTAAGGTGCACGCGTGAGGCGCAGGATTCCGCCGCCGTGCACATTGCCGTTCAGTGGGTAGATGGCGATCTCGCCGCTGCGGCTGCGCGCGCCGATGATCGAGACTTCGAAGTCGAATGGCACGAGCTCTTCGTAGAGCAGCGGCACCCGACCCATCTCGTCCCACGTGCCTGTGATATCGGCGCTCTTGCGGAGCACTTTCTGGCCCTTGCCGTCGTAGCCCAGCCGACGTGTCTTCAACACGCCGGGCAGGCCGATCTCCGCGATCGCTTTCTCGAGATCCGCCTGCGACTCGACGTTGCGCCAGGAGGTGGTGGGAATCTTCAGCCGCTCGAAGAGTTGCTTCTCGAGCACGCGATCCTGCGCGGCGGCGAGCGCCTGCACCGGCGGGCAGATGAGCGTTTCAGCAGGCAGGGCGCGAAGCGCATCGACAGAGATGTTCTCCCAGTCGAACGTGAGCACTTCAGTGTCGCGCGCGAGCTTGCCGAGCGACGTCGAATCGGTGAACTCGCCGACGATCTGCGGCGCGACCTGGCCCGCCGGGGCACCCTTCGACGGATCGAGGAACAGGAAGTCGAGCCCGAGCGGATAGCCCGCCAACGCGAGCATGCGGCCGAGCTGGCCGGCGCCCACGATCCCGACGGTCATTTGGCGGGCGTCGCCGTGGGGTCGGGATTCCGCAGAACCGCGTCGGTCTGCCGCGCACGGAATTGATCGAGCGCCGCGCCGATCGCGGGATAGCGGGCGGCGAGGATCGAACCGGCAAACAGCGCCGCGTTCTTCGCGCCCGCCACACCGATGGCGAATGTGGCCACCGGCACGCCGGCGGGCATCTGCACGATCGAGAGCAGCGAATCCATGCCGTTGAGTGCTTTCGATTGCACCGGCACACCCAGCACGGGCAGCGACGTCTTGGAGGCCGTCATGCCGGGCAGATGGGCCGCGCCGCCGGCTCCGGCGATGATCACCTCGAGCCCGCGCGTGCGCGCCGTGGAGGCGTATTCGAAGAGCAGGTCGGGCGTGCGATGCGCGGAGACCACGCGCACTTCGTGCGCGACCCCGAGCTGCTCCAGCATCTCGGCGGCGCCGCGCATCGTGTCCCAGTCCGATTGCGAGCCCATGATGATGCCGACGAGAGGTTTCATCCGATCTGTGCTTTCAGCGAGCCAAGGTACTGTTAAGTCGAAGGGGCGATTGTAACGCGGTCCAGCAGCGCGCGGAGGTGGCGAAACAGCTCCCGCGAGCGCAGCCCCGAGGTGCCCAGCTTCTCCCGTTCGGCAGCGGCCGCCGCCACGCGGGCGAGCCATTCCTCGCGATCCATGTCCGGGCGCAGCTTCATGAGCTCGTCCAGGGCGCTCGCGCCCTCGGCGATCAGGCGCTCGCGCCAGTGCTCGACTCGCTTGAAACGCTGGGTTTCCCGCGCGGCGTCCTGCCCGCGCGAGGCGAGCGCCGTGCGGATCGGCTCGAGCTCGACCCCGCGCATCAGCTTGCCGATGAGCTGCCGCTGCCGTACCAGCGCGGTACGGCTCGTCAGGCGGCGGGCCTCGACGATGGCGTCATAGAGCGATTCGGGCAGGCCGAAGGCCTTGAGATCCAGCTCTTTCAGCTTCACCAACTCCTCGCCGAGCGCCTGCGCCTCGTGCGCGTCGCGCTTGCGCTCGCTCTTGCTGGGGCGATCATCGAAATCGTCGAAGTCTTGGTCGGGCTCGTTGGACATGTTCTGCGGCCTGTGGCTGGTACAATTCTGCCCTAAGTTTTCGAGGCTGAAACTCATTGTGATGCAAGTTGACGAGTCGCGGATCCCGGAACTGAAAGAGGTCGTCAGCCTCGCGCTCGAGGAGGCGAAGCGGCGTGGCGCCACCCAGGCGGACGTCGACGCCAGCATGAATCGCGGTCTTTCCACCACCGTCCGGCTCGGCGAGGTGGACACCGTGGAGTACCAGCGGGACCGCGGCATCGGCGTCACGGTCTACATGGGCAAACGCAAGGGCTCCGCCAGCACCGCGGATCTTTCCGCGAAGGCGGTGCGCGAGACCGTCGAAAAGGCCTGCACCATCGCACGCTACACGGCGGAAGACGAGTGCGCCGGCCTTGCGGATCCGGAGGATCTCGCGCGCGACATCCCCGACCTGCAGCTGGATCATCCCTGGTCCATCACGCCGGAGGAAGCGGTGGAGATGGCCCGGGCGTGCGAAGCGGCCGGCCTCGCCGTGGATTCGCGCATCACCAATTCCGAAGGCGCTTCCGTCGGCACGCATCGGGACGTGCGCGTGTACGGCAACTCGCATGGCTTCCTCGAAGGCTTCTCGAGCACGAGTCACAGCTTGAGTTGCGTGTTGCTGGCCCAGCAGGGCGAGGACATGCAGCGCGACTATTGGTTCTCCAGCGCGCGCAACGCGGCCGAGATGCAGTCCGGCGAAGAGATTGGGCGCAAAGCCGCCGCGCGTG
The DNA here is from genome assembly GCA_037200125.1 of Gammaproteobacteria bacterium. Taxonomy (GTDB): domain Bacteria; phylum Pseudomonadota; class Gammaproteobacteria; order Steroidobacterales; family Steroidobacteraceae; genus JADGHX01. The sequence continues at coordinate 736,135 of JBBCGS010000003.1, read as the reverse complement.
CGCTAGCGCGGTTGGGCGGGCGTCGGCTCAGCACGCGCAAGGTGCCCGTGCTGTTCGCGCCGGAGATGGCGCGCGGCTTCATCAGTCACTTCGCCGCCGCGATTCGCGGTGGGGCGCAGTACCGCAAGTCCACCTTCCTGCTCGACTCGGCCGGCACGCAGGTGCTGCCGTCGTTCATGCAGCTCGACGAGCGGCCGCACATCCTGCGCGGGCTCGCGAGTGCGCCGTTCGATAGCGAAGGCGTGGCGACTCGCGATCGTGCGCTGGTGAAGGAGGGCGTGCTGCAGGGGTACGTGCTCAGCAGCTACTCCGCGCGCAAGCTCGGCCTCAAAACCACGGGTAACGCGGGTGGGTTGCACAACCTTTTCGTCACCGCCACGCCCGACAAGTCGCTGTCGTTCGACGCGTTGCTGAAGCAGATGGGCACCGGCCTCCTGGTGTCGGAACTGATGGGGCAGGGCGTTAACGCGGTGACGGGTGACTACTCGCGCGGCGCGAGCGGTTACTGGGTGGAGAACGGCGTGCTCGTGCATCCGGTGCACGAGGTCACGATCGCGGGGCACCTGAAGCGGATGTATCGCGACATCGTCGCGCTCGGCACGGATGTCGACCTGCGCGGCGCGATTCGCATCGGCTCAGTGTTGCTGTCGGAGATGACGCTCGCCGGGGAGTGAGGTCGCGGGGTCGTCTTTCTTGGTGGCTTCCAGCGGCGACTCGTCGAGCAGGTCGCGCAGCGTGCGGCCCGCGCAGGTATCGCGCCACGCCTTTTCCAGGTTGTCGCTCAGCCGCTCGACGGAAGGAATCCGCAGGCCGCGCGCGGACGAGTGCCCGCTGCGCTGATTGCGCGCGGCCTCCACGATTTCCTGCAGCGTGATGCGGCCGACGTCGCGTCCCGGAACGAACTCGTCATCCTCGGTCACGATCAGCAGGCCCGCCTTTTCGAGCGTGGCGCCGATCTGCGCGACCGCGATGCCGGGGAGGCCGATTTCGCCGGCGAGCCGGTTGATGGTCCAGCGCGGCCCGCCGGTCACGTGCGTGCGGCCGATGAGGAACATCGTCTTCAGCGCGAGCTGTTCCATCTCGGAGCAGGAAAGTCGCAACGGCTGAAGGCCTATCCGCAGGTATGACGGGTTCTGGATGTAGAACGAAAGCTGTGTGCCCGCGAGCAGGATGACCCACCCCAGATACGTCCACAGCAGCGCGCCAACGATCGACACGAAGCCGGCGTATACGAGGGTGATGCGCGCCGACAGCATCACGAGCCCCGTGAACACCTTGCCCACCGCGGCCCAGATCACACCCGCGGTCAGCGCCCCGATGAGCGCGGGCTTCCACTGAACGCGCGTGTTCGGCACGAACATGTACATGGCCATGAATAGCGTGGTCACCATCGCGTACGGCGCGATATTCACCAGCCACTGCGTCACGAACTGGAGGAAGGGCACCTCCGTCGCGGCGCTGTCGATCCTGCCGAACGTGGCGTGCGACAGGCCCAGAAACCCGACGAGAAGAATCGGGCCCATGATGAGCAGACTCAGGTACTCCGCTACGCGCCGTGCCCAGCTGCGCGGCTGCTCGACGCGCCAGAGAAAGTTGAAGCTGTCCTCGACCTTCTGGATCGTGCCGATCAGCGTCCACAGCAGCAGTGCGAAGCCCACCGATCCGACGATGCCGCCGCTGACGTTGTCCGCGAACTCCATGATGCGCTGGGTGATGTCGTGCGCGCCTGCTTCGCCAATCGGCTCGAAGAACTTGTAGATGATCGGCTCGAGCGTGCGGTGCGCGCCGAAGCCCTTCAGCATCGCGAAGGCGAAGGCGATGAGCGGCACCACGGAGAGCAGGGTCGTGTACACGAGCCCCATGGCGCGCAGGTTGATGTCGCCGTGCGCGAGGTCGCGAGCCACGGCGTAGGGGTAGCGCAGGACGCGCAGGAGCACCGCCGGCGGGCGGGCGCCGACGGAGGCGGGACCGAACAACACCCGGTCCAGGAAGCTCCAGAACTGCAGCCACATCGGAGCATGATACCGTCCGCGACGGCATGAATAACAAGCTGAGCTTCCCGGAACGCATCGTCTGCCTCACGGAGGAGACCACGGAGACGCTGTATCTGCTCGGGGAGGACTGGCGCATCGTCGGCATTTCCGGCTTTACGGTGCGCCCAGCGAGGGCGCGGCGGGAAAAGCCGCGCGTCTCGGCCTTCACGAGCGCGAAGATCGATCGCATCGTCGAGCTGCGGCCGGATCTGGTGCTCGGCTTCTCCGACCTGCAGGCCGATATCGCGGCCGAGCTCGTGCGGGCCGGTATCGAAGTGCACGTGTTCAACCATCGAAGTGTTGCGGAGATCTTGCGAACGATTGCGGTGATCGGCGGCATGATCGGCTGCGAAGCGAAGGCCGCGGCACTCGTGGAGCAATTGGCAGCAGGTCTCGATGCCGTGCGCGCGCGGGCGGCGGCGTTACCTCGGCGGCCTCGCGTCTACTTCGAGGAATGGGACGAGCCGCGGATCTCCGCCATTCGCTGGGTCTCGGAGCTCATCGGAATCGCCGGTGGCGACGATTGCTTTCCGGAGCTCGCCGCGCAGTCGCTCGGCAAGAATCGCATCATCGCCGATCCGCTCGAAGTGCCGCGCCGTGCGCCGGACATCATCCTCGGCTCCTGGTGCGGCAAGAAATTCCGGCCGGAGAATGTGAAGGCACGGCAGGGATGGGCGGACGTTCCCGCGATTCGCAATGACATCGTGCGTGAGATCAAATCCTCGCTGATCCTTCAGCCCGGGCCCGCGGCGCTGACCGACGGTATCGCGGAGATCGAGAAGACAATCGCCGAATGGAGCGCACGCGGCGTCAGTTGATGCCGCGACGTTCCTTGATCAGCTCATACGCCTCGATGATCTGCTGCGTGCGTTCCTTCGCGTGCTCGACCATCGATTCAGGCAGGCCGTTGGCTTTGAGCTTGTCGGGATGGTGGCGGCTCAGCGCGCGGCGATAGGCCTTCACGACTTCATCATTCGTTGCGCTGACTTCGACTTCGAGCACCTTGTACGCGAGCTCGAGTTGCTGGTGCGTGTTCGCCTGCGTCTGCCGCTCGCGCCGGAAGTTGCCCTGGTGGATGCGCAGCACCGCCTCGATCTGTCGCAGCTCGAACTCGGAAATGCCGACGGCGTTCGCGACACGATTGAGATACTTCCGCACCGGCCCTTCCATGTTGTTGCCGGCGAGCGCGAAGCGGATCTGGATCTCCATGAACACGCGGATGAGATCCGGGCGGCCTTCACAGGCGGAACGCAGGCGCGCGAGCTCGTCCGTCAGGTTGAACGAGGACTGCTTGCCGCGGCCGAACTCGTTGATGGCGGCCGCGACCTGCATCGAGTCGAGGCGCAGCGCCGCCATCACGCCGCGCGCGGCCGTGATCTCCTGTTCCGTCACGCGTCCATCGGACTTCGCGACGTGGCCCATCACCCGGAACGTGGATAGGAAGAAACGCTCGGCCGTTTCGATCGGTGTGGCGCCGCCGGAAGCCCCAGCGGGGCCGCTCAGCCGGTCGCCTTCCGCGACGGCGCTGTCGAACTGATGGCCGACGATCGCGCCTATGGCGGCGCCCACGGGGCCGCCTGCCATCAGGCCCACAACCCCACCTATTACTTTTCCAGTCCAGCGCATCTTCGTCGCTATACTACCAAGCCCTTTCGACGGCTCCTGCTACACCCGCGCTACACCATGGCCACGCCGACCGTTCACCGGACCGCTCTGACCGGTCTCAAGCGAATCAATGAGGGCAAGGTGCGCGACATCTACGAGGTAGATGCCGCCCGCATGCTCATCGTCACCACCGACCGGCTTTCCGCGTTCGACGTGGTGCTGCCCGACCCCATCCCGGACAAGGGGCGCGTGCTGAACGAAATTTCCAACTTCTGGTTCGGCAAGACGGGCCACATCGTCCCGAACCACCTGACCGGTGCGCCACTGTCGAGCGTCGTGAAGGACCCGGCGGAGCTCGCGATGCTCGAGGGCCGGGCCGTCATCGTCAAACGCCTGCGGGCGCTCCCGCTCGAGGCGGTGGTGCGCGGCTATCTCATCGGCTCGGGTTGGAAGGATTATCAGGCCAGCGGCTCGGTCTGCGGCATCACCCTGCCACCGGGCCTGCGGCTGGCTGAACGCCTGCCAGAACCGCTCTTCACGCCTGCTACGAAGGCCGTCGTGGGCGATCACGACGAGAACATCTCGTTCGCGCAGGCGGAACGTCTGGTGGGCGCGTCGCTCGCCGCTCAAGTGCGGGACGCCGCGCTGGCCCTCTACAAATTCGCCGCCGAGCACGCCCTGAAGCGCGGCATCATCGTCGCCGATACCAAGTTCGAGTTCGGCGTCGACGACACCGGCCGCCTCACGCTCATCGACGAAGTCTGCACGCCGGACTCTTCGCGCTTCTGGCCGGCCGACACCTACCGAGTCGGCATCAGCCCGCCGGCCTTCGACAAACAGTTCGTCCGCGACTATCTCGAAACGCTGGACTGGAACAAAAAAGCCCCGGGCCCGACACTGCCGCCCGAGGTCATCGCGCGCACCAGCGAAAAATACCGCGAAGCGCTTACCCGCCTCACGAGCTGAAAGGCGCCCCGATGCAACCCGCCTGGATCGCCCCCTCGATTCTCTCGGCGAACTTCGCCAAGCTCGGCGACGAAGTGGACGCCGTTCTGCGCGCAGGCGCCGACATCGTGCACTTCGACGTGATGGACAACCACTACGTCCCCAACCTCACCATTGGGCCGCTCGTGTGCGAAGCACTGCGCAAACACGGCGTCACCGCGCCGATCGACGTGCATCTGATGGTGAGCCCGGTCGACCGCATCGTTCCGGACTTCGCCGCCGCGGGGGCGACGTTCATCAGTTTCCACCCCGAAGCCACGGAACACATCGATCGCACGATCGAACTGATCCGCGAACAGGGGTGCAAACCGGGCCTCGTCTTCAACCCCGCCACGCCACTCAGCTATCTCGATTACACCCTCGAGAAACTCGATCTGGTGTTGATCATGTCGGTGAATCCGGGGTTCGGCGGGCAGAAATTCATTCCCAGCGCGTTACGCAAACTGCGCGAAGCGCGCGAGCGCATCGATGCCAGCGGCCGCAACGTTCGCCTGGAGATTGATGGAGGCGTGAAGGTCGACAACATCGGTGAAATCGCGCGCGCGGGCGCGGATACGTTTGTTGCGGGTTCTGCTGTGTTTGGCAGCAAGGACTACGCGGCCACCATCAAGGCGATGCGCCAGGAAATCAGCGGCAGCTGATTTCCTTCTCGGCTCTCGCCCGCTCACTCACATAGTGGGGGCTACGAGAACCCCGGAAAAGAAAAAGCCCGCTCGGAGCGGGCTTTTTCGAATCTATTCCTCGTCCTCATCATCATCAAGGTCATCATCGTCGTCGTCATCAAGGTCGTCAGCCCGCGCCTTCGCGGTAGCGCCGGCCCCAGCCCCCGCCGCCGTCTTGGCGGGCACGATCACCGGCCGCGTCTTCATCTTCGGCCGGGCATTGAACACGACAATGGTCTTGCCGGTGGCCCGAAGCAGCCCCTGCTCCTCGAGTACCTTCAAAACGCGCCCCGCCATCTCACGGGAGCAGCCCACAAGCCGCGACAGTTCCTGCCGCGACACCTTGATCTGCATGCCTTCCGGGTGAGTCATGGCATCCGGCTCACCGCACAGATCCATGATGGCGTGGGCAACACGGCCCGTGACGTCGACAAACGCCAGGTCGCCCAGCTTCCGGTTGGTGCGATCCAGGCGGGTCGCAAGCTGCGTGGCCAGCTCGAAAATCAGCCCCGGGCTCTCCGCGGCGATCTGCCGGAAGCGGGGATAGGTCATTTCCGCCAGCTCGCACTGGTTACGGGTGCGAACCCAGGCGCTGCGGGTGGGCTGTTCGTAGAAAAGCCCCATTTCACCGAAGAATTGCCCGCGGTTGAGGTAGGCGAGAACCATCTCGTTGCCTTCCTCATCCTCGATCATCACCTCGACCGAGCCGCTGATGATGTAGTAGAGAACGTCGGGCAGGTCACCCGCATGGATGACGACTGTTTTCGACGGCACTGTGCGAATCCGGCAATAGCTTAGAAAGCGATTGATCGCCGGAATATCGCTCAGCGGCTTGATGTTCTCTTCCATTAACGAGCTCCCCCAACCGATCGAGCGTGCGAGCGCTTTTTATACATAAGTCTGCACAACTGCAAGTAAAAGGCTCAAAACCAGAACGCAGTATGCGTCATCACACGCGAAGTGTGCTTCATCAACGCGCGCGCGGGCGCCGGTAATTCGGCTCCCCCGGCGCTTCGGGCGGCCGCGCCGTGGGAAATTTCATCTGTTCGCATCTGTTCGAGGATGGCGCGGCTGCGTAAATCCGCAGCGGGCAGGCGCGCGAGGTGCACGTTGAGGTGACCTTCCACCTGCCGCTCGGTCTCAGCGACGAAACCGAGGCTCACCCGATCCCCAAATGTGGCGGCAAGCGCGCCGATGGCGAACGAACCGGCATACCAGAGCGGATTCAGAAGGCTTGGACGTGACTGCAGTTCGGATAATCGCGTCTCGCACCAGGCGAGATGGTCCGTCTCGTCGCGGGCGGCCTGCAGGAGCAGGTTTCGGGTGTTTTCGTTGCGGGCAACGAAAGCCTGGCCATGATAAAGCGCCTGCGCGGCCACTTCCCCCGTATGATTCACCCGCATCAGGGCGCCGGATTCGCGCCGTTGCGCCTCGGGCAGCTCGGTGGCCGGGCCCGTGGCCGGTGAGGGTCGTGCCGCGCGGGCAGGGGCGAAGACAGAGCGTAAGGCCTTGTCCGCAGTGGAAATTAGAGTGTCGAGACTAGGTAGCGGGGGCAGCGAGGGGAACTCCATGACTCTATTATAAGGGCCTCGCCCGATGTCCCGCGCCTTCGCCGGCAATCTGTTTTGCATTGGCGGGGGGGCTTCAGTAAACTTCCGCGCCTTTTTTGGGGTTCATAGCGGGTCGCGCCACGCGGCCTGCGGAGTCCCCTGGTTTAATTCCTATGACACTGGCTACTTCAACCGTATTCGCCAAGCCTGCCGAAGTGCGGGGCGACTGGTTCCTCGTCGATGCCGCCGACAAGACGCTCGGCCGCCTCGCCTCACAGATTGCCCATCACCTGAAGGGCAAGCACAAGGTCGACTACAGCCCGCACGTCGACATGGGCGATCACATCGTGGTCGTGAATGCCGAGAAGATCCGCGTGACCGGCCGCAAGCTGAGCGACAAGATCTACTACTGGCACACCCAGCACATCGGCGGCATCAAGCAGATCGCGCTGGACAAGCTCCTGAAGGAGCATCCGGAACGCGTCATCGAGTTCGCGGTGAAGGGCATGCTGCCCAAGAACCCGCTCGGTCGCCGCCAGTACAAGAAGCTGCACGTTTTCGCGGGTACCAAGCATCCGCATAGCGCCCAGCAGCCGAAGCCCCTAGAGATTCAAGAGTAATACGACCATGGCAGCCACTCCGAATTACGGCACCGGCCGGCGCAAAACCGCCACCGCGCGCGTTTACCTGCGCTCTGGCAAGGGCACGATCACCGTCAACGATCGGCCGCTCGACCAGTTCTTTGGCCGCGAAACCGGCCGGATGATCGTGCGTCAGCCGCTCGAAGCGGTGCAGCTCGTGAACAAGTTCGACATCAGCGTTCGCGTGGATGGCGGTGGCATCACTGGCCAGGCCGGCGCGATCCGTCATGGGATTACCCGTGCGCTGATCGAGTACGATGAGACGCTTCGCAAGACGCTTCGCGATGCCGGGTTTGTGACCCGCGATGCGCGTGAGGTTGAGCGTAAGAAGGTGGGTCATCGCAAGGCTCGCCGCAGCGGTCAGTACTCGAAGCGTTAGTCGGAGTGCTGAGCGGCCGGCAAAAACCACGCTTTTTGCCGGCGGCAACGCTGTAGGGTCTCGCCCGTAAAGTCTTGAAAGAATCGTCTCGACGATTTTTTCCAACGGACAAATGGGGGATCGTCTAGTGGTAGGACAACGGACTCTGACTCCGTTTACCTAGGTTCGAATCCTAGTCCCCCAGCCAATACGATGAAGGCCCCGCACATGCGGGGCCTTTTTCGTGGTGCGTCCGAACGGAGCGAAACGCGGCAAAGGGCGCTCGCGGAATAACGGATGTCGATGCCCAGGACAACCGGGCGTGACGGAGGTCGCGCGACTTCGGCAACAACACTAGAATCCGATAATGGATGCCAAGGACCTCATCGCACTGATCGAACGCGACGAGACCGATCGCGTCGAGCTAACCGTGTCGGTCACTGACACGGATAAATTCTCCGAGGCGATCTGCGCATTCGCCAACGATCTGCCCAATCATCGCTCGCCTGGATATCTGATCATCGGGATCGATGGGAAGAAGCTTCAGCCAGCGGGACTTTCGCTTTCGGAAGAGTTTCTGCGAAATCTGGGAGGCCTGCGAGAGACCGGCAACATTCAACCCTTGCCATCTCTGACGGTCGAGAAACTCACGCTTCCAGGGGGTGAGGTCGCTGTAGTCATCGTGCAGCCATCGCTACTGCCGCCCGTGCGCTACAAGGGAAGAGTGTGCATTCGGCTTGGTCCTCGGCGTGGATATGCGAGCGAGTAGGACGAGCGCATGCTGATCGAGCGTCGTGTCGCGCATGCGCGCACGTTCGATGCTCAGCCTTGCCTTGGCTCGGTGCTGTCCGATCTCTCGCAGCCGCTCTTTCTCGTTGACTATCGCCGGCAAGTGATCGCCCCGGAGATCATCGAGGAGAATCACCGGAGCGTCGACGAGCAGCTCGCTTCGCTGCGCTTCTATGATCTTGGGCGTGGCTGTCCAACGAATGCGGGCATTCTCCTGTTCGGGATGGATGGACGACGCTGGCTACCCGGCGCGTACATTCAGATTCTGACAGTCGATGGGGTGTCGCTAGCGGACACGGTGACGAGTGAGCGCGAAATATTCGGAGACCTCTTGACCGTTCTGCGGGAGTTGGACGCGGCGGTGGATGCCGAGCTGCGAAGGGCACCCGTCTCAGCGAGTGCGCTACGGGAAGAATCACTCGAGAATTACCCACGAGTAGCTGTACGCGAGCTCATCATGAATGCGGTCATGCATCGCAGTTATGAGTCCACGGCTCCGATTCGAGTGACGTTCCTGAGTGACCGCATTGAGATCCAAAGCCCCGGGAGCCTCTACGGCGAAGTAACACCTGAGAACTTTCCACGGCAAACCAGCTACCGCAACCCTATTGTCGCCGAGTCTCTCAAGGGGCTTGGCTACGTGAATCGGTATGGTCGCGGTGTCGTGCGGGCGCAGGCTTCATTGGCGCGTAATGGCAGTCGGCCGGCGGAGTTCGCTTTCGATGCTGGTTTTGTGCTCGCGACGATCTGGCAGAAGTCGTGAAGATAGTAGCGTTCTTCAACAACAAGGGCGGCGTCGGCAAGACCACCTTGGTCTATCACCTGGCCTCGATATTCGCCGACCGTGGGCTTAGAACGTTGGTTGTTGATCTGGACCCGCAAGCCAACGTGACGAGCATGTGTCTGGAGGAAGAGCGCCTGGAAGTCGTCTGGCCCGATAAAGCGGAGCACGAGGACACCATCTACGGCGTACTGCGCCCCATCATTCGAGGAATCGGCGACATAGCCGATCCGCACGTCGAGCCCGTGCGAGAGCGCCTTGGACTGATCATTGGCGATTTGGCCCTTTCCACATTCGAGGACAAGTTGTCGGATGCCTGGCCCAGATGCCACAACCGCGACGAGTCGGCCTTTCGCACCATGACAGCGTTCTACCGGACGACATGTCGGGCGGCTGAGGACTTCGGCGCCGATCTCGTGCTGGTGGATGTCGGCCCCAACCTGGGCGCGATCAACCGTGCCGCCCTTATCGCAAGTGATTACGTGGTTATTCCGTTGGGGCCGGATCTGTTCTCATTGCAAGGGCTTCGGAACCTTGGGCCGTCTCTTTCGTCCTGGCGGCTGAGCTGGCAGGAACTCATTGCCAAGAGTCCGGACCCAGGTCTTCCTCTGCCTGGCGGTGAGATGGAACCGATAGGGTACGTAGTCATGCAGCACGGCATGCGTGAAAACCGGCCGCCGAAGGCGTATCAGCGTTGGATTAATCGCTTCCCGGCCGCGTATCGTCGTGACGTCCTCAAAGAGGACGACACTGTGGAAGTCCCCGCAGTCGCCGACGATCCAAACTGCCTTGCCACTCTGAAGCACTATCGCAGCCTCATGCCGATGGCCATGGAGGCCAGGAAACCGGTGTTCTTTCTCAGGCCGGCGGATGGCGCTATCGGCGCTCACGTCGAGGCTGTGCGCGCCGCTTATCAGGATTTCCATCAGCTGGCTCGCCGGATTGGCGAGCGTTGCGGTCTGATTGTCGGTTGAAGGCCCCGCCAGGGGCGTCCGTAAGCCGATACACCTCGCCCCATCACGTTAACGATCTTCGTTAACGTGACTTGAGGCTCACAGAGTGTCGACGCCTTTGTCAGTGCCGATGATCAATACGTCGGCACCTCTCGCAGCGAACAACCCCACGGTCACTACGCCGACGATCTGATTGATCTTGCGTTCGAGTGTCACCGGGTCGTTGATGGTGAGGTTGTGCACGTCGAGGATGTGATTGCCGTTGTCGGTGACGACTCCGTCACGGAATACGGGGTGACCACCCATCGAGGTCAGGCGTGTGGCGACGTATCGACGTGCCATCGGGATCACTTCGACCGGTAGCGGGAACTTGCCAAGGGTGCCGACGAGCTTGGCGTCGTCGACGATGCAGATGAACTGCTTCGAGGCCGCGGCGATGATCTTTTCGCGCGTGAGGGCGGCTCCGCCCCCCTTGATGAGGTGTTTGGCACGCGTGGACTCGTCCGCGCCATCCACATAGAGGTCCAATGACCCCACTTCATTGAGGTCGATGACCTTGATGCCATGGGCGGCGAGGCGGGTGGTGGAGGCGTTGGAGCTCGACACCGCCGCCTGCAAGTGAAGGTCGCTCTCCGCCAGCGCGTCGATGAATGCGTTCACCGTCGAGCCGGTGCCCACGCCGAGGATCATGCCGTCGCGCACGTATGCGAGCGCGGCGAGTGCGGCGTTCTTCTTCTTTTCCTGGGCGTCGAGGGTCATACGGAAGTCCTGCGTTTATAGGGTTTTCGAATATAGGCGTGCGTTTCGATCCGCACAAAAGAAGAAGCCCGCTTGCGCGGGCTTGGTTTTCTTCTTTGATTCGGTGAGCGCGGAAAAATTTTCCGCGCTCACCGAGGAGCAAGAACTACTTCTTCTTAGAAGCTTTCTTCTTGCCCTTCTTTTTTGCCTTGGCCATGTTGGCTCTCTCCAGTATTGACAGGTTAGTCCGGGGTCGGAGTATACGCACGCGAATCAAAAAAACAAGCAAGCGTGAATGCAGTGTGCTACTCGCGCACATCGATGCGAGTCATTTCATCACTCGAGTGAGCGAATGAACTTCCAGTGATCGGCCTCCACCGCAGTCACCGACAAGCGATTGCCCGGACGCAGCAGCATCATTCCCTTCAGTTCTTTTCCCGCATGTTTACGCAATTCGACGAGCGTGATGATGCGCGCGAAGCGCTCCTTCAAACGCACGTCGACCATGTACCAGCGCGGGCTCTTCGGATCGGACTCGGCATCGTAGTGGTGGTGCTTCTTATCGAGGGCCGTTGCGTCCGGATAGCCTTCCTTCGTGACTTCCATCACGCCCACGATGCCCGGCACATCGGTGCTCGAGTAGTAGAGGAACACCTGATCGCCCTTCTTCATCAGGTCGCGAAGCATGTTGCGCGCCTGAAAGTTGCGAACCCCATCCCATGAGGTGGTGCTGCGCGGAGCGCGCGCCAGGTCCTCGATGCTGAATACGGTGGGTTCGGTCTTCATCAGCCAGTACTGCATCGAATGACCCCTGCTTCGGTAACGACGGCGTCCAGTGGCACGTCATGCCACTCGCGACCGATCGATGGAACCTGCTGGAACGAATACGCAACACCGACGAGGCGCGGTCCATGCCACGCGGTGTGCCGATTTCTATATGCGAAGGTGCGATCGTAGTAGCCACCGCCCATGCCGAGGCGCATGCCAAAGGCATCGAAGCCCACGAGAGGCAGCAGCACGAGGTCGAGCCAGCGGGCGGCGATGGGCTTCGTGCCCTTGGGCTCGACGATTCCCAGGTGATTGACCGATTCGTGCGCGCCGATGACCGCTTCCACGAACTCGATGCTGATCGTGCGGGTGTCGATGCGCGGCAGGAAGATCCGGCAGCCGCGCTTGCGCGCAAGGCGAATCAGCGGCTCGGAATCGAGCTCTTCGCGAAAGGATGCGTAGATCGCGACCCGCAGGCCTGGACGTAACCGAAAGACCCGATCGACGTTGCGAGCCACCTGTCTTGCGGCTTTCGCGCGGAACTCGGGAGTGACGGCGCGCCGTTTGGCGCGAAGGGCGGTGCGCAGTGCTTTGCGCGCCTGGGCGGGGGATTGAGCGGCGGCGCTTGGCGCCGCACCGTCCGCCGCTGCGTGCGTAACCGGAGCGCCAGCGACGTGGGAGAAATTAAAAAGCGTCACCCGCATGTGCCGGTGCTAGCCGTTGCTCTCGACCAGAGCAACAAGTGGGACGAGCTGTAGCAGGTAAGGCTTTCCGCACGGAGCGGACATGCACAATTCTGCCAACAAGCCCATGTGTCCCGTGGGTGCAAAAATTAGGGCCGAGAGGTAACCCGACCAACGTGTCGAACACCGCAGGCGACGCCGGGAGTCACTCTACACGACCCCGCTTGCGGGCGCAGGTGCCACGCCTCAAAAAGCGGTGGATCGTCAAAATTCCAGCTGCTGGCTCCGTGCCAGCTGGTTCTCGACGCGCTCGCGCAGGTTTTTCACCCGTACGCTGGCATCGCCCTCGAGCTTTGCTTCACGGTTCTTCAACCGCAGGTATTCATTGGCGAGGTTGAGCGCGACCATGACGGCGATGCGGTCGAGCCCGACCACCTTGCCGCTGTCGCGCACTTCACGCATGCGGGCGTTCAGAAACTCGGCGGAATCCAGCAGGGCCGCGCGCTCCTCGTAAGGGCACACCATCGCGTATTCCTTCTCGAGGATCCGCACGCTGACGCGAGCGGGCTCGCGCGAGTCGATTGCCGCCGCTTTTTCCGCCGGTTGGGTCACGCGCCGTGCTCCATGGTCTTGAGGCGACCGATCATCGCCTCCACGCGCGCGCGCACCTGCTCGTTCTTTTGCAGGAGCCCGGCGCGATCGTTGTTGAGGGTTTCATGACGCTGGCGCAGTGCCCGGTTTTCTTCTTTCAGCGTATCGATGCTGGCGAGCAGTTCTTCGATCCGCTTTTCCAGGCGCGCGAGCTCCAGGTCGAGCTGCGTTCTTGTTGTTTCGTTCATGTAAACGATTATGGGACGGCGCTCTTCACCCGGTCAATCACGTGCGTCAAGGGGATGTCACGGGGACGGGTCCGCCGCTTCAGGCATAATGCCGCCCTCATGCACATCGCGAGCTATGCCGAGATACAACGGGTGCTCGCCGACGAGCGTTCGATGACCGATGCCGCCGAGGCGCACGGAACGCTTGCCGGCGCGCTCTGCACGGCCTCAACGTATCGATTCGAGGACTGGCTGCAGGAAATTCTGCCGGACGGGCGGGCCCAGCCCCTCTCCACCGGCGCCCTGCACGGCCTCTACTTCCTGACCACCGAGACGCTGGCCGGCGCCGACATGGCGTTCGAGCCGCTGCTGCCCGAAGACACGCAACCGCTTGATGAACGAGCCGCCGCGCTCTCTCAGTGGTGCGTCGGGTTTCTCTACGGACTCGGCTCCGGCGCGATCCAGGACCTGTCGAAGCTGCCGGGCGAAGTCGGCGAGGTGGTGAGGGACTTCGACGAGCTCACCCGGATCGGCGTGGGCACCGGCGAGAGCGAAGAGGAGAACGAGAGCGCCTACGTGGAGCTCGTGGAGTTCGTTCGCGTGGGGGTTCAGCTCGTGTTCGAAGAGCTGGAGTCCGTCCGTGCGCGCGGCCCCGACGGCGAATCCGACGACGACGAAGAGCCGCCGCTACATTGAAATGCCTGTGATCTAAAGGACGATACCCGTGCCTGCCGCCCGCGCCCGACGCGCAGTACCTCGCGACGAATTCGCCCGCCGCCGCGAGCATCTGATGAAGCTGATGGGCAAAGACTCCATCGCCGTCATTTCCGCCGCGCCTGTGCGCTTGCGGAATAACGATGTCGAGTACGCATACCGCCAGGACAGCGACTTCCACTACCTCACGGGATTCGGCGAGCCCGAATCGGTGGCGGTGCTGATCCCGGGTCGTCAGCAGGCCGAGTACCTCCTGTTCCTGCGTGATCGCGATCCCGCCCGCGAGTCGTGGGATGGCCGGCGGGCCGGCCCCGCCGGCGCCGTGCGCACCTATGGCGCGGACGACGCCTTCCCCATCACGGACATGGACGAGATCCTCCCGGGCCTTCTCGAGAATCGGACCAAGGTCTACTACACGATGGGCGCGTACCCGGAGTTCGACCAGCGCATCGTCGGCTGGGTGAACGGCCTGCGCTCGCAGAGCAAGCCGGGGCGCGTGCTGCCGCCGGAGTTCGTGTCGCTGGCGCACGTGCTGCACGACATGCGGCTGTTCAAGAGCCGCAATGAGATCGAGCTGATGCGCGAATCCGCGCGCATCGCCGCTCGCGGCCACATCCGCGCGATGAAGGCCTGCCGGCCGGGGCGTTCGGAATACGAGATCATGGCGGAGCTCATCTACGAGTTCCGCCTGCACAATGCCGATATCTCATACCAGCCCATCGTTGGCGGCGGCGATAACACCTGCGTCCTGCACTATCGCGAGAACGATCAGCCGCTGAAGGATGGCGACCTGCTGCTCGTCGACGCCGGGTGCGAATACCAGTGCTACGCGTCCGATATCACGCGAACCTATCCGGTGAACGGCGAGTTCAGCCCCGAGCAGCGCGCCGTCTACGAAGTGGTGCTGGAGGCGAACCTCGCCGCGATCGCCAAGGTGAAGCCCGGCAATCACTGGAACGACCCGCACGATGCGGCGGTGAAAGTGGTGACGCAGGGCCTGGTGAAGCTCGGTCTGCTGAAGGGACGGCCGGCCACCCTCGAGAAGGAAGGCGCCTACCGCAAGTTCTTCATGCACCGTACCGGCCACTGGCTCGGCATGGATGTGCACGACGTCGGTGACTACAAGGTCGGCGACGAGTGGCGCGTGCTGGAGCCGGGTATGGCGATGACCATCGAGCCCGGGATCTACCTCGCGCCGGGCTTGCGCGGCGTGCCCAAACGTTTCCGCGGCATCGGCATCCGGATCGAAGACGACGTCGTCGTGACGCGCACCGGCCACGAAGTGCTCACCTCAAAAGCTCCCAAGACCCCCGACGACATCGAGTCGGTGATGGCCCGTGGCTGACTCCCCGCGCGCCGGTGGCAGTGCCGTCGAGGGGGCGTCATCGCAGGCGATAGCGGTGGTGAACGCAGTTCGCCGGCTTCGGCGCGCGCGGCGCCAATCGATGCGCCGGACATGAGCTCGCCGAGTGCGACCGCGTTCGACGTAGTGATCGTCGGCGGCGGCATGGTAGGCGCCAGCCTGGCCGTCGCGCTCGGCGATACCGGCCTCACCGTGATGCTCATCGAAAGCATCGCGCCCGGCACTGGCGCTTACCAACCCAGCTTCGATGACAGAACAACAGCCCTGGGCAACGCCAGCCGCCGCATCTTCGAAGCGCTCGGCGTATGGCCGTCCATGGCCCCTCACGCATCGCCCATCCGCACCATTCACGTCTCCGACGCGGGCCGCTTCGGCTTCGCGCGCCTCAAGGCCGAGGAGCAGGGCATCGATGCCTTCGGCTTCATCGTCACCAACCGGGTCATTGGCGCGGCGTTGTGGGCGAGGCTTGCGGATGTGAAGGGCATCACGCTTCGCGTACCCGCGCACACGGAGCACGTGGAGATCTCGAACGAGGGTGTGCGGATCACGCTCGTCGACGATCGCACCGGTGCGAAGGAGCGCATCGACGCCCGCCTGGTCGTGGCTGCCGATGGCGCGCACTCGAGTGTGCGTGCCGCCGCAGGCATCGGTGCAGAGGTCGAGGACTACGATCAAATCGCGATGGCGGCGAACATCGCAGCCGATCGAACACACGATGGAACGGCATATGAGCGCTTTACGCAGGCCGGGCCGCTAGCCCTATTGCCCCTGCACGATGGCAGTTGGGGCCTCGTATGGAGCGCACAGCCCGCAGAAAGCGCACGTCTGCTCGCACTCAGCGATGAATCGTTCCTCAACGAGCTTCAAAGCACGTTCGGATGGCGTGCGGGGCGCTTCGTGAGAGTGGGCAAGCGCGCGTCCTATCCATTGAAGCTGAGTCGCGCGGCTACAACGGTTGCGACCCGCTCGGTGCTCATCGGCAATGCGGCGCAGGCGCTACATCCGGTGGCGGGGCAAGGCTTCAATCTCGGATTGCGAGATGCGGCGATGCTCGCGGAGCTGCTCGCCGCAACCCAAAGCGGGACCCAGGGAACCGACCCGGGCGGTACAGAGTTGCTCGCGCGCTTCGAAGCCTGGCGCTCGGGCGATCGAAGCGGCGTGATCCGCTTTACCGACGGCCTCATCAAACTGTTCGGCGATCGGCGACCCGGCGTGGGCCTCGCCCGCAATCTCGGCTTGCTGATGTTCGACCTCACACCGCCCGCGAAGAGCGCGCTCGCGCGAGTGAGTGCCGGCTTCGCAGGTCCCACGCCGCGACTGTCGCGTGGCTTGAGTGTGCGCTCATGAGTGCTGCGACTGGCGACAGGGTGGACGTGCTCATCGTCGGCGGTGGCCCCGTCGGGGGTGCGGCGGCTGCCTTGCTCGCGCGCGCGACCCGCACAGAACGCGATCCACCGCGAATCGCGGTGTTGGAGCCGCGCAGGCCGTCTTATCCGGTGGCTAATGGGCCCGTGGATCTCCGCGTCTCCGCTTACTCACGCGCCAGCGAGCGCGTGCTACAGGCGGCGGGCGCGTGGGATGCGATCAAGGCGCGCCGTGCGTGCCCTTACGAGCGCATGCGCGTCTGGCACGAGCGCGTGGCGCCGAAGAGCGCGGACGCGCTCCTGTTCGATGCCGCCGAGGTGGGCGAACCCAACCTCGGACACATCATCGAGACGAGGCTCGTCCAGAGCGCGCTGCTTGATGCCGCTGAGCACGCGGGAGTGCGGGTGATCGCCGCTGAGTTGTCGTCTGTCACGATCGGCGAGGACGACGTGCAAGTGGAGACCTCCGCCGGCCCGCTCACCGCACGCCTCGTCGTTGGCGCGGACGGCGCTCAGTCGGCCGTACGCGCTGCCGTTGGTGTTCCCGCTGACGTATCGGGCTATCAGCAGACCGCCATCGTCGCTGTCGTACGTACCGAGAAGCCACACGAAGCGACGGCGTGGCAGCGCTTCCTGCAAACCGGCACGCTGGCATTCCTTCCGCTCAGTGATGGAACGAGCTCCATCGTCTGGTCCGCGGATGATGAGTTGGCGAAGTCGCTGCTAGCAATGTCAGCCGATGACTTTGCCATTGCACTGGCGGCCGCGCTCGATCACGCCCTTGGGGCAATCCACCTGGTCAGCGACCGCGCCTCATTCCCTCTGCGCAAGCTCGCTGCGCAACACTACGTAACACACCGCTGCGCGCTGATCGGCGACGCCGCACACGTGGTTCACCCGCTCGCGGGCCAGGGCGTGAACATGGGCCTGCTCGACGCGGCGGCGCTCGCGGAGTTGCTCGTCGCCAGTCGTCATGAGCGCGAGGACCCCGGCGCGCTCCGCGTCCTGCGTCGCTATGAACGCTGGCGCAAGACCGAAACCCACACGCTCTCCACGGCCATCGACACATTCGACCGGCTGCTCGCTCACGGCACGGGCCCCCTCGCGACATTCGCGCAACGCGGACTGGGTTGGGTGAACAGGAGCCAGGAAGCCAAGCGCGTGTTCATTCGACGCGCGCTCGGAATCGCGGGAGAGCTCCCGGCCGCCGCGCAGGCGGCTCACGCGAACGGGCCATCAGGGGAAGTCTGAAGAGCCTCTTCTGAAGTCGCCGTGAGAAGTCGCCCTGACGGCATTTGCGGGCCTTCAGGCGAGCGGCACCCGATCGATCTTGGCGGCGCAGATGAAGTCGTTCTCGGAGAGACCCTTGATGGCGTGCGTGCTGAAGACGATGCGGCAGTAGCCCCAGCCGACTTCCAGATCGGGATGGTGGTCTTCGATGTTCGCGATGTGCGCGACCGCGTTCGCGAAGCTCATCGCCCGGTAGAAATCCTTGAACTTGAGCTCGCGGCGAATCGATTTCGCGTCGTCCGACAGTTGCCAGTCGGCTGCGAGCTTCGCGCGCAGCTTGTCGGCTTCGGCCTTCGTGAGCGCCGCGACTCCGCCCTCACAGGGCACGCACTTCTTGTCGCTGAGCTCGGTCACGCCAGTTCCTTCCGCGCAAACTTGCGCGCCACGTAGTGTTCGACGAGATCCTGGAATTCCTGTGCGATGTGGTCGCCCTTCAGCGTCACCGTCTTCTCGCCGTCTTCGTAGACGGGCGCCACGGGTCGCTCGCCCGTGCCCGGCAGGCTGATGCCGAGGTTGGCGTGCTTGCTCTCGCCAGGGCCGTTCACTACGCACCCCATCACGGCCACCGTCATGTCTTCGACGCCGACGTACTGCTTGCGCCAGTCCGGCATGCGATGACGAATGTGAGACTGGATCTGCTGAGCCAGTTCCTGGAACACGGTGCTGGTCGTGCGCCCGCATCCCGGGCACGCCACCACCATCGGCGCGAAGGATCGCAGCCCCATCGTCTGCAGGATTTCCTGCGCGACGATGACCTCATTCGTGCGATCGCCGCCCGGATCCGGCGTGAGCGAAACGCGAATGGTGTCGCCAATGCCTTCTTGCAGCAGCACGGCCATGCCAGCGGTCGAGGCAACGATGCCCTTCGAGCCCATGCCGGCTTCGGTGAGCCCGAGATGCAGCGGGTAGTCGCAACGCGCGCCGAGGTCGCGATAGATGGCGATGAGGTCCTGCACGCCGCTCACCTTCGCGCTCAGGATGATCCGGTCGTGCGCCAAGCCGAGCTCTTCCGCGCGTTGCGCGCTTTCGAGCGCGGACATCACCACGGCTTTGCGCATGATCTGCTGCGCGGTGAGTGGCTCGGGCAGAGAGTTGTTCTCGTCCATGAGACGAGTCAGCAAATCCTGATCCAGGCTGCCCCAGTTCACGCCGATGCGAACGGGCTTCTCGTAGCGGCAGGCGATCTCGATCATCTCCGCGAACTGCGGGTCGCGTTTGCTACCGCGACCGACGTTGCCGGGGTTGATGCGATATTTCGCGAGCGCTGCCGCGCACTCGGGAAACTCGCGCAGCAGCTTGTGCCCGTTGAAGTGGAAGTCCCCGATGATCGGCGCGCTCACGCCCAGCTGCGCGAGCCGGTCGCGGATCGGCGCGACCGCCGCGGCGGCCTCGGCCGTGTTCACGGTCACGCGCACCAGCTCGGAGCCGGCGCGGGCGAGCGCCTTCACCTGCTGGGCCGTGCCTTCGATGTCGGCCGTATCGGTGTTCGTCATCGACTGCACGACGATGGGAGCGGGTCCCCCGACCCTGACGGGCCCGATGCTGACGGGGACACTCTTCCGGCGCGGCTGGCTCATGAGATTCTCTGGAAAGTCAGTAACTTGCCGCCGCCGAGGGCGGCGGCAAGGACGAAAGCGCTCTCTATATCGCTCTCTATTCTAATAGCAGAGGCGCGCCGGGCCTCAGGGCAGGGTGGTGGATTGCCAGGAGATGAGCTGCCAGTGCCCTTTCCGCCTGACATAAACGCTGGTGTAGATGCCCTTGAACTGCGCCACTCTCCCCGGGGCCTCCGCGACCACGTCGATCGTGCCGTTGATCAGCACGGCATAGCTGCCCAGAGCCTTCGCCTTCATCGAGATGAGGTCCATCTTCTTGTAGACGCGTTGTTTCGATTCGATGTCCGCAATGAACTCCTCCTTGGTCTGGCACTGGCCGCTCGCATGGCAATACAGGGCATCGTCGGCCATCACCGCCCGCATGGCCGCAACGTCGCCTTTGAGCCAGGTCTGAAAACGAGCGCGTTCAACGGCTTCCACCTCAGTGGCGGCGTTCGCGGCGAAGAGTGTCGTCGAGCCCATGAGGAGCGCGAGCGTGACGAGTGGAAGAGCGATTCGGGTCATTGCATCAACCTCCGGTGGTATAGTGCCGCCGCTCGCTGAAGTGTCTGTCCGGAGAGTGCGAGGCCACTGAAGGCCCCGCCGCCGAAGGCGCAAGTTCCGCCCGGAAACGCTCAGGCAAAAAGAACGGCAGGCATGTGAAGAATACGCGAGGCGCATCACGCGCTTCCTGGATTCTCGCGGCGAGCTCTGGAGAGTGGTGGAGTCCATCCACCCACCGAAGGGGTGCGGCGTTACTGCAAGTGACGCCTGATCTCTCAGGTCACAGGACAGAGGGGCGGCAGGCACACGCATCGCTACGGCGCGTGTGCCTGCCGCCCTTTTCGTTTGCGCGTGTCTGGCCGCACGCGCGCCGGTGACCTGGAGACATCCGAATGGGACGACGTACTCCGCTCTTCAGCCTGCACACGGACCTTGGGGCCCGCATCGTCGACTTCGGCGGTTGGGACATGCCCGTGCAGTACAGCTCGCAGATCGGCGAGCACCACGCCGTGCGCCGCTCGGCAGGCGTCTTCGATGTCTCGCACATGTGCGTCGTGGATCTTCGCGGCGAGAAGGTGCGCGCCTTCCTGCAGAAGCTGCTCGCGAACGACGTGGGCAGGCTGCACGAGCCGGGTAAGGCGCTCTACAGCTGCATGCTCAATGAGAGCGGCGGCGTCATCGACGACCTGATCGTCTACTACATGACGCACACGTGGTTCCGCGTGGTCGTCAATGCCGGTACGCGCGACAAGGATCTCGTGTGGATTCGCAAGCACGCCGCCGCCTTCGATGTCGAAGTCACCGAGCGAGCGGATCTCGCGATGGTCGCTATCCAGGGCCCCGACGCGCGCAACAAGTTCGCGAAGCTGCTTTCGCCGGTCGGTGCGCAGGGCGCGCTCGCGCTGGAAGCATTCGTCGGCCGCGAAATCGACGGCCTGTTCGTCGCGCGCACCGGATACACGGGCGAAGACGGCTTCGAAGTCATGCTCCCCGCCAACGACGCCGTGCGCCTCTGGAAAGATCTCAACGCGCTCGGCGTCGCCTCGTGCGGGCTTGGCGCGCGCGACACGCTGCGCCTCGAAGCGGGCCTGAATCTCTATGGCAACGACATGGACGAGTCGAAGAACCCGCTCGAGTCCGGCCTCGCCTGGACCGTGGCGTTCGAGCCGCTGACGCGCGATTTCATCGGGCGCCGCGCGCTCGACGCGATCCGCGAGCACGGCGTGCCGCTGAAACTCGTCGGCCTGCTGCTGCAAGATCGCGGCGTCCTGCGCAGCCACCAGAAGGTCGTGGTGAGCGGCGTAGGCGAGGGCGAAACCACCAGCGGCACGTTCTCCCCGACGCTCGAGCGGTCCATCGCCTTCGCGCGCGTGCCTGCGAAAACAGGCGATCACGTGCAGGTGGATATCCGCGGCAAGCTGCTGAACGCCGCCGTGATCAAGCCCCCATTCGTTCGCTATGGAAAGCCGCTCATCGATCTCGCGGCGTCGAAGTAATCCAACCCGTTTTCAATTCTCGGAAGGTGCGTTCATGAGCAATGTTCCGGCGGATCTCAAGTACACGCGTACGCACGAGTGGGTGCGCGACCTGAAAGACGGCACGGTCGAAATCGGCATCACCGACCACGCGCAGCACGCGCTGGGCGACCTCGTGTTCGTCGAAGTGCCCGAAGTCGGCCGTCACCTCGGCGCAGGCGAACCCTGTGCCGTAGTGGAGTCGGTGAAAGCCGCCTCCGACGTCTACAGCCCCATCGCAGGCGAAGTCACCGCGAACAACCCAGAGCTCGGCGCCACACCTGAGCTCATCAACCAGGACGCCTTCGGCGCCGGCTGGCTGATGCGCCTCAAACCCGCGAACACCGCGGTGCTGAGTGAGTTGATGTCTTCTGGCGAATACCAGGACGTCCTGAAAGCGGAGGGCGCCTGATGGCCTTCATTCCCCACACCCCGCAAGACGTCGCCGAAATGCTCGCCACCATCGGCGTGCAAACCATCGAGCAGCTCTTCGACGAAATCCCAACAAACCTGCGCGTGAAGTCCCTGTCGGGCGTGCCCGCCGCACTCACTGAAATGGAGATCGGCCGCCTCATGGCGACCCGCGCCAAATCCGACGGCCTTCCCCTCAACTTCATCGGCGCCGGCGCCTACGAACACCACATCCCCTCAGCCGTCTGGGCGATCACGACGCGCGGTGAGTTTTACAGCGCCTACACCCCGTACCAGGCGGAAGCGAGCCAGGGCACCCTCCAACTCCTCTACGAATACCAAACGATGATCGCAAGCCTCACCGGCCTGCAGGTCTCGAACGCCTCCCTCTACGACGGCGGCTCCGCCATCGCGGAAGCCGCACTCATGGCAGTGCGCGCCAACCGCAAATCAAAGTCCCTGCGCATACTCGTGCCGGCAACGGTCAACCCGTACTACCGCAAAGTCGCGGCCGCGACCGCAGGCAACCAGGGCCTGCGATTCGAGGAAGTCCCGTACTCGGCGATCGAGGGCCGCACACTCGTCGACTCCCTCGCGAAATACGACGGCCAGGACATCACCGCCCTCGTAATCCAGCAACCCAACTTCTTCGGCACCCTCGAAGACGTAGACGCGCTCACAGACTGGGCCCGCTCCCGCAACATCTTCGTCATCGCCTCAGTAAACCCAACATCCCTGGCGATGCTGAAACCCCCCGGCGAATGGGGCGGCACCGGCGTAGACATCGCGGTAGGCGAAGGCCAACCCCTCGGCGTCCCTCTCTCGAGCGGCGGCCCCTACTTCGGCTTCATCACAACGCGGATGGAACACGTCCGCCAAATGCCCGGCCGCATCGTAGGCCGCACAGTCGATCTCACCGGCAAACCCGGCTTCACCCTGACGCTGCAGGCTCGCGAACAACACATCCGCCGAGCCAAAGCGACCTCGAACATTTGCACCAACCAGGGCCTGCTCGTTACCGCCGCAACGATCTACATGTCCCTCATGGGCCCACAAGGCCTCGAACGCGTAGCCGCCGCCTCACACGCACGCACTCGCGATCTGGTAAACGCCCTCACGCGCATCAAAGGCGTCCGCGCAGCCTTCAACACGCCGCGCTTCCACGAAGCCGTAGTGCTGCTCGACCGCCCCGTAGCACCAGTGCTCAAAGCGCTCGAAGCAAGAGGAATCCTCGGCGGCTTCAATCTCTCCGAACACTACCCCGAGCTAGGCAACGCTTTGCTCGTCTGTGCAACGGAAACGAAAACAGCGGAAGACATCGAGAGCTACGCAACAGCGCTCTCAGAAACCATGAAGGCCGCAAAGGCCGCGTAAATGTGGCACGAGGAGGCTGCCGTGCGCGCACGGCAGCCTCCGCCCCAAACGAAGCGAGTCCAACCCCATGCACGAAAAAGTAATCTTCGAGCACTCGAAGCCAGGCCGAGGCGCCACAGACCAGTGGCCTCAACAAGTCCCGGAAGCAACCGACATCCCATCAGCGCTGCGCAGAAAATCCGCACCGTTACTCCCCGAAGTCAGCGAACTCGAAACAGTCCGCCACTTCACGCGCCTCTCCCAACTGAACTTCTCAATCGACACGCACTTCTACCCGCTGGGCTCGTGCACGATGAAGTACAACCCCAAAGCCTGTAACCAATACGCAATGCTCCCAGAGTTCCTGGCGAGACATCCGCTGGCCCCGGAGACCCACAGCCAAGGCTTCCTGACCTGCATGTACGAACTGCAGGAAATGCTGAAAGAAGTAACAGGCATGCAGGCCGTCTCATTGACGCCAATGGCCGGCGCCCAAGGCGAGTTCGCAGGCGTAGCAATGATCCGCGCCTACCACCGCTCGAGAGGCGACCTGGCCAGAACAGAAATAATCGTCCCCGAAGCCGCCCACGGCACCAACCCCGCCACCGCCACCATGTGCGGCTGCATCGTCAAAGAAATCCCAGTAAAGGCGGACGGCGACATAGACCTGGAAGCACTGAAAGCCGCGGTAGGCCCCAAGACCGCCGGCATCATGCTCACCAACCCCTCGACCCTGGGCATCTTCGAAAGACGAATAGAAGAGGTGGCCCGCATAGTCCACGCAGCCGGCGGCCTCTTGTATTACGACGGCGCCAACCTCAACGCGATCCTCGGCAAGGTCCGTCCAGGCGACATGGGCTTCGACGTAATCCACATGAACCTGCACAAAACCTTCTCAACACCCCATGGTGGCGGCGGGCCCGGTGCGGGTGCCGTGGGAGTGGGCTCGCGGCTCGCGCCATTCCTGCCGATCCCGATCGTCGGCAAGGAAGGCGAAAGGTATCGCTGGCTGGCGGAAACCGACCTGCCCCAATCCATCGGCCGCCTGTCGGCATTCATGGGCAACGCAGGCGTCCTGCTTCGTGCCTATATCTACA
Organism: Gammaproteobacteria bacterium; assembly: GCA_037200125.1. Lineage (GTDB taxonomy): Bacteria > Pseudomonadota > Gammaproteobacteria > Steroidobacterales > Steroidobacteraceae > JADGHX01. The sequence continues at coordinate 711,546 of JBBCGS010000003.1, read as the reverse complement.
TGCGCCTGCTGGGCCGCGAAGGCATGTCACAAGTGGGCGAGTTCGCCACACTCAACGCGAACTACATGCTCGCCAAACTGCGCGCGGCAGGCTTCGAAGCCGCCTACCCCGATCGCCGCGCCAGCCACGAGTTCATCGTCACGCTGAAGAAGCAAGCCCGCGAGCTCGATGTCACCGCGATGGATTTCGCCAAGCGACTGCTCGACCACGGCTTCCACGCGCCCACCACGTACTTCCCGCTGCTCGTGCCCGAGTGCCTCCTGATCGAGCCCACCGAAACCGAAAGCCGCGAGGCCCTCGATGCCTTCATCTCGGCCATGGCCCACATCCTGAAGGAGGCCGAAGAGGAACCCGAGCACGTGAAGGCCGCTCCGCATACCATGCCGGTTCGCCGGCTCGATGACGTGCGAGCGGCCAAACAACTGGATCTGACGTGGAAGCCGACACCAACAGTGCCCGCACAGCTCATCGCAACGCGCCCGCCCGGGTAGCGCCGCCCGACCGGCCCAAACCCCGCGGCCTCACACGCATCCTGCGCGCCGCGCGGGCCAGCTGGTTTGGATTCGTCGGCTGCTTTCGTGAAGAGGCGGCCTTCCGGCAGGAACTCGCCCTCTCGATCGTCGTCATACCTCTCGGCCTGTGGCTCGGGCATACCGGCGTGGAACGCGCGCTGCTCGTCGCCCCGATGCTGCTGGTGCTGATCGTGGAGCTCCTGAACAGCGCCATCGAGGCCACCGTGGACCGCATCGGTCTGGAACGCCACGTGCTGGCCGGCCTCGCCAAAGACATAGGCTCCGCCGCGGTTCTCCTGTCCTTCATTCTGATGGCCGCCGTGTGGCTGCTCGTGCTGCTGGGCCATTAGAATCGAGCCCTTTTGTGCGGTCCGGGTGCGCCGGGCCGGTCTCCCCAGCGGAAGATAATCGCTTTTCATGCCTCGTCTGTTGAAAACAGGATGCCTATGCGACGTGCCCCACTGCTGATTGCTCTCCTGCTCACGCCGCTCGTTCTTCTGGCCCAGACGACGCAACCGCCGGCCCAGCCGACCAGGCCCACCGCTTCTCCCCAGCAGCGCGCCATGCCCGCGCCGCAGGGTCCGACACAGCCCGCGATGCCAGGCTCCGCCCCTCAGCCCGTGCCGCCTCCCGGGCCGCCGATGCCGAATGGCGGATCGCCTCAGCCTCAGATGGCGCAGCAGGCGTCAGCCGTTGAAGAAGATCCGGACTGGGCTGTCACACTCGAGCGCATCGCGAGCAGCGTCGTGTCGATCGAGATCGATGCGACTCGCGCGTTCGATACGGAATGGAATACCTCCGCGCAGGCCACGGGCTTCGTCGTCGATGCCGAGCGCGGGCTCATTCTCACCAACCGCCACGTCGTGACGCCGGGGCCGGTCACCTCCGAAGCCACGTTCCTCAATCGCGAGGAAGTGCAGCTCTATCCGGTGTATCGCGATCCGATCCATGACTTCGGGCTATATCGCTATGACCCGTCGAAGCTGCGCTTCATCAAGCCGAAGGCGCTGCCGCTGTTTCCCGAAGGCGCGCAGATCGGGCGCGAGATCCGCGTGATCGGCAACAACGCGGGCGAGCAGCTTTCGATTCTCGCGGGCACGCTCGCGAAGCTCGATCGTGCGGCGCCCGAGTACGGCATCGGCAAGTACAACGACTTCAACACGTTCTATCTGCAGGCCGCGTCCGGCACGTCCGGTGGATCGTCGGGCTCGCCGGTGGTCGACATCCGCGGTCGTGTGGTGGCGCTCAACGCCGGTGGCGCGAATGGCGCGGCATCGAGCTTCTATCTGCCGCTCGGTCGCGTGAAGCGCGCGCTCGAGCTGATCCAGCAGGGCAAGACGCCTTCGCGCGGCACGCTTGAAACGGTTTTCAGCTACACGCCGTACGATGAGCTGAAGCGCCTTGGTCTCACGTCGCAAACGGAGTCCGCCGTTCGCAAGGCGTTCCCGCAGCTCACGGGCATGCTCGTGGTGAGCGAAGTGCTGCCCGGTTCCGCCAGCGACAGCGCGCTCCAGCCGGGCGACATCCTGGTCAAGGTGAACGGCAAATATCTCGCGCAGTTCGAACCGCTCGACGACATCAGCGACTCCTCGGTCGGCAAGACCGTGGATCTCGAGCTCGAACGCGGCGGCAAGGCCATTTCCGCGAAGGTGCCGGTCACCGACCTGCACTCGATCACGCCGAGCTCCTACGTCGAGTTCGGCGACGGCGTGGTGAACACGCTGTCGTACCAGCAGGCGCGTCACTTCAACGTGCCGGTGAAGGGTGCGTACATCGCGAACCCCGGCTATGTGTTCGGCGCCGCGGGTGTGCCGCGGGGCGCGGTGATCAGCGCCGTCAACTCGAAGGACATCGCGACCGTCGACGATCTCGAAGCGGCGCTGAAGGATCTCGGCGATGGCGATCGGGCGTCGGTGCGCTTCTTCACCATCGACGACCCGAACGGCAGCCAGCTTCGCTCCATTCGCATGGATCGCCGCTGGTTCCCCGCCAATCACTGCGTGCGTAACGACAAGGAAGGCATCTGGGACTGCAAGTCCATCGCCGCGGGCTCCGCGCCGAAGCCGGACAAGGGCGGCTCCACCGAATTCCCCACCTTCAAGGATCCGAAGCTCGCGACCGTCGCCGCGTCGCTCGTGCAGGTGACCTTCGACATGCCGTACTCCGTTTCGGGCATCACGGAGCGCAACTATCACGGCACGGGCCTCATCGTGGACGCGGAGCGCGGCCTCGTCGTCGTCGACCGCAACACCGTGCCCGTGTCCATCGGCGATGTGAGCGTGACGTTTGCCGGCACGCTGCAGGTGCCCGGGCACGTGAAATACGTGCACCCGCTGCACAACCTCGCGATGATCGAGTACGACCCGAAGCTCATCGGCACCACGCCGGTGAAGTCGGCGAAGCTCGAACCGCGCGACATCGTGCCGGGCGAGCCCGTTACGGTCGTGGGTCTCGGGGGCGACAGCGAGCTGCGCTCGCGCACGACCGAGATCGCGGAGGTCGAGCCGATCCTGCTGCCTCTGTCGCGCACCATGCGATTCCGCGACAGCAACGTGGAGGGCATCGAGCTCGTGAATCCGCCGCTCGATTACGACGGCGTGCTGCTGGGCAAGTCCGGCAAGATCATCGGTCTGTGGTCGAGCTTCGCGTACGAGAACGGCCGCGAGCTGACCCAGGACAATCGCGGCGTGCCGATCGACATCATCGACGACATGCTCCGCCGCGTGGAGAGCAACTCGCCGCTGCACTCCCTCGAAGTGGAGTTCGCCACTTCGCCGATCTCGAGCGCGCGGGAGTTCGGGCTCACGGATGAATGGACGAAGAAGCTCGCCCAGCACAGCCCGTCGGAGCGCACCGTGCTCACGGCCGTGCGCATGGTGGGCGGCTCGGCGGCGTCGAAGATCCTGCAGCAGGGCGATCTGGTGCTCGCCATCGATGGCCAGGTGGTCACGCGCTTCCGTGAAGTGGAGCGCGCGGTCGCGGACAAGAAGCAGGTGAAAGTCACTGTGTGGCGCCAGCAGTCCGAGAGGACGCTCGACGTCGACACCACCGAGCTGCCGAGCACGGATATCGACCGGCTCGTGCAGTGGGGCGGCGCCACGTTGCAGGCCCCCCATCGTGCGATGGCCGCGCAGCGGGGCATCCCGCCGCTCGGCGTCTACGTGGGTTACTTCGCATATGGCTCGCCGGCCACTCGCTATGGCCTGTATCCGGGCCGCCGCATCGTGGAAGTCGATGGCGTGCCCACGCCGAACCTCGATGCGTTCCTCGCCGCCGTGACCGGTCGGCCGGATCGCTCGTCGGTGCGGCTGCGGACGATCACCTGGAACAACGCGCCCGAGGTGATCACCCTGAAGCTCGACAAGCACTACTGGCCCGCCTACGAGCTGGTTCGCGGGGCGAATGGCTGGGAGCGACGGTCGCTGGAGTAATCCGTCACCGGATGCGTCGCCACTCAGCGTCAGGTGGCGCGCGTCCGACAGACCCCATTGGAGTAGACGAGCGCGGTTCGCGCGCTCGTTGAACTGTCAAGCTGTGTCTTTCACGCGACGGCCGTCGCGTTTGATGCAATCGCCGACGGGTTTGGCACGGAAGCCTTGCTAGAATCCCCGCCACATATGGTTCGCATCGTTCGCGCCACTCAAGTCGAGATCGAAACCGCCGTGCAGGCCTTGCGCGACGGCGAGCTCGTGGCTTTTCCAACCGAGACCGTGTACGGCCTGGGCGCCAACGCGCAGAACCCGGCGGCGGTCGCCAAGATTTTCGAAGCCAAGGGGCGTCCGAAGACCCATCCGGTCATCGTGCATCTCGATACGCCGCGCTTCCTGCACCGCTGGGTAGCGGAAGTGCCGGATGTCGCGACGAAGCTCGCCGAGAAATTCTGGCCGGTCCGCTCACCATGGTGATGAAGCGGGGCCCGAACGTGCACGACATCGTCACCGGCGGGCAGGACACCGTGGCCATCCGCGTGCCTTCGCATCCGATGGCGCAACAGCTGCTCACCGCCTTCGGCGGCGGCATTGCCGCGCCTTCGGCCAACAAGTACGGGCGGCTGAGCCCCACTCGGCCGGAACATGTGCGCGACGAGCTCGGCGACGCGGTCAAAGTGGTGCTCGATGGCGGAGAAAGCCAGATCGGGTTGGAATCCACCATTGTCAGTGTCGACGGTCCTTCGGTGCGGCTGCTTCGCCCCGGCGCGGTGACGGCCGGGCAGCTGCGCACGGTCGTGAGTGAACTGCTGATGGGGCCGGATCTCGAATCGCCTCGCGTGCCGGGGAGCACGCCATCGCACTATGCGCCCGTCACGCCGCTGGTCATTGTGCCGGCGGGCGAGATCGATGCACAGGCGGCTGCGCTTTCAGACGGCGGCAAGCGCATCGCTGTGCTCGCTCAGCGGCTGCCGCTGAAGAGCCACAAGTACGTCACCTGGGTCAATGCGGGGCGCCGCCCCGATCAGTTCGGGCACGATCTCTACGCGAATCTTCGTACCCTCGACAAAGCCGGCTGCCAGAAGATCCTGGTGCAGGACGTGCCGCAAGACGAACGTTGGGATGCCATTCGCGACCGCCTCACCCGCGCCGCCACCAGCATCAGCGACGGCGACGACACAGGGTCGATGGCGGTTCTTCCCTGAAGTTCATCGGAAAAATCGCCGGTGGCGCTTTTTTCGAGACCCCACGCGATTTCCGGCCGCAAACAGTGCGTTTTTTGCCCCGGGGCGCGTAGCCGCCCGCGCCGGTGCGTGGCGACGCCGTGATGCTCGTCTGTGAGACAGCACGACTCGTGATCCGGCGGCTCGATGCGAGCGACGCGCCGTTCATTCTCCGGCTCCTCAACGAACCTTCCTTCCTCGAGAACATCGGCGATCGCGGCGTGCGCTCGCTCGATGACGCACACACGTATCTCGCCGAAGGTCCGTTTGCGAGTTACGAGCGGCATGGCTTCGGGTTGTTTCATGTTTCGCTGAAAGCGGGCGGCGACACGATCGGCCTGTGCGGACTGCTGAGGCGCGCCTGGCTCGATGCGCCCGATGTGGCGCCCGATGTGGGGTTCGCGTTTCTGCCGGAGTTCTGGTCGAAGGGTTACGCGTACGAGTCTTCGGTCGGCGTGATCGAGTGGGGGCGGCGTACGTTCGGCATCACTCGCGTCATCGGAATCGTGAAGCCAGGAAACACTGGCTCGATTCGCGTGCTCGAGAAACTCGGGATGACGTTCGTGCGTACTGTGACTTCGCCTGAGGGACTAGTCAGCAGTTTGTACGTGCCAAATTAACTAGCGCGTTTCGCCAGGCTCGCATCACTGCGAGTGTCCGCTTCCGGGCGTGAATAATTAGACGAAAACAACACGAATGCGGCTTCAGGTCGCGCGCCTCGCGGGCGCAAACTCCGTCCCGCTAATCCTTTTGTTTCAGGCCCACGCTGTCGCGTAGACTGATTTCTTCCGAGGTATTGCATGAGCGCCGCAATGGAAGACTGGCCACGCCGGCATCGCATCACGGTCGACGAGTACTACCGCATGGCCGAGGTAGGCCTGCTCGCGCCGGATGCCCGGGTCGAATTGATCGACGGAGAGATCATCGACATGCCACCGATCGGAAATCCACATATGGCAACCGTAGACCGCCTTGCCGAGTTGCTGATTCGTGCCCTGAATGGGCGCGCGATCGTTCGCTGCCAAGGCGCGGTGCAGCTCGGCGACTATTCGGCGCCACAGCCCGACTTCGTGTTGCTCGCGCCGAGAGAGGACTATTACGCAAGTCGGCGTGCAATCTCCTCTGACACCCTGCTCACCATTGAAGTGAGCGACACCACGCTGAGGTACGACAGCGGCCGGAAGATGTCTCTATACGCCCGTCACAACGTGCCGGAGTTGTGGGTCATCGACGTGCCGAAGGCGCGCATTCATCTCTTTCGACGGCCATCCGGGAATGAATACCTCGAAGCGTCGATCCTCGAAGCGCCAGACGCTCTATCGATCGAAAGGTTGCCTGGCATCGTCGTGGAGCTCTCGTCGATCTATCTACGTTAGTCGATGGAACCGAGCGGTCTTTTGCCCACGCTCGTCTGACTGCGAGCGTCCGCTCCCGGGCATGAATAATTAGACGAAAACAACACGAATGCGGCTTCAGGTCGCGTGCCTCGCCGGCGCAAACTCCGCGCCGTTGTGTTCCAGGCCCCCGCTGTCGCGTAGACTGAATCTCTTCCGAGGAACTTGCATGAGTGTCGCAATGGAAGACTTGCCGCGCCGGCATGGCATCACCGTTGACGAGTACTACCACATGGCTGAGGTAGGCGAGCTCGCACCGGATGCCCGGGTCGAATTGATCGAAGGAGAGATCATCGACATGCCGCCGATCGGAAGCCCACATGGTGCAATGGACAGCAAGCTGACCGCTCTTCTGGTGCAGACATTCGCGCCGCGCGCGATCGTACGTTGCGGGCTACCCATCCGACTCGACAACATGTCGGAGCCACAGCCGGACTTCGCGCTGGTCTTGCCTCGCGCGGACTTTTACGAGCAGCGCCACCCCACCGCAGCCGAAACGCTGCTCGCAATTGAAGTAAGTGATACGAGGCTGAGTTTCGATCTTGGTAGAAAGAGGGCGCTGTACGCCCGTCACGGCGTTGCCGAGCTGTGGGTCATCGACCTCAAGCGCGGGCGCCTGCATCTTTTCCGGCGACCGTCTGGCAACGAGTATCTGGAGGTTTCTGCGCTGAATGCACCTCCGGCGATGTCCATCGAAAGCCTTCCGGACATCACGCTGGACCTTTCGTCCGTGTTCGGGCGCTAGCACCGAACGACTAGCGAGCTTCGCCAGGCTCGCATCGCTGTGAGCACACGCTCCCGGGCGTGAATAATTAGACGAAAACAACACGAATGCGGCTTCAGGTCGCGTGCCTCGCCGGCGCAAACTCCGTCCCACTAATCCTTTTGTTTCAGGCCCACGCTGTCGCGTAGACTGATTTCTTCCGAGGTATTGCATGAGCGCCGCAATGGAAGACTGGCCACGCCGGCATCGCATCACGGTCGACGAGTATTACCGCATGGCCGAGGTGGGCCTGCTCGCGCCGGATGCCCGGGTCGAATTGATCGATGGAGAGATCATCGACATGGCACCGATTGGCAATCCGCATATGGCAACCGTGGATCGGATCAACAGGTTACTGTTTCATGCCGTGGGTGAACGCGCGATCGTTCGCTGTCAGGGCGCGGTCCAACTAGGCGACTATTCGGCGCCACAGCCCGACTTCGTGCTGCTAGCACCGCGAGAGGACTACTACGCAAGTCGGCGCGCAATCTCCGCTGACACGCTGCTTACCATCGAAGTGAGCGACACGACGCTGAGGTACGACAGTGGCCGGAAGATGTCTCTATACGCCCGTCACAACGTGCCGGAGTTATGGGTCATCGACGTGCCGAACGCGCGTGTTCATCTGTTTCGAAAGCCGTCCGGGAACGAGTATCTCGAGGCGTCGATTCTGGAAGCACCAGACGCACTGTCGATCGAAAGATTGCCTGGTATCGTGGTGGATCTCTCGTCGATCTACATACGCTAATCCGCCGGAACCGTTCGGTCCTTCGCCCACCCCCGCAGCGCCGCCACCTGCTCGCCCATCACCACGCTGAGTGGCTGCGTCGCTCTGAGCTCGCGTGCGATCAGCGCCGCGCTCATCGGCTGTTTCACCGAGTGCGAGGTATATAGCGCGGCGACCACCGCCTGCTCGAGCTCCGCGCCGGAGAAGCCTTCACTGCGATCCGCCAGCGCCTGCGCCTCTTGCGGGCCCAGCGCGACATTCCGTTTGCGCGCGTGGATGGTCAGGATATCCGTGCGCGCCGCGCGGTCAGGCAGATCCACGAAGAAGATCTCATCGAAGCGCCCCTTGCGCACCAGTTCCGGCGGCAGCGCCGTGATGTCGTTCGCCGTCGCGACGACGAAGATCCGCGAGCGCTGCTCGGAGAGCCATGTGAGAAACGTGCCCAGCACGCGGCGGGATACGCCGCCGTCGCTTTCGCCGCTGCCGGCAAGTGCCTTCTCGATCTCATCAACCCACATCACGCAAGGCGCGAGACCCTCGGCGGCACGCAGTGAATCCCGCAAATTCTTTTCCGATTCGCCATGCCACTTGCTGTAGAGGCTGCCGAAATCGAGCCGCAGCAGCGGCACGTTGAGAATGCCGGCGGCGGCGCGCGCGCACAGGCTCTTTCCGCAACCTTGCACACCGAGCAGCATCATGCCCTTCGGCGCGTCGAGCTCCGGCGCCGAGCCGTCGAACGCGGGCTTGCGGCTGAGGAGCCACTGGCGCAAGCGTGCGAGGCCACCGATATCCGCGAACTTCGCCGTATCCGGTTCGTATGACAGAGTGCCGCTGCGGTTCAGCAGCTGGTACTTCGCCGCGAGCACGTTCGGCATATCCGCCATCGTCACCGCGCCGTCGTCGTAGATGGCCTGGCGCGCCAGGCGTTCGGTGTCCGGCGCTTCGAGGCCCGCGAGGTTGTCGATGAGATGCTCGAGCGCGTCCGCGTCGATCTTCACCGCGCGGCGGTTCCGGTCTTGCCATTCCTGGGCGACGCGGGTCACGACCATCGCGCGTTCGTTGCGGCTCGGCATGCCCAGCTTCAGCCGTGCGGTGAGGTGTTCGAGCTCCTGCGGCACCGTCACTTCGTGGCTGAGGAGCACGATCGTGATCGGCGTTTTTTCGTAGTTCTGCGCAATATCCTTGATCATCCGCACGTTCACCGGATCGCCCAGGAACGGGTGGAAATCGAGCAGCACATAGATGCCGGGCGTGGGCGTGGCCCGAAGGTGGCGTAGCAGGGCGGTGGGTTCCGAGAGCGTCTTCTGGGGCGGCAGATCGACGTCCGTGCGCTTCAGGCCGTCCGTGCAGGTCCACTGGAACACGTACCAGTTGCGGCCGCGGCCCGCCCGGGTGCCGGCTTCGTTGATCAGCGTGAGCACGCGCTGTTCCTCGCGGGACTCGATCACGATGAGCGCGAAGCGGGAGGCCAGGAGCATCTCGAGCTCCCGACGCGGGTCGGTGGTGAGGTCCTGGGCTGCCATTGCGTGGGCAATTTAGCGCAAAAGCGTGCGCCGCGAGTGTGGCGGCCGTCGCGCTCATATAGCAAAATGCGCGTGGGCCAGGCCTCCCTTGCGGGGCCTGGCCCTTCTTCGTTTCTGGGGTAACGGATTGTATTGAAATGCCTGTGAGCAAGCCGCGCAAGACTCGTCGCACCCGTTTCATCGACCCTTTCCAGCCGAGCGAAATCCGGCGCCTGGTGAAGGAGTTCGGCTCGCCGCTGCTGATCGTGGACTGTGAACGCGTTCGCGTTCAGCTCCGCAAGCTGCGCAAGGCGCTGCCGGGCGTCGATCTGCACTACGCATTGAAGCCATTGCCGCACTCAGCGGTCGTGCGCACCGTGAATGCGGAAGGCGCGTTCATGGATCTTGCGACCACCGGCGAGGTGCAGCTCGTGCAGCGCCTGGGGATAGACCCGAGCCGCTGCATCCACACCCACCCCATCAAGCGGGACCAGGACATCCGCAACGCGCTGGAATACGGCGTTCGCGTGTTCGTCGTGGACAACCCGGATGAAGTGCGCAAGTTCGTGCCGTACGTCGGCAAGGCGGAACTGCTGTTGCGCGTGTCTTTCCGCAGCCCCGGCGCCGTGTGCGATCTGTCACGCAAGTTCGGTTGCGACCCGGAGAATGCGGTGGCGCTCGCGCGGCTCGCCGCGGAGTTGGGCGTCGAAGTGCGCGGCCTATCGTTTCACGTGGGCTCGCAGGCGGCGGATGCCGGCAAGCACGTGGAAGCAATCGAAGCCTGCACAAAGCTGCTCGCGGCCTGCCGCAAAGAGAAGCTTGGCGTGTGCGACACGCTCGATATCGGCGGCGGTTTCCCCATCGACTACATGAAGACCGTGCCGGACATCGTGCCGTTCTGCGCGCCGATCCGTGCCGCGCTCGCGAAGGTGCCGAAGCGGGTCCGCATCATCGCGGAGCCGGGCAGGTATATTGCTGGCCCATCCGCCATCGGCGTGGCATCGGTGATGGGCCGCGCGCAGCGCGAGGGGCACTGGTGGTATTACCTCGACGATGGCCTTTACGGTTCCTACAGCGGGCAGATCTACGACCATGCGCGCTACCCGGTGGAACCGCTGCGGGATTCGGACGAGCGCCTGCCCTCGGTGCTTGCCGGCCCGACCTGCGACAGCATCGACGTGATCGCCGAGAACCTGATGCTCCCGGAGCTGAAGGCGGGCGACCTGATCGTAGGCCGCGCGATGGGCGCGTACACGTGGGCGAGCGCGTCCGACTTCAACTTCTTCCCCAAGGCCACGGTGGTGGCCGTGAACGAAACGCCAGGGGACACGGGAAGCGTCAGCTCGTTCCCGCTCTGAGAGCATCGCTACGCGCGGCGCGGGTCACACTCGCCGCGCTATCGGCGGTGGCTGCGCTGGCAGCACCAATAGTGCCAATGGCGCTAACAGTGCTAACAGCGCTCGGAAGTGCGCCTCTTCAGGCGCGCGCCGCGCAGTCGAATGCACAGGCCGTCACACCGCCGACAGCCAACGCCACCCGTGGCACCCGTTCCGAAAACTGGCTCGAGCTCAGCAACACCCACACGGGTGAAACGCTGAAGGTAACCTTCCGAGACGAGAAGGGCGCTTTCATTCCCGACGCCCTCGAGAAACTCAACAGCATCCTCGGCGACCACCGCAGCCACGAACAGGCAAACATGGATCCCCAGCTGTTCGTGCTGCTGGTCGATCTCGCCGCCTCGGCCGACGTCGAGCCGCATTACGAAATCATCTCGGCCTACCGCGCTTCCGAGACCAACGAAAAACTGCGCACCAATGGCGGTGGCCAGGCGAAGAACAGCCAGCACATCCAGGGCAAGGCGATCGATGTCCGTCTGAAGGGTGTCTCGACGGAAAGGCTGCGCGATCTGGCGCGCGTCCTGCGGCGCGGCGGCGTCGGGTACTACCGGAAATCCGACTTCGTTCACGTCGATACGGCGCGGGTGCGCTACTGGGAGGGCTGATCCCACCGCGCGCACCATGCTAAGGTTCGGCGGTGATTCGCTCCATAGTCTTCGACGTCGGCTGGGTCTTCGTTCACCTCAATCCCGCGCCGATCCTCAAATGTCTCGCCGAACACGATTGCGACGTGCGGGATCTGCATGTGCTCGTGAAACGCATCGGCCTCGCCGACCACGAGACGGGCCGCATGACCGGTCGCACGCTCATGGAGCAGGTGGCCGCGCTTGGCCGACGCCCCATGTCGCTCGACGTCGCGCATGCGGGCTGGCTCGATATGTTCGAGCTGCAACCTCGCATGGTCGACCTCGCGCATCGCTTGAGTGACCGCTACCGCGTGCACATTCTCTCGAACGTCGGCGACCTGCACTGGGCGCACCTGTCGCGCGAATACGGCATCCATCGCATCGGCCACGGCGCGCTGCCGTCGTTCGTCACGGGCTTCATGAAGCCGGAGGCCGGGATCTATGCCGAGGCCGAGTATCGCTTCGACCTGGATCCGCGCACCACGGTGTTCATCGATGACCGCTCCGAGAACCTCAAGGTCGCGCGGGCGCGTGGCTGGCATGGCATCGAACACAGCGACTATCACAAGACCGTGAGGGCGCTGCACGCACTGGAGGTCGCCGCGTGAAACTCCCCGTCATCGTGCCAACGGCGCTGTTGCTGGTGGGATCGAACGTGTTCATGACGTTCGCCTGGTATGGCCACCTGAAGAACCTGAACACCCGTCCGTGGTACATCGCGGCGTTCGTGAGCTGGGGCATCGCGCTGTTCGAATATCTACTGCAGGTGCCTGCAAATAGGATCGGGTACACAGAGATGACGCTTCCCCAGCTCAAAATGCTGCAGGAAGTGATCACGCTCACGGTGTTCGTGCCGTTCGCCATGTATTACATGGGGAAGCCGTTCAAGCTGGATTACCTGTGGGCGGCGTTGTGTATGCTGGGAGCTGTGTATTTCGTGTTCCGTTCGCCGAGCGCTTCATGAAGGACAACAAGATCGACCCCGAAACCGTCATCCATCGCCACGTGGCCGATGCGCGGGAGGGGCGGGAACCGCGCGTGGTCACGCGCCTGTATTCGGGCTGGGTGCTGTTCGGTCAGCAGCAGTTCGTGAAGGGCTACGTGCTGCTATTGCCGGATCCGGTGGTGCCGTCGCTCAATGCGCTCGGCGCGAAGGAGCGCACGCAGTTCCTGCTGGATATGACCCGGCTTGGGGATGCGTTGCTCAAGGTGGCGGGCGCCATACGCGTCAACTACGCGATGTTCGGCAACGTCGAGCCGGCACTGCATGCCCACGTGATTCCGCGCTATCTGGACGAGCCGGAAGAAATGCGCACCGCACAGCCCTGGGCCTATGACTGGAACGCCGCCCCCGCCTTCGACCGCAAGGGCATGGAAGAGCTTGCCGAATCCCTCCGTCGTGAGCTCGGCCGCATGGGTGTGACCAAGCCGATGCGCTTCGCGCCTGGCGAGAACGCGTAAGAAGCCTCGATACGCCGGGTGGTGGCGCGGTAATAAGCCCTCAATCGCCGGGCGGCTGGGAAGCGGAAGGGCCGCACCTTCCTTCCGAGCCGCCCGGCGATTGCGGGCTTCCTGGCCTCGGGCCACCCCCGAAAAACACGGTAGGCTAGCGCCCCCTTCACCGTGAGCGGGTTCTCGTGCTCCTTCTGAAGAATCTATCGCGAGCCTTCCGGGAAGGCGGCCGCGAGCACAAGGTGCTGGACGACGTCACCGCCCGCATCGAAGACGGCGAAGCCGTCGCGATCATCGGGCGCAGTGGCTCGGGCAAATCCACGCTGCTGAACGTGGTGAGCGGCATCGATCGGGTGGACTCGGGCAGCGTCGAGCTGAACGGCCGCGATGTCTCCGGGCTCCTGGAACCGGAGCGCACGCGATTCCGCCGCCAGCACATCGGGTTCATCTACCAGTTCTTCAATCTCGTGCCGACGCTCAATGCGGAAGAGAACGTGCGGCTGGTGCTCGAGCTGAATGGTGTTCGCGGCGCCGAGGCGCGCCGCCGTAGCGCGGCGATGCTTGCGGAAGTGGGGCTTGGAGACCGGCTGACGAGCGCGATCGACACGCTCTCGGGCGGCGAGCAGCAGCGTGTGGCGATTGCCCGCGCGCTCGTGCACGAGCCGAAGTTGCTGCTCGCGGATGAGCCCACCGGCAACCTCGATGAAGAGACGGCGCAGCAGGTATTTCCGCTCGTGATGTCGCTCGTGCGCAAGCACGGCGCGACGCTGATGTTGGTGACACACGATCGCGGGCTCGCGGCGAGCACGGACCGCATTCTCGAGATGCGTGACGGCAAGCTGGCGGATGGCGCCGGCACCCGGCCCGGCTCGGTGGGCGCGCCCGGTGAGGCGGGTGTGCGCGGCGCGGCGAGTGTGTCCGGTGAGGCGGGTGTGTCCGGCGCGGCGAGTCTGCCCGGTGAGGCAGGTGCGCTCGGCGCGGCGAGTCTGCCCGGCACTTCAGGAGACCCGTCGCGGCAATGAGCACGCTGTGGGCTGCGAGCATCCGGCATCTGCTGCGCCATCCGGCGCAACTGGCGCTGGCGTTGCTGGGGCTGGCGCTGGGCGTGGGCACGATCATCGCGGTCGACATCGCCACGGCGAGCTCGGGCCGTGCCTTCGAGCTGTCGATGGAAGCGGTGAATGGTGCCGCCACGCATGAGATTCGCGGCGGGCCCGGCGGCGTCGACGAGGTGCTGTACGCACGGCTCAAGACGTCCGGCGTCCCGGTGGCGCTGACTCCGGTCGTCGAGGGTTACGTCGACGTCGGCGACGAAACGCTGCAGCTGGTAGGCATCGATCCGCTAGTCGATGCTTCGGTGCGCGGCGACTCACGGCTTTCCGCCAGCGGTCGGCGCGGAGCGGGCGCCTCGCCGACGGGACCTGCCGAAAAAACGGCGCGCGCCAGCGCCGACTCGGCCAGCGCCGACGCGGCCAGCGGCACCCGTGCAGCCGGCCGCGATAGCCTCGAGACCATCACCCTCTGGCTCACCGAGCCCGGCGCCTCGGTCATGGCCGCACGCACGGCGCAACGCCTGGGACTGAACGTCGACCAGGAGTTCAGATTGCGAATCGGCGGCGCCATCCGCAACGGCAAACTCATCGGCACCCTCGGGGGCCCGGGTTCCGGCCTCGACACGCTGCTACTCGCAGACATCGCCCAGGCCCAGGAATGGCTGGGCCTGTTCGGCCGCCTCTCCCGCATCGATGTGCGCGTGCCGTCGGGCCCTCGAGGCGAACAAGCCTTGCAGCAGCTTCAAGCGCTGCTGCCAGCCGGCGTCCTCCTGCAACCCGCCGAACGCCGCACAAAACAAAGCCTCGACATGACGGCCGCGTTCACCACGAATCTGCAGGCGATGAGTCTCCTGGCGCTGCTCGTCGGGGTATTCCTGATCTTCAGCGCGGTGAGCTTCGCGGTCGTCCAGCGCCGCCGTCTCATCGGCGTGCTGCGCGCGCTCGGCGCCACACGGTCTCGCGTGCTCGCGATGATCCTCACCGAAGCCCTGATGCTGGGAATCGTAGGCGCCGCGCTCGGTCTCGTGCTGGGTGTGTTCATCGGCCGCGAGCTCGTCGCGCTCGTGTCGCGCACGATCAATGATCTCTACTTCGTCGTCGCGGTGAACGAGGTCGTCATCCCCGGTCTCGCCATCGCCAAGGCCGTGGGCGCCGGCATCGGCGTAGCGCTATTTGCGGCGGCGGTTCCGGCCATGGAAGTCGCGAACAGCGCGCCATCGCTCGGCTTGCGTCGTTCGGTGATCGAGACGCGCGCGGTCAGTGCTTCCCGCTGGCTCGTGGGGATCGGCGTAGTGCTCGCCATCGCAGCGGGGGCGATCGTGCTTCTCTCGACCCGCAGTCTGCTGGCGGGGTTCGTCGCGCTGTTCCTGCTGCTGCTCACGGTTGCGGCGACCACACCTGCCGTGCTGCGCGGCCTGGCACTCGCGGCCTCGCGTTTCCTCGGGCGATTCAGCCCGATCGCGCGACTCGCCTCGGGTGACATCGCGGCATCGCTCAGTCGCACCGGAGTCGCGGTAGCCGCGCTGGGCCTCGCGATCGCTTCGATGATCGGCGTCTCGATCATGGTGGAAAGCTTCCGCGAGAGCCTGCGCACGTATCTCACCAGAACGATTCGTGCGGATCTCTATATCACCGCGCCCGGCCCCGGCTTCGGAAGGCCGGAACGCCGCATCGATCCGGACGTCCTGCGCGACATCCTCGTGCTCCCTCAGATCGCGGAACACACGGAGAGCCGCCGTGTCATCGTCGACTCTCCACGCGGCCCCATACGCGTGGACGCCCTGCGCATGGTGGCCGCCAGCCGCGAAGCCCTGCAGCTCACGACTGGCAATGCCGAAACAACGTGGCAGAAGTTCGAGCGCGGCGCGGTGGTGGTATCCGAGCCGCTGGCCTGGCATCTGCGGCTGAACGTGGGCGACCGGCTCGAGCTGAACACGACGAACGGCGAGCAACCGTTCGAGGTCGCGGGAATCTATCGCGAGTACGGCAACGACCAGGGCAGCATGATGATGAATCGCGCCGTCTACAGCCGCCTGTGGCATGACGACGCGATCACCGCAGTCGGCATCTACCTGAAGCAAGGAACCGATCCTCCCGCGGCGAAGGCGCTCGTGCGCGAAGCGCTTCGCCACCGGCAGTCGCTCGCGATGACGTCGAACTACGAAGTGCGCGCCATCTCGATGCGCATCTTCGAGCGCACTTTCGTGATCACGCGCGTGCTGTACTGGCTCACCGCGGGCGTCGCCGCCATCGGGCTCATCAGCGCGCTGCTGGCGTGGGAGCTGGAGCGGTCCCGCGAGCTTGCGATCTTGCGTGCGCTCGGGCTCACGCCACGTGGCGCCGCCGGCCTGATCGAAGTGCAAACGGGGTTCATGGGTTTCGTCGCGTTCCTCGCGGCGATTCCGGCGGGCGTGCTGACGGCGGTGCTGCTCATCACGGTGATCAACCGCCGCGCGTTCGGTTGGCGGATCGATTTTCACATCACGGCCGAGCAGTTCGTGAACGCCTTCGCCGTCGCGATGGTTGCGGCGCTGGTGGCGGGTCTTTATCCCGCGTGGCGAATGGCACGTGCGCCACTCGCCAGCGACATCAGGGAAGAGTGATGCGCAGAACGTTGGCGTTGCTCGCGTCAGTGTTTCTCGCCGCGTGCGACGGTCGCACCGACGACTCGCGTCTTGCGCCAGGATCGGCGCAAGACGCCTCCGCAACAAGCGGTGACGCCACGAGCCGCGATGGCGGGAGCCGCGACGCCTCGAGCCGTCGCGCCACAAACGGTGACGCCGCGACACAGCCCGAGAGCGTCGAGGCCGATGCGACCCGCCTCGGCGCCTTGCGCGCGAGCACGCTGCCGCCCGGCTTCGAGCTCGTCACGGGGCCGAAGCCCTTCGAGTTTCCCCGCGACCACGGCCCGCATCCGGGCTTCCGTCATGAGTGGTGGTATGTCACCGGCCATCTCGATACGCCGACGGGCGAGCCGTTCGGCTTCGAGCTGACGTTCTTCCGTTTCGCGCTGAAGCCCCCCGCTCCGCCTTCCGCGGACGCGCAATCCGCATGGCGCACGCGCCAGATCTACATGGCGCACTTCGCCGTATCCGACATCGACGCCAAGCGCTTCCTCGTCTCGGAACGCTTTTCGCGTGACGCCCTCGGCCTCGCCGGTGCGCAACCCGAGCCGTTTCGCGTTTCGCTCGATGACTGGTCGCTCGCCGCAACGGCGGATGCGAAAGCATGGCGCCTCGTCGCGGCCGACAAGGGCTATTCGCTCGACCTCGAGATGGATCCTTCCGCGGCGCTGATGCTGAACGGCGATGCCGGATTCAGCCGCAAATCCGACGCGCAAAGCGCGGCAAGCTACTACTACTCCATTCCGCGAATGAGCGCGCACGGCAAGCTGACCCGCGACGGCAAATCGCTCGACGTTCGAGGCACCGTCTGGCTGGACCGCGAGTGGGGCAGCGGCGCACTTGGTTCCGATCAACAGGGCTGGGACTGGTTCGCCCTGCAGTTCGACGACGGCAGCGCGCTGATGTTCTACGCACTCCGCAAACGCTCGGGCGAACGCGACGCGCACAGCGCCGGCACCTGGCTCTCACCCGACGGCAAGTCAATCGCGCTAACGAACGAGGACGTGCGGATCGACTCAACCGCCGAATGGACCAGCCCGCGCGGCACCCGCTACCCCGCGCGCTGGCATCTCCGGGTTCCCAGACTCAATCTGGACGTCGACATCCAGCCGCGCCTGGCAAACCAGGAACTCAACACGAGCACGAGATACTGGGAAGGGGCCTCGCTGGTGAAAGGCACGCGCGAGAACAAAGGAATCGAAGGCAAAGCCTACGTGGAGTTGGTCGGCTACTAGCAGCGCATCCACAGGCCGCAGCCTGATTCAGGCTGCGTGCACGCCATCGCGGTGCGCGTTCGGGTCGGGCCTAGCTACTGAGCGCAGCAGTCCACGCGGCAGCGACAATGCCAACAGCCGCCACTCCCGAGGCCCACTGAGGCACCCGCGCCAGCCACTTCCGGACCGCATTCACTGCTGCTGCCGCACCGAGCACGGCCCCAACAAAGAAACCGCTCGCGTGGGCCACGATGTCGGTTGTCGAGGCGGCGATGACTTCTGGCTTGTCGGTTCCAGACAGCCCGCCCGTGCCCATCCACCCCAGCATGAGCGCGCCCGCGACCAACGGTCCCCATCTCCGGGCCCATCGTTGCGGTAATTCATATCGAATGCGCCACGTATGCGCGGCCATCAGCCCGAGCACCGTGAAGACCGCCGTCGAAGCGCCAACCGAATGATGTGTCGCCGGCCCCAGTAAGGATTCGATGAGATTGGCGATCCCCGCGCCAATCACCGTCAGCAACCACGCGTGCCCGGGCCCGAGCTGCCGTCCCGCGAGATAGCCGAACCACGCCCCCGCACCGAGATTCGCGGCCAGATGCGCGGCGTCCACGTGCAACGTGAGCGCGGTCCACGCACGCCACCATTCACCGGCCTGCACGCGCGCGGCGTCGATGGCGCCGAGATCGAACGCATCGAGCCGCCACAGCCCACCGGCCACCGCGTATCCCACGAGCACGAGCGTCAGCGCGTAAAGAACGCAGCCGACGATGGCGAACGGATAGAGCTTTTGCGGAGGCGGCGGCGGTGGCGCGGGGCGGCTCTCCGCCGCGTAACGCGCCAGATGCGCGAGGGCCGCTGCGTACTGGGGCTCTTCAACGGTCAATACATAGTGCCAGCCGTCGAAATGCACATGATTGGGAATGCCCACCGCCGTCAGCACGAACGCCCGTTCATCGCAATCGGCCTTGCGATAGGAACGGAACACTTCGATGACAGTAGTGAGCATCATGAGCGCGGCCGGACGTTGGGTGAGGCTCGCACCCCTGAATTCAAGCAGGCCGCCACGCCGGCCGCGGGGAATATTCGCGCCCGCGCGACCCGCAATAACCGCTCGGGGCTACCGGTCTCCCCTTGCGCAGACCCTTCAAACAGACAGGTATTTCGACATGAAAGGCAGATTCGTCTTCCCGCTCGTGGGTGCGTTCGCTTCGAGCCTGGCGCTCGCGGCGCTGCCCGAAGGCGCCAAGGCACCGGATTTCACGACCCAGGCCTCCCTCGGGGGCAAGCCTTACACCTTCTCCCTCGCGGATTCGCTGAAGAAGGGGCCCGTAGTGCTTTACTTCTACCCGGCCGCATTCACGCCCGGTTGCACGATCGAAGCACACGATTTCGCCGAAGCCACCGACAAGTTCAAGGCGCTGGGCGCGACGGTGATCGGTGTGTCGTATGACAACATCGATACGCTCAACAAGTTTTCCGTGAGCGAGTGTCGCAGCAAGTTCGGGGTCGCCTCCGACGCGGACCAGAAGATCATGAAGGCCTACGACGCCGTGCTGAAAGGCAAGCCCGAGCTGGCCGACCGCACTTCGTACGTGATCGCCCCGACGGGCGAGATCCTTTACACCTACACCAACCTGAAGCCGGACGGCCACGTGACCAACACGATGGCGGCCGTCCAGAAGTGGGTGGACACCCATCCCAAGGGGCACAAAGCGTCCTAGGTTTGCCGGGGCTCGACCCCCGGACCCAGGTCGAGCGATGGCGGGGGTTCCTTAGTCGCCCCGCCGTCCCTCCCCGGGGCCTCCGCGTGTCAGGGCGCGGGTGCCCCGGGTTCCTGACCCCGGGGGGCCCCCTCCCGGCTACCGCCCACCCGCCAAAGGCCGCTATCGCCCCGTGAGCGGCGGGCGGCGCCCCCGGTCGGAAACATCAATCCCCTTAAGGAAGTAGCGCCCCAGGGCGGCGGCGCTGGCGCTTGTCGCCGGTCCCCGTCAAGGCGCGTCCGTGACTGTTGTATGACGGTGCGGCTCCCCGGTAGCATCCTGCGCAAACCGAAAGAACGGACCCACGAGTCCAGGGGATTTCCCGATGAGCGCTTTGGAGAAAGACGTCGCGAGCTCAACCGATCGCGCGGACCGCAGTCTGTCTCAGCCGGTAGCCGTCCCGTCGTCACTGGGCAGCTCATTCGAAGGCAAGATGCTGCGGCGGCTGCTCGGCGTCCTCGGGAACCCGCCCATCGAGTTCGTGCTGTGGAGCGGGGAGCGCATCACGACGCACCCGGCGCCCGCGTCGATCGTGCGCATTGCCGATCGCGGCACGCTGCTCGGCCTCGCCAAGGATCCGCACATCCGCTTCGGGGATGCCTACAGCGAAGGCAAGATCACCATCGACGGCGATCTCGTGCAGTTCATCGAGCTGATGTATCGCGCCGCGCCCGAGCAGCCAAAAGCCGTGCGCACGATCTCGTCGTTGCTCAAGGGTGGGCATCGCCGCCAGCGCAACACGCTCTCCGGTTCGCGCGACCACATTCATCACCACTACGACATCGGCAACGATTTCTACTCGCTCTGGCTCGGCGACACGATGGCGTACACCTGCGCCTACTACCCGACGGCGGATGCGACGCTCGACGACGCCCAGCGAGCGAAATTCGATCATGTGTGCCGCAAGATGCAGCTGCGCGCGGGCGAAAGCGTGGTCGAGGCGGGCTTCGGCTGGGGCGGCCTGTCGATGCACATGGCGCGCCACTACGGCGTGAAAGTGCGGGCGTTCAACATCTCGAAAGAGCAGGTGGCGTACGCGCGCGCCCGTGCGAAGCGTGAAGGCCTCGACGGCCAGATCGAGTTCGTCGAGGACGACTATCGCAACGTCAGCGGCAAGTACGACGCGTTTGTGTCCGTCGGCATGCTGGAGCACGTGGGCGTGGAGAATTACCCCACGCTGGGTGGCGTGGCCCGTCGTTCGCTTGGCGCGAACGGCCGCGGTCTCATTCATTCCATCGGTCGCAACCGTCCGGCGCCGCTGCATCCCTGGATCACGAAGCGCATCTTCCCCGGCGCCTATCCTCCGTCGCTCGGCGAGTTCATGCAGATCTTCGAGCCGTGGGATTTCTCCGTGCTCGACGTCGAGAACATCCGCCTGCACTACGCGCGCACGCTCGTCCATTGGATGGAGCTGTTCGACGCGAATGCGGACAAGGTGCGCAAGATGTTCGACGAGAAGTTCGAGCGCATGTGGCGGCTGTATCTCGCCGGCTCCATCGCGGGCTTCACCACTGGCACGCTGCAGCTCTTCCAGGTGCTGTTCGCGACCAAAGAGAACAACAACGTGCCGTGGACGCGCGAGCACCTCTATAACCGCGCTTAAGGCCCATGCAAACCGTTGATGTCCTGATCGTGGGTGGCGGGCCCGCCGGCTCGTCGGCCGCGCGCCAGCTCGTGAAGCGTGGCGCGAAGGCGCTCGTGCTCGACAAGGAAACCTTCCCGCGCCTGAAGCTGTGCGCCGGCTGGATCACGCCCGAAGTCGTGCGCGACCTCGAAATGGACATCAAGGAGTATCCGCACAGCTTCCTCACGTTCGATCGCCTCCACGTGCACGTGAAGGGTCTGTATGTGAAGGTGCCGTGCATTCAGCACTCGATCCGTCGCGTGGAGTTCGATGCGTGGTTGCTCGAGCGTTCCGGTGCGCCGGTCGTTCAGCACACCGTGAAGAACATTCGCCTCGAAGACGGCTGGTACCTCATCGATGACGCGTATCGCGCGCGTCACCTCATCGGCGCGGGCGGCACGCGGTGCCCGGTGTATCGCACGCTGTTCCGCGAAGCGAATCCGCGCGCGGCGGAGCTGCAGACCGTCACGCTCGAACACGAGATTCCCTACGACTGGAAGGATGGCGACTGCCACCTCTGGTTCTTCGACAAGGGGCTGCCCGGTTACTCCTGGTACGTGCCCAAGGAGAATGGCTTCCTCAACGTCGGCGTCGGCGGCATGGCGGAGCGCATCAAGCGTAGCGGGAAGGATATTCGCTTCCACTGGTCGCACATCACGGGCCTGCTCGATCGCAAGCTTGCTGCCGGCGCGCAGTACGACCCCCATGGGTATAGCTACTTCCTGCGCGGGAACGTGGAGGTCGTGCGCATTGGCAATGCGTTTATCGCGGGCGATGCGGCGGGGCTTGCCACGCGCGATATGGCGGAAGGGATTGGGCCGGCGATTCGTAGCGGTATTCGCGCGGCGAACGTCATTCTCGACGGCGGGGAATATCAGCTTCGGGACGTCACCGGGGCGAGCCTTGGTGGCGGGTTCGTTACGAAAATGTTCGATTGGGCGATGACGCGGGGCGCGTAAGAAGCCCTCAATCGCCGGGCGCTAGCCCGGCAGAGTGAAATAGAAGCTCGCCCCGCGATCGAGCTGCGCTTCCACCCAGATTTTCCCCCCGTGCCGATGCACGATCCGCTGAACCGTGGCAAGCCCAATGCCGGTACCCGGGAAATCCGACTGCGCATGGCACCGCTGAAACGGCCCAAACAGCTTGCTCGCATAGCGCGGGTCGAACCCGGCCCCGTTGTCCTTCACGCGGAACACCGTGTCGCCCTCGGCACCGCGCACCGTATCCACCTCGATCTGCGCGCGCTCGCGCTTCGACGTGAACTTCCACGCGTTCGAGAGCAGATTCTCTAGCACGATGCGGATGAGCCCCGGATCGCCCTGCGCGCCGAGGTCCGGCGCGATGACGATCTCGCCGACCCGGTGCGGCGCGCCTTCGCGCAGCCGCTGCGCGATCTCGCGGCCCATCGCGGTCACGTCCACCGGCACCTTGATCATCGGCGCGCGCACGATCTTCGACAGCCCCAGCAGGTCTTCGATGAGCCGGTGCATGCGGGCGACGGCGGTCTGGATGTGCCCGAGATGGCCGAGCGAGTCTTCGTCCAGGGATTCCGCCGTGGTTTCCTTCAGCACCTGGGCGAAGCCGTCGATGGTAATGAGTGGCGCGCGCAGGTCGTGCGCGACCGAGTAGGAGAATGCTTCGAGCTCGCGGTTCAGCACTTCGAGCTCGATGGTGCGGCGATTCAACTCCTCGGTGCGCTCCGCGACGCGTTTCTCGAGGGTCGCGAAGAGGCCCGCGGCCTCCATGGCGACGGATGTGCTATCCGCCAGGGCCTGAAGGAGGTTCACTTCCTCGGCCGTTGCCTTGTGGCGCGTCGCCCAGTAGGCGCCGATGGCGCCGATCGGCTCCACCGTTCGGATCGGCATCATCACGAGGCTCTTCACGAACGTGGGGCGGTACGCGTCGTGCGGGATGCGCGAGTCCGCGTAGATGTCTTCGATGATCACCGCCTGGCGATTGAGCATCGCCCAGCCGCTGATGCACGCGCTCATCGGGAAGCGCTGGCCCTTCCACAGGGGCGAGATCGCGTCCTCGTCGGCGTAGTAGCACAGGTCGACGTCCCGCATCACGAAGGTCGCGCCATCCGCATGCGTGAGCTCGCGTGCCGCACGGCGGACAATCGCCTGGATGGCCTCGAGGGTTCGCGCCTGAGAGAGTCGCTGCACCACCGTGACGAGGTGCTGCATGCCATGAACGTAACTCTCGGCTTGTGCGCCGGCGAGAAGATCGCTGTGAAGATCGCCGGTGGTGCTCTGCCCTGAATAAGGGCTCGAGGGCGCCGAACCTTCCGGTTCCCGATGACCAATATCTGATCGCATCCAGCGGCCTCCGGTCCGCAGCTTCAATGCGTGTGATGGATACCCCGCACGACAGCTTACGGTCAAATCAGCTGATCTTTTTTTGAGACTTTCCGCACTCCGAATCCACTGTGCGACGCCAAAGCCACCGCTGACGTGGCAGTGACGCGGCTTGCCGGGATGCCGCAAGCGGCGTGCCTTGTCGGGCCTCAACGTCAGTCCGGCGCGCGGCATTTTGGCGCCGCGACGCTGTCTCCCTCTAGAATGGGCGCGCGGAGGACATAACGTGTCTACATCCTGGGATTCCGAAGACTCGTTCTGGAAGCGAACGGCTCTTTATTCGGCCATCGCCGTGGCTGTCGTGGCGGCGGGCGGTGCGATCTATTACTTCGAGTTCATGAAGAAGCCGGTGCCGCCGGTGGCCCCCCCGGCCGCGCAGGCGCCCGCCGGCCCGGCGGCGGAGACGGAGAAAGAGCATCACCCGATCGCCGGCGCGCCGGACAGGCCGTTGCCGAAGCTCAACGAGAGCGATTCGGAGCTCGGCTCCGCGCTCGCGGGCGTATTTGGCAAGGGACCGATCGACCAGATGCTGGTGCCCGAGATGGTCATCCGGCATGTCGTCGTAACCGTGGACAACCTGCCGCGGAACAAGGTCGCCGAGCAGATGCGGCCGGTGAAGTCGATCGGCGGCGACACGGTGGTGGTGACGAGCGGCGACAGCACGACCCTGGGCGAGGAGAACGCGGCCCGCTATGCGGCGGTCATGAAGTTGGTCCAGACAGTGGACATCAAACAGCTGGGCTCGCTCTACATCCGCTACTACCCGCTGTTCCAGCAGTCGTACGAGGATCTCGGCTACCCCGGCCAGTATTTCAACGACCGGTTGGTGGAAGTGATCGACCACTTGTTGCAGACCCCGGACATCCGGGGCCCGATCGAGCTGAAGCAGGGCAAGGTGTTCTACGAGTACGCCGACCCCGCGCTCGAAGCCCGCTCCGCCGGCCAGAAGCTGCTGCTGCGAATGGGCCCGCGGAATCAGGCGACCATCAAGGCAAAGCTCAAAGAGCTGCGCGTGTACGTGACGACCTCGCAGGATCCGCCAGCCGATGTCGCGGCGCCGGCCGCCGCGCCCGGTGCCGTCGCCGCCCCCGGAGAGGCCGCCGCGCCGGCTTCGGACGCACCCGCCGCCGTGAAGCCGGACTCCGTGCCCGAGGCGACGCCGGCGCCGAAATGAAGATGCCGGCTCCGGATCCCTCGATCCTCGCGCGGCGTGGCGAGGTGCTCGCACGCCTGCGCGAAGCCGTTCCCGACGGCGTGATCGAGGATGAAGCGAGCCGCCGGGCGTACGAACAGGACGCGCTGACGGCTTATCGGCAGATGCCGATGCTCGTCGTGCTGCCGTCTTCGACTCGGGAGGTCGCGGCGGTTCTGCGAATCTGTAGCGCGCTGGGTGTGAAGGTGGTGCCCAGAGGTGCCGGCACTTCGCTTTCCGGGGGCGCGCTGCCGCTGGCGGATGGCGTGGTGGTAGGGCTCGCGCGTCTCAGCAAGATTCTCGACGTCGACTACGACAATCGCACCGTCACCTGCCAGCCGGGCGTCACCAATCTTTCCATCTCGAAAGCGGTGGACGCGCGCGGGTTCTATTACGCGCCCGACCCCTCCAGCCAGATCGCCTGCACCATCGGCGGCAACATCGCCGAGAACTCCGGTGGCGTGCACTGCCTGAAATACGGGCTCACGACCAACAACGTGCTGGGTGTTGAGATCGTGACGATCGAGGGCGAGATCGTGCGGATAGGCGGCAAGCACCTCGACGCGGAAGGGTACGACCTCCTTGGCATTCTCACCGGCTCGGAGGGTTTGTTGGGCATCGTCACCGAGGTGACCGTGCGTATCCTGCCGAAGGCGGAAACCGCCCGCGCGCTGCTCATCGGCTTCGCGTCCAATGAAACCGCCGGGGCCACGGTCGCCGCGATCATCGGCGCCGGCATCATCCCCGCCGGCATGGAGATGATGGACAAGCCCGCTATTCATGCGGCGGAGGCATTCGTGAACGTGGGCTATCCGCTCGATGTGGAGGCATTGCTCATCGTCGAGCTGGATGGTCCGGCCGCCGAAGTCGATCACCTCTGTGCGCAGGTCACGGCGTTGGCGCGGGAGCAGGGTGCCGTCAGCTCCCGCATGAGCTCGAGCGAGCCGGAGCGGCTCGCCTTCTGGGCCGGGCGGAAAGCCGCGTTCCCGGCCGTGGGGCGTCTCAGCCCGGACTATTTCTGCATGGACGGCACGATCCCGCGCAAGGCGCTGCCTGCGGTGCTCGCGCGGCTCAAGGACTTCGAAAGCGAGTTCGGGCTGCGCGTCGCCAACGTGTTCCATGCGGGCGATGGCAACCTGCATCCGCTGATCCTGTTCGATTCGAACCAGCCGGGCGAGCTCGAGCGGGCGGAAGCGTTCGGCGCGGCGATTCTCAGGTTGTGCGTGCAGGTGGGGGGTGTGCTCACAGGCGAGCACGGCGTGGGCGTGGAGAAGCGCGATCTCATGAGCGAGCAGTTCACCGAAGGCGACCTCGCGCACCAGGAGCGGCTGAAGTGCGCGTTCGATCCCGCCGGCCTGCTGAACCCGGGCAAGGTGTTCCCGATCCTGCACCGGTGCGCGGAGCTGGGCCGATTGCACGTGCATCAGGGTAAGCTCGCGTTCCCCGATATCCCTCGTTTCTAGCGCTTCGTGACGACGCTCGTTCCCCGTAATGCCGATGAGGTAGCCGATGCGGTTCGCTGGGCGATGAACGCCGGCGAAGCGCTCGACGTCGTCGGCGCGGGTACGCGGCGCGGCGTCGGGCGTCCCGTCGATGCTCCGCACGTGCTGGATGTGTCCGCGCTTCGCGGCGTGGTCGATTACGAGCCCGAAGAGCTGATCCTCACCGCGCTTCCCGGCACCTCGCTCGCGGAAATCGAAAGCCTGCTGGACGCGCGCAAGCAGTGCCTCGCCTTCGAGCCGCCCCATCTCACGGGGTCGGGGACTCTCGGCGGAGCGGTGTCGACCGGGCTTTCGGGTCCGCGTCGGCTCAAGGCCGGTGCGGTTCGCGATCATGTGCTCGGCTTCTCCGCGGCTTCCGGGCGGGGCGAGCTGTTCAAGGCCGGCGGCAAGGTGGTGAAGAACGTGACGGGCTATGACCTGCCGAAACTCATCACCGGTTCTTACGGCACGCTCGCTGTGCTCACCGAGCTGACGATCAAGGTGTTGCCGGCGCAGGAAGACACACGCACGCTGATTGTCGGCGGCCAGACCGCTGGCGACGCGGTTCGCACGATGGCTAATGTTCTGCAATCGACGGCGGATGTGTCGGCGGCGTGCTACCTGCCGCGGGACATTTCGGTGCCCGGCACCGCGACTCACGGCGCGGCTACCGCGTTCCGCTTCGAAGGCGTGACGCCGTCTGTGGAGTTTCGTCTCTCGCGCTTGCGTCACCAGCTTGCGAGTGCGGGCTCGATTGCGATACTCGATCTGGAGGGCTCGCTGCATTTCTGGCGGGCTATTCGCGACGTCGTTCCGTTTGCGGAAGACTCCGCGCGCTGCCTGTGGCGGATTTCCGTTCCGCCGGCGCGGGGTGCCGAGGTGCTCGCGAAGATTCAGACGAGCCTGCCAGGCTCGCGAGCGTTTCTCGATTGGGGCGGGGGGCTCATCTGGTTGCAATCGCCGGGGGAGGCCGATGTTGCGGGCACGCTGGCGTGCGAGCAGAAGATCCGCTCGGCGGTGGCGCAATCGGGCGGCCATGCGACGCTGGTTCGCGCGCCGGCCGACGTGCGTCGGAACGTGAGTGTCTTTCAGCCGCAGGCGACGGCGCTGGCCGCGCTGTCGAAGCGGGTGAAGCTGCAATTCGATCCGAAACGCGTGCTGAATCCCGGCCGCATGTACGCTGACGTCTGAACCGCGCATGCAGACTCATTTCACACCCGCACAGCTTGCCGACCCACAGGTCGCGGACACGGACCGCATCCTGCGCGCGTGCGTTCACTGCGGATTCTGTACGGCAACCTGCCCTACGTACCTGCTGACGGGCGATGAGCTCGATAGCCCGCGTGGCCGCATTTATCTCGCCAAGGACATGCTGGAGAAAAACCGGCCGGCGGACGCCACGACGGTGAAGCACCTCGATCGCTGCCTCACGTGCCTTTCGTGCATGACGACGTGCCCTTCGGGCGTTCACTACATGCATCTCGTGGATCACGCGCGCCAGCACATCGAACGCACGTATCGGCGGCCGCTGTCGGATCGGTTCATGCGGGCGATGCTTGCGTTTGTGTTGCCCCATACGTCGCGGTTCCGTGCGGCGTTGATGCTGGCGCGGCTCGTGCGACCGATGCGGGCGCTGTTTCCGAAGCGCGTGCAGGCATTGCTCGATGCGGCCGGCGGCAAGATCGCTGCTGGCTCAGCCGACGTTGGTTCCGCACACGCTCGCGCGGCTCAGATTGCCACGCAGCCGTCCACTCTCGCTGCTCCACCACGAACGCGTGTTGTGCCGGCGACCGCCCTCGATACTTCAGCTAGCCGGCCGCTTGCGTCACAGGATGTTGCGGGTCGCAACGAGGCCGGCGTCGCCGGCGCGCGGCGCATCCGCCGCGTGGCGTTGCTGCCAGGTTGCGTGCAGCCAGCGCTTCGGCCCGAGATCAACGAGGCGACGCTTCGCGTGCTCGAGCGCTTCGGTGTGGAAGTCATCGTGGCGCCGGGCACCGGATGCTGTGGAGCGCTCGTCCATCACCTCGGCCGCGAGCACGAATCCTCATCGCAAGCAAAGGCGGACATCGATGCCTGGACGCGAGAGATCGAAACGCGTGGCCTCGACGCCATCATCGTCACCGCGTCCGGCTGTGGAACGATGCTGAAAGATTACGGCTTCCTGTTCCGCACCGACCCGCAGTACGCCGCCAAGGCGGCGCGCGTCTCCGCACTGTCGCGCGATATCTCCGAGGTGCTCGCGGAATTGATGGCGGGCCATCACTTCGATGTCGAGCCGCCGGGCACGCAAGACCTGCGCGTTGCCTATCACTCCGCCTGCTCCCTGCAGCACGGCCAGAAACTCCACGCGCTCGCGCCGCGCCTGCTGCGTGAAGTCGGTTTCGCCGTGCTCGATATTCCGGAGAGCCACATCTGCTGCGGCTCGGCCGGCACATACAGCATGCTTCAGCCGGAAATGTCCGCGCAGCTGCGTGATCGCAAGGCGCGCAATATCGAATCCGTGCGGCCGGACGTGATCGCCACCGGCAACATCGGGTGCATCACGCAGATCGCCCAGGCCACGGGCATTCCGATCGTGCACACCGTGGAACTGCTCGACTGGGCGACGGGTGGCCCGCCGCCGGCGCGTCTGGCGGCTAGCCAGCCAGTAGCAGCTCGAGAACCTCGAGCGGCGGCCCGCGAGCGGCCCGCGTAGCAGGCTGAGCCATAGCTCACAGCTGCGCCGGCGCCGCCTCTTCCCACCGCCGCCACACACGCCGGAACTGATGCGCTGAGCTGAAGCCCGACATCTCGGCCACGCGATCGACCGAGAAATCGCTCTGCGTGAGCAGCTCACGCGCCAACCCAACCCGCATGCGCTGAACGTAATCGAGCGGCGAGCATTGCGCGTGCTGCGCGAACAGGCGCGCGAGATTCCGTTCGCTCGTGTGCGCGATGTCGGCGAGCCGCTTCGCCGGCCAATCCGCGGCCGGGTTACGACTGACCGCGTCCTGCACCTTGTGAACGACGGGATGGATGTGATTCCGGTGCAGAACCCACGGCGACAACGCCGGGTCGGCAGCCGAGCGCCGCAGGTAAACCACCAGCTCGCGCGCAACGGTCGCCGCCACGCGATGTCCGAGCTGCCGGCCGATCACATGCAGCGCGAGGTCGATGCCCGCC
The DNA here is from genome assembly GCA_037200125.1 of Gammaproteobacteria bacterium. Lineage (GTDB taxonomy): Bacteria > Pseudomonadota > Gammaproteobacteria > Steroidobacterales > Steroidobacteraceae > JADGHX01. Next base: position 682,053 of record JBBCGS010000003.1, on the reverse strand, counting down.
GTTACGCCCGCGCTCGTGAACACGCGGCCGTCCTCGACGAAGATGCGGTTGGCATGCACGCGCGCGGCGGGCTCGACGGCGCGCAGCTCATCCACGTGGTCGTGATGCGTCGTGCATTCACGGCCTTTGAGCAACCCGGCGTGACCCGCAACCACGCTGCCCGCGCACACGCACAGGAGCGTGTGAGATTCATCCTGCATGATGTGAGCGAGCCACTTTGCCAGGCGCGCGATTGCAGGCACGCCGCTATCGACCCGCGAACCGGAAATACCCGTCACGATGATCGTCGCGCCCGCGGGGAGCTTCTTCGGCAGCGGCCGAAGCGCGGCGAGCCGCAGGCCCACCGCGCTATCGACCGCACGCGTGCTGCCGACGTACCTGAGCGTATAGCTGCCCGGCACGAGCCGATTCGCGATCCGGAACGCCTCCGCCGGACCGGCGACGTCCAGCAGGATGACCTTCGGGAGCAGCGCGAATACGACTTCGGTCATTGCGGCATCCTTCAGAAGGCGATCGCTTCCGTCCGCAAGACATCCGCGAAACGCCCTTGCAGGACGAGCTCCGTACGCTCCATCAGTTCCGCCGGCGAGAACGTGCGGCCGGATTTCGACACCATCGGAAAGGTGAGGGTGGCATCCAGGGCATAGGTTACCTTGAATCCCGCGTCCGACGCGTGCCGCGTCGTGGTCTCGCAGCACTGCTCCGTGCGAATGCCCGTGACGATCACGTGCTCGATGCCGAAGTCGCGCAGCCACTGCTCGAGCGTGCGGCCGTTCGCCGCGCGCCCGTAGAGGGACGAGTGCACGTCTTTGTGGAACACTTCCGTAGGCGCGATGCGCAGCGCACTGAGCGACTTTACATAGCCAGACTTGCTGGAAAACGGGTTTGCGGGCCCGTCCTGCTCCTCGACGTGGAACACCTGCAGCACCGGAATGCCGCTCGCGGCGGCCTTGTCGATGAGCGTCTGGATACGGGTCAGGAACGGTTTGACGTCGTCTTCGCGCCAGTAAGGGCGGTGCTGGAAGGACTGCTGGACGTCGATGACGATGAGGGCGGTTTTCATGGGGTATCTCCTGAAGACATGGCGCGCATCGTGCGCGCGCCCCCATCCCCCAACAAGCTCGCCCAGCGTCAGCCGGCGGTCAAAAACGGACATCCTCGGCGCCGGCCGGTCACGCTCGGCCTCGCTCAGTTGGCCAGCGCCTTGACGGCTCGCGCGGCGGCCGAGGCCCGGTTGGCGACGCCCAGCTTCGCGAAGATCTGCGCAACGTGCTTGTCCACGGTGCGCGGGCTGATGGTCAGGATCTCCCCGATCTCACGGTTCGACTTGCCGCGGCTGACCCACAACAGTACTTCGGACTCGCGCGAGCTGATGGCGAGCGTCCGCTGCAGAACCTCTTCCTCCACGACCACCGCGCTCTCGGTCAGGCGGAACAACCATTCGTTCGGCCCCACCGAGCTGACGGCGGAGATTTCCAGCCTGCGCGAGCCCACTTCCAGCGCAACTTTCGCGTTCGGCGAGGTCGAGCTTTGCTGCCGCAGGCGCATCACCTGCTCGGTGAGCATTCCCTGCAGGCCCGTGTCGGAAAGAATCTCCTTGGCCTTTGGCGTACACCACAGCAGTTTGCCGGTGCGATCGGTGGCGAACAGGAAGCGGCCGGACGCGTCCAGCGCTTCGCCCGCGCCCTGCGCGGCCCGCGCGTTGGCGAGGTGCACGCGAATGCGCGCCAGCAACTCATCGACGACGATCGGCTTGGTCACGTAGTCGACGCCACCGGCGGCGAGGCCTTCGACGACGTGCGCCGATTCGCTCAGTCCGGTGAGGAAGATCACCGGCAGGTTGGCCAGCATCTTTTCCTGCTTGATGCGCCGGCAGCTTTCGAAGCCACTCATGCCGGGCATCACCGCATCCATGAGCACGAGATCGGGGGTGATCTGGTCGAGCAGCTCCAGCGCGCTGGTTCCGTCCATCGCGATGAGCACGGTGAAGCCGGCGTGGTCGAGCGTATCCGTCAGCAGCCCGAGGGTTTCGGGTGTGTCGTCAACGACGAGGATCGTGTCGCGGCGTGCGGATTCGTTAGCCATTTTTTCTCATCGCCTCGAGGACGTTCATGTAGCGCTTGAGCTCGAAGTTGGAAACCAGCTCGCGCAGGTGCGAGGCCACGGCCTCGTTCTGCGGGTGTTCGGCGGCCAGTTCGGTGAGTTTCGCGTGGATGCCACGCACGTGGCCGATGCGGCCGAGCCGATAGAGATCGTCCAGGTGATGGCGCGAATGCTCCGGCAGCACGGGCTCCGGCCCTGGAGCGCGCGGGTCGGGCATGAGCGGCGGCGGTTCGATGCGCTCAGGCTCGTACAGCCATTCGAGGCCGAGCAGCTCGCCCACGCGGTCGAGCAACGTGTGCACGTCCACCGGTTTCATGACGAATGCGTCGTGAACGTGCGTGCCGTCCGTGTTCGGCACGTTCTCATGGGCGTTCGCGGAGACGAAGATGATCTTCAGGTGCCGCTGCTCCGGCATTTCACGCAGCGCGCGCGCCATCTGCCAGCCCGACATTCCAGGCATGGAGATATCGAGCAGCATCAGATCGGCGCGAGTGCGGCTGAGGTGGTCGAGCCCCGCGGCCGCATCCGGCGCGATGCTTACGACGAATCCGAGCGAGCTCAGCAGCCGGCCGGAGATGTCGAGATGCGAAGTGTCGTCATCGACGAGCAGCACGCTGATGCGCTTGCCCGCGTACCCGCGGATGCGCTTGCGAGGGGCGAGCTGAAGCGCATCCGGCTTCGCTTCCGAGAGCAGCAGGCGCACGGAGAACGTGGTGCCCTTGCCCGGCGTGCTCTGCACGAGAATCTCGCCACCCATGATCTCGGTCAGCAGCTTGGTGATCGTGAGGCCAAGGCCCGTGCCCGGAATCGACCGTACGTTCGGCGCGCGGCCGCGCTCGAATGGCTGGAATACCCGCTCCAGATCCTCGGTCTCGATGCCGCAGCCGGAGTCTGAAATCTCGAAGTCCGCCACCTGGCTGCGACAGCGCACCGTGAGGCTGACAAATCCGCGTTCCGTGTACTTCACGGCATTCGAGAGCAGGTTGATCAGGATCTGGCGCAGCCGTTTCTGGTCCGTGTACACGTAAGCCGGCAGGTGTTCGGGCGGCGTATAGCGGAACTCGATTCCCTTGGCGCCGGCGTGCGGCCGGAACATGTCGACGATCTGTTCGAGAAACTCCGGCAGCTGCACGATGTCCCGATTGAGCCGCAGCAGCCCGTTCTCGATCTTCGAAATGTCGAGCAACCCGTCGATCAGGCTCGTCATGTGCTCGGCGCTGCGCCGGATGACACGGATCGCGTTGTCCGAAGGTCCCGCCACGCCCCGCTCGAGCAGCTGCGCGTAGCCGAAGATCGAGTTGAGCGGCGTGCGCACCTCGTGGCTCATGCCGACGATGTAGCGTGTCTTCGCGACGTTGGCGGCCTCCGCGATTTCCTTCGCTTTTTGAAGCGCGGCGTCCGTGCGCTTGTGCGCTTCGATCTCCTCCATGAGCATCGATGTCTGTCGTGCCGACTCCGCTTCCGCGGCGCGCCGGCTTTCGTGCGCCAGCACGATGCCCCAGCACGCAATCCCCGAAAGCACCAGCAGGCTCAGGAACACGAGCCACAGCGTGTTCCGGATGACCTCGCGCTCCGCCAGTGAAGAGGTGCCGTACTGGTGATTGATGAACGACAGCAGCAACCCGATGGCCAGGTTGAAGATCAGCATCAGGCCGACGAACTGCCCGGCGCGGGTGTTCACCGCCTGCGCGAGTCGCGATGGCAGGATGAGTTTCAGGAAAAGCGCGAGCTGCTGGGTGAGCCGGCTGTCCTCTTTGCACATGTCGTGGCAGCGGGCTTCCAGCGTGCAGCAGAGTGAGCAGATCGGGCCCGAGTAGGCCGGGCACATCGCCACGTCCTTGCGCTCGAACGTGTTCTCGCAGATCGTGCAGCGGATCTCGGCGTCAGTACCCGGAAGCTCATCGGGCTTGCGGGCGAGGTAGTAGCGGCCCTTCGTGGCCCAGGCAATCACCGGCGCCGCCGTGAAAGCCGAGAGCAAGGCGACGAACGGCGCGAGGATCTGCGCGACCTCGCCAAACAGCCCCAGGAACGCGATGCTCGAGGCGACCACGGAGATCGCCAGCGCCCCCACGCCCACGGGGTTGATGTCGTACAGGTGCGCGCGCTTGAACTCGATGTACTTCGGGCTGAAGCCCAGCGGTTTGTTGATGACGAGGTCCGACGCCAGCGCGCCCAGCCACCCGGCCGCGAAGTTCGCATAGATGACGAGGATGCTCTCGATCGCGCGGAAAATGCCGATCTCCATGAGCAGCAGCGCCAGCAGCACATTGAACACGAGCCACACGACGCGGCCCGGATGGCTGTGCGTGAGCCGTGCGAAGAAGTTCGACCACGCGATCGAGCCCGCATAGGCGTTCGTCACGTTGATCTTGATCTGGCAGACGATCACGAATATGCCCGCCAGCACGAGCGCCGTCGTCGGCGAGTGCAGCGCTTCGCGGAATGCCACGAAGTACATCTGGGTGGGTTGCTGGGCGTCCGCCTCGGACAGGCCATGCCGGAGCGCGAAGAACGCCAGAAAACCGCCCGCCAGCAACTTCAGCCCGCCGAGCACGATCCAGCCCGGGCCGGTGGCCAGCATCGCCGTCCACCAGCCCACGCGGTTCTTCGCGTTCCGGTTCGGGAGGAATCGGAGGTAGTCCACCTGCTCGCCGATCTGCGGCAGCAGTGAGAGGAGCACGGACGCCGCCGTTCCGAACAGCAGGAAGTCGAACCCGCCGTCCGGGCCTCCGTGCTTGCCGCTGTACTGCGTCCACGCCTGCACTTCGGAAGGCGACTTCCACGCGATATAGGCCAGCGGCAGGAACTGAAGCACCAGCCAGATCGGCTGCGTGAGGATCTGCACGCGGCTGATGAAGCTGATTCCGTAGATCGCGATCGGAATCACAACCAGTGAAGTGATCAGGTGTGCGATGGCTATCGGTATGTCAAACAGCATTTGCAGTGCTGTGGACAGAATGCTGCCCTCGATCGCGAACAGCAGAAACGTAAACGACGCGTAGATCAGCGACGTGACCGTCGACCCCATGTAGCCGAAGCCCGCGCCGCGCGTGAGCAGGTCGATGTCCACGCCGTAGTTGGCCGCGTAATACGCGATGGGCAGGCCGATGAAGAACATGAGCAGCGAGAACGCGACGATGGCCCACGCCGCGTTCGAGAAACCGTACGAAATCGTGATGGCGCCGCCGATGGCCTCGCACGCGAGGAACGCGATGGGCCCGAGCGCCGTGTTGCCCACGCGAAACGACGACTTTCGCGCTTTATCCGCCGTATAGCGAAGCGCGTAGTCCTCGAGCGTCTGGCTCGCGACCCACTGGTTGTACTGGCGTCGCTCGCGAACGATTCGTTGTTGTTTATGCATGCTTTGGTGCCACCGGCTACGCGCCGGCCAGGAAGCGCTCAATCGCCGGGCGGCTGGAACCTCGCGATCTTCAGCCGCCCGGCGATTGAGCGCTTCTTACGCTTTCCCCTTCGTTCAACAGCAAAGCAACGCGCGTGCCAATGCGCATGTGGCGCGGAGCGCAGCGACACGCGTTCGCGCGAGCCGAATGCGTGCGGCTTCTGCCCGATACAAGTGCGCATGCCCCGATTGCGCACCGTCGCCGGGCACGCGATCGATGTTGTTTTTCTGACATACGTCAATCGACTGACCGTACTAGGCGAAATGGCCCATACCGTCGCGCGGACGCGTCCACTAGTTTCTGCCGCGACCAAGAAAAAACACTCCGGGGAGTAGTCATGGGTTCCAAGTACAAAACCAGATCGCACGTCCGCTTGCTGCAGACGGCGTCCTTCGCGGCCGTGTTGGCCGCGCCATTTTCCAATGCCTTCGCGGATGGGCCGGCGGTCAGCGTCGGCGCCGGCGTTCGCACCAGCTTTACGGACGTCAGCTACGAGAACAACGCGGCGCCGGATGTCGACGACTTCAACCTCGACAGCGCGCGCATCTACATCAGCGGCACCGTCACCGACAACATCAAGGTGATGTTCAACACCGAATACAACGGCAGTACCGAAAACGTTCAAGTGATCGATGCCGCGGCGATGATCACGCTCAGCGACCAGATCAACATCTGGGCCGGCCGCTTCCTGCCGCCCAGCGATCGCGCCAACCTCTACGGTCCGTACTACGCCAACAACTGGGGCGTGTATCAGGACGGCGTGCAGGACGGTTATCCGTCCGAGGCCGTCGGCCGTGAAGACGGCGTGATGTACTGGGGCCAGTTCGGCATCGCCAAGCTGTCCTTCGGCGCGTTCGATATTCAAGGCCTGACCAAGGGCTCCTCGGAAGTGCTGTACGCGGCCCGCGCGCAATTCGACTTCTGGGACAAGGAAGACGGCTACTACCTGAACGGCACGTACTACGGCGACAAGGACCTGCTCGCGCTCGGCTTCGCAGGCCAGTCCGCCGGCAGCGACAAAGCGTACTCGGTCGACTTCCTGCTCGAGAAGAAGCTCGGCAACGCCGGTGCGTTCAGCATCGAGTCCGAGTACGCCAAGTACGACGGTCTCGGCGGCTATTCGGGCCCGAAGAGCGATGGCTGGTACATCCTCAGCTCCTACCTGTTCCCGCAACCGGTCGGCATCGGCAAGTTCCAGCTGCTCGGCAAGTATGGCCAGGCGACGTACGACTTCATCGGCGGTGACGTGGAGCAGAAGACCAGCGAAGTCGATCTGAACTACGTGCTCAAGCAGTTCAACGCGCGCATCTCGATCTTCTACATCGACACGAAGTTCGACGACGCGACCCCGGACAAGAAGCAGTTCGGTCTCGGCCTGCAGGTACAGCTCTAAAAATCCCCGGTACCTCGACCGGGTACCGCACAACGACAGGAAAAATACTCAAATGCTGAGAAACACATTGAAGCGCCTTCTCCCGGCGCTGGTCGCATCGACGGCCATGATGGGAATTTCAGGCGGGGCCGTGCAAGCGGCTGGCGACACGATCAAGGTCGGCGTCCTGCACTCGCTGTCCGGAACGATGGCCATCAGCGAGACCACGCTGAAGGACACGATCCTGATGATGGTGGACGAGCAGAACAAGAAGGGCGGCCTCCTCGGCAAGAAGCTCGAAGCGGTCGTCGTCGACCCGGCCTCCAACTGGCCGCTGTTCGCCGAGAAGGCGCGCGAGCTGCTGCAAAAGGACAAGGTCGACGTCGTGTTCGGCTGCTGGACCAGCGTGTCGCGCAAGTCCGTGCTGCCGGTGTTCGAAGAGCTGAACGGCCTGCTGTTCTACCCCGTGCAATACGAGGGTGAGGAGTCTTCGCGCAACGTGTTCTACACGGGCGCGGCGCCGAACCAGCAAGCGATCCCGGCTGTGGATTACCTGATGAAGGACCTGCAGGTGAAGCGCTGGGTGCTCGCGGGCACGGACTACGTGTATCCGCGCACGACGAACAAGATTCTCGAAGCCTATCTCAAGGCCAAGGGCGTCAAGTCCGAAGACATCATGATCAACTACACGCCGTTCGGTCACTCCGACTGGCAGAGCATCGTGTCGGACATCAAGAAGTTCGGCTCGGCCGGCAAGAAGACCGCGGTGGTCTCGACCATCAACGGCGATGCGAACGTGCCGTTCTACAAAGAGCTCGGCAACCAGAAGATCTCGGCGGAAGACATTCCGGTCGTGGCCTTCTCGGTCGGTGAGGAAGAGCTCTCGGGCCTCGACACGAAGCCTCTCGTCGGCCACCTGGCCGCCTGGAACTACTTCGAGAGCATCAAGACGCCCGCGAACGATGCGTTCATCAAGCAGTGGAAGACCTTCACGAAGAACCCGAAGCGCACGACCAACGACCCGATGGAAGCGAGCGTCATCGGCTTCAACATGTGGGTGAAGGCGGTCGAGAAGATCAAGAGCACCGACGTGAGCAAAGTGATCGATGCCCTGCCGGGCACCGAGACGCCGAACCTCACCGGCGGCACGGCGAAGATGCTGCCGAACCACCACCTGACGAAGCCCGTGTTCATCGGCGAAGTGCGCGCGGACGGCATGTTCGACGTGGTCTGGAAGACGCCCGGCCTCGTCCCTGGCGATGCGTGGTCCGACTTCCTGCCCGGCAGCAAGGACGTCGAGGCCGACTGGGTGACGTTGAAGTGCGGTAACTACAACAAGGTCACCAAGGTCTGCTCGAAGACGAAGTATGAATAACGGCAACGGTAGCAGGCGTTAAAACGCGGCGCGGCTCTTCAGCCGCCCGGCGATTGAGGGCTCTTCTAAGAAGCCCTCAGTCGCCGGGCGGCTAAGAGCTAAGAGACAGGCGACTACAAGAACTACACAGCATGAGATCGACACTCACGACGATTCTGATGCTGGCGCTGGCGGTGTTCATCACGCCGCGCGTGGCATTGGCTGACGATGCGGCCTTCACCGCGGCCGCCGCGCAGCTCGCGAGCGACGACTTCGCGACAAAAGAAGAGGCGGCGCGCAAAGTGCTGGAGCTGCGGCACCCAGGCAGCAAGCCGCTGCTGGCCGCGTTCCTGGACGGGCGCGTGTTCGTGCGGTCGTCCGACATGCACGTGTTCATGGTTGTGTCCGCCGACGCGGACCCGCTCGAGCTGATCGAGCCGACCACGCAGAAGCCCGCGGGCACTGGCAAGGCCGAGGATTTCGGCAAGATCACGACGAATAACCGCCTGCGCAAGACGTTGCGCGGCGCTATCGCGAGCTTCGATCTCGCGGATCCGGATATCGACGTGCGTCGTGGGGCGGTCAAGGAACTGCTGCGAACCCTCGACGACGACACGATGGCGCTGCTGCGCGAGCAGATCAAGAAAGAGAAAGACCCGCACGTTCGCGCCGACATCGAGCAGGGCCTGGCATTGCAGGACCTCAAGAACGACGACAAGAAGGTGCGGCTCGCGGCCATTGAAACACTCAAGGACAGCCTGAATCCCGACGCGTACAACGCGCTCGCGTCGATCTCGGTGCCGGCCGCCGACGGCACCTACGCCGAGCCGGATCTCGACGTGCGCAACGCGGCCGGCGTCGCGAGCAGAAAGATCGCGAAGTGGCGCTCTTTCTACGGTGGCCTGGAGACGCTGTTCTTCGGCTTGAGCCTGGGCTCCGTGCTTGTGCTGGCGGCGATTGGCTTGGCCATCACCTTCGGTGTGATGGGCGTGATCAACATGGCGCACGGCGAGCTCATGATGCTCGGTGCGTACTGCGCCTACGTCATGCAGCTTCTGATGCCGAATTACATTGGCGCGTCGATCATCGTCGCCATTCCGGTGGCGTTCGTTGTGTCGGGCCTCGTGGGGATTCTCATCGAGCGCGGCATCGTGCGCTGGTTGTATGGGCGACCGCTCGAGACACTCCTGGCCACTTTCGGCGTGAGCTTGGTGCTTCAGCAGGTGGTGCGCGACATCTTCTCCGCCAACAACCGCCCGGTCGAAACGCCGCAGTGGATGTCGGGCTCGCTGCAGATAAACGAGGCGTTTTCGATCACCTACAACCGCCTCTACGTCGTGATCTTCACGATGGCGGTGTTCTTCCTGATCCAGCTCATCCTCAAGCGCACGACGCTCGGCCTCAAGGTTCGCGCGGTGTCCCAGAACCGGCCGATGGCTCGGGCGATGGGTGTGCGGGCGGAGTGGATCGATGCGCTCACGTTCGGTCTCGGCTCGGGTATTGCCGGCGTGGCCGGCGTCGCACTGAGCCAGCTCACGAACGTGGGTCCGAATCTCGGGCAGCAGTACATCGTCGACTCGTTCATGGTCGTGGTGTTCGGCGGTGTCGGCAACTTGTGGGGCACGCTCATCGGCGGCATGTCGCTCGGCGTGGTGAACAAGCTGCTGGAACCGTATTCCGGTGCGGTGCTGGCGAAGATATTCGTGCTCGTCGCGCTCATTCTCTTCATCCAACGCAGGCCTCGCGGGATCTTCCCGCAGAAGGGCCGGGCGGCGGAGCACTAGGAAATGGCCACGACCATGACAGGCTCCCACGTGAGCATGTTCGAGAAGTTTCTCCCGCGGCCCCTGCGCGGGGACACCGGCGGGCAGGTGATGTTCGCCGTGCTCATCTTCACGGTGACGCTGGTCGCGCTGCTGAATATGGTGGTACCGGCAAGCTCGTCGCTGCACCTGTCGACGTACGCCGTGACGCTGATCGGCAAGTACCTCACGTACGCGCTGCTCGCCGTCGCGGTGGATCTCGTGTGGGGCTTCTGCGGCATCCTGAGCCTCGGGCACGCGGCGTTCTTCGCGCTCGGCGGTTATGCGATGGGCATGTATCTCATGCGCCAGATCGGCACGCGCGGCGTGTACGGCAATCCCATTCTCCCGGACTTCATGGTGTTCCTGAACTACAAGGAGCTGCCCTGGTTCTGGCATGGCTTCGACATGTTCTGGTTCGCCGTGATCATGGTGATCCTGGTGCCGGGCGTGCTCGCGTTCGTGTTCGGGTGGTTTGCGTTCCGGTCGCGCGTGACGGGCGTTTATCTTTCGATCATCACGCAGGCGCTCACCTATGCCTTGCTGCTGGCGTTCTTCCGCAATGACATGGGGTTCGGCGGCAATAACGGACTGACGGACTTCAAGGATCTGCTGGGTTTTCCGCTGCAGCGGGACGGAATGCGCGTGGCGCTCATGGGCGTGTCCGCGTTGGCGCTGGCGCTGGGCTACCTTGCGTGTCGGTACATCGTGACCTCCCGCGCCGGTCGCGTTGTCGAAGCGGTGCGCGATGCCGAGAGTCGCACGCGATTCATCGGCTACTCCGTCGAGTCGTACAAGCTGTGGTTGTTCGTGTTCTCGGCGGTGCTCGCCGGCATCGCGGGCGCGCTGTATGTGCCGCAAGTCGGCATCATCAACCCGAGCGAGTTTTCGCCGATCAACTCGATCGAGGTCGTGATCTGGGTCGCGGTGGGCGGGCGCGGCGTGCTCTACGGCGCGGTCGCCGGCGCGATCCTCGTGAACTACGCGAAGACGGTCTTTACGGGGGTCCTGCCGGAGTTCTGGCTCTACGCGCTGGGCGCGCTGTTCGTGCTCGTGACGTTGTTCCTGCCGAAGGGCGTGGTAGGGCTCATCCACAGAAGGAGGGCCGAAGCATGAATGCCGCCCAGGTCTGGGCGCGCCGGCTCGCCGGCCGCTCTCAAAGCGCGAAGCCGCCCCCACCGCCGCGATCGGGTGACGTGCTCACCGAGCACGGGCCGGACGCCGGTCCGGACGCCTCGCGCGGGATCATCCTGTACCTCGAAGACATCACCGTCAGTTTCGATGGCTTCAAGGCGCTGAACGCGCTCACGCTCTACATCGACAGCGGCGAGCTCCGCTGCATCATCGGGCCGAACGGCGCCGGCAAGACGACGATGATGGATGTGATCACGGGCAAGACGCGGCCCGATTTCGGCTCCGCGTGGTTCGGCCAGACGCTCGACCTCCTCAGCCTGAACGAGCCGGAGATTGCGCGCGCCGGCATCGGTCGCAAGTTCCAGAAGCCCACGGTGTTCGGCGAGCACACGGTTTATGAGAACCTGCAACTCGCGGCGGCGGGCGACAAATCCCCGTGGGCGACGCTGTTCAGGCCGCTCAGCGGGGAGCAGAAAGATCGCATCGACTCCGTTCTCGACACCATTCGCCTGAAAGAGCGCGTGGCCGCGCGTGCCGGTGCGCTTTCGCACGGGCAGAAGCAGTGGCTCGAGATCGGCATGCTGCTGATGCAGGGGCCACAGCTGCTGCTCGTCGATGAGCCCGTCGCGGGCATGACGCCGCAGGAAACGGAACGCACCGCGGAGCTTCTCGTGTCGCTCGCGGGGACGCATTCCGTGGTGGTGGTCGAGCACGACATGAACTTCGTGCGCTCGATTGCGCGCAAGGTGACCGTTCTTCACGAAGGCAGCGTGCTTGCGGAAGGCACCATGGACCAGGTGCAGAACGACCGGCGCGTCATCGAAGTGTATCTGGGCGAATGAGCGCGGGTCAGGATCAGGTCAGCATGCTATCGATCAGGAATCTCGAACAGTTTTACGGCGGCAGCCACACGCTCTGGGACATCTCGATGGAGATCCCGAAGGGCTCCGTCACGTGTCTCATGGGCCGCAACGGCATGGGCAAGACCACGATGCTCCGCTGTGTGATGGGCCTCGTGAATGCGAAGTCCGGCGCGATCGTGTACGACGGCACCGATCTTCGCTCCGTCGCGGCCGAGCAGCGCTCGCGCTTGGGGATCGGCTATGTGCCGCAGGGGCGCGAAATCTTTGCGCAGCTGTCCGTCGAAGAGAACCTGCGGATCGGGCTGGGCGTGCGACGCACGCCTTCCAAGGGCGTTCCCGAGCACCTCTACGAGATGTTTCCGGTGCTGAAGAAGATGCTCCGGCGGCGGGGTGGCGACCTTTCCGGCGGGCAGCAACAGCAGCTGGCGATCGCGCGCGCGCTGCTGATCGAGCCGCGCCTGCTCATTCTCGACGAGCCCTGCGAAGGTATTCAGCCGAACATCGTCCACGAGATCGGTGATGTCATCCTGAGGCTGAACAAGGATCATGGCCTCACGGTGCTGCTGGTCGAGCAGAAGCTGCCGTTCGCGCGTCGCGTCGCCAGCCAGTTCCGGGTGCTCGACAAGGGTCGATTTGTTGTCGGGGGGGCTATTGCGGAGCTCACCGACGATCTGGTACGTCATCACCTTACTGTTTAGATTGGAGAAAATCGTCTCCTGACGATTTTCTCGGATATTAGCTTCGTTTACGGCGGCAAAAAGCGTGGTTTTTGCCGCCTGCGCTGACGCGTGGCTACGCCCGGGCCGGTGGCTGTGGCACGCGCGGCTCTGATTGATTGGAGAAAATCGTCTCCTGACGATTTTCTCGGATATCGGCTTCGTTTACGGCGGCAAAAAGCGTGGTTTTTGCCGCCTGCGCTGACGCGTGGCTACGCCCGGGCCGGCGTCTGAGTGGAGGCATACGGCTGAACGCGAGCATCGACACCCCCGCCGGCTGGCTTGCCCGTCTCGATCTCGAGTTCGCCGTGCAAGGCACGCGAACCGTGCTCGCGCGCCGCTCGCACGAGGGGCCGCTCGTCGTGCAGCGGCCGTTCTATCCGGAAGGTGACGTCTGCCACGTGTATCTCGTTCATCCGCCGGGCGGCGTGGTGGGCGGCGACACGCTCGAGCTGCGTGCTCAGGTGCGGGATGGGGCGCACGCGCTCATCACGACGCCATCCGCGACAAAGTTCTATCGAACCGACGGGCGTGTTGCACGCCAGTTACAGGAAATCGTTCTGGATGCGGCGACGTTCGAATGGCTCCCGCAGGAGACAATCCTTTTCCCTGACGCCTGTGCGAACATCGCCACACGCGTTCGCTTGAGCGAACGTTCGAAATTCATCGGGTGGGAGATCGTGTGTTACGGACGTCCGGCGAGCGGCCTGCTGTACTCGAGCGGCCGCGCGCACCAGGATTTTGAGCTGTGGTTGAACGATGTGCCGCTCGTGCTGGATCACCTGCGCCTCGATGGCGCGAGCGACTCCATGCATTCACGCTTCGGCCTCGCGGGGCACACCGCGATGGGCACGATGTTCGCGTATCCTGCCGACCAAGCACTGCTGGAGCTGGCGCGCACGGTCTCGCTGATTGCGGGCGCTGGAACCGCCACGGCCACCGCCGCTCCCAGTTCTTGCGGGCGCGACGCTTCGCACGCCTCGGCCCGGGAATCGACCGGCGCGCAGGTCGCCTGCACGAAGGTCGACGGCGTTCTCGTCTGCCGCGCCATCGGCTCGCAGGCCGACGCTGTGCGACGGGCGCTGGCATCCATCTGGTCCCTCATCCGTCCGCCGATCGCCGGCCGTGCGGCCACGCCGCCGCGCATCTGGTCAACCTGAGATAGCACCGACTATGGAACTGAGTCCCCGCGAGAAGGACAAGCTGCTGATCTTCACCGCCGCGCTGGTGGCGGAGCGGAGAAAGGCGCGCGGCCTGAAGCTCAACTATCCCGAAGCGATCGCGCTCATCACCGCCGCGGTGATGGAGGGCGCGCGCGACGGCCGCACCGTCGCGGAGCTCATGAGTTTCGGCGCGACCCTCCTCACGCGTGACGACGTGATGGACGGCATCCCGGAAATGATTCCGGAAGTGCAGGTCGAAGCGACGTTCCCCGACGGCACGAAGCTCGTCACCGTGCATCACCCCATTCCCTGACGATCCGGAGCCGCAGATGATTCCAGGCGAGATGGAAACCGTTCCGGGCGAGATCGAGCTCAACGTGGGCTACGAGAAGGTCACGGTGCGGGTCGCGAACACGGGCGACCGGCCGATCCAGGTCGGCTCGCACTATCACTTCTTCGAGACCAATGAAGCGCTGCGCTTCGATCGCGCCAGGGCGCGCGGCTTCCGGCTCGACATCCCCGCCGGAACGGCGGTGCGCTTCGAGCCCGGCCAGGAGCGCGACGTCGATCTCGTGCGCTACCAGGGCGCGCGGAAAGTGTTCGGGTTTCGCGGCCTCGTGATGGGCAAGCTATGAGCCGCATCGAACGCCGCGCTTATGCCGAGATGTTCGGTCCCACGGTGGGGGACCGCGTGCGCCTCGCCGACACGGAGCTCTGGATCGAGATCGAGCGCGATTGCACGATCTACGGCGAGGAAGTGAAGTTCGGCGGCGGCAAGGTGATCCGCGATGGCATGGGGCAGGGCCAGGCCACTTCGGACATCGCCGCGGACACCGTCATCACGAACGCTGTGATCCTCGACTACTGGGGTATCGCCAAGGCCGACATCGGGCTGAAGAACGGGCGCATTTCGGCGATCGGCAAGGCGGGCAATCCCGATGTGCAGCCGGGCGTGAACATCGTGATCGGCCCCGGCACGGAGATCATCGCGGGCGAGGGCCTCATCGCGACGGCCGGCGGCATCGATTCGCACATCCACTTCATCTGCCCGCAGCAGGTGGAGGACGCCATGATGTCCGGCGTCACCACGATGATCGGTGGCGGCACCGGCCCGGCGGCGGGCACGACCGCGACGACCTGCACGCCCGGCCCGTGGCATATCGCGCGCATGTACCAGGCGCTCGAAGAGCTGCCGATCAACTTCGGCCTGCTCGGCAAGGGCAACGCGAGCCTGCCCGAAGCGCTGCACGAACAGGTTGTCGCCGGTGTCATGGGCCTGAAGCTGCACGAAGATTGGGGCACGACGCCCGCGGCGATCGACAATTGTCTCTCGGTGGCGGATCAGCACGACATCCAGGTCGCGATCCACACGGATACGCTGAACGAGTGCGGCTTCATCGAAGACACGCTCGCCGCGTTCAAGGGCCGCTCGATCCACACGTATCACACGGAGGGCGCCGGCGGCGGCCACGCCCCCGACATCATCAAGGCGTGCGGCGAGCGGAACGTGCTGCCGTCGTCGACGAATCCCACACGCCCCTACACGGTGAACACGGTGGATGAGCATCTCGACATGCTCATGGTCTGCCATCACCTCGACCCCGGCATCGCGGAGGACGTCGCGTTCGCGGAGTCGCGCATCCGCCGCGAAACGATCGCCGCCGAAGATATCCTGCACGATCTCGGCGCGTTCTCGATGATCTCCTCCGACTCGCAGGCGATGGGCCGCGTGGGCGAGGTATTCACGCGCACGTGGCAGACCGCGCACAAGATGAAGGTGCAGCGGGGGCCGCTGCCGCAGGACTCTTCGCGCAACGACAACTTCCGCGTGCGACGCTATATCGCGAAGTGCACGATCAATCCGGCGCTTACGCATGGCATCGCGCACGAAGTCGGCTCGATCGAGTTCGACAAGCTCGCGGACATCGTGCTGTGGCGGCCGGCGTTCTTTGGTGTGAAACCCTCGATGATCATCAAGGGCGGCATGATCGTCGCCGCGCCCATGGGCGACCCGAATGCGTCGATCCCGACGCCGCAGCCCGTGCACTACCGTCGCATGTTCGGCGCGCTCGGTGGCGCGCGGGCGGCGACCTCGGTGAGTTTCGTTTCGCAGGCCGGGCTTGCGAACAACATGGCGAGCCGGCTCGGGCTGCGGAAGCGGCTGGTTGCGGTGAAGGGCACTCGCACCGTCGGCAAGAAGGACCTGCTGCTCAACGACTACATGCCGAAGATCGAGGTCGACCCGCAGACCTACGAGGTGCGGGCGGATGGACAGTTGCTCACGTGCGAGCCGGCAAAGACGTTGCCGATGACGCAGCGATACTTTCTGTTCTGAGTTGATTGGAAAAAATCGTCTCCTGACGATTTTTTCGAGACCCTCTATACGGTTGCCGGAGACAAGATGCGTGGTTTTTGTCGCCTGTCGGGGCACGTAGCCACGCCCGGGCACAGAGCCCGCAGGAGCCCAATGCTCACAGTAAGACAACGCCTGAACGCTTCCGCTTCGAACGCGGCATCGCCCGCCGCTGAGCAACTCGTGTTGCCCTTTGAGCTGCGGCAGAAGAGCCGCTTGCGAGCGCGACTGGCATCGGGCCTGGAAGTCGGGTTGTTTCTCGAACGAGGCATCGTTCTGCGCGGTGGCGATCTGCTGCTCGCGGATGATGGGACCGTGGTCGAGGTGGTTGCGGCGCTCGAAACGGTTTCGACGGTACGCGACTCGGATGCGACGCGTCTCGCGCGGGCCGGATATCACCTGGGCAATCGGCACGTGCCGGTGGAGATCGGCAATGGCTGGCTGCGTTATGGGCACGATCATGTGCTCGATGACATGGTGCGCGGGCTCGGTCTGAGTGTGGTCGTCGAGCAGGCGCCGTTCGAGCCGGAAGGCGGTGCTTACGGCCACTCGCATTCGCATGGGCACGGCGGCGATCACGAGCACGGTCATTCCCACGACCATCAGGATGCTCACGGCCACACGCACGCTCACTCGCACGAAGCCGGCCACGCGGCCGGCCAGGGCTTCGGCGTTTTTCTCGATCGCACGCATGACGACTCCAAACACTAACCCCGAGCTACCGGCCCCGGCGCTGCTGAGGCTGCTGCAACTCGTCAGCCCCGCACTGCCGATCGGCGGATACAACTTCTCGCAGGGCCTCGAGTACGCGATCGAAGCCGCTTGGGTCCGCGATGAGGCGAGCGCGCTAAGCTGGATCGCCGGCCTGCTGGGCGCATCGGTGGGCACGCTCGACGTGCCCGTACTTCGCCGCCTGCACGATGCGTGGTCATCGAACGACACCGAGACGGTCGATCGCTGGAGCCGCTTCCTCGTCGCATCCCGCGAAACGTCCGAGCTTCGCGCGGAAGATCGCCATCTCGGCCGCTCGCTCGCGAAAGTGCTCGCCGAGGCCAGCGTGCCGCACGCGCGCGAATGGCAAACACGGCAGGACGCGACGTTCGCCACGCTCTTCGCGCTCGGCTGCACGCACTGGCGCGTCGGCGCGGATCAATGCGCGTGGGGCTACCTGTGGACGTGGGCGGAGAATCAGGTTCTCGCCGCGGTGAAAGCCGTGCCGCTGGGCCAGTCCGCCGGCCAGCGCATGCTCGACGCGCTGATCGCGCAAATCCCCCGCATCGCGCAGGACGCGGCGGCGCTGGAAGACGAGCACATCGGCAGCTCCGCGCCGATGCACCTCATCGCGAGCGCCGCGCACGAAACACAGTACACGAGACTATTTCGAAGCTGATCGTCCGCGTCGGGCACCGCGCTCCGACGTGAGAACCAGCAACACTGAGGCAACGTCATGGCAACGGTCGTCACCCATCCCACCACCACCCCGAAGAATGTCGCGACGTCCCGCAAGGAGACTCTGCGAGTCGGTGTGGGCGGCCCGGTTGGCTCCGGCAAGACGGCGCTCGTCGACGCGCTCTGCAAGCGCATGCGTGATTCGCACGAGATCGCGGTCGTAACGAACGACATCTACACGCGCGAGGACGCGGAGTTCCTGATCCGCAGCCACGCGCTCACGCCGGATCGCATCCGGGGCGTCGAGACCGGCGGCTGCCCGCACACCGCGATCCGCGAGGACGCGTCGATGAATCTCGCGGCCATCGCGGAGCTGTCGGCCCTCTTCACCGACCTCGACCTGATCATCGTCGAGAGTGGCGGCGACAATCTCGCGGCGACCTTCAGTCCGGAGCTGTCCGATCTCACGATCTACGTGATCGACGTGGCCGCCGGCGACAAGATTCCCCGCAAGGGCGGGCCCGGCATCACGCGCTCGGACCTCCTCATCATCAACAAGATCGATCTCGCGCCGTACGTCGGCGCATCGCTCGAAGTGATGGAGCGCGACGCGAAGAAGATGCGCGGCGAGCGGCCGTTCGTGTTCACCAACCTCAAGACGGGGCAGGGGCTCGACCAGGTGGTCGAGTTCATCCGGCGCGAAGGCATGCTGCCGACGGCCTGACTTTCGACAGGGTCGACCCATGACTCGTTGCGGATGCGCCCGCCGCCGCTAGACAGGAAGCTCGCAGCGCCGCCTCAGCGAACTGGCGGCGCTGCGAGCTTGGTGCGCGACGTGTCGCGCACCCTCATGCTCTTCGGTCAGGCGATGCGCTCGATCATCCAGCTCGCCGCCACGAGCGCTACCACCCCGGAAATCACCGGCACGGCAAAACGCGCCGCGCGCGGCCGGCGCGTCAGCCAATACAGCGCCGGCACCAGGGCGAGAGCGACGGCAATCTGGGCGATCTCAATGCCAAGATTAAAGGTCGCCAGCGAGGCGACCCGCGTGCCGCCGCCCATCATTTCGCTGAGCGCGCTCGCGAACCCGAACCCATGCACCAACCCAAAGGCGGCCGCCAACGGCCAGCCCTGAAAGCGCGTCGGCTTCCAGAACCCCGACACAGCCGTGACGAATACAGTGGCGGCAATTGACGCCTCGACAGGCTGCGAGGCCAGCGTCACAACACCCAGCGCCGCGAGCGTCAGCGTCACGGAGTGCGCAACCGTGAACGCCGTAACAACCTTCAACGACTCCACAACGGCCGTACGCAGTGGCCTCACATCATTCGCATCCCGTTTGCGCACGACCGCCAGCAGCGCGACCAACATGAACGCAAGGTGGTCAAAACCCGTGAGCAGGTGAAGAATCCCCTGAACGATCATGTGGACGGCTCCCCGGAAGGTAGTGCAGAGATGGCGTATGACAATGATGACAGGTCCATGACACCCATGCCCTCGGCAATTTCACCCATCTTTCGCGGCAATTCGCGATGACGGACGCGTTGCGGGTCGCGCTCGTCGGGTTTGGTCTGGGCGGCCGCGCATTCCATGCGCCGCTGATCGCCGCGACACCGGGGCTGCGGCTGGCCACCATCGTGACGGCGAATGCCGAGCGACGCGCGGAGGCGGCGCGAGTCTTTCCGGCCGCGCACGTCGCGGAGTCTGTCGAGTGGGTGTGGGACCACGCGAGTCGGCACGATCTGGTCGTCATCACTACGCCCAACCGCTTTCACGTGCCGTTGGCGCACGCCGCGATCGCGGCGGGCATCCCGGTGATAGTGGATAAGCCGATGGCGGCCACTTCGGCCGAGGCCCGCGCGGTCGTCGCCGAAGCCCGCCGCAGGCAGGTGCCGCTGACCGCGTATCACAATCGCCGTTGGGACGGTGAGGTGCTAACTGCGCAAAGGCTCATCGCGAGCGGCGAGCTCGGCACAGTGACTCGCTTCGAATCGCGCCTCGATCGCTGGCGGCCGACGCGGCCGGGGGCCGTGTGGCGTGAGTCGGGTGCGCCCGAAGACGCCGGTGGGGTTCTCTACGACCTCGGGCCGCATCTCATCGATCAGGCTCGCCTGCTTTTCGGGCCGGTCACTCAACTCTACGCGGAGCTCGATCGTCGCCGCGCGGACGCTCTCGTCGACGACGATGTCTTCATTGCCCTGAAGCACGCGAGTGGCGTGCACTCGCACCTCTGGACGAGCTCGGTCGCCGCGCAGGTGGGTGCGCGCATGCGTGTGCTGGGCATGAAGGCGGCGTACACGAAGCAGAGCGCGGACGTGCAGGAGTCCCTGCTTCGCGTGGGCGGTGGCCCCGGCACGCCGGGGTTTGGTGAAGACCCCGAAGCGCAGTGGGGACTGCTCGGCGCTGGCACCGGGTTGCGCCCGGTGCGCACCGAGCGCGGCAACTACATGCGCTTCTACGAGCTTGCGGTCCCCTGGCTACGCGACGGCGCCGCGCCGCCGGTGAATCCGGACGACGCGGTGGCGGTGCTGGAGCTCATCGAGGCGGCGCGAGTTTCGGCGGCCGGAGGCCGCGTGATCGAAGTGAGGCGCTGATGTTACGGTGTCAGGCATGGCGCGCACCTTATTGGACATGAATCCCGATTTTCAGAACCCGCTGAAGTTGCGCGCGTGGCTGATTCGCAATGTAGCCACTTCGACTGCGGTCGAGACCGGTGCTAGTGTCGAATCCATTTCCCGAGATCTGCGCGCCTTTACCGGAGTCGGCGCATCCGCTCTCAAACCGCGTCGCCGCTCACGATCGACCTGAACAGACGCGCCATCGGCTCGTAGTTTCGCTCCAGGCCAGCGCGAACCGCCGCGAACATGAAGCCACCTTTGCTCATGTTTACCTGCCGATACTCGCCGGCCCATGAATAGATCCCACCGAGCCATTCAAGGTGGAGGCGACGGACATCCGTGGCCGAAAAGCAATGGCTCGCGCGGAACGATCCGAGCGCCCACTCGGTCGTTCGAAACAGGCCACGCTGCTCGACGCGATCCATCTCCCGCACGGATCGAATCCCCATCAGATTCCGCAGCACGCGCCGATTCGACCCCGGCTCATAGCGGGCCTCGGACGAGCCATTGGCACGATAACGTCCGCCGGCACAGCGTACGCGCGTACGAACGTGACGCCGCCCAGCCTCCGCGCTAGCGCGCATGGCGGGCGGAGGGAAGATTCTGTTTGCTGTACATCGCATCCGCGCACTGTGCAAGCAGTGCGCGGGCGATCACGAGACCGATTCCTGGTGTGAACGTGCGGAAATGCACATTCACCTATCGAATGATCTGCGGCTCATCCGACATGCCCTGTTCGTACGTGCTCCATCCCGAGTTGATGCCGTAAGGCGCGCGGTGGAACACCGCTTCGATGCGACGGATCTGGCCGTTCTCGATCTTGAAGAGCTCGCCGAGCTGCCACGTCCAGTTGATGTTCTCGTGGTCGAAGAAGCCGAACGCGAACACGATGCCGCGCTCGCGGTCGACCGCGACAAAGCGGCGATCGCGGACACGCGACACGACATTCTTCAGGCCTTCCTCGAACTGCTTCTTGCAGCCCATCTTGATCGTCTTGCCCGTCGCCGCGTCGGTGCGCGGGATGTTCGTCGTCTGCATGCCGTTCTCGAAGCGATCGCAATCGTCCGTGAAGGGGTAGTAACCCTTGCCGTCGTTACGCTGCAGGCCGGAGAAGTAGTAGTTCGCGGTCTTGATCATCTCCTCCCGCGAAGGCCGCTTCGCCTCCGGAATGACCTCTTTGAAGACCGCATTCGGCGCGCCCATTTTCTCGACGCCTTCGCCGGTGGGCGGGAATCGCGACGGAGCCGGCGCCGCGCCGCCGAGCGGCACGTCGGGCCGAATGGCGAGCTGCTCCACTTCGGTGATCCGGTTGTTCGCGATCTTCAGCCGCAGCGCCAGCGCCACCAGCGTTCCGTCGGTCGTGGTCTTGCCGCCCTCGCGCACGGTCCCTATGAAAGCGACCTGCTGAGTATCGATGTCCGGAACATAGAACTTGTACGTCCCTTTACCGGACATGCGGAACCACAGCCCCTCGTTACCGAGCGGCAAGCGCACGCCGTTCTCGGTGAACTTCGTATCCCGCGCGAACAGGTCGTCACTGGCCTTGTGAGCCTGCATTGCCTCCAGGTAGCGATTGACGTAACCCTCGAGGCAGTCCCGATTGCAGGCGTTTGGTGTGGCGGACAGGCTGAGCGCAGGCAGTGTCACGGCGCCAAGGAGCAGGCAGCCGGCGATCCCGATCTTCATTGTTGATATCCCCCTGATGATTCCTGCGGGGACGTTAGCAGGCAGGCGCCCCGCCGTGCGACGACTCGCGCGGTTTGGCTCACGCTACGGCGGGAGCGCCCGGTCCGCAGCGCCTGGCGGGCTCGGGGATGTCTCGGCGCCGGGCGCTACAGTTCGCCGTGCTTCTCGTAGCCGACCGCGCCGATGCCCTTCGAGTCGCATGCGACTTCCACTCGCTCGCTGCGCGTGGCGGTGTAGGCCATGCTGATCATCTTGTCCGCCTCCACGCCTGTGCTCTTGTCGTAGCGGAGCAGTTTTCCATCGGGCATCGTGAGATACACGGCCACGATGAGATTGCATTGAGTGATCACCACGGAAGTCAGCGGATGGCCTTCCACCGCGGTGGCTTCGGGGTTTACGGCGACTTCGTCGGCCTGCGCGACGGCGGCCGCCGCGAGCAGCGCTCCCAGGGGCGCGAATCGTTTCATTCGGAAGAGTCCTCGACGGCTGTGGATGGACTTTTTAAAAGCAAAGCCGATGCCAGCGGGCGGCATGCGGTTATGCGGCCAAGTGTCTGATATTCGATCCACGGCCCGGCCGGCGCGCACCGTCATCGAGCGGACGCGATGTCGTTTGCACGGCGGCCGCGCGCCCGGCACGCATCGGCGGGCGCCGCGTCGGAGAAAGTCACCTCAACTCGATGCGCGAAACACGTGCGCGAGCGAAGCACTGCGCGTGCCGCTGGCGAAGGCCTTCTCGATCGCACTCGATACGCGGCTCGTGTCGTGGCCGCAGAGTTTCGCCGCGAGACGAGTCGCCTCGTCCCGCGGCAGGTTGCGCATCTGAACCGAAGCGAAACATCTTCCCGGCCGCAACAGCGCTGCATCGATGTCGCCGATGTTCGGCAGGTTTGTCGTGAAGATGATCTTGCGTCCCTGCGCGCGCACGACGCCGTCCGCCACCGCGAGGAAGCGATGCAGGTCGATGTTGCCGTTCGAGCGCGCCATCAGCATGTGATCCGCGTCTTCGATGACGAACGCGTCGTGCGAGCCGGTGATGAACTCGACGAAGATCTCGTCCTTCTCGAGAGTGCGCCGATCGGCGGTGTACATGACCTCGGCGCTCTCGCCCTTGCGCCCGGACATTTCCGCGAGCACCGCGCGCACCAGGCGTGTCTTGCCCGTTCCCGGCGGTCCCTGGAGCACGAGCACCGTCTCGGGCGCGTCGAGGTAGCGGTCGATGAACGATGTCACCGGCTCGCCCAGCATCGGGTACGCCTCATCGAGCAAGGGGCCGTCGCTCATCTCTTCGAACGACGCGCTGCTCAGGCCGTCGCCCGAAGAGAACTGCCAGTTGATGACGAACATCGGCTCGAGCACGCGCCGGTCGCCGGTGCGCATCCACACCAACCTGCATCGCGATGTCGTCGAACAGCGGTTCGAGCTTGCTGCGAACCGCACATCGCACGAGCCGATGAATCGGAAAACGCGCTGGCGTGCCCGACATCGCCCGTGCAACGCGTGCGCGCAGGATCGCACTCGGAAACCGATGCTCCCTGTGGCTGAGCACGACGCCGATGTCGAGCGGAGGCACGACGTTCGGCGCTGCTTCAGCGTTCAATTTGTGAATTGTCATAAGCCGCAAATGACGAGGCCCCGGACAGCGCACAGCCGACCGGGGCCTCGAAACAATCCGGAAGGCTGCATAGAACAGCCCTCCACCTTTGAAGCGACTATTCCTTGAAATCATCTTGCAATCCGCGCGCGCAATACAGCGCCGGCGGCGGAGCAAGAAAACGTGTGAGTGAGGTGTGGGTCATAAGGGGCGCGTACTTTACGCAAGGATCTTCGGCTGTCAACTGCTTTATCTACCGCCTTATGAAGTAAGGCACCGCTACAAAGATCGCGCCGATGATGACCATCACCGTGGTGTTCGGCATGAAGTAGGAATAGACCATCAGTACCACGCCGCAAAGAAGCGGAATCGTTTTGCTCTGCTTCCGGCCGTAGATGAAATAGCCGAGACCGATCGAGCTGAAGAGAACACCCCAGAGAAGCTCGGCTTCGTTCATTGGAGGACGCTCGCTGACATGGATGAGTAATCGTATATCCGTACGGGTGGGATTTCCGAGTCCGGCGTCACTCACTCACTCGCGAGCGCGGGGTGTAGCATTCGCTCATAGCTCGCGGGAAGCGGGCGCTTCAACTCACAAGGAACGTATGGCTATCAATTCATCGGCACAGGTCGGCAGCGTCGCGTGACGTCGCTGCGCATTGCGGAGGCTTCTACGGGGGAGCACTCGCTGGGCGATGTTGTCCTTTATGAGTCCGATGGGGTGGGCGTCCGTCTCGAAGTTCACCTGGAAAAGGACACTGTCTGGCTGACTCAGGCACAGATGGCGGAGCTGTTCCAGAGGGATCAGTCCGTCGTTTCGCGGCACATGAAAAATGTCTTCGAGGAAGGTGAGCTGGACGAGGCGACTAATATGCAAAAAATGCATACAACTCCCTCGGGGCGTCCTACGGTCCTGTACAGCCCGATGTGGTCGTTTCCGTCGGTTACCGCGTCAAATCACAACAAGGAACCCAATTCCGCATCTGGGCCACGCGAGTCCTGAAAGATCACCTCGTCCGAGGCTACACGCTGAACGAGCAGAGGCTACGTGAGCGAGGATTCACCGAGATACGTCAGGCTGTCGCATTGCTTGGACGCACGCTCGTGCAGAACGAACAGGTGACCGACGAAGGCCGCGCAGTGCTGCAGGTTATCGATGACTACGCTCGCACGTGGCGAGGCAACCGACCTATTCGGTCTCGAGCGTGAGCATCAGTTGGGCGCTATCCTGGCGGCGATCAAGCAGACTTTCGGAGGCGTGGCCCTCTATCGTTCCGCGCAGGCGCGAGCGGCGCACCTACTGTATTTTCTAATCAAGGATCATCCTTTTGTCGATGGCAACAAGCGGATCGGCACGTTGCTTTTCCTCGAGTATCTGCGCCGAAACGAACTTCTGAAGCTGTCGGGCGGCATGTTGAGGTTCTCCGACAGCGCGATGGTGGCTGTCGCGTTGTTGGTTGCCGCGAGCGAGCCGGGGCAAAAGGAGTTGATGGTGCGACTGATCCTGAACCTGCTGGGGTCAGCCGACCCGACGACGACGCATTGATTCCGCTGACGTTGCGCCAGCACAGTGCGAATCACTGCGCGTCTGGAATGCCGGGAATGATGCTCGTACGATCGGGGTCATGCTGAAGATCTACGGACGCGCAGTCGATCTGTGTTCCAGCTCGATGCCTTTATGAACCGACGGTTTGCGGGGAGCTCGGCAGCCGTCGTGCCAACGGCACGCTTCCGGACGATGCCGTCATGCGGGCCTTCGCCGCTGAGAAACAACCTCTCGGAGACACGCGTTGCCGAGCGTGTCTGACGAGTGCGGAGTTATTGGCGATCGCGGCCGCGGTCTCCTCGCTCGGATTGCCGCGGGTCCTGGTCTGGCTTGGCCGGTTCCGGGCGCTTGGGTGGCGCCCGGTCGTTTTTCTCCGCGCGCGCGGCCTCGGGCTGCGGATTCGGGCGCGCCGCCGCTGCTGTTCGCTGGCGCTGCAATTCCTGCTGGGCCTGCTGCTCACGCTGAGCCTGTGGCTCATGCTGGGCTTGCTGTTCGCGCTGCTGTTGCTGGCGTTCAGCTTGCTGTTGACGTTGGGCCTGATCGCGTTGGAGTTGCTGCTGGCGACCAGCCTGCTGGCGTGCTTGTTCGTCGCGCTGAAGCTGCTGCTGGCTGTCAGTTGGCTGACGTGCCTGCCGATCCAGCTGTGTCTGTTGAGCGCGCTGCTGCTGATCACGCCGCGTATCCAAGTTCTTCTGCGCTTGCTGCTCTCGTTGCGCCGTGTCGCGAGCGCTATCCGGATTCTGATTACGCCCGCGTTCCACGACGCGTGGCGGCCGATCCGCTCGAACTGGCGGCGCGCTGGCCGCCGGCGCGTTAGCTGGCGGCGCGTTGGAACGCTGGTCGCGCGCCACGTCCGGACCGCGCCCGGCGCTGCCGCCCCCACGCTCATCCTGACGTTGCGCGTTGCCCGCCGCGGGCCTGTTGTCGTTGCCGCGATTGTTGTCGCCACGCGGGTTGTCGTTCCGCGTACTCGGCTGATCGCGCGATGCGGCCTGCTGCCGAATCGTCGCGTTCCGCTCGGCTTCCATGCGGCGCGCCCGTTCGGCCATGTCTTTGCCGGAAGCCGGCGGCCCGGCATTCCTCACGAAGCGCGTTGCCGCCGGCGGCGGCGTGCGTTTCGCAACGACCTGCCGATCGCGCAATGCTTCGGGCGGCACACGCACGTTCCGGCGCGCCGCGTCGTTCGCACCCAGAATGGATTGGCGTGGCGGATCGATGCGCGGCGCCGCTCCGCTCGAGCGCACGCGCGTGATCTCGCGCTCATCGATGCGCACGACGTGCCGCCCGATCGGCTCCGCCGACGTGAAGGTGGTACGCGTTACCGCCGTAACCGCGCCCGGCACAGCCCGATTCCGATACGTGATGTTGGTGACCCGCTTGTCGTAGACGTTCGTGATGTACGTCTTATTGACGATCACCGTGTTGCTCACGTTGACCCGCTCGACGTAACGCGGACTGTACCGGCGAGCCGGCACATACACCTCACGGGGCCCGAGCGGGAACCACGCAACGCCCGCGCCGCCGCCCACTGTCACTGAAACACTGAAGTCCGGTGTGCCCACCCATCCGACAAGCGCCGGCGCGTACACCGCACGCACCTGCCGCGGGCCCGGCACCCAGCACCAGCGATCACGAGCTCGGGCCCAACGTCCGTAGTGGAAGGGTGCGAAACCCCAGGGCGCATCGTCGATCCACGTCCAGCCCCAGGGCGCGACCCACACCCAGCGACCATCGCGATACGGCGCCCAGTCCACCGCAACCGAGGTCGGCGTCCATACGTTTCCGTAATCGGGATCGGAGTCCCAGCGCCCGTTGCTGTCGAGATCTTCGTAACCCGTGACGTCCGGCGAAACGTATTGCGCCGACGGTGAAGACACGGCGGCCTGCTCGCGCCGATCGCGCTCCAGGCTCCATGAATCGAACGCGTCCGGCGCACCGAGCGACCCGGTGCTCGCCGCCAACCGATCCGTGCCACGGAAGGTAATCGCCTGCTGAGCGTGAACCACCACATCCTGCGAACCGCCGGTGGCCTCCGCTTCACCCTCGCTCACCTTCACAACGGTGGCATCGCCGGCTTCGTTCACCTCGACGCGATAATTGCCCGGCCGCAGTATCGACAGCGCCAGGTTGGGTGTATCGATTTCCATCTGGTCGTTCGAATCGAGCGACCGCACGCGCACGTTCAGGACCCCCGCCGTCATGCGCATCTGGATCGTGTCGTCGTCCACGTTCAGGAATGAAAAGCCGGTATTGCTGCCGAGACGCACAGTCGCCGGCCCCACTTGTACTTCGGCGCGCCCGTCCTGGTCGGACCAGAGCCGGTCGCCGGTGGTGAGCGGGCGATTGACCACGGCATTGGCCCAGTCCTGCGCGCCGGCGGGCTGCAGCGACACGTCGCCCTGCACGAGGCTCAGGCGCCCGGCGCGGCCCGGCGGGTCCGGATCGTCGGCGCTCTGGGCGTGAACCCCGGTGGCGGAAAGGCAGAACAGCAGCGCCACGGCCGATCGGCGGGCGAGCAACGACTTTATATTCATGATCCCCAAATGCCCCTTTTCAGGACCCGGAAACGGAAACGCTTGAAACGCCCGCGAGGGTGCCGGATAGGACCCGGAATGTGGGGTATTTGTTCGGCCGCTGTCGGCGGACACCGACAGAAAGAAAGGGCCGGCGCGTCTGGCGCCCGGCGTTGGGCTGGGTCAGGTGGGATCAGAAGATGCCGGCGGCGGGCTGTGCGCTGACAGGTCTAAGTGCCGGCCAGATGCGCCCTCGAACTCTGCCTGCGTGACGCGCGAGCCATCAGGCCTCAGGCGTCCGGAGTGGACTCCACCTGCTTCTTCAACTGTGTGAGGAACTGCGCCCAGCCCTGCGGATAGTCGGAGAGATCCGCCGTGCGCTCGAACGGCTCATGGATCAGCGTGACGCGCGTCTGATCCCCGATCGCCTCGAGCACCCAGCTCACACGCTGCGAAGGTCGCGAGGCATCGCCGCGCCAGTCCGGCCAGTCCGTCACCAGCTTGTAGTTCTCCACGACTTCGAGGATGCGCGTCGGGCCGCCTTGCACGGTCTTGCCGCGCACGTCGTACGACCAGCCGTAGCTGTAGCGGCCCTCTTCGTGCGGCTCGACCACTGCTTTCGTGGCGATCCACTTGTTGAGCGCATCGGGGTTGAGAAGCGCGTGGAACACCTTCCAGCGCGGCGCGTCGATGCTGACGGTCTGGCGAATGCGCGGCACGGCATCCGAGAAGTCCGGCATGCACACGCAATCGCTCGCGAGGAGATGCTCGCGCAGGTTGCCCATGGCGATGCGCCACAGGTCGTCGATGAGATCGAGCGGACGATCCTCGGTCGGCGCGTGCGAGAAGTGATGGCGGCCCTTGAGAATGGTGCGCACGCCGCCGCTCTCGTCCGGATCTTTCGCAAGCGCGAGCGTCACTTCGCTGTCGCGGCCGTCGATGGGCCACGTGAACACGAGAAGCGTGGGCGCCTCTAAACGCAGGATTTTCTGGTGCGCGTACCAGCGATACGGAGCGTTCCACGTGCTCTTGCCCCAGAATCGGAACTCGCCTCCCTCGCGCGCCTCCACCTCGACGTGCTCCGCGAACCAGCGTGTCAGCTGGGCGTCGTCGGTCAGGGCGGCAAAGACCCGCTCCGGCGGGGCGGGCAGCGTTGCGGTGAATTCGTGCGTGAACTCGGTCATGGGCGATTTCCTGCGGGTCGACCCGCCCGCCGAAAGGGCGGCGCACGGGGCCAGAGCAGATACCGGGCCCGAGGGGCCTGCGTCAAGCGAAGGGGCCCGGCGAGCGAAAGCGGGCCGCCTGATGAGCAGTGCCGACGTTGCGATGTCAGCACGGCCGCCGGCAATGGGTTTTGCCGCAGTGAGAGCGGCGGCGCCAGGAGGGGCCTTGGCCACGGCCCCACTGCGGCGGCCCGAGCACGGGGGTCTTCCGCCGGCGGCGCCGGCACGGTCGCACCAGCCGTCCGTCCGCTGCGGTTACGCTCGCCCGGCGCGATGGCGCTGTCTCGGGTTGCGCCCACCTGACGTTCGTCGCAGCGTCACGCGCCTTGCACTGGATGCCGCTAGAATCCGGCGCTCATTCCCGCAGAGATAGCTCGCCCAACGCCATGATCGAACGCTTCATCGAACGCACGCTCTTCGCCTGCCGCTGGCTGCTCGCGCCGCTCTACCTGGGCCTGTCGCTCGGCCTCATCGCGCTCGCCCTCAAGTTCTTCCAGCACGCGTTCCATGCGTTGACGCACATCTTCATCATGGAAGAGGCCGACCTCGTGCTCGTGGTCCTGGCGCTCATCGATATCTCGCTGGTCGGCAGCCTGATCGTGATGGTGATGTTCTCGGGTTACGAGAATTTCGTTTCGCGCATCGATACGTCGAGCGAGAAGGAAGCGCTCGGCTGGCTCGGCAAGCTCGACTCCGGCACGCTCAAGCTGAAAGTGGCCGCATCGATCGTGGCCATCTCGTCGATCCACCTGCTGCGCGTGTTCATGAAGGCGGGGGACACGCCCAACGACAAGATCATGTGGTACGTGATCCTGCATCTGACCTTCGTCGTCTCGGCCGTGCTGCTCGGCGTGCTGGACAAGATGTCGTTCTCGGCTCATCGCGACGAGCCGAGCGCGGATCACTCCTGAGATCGCGCCCGAGATCGCACGATCTCAGGCCGTCGGCACCACGTTCGCATTGAGCCGGAACACGGTTGCACGCGGGGACGTCAGCGGGGCGCGACCGCCCCGCCTCGCTGCGGCGATCTTTGCTCGACCGGGCACCCCGTTCAGTATTCGTTGTACTTCTTCGAGCTGCCGCGCACCTTTTCCACCGGATAGCGGCTCGCATTCACTTCGATCTTGTCGTGTGCCGCGGCGATGAGGTCTATGCCGAGCTTGTCGGACAGGCGCAGGAGATAGTTCAGCACGTCCGCCGCCTCGGCGCGGATGCGCGCGAGCTGGGCCGCGTCGGGCGCCTTGCTTTGGTCTTCCGTCATCCACTGGAACTCCGCCGCGAGCTCGCCCGCTTCGCCGACGAGCGCCATCGCGAGGTTCTTCGGCGAGTGAAACTGTTCCCAGTCCCGTTCCTCGGCGAACTCCCGGAGGCGTCGGGTCAGTGCGGGCAGCGGTGATTCCATCGGCATCTCCCTCGTGCGTCAGCGCGAGCGTAACGCGAATTGCGTTCGGCGCGAACGCGGAACGCGATTTCGGCGGGCTCGTTGGTGCGGGAGGCTCGCCATGCGGAGTGATTCGCCAACCGCCGTGCTACTGTCGCCGCCTGCTCGGGCGTGGCTACGCACCAGGGCATGCGGCAGGATCACGCGTTTTGCGGCCGGGAACGGTGTAGCGCGGGGGAACATTGGCGAATCGCTCGCACAACAACGCGGGCCATCGGGGCATGAACGCTCTGCGCAAGCGCGGCGGCGTGCATTCGTCCGAGAAGCTGGTGGGGAAGGGCGGTTCGCGGCGAACCCATCATTGCGCCGTCGTTGCGGATTGCCTCGATGTCCTCGCACGGATTCCGGATGCGTCGGTGCAGCTCATCGTCTGCGATCCGCCGTACAACATTCAGCTCGCTCATTGGGACGTGCACGCCGACTATCTCGCGTGGGCCGCGAAATGGCTTGCTGAAGCGCAGCGCGTGCTTGCGCCCACGGGCAGCCTCGCGCTCTTCGGCGGCCTGCAGTACCAGGCGGAGGCGGGCTCGGGCGATCTGCTCACGCTCATCCACTATCTGCGGCGACACAGCTCGATGCTCCTCGCGAACCTCATCGTCTGGAATTATCCCAACGGCATGAGCGCGCAGCGCTTCTTCGCGAACCGGCACGAAGAGATCGCGTGGTTTGGCAAGACGTCGAAGTACTACTTCGATCTCGACTCGGTGCGCGAGCCTTACGATGAGGCCAGGAAAGCGGCCTATCGCAAGGACAAGCGCCTGCGTCCCGAGAGTGTGGAGAAGGGCCGCAATCCAACCAATGTTTGGCGGATGCCACGGCTCAACGGTAATTCGAAAGAGCGTGTCGGGCACCCGACACAGAAGCCGCGCGAAGTGATACAGCGACTCGTGCGCGCGTTGTCGTACCCCGGTTCGGTCGTGCTCGATTTCTTTGCGGGCAGCTGCGTGACGGCGCGCGTGGCGATCGAAGAGGGCAGGCACAGCATTTCATGCGATGCCGACGTGGTGGTTGGCGACTACCTGAAGAAGCAACTGGCGATGATGAGCGCGATGCGCGGATTCGCCGCCGACTTCGATGTCGGTGATTCGCTCGCAGACAATCATCCCGTATTTCGCCGCGAGGGCGCGATCGTCAGCGGCGTCGAACTCGGCGCATCACCGAACCCATGACGACCTCGGCTTCCGACAGGCCCAGCACGCGCGCGACGCCGAAGTAAACGGCACCGAACGTGCCGAGCACGAGCACGGCGACAAGGATCGGATGCATCGGCCCGACGGCGATCTTCACGCCGTATCCGGCGGCGCCGGCGATCAGCGCGGCGCCAAACATCCGCGCCAGATGCGACGTGCCCGCACCGACATCGCCTATGCGCTTCCTGAGGCTGCGATAGAGCAGCGTCCACTCGAGCCACGCTCCCACCGCGGCGCCGAGGGCGAGTCCCACCGGCCCGAGCGACGACCCGGCGATACGAAGATCCGTGAACATCCCGCCGGGGATCGTCAGCGAGCGAATCGTCACGGGCTGGAACTGAAGCATGAGCACCGCCCCACAGATCGCGGCCGTCACCACACGCAGCGTCGCTACGCGGGCGGGAGTCTTCGTGTCTCGCAGCGCGAAGAACGCCGATTGATAGATGCGAGTGCTCGTGGAAGCGAGCAGCCCCAGGCTATACGCGGCGAGTATGAGCCACACGGCCATGACATCGGCGGAGCTGAATCGGCCCGCGCCATAGATACCCGCGACGATCACCTGGCCGAGCACCAGAAACGCGACGAAGCTCGGCACGACGAAGAAGGAAACGCGGCGCGCGGCGGCGACCGCGCGTTCACGCAGAACCTCGGTGCCGCCGCCGTGCTCGCGCGCCAGTTCGGGAAGCTCCGCGGCGGCGACGCTCATTCCGAACAGGCTGACGGGTAGCACGTAGAGCGTCTGCGCGAACTGAATGCGCGCCACGGCGCCCAGCCCGAGCAGGCTCGCGAGAATCATGTCGACGTAAGTGCTCACCTGCACGACGCCGCGCCCCATGATCGCCGGGCCGGCGTTGCGGAGCACTTCCTTGAAGGCGGAATCGTTGCGCCCGGTCGTGAGCCGGATTTCCCGCTCGAGCTTCAGCACCCACGGAAGCTGAATGCCGAACTGAAGAAACCCGCCGACCAGCGCGCCCCAGCCCGCCGCCAGCAGCAATCCATCGAGCGAAACGCGGCCGTGAAACGCGATGAACGCCGTGATGATGGCCGCATTCCACATCACCGGCGCAAAGTACGGGACGAAGAACTTGCGATGGCTGTTGAGGATGCCCAGCGCCCAGGCGGACAGCACGAGCACGCCCGTCATCGGGAAGATGATGCGGACGAAATCGATCATCAGCTCGCGCTGATGGCCCACGAAGCCGGGCGTGAAAATGGTGACGAACACCGGCGCGAGCAGCACACCGAGCAACGCGACGATGCCTGCGACACCCAGAAGGAGCGCGAACATCGCGCCCGCGACGCGCCCGGCTTCTTTGGTGCGACCCTGACCGAGCAGTGACGAGTAGACCGGGATGAACGAGGCGCTCAGCGTGCCTTCGCCCAGGAGATTCTGAAGCACGTTCGGCATGCGCAGGCCGGCGGCCAGCACGTCCGCATGCATGCCCGCGCCGAAGTACGTGGCAACGACCCGGTTGCGGATGAGGCCGACGACACGGCTCAGCAGGATGCCGGCGGCGATGAGAAACGAGGCGGCGCGACTGGAGCGCGGGGCCGTCGAAGCAGCCGCGGTCGCGGCCGCTTTGGGGGAGTCGTCATTCATCCAGCGCGCGATTCTAGCGGGTGGCCTGCGCGCCGACGACCCACACCGTCGCAAATGCGCGGACTTCAGCGATCCGGCGCTCCCATCGCCGTCCAGCCGCGCGCCTCGGCGCCATCGCCGTTCGCCCGGGCCCGCAGCCCGTCACCCTGCGTGAGCTCGCTGTGGATGATCTGCCCCGGTTCACCAAGCCCCGTCAGGAGCGGGCGCTACGCGCTTATTTGTATATCTTCAGGTTGTAGTACGCCGCTTCGACGTTCCACACGTGCAGCAGGTCGTAGTTCACCCAGTCCTTGTACTTCTCGAGCTTGACGTTTTTCTTGATCTCTTCGAGCCCCCAGCCCTTCGACATGGCGGTGTCGACTTCGCGCGTGAGGTACTCGAAGAACTCGCGGCCTTCGGCGATATCCGCTTTCGTGAAGGTCTTCCAGCCGTGGCCGCCGGAGAGAATGTCGAAGTCGAGCGCTTCGAGCGTGCGATAGGACTTGATCCAATCCGCCAGTGGGTGGCCGTCGAAGGGGCCGCAGGCGCTCGGGAGTTCGCGCAGCGTGTCGTGCGTGAGCACGTCCTGCGGGAAGTCCACCGTGAACAGCACGCGCTCGTCGTGGAACAGCACGGCGGTGCCGTCGTTCGCGTGATTCTTGCCGGGGAAGATGAGCTCGATCGTCTTGCCGCCGAACTTCAGCGTCATGCGCTCCGAGTACACGATGTCGGGCTGGTGCACGTCGGAGTAGAACTCTTTGGGTGACGCGAGCCCGTCGCCATCCTTGTCCTTCGCCGTCACGGAGTTGGGGAAGCCGCCGCAGATCCAGGGGTGATCCATGATCGGCTGGCCGAACTCCATCGGATCCATCTTGGCGTTGTCGTTGCGGTCGACCATGTCGCCCGGCATGTGCGGGTAGCGGCCGTCGAGGTTCTTCAGCGCATTTTCCTGCGCAATGAACTTCGCGGTGTCGGCGAACGCGTTGCTGCCGTCGATGTGATCCCAGTGCGTGTGGCTGTAGATCACGTACTTCACCTGCTTGCCGGGGAACCGCTTCGCGAGCTCGGGCTTCAGCCATTTGATGAAGTCGGGATTGAGCGTGTCGACGAGCACGAGCCCCTCGGGCGTGTTGAGGATGCCCATGAACCACGTGCCATCGCCCGCGCGCCACAGGTCGCCCTTCACGTTCGTGAGCGTGTTCTTGCGGGGCGCGAACTGCCCCGGCAGCGCGGGCCCGATCTTGAAGGACGAAACGGGCGCCAGCGGTTCGGGCCGCAGCCACTGAGCCGCGGCCACGTTCGGCAACGCCGAGATACCGGCGGTCAACGACGCAAGCAGCGCCACGCGGAACATCGTTCGCATATACGGAACCCCCTGATGCATTCGCACCCCGCGGTCACGGTGCCCGGGGCCGATGAACGCGGCCGCCGGGCGTCCCGTTCCGCAACCCCCGGTGCGCGGGCCATTGGACCCTACGGTTCCCGCGCGCTGTAGCGTGGATCGGTTTTTTGATCGCACGGCGGCGGTTCGTGCGTAACCCACTGCCTCGGTGAGCGTTCGCGGTCGCCGCAAGTAACTTTCGCCACATGCGATGCGACAGAGGTCTTACGACCTCGAGCGCGTTACGTTCAACTACACGGTCGTATGCACTGAACAGTGTCGGCAATGGCGATCAGTTTTCAGGTCGCTAGCAAGCTACACGTAGATAACGCGCCTTCGCGTGCGCAATCATCGCGGCCCGCTGGAAGGTGGGTCTCGAGGCAGCTCGTCGAGGACGACGAAGCGTACCGGCCGGACCAGTTCGTCACGGCCATCGACCCGCTGCGGACGGCTCTGGGAATGACGTCCGCAGCGGCGCCTCGTTAGGGTGCAAGGCAAGGTTTTTGAAAGAAAAATGGAAGCGGGGACGAAACTGGCCGAAGCGTGAACCGGAGGCTTTTCGGGCGGCGTTCCGCAATCGAGACCGTACTCATTCCGGATCGGCTCAAACGCCGCATCGAGACGAGAACTGCGTCTCCTATTCCGCGGCTCATTCGTGACCCAAACCGCGCCGCATCAGAGTGCGCCTCCCTAGCATGGCTGCCTTATGTCTGTGCAACGGGGAGCCAAGCTTCGGAAAGTCCTCGCGAAACCGGGTTCGGCTTCGCGGGCATCCGCGCACGTCCCGTTGTTACGCAGATTGGGGCTCGTGCTGCTGGTGGCGGCGGTCGCCGGCGGACTCTTGGGACTGCAGAACATCGCAGGTCGCAAGATTGTGCTGGACAGCTTCCGCCAACTGGAGCGGGACGCGGCCAATCACAGCCTCGACCAGGTATTGAATGCCTTCGAGGCGGACCTCGAGCATCTCGCGGTCAGCGTTCGCGATTACGCGCGTTGGGATGATTCCTACGCCTACGTCGCCGACCGCAACGAGCGCTTCACGCAGTCGAACTTCGCGCCCGAGTCGCTCGAGAACATGGGCGTTGACGTCGTGTGGATGCTCGATGCGTCGGGCAACGAAATCCTCTCGCTCGTGGCGGACCCGAAGCAGGCGGGGCGCGTCGAACGGCCGGCCAATGCCGCGCTGACGGACGTGCTCCGGCATCACCTGCCGCGCATTCTCGAGACCCGAGGCAAGTCGAAGCCGCTCGAACGCCTGCTGCGGACTCCACGCGGCCTGATGGCGTTTGCCGCGCACGAGATTCTCGCGACGGGCGGCCGCGGCGAATCGCGCGGCACGATTCTCTTCGGCCGATTCATCGGCGAAGGCGTGGTCGCGCACGTGCGCGAGACGAGCCAGTTGCCGGTGCAGTTGCATGCAACGCCTCGCAGTGTGCGGCGATTGCCGGCGGCGGTCGTCGACATGTGGTCCGCCGGCACCGCCGGTGCGAGTCGCGTGCTGCGCCCGGCCGACGAACAGAACATGGATATCTACGGCCTGCTGCGTGACCTCGATGGCGCGTCGGTCGCGGTAGTGCAGACACACACCGATCGCGCGTTGCTCGAGTTCGGGCAACACACGCTGAACTCGCTGATGCTCTTCATTTCGGCGGTGGTGTTGATCGTGGCGGTGGGTGTTGCCTGGCTGCTGCTGCGAATGGAGCGCGCGTGGCGGGCGCAGGCTGCGAGCGAGCGTCGCTATCGCGCCGTGATTACGCAAGCGCAGGACACGATGCTGCTGGCCGACGCGATGGATCGGAAGATCCTCGAGTCGAATCCCGCCGCGACCAATACGCTCGGATACCTGGAGTCCGTGCTGCTGCAGAAGACCGTCGACGAACTGTTCGTGGTCAACGATGGCGGCACGGTTCGCCCCGTGCAGCCCGAGATGTATGCCGCGACGGCGGCGGATCTGGCGCTCCAGGTCCGTTGTCAGGACGGGCGGCTGCTCGACGTCGAAGTCTCCGCCAGTCCGCTCAACATCGATGGGCGCGAAGTCATCAGCTTCGTATTGCGGGATATTTCGGCCCGCAAGGACGCCGAGCGCGCGCTGGTGGACAACCAGCACCGGCTCACTCAGGTGGCGCATCACGACACGCTCACCGGCCTGCTCAACCGCATGGGGCTGCAGAACCGCCTGCACGACATCATCGAGCAGGCCCAGCGGACGAAGCGGCCTGTCGCGTTCCT
Organism: Gammaproteobacteria bacterium; assembly: GCA_037200125.1. Taxonomy (GTDB): domain Bacteria; phylum Pseudomonadota; class Gammaproteobacteria; order Steroidobacterales; family Steroidobacteraceae; genus JADGHX01. The sequence continues at coordinate 645,404 of JBBCGS010000003.1, read as the reverse complement.
GTATCTCGACATCGACCACTTCAAGAAGATCAACGACCTTCACGGTCACGCCTGCGGCGATCGCCTGCTGCAGATGGTGGCCGATCGGTTGCGTGGGTCGGTGGCGGCGTCGGATCTCGTGGTTCGCATGGGCGGCGATGAGTTCGTGGTCATTGCGACCGGCGTCCGCGATGCGACCGCCGCGGACACCATCGCGACCCGCATCCGGGAGAAGCTCGCCGCGCCGTTCGAGGTGGATGGCCAGGAAGTCAGCGTCACCAGCAGTGTCGGCATCAGCGTGTATCCCGATCACGGCGCCGACTACGAGGTGCTGCTCAAGAACGCGGATATCGCCCTCTACGAATCCAAGGACGGCGGTCGCGACACGCATCGCCTCTTCGCGCGCAGCATGAATACGCGCGTCAACGAGCGGCTCACCATCGAGCATTCGATGCGCGCGGCCCTGCGCGAAAACCAGTTTTACGTGGACTACCAGCCGATCGTCGACCTGCGCACCAACAAGCTGGAAGGGCTGGAGGCGCTGTTGCGCTGGCGCCATCCGACGCGCGGGCTCGTGCCGCCGGCGGTGTTCATCGATGTCGCGGAGAAGTCGGGACTCATCGCGGAGCTCGGCGAGTTCGTGTTGAACCAGGTGTGTCGCCAGATCCGCAAGTGGCAGGACAAGGGCGCGGAGCCGGTGCCTGTTTCCATCAACGTGTCAGGGCGGCAATTCGAACGCCAGGACATCGCGAATCTCGTTGCGCATGCCGCCGTGACGGCCGGCATGGACGTGCGCATGATTCATGTGGAGCTGACGGAGAGCGCCATCGTCGAGGGCAACGAGCGCCATCTGGGCGTGATGCGCGGGCTGCGGGCGCTGGGCGTCCCGGTGTCTATCGACGATTTCGGCACCGGATACTCGAGCCTGGCTTACCTCAAGAACCTGCCCATCGATTGCCTGAAGATCGATCGCGCGTTTGTGCGCGACATGATTACCAGCGTGAACGGCGACGCCATTGTGACGGCCATCATCCACATGGCTGGCAGCCTTGGGTTGCGGACCATTGCCGAGGGGGTCGAGACGCTGGATCAGCTCAAGCGCTTGCGGGAGCTGGGGGCGCATATGGGGCAGGGCTTCTATTTCAGCCCGCCGCTGAGTGTCGAGGCGGCTGAGCGATTGCTCACTGAGGCTTCCCGGCGGCAGAAGCTCACCGAAACTTTGCGGTTGCGGACGCTGTCCGCCATTGCCCGATAGGGCGGTCAAGAGGCAGAGGCCCTCAATCGCCGGGCGGCCGAAGCGGGCGCCATGTGCTTCCGAGCCGCCCGGCGATTGAGGGCTTCTTTTCGTAACTCATTGATTCGTGAGACTCACGATCCCTCCCCATCCGGAAAAACTGACTTATCCACAGCTTTTTCCCAAGCGATCCACAGCCCGACCCCGGTAAGCTTTGTGACATGCGTCTCAGACTGTTCCGTCGTCGCCCGGTCGAAGAAACCGGCACTGTCATCGCCAGCTACCCGTTCACCCGCCGTACCGCCCAGATGCTCCTGCTGAAGGACGGCCGCGTGCGTTGGACGTGTGACTGCGAAACCGCCCAGCGCGCCACCACGCGTAACCTCACCCCCTGGTGCAAGCACATCGAGAAGGCCGCCGCGAAGCGATCCGTGGATCGCCTGTTCCGCGAGCGGCCGGTGCTCAAGACCCCGCCGCACTAAATCCTCGAAGCGGGCCGTCGGCCCATGGCTCTCGACGCCGCTCCTGGACGCAGCGCGCGCGGCGCGCCCCTCGACGCCCGCAGTCGACGCGGACTGTCGATGCGGTGGCCCGAACCGTCTTCCTTTCGGACACTGGCAGGCCCGTGCCCGTCCGGGCACAGTCGCCTGCATGATCGTCGTGCACCATCTGAACAACTCGCGCTCCCAGCGCATCCTCTGGCTGCTCGAAGAGCTGGGCGTCGAATACGACCTGAAGTGCTATCAGCGCGACCCGCGGACAATGCTCGCGCCGCCGGAGTTGAAGGCGATCCACCCGCTCGGCAAGTCACCGGTGATCCAGGACGACGACCTCGTGCTCGCCGAGTCCGGCGCCATCATCGAGTACCTGGCGGACGAGTACGGCGGCGGCAAGCTCGCGCGGCCGCACGGCTCGGCGGCCCGCGCTCAATACGTCTACTGGCTGCACTACGCGGAAGGCTCCGCGATGCCCCCGCTGCTGATGAAGCTCATCTTTGACAAGGTCGTGGCCGCGCCGATGCCGTTCTTCGCGAGACCGGTGGTGCGCAAGATTTACCAGAGCGTGATGACCGCCTTCATTGGCCCGCAGCTGAAGTTGCATCTCGACTACCTCGAGTCGCAGCTCGCGAAGCGCGATTGGTTCCTCGACGGGGAGTTCTCGGCGGCGGACGTACAGATGAGTTTCCCTCTCGAGACCGCCGTCGCGCGCGCCGGCCTGGACCAGACCCGTCCACGTCTCATGGGCTGGCTGCGTCGAGTGCATGCGCGCCCCGCCTATCGGCGCGCTGTCGAACGCGGCGGACCATACGGCTCGGTGTGATTTTGCAGTATCTTTGCGGTCAGCCGAACGTTCGGCGGTGCGGAGAGACGTTATGAGCAAAGGTATGGATCGCAAGAAAGAGGGCAAGAAGAAGCCGGCCAAGTCGCTCGAAGAGAAGCGTGCGGCCAAGCGCGAAAAGAAGGCTGCCCGCGGCTGACGCGGACAGAGCCTGAGGCTTCGGAACCGGTACGCTCATGCAGATCTGGGTAGACGCCGACGCCTGCCCGGCTGTCATCAGGGACATCCTGTTTCGGGCCGCGGACCGCGCGCGCATGCGAGTCACCTTGGTGGCAAACCAGCCGGTGAAACGCGCGGTCTCGCCTTACATCCATTTCGTCCAGGTTCCCGCCGGCTTCAACGTCGCCGACGCCCGCATCGTCGAGATGATGGAGCCGCGGGATCTCGTCATTACCGCCGACGTGCCGCTGGCCGCGGCTGTCATCGAGAAGGGCGGCGTCGCGCTCGATCCGCGCGGCACGCTCTACACCTCGGAAAACGTCCGCGAGCGGCTCAGCTTGCGCAATTTCATGGACGAGCTGCGCGGTAGCGGCGTGAACACCGGCGGCCCGGCAACGCTCGGGAAGCGCGAGCGGCAGCTGTTCGCCAATCAACTGGATCGCTGGCTCGCCAAGGCAACGCCTTCGAGCTAGCTCGCAGGAGAATCGTCTCCCGTCTTCGGAACGCTCTTCACGCGACGATCAGTCCGTGGCGTATGGCGATAAGCGTGAGCTCGGACTGATTCACCACATCGAGCTTCTGCTTGATGTTGTAGAGGTGCGTGCCGACCGTTGAAGCGGAAAGCTTCAGGTCGTCGGCGATCTTCTGCACCGTGGCGCCCTGGGCGAGGCGGATGAACACCTCGAACTCGCGCTCCGACAAGCGCTCGATGGGCGAGCCGCCCTGAATGTCCGCGAGCGCAAGCTTCTGCGCGAGGCCCGCGTCCAGGAAGCGGCGGCCCGAGGCCACGGTCGTCACCGCTTCGATCAACGCTTCCGGCGCGCTTCGCTTGGACAGGAAGCCCAGCGCACCTTCCTGCAGCGCGCGCCGCGCATGAACCGGATCGTCGTGAGCCGATAACGCGAGCACGCGCGCCTGCGGATGCCGCGAGCGGATGCGCTTCAGCGCTTCGAGCCCGCCCATTCCCGGCATCGCGAGATCCATCACGACCACATCGGGCGTCAGTTCGGCGTATCGGGCGAACGCGACCTCGCCGGACTCGGCTTCGCCGATCACCGAAATGTCCGGCACGGACTGCAGCAGCAGCCGAAACCCCGTTCGCACGACCGCGTGATCGTCGACCAGCATCACGCGAATCACTGGCCGCCTCCCAGGGGAATTTCCGCTCGCAGCTTCACGCCGCTGTTCGGGGAATTGGCGACGGAGAAGCGGCCACCCAGGCGTTCGACGCGCTCGGCGAGACCCCGCAGGCCGAAATGCCCGGGCCGCGACCAGTCCGCCGGAAGCCCGACGCCGTCGTCGTTGAGCGTGACGACGATGCTCTTGTCATCAGACACCACGGTCGTCTCGATGCGTAACGCCTGCGCGTGCCGGAGCGCGTTGATGAGCCCTTCCTGCACGACGCGGTAGATCGCCAGCGCCACGCTCGGCCCGAGGTCGGCCGAGAAATCCTGCCGGAGCGATAGCGCGATCGTAGGGTAGCGCCGCTGCCAATCCTTGAAGAGATTGTCGAGCGTGTTCGCGAGACCCAGTGTATCCAGCGACAGCGGCGTGAGGCGCGGGATGAGCCCGTGCATGTTGTCGTAGAGCCGCGCGGCCTCGTCTGAAATGAGCTTCGCGGCTTCGCCCGTCGCCGGATCGCGCGCGCCGCCCTGCGTGGCGATCGCCTGCGCAAGGCTGCGGATGGCGGTGACCGACTGGCCGAACTCATCGTGCAGCTCATGCGCGATGAGCCGCCGCTCCTCTTCCACTTTCTGTTCGACGATGCGTGACATCTCCTGCCGCTCTTCGAGCCGGGTCTCGGCTTCGCGCGCCTTGCGCTCGGCGAACACCTTGTCTTCCACGGCCTGCGCCATGCGGTTGAAGGCCGCGCCGATCACGCCCGCCTCATGCCCCTTCAGCGGCGGCAGGCGAAAGGCGAGGTCGCCGCGCTGGATGCGTTCAAGCCCGTTGGCGATCACGGGGAACGGCGCGAGCGCGCGCCCCACTAGCCAGAACGCGAGCCCATTCACTACAACCAGCATGACCGCCGAGAGTGCGACGAGCCGCACCATGTCGTCCCACGCATCGACGATGGAGCGCGACGCTTCGGCCTCCACGAGGAGCTGCGAGCCGCCCGGTAGCGGGAAGATGTGCCGCGGAGTCTGCGGCGCCAGCAAGCTCGTGAACCACTCCGGCGCCGTGCGCCCCGCTTTGTAGGTGGGCGGCGGCGAATGGTAGAGCACCTCACCGGTGGCCGATTTCAGGGTGATCTCGTTGGCGCGCACGCGCCCGAGCTGCTGCAGGAACTGCAACGTCAGGTCGGTGCCGCCTTCACGCGAGTAGATCGCGGCGAGCCGCCCCAGGAGCTGCGAGGCGACCCGATTGGCGGCCTCGATCTCCTCGCGCACGGAATCGCGCGTGTTTCTGACCTCCGCCACGCACAGCACGGCCACGAACAGGGCCGTGAGGCCGGCGACGACGAGATTCAGGCGGGTGCGGAGCTTCATGTGCGCGGGATGGTAACGCAGTGCCGGCTCCAGAAATTCATGACACTACTTTCATGATGTTCCCGTGTCGGCGGCGGCCGGCCGCGCCGGATGATCGGGCGCGGCGGGTGGCACACGCCCGTTCCGATCACTGACGAAAGAGGAACTGCGCATGAAATGGGAAACTCCGGTCGCTGTCGATCTGCGCTTCGGCATGGAAATCACCATGTACGTGGCGAATCGCTGAAGATCGCGGACGGTCCGCTTCGGCGGACCTTCCCGAGCGGGCCCGTCCGGCAACGGCGGGCCCGTTCTTCCGCGTAGTCGAAAACCCTTCCCGTGAAGATCCGCGTACTGGGCTCAGCCGCTGGCGGTGGCTTCCCGCAATGGAACTGCAATTGCGCGAACTGCGCGGGCATCCGCAACGGCACGTTGCGGGCGGTGCCGCGCACGCAGTCGTCGATCATCGTTTCCTCGGGGTCTGATACGGAGTGGGCGCTCGTGAATGCGTCACCCGACCTGTTGGCGCAGATCCAGGCGAACCGCGTGCTGCAGCCGGCGCGCGCGATCCGGGACAGTGCGATCTGCGGCATCGTGCTCGCCGACGGGCAGGTCGATCACACCACCGGGCTCTACATGCTTCGAGAGGCGTCGCGGCCCTGGCCGCTCTGGTGCACAGACAGCACCTATGCGGATCTTACGCGCGGCAATCCGATTCTCGGTGTTCTTTCTCATTATTGCGGTGTCGAGCGACATCGCATTGGCCTTGATGGTGAGACCTTCGCCGTGACGGGGCTGCGCGGCATTCGCTGGCGCGCGCTGCCTGTGGCGAGCAAGCCCGCGCCTTATTCGCCCAATCGAGACTCGCCGGTGCCAGGCGACAACATTGCGCTCGAGTTGATCGACGATGTGACGGGCCATTCGGCGCTGTATGCGCCGGGGCTCGGAGCGATCGACGAGCCGATCTGGCGTGCCATGCGGGCCGCGCGTTGTGTGCTGGTGGATGGCACGTTCTGGGCCGATGACGAGATGATCCACCTGGGCATCTCGCGCAAGCGGGCGCGGGATATCGGCCACCTGCCTCAGAGCGGCGCGGGCGGCATGCTCGAGTGGCTCGACAGGCTCGGGCGTGACACGCGGCGCGTGCTCATCCACATCAACAACACGAACCCGATTCTCGACGAGGACTCCGCGGAGCGCGCCGAGCTCACGCGCCGGGGAATCGAGGTCGCTTACGACGGAATGGAGATCGAGCTGTGAATGCCGATGCCGATGCTGATGCCGATGCCGATGCCGATGCCGATGCCGATGCCGATGCCGATGCCGATGCCGATGCCGATGCGGTGCGCTGGTCGCGCGCGGAGTTCGAAGCGAAGCTGCAGGATCAGGGCGGCGCGTATCACATCCATCATCCGTTCAACGTGATGTTGAACAGCGGCGGAGCGAGCCGCGAGCAGATCCAGGGGTGGGTGGCGAATCGTTTCTATTACCAGACCTGCATTCCCATCAAGGACGCGGCGATTCTCGCCAATTGTCCGGATCGCGCGGTTCGGCGCAGTTGGGTTCAGCGCATTCTCGATCACGATGGCTATGGAGACGAGCCCGGTGGCATCGACTCCTGGCTGCGGCTCGCGGAAGCGGTGGGGCTCTCGCGCGAGCGTGTCGAAAGTCTCGTGGATGTGCTGCCCGGCGTGCGCTTCGCTGTCGACGCGTACGTGAACTTTGCGCGGCGGGCGCCTTGGCAGGAGGCGGTGTGCTCTTCGCTCACGGAGCTGTTCGCGCCGCAGATTCACAAGCAGCGGCTCGCGAACTGGCCGGATCACTATCCGTGGATCGACACGGCGGGGCTGCGCTATTTCCAGAGCCGAGTGAGCATCGCGCGACGGGATGTGGAGTTCGGGCTCGCGTTCACGCTCGACTACTTCCAGACGCGCGCACAGCAGGAGCGGGCGATCGAGATCCTCCAATTCAAGCTGGCCGTGCTGTGGCAGATGAACGATGCGATGGCGCTTCGCTATGGAGTGAATCAATGAGTGCAAAGCCCGCAATCGCCCGTGGCTTCCGCCTGCAATGGGAGCCGGCGCAGAACGCGCACGTTCTGTTGTATCCGGAAGGGATGGTGAAACTGAACGGCAGCGCCGGTGAAATCCTGAAGCGCTGCGACGGCAGCCGCGACGTCGATGCGATTGTCGACGACCTCGAGCGGGCCTTCGACGCGACCGGCCTCGCGAAGGACGTGACGGCATTCATCTCGATGGCCCTCGAGCGCAAATGGATCGAGCTGCGCGGATGAGTCGATTACCGCACGTGGTGAATGAACCTGGCAACACATCGAACGTGCCGGACAACGCTACAACCTCGGCGGAACCCGTGTCGCCTCCACTATGGCTGCTACTCGAACTCACCTATCGCTGCCCCCTTCACTGCGCCTTCTGCTACAACCCAATCGATTTCGCGAAGACAACGCAAGAACTCACCACGGATGAGTGGCTGAAGGCCCTCAGAGAAGCGCGCCAGCTGGGCGCCGTCCAGCTGGGCCTGTCCGGCGGCGAGCCGCTCGCCCGCGACGATCTCGAAATCATCGTCGCCGAAGCCCACACACTCGGCTTCTACACGAACCTCGTCACCTCAGGTGTCGGCCTGAACGAAACGCGCATCAAGGCGCTGAAGGACGCCGGCCTCGATCACATCCAACTTTCCTTCCAGGACAGCACGCGCGAACTGAACGACTTCCTGAGCAGCACGAGAACTTTCGACCTCAAGTCGAAGGTGGCGGCCCTCATCAAGCAGCACGACTACCCCATGGTGCTGAACGTCGTGCTCCATCGGATGAACATCGACCACATCGAGCAAATACTCGACATGGCGGAACGCCTCGGCGCCGACTACCTCGAGCTCGCCAACTCCCAGTACTACGGCTGGGCCTGGCATAACCGCGAGCAACTCCTGCCAAGCCGCGCGCAAGTGGAGCGCGCGGAGCAGGCGACCCAACGCTTCCGCGAACGAATCGGCGACCGCATGCGTGTGTTCTTCGTCGTGCCGGACTACTTCGAGACTCGCCCGAAAGCGTGCATGAACGGCCTGGGCTCGATCTTCCTCACCATCACCCCCGACGGCACCGCGCTCCCGTGCCACGCGGCGAGAATGCTGCCCGGCCTCGACTTCCCCAACGTCAAATCGAGCCGCGTCGACTGGATCTGGCGCGACTCCCCCGCCTTCAACCGCTATCGCGGCGACGACTGGATGAAGGAACCCTGCCGCAGCTGCCCCGAAAAGAAGAAGGATTTCGGCGGCTGTCGCTGCCAGGCCTTCCTGATGACGGGCGATGCCGCCAATGCGGATCCGGTGTGTGACAAGTCGCCGCACCATCATTTGGTGCTCGAAGCCGTGGCGCGGGCGGAAGCGTCGGCGGTGAACGAAAAACCCGTGCTGATCTTTCGCGACGCCCGCAATTCGCGCACCATTTCCGGATGCAATGGCTGACACCCGTATTCATCGTCGCGCTCGTCGCTGAAGCGCTCACCCGCCTCTGGCTTTCCACCCGGCAGATCGCCGCTGTGCGCGCGCATCGCGATCGGGTGCCAGAGCAGTTCGTCGGCCAGGTCGAGCTGGCGGAACAGCAGAAGGCAGCGGACTACACCGTCGCGAAAGCGAAGCTGGGTCGCCTCGACACCGTGGCGGATGTGATCGTGCGGCTCGCCTTCACCCTGGGTGGCGGCATTGCGTTCATCGATTCGCTGTGGGGTCGCGCGCAGCTTGCCCAGCCGTGGCACGGCGCGCTGGTCATCGGCACCACCATCCTTGCGATGATGGTGATCAATCTGCCTTTCTCGCTCTGGAGCACGTTTCGCCTCGAAGCGCGGTTTGGCTTCAACCGCATGACACCGGCGCTCTACCTCGCCGACATCGCGAAATCGCTGGTGCTCGGGGTGTTGCTGGGCGGGCCGCTGGCGATCGGCGCCATTCTGCTGATGGATCGCGGCGGCAAGTGGTGGTGGGTCTTCGCCTGGCTCGGCTGGACGGCGTTCTCGCTGCTCATCACCTGGGCCTTCCCGCGATTCATCGCGCCGCTGTTCAACAAGTTCTCGCCGCTGTCGGACGAAGCGTTGAAGGCCCGCGTGGAAGGGTTGCTGGATCGCTGCGGCTTCGCCTCGAAAGGCGTGTTCGTGATGGATGGCTCGCGTCGTTCGGCTCACGGCAACGCGTATTTCACGGGCGTGGGGCGGAACAAGCGCATCGTGTTCTTCGACACCTTGCTCGAGCGGCTCGGCGCCCTGGAGGTCGAGGCCGTTCTCGCGCACGAACTGGGGCACTTTCGGCTGCAGCACGTGAAACAACGATTGGTGTTGTCGCTGTTCGCGTCGCTCTTTGCGCTTGCGCTCATTGCGTGGCTGGCGGCGCAGCCTGGGTTCTACGGTGCGCTGGGGTTACCCGGAGTATCGGCGCACGGGGCGTTGCTGCTTTTCATGCTGGTTGCGCCGGCGTTCACTTACTTCATCACGCCGGTGAGTGCTTGGTGGTCGCGCCGGCATGAGTTCCAGGCCGACGATTTCGCGGCGAAGTACACGGATGCCCGCGCGCTCGCGGACGCTTTGGTGAAGCTCTATCGCTCGAATGCGTCCACGCTTACGCCGGATCGCATCCATTCGGCGTTTTACGATTCGCACCCGCCGGCGCTGGTGCGAATCGCGCGGCTCAATGCGCTGGCGAAGGCTTGAGGTCGAAACCGCGGCGGAGGTAGCGGCGGACGGCAAGCTGTTTCTCAGGCGGCGAGCGCCCACGGTGGTCGTGCGCGCCAGTCGCTCGGGATCTGCATGGCCTCAAGTTCGACTTCCGGGTGGGCGTCGCAGAGGTCAAACAGTCTCTGGGACCATCGGCATCTGGGTGAAATCCGGAGTAGCAGGTGGCGCACGATGACCGGGCGCTGCGCCGCCATGCGGACGGGCCCCGCCACCCGGCCGCCGACGGGGCGCATTTTTCGACTAGAGTCCCCGCAGGTTCACGAGGGGGGAAGGGGCGGCGATGCGGATCTCGATGCCGCGCTGATACATAGAGATGAGCGGCGAGAACGACATTTTCGATTACGTGGTGGTGGGTGCCGGCACCGGCGGCTGCGTCGTGGCGAGCCGGCTGGCCGAGGACCCCTCGGTTCGCGTGGCCCTCATCGAGGCCGGCCCGGACCACACGCATCCCTTTATCCATGTCCCGGCGACGGTCGGCGCGGCCATCGGCACGCCGAAGCTCAACTGGCGGTTCATGACGTCGCCCCAGCCGCACCTGAACAACCGGCCCATCCCCGTGCCGCGCGGTCACGTGGTTGGCGGCTCGGGCTCCATCAATGGGATGGTGTACTTCCGCGGCCAGCCGCGCGACTTCGACGATTGGGCGGCCGCGGGCAATCCCGGCTGGAGCTATCACGAAGTGCTGCCGTACTTCCTGCGCTCCGAGAACAATGAGAATTTCGCGGGCTCGCCGTATCACGGGCAAGGCGGCCCGATGAACGTGAAGTTCGTGCCGAAGCCGAACCCGATGTCCGGCGCGTTTCTCTCGGCGATGGACCTGCTCGGCTACAAGCCGAACTCCGATTTCAACGGCCCGGATCCAGAAGGCTACGGTCCGAGGCAGGGCACGATCCTGAACGGACGCCGCGTGTCGACGGCGACGGCGTATCTCGAAGCCGCACGCAAGCGGCCGAACTTCACGCTGCTGACGGGCACGCGCGTCGCGCGCGTGGTAATCGAGAGCGGTCGCGCAACAGGCGTGGACGTTTTGCCGGATAGCGAGCTGGCGCGCGGGTCGAAAGCGACGGGCTCCGGCGCGGCCGGCGGCGCAGGTGCCACGAGCGGTACGAGCGCCAGGAGCGGCACCAGTGGTACGAGCGGCACGAACTCCGGCAGCGCCGCGAGCGACACCGCCAGCGCAAACACGGCCGGCGGCACTCGCCTCGACGGCGCACGGCGACTCATCGCGCGGCGCGAAGTCGTCGTCTGCGGTGGCGCGGTCCTGTCGCCGCAGATCCTCATGCTCTCCGGCATCGGCGATGGCGCCGCGCTCAAAGCGCAGGGCATCGAAGTGCGGCACCACCTGCCCGGCGTGGGCGCGAACTATCACGACCATCTCGCCGCGGCGTTGCTGCTCGAGATGTCGAACACCGAGTCATACGGCATTTCACTGCGCACGCTGCCGCGAGGCGTGGCGAACCTGATCGAATACGCGCTGTTTCGTAGCGGCCCGCTGTCGAGCAACGTATTCGAGTGCAACGCCTTCGTGCGCACGCGGCCCGAGCTCGACCGGCCGGACATCCAGGTCGTGTTCCAGGCGGCGCGCCGGAACAAGAACACCTTTCCGTTCCCGCTCGGGCACGGGTACGCGGTCAGCATCGTGGGGCTGTATCCGAAGAGCCGCGGGCACATCCGGCTCGCGAGCGCGGACCCGCTAGCGAATCCGATCATCGATGCGAACCTGCTGAGCGATCCGGCGGATGTCGCGCCGCTGTTGCGCGGTCTGCAGATTGCCCGGCGCATCGTGTCGTCGCGTCCATTCGGGCGATATGAAGGCGTCGAGGTGCAGCCGGGGTCATCCGTGCAGACCGAGGAAGGGCTGGTGGAGTACATCCGCCGCGCCGCCTCGACGGTGCACCATCCGTGCAGCTCATGTCGCATGGGCCCCGATCCGAACGCGGTCGTGGATTCGCAGCTTCGCGTGCACGGCGTGCAATCCCTGCGCATCGCGGATGCGTCCGTGTTCCCGAGCATCGTCGGCGGCAACACCAACGCGCCCGTCGTCATGGTCGCGGAGAAGTGCGTCGACATGATGCTCGGCCGGCCGGCGCTGAAGCCCGTCGATCCGCCTTACCTCACATCGCCTCAGGCTGTTTCCGCCTGAGCTTCACCATTCGCCAGGGGTCGCCGTCATGGCCAAAGAGAACATCAAGCACTGGAAGATCGGCGACGTCGAAGTGGCGCGCATCGTCGAGGTGAACGCCTTCGAAGACAACATGTGGATGCTGCTCGACGGCGCGACCGAAGAGTTCGTGCAGCAGTACCGGTGGATGATGCCGCACTTCGCGACGCCGTCGGGCAAGATGATCATCTCGTTCCAGTGCTTCGTGCTGCGCTCGAAGGGCCGCACGGTGATGATCGACACCTGCATCGGCGCGGACCGCAAGCGGGAGTTCGACGTCTTCTGCAACCTGAAGACCACGTTCCTCGAAGATCTCGACGCCGCGGGTTTTCCGGCGAAGTCGGTCACCGATGTGATCTGCACGCACCTGCATTTCGACCACGTGGGCTGGAACACGCATCTCGTGGACGGAAAGTGGGTGCCGACGTTCCCGACCGCGCGCTATTACTTCGGCAAGAAAGAGTACGACCACTGGCTGCATCTGAAGAGCACGGGTGGCTACCACAGCTTCGAGCATCTCGAAGACGCGATCGACCCCATTCTCGAAGCCGGGCTTGCGGAGTTCATCGGGTCGGATTTCAAGCTGACGGAAGAAGTGTCGCTGTTCCCGACGCCGGGCCACACACCGGGCCACTGCAGCGTGCTGATCGAGTCGCAAGGCAAGAAGGCCGTGATCACGGGCGACATGATGCATCACCCGATCCAGCTCGCCGACCCGACGCGCCACGGGCGTTTCGATATGGAAAAAGAGGTGGGTGGCCGCACGCGCCAGGAGTTCGTCGATCGGTTCGGCGACAAGGACGTGCTGATCATCGGCAGCCATTTCCCCGAGCCGACCTCGGGCTGGATCGTGCGCGATCCGGAACCGTCGACCCCGGCCGCGCCGCGCGGCTGGAAACTGAAGATCTGATCCGCCGCAAAGAGACCCATCATGGCAACCACCGCATTTGTGACCGATGAAGACCTGTTCAGCCGCGAGTCCGTGCGCAACGCGCGCGCCGTCGACGACCGCGTGCGTGAAATGGCGCCGGTGGTGAAGCTCGCGCGCGAGAACATCACCGTGCTCGCCCGGTACGAGCATGTGTCGAAGGGGCTCGCGGACTGGAAGATGTTCTCGTCGACGTCGCGGCCGTGGCATGACCCGAACTCGGTGCGGCCGGAAATCTTGCTGACCGACGATCCGCCGCGTCACACCGCCGTGCGCTCGGTCATTTCGACGGCGTTGTCGCCGGCATCGCTCAACAAGATGGGCGATGCGTTTCGCGCGGATGCGCAGGCGCTCATTGGGCGCCTGAAGGAGAAGAGCGGCGAGACGATCGATGCCGTTGCCGAGATCACGCAGCCGTTCGTCTACAAGGTGCTACCCGACCTGCTCGGCGTGCCGGAGAAGGGGCGCGAACACATGTACGCGTTCGGGAACATGGTATGGGCCACGATGGGCCCGATGAACGACCTGTTCAACGAAGCCATGGGCAGCACGCCGAAGGAGGTGCTGGACTGGGCGAACATGGCCTGCGAGCGCGAAAACCTCGCGGCCGGCAGCCTCGGCATGGAAATGTATCTCGCGGCGGATCGCGGCCAGCTCACGCAGGCGGAGGCGAAGCTGATGGTGGGCATTCTGCTCTCCGCTGCCGCGGACACGACCGTGATGACGATGGCGAATGCGATTCGCGCGTTCTGCGAATTTCCGGATCAGTACCAGCTGCTGCGCTCCGATCCGTCGCTGCTCAAAGCCGCGTTCGATGAAAGCCTGCGGTGGGATTCACCGTCGCGCATGGCCGGGCGCATCGCCATGAAGGATGTCGAGATCGAAGGTGTCGTGATTCCGCAGGGCGAGCGCTGCGGACTCATGTTCGCCGCTGCGAATCGCGATCCGCGCCAGTGGAAGGATCCGGATCGTTACGACATCAAGCGCCAGAATCGCGGGCATGTGGGCTGGGGCTATGGCGTGCATGCGTGCGTGGGGCGTGTGCTTGCGTTGCTCGAGGCCGAAGCGCTGCTTGGTGCGATCGTTGAGCATGTCGAGCGCTGGGAATCAGCAGGCCCCGTTGAGCCGTGGATGACGACGATTGGGCACGGCCCGGCGAAGTTGCCTGTGAAGTTGTTTGCCGCGAAGTCGAGTTGAGCGCTACACGAGATTTGTTGCCGTTTCTTTTCCGAAAGCGCCGCGCAAACCCCTACTTGATCTGGCAACGTGAGTTCCTGAATACTCCCGCCCTCGGATGAGCTCACGCTCGTGTAAAGCTGCATCGTTCACGGCGTCGTGATGCAGTGGCAGGGAGGCGCCGTCAAAGGAATGACGTGGAACAGAAGAATTGCGCGCACGCGTTTCAGACGCGTGCCGGTTTCTATCGCGCTCGGTTTGTTTTCGTCCGACTCCTGTTCGCGGTGTTCGCGACAGCCGTGTTCGTGCCGTTCGCATGGGCAACGCCGGCTTACGTGCAGGGTAGTGGCGTCAAAACCGTCACGACCACCACGATTTCGAGCACATTCAGCAGCGCGCAGACGGCCGGCAATCTGAACGTTGTCGCCGTCGGATGGGCTGATTCGACCTCGAGCGTTACCGGCATTACCGACAGTGCCGGGAATGTCTACACGCTTGCCGTCGGGCCGACCCGACGCACCGGCTCGGTCACTTCGTACCTCTACTACGCCACGAATATCGTCTCTGCGGCTGCCGCTGCCAACACGGTGACCGTTACGATCAGCGCTGCGGACGTCACATGGCCCGAGATCCGGATCGTGGAATACAGCGGGCTCGCGACATCGAGTCCGCTCGACGTGGCGGTCGGAGCAAACGGCTCCAGCGCAACAGCGAGCACCGGAAATTTTACGACGACCAACGCGACCGATCTCATCGCGGCTTGGACCTACGTGGAGAACAACGTCACGGGCGCCGGCAGCGGTTACACGTCGAGATTGTTGGTGAACGGAGACCTGTTCGAAGATCGCCTGACGAGTTCGGCCGGCACCTACTCCGCAACCGCTCCGATCAATGCGAGCGGCTACTGGACTATTCAGGCCGTCGCGTTCAAGGCCGCCGCGAGCGGCGGTGATGTGGTGGCACCGACTGCTCCCACAGGTTTGGGCGCCACGCCAGCGTCCAGCAGCCAAATCAACCTCAGCTGGACTGCCTCGAGTGACAACGTCGGGGTAACGGGCTATCGCGTGGAGCGGTGTCAGGGTTCCGGGTGCTCAACGTTCGCGCAAGTGGGGACGCCCACGGGTACCACGTTCAGCGATACCGGTCTTACGGCCTCAACTACGTATCGCTATCGCGTGCGAGCTGCCGATGCCGTTCCAAATCTGAGTGGATATTCGAGCATCGTAAGCGCCATGTCCCAGGCGCCAGCCGACACCGCAGCCCCGACGGCGCCGACTGGACTCACTGCAAGCGCGGCTTCGAGCACGCAGATCAATCTGTCTTGGACGGCATCGACAGATAACGTGGGAGTCACTGGCTATCGCGTCGAGCGATGCCAGGGAGCGGGGTGCTCAACCTTCGCACAGATCGGCACGCCGACCGGAACGACATTCAGTGACACCGGCCTGATGGCCTCCACGAGTTATAGCTATCGTGTCAGGGCGCAGGATGCTGTCCCGAATCTAAGTAGCTACTCCGCAGTCGCGACCGGGGTGACGAGCGCAGCGGCGGCCCATACCGCCGGAGCTGTGACCTATCAGTACGATTCGTTCGGTCGGCTGAAGCAGGTCACGGTGACGCCGAACTAGGCGCAGCTCGCGTAATTCTGGAGATCAAGGAAATGAACATGATGAACTGGGAACGCGGCGTTCGAGTCGCCTTGCTGGTCCTGATTTGCGGAGTGGGCTTTGCGTTGCATTCGCCGCCGGTGGTCGCTCAGTCCTCGCAGACCGCAGGTGTGTGTACCCCTGATGGATGGAGTTGGCCAGCTCAATGCAGGCCAATCAATCTGGGGAAATGGGTCTATGAGACTTACGACCTTCCTTTCACGGGTCCGAGCGGTGTACCGGGCACATACGATTCGCTTGCCGCCTACCTGAATGCGGTCAAGGCGGCCTTTCCGTCGGCGCCTCAATGCGGGCCAACAACGGTCAGTGCGGCCACGGTGGACTGGGTACTACCGTGGCTCGGCGTGGTTCCGCAGCAGCGTCGCGTCTTCACAATCACCATCAATCAGTGGGTAGGAGATGTCTTTAACGGCGTGCCCCTGCACTGTGAGGCGATCCATCCAAACGGCTGGAACTGGGATATTCGCAGCGCTGGGTGTCCGGCGGGTTTTGTCGCGGTAAACGTTCTCGGCAAAGGCGCCTGCGCGTGCGACAACGTCAACATCTGCCCACCCCCGCCGCGTTGTGGTTGCGGCGGTGGCGGTGGCGGTGACGGTGGCGGTGGCGGTGACGGTGGCGGTGGCGGTGGCGGTGACGGCTCGGCGAGCGTCGGCGACCCCATCAATATCATGACCGGGGACGAGCGCTTCCAGGAGACCGACTACGCGGCAGCCGGGCCGTTTCCGTTGGCTGTTCGAAGGACGTATAGCAGCGCTGTCACCGTGCAAGACACCGGATCACCGAATCCGGTCGGAAGTGGCTGGGCCGCATCCTATCTGCAGAGCATCACCTACGTTGGGGACGGGGGTTTTCCTGGACTGACGGCGTTTCGTCCGGATGGCAGTGTTCTCAAGTTCAACGAGGTCGGTGGGGAGTTCTTCTTCAGCGGCACCATCCGCGAAACAGTGCGATGGAAGTACGACGGCGGTGGGGGCAAGATTGGTTTTCTCTACACCACCTCCAGCGACGATCGCGAGGAATATGACCTGGAGGGGCGCCTCCTCTCCATCACCAGTCGCGGCGGTATCGTCCACACGTTGACCTACAACGCCTCCGGCCAATTGTCGGCCGTTACGGATTCGTTCGGGCACACCCTTCAGCTCGCATGGAGCCGGATCAACGGCGACGACTTCCTCGTAACATTGACGCTGCCAGATCTCAGCCAGGTCCAATATTCGTACGATGCGAACAACAATCTGGCGGCGGTTACGTATCCAGACACGTACCAGCGACAGTACCTGTATGAGGTATCCGGGCGCCCCCATCTCCTGACGGGAGTCAAAGACGAGAGCAACAATCGTTTTGCCACGATTGGCTACGACTCGAGCTCTCGTGCCAATTCCTCGCAACTGGCGGGTGGCGTCGACGCGTATTCCATTACCTACAATGGGAACACGTCGCGAGCCGTGCTGGACCCCTTGGGAACGACTCGCACGTATGCCATCTCGGCAACGAAGGGCGAGTTCCGCTACTCCTCGGTCAGCAGCACATGCGATGGCTGCGGGCGTTTCGCCTCTGCCGGTTATGACTTAAACGGCAACTTCAATTCAACGACGGATTTCAACGGGAACCAAACGACATACGTTCGCGACCTGGTCCGCAATGTGGAAACGAGTCGGACGGAGGCGGTCGGTACACCTCGCGCGCGCACCATCTCAACAACGTGGCATGCGAATTTCCAGCTGCCTTTAACCGTGACGGAGCCCGCGCGCACCACGACCTACGCCTACGATTCGAGCGGCAACTTGCAGACAAGGACGGTCGCGGATACGACGGTCGTTCCAAACGTCGAGCGGACTTGGAGTTATACATACGACGGCTCGGGTCAGATCCTGACGGAGGACGGACCGCGAACAGATGTGCCTGACACGACCACGTACACGTACCATAACTGTGCGACTGGAGCGGAGTGTGGGCGCGTTCACACGATTACCGACGCCCTCAATCACACGGTGACGTTCAATACCTACAACGCGCATGGTCAGCCGCTGACCATCACGGACGAAAACAACGTCGTTACAACTCTGACGTACGACGCACGACAGCGGCTGCTGTCGCGCCAGATTGGCGGCGAGACGACGGGCTACTCGTACTGGCCGACGGGTTTGCTCAAGAAAGTCACGCGTCCCGACGGCAGCTATCTGCTTTACACGTATGACAATGCGCACCGTCGGATTCGTGTCGAAGACGGCGAGGGGAATCGCGAGGAGTACGTGCTGGACGCGAAGGGAAATCGCACGTCTACGAGCAGCTACGATCCATCCAGCGCGCTGTCGCGAACCGGCTCCCAGGTGTTCAATAACCTGAACCAGCTTTGGAAGCAGCTCAACGCCGCCGGCGGCGTGATGACGACGTTCGGCTATGATTCGAATGGCAATCTGACCGCAATCAACGGCGTGCTGGGGCGAAACACGTCGAACCTGTACGACGAACTCAATCGTCTGTCGCAGACAACCAATCCGTCGACCGGTGTAACCGGCTTCGGCTACGACGCCAGCGACAATCTATTGTCGGTCCAAGACCCTCGCACTCTGCAGACTACCTACGCGTACACCGGCTTTGGTGAGGTCGAAACGCTGACCAGCCCGGACACGGGAGTCACGTCGAACACTTACGATTCAGGCGGGAACCTCGGAACGACTACGGACGCGCGCAACATCCAGGGCACGTACAGTTACGACAAACTCAACCGCGTAACGTCGATCGCTTACCCGGATCAGACCGTGAACTTCACCTACGACGCCGGCGCAAACGGCGTAGGGCGGCTGACTGGAGCCTCGGACCTCAATCATTCGCTGGCGTGGAGCTACGACCCGAATGGACGTGTGGTCGGCAAGACTCAGGTGGTTGGCGCGCTGACCCGCTCGATCGGCTACACCTACACTAACGGAAACCTGACCTCGATACTGACCCCCTCGGGTCAGCTCATCAGCTACGGCTACTCGAACGGAAGGATCTCGAGCGTTTTGGCGAACGGCACACCGGTGCTCAGCGGCATTCTGTACGAGCCGTTTGGCGCTGTACGCCAATGGACGTGGGGGAACAGCTCCGTCGCCGTCCGCACCCATGATCTTGACGGGAACCTCAGCCAGATCGACAGCGGCGGTGACTTCTACAACCTCGACCACGATGATGCATTCCGAATCACGTCGATATCGAACGCATCGGACGGCAATCTGAGCTGGGCCTATGGATACGATCTCAATGATCGTCTGACCAGCGCCACGAGCACTCCGGTGAGTCGGACATGGAGCTACGATGCCAACGGTAACCGAATGGGCGAGGGCGGAAGCACGGGGGGTGTTCCGCTCTCGAATACATTCACACCGGCAAGCACGAGCGACCGGCTCTCAGCGGTGAGCGGCAGTCGCAGTAACGCGTATGGCTATGACGCGGCTGGACACACCCAAACGGAGTCGAATGCGGGGCGGCCGATTTCGGCGGTGGGTACGGTGACGACGTCGTATGTCTACAATGCGCTGTCGCAACGGGTTGCGAAGACCAGCTCTGCGGGAAGTAGCTACTTCTTCTACGATGAAGACGGGCACTTGGCGGGCGAGTACGGGTCTGGCGGCAGCCTGATTCAGGAGACGGTGTGGATCGGCGATGTGCCGGTCGCGACGTTGAGGCCTCATGCAGGCGGGGGCGTCGACATCTACTACGTACATACGGATCACTTGAACGCGCCAAGAAAGGTGACGCGGCCGTCCGACAACGTCGTGATGTGGCGGTGGGATCCGAAGCCGTTTGGCGATACGTTGCCGAACGAGAATCCACTAGGCGCGGGTATGTTTCAGTACAACCTGAGATTCCCGGGGCAGTATTACGATGCGGAGAGTGGTCTCAGCTACAACTACGCAAGAGACTACGATCCGGCCATCGGAAGGTATGTGGAGTCCGATCCTGTAGGGCTCCGCGGCGGAGTCAATACATACGCGTACGTGGAGAGCAATCCGATCGACGGGATCGATCCCTTCGGGCGCTACAAGGTCCACGGGAATTGGTGCGGCCCGGACTGGACGGGAGGCTACAAGAAAGAATTCAATCAACTCACGCCGGACGAACGACGAAACCCGAAGGCTGCTGTCGATCCTGTGGACGCGGCATGCGAGAAGCACGACAAGTGCTATGGACGATGCCGCGGTAACAATCCGTGCTCACCCACCGATCGATCCCGCTGCTTTGCAGACTGTGACTTGACACTCCAGGCCGCAGTCTACAGTCAAGGCCTTATGGGTTACGTTATCGGCAGCGCAATGGATCGCAGCGGAAAACGAGATCCCGGCCCGAATGCGAAAGACTGTCCGGATTGTAAAGGGAAATAGATATGACTCGACGACACCTTTTCGCATTGGTCGTAGCAGGCGTGCATCTGATCGGGGTCCTGCTGACCGCATGGTATGTGGCGCAGTCGTCTGACGGACAAGCGCCATTGATGTGGGTCTATTGGGCCTTCATCGATTTCCCTTTTTCACTCCTCTATGCGCTGCTTGATAACAACGTTTTGCTGATTCATGGCGCAATCGGAACGGCATGGTGGTACGCCTTGATCCTTCTTCTCTCGAAGGCGATCTCGGCCGTGACGGCGGCGATCCGGCGGCGATCTGCTGCCTGACAGGGCGCGCCGCTTAGATGAGTAGATACATTGCGGAACGGCATCTTTGGTTTTCCGAGAAAAAAGGCGGGGTTCGGAAAAAGCTGCTGGTTGGAGTTGGTGCGCCCATGGTCGTCGGGCAAGACGAGGTCAAGTACCCAGTAGATGGCGTGATGTCGAAGTGTCATGTTGAGTTTGAAGGGGTTGAATGAACGTAAGCGCTCAGGTATCTCAGGTATCCGCCTTCTTGCGCTGGCCGAGTTGGGGTGAGGCGGTGGCGAGCGCGGACTTCACGTTCCACGGCAGCAGCGTTTCGAAGTCCTCGACCGTGCGGGCGTAAGGAAGCTGCGCGAACAGCAACGACAGGTACGCGTGCGGCTCGACTCCGTTTGCCTTGGCGGTCTCCACGATCGAGAACAGGTTCGCGCTGGCGATGGCACCCTTGACGGTGTCGCTGAACAGCCAGCCTTTTCTTCCAATCACCATCACGCATTCATTCTGCCCATATCGGGCGAGAAGTTGAAGTTCATTACCGCTGGCATCCTTTCTACGGCCGACGCGTACGAGCGCAGTACAGCGAGCAGCGCGCCGGCGGCCGCATCGTCCATGTTGAGACCGAGCCTGGCGTTGTAACGGCGCTGCCGGACTGGATGTTTGATGCCAGCATCTGCGCCCGTATGATTTTAGGGGCACCTCGTCTCTCCATCGAGGCCCTGCGGGATTTGCATCGGCTACTCCTGGCACGCGGATTTCAGCGAAGCTGCTGCGGCGATTCTCCCGTCGCAGTCGCTCAGGAGAGCAACGATGACCGAGCCGCAAAAGATGCGCAAGAGAGTGGCGCCGGCGCCATTGCGCCAGTTCAGCATAGCGTTCGAGTCGACCGGACTGCTCGGCCTGACGAACGCCGAGCGGATGAAGGTTCTCACCCAGCTGTCGCGACTATTGATGTTGGCGGCGGGCGTGGCAACCGAGGAGCGCGACGATGAGCGCTGAGCTGCTACCGGAGGCACTGCTGAAGCGCAAAGCCGTCGTGTATGTGCGCCAGTCGACCCAGACCCAGGTGCAGACGAACCTCGAGAGCCAGCGGCGACAATACGACCTGGTTGAAGTAGCCCGGCGATATGGATTTGCCAGCGTCGAAGTGATCGATGACGACCTCGGTCGCTCAGCAAGCGGCAGTGTGGCTCGTCCCGGCTTCGATCGGCTGGTCGCCACGGTGTGCGCCGGAGAGGTGGGCGCGGTGCTGTGCCTGGATGCTTCGCGGCTCGCCCGCAACGGGCGCGACTGGCATCACCTTCTCGAGCTGTGCGGCCTGGTCGGAGCGCGGGTAATTGATTCAGATGGCATCTACGATCCGCATCGACCGAACGACCGGTTGCTGCTCGGTATGAAGGGCAGCATCAGCGAGTTCGAGCTCGGCGTGATCCGCGCTCGCATGCTGGATGCCAAGCACGGCAAGGCGCTCCGGGGTGACCTGCGCATCAGCGTGCCGGTCGGTTATATCTGGCATCGTGAGATGGGCTTGGGTCTCGATCCGAACATGCGGGTACAGGAAGCGGTCCGCATCGTGTTCGCGCGCTTCCGTCAGCTCGGCAGTGCCCGCCAGGTGTTGCTCTCGCTCACCGCCGAGCAGATGCATTTTCCGCGTCCCTCGGACGGCAAAACGCTCGTGAGCTTTGACTGGACTCCCATCCGTTATCGCAACGTCATCTCGATATTGAAGAACCCCTTCCATGCCGGCGCGTATGCCTATGGAAAGAGCGAGAAGCGCACCGCGCTCGTCGATGGCCGTGTGCGCACGACCTACAAGCATCGCAAGCCTTTCCACCGATGGGAGGCTATCATCAAGGATCACCACGAAGGGTACATCGAGTGGGGCGAGTTCGAGCGCAATCAGAAGTTGCTGGCGGCGAACGCGTACGGGAAAGCAGGTGGGGTCAAATCTGGACGTGGCGGCCGCGCCTTACTGGCCGGGCTTCTGCTCTGCGGAGGTTGCGGGCGTCGATTGGTGGTCAGCTACTCGGGACACTACTGTCAGCCCGTGTATCGATGCGAGCGGCCCAACCAGATGTTGGCTCGGCCGCGATGTCTGATGTTCGGAGCCAAGCGCGTAGACACCGCCATCGGGCGCGAGGTGCTGCGCGCTGTCGAGCCAGTAGCCATTGAGGCGGCATTGCACGCCGAGCACAGGTACATGGAGCAGCAAGGCGAGCAGCGACGCATCGTAGAGTTGGAGTTGCAGCAAGCGCGCTATGAGGCTTCGCTTGCCGAGCGGCGCTACGCCGCCTGTGACCCGGACAATCGGCTCATCGCCGCGCAACTCGAGAAGAGCTGGGAGGCGAGCTTGCAGCGTGTGCAGGACTGCGAGGCGCGATTGGCGGCCCTCGAGAGACCGAACCCTGCTCCTCCCATACCGGACTTCACAGGGCTTGCCGAAGACCTGGAAGCTGCGTGGAACGGATCGGGCGTGACCATGCGATCACGCCAGCAGCTCGCGCGCACACTCATCGCCGATATCGTTGCCGTTTACGACGCGAGCTCGCGCGAGATCGTCCTTACCATTCACTGGCGCGGCGGGCAGCACTCGGAGCTGCGCGTCCGAAAACCCCGATCCGGCGAACATGAATGTCGCACGTCCGAAGAGGCCGTGGCCGTGATCCGCTCCATGGCTACCCGATGGTCGGACGAGGAGATCGCCGCGACGCTGAACCGCATGGGGTTGCCGACCGGCCAAGGCAAGACGTGGACTGCTCACCGTGTTGGATCGCTGCGTCGCGTACGCGGGATCCATGCATACAAGTCGGCCGAGAAGAGCGGAGAGTGGCTCACGATGTCTGAAGCCGCCGCGACGCTCGGTGTCTCCCATCATCAGATCCGAAGGCTCATCAAAGAAGGCATTCTTGCCGCCGATCAGGTCGTTCCCGACGCTCCGTATCAAATCCGTGCGAGCGATCTGCACACTGAGCGCGTCAGCACGGCTCTCGCGCGAAAAGGTCGCCCGTGTCGGGTGATCTTTGAAAATCAAACATCAATTTTTTCAGATACTTGAAAATGAGGTGCACAATGACCGCTCCGCTACGAACGGCCGGATCGCATTCTCGCAGCGGTTGTTGTCGAGCGGTATCTCACCGTGCTCAAGGAACCGGATGAGTTTGGGCCATTGACCGAGCGTGTAGCGGACCGCCTTGCCGAGCAGACTCTGCGGCAACACCTTCGGTGCGAGCGCTTCGAGCCAGGCGTGGAACTTCATGATGATCGGTGCGGAGAGCTCCGCACGCACGCGCACCCGGTGCTCTGGGCTGATCGGCTGATCGCGCTCCCACAGCGCACGCTCGATGAGATACAGCTCGCGGATCATCTCCAGCGCCACGCGCGTTTGGCCGCCGTTGGTGTTCTCGACAGGTTGCGCCTTGCGCGCCTCGTCGAACTTGCGGCGCACGTGCGCAAAGCATCCAGCGTGCACGAGCTGCTGACTCTCGGCGAGCGCCTCGTACGGCTCGTAGCCATCGGTTAGCAGGATGCCGCGAAAACCCTCGAGCAGCCGCTTGGGCACGGCCCCACCGCGGGAAGGATCGTAGTCGAAGAGCACGATCCGCCGACCGGGCGCGCCCGCCACTCGCAC
The DNA here is from genome assembly GCA_037200125.1 of Gammaproteobacteria bacterium. GTDB lineage: Bacteria > Pseudomonadota > Gammaproteobacteria > Steroidobacterales > Steroidobacteraceae > JADGHX01. Next base: position 621,297 of record JBBCGS010000003.1, on the reverse strand, counting down.
CCACATCCAGTGATCGGCGGTGGGCGCCTTGTCGCTCTTGAGCACCTGAAGGTGAGTCTCATCGCAGTGAATGAGCGGCCCTTCGAGCAGGTGCTCGTTCAAGAGGTTCACCAGTGGCACCACGTGCGTGCCGCCGAGCCGGATCATCCAGCCCGCCATCGTTGCGCGGCCCAGTCCCACACCGAGCCGCTCGAACTGGGTTTCCTGACGATACAGCGGCAGCCCGTCGACCAACTTCGCCGTGACGATGTGCGCGAGCAGTGAGGGCGTCGCCAGGCTCTTCGGAAAAAGCCGCATGGGTACTGGCGCAATCGACACGCGCGAACAGCACGCGCAGACGTACTTGGGCCGAATGTTACGGATCACCCGCACCTGGGCGGGCTTGTAATCCAGCTGCTCGGAGATCTCTTCGCCCATGCGCCGAAGCGGCTCGCCATGCTCGGCGCAGACCTTCTCGGCTTCCGGCAGGTCGTGAACAACTTCCACGCGCGGCAGCGCTGCATCGAGCTTCTTGCGACCGTGCTTGCCGCGCTCGTGAGCAGGGATCGTGATGCTTTGAGGCGCGCTCTGCGCGGCCTGCGCCAGCGCCTCGGCCTCGTTGAACAGCCAGGCCTGATCGGGGTTCAACTGCTCGGCAGGCGTCTTCTCCGAAGAGCGGCCGAGCAGCTGCGCCTTCAGCCACCGGTTCTCTTCCTCCAGAAGCTCCACGCGCTCTTCGCGCGCGGCAAGTCGCGCGCGAAGCGTCTCGATGTCAGTGGCTGTGTTGGAGGCTGCCGCTTCGGTCACGCGCGACAGTATATCGCGCGCACCGAGCTACGATTTAACTGAACACCGAAAAATGCAGTGCTTCGTGCGGCTTCATCCGCAACACATCGTATCCATCCAGCAACCAGTTGAGTTGCTCGCCGGTGAGAGTCACCACCACCTCATCCGCGCGTCGCGGCCAGTGGAATTTCTCCCGCTCCAGGCGCCTGTACCAGATGATGAAGCCGTTGCGCTCCCACACCAGCAGCTTCAGCTTGTTCCGCCGCGCATTGATGAAGCCGAACAGCGCGCCGTTCGTCGGGTCCTGCTGGATCACTTCCTTCGCCAGCAATACCAGGCCGTCGATCTGCTTCCTCATGTCCACGGGCGCTCTATGCAGATACACCCGCGCGATGCCCCGATCAGGACGCAGCATCCGCAGATCCCGGCGACACAGCTGCAAGCCAGCTCGGCGGTGGCCACTGAAGACACTCGATCACGCGGCCTGGTTGCACGACACGGCATACCGGACTGCTCATCGTCGTGCTTGCCTCTGGCATACCCTGTTCGGGCGCAATACGCACGGCAACGAACTTGCTGCGCCTCGTCCTCTTCGCTGCCTGCGCCAACAGCCCCTTGCGCCGCAGTCCCCCAATCGCATCGTAGAGCTCGCGGATCGCAAGGCCGCGCGCCTTCGCGTAGTCGTTGAGCGAGATCCCTTCGTTGCGTGCGCCTTCCATCGCTTCCACCGCGCGCCGCTGCTTCTCCGTCATCTCCGTCGCTGTCTTCATCGCTACCATCTCCATCAGGAATATGGCCGCAGCTTCTCGCACGCTCGCTCAGGACGGAAGAATGTGGTTCCCTAAGTTCCCTAATCGCTTACAGTAATCAAGCCCTCTCGTCGAGGTTGGCGGTGAATCCGATGGGCCGTCGCTTGGGAGCCGGCGGGCATGAGCTGGCGGATCGCGGAGAGGATGGCGGCGATCGCCTGGTCGTGCGAGGTGAGCTTCTTCTCGAGCCGGACCTCGAGCTGCTTCAGCTGCCGAGCGCGCTCGCGGTTTGAGCTGAGCAGCTCTCGCATGCGGACGAAGGCGCGCATGATCTGGATGTTGACGGCGATGGCGCGCTGGCTGCGCAGGACGGACGAGAGCATCGCGACGCCCTGCTCGGTGAAGGCGTAGGGTAGGTATTTGCGGTGCTGCCTGCGGCATGTCTTTAAGGTCACAGCCTGTTTGGTCGTCATGTGCGCGGCCGGCGCGCGTCAGAACAGCGAGGCAGGCTCGTTCCCCAGCAATCCCTTGACTCCCTCGTGCGCGAGCAGCCAGCGCTTGTGCGCAAGCCCGCCGCCGTAACCGGTGAGCGAGCCATCGGTGCCGATAACGCGATGGCACGGCACGACTACGGCGATCGGATTCGCGCCGTTCGCGAGCCCTACCGCACGAACTGCCGGCGCATTTCCAATTCGGCCTGCCAAAGCTCCGTAACTCAGCGTCGTGCCCACAGGGATCGCGCGCAGCGCATTCCACACCTGCTGTTGAAACGGCGTGCCGTGGGTGGCGCAGTCGATGCGGCCGATCGCTTGGAGATCGCCGGCGAAGTAGTCATCGATGGCGTTGCGGACGACGGCGGGGACGCGTCCATCCGCAATGCCAACCCGCACGCCGTACTGCTGCCGAAGCTGCTGCACTCCCCGCATCTCGTGATCCGCCCACGCAAACGCGCGTAGTCGACCGGCCTCGTCCGCCACCGCATACATTTCCCCGATCGGTGTCGCGAACCGATCAACCACCAGCGAGGCCGGCGCTTCAGCATCTAGCGTTACGAGAGGCATGCTCGCGATTATCCCCCGACTCGAACAAATGCCGCAGCGCCGGCAAATCTGCACGTTTACACCAGATATGCGCGTGGGGTTCCGCGCGCCGCTCCGGCACTCTGCCGCCCACCGACGGCCCGTTCCCGCCCGTAACCTCGAAGAACCTCCCCCTAACGGGTGACGGTGCGCGGGCCGTCGGTGACCGCAATCATGTAAGGAGATGTGATGGCTGAGCCGCGCAAAGATCACCGCGCCGAGCGCACGTTCACGGCGGTGATTCACCGGTGCCCCGAAACGCGCCTGTATCTCGCGTTCGTGCCTGGGTTCCCAGGGGCGTATACGCAGGCGGAGTCGCTCGACGAGCTGTGCTCGAACCTGCGGGACGTAATCATCCTGCTGCTCGAGAGCGGCGGCACGCGGATTCATTCCGAGTTCGTCGGCGTGCAGACGGTCGCCATTGTCTAAAGGCAGGTGGCGCCATGGCGAAACTCAAGAAGCGGGCGAAGCGTGCCTTCACGAGAAAGCATGCACGCGCGGCCGTCGCCAGGAAGGAGGCCGCGCGGCCGAAGCTGCGCAAAGTCATCCTGCAGACGCAGACGGCGCCCGGCGCCGAGTACAAGCGGGTCTGTGAGATCGCGCGCAAGCTGCCCGGGGTCGAGGACTCCTCATCCTTCGGGACACCGGCGCTGAAAGTGAAGGGCCGCTTTCTGTGCCGGCTACGCACCGAGGCCGAGGGCGCGCTCGCGATCCGCTGCGACTTCCCGCATCGGCAGATCCTGCTGCAGGCCGATCCGAACGTCTTCTTCGTGACGGACCACTATCTCGACTATCCGATGGTGCTCGTCCGCCTGGAGAAGATTCGCCTCAGCGCGCTGCCCGATCTCATCGAGCGCGCCTGGCGCATGGTCGCGCCGCCGAAGCTGGCGTCGGAGCACGATGCTCGGCGTCGCCCGGGATGATCCCGTCGGCTGTGTTTATGTACAGTATTCGGCGCGCCGGGCCCCTATAGATATGTGTGGGCCATGCGCTGGCTCAGCCCGCCGTGCGCACGTAGTCCCCACCGAGGCAGACGTAGTCGTCCGCGTGCTTGAAGCTCGCCCAATCCTCGAGTGTGAGCAGCCCGACCCAGATCTCCTTGCTCCACGCTGGCGCGCCGCTCTCGCTGCTCACCGCCACCCACAGCGGCATCTTCGAGCAGAAGGCCTCTTTGCCAGCGTTTTTCTTGAAAAAGCCCTCGGCGTTCTTCACGCGGTAGACAGTAGCTCCCGCAATGTCAGGGCCGGCGCTGTCCGGCATGATCCCGGCGTACTGCAGCTTCATTTGCCCCTCGAGCGCGGCGAACTGCAGCAAAGTGTTACTTAGATGGAGCTGCCCCAGCGGCAGAAGCTCGCGGGTTGTGGGGACGTATTGCTGGACTGGAAACTGGGCACGGGAGCTCGCGCAGGCGGCGAGCGTCAACAACAACGATATCGTCACAGCAGCACGGATTCCGCGGATCCACTGAATCGTCATGGCGATGCGAACTCTCCTTACAAACGAGGCGACGGGGCGCTGCGTGCGCGGCTGTCGAATATAGTCCGCTGGTGGATGTGACCCACAGCACCGCCGCCGCCGCCCCTCCGCCCACGGAAATCCCCGAGGCGGACGTCTCTTTGACTGCGGGTGATTCTAGTTCAAAGCCAGAGGGACGCGGCGCTAGCCCGGCTCTCCGTTCGACGGTGCAGCACTCAGGGATCCAGGCAGAGCCGATGCCGAGCTACTTTCTCGCTCCCCACGTCTATCCGTGCGTCACCGACGATCACGTTGTGCTCCTCGATCTGGAGCGCGACAAGTACGTGGGCATTGCGCGCGAGCAGGTGGGCGCGCTGGCCCGGCGGGTGAAGGGCTGGCCGCGGTCAGGCGTTCCGCACTCCGGTGATGCGCCGGACGCGAAGGCGCCCGGTAGTCGTGCGGAGTCGGTGTTCGCGAAGATGCTCGCGGCCGGCATGATCACGACCGATGCCGATATCGGCAAGGAGGCGAGCCCGGTTCAGATGCCGGCCGCATCCGACGCGCTCGTCGAGCCGGGTCTGGACTGGCGTCCGCGGATCACGTTCATCGATGTCGTCCGCTTCCTGCTGGCTTCGTCGCTCACGTCGCTGTCGATGCGGCTGTTGCCCCTGCGTTCCGTGATGAACGCGGCCATCAAGCGCAAGGCCGAAGGCCTCGCGACTGGCGGTCCGCTCGACATCGCGATTGCCCGCCGCGCCACCGAAGCTTTCATCCGCCTGCGCCCGCTGATCTTCGCCGCTCAGGACGCGTGTCTCTACGACTCGCTCGCCCTCGCGCGATTTCTTTCCTTCTACGGTCAGTACCCGGCCTGCGTCATCGGCGTGCAGACCGTTCCCTTCGGCGCCCACTGCTGGGTCCAGGAAGCAGGCTTCGTTTTCAACGATGCGCCCGAATACGTGCGACGCTTCACTCCCATTCTCGCGGTCTGAACAGAAGGACGACGGCTCAGTGTTTCGATACGTCGCGTTCGTCTGGGACGACTCCGATGTCGGCGCTCGTGAGCACGCGGGTGTGCTCGCCCGGCGCTTGCGGGATCTTTCGCCCGAATGGCAGCCCCAGATCGAGACTCGCGGCGCCTGGGTGTTTTGCGCGGGCGTTCGCGCGGGGTCGAGCGAGCCGCGGGTGCTTCACGGTGGCAAGGGCGTGGTGCTCGGCACGCTCTTTCAGCGCGACGCGGGCTCGGCTTCCACTCGTGCACCGCTTGCCTTCCCGGAAGACGAGTCGCGACGGATCCTGTCGAGCGGCGGTCGGCGTCTCGTTTCGGGTTACTGGGGTCGATATGTCGTAGTCCTTCACGACGAAGTTTCGCGGACGACGCGCGTGATGCGCGATCCGACGGGCGGCTTCCCGTGCTTCGCCACCCGGATGGCCGGCGTGCACGTCTACTTCTCGCGCATGGAGGACGTGTCGGGGCTCGACGGCCAGTCGTTCTCGGTGAACTGGAAGTATGTCGCCGCGATGCTGTGCCTGACGCAGCTCCAGATTCAGTCGACCGGGCTCAATGAAGTCTCGCGCGTGCTCGGCGGCGAGTGCGTCGAGCATCAGGGTGGCGGCACGAGTCGCGGTTTCTACTGGAACCCGCTCGAGCTGGCGCAGTCGGGTGAGGTCATCGAGGAGCCCAATGAGGCTGCCGATGCGTTGCGCGCTGCAACTCACGATTGTGTTCACGCGTGGGCGGCGTCCTACCCCAGTCTCGTGCATCTGCTGTCGGGCGGTTTGGACTCGTCGATCATCCTCGCGAGCCTGAAGCGGGCGCCGTCACGCCCGAAGATGGCCTTCCTCAACTACTATTCCTCGGGATCCAACACCGACGAGCGGCACTACGCACGGCTGGCTGCGGAAGGCAGCGGCTGCGAGATGATCGAGCGGGAGCGTAACTCGCAGCTGAGCCTGGAGCCGTTGTTGCGGATACGGCAGTCGCCCATTCCTGTGGATTACTTCGGCTTTCTTGACGAAGGCCGCCCGGAGGCGCAAGTCGCGCGTGAGCAGGGCGCGCGAGCCGTCTTCTGGGGCCACGGCGGTGACCAGCTCTTCTACCGCACGCACGCATGGCTCGGGGCGGCTGACTTTCTTGTGAGTCATGGGGTTGGCCCGGCGCTGTTCGAGGTTGCGCTCGACGCCGCGCGTATGGATCGCACGTCCGTATGGAGCGTCCTCGGTCGCGCTGCGCGACTTCGCGTGTCCGGCCGGCGCTGGAGCCTCCAGGACGAGCGCATCACGAGCCCCAGGACGGTTCTGCGGCCGGACGTCGTGCACGACATAAGCCGGGATTCCGATCTCGTGCACCCTTGGCTGCGTGCGGCCGGTAGCGCGCCCAGCGGCAAGATTTTTCACGTGTGGCAGCTTCTTTTCCCTGCGGAGTATTACAACCCGCTCGGCTCGGATTCCGATCCTGAGCAGGTCACACCGCTCTTTTCCCAGCCGTTGCTTGAGCTTGCGATGCGCATCCCGACGTGGCTGCTCACGCTGGGCGGCTGGGATCGCGCGATTGCGCGGCGCGCCTTCGAGCGCGACTTACCGCGACGTATCGTTACTCGGCAGACCAAGGGCGGGGTGGAGGAGCACGCGAAATCCACCCTCATGCGCAACGTCACATTCGCGCGCGAGCTGCTGCTCGACGGCCATCTGGTGCGTGAGCAAGTGGTGGAAAGAACTCGGTTGGCCGAAGCACTCGCTCCCGGCCCCGGGCAGCTTCGCAGCGGCAACGTCGAGCTCTACAGCTGCTTGAGTGCCGAGGCCTGGGCGCGGAAGTGGTGCTCGCACTAATGGTCTGCGTACACGCTCACAGAAACGGGCCCGTAGGTATTTCCCACTGCGCCGGTCACAACACTGTTTCCGCGACGTATTCTCGCGCGAACGAGAGAAATCGTGGCAGACTTCGCTGGGGCAAGTTTGCCCACAGGGAAGCCAGAAACCAAAAGGGTTAGCGGACGCATGGACTTCGGGTCTCCGCAGCGTCTTTACCGACAGGGAGTGTTGACCACTCTCCTGATCGTGCTCGCTTCTTTCGCCACCACCGCCGCGTGGGCCGGCGGCCCGAAGATTTTGTACAACATCCCCGCCGGTGACGCGTCGAAGACGCTGCACATCTATCTGCAGCAGACACCCATCGAGATGCTCTACCTCGCGGAGAAGGTGCGCGGCCGACGGACGAATGCGGTGAGCGGCAACCTCGAGGCATCCGAAGCGCTCGAGCGGATGCTCGAAGGCACGGATCTCAAGTACTCGTTCACGGCGGACTTTTCGTTTGCGACGGTGAAGACACGGGAGGAGCTGCAATCGGGTAGCGACGAGCCGCGCGTTGACGTGGCGACGGCGTCGACCCGGCAGATGGAGTCGCGCGCTCAGACGGAGAGCATGCGTGCGCTCTTCGGCGATCAGAAGCTCGAGGAAGTTCTCGTCACCGGAACATTGATTCGCGGTGTCGTCGACATGACATCGCCGCTCGAGTTCGTGACGAAGAAGGAGCTGAAGAAGACTCCTTATGCAACGGTGCAGGATGCGTTGCAGGCGCTGCCGGTGAACATGGGCAGCACCTTCAACGAAGCGTTCGGTGGCACCGGCAACTATGCGCGCGGTGTTGCCGCGAATCTCCGTGGCTTGGGTGCGGGAGCAACGCTCGTGCTCATCAATGGGCACCGCCAGGCATATTCGGGGATTCAGGCGGACTTCGTCGACCTGTCGAACATTCCCTGGAGCGCTGTTGAACGAATCGAAGTGCTGCCTGACGGCGCTTCAGCGCTCTACGGTTCCGACGCCATCGCGGGTGTCGTGAATGTGATCATGCGCCAGGACGTCTCGGGCGCGGAGACGCAGGCCCGATACGGCTTTGCTCAAGGCGGTGCGGACCAGAGGCTCATCTCTCAATCGTTCGGGACGTCGTGGGATGACGGGAATGCACTGATCTCATATCAGTATTCCGAGCGCACTGTGCTCGCTACTTCGGCGCGCGACTACACGGCAAACGAGGATCAGCGGCCGCTCGGCGGAACAGATCATCGAAGCATCTCGAGCAACCCGGGGAACATCCTGGATCCGGCGACGTTCCTGCCGGCTTACGCTATTCCGTCCGGCCAGCCCGGTGCTTCATTGACGGTGGCGGATCTCATTTCCGGCTCCGCGAATCTCGAGAATCGCAACGTGGATAGCGATCTTCTCCCCGATCGAAAAGCACACAGCCTGTATCTCAACGCAAATCAGAAGCTCGGCGACCGATTCGAATTGTTCGGTGACGCGCGCTTCAACAGGTCGGACGTCCGTCAGATCGGGAATGCCGCCGAACAGATTCTTCGCGTTCCCTCGACCAACGCTTTCGCGGGGCGCGTGAATCCATACGGAGGAGTGCCATTTGTCGTCGTCGGCTATAGTTTCCAGGACGATCTGGGGCAACTGGAGACGAGCGCCGATGTGAGGTCTTATGCGGGAACGTTCGGGGCAAAGGCGCGCATGGGCGACACGTGGAGTCTCAACTTGTCCGGCACGCGCGGCAGCGAGATTTTGAGGTTCGTTGGCGGCAACCTGATCAATTTTTCCGCTCTTTCCGCAGCGCTGGCGGACCCCGATCCGGCGACTGCGTTCAATCCGTTCGGCGACGGAAGCAATACCAACCCCGCGACGGTCGAGAAGATAAGACTGACGCAGCGTGACCAGTCGCGCTCACAGATCTCCTCCGTCAATTTCGTGGCCGACGGCACGTTGATGAAATGGGAGACGGGTTCCCTGCGACTTGCCGCCGGAGGTGAATGGAGGAGCGAGGGGCTCGAGAAGAGCTCGATGCGCGGCACTACACTTCGTCCGAGCGTTGATGTCGGAAGGACCGTGCGTTCGGCCTTCGCCGAGCTCTCCGTTCCATTGATCGGCCAGCCCAACGATGCCAGGGCTGTTCCGCGTCTCGAGCTTTCATTGGCCGGGCGCTACGAGGAGTACAGCGACTTCGGCACCACAGCCAATCCGAAGATCGGGTTGAGATGGGTGCCGTTTGATGCTCTGAAGCTTCGCGGCTCGTGGGGCACGTCGTTCAGGGCGCCGAAGCTCGCGGATGTGTACGACTCCTCGACCAATGCCGCTAGCCTCGCGCTGCTGCGAGATCCGCTGTCGCCCGCCGGATCTTCGATTGTTCTGGTGCGAGAGGGTAGCAATCCGGACCTCCGGGAGGAGGTGGCTCAGACCTGGACAGCGGGAGTCGACTTCGCGCCGGGCTCGATTCCGGGGCTGGGCATTTCGTTGACCTACTATTCGATCAGTTATAACGACCGGATCGTTGTTCCAGGTCCGACGCCGCTTACGGACATCCTTAGTCAGGGAGACAAATGGACCACTGTCATCAACAGGCAGCCGACGAGGGAAGAGATTAATTCCGTTTGTGAAAGCCCCGCCTATGCCGGTGGCGGTGTTGCTCAGTGCGAAAGCGCATCCGTAGGAGCCATAGTGGATCTGCGGCTCCGAAATCTAGCTGTGACTCGCGTAAAGGGCCTCGATCTGAAGGTCGATCGATCGCTTACGACCGATTTGGGCACATTCGATTTCGGGTTGAACGGAGGCTACGTCCTCAGCTTCCGTCAGGCCGCTTCGAATGCTTTACCGACGAGCAGCGTTCTCAACACCGTCGGCAATCCGACCGCCCTGAGAATGCGCGGGACCGCAGACTGGTATCAATACGGCTTCGACAAGCCCGGCTTTGGCGCGTCACTGACGATCGATCGTTTCGGTGGTTACGAAGACGTGCAGAGCCTGTCGCGGGTTTCAGTCAGTCCTCTTACGACGGTCGATCTGAAGGCGAGCTACCGGACGTTATCAGGGAATGGGCTGCTCGACGATCTCGAGTTCAGCCTGAATGGGTCGAATCTTCTGAATGCGGCCCCCCCGTTCGTTGATCGTTCGCTCGGCTTCGACACGATCAACGCCCAGCCCTACGGGCGGGTGATCAGCTTCGGCTTGCAGAAGCGATGGTGAGTGGTGATAGGCAGGCAGCGCATGCGCGCTGCCGTGCCCACGGCTCGTTCAACTAAGCCCAGCGTCCGAGCGGAACACCGTCGTATGCTTCTCCGCTGAAACCACCCTTGGTCTCTTCGGAAACCTTTCCCATCTCGACGAAGTCATGTGCTTCCTTGCGATCTTCTTCGTGTACTTCAGCAGCAGTCATTGCGTCGTTCATCGTAGTTCTCCCGCACTATCGAACAAGTCGAATATACGTTGTCGGATGTATCCGTCAAAGACTTTCCATGTGCTTTATCGCGTCACGTGCTGCGCGGAATGCGCATGGATCCGCGCAACGGCGGCGCGGCACTTTCACTGACAACTGCATACACGCAGCGGCGCGCGCAGCGGCGCGTCTGGTTGACACAAGCGCGAACCGTGCGGGTAGTCCCGTAGGCACCTGTCGAATGACCTTCGATGTCGCATGAAATGCGCATCGCGAGTGCGCGCGCGCCGCGCGTGCGCTTCTCAAGGATTACGAATTAACGAGGGGGCTTTTCCCGTGAGCCGGTCTCGTTCATATCGGCATCACATCGATGTGCGTGGGGCGGGTGGATCAAGGATGAGAACACGCGCGGACCAGAATGCCGCCCTGCCGATCGCGGGCAGGCGCATAGCCGGCGGCCGTAGCTGCGGTGCGGCGGCATCTCCCTGCCGACGAGTGGGCTTCCTGACCGTCGCCTGCGCGAGGGGCTTCCGCGCGCCGGTCGCCCGGGTTGAAACGGCAGCGTCCGCCGTTCCCGCTCGCCGGCCCGGCGGACGCAACTCTGATGCCCGCCGCCCATCCAAAGGGTGGTCGCCTCGATCTTTCCCTTAAGGGGAGGTTTTCCGGGTCACGGTCATGAGTAGCGGAAGCAGCAACGACGGGCCCATGGGCACGGTTATCAACATCCTGCAGGCGCGAGGCAACACGGCGGACTTTGTCAGCCGGCTTTCGCGCGCCCATGGCCCGCAGCTGCTGCGCTACCTCGAGCGGATGCTGGGTCGCAAGGACGCCGCCGAGGATGTCGCCCAGGAGGCCTACCTCAAGCTCTACCGGCTCAGCCGGCCGAACGAGGTGAACTCCCCCCGCGCCCTGCTGTTCGACGTCGCGACCAAGCTCGCGATCGACCGGCTGAAGCAGGCTCGCAAAGAGGCCACGGCGAAAGACGCCGAGGCGGAGATGAACGAGGTACCCGATGACTCGCCGCGACCGGACCGTCGCGCCCTGCTGGATGAGGCCATGCAGCGCCTCACGCACGTCATCGAGGAGCTTCAACCCAGCCTGAGGCAGGTGTTCGTAATGCGTTACGTCACCCAGATGCCGCGCCAGGAAATCGCCGACAAGCTGCACATCACGGTCGGCGCAGTGGAACAGCGTTTAACCCGTGCACTCACACATTGCCGCCAACGACTTGCCGCGCACGGCATCGACTGGGTTGGACTGGAATGAGGCACTGGAGGTCTCGCATGTCGACGCATGATCCCGCACCGCCGGACCTGGGCAACCGGGCCGACTACTGGGCCCGGCGCATGGCCGACGCTTCGGACACCATCAGCGATGCGGAGCGCAGCGACTTTTCCGCATGGCTCCTCGCGAGCGAAGAGAACGAGATGGACTATCGCCGTTCCGTCGGCGTGCTCCAGCTCATGGCGAGCCTGCCCACCTCGGCGCAGAGCGCGCTCATCTCGCCGTCGGGCGAAGGCCGCTCCGAGAGCGACAAAGTCGCGGGCCGCCGCAACATTCTCAAGCTCGCCGGTCTTGCGGCGTCGGTGGCCATCGGCCTCGTCGCCGGCGGCATCTATCTCGAGAACCGCGGAATCTTCGGCGAGTCGCACAGCACCCGCACCGGTGAGACGAGCACCGTGAAATTCAGCGAGGGCAGTGTCGCCTATCTCAACACGCGCACGCAGTTGCGCTGGCTCGGCAGCGGCAACGATCGTCGCGTCGAGCTCATCTCCGGCGAAGCGCTGTTCGATGTCGTGCACGACGAGACCCGGCCGTTCGCGGTGATCCTGGATGGCAGCGAGATTCGCGTGCTCGGCACGCGCTTCAATGTCTATCGCAAGGACAGCGGCGACGTCGTAGTGACTGTGCTCGAAGGCACGGTGGAAGTGCGCGGGTTCGCGCAGGGTCCATCGCGTTCGGCATGGACGCGGCGCGTTGTGGCGAACCAGCAGATCGAATATCGCCCCATCGGCCTCGTTTCCGAGCCGCATGGAACCGATGCGCTGCGCGCCGTCACCTGGCGCTCGGGTTTGCTGCAGCTGCCGGAAGAGGGCGAAACGATCACGTCCGTGATCGGCGAGCTGACTCGATATACGGACAAACACATCATCATTCGCGACCCGCAGCTCGCCAACCTCAAGGTGGGTGGCGCGTTCAATACGCGTGATGTGAAGGGCGCCTTGCAGAAACTACAGATGGGTGTGCCGACGCTCGCCGTCGAGGAGAGCGAAGGGCTCTACACCCTGGACGTTCGGCCCTCCGGCACGGAACGGAACTGACCCCATGCTCATTTCTCTCAATGGAGGAGTGGAGGTCGTCATCAATGCGCCAGCGCCCAAGCGCTGCGACTGTGTCCATTTGATCGATTCTTATGTGTGGGAATGCCTGGCGTCCGACACGCAGAAGGCGTTCGAGCTACATCTGATGGAGTGCACCACTTGTTTGCGCTCCGTGGAGCTCGAGCGTTTATTGAGACGAGCGATTCGAGAACACAAAACAAGCTGTGGCGTTCCCTGCGCCACGCGAGTACGGAGGATACGATAGATGCTCATTCTGACCCGACGCACGGGCGAGACGGTGATGATCGGAAACGAAGTGACGCTGACCGTGTTGGGCGTCAAGGGCAATCAGGTGCGCATCGGCATCAATGCCCCGAAGAGTGTTCCGGTTCACCGCGAAGAGATCTACGAGCGCATCAAGCGCGAACTGTCCGGGGGCGAGGTGAACGGCAACGTCGACAGCGACACGCCGCCGGCACCGCCGAGGAAGGCGGAGTTCGCGCGGTAACGAGTCGGAAGGTAATCTTGGCCGCGTGAACGAAGACGAACCCTCACGCGGCCTTGGTGGGCTCGACGACCTGCGCGTCGTGGATCCGCGCGCGCTGGATGGCGACCCCTTCGCCCGGCGCGCGACGTTTCTATCGAGCCTGCGCGCCAGCAGCCGCGGGTGGGTGGCTGCGGCCATCGCCGTCGGCGTGCTGGGGCTGGGCTGGCAGTTCCGGGTGCCGCTCTCGAAGGGTGTCACCGGCGGCCCGCCGGCGACCTCCGTCGCGCAGACCACGCGCCTTCATGCGGCCGATCCGGTCGCGCTCAAACAGCAAGTCGTTGAAGAGCTTCGCGCGGCGGGCGTCGAGGCCATCGGATATGACCGGCTTGGCCTGAGTGGGGTGGATGCCAGGCTGCCCACGCCCTTGCCGGAGGCCGTGCGCGCGACGCTCGAGAAGTACGCCGTCGCCGTGCCGGCGGATGGCGTGATCCGCATCGAGATCACCCAGTCGCGCTAAACTTGCAGCCCCTTTTGCACCTTCGGGAATCGCTCCCATGCCCATCGCCCAGAACTCCGTCGTCACCATCCACTACACCCTGAAGGACGACGCCGGAGAGGTCATCGACAGCTCTCGCGATAGCGACCCGATCGCCTATATGCATGGGCACGGCAACCTCGTGCCGGGCCTGGAACGTGAGCTCGATGGCAAGAACACGGGCGACAAGGTGGTTGTGAGCGTCTCGCCCGAGAACGGCTACGGCGAGTACGACAAGAATCTGGTCCAGCAGGTGCCGCGCCGGGCGCTGCAGGGGATCGCGAACGTGAAAGTCGGCATGCGCCTGCATGCGCAGACTCCGCAAGGCCCGCGCGCCGTCGTGGTGACGCGGCTCGTCGGCGACATGGTCACGATCGACGCCAATCACCCGCTCGCCGGCAAGAATCTGAACTTCGACGTCGAGATCACCGACGTTCGCGAAGCCACCGAGGAAGAGCTGGAGCATGGGCACGTGCATGGTGCCGGTGGGCATCACCACTGAAAGAGCGGCTGGGCGTCTCCCGGGCGCGCGCCCGAGGCGCCTGCCCGGCTTCAGATCCAGTGGAATATCTTTACGTGAGAGGGGTTCGTCTCAGGTGCTACCCTTCACCTGCGGAAGCGTAATCGTCACGATCAACCCGCCCCCTTCGGCATTCCGCGCGGTGACTTCGCCGCCGTGTAACGCTGCCGCGCGCTGCGTGATGGCGAGCCCGATACCCGTCCCTTCCGTGGAAACGTGAATCGAATCCTTCGAGCCGGCGCGATAGAACGGCTCGAAGATATGCGGCAGATCTTCTTCGCGCACACCCGCGCCACGATCGCGAACGCTCACCCGCACGGCGTCCGCATCGTTCGACAACGTCACTTCGATGGGCTGATGCCGGTCGCCGTGTAGCAAAGCGTTGCGCACGACGTTGTCGATCGCCGAATGCAGCACGCTCGGGTCGCCGCGCATCGTCACGGTGTCATCGGATGTCACGCGCAACCGATCCGGTGGGCTCTGGCTCTCGAACTCGGCGTCGTGGACGATCTGGCGAACCAGCTCCGCCACGTCGAGCTCCTCGAACTTGAACGTCGACGGATCGCGCTCGAGCCGCGCGTATTCGAGGATGTGCCCGATCAGCTGATCGAGGCGATCCGATTCGCGTTCGACGCGATCCAGCTGCTCCGGTGTGCTGCCCGGATCCTGGCGCGCAAGCCCGATCGCCATCTCCATGCGCGCGAGCGGTGAGCGCAGTTCATGCGAGATGTCCCGCAGCAATCGCTGGCGCGCATCGATGAGCGAGCCCAGCCGATCCGCCATGGAGTCGAATTCGCGGCCGAGCGCGCCGAGTTCGTCGCGTCGCTTCGTCACTTCGGTGCCGGCGCGCGCATCGAGATCGCCGGCGGATAAGGTGTGGGCAGCGGCCTGCAGGCGCCGCACCGGCGTGCTGATCGACCGCGCGAGCAGATAGGACACGAGGCCGCTCACGGCGAGCGCGACCCCCAGCAGCATCGCCCGCACCCACCACGAGAAGGGCGGCGAGAACGGCCCCCGCTGCGGCGGCGGATCGTAAAGCATGCGAAACACCGAGCCATTCTTGCCGCGAATGATCGCCGGGCCCCAGCGCAGGCCGTCGTTGAACCCAAAGAAAGACCCCGAAGGGGAAGGCAACCGCGGACCCTCGCCGACGAGTCGCGAGCGACCGCCACCCGGCTCGCCCGCCTCACCCGGCTGCGGCCCGAACGGACCGCCTTCGCGCGGCGTGCCGCGATCATCGCGCGGCGGCCCGCCCGGGCCCGGTGCCTGCCCGAGATCCCGCTCGCGTTCGCGCTCACGCAGGATGAACCGCCGCCGAAAGTCCGGCAGCCTCTGCCCGAGAATATCCTTGCCCGTCGAATCGATGATCAGCGTGCGTTGTTCCGGCAGCCGGCGATTGCGCTCGGCGAGCCACGTTTTCAAGCCAACGAGACTGTCGCTATCCAGCGCATCGGTCGCGGCCCGCAGCACCGTCGAGGGCCGATCCTGAAGCGCCGCGAAATCGATCGCCGTCACCGCCGCGACCGACGCGGCAATCAGCACGATCACGACCCAGAACGAAAGAAAGATGCGCGTGAAGAAATTATGCAAGGCGCGCGCTACTTGGCGGGAGCGGCCGCGGCTTCACCCATGCCCAGCATGTAGCCCGCGCCGCGCACGCCGAGAATCGGCGTGGATTCTTCGATGCGCGGCCCGAGCTTGCGTCTCAGATTGCTCACGTGCGTGTCGACACTACGATCGAGCCCAAGCCGCTTCCGCCCGAGTGCTCGCCGCGTGATCTCACTGCGCGTGACGACGCGCCCCGCGTTGCGCACGAGCAGCTCGAGAATGCGGAACTCCGCATCCGTGAGCACAACGGATTCCTCACCGACCTTGGCTCGGCGCAGGCCCGTTTCGAGCGTGAGCAGGCCGAGATGCAACACCTCCGGCGTCTCGCTCGCGGCGGCAGGCTTCGCCCGGCGCAGGATCGCGTGGATGCGGGCGATGAGCTCGCGCGCATTGAACGGCTTCGTGAGGTAGTCATCCGCCCCGAGCTCGAGGCCGTGGACGCGATCGGAGAAATCGTCGCGCGCGGTCAGCATCAGCACCGGAAGGTCCGTGTCGCCGCGCAGCCGGCGCAGTGTGTCGAAACCGCCGAGATTCGGCATCGTGACGTCGAGCAGCACGATGTCCGGCGGCGTCTCTTCGACGAGCCGTAAGGCGGTGATGCCATCGTGCGCGAGCGTTACGTCGAACTGTTCCTTCGAGAGGTACTCGCGAAGCATGGCGCACATTTCAGTGTCGTCATCGACGACGAGCACACGTGAGCGTCGTTCAAGCATGGTGGATTACGGTAACAGCGCGCGAGGCGTGGCCCAAGTGCGGCAAGGCCAAAGAGCGGAAAAGCCTGAAGAGCGGAAAAGCCAAAGAGCGGTAAAGAACGTGACGGCATGGTCGCGGTGCCGCCACGGCCGCTCCAGACAAGAAATGTGAAGGTTTTACGCGACGTAGCGCGGTTTTGGCGTATCTGTGTCGGGCGGCACGATTCATCGTGCGGCTGAGGGCCCGTCATCCGTGCCGTGACCATTGATCGTTTGTCGGTGCGCCGGCGCGGCCCGTAACTTCA
Organism: Gammaproteobacteria bacterium; assembly: GCA_037200125.1. GTDB lineage: Bacteria > Pseudomonadota > Gammaproteobacteria > Steroidobacterales > Steroidobacteraceae > JADGHX01. The sequence goes on along the minus strand of JBBCGS010000003.1, from coordinate 604,579 downwards.
TTGTCAGCCCAATGTCTTGCGGGAGCAGCCATGAACGGCAAGAAGCTCACACGCGGAGTCGCCCGGATAGCTGTCCTGAGCGTCGCCGGACTCCTCGCGGCCTGTGCGCATACGCCACGGTCGCGGGAGATGTCGATTCTCGACGCCCTCGATAACCAGCGCTCGTCGCTCGGCCCCGCCTCGTGCGCGGCGCTCAACGCGGCGGCGGTGTGCGAGAAGTCGACGCGCCTCGATCGCGGTCGCAACTGCGGTTGCGCCGATCCACGCGCCTTTGCCAGCGGCAGGCCCCTCCAGCTCTGATTTCGCCGGGATCCCGGGGGGAGGAAGAGGCCGTGGCGGCCGGCCCGGCCTGCCCGGCCGGCCGGCAGGCATTTCCGCTTGAGCGGCGGGTCCCGACGGACATAACCCGGACGGCAACCGCAGGAAGCCCTCAATCGCCGGGCGGCTAGGAGCTAGGAGCTAGGAGCCGGGAGCCGGGAGCCGGGAGCAGGGAGCAGGGAGCAGGGAGCAGGGAGCAGGGAGCAAGGGCTTAAGGGGTGGGGACGTCCGTGCCTGCCCAGGGGCCAATCCGGGTCGGTATAATGCAGGCCCTTGAGTTTGTGGGATCTTGTCGCGGCTTTGGGCTGCCTCCATGTATCGCGCCTCGTGCGTCCCGCTCAGGGGAATGCACACCAGACAGGCATCGGAAATTCCTTCGCACCTATGAGTAGCAACCGGGTCACGGCCAATCTGGTCATGAAAGTCCCCGCTGTCGGCGTCGTCTTACACGCGCTTCAGACATGCCGCGCGCGTCGGCATGACACACTGCACGCCGTCGTTTGTTGGGAGCGCTGAGTGTCGCCGCGCGGAGTCTTCCGGTCGCTCGCCGTGATCGCTGCCGTCCTGCTCACCGAAGCCACTGGCGGCCCGGCGGACGCGCAGTCGCCGCCCCCGCCCGCGCCGTTTTCCTTCGCCACGATCGACAAGATCGCGCAGGACCGGCGGCCAAACCCTACGCGGACACCTCGCCGAAGCTGCCCGAGGCGATTGCGAACCTCAGCTACGACCAGTACCGCGACATTCGCTATCGGCCGGCCGACGCGATCTGGCGGGGTCAGTCGATGTTCGAAGTGCAGCTGTTCCATCGCGGCTTCAACTTCGATCGGCGCGTGAACCTCTTCGAGGTCAGCGACGCCGGCGTGCGCCCGATTCTCTACAGCCCGTCGATGTTCGATTTCGGCAAGAACGCCTCGTTCGGCCAGCTGCCGCCCGAGACCGGGTTTGCGGGGTTTCGCGTGCACTATCCGCTGCACACGCCGGCGTATAAGGACGAGGTCGTCGCGTTCCTCGGCGCGTCGTATTTCCGCGCCCTCGCCCGCAACCAGGGTTACGGCATTTCGGCGCGCGGGCTGGCAATCGATACCGCGACGGAGAAGGGCGAGGAGTTTCCGGCCTTCACGGATTTCTGGCTCATGCGCCCGAAGCAGGGCGATCGCACGCTCGTGCTCTATGGCGTGCTCGATAGCAAGAGCGCCACCGGCTCGTACCGCTTCGAGCTGCGGCCCGGCAGCGTCACCTCGGTGGAAGTTCAGAGCCACATCTTCCCGAGGCGCGCGATCCAGAAGCTGGGCATCGCCCCGCTCACGTCGATGTTCCTGTACGGCGAGAATCCCGTCGGTCGCAAGTTCGACGATTTCCGGCCGGAAGTACACGACAGCGACGGTCTCATGGTTCAGAACGGCGCCGGGGAGTGGCTCTGGCGGCCGCTCGTGAACCCGAAGGACCCGTTGATCACGAACTTCGTGGACGAGAATCCCCGCGGCTTCGGCCTCGCGCAGCGCGACCGCGACTTCCGCAATTACCAGGACAACGAGTCGCGCTTCGAGCGCCGCCCGAGCTACTGGGTGACTCCGCTCGGCAAGTGGGGCAAGGGCAGCGTCGAGCTCGTGGAGCTGCCGACGAAGGAAGAGATCCACGACAACATCGTGGCGTACTGGGTGCCGCAAGGTTCAGTTCAAGCCGGTAGCCAGCTGAACTACTCGTATCTCATCAATTCCTTCTCGAACTCGGTGTTCTGGCCCCCCGGCGGCAAGGTGATTGCTACCCGGGTGGGCAACGCTGGCGTGGGCGGCTATGAAGACTCCTCGAGCCGCGCGCGGCGGGTGCTCATCGACTTCGCCGGTGGCGATCTCGAAGGCCTCAACGGCGCGCAGCCCGTCAGGGCCGAGGTGAAGGCGAACGGTGGGGACGTTGATTCGGTCACAGTGGAACAGCTCCCCGGAACGGGCACATGGCGCGTGGCTTTCCGGCTCACGCCGAAAGGAAATGCATCGGTTGATCTGCGCTGCTATCTCACCTTGTACGGCGAGGCTCTGACGGAGACGTGGAGTTACCTGTGGAGTCCGCAGATATGATGCCGACGAACCTGAAGCGCGTGGCCGTGCGCCGCCGCCTGCTGTTCTTCGGTCTCACCCTGTCGAGCGCGCTGCTGGCGAGCACGCTGATGCTCGACATCCTGAACGCCAACGGGCTCACGTTCCCCGAGCGGCTCGCGCTCTTCCTGTTTTTCCTGCTGTTCACGTGGATCGCCGGCGGGTTCTGGACGGCGATCGCGGGTTTCATCATCCGGCTCACCGGGCATCCGCGCGCGTTCATGCATCCGGACGACGTCGCGGGCCAGCCAGTGAAGAGCCGCACGGCGCTCGTCATGTGCGTCTACAACGAGGACCCGAAGCACTTCGCGGCGGGCGTCGACGCGATCTGGACGTCGCTCATGAAGATGCCCGAGCAGGCGCACTTCGACTTCTTCATTCTCTCGGACACGCGCAAGGCGGATATCGCGGCGGAAGAGGAAGTCGTGTGGAAGAAGCTCGTGCGCAAGCACGACGCGAAGGGCCGCATCTTCTATCGCCGGCGTGAGAAGAACATCAGTCGCAAGGCCGGCAACGTCGCCGATTTCGTGCGTCAGTGGGGCGGCAGCTACGAGAACATGCTCGTGCTCGACGCGGATAGCGTGATGAGCGGCACGGCCATTGTGACGCTTGCGAAGCTGCTCGATGCGAACCCGCAGGTGGGGCTCATCCAGACGCTGCCGGCGCCGGCCGGGCGCGAGACGATGTTTGCACGGCTTCAACAGTTCGCCGCGCGCCTCAACTCGCCGATGCTGTCGAGCGGCCTTTCATGGTGGCAGCTCGGCGAGGCGAATTACTGGGGCCATAACGCCATCATCCGCACGCAGGTGTTTGCCACTCACTGCGCGTTGCCGAAGCTGCCGGGCAAGGAGCCGTTCGGCGGCGAGATTCTGAGCCACGACTTCGTGGAGGCCGCGCTCATGCGCAAGGCCGGCTACGAAGTGTGGATGGTGCCGGACCTCGAAGGCAGCTGGGAGCAGGTGCCTTCGAACCTTCTCGACTTCGCCGTGCGCGATCAGCGCTGGGCGCAGGGCAATCTGCAGCACGTCGGCGTCATGCCGCTCAAGGGGCTGCATTGGGTGAGCCGCATTCACATGCTCACCGGCGTGATGGCGTATGCCACCTCGCCCATCTGGTTCGCCGTCTTGCTGCTCAGCTCTTTCGTCACGTGCAAGGAGGCGCTCGAGGGCTACGAATACTTCGAGTCCGGCACGTATTCGCTCTTCCCAACGTGGCCGGAGTACCGCACGGGCGAGATCGCGATGCTCCTCGGGATCACGATCGTCGTGCTGCTGCTGCCGAAGGTGCTCGGCGCGCTGCTGGTGCTGTTCAACCGGGCTCAGCGCAAGGCATTCGGCGGCACCCGGCGCATTCTCATGGGCCTGCTGATCGAGCAGATCTTCAGCATGTTGCTCGCGCCCGCGATGATGGTGTTCCACTCGACGTTCGTCATGGGAACGCTGATGGGCCACGTGGTGCGGTGGGATGCGCAGCCGCGCGACGACCGCGGCATCGGCTTCCGCGAGGCGTTCGCGCGCATGAAATGGCACATTGCGCTGGGCCTCGTGTGGGGCGCTGTGATTCTCGCGTTCGCGCCGGCCTTCATCTGGTGGATTTCGCCGGTGCTCGCCGGTCTACTCGCCGGCGTGCCGCTCACTATGCTCACGAGTCGCGCCGATCTGGGCCACAAGGTCCGTGAGCGCGGGCTATTCCTCACACCGGAAGAGACCAACACGCCGGTCGAGCTGCTCGGCATCGAGGCTGTGAACACGCCGGAGTATCACGAGCCGCCGGACGCCCAGCATCACCCGGTGCCGGCGCAAGCGCCGCTGCGAATGGAAGCCGATCCGCTGGATCGCTACACGCTGAAGGACGCGGTCAGCCGCAAGTCCCGCGCCGCGCAGCGCGATGCCGCCGCGAGAGCGGTTCACTGAGCGTCTACGCGCCGACGACCCTTGGCGCGATAACCCATGAATACAGGGACTCGTGTCCCTCGTAGCGCTGTTCGGCGCGATGAGTCACGCGCATGCCGGCGTCCCACGCGAGACGTTCCAGGCAGAACAGCGCGCCGTGCGCGGTAAATCCCGCGATTGCGGCGGGGCCTTTCAGCCAGCGCGGATGCAGATCGTGATACCAGACGGTGTCTTATGTCCGGCCCGGAGGAGTCTCGACAGGGCCACGACAGGCGTCAAGGAGCTGCGGGAAACCGTCCGGGCTTTGGCAGCGTGCGGGTGGCACGGACTCGCCGCAAAGCCGCCACGGCCCTGCCGGTTCGCGGTGGATCAATAGCGGAACAAAAGCTCCGCTGGCGCTCTTTTATGAGGCGAGCGGTGCGAGCGCGAGGTCCGGTTTTTGCGGCCGGGGACTTCGAACACGGTACCCGTCGGTCCGAAGGTCTAGCCTGATCCACACAAGGGGGAGAGTTTTCGCGTGAGGCGAGCTGCCACAAACTCAGGAATGCCGCTGCTGGCGTGCGCGGTCTGGGCGTTCGCGGGCGTGGCGTTTGCGCAGGTGCAGCCTCCGGGCACGCCGCAAGCCGTTCCGACTCCGCCACCGACGCAGGCCCCGAAGCAGGCCGACAACGAGCACCAGGGGCCTGAAACCGACGATCAGTGGCTCGATCGTACGCAGCAAGGGGTCTACGACATGGTGTGGAAATCCGCCATGCATGTGGATCGCTGGTTCGGCTCCGACCACCCTCCCTCCGACTATCAAGGTGCCTCGGGCAGCCTCACGCCTTCACTGCTGTGGACTCAATTCGACGGCTTGCAGCCGAAGCTGCGCTTTCGCGTCGATGTGCCTCTCCCCCAGTTGAACGATCGCTTCCACGCATTCGTCGGCCGTGTGGATCGCGATGAGTACATCTCGGAAAGCGTGCCGGATTCGGGCGCGTTGCCGCGCACGTATGGCCCGGTCGACCAGGAGCAGACGCTCGCCGGAATTTCCTATCGCACCCCGTCGAAGCAGGGCAGCCGTTTCGATTTCGGCACGGGCATCCGCCTGCAATTCCCGCTCGACCCGTACGTAAAGGCCAGTTATGTCTACGAGCGGGGTGACTCGATGTCAGGTCTCTTCAGCCTGCGCGAGACCGCGTTCTGGCAGAACACGCAGAAGGCGGGCGTGACGACCCGCATGGACCTCGAGAAGCTATTCCTGCGCGACCTGTGGCTGCTGCGGTGGACGACGTCGGCCTCGTTCTCGGAGCGTTCGCAGGGCATCTATGGATATTCCGCCATCTCGGCGCTACGCGGCCTGCCGAACCGGCGCGCGATCGCGCTCGAGGCCGGCATCGACGGTATGAGCGACTACGTGGTGCCCGTGCACGAGTACGGCGTCAAGGCCGCGTATCGTCAGGCCATCGTGCGAGACTGGCTGGTGATGGAAGTGCGCACCAGCCTTACGTGGCCGCGCGAGAAGATCGAGCAGGAACGAAGTGCGAGCTGGGGCGTCGGCATCGGCTTCGAGATGTTCTTCGGCACGAATGAGTTTCTCGCGCGCCCAATAACCTTCTGAGGCCGCCGCGCGTCACGCCGTCTTGCGCTTGCGTGCGCGTGTAGCTCGTCGGCGCGTCGCCGGCGCGGCGGCGCTCGCGTGTTTCGGTCCCTTGCCTTGTTCGAGGCTCCTCTTCAGCACCTCCATGAGATCGATCACCTGCGCGCTCTGCCGGGGCTCGCGTGTCTTTTCGGTGGGCGTGAGCTTGTGGGTCTCGCGATTCCTGACCTTCTCCTTCACGCGAGCCAGCAGGTCGCGGCTATATGTGTCCTTGAACTGCGACGGCTTCCATTCGCCGGTCATGTCGTCGATCAGCCGTTCCGCCATTGCCAGCTCTTTGGGCGTGACGCCTGCGGAGTTTCCGGGCAGGTCGAGCTCGTCCGCTGAGCGAATCTCTTCTTCGAAGCGCAGCGTGTTCAGCATGAGCGCGTCGTCGTGGGGGTGAAGCATCGCCAGATGCTGCCGGCCACGCATCACGAGCGTTGCCACCGCGGCTTTCTTCGATTTCTTCAGCGCCTCGCGCAGTAGCGCATACACCTTCGCGCCGCCTTTGCCCGGCGAGAGGTAGTAGGGCGTCTCGAAATACTCCGGCGGAATGCTCGCCTGGTCAGTGAACTGCTGAATGTCGATCGTCTGCGTGGCCTTCACATTGGCCTGGCGAAAATCCTCCTCGTTCAGCGCGACGTACTTGCCCTTCTCGTACTGGTAGCCTTTCACGATGTCGCCCCACTCCACGACCTTGCCCGTGCGTTTGTTGATGCGCTGGTAGCCGACGGGTGAGAAGTCGCGCTGATCCAGGAAATCCAGGTCGAGCGAGCTTGCGTGGGAAGCGGAATGAAGCTGCACGGGAATGTAGACGAGGCCGAAGGAAATGGCGCCGGTCCAGATCGCGCGGGGCATGGGCTACCTCTCGTGTGAAGACAAGTCGAGTGTCAATTTGACTCAATACGCCGACACCGTCGAGGTTCCTTCCGCGCTTTTTTGTGACGTTCGGCTCATGCCGTCCGGATACCGAATTTCCGCATCTGTGAGCGCATTCACACGCTCCGAAAACCCTGCTTCACGGGGGCGCCAGCTGGCGTAGCGTTCGCCTTTCGCTGCTCGTTCGTAAGGAGATTTCGGAATGACCCATCCCGGTTTGTTGCGCACTGGAGTGCTGGTGGCGGTGGTCGCTGGCCTCGTCACGGGCTGTATGACCAACAACGCGTATACGGGCGAGAAAGAGGTGAGCAAGACCACCAAGGGTGCCGCGCTCGGCGCGCTGGCTGGCGCCGCTGTAGGCGCGCTCACCGGTGGCGATGGCAAGGCGCATCGTAAGAACGCCCTCATTGGCGCTGGCGTTGGCGCGCTCGCGGGCGGCGCGGTCGGTAATTACATGGATCGGCAGGAGGCCAAGCTGCGTGCGCAGCTGCAGGGCACCGGCGTATCCGTCACACGCTCTGGCGACGACCTCGTGCTGAACATGCCGGGTAATGTCACGTTCGCCACGGGCAGCTCGGATCTCAATTCGGGGTTCTTCGGCGTGCTCGACTCGGTCGCGCTCGTTCTGAAGGAATACGACAAGACCATCATCGACGTGTCGGGCCACACGGATAGCGTCGGGTCGGATACGACCAACCAGGCCTTGTCCGAGCGCCGTGCCGCGACGGTGGGCAAGTACCTCGAAGGCAAGGGCGTTGCGGATCAGCGCGTGGCGACGGCCGGCTTCGGCAAAACCCATCCGGTCGCATCGAACGATACGCCCGATGGGCGGCAGCAGAATCGCCGCGTCGAGCTGACTCTTACGCCGATCACCGGCGGCTGACGCGAAACGCGTCAATCGCGTTCGCGCTTTTCGCTCTTCGACGCCGGAGTGGCCACAGGCTGCTCCGGCGTTTTCTTTTTCGTGCGGCGCGCCTAGCATGCGTGCCCCCAACCCGCGATGAAGGAGAGGCCAATGATCACTGTGAACGTGCTTTACCCGAACAAAGACGGTGCGAAGTTCGACATGAGCTACTACCTCACGTCGCACATTCCGATGGTGAGGCGGGTTCTCGGCGGCGCGCTGAAGGGTTGCGTCGTGGAGCAGGGGCTGGGCGGCGGCGCGCCGGGCACGAAGGCGGAGTTCTCCGTGCTGTGCCACCTCAAGTTCGACTCGGTCGAGTCGTTCCAGACGGCGTTCGGGCCGCACGCCGCGCAGATCCAGAACGATATCGGCAATTATTCGAGCGAGGCGCCGTTCGTTCAGCTGAGCGAAGTCAAAGTCGGCTGATCAGCTCTCGTCGCGCGCGCGTATCGACTGGCGTTCGGCCAGGAAGCGAAGCATCGCCGCCTGTCGTTTCGCAACCCCGGCGGGGTCCGAGTCGGGGGGCGGGAACACGCTCAGGATCGCTTCGAAGTGCTCGGCGACGCGCTTGCGCAGCTCGGGGTACGGGATGACGTAGAGCTGGTTGTGCGTCATCGCGTCCTTCAGGTGTTCGGCGAGCGTCACGGGATCCATGCCAGCGGCGTGGATGCTGCGGAACGCGTCGACGATTGCGTCGTCGAGGTGATAGCCGGTGTTGCCGAGGTGCGCGGGGCGCGTGCCGCACGCATCGGCGATGTTGGTGTTCACGTTGCCGGGGCATACCACCGAGACGCCGATGTCGTGTGGACCAAGGGCCTGCTGTAACGCCAGCGACAGTCCAACCACCGCGAACTTCGACGCGCAGTAGATGCCCGACGGGCCGGCGGAGACGAGGCCGGCGATCGACGCGGTGTTGACGACATACCCGCCTTTGCGCTGTTCGATCATTCGCGGCACGAAGGTCTGGATGCCGTTGACCACGCCGCCGAAGTTCACGCCCATCATCCAGTCGTAGTCGTCGTACGTGGATTTCTCGAGCGGCCCGAACATCGACACGCCGGCGGTGTTGAAGAGAAGTTGCACCGGCCCGTGGAGGGCTTCGGCTTCCTCGGCGGCGCGCGCGAACGCGGCGCGGTCCGTGACGTCGAGGTGGATGCCGTGCGCGCGTATGCCGATGCCGTGCAGCTGCGCCAGGGCATGATCGAGCGCCGCCGCGCGGATGTCGGCGAGCACGATCTGCGCGCCGGCCTGCGCGAACACCTGCGCCTGGCCGAGGCCGACGCCGCTGGCACCGCCCGTGATGAATGCGACCTTCCCGGCAAAATCCCGCATCGGACCGTGCAGCCTCCCGTTTGGAACGCCCGATTATCGGGGCGCCCCTCGGGGGTACGAGCGCCGCACCGGCCTTCGCCCACGGCGTGGCCGCTGGTGCACGAAGTGTCGCCGCTACGCGAACGTGCGGCCCGCACGCCGCCGGTAGCGGGTTAGTCGGGCTTCACGCTGACAGCGGACGGAAAGTTTCGCCGCGCTAGGGCGCGGCGGGCATCTTCAGGTTGCAGACACGGAAGGCGTCCGCCTCCACCGACCTGAACAGCTTCGCCTTCTTCTTCGCTTCGTCTGTATCGCGAAAGATACCGCCGCCTTCGCCGGGCAGAGTCGAGTAGCGCGCGTACGTGGATGCTTCCACGAACTCATCGTAAGACATCGCCTCGGCGATGCGATCGACGACGCACGAGCATTGATAGAGGTGCGCCTGGCTGCCGGTTCGATTCTCACACTCCTGAACGTACTCAACGCGCGCGAGCGTTGGAAAATCGTTCACTCGCGTATCCGCATGCGCACACGTAGCCAGAAGAGCTAGTGCCCCATACACGGGACAGAGTGTGTCATTTCTGACGCTATGTTTTCCCGGCATTTGCGCACTTCCATCAATGAGTTGTCGCGTTCGTGAGCATCCTACGCCGCCGCGTGCTCACGCTTCAATTTGTGTTGCGCCTTCCGACTACACAGGTGTACACATGCCGCGCAACTCGTCGTGAGAAGCGCAGGAAGCGGTCGCGTATTTCCCGCAGAAAACACAATGTCCGGAGGAGATATGAGGTACGAGTATCGTTCCATATTGGTCGGTGTTGCTGCGCTGGCCGCGACGGCTGTATCCGTCACGGCCATGGCGGATCCCGATCTCGACAAGAGAATGGCGGACCCGGCGAACTGGGCTTCACAGGCCGGTGACTATGCGAATCACCGGTGGAGCGACCTGAATCAGATCAACGCCAGCAACGTTGGCAAGATGCAGGTTGCGTGGACGATGTCGACCGGGGTGTTGCGTGGGCACGAAGGCTCACCGCTAGTCATCGGCGACACGATGTACATCCACACGCCATTTCCGAACAACGTTTTCGCAGTCAACCTCAAGGATCAGACGTACAAGTGGAAGTACGAGCCGAAGCAGGACGTGAACGTCATTCCCGTCATGTGCTGCGACACCGTGAATCGCGGCCTCGCTTACGGCGACGGCAAGATCTTCCTGCAACAGGCCGACACCACGCTCGTCGCGCTCGATGCGAGCAGCGGCAAGGTGGTGTGGAGCGTGAAGAACGGCGATCCGAAGATCGGCGAGACGAACACGAACGCGCCCCATGTGTTCAAGGACAAGGTGATTACCGGAATTTCCGGCGGTGAGTTCGGCGTGCGCGGCCGCGTAATCGCCTACAACATCAAGGACGGCAAGAAGGTGTGGACGGGCTGGAGCGTCGGCCCCGACAGCGACCTGATCATGGACCCGGCCAAGACGATGACCTGGACCAACGGCAAGATGGCGCCGGTGGGCAAGGATTCATCGCTCAAGACGTGGACGGGCGAGCAGTGGAAATTGGGTGGCGGCACTACGTGGGGCTGGTACTCCTACGACCCGAAGCTGAACCTCCTCTACTACGGCAGCGGCAACCCGGGCACGTGGAATCCTTCACAGCGCAAGGGTGACAACAAGTGGTCGATGACCCTCTGGGCGCGCGACCTCGACACTGGCATGACGAAGTGGGTCTACCAGATGACGCCCCACGACGAGTGGGACTTCGACGGCGTGAACGAAGTGCCGCTCATCGATGTGACCATCGGCGGCAAGAAAGTGCCGGCGCTGGTGCACTTCGACCGTAACGGCATCGCTTACACGCTCAATCGCGAGAGCGGCGAGCTGCTGGTGGCGCAGAAGTTCGATCCGAAGGTCAACTGGACTACGGGCGTCGACATGAAGACGGGCCGTCCCGGAGTCGTGAAGGCCTACTCCACGGACGCCGGTGGTCCGGACGTCGATGTGAAGAACATCTGCCCGGCCGCGCTCGGTTCGAAGGACCAGCAGCCCGCGAGCTACGACAGGAAGTCGGGGCTCATGATGGTTCCGACGAACCACGTGTGCATGACGTACGAGCCATTCCAGGTGGAGTACACCGCGGGCCAGCCGTATGTCGGCGCGACGCTCACGATGTTCCCCGCGCCGAACAGCCATGGCGGCATGGGTAACTTCATCGCGTGGGATCCATCGGCGGGCAAGATCGTGTGGTCGAAGGCCGAGCGCTTCTCCGTATGGTCTGGTGCGCTCACGACCGCAGGCGACATCGTGTTCTACGGCACGCTCGAAGGCTACGTGAAAGCGGTCAGCCCGAAGGATGGCAAGGAGCTTTGGAAGTTCAAGACGCCTTCCGGAATCATCGGGAATGTCTTCACGTATCAGTACGCCGGCAAGCAGTACGTCGGCGTGTACTCGGGCATTGGTGGCTGGGCCGGTATCGGCATGGCGGCGGGTCTTGCGGGAAACACCGAAGGGCTGGGCGCCGTGGGCGGTTACAAGGACCTGGCGAAATACACGACCCTCGGTGGTTCGCTGTTCGTCTTCTCGCTGCCCGATAGCGGCAGTGGGGCTCCGACGGCGATGAACCGGTGAGCTGAAACGCTACACACGAGTTGCGTCTGCGGTGTGTCGCGCGAAAACCCCGCGCGCGGCACACCGCCCTTTTCCGCCACCGGACGAGGAATTGCTTCGCGATGAATGCCTGGAAACCGTTGATCCTGATTCTGCTGGGCGCGAGCTCCGTCGCCGCCGCAGCGGATGCCAGCTCCGCCGCCGCGCCCTACACGGTGCGGCCCGGCAACAAGGTTGATGCCCAGACGCTTCAGGGATGGCGAACGTGGCGCGCGCTCGCCTGCGAGCGATGTCACGGCGCGCAGCAGGAAGGCCTCGTGGGCCCCGCGCTCGTGGAATCGCTGAAGAAGCTGAGCAAGGAAGACTTCCACAAGACCATCATGAACGGCCGGCCCGAGAAGGGCATGCCGCCCTTCAGCGCCAGCAAGATGGTGACGGACAATTGGGAAGGGCTGTACGCGTACCTCAAGGGCCGATCCGATGGAAAGATCAAGCCGGGCCACGTCTACGCGATCGACGCCAAGAAGTAGTGTGAAGCGAACAATCCTGGCGCTGCTCGCCGCGATGTTGCCCGCATCGATGGCGCTCGCACAGGCGCCTGCCGCATCGCTCAAGGTGTGCGCGGATCCGGACAACCTGCCGCTGTCGGATCGCTCCGGCGCCGGCTACGAGAACAAGATCGCCGAAGCGCTCGCGCGCGATCTCGGTCGCAAGCTCGAATACATGTGGTTCCCCCAGCGCATGGGTTTCGTGCGCCAGACGTTGCGCGCGCAGGATGACGTTACGCATGAGTTCAAGTGCGACCTCATCATCGGAGTGCCGAAAGGCTACGAGCTCACCGCGACGACTCAACCCTACATGCGTTCGATCTACGCGCTCGTCGCTCCTGGAAAGGATGAGTATCGAAAGCTCAAGAGCGCGGAAGATCTGCTGTCCTTGCCGCATGACAAGCTGAGCAAGCTGCGCTTCGGCGTCTTCGCGCGCACGCCGCCGACCGACTGGCTGTTGAAGAACGGGCTCGTGGGGCAGGCGCACTTCTACGCCCAGCAAAGCGGCGATCCGACCGAGCATCCCGCGAACATCATCGAACGCGATCTCGCGGCGGGCGACATCGACGTCGCGCTCGTGTGGGGCCCGATCGCGGGCTTCCTGGCGAACCGTCACCAGGGCGGCGATGCATGGCTTTCCATTCCGTTCCGGCCGGATCCGGCGATCCAGTTCGACTACGAGATGTCGATGGGCGTGCGCTTCGGCGAGAAGGAATGGCAAGCCACGCTCGACAAGTGGATCGCGTCTCATCGCGACGATATCCGCACCGTGCTCACGGACTTCCGGGTGCCGCTGCTCGAACCCGCCAGCCCCCCGAAATAACCGGCCGGGAAAAGCGACCGGGAAAAGCGACCGGGAAAAACGGGCTGGGAAAAACGGGCCGGGAAAACGAGGTATAGTCCGGCGCGAAGGGCGCGGGGGAAGTGTGCCCGGGCGAGGGCATTCAGAAAATGAACGAGAATTCCGCCCCGGCGAGCGCCGGGGCGCTGCCGCTGGCCGCCGACGTGAGCGATGCGAAAGACACCCGGCGGCGCATCGGCGCCATCTTCGGCGGCTCCATCGGCAATCTCGTCGAGTGGTACGACTGGTACGTCTACGCTACTTTCGCGCTGTACTTCTCGCATGCATTCTTTCCCGACGACGATCCCATCATCCGCCAGTTCAATACCGCGGCGGTGTTCGCGGCGGGCTTCCTGATCCGGCCGATCGGCAGCTGGGCGCTCGGGCGCTATGCGGATCGCTACGGGCGTAAATCGGCGCTGCAGTTCTCGATCACGCTGATGTGCACGGGGTCGCTGGTCATCGCGGTCACGCCGACTTACGCGACCATCGGGGCCGCCGCGCCGGTATTGCTAGTGCTCGCGCGCCTTCTGCAGGGCTTTAGTCTCGGCGGTGAGTATGGCACCAGCGCCACCTATCTCGCGGAAGTCGCGACGCCGGGACGGCGCGGGTTCTATTCGAGCTTCCAGTACGTCACGCTGATCTCGGGGCAACTCTTCGCTTCGTTTGTGCTCGTGATCCTGCAGTTCGTGCTGCTGACGCCGGAGCAGCTCGACAGCTGGGGGTGGCGCATTCCGTTCGCCATTGGCGCGCTCGCTGCGGTGACGGGCCTGTGGTTGAGACGACGCCTGTCGGAGACGGAGGCGTTCCTGCACTCGAAGAGCAAGTCGAAGGAGGCGGGCGGCCTCACATTCCTGTTGAAGCACCCGCGAGAGGTGTGGATCGTCGCGGGCATGACGATCGGCGGAACGGTGGCGTTCTACACTTACAGCGCATACATGCAGAAGTATCTCGTCACCACGGTGGGGATGTCGAAAGAGCAGTCGACCATCATTTCGACAGTCACGCTGCTCGCGTTCGTACTGATGCAGCCGGTGATCGGCGCGCTTTCGGATCGCATCGGGCGCAGGCCGGTGCTCATTGCTTTCGGCGTGCTCGGCACGCTTGGCAATGTGCCGCTGCTCATGGCCATCTCGAAGACCACCAATCCGTACATGGCGACCGCGCTCATCATGCTCGCGGTGCTCGTGATCTCCGGCTACACGGCGCTCAGCGCGATCGTGAAGGCGGAGCTGTTTCCCGCGGAGATCCGTTCCATCGGGGTCGGGCTGCCCTCGGCAATCGCCATCTCGATGTTCGGGGGTACGGCGGAGCTCGTGGCGTACTGGTTCAAGAGCCACAACATGGAAAGCTCGTTCTACTGGTATGTGAGCGCGTGTATTGCGGTTTCCCTCGTCGTCTTCCTGAGGATGCGTGAGACGAGCAAGACGTCGGTGATCGAGCAGCAGAGACTGGCCTCGGGCGCGTCGAGCTAGCGAAAGTCTGAAGAACTTCTCTGAAATCGCCTTATAGCGGAGCGCGGCGCCGGGGCGTGCAAGCGAAGGGGTCTCGGAAATTCTGACAGGGGGATACCGAACTTACCCCCGCCCTAATCGTTGCGATGACCGCTCCGTTTCGACGCCGCAAAATGTGATTACTGACTTCGGGCTGACGGCACGGCGTTGCTGTTCGGTATCCCCCTGTCAGAATTTCCGAGACCCCTTCGCTTGCACGCCCCGGCTTCCTGATGCCGTCAGGGCGATTTCAGAGAAGTTCTTCAGACTTTCGCTAGCGGTAGTCTTACCGTGAATCGCGAACCCTGGTTCGGTCCGGGGCTGTTGGCTGTGACAGATCCGCCGTGCAGTTCAACCAGTGCCTTTACCAGGGCAAGGCCCAAACCGAGCCCGCCGTTCGTGCGCGTGTAGGCGTTCTCGCCTTGGCTGAAGGGCTGGAAGAGCAGCGGTATCAGCCCCGGGTCGAGGCCGATGCCCGTGTCCTGCACGTCCAGCACCGCTTCGTTCGTTTCCGCGTCGGCCCGCACGCGGATCCTGACTGTTCCGTCGGTGTTCGTGAACTTGATGGCGTTGCTCAGCAGATTGCCGAACACCTGGCAGATCCGGGTGTAGTCGCCGCGCACACGCAGCGGCTGCTCAGGCAAATCCACCGCGAGGTGCGGGCCGCTCTGTTCGAGCACCGAGTTCTGGTCCTCGATGCAATTGCGTACGGCATCGAGCAGATCCACGGCATCGCTCTGCACGCGGATCTTCCCTTGCGAGATGCGCGTAACGTCCAGCAGGTCGTCGATCAGGCGAATCATGTGCCGTGTCTGCCGTTCGATTACGGCTTGCGCGCGCTGAGCGTGCTCGGTGCCCGGCGGTACACGCTTCAAGATGTTGATGCTGTTGCTGATCGGCGCGAGAGGATTGCGCAGCTCGTGCGCGAGCACGCCCAGGAAGTGGTTCTTGCGCTCGTTGGATTCCGCGAGCGCATCGCTCTGCGCGCGCAGCTCGTTGCCCTGCTGGACGAGTTCCTCGTTCTGGCTCGCAAGCTCTTCGCTCTGCGCCTGCAGCTCTTCATTCTGGCTCTGGATCTTGAGGTTCTTCGCATGCAGATCGCGCTCGCGCAGCTCGAGCGCGCCGGCGGCGGCGCCGATGGCGCGGGAGAGCCGTCGCATCTCGCTCCTGGGCGGCGGTGCGCGCGGGTCGTCAGGTGTGAGATGCAACGCCGGCTGCCAGTCGCCCCGCTCCAGCGCGGCGGCGGTACGAACGAGCGCGCGCGTCGGGCGGCGGATCGACTGAGTCGTGAACCACGCGATGCCGATACACAGAGCCACGCCAATCGCCGCGAGCAGCAGCAGGCCGCGACTCACCTTGTCTCGCGCGGTGGACATCCGGTCCAGTGCCTGGGCCGCGCGTGAATCCTGCAAATCCACGAGCCGGTAGATGCTCGTGCCGGATTTTTCGCGAAGGGTCACCACCGCGCTCTCGTCCTCCGCGGCAACCGGTCCGGAAGCGCGCTGCTCGACGACCTTGTCCAGCTGCGCGATGAACGCGCGCGCGGCATCGGAAGTATCCCGAACGTCGGTCGCCCCCGTCGCGGGACTTGCGGCGGCATTCAACAGCACGAGCCTGCGGCGAGCCTGCTCCGCGTAGCTGCGATAATTCGCGAGACGCTGCGGCTCGGGTTGCAGCAGGTAGTTACGCATCGCGACGGCGGCGTTCAGCAGAGCCCGGTCGAGCGCCTGTGTTTGCTGAGTCAACGGAACGACGCGCTCGGTGTAATCGCGCTGGGCTTCGACGCTCTGCGAGTGCCACACGAACATGGCGACAGAGAACCCCACGATCACCAGCAGCAGCGCGCCGAAACCGATCGCGAGCCGTTGTGCGAGTGTCAGGTCGAACTCGCGATGCACGGGCCCAACGTCCCGCATTTCGACCGCTCTCATGCCCCGACCTTCCTGCGCAAGCCGGCGCGATTCGATTCGAGCAGCCTGGCGATGCGCCGTTCGAGCGTCGCGGGCCGATAGGTCGCGAAGTCGACGCCGGTGCGCGCGTGAAGAATCTCTAGCACGTTAGCGACGCGAACATTGATCGAGGGAGCGTCAGCGTAGTTGCCGCCGCTCGAAGCGGGGGTCGTCAGGGTCAGCATACTGGCGGCCGAGGGTAACCCAAACACACCGGACCTGCGTATCCCGTCATACAGGACTCACGAGTGACCGAAACTGGATGATCCGCACCCGATTCGACAACGCAATCCGGGCGCGTATGCTGTCGCGTCCCCCTTTCCTTTCGGCCGCCTGAATGGACGTCCTCGACACCTTTCACCCTGCGGTTTCCGCCTGGTTTCGCCGCGCATTTGCCACGCCCACGCCCGCGCAGGTCGAGGCCTGGCCGGCGATTCGTGCGGGCCGGCCCGTGCTCGTGGCCGCGCCGACGGGCTCGGGAAAGACGTTCGCCGCGTTTCTGGCCGCGATCGATAGTCTCGTGCGCGATGGGCTCGCGGGAGCGCTCGCGGATGAAACGCGCATCGTCTACGTTTCTCCGCTGAAAGCGCTGTCGAACGACATCAATCGCAATCTCGCTGCGCCGATCGTGGGCATCGGCGACGAGCTGCGGGTGTTGGGCCTTCCGGATGTGGCGATCCGAACGTTTGTTCGCACGGGTGATACACCCCAGGCGGAGCGCACGCGCGCCGCCAAGCACCCGCCGCACATCGTCGTGACGACGCCCGAGTCGCTCTACATTCTGCTCGGCTCGGACTCGGGCCGCCGAATGCTCGGCACGACGCGCACGATCATCGTCGACGAGATACATGCCCTCGCGGGCACGAAGCGCGGCTCGCATCTCGCGCTGTCTCTCGAACGGCTGGATGCGCTCGCGGGTCGGCGCATCACGCGCGTTGGGCTTTCCGCTACGCAGAAGCCCATCGACGAAGTGGCGAAGTTCCTGGTCGGCGGCGGCGACTCGCCTTGCGCGATCGTCGATGCCGGGCACGTACGCCGGCGCGATCTTGCGCTCGAAGTGCCGCCGGCGCCGCTCGAAGCGGTGATGTCGAACGAAGTGTGGACGCAGGTGTACGACCGCATTGCCGAGCTCATTGCCGAGCACCGGACGACGCTCGTGTTCGTGAACACACGCCGGCTGGCCGAGCGCGTGGCGCGCCATCTGTCGGAGCGCATCGGCAAGGAGCTCATCACCGCGCATCACGGCAGCCTCGCCAAAGAGCTGAGGCTCGATGCCGAGCAGCGCTTGAAGGGCGGCCAACTCAAGGCGCTTGTTGCCACCGCATCGCTCGAGCTCGGCATCGACATTGGCGATGTCGATCTGGTGTGTCAGTTGAGCTCGCCGCGCTCGATCAACGCGTTTCTTCAGCGCGTGGGGCGATCGGGGCACGCGGTGGGCGGAACGCCGAAGGGCCGCCTGTTCCCGCTCTCACGCGACGATCTCGTCGAATCGGCTGCGCTGCTCGACGCGGTAAGACGCAAAGAGCTCGACTACCTGCACATTCCGCGGAATGCATTGGACGTGCTCGCTCAGCAGATCGCCGCCGAAGTCGCCGCGCGCGAGTGGAGCGAAGACGAGTTGTTCACGTGCTTCCGCGGCGCGTATCCGTATCGCACCCTCGATCGCAAGGAATTCGACGAGATCGTGCGGATGATCGCGGACGGCTTCAGCACGCGCCGCGGTCGCACGGGCGCGCTGATCCATCGCGATTCGGTGAACAAGATGCTGCGCGGCCGGCGCGGCGCCAAGCTGACGGCCATCACGTCAGGCGGCGCAATTCCGGATACGGCGGACTACAAGGTACTGCTCGAGCCGGTGGGCCACGTGGTCGGCACCGTGCACGAGGATTTCGCTGTTGAGAGCCTCGCGGGCGACATCTTCCAGCTCGGCAACACGTCGTACCAGATCATTCGCGTCGAGCGTGGCACGCTGCGGGTTCAGGATGCGCACGGCGCGCCACCTTCCATTCCTTTCTGGTTGGGCGAGGCGCCCGGCCGCACGGATGAACTCTCCGTTGCGGTCTCACGCCTGCGCGAGGATATCGCACAGAAACTGGAGCAGAGCTCCGGCGCCGCGCTGGAGTGGATGACGCAAGACGTCGGCATTTCCGGCGCGCCCTCGGCGCAGCTCGTCAATTACCTGTCCAACGCGAAGGCCGCCCTCGGTGCGTTGCCGACGCGGGATACGGTGATCTTCGAACGATTCTTCGACGAATCCGGCGGCATGCAACTCGTGATACACGCGCCGTTCGGCAGCCGCGTGAATCGCGCGTGGGGGCTGGCGTTGCGCAAGCGGTTCTGCCGCAAGTTCAACTTCGAGCTGCAGGCGGCCGCGACGGAAGACTGCATCATCCTCTCGCTCACGAGCGCGCACAGCTTCGATCTGGAAGACGTTGCGCGGTATCTGCATTCGAACTCGGCGCGCCAGATCCTGATCCAGGCGCTGTGCGCGGCGCCGATGTTCGGCGTGCGCTGGCGCTGGGATGCGTCGATCTCGCTGGCGCTACCGCGTTTTCGCGGCGGCAAGAAGATCCCGCCGCAGATTGCGCGAATGAACGCCGAGGACCTGCTGGCGTCCGTGTTCCCCGATCAGGTGGCATGCGCCGAGAACCTGCCGGGCGAGATCGAAATACCCGACCACCCGCTCGTGCGACAGACGATTCGCGATTGCCTCGAAGACGCGATGGACATCGACGGTTTCGAGCGCGTGCTGCGCGGGCTCGAGTCCGGAGAAATCCGCGTGATCGCGCGCGACGTGACCGAGCCTTCGCCGCTGGCGCTCGAGGTGATGTCGGCGCGGCCGTACGCCTACCTCGACGATGCGCCTCTCGAAGAGCGCCGCACGCAGGCGGTGATGAGCCGTCGCTGGCTCGATCCGGAGTCGGCCGCCGACATCGGCAAGCTCGATGTCGCCGCGGTCGAGCGCGTGCGCGACGAGGCGTGGCCCGACTCCACGTCCGCCGACGAACTGCACGATTCATTGCTCTGGCTGGGATTCATGACGGAACACGAGGTGCGCGCGAACGCCGCGTGGCCGCCGCTGCTCGAGCATCTCGCCTCGCAGGGGCGGGCGACACGCATGTCGAGCACTGCGGCGCCTGGCGCGACGCTCGGTATGATGCCCGGCGCGACGCCCGATGACGTTCCCTCCTCGGCCGCATGCAGCCCGGCGAGCCCCCCGGCAGCCGGTTCGGCCGAGCACCTGGCGCCGCATTCCGAAGCGACTCCAGTGAGCCTGTGGTTCGCAACCGAACGACGTCCGCTCGCCGAGGCCGTCTATCCCGACGCAACATTCGAGCCGAACGTCGAGGTGCCGTCGGAACACCGCAAATCCCTCGCGCGCGCTGAAGCCCTCATCGAATTGGTGAGGGGCCGGCTCGAAGGCCTGGGCCCCGTCACGCTCGGTGCGCTCGCCAGCGCGTTCGGCCTCCCACCGTCCGACATCGCCGTCCCCCTCGCGTCGTTGCAGGCGGAAGGCTTCGCGATGCGCGGCCAGTTCACGCCCGGCGTCCGCAAGGAAGAGTGGTGCGAGCGCCGCCTGCTCGCCCGCATTCACCGCTACACCGTGAAGCGCCTGCGCGCCGAGATCGAGCCGGTGCAGGCCCGGGATTTCCTGCGGTTCCTCTTCGAATGGCAGCGCGTGGCGCCGGCCGCGCGAATGCAGGGACCGGACGCGTTGACCGCCATCCTCGGGCAGCTCGAGGGTTTCGAGGCGCCCGCCGGCGCGTGGGAGACGGAGATTCTTCCCGCCCGCATCAACGAATACGAGCCGTCCTGGCTGGATGAGCAATGCCTCGCCGGCCGCTTCGTCTGGTCGCGTCTGGCGAAGCGCACGGCGGCGAGCCCGGAGCGGGGCGCCGCGCCGGTGAAGGCGACGCCCATCACGCTCCTGCCCCGACGCAACGTGCGCCTGTGGTCCGAGTTCGCGGATGCGCCGGACGCGTCGCATCTCACCTCCCGCGCGAAGGATGTTGCCGACGTGATCCAGTCGCACGGCGCGTCGTTCTTCGACGAGATCGTCGATGAGACCCGCATGCTGCCGGCGCAGGTCGAAGAGGCCATCGCGGAGCTCGTGGCCCTCGGTGTCGTGAACTCCGACAGCTTCGGCGGCCTTCGCGCGCTGCTGCTGCCGTCGGATCGGCGTCGTCCGCGCGCAGCCGGGCGGCGAGGGCGACGAGTTGCGCTCTTCGGCATGGCGGATTCAGGTCGCTGGGCGCTCGTGCGCAAGCCGGCCGCAACCGGCGCAACTGGCGCAACTGGCGCAACTGGCGCAACTGGCGCAACTGGCGCGGCAACCGGCGCTTCCGCCGCGACTGACGGCGAAGCGATCGAGAATCTCGTGCGCACGCTCCTGCGGCGCTGGGGTGTCATTCTCTGGAAGTTGATCGCCGCCGAGGCGCCTTGGTTGCCACCGTGGCGAGACATCTTGATGTGCTGCCGTCGACTCGAAGCACGCGGCGAGATCCGTGGCGGTCGCTTCGTCGCGGGTTTCTCGGGCGAGCAGTTACGCCACGCCCGAAGCGGTGAGCCTGTTGCGGGACGTACGCCGCAAGCCGCATGACGGCGAGCTCATCGCGCTCAGCGCGGCCGATCCGCTCAACCTCTTGGGCGTGATTACGCCTGAAGCGCGCGTGCCCGCGCTCACCGGCAATCGGGTGCTCTACAAGGATGGCTTGCCGATTGCGGCCTACTCGGGCAGTGAAGTGCGCTTCTTGGCGCAGCTGGACCCGAAGGCGCAGTGGGAAGACGCGGAACGCATTCTCCGGCGCCACGTGCCCGCGGCGCTCGCCGATCTGGCCTGAGCTACCGCTTGCCGATGGTGTTGAGGATCTGCAACGCCTGCATCTGCAGCTGCGTCGAATCCGAGTCCCGCAGCAGCTGATTGGCTTCCGCGATGAACGGCGGAATCTTGTCCGGCGGGATCGGCGGGCTCACGAGATAGCCCTGCGCCAGATCGCAACCGAGGCGGCGCAGGAGGTTCCAGCTCTCGATGGTCTCCACGCCTTCCGCGACTACCCGCAGCTTCATGCGGTGTGCAAGCTCGATCGTCGAAGCGACGATGGTCGCGTCATCCGCCCGCTCGTGGGCATGCGCGAGCAGTGAGCGGTCGATCTTCAGCTCGTCGAATGGCAGTCGGCTGAGGTGCGAGAGCGACGAATAGCCGGTGCCGAAATCGTCGATCGCGAAGCGCACGCCGGACACCTGCAGCAACTGCATGTTGCGCGCGGCGAGCACCGGATCGCGCATCACCGCGCTCTCCGTGATTTCCAGCAGCAGCGAGGTCGGCGGCACGCCGTGGTTCTGGAGCGCGCGGAGCACTTCGTCGCCCAGTTGCGTGTCGAGGATGTCCGCGGCGGAAAGGTTCACGGCGACGTCGATCTCGAGACCCTCGCGTCGCCACGCCTCCATCTGGCGTATCGCGGCTTCGACCACCCAGCTCGTGAGCCGGCGGGTGTTGCCGGTCTGCTCGGCCAGCGGCACGAACTCCCCGGGTGGGACCACGCCGAGGTGAGGGTGAGTCCAGCGCGCGAGCGCTTCGACGCTCTTTACGGTGCGCGTGCCCATGTCCACCTTGGGCTGATAGACGAGCTGCAGGCCGTCGTTCTCGAGCGCGATCCGCAGCTCCGTCAACAGCGTCAGGCGGCGACGATGTTCCTGATCGCGCCCCGTAACGTACAGCGCGACTCGCGTGCGAGAGGAGTCCGCATCGTGCAGGGCGAGCTGCGCGCAACGGAGCAGCTCGCGCGGGGCGCTCGTGTGATCCGGGAATACAGCGATGCCGGCGATCGCATCCATGTCCAGGCTCACCTGGGCAACATGGAAGCCGGCGCGGATGGTTCCGGTCAGCTGCTCGGCGAGCAGCGGCGCCCGCTGCAGCGAGCACGGCCGCGTCACCACGATGAACTGATGCGCTGACAGTCGCGCCACGAGATCCGACGCGCCCACGTTCTGCCGCAGACGGCGCGCGACTTCGCTCAACGCTTCGTCACCGACGTGATGGCCGAGCGTCGCGTTGATCTCTGGCAGGTTGCGCACGTCCACAAGGATCAGCGCGAACGGCGTCGTCGTGTCGTTCTTCAGCATGCCATCGAGCTGAATCTCCACGAACGCGCGGTTCGGCAGGCCGGTGAGCGCGTCGTGATACGCAAGATGCGTGATGCGAGTTTCGCGATCGGCGATTCCCGACTGCATCGCGTTGAACGTCGACGCGAGCTGACGGAAGTCTTTCGCGCCTATCACCCGCACCGGGCTGTCGTAGCGACCTTCCTCGATCCGGCGTGCTGCTTTCACGAGTGCGGCGATCGGCTGCGACGCGCTTCGCCCCGCCAGCAGGCCGACGCCGATGGAGGCGAGCAGGGCGATCGTGCCGATCACGAGCATGGCGTCACGCACGTCCCGATAAGGGGCCATCACGGCGTGCGTGCCTCTTTGCACGAGCACCGACACCGAATCGGGGCTCGACGAGAGCTGACGCGACACGCTGAGATATGGCTCGTTTCCCAGCTGCAGGCGCTGAACGCCCGTGCCTTGGAGTGTCTGCAGCGCGATCTTGCCAAGCGCCTGGCGCTCGGTGGGTTCCAGAGACGAGGCAATGAACGCCGTGCCGTCGGCGCGCGCGGAGACCAGGCTGATCTGCGCGCCAACCAGTTCGCTCATCCTGCGTGCGAGGGTGTCGTCCACCGCGAAGCCCATCGCGACGTAGCCGATGACTTCCGGCGCGCGCACGGGCGCGACGAAGAACTGATACGGGCGCCCGCCGATGGCCATCACGTGCGGCCGATCCACCGCCATGTCCGCCGCCACGAGGAGCTGACTCAGCGCGCTGGCCTCGTCCTTGTCGACTTTCCGAGTCGAGGTGATGAGCGCGCCACGGTTGTCGAGCAGCAGCATCAGGTCCGCGCCGATGCGTCGTACGTGATTGTTGGCCGCCGACAGCTGAGTGCCTGGGTCGCCGGAGGCCATGGCCTCCCGGAAGCCGAAATCCGAGGCGAGCACGCCAACGCCGCTCGCGAGCTGCGAGGCGCGAAAGCGAATCATCTGCTCGATGAAAGCCCCGCCCGCGCCTAGTTCGCCGGCCGCTCGTCCCTCAACCGTCTGTTCCACCCGCGCAAGCACTGCGATCAGCGTCACACTTTGTGTGACGACGACCAGACCAATGATCAGCACGAGAAGTCGGTTGCGGAAACTGCCCATCGCATCGGCTCGAATATGGAACATCGATGGTACGCAGCGCTCCACGGGCGCGCGAGCAATCCAGTGTGGGAGTGAGATGAAGCGCACGGCTGGGAAAGCCATGCTCCATCGTCACGCGGGCACCCTTTGTGGAGCCGCCGTGGCGGCGGTGGCGTTGCTGCTGGCGGCGGGACCTGTGTTGGCCGCCAGTGTGTCGCTGGTTGTCCTGAAGAAGGACGGCCGGCCTCTCGTTGGCGCGGTCGTTACAGCCGAACCGGAGTCGGGCAAGGCGGCGCCGGCGTCACCCCAGAAGGCGGTCGTGGATCAGCTCGATCTCGAGTTCGTGCCGGATGTGATCGTGATCCCGGTCGGCTCCGTCGTGTCCTTCCCCAACAGCGACCAGGTCAGCCACCAGGTCTATTCCTTCTCGCCGACGCATCGTTTCCAGTTGCCGCTGTATCGCGGCCAGGCCCATGCGCCGGTCGTGTTCGACCAGCCGGGCATCGTCACGCTCGGCTGCAACATCCACGACAACATGGCCGCCTACATCGTCGTGACGGCCGCGCCGTTTTTCGGCCGCACGGATGACAAGGGCGGCTGGACGATCCCGAACCTGCCGGAGGGCGTGTATCGCATCAAGCTGTGGCATCCGCTGCTCAAGGATCCCACCACGATGCTCGAACGACCGGTGCGCATTGGCGGCGGGAGCAATGACGTCGCGCTGAAGATCGAAGAGGTCACGCGGCCGGCGCCGCTGAAAGGTCACCCCCACTCATGGGACTACTAGCCGCCGATTGGAAATCGCGGCTGGCGTCCGCGCGGATCGGCGCGGCCTGCGGCCTGCTGGCTGCAGGGTCGGCCGCGCGCGCGACGACCTACGACTTCTCGATTGACGTCCGTGCCGTCGACTCCGACGGCCGCAATTCATACCTCGATGGCGGCCAAGGCAAGCTTCGCTACGACAAGGACGACAACGGTCCGCACCTTGGCAGGCTGCGGGCCGCGATCGCTCAGCCGCTGGGCGAAGTGTTCTCGCTGCATGCTGAAGCGTCGAGCTGGGGCGATTACGACAAGAGCCCCATCGATCTCACGGAAGCCTATCTGGAATACAGACCCTATCCGCGCGCCGGCTTCCGCACGCGTGTGCGGTTGGGCGCGTTCTATCCGCCGATGTCGCTCGAGAATCGCGCGACGGGATGGGAGACGCCGTACAGCATCACGCCTTCGGCGATCAGCAGCTGGATCGGCGAGGAGATCCGCACCATCGGCCTGGAAGGCCAGGTGGACTGGCTCGGCACGCGCATGGGGCATTCGTTCGACCTGCAATTCACCGGCGCGCTGTTCGGATGGAACGATCCGGCGGGCACGATGCTCGCGATGAACGGCTTCGTCTTCGACGATCGCCAGACCACGCTGTTCGGGCGGGTGGGCAAATCGAGCGGCGATCCGGACGAAGCGAAGCGCGAAATGTTCCATGAGATGGACCACCGCCCCGGCTACTACGTCGGCGGGCAGCTGCGTTATCTCGATCGCGCCGTGCTCAACGTTCTTCACTACGACAATCGCGCCGACCCGACGGTGTCCGTCGAGAAGCTCCGGAATTTCGCGTGGGACACGACGTTCGATGCCGCGGCCCTGCGAGTCGAGACGTCAGGCGAGTGGACCGTGCTCCTGCAATGGCTCGACGGCTCGACCGTCATCGAGCCGAACAATTTCCATCTGCGGTGGGACTTCAACTCGCGCTCGGCGATGCTCGCGAAGGGCTTCGGGCATCACATGCTCTCCGCGCGATACGACACGTTCGAAATCGACAGGGGCGCCGGGTCGAATCCGGGCAACGAAGACGGGCACGCCTGGACCGCCGCGTACTCCTTCGAGCCGGGGAACAATTGGCGTTTCATGCTGGAATGGCTGCGGGTTCGCAGCGACGTGAAGGCGAGGCCCGTGTTGCTCGGCGAGCCCGAGCTTGCCACCGAGACGAAACTCGAGATCTCGGTGCGTTACGCCATCAGCGGTTCGTGGTGACGAACTAGCCCGGATCCCCGGCTAGTAGCACGTCGTGGGCATGATCAGCCCCGGCGTACGCAGCAACCTGTCGAGCTCCGCCGCTGCGGCGATGCGCTGGGTGTGCGGGCAACCGCTTTCGCTGCCGGCGCGCTGCGCTCGGGCGAAATCCACGCAGTCACATGTCCAAGTGGAATGGCCGAGCGTGTCTCGCACGTGCTCCACCCGGAAACCCCCGACGAAGTAGGTTCGCGGCAGGGGCGCCAGCCACGCATTCTCCATCGCGGCACTGGTGCTCGCGGTGCTGGACGTGGAGATGTTCGCGGTCGCGACGCTCGTCGTGATCGTGGCGCTGTCCAACATCGGCATGGCGGTCCTCCGGCGGGAAGCGGCAAGCAGGCTCATTCGATGCATCCTTTACGAGCAAGTTCAATGCCAGTTGCGTATGACCGATCGGTTCGTCTCAAGTGGCTGTTTCCCCGGCGCGCGGTTGGTACGATGCCCGCAACTCGCGCACCGTCATAGAACAGATATGCGGGCGTTGTGACCAAAATCGCGCACTCACACGGGGACCTCATGAGGATCACGCATAACGTTTGCAGATGGATGACGACGACCGTCATGCCGGCGCTGGGGTTCACCTTGCTCGGCGCCGCGGCACTCGCAACCGCAGCATCGGCGCAGTCCGTCACGATTCCCAACGCGGTCGAAAAAGTCGCGCAGGCGCAGATCACGCGCGACACGCTCGAAGCCCCCATCCGTTTCCTTGCGGATGACTTACTGGAAGGCCGCGGCCCCGCCACTCGCGGGGATCGGCTTGCGCGGTTGTATCTCTCGCGCGAGCTGCAATCGCTCGGCTACCAGCCCGGCGCGCCGAACGGCAAGTGGGAGCAGCCCATCGATATCGTTGGCGTCGATACCCAGGCCCCGAAGGTCTGGACCTTCACCGGCAAGAGCGGCAGCGTCGATCTCAAGTCCTTCGACGACTACACCGGTTCGAGCGGCGTGCAGACGGACGCAGGCGGCTTCGAGAACGCGGACGTGGTCTTCATCGGCTACGGCATCGAAGCGCCCGAGTACCAGTGGGACGACTTCAAGGGCGTCGATGTGAAGGGCAAGGTCGTCGTGATGCTGAACAACGACCCGGACTGGGATCCGAAGCTCTTCGCCGGCACCACGCGCCTCTACTACGGCCGCTGGACTTACAAGTATGAGAGCGCCGCGCGCCACGGTGCCGCGGGCGTGATCATCGTGCACACCGCGCCGTCCGCGGGATATCCGTGGCAGGTGGTGACGTCGTCCTGGTCGGGCGAGCAGTTCGGTCTGCCGGCCGAAGTTGAGCCGCGCGTTCAGTTCCGTGGCTGGGCTACCGAAGAGGCGTCGCGCCGTCTCGTGAAGGCGGGCGGGCAGGATCTCGACAAGCTCATCGCCGCCGCGCGCAGCCGCGACTTCAAGCCCGTGCCGTTGGCGTTGAAGACCACCTTGAAATTCCAGAACAAGATTTCGCGCGTGAAGACCGCGAATGTCGCTGGCCTGCTCCCGGGCAGTGACCCGAAGCTGAAGAGCGAGGTGGTGATTCTCACCGCTCACCACGATCACCTCGGCATCGGCCCCCCTGACGCGAAGGGCGACAAGATCTACAACGGCGCTGAAGACAACGCTTCCGGCTGCGCCCAGGTGCTCGCAATGGCGCGCGCCATGGCCGCCTTGCCGGAACGGCCGCGTCGTTCAGTGCTCATCCTGTTCGTCGCGGCGGAGGAGCAGGGGCTGCTGGGCTCGCAGTACTACGCCGCGCACCCCACGTTCGCGCCGGGCAAGATCGCCGCCAACATCAATTACGACGGCGGCACGTTCCAGGGCCGCACCAAAGACCTCACGTACATCGGCTACGGCAAGTCCTCGCTCGATGGACTCGTGAAGGGCTTGCTCGCGAAACAGAACCGCGTGCTCGTGCCGGACCAGTTTCCGGACCGCGGCTACTTCTATCGCTCCGACCAGTTCAACTTCGCCAAGATCGGCGTGCCCGCCATGTACTTCGATCGCGGCACGGACTACGTCGGCAAGCCGCCAGGCTGGGGCAAGAAGTGGAAGGAAGAGTGGGAAGAGCACACCTACCACCAACCGTCGGACCAGATCGACGACACCTGGGTGTTCGACGGGATGATCGAAGATGCGCAGATCGGTTTCTATTCCGCGTGGCTCATCGCCCAGGCGGATGCGATGCCCGCCTGGAACAAGGGCGACGAGTTCGAAGCGACGCGCTTGTCCGCTCTGAAGAAGGTGTCCGCACACTGAGCCCCTTCAGACACTTGGGCGCGGCGCACGACAGAGCCCCGTCGCATAATCGATACACCGAATAGCGGGCGTGGGCATGCGGGAGCATAAGTTGCTTCGTGAGAGTCGACTGCAAGGAGCTCTTACGGATGCCGCGACGAGACGACGCTCAGCTGAAGGACACGGTGCCTGCGCCGGTTGCCGTTGGTGTGGACAGAACTGTGCCCCCGCCCACCGGATGCACCTGCGACGAGTTTCGCCGCGATCAGGTGTGTAATCACGTTCTCATGGCTGCAGCGGTGCGCATGGTTCATCGGATGATCGACCTCCAGAAGGACGACGCCGCCAAGCCGCACTAACGCGCGGCTTATCCCCGCTTCGCAGGTCTACTTCGTGGGAATCGGATGCCTTGGCGCTGCCGCAGGCTGAGGCGCTGTCGGGGCGGTCGTTGTCGCCGACGCGGGCAACGCGACCGGCGCCGAGCCCATCGGCGTATTGATCGGCTTGTCGATCGCCGTGATCGGCCCTGCGGAACCCGGTTCGGTGTTCCCGCCCGTCATGGCAAGTTGATCCCCACCGTTCGGCAGGTCGGCTGCGGCGCCCGGTGCGCCAGCGGCGCTGGCAGTGGACGAGGGGGAACCGTCAGCCATTCCGGCGTCCGCCATCTGCATCGGAATATCGGTCTTCTGCGCTTCCTGCTCCGCTTCCTTCGTCAGCACGACGATGCTGATGCGGCGATTGATCGGATTGCGCGGATTCGTGCGATCGAACAGCACCGACGACGACAGGCCGACGACGCGCGACACCTTGTCGGAGGCGAGACCGGCGCCTTCCAGCGAGCGGCGTGCGGCGTTGGCGCGATCCGTCGACAGATCCCAGTTCGTGTAGCCGGTGATGCCCGCATAGGGCGTCGTATCCGTGTGTCCCGTGAGGCTGACGTGGTTGGGCACGGAGTTCAGGTATGGCGTCAGCTCGCGCAGGATCGCCCCCGTGTAGCCCTTCAGCTTCGCGCTGCCGATGTCGAACATCGGCCGGTTCTGCGCGTCGACAATCTGGATTCGCAGCCCTTCCGGGGTGATGTCGAGCAGCAGCTGGTCCTTGAACGGCTCGAGCGCCTGGCTCTTGCTGATCGCTTCCTTCAGCTCCTGCATCAACGCTTCCATGCGTTTCTTGTCGAGCTCCGCCTGCGCTTTCTCCAGCGCCATGGCATCGGCTTTGATCTTGTCCGCGTCGCTTTGGCTCGGGTCGCCTTGCCGCACGGGAACGGCGGTCGGCTGCGGAATGCCCACGCCGGGCTTCGCGCTCTGCGTGGTCCGCGGCGCATCGAGGCCGCCGCGCAGGTCGATCGGGCTGGTGCTCGCGCCGCCCGGGCCCATCTGACCCGGCGCGGGTTTCGTGCTCTTGCCGGGCTCCATGCTGGGGTTCTTGAAGTAGTCGAAGATCGCCGCGCGCTGTTCCTTCGACACGGCCGTGACGAGCCACATCACCATGAAGAACGCCATCATGGCGGTCACGAAGTCGGCGTACGCCACTTTCCACGCGCCGCCGTGGTGACCCGCGGCGGCGATCTTCTTTTTCTTGACGATGATGGGGCGCTTGTCGCCCGCGTTGGAAGCCATGCCGCGATCCGCCTTACGCGGCCTTCGGCTTGCCCGCGCCGGCTGCCGGCTTGCCCTTCAGGTGCGCTTCGAGCTCGCCGAAGGTCGGGCGGTCTTCCGCGAACAGCAGCTTGCGCGCGAACTCGACGGCCACTGGCGGCGCATAGCCGCGCACGCTCGCAACGAGCGCCATCTTCACTACTTCGAATGCTTTGCCTTCTTCGTGCGCGCGATGCTCCATCGCGCTCGCGATCGGACCCACGAAGCCGTAGGCCACGAGAATACCGAGGAAGGTACCGACCAGCGCGGCGCCGACCTTGTGGCCGATCGTCGCGGTGTCCGCGCCATCGAGCGCCGACATGGTGTTCACGATGCCGAGCACGGCCGCGACGATACCGAAGCCGGGGAGCGCGTCCGCCACCTTCTGCACGGCGTGCGCGGGCTCGTGCTGTTCCTTGTGATGCGTCTCGAGCTCGTATTCGAGCAGGCTCTCGAGCTCGTGCGGATCCAGGTTGCCGCCGACGATGAGCCGCAGGCAGTCCGTGATGAACGAGATCATGTGATGGTCTTCGAGAATCTTGGGGTACTTCTTGAAGAGCGCGCTCTTGTCGGGCGCTTCCAGATCCGCCTCGATGGCCATGACGCCCTCTTTGCGGATCTTCATCAGGATGTCGTACGTCAGCTTGAGAAGTGTGACGTAGTCCTCACGCTTGTAGCGCGGGCCCTTGGGCAGCGCCAGCGCGCCCTGGAAGGCGGCCTTGCTCACCTTGGGCGGGTTGCTGGTGAGGAACGCGCCGAACGCGGCGCCCACGATGATGATGATTTCGCTCGGGTGCCACAGCGCAAGGACGTGACCGCCTTCCATGATGAAGCCGCCGATGACGCAGCCGAGCACGAGGACGGAACCGACGATCTGGATCATGGGCGAAAGAAGGCGTTCTGCGTCGCGTGTGACGGTGCCTTGATATTGAGGCAACGGCCCCGCTTCATGGCGCGAGCGACGTCACGCTCTTACATAAGGACATCGACTAAAACCGTGAAATACTCGGTACAGAGGCCCACGTCGCGACGCTTCCCGGCGACAGGCCCGCGGGCGTCCGCAAAATCGGCTCATGCGCCGAACCGCTTCGTCCGCTGCGCGGCGCGCACTTCGGGTGTGCAGCAGCCGCGCGAGTGCACCACGCGCGCCCGGCCGTGTGTGCCGCGAACGCCATGAATCGCAGTGAAAACGCGATCTTGCGTATTGGCACAGCCGTTGCTTTGTCGATGTCATGAGCGTGACACCCGAGAATGCCCTCGCGCCCGACCTCGCAATGAAAGCGTCGTTGTCGCGCGTGACCTTTGGGAGCTGCCTGTGTGGTGACGTGGGTTACCGCATCACAGGACAACCGCTTCGCATGGTCGATTGCCAGTGCGAGAGCTGCAGCCGCGAGCACAGCGAAGTTCGTGCCCCGAACCTCTTCGTGCCGGCCCGGCAATTTCGCTGGGTCCGCGGGGAGAGTCAGGTGGTGAGCTACCGCCTGCCCGGACCGACGTCGTTTGCCACCGCGTACTGCCGCCGTTGCGGCGGTGACGTGCCGCGGGCGGTGCGTGGCCTCGTGGTGGTGCCTCCGGGCCCCACCGAACAACAGGTCGCCGCCGCCGCGCCCCGATACGAGGGAATGCCGCCGGTCGTCTGACCACAGAAGAAGCGGTACCCCGTAAGCCATCCCGGTCCCGCCGTTGCCTCCGGCGGGACCGGGAATGGGCTGACGAGCGCTCAGCCGCGCGCCGGCCATTGCCCGGAGCCCATGGGGTAAACTTGCCGCCCCGCAAGCGACCGCGTCATTCCCGGAGATTTCTCATGTTCGAACGCCTCGAGCGGATGCCCGACGATCCCATCCTGGGCCTCATGGCCGCCTACCGGGCGGACCCTGACTCCCGGAAAGTGGACCTGGGCGTGGGCGTTTACCGGAACGACAAGGGTGAGACCCCGATTCTCGACGCCGTCCGCAAGGCCGAAGCGGCCGTGCTGGCGCGCCAGACCAGCAAGACGTACGTGGCGCCGGCCGGCAATGCCGGCTTCAACCAGTCCATGGAGAAGCTGGTGTTTGGCGAGGGCCACCCGACCCTGAAGGCCAACCGTGTCCGCACGATCCAGGCGCCGGGCGGCTGCGGCGCGCTGCGCGTGGGGGCCGAATTGATCCGCCTGGCGAATCCCGAGGCGGTCATTCACGTCAGCACTCCCACGTGGGCGAACCACGTTCCGCTGCTCACCGGCTCTGGCATCAAGCTCGAGCGCTATCCCTATTACGACCCGGCCACCGGTGGCGTGAACTTCAGCGCCATGATGGATGCGCTGGATACGCTGCCGAAGGGCGCTTTCGTGCTCCTGCACGCGTCCTGCCACAACCCGACGGGCGCCGACCTTTCCGAGCCGCAATGGCGAGACATCCTGACCCTCGTGCAGCGTCGCGGCCTCGTGCCCTACATCGACATGGCGTACCAGGGCCTCGGCACCGGCATCGCGGAAGATGCCTTCGGCCCGCGCCTCTTCGCGGCGGAGCTGCCGGAAGTGCTGGTGGCCGTCTCCTGCTCGAAGAACTTCGGCCTCTATCGCGAACGCACCGGCGCGCTGCACGTCATCAACCAGACGACCACCGGCGCGGATGCGATCCTGACTCAGCTCGTGCGCATCGCGCGCACCATCTACTCGATGCCGCCGGATCACGGCGCCGCCATCGTGCAGGAAATCCTCACGACCGAGGCCCTGCGTGGCTCGTGGACGGATGAAGTGGGCTCGATGCGTTCTCGCATCGCCGGCCTGCGCAAGGACGCGGTGGCGAGGCTCGCGACGGCCGCGCCGGGGCGCGACTTCTCGTTCATCGAGCGCCAGCACGGCATGTTCTCGTTCCTCGGCGCCAACAAGGACCAGGTGCGCGAGCTGCGCGAGAAGCATCACATCTACATGACGGACGACAGCCGCATCAACATCGCGGGCCTGAAGAGCGACAACATCGGCTACTTCGCCGAAGCCGTCGCGCAAGTCCTCAAGTAACGGCACGCGGATCGGCGACGCGGGGAGCACACAGCAGTGAGCGCTACTCCGCGTCGTCCCTTCCATCGCGTTCTTTCCGGATCGCTCTATGCGCAGGTGCTGATCGCCATCGCGGTCGGCGTCCTGCTCGGCCACTTCTGGCCGCATGCCGGTGAAGCGATGAAGCCGCTCGGCGACGGCTTCATCAAGCTCATCAAGATGCTGATCGCACCCATCATCTTCTGCACCGTGGTGCTCGGCATCGCGGGCATGGAGGACATGAAGAAGGTGGGCAAGACCGGCGCGCTGGCGCTGCTCTACTTCGAAGTGCTCAGCACGCTGTCGCTGATCATCGGGCTCGTGGTCGTCAACCTGGTGAAGCCGGGCGCCGGCATGAACATCGACCCCGCAACGCTCGATGCGGCGTCCGTCCAGCAATACACCCACTCCGACAGCATGAAAGGCGTGGCCGACTACCTGCTCAACATCATCCCGAGCAGCGTCGTCGACGCTTTTGCGAAGGGCGATATCCTGCAGGTGCTGCTGTTCTCCGTGCTGTTTGGGCTGGCGCTGCACGCTCTCGGTCGCGACAACGCGATGTTCCAGCTCATCGAGAAATTCTCGAAGGTGCTGTTCGGCATCGTCGGCATGATCATGAAGCTCGCGCCGCTCGGCGCGTTCGGCGCGATGGCGTTCACCATCGGCAAATACGGCGTCGGCACGCTTGCATCGCTCGGCAAGCTGATGGCGTGCTTCTACGTCACGTGCCTGATCTTCATCTTCGGTGTGCTCGGGCTCATCGCACGCGCGCATGGCTTTCGCATTACGCGCTTCGTGCGTTACATCAAGGAAGAACTGTTCATCGTGCTCGGCACCTCCTCGTCGGAGTCCGTCCTGCCGCGCATGATCACGAAGATGGAAAATCTCGGCGTGCGCAAGTCCGTCGTGGGGCTCGTGATCCCCACGGGATACTCGTTCAATCTTGACGGCACCTCGATCTACCTTACGATGGCCGCCGTGTTCATCGCGCAGGCGACGAACGCGCAGCTCGACCTCACGCATCAGATCACGTTGTTGCTGGTGCTCCTGCTGACGTCGAAGGGCGCGGCGGGTGTGACGGGCAGCGGTTTTATCGTGCTGGCCGCCACTTTGTCGGCTGTCGGTCACGTTCCGGTCGCGGGGGTGGCGCTCATCCTCGGAATCGACCGCTTCATGTCGGAAGCGCGTGCGCTCACCAATCTCATCGGCAACGGCGTCGCCACGATCGTCGTCGGCCACTGGTGCGAATCCGTCGATGAAGCGAAATTACGCGAGCAACTCGGCCCTGCTTCAGCGGAACTGAAGCAACCTTTACCACGCTGAAACTCAAACCGTTCGCGCGCTGGCAGCATTGCATCCCGCAGGTACGACAGGAGAGGCTGACATGCAACGTTTCAATCGCACGGTTTGGTTCGCGCTCGGCGTCGCCGCGACGCTGGGCTTTTCAGGGTTTGCCAACGCCAATTCCGAAGGCGTGAGGAAGACCGAGATTTCCTACGGCGATCTCGATCTCTCGCATGCCGAGCAGGCGGGCGCGCTCTACACACGCATCCAACGCGCGGCGCACGGTGTATGCGAGGTAAACACCGTTCCCAACCCGCAAGCGCAGCTGCTCGAGCGCAAGTGTGTGGCGCGCGCGGTGGACGACGCGGTTCGGAGCATCGATAACCCGAATCTCACGGCGGTTTATCTGGCGAAGAGCGGGAAACACGCGATGGTTGCGTCCAGCCGTTAGTTCCAGACGGCGGGTCGGGGGGTGGCTACGCGCCAGGGCAGGCGGCAAAAACCGCGTTTTTTGCCGCCGTGAACGAAGCCGATGTCTGAAAAAAGCGCCGTAGGCGACTTTTTTCCAATGAACTAACCGGCGTTGTCCTCACCTGGGCGACGTGACAGCATGTCGCACCGCCCGGGTGAATCGATGCCAGCCGCCAAACGCCCCGCCAGAAATTCGAAGCCGAAGAGCAACACGGCCTTCCGCCGCCTGCCGCTCTCGAGCTTGCGAGTGTTCGCGGCTGTGGCGGAGCAGCTTTCGTTCACGCGAGCCGCGAGCGCTTTGGGAATCACGGCGGGCGCGGTGAGCATGCAGATCCGCTCCCTGGAGGAATACCTCGGCGCGAGCCTGTTCAACCGCAGCGGGCGGGTCGTGCAGCTCACAGCGGAAGGCGCGCGCCTTCTGCCACGGGTTCGCAGGGGCCTCCAGGAACTGGAACGCGCGATCGACGAAGCCCGCTCGGATCGTCGCACCGGTCCGCTCATGATCACGACGCTGGCGTCGTTTCTGCAGCAGTGGCTGCTGCCGCGACTTCAAGGCTTCAACGCGAAGTATCCCGAGATCGAGCTGCGCATCCACACCTCGCCGGAGATCGTGGATTTCCTGCGCTCGGACGTGCAGGCCGCCGTGCGCTTCGGCGTGGGCGACTGGCCGCAGCTGCATGTCGAGAAGGTGCTCGACGAGTGGCTCGTGCCCGTGTGCTCGACGGCGCTGCTCAGCAAGCACGGACCGATCCGCACGCGGGATGATCTGAAGCGCCTTCCGTTGCTCCACTCGCTCAGCGAGCCCTGGGCCGAGTGGCCGGACATCAAGCACGCGACCGAAGGCTGGGGCAGCGGGGGCGCGTCGTTCGACGATTCCGTCACGGTGGTGCGCGCGGCCGAAGCCGGGCAGGGCTTTGCGCTGGTTCGCTGGAGCCTTGCGTACGAGCCGATTCGCGATGGCAAGCTCGTGCTCGCGAGCCCGCGCGTCGTGAAGGCGCCGCGTTCGTACTACTTCGTCTGCCCGCCCAGCTACATCTCGATGGAGAAGATCGCGGCGTTTCGCGAGTGGCTGTTCGACGCGGCGGCGCAGGCGCCGCTGCCCAACCTCACTTCAATCGAAGTTGTACGGCAAGCGCGCTGAGACCGCCGATCGGCGCCGAGCAGACGCTGCCCGTGCAGAGATAGGCGATGAGGCCGGTGCCGGCTCTCTTCTCCGCGATCGCGGGAGGCAGATCCTTGGCGTCCGACGGCACGGATAGCACCAGCCGATGCGGCGCATAGATCTTCGCCAGCTCCCTCTGCGCATCGCGAGCTTCCTTGCGTTCGCCGCGAAGGATCACGATTTCGGGGGGCGTCAGAAGCTCTTCGAGCGCGTTGAGCATCGTCGTGGCGGTGGTCGGATACCGCTCCAGCATCTTCCATGAGGCACGCACGGCGCGGTCCGCAGCCGTGAGATAGCGGGTTTCGCCGAGCAGGTATCCCATGCGCTGAAGCACAAAGGCGGCTATGCCATTGCCGGAAGGGATGGCATCGTCCCCGTACGCCTTTATCCGGTGGATGAGCGCTTCATGATCGTCCGACGTGAAGAAGAACCCACCCTGCGGGTCTTCGAAATGCGCCAGCGTGACGTCCAGCAACTCGCGCGCGAAGGCCAATTCATCCGCGCGGAAGCGCACCTGCTGCAGCTCGAGGATCGCGTCGGCGAGATACACGTAGTCGTCGAGGTACGCGTTGAGATGCGCCCGGCCATCCTTATAGGTCGCGAGAAGCCGCCCGTTCTTCCACAGCGTCGTGCGGATGAAATCGAGCGCACGCGTTGCGGCTTCGGCCAGGTCGTCGCGCGCAAGCATGCGCGCGGTGATCGCCATGCCTCGGATGGCCATCGCATTCCACGAGGTCAGGATTTTCTCGTCGCGCCCCGGCGAGACGCGGTTTTCGCGGCGGTTCAGCAGCTTGACGCGCGCGGCGTTCAGCACCCGCACGGCATGCGGCAGTTCCGCTTTCACGGCGCCGGCAACCTGGCTCAATGACCGGAACACGTGCAGGTGCCACCCCTTGCCTTCGAAGTTCGGCGAACGATCGAGGCCATACCGGGGCTCGAAGAGCGAGAACTCTTCGGCGGTCAGCGCCGCCTTTACCTCCTCACGGTCCCATACGTAGAACTTGCCTTCGTGACCTTCGGAGTCGGCGTCGAGGCTGGAGTAGAAGCCGCCTTCAGGCGATTGCATGTCGCGGATGAGCCATTCGGCGGTCTCCGCCGCGATCTGCGCGTAGAACATGTCGCCCGTCGCGATCGCGGCTTCCGCATACACGGCCATCAGGCCCGCGTTGTCGTAGAGCATCTTTTCGAAGTGCGGGATCATCCAGTGCGAGTCGACTGAATAGCGGCAGAAGCCGCCCGCGATCTGGTCGTATACGCCGCCTTCGCCCATGCGGGTGAGCGTAAGGGTCGCCATGTACAGCGCCTGCAGATCGACCTCGGGTTTCGCAGCCGTCGAATACCAGTGCCGCAAGAGACGCTCGAGTTGCTTGGGTTGCGGGAATTTCGGTGCGCTCCCGAAGCCGCCATAGTTGCTGTCGAAGTTGCGGGCCATCACTTCACGGCAGGCGCCCAGCGGCTCGGCGCTGATCGGCTGGCCTTCCACCGGCGGGGGCACCAACTCATCGAACGCCTTCATGAACTCTTCGTTCTGCTGGCGCAAGTCGTCCTCATGCCCACCGTAATACTCAGCGACGCGTTTCAGCAGATCCGTGAATGCCGGCATGCCGTAGCGCGGCTCTTTCGGGAAATAGGTGCCGCCGAAAAAGGGGCGCTGATCCTCGTGCGAGAGGAACATGGTGAGCGGCCAGCCGCCGTTGCGCTGCGTGATCATCTGTTGGGCGACCTGGTAGATGCGGTCGATGTCGGGGCGCTCTTCCCGATCCACCTTGATGTTCACGAACTGCGCGTTCATGAGCCGCGCCGTGGCTTCGTCCTCGAACGATTCGTGTGCCATCACATGGCACCAGTGGCAGGCCGAATAGCCAATGGAAAGCAGGATGGGCTTGCCTTGCGCCTTCGCAAGCTCGAGGGCCTCAGGGCCCCACGGATACCAATCCACCGGGTTATGCGCGTGCTGCTGCAGGTATGGACTGGTTTCCTGCGCCAGCCGGTTCGTTGGCGCCCCCGGGGAAGGCTTGTCCATGAGTCGCGACCGCTTTCGAGTAGAATGCGCGCCACTATAGCGCGCACCGTCGCGCCCGCCTTAAGTTCGATGCCAAACGAAGCGCCGGTCCTCAAGCTCAAGCGCGGCGAAGATCGCCGCATTCGCGCCGGGCACCCCTGGGTGTTCAGCAACGAGATCGACAACGCCGCGACACCTCTTGCGAAGGTGACGCCGGGCGCTGTCGTGCGCATTTATTCGGATCGCGACCAGTTCCTGGGCCATGCGTATGTGAATCCGCATGCGCTCATCTGCGCCCGCATCGTCGGGCGCGACCTCGAGCAGCCCTTCGATCGCTCGCTCATCGTGCATCGTCTGAACGTGGCTCTTGCCCTGCGCGAGAGGCTGTCGCGCGAGCCGTACTACCGGCTCGTGTTCGGCGAGTCCGATGGCTTGCCGGGCCTGGTGCTCGATCGGTACGGCGACGTGATCGTCGGCCAGATCGCCACGCGCGGCATGGACGCCCTGCGCGAGGACGTCGAAGCGGTCGTGCGGTCCGTGCTGGCGCCGCGCGGCATGTACTGGAAGAACGACTCTGGCGCGCGGGACCTCGAACAGCTCGACTCGGTGGCCGAAGTCGCGTTCGGCGAAGTGCCCGACGACGTGGAGGTGATCGAGGCCGGCCTGCGCTTCGTCGCGCCGCTCGCCCACGGCCAGAAAACCGGCTGGTTCTATGACCAGACCGCCAACCGCGCGCGGCTCGCGCGTTATCTGTCGGCTGGTGCGCGTGTGCTCGACGTCTGCAGCTATGTGGGTGCCTGGGCGGTCACCGCGCTCGGTCATGGGGCTCACTCCGCCACCTGCGTGGACTCCTCGGAAACCGCGCTGGCCTATGTAAAACGCAACGCCGCGGCCAACGGCATGGAGGTGGGGACGCTGCAGGCCGATGCCTTCGATGGCTTGAAGCAGCTTCACGAGCAGGGTGAGCGTTTCGACGTGGTGATCGTCGATCCACCCGCCTTCATCAAGCGCAAGAAGGATATTCCGCAGGGCACCGCCGCGTACCGCAAGCTGAACCAGCTGGCCATGAACCTCATCGGGCGCGACGGGCTGCTCGTCAGCTGCTCGTGCAGCTATCACCTGTCCGCGGACGATCACATCGACGCCATCCAGGCGGCGGCCCGGCACGGCGCGCGGTTTGCGCAGATCCTGGAGGCGGGCGGGCAGTCGCCCGACCATCCGGTGCACCCCGCCATTCCGGAAACCCGTTACCTCAAAGCCTTCTTCTGCCGGGTCACCCGGGAATAGAGGGCGTGTCGACACCAGTAAGCCGCGCCCCTGTCGCGGAAGATCGCTAAACTTCGCGTCGTCGAAAAAGCACCAGGACCGACCCGGGCTCCACTACTTGTTCACCGCCACCTAGACCACATGCTCCAGTTCCCCGGCTTCAACAAGATCGCGTTCGAGATTGGCCCTTTCCTCGGTGTGGGTCCCGTGCGGGTTCACTGGTACGGCATCATGTACCTCGTCGGCTTTGCCGCCGGGTGGTGGCTCGGGCGGCGCCGCGCGGCCCAGCCGGGCAGCACCTGGAAGCCGAACGACGTCGACGATCTGGTTTTCTACTCCATGCTCGGCGGGATTATCGGCGGGCGCATCGGCTATGTGCTGTTCTACGGCTGGCCGTTCTGGGCGAAGGATGCGTGGTACCCGCTGCGCATCTGGGAAGGCGGCATGTCCATCCACGGCGGCCTGCTCGGTGGCATCGCGGCCTTGCTGATCTTCGCGAAGACCCACCGTCGCAATATTGGCGATGTCTTCGACTTCACCGTACCGCTGCCGGGGCTGGGGCTCTTCTTCGGGCGCATCGGCAACTTCATCAACGGCGAGCTGTGGGGCAAAGAGACCACGCTGCCCTGGGGCTTCAACTACAACGGCCACGTGCTGCATCCGTCGCAGCTCTACGAAGCGTTGCTGGAAGGGCTGGTGCTGTTCGCCATCATCTGGTGGTTTACGTCCAAGCCACGACCGCGGCTGGCGCCCACGGGCCTCTTCCTTGCGTACTACGGCGCGGTGCGATTCATCGTGGAGTTCGTGCGCGTGCCCGATGAGCAGCTCAGCTATCTTGCCGGCGGGTGGCTCACCATGGGCCAGATCCTGTCGTTGCCCATGATCGTCATCGGCATCTACCTGCTCATCAGGACTCACCAGCGCCCGGTGCCTTCGGGCAACCTGGGCGCCGTCTCCCGATGAAGCCCTATCTCGAACTGCTGCGCCGGGTGAGGGACACCGGCGCACGCAAGGCCGACCGCACGGGCACCGGCACGCTGTCGCTGTTCGGGCAGCAGATGCGCTTCGACCTGTCGCGGGGCTTTCCGCTCGTCACCACCAAGAAGGTTCACGTGCGCTCGGTGATCTGCGAGCTGCTGTGGTTCCTGCGCGGGGAAACGAACGTTGCGTGGCTGCGCGAGCAGGGCGTCACCATCTGGGATGAATGGGCGGATGAGCAGGGCGAGCTCGGCCCGGTCTACGGCAAGCAGTGGCGCGCCTGGCAGGCTCAGCGGGGTCACACCATCGACCAGATTTCACAGGTGGTGGAACAGCTGCGCGCCAACCCCGATTCACGCCGCATCATCGTGAGCGCGTGGAACGTGGGCGAACTCGACCAGATGGCGCTCATGCCGTGCCATGCGTTTTTCCAGTTCTATGTCGCGGACAAGAAGCTTTCGTGCCAGCTTTATCAGCGCAGCGCGGATATGTTTCTCGGCGTGCCGTTCAACGTCGCAAGCTATGCGCTGCTCACTCACATGCTGGCGCAGCAGTGCGACCTCGATGTGGGCGAGTTGGTGTGGACGGGTGGCGACTGCCACCTCTATCTCAATCATCTCGAGCAGGCGGATCTGCAGCTCCAGCGCGAGCCGCTGCCCCTGCCCACTTTACGGATCCGGCGCAGGCCGGTATCGATTTTTGATTACCAGTACGAGGACTTCGAGATCGTGAACTACCAATTTCATCCCGCCATCAAGGCGCCGGTGGCCGTCTGACCATGGCCGCCACCCGCATCGACCGAAGCCGCAAGCCCTCGAAGAACGAGGAACATCCGCTCTACGTCGTGCGCCGCTCGAGCGTGCACGGTTACGGCGCGTTTACCACGCGCGACGTCAAGAAGGGCGAAATACTCGACGAGTACCTCGGCGACCGCATCACGCATGCGCAGGCCGACAAGCGGTACGAGGACCACGACGAGAACGATAATCACACGTTCCTGTTCATCGTCGACAAGAAGACCGTGATCGACGCCGGCATCGGCGGCAACGACGCGCGCTTCATCAACCACAAGTGCGACCCGAACTGCGAGTCCGAGATCAAGAAGGGCCGCGTGTTCATCGTCGCGACCCGGAAGATCGCCAAGGGCGACGAGCTCGGCTACGACTACCAGATCGGCCGCGAGAAGGACGATCCGCAGAACGTCGACGAGATCTACGCCTGCCACTGCGGTTCGCCGAAGTGCCGCGGCACGATGCTGTGGCCGGCGAAACGCCCGTCCCCGAAGAAGCGCAAGAAGAAGGTCGCGCGCAAGAGCGCGAAGAACGCGAGCGCGCGCTCCGGTGGCCGGAAGACCAAGAAGACGAAGGCGCGCAAGAAGAAATAGCATGGCGCGCTCGTGAAAAGGGAGGTCGGCCTTTCCGCTGTAGTCGGCGCGACAGGCATCGTCTACGGCGATATCGGCACGAGCCCGCTGTATGCCTTCGAGAAATCGGTGGAAGCGGCGGGCTCGCACGACCTGGCGAGCATCCTCGGGCTGCTGTCGCTGATCTTCTGGTCGCTGATCCTGTCCGTGACGGTGAAGTACATCGTCATCATCATGCGGGCGGACAACGACGGCGAAGGCGGCGTGCTCGCGCTGCTCGCGCTCGTGCAGCGGCAGTTCACGGGCGCTCCGGGCAAGGCCATGCAGCTTCTCGTGGGCTGCGCGCTCGCGGGCACGGCGCTGTTCTTCTGCGACAGCATGATCACGCCGGCGATCTCGGTGTTGAGCGCGGTGGAAGGCCTCGAGCTCATCGAGCCCGGGTTCGCGAACATGGTCATCCCGATCACGCTCGGCGTGCTGGCGTTGCTGTTCTTCATTCAGCGGCGCGGCACGGCCCACATCTCGAAGCTGTTCGGACCGATCATGGTGTTGTGGTTCATCGCGCTCGCCGTGTCCGGCGGAGTGGCGATTTCGCGCCAGCCGCAGGTGCTGGCGGCGCTCAATCCGGCGTACGGGGTCGCGCTTCTCGGTACCCATCCGATGCAGGCGCTCGCGATTATCGGCGCGGTATTCCTCACCCTGACGGGCGCCGAAGCGCTGTACGCGGACATGGGGCACTTCGGCAAGACGCCGGTGCGCATTGCGTGGTTCGTGTTGGTGCTGCCGTCGCTGCTGCTCAACTACTACGGCCAGGGGGCGCTGTTTCTGGAAGCAGGCCGGGTCGTGGAGCGGCCGCTGTACACGATGGTGCCGACGTCGATGCTGCCGTTCATGATCATTCTGGCCACGGCGGCGACGGTGATCGCGTCGCAGGCCGTGATCTCGGGAGCGTTTTCGGTTGCGCGCCAGGCCGTGCAGCTCGATCTGCTTCCGAGGCTGCGCATCCTGCAAACCTCCGCCGAGGAGCAGGGCCAGATCTACGTCCCGGCGGTGAATAGTCTGCTGTTCGTCGCGGTGACCGCGTTCGTGCTGGCATTCAAGAACTCCGATGCGCTTTCGGCCGCGTACGGCGCGGCGGTGATCGGCACGATGGCCATGACCAACGTGCTCGGCGCGTACGTCGCGGCGACTCTCTGGAAGTGGTCGAAGCCCGTTGTCGGCATCGTGTTCGGCCTGTTGCTGGTGATGGACTTCACCTTCCTCGCGGGCAACCTCACGAAGGTGGAAGACGGTGGCTGGATTCCGCTCGCGATGGCGACGGGTCTGTTCTTCGTGTTCTGGACGTGGCGCAGCGGTCGCGCGGAGCTGAAAGCGGCGCTCGCCGAAATGGCGGTGCCTATCGCGAAGGTCGATACGCTGCTCGAAGGGGTGCAGCGGGTGCCGGGCACCGGCGTTTATCTCGCGAGCGATCCGGATGTCGTGCCGTCGGCGCTCATTCGCAACCTCGAGCACAATCACGTCGCGCACGAGCGTCTGATCGTGCTCAATATGGATTTCGTGCGCTCGCCGCGCTGGGATCCGTCGCATCGCGTGAGCGTGGAAGAGCTATTCGCCGGCGTGTATCGCGTCACCGCCCACTTCGGATTCATGGAGACGCCGGATATCGGCGACGCGCTGCGCTCGGCGCGCC
Organism: Gammaproteobacteria bacterium; assembly: GCA_037200125.1. GTDB lineage: Bacteria > Pseudomonadota > Gammaproteobacteria > Steroidobacterales > Steroidobacteraceae > JADGHX01. The sequence goes on along the minus strand of JBBCGS010000003.1, from coordinate 561,763 downwards.
AGCGAGGCGTGCGGGTGTTCGTCGAAGACTGCTCGTTCTTCCTCGGCCAGCACGTTGTGCGCGCGCGGCCGTTGCCCGGTTGGCGCGGACTGCGGCTGCGTTTCTTTGCTCGCATGCAGAGGCGCAGCGCGCAGGCGGCGGAGTTCTTTCGCATGCCCGGCCGCGGTGTCGTCGTGCTGACTACGGCCGTCGAGCTCTAGTGTGGTGAATCGGAAATTCGAAGAGCTTTTCGGAAAATCGCACTGACGGCATCAGGAAGCCGGGGCGCGCAAGCGAAGGGGTCGAGGGAAAAATGACAGGGGGCTGTCAAACGTGAGGCCGTGCTATCAGAGCCATGCGGCGATCCACTCGTTAGCGGCATCGATATGGAATGACGAGCAGGCCGACTAACATTAGAGTCGAGTTTGACAGCCCCCTGTCATTTTTCCCTCGACCCCTTCGCTTGCGCGCCCCGGCGCCGCGCTCAGCGCACAGCGATTTTCCGAAAAGCTCTTCGAATTTCCGATTCACCACACTAGGAGCGCGGCTGATGTGCGTGATCCAGACAGGCGCCGAGACATGCCGCTGATCTCAATGGTCGTTGCGGCGACAGAGAATGACGTGATCGGCCGCGACAACGGCATGCCGTGGCATCTGCCGGACGATCTCAAATACTTCAAGGCGCGCACGATGGGCAAACCGATGCTCATGGGCCGCAGGACTTTCGAATCCATCGGCAAGCCGCTGCCCGGCCGGACGAGTGTCGTGCTCACGCGCGACCCGAAGTGGCACGCGGACGGCGTCGTGATCGTGCGCTCGATCGATGAGGCGCTTTGCTGGGCCGAAGGCACGCCGGAGCTGTGCGCGGTGGGCGGGGCGGAGATTTTCCGGCTCGTCATGCCGTTGGCGCGCCGGCTGTTTCTCACGCGCATTCACGCGAGCGTTCCGGGCGACACGTTCTTCCCCAAGCCCGATCCCCGGGAGTGGCGCGAAGTCGAGCGCGCGGAGCATCCCGCCGACGCGCGCCATGCGTATGCGATGAGCTTCCTGACGCTGGATCGTGTTTAAGAAGCGCCGGGAAGATGAAGCCTCGCTCTAGAAGCGGGCCGGGTTCTTAAACGGGGCTCGAGGTTGGCGCAACCGCGGTCAGCCGCTCGTGGATCAGCATCTTCGCCCGGTCGAAGTCGATCGACGTCGGGTCGCCAGTATCGAGCGCTGCGAGAATTTCCTGCTGGATCTGCCCGCGATGCAGGGCGTCGGCGTAGGGAATCTCGGGGTGGAACATCACCATCGAGTAGCGCGGGATGAAGCGATCCGGGAAGCGTTTCTCCAGCTCCACCGACATCGCCTTGTAGCGCTGGAATCGCGGGTCGAGCACCGTGTCGCGCATCTCGATGTAGTTCTCGAGCGCCATCTGCGCGATCGCTTCCGCATTGGGGCGACGCACGCGGTCGAACTCGGCGAACAGGCGGTGCCAGTCGCGCTGCCGGGCCGTCAGGTCGTCAAAGGCGAGGCAGTCTTCGAACGCGGCGTTCATGCCCTGGCCGTGAAAGGGGACGATTGCGTGGGCGGCATCGCCCATCAGCACCACCTGATCCCGCACGTACCATGGTGAAGTGTGAACCGTGCCGAGCTGCCCTTGCGGATGCTCGAAGAACTCCGTTAGCAGGTCGGGAATCAGCGCCACGGCGTCGGGAAACTCCCGCGCGAAGAACTCACTCACCGCGTCTGGCGTGGAGAGATCCTCGAACCGCTTGCGCGACAAGAACAGCGTGGCGGTGAAACTGCCGTCGGTGTTCGGCAGAGCGATGAGCATGAACCCGCCCCGTGGCCACACGTGCAGAGCGTGCACATCCAGCACGGGTTTGCCCTTCACCGGCGGGAGCGTCAGTTCCTTGTAGTCGTGATCGAGCGGCTCTTCACGGGCCGTGATCAGCCCTTCCGCCGCGAGGCTGGAACGCACGATGGAGCCGGCGCCATCCGTCGCGATGGTGTGTGCGAGCGGGATTTCGTACCCCTGATCGGGTTCGTCATCGCAGAACCGAATGATGTTTTCACGCGCGCTCACACCAAGGCATCGCTCGCCGAAATTCAACGTGACGTTCGGATAGCGACCCGCATCCTGAATGAGCAGCGTCGTCAACGCCGAGCGCCCGACGGAGTAGATGACTTCCCCCGGCTTCCACCCGTACGGCAGCAGCTTCGTCTCGCCGTTGCGATCGTGCACGCAGCGCCCGCGCATCTCGATGAGCAACGGACGCACGTGACGCATCACGCCCGCCTGCTCCAGTGCCCGAATGCCGCGTGCCGCCAGTGCGAGATTGATCGAGCGCCCGCGCTCAGGCGGCGAATAACGCGGATCGGGCCGCCGATCGAACAGCGACACGCCAAAACCGCGCCGTGCGAGAAGAACCGCGAGCAGCGCGCCCGCCATGCCAGCGCCCAGAATTCGCACGTCCTGCCGCGAAATACCGCTCATGTCAGCCCGCATTCTCCAGTGCCCGCGCCAGCTTCTCGCCGAAGCGGAACACATCTTCGAAGCTGTTGTACAACGGGGTCGGCGATGCGCGAATGACGTCGGGCTCGCGCCAGTCGCAGGCAACGCCGTTGGCCGTCAGCCAGCGGAACACTTTCGCACCGCGGCCCGGGCCGACGATGCGGAACGAAAGCTGGCAACCGCGCCCTGCGGGGCTGCGCGGCGTGATGAGCTGAACCGCAGTGCCAAGGCGATCGAGCAGAAACTCCAGGTAGCCGGTGAGCTCCACGGATTTTTCGCGCAATCGTTCGACGCCCGCTTCCTGAAACAAGCCCAGCGACGCAATGAGCGGTGCCGCCGCGAAGATCGAAGGATTGCTGACGGCCCATCCGGCCGCCCCCGCCTGCGCCCGAAACTCCGGCTTCATCTCGAAGCGCGTCGCCGCGTCGTGCCCCCACCAGCCCGATAGCCGTGGCCGTGTGTCGACGTGCTTCGAATGCACGAACACGCCGCCAATCGCGCCGGGGCCGGCATTGAGATACTTGTAGCTGCACCAGACGGCAAAGTCCGCGTCGTCATCGTGGAGAGACAGCGGAGTGTTGCCGATCGAATGCGCAAGATCGAATCCGGCGATGGCGCCCGCACGATGTGCCGCGGTCGAGATGCGTTTCAGGTCGAACGCCTGCCCGGTGCGGAACTGCAACCCCGGCCACAACACCAGCGCAACGCTCGGACCCTGTTCCGCGAGAAATGCTTCAATTGCCGCCTCCGGAACGAGATCTTCACCCGGTGCGGGCGCCAGCTCGATGAGATCCGCCGCCGGATTCAGCCCATGCCAGCCGATCTGCGATGTCACCGCATGACGATCCGATGTGAAGGCGCCGGCCTCGATGAGGATCTTGCGCCGCGGCCCGGCGGGTCGATAAAAGCTCGCCAGCATCATGTGGAGGTTCGCGGTCAGCGAGCCCATCGCCACGACTTCGCTCGGCGTCGCGCCGGTCAGCGCGCAGAGGCCGGGCGTGAGGTTCTCGTGATACGGAATCCAGGGGCGTCGCGCGCGCTCATGCCCGAACACCCCGAAGCGCGCCCAGTCGTCGAGCTCCTCGTTGAGCACGTCGCGCACGGCCAGGGGCATGGCGCCGAGCGAGTGGCCGGCGAAGTAGAGCAACTCCCGGCCCTGCGCATCCGTGGGCATCGCGAAGCGGGCGCGGAACCCTCGCAGCGGGTCCGTTTCGTCCGCGCTTCGCGCGAAATCGAGGGAGGCGCCGTACTTCATCATCGTGCCGTCACTTGCCCGGGCGCCCCAGGACGGCGCCGCAGTTCCGGCACGTGCGGTGGGCGGTATTGTCGAAGAAGCGCTCGAAAATGGGCGGCAGCTGCTTCTCGATGTCGCTGATGTGTTCGAACTCCTCATAGAGGAGGTGATCGCATCTTTCGCAGTACCACTGAAATCCGTCCAGTTCGCCCGGCCGACGCTCGCGCTCGATGACGAGGCCGACCGTGTTGGCGAAACGCCGCGGCGAATGCGGCACGTTTGGCGGGAGCAGCAGGATGTCACCCTCGCGGATGGGTACGTCCACTATCTTCCCGTCCTGCACGGTCTTCAGCAGCATGTCGCCTTCGAGCTGGTAGAAGAACTCTTCGCCGGGGTCGACGTGAAAATCCTTACGCGAGTTCGGCCCGCCCACGACCATGATGATGAACTCGCTGTCGCGGAACACCTGCTTGTTGCCTACCGGAGGCTTCAGAAGGTGGCGGTTTTCGTCGATCCAGTGTCGAAAATTGAAGGCGCGGAGCGGATTCATGCGATGTCGTCCAAGGCTCGATTCGCGTATGGTACGCAGTAATCCGTCCGGGGGAGACTTCGACGATGCTGCATTCCGGTCATCGGCCGGCGCTCAGGGCCATCGCACTCACGCTTTGTCTGCTTGCGCTGACAGCGTGCGGCCATATGCCTTGGAGCAAGAAGCCCACCGCACCTCCGGATCCCGTGCACGAGCTCGCGGTGACGGGTGCGGATGGCGCGCCCGCCACCGCGTTCCCGCAGTACTGGAAGCGAAATACGCTGGTCGTGGACCTTCAGAGTGCCTCCGGCAGCGGGTCGGTGACCCTCAAGCCGGGCGACTCGGCCAAGTGGCCGGTGCGGATCGCGCTGCGGGTGAAACCCGGCACGGTCGGCTTGCTCGAGGTCCAGGCGGATCAGCGCATGATCCTGCCCGTCGCGCGCGAGGGCGATAAACCGGTGGATCTGGAGCTGGTGCCGGGTGTCTACACGCCCAAGAGCCCGCAGATGGTCGTGCGGTGGGAGCCGGCGAGAGCACCGTCGCCGTAGCGACTTTCAGTCGCTGATGTCCTGATACCCGCGGCACGGGGTGCTCACCGGCTTCGCGTCGACCGCATCGATATCGAGCGCGGTCAGCGCGCCGCCCCACACGCATCCGGTATCGAGCCCGACGACGCCGTGTTCCTGCACCAGGCCCAGCGCGGACCAGTGCCCGAAGATCACGCGCACGTCGCGGCTCTCGCGGTTGTCCCACTCGAACCACGGCTTGAACGGCGCACGGATCTCTTTCGTGCCGCCTTTCATCTTGAGATCGACGCGCCCGTCGCGCGTGCAGATGCGCAGCCGGGTCAGCGCGTTGATCGCGAAGCGCAGGCGATCCATGCCTTTCAGCGAATCGCTCCATTTATCCGGCTGGTCGCCGTACATCTGGTCGAACAGGCCGCGCGGATCTTTCTCGAGCGCAGCTTCCACTTCGCGTGCGAGCGATACGGCGGTCTCGGCGGTCCACTGCGGCACGAGCCCCGCATGCACGAGCAGCGCCTTGCGGGCGGCGTCGTGGTGCGCCAGGGGCCGGGATAACAGCCATTCGAGCAAGGCGTCCCGATCACGCGCGTCGAGCACGTCTTCGATCGTGTCCTGCGATTTGATCTTGCGCTTTGTCGCAAAGGCCACCGCGAGCAGGTGCAGGTCATGGTTGCCGAGCACGGTGATAGCGCTGTCGCCGAGCGAGCGCACATAGCGCAGCGTTTCGAGAGAGCGGGGGCCACGATTCACGAGGTCGCCCGTGAACCAGAGTTGATCGCGATCGGCGCGGAAATCCAACTGCGCAACGAGTGCGCGCAGTTCGTCATGACACCCCTGGATGTCCCCGATCGCCCACGTCGTCATGAGTACAGCCCGCCGCTACTGAACGATGCCGGGCATCGCGAGCCGGAAAGGGGCGATGGGCGCGTCGAACCGTTCGCCGTCGTCCCCCACCATCTGGTAGGTGCCCTGCATGGCGCCGACGGGTGTCTCGATCATGGTGCCGCTGGAATAGCGGAAACCCTGCCCCGGTTTCAGGTGCGGCTGTTCGCCGACCACGCCGTCGCCGCGTGCCTCCTGCACCTTGCCGTTCGCGTCCGTGATGATCCAATGCCGGCTCAGCAGCTTCGCCGGCACCTGCCCCTCGTTGCGGAGGGTGATGGTGTAGGCGAACACGTACCGCCGTTCCCGGGGATCGGACTGCTCTTCGACGTAGTTCGTCTCGACGTCGACACGGATTTTGTGATGTGGCGTTTCCACGGCCATTCGATTTTAACCAAGGCGCGGCCCTGTCCGGCAACAGATACGAGGGAGGCGTTCGCTACGGATGCTACTTATGCGGCGGGCCCACCCTGACCGCAAGCACGTCGCACGGCGCCGCGTGCAGAACCGTGTCTTCGGTGAGATTTACCAATATCGACAGTCCGTGTCGCTCGCGGCTTCCCAGCACGATGAGATCGGCGCGTCGTTCGCGGGCCACGCGCACGATTTCCGACTTCACATTGCCGGCCTCGACGCGGCACGTGGCGCCCGGCATTCCAAGCTCGGTCGCCATGGCGCGCAGGCTCGCCCCGGCGCGTTGGAGCAGCTCATCCTCGATCTGCACGGCCGGCATGATGGTTTCGCCCATGGGTTCCACGGGAACGAACTCCACGACGTGCAGCAGCTCGATCTCCGCGCCGACGGCGGCGGCCAGCTCCTGCGCGCGCCGGCCAACGGTGACGCTGTCTTCGTTCAGATCGAGTACCAGGAGAACGCGGCGATAGCTCGACATGGGGGGCGGCTTCCTGACCTGGACCGCGATCGAGCCTACCTCAGGTCTGTGACCCGGCGACAGGCGTTTGAGGCACGTCCGAATCCAGCGTGTGCGCCAGCTTGTTGAAGCTGTCGGGAGAGAGGGTTTCGGGACGGACGCCGAGGTCGACGCCGCAGGCGGCGATCCGCTCCGGCGTTACAAGGTTTCTCAGAGCGTTGCGAATTGTCTTGCGACGGTGCGAGAACGCGGCGGACACCACGGCCGCGAAATGCGGGCTCACGGTGAAGGCCGGTTCACGGCGCACGCCGAGTCGCACGACCGCCGACCAGACCTTCGGCGGCGGCTGGAACGCGCCCGGCCCCACGTCGAACAAGGATTCCGCGCGCACCCACGGCGCCAGCATGACGGTGAGCCGGCCGTAGTCGCCCGAGCCGGGCGCGGCCGCGATGCGCTCCACCACTTCCCGTTGCAGCATCACGTGCATGTCGTCGATCGCGTTCGCGCTGCCGAGCAAATGGAACAGCAACGGCGTGGAAATGTTGTACGGCAGGTTGCCGACGACACGCAGCCGGCCGCCGCGCTCGCTCGCGAGCTTCGCGAAGTCGAAGTCGAGCGCATCGGCTTCATGGATCGTGATGCGCGGATTGTCGGCCAGCTGTTCGCGCAGCCGTGGCACGAGGTCGCGGTCGAGCTCGATGAGATCGAGTGTCGCGCCTTCGCCGCCGTCGACGATGCCGGCCCATTCTTCCAGCAACGCGTGCGTCAACGCGCCGCGGCCGGGACCGATCTCGACGACGTGATCCGCCGGGCCTGGGGAAATGGCGCGGACGATCTTATGCAACACGCCCGGGTCGTGCAGGAAGTGCTGTCCAAAGCGCTTGCGTGCTCGCATGAGAGGTGCCGCCGGTGCGCTTCAGCGCCGGCGGGCGGCGATGCTCAGCGCGAGACGGATCGCGGCGGCGAGACTGCGATGATCCGCCTTGCCGGTGCCGGCGAGATCGAGCGCCGTGCCGTGATCGACCGACGTGCGCAGGATCGGCAGGCCGAGCGTCACATTTACCGCGCGATCGAAGCCGGAATGCTTGATCACCGGCAGGCCCTGGTCGTGATACATCGCCAGCACGGCGTCGCATTCCGCGAGTCGCGCCGGCACGAAGGCCGTGTCGGCTGGCACAGGCCCGCTCACGTTCACGCCACGCTCACGCATGCGCGCAATCGCTGGCGCGATCACGTTGATCTCTTCAGTGCCGAGGTGTCCGCTCTCGCCCGCGTGCGGATTGAGCCCGCACACCGCGATGCGCGGCGCTTTCAATCCCCACCATTGGCGCAAGTCGTGGTCGAGAATGCCGAGGACCTGGCAAAGGGATTCGACCGTGATTGCCGCGCTCACGTCTTTCAGCGGCAGGTGTGTGGTTGCGAGCGCCACTCGCAGCTCTTCCGTGGCAAGCATCATCACCGGCAGCGATGCGCCCGTGCGCTCCGCGAGGTATTCGGTGTGGCCGGTGAACGGGATGCCCGCTTCGTTGATCACGCTCTTCTGCACCGGAGCGGTCACGATGGCGTCGAACTCACCCTTCACCGCGCCATCGATGGCGCGATCGATGAGGTTCAGAACGTAACGCCCGTTGGCGCGATTCAGCTGCCCCGGCATGCTGGGCGCCCCAAGTGCAACGTGAAGGACGTTGAGCCGATCGGGAGAATGCGCGACGCGGGTATTGGCGTCGTACTCGGTGAGCGCCACGCCCAGTCGCAGCGCCTGCGCCCGCGTTGCGAGCAGCGAGCGATCGCCGAGGCAGACCAGATCGCAATCGAACTTCTCCCTCGCAATCGCGAGACACAGTTCGGGACCGACGCCGGCGGGCTCTCCAGACGTCAGTGCGATGCGTGGGATCAGAGCTTGTACTCGACGTACGCCTCGTCACGAAGTCTGCGCGTCCACAGTTCCGTAGCTTCGTCGAGGCGGCTTTCGCGAATGGCTTCCGCGGCCCGGCGGCGCTTCAGCTCGTCGGTGTTGTCGAATTTGCGGTGCCCGAGCAGCTGCACGATGTGCCACCCGTCCCGCGTGCGGAAGGGCTCGGTGATCTCGTTGTCCTTGAGGTTGGTCAGCTGCGCTTCGATGTCGGGATAGTTGCCCGGGTTGAACCAGTCGAGGTCGCCGCCGTCGGACGCCGTGGTCGGATCTTCGGAAGAGACCTTCGCGAGGCCGGCGAAATCTTCGCCGTGGTTGGCGATGCGGTCGCGAAGCGTGCTGAGCTTCTGGCGCACGGTGGCGTCATCCTGCAGCTCGTTCGGCTTCATCAGGATGTGTCGCGCGTGCGTCTGTTCGACAACGGACTGGCCCGTGGCGCCGCGCGTCTCGTTGAGGCGCACGATGTGATAACCGGTGGGCGTGCGCAGCGGCTCGCTCACCTTGCCCGGCGCGAGCTTCGCGACGACCTCGGAGAGGAACGTCGGCAGCTCCGAGCCCTTGCGCCAGCCGAGCGCGCCGCCTTCGAGCGCGGTCTGGCTGTTCGAGTACGCGATCGCGAGCTTGGCGAAGTCTTCGCCTTCGCTCGCGCGCTTGTAGACGTCCTTCGCCTTGTTGTCGGCGTCTTCGAGCTGCGCCGGTGTCGCGGCCTGCGGCACCGAGATCAGGATGTGCGAGACGTTGTATTCGGCGGATTGCTCGGGGGCGTTCTTCTGCTTCTCGAGGTATTGATCCACTTCGCGCGGCGTGACGTTGATGCGCTGGATGACTTCGCGCTGGCGGAGCAGGGCGAGCGTGAGCTCCTTGCGCATGGCCTCGCGGTACGAGGAGTATTCGATGCCTTGCTGCGAGAGGACTTCGGGCAGGCGCGAGAGGGGAATCCCGTTGCGCTGGGCGATGTCCTGAAGCGCTCCGTTCAGCGTCTCATCGGGCACCTTGAGGTTGCTGTGCTGGGCGCGCTGCATCTGCAGTTCCTGCAACACCAGACGCTCCAGCACCTGCTGGCGGAGCACGTTCTCCGGCGGGATTTCCTGCTTCGCCTCCTTGAAACGTTCGGCAATGGCGCCGACCTGCTCGTCCAGTTCGCTCTGGAGCACCACGCCCTGAACCCCTGGCTCGCTGGAAACCGTGGCAGCCACGCGATCGAGCAACTGCCCCGTGGTGGTCAGTTCACGTGTCTGGGAATGCGCCGTGGAGGCCAGCACGAGTGCCGGCACCAGCGCGAAAAGAAGCCGCTTCATTACAGGATTCCTATTTGAATCAACGCTTTGTATCCGGACGCTCGTAGCCACGGATGGCGCCGGCGAAGAAAGCATCTGCCGCCGATCCGACACTGGCAAGCCCGGTGAGTTCCAGCTGCAGATAGAAGCCAGTGTCCTGCTGACCCGTGCGGGTGCTGACAAACTTGCGGCCCACGAAGCGCATCCGCCAGCAGCAGGAGGCGTACTCGAAGCCGGCGAAGCGCTCGATCGCCTTGTCGTCCAGGAGTGAATACACGTACCGGGCGTAGGCATTCCACTGTTTGTTGATCGGCCAGGCGCCGGACAGCTCGTACTGGTTGAGCAGATCCCGCTGGAAGCGGTAGCCGAGGTTGAGCACCTGCTCCCCGGCCGGCTTGAACTGGATGTTGGCCTGGGCGCGCTCGCTGCGCGACTGGTCGGGATTCCACTGGATACCGAGGTCCGCGTTCCATTTCTTGTAGGCGGTGAGGGCGATCTGCCCGACGAAATCGGAGGTGTTGCTGTTGCGTTCCGGCTCGTCCGGCAACTGCACGCGCGGCTGCGTGAAGTAGTACGTCTGGCCGAGAGTGACGGCGAGAAACTGCGCGCCGCTCTTCGTATCGAACAGCCGGCTCGTGACACCGAGGCTCATCTGGTTCGCATCGCTCACCCGATCGGCGCCGACGTAACGGTTCGTGCGAAACAGCTCCACGAGGTTCAGGTCCGGAACGCCGGTGTCGAACAGCGGCAGGTTGTCCTGGTTCCGGTAGGGCACGTGCAGATAGAGCAAGCGCGGCTCGAGCGTGAGGCGGCGCTGGCCGTGCGAGCCCGAGTCTCTTTCGAAGACCATGCCCGCATCGAGGCTCTCCATGGGCAGCGTGCGCGATGGGCTCGTCGGCTGCCCGGCCGTCGTGTTGTCGAGCGAATAGCTCGTGTAGCGCAACGCCACGCCGGGGCGCAGGTACATGCTCGGGCTGCCGAGGTCGAGTGATACGCCGGGGTTCGCATCCACGCGCCAGCCGGTGACGCCTGTGTCGCGATCGAAGTTCACGATCTCGGAATCGAAGCCGTAGCGCAGGCGTTCTTCCGCGCCCCAGCCGTAGTCCGCGCCGACGAGGATGCGCGGCAGCCGCGCGTAGGGACGATCCTCTTCCGCGAGATCCCGGTCGATCGTCTGGAACTGCTGGAACTCCGCGCTCATGTTCCAGTGCTCGTCGCGGAAGCGAAGGCCGGCCCGCCGCTCCAGGAACGCGACGCTCGTGCCTTCGGGGCCTTGCGCGAAATCCTCGAAGTAATGGGAATCGCTGACCGTTTCGGCATCGACGACGAAGCGCAGGTCGTACGGCAGCTTCGTCACGTTGTCGAGCTTGAAGCGATTGCGGTTGCTGTTCGTCACACCGTCGTTCGGCAGGTAGCTGTATTCGAGCGAGGTCTTCGTGCTCTCGGACAGGAAGCGCGTCTCGCCGGTGAGGTCGAGGCCGCGCCGCGAGTAATACGTGGGCTCGAACGTGAGATCGGCGTTCGGCGCGATGTTCCAGTAGTAGGGCAGCGCGAACTGGACGCCACCGCGCGTCGAGTGGCCCGGCGTCGGAAAGAGGAAGCCGCTCTTGCGCTCGGTGCCGAGCGGGAACGACATCCAGGGCAGGTAGAGAATCGGAACGCCCTGGAAGTCGACCTCGGCACCGTGGCCGGTGCCGATGCGCGTGCGGGTGTCGAGCTCGATGCGATCCGCCTTGAGCTGCCAGGAGCTGTCGTCGCGTGGGCAGGTGGTGAAGGTTACGTCGTCGAGGCGAATGAGCCCTTCGGGCGTCATCTCCATGAGATTCGCCGTGCCGCGCGCGCCTCGCTGCCGCAGCTCGAACTGGGCCTGCCGGAAGGACGCGCCGCCAGCCGCCGAATAGCTACCCCCCGCGCCGCTTGCACGGACGATCGGGTCCTCGTACTGAATGTCGCCTTCGGCCTTCAGCGAATTGTCACTGTTGTTGTATTCGAGCTCCTGCGCCTTGACCGTCCGGTCGCCCTGGCGCACCACCACGTCGTGCCTGAAGCGCATGACACTGCCCTCTTTCACTCCGCCTTCGCCCTCATCCGACTCGATCGTGATCGGGGCGTCGGGTGTGGGTTCTTCCCGTAGGGGCGGCGGGCGGGTGCCGGCGGCGATGCGCTGCGCGGCGAGCAGGTCGGGGCAGGCGAGCGGGTCGGTCTTGTCGTCGGCATGCACTGCGAGTGGCAGGGCCGTAAGGCCGAGCCACGTGCCGAGGAACCAGAATGTGCCCGACCGCCGCATGAAGCCGCGCATTATAATGACCCGCCGCGGCGTCGCGGCCCTATTCACTTCTTCCGCCGCTGCCATCCGACATGCCGCCAACCGACGCGCGCCTCGCGCTGATTCACGACTGGGTTTCCACGGGGCTCGCGCTGCCGTCGCGCGCCATCGAGCCGGCTTCGAGCGACGCCAGCTTTCGCCGCTATTTTCGGGTTTTCACGACCGATGGTCGGACCTTCGTCGTCATGGATGCGCCCCCCGGCAAGGAGGACGTGCGGCCTTACGTGAAGGTCACCGGTCTCCTCGAGGCGACCGGCGTTCATGTTCCCCGCATTCACGAGAGGGATGTGGAGCGCGGCCTGCTGCTGCTGGAAGACCTCGGCTCCACCCAGTACCTCACCCGGCTGCATGCCGGCGACGATGCCGACGCGCTGTATGGAGATGCGCTGAGCGCGCTCGCGGATATCCAGGTCAGGGGCCGCGAAGGCGCGGCCGAGCTCGCGCCGTACGACCGTGCGGCACTGATGCGCGAAATGGGGCTGCTGCCGGAGTGGTTCGTCGCCAAACATCTGGCGCTCGAGCTTTCGGCCGAAGAGAAGGCGATTGTCGAGGCGGCGTTCGAATTTCTCGTCGGGGAAGCGTTGGCGCAGCCCGTCGTGTTCGTCCATCGCGACTATCACTCGCGCAATCTGATGGTGACGCGCGAGAACAATCCGGGCGTCATCGATTTTCAGGATGCGCTGGCGGGGCCGGTCGGTTACGACCTCGCCTCGCTGCTGAAGGATTGCTACATCTCCTGGCCGCGCGAGCGTGTCGAGCAATGGGTGAGTGCCTATCGCGAGCGGCTTCTGAAACGCGGTGGGCCTGGCGGCGGCAGCGAGCGTGAGTTCCTGCGCTGGTTCGATCTCATCGGTGTGCAGCGGCACCTCAAGGTGCTCGGGATCTTCGCTCGCCTTTGGTATCGCGATGGCAAGTCCGGCTATCTCGCGGACCTGCCGCTGACTCTCGACTACGTGCGCACGACGTGCGCGCGCTATCCCGAGCTTGCGGGGCTGTCCGGCGTCGTCGAACGCCACTTCGTGCCGGGGTTGCCGCTCGCCAACGAGCGCGTGCTGCGCGGATGAAAGCGATGGTCCTCGCGGCGGGCCGCGGCGAGCGCATGCGGCCCATCACCGATCGCATTCCCAAGCCGCTCGTGCCGGTCGCGGGCAAGCCGCTCATCGTCTATCACCTCGAGGCGCTCGCGCGCGCGGGCGTGCGTGATGTCGTCATCAACCTGGCGTATCGCGGAGCGCAGATCCGCGAGGCGCTGCACGACGGCGCCCGCTACGGCGTTCGTATCAGTTACAGCGATGAAGGGCCCGACCCGATCGAGACCGGTGGAGGCATCTTCAAAGCGCTGCCGCTGCTCGGCGCGGAGCCTTTCATCGTGGTGAACGGCGACATCTGGACGGATTTCGATATCGCGACGTTGCCGCCGCTCGATGCCAGCGCGCACGCAAGACTCGTCATGGTGCCGAATCCGCCTCACGTGGCGCGCGGTGACTTCGCCCTCGACGGTGACTACATCGTCGAAAGCGACAGGGACGATCGCTTCACGTACTCCGGCATCGGCGTGTTCTCACCGGACTTCTTCCATGATTGCCAACCCGGCAAGTTCCCACTGCGCCCGCTGCTGAGCCGCGCCATCGCGGCCCGCAAGTTGAAGGGCCTCGTTTATCGCGGCATATGGCTCGACATCGGCACGCCCCAGCGCCTCGCCGACCTCGAAGCGAGCCTGCGGTCGCCAGGGCGCTTGTAGCTGAGCGCGGCGCCGGGGCGCGCAAGCGAAGGGGTCTCGGGAATTTCGACAGGGGGGATACCGAACAGCGACGCCGCGCCGTCGGCCCGAAGTCAGTAATCACATTGTGCGGCGTCGAAACGGGGCGGCCGTCGCAACGATTGGGCGGGGGTAAGTTCGGTATCCCCCTGTCGAAATTCCCGAGACCCCTTCGCTTGCACGCCCCGGCTTCTTGATGCCATCAGGGCGATTTCAAAGAAGTTCTTCAGACTTTCCCTCCAGGCCTCCCGAAGCCGATCGTCGCCGCTGCGCTGCGGCCATTTCTGCCCAAATGCATCACGAATGCGGGTAGCCGGGTGTGCCAGGGCGCGACACAATAGCGACCGCGCTGGATATACAATTCGAACGCTGTATATCTAACGGCCGAAGGGCCGGGGGCGCGCCATGCAGGTGTCGAAGTGGGGTAATAGTCTGGCCGTTCGTATTCCCGCGAGCGTGATCAAAGCGCTGCGGCTGAAGGAGGGTGACAACGTGGAAATCATCGTCGACGGAACAAGGTCTTTCTCGATTCGCAAATCGGCGGAAGTGCGTGAGCTGCTCGAGCGCGTGCGGAAGCTGCGGGGCAAGCTCCCCAAGGACTTCCGGTTCGATCGCCAGAAAGTGAACGAGCGCTGAGCCATGGCCGAGCGTGACGGCCGCCCGTTCCTGGACACGAACGTCCTTCTCTATCTGCTGTCGGGCGACGCGCCCAAGGCGGACAAGGCGGAGGCGCTTCTGGCGGGGCGGGGTATCGTGAGCGTGCAGGTGCTCAACGAGCTTGCGAGTGTTGCCGTTCGCAAGCTCGGCCTCACCTGGCGCGAGCTGGGTGAGCTGATTGCGGCCGTGCGGGCACGCTGTGAGGTCCATTCGCTGACGGAGGAGGTGCACGACCAGGCGCGGGAGCTGGCGGAGCGCTATCGACTCTCGTTCTACGACGCGGCCATCGTCTCGTCCGCGCTCATCGCGGGATGCCGGGTCCTCTATTCGGAAGACATGCAGCACGGACTCAAGATCGACCGCTCGTTGACCATCCGGAATCCCTTCGTCCGGTAGGCGTCGCCGCTCTGGCCGGGGGCCTTCTGCCTCTCTCTTGCAATGAGGGCCGGTGGGCGCGATACACCGTACAATGCCGCCCATGCCAGAGCTCAAAGGTATTCCGGTCGTTCCGGAGGTCATGCACCCCCGGAGCGGCGAGAAATATGTTACGCCCCAAGGCTTTACAGCCATCCGGGACGGCATCAAGGCACGCGACGGCAATGACGCCGCAGGCCTCATGCGCAAGCCCCCGTGGCTGCGCGCCAGGGCGCCGGGCGGCGAGGGGTTTACCGCCGTCAAGAACGTCGTGCGCGAGCATCGGCTCGCTACCGTCTGCGAAGAGGCCAAGTGCCCCAACATCGGCGAGTGCTGGAACGCCGGCACCGCCACCATCATGCTCATGGGCGCGGTGTGCACCCGCGCTTGCCGCTTCTGCTCGGTCGACACCGGTAATCCGCACGGCTGGCTCGATGCTGAGGAGCCGCAAAATGTGGCACACACCGTCGAGCTCATGAAGCTCAAGTACGTCGTGCTGACCTCCGTGAATCGCGACGACCTGCCGGACGGCGGGGCGAGGCATTACGCGGACTGCATCCGGGCCATCAAGCAGCGGCGTCCCGAGACGGCCGTCGAAGCGCTCACGCCGGATTTCCAGGGCGTGTTCGCGGACGTCGAGACGGTCGTCGACTCCGGTCTCGAAGTGTTCGCGCAGAACGTGGAAACCGTTCGGCGCCTCACGCATCCCGTGCGCGATCCGCGCGCCAGCTACGAACAGACGCTTCGCGTGCTCGAGCACGCGAAGAAGCACAATCCTAAAGTGCTCACCAAGACAAGCCTCATGCTCGGCCTCGGCGAAACGGATGAAGAGATCGCCGAGACCATGGCGGACCTGCGCGCGATCAACGTGGACATCCTCACGCTCGGGCAGTATCTGCGGCCGACCGTGAACCACCTTTCCGTGCAGCGGTTCGTCACCCCGCAGGAGTTCGATCGCTACCGCGAATGGGCATTGGCGCGGGGGTTCCTCGAATGTGTGTCGGGCCCGCTCGTGCGCTCGAGCTATCGCGCGGAGCAGGTACTGAACCGCAACAACGCCGGCCTCGACAACAGCTCGCTCGCACCGAGCCGCTGAGCGCACCGATGCTCGCCCCTCGCACGCCGCCGGAGGCCGTGATCAGGCGACTCGGTCTCGTGGACTATCAGCCGACGTGGGATGCGATGAAGCGCTTCACCGAGGAGCGCTCCGCCGAAACGCCGGACGAACTCTGGTTCCTCGAACACCCGCCGGTCTTCACTCTGGGCATGAACGCGAAACCGGAGCACGTGCTCGCACCGGGCGACATTCCGGTCGTGCAGATCGACCGCGGCGGGCAGGTCACGTATCACGGGCCGGGGCAGCTCGTCGTCTATCCGCTGATCGATCTGCGGCGCGCTGGCCTCGGCGTGCGGGATCTGGTCACGGCGCTGGAACGAAGCATCATCGACTACGTTGCGGAGCTCGGCGTCGCCGCGGAATGCCGGCGCAATGCGCCCGGCGTCTATGTGGACGACCGGAAGCTCGCGAGCGTGGGCATCCGCATCCGACGCGGCGCGAGCTATCACGGCATCGCGCTGAACGTGAGCCTCGATACCGAGCCGTTCACGCGGATCAATCCGTGCGGATACGCGGGTCTTCAGGTCACGCGCCTGGCCGATCTCACGAGCGTGAAATCGGTGGATGAGGCGGCCACGGGGTTGGCGCCGCATCTGTGGCGCGCGCTGGGGTTGCGGATTTCGGCCTAGTGCTTAGATCCCGCGCGTCTGAGTTCAGCATCGAAAAGTCTCCGCGGGTCCGGCGCCGTAACCGCCGTGTTACCCCCTCAAGACTGACTTCATAACCTCCCACTCCTAGCATGACGCCCTCGGAAATTTCGCTTCCGGGATTTCTGGCACACCGAACGATGCGAAATCGTTCTGTTTAGACATCATCCAATAAGGAAAAGACATGAGGCTCCGTTCTGGTCTTGCGGGCGTAGCGATGGCATTCGTGCCGCTGAGCGCCGCCTTCTCGCAGGCCGCTCCCGCCCCCGCCACCGATCCCGCCGTTCTCCTGCAGCGTCTCGAAGAAGCGGAGAACCGCATCAAGGTGCTGGAAAGAAAGCTCGAGAATCAGCAGGACGATGCCAAGACCGCCGCGGCCGCAGCGCCTCAGGTGCGCGCCGGCGGCACCCGCTGGTCGATCGGGAACGCGGATGGCTCGAGCTTCGTGCGCCTGCGCGGCGTGTTGCAGGCCGACGGTCGCCACTTCGAGGGCGACGGCAGCCCGGCGACGTCGAACACCTGGCTGCTCCGCAGTGTCCGTCCGATCGTCGAGGGCACCTTCAACAACATCTACGATTTCCGCTTCACGCCGGACTTCGCCCAAGGCAAGACCGTCATTCAGGACGCGTATGTCACCGCGCGCTTCCAGCCCTGGGCGGCCGTCACGGTCGGCAAGTTCAAGCAGCAGGTCGGTCTCGAGCGCATGGTGGGCGATGCCGACACGCGCTTCCCCGAGCGCGCGTTTCCGACGAGCCTCGTGCCGAATCGCGACCTCGGCGTGCAGCTCGGCGGCGATATTGCGGGTGGCGCGTTCAGCTACAGCGTCGCGTATACCAATGGTGTCACCGATGGCGGTAGCAGCGACGGCAACGCGACGCCGGACATCGAGAACGACGCCAAAGGCGACGTCAACGCGCGCGTGTTCTTCCAGCCTTTCCTGAACTCGAACAACTTCGCGCTGCGCGGGCTCGGGTTCGGCATCGGCGGTACGTATGTGGACTCGACGGGCAGCGGCACCAACACGCTGCTGACGTCGTACAAGACCCCAGGTCAGGCCACGTTCTTCACCTATCGCGCCAACACCGCGACGACGGGGAACAACGCCACGTTCGCGGATGGCGAGCGCCTTCGCTATTCGCCGCAGTTCTACTACTCCTATGGCAGCATCGGTGTTCTGGGCGAATACGCTGTATCGTCGCAGGAGGTCACGCGCGTGAACGGAGCGGTGATTCGCACCGACACGCTCGACAACAAGGCGTGGCACCTGCAGTTCGCCTGGCTTCTGACGGGCGAAGAGGAGACGTTCCGTTCCCCGACGCCGGGCACGAACTTCCAGCCGGGCAAGCCGGGATATGGAGCCTGGGAGCTGGTTGCGCGCATCCATCGGCTCACGGTCGACCCGGAGGCCTTCACTGGTGGTGCGAATTCGTACGCGAATCCGGCGACCGCAGCACAGAGGGCGACCGCCGCGGGCCTGGGGATCAACTGGTATCTGAATCAGAATCTGAAGTGGTTCTTCGGCTACGAGCAGACGCGTTTTGACGGTGGCGCCGCGACGGGGGATCGGCCGGATGAGAAGGCGTACCTCGCGCGTGTCGGCCTGCAATTTTGAACCCCTGTTCGAGCTTTTCTGGCAATTTTCCGGAGCACCTGATCATGTCACTCAAGAAATGGCTGAGCGCCGCGGCCGCCGCGGTGGTGGTGACGGCGAGCGTCGTCCCACACGCGAGCGCCGCTGGCACCGTGACTCTTCTGAATGTCTCTTACGATCCCACGCGCGAGCTCTACGAAGCCTATAACGCCGCGTTCTCCAAATACTGGAAGGATAAAACCGGCCAGGACGTGAAGATCAACCAGTCGCACGGCGGCTCGGGCAAGCAGGCGCGCTCGGTGGTCGATGGCCTTCCCGCCGACGTCGTCACGTTGGCCCTCGCGGCCGATGTCGATGGCATCGCGACCGCGGGCAAGCTGTTGCCGCTGAACTGGGAAACCCGGTTGCCGAATAACAGCGCGCCTTACACGTCCGCGATCGTGTTCCTCGTGCGCAAGGGCAACCCGAAGGGCATCAAAGACTGGGGCGACCTCATCAAGCCCGGCATCTCGGTGATCACGCCGAATCCGAAGACTTCGGGTGGCGCGCGCTGGAACTACCTCGCCGCGTGGGCCTGGGCGAAACACCAGCCAGGCGGCAGCGACGCCACAGCGAAGGACTTCGTGACGAAGCTCTTCAAGAACGTTCCGGTGCTCGACGCGGGTGCCCGCGGCTCGACCACGACGTTCGTGCAGCGTGGGATTGGCGACGTGCTGCTCGCGTGGGAAAACGAAGCCCTGCTTGCGGTGAAGGAGCTCGGGCCGGACAAGGTGGAGGTCCTCGTGCCCTCGCTCAGCATCCTGGCCGAGCCGTCGGTCGCCGTGGTCGACAAGGTGGTGCTGCGTCGTGGAACGCGCGAGGTTGCCACCGAGTACCTGAATCACCTGTACTCGAAGGAAGGGCAGGAGATCATCGCGAAGAACTACTACCGGCCGCGTGATCCGGAGATCACGGCGAAGTACGCCGCGCAGTATCCCAAGCTGAACCTCGTAACCATTCAGGAGTTCGGCGGCTGGACGAAGGCGCAGGCCGAGCACTTCAGCGACAAGGGGATATTCGACCAGATCACGACGCAGTAAGCGCTGACGCCAATCGGAGTCGGGCGAAACCGTCGGCGGAAGGGAAGCCCTCGATCGCCGGGCGGCTGGGAAGGTCACCCTCTCAGCCGCCCGGCGATCGAGGGCTTCTTTCGCCGGCGTTTCTTTTTGAGCTCGCGCTATTCGACGACGAGTTTGTATCCCGAACCCGCGGACGTCTGCAGAAGCTGCGGATTCGCCGGATCCGCTTCGATCTTGTGACGCAGCCGGTGCACGAGCTGCTTGAGCAGCTGCCGATCGCCCGAATTGCGATGCCCCCACACTTGAATCAGCAACCTGTCGGAGCTGACGGTTCGGCCGACGTTCGCGAGCAGCATCTGGAGCAATCGCAGCTCGAGCTTGGTGAGACGCACCACCTCGCCGTTATCGATGCGCACCGTATGTTCTTCGGCGTCCAGTGAGAGCCGCCCCACCGACACCGGCGCGGCGCTCTCGATGCCCGCGCGACGAAGCAGCGCCTTGATGCGCGCGAGCAGGGTACGCGGGCTGAAGGGTTTGGTGAGGTAGTCGTCCGCGCCCAGGTCGAGCGCCTTGATGAGGTCTTCCTCTTCCCCGCGCACCGTCAGCATCATGATCGGGATGCGCGACTGCGAGCGGATGGCCTCGCACACCTGGAAGCCGCTCGCGCCCGGCATGTTGATGTCGAGCACCGCAAGGTCGGGCGACTCTCCCTTGAACGCGTGGATGGCAGCCGGACCGTCGCTCGCTTTCACTACGAGGTAGCCCGCCTGGGTGAGCGTGAAGGCGATGAGACCCAGCAGGTCCCGATCGTCATCCGCGATGAGAATCTTCATTCGCTCTTCTCCACGGGCAGCGTCACGCTGAAGCGCGTTCGGCCCTCGGCCGTGCGTACGGCCGTAATCTGGCCACCGTGGCGATCCACGATGGACTTGACGATCCACAATCCGAGGCCGAGCCCACCGGGCTCCGGCTCCATGTCCTTCCCGCGCCGGAACTGCTCGAAGATGGAATTGCCGGTGCCTTCAGGCATGCCCGGCCCTTCGTCCTCGACCCATGTCGTCACGTGCTCGCCTTCCGCCACCGCACCGACGCGGATAGTGCTCGACTCTGGCGCGAACTTGCTCGCGTTGGCAATGAGGTTCACGTAAACCTGCGTCAGGCGCTGCAGGTCGCCGTCGACGAGCGGCAGGTCCTCGGGAATCGAAATTTCCAGCCTCTGACCGCGCTGGACGAGCAGCGAACCGATGAGCGTCTGCGCGTCCTCGACCACTTGCGCCAGCTCCACGCTCTGCCGCCGGATGGCGAGCTGGCCCGATTCGATGCGTACGCTTTCGAGCAGGTTGTCGATGAGCTGCGTGAGGCGAAGCGTGCCGCGCTCCAGGGACAGCACCAGTTCCTTGCGCTGCTCGGGCCGCATGGTGTCGAGCCCTTCGACGAGCAGCTCGATCGAGGCGAGCTGCGCGGCGAGCGGCGTGCGGAACTCGTGCGAGATGTTGGCGAGCACGGTGTCGCGCGCGCGCCGCACGGCTTCGAGCTCCGTCTCGTCGCGGAACACCTGCACCTGCAGGCCATCCGACACACCAGAGCTCGTGATCACCGCCGTGCGCACGCCGCGCTCGTCGACCTGCAGGCGCTCGATCGATTTCGCGGAGCCGCCGACGCGCGCGTTGAGAATGGGGCAGTTGAAGTCGCAGAGACGACGGCCGTCCTCATTGCAAGGCTTCAGCACGTCGCCACAGAAGCGGCCGACAGCGTCTTCGGCGCTCACGTTCAGGAGGCGCGCGGCCTGCGGGTTCAGGTAGCGAATGATTCGATTCTTGTCGACCGCGAACACGCCTTCGACGACGCCCGTCAGCACTGCGCGGGCCTCCGCTTCGCGACGACGCAGGGTTCCGGTGAGGTCCACCAGATTGCGACGCATATCTTCCATCGTGCGCGCGAGCGAGCCGACTTCGGCCGGGCCGCCTGGGGGAATCGACGTGGAGAAGTCGCCTTGGCCGAGCCGTACCGCCGACTCCGTGAGCGCTTCCACCGGCCCTGCCACGAGCTGCCCGAAAATCACGCCCGCCAGTACCGCGAGCAGCGAGAGCACGATGGCCGTGCCCACGAGTCGACGCGTGAGGCGGCTCGCCGAATTGTCGATATCGGCCGCGGGGAGCCGCGTTTCAATGAGCACGATGGCTTCGCCGGTCGATGCGAAGACCGGGAAGCTGGACGCGTAAAGATCGCGCGCGCCGATGCGCTGGACAGCGGAGCGCCCGTCCGCGAGCCCGGCGGAGTGCAGCGGCGTGAAGTCATCCACCGGCGAGGCCGTGTAGCTGCGGTAGTTGATGAGCTGCACTTCCAGCCCGACGTGCTTGGTCATTTCCGCCGCAAGCTCGGGGTCGAGGAGCCGCACGATGAAGATGCGAGTATTCGGCCGGTTCGCCATGCGCGTAACGGCGCCGAGGATCGGGTACTGCAGGGTTTCCGGCACAGCGAGGAATCGCTCGCCCTGCTCGGATTCCGCCGTGACGACGTCGGACCACGGGATCGGCGGCCCCGACTGCGCCACCAGCGTGTCGCTCTCGAACACGGCGCAGGCGTCGATCATGTCCGTTTCGCAGAACCGCTTCAGCAGCGGTGGCACCGCCTCCGTGCGACTCTCCGACAGCAAGCGCACGAGCGCGGGCCGCTCGGCCAGGATGCGCGCGGCGGATAGCGCGTCTTCGCCCATTCGCCGCAGGTCCTCGCGGGCGATCGCGCCGGCGAGTTGTACGCGCGCCTTGCCTTGCTCATCGGCGAGGTCGCGGAGCATTCCCACGGCGAACCAGGAAATGCCGGCGACGACCAGCACGACGGTACCGAAATTGATGGCGGCCAGCGTCCACGCCAGACCCATCTTGCGGGGGTCGAAGCGCAGCCTCGCGAGGAGCTGGCGGAGGCGCTCCAGCATGGAGCTAGGAGCCTGCCCGACCCATATGCGCCGTAGCGAGGGCGCCAGCCATCGAGCGGATTTCAGCGATCGTTTCGCGCGCATAGCCCACACCATGTAAGCGAAACGATCGCTGAAATATGCCGATGGCTGGCGGCCGCAGTAGGCGCATATGGGTCGAGCAGGCTCCTAATGCCCCTTGTAGCCTTGCCGCTCGACGAGGCCTTTCACGATCAGGGTGACTACGGCCAGCATGGTGAGCAGGGACGCTACCGCAAATGCGCCCACGAAGTTGTACTCGTTGTACAAAATTTCGATGTGCAGCGGCATTGTATTGGTGAGCCCCCGGATGTGGCCCGACACCACCGACACCGCGCCGAACTCGCCCATGGCGCGCGCATTCGTGAGGATGATCCCGTAAACCAGCCCCCAGCGAACCTTGGGCAGCGTGACACGGAAGAAGGTGACCCACCCGTTCGCGCCCAGCGTGATGGCGGCCTCCTCCTCATCGTTGCCGAGCTGCTGCATGAGCGGGATCAGCTCGCGGGCAACGTAGGGGAACGTCACGAACATCGTGGCCAGCACGATGCCCGGCACCGCGAAAATGATGCTGATGTCGTGGTCCTGCAGCCAGACGCCGAACCAGCCCTGCAAGCCGAACATCAGCACGTAGACCATGCCCGAGATCACCGGCGATACGGCGAGCGGCAGGTCGATCAGCGTGATGAGGAAGCTCTTGCCACGGAACTCGAATTTGGCGATGGCGTAGGAGGCGGCCAGCCCGAAGATCGTGTTCAGCGGCACGACGATCGCCGCCGTCAACAACGTGAGGCGAATGGCGGCAGCGGTTGGCCTCGTCCTGGAACGAGTGCAGGTAAGCCGCGTAACCCTTCTCGAAGGCCATCACGAATACCGTGGCGAGCGGGGCAAACAGCAGCGCGGCCAGGAACAACAGCGAGATGCCGATGAAGAACGCGCGGGCGGCGATCGTGGTGAACGTATCGCGCCCCGGCCGGGTCGCGTGCTCGTCGACGAAAATGTCCTTGGCGCGGGCGGCCATCAGCGCGCGCTCCGTACGTAGCGGCGGCGGCCCCACGCCTGCAGCAGGTTGATGGCCAGCAGCATCACGAACGAGATAACGAGCATCACCGTGCCCAGCGCCGCCGCGCCCTTGTAGTTGAACTCTTCGAGCTTGATCACGATGAGCAGGGGCGTGATTTCCGTCTTCATCGCAGGTTGCCCGAGATGAAGATCACGGAGCCGTACTCGCCGACGGCGCGCGCGAAGGCGAGGGGGCGAAGCCGGTCAGGAGTGCGGGCAGTACGGTCGGCAGGATGATGCGCCGGAAGATGTGGAAGCGACCCGCGCCCAGCGTCTCCGCCGCATCTTCCAGGTCTTTCTGCACTTCTTCGAGCGCCGGTTGGACCGTGCGTACCATGAAGGGCATGCCGATCAGGGTCAGCGCGACGGTCACGCCGATCCAGGTGTAGGCAACCTTGATGCCCAGCGGCTCCAGGTATTTTCCGACCCAGCCGTTCTGCGCGAACACGGTGGTGAGCGCGATGCCCGATACCGCCGTCGGCAGCGCGAAGGGCATGTCGATGAGCGCGTCGATGATCTTCTTGCCGGGGAACTCGTACCGCACGAGCGTCCACGCGATGACGAAGCCGAACACCGCGTTGATGGCGGCCGCCAGCAGTGATGCGCCGAACGACAGCCTGTAGGACCCGATCGCACGCGGATCCAGAATGACGTTGAGAAATTCGCTCGGCGACAGTCGTGCCGCCATCAGCACGAGCGCCGCCAAAGGCAGCAGCACGACCGCGCTGAGGAAGAACGTGGTGAAGCCGAACGTGAGCCCGAAGCCGGGCAGGACGCTCGGCTGTCGCAGCGGCTTCGACAGGACGCCGACCGCGCTCACGCCATGCCCACGGCGGTCTGAGGCTCGGTGAGGCTTTCCGCCTCGCGATAAACGATGAGCAGCGGCGTATTCGGAAGCGATGCGAGGAGAGTTCCGAAACGCTGCGCAAGACCCGCAATCTGCGAGATGCCGAGGATCAGGAGCTGATCCGACGAGTCCCCGAGACGGCGTACGAGCTCGCTGGTGACGTCGCCGAAGTGCATCTCGGTGCGCATTTCCAACCCGTGCACGGCCTGCGCTTCCGAGCGTGCGTCCAGCAGCGCCCGCATGCCTTGCGGTCGTTCGGCCGCAGGGGTGTGCTCCGGCTTCACGTCGAGATACACGGCTTCCGCCGAAACGTGCCGGAGCATGCTCGCGGACACGGCGAGCGTTGCGGTCCGTGCCGCCTCATCGGCCCAGTGGATGAGCACTCGCTGCGGTGAGGGTGCGTTCGGCGGCAACACGAAGACTTCTTCCGCGCCACGCGTGAGCAGACACTCGATGCTCTTCAGGGCGTCCGGCCGTGACGCGATGACGGCGGCGCCAGCGAAGTGCCGATCCATCGCCGTGCAGTCCATGTTGCTGCTGGCCAGCGCCGGCTCGACTCGGCTCGCAACGCGCGTGCTCATGCGTGCGGCCAGTTCGACCAGCAGCGGATGCCGGCTGAGGGTCTCGACGTCGGCCTCGTTCGCCGCGCAGGCGGTGAAGCTGGAAAGCGGGGTGGGTAGCACGTGAACCCGACGGAAACCCACCGACACGTCCTGCCCGATTTTCACGGCGAACGCGCGCTGCTCCGGCTGGGTGCGCGTGACTTCGAGGAAGGCGTCGTCGCCATTGTTGGCGCGCGCCAGCTGCACTTCGTCCGAGCCCTTCGTGAGCCG
The DNA here is from genome assembly GCA_037200125.1 of Gammaproteobacteria bacterium. Lineage (GTDB taxonomy): Bacteria > Pseudomonadota > Gammaproteobacteria > Steroidobacterales > Steroidobacteraceae > JADGHX01. The sequence continues at coordinate 536,794 of JBBCGS010000003.1, read as the reverse complement.
GACGCGCATGCGCTCGAGGGCCCCGGTGAATATGATCTCTTCGACGGCGCCCGCGGCGAGATAGCGCGCGCCGAGCGCGGAGCGGCTCGAAGCAAGCTCGACTTCCTCAGGGCGCAACACCGCCACGACTTCGTGAGAGCGGCCGCCATCGAACCCCGGATTGCCGAAATGAATGCCGTTGCGGGTCTGATGGCCCAGCAGGAGGTTGGCCGCGCCGAGGAAGGTCGCGACGAAGCGCGTCGTCGGGCGGGTGTAGAGCTCGTCCGGCCGGCCCATTTCGAGCAGGCGACCGAGGTTCATCACGCCGATGCGGTCGGCGAGCGCGAAAGCTTCTTCCTGGTCGTGGGTGACGAGCACCGTGGTGATGCCGAGCTCGCGTTGAACCTGGCGAATAGTCCGGCGCAGTTCCTCGCGGATCTTGGCGTCGAGCGCGCCGAAGGGCTCGTCGAGCAGCAGCACCTCGGGCTTGTGCGCGAGGGCGCGCGCGACGGCCACGCGCTGCTGCTGGCCGCCCGAAAGCTGCGCCGGCAGGCGTTCATCCATTCCCTCGAGCGCCACGAGCCGCAGCAGCTCCTTGCGACGGGCGAGGCGATCCGCGCGCTTCATACGACGGACGCGCAGGGCGAACTCGATGTTGTCCGCCACGTTCATGTGGCGGAACAGGGCGTAGTTCTGGAAGACCAGGCCCACACCGCGTTCGCGTGCCGACGTGTGCGTAACGTCGCGCCCATGAAGGGCGATTCGACCGTGGCTCACGCCGGTCAGGCCGGCGATCGCGCGGAGCAAGGTGCTCTTGCCGCTACCGCTAGGCCCGAGCAGGACGAAGAACTCCCCCTCGCCAATTTCCACGGAGACGTCGTTGACGACGGGAACGCCCTGATAGCGCTTGGTAACCTGGTCGAGGGTGATGGACATAGACCGGTAATGCTACCGGGCATGACGCGGGCGGCGTGAGAGCCGTCTGGTTATAAGTGAGTAACAAATAGATGGAAGGCCGCGCCCCGGCCCGCGCATCAAGTCCTCTACATCAGGCCGTTCAAATGACCATCAGCACGCCCTCGGCGGCGGTCAGATCCTTGGCCAGGGCCACCACCTGCTCGCGGCTCTCTGCCACGATCATGTAGGAGATGGACAGGAAATTACCGTTCTCGCTGAGCCGCTCGGTGATGCGGTCGGTCTCGACGTTCGGCACGTGCTTCAGCACGACGGCATGGATCCGCGCCCGAAACTCGGCCGACGGCCGGCCCACGACCTTGATGGGATAGTCCGTCGGAAAGCGGAGCAGCTCTTCGCCAGAGGGCTCCGGGGACGGGGTGCCGGTTTCGTCGCTCACCAGGGTGTCTCCGCAAGTTCCGCCTTGTACCGTTCCAGCTCGTCCCGCACGCGTTGGTAGACCGGCCCGACCTTGCCGTCGCCCACCCGGCGGCCATCGAGCGTGGTCACCGCGGACATTTCGCGCACGGCGGCGCTGAGCCAGATCTCGTCCGCGCCGCGCAGCTCGGCTTCAGTCACGGCCACGGAACGGCAGGGGATGCCGAGCCGTTGCGCCATCTTCTCCACCGCGCCACGAGTCGTGCCCGGCAGAATCAGCCACGAGTTCGGCGGCGTGCGGATCTCGCCGTTGATGACGACGTGCACCGCGGACGATGACGCTTCGGTGAGCTCGCCGCCGCTCAGCAAGAGGGTCTCGCTCGCGTTCGCGTCCACGGCGAGCTGCCGCAGGAGCACGTTCGCCAGCAACGAAATGGATTTGATGTCCCGCCGGGCCCAGCGTGTGTCATGCGCCGTGATGCAGGCCACGCCGTTCGCGATCGACTCCGCGCTTGCCTTCGGAAACGGCGCCGCAAAGGCAAACACGGTGCGTGGAAGCTTCGGCAGCGGCGCGTGATTGCGCGCGAGCTCGGCGCCGCGCGTCACCTGCCAGTAGACGTATTGATCCGCGCTGCCCTGTGGCGCGATGAGCTTCGCGATGATGTCCCGCCACTCCTCGGCGGTGCGCGGATCTTCCATCCGGATCTCGCCGAGGCTGCGCGTCATGCGCTCGAGATGCGCGCGAAAGCGGAATGGCCGGCCCGCATACACGGGCATCACTTCATACACGCCATCGGCGTACAGAAACCCGCGATCGAAGGGCGAGAGGCGCGCCTCCTCGATCGCGACGAACTGGCCGTTCAGATAGCAGAGCGGGTAGGGCGCGGCCATCGCGGCATCAGAACCAGAGCTTCACGCTGTCGACCATGCGCGTCCACAGGCCGCCTTCTTCCACTGCCTGGAGCGGATACAGCGGGATTTTCGCGACCGGTTCGCCGGCTTGCGTGGTGATCGCGAGCGTGCCGACAGGCTTGTTCGCCGGCAGCGGCGCGATGAGCGGTTCGGTTACCGTCGCTGTCGTCTTGAGATTAGCGGCTTCACCGCGACCCACGACCACGACGATGTCCTGAAGAATGCCGACCGGCGGATTCTCCACCGCGGACTTGTACACGTGCGGCGTGAGGATCGTCTCGCCGCGCGATTTCAGCTTCGCGGTTTCGTAGAACGTGTAGCCGTAGTTGAGTAGCGCCGCGCTGCCATCCTCGCGCGCTTTGATCGACTGCGTGCCGAGCACCACCGTGATCAGTCGCATGTTGCCGCGCTTGGCGGACGTGACGAGGCAGTAACCCGCACTCTCCGTGTGGCCGGTCTTCATGCCGTCGACCGTCGGATCGCGCGTGAGCAGGCCGTTGCGGTTCTGCTGCTTGATGTTGTTCCACACGAACTCCCTCATGGAGTAGTACTTATAGTACTCGGGGAACTCGGCGATGATCGCGCGCGCCATGATCGCCATGTCGCGCGCCGTGGTGTAGTGGTTCGCGTCCGGCAGGCCGGGCGCGTTCGTCCAGTTCGTGTTCTTCATGCCGAGCCGCTTCGAGTACTCGTTCATGAGCTGCGCGAACGCGGGCTCGCTGCCGCCCACCCGCTCGGCCAGCGCGATGGTCGCGTCGTTGCCGGACTGGATGATCATGCCCTTGATCAGGATTTCCGCCGGCACGCTGGTGCCCACCTGCACGAAGGTGCGCGAGCCTTCCGCTTTCCACGCGTGCTCGCTGATCGGCACCATCTCGTCGAGCTTCAGGCGGTTTTCCTTCAGCGCCTTGAACACGGCATAGGCCGTCATGAGCTTGGTGAGGCTCGCGGGCTCCATGCGCTCGTCCGCTTTGTCTTCGCCCAGCACCTTGCCGCTTTCGTAATCCATGAGGATGTACGACCGCGCCTCGATGGCCGGCGCCTTCGGGATGGGCACGGCGGAAAACGCGGGCAGGCCGAGAACCGAGAACAGCAAGGCGATGAAAACTGAAAACGAGCGGTGCATCCGCAACGACTCCCGAACAGAGTGGAAAAAATGAAGGCTGCCGAAGGCCGAGGATTCTAGTTCATTGGAAAAAAGTAGCCTACGCGCTTTTTTCAGAACGTCACCGCGCCTCCGACGCCAAAAAAGCGCGGTTCTTGCCGCTTGCCAGGGCGCATAGCTACGCCGGGCCGCAAAATCTCCACGTTTAGTCAGTGGCGAGCCGCACATCGGCGATGCCGAGTTTCGCGAGGCGCGCGGCCAGGTTGTCGAACTCCGCCGTGCTGGCGACCGGGCCGGCCCGTACGCGGAACAACTTCGGGCCAGTGCCCTGCGGGGCGCGGACGAAGCAGTTGGCGATGCCGCTTGCCTGCAGTCGCTGTACCAGCCGGTTTGCGTTGGCCTCGTCCGCGAAGGCGCCTGCCTGGACGTACAGCGTTTGCGGCGGCGTTTCGTCGCTACGGCGGAGGTTGTCGTCGCCACCGGGACGCAGCGTGCGAATTTCGACGAGGGCGGTGCCATCGCGAAGCATGTCGAGCTTTGCCGCGGCGGTGTACGAGAGATCGATGATGCGATTCTTCGCGAATGGCCCGCGGTCGTTGATGCGAACGACGATGCTCTTGCCGTTGCTCAGGTTGGTGACGCGCGCGTAGGCCGGCAGCGGCAGCGTCTTGTGCGCGGCGGTCATGCCATACATGTCGTACGACTCGCCGATGGACGTGGCTTCCCCATGGAACGTCGGCCCGTACCAGGACGCCACCCCCCGCTCGACGAAGCCGTCGCCCGAATCCAGCACGACGTAGCGCTTGCCGAGCACGGTGTAGAACGGCGGATTGCCCCGCCTGGAGCGCGGCTCGTCTTTCGGAATCGCGTCGGGGACCGAGGCGATGTCGACGGGCGGACCACCCGGCTGCCGCGCGGTCGGTGGCGGCACGGGCTGCATTTCAGGATGTGGCAGCGGTCCCGGAGCCGGCCGTCGGGTGGCGACGGAGCACGCGCTCAGGAGCATGGCCAGGCAGGCGAGCAGGATGAGCCCCGCTCGCATCAGGGTTGAGCCTTTCGAACGCGCTCGGCAATCGCTTCGGCCAGGTCGTTCACGGCCATCGCGTACTTCACGCTGCGGTTGTAGCGCGTGATGACTTCGAAGTTGTTGAAGCCCACGCGGTAGGCGGGCCCATCCTGCTGCTCGGCGGAGATGATCATCGCCGGAGTGGACGGCGGCAGTGGCGTGAGCACGTGCACGCCATGCTGGTTCAGCGACTCGACCGTCTCGTTCAGCTTGATGGCGCGTGGGTCGAGGGTGAACGTGGGCTCGGGGTCGAGATCCACTTCCGACAGCACGGGCTCGCCGGTCTTCCAGCCGTACTCGCGGAAGTAGTTCGCGGTGCTGGCGATCACGTCATCCCATTCGGTCCACAGATCGCGTTTGCCGTCGCCGTTCCCGTCGAGCGCGAACTTGCGGTAGCTCGAGGGCATGAACTGCGAGCCGCCCATGGCACCGGCGTAGGAACCGAGCGGCACGGTGGGCTTCAGCGATTCTTCGCGGGTGAGCAGCACGAACTCTTCCAGCTCCTTGCGGAAGAAGGCGCTGCGTTCCGGGTAGTCGAACGCGAGCGTCGCGAGCGCATCCAGCACACGATAGCGGCCCATGATGCGGCCGTACTTCGTTTCGACGCCGATGATGGCGACGATGTATTCCGGCGCGACGCCGTGCTCGGCGGTGATTCGTTCGAGGCTTTCGCGATTCTGTTCCCAGAACTGCGCGCCCTGCGTAATGCGCTCTTCAGTGAGAAAGCGCGCGCGATATTCCCACCAAGGCGTGACTTTCTCGGCGGGCTTGCTGATCAGCTCGACGATCTTCGGCTGGGGCTGGGCCGCGCGCAGCACCTTCAGGAGCTGGGCGCGACTGATCGAGTTGCGCTCCGCGACCTCGTCGACGAATGCCTTGATTTCGGGGCGCTTGAGATCGAAGCGGTTCGGGGCGGCATTGGCGGTCGAATCCGCGCGCGCGGGCAATAGTGCGACTGCCACGGCCACAGCAGCGCATATCTTGCCGGCGTCGCGAATATAGAGCACTACGATCCGACCAGTTTCCGGTGCGAGTACAGGGACATGAGAATACCGAAGCCCGCCAGCAGGGTCACCATCGAGGTGCCGCCGTAGCTCACGAGCGGGAGCGGCACGCCGACCACCGGCAACAGGCCACTCACCATACCCGCGTTGATGAACACGTATACGAAGAACGTGAGTGCGAGGCTGCCGCCGAGCAGGCGCGCGTAGGTGTCTTGCGTCTGCATCGCGAGGTAGAGCGCGCGGCCGACGACGAACATGTAGAGCAGCAGCAGGATCGTGAGCCCGATGAGCCCGAACTCTTCGCCGATGACCGCGAAGATGAAGTCCGTGGAGCGCTCCGGCAGGAACTCGAGTTGCGCCTGGCTGCCGTGCGTCCACCCTTTGCCGAAGAGGCCGCCCGAGCCCAGCGCGATCATCGCCTGGATGCTGTGATAGCCCGCGCCGAGCGGATCCGTCTCCGGATCGAGGAAGGTGAGCACACGCTTTTTCTGGTAGTCGTGCAGGAATGCCCACCCGAACCACGCGCCGATGAGGCCGACCAAGGCGAGCCCCGCCATGATGCGAAACTGCAGTCCCGCCATGACGATCACCAGCACGCCGCCCACGGCGATGAGCATGCCGGTTCCAAGATCCGGCTGCTCCACGACGAGCGCCACCGGGATGAACACCATCGCCGCCAGTACGGCAAGCGATGTCAGTGACGGCGGCAGCGGCCGCTCATGCAGATACCAAGCGCACATCATCGGCACGGCGAGCTTCATCAGCTCCGAGGGCTGGAAACGGATGAACCCGAGATCGAGCCAGCGCTGCGCGCCCTTGCCGATGTAGCCGATGAGGTCGACGCTCAGCAGCAGCGCCGTACCGAACAGGAACAACCACGGCGACGCGCGCCGCAGAAAGTTGGGGCTGACGCGTGCGAGCGCCAGCATCGCGATAGTCCCGAGGACCAGGCGTGCGCCCGCGCGACTGACCGTGGCGATACTCTGACCTGACGCGCTGTACAGCACGACGAGGCCATATGCCGCGAGCAGGCCCAGGCCGACGAGCAGCGGGCCGTCGACTCTGAGTGAGGAAACGATGCGCGCCGTGCCGCTGAGCGTGCGTTGGGTGCGAGAGCCGGTGGGCACTTCTTCGTAAATCATGGCTCAGTCCTCCGGCTCGATGCTCGGCGCGGGTTCCTTCACCGGCACGGGTGTGGGCGCTGCGCCCTTGCCCGGGATGATCGGCCCGTAACCCGGCACCCCCGGTGTGAGGGGTGGCGTGCCCGGCGGCAACGGCACTTTCAACTGGCCGTTCGCATCGAGCAGATAGGTATCCATGACTTTGCGCGCGATCGGCGAGGCGACCGACGCGCCGAAGCCGCCGTTCTCCACGATCACGGCGACGGCGATGCGCGGCGCTTCGGCGGGGGCGAAAGCGATGAACCAGGAGTGGTCGCGCAGCCGATCCGACACGGTCTTCTGATTATCCAGCTTTTCGTTTCGGGCGACGGTGAACACCTGCGCGGTGCCCGTCTTGCCGGCGATGGTGTACGTCATGTTCTTGCCGGCGAACTGCGAGGCCGTGCCGTAGCGAAGCGTGCCGGCCATGCCTTCCATGATGACCTGCCACTGCTCGGCGCTGGCCGTCTTGATCTCCTCGTTCTTCACCGCGGGGAAGCGCTTGATCTCACCCGTTGCGGGGTCGCGCACGCCGCTCACCAGGCGCGGCTTATAAGAACTGCCGCGGCTCGCGAGGATCGACGTGTAGTGCGCGAGCTGCAGCGGCGTGACGAGGAAGTATCCCTGGCCGACGCCGAAGTTCACGGTTTCACCCGGATACCAGACCTGCTCGGCGGGACGTTTGAACGCCTTGCGCTTCCATTCTTTCGACGGCAGCAGGCCGGGCTTCTCGCCGCTGATGTCGATGCCGGTGAGGCTGCCGAAGCCGAGCGGGGCGAGGAACTCGGCGATGTGATCGACGCCGATGGTGTTGGCGAGATCGTAGAAATACACGTCGCAGGACTTGGCGATCGCGTGGCGCAGGTCCATCGCGCCATGACGTCCGGTGCGGCCTTCGCGGAAGGCGAGGCTGCTTCCGGGCAGGTGCCAGATGCCAGGGCAGAACTTCGTCGCCTCGGGGTCGACGTTGTGATAGACGAGCGCCGCGAGCGCGAGCCCCGGCTTGATGGTCGAGCCCGACGGATACTGGCCGCGCAGCGCGCGGTTCAGCAGCGGGTGATCGATGTTGTCGTTCAGGCCCTTGAACTCGGCGCGCGTCAGCCCGCGGCCGAAAAGATTCGGGTCGAAGCCGGGGCGGCTCACGAGCGTGAGCACGTCGCCGGTCTGCGGATCGATGGCGACGACGGCGCCGCGCTTGTCCGCCATCATTTCCTCGGCGACCCGCTGCGACGGCATGTCGATCGAGAGCATGAGATCGTCGCCGGGCGAGGGTGCGCGGAACTTCAGCTCCGGGGTGAGCAGGGCGTTGTCGACGCTGCGGCCCTGCGCGTTCACCAGCTTTTCGCGGAAGCCGTTCGTGCCGTGCAGTTCCTTCTCGTACGCCGCCTCGACGCCCAGCTTGCCGATGAGCGTGGTGCCGGCATAGGCCTGACGGTCGATCTTCTCGAGGTCGCTTTCGCTGATGGCGGCAACGTAGCCGAGCGCGTGAACCGCGAGATCGTTGTTCGGATACCAGCGCGTCTGGCGCGTTTCGATGTCGACGCCGGGGAACTCGAACCGGTGCACCGCGAAGCGCGCGATATCCTCTTCGGACATGCGCAGGCGAATCGGCACGCTGTCGAACGGACGGCGGGAGCGGATGGTGCGCTTCACGTCGTCGAGGTCGTCCACCTCCAGCAACCCGAGGCCAACCAGGCCGTCGAGCGTCGTCTGCAGGTCGGGCACCTGCTCGGGGATCAGTTCGAGCTGATAGGCGAGCTGGTTGCTCGCGATGACTTCGCCATTGCGGTCGAGGATGAGCCCGCGCGTCGCCGGGATCGGTTCGGTGCGGACGCGGTTACCTTGCGACAGCTCGCTGTAGTAGTCGTAGCGGATGACCTGGAGCAGGAACAGGCGACCGAGCAGGATCGCGATCAGCGTCACGATGATGACGCCCGCAGCGATCGAGCGCTGGTCGAAGATGCGCTGCTCGCTCCAGTGATCCTTGATTGTTACGCCACGAACCATGGCTCAGCTCATCGCGGGGAATGACCGCGCTCGAGGAGCGCGATCGCAATCGGCCAGATCATCGCGCCGGTGAAGATGTGCAGCCAGCGGCGCACGTCGGTGTTCGGGTGCCCCGTCCACACATCGACCACGAACAGCAGGAACTCGTACAACGCCAGGGCGAAGAACACGATCAGCGATTGCTGGAAGGCGGGCTTCGAGCGGATGCGCTGATGTTCCCACACGCCGATGAAGGCGAGTGCGGAAAGCACGAGCGCGTGCTCGCCGATCACTGGGCCTTCGAGCGCATCCAGCGCCACGCCGCAGAAGAAGCCGAGGCCGATGCCGCCGGCGCGCGGCCAGGTAACCGAGAAATAGAGGACGGTGAGCACGACGAACGCCGGCCGCACCATGTCCAGCCAGCTGGGCAGCGGTAGCACCGTCAGGAAGAGCGCGACGATGCTCGTGAACACCATCCAGCCACGCGGTTCGCGCGTCATTCGCGATTCCCCGCAGGAGGTGTGGTGGGTTGCGACGGTGTCGCAGGCGCTGCCGTGCCGGTGCCCGTGCGCGGCGCAGCCGCCGGGCCCGGCGCTGGCGTGGCGTTGGAGCGCGGTGGCGGCGATGCCGCCGAGCCCGGAGGCGGCGCGCCGCTGGCGCGCGGCGGTAACGGAGCGGCGTTATTGCCCGACGCGGGAGCTGGCGTGGGTATGGTGTTGCGCGGTCCGGCCGACGGCCGGGTTGCAGGCGGTGTCGCCGTGCCAGCGCGTTGAGTGCCTGCGGCGGCGCCTGGCGTCGCGGTCGTGCCGGTCCCCGGTGTCGCTTCACCGGCGGCCGGCTTTGGCTTCGGCGGCGTCGGTTGTGCCTGCGCGTTCGGGTCGCCCTTCGGGAGGTCGCTCTCCGCATTGCGCACGGGCGCGGCCGGGTGCGCTTCGCGGAACCACACGAGCATCACTTCGCGGCTGCGATTGATCTGAGCCAGCGGCTCCGCGCGCACGCGCTCGACGGCCTTCACGGCTTCGCGATTAATCGATGCCACCTTCGCCACCGGGTAACCCTGCGGGAACACGCCACCCATGCCGGAGGTGAGGAGCACGTCTCCCGCCTTGATGTCCGCATTGGCGGGCAGGAAAGGCAACCCGAGCGAGTCTTCATTGCCGAGCGCGATGGTGCGCACGCCAGTGCGCTCGATCTGCACCGGAATCTCATGCGCGGGATCGGTGATCAGGATGACTTCCGCGCTCCACGGCCCAACGTGCTTGGTCTGGCCGAGGATGCCGTCATCGTCCATCACGGCCTGCCCCTTGAACACGCCGTTGCTGGTGCCGCGATTGATGAGCACCCGCGACGGACGCAGGCTGTCGATCTCGACATGGACGATCTCGGCGACCAGCCATTTCTCCGCTACCGGAGGCAGCGCGGTGCGCAAGCCCCGCAATTGAGCGTTCTCCTGCGACACCGCTTCGTAGCGCATGGTTCGCAGCTCGAGGTCACGAAGGCGGGTGCGCAGCTCCGTGTTCTCGGAGCGCAGCGTTTCGCGCGTGCGTGCGCTCTCCCGCACCCAACCCCACGCGGCGCCCGGCGAGCTCACGGCCATCTGCAGCGGATACATCGCGGTCTGGAGGCCGAAGCGCACCTGCTCCATCCAGCCTTCGCGGCGATCGAGGAACATGAGTGTGATCGACAGTACCGCATAGGCGACGAAACGCAGCCCCGGCGTGGGGCCGCGTCCCGGCAGCGACTGGTTGGCGACACCGAAAGCCATCGGTTTCGCGAAAGAGCCTTATTCCAAGCCGAAGTGGCCGGGGCCCAGTTCGTCCATCAGCTCGAGAATGCGGCCACCGCCGCGCGCGACGCAGGTGAGAGGATCATCCGCGACGACCACCGGCAGACCGGTTTCTTCGGTGAGCAATTTGTCGATATCCCGAAGTAGCGCGCCACCGCCGGTGAGCACGATGCCCCGTTCGGCAACGTCCGCACCCAGCTCGGGCGGCGTCTGTTCGAGCGCCTGTTTCACGGCGCTGACGATGCTCTGCAGAGGTTCCTGCAGGGCTTCGAGGATTTCGTTGCTGTTGAGAGTGAAGCTACGCGGCACGCCTTCCGAAAGGTTGCGGCCCTTGACCGACAGCTCACGCACCTGCTGGCCCGGATAGGCCGAGCCGATCTCGATCTTGATGCGCTCCGCCGTGGCCTCGCCGATGAGGATGCCGTAGTTGCGGCGAACGTAGTTCATGATGGCTTCGTCGAAGCGATCGCCGCCGATACGGGCGGAGTTGGCGTAGACGATGCCGTTGAGCGAAAGAACGGCGACCTCGGACGTGCCGCCACCAATGTCGAGCACCATCGAGCCGCGCGCCTCGTGCACCGGCAGCCCGGCGCCGACCGCGGCGGCCATGGGCTCACTCACGATGGCGACGTTGCGAGCACCCGCGCCTTCGGCGGACTCGCGGATGGCACGACGCTCGACCTGCGTCGAGCCGAAGGGCACGCACACCAACACCCGGGGCGACGGCTTGAGCATCCGATTGCCGTGCACCTTGTTGATGAAGTACTGGAGCATCTTCTCGGTGTAGGTGAAGTCGGCGATCACGCCATCCTTCATCGGCCTCACCGCATTGATGTGACCGGGCGTGCGGCCAAGCATGTTCTTGGCTTCGGAGCCCACGGCCACGATGATCTTGCCACCGCGCGATGGTTCATCCTGAACCGCGACGACGGACGGCTCGTTGAGCACGATGCCCTTGTCGCGAACATAGATGAGAGTGTTGGCGGTGCCGAGATCGATCGACAAATCGCTGGAAAAATAGCCGCGCAGACGTTTGAACATGAAGCGCCTGAAGAGACCTGCAAGAAGGGGAGGGTGGCACCAAAAAGTGGCGCGTAACATAACAACCGATGCGACAATGAGCAAGGCAAGCTGTATGATTTTGTGCTGCTTTTCTCGCTAGATTTCGCACTGCTTCACGTAACTCCCAAATAGTAGACGACCCCATGGCCCTCACTCGCGCCGACATCGAGAACATCGCGCAGCTTGCGCGTCTCCAGCTGAATGAGACGGAGATCCCGGTTTACCAGCAAAGCCTGTCGAGCATTCTCGACTTCGTGGGCGAGCTGAACCGTGCGGATACCCGGGGAGTGGAGCCCATGGCGCACCCGCTCGCCGGTCTTGCGCAACGCCTGCGCGCTGACGTGGTCACGGAAACCGACCGGCACGAGCGCTACCAGGCCAACGCGCCAAAAGTTGAAGCAAGTCTCTATCTGGTACCGAAGGTCATCGAGTAAATGAGCGCGAGCGTGCATGCCAGGACCGTCGCGGAGCTCGCGGCGGGCCTGAAGAACAAGGAATTCTCGAGCGTCGAGCTTGCGAAGCTGTACCTCGACCGGGTCGAAGCGAGCCAGCCCGTGCTGAACGCCTTCGTGTCGGTGACTCGCGACGCGGCGCTTGCCGCGGCGGCCGAAGCCGACCGTCAACTGGCTGCCGGCAAAGGGGGCCCGCTCACGGGCGTGCCCATCGCGCACAAAGACATCTTCTGCACCGACGGCGTCCGCACCACCTGCGGCTCGCGCATGCTCGACAATTTCGTGGCGCCGTACGATGCGACGGTCGTCACGAAACTGAAGGCCGCCGGCGCCGTGATGATCGGCAAGACGAACATGGACGAGTTCGCCATGGGCTCGTCCAACGAGACCAGTTACTACGGGCCGGTGCGAAATCCATGGGATACCGCCATGGTCCCCGGTGGGTCATCGGGCGGCTCCGCTGCCGCGGTGGGCGCGCGCCTTGTCCCTGTGGCAACCGCTACGGACACGGGCGGCTCCATTCGCCAGCCTGCTGCGCTGTGCGGCGTCACGGGCATCAAGCCCACGTACGGCCGCGTTTCCCGCTACGGCATGATCGCCTTCGCGTCGAGCCTGGATCAGGCCGGCGTCATCGCGGCGAGTGCCGAGGACGCGGCGCTCGTGCTGGGCGCTATGTCCGGTTTCGACCCTAACGACTCCACGAGCGTCGACCGTCCGGTACCGGACTATGCCGCTTCCTTGAATCAGCCCATGAAGGGGCTGCGCATCGGCCTGCTGAAGGAGTTCTTCGAGAAGGGCCTGGATGCGGACGTTGAGAAGCGCATCCGCGAAGCCCTCAGCGTCTATCAGAAGCTCGGCGCGGAACTGAAGGACGTCAGCCTGCCGAGCCTGCCGCTTTCGGTTCCTACGTACTACGTCGTTGCGCCGGCCGAGTGCTCCTCGAACCTCGCGCGCTTCGACGGCGTGCGCTTCGGTCACCGCTGCGAGAACCCGAAAGATCTGACCGACCTCTACCGCCGGTCGAGGGGCGAAGGCTTCGGCGCCGAGGTGAAGCGCCGGATCATGACGGGCACCTACGTGCTCTCCGCCGGGTACTACGATGCGTACTACATCCAGGCGCAAAAGGCGCGGCAGCTCATCAATAGAGACTTCGAGCGCGCGTTCGGTGAAGTGGATGTGTTGATGGGCCCGACCACGCCGACGCCGGCGTTCGGCCTTGGGGCGAAGACATCCGACCCCATCACCATGTATCTGAACGACATCTACACGATTGGCGCGAACCTCGCCGGGCTGCCGGCCCTGTCGATCCCCTGCGGGTTCGTCGGCGGGTTGCCGGTCGGGCTGCAGATCGTCGGGCCGCATTTCGGAGAGGAGAAGATCCTGAGCGCGGCGCATGCCTTCCAGAAAGAGACGGATTGGCATCGCCGGCTGCCGGAGAAGTATTCATGAGCGCCCCCGAATCAGAGTGGGAAACAGTGATCGGGCTGGAGATCCACGCCCAGCTGTCGACGAAATCGAAGATTTTCTCCGGGTCCGCCACGGCGTACGGCGCCTCGCCCAACGCGCAGGCGAATCTGGTCGACCTCGGCTATCCAGGCGTGCTGCCGGTGCTGAATGGGACGGCGGTCGCTTACGCGGTGAAGTTCGGTCTCGCCATCGGTGCCTCGGTGTCGCGGCATTCGGTATTTGCGCGCAAGAACTACTTCTACCCCGATCTGCCGAAGGGCTATCAGATCAGCCAGTACGAGCTGCCGATCGTCGCGAAGGGGCAGCTCGAGGTCGTGCTCGACGACGGCTCGAAGAAGGTGGTCGGCATCACCCGCGCGCACCTTGAAGAGGACGCGGGCAAGTCCTTGCATGAAGGGCTTCCGGGCGCCTCGGGCATCGACCTGAACCGCGCCGGCACGCCGCTGATCGAGATCGTTTCCGAGCCGGACATGCGTTCGGCCAAGGAAGCCATCGCTTATATGAAGAAGGTGCACACGCTCGTGCGCTACCTCGACATCTGCGACGGCAACATGCAGGAAGGCTCGTTCCGCTGTGACGCGAACGTTTCCGTGCGCAAGAAGGGCGCGGAGAAGTTCGGCACCCGCGCCGAGATCAAGAACCTGAACTCGTTCCGCTTCGTCGAGAAGGCGATCAACTACGAAGTCGAGCGGCAGATCGATCTCATCGAGTCCGGCGGCAAGGTGAAGCAGGAGACGCGCCTCTACGACCCCGACAAGGGCGAGACGCGTTCGATGCGCAGTAAGGAAGAAGCGAACGACTACCGCTACTTCCCCGACCCGGACCTGCTGCCGGTGCTGCTCGATGAGGCCTACATCAACGGCATTCGGGAGACGCTGCCCGAGCTGCCGGATCAGAAGGCCGCGCGCTTTGCTTCTTCTTATGGTCTCTCCGTGTACGATGCGGGCGTGTTGACGGCGAGCCGTGAGCTCGCGGCGTACTACGAAGATGTCGTGGCGGCCGCGGTGAACGGCGGCGATCCGAAGCTCGCGGCCAACTGGGTGATGGGCGAGCTCGCTGCCGCTCTCAATAAAGACAGCCTCGAGATCGGCGAGAGCCGTATCTCGGCGCGCGCGCTGGCGGCACTGCTCCTGCGCATTCAGGACAACACCATCTCCGGCAAGATCGCCAAGGAAGTGTTCGAAGCCATGTGGTCTTCGGGCAAGGGCGCGGACGCCATCATCGAAGAGAAGGGCTTGCGGCAGATCACGGACACGTCCGCGATCGAGAAGGCCATCGACGAGGTGATGGCGAAGAACCCCGGCCAGCTCGCCGATTACCGCGGCGGCAAGGACAAGCTGTTCGGCTTTTTCGTCGGCCAGGTGATGAAGGCGACCGGCGGCAAGGCCAATCCGGCGCAGCTCAACGAGCTGCTGAAGAAGAAACTCGCGCCGTAGCGCTACGGCGCGCGGCCGCCCCGCCCCGGTTGCGTTTGGTTGAGTATTAGTGAGCCCGGCCCCATCCTGCCGGGCATGAATATCAACAGCACCGCGATCAACCCCGCGCCCAACGAGGTGCGGCGATTTATTCTGGAAAATCAGCCGGTTCGCGGCTATTGGGTGGACCTGGACAGCGCCTGGCGGGAGCTGCGCGTGCACCAGCACTACACCCCTGCCGTGCAGAACCTTCTGGGCGAAGCGGTCAGCGCGTCCGTGCTGCTCGCGGCTACCCTCAAGTTCGACGGCACGCTCACCCTGCAGCTCGAAGGCAAGGGCGACGTGCGCCTGCTAGTGGCCCAGTGCACTAACGACTTCAAGGTTCGCGCGGTCGCTCGCCTGAGCGACGAAACGGCGGGTCCGGCGGAGCGTGCTGCCGCTGAGCGCCGCGATCAGGCCGGCGCGAGCACCGGCGACGCAGAGCGTCAGGCTGCGAGCGCCGGAGAGAATCCGTCTGGCGAGAATAGCCGGGAGGTTGTGTCGGGAGTTTTCGACCTTGGCCCCCGCGCTGAAGGTTCGGATCCGTTCCTGGTACTGCCGAAGGTGGCGAATGCGCTGGCGGCGGCCTCGTTTCGCCAGCTCGTTGGCGAGAACGGGCGTGTGATCGTCACCATCGAGGGCGGCGACAGCGGCATGCGCTATCAGGGCATCGTCCCGCTGGACGGCGATTCGCTGGCGGAATGTCTCGAGAGGTACTTCGCGTCGTCGGAGCAGCTCCCAACGCGGGTTCGGCTCGCGGCGAATGACGGGCGTACGGTCGGCCTGCTGCTTCAAAAGCTGCCGGAACAGGGCGGCGCTGAGGTCGAAGAGGGCTCCGTCTCCGCAATCGCCTGGCAGGACGCCGAGCGCGCAATCGCGGCGGTAGGGTCTGGCGATCTGTTGAGCGCGTCGCTCCAGTCTCTGCTGGAGGAGCGCTTCGGTCAGCGCGACGTGCGGGTGTTCAAGGGCTCGTCGGTCGAGTTCTCGTGCCGTTGCAGCCAGGCGCGAGTCGCTGGGCTACTGCGCTCGCTGGGAGTGGAGGAGGTCCGGGACGTACTCCGCGAGCAGGGTGCCGTCGAAGTGACCTGCGAGTTTTGCCAGCGGCCGTACAAGTTCGACGCCTTCGCCGTGGAGCAACTTTTCGCCCCCGGTGCGACACCGGCTGCCGGCCAGTCGGTTCATTAGCTCGCCAGTGTATCAATAACCGCATCGACCGCCGCTGAGCGCCCAAGAGGGGCGCTCAGCGGTGCGTCTTTGCCTGTGAAATTCTCGTTGCCGCCGAATGGAGCTCACTGTTAGCCTAAGACTTAAAGGTCTCTACAACTCTTTAAGTCGACGATTCGATGGTCAACGGGTCTCACAATGCGTCCGATCTCGTCGCCTGGCTCAAGGCTGCGGGTGAGCCGAGCAGGCTGCGTCTACTCGCGCTCTGTGCTGAGCGCGATCTCAGCGTTTCCGATCTTGCGCAGGCCGTTGCTCAGAGCGAGCCGCGCGTTTCTCGCCATCTGAAAATTCTTTGCGAGGCGGGCCTCGTCGCCCGCTTGCGGCAGGGCCAGTGGGTTCACTACCGGGTCACCGATGCGGAGCGCGCCGTCGCGTTCGTGCAAGGCCTGCTTTCTCAGCTGAACAAGGCCGATCCCGTGCTCGCGCGGGATCGGAGCCGCCTCCTGGCCACCACGTCCACGACGCCAACGGCTCGCGCCACGGCGTCCGAGTCGAGACTCGGCCGGGCGCTGCGCGCGTTCATGGAAGCGAATGGGCCGCTCGCGTCCTCACATTCCGCCTTGGTGGTTGGCGTCGACCACCTCGAATTGCTCGAGGCGACCGCGCGCAGCGTGCGCGCGTGTGCCGCAATCGCTCACTCGCGCCGCGGCGCCCAGGCTGCGCGTGCCTACGCCGAGCGGGAAGACTTCGCCTGCCGGGTGCTGCTTGGGTCGAACAGCGAAACGCTGACCGATAGAGATGCGGAGTCCGCCGGCGCGCCGTTCGATGTCGTGGTGCTCGATCGCTTCACCTCCAGCAGCGGTCCCCTGTCCACGACGCTCGCGGCCGCGAAGCGCGCGCTGGCGCCGGATGGAAAGCTCTGGCTCTTCGACCGCTACGAAGCGCTCGAGGGTTCCCGTGACGTTGCACGCGCCCGCATCGTCGAGCATCCGATTGCGCGAATCCGTCGCGTGCTCGGCGAAGTGGGCCTGACCTGCGAGCGCCTGAGCCCGATCGAAGCGGATGGCGAACACATGCTCGCAGCCGTCGCTTCCCCTTCGGTTCAGAGAACGTCCACGACGGGCGTTGCCTAGCCGCGCTTTCTCGACCGCAAGCGCGTCATCAGCCACGAAGAAGTTCAGTGAGTATGTCCATGCCCATCAGTGTCTCTTTCGAATTCTTTCCGCCGGGCGATGCGGAAATGGAAGCCACGTTGTGGAAGACCGTGCAGCGGCTCGTGCCGCTCGCGCCGCGTTTCGTGTCGGTGACGTACGGCGCGGACGGCTCGACGCGCGAGCGCACGCATGGTCTCGTCACGCGCATTCAGCGCGAGACGCCGGTAACGGGCGCGCCTCATCTCACCTGCGTAGGCGCCTCGCGCGGCGAAATACTCGACGTCGCGCGTCGCTACTGGGATCAGGGCATCCGACACGTCGTCGCCCTGCGCGGCGACCCGGTGAAAGGTGACTCCGCCTACGTGCCGCATCCCGATGGCTTTGCTTACGCATCGGATCTGGTGGCGGGGCTCAAGAGCGTTGCGGATTTCGACATTTCAGTTGCCGCCTATCCGGAGACGCATCCGGAGGCGCCTTCCGCGCAGTTCGATCTCGACAACCTCAAGCGCAAGATCGACGCCGGTGCGTCGCGCGCGATCACGCAGTTCTTCTATGACATCGACGCGTTCCTGCGCTTCCGCGATCGTTGTGACCGCGCGGGCATCGACACCGCCATCGTGCCCGGAATCCTGCCGGTTACGCGCTTTCCGCAGGTGCTGCGCTTCGCGGGGCGGTGTGGCGCGACGATTCCGGACTGGCTGCAGTTTCGTTTTCTCGGCCTCGATGACGACGCGGAAACTCGTCGCCTCATCGCCGCCAGCGTCGCCATCGAGCAGGTGCAGGACCTGCTGCACGAAGGCGTTACCGAATTTCACTTCTACACATTGAACCGGGCGGAGCTGACTTATGCCATCTGCCACGCGCTGGGAGTTCGTCCCGGCGTCGTCGATTTCAACCCGCGAGCGATGGATGGAACGCGGGTTGCTGGGAGAGCCGTAGCATGAATACCTGTAGTCACGGTGTTGGGGCGCATGCGCGCGCCGACGCGTTATCCAAGTCCCTGCCCGCAAGCGCGTTGGACGGTGCTGCCGCGCGAGCCACGGCGGTGCCGTTCAGCATCTCGCCCGTCAACGAGAGCGAGCGGCAAGAGCGCATCAAGAAGCTGAGGAAAACGCTCGAAGAGCGCATCGTGCTCCTCGATGGCGCGATGGGCACCATGATCCAGCGTGAGAAGCTCGACGAGCGGGCGTTCCGCGGCGAGCGCTTTCGCGACTATGGCCGCGACATCCAGGGCAACAACGACCTGCTCGTGCTCACGCGTCCCGAGCTCATCGGCGCGATTCATCGCGAGTATCTCGAGGCCGGCGCCGACATTCTCGAGACGAACACCTTCAATTCGACCGCCATCTCGCAGGCCGATTACGGCATGGAGGCGCTGGTCGCCGAGATGAACTATCGCGCGGCGCAGATTGCGCGCCGAACCGTCGATGAGTTCGCGGCAAAGTCCGGCCGCCTCGCGTGGGTCGCCGGCGCGCTGGGGCCGACGAGCCGCATGTGCTCGCTCTCGCCGGACGTGAACGATCCGGCGTTCCGTAATGTGACGTTCGACGAGCTCGTCACCACGTATTCCGAAGCGACGCGCGCGCTGTTGCGCGGTGGCGTGGATCTGCTGCTCCTCGAGACGATCTTCGACACGCTGAATGCGAAGGCGGCGATCTACGCCGTGCAGAGTGTGTTCGAGGAGCTGGGCGTGGAAGTGCCCATCATCGTTTCCGGCACGATTACCGATGCGTCCGGTCGCACGCTTTCCGGCCAGACGACCGAAGCGTTCTGGAACTCGATCCGGCACGCGAAGCCGCTCGCGGTCGGCCTCAACTGCGCGCTCGGTGGGCGTCAGCTGCGGCCGTACGTCGCGGAGTTGGCGCGTGTCGCGGACACGTATGTTTGCGCTTATCCCAACGCGGGCCTTCCAAATGCGTTTGGCGAGTACGACGAGGAGCCGCAGGAGACCGCCGAGATCCTGCGTGAGTTCGCCTCGTCCGGCTGGCTCAATATCGTGGGCGGGTGCTGCGGGACCACGCCCGAGCACATCCGGCTGATCCGCGAATCGGTCAAGACCGTCGCTCGACGCGAGATCCCCGTGCTCCCGGTGAAGTGCCGGCTCTCGGGCCTGGAGCCCCTGAATATCGGCGACGACACGCTATTCGTGAACGTAGGCGAGCGCACGAACGTCACCGGCTCCGCGAAATTCCGCAAGCTGATCGAGGCGGGCGATTACGCCGCCGCGCTCGACATCGCGCGTCAGCAGGTCGCGAGTGGCGCGCAGATGGTCGATGTGAACATGGACGAAGGCATGCTCGACTCGGAAGCGGCCATGGTGCGCTTCCTGCACCTCATCGCGAGCGAGCCGGACATCGCGCGCGTGCCGCTCATGCTCGACTCGTCCAAGTGGTCGGTGATCGAGGCGGGCCTCAAGTGCGTGCAGGGCAAGGCTGTCGTCAATTCCATCAGCATGAAGGAAGGCGAGGCGGCGTTCATCGATCACGCGAAGAAGGTGCTGCGCTATGGCGCGGCCGTCGTGGTGATGGCTTTCGACGAGAAGGGGCAGGGCGACACGCTGGAGCGCAAGGTCGGCATCTGCGAGCGCGCGTACAAAGTGCTGACGGAAAAAGTCGGCTTCGCACCCCAGGACATCATCTTCGACCCGAACATCTTCGCTATCGCCACGGGCATGGACGAGCACAACGAATACGGCAAGGCGTTCATCGAAGCGACGCGGCTCATCAAGGAAAAGCTGCCGCATACGTTGGTGAGCGGCGGTGTGAGCAATGTGTCGTTCTCGTTCCGGGGCAACGATCCCGTGCGTGAAGCGATCCACGCGGTGTTCCTGTACCACGCCATCAACAATGGCATGGACATGGGCATCGTGAACGCCGGGCAGCTGGCGATCTACGCCGAGATCGAGCCGGATCTGCGCGAAGCATGCGAAGACGTGGTGTTGAATCGCCGCGCGGATGCCACCGAGCGGCTCGTGGCGATTGCCGCGCGCTTCAAAGGCGAAGCAGGCAAGCAGCGCGAGGCCGACCTCGAATGGCGCAACCTGCCGGTCGCAAAGCGGCTGGAGCACGCGCTGATCAAGGGCATCGACGATTTCATCGTCGCCGACACGGAAGAGGCGCGTGTCACCTTCGATCGGCCGCTGCAGGTGATCGAGGGGCCGCTGATGGACGGCATGAACGTGGTCGGCGATCTCTTCGGCACCGGCAAGATGTTCCTGCCGCAGGTGGTGAAGAGCGCGCGCGTGATGAAGAAGGCCGTGGCGCATCTAATCCCGTTCATCGAGAAGGAGAAGGACGGCGTTCAGCGCACGAACGGCCGCGTCGTCATCGCCACCGTGAAGGGCGACGTGCACGACATCGGCAAGAACATCGTAGGCGTGGTGCTCCAGTGCAATAACTTCGAGGTGATCGATCTCGGCGTGATGGTTCCGTGCGAGAAGATCCTGGAGGCCGCCAGGCGCGAGGACGCGACGTTCATCGGCCTTTCGGGGCTCATCACGCCCTCGCTCGACGAGATGGTGAATGTGGCGCGCGAGATGGAGCGGCAGGGCTTCAAGCTGCCACTGCTGATCGGCGGCGCGACGACTTCGCCGGCGCATACCTCGGTGAAGATCGCTCCCAACTACACCTCGCCGGTCGTCTATGTGAAGGATGCGTCGCGTTCGGTCGGCGTGTGCCAGTCGCTGATCACGCCGGAAGGGCGGGACGCGTTCATCGCGAAGATCAATGAGGATCACGTGCATCGTCGTGAAACGCACGCCAACAAGAAGGTAAAGGTTCCCGAGCTCAGCATCTCGCAGGCACGCGCCAACCGCCGCCGCATCGATTGGGCGAACCCGGCGCCGATGGCGCCCCGCGTGCCGCGCGTGCATCGCTACGACAACTATCCGCTCGAAGAGCTGCTGGGCTACATCGACTGGATGCCGTTCTTCAACGCGTGGGAGTTCGCGGGCAAGTTCCCGGACATCCTGACGGACGCCGTGATCGGCGAGGCGGCCAGCAATCTCTACGCGGACGCTCGCAAGATGCTCAAGCAGATCATCGCGGAGCGCTGGCTTCGAGTGCGGGCGGTGGTGGGCATGTTCCCGGCGAACGCGGTGGGCGACGACGTGGAGGTCTACACCGACGCGTCACGCGAGAAGGTGGCGACGAGGCTGTGCTTCCTGCGCCAGCAGAAGGGCAAGTCGCCCGGGCAGCCGCACGAGTGTCTCGCGGACTACATCGCGCCGAAGGCGAGCGGCGTGCCGGATTACATCGGGGCGTTTGCGGTCACGGCGGGCATCGGCATCGAGAAGCACATCGAGCGCTTCGAAGCCGCTCACGATGACTACTCGAGCATCATGCTCAAGGCGCTTGCGGATCGCCTCGCCGAGGCTTCCGCCGAGCACTTCCACGAGCGCGTGCGTCGTGAAATCTGGGGCTATGCGACCCGCGAGTCGCTGACGAACGACCAGCTCATCCATGAGCAGTATCAGGGCATTCGTCCGGCGCCGGGATATCCCGCGTGCCCCGATCACACCGAGAAGGCGAAGTTGTGGGAGTTGCTGGACGCGGAGAAGAAAGCCGGCATCACGCTCACTGAATCGTTCGCGATGTACCCGACGGCGGCCGTGAGCGGCTGGTACTTCTCACACCCTGAAGCGCGCTACTTCAACATCGGGAAGATCGATCGCGATCAGGTCGAGGAGTACGCCCAGCGCAAGGGCATGACCGTGGAGGAGATGGAGCGCTGGCTTTCTCCCAACCTGGGTTACGAGCCTGCGATGAAGATCGCGGTCTGACGGAAAGGGCGCTGCGGAGTCCCTGAAGCGCGGCCGCTTCCAGGTCACTGCGGATCGGGCGCAATCCGGCGGACCGGATCGGCGGTTTGTGATGGAAGTGCGGTTCCCGGTGGCGAGAGGCGGAGCGGCCTGCGCCAGGCGGCTACCGCACGTTCCCGATACGGAAATCCTCGTCGTCTGTCGGTCGCTGCCTATTCGCAGAGGAGGTCGTCTGTGATGATGACGCGCCCGCTGCGCGCGTCCACGCGAACGGTCAGCCCCACCGTGGCAAGGCCGCTCATCAGCCGGCCGAAGGTGACGTTGCCCCGAATGTCCACCGGGAACCGCTCCTTCGCATAAGACGTGGGTTCGGTCTCCGGCGGTCTCGATGTGGCCTGCTGGCGCGGGCGGAACATCACGACCTTGTCATAACCTGCGCTCATCTTCCCTCGCGTCACACATTTCTGATGTGAGCAGAATCGCGCAGGATAAGGCGCAAAACACTCCGGACTAGCCGTATCAGGCGGGCACGGAGTTCACAATGCGACGGGATTTGCGCCGCGGGTGGCCGAGCGCGCCGATCGCGCGCCCGCGAGAGATGAGCGTCAATGCGCGGCCGCGCGCGGCGAAACCTCTTCGAGATATTCACGGCCCCCGAGTCCGCGCATCTGCCCGATGATCCAGTCGCGCCGGGAGAGCACGTACGCCGATGGCCGGTCCGCGCGCAGCCGAATGGGATTCGGCAACACCGCCGCAAGCGTGGCGGCCTCGGGCCGCGAAAGCCGCGCGGCCGGTTTGCGGAAAAAAGTGCGCGCAGCCGGCTCCACGCCGAAGATGCCGCGCCCGAACTGGGCGATGTTCAGGTAGACCTCGAGGATGCGCTCCTTCGGCCACATGAGCTCGATCAGCACCGTGAACCAGGCTTCGAGGCCCTTGCGCACGTAGCCGCCGCCGTTCCACAGGAACAGGTTCTTCGCGACCTGCTGGGAAATGGTGCTTGCGCCGCGCGGCCGTTTGCGGTGCGCGTTCTCGCGCACCGCCGAGCGGATCGACTTGAAGTCGAAGCCGGTGTGAAACGGGAACTGCTGGTCTTCGGACGCGATCACCGCGAGCGCGGCGTTCGGCGAGATGTCGTCGAGGTCGACCCAGCTGTAATGGGTCGAGTAATCCTTCTCGGACCAGTGCGCGAAGCTCGCATCCAGAATGAAAGCGCTGGAGAACGGATTCCACCAGCGCATCAGGAGGACGGGCAGCGCGGTGAGCACGATGAACGCGATCACCGCGATGAGGACCCCGCGAAACAGCCGCCTGCCGAAGCCCCCGCGCGCCAAGTGAGCGTCTTACTTCGCGGCCTCGACGCGGCGAATGGCCGTGATGACCACGTCTTCCACCGGCACGTCCGAATGCGGGCGACGCGTGCCGGTCTTCACCTTGGCGATCTTGTCGATCACATCCATGCCTTCGGTCACCTTGCCGAACACCGCGTACCCATACGCCGACGGCGGACCGGGCTGGTGGTTGAGGAAGTCGTTGTCCTTCAGGTTGATGAAGAACTGGGCGGTCGCGCTGTCCACCACGTTGGTGCGCGCCATCGCAAGCGTGCCGCGCTCGTTCTTCAGGCCGTTCTTCGCTTCGTTCTTGATGGGCTCGTTCGTGTCCTTCTCGCCCATGCCCGGCTCCATGCCGCCGCCCTGGATCATGAATCCCGGGATCACGCGGTGGAAAATGGTGCCGTCGTAGTGCTTGTCGTCGACGTAGCGGAGGAAGTTCTTCGTCGAGACGGGCGCTTCTTTCTCGAACAGCTCGACGGTGAAGTTGCCCTGGGAAGTTTCGAATCTAAGCATGAGAAGCCTCGTTGGAACGGGTCGGTGTGAGCCTGCCTCGGGAGACGGGCGGGGGCCACTGCCCCTCTGTCATGCGCTCGTGACCGGCGAGATCGCGGTGGGAGCGTACGTGACGGAAGCCGCGCTCCACAAGCGCGCTGGCCACTTGCGCGGCCTGTGTGGAACCGTGTTCCAGCAGCAGCCAGCCGCCCGGCTCGAGGTGAGGTGGCGCGGATTCGACGATGGTGCGCAGGCACGCGAGGGCATCGGGTGCGATGGCGGGCGCGCCGCCCGGCGGTGTGTTCGACGCGGCGCTCGGCGAATCGGCGGGCGGCCGCACGTGCGCGGCGGGCGTCAGCGCGCCGCGCGGCTCGAACCGTAACGACGGCGATGACATCTCCGGCTCATCGGGTCCGATGTAGGGTGGGTTGCTCACGATGAGGTCGAAGCGTCGTCCGGGCAGCGGTTCGAACCAGCTTCCCTGCAGGAACTCGACGCGCGCCAGGCCGTGACTCATCGCGTTGTTTCGCGCGACGGCCACGGCCTCGGCCGATACATCCGTCGCGGTGACCCGCCAGTGCGGGCGCTCGCTCGCAAGCGCGAGCGCGATGGCGCCCGAGCCGGTGCCAAGATCCACGACCTTCGCGGCGGGTTCAGTGTGGAGCGCGAGCGCGCGCTCCACCAGCAGCTCCGTTTCCGGCCGCGGCACCAGCACGGCGGGGTTCACCGCGAGCTTCAACGTCCAGAAATCGCGATAGCCCACGATGTAGGCGAGCGGCTCGCCGCGCGCGCGCCGCTCGATCAGCTCGAGGTAGAGCGAACGTGCCGACTCCGCAGGTACCTCCTCCGGGTGAGACCGGAAGCGGGCGCGCGGCACGTTCAATACGTGCGCCAGCAGCAGATCCGCATCCAGCCCGGCGCTGTCGGAGTGGCCGGCAAGCCGTGCAGTGCCGAGCTGCAGAAGCGCCTGTGTCGTGTGATTCGCCGCCATTGCTCTTATCATCCGCCCATGCCGAATGTTCTCTTTCCACCCGATGGCCCGCAGAGCGTAAGCCAGGTGCTCGACACGGGCTTTCGCATCTTCAAGGTGTCGCTCGTACGTTGCCTGCTGTTCGGGGCGGTGGCGATGATCGCCGGACAGCTTCCCAACTTCTACTCGCTTGCGCGCGGTGAGCCGTTCGGGGGGTATCTGCGCGGCGATCCGATCACCGTCGTGCTGGCTGTGGTCGGTAGCGTAGTCGCAGTGTACTTCAGCGCCGTGATGCTGATCCGGCAGCGGGAAGTCGCGGAGGGGAGCCGGCGGCCGATCCGCGCCGAGCTGGCCGAAGGGTTGCGGCGCATGCCGACGCTCATCGGCGTTGCCGTTGTGTCCGTCGCTTTGCTCGCCGTCGTTCCCGCGTTGCTGCTCGTTGCCGAGTTGAAGCAGGTGGGCTCTTCGGCGCATCTGGCTCTCGTGATTGTCAGCGTGGTTCTTGCTGTGCCTGTCTTGTGGCTGCTCCCGGGGCTTGCGATGGCGGTGGCGGTCGCGGCGCTCACCGGCAACGGCGTGCTTGCCTCGTTGAAACAAGGGATCTGGCTGGCCCACCGAAGCTGGTGGCGCACGATGCTCACCTTCATGGTGTGGGCTGTTCTGCTCGTCGTCCTGAATCTTGTCGCGGTGATCATGCTGATGCTGTCGCTGCAGGTATTCGGCGCATCCGACGTGATCACGCTTTCCGCGGCCACGCCTGTCGTGTTCGTGGCGCTCCGGGCGATCGGCCTGCCGTTTCTCGTCGCGATCGTGCTCGCCGTTTATGGGGAACTGATCGTGCGCAAGCAGGGTGTGGATCTCGAACGCCGCGTAGCCAGCGTGGCGCAAGCCTGACGCATGCGGCCGCTCCTCTGCGCGGTACTGCTGGCTTTCATGGCACCGCTGCACGCGGCGGAGTCGGATTCCCTCGCGGTCGCGCGCAAAGCCATCGCTGATTGCACGCCGCGTCTCGACGCGCAGGCGGACGTGGGCTACGACCGTATCGCCGTTCGCTGCCCGGACCTCGCCTCCGCGCTCGAGCGCAGCGGTGTCGAGCAATGGCTCCCGCGGGGCTGGAAGGAAATACGGAACAATCTTTCCGCCGGCAGCCTGACGGAGCTGCGTTCGCTCATCGATCGCGAGCTTGCCGCGCACGCGTCCGAGCGCAAACCGCGCGTGGCGGCACTCAACGAGGTTCTCGCGGGGCTCGGCGATCAACGCCGTGTGAGCAGCGACACGTGGTTGCGATTCAAGAGATGGCTGCGCGAGCTGCTCGAGCGTCACGACCGCGAGGATCACGACGACTGGTTCGATCGCATGGTCGATCGCGTTGGCTTGTCCGACGCCATCGGTGAGATCGTCACCTACATCTCGCTCGGCGCAATGGTCGTTCTCGCGCTCATCGTCGTGCTCAACGAACTGAAGGCCGCGGGCTTGCTCGGGCGCCGCGCGCGGTCCGCCACGGAGGAGACCGAGTCGGACCTCGCGGTCTCGCGACCGATCCCGACCCTGGGTGAGATCGAGCGCGCGCCGCTCCTCGAACGCCCGCGTCTGCTGCTCGAGCTCATCGCGGCGAAGCTCACCGCGATCCGGCGCCTGCCGCCTGCCGGCGCGATGACCGCGCGCGAGCTGTCGCACGCCGTGAATCTGGAGAGCGCGCCGGATCGCGAGCGGCTTGCGTCGCTTGCGACCACCGCCGAGCGCGCACGTTATGCCGAGAGTGGCGTGCCGGAAGACGCGCTCGCGTCCGCGTATGTCAGCGGCCGCGCGCTTCTCGACAGCGTTGAGACGTTGCGCGAGCCGGAAGTGCCTGCCGGAGCCACGTCTTGAAAGAGCGGCTCATCACGCTGTTGTGTGCGATCGGCGCGCTGGCGCTGTTCTGCATCATGTTCCTCAATCGCGAAGAGGCTTCTGGCGGACGCTTCGACGCCCCGCGACCGATCACGTCCGAGCGGCGGGGCAATGGCTACCACGCCGCGATGACGTGGCTCGAGAACGAGCACATCCGCAGCGTTTCACTGCGCGATCGTTACGGCACTCTGGCCACGCGAGACGCTCTGGTTTCGACCGGCAATCTGCTGATCGTGTCTCTTCCGGTGCGCACGAACTTCAAGACCGAGGAGTTCGTGCCGCTCGATCGCTGGATACGCGCGGGGAACACGCTGCTGGTGATGGCCGCGCTCTCGGACAACCCCGATTGGCATGCGGATATCGGTGGCTACGAGCAGGGCAACGTGCCGCTGCTGACCGGGCTCGAGATCGAGACGACGAAGGATCGCGATCGGCGCCTCGCGCTGCGCGCGCGCCCCGACCTGCAGGACGACGAGTCGGAGGCGGCCGTGCGTGAGCCCTATCGTGAATACCGCGAGCCGCTGCGCACGGTGATCGTCGCGAACCGCGATCACGCCTACTTCGATGGCGTGAAAGAGGTCGTCGCGCTGTCGGACTATCCCCGCCGCGTCTGGACGGTAAAAGTTCCGTACCAAGGCTTCGTGCTTTCGCTCGCCCATGAGAAAGGCACTCTCGAAGGCGCGCTGTGGACGCGGCCGCTGGGCAAGGGGCGCATCATCGTCAGCAGCTACGGCACGCTGTTCACGAACCGTGCGATCGGGCTCGGCGACAACGCGAAGCTGCTCGCCAACATCGTCGGCGTGAACGTGGGCGAGAAGGGCACCGTGCTCTTCGACGATGGGCACCAGGGCATCAGCGCGGCCTACGACCCCAACAAGTTCTTCACGGATCGTCGGCTCTATACGACCCTCGGTGTGCTCGTAGCGTTGTGGTTCGTCTGGGTGCTCGGCTCGACGCGGCTGCGCTTGCCCGCGAGCCGCACTCCCGCGCCTCGCGAAGCGGAACTGATTCGCGCGGCGGGCGGCTTTCTATCGCGCGCGTTGCCGGGCCACGCCGGCGCGCGGCAATTGATAGAGAACTTCTTTCGCCGCGTGTGCACTCGAGCCGGCACGTCCCAGGGCGGGGCGCCCTGGGAGCTTCTCGAACGCAACACCCGAATCGATCCCGCGGACCTGGCGCAGCTGCGCCGCTGGTCCGAGGATGCCCAGGCGCAACGGCGCGTGCCGCTGCGTCCCCTTCACAACCTGATCCTGCGACTCGACAGGCAGATGGCCACATGACCCAATCGATCCAGACTCTTGAATCGCGGCTTGCGAGCGAGCTCGGGCGCGTCGTCGTGGGCGCGCAAGTGTCCATTCGCGCGCTCGTCATCGCACTGGTCTCGCAGGGGCACGTGCTCGTGCAGGGCGTGCCGGGGCTCGGCAAGACGCTGCTCGCCAAGACGCTGGCGCGTGCGCTCGGCGGCGAGTTCAAGCGCGTGCAGGGCACGCCTGATCTCATGCCGAGTGACATCATCGGGGTGCACGTCTACGACGATTCGAAGCGCGAGTTCGTGTTCCGCCCCGGCCCGTTGTTCGCGGACGTGGTGCTCGTGGACGAAATCAACCGCGCGGGTCCCAAGACGCAATCCGCGCTGCTCGAAGCGATGGAAGAACGGCAGGTCAGCGTGGATCGCACCGTGTTCCCGTTGCCTGCGGACTTTCTGGTGCTTGCTACGCAGAACCCGCGCGAGTTCGAAGGCACCTATCCGCTGCCCGAATCGCAGCTCGATCGTTTCATGCTTCGCATCGACATGGACTATCCCGTGCGCGAGGCGGAGCGCGAGATCCTCGAGCGGTACGGCGCGAAGTTCGCGGGCGCTCATGCGGCTGTGGCGGAAGTGGGCCTCGTGCAGCGCTCGCTGTTGACCGATGCGCGCGCCGAGGCGGCTGCCGTGCATGTCTCCGAAGCGCTGACGGGGTACGTGCTCGACATCGCCCGTGCCTCGCGCGAGAACCAGCGAGTTTCACTGGGCCTTTCCACGCGCGGCGCGCTCGCGCTGCTCAAGGCCGCGCGCGTCGCGGCCGGCTTGCGCGGCTCGGATTTCGTGTCGCCCGACGACGTGAAAGAAGTGGCGCCGTGGGTCATTCCTCATCGACTCGTGCTCACGCCCGAGGCGGCCCTCGAAGGCGCGCGCGATGTGCAGATCGTGCGCTCGCTGCTCGCCGACACGCCTGTGCCACGGTAGCGAGGTTCGCGCCGTGCATCTCGCCGAACGGGGTTACGCACTTGCCGTGCTCACTGCGATCCTTGCGATCGCGGGCACGTGGGCGAGCGACCCGGCGCTGGCGGGGCTGTGGTATTTGCCGGCCGGCCTGCTGTTGGCGGGCCTCGCATTCGAAGGGGCGTTCATCCGACGCACCGGCATTCGCGCGGAAATCGAGACGGCTTCGCGCGCATTGCTAGGCCGTGAGCAGGACGCGACATACGCGTTCCGCAACGAATCGAATCGCCCTGTCACGCTTCAATTTGCGACCGCCGTGCCGGCGGGACTCGAAGCGGAAGAGCGCACGCACGTGATTCACGCGCCGCGCGGCGGAGTGGGGCGCGAGCGGATCTCGCTGCTCCCGGTGCGGCTCGGCGTGCAGTTGTGGCCCGAGATTCCCACGCGGGTTCTGGGTCGCTTCGGCCTTGCGTGGTGGG
This sequence comes from Gammaproteobacteria bacterium, assembly GCA_037200125.1. Lineage (GTDB taxonomy): Bacteria > Pseudomonadota > Gammaproteobacteria > Steroidobacterales > Steroidobacteraceae > JADGHX01. The sequence continues at coordinate 507,587 of JBBCGS010000003.1, read as the reverse complement.
GGCGTTCCCTTCAGCCGGCGCAATCCGTTTCCGTGGCCCCGGATACTTTGCGCGCGCCTCGCCGCCGCCCGAGCGGCAGGACGACTGGCATGCGCCCGAGGCGCACGGTGGGCGCGGGCTCCGAGCTGCATCAGCTTCGTGAGTACGTGCAGGGCGACCCGCTCGCGCGTATCGACTGGAAGGCGTCGGCGCGCACCGGTCGGTTCATTACGCGCGAGTTCACGGAAGATCAGCACCTCGACGTGCTGGTGGCGATCGATGCGGGTCGGCTCAGTCGCGTGCGCGCGGGCAAGCTCGATCGCTTCGGGCTCTATTCGAACATCGCGGCGCGGCTCGCCGAGGTCGTCACGCCGAATGACGATCGCGTGGGTCTCGTCGTGTTCTCGGATCGAACGCTCGCGGTCTGCGCGCCCGAACGCGGCGCGCCCGCGATCATGCGCATCCGCCATGCGCTCGAGAGATTGAGCGTCGAAGCGGCGGAGTCGGATCCTGTCGCGGCCGCCGTACGCATCCGCTCGATGCTCAAACACCGCACGCTCGTGATCGTGCTCACCGACCTCGACGATGCGGCCGTTGCCGAGCAGCTTGCCCGGAGCGTGCGGTTGCTTTCACCGCCTCATCTGGTCGTTGTCGCCGGTGTGCACAGTGCGGAAATCGCCGCGCTCGCGCATCGCGAAGCCGCGGGGTGGCGTGATCCGTGGATCGCGCTCGCGGCACAGGAGCAGGAAATCCGCGCGACCTCGCAGCGTCTGCTGCTGAGAAAACTGGGCGCACCTGTGATCGCCGCGAAAGAAGAGCTGCTCGAACAGGCGGTATTTGCCGAATACGAATCGCTCAGGCGCTCGCGCCGCGTGTAGGAAAGTCAGAAGAACTTCTCTGAAATCGCCCTGACGGCATCAGGAAGCCGGGGTGTGCAAGCGAGGGGGTCGCGAGAATTCTGACAGGGGGATACCGAACTTACCCCCGCCCAATCGTCGCGATGCCCGCTCCGTTTCGACGCCGCAAAGTGTGATTACTGACTTCGGGCTGACGGCACGGCGTCGCTGTTCGGTATCCCCCTGTCAGAATTCTCGCGACCCCCTCGCTTGCACACCCCGGCGCCGCGCTCAGCTACAAGCGATTTCAGAGAAGTTCTTCTGACTTTCCCTGCGGCGCATCAGCGCATCAGGCTTCGATCGGAGTGTCGCTCCGGCTTCGGCCCAGCGGGTAGCCTCGCAACAGCGACACCATGAAGAACCAGTAGCTCACGCCGACGACCACGCGAGCCCAGAACGGGAAGTCGGGATCGGGCGAGACGTATCCCTCGATGAATCCGCACCCGACCAGCAGTAGCACGCACGCGCCCAGCACCTTCGACGTGCGGATGGCCGCGATCTGGAATGACTGGGCTCGCCGCATCGTCGTTGGTCGGATCAGCGCTTCGCCGACGGCGGCGCCGGCCGCGCCCGAGAGAACCATCACCGAAAGCTCCACGCACCCGTGAGCCACGATGAACCGGAGCAGCTCATCGTCCATTCCGTGCTGGCGGCAGAACATGAAGATCGCGCCGAGCATCATTCCGTTGAGCCCCACGATGTAGAACGTGCCGAGCCCGAACAGGAATCCCGCGCAATAGGCGAACAGGCTGACGACGATGTTGTTCGTGAGAATCTGCACCGACAGTACCGACGACGGCACGATGTTCAGCAACCCATCCGTCCACAGTTCGCCGCGTTCCACGGTGGCGATTAGATCGGGCGATGCGAACAACCCGATGAGCTCGGGGTATGTGTGCACCAGCCATCCGCCCGTGAAGATCGACACGATGAAGAGGAGTGACACCCACAGGATATGTGGCCGCAGCCAGCGGATGGCCTCGGGAATCTGATCGCGAAAAAGGCTCCACAACGCGTAACCGATATGCGCTACTGGCTTGTGCAGCGTCGTGTGGGCCTGTGCGTAGGCCGCTTCGAGAAACTCGCGCGCGCGGCTGTTCGGCATCAGGCGTCGCGCTCGGGCGAGGTCGTGCGCGAGCAGCCGGTAGTCGTCGACCAGCTGCGTGGCATCGGCGACGTCCCTCGCGCGACCGCTCATGAGTCGGCGCGCGCGTTCGGCGGCCGCTTTCCACAGATAGGAGCGTTCCAGCAGGGCGCCGCGCAGGGCCTGGTCGCGAAGCTTGTCGGTCACGATGGCGCCCCAGGGCCACCGGATTTCGTGAGCTGCTCGAGCCGCCCGCGCATCGCCTCTTCACTGGCGAAGGATTCCGGGGCCGACCCCGTGATCCGCTCGATCAGCGAGTGTGCAAGGCGCACGCGTGCACCGGCTTCCAATGCGCTCCACCGATCCAGCAGCTCGCCCACCAGTTCCAGCGTGCCGATGTCGAGCGGACGCTCGCGCACCGAAAGCGGCAAGCCGCGCGTTCCGAGCGTATTGCGGTTTTCGTAGATCATCAGCGTTCCCGCCGCGAGATCCCCTACGCGCACATGATCCCGCGTCACGAGGCAGGTGAACAGCCCGACGCCATAGCCCACGGGGAAGCTGTCGATCAGCCGGAACACATTGCGCACGAGCTGGGCCGCAATCGCAGGCGGCGAGCCGTTGCGGGAAACGATTCGAATACCGGCCATGCGCTTCCCCGGCGTTCGCCCGAGCATCACGATTTCCAGCACCGTGTGATAGAGCAGGTAGATGAGCGTTGCCGGCGTCGCTACGTACAGGTACCAGGTGCCGTCGGGATCGTCAGGGGTCTGAAGCGTGAACTTGCCGTTGTAGACGAGCGTCGCGACCACGAACCACGCGGTCACGAGAATCGTGCGGATCAGCAGGTCGATGAGAAACGCGAGCGACCGTGCGCCGGTGCCCGCGACTTCGAGTGAAACGTCTACGCCGGTGACGCTGTCGACAACAAGGCTGTCCGCAGCGTGTGCCAAGGGCTCATTCCACCGCGGCTAGCTGCTCCGCGCGGTACTCCTGCTGGAGCGCGTCGATCAGCTCGTCCATGTCGCCGTTCATGAAGTTCGCCAGCTTGTAGAGCGTGACGTTGATGCGATGATCGGTAACGCGCCCCTGCGGGAAGTTGTACGTGCGGATACGTTCGGACCGATCGCCGCTGCCCACCTGCAGCTTGCGCGATTGCGCCTGTGCGCTCGCCTGCTTTTCCTGCTCGGCCGAGAGCAGGCGGGCCTTCAGCAGCGCCATGGCGCGCGAGCGGTTCTTGTGCTGGGAGCGCTCATCCTGGCATTCCACCACGAGGCCTGACGGAATGTGCGTGATGCGGATGGCGGAGTCTGTCTTGTTCACGTGCTGCCCGCCCGCGCCGGACGAACGAAACGTGTCGATGCGAAGGTCGGCGGGGTTGATGTCGATGCTCGTGACTTCGTCCTGCTCGGGCAGGATGGCGACCGTGCACGCGGACGTGTGGATGCGCCCCTGCGCCTCCGTCGCCGGCACACGCTGCACCCGATGCGTGCCGGACTCGAACTTGAGCCGCGAGAACGCGCCGCGCCCCACGACGCGGCTGATGATCTCGCGATAACCGCCATGTTCGCCGAGGCTTTCGCTCAGGATCTCGACGCTGAACCCCTTCGACTCCGCGTAGCGCGAATACATGCGGAACAGGTCCCCGGCGAAGATCGCCGCCTCGTCGCCGCCGGTGCCGGCGCGCACTTCGAGGAATATGTTCTTGTCGTCGCGATCGTCTTTCGGAATGAGGAGCCCGGCGAGCGCCGCTTCCTCGGCGTCGATGCGCTCCCGCACGCGAGCGACTTCCTCCTCGCCGAGCGCGCGCATGCCCAGGTCCGGGTCGCCGCTCATTTCCCGGGCGGCGGCGAGGTCGGCTTCCAGGCCGCGAAAGGCCCCGAAGCGTTCGGCCAGCGGCTGCAGGCGCGAGTACTCCATCGACAGGTCCCTGAATTGCTGCGATCCGCCCGAGACTTCCGGTGCGGCCAGCAGCCGGCCGACCTCCTCGAAACGGTCTGTCATCTTCTCGAGACGATTGCGGATGGTGTCTTTCATCGGGCCGGCATTCTATAGTGGACCGCGTGAAAACTCTGAAATCCTGCCTGTATTTCGCGTTCACGCTGCTGGCCGCCGGGTGCGTCAACGCCGAAGGGCGCAAGGTGGCCAGCGAGGCCGCGCGCGACCCCAACGCCTCCACCGTGATTGCGGAAATCGCGCTGGAACGCGGGGATTGCCGGACCGCCGCCGAAACCTACGCGGCCGCCGCCCAGCGTGGCGATGTCGGCGTGGCGCGCCGGTCGAGCGAAGTGGCGCTCGCCTGCGAGCACTTGCCCGCCGCGTGGGAATCGGTAAAGCGCTGGCGCTCGCTCGCTCCGATGGATTCGGACGCCGCCACCATCTACGCGACCGTCGCCCTCAAGCTCTATCGCCTGCCGGAGGCGAAGGCCGCGCTGACCACGGTTTTCGACAACTTCACGTCCGACGGCGAGAAGAAGCTGGCCGAGCTTGCACAGCTCTTCCTGCAGGAGGCGGACGCTTCGGCGACGTTCATCGCCATCGATGGCGCGCTGGAGAAGGAGACCGCGTCGCCGGGCGCGCTCTCGCTCGTCGCGGAGCTGGCTCTCGAAGCGTATGACACGAAGCGCGCCGAGCAACTGATCGCGCTCGCGCTGAAGGAGGATCCGTCCTCGTACGAGGCGCGCCACATCCTGACTCGCGCCTACGTGATGAAGGGCGACGGCGCGGGCGCCGTGAACATGGCGCGTGAGCTCGTCAAGCTCGACCCGAAGCGCGGGCAGTTCGAACTGGCGGAAACGCTCATCTCGCTCGATCGGCTGGAGGAAGCGCGGCTCGAGCTCGAGCGCCTGCGCGGGACCGATGCCGACAAGGGCGACATCGACCGTCGCCTCGCGCTGCTCGCCTACCAGGGCGCGGACTACGACGAAGCGCAGCGCCGTTTCGCGGAGCTCGCGACGAGCGATGAAGCGACCGATGCGTCGCTGCTCTATCTCGCGGACATCGCCGAGCAGGATGGGGACACCGACACCGCGCTGGCGGGCTACAAACGGCTCATCAATTCTTCGCTCGCCGTCGCGGCGCGCACGCGGGCGGCGTCGATCCTGCTGGAAAAGAAACAGCGCGGCGAGGCGCTCGCGATGCTGGACGACTATATCTCCGAGCACCCGGACCGCGGCTTCGAGCTCAACGTGACCAAGGCGAACCTGCTTGCGGATCACGGCGAGATCGATTCGGGGCTCGCGCTGCTCGCAGCCGCGCTGGATCAGCACCCCCAGCATCCGTCGCTTCAATACGATCGCGCCGTGCTGCTGGAAAAAGCCGGCAAGGTGAAGGATTCGGTGAGCGCACTCGAGAAGCTGCTGAAGGAGCGTGAGGACGATCCGACGCTGCTGAACGCGCTCGGCTACACGCTGGCCGATCACGGCATCGAGCTGTCGCGCGCCGAAGGGCTCATTCGCAAGTCGCTGACGATCATGCCGGACAACCCGGCCATTCTCGACAGCATGGGCTGGGTGCGCTTCAAGCGGGGCGACTCGAAGGGCGCTATCGAATATCTCAAGCGTTCGTATCTGCTTGCGCACGATCCCGAGATCGCCGCGCACTGGGCGGAAGCATTGTGGAAGAGCGGCTCGCAGCAGGAAGCACGTGCGGTGCTTGCGACGGCGCTCGCGCGCCATCCGGATTCCGACACGCTGAAGAAGACGATCGCGCGCCTCGCTCCGCACGAGAAGGCGTAATGCGCGCGGTCGCGTCGCGCATCGCGGCGATGTGGCAACCCGCAGCGCCGCTCTTAGCCCGGCGATTGACGGGCTCTTCGCGGGTTTGTTCTCTCGTTGCCGTGCTCTTCGCAGCACTCGCAGGCTGCAAAACTCTGCCGCCTGCGCCGCCTGAAAGCGCGCCGTGGGATGTGCGCAAGGCCGCGCTTCAAGCGCGCGACAAATTTGATCTCAAGGGGCGCATCGCGGTCGCCGTTGCCCAGGATGGCTTCAACGCCAAACTGCGCTGGCAACAGCGCGGCAGGGAATCCCAGCTCGCGCTGGATGGGCCGCTCGGTGTTGGCGGCGTGCGCATTACGTCCGAGGGCAATTCGCTGAAGGTGCTCAACGCGCACGGTGACCAGCTCGACAGCGAGGCGGCGAAGCAGGAGATCCAATCGAAGCTCGGCTTCGAGCCGCCGTTCGCGAGCCTTCGGTACTGGGTGCTCGGTGTGCCCGATCCTGCGGTTCCCGCGGACGAGACCCTCGACGATTCGAAGCGGCTCGCGGGGTTGAATCAGGGCGGCTGGCAAATCGAGTACGCCGCTTATACGACCGTGCGCGGCCAATCGTTACCCTCGAAAGCGACGCTCACGCGCGAAGGCGTGCGCGTGCGGCTGTTCGTGGACGACTGGGGCGGCTAGTCGTGGCTGAGGAGTCGCACTGGCCGGCGCCAGCGAAGCTCAATCTCTTTCTGCACATCACCGCTCGCCGCGACGACGGCTTCCACGACCTGCAGACCGTCTTCCAACTCATCGACCTGTGCGACGACATCGCTATCACCGTGCGCAACGACGGCGTGATCGAGCGCACCGCCGGCCCGGCGGACGTGCCGCCCGAGTCAGACCTGGTCGTCCGCGCGGCGCGGGCCCTGAAAGCGGCTACCGGCACCCCGCTCGGCGCGTCCCTCAGGGTGACAAAACGCATCCCCATGGGCGGCGGCCTCGGCGGCGGAAGCTCGGACGCAGCCACCACACTCCTTGCCCTGAACCACTTGTGGGCCACCGGTCTGACCCCGGAAAAGCTCGCTGCCCTGGGCCTCACGCTGGGCTCCGACGTGCCAGTTTTCGTCGCCGGTTCATCGGCTTGGGCGGAGGGGCGGGGCGAGCACCTGACGCCGGTGACACTCCCGGAACGCTGGTTCGTGGTGCTGCATCCCCGGGTTCACGTGCCCACTGCGGCCATCTTCCAGGCCCCTGAATTGACACGAAATTCCCCGAAGATCACAATGCGCGCCCTCTTCCAGACGGGCGGCCGTAACGATTGCGAGAGCGTCGTGCGGGCGCGCTTCCCCGAGGTTGCCGACGCGCTCGACTGGCTCGCTCCGTTCGGGTCTGCGCGGCTGACGGGAACGGGTGCCTGTGTGTTCGCGGAGTTTGCGCGAGCGGCGGATGCGGAGCGTGTAGCCGCGCGTGTGCCGGATCGCTGGACGAGCTTCGTTGCGCGGGCGTTGAATACCTCACCGGTGCTCGAACGGATCGAACGGTGAGCGCGAATATTGGGGTGTCGCCAAGCGGTAAGGCAGCGGGTTTTGATCCCGCCATACGTAGGTTCGAATCCTGCCACCCCAGCCAAAACTTTCCTTTGGCCTTCCGCGACTCACGGCACGAGTGGCTTTCTTAGTGCCCAATGCGATCTCCATGCTCTGTACAACGCAAGCCCGAGGCATCTGGAAGAGAGTTCCTTGATCGGCTTTGGCAGTGCGCGTGTCGAACTCCTGGGCGCGGCTGAGGGCGTCGACGTCCGACTCGACGGGCCTTTCCGTCCAAGCCGTACAGACGCCACATCTTAAAGATGTCTTGATCGGATCGAACTCCGGCGGGGTTAGCGCAATCTGCTCCGATGGCCGCAGGATCTTCTCGAGTCGCGCGAGCACCTTTGAGACTCGAGGCGGGATTGAGCTTCTCGGGGTGACTGCGGAACAGATTGTTCCGAGCCGATCGCGCTTCGCGATGCGCCAAAGATTCATCGAAGACTTGACTGCACGTTCGTCGGGATGAGGTGGAGTCGACTCGGTGCAGGTGACGATAGGCAGGAAACTCTTCGGCGAGGGAGACGTGCCGCACGCGATGCGCTGTTTGATCCCTGCAAGGCGGTCGCATGCGGCGCAAGTTGACCTCGGTCGGCGCAATGTTGGGCGATCGCGCACGCCGTCGATTCGGAAGTCGAACTGGATTCTGTCTGGACCTTTTGAAGTGACGCCGGTGGAGATGGATTTTCTACCCATGTCTGCGTCCTCCGATGTGACTACCACGATTGTCTGCGTGAGATACGGTGTCGAGCCGCTGAATCAGGGAGCGGGGCGTGACTTGTTCCAGGTTCCTGCAAGGTCAGAAGTCCGCGCGCCCTTTCGCGAGCGTCGTGTATAGGCGCGCTTTCAGGAACCGTCGGCCAGCATGGCGATGTTCCTGCCATAGCCCTGCCTTCCACGAGGGCTCTGCTGTGGCGACAAACGCGGAAGCTCGGGCCCAGGCTGAAAAATCAGGGTCCACCGGGAAATCCCGGCTAAACTCGCGCCAGCTCAACGGAACCCGGTAGCGATGACGCGCCCATCCAAGACCCTCAGACCCAAGACCTCCAAGCTCAAGAGCACGGCCCGTCCGGCGCAAACGGCGAGCTACCAGCACCCCGAGGCGAAGGCGCTGATCCGGCCCGAAGCCGGCGCGCAGTCGCGCTTCAAGAAAGCTAAGCCGAAACGCACTTATCGTTACGATTCCTCGCTCGCGCCCGAGCTGCAATGGGATGGGCAAAGTTCGGCGCGCGAAGCGGGCGAGCAGCAGCTTGCCGAGATCGAGGAGCAACTCGCGCAACTCGCGCGGCAGCGCGAGGCGCTGGCCGCGCTCGCCAAGTCCGGCAAGGCAGACGCAGGGGAACTGAAGACGCTCGCGGCGGCGATCGAAGCGGCGCTGGCCAACGCGCGGACGGCGACACGCGAGCTCAAAGTCCTAGGCCGCCCTTTCCTGAACTGGGCTGGCAAGGCCGAGCGCCTGTCGTTCGAGGTGCCGTCGCTACCGCTGTTCATCCACGAGCGCCTGTCCACCGAGGCCATCCTCGCTACACTCAAGAGCCATCGCTCGAGCGGGCAAAGCGACTTCCTGCGCGACTACTTCGGCAACCCGAACCGCCCGCTGCACGAGCAGATTACGCAGAGCTACGAGCATGAGAATGGTTGGCAGAACCGCCTGATCCTCGGCGATTCGCTGGTCGTGATGAATTCGTTGATCGCGTACGACAAGCTCGCCGGGCGCGTGCAGATGATCTACATGGACCCGCCCTACGGCGTGCGCTTCGGCTCGAACTTCCAGCCCTTCGTGCGCAAGCGCGACGTTGCGAACAACGATGACGCGGCAATGACGCGCGAGCCGGAGATGGTCAAAGCCTACCGCGACACGTGGGAGGTCGGACTGCACTCATACCTTTCGTACCTGCGCGATCGCCTGCTGCTCGCGCGCGAGCTCCTCACCGACTCAGGCTCGACCTTCGTGCAGATTTCGGACGAGAACCTGCACCATGTGCGCGAGGTGATGGATGAAGTGTTTGGGGCGGAGAATTGTGTTGCTGTTATTCCGTTCGTAAAAACAGCCGGCCTTGGCGCTTCGGGTATCCCCGTTGTCTGTGATTACCTGATCTGGTACGCGAAGTTCGCGCCATCATTGAAATACCACCAACTCTTCTTGCCTCGCGGCGTTGGAGATGACGGAGCCGCCCAGTACACATGGGTGCAGCTCACGGACGGCACTAGAAGGAAGATGACGAAGGAAGAGCAGGAGTCGCCTGCGTCCTTACCGACGGGCTCGCGTGCCTACAGAGTTGATAACCTGACTTCAGGGGCTTTTCGCGAGAACACGACGATCCCGTTTGCATTTGAAGGAAGAGTATTCCATCCAGGCTCTGACAAATGCTGGAAGACCACAAGGGAAGGCTTGGAAAAACTGACGGGCGAGCGTCGTTTACAGGTTCTGGGAAACACGCTTGGCTACGTTAGATTCATCGATGATTTCCCGGTGCAGCCGCTAAAGGCGCTTTGGACGGACACCGGAACAGGTGGTTTCGGTGAAGAGAAGTACTACGTCGTTCAGACGACACCCAAAGCTATTCAACGCTGCATCCTGATGACCACCGATCCTGGCGACCTTGTGCTCGATCCGACCTGCGGCTCGGGTACGACAGCCTATGTCGCCGAGCAATGGGGCCGGCGCTGGATCACGACCGATACTTCGCGCGTGCCGCTCGCGCTCGCGCGCCAGCGCCTGTTGACAGCGACGTTTCCGTACTACGAATTGAAGCAGCCGTCCCGCGGGCCGGCCGGCGGTTTTGTCTACCAGCGCAAGCAGAACAGGAATGGTGAGGAAATCGGCGGGCTCGTGCCGCATATCACGCTCGGCTCCATCGCCAACAACGAGCCGCCGAAGATGGAAGTGCTGGTGGATCGGCCCGAGGTAAAGAAGGGCGTGACGCGCCTCACCGGCCGCTTCGTAGTGGAGGCGACCTTACCGGTGGCCTACGGCGCCGACGGTGAAGTCGAGGACCTCGGCGCAGATGCCGACTGGACCGAGCGCATGCTCGCCATCCTGCGCGCCTCGCCGGTACTGCATCTGGTCGGCCGCACGATCCGTCTCGCGCGCATCCGCCGGCCCTCGCAGGCGCTGGTACTCTCTGCCGAAGCCTACGAAGTTCCACCCGATTCCAACGTGCCCGAAGTTGACCACGTGGCGCAGACGCAGCTGCGCGTCGAGGAACCGAGGAACCTTGGACGCATCGTCGCGCTGCTGTTCGGCCCCGAGAACGGCTCGCTTAGCGAGCGAATCGTGCGCGAGGCGCACGACGAAGCCTCGATGAAGAGCCGTGGCTATGCTCATCTGTATGTCGTCGGATTTGGCATTGAGCCGCGCGCACGCGAGTACCTCGAACACGCTGACCAGCTCGGCGTTCCGGCCACCTACGTCCAGGCCACGCCCGACGTGTTGATGGGCGACCTGCTCAAGAACTTGCGTTCCTCGCAGATTTTCTCGGTGTGCGGGCAGCCCGATGTCGCCGTGCGCAAGGCCGGGAAGCCGGCTGACGCGCCCGATACCGGCGACGCCTGGTACGAAGCCGAGTTGCGCGGCCTCGACGTGTACGACCCGATCGAGCAGAAAGTCGACTCGCGCAAAGGCGACAATGTGCCGGCTTGGCTGCTCGACACGAACTACAACGGCATGGTGTTCCACGTCTGCCAAGCCTTTTTCCCGCGCACCGCGGCCTGGGACAACATCAAGCGCGCGCTCAAGGCCGAGTTCGACGCGTCAGTGTGGGATCACCTCTCCGGCACGACATCGACTCCGTTCACCGCTGGCGACCAGAACCAGATCGCGGTGAAGGTCATCGACGATCGCGGCAATGAATTGCTCGTGGTGAAGAAACTGGGGGCCGTATGACCGACCTCGGCGCGCCGGTGGTGCAGACGGCGCCCCCAAAGTCGCCGCGCATCCAACGGGTTCGGCTGCAACGATTCAAGCGCTTCGGCGAGGTAACGATCAGCATTCCCGAGCACGTCGTGTTCGCAGGTCCGAACAACTCAGGCAAGACCACTGTGTTGCAGGCGATTGCGGCATGGGACCTTGCTGTTCGGCGCTGGATGGAGCTTGGCGATTTCAATGCGCGCAACGGATACAAGCGCCAAGTCATCGAGCGGCTGGCGTTCTCGGCAATTCCCCTCGTCAGCTTTGATCTGCTGTTTAAGGATCGCGCAACAAATCAGCCTGTGGTTGTGGAATTGACCGTCGACGGGAGGAGTATCGGCGTCGAATTCGAGTACGACTCGCCGGTTCAGCTCAAGGTGCGGCCGACATGGACAACCTCGGGAGATAATCTCGACTGGCTGCGTCAACACCCGGTGCGCACCACAATTGTGCCGACGATGAGCGGCATTTCACGCGAGGAGCGGCGGTATGCGGATACGGCCGCGATCGATGACCTGCTCGCGCAGGGCAGACCCGGTGACGTCCTGCGAAATCTGTTGCTAATCGCCAATAACAATGAGACGGCATGGGGGGCGCTGACAGCCTCGATCAAACGGCTTTTCAACGTCGAGCTGCTTCCGCCGCAGACCGGTCCTGTCCTGCGCGTCGAGTATCGGCCACTTGATGGCACGCAGCGGTTCGATATTGCCAGCGCGGGTGCCGGCTTCCAGCAGATATTGATGTTGTTGGCGTTGCTGCACACGCGCACTGGCAATGTCATCCTTCTGGACGAGCCGGACGCGCATCTGCACCTGTTTCTGCAGGACGCGATCTACAGCGAGTTGCGCGACGTAGCCGTCACCAGCGGCTCGCAGTTGTTGATCGCCACGCATTCGGAGGTTCTGATCGACGCTGTCGACCCGCAGCGATTGTGCCTGATGTTTCACACGCCGCGCCTGCTGGCGGACAATGAAGAAAAGGCGAAGCTCATTGACTCGCTCTCGGCGCTGAGCCATTCCGATTTGATGCAGGCCGATAGTGCGCGCGGCGTTCTCTATGTCGAGGACTACACGGACATGGAGCTGTTACGCGCATTCGCGCGCGTGCTCGCACATCCGGCGCTGCGTCTTCTTGAGACGGAAGTTATGTGGAAGCGTTTCAAGGCACCGCTGCCGGATGGATTGGGCGATTTCAAGCCGCAGAAGCATTGGGAAATGATGAAGCTCGTGCGCCCCAACCTTCCCGCGCTCGAATTGCTCGATGGCGATTCACAGAACGGAGCGCAGGATCGCGTCACCGGAGACGCAAGCGCGATGCAGCGCCTGCGCTGGCGCCGTTACGAGATAGAGAGCTATTTGTTGCACCCGTCCGGATTGCGGCGTTTTCTGCAACTGCAGTTGGGCGGCGAGGCCGCAGCTGCGACGGCGGTGAACGCAATGGGGGCGGCAATCGTCAACCTGTTCGGAGAAGGTTTTGCTGCCGATCCGACAGCAACGAACGAGCTGGTCGAGAACTACATGCGCACAATCAAGGCCAGCGAAACGACGCTGCCTGCGTGGCTGCATGAAGCAGGGCTGCCAGAGTTCCCCAAGAGCCGCTTCGCCGAAATCGCGCAGACATTCGCGCCCGAGGATGTGCATCCGGAAGTCCGCGAGAAGCTCGATCAGATTTGCCGGGCATTCGCGGTGACTCCATGAGGGACTTCCAGGTCGAGTCCCCCATCGTCAATTCGCCTTACGACGAGCCGCGCTGGCACTGGAAGATTCACGAGGACCGTCCGGCCGAAAAGCTGCCGGGCCGTCGCATGCCGATCTATTGGTATCGGCCGTCGCGCAACGCGACCAGCAGCGCGGAGCGCGAGGACATCGGCATCCAGATTGAGCTGAAACTGGTGTCACTGATCCGGGAGCGCATCGCCCTCTGGCGCACGTCCGGCTACGCAGGCGCCACGCGCGTGACGCTCGAGCTGCTCGCGCACTGGACCCGCGACGGCCGCGCGCAGCCCCTGTTTTTCGCGCAGCGCGAGGCGGTCGAGACAATCATCTTTCTGACCGAAGCGCGCGCCGACTTGCTACAAGGCATCGAGGTTCCACCCGACGAGCCGGCCGACGAGGCGAAAGCGCGCGGCCTGCAGGCATTCCGCCGCCGCGCTCTGAAAATGGCGACAGGCTCCGGCAAGACCACAGTGATGGGCATGCTGATCGCATGGAGCATGCTCAACAAGGTGGCCAATCGCGGCGATGCGCGCTATTCCGACGCGGTGCTAGTCGTGTGTCCGAACCTGACGATCCGCTCGCGCCTTGCGGAGCTCGATCCTCGCCTTGGAGACGCGAGCCTGTACCGCACGCGCGATCTCGTGCCGGTCGCGCTGATGCAGGACCTGATGCAGGGCCGCGTGCTGGTCACGAACTGGCACTTGTTCGCCTTGCAGGATCAGCAGCACGGCGCGCGCGTGGTCAAGACCGGTGTGCCGCGCGATGAGCGCGAGCGGATCCGCATCGGCGAGCACAAGACCACGGCGCGCGGCGTGCGCTATCTCCCGTTGGACGAGTATCGCCGGCTTGTGATGACCGGCGCGCTCGATCCGATCGAGGAAGTCACCGATGAGGGCGGACAATTGATCGAGGCGGCGGTACGCCGCACGCGCTACGTGGAGTCCGACGCGGCGTGGCTGAAGCGGGTACTCTTCAACGATCTCGGGAGCAAGCAGAATCTGCTCGTACTGAACGACGAGGCGCATCACGCTTATCGTATACGTTCGGAGGAGCCCGACGCGACCGAGGACGATGAGTTCGCGGACGACGACGAGGCCGAAACTTTCTTCAAGGAAGCTACCGTGTGGATGGAGGGCCTCGACCGCATCCACCAGCACCGGCGCGTCAACCTGTGCGTCGATCTGTCGGCCACTCCGTATTTTCTCGGCCGCGTGTCGCAGCAGTCGGGCCGGCCGTTTCCATGGGTGATATCGAGCTTCGATCTGACTGAAGCGATCGAATCAGGCCTGACCAAGATTCCGCAGCTCGCCGTGCGCGATAGCTCCGGGCAGTCGATCCCAGGCTACTTCAACATCTGGCGCTGGATCCTGCCCAAGCTCTCGGCGCAGGAACGCGGCGGCAGGAAGGGCATCGCGAAACCCGAGGCGATCCTGCGCTACGCCTGCACGCCGATCGCGATGCTTGCGGCGCTGTGGGACGAAGTACGGGAGCAATGGCAGCGCGACGGGGAACCGCGCACGCCCGTGTTTATCTTGGTCTGCAAGAACACGAAGCTGGCCGAGGTCGTTTATCGGTGGCTCGCGGAAGAACAGCCGCCTCCCGGCGTGCCGTCAGCACGCATTCCCGCATTGCTGAATCGCGATGGCGCGGTCAACACGATCCGTGTCGATTCGAAAGTCGTCGAGGAAACCGATTCGGGCGAGGCCAAGGGCGATCTCGACCGCTGGATGCGCCTGACGCTCGATACGGTCGGCAAGCTCGAATGGCCGCGCGACGCGCTCGGCACGACTCTGTATCCGGACGACTTCGTAGCGCTGGCGGAACGTCTCGGCAAGCCGCTTCATCCCCCAGGCCGCGACATACGCTGCATCGTCAGCGTGGGCATGCTGACCGAAGGCTGGGATTGCAACACGGTCACGCATGTCGTTGGCCTGCGACCGTTCATGTCGCAGCTGCTGTGCGAACAGGTAGTCGGACGCGCCTTACGCCGGACCAACTACGAAGCCGCAGAAAGCGGATTGTTGAGCGAGGAAGTCGCGCAGGTATTCGGTGTGCCATTCGAGATCGTGCCGTTCAAGCGCAATCCGGGAGGCGAGCGGCCTCCGCCGATCAAGACCTGGCGCGTGCACGCGGTGCCGGAACGTGCCGACAAGGAGATCCGCTTCCCGCGCGTCGAGGGTTATGTATCGCACGCGACGGAACGTTTGCGCTTCGATTGGAACTCGATGCCACGCATCGAGTTGCGGCCGGGCCACGTGCCGCCCGAAGTGCAAATGAAGGCCGGATTGGGCGTTAATCTCGGACGGCCTACGGTGTTCGGGCCCGGCAGCCTGTCCGAAGCGAGCCTTGCCGCGTGGCGCGCGGATCAGCGGCTACAGAGCCTCGTGTTCGGCGCGGCACGCGACCTTGCGCGCGAGTACGTGCGCCTGCATCCGTCCTTGCCGACATCGTCCCGGTTGTTCGCCGATTTCCATCTTGCAGTCCTGAAGTATCTCGACGAATACATCGCGCCCATCCCGCCCAACGAGAGGATCGATGTATTTCTGTCGCCTTATTACGGCCGCATGATGGACGCGCTGCTCTCTGCCGCGGCGGTGAGCGAGGATTCCTCGGAACTCCCGTTACTGGAGCGCCACCGGCCGGACGGGAGCACTTGGGATGTGGACTACACGACGAGGCGCGAGCCGTATCCCGTAGTGAACAGTCATCTCAACTTTGTGGTTCCGGACACGAAGGCTTGGGAGCAGCAGGCGGCGTTCCAACTCGACAAGCATCCAGCCGTCGGCGCTTTCGTCAAAAACGCGGGGCTCGGCTTCGCAATTCCGTACGTCAAGGATGGTGTCCGTCACGACTATCTACCGGACTTCGTCGTGAAGTCGCGGGCGGAGCCGTCGCGGCATCTCATCATTGAGGTGAAGGGATTCGACGAGAATGCGAACGTGAAGGAACAGGCCGCAGTGCGTTGGATCGCGGCCGTGAATCGGCACGGAGGGTACGGAAGCTGGAGTTATATGCGCGCCCGGAACGAAGGTCAGATTGTCGACTGTTTGAATGGGTTCGGCAGCACCGACCGTCTGAACCAAATGTAGCGAGCGGAAAACGCCTGAGGACGCGACGCCTACGCATTGCGGTGCCGTCGCGGTAGCCTCGCCGCCGCTCCGTTCGGGCACCATGCAACGCAATCCCAAAGTTGATGGGGGCAACTCAGCGACGTCTACCTTGGGTGCGCGAATCAGGCCGGTGAAGACAATCGCAACGTCGCTCGAATGGCTGCGCTTCTCGCAGCCTTCCCGAATCCAACAGCGCCCTGGGTCGGTGCGGGAGAATCCTGACCAACTCACGCAGCACAACGAGTGGCAAGGTCGGGCAACCAACGGCGTTGCTGCACCCTATTGTCGACGCCAGCAGTGGGCGGAGTTCGAGAAGCCGCCCTAAATGGGTTCACGCACGCCACCGTACAGCACGGCCGCCGGCGATGGACTAGGCGCAGTTCGGGCCCCCGGCGGGAGATCGTGTGCCATTCGGTTCCCTTGGACACGCACTCCCGAGTCCCCGCGCTAGGTTTGGCATCAACCCTCGAAGTCGACCGCCGCGCCGATACTGTGCCTACCGTTGCGGCCTCATCCACGGCTCTCTAGTGGCAGCTTTGGTGGCAGCGAACGGGATTCGATGGGAACGCAGGGGCCAGCCGGTCAGAAAACTCAGTAACATACTGATAATGCTGGCCGCTATGCCGAGTTTTGATCCCGCCATACGTAGGTTCGAATCCTGCCACCCCAGCCAACTTTCTACAGATAATATGAGCTGCACCTTTCTTGGACAGAGTGCCGCGCTATGAGCCCTCCGCTTCCGAAGTCTTCTCCAGCGCCATTCGCGGACAAGCGAAGCCGTCAGGCTGCGTGGGAAAAGTACTGCGACGAAAAGCAGCTCTCCGTTGAGGAGCGCAATCGCGCTGCGAGCATCAGTCGTTCGGGCGCCTTGATCAAAGTCCAGGCTTGGCCGAGTCTGTAAGCCTCAACGACTACGACTGGTTCACTCCAGCCGATCTCACGAAAGTTATCGACGCGATTCATGCGCTTCCTGACGGAAGAGCGTGGTGCTCGTTGGCGGTCAATCGCTACGGCCTGGGTTGAGTACTACAAGGTCAAGCTGCCCAAGTTCGTTGCTCGTGCTTGGAGCATCCCGGATGCGGTTGCTATTCTGGATGAAGTCGCGAGCGCGGCAGTCACATTCGCTGCAACGGCTCGCAAGCTCAAAGTGCGAGGCGGCCCAGCGCTGAAGACGGTGCTGGCGGATGTTCAAAGAAGAACAGGGCTCTTGGCTTAGTCGAGCTGAACCGGGATGCCGCGCGCGCCACTTTGGGAAAATCAGGCCCCAGGGGTGTGTCCCAGCCGGGCGGGTTCGCGCCGGCCTTCCTTCATTGCCCGGCGCCCAGGCTCTTCAACAGGGGCAGCTCGGCCACTTCGGGCGAAGGGCTGACCGAGCTGAGGAACTGGTACAGTTTTTTCAGTTGCTCCTCGCTCAACACCTTCGGCGCGAACGCGGGCATCGAGTTGCCGGGAGAGCGCACCAGTATGCGAAAGGCGTCCAGCGAATGCTGCATTGGTGCGATGGGCCTGCCGCCGATGCCGCCCCGGTAACCGGTGCTGCCATGGCAGAGCACGCAGCCGAAGGCCGTGAACAACTGCTCGCCGCTGCGTTCCTCTGCGGCGTTCACTCCGCCGGCTCCCAGCAGCAGCGAAACGGCAAGCAAATATCCTCTCCTCATCTTCATCTCCTCAGCGTCCGGAGCAATGCACGTCGAGCAGCGCGGGCCGCCCCGAATCGACCACGGCAAGCGCCTCGCGGATCGCGGGAGCCAGTTGCGCCGGATCGGCGATCAGCGTGCTCGACCACATGCCGAAGCCTTTCGCGACACTGCTGAAATCGATCGGCGGATCGTCCATCGTCGTGGCGATCCTCGCGGCGCCTTCCACGCCACGCCGCCGACGGTTGCACATCTCCTGCATCACCATGGTTTCGGCATGGTAGGCGCGGTTGTTGTGCATGATGGTGAGCATCGGCACCCGGTGATGCGCCGCGGTCCATAACGTGC
Organism: Gammaproteobacteria bacterium; assembly: GCA_037200125.1. GTDB lineage: Bacteria > Pseudomonadota > Gammaproteobacteria > Steroidobacterales > Steroidobacteraceae > JADGHX01. The sequence goes on along the minus strand of JBBCGS010000003.1, from coordinate 489,625 downwards.
CCGGATAGAACATCAGGTCGCCGTCTTTCTGCACGTTCACGGCGAGTACGCCGTTTTTCTTATGCACGAGCGCCGAGCCGAGCGCGGCGGGAGCGCCGTAGCCGATGCCGGCGCTGCCGGACGAACCGTTGTGCTGGTAATAACGATCGATCGGCCAGAGCTTGTTGGCCCAGGAGCTCTGGAAGATGTCGGCGGAAACCAGCGACCAGTCGCGCTCGCGGATCTGGTCCCAGATTTCGGCATAGAGCCTGCCCGTCGACACTGGTGAACTGTTCCAGCCGTAGCGCATCGCGTTGAGGTCGGCTTCGCGCTGCTGGCGCCAGCGCTCGTGCCAGGCCTTGCCACGCTGCGCGATGACGTTGCGGCTGCTGCGCGTCAGGCGCTGTCGCACCGCTTCGATCAGGGACGGCAGGCTGGCCTGCGCGTCGCCGGCCACCGAGAGATCGACCGGCGCGTAGCGCTGGAAATCCTGCACGTTGCGGCTTATCAGGAGATCGCCCGTGCCGATGGTGGCGGTACGCTTGCCCTGCTGCCCCGCTCCAGGGACAGCGCCGGTGAGCTCCAGTCCGAGGATCACGTCCGCCTGGCCCACGGAGCCCGCGGACAGCGGGTTCGTGGTCGGAAAGTTCACGCGGTTGCGCTGGTCGACCACGCCGGCCTGCAGGAGCTCGGCGAGCTCCACGAGCAGGTCGATGCCCGCCTGGTTGTGGGCCACGCGGCCCGCCACGATGACCGGATTCATCGCGGCCACCAGCCAGTCGGCGATCTGGCGGAGCGCGTTGAGGTCAGCCTGCGGCGGGATCGTGGGCGAGAGCACCGGCAGACGCGGCGGCCTGCCGGTGATGGGTTCTTCCTGCATACGCGTGTCGATGGCGAGCACCACGGGGCCCATCGGCGGCGTCATCGCGATCTTGTACGCGCGCGCCATCGATTCGGAGAACTGCTGCAGCGAGTAGCAGGTGTCGTCCCACTTGGTGAAATCTCGCAGGATGGAAGGCACGTCCTGCGCGCTGTGATACCAGTCCGTGGGACCGCCGCGCTCGAGCGGGTCGTTGTGGTTGCCGATCAGCACGATCATCGGCACGCGGTCGCACCAGGCGCTGTACACGGCCATCGGCAGATGCTGCGTGCCGACCGCGCCGTGCACGAGCACCGCCATCGGTTTGCCCGCCGCCTTGAAATAGCCGTGCGCGATCGTTGCGCCGATGCCTTCATGGTTGACGGTGATCAGCTCGGGCTTGCTGTTGCCGCCGTAGTTCACGAGCGATTCCTGCAGGCCGCGAAAACTGGTGCCAGGATTCACGGCGATGTAGTCGATGCCCACCGCCTTGATCACGTCCACCATGAAATCGGAGCCGGGATTCTCCTGGAAATAGCGCTTCGCCTGCTCCGGCGTATAACTGAAGACTCCGCTGTATTCGCGGCTCTCCTGCTCCGCGCTGGGTGGCAGCGCCGAAGGAGCGGAAGGGGTGCTTTCCGCCGCGCTCGCGGTAGGCGCCGCCCCGACCGTGCCGAGTCCTGCCGCGGCGCTGACTGCTTTCAGGAATGAACGCCGGCCGAGCCGGCCCTGTTCGGTGTCGTGCTCTTTGTCAGTCATGCAAGCCTTCTCGTATCAAGTGTCGTGATTCTGCACTCTTCGGTGTCGTTATCAGCCTTGAAGAATACGAAAGGCGATGGGAGCTGCCCGCCATGGCTTCCTGCCCGGCGGCATGTCTCTATGTCTTCGCGCAGGCCGACTGGACCGCCGAGATTCGCGTGCCAGAGCTCCTCGCCTGTATCGGCATTGAGACCTGGAAAGAAGCCTTCGCGGGCGGATAGGAACTTCAGACGGCCTTTCCCGCCCGGTCCGGTTTGCACAAGCGGCCAGACGCTGAGTCGAGCCGAATCAGTAAGCTGATGATTGTATTGAGAGCTATGTGGGGTTTTGATCCCGCCATACTGTAGGTTCGAATCCTGCCACCCCAGCCAACTCGTTACTGCCCAGCGGCGATTCAGAACCTTGAATAGCGATTGTTTTAATTAAAGGTTTATATTAGAAAACCTTAATAAGAAGCGCTGTATTCAGGTTTTCGCCGTGCGCAAGTCCGCTTTGCATCCCTCATTACGCAGTTCCGCCGTACCCGTTCCGGGGCATTCTGGATGCTACGCGGTCGTACCTCCGCCCGTGCCAACCACTTTGCCGGCAAGCTCGCCGCTGTTCGCGCTGGCTCAACGCGAAATTCAGGTGCTCACAGATGCTGTCGAAGCGGCGCCGGACTATTCAAATCTGCTCATGCACATGCTCAATCGGCGTGAAGCCGTGGACAGCAGTCAAATAGAAGGGACGCATACCCAATTCGACGGGCTGCTCCTCCATGAGCTCGAGAAGGGCACACCGGATGCGGTGGCCGATTCTGATGCCGAGCAGACACTGAATTACGTCCGCGCATATACGCTCGGCGTCGCACAGGTGAGGAAGCGAGGGCAACGCGCGCTCGACGCGGCACTGATCCGCAAGATGCATCGACATCTCATGAGTGGAGACTCGCACGCGGCACCCGGAGAGTTTCGCGGCGTCCAGAATTTCATCGGCGGACTGTCGATAGAACATGCCCGGTTTATTCCTTCGCCGCCGTCGGAGATCTCGCGGCTCATGACCGATCTTGATCGGCTCATTCGTTACGAGCCGGATCCCGAGAGCCACTACAACATCGGTGTCCTGGCGCGCGCACCAATCGTTCACGCGCAGTTCGAAGCGATTCACCCCTTTGTCGATGGAAACGGGCGCATCGGAAGATTGCTGTTTCCCTTGATGTTCGTTGGTGACGGTGGACTGCCGATCCACCTCGCGACTTTCCTCAAACGCCGTCAGCGCGAGTATTACGACGCCCTTCTCGAAGTGCAGATGAAGTTGCGATGGTCGCCGTGGGTCGAGCTGTTCCTCGAATGCACGGTGGCTTCATGTCGCCACACAGTGCATCTGCTGCGTGAGCTAAGAAGGGTAGCCGAGCAATGGCGGAAACGTCTTGCGGTACGGCGCGCGCGAAAGCACGCCACCGTATGGCGTGTTGCCGATCTCTTGTTGGGTCAGCCCGTTGTTACAGTCAACTCGCTAGTCGAACGCCTGAAGGTCACCTTCCCATCCGCCAACGCAGCGGTCGCCGTACTCGTCGACATGGAAATTCTGCGACCCCACGGCCAGCGCCGTCGCAACCGCGCCTTTCACGCACACGAAGTCATGAGCCTTCTCTATACCGGGGTCGATGCGGTGCTGGATGACGTGGCAACGCTTCGAAACTATAGCGGCGGAATCGCTGGGCCTCGCTGATATCCGACACTTCGGAGTAGATGGCGATATTCGTGTCAGCGAAGAATTTTGGAGCTATAGAGCTCGTCGCGATTTCTGCCGATCTGTTCCGTCGCCACAGCCAGCTCGGACGATCTCCCGCAGCGATCTAGCGCAGGAACTCGAGGGCTACTTTCCCGAACTTCTCTGGATGCTGAAAGAGAAATGCATGTCCGGAGTCGCCGTAAAGGACAGCGGTGGCATTCGTCATTCGCTTGACCATCGCGAAGGAGTCCTCCGACCGTACCATCACGTCATGAGCGCCATTCGCGACGAGCACCGGAATCTTGATCTCCTCGAGGCGGCTCCACGCTGATCCGTTCCCGGGCGCCCACTTCTGAATAGCTTCGAGCTGCCTGCCCCACGCTTCAGGCGTGATGGCGGCCCGGGATCTCGAGAGCCGGAAGTCCAGGCGCCGGAGGGATTTCAGGCCGGCCTGCCGGCCGTCTTCATTGTGTCCGAAGAACAGGAACAGATAGTCCTCGTCGCCGTTCTCCGGCGCGACCATCAATTCCAGCACACGCGGGTCCATCTGCGGAGTGCCGGGGACACCACCCGGACCGCTTCCCAAAACGAGCAGGCGACGGGCGACGCCGGGATGGTTCAGTGCGACCATCTGGCCGGCGAAGCCTCCGATCGACCAACCCAACAGATCGACTTCACCGAGTTTGAGCGCGCCGACGAAATCGACTACTCCCTCCGCCGCCAGCGCGAAGCTCGCCGGCACCTCGCCTGTGCTCTCGCTGACCCCGGCGTTGTCGAAGACGATTACACGCCGCTCCGCGGCCAATGCGTCCAGAAATGCGGGGTCCCAATGGTCCATCGTCGCCTTGAAGCGGGTCAGTAGAACCAGCGGCGGCGCGGCAGACGCAACGCCGAAGTCTCGATAGGCATAGGTCGAAAACCGACCTTCGACGCGACGCGTCTCAACCGTATCCGACAGATATCCCATCTCAGCTCTCCTCAAAATAAGTCCATACAGGATGACGGTGGCCGACTGACATCGAAGCTCGAGCAAACCCGACAGCCGGCGTATCAGGCCCGAACGAACGTCAGCAGGTCGGCGTTCAGTCTGTCCTTGTCGACGTGGAGCAAGCCGTGAGAGCCGCCCTCGTACACCAGTAGTCTCGCCTGTGGAATGAGCCCGGCGGTCAACTTGCCGGAGATCTCCAGTGGGACGATCTGGTCGTCGCTTCCGTGCACTATCAGTGTGGGGACGGTGACCTTCCTGAGGTCATTCCGGAAATCGGTCTCAGAGAACGCACCTAGCGCGTGATAGGCCGCGAGAAAGCCCGTTGCCTGACTCTGCCGCCAGTAGTTCTGGCGCAACCCTTCCGAGACTCTCGCGCCTGGACGGTTGAAGCTGTAGTACGGCGTCGTGACGTCGATGTTCCACTGCGAGCGATTCGTCTGGACCGCCGCGCGGAACGCATCGAACACCTCCTTCGGAGCGCCGACGGGATTCGTGGTGGTCTTGAGCAGAAATGGCGTTACCGAGGACACGAAGGCAATCCTCGCCACTCGGTTCTGACCATGGCGGCCGACGTAGCGCGCCACTTCACCGCCGCCCATCGAATGGCCAACGAAGGTTGCGTCGTGCAGATCCAACGCATCGACCAGTTGCGCCAGGTCATCCGCGAAGGTGTCGTAGTCGTAGCCCTTGCTGGGCTGGCTCGATCGGCCGAAACCGCGGCGGTCGTGGGCGATAACGCGATACCCGTTTTGCAGCAGGAAGAACATCTGATCTTCCCAGGCGTCGGAAGATAGTGGATAGCCGTGGCTGAACACGACGGCCGGCCCGGAGCCCCAGTCCTTGTAGTAGAGAGCGGTGCCGTCGTTCGTGATGAAGCGATCCGCAGTCAGCTTGCCAGTGTGTGCCGGCTGGGCGGCGTTGTTAGGGGCGCCCGCAGGTATAGCGACGCTTGCGGCAGCCACGCCCTCCAGGACGTCGCGCCGAGATGCGCGTTCACGCGATGATGTAGCAGACATGATGGTTTCCATTTCGAGCTCACTTGGCTTTGTTCGGCTGGCTCTGCAGATCACGGAGCTGGAACTCAGCGGCGTCACCCGAACCGATGTGAGCCGACCAGTGAGTCGCGAGATCGCGCCGCGGATTGAGCGTCGCTTGCGCTGACGCCTGGACACCCGGCTCTGAGATCGTCAACCGGACGATCCGACCCCGAGAGTCGACGCCTTCGTATGCGACCGTGGCCGCGCAAGCGGCCACACGCGAAGAATCCTCCGCGCGAGCCACTGGAACCAGCAGCATTGCTACGAACGCGGGCAGCAGCATTCTTTTGATTGGCATTGGCGTTTCACCTTGCATGGCCGATGGGCCTTGATGGGTCCTAACCATAAGAACAGCGGGGTGCCCCCGCTTTCAGAATCGTGCTCTTTCTCGGACCGATCTGTTATATGCAGATACATGCAGTGCAGTGTTCTTGACTTATATGCAGATACATGGGATGTGGAAGCATGAGAGTCAAAATAGCCTGCTACTGCGGAAGCCTGCGTCAGGCTACGCGTGCGATCTCGCGGAAGTACGACGCGGCGTTGCGTGATGCGCAGCTCACGGTCACACAGTTCACACTGTTGACCGCTCTGTCCGGAATGCAGCGGCCGCGAGTCAATGACCTCGCTGCGGCGTTGGCCATGGATCAGACAACGCTTTCGCGGACGCTACAGACGATGGAGCGGGAAGGCCTGATAGCGGCAGCCGCTGGCGGGGATGGCCGCGAATCGCGTTGGGTCCTTACGCCACAAGGGGCGCGGCGGCGTAAACGAGCATTGCCGCGCTGGGAGGCCGCGCAGCGCGATATCGAGAAGCTGCTGGGGAAGGCTGGCGCGAGAGAGCTCAGCGCCGCCGCGTTTGAGCTCGCGACTCGGCTCGCGGGCTGACGGGTTGCCAGTCGTGCGACTGCGAAAGCACGACGCGGATGAGCTGATTCAACGAGTCAAGGAATACCTCGCGCTCATGCCGCACGATCGCGTGGGTCTTGCTCAGACAGCGCGCGCCGTCGGCGCCTCTCCTTCGTCCCTGGCGCACGCATTTCGACGTCTGGAGCACCTCAGCGTCTATCAATACGCATTGGGTTGCCGACTGCGTCATGCGGCGCACTTGCTCCTGACATACGAGGATCTGGCGCAGCTGGCGTTGGACGTCGGATTCTCGAGTCACAGCCATTTCTCGAGTGCTTTCCATCGTTGGGCCGGATGTACACCCAGTGAGTATCGAGAGAACATCCGCCGTGGAGGCATTCTTCCGCCGTAGAACCCTGCGGTACTTGCCTTACCGTCGCCTTGCGGAGTGAACAAGCAGCCCCGTCTCTGTGCCTGTTGACCCGTACATCTACGCTGGAGCGAGAACATTGAGTGGAGTCGAGCCAGCGAGTTCGTCGGCACAGCCTCTTCTTGCGATAATACTTACACATCTGATCGCTCGAGGACGCGAAAATGACCGTGTTACCGGCCTGCCCGAAGTGCAATTCCGAGCTCACCTATCAGGACGGACCGATGTGTGTCTGTCCGGAATGCGCGCACGAGTGGACGCCCGCTTCGGCGTCTGCAGCCGTTGGGAGCAAGGAGCCCGAGCGCGTGGTCCGCGATTCCAACGGCAACGTACTCGAGGATGGCGATACCGTGATCGTGGTCAAGGACCTGTCTGTCAAGGGTGCTTCATCAGCCCTCAAGGCTGGCACCAAGGTGAAGGGCATTCGACTGGTGGAGGGAGACCACAACATCGACTGCAAGATCGAGGGCTTCGGCGGAATGAAGCTGAAGTCCGAGTTTGTGAAGAAGGTCTAGCCGCTCCGCGTGGCGGGGGTGTGGGTGCGCGCCTCAGGCTGGCTGGGACTGCTGACCCGCATGGTCCGCGAATCAGAACACCGGGCCGGGATTCGGAGCCTGGTACCCACACATGATGATCTTCGTGCCCTATTGCGAGAACTCGATGCTTGGCGGCAATGAAGTGGGAGGACACGCCGCGCCCTTTGTCGCAGGGAGCGGCGCGCCGTTCAGCGCATTGCTCATCGTTCTGGACGACAGGCTCGCGATCAAGACGCGGGAGAGGTAATGCGGCTGTTCAGCCGTTCGTCATCCCCAGCGTGTGCATGACTTCGGCGGCCTTGTCCTTGATCGCTTTCGCCTTGGTGACGGCATCCGTGACGTTGCCCGACGAGAAGGCGCCGCTGGCCTCGGTCCAACCCGATTTCAGCGTGTCGAGCCCGGTTCTGGCGGAGTCGAAGGCGGCCTTGTCGATGTTCCTGGGTAGCTGTTTCGATTTCGAGAGAATGTCGACACGGCTCTGAATGGCTTCGATCATCCTGGGGAGATCTCCGCCAAGCGAGGTCCATTGGTCCTTGGCCTGCGCGAGGGCCGCCTCAATCTCCTTCGTCTTCGCCGCGACGGTGTCGCTCAGACCGCTGATCGCAGAGGTGACGGTGGGGGCGGAGGCCATGACGGCCTTGTAGTCCCCCTTGGCAAGGTTGTCCTTCAGCGATGCGATCTGCGATTCGACCGACTGCAACGCCTCGGGAGCGTATTTGGCAGCGGCTTCTTTCACAGGCGCGAGCGAGGCCTCCGCAGCCGAGATAGCCTGCGTCGCAGGCTCCTTCAGATTCGAGCAGGCAGCAATGAGCGCCAGCGCGCACAACGCGGCCGGGAAGAGCAGTCTTTTCATGATGGACTCCTGTTGCATGAGGGCCGGAAGGCTACGGTATGCGTAGCTTCTGTCCGGGCTTGATCTGGTTCGGATCCTTGAGAATGTCGCGATTCGCTTCGAATATCTTTGGATAGAGCGCCGGATCGCCGTAATACTGCTTCGCGATCTTCGAGAGAGTGTCTCCTTTCTCGACGACATGATGCTGCGTGTACGGATTCTCCGGGTCTGCCGTCTTCGCGTCTTCTGCTGACATGGGTGCCTCCCGCGTTATGGTGTGAACGACCTGACTACGCTGTAGCTGCGGGGTATAGCGTTACGAATCCCCGTCGCCCATCGGATCCGCGCCGTACCGATCGGCGAAAGCCCGGAGCATGCGGCGCTTTCCTCACAGCCTCAGCGTCCCTCGCCACCTTTCTTGATCTCGACGTCGCCCGGATTGTCTAGCACCGACATCACGACGCGACGATTCCGCGCGCGGCCCTCCGCGCTCTTGTTGTCTGCGAGCGGCTGCGCTTCGCCATAGCCTTTCGCTGTGAGCTCGGCCACGGGCACGCCGTTTGAAACGAGATAGTCACGCACGGTCTGCGCCCGGGCCTGCGAGAGCTTCAGGTTGTACGCGTCGGAGCCGACCGAATCCGTGTGCCCCTGCACTTCGATCCGGAGCCGTGGATGCGCTTTCAATTCGGTGGCCAGCGGGTCGAGCACGGCCGACGATGTACCGGTGAGCTTCGACGAATTGTTCTCGAAGAGCACACCGACCAGCGTGATGGCGCCCTTCAGCGGACAGCCCGCGGCATCGACGGCTGTGCCACGCGGCGTACCGGGACACTGATCGCGATCGTCGAGCACGCCGTCTCCGTCGCTGTCGAGCGCTGCCGGCTTCGCCACGGGCGCCGGCGGCGCAACGGATGCAGCCGGGGCGGGCGGCGGCGTGGCGGACAGCGATGCGACCGCCACGGGACGCGGCGCCCCGAATGCGAACTGGAAGCCGATGCCGGCAAGCAAATCGAGCGGACGATCGAGCTTGTCGTTCGCGTCCCAGCGCGCCTTCAATTCGGGGCGCAACGAGAACGAGCTGGATCCGGACGCGTTCTCCCACAACTGCACGAGCGCGCCCACGCCCACCTGCGCCAGGAAGTTGCTGCGCGATGGGCCGGGCTTCAGATCGTCTTCGACGACGCCGATGCCGCCGGTGAGGTAAGGCGCGAACGTCGACTCGCGATTGAACACGCGCAGCACGTCGGCCGACACGTCACCGATGCGCTGGTCCGGCGCGACACCCTTGCCGTCGTGCCGGCCCGTGAGCAGGTTGAGCTCCGCGCTCCAGTCCTCGTTCAGGTGCTTGCCAATGGCGAGCCCGTAGAAAAGCGAGTTATCGACATCGCGAGTGTGGTCCGTGATCGTGCCGCCGACCTTGGGCACCACATACCAGTGCCCGACAGAGTCGCTTCCCGAAGGTTCCGCGGCGCACGCAGTGCTTGCGGCGAGCACGCTTCCCAGCAGCGTCATCCATCGTTTCGTCATGTTCTTTCCCAACTTCGTTCTTCAGCGTTTGGCGAGTAGGTTGCGGATCTCTTCGAGCAGCACTTCCTGGCGCGGAGGCGGCGCCTCGGCGGGGGCCGCGGCCGGCGGGTTCTTGAGCTTGTTGATCCCCTTGATGGCGAGGAACAGCACGAACGCGATGATCAGGAAGTTGATCACCGACTGCATGAACACGCCGTATTTGAGCAGCACCGGCACACCCTTCGGATCGGTGCCGATCTGCAGTCCGAGATCGGAGAAGTCGCGGCCGCTCGTGAGCACGCCGACGACGGGCATGATTACCGAATTGACGAGCGAGGAGACGATCGCTCCGAACGCTCCGCCGATCACGACGCCGACCGCCAGGTCGACGACGTTCCCGCGCATCGCAAATTCCTTGAACTCACTGGCCAGGCTCATGGGTACCTCGCGTTCTTTGCTTTTTACCGCCGGACTCAGGGGCGGCTTTTGCCGTGATCCGGATGATTGCCCTGGCACGCGCCGCGCCCGCTCTTCGCCGATGTCGAGCCGTCCTTGCACAGCACTCCTGTGGGGGTCGCTACAGGTGCCGTGGCGGTCTGTGCGTCTGCGAGTGCGGACATCAGAGTCGCCGCAAGGCAGGCGCCCACTGTCAGCGCGAGTCGACGCAGGCTGGGGTTAGTCATGACTCGAGACCTCCGGATGGCTACAGATTGCGGATCGAGCGGACGCGGCGTGTGCATGGTTCTATCCCTTCAGTTCTTCGGAATGACGCCGGCCGGCGTGAGCTTGTCGATCGCCTGCGGCAGCACGTGTGAGAGCTGCTGCGCAAGGGTCAGCGGATCGAGACCCGTGCGCGCGGCGAGATCCGCGAGCCCACCGGAGCTCCCGCCGAAGACCTGATGCACCTGTGCGCCCGAGATCGGCAGGTTGGAGCCTGTTCCGATCCAGGATTTCGCGGTCTCGCCCAGCCCATGCTCCTGGAGTTGCGACACGATTCCCTGGACACCCCCGTGCCTCTCGATGAAGCCGCTCACAAGCGACGCCATCTCTCCGCCGATCACTCCACCCACAAGACCATCCAGTAACCCCATCGCGGTTCTCCTCGTGTCTTGCGACACCTTCAGAAGGCAAACACCAGGTTCAAGGTTTCGATCGTGTCGAGCTTCTTGAGTCCGGCGGGCGGCTTGCTGTTGTTTTGCAGGCTGTAGCCGAGACTCAGGGCCAGCCGGTCGGACATCTTCACGGCGAGCGCCAGCGTGTTGGTGAAGAGCGTGTTGCTCGAGCCGGATTCGACGAGCATCTTGTCAGAGAGGCTCGTCGTGGCTGTCAGCGCCTGCGAGTAGTCGAGGCCCGCGGTCACCACGGCATCCCCGGTCGAGTCTCCCGGGATGCGGCTGATGACGGCGCCGGAAGCGTCTTTGATGAGCTGCTCCGGCCGGGATTTGCGGTAACCCGCGCCTAGCTGGGCACTGAGCTTCACGTCGTCCGTGTCGAAGATCCTGTAACCCAGGCCGAGCGCGCCGCTCGCCTGGTATTGAAAGCCGCTGAACATGTCGCGCCCGTAGCGCAGCGCGCCGAACGTATACAGGTCGGATGTGAGCGAATAGTCTGATTGCCAGCGCGTGTCCCAGCGCTGTGCCGACGTTATGCCGGAGCTCTCGCCGTACAGGCCGCCGAGATGGAAGGCGTGTTTCCAGCGGTCTTCGAGCAACGCCATGTCGATGAGCGCATTTGCGGATTTGGAGTCCGTATTACCGGCGGAGGCGACGTAACCGACCTGGCCCTTCCCGGTCCACACGTCCTTCGACTGGCTGAAAGCGACCATCGGAAGCAGAACGACCGACGACAGGATGAATGCGCTCAATTTCATGAAAGGGGCTCGCGGCTCGCGGCTGGCTGATGCGGCCGCAGTATCGGGAAGATCGTTCGCGACGAATGTAAACTTGTGTATCCGCCCCGTGCCGGCCGCGCTGTACAGTGCACCGTGAGGCAGACTCTCACTGTCACGCTGCGGCGTGCACCGGGAATGAGTCGAGGTTTCGAATTTGAGAATCGCGCTACTCGAAGACGATGTGGAGCAGGCGGAGCGCACCGCCTCGCTGCTGCATCACGTGGGTCATCAGGTCAACGTGTTTACTCGCGGGCGGATGCTGCTGCGGCAGCTGAATACCGAAACGTACGACGTCATCGTGCTCGACTGGGAAATACCAGATGTGTCGGGCTACGAAGTGCTGCAGGCGATTCGCCGGAAGCCGTCCCACCGAATTCCGATCGTCTTCCTCACGCATCGAGACTCTGAAGAGGATGTCGTGCGCGCGCTCGAAGCCGGCGCGGACGATTTTCTGATCAAGCCCCCGCGCGAGCGCGAGCTGCTCGCCCGTGTGGACGCCGTGGGCCGCCGTGCGCGTGAGGAGGCGCTCGACGATGAGGCGCTGGAGCTGCCGCCATTCCGCGTCGATTTCAAGCTGCACCGGATCGAGCGCGATGGTGTGGTGATCGAGCTGGCGCGCCGTGAGTTCGAGGTCGCGGCGCTCCTGTTTCGAAATGTGGGCAAGGTGCTCTCGCGTGGCCACATCATGCAGGCGGTGTGGGGGCAGAGCGCCGTCACGAACACGCGAACGGTCGACATGCACGTGAGCCGCGTGCGCAAGGTGCTGGGGCTGTCCGCCGCGATCGGCCTGCGTCTCACGGCGATCTATGGTTACGGGTATCGCCTCGAGCGCACAGGGATGCCAGCGGCATGAGGCGTGTCGACGCGCCCCGGCACTCCGCGCGCTTACTGTGCTGCTGGTTGGCGGTGCTGGCAGCGCTGGTGGTGCCTGCCATTGCAGCCGCGCAATCTGCCGTCGCCGACGGCGAGTTCGTGTACCGGGCCCGGGCTCGCGACACGCTCATCGGCGTCGCTCGCCGATTGCTCAACGAGCCGCGCCGCTGGAACGAGGTGCAGGCTCGCAACCGCATCGCCGATCCCCGGCGCATTCCACTGGGAACGGAAATTCGTATTCCCTATGCGTGGCTGCGGATGGCTCCAGAAGTCGCCACGGTCAGCGCGGTGAGCGGCGGCGTGCGGGATGCAACGCGCCCGCTCGCGCCCGGGCAGACGCTCCGCGTGGGCAGCCAGATCGAGACGGGACCGGACGGCTCTGTGACGTTGCAGCTTGCCGACGGCTCGGAGATCACGCTGCAGAAGTCGTCGGTTCTCAGGCTCGAGGAGATGCGACGCGTGAGCGGTTTGCCGGCCACCCACGACACGCGGCTCAAGCTTCAATCGGGCCGCTTGCAGACCGGCGTGAAGCCTCAGGGCGACATGGGGCGTTTCGAAATCCAGACACCCGTGGCCGTTTCAGCCGTGCGCGGCACTCAATTCCGCAGTGGCTTCGAACCGGACGGCGGAAATGCGCTCACGGAAACACTCGAAGGCCTCGTTGCGGTAACGGGAACGACGACGGTTTCCCTGCCGGCGAATTTCGGCACGCGCGTCGAGCGCAACGGCGCTCCGCTCGCACCCACTCCGCTATTGCCTCCGCCGGCCTTGCAGGCCATTCCCGCCACGAACGGCCTGAGTCAGTTGCGCCTCCAGTGGCCCGCAGTCGCTGGCGCAGCCGGCTATCGCGTGCAACTCGCACCGGATGCCGACTTTCATTCATTCTTCATCGATGCCGAGTCTGCTGCGCCCGAGGTTGACGTGCCGGCACCGGCCGACGGGAACTACTGGTTGCGAGTGCGCTCGGTCGATCGCTTCGGGCTCGAGGGGCAGGATGCCGTGAAGACGCTGGTCCAGCGCCGCCTGCCCGCGACGCCGGCCCTCGCCGCGCCGGACCCGGGCGCGAACCTGTTCGGCGACGGAGCGGCTTTCGCCTGGACCGGTATCGAGCCAGGTGTTCGCTATCGCCTGCAGATCGCGCGGGACGCGGGGTTCACGGATCTGCTCGTCGACCGTGATGCGGGTGAAGCGATGGACGTCGGCATCGACCGCATGCCGCCGGGGAGATACTTCTGGCGTGTGTCAGGCACCGACGAGCGTGGCGAGAGCGGTGAGTGGAGTCCGGCGCAGGGCTACACACAGCATCCGCGCGCCCCGACCCCGCATCCACCGGAGTTCGTAGCACGCGACGTGCAACTGCGCTGGGAGGGTGAAGAGGGCGTCCGGTATCACATTCAGGTCGCGCGCGATCCGCGGTTCGGCGCGCTGCTGCTCGACCGGACGATCGACAGGCCGGATCTGTCGATCCCGCGGCCCCGCCCCGGTAAGTACTACGCGCGCGTTCAAACCGTTGCGGACGATGGCACTATCGCACCCTATGGCGAGATCCGAGCGTTGGAAGTGCCGGTGCCCCGTTGGCTGAAAATCCTGCTGCCTCTACTGGCCGTCGCGACCCTGATCGGATGACAGCGGCGGCGGCGCGCGACCCGCTCCTGCGCCAGCGAGTATGGTTCGCGGCCGCACTGCTGTTCGCGACGCTGCTCCTCTACCTCTTCGATGTTTTCTGGCGCACGGATCTCGCCATTCTCGATACGGCGCTGCCCACTGGGCCCGCGCCTGACGACGTCGTCATCATCGCGATCGATGACGCGAGCATCGCGCAGCTCGGACGTTGGCCGTGGCCGCGCGCCGTGCACGCCGCGCTGCTGGACCGATTGCGCGACGCCGGTGTCCGCTCGGTCGCGCTCGATATTCTGTTCACCGAGCCGGACCCGAGCTCGCCGGAGAGCGACGTCGCGTTGGCGGCAGCCATGACGCGCGGCCCACCCACCGTGCTGCCGTTGCTGGCCGAATTGCCCGGGGATGGGCGGGCGCCGCGCGAGCGGCAACCCATTCCGGTTCTCGCGCGTGCGGCCGCCGGCCTTGGCCACGCGGATCTCGAAGTGGACCCGGACGGCATCGTGCGCAGCGTGTATCTGCGCGAAGGGCCCGGTGCGCCGACGCGCTCGTATCTGACGGCGGCATTGCTCGAGCACACACCCGGCGCCGGTCCGCTTCGGCTCCGGGGCGAGCGACGGCCCGCATCGGCCGGCGTCTCCGCCGCCTGGGTCCGGGATTATCGTTTCCTGATTCCGTTCCTCGGTCCGCCGGGGCATTTCACCGAGGTCTCGTACGTCGACGTGCTGCGCGGGGTGCCCAGTCCGTCGGCGCTGCGCGGGAAGATCGTGCTCGTGGGCGTGACGGCGCAGGGCTTCGGGGATGCGTTCGCGACGCCTCGTTCCGGGCTGAGCCGGCCGATGCCCGGCGTCGAAGTCGCCGCGAACGTGATGCAGGCGCTGCGAAGCGGAACGGCCATTCGCCGCGTGTCGAAACCCTTGAGCCTGCTGCTCGGCCTCGTTCCGATCGTGCTCGTCGCGCTCGGATTGCCGCGCCTCGCGCCCCGTCAATCGCTGGTGCTCGCGGGATTCCTGTGGCTCGCGACGCTCGGCCTGAGCGTACTGCTGCTACGAATTGGCGGTTGGTGGTGGCCACCGACCGCGTCGCTTGCCGTGTTGCTGTTCGCGTATCCGTTCTGGAGCTGGCGACGATTGGAGGCCACGCAGGCGTTTCTCGAAGGCGAGATTCGCCAGCTCGCGCAAGAAAGCTTTCCGCTCCTCGCCGATGCATCCGCCGCGATAGCACCCGCGAGCACCGGCGACTTCGTCCAACATCGCATCGAGCTGCTACAGCAGGCCACGCGCCGACTGCGGCACGCGCGGCGCCTCTTTGCCGATACCGTCAGCGCGCTACCCGATGCCACGATTCTTGCCGATACGCAGGGGCGCGCCGTGCTCGTCAATCCGCAGGCGCAGGCGTTATTCGGTTCATCCGAAAACGACCGGCTCGAAGGGACCGCGGTCGACGCGCTGTTCTCACGGCGGCTGGCGGATCAACGGCTGCAGTTCCGCGCGCTCGAGCAGCAGGCACCGTGCACCGTGGAAATAGGACTGAGCGATCCGGATCGGAGTCTGCTCGTGCGGGTGGTGCCTTTTCATGATGAGCTCGGCGCCCGCGTGGGCACCATCATCGACCTCGCTGACATCACGGCGCTGCGCGCCGCCCAGCGCGAGCGCGACGACGTGTTGCGCTTTCTGTCTCACGACATGAAGAGTCCCGCCGCTTCGCTCCTCGGCCTTGCGCAGTTGCAGCGTGACGCGTCCCGCGCTCTCGCGCCTCACGAGCTGTCGCAGCGGCTGGACCTTCTCGCGCAGCGCATGCTGACGCTCGTGGACAATTTTGTGGCGCTCGCGCGTGCCGAGTCGATCGATCCGGCGACGTTCGATCCCTTCGATCTGCGGGACGCGGTACAGGATGCGTACGACGAGGTCTGGGCCGCTGCGCAGGCGCGCAACATCGCCATCGCGCCGCGCATCGCGGACGAGGTGTGCATGGTCAGCGGCGACCGGCGGCAGCTGGCGCGTGCGATCGTGAATCTGCTGAGCAATGCCGTGAAGTTCTCGCCCGCCGGCAGCCGCGTCGATCTGGTCTGCGAGCCTGTGGGCGGGAGCGCCTCGGTCTGCGTCGTCGACGAGGGCCCCGGCGTGCGGCCCGAGCATCGGACTGCACTGTTTCAACGCTTTTTCCGCAGCGTGCATCATGGCCCGGATCCCGGCGGCGCGGGCCTGGGGCTGGCGTTCGTGCGCGTCGTCGCGGAGAAGCACGGCGGCAAGGCCTGGGCCGAGCACGAACGCGAAGTCGGCACAACGTTCCGGCTCGTCGTGCCGCTGGATACATCCGCGAGCGCGCTTCACTGAAACGGAAGGTCCGCGTCGGTTACGGCACGTTCATCGGACCGCAAGGCATCCGGTGTGTATTTTTCCGCGTCTTCCTTGATGGGTGCGAGCGATGCTTCCGCAGCGGCGACAGCCTGGGTCGCCGGCTCCTTCATGTCCGAACAGCCTGGCTCGCTGCATGCGGCGCCGTCGTCGGAACGAGATCGTTAGTTCCCTGCGACGCGAAACCAAATCGCATAGAGCGCCGGCAGGAAAAGCAAAGTCAGCACCGTGCCGATCGCCGTGCCGCCGATCAGCACGAAGGCCATCGGCCCCCAGAAGCTCGATGTGGTCAGCGGAATGAAGGCGAGCACGGCCGCGAGTGCGGTCAGCAGCACCGGCCGCGCCCGTTGCACCGTGGCTTCGACGATCGCATCGTGCGTCGACAGCCCGGCCTTCTGGTTGTCGTGGATCTGGCCAATCAATATCAGCGTGTTGCGCATCAGGATGCCGCCGAGGCCGATCATCCCCAGGATCGCATTGAACCCGAACGGCTGATGGAACAGCAGCAGCGCCGGCACCGCGCCCACGAGTCCCAGCGGCGCCGTCAGGACCACCATCGCCAGTGCCGCGAAAGAGCGGACCTGCAGCATGATCACCGCAAGCATCAGCACGATCATCATCGGGAACACCGCCGCCAGCGCCGCGTTCGCCTTGGCCGATTCCTCCACGGCGGCACCGGTGTCGATGCGGTAACCCTGAGGCAGCGCGGCCCGGATCGGCGCCAGCGCTTTTTCCACTTGCGCGCTCACTTCGGCGGGCTGGAGGCTTTCGTCGATGTCGCCGCGAACAGTGATTGTCGGCACGCGGTCGCGGCGCTTCAGGATCGGCGCCTCGGGACGGTATTCGATGCGGCCGATCTGCTCGAGCGGCACGGTCCGCCCATCCGCCGTCGCCAGTGACAGGTCGGCGAGCCGCGCGGGATCAACTCGCTGCGCGCCTGCGGCGCGCGCTTCGATTTCCACTGTGCGTATGTCCTCGCGGACCTGCGTCACCGGCACGCCGCTCAGCAGGAGCTGGAGTTGCTGCGCGGCCGACTGCGGGTCGAGTCCGATCGCCCGCAGCCGCACCTGATCGAGGACGAAATGGGCGGTCGGCACGCGATCGCCCCAATCGGTGTTGACTTGGCGCGTGTGTGGGTTGGCACGCATCACCGCAGTGACCTGACCGGCGATCGCACGCAGGCGATCGATGTCGGGGCCGACAACGCGGAACGACACGGGATAGGGCACCGGCGGGCCGAACAGGAGCTGTGTCACCCGCAGGCGCGCTTCGGGTGCCAGGCCCCCGGCAATGCGCGCGCGCAGCCGCGCCTTGAGCGCATCGCGCGCTCTGGCGTCGGGCGTGAGCGTGATGATCTTCGCGAAGGCCGGGTCCGGGAGCTCGGGGCTGAGCGAAAGGAAGAAGCGCGGCGCGCCCTGTCCTACATAGCTCGTCACCACTTTCGCTTCGCGCTGGGCATGCAGCCATTGCTCGACCTTTCGCGTGGCGGCCTCGGTCGCCTCGATGCTGCTGCCTTCTGGCATGTAGATCTCGGTGATCAGCTCGGGCCGTTCGGAAATCGGGAAGAATTGCTGCTTCACCAGTCCCATGCCCAGCGCTGAGAGCACGAACGCCGCCAGCACCGCGCCCGCCGCGATCCACTTGCTCCGGATCGCGCGACGGATGAGCTCACGGAAGCGCTCGTATCGCGGCGTTGCATAGATCGCCTGGTGTCCGCCGGGTACGGGCTGGATCTCGGGCAGCAACTGCACCCCGAGGTAGGGCGTGAACGTCACTGCGACGATCCACGATACGATCAGTGCGAAGCCGACCACCCAGAAGATATTGCCGGCGTATTCGCCCGCGCTCGACTTGGCGAACCCGACCGGCATGAGCCCGATGATCGTTACCAGCGTGCCCGCAAGCATCGGTGCGGCAGTGGAGCTCCAGGCAAATGCCGCAGCCTTGCTGCGCTCCCAGCCTTCCTCCATCTTCACCACCATCATTTCGATAGCGATGATGGCATCGTCCACGAGCAGGCCGAGCGCGAGGATCAGTGCGCCGAGCGTGATCCGGTCGAAGACGCGGCCAGTCGCTTCCATCACGACGGACACCGCGGCCAGCGTGATCGGCACGGCGGCGGCGACGACGATGCCCACACGCCAGCCGAGGCCGATCAGGCTGACCACCATCACCACGGTGAGCGCCACGAAGAACTTCAGCATGAACTCGCCGACGGCGTCCTCGATGTTTACCGCCTGGTCGGAGACCTTGCTGAGCTGCAGCCCCAGGGGTAAGTCGCGCGTGATCGCCCGCTCTTCGTCCTCGAGCGCCTTGCCGAGCGTGAGGCCGTTCCAGCCGTCCCGCATCACGATGCCGAGCAGGATCGCCGGCTCGCCGCCGTTGCGGATCAGGAAAGTGGCCGGGTCTTCATAGCCGCGCGAGATCGTCGCGATGTCGGAGAGGCGAAGCGTACGGCCGCCGGCCACGATCGGCGTGGCGCGGATCTGGTCGAGATCCGAATAGGCGCCGTCGAGCCGAACGAACACGCGGGGTCCCGCCGTCTCGACCGACCCTGCCGGCGCCACAATGTTCTGCCGTGCGAGAGAAGCCAGCACGTCGCCGATCGGCACGCCGAGCGTCGCCAGCCTCGGAAAGGAGAAATCGACGAAGATGCGCTCCGGTCGCTCGCCGATGAGGTCGATCTTCTTGACGCCCGGCACATGCAGCATGCGCTGGCGCAGTATCTCGGCGTGGCGTGCGAGCTCGCGCGGCGGCATGCCCCTGGCCTTGATCGCATAAAGGGCGAAATCGGTGTCCGAATACTCGTCATTGATGAAGGGCCCGAGCGCGCCTCGAGGCAGGCGCGAGGCTTCGTCCGCGAGCTTCTTGCGCGCCTGATAGAACTGATCGGGCACGTCCTTCGCAGGCGTCGAATCCTTCAGCGTCAGGGTGAGAAAGGCGAGGCCGGGGCGGGTGAAGGTCTCTACCCGATCGTAATATTCCAGCTCCTGCAGCCGCTTCTCGAGCGGCTCGGCGACCAGATCCTGCATTTCCTGCGCGGTTGCGCCGGGCCACGCGGCCGTTACGGTCAGCACTTTTACCGTGAACGTCGGATCCTCGGCGCGGCCGAGATTCACAAAGGCGAGCGCGCCGGCGACGACCACCATGATCAACACGAACAGCGTGACGGCCCGCTGGCGCACCGCCAGTTCGGAAAGGTTGAAGCCGCTCATCGGGCCGCGTCGGCCGCATAGGCGCGCACGATCTCGTCAGCATGAAGCAGGTTCGCACCGAGCCCGACCACCTGCTCGTTCACGCGCAGGCCGGCGATCACTACGGCAGTCTCGGCATCGAGCTGCGCGATGCGTACAGTGCGCCACTGGACCCGGCTGTCTTCTGGCCGCACCACCCAGACCCCGGGTCCCGAGCCTGCGTCATGCAACGCGCCGAGCGGCACGACAACGCTGTCGTTCCGCGTTGCTTCAAGCGCGACATTGACAGTGCGACCCAGCGGCGCCTGCGCGGCCTCGCCGCTCAGAACGTAGCGTGCATCAAAGGTGCGCGTGCGGGTGTCGGCAGAAGCGGAGAGCTGGCGCAGCCTCGCAGGCGAACCTGCGGGCGCGCCTTCGATCGTCGCGATCGCTGTAGAGCCAATTGCCGGACGGACCGTCTCCGGCAAGCTGACGGAAGCCTCGCGCGGTCCGTCCTGTGCAAGCCGCACGACCGGCTCCCCGGCCGAAACCACCTGTCCAGGTTCGGCAAGCGTATCTACCACGACGCCATCCGCATCGGCGCTCAGCACGGCGTAGTCGCGCGCATTACTGGCCGTACTCGCAGAGGCCTCTGCTGCGGCCAGCTGCGCCCACGCACTGTCGGAAGCGGCCTTCGCCTCGTCGTAGGTTTGGGCGGAGATCGCGCCTTCCTGGTCAAGCCCGCGCAGCCGCTTCTCTTCGGCGGCGGCGAGAGCTGCTCGAACTCGGGCCGCCGAGACAGCCTGCTCCTGTACGGCCACTGCCAGCCTGAGATCCGTCGGATCGATGCGCATCAAGGGCTGGCTACGACGTACCCGGTCCCCGGCGTTCACTAGTCGTGCGACCACCTTGCCGCCAACTCGAAAGCCCAGATTGCTCTGTACACGTGCCGCAACCACGCCGGTGAAGCTGCGAGCGGCTTCACCGGCTGGCCGCACGGTTGCGATCTGCACCAAGGGCGCTTCGGTACGCGGATCGTGCTCGTTGGTCCCGCTGCAGCTGGCCAACAGTACGAGGAGTGTCGCGGCCCCCAACCGCGACAAAGAAAACGCACCACGCATGAAGGTAACCCAGGTAAGTGACGGTTTTAGGAATCTGTCACTGCTTGACGATTCTGTCAATCCGTCACAGTCGGGCTATGTCACTTCATGGGGAAAGACTGCGCAGCACCAGGCGCGCCACCGCTCCCGCGTTCGCTTCCAGGCGATCCAGTTCGAGTTTGAGCAGTATCGGATTGGCGAAAGTCGCCATGGTCTTGAGAATGGCGAGGCAGACTTCGTCGATCGGCGTCTTGCGTTCGAACTCTCCCGCCGCGCGCCCATCGAGCACGACGTGGCGGATGATCTGTGTCAGCGCCTCCAGGTGGTGGTCGATAGCGCTCCAGCGCTCTTCCAGCGCGACGACTACGATATCGTGCAGTTGGCGCTCGTTGAAAAACAGATTGCGGCCTTCCTCGGCCAAAGCCTTGAAAACCTGCCCCAGGCGCCACTCGGCCGACCCCGGCCCCTCGGCTATTGCCTGTAGCGCGGAGTCTATTTCAGCGAGCGTCACCGCACAGATCGCCTCGCCGATCGCGCGCTTCGAATCGAAGAACTTGTAGATGTAGGCCGGAGAAAATCCGATCGCGCGCGCGAGATCGGCCACCGAGGTGCGGCGATAGCCGACCTGGCGAAAGTGCTTATCGGCCGCGCGGATGATCTGCGCACGTCGCTCGTGCTCGGCGGGTCCACGCTGACCGGCCCCCTTCGGCGACCGCTTCCTGTCAGTAACGCTGGCCATGGATTCTTTCTTACCCCAATTTCACGATTGACATGGAGTGACGATTATGAGATTTCATCACTTCTTCAGCAAGCCGATAGAGGAACCCCGCATGCCGAGCCTTCAGGCACGCTCGACGCGTCTCACCGTCATGCTGACCGCCAGCATTGTATTCAGCGGTTGCGCGGTCGGTCCGAACTACGCGCCACCGCACCCGCAAATGGCCGCCAGTTTTCGCGCCACCGCTGGTCTGCCATCGGCAACTGCGCCGCAAGCCGATCTCGCCTCCTGGTGGCGCGCGTTCGGGGATCCGATGCTCGAGAAGGTGGTGGAGCAGGCGCTCGCCGAGAATCTCGATCTCGCGCAAGCCGTCGCTCGTGTTCGCGAGGCGCGGGCCGCCGCAGGCATCGCGCGGGCCGCACTGCTGCCGAGTGGCGAGCTGAACGCTTCCGCCGCGACCGCGCATCAATCCGTCGAGACACCCACTGGCCGCATCGAGCAGGCGTTCGGCATCGACCGCAACGGCAACCTGTACGAGGCCGATGCCGGGGCGAGTTGGGAAGTCGATGTCTTCGGGGGACTACGGCGTGGCCAGCAGGGAGCGTTTGCGGACTATCAGGCGGCCGATGCCGGCGCCGCAGCCGCGCGCGTCGCCGTAGTCGCGGAAGCGGCCGACAACTACATCCTGCTCCGCACGCTGCAGGCGCGATTGGCGATTGCGCGCGAACAGGCCGAGACGCAGAGGCAGCTGCTGGATCTCGCCCACTTGCGGCATGCGCGCGGCATCCTCGCCGAAGCCGGCCTCCACGAATCAGAGAGCGCCTCCACGAGTGTCGAGGCACAGGTTCCGGCGCTCGAATCGGCGCTCGAATTGGCAACCAATGCCCTCGAAGTGTTGATGGGCGTCATGCCGGGGAGCTGGCACACGGCGCTCGCCGCGCCTTCCGCCATTCCCGCCCCGCCCGCGATCGTGAGTGCGGTCGGCCCCGCAAGCCTGTTGCGCCGACGGCCGGACATCATCGTCGCCGAGCGCAAGCTTGCCGCCGCCAATGCGCGGATCGGGGCTGCGATGGCCGAGTATTACCCGCGCTTCTCGATTTCGGCGCTGCTCGGCTTTTCGAGCACTTCGGCCGAGAGCCTGTTAGGCGGAGGCGCCAGGCAGGCGCAAGCGATCGCAGGGGTGCGCTGGCGGCTGTTCGATTTCGGCCGCGTCGATTCGGAAGTGGGGGCTGCACGCGGTCGCTACGCCGAGGTGCTGGCCGCCTACCGCCAGACAGTGCTGCAAGCCACTGCGGACGTCGAGAATGCCTTCACGTCGCTCACCAAGAGTCAGGAGCAGTCGCGGTTGCTCCAGTCGAGCGAGGATTCGCTCGACGGGCAGCGGCGGAGCGTGCGGATTGCCCTGGCGCGCGGCGCCGCTAGCCGTGTCGACGTACTGCAATCCACCGGACGGCTGCTTCAAGTCCGTGATGCGCGCGTGACCGCTCAATCGGACGCAGCGCGTGCGGCAATCGCGTCTTTTCGAGCCTTGGGCGGTGGTTGGCACGGATAGGCCTTCAGCTCAACTTCCAGACAGATGAACGAGGAAGGTCATGGTTATTCAAAATGAAATCGACTATTCGCTTCGCTGGTGGCCCAAACAGAAGCCGGAGTTCCTGTCGCTAACCGCCGGCGGTCCAAAGGTCCGCTATTTGCGGGTTGGCCAGGGCCCGGCGCTGGTCCTGTTGCATACGATCCGTACCCAGCTCGACTATTTTCAGCGCGTGATCCCCAAGCTTGCCGATCACTTCACCGTGTATGCGTTCGACTATCCGGGGTTTGGCTGGTCGGAAATCGTGCCGGGCGCCGACTATCGGGAGCCGGCGATGCGGGAGCATGTCGTCAATTTCATCGAACGGTTCGACTTGCGCGACGTCACTCTGGCCGGCGAGTCGATGGGCGCCACACTGGCATTGACGACCGCGGCGGTGCTCGGCGATCGCGTGAAACAAGTCGTGGCCTTCAACCCATATGACTATCCGCCGGGCGTGGAGCGGGCCAACCTGCTCGCGTCGGTCATCATCAAGAGTGTGCGCGCGCCCGTAATCGGGCCGGTTTTCGCCACGATGGAAAGCCGGGCGAGCCTCGCCGGTATCTTGAAAGGCGGCGTTCACGATCCGCGCAGCTTGCCGTCGGAGTTCATCGACGAGTTGGTGAAAGGCGGGAAACGGCTGGGCTACCCGAACGTTGCGCGTGCCGTTTATCGGGCCCTTCCGAGCTATGTCGCGGCGAGACGGCTCTACGCTCGCATCGACGCGCCGGTGACACTGGTCTATGGCGATCATGATTGGTCGCGCCCGGTCGAGCGGGAAGCGAACCGGGCTCTGATCAAGCGTGCGAAGAGCGTCGTCCTCGAGAACACCGGCCATCTTTCTTCGCTGGAAAGCCCGGAAGAGTTTGCCCGGATTCTCATCGAGACCCAATCAACGGCCCGCTCCGCCGCTTGACGTGGGGAGCCTTACGCGTGGGGCATCGCCGCGTTCGGCCAAGCCGGTGCGGAACGCGTGCTCGGCAAGGTGCCCTCCACCCGGTCGGCGATCGAGCAAGTGAATGAAGGCCTGCGACAGCATCTGAACGCCGCAGTCGAGTAGTCCTGGCACGAGCGCCAGGGTCGCGGCGGCAGTCCGGTCGCCGCAGCCTGGTCGAAGGCGAACACGCGCTTGCTTCGCCTCGGCACGAGATACTCCCGGTTCCACTCCTTGCATTTTTAACATTCGATTTTAAATTTGCGAGGATCAGCGATGCTCCTCCCCGTCGCGACAGCCGCCTCGGCAGGGCTCGAGCATTCAGAGCGTTTGCCCATCGGATGCCGGAGGCACACGCGGATGCGGCACGGCGCGAGCGATGATTTCCGACAGCGTCCGATAAAGCAGAGTTTCGTCGATCGGCTTGGCAAGATGCGCCCCCATCCCGGCATCGCGGCTGGCGGCAACATCCTCCACGCGCACCTGCGCCGTCAGAGCGATGACGGGGGGCCGTCCCGGTCCGGCTTCGGCCCGCATCTGCCGGACCGCTTCGATGCCGCTCATTCCAGGCATATTGAGATCCATCAGGACGGCGTCGTAGCGCGTGTGCCGGACCCTGTCGACCGCCTCGGCACCGCTGCCTGCCGTGTCGATCTTCATGCCGACCAGCCTCAGCAACTCGGTAACCACCTCACGATTGAGGGCTTGATCGTCCACCACGAGCACTCGTCTTCCGGACAGGGCGGGCCACTTCACTGGGCCCGCACCGCTATCGTCGGCAGATGAGGCGGCTGCGGCTTGCAACCTCGGCGGCCCCTCGAGAACAGCGGAGATTGCTTTGCGCAGCACGGATTCAGTAGCGGGTTTGACGAGCAGGCCCTGCACGCCGATGCGCTCGATCTGCCGTGATGTTTCATCCCTGCCGTAAGCGGTCACCATCATCACTGCGGGCAGCCGCGACAGCCGCGCGTCGCCGCGGATGCGCCGCGCGATCTGCAGGCCATCCATGCCAGGCATCCGCCGGTCGATCAGCAAAAGGTCGAACCCTGTCCCCTGCGCCAGCGCCTCATGGAGGATTTCGAGCGCCTGCTCGCCGGACGAAGCCACTTCGGCGCGCATTCCGAGGCAGGCGCTCATTTGCGCGAGCGCCGTGCGGGCACTGGCATTGTCATCGACGATCAGTACGCGCCACGGCGACAGTACCTTCGCCGCCCCCTGTTGCCGTGCCTCGTCCAGGGCGCGCAACACAACCGTAAAGTGGAACGTGCTGCCGCTGCCCGGCGAGCTTTCGGCCCAGATGCGGCCATCCATCTTTTCCACGAGACGTTTGCAGATCGCAAGACCCAGGCCAGTGCCGCCATAGCGTCGTGAGGTTCCGGCCTCTCCTTGGGAAAACGGTTGGAACAGACCGGCCAGCTGATCGGCAGTCAACCCGATGCCCGTATCGCGTACCGAGAATTGCAGCACGCGGTGTTCCGGGCGGTGGGTAACGAGATCGACGGCAACGACGATCTCACCCTGCTCCGTGAACTTCACGGCATTGCTGACCAGATTCGTGAGTATCTGAGACAGCCTGAGCGGATCGCCGCGCAACTCACGTGGCACGCTGGCTGATATGGCGTACACGATTTCGAGGTGTTTCTCCTCGGCGGCCACCCCGCTGATGTTGGTGACAGAGTCGAGCACGGACTCCAGTGTGAACGGGATCTCCTCCAGGTCCAGGCGGCCCGCCTCGATCTTCGAGAGATCCAGCACGTCGTTCAGAATATCGAGCAGCCGCCTTGCCGAAGCGTCGATCCGCTCGAGGTAATGGCGCTGACTGTCCGACAATTCGGTGCGCAGCGCGAGCCGCGTCATGCCCATGACAGCACTGAGCGGCGTCCGTAGCTCGTGGCTCATGGTCGCGAGAAAATCGCTCTTGATCTGCTCGGCCGCTTCCGCCGCTTCCTTGGCCTGCCTGAGCGCTTCGGCGGCTTCGTGATCGAGCGTCACGTCCCGGATGATTCCATCCCAGGCCGCCGAACCCTTGGACTGGAGGCGCGGCGCCGCGCGCACGTGCATCCAGATGACGCGTCCGGCGCTCGTATGAACGCGGAATCGGCAATCGAAAACGGCGAGCGCGCGCGCCGCCGCCGCCAGAGTGTCGTCGAAGCGGGCCCGGTCTTCCTCGAAGAGGATCTGGCGCAGGGTCTCGCGATGGGCGATTAGATCGCTTGCGGCAAAGCCGATGAGCCGCTCGATGGCCGCGCTGATATAGGTCAGGACAGGCAGCCGCTGACCTTCACGCTGCTCCAGCAGGAAGATCGCGCCACTCGGCAGGTTGTCCGCCAGCGCACCCAGCCGCGCCCGCGCTTCCTCCCTCTCCGTGATGTCCTGGACCGTCCCGCTCAGTGCGACGATCGTTCCCGAGCTATCGCGGTTTGCCTGGCCGCGCAGATGAGCGGGGAAGGGGGCGCCATCGAGCCTCAGGTGCTGCACGGTGAGCTCGAACGGCTCACCGGTGCTTGCGCAGCGTGCGATGGCGGCCGAGACCAGCTGCTGTTCTTCGTGGGTGAACAGCTTCGAGATATCGGACGGCGTGAGCGGCGGGCCCGCCGGATCGGCGCCATTCAGCTCGTAGAGCATGTCGGAACAGGAGAAGCGCCTGCTCGCCAGGTCCAGTCTCCAGCTTCCGATCCGGGCCAGCCGCTCGGCCTCGAGGAGCGATTGGTAGCTGCGTTGCAGTTTCTCGGCTGCGAGATGGCTTTCGGTGATATCGGTGACGATGCCGATTGCGCGCATCGGCGTGTTCTCGTTGCCCTCGATCAGGCACGCCGCCGAGCGCAGCCAGCGTATCTCTCCGTCCGGGCGGACGATCCGGAAAACGATGCTGTAGTTCCGATTGCTCGCGGTCAGGTCGGCGAGGGCCGCGAGGTCGACCTCGGTGGCGCGGGCGACATCCTCGGGATGAATGAAAGACTTGAACTCTTCTATCGATCGAATGGGCGGGACGGCGGATCGGCCGATGATCTGGTACCAGCGCTCGTCGCAGTAGAGCGTGTCGGCATCGATGTGATAATCCCAGATCCCAAGTCCGCCCACCTGTGCGGCGAGCTTCAGCCTGTTGGCTTGCGTGCGCAACTCGTTCTCGACGATCTTGCGATCGGTGATGTCTCGCGATACGCCGACGAGACCGGTGATCGCGCCCGCGGCATTCCTGCGCGGGCTGCGCGTCGCCATGAAGACGCGCCGGTTGCCGCTCATGCTGAGCGTCTCTTCGACGGTAAAGGTCTCACCGTCAACAAGAACCCTCCGCTCTTGCGCCATCATCAGGCCGCCGGTCTCGGGGCCGAAAGTCTCGACGGCGGTCTTGCCGATGACGTCGGCGGCGGCAAAGCCCGAGAAGCGCTCGGCCGCGCGGTTGAACAACAGGAAGCGTCCCTCCGCATCCTTGAGAAAGATGGCGTCGTTCGCACTATCCATGATCGCCTGCAGCGCGTCTGTCGTATCCGCCAGTTCCCGGGTTCGTTCGACGACGCGCCGTTCAAGTTCCTGGTTGAGCTGCTGAATCGTGTTTTCGGCGCGTACACGCTCGCTGATATCGTGCGCCACGCCGAAGAAGAGCTTTCGGCCCCCTAGTTGCTGACACGTGACGCGTACTTCCACCGGAAAGACGGAGCCGTCTTTGCGTCGATGTCGCGATTGGAGCGTGATGACCTTGTCGGGTTGGGCTCCTCGCCAGATCTGCTCCCGTTCCCCACGACCCCGTGCGACTGATATGTCGTCTACATTCATGCGGAGCAGTTCCGCCCGGGTGTATCCGAGGCTCAGACAGGCGCGATCGTTCAGGTCCACGAAGAAGCCGTGCTCGTCGTGCAGGAAGAAATCGTCCGGCAGGCATTCGGCGAGCGTTTGAAACCGACGTTCACCGTCGTGCGGTGGAGTGGTGGTCCAGCCCGCGACGGAGTCTACGGGAGTGTGACCTTCGCCCGGTTTGTCGCCCATGCAGCGAGAATACACGGATGACGTCTAGTCCGAGCAACCGGGGCTTCACCCGGCACTCAATATCGGACAGCTGTGCTTTATTAGAGACTCAGGCGAGGTGCGCATCGCCGGCGGGCTGAGGATGCCGGTGGCGACGCGGCCAAGCTCAGGTCTGCCGGACGCCCCCAACACCCCAACATGCCATGCGTGACTTCGCGCCATCTTCCGCGCGTATCGATTAGCGGCAGGGCGAGCACGAGTCGCTAGTTCCCGACACGGTCCTTTTCAGATACAGCGTCGCCGGCGATGTCATGGTTCGACGGCGGCTGCGTATTACTACTGGAAGGCGCCGCATATCGCGAGGCGGACGCCCAACAAGACCGGCCCCGTAAGGGCGGTTCAAGAACGAAATCTGTCCGAAGGGGAGGGGTAACCCATGTCGATTGTGGCGTGGATCGTACTGGGGCTGATTGCCGGATTCATCGGCAGCAAGCTGATCAACAAGACCGGATCGGGGTTGCTGCTCGATATCGTGCTCGGCGTCGTCGGGGCAATCGTCGGCGGCTGGGTCTTCCAGTTCTTCGGCGCTGCGGGTGTCACGGGCCTGAACCTCTACAGCCTCCTCGTTGCGGTCATTGGCTCGGCAATCGTGTTGATCGTGTACCACGCCATCCGCCGAGCGGCCTGACGCGAGACGTGGAGAGCGCTCCTCATCGCGAATACCCGCTGCGGAAATTTTCGTGGCCGGCTTCCTTCGCACGCGATGCGTTCTGGCGTCGGGCAGCTCAACGACTCGGATCAACACTTTTTCTTACTACACGCTTGCACGGAGAATCCATGGCGTTCCGCTCCTCCAGATCTCTCGCTTCACGTATCAGCAGGCTCGGCCCGGGCGCCGTCTTATCGATGCTCCTCATTGGGATGCTGCCGTGGCACCCGAGCTTCGCTCAGACAAGCGATACGGCTGTCTCATTCGATATCCCGACGCAGCCGCTGGCGAGTGCGCTGAACAATCTGGCCGTGCAGGCCAATCTGCAGATCTTCTTCGAACAGGATCCCGTTGCCGGTCTGACCGCGCCTGCTGTCGTGGGCAACATGACGCCCAGGGAAGCCCTGCGCACGTTGCTGGCGAATACGAAGCTGGAATTCGTGCAGGGCACGGACGGCGCAATCGTTGTGCGTCCCAGAGCAGTGGCCGTCGCACGGCAAACGCGCCGCCCCAGGATCCCGAGCGGAAGCGCCCCGGTCTCTCCTGCCATCCCGGTTACGACAGAGCCACGATCCGTGCGGAACATCGAGGTACCTTGGATCGTACGCCTGCGTGCCGCGTATCTTGATCCGCGCAACAAGTCCGACGCGCTCAGCCTCCCCGGTACGCCAGCGGGCTTCGTGCCGGAGAACGGCACACAAACCAACGGCAAGTGGGCGCCCGAGCTCGACCTCGAGTACTTCCTGAGCTCGCACTGGTCGAGCGAACTGGCCCTCAACTGGCCGCGGCTCCACGATTTCGATTTGCGCAACTCGACTCTCGCGAACGGCACGGTCGGCAACTTCCGCGTCATGCCCAACTTTCTCACGTTGAAGTATCACTTCAATCCCGAGGGAGCCATTCGCCCCTACCTCGGTGCGGGGCTCAACGTAACGAGTTTCTATAGCGTCAACGCCGATCCGTTCGGACTCACCAGGACCACTACCGGACCGGCAGCCCAGGCCGGCTTCGACATCCGGCTCTCCGATCACTGGGCGCTGAATGCCGATGTCAAATGGGCGCGCGCGCGGCCCGCTGTCTCATTTGATGACGGTCTCGTGGGCCGGATGAAGCTCGATCCACTGATCTATGGCATCGGCATCGGTTATCGCTTCGGTGGCTCGCCGCCGCCGGTGGTGCCAGTCGCCGCCGCGCCGGTTGCCGTCGCAACACCGCCGCCTGCGGACTCGGATGGCGACGGAGTGCGCGACGATCTCGACAAGTGCCCCAACACGCCACCGGGCACGCAAGTCGATGCCGCCGGTTGTCCGTTGGACTCCGATCACGACGGCGTGCCGGACTATCTCGACAAATGTCCGGGCACACCGGCCGGCATCAAGGTGGACGAGCAAGGGTGCGAAGTCGACGAGGTGATCCTCAGAGGCGTGAACTTCGAAACGAACTCCGCAACACTGACGCCGCAGTCTTCGACAACTCTCGACGACGTCGTCGCGGTGCTGAAGCAGCGTCCGAACGCCGCGGCGGAAATCCACGGCTATACCGACTCGCGTGGCCCGGACGCGTTCAATCAGAAGCTGTCGGAACGGCGAGCGGCATCGGTAGTGGCCTATCTGGTCGCACGGGGCATCCCCAGCGAAAACCTGGTGGCCAGAGGCTTTGGCGAGGCCAGCCCGATCGCCAGCAACGAGACGGCGGACGGCCGGGCGCAGAATCGGCGCGTCACCGTCACATTCTCCAGGCCGGTCCGGCGTTGACACCGATGGTTGCGAGAAAGGAGGACCAGGGCATGCCGGATACCGCGAATCCTCCTTCGCCCGCAACCGTGTCCACGGAACGCGAACTTCGGTACGACTTCAGCACGTTCCAGGTGCTCATTCGTCTGCTGCATCTGCGAGCGCAGGTGCGCCACTGGGCGGGATATGGGGTTTTCCCTGACCTCAATCCCGGCCGGATCAACGATCTGATCTGGGCGCTGCAGGGAATAGAGTTCGCTGCCGAAGCGGAAGGGCTGAAGGCGTATGCCCAGGTCTGCCGGCTCCTCGCGACCGATCTCGACGCGCTGCCGCGTGACGCCGTTGCTCACGGCGCCTTGCTGCAAGAACTGAGCGAGTGGATAGTCAGCTCCGAACGCTATCTGCGGTATCCAGGCAATGCCGGCGCGGTTGCGGATCTGGTCGGTCGGTTGAGCGTGTTCTCTGGAAAATTGCCATTGAGCCAGGATGACCAAAGCAGTTTATTCCGCGCACTGTTGCAGCCTGGATAGCCCGGCTGCCACAGCGCGGCTGACGAGGACGACGCCGGCGGCTCAAACCCGAAGATGAACGAACTGCCACCACCCGAACCGATTCGAAGCAAACCCGAGGAGCCGTACCCCGATCTGGCGACCGTTCAGGCTGCGCACGAGACCGCGGCGGACGATGACCCGGTCGTGCAGTCGCAGCAGGCGTATGTGACGCTGCTGTTCAACAAGTACCGCGGCTCCCTGCACCGATATCTAACGAGGATGGTGCAGTCGGAAGACGCGGCGGAGCTCGTTCAGGAAACGTACTTCCGGCTCTTGCGACACGGAGAGACCGTGAAGCTCGAGGCGATGGCGCGCTCGTTCCTGTTCCACACCGCCACGAATCTGGCGCGCGATCTTCGCCGCCGCCGCTTGACGCGCCGTGCGGATCTGCACGTTCAACTCGACGATCAGCAAATCGAGGAAGAACACTCCGGTCCCGAGATGCATCTGGCGGGAGAGCAAGCGCGCGCGATACTCGAGCGCACCATCGCGGAGTTGCCACCGGACACGCGGACCATTTTTCTGCTGCATCGATTTCGCGACCTGAGCTATCCGCAAATTGCCCAGGTCATGAGCGTGAACGTACGCACCGTTGCGCGAAAGATCGCTGAAGCCGTGGAGCGGCTCAGCGAGGCGCTGAGGCAGATTCCATGAAGTTGTTCTGGCGCCGGCAGCACGACCCCGAACGAGCCTCCGAGTGGTTTGCTCGCGTCCGCTCCGGAAAGATCAGCCCGCGAGCTGACAGAGCATGGGCAAAGTGGATGGCTGCGCGCATGGACAATGAGACGGCTTACGACGATCGGGAATTGGCGTGGGAGCTGACCGAGGAGTTACGCCACAGCCCGCGCATTCAGGCATTGCTGGAGGACGTGGATACTATCCTCGCGCGCCCGCGAGCCGCACGTAGGCATGCCGCATTGAGCGGGTATCGATTGTCCTGGCAGCTGGGTGTGGCGGTTGTGGTCCTCGCTGTCGGCGTGTCCGCGTACTACCTGGTCAATCGGAAGAGCATCAGCGAGTACACGACTGGTATTGGAGAACTGCGAGTCGTAACGCTCGCGGACAACTCCACTGCGTCGCTCAATACGGCAACGAAGATTCGGGTTGTGTATTCACGCGCCGCTCGGCATATCGATCTGCTCGAAGGAGAAGCGTTCTTCTCCGTGACTGCGGACCGCGCGCGCCACTTCGAAGTCCGGGCCCGCAATGGCGTGACGACCGCGACAGGAACGCAGTTTGACGTGCGTATCGACCGGGACGACGTGTCGGTCGCGGTGCTCGAAGGCACCGTCACCGTGGGCGCAAGCGGGAATGTGAGCGATGACGCGCGTACGTCGGTGACGGCCGGGCAGGCCGTCGACTACTTGCCGGATGGAACCCTGTCCGCCCTCCGCCCGGCCGACGCGGCGCGGATTCGGGGCTGGCAGGCGCACAGGATCGTCTTCAGCAACCTCGCGCTCGCCGAGGCCGTGCGGGAATACAACCGCTATATCGCGGTGCCGATCGTGGTGGGGAGTCCTGAGCTTGCGACCCGGCGGGTGAATGGGGTTTTTCAGGTGGGCGATCAGGACGCCTTCCTGGGCGCGCTGCAGCGGGGGCTGAACGTGAAGGTCTCGAAGACGGAGACGCAGATCCTGCTTCAGTCGCCTTGAGGCCGCCCGAAGGCGCGATCCCGCCTATGGCGCTGGGGCCGACGTCCCAAACCCCAGCAGCCTGAACACAACGAGATCGCTTGAATAGCGCCTCGGCCTGCCCGCAACGCGCAGGTTCTCTGGGGCAGAACACTAAAACGTGACGTCGATAATCAGTGTGTCGCTGTAGGATCCCAGCGGCGCGGCCGGCTGGTCTGGATAGATTCGCGCCTCGTAGGGAAATGTCTCGGGCGTGTTGCCTGCAGCGGGCGTAGTTTGCGCGGCACGCAGCGTCGTACTCCAGAGAATGTTGCCTGGCCGGAATACGTCGTACTGGAGTCGATTCGCGCCGGAGGCCATACGCCTGCGGCCGCCACTCGAATTGCCGCCACCACTCAGTCCGGCTGTATATGTTGTGCCCTTGGTGCAGGTGATCCGCACGTTGCCGCTGACAGGGCTGAAGCTCTCCACGAAGGGAGCACTGCCGAAGTCCACATCATCCGCGTCGAAACGGCAGTCGCGCGTGACGGTGAGTGAGAAGGTGACGGTTGCCGGAGAGCCTGTGCCGGGAAGAGTGCCGGTGTTGAGCGTGCATACCCCCAGCACACAGCTCTGCGTTATTCCCGCACTGACATTCCATGAGCCCACGCACACGCCCAGCAAAATGTTGTTGCAAGTGGCGAAGTGCCAGCGAAGGTTCACGGTCCCCGTGTAAGTCCCGGCCGACACGTTACCCGCGGCTCCCAGGCTTGCAAATAGCGCGATCTCGCCGTTGACACCCGTCGAGGTCAGCGCGCCGCTGGCCGCAAGATTGCCGGATGTCCCCACCGCAAGGGGTGACCCGCCAGGCACTGTGGACACGCTGAGGGCAATCGTATCGCCGCTGACCGGCTCGGTCAGCGTGCTGCTGACGGAAGTCACGGTCAGAAAGATGTACTGGTTGCTCAGCAGGGCGAACGCTCCGGGGCAGGTGATCCCGCTCGAGCCCGAGCCGGCGTTCGGGCTGGCGACGCGCGCGTCGAACGATGTCTTGCTTCCCAGCGAAATCAGGGGCGTGCCGTTTATCGTGCACGCTCCTGCGGTTCCTCCCAATAAGAACCAGGCGAACGCGGCTGCAATCAGTGCGCGTTGCGGGGTTGAGCGATCAGGCATCCGGGGCGCCATGCCGCTACTCGCAAACCAGCGGGCCGATGTGAGCGACCTGCGACAACCGGTCCGGTAGCTGGAATCGAGCTGCGCATCGGCTCCCGTCGGCACGCGTCACGGCGAGCGCGCCGAGAGTCTGGAGATCTTCGAAGTAAACGAGCCCATCGAACCCGACGGTCGCCCGTTGATCGGTCTCCGTCTCGACCGCATCGCTGCCGACGGGCACTGGCGTGCCGTCGCTGTTGACGAGCGTGATCATCGCGGCGGTAATGGGCTTCACTTCGAAACGCAGCACTGCTCCTCCACCGCGCATGACCGTGATGCGCTGCTCTACCTCCTGGACACGGAACTGTGGTGGCAGGTCGAGCGGGTCGATCTCGTACTTTGCGGAGTAGCGCGAAGTGACCCACGGCACGAGCAGATATCCGTCATTGTCCGTGCGGCCCACGAGTTGGTTCTCGTAGCGCACCGGCACGTCTGCGACACCGTCCGTCGTGATTACGACGAAGGCGTCGCTGACCTGGCGGGCAACGAACAGCTCGTTGTCCATGACGATCAACGAGCCGCGAGCGCTTCCCCAACGTGTGCGCTCGTCTGACGTGCCGTAGATTCCTGCCTCCATGCGGTTGTAGGGATTGCTCCACGCAAGCGCGAGGTCTTCCTGCGACTCGCCTTCCTGTTGCAGGTAGCCTGCGTTCCACCCCAAACCGCCTTCGGTCGGCGTGCTGCGTGTGTAGTTGACGTATTGGCCGGCGTTCGTGCTCTGTTGGTTGCCCAGCGTGATGTTTCCAGATCGTCCCAGCGCAGCAATGACCTGAATCTGTGCCGTATTCTGACCACGCTCGATGTCACGGTTGGCGCTGACGCTAAAGCTGATGCCGCCGCGAAGGGGGCGTGTGTAAGACAGGTTCAGCATCCGCAGGCGCGTGGAGTCCGCAGCAAGCAAGTCGAAGTACCCCGCACTCACAGTACCCATCATGTTGGTGGACAGGCTTGCGGTAATTACGTCGCTGCTGCGAGAGGGTCGCAGCCCGTCGCTTCGGTCGTAGCTTCCGAGGTTGCGGAACTGCTCGCTGGCGCGAGTTCCCTGGTAGCCCACACTGAAGCCGCGCAGTGTGTAGCGATAGCCAAACGTATACTGCAAGCCCCCGTTGGCGCGACTGTCGCTGCGGCTGATGGAACCGTTCAACACGCCGGCCATGCGTGCCTTGAGTACACCGCCTGCACCGGCAAGCACGAAGGGGCCGGTCGCTCCGGCCCCGGCCGCATCCAGCTGGCCTTCGATCGTGAAGCTGTCTGTTACGCCGTAGCGCGCGGACCCCGAGGCGGCCGGGCGTCCGTATGAGAAGTTCTGCAGCCCGTAGTCGCGGCGCAGGGCACCGACGCTTGCGGAATAGTCCGCGAGCCCCCGCTGCAACAGATCGCTGCTGACATAGAAAGGTAGCGTCGTTGCGACACGGCGGCCCAGCGCGTCGGTGGCGACGATTGTGGCTTCGCCCGCGCCGCTCATCGCGGGAATGTCTGTGATCGTGAACGGCCCGGGCTGCACGCGCTGGCTACCGGCCCGGTAGCCGTTGACGAGCAGATCGAGAGTCGTGGGGATGGCCGCCTCGCCGGAGAACTGCGGAAGCGGATACGTAACGAGATCGGGCCGCAGACGAAAATCCCGCCCGAGCTGGATGCCGCCGAGACGTGCCGATGAGCTCCACGTTTGTGAGCCGGTCACGAGATCGCCCACCGTCCAGCTCATCAGTCGCGATTCGTCGGAAGTCGTCCAGCGTGTGTCGTAACGCGCGTATCTTTGCTGCTCCGGAAGCCCTGCTACCGAAGCGGAATTGCCGCTGATCCATCGCGCTACACCGGTGTTCGTGAAGGCTCCCTGGCTGGCGAATACGCGCTGTTCCGACCACAGCGACGTCACACTGAATCGATTGCTGGTCCGGTTGAAGTAGGCGTCATAGTTCAGAAGCGCGCCTCGATTGCCGAGGGCTGGGTCGGCGTCATGCGGGGAGCGCCCTGAGAGGCGCTGCTCTCCGAGCCAGGAAGGGGGCACCGACAGGTCCAGGCGTAACGCGTGGCTGTCGTAGGCTTTGCGTATCTCCGGGCAGCGTTTCAACGCAACCCAGTCCGACTGTTCATCGCACCTGATGGCTTCCCGGCGAACTCCCGCGTCGAGAAGGTCTTCGCGGCGAACTTCGAACTCCTCACCAGCTTGTCGTACTGGAACGGCGTTGCGGCTTTGTCTGCCGTTGATCGTCAGTTCCAGGAACAAGGTCGCGGGGCTCACGCTCGTATCTGCATTGCCGACGGCATTCGGGGCCGGTGGAAGAGGGCCGCTCCAACTGTAGTCGGCGCATGCCAGGTAACCACAGGCCAGCAACGCACATCGAGTCCGTATGGTTTTTCTTTTGCGCCGCCCGTATGCCATGCATGGCCTGCAACCCGCTGCTTCGTGCGAGGTCAGTGAGGCGAAAGGACTACAGGCGTAGCGTCGCCCATCAACTGTGCCTGAAGACTGCGTCCGCGATCCTCTACCTGGGCTTCCAGCGGCCAGCGCATGGTTCTTCCCGGCAACACATAGCCCAGGAGTCCCGGCGCGATTTCGGTAGAGGTCGCGCCCGCCTGTGGCGCGTCTGAGCTTACGAGACGCACCTGGCTCAATCGCGCATGTCCAGGGCCGGTGTTGCTCACCTGCAGGAAACGTCGACCGCCGCTCTCATCGATGCTCCAGCTGAGTTGAGGTTGCGCCTGCTGCGTGGACGAGCGATTCGCCGGTGCCTGCCTGCGCCACAGCCCGGTGCCGTACACGAACAGCGGCAACGAGTAGCGCATCTGAAATCTCAATCCGCCGCGGGACTCGTTCGACACTGGGGTGACGTCGTCCCTTCGAACCGGAATCTCGTCTACCAGAATCCGAAACGCCTGCTCGCGTCCCGGCGGCGCTGGCTGGGTGGCCGTGAGTCGCACCAGTTGCTTCTTTCCCTGGGCGATCGTGGTGAACGGCGGTGTCGCGATCACGTTGTTCTGCGTGACGTAGTCGTCCTGATAGTCCTGCTGGTCCCATGCAAGAACGCGGATCTGCAGGGTGACCGGCTCGCTTCCGACATTCTCGAGCCATATGGCGCCGTTGCGCTGTTCCATCTCGATGGTGGGATCGAGCGGCCAGATCAGCACCGACGTGCCTGCACGAATGGGTGGCGCGATGGCGAGTAAGCAGCCCGTAAGCAACGCGACTATCGAGGATGATTTTGCTGATCGGAGCATGAACGTGACCTTCCTGTGACGCGTTGCTTACCAACTCACCGTGATCTGCACGTCGTCCTGGTAGCTGCCCGGTACATAGCCACCGGGCATCGGTTGGACTCTTCCGTAGATCGGCAGGTTGACTGTGGCGACGCTTCCGTTCGGAGAGACCGCGACAGTGCGGGGTGTCGTGCCGGCAAACGGGAGATTGAAGCCGCTGTCCGCGTACAGCTCGTATGCAACCCGATGTGTGCCGTTCGCCAGTTGCCGCTGATTGCCGCTGGCGTGCAGGCCGGTGCCGATCGAAACGTTGGCCGACACGATTCCGACGCAGGTGAGTTGCAGTGTTCCCATCGCCGCGTGGCTCTGCGCGGTGAGCGCGTTTGCGAAGATGGAAGGGTAGGCGCCGAAGTCCAGCGTCCCGAAATCGATGCCCTGGGTCAGTCGCAACTGGTCTGCAATGCGGCAGCCACTCGCGATCGTGGCAGTCACGTGCAGCACGCCAGTGGTAGGCGCGCTTTGCCCTAGTGCTGCGACCGGCAGCATCAGGGCGGCGGCGCAGCCGGTGCGGCGGAGTTTTCGGTTCGTGCAGCGGTGCATGTGGGCTTTCCAGCCGCGGGCGCGCCTCAGAAAGTGAGTGTGACGCTGACAACGTCGCTGTAGTTTCCGGCAACCAGGGCGGCCTGCGGAGCGATTACCCCGTAGATCGGCAGGTTGAAAGTGCCGCCGCCGCCGGGAACGGCGGCCGACAGGTCGAGCGCGCCGCCGCCTACTACGTATTCCGTGCCGCCGCCGGCTGCCTGCGTGAACAACCTGTACTGCACGAAGTTGCCGCTCGAGGCGAGCCGGCGCACGCCGGCCGCTGCGTTCTGCCCGTTACCCACCAGGATATTGAGGTCGGTGCCGGCCGAACATTCGAGCTGAACCTGGCTGGCGCTGATCATCGCCTGCGCTTCCAGGTTGACCGCGAAGAGCGTGGGAGCCGTGCCGAAATTCAGGGTGCCGAAATCAACGGCGTTCAACGGATCGTTGGAACCGGTCACGATGCACCCGTTCTCGAGTGTCAAGGTGACATTCATTTCTCCAGACACGTTGGCGTCGGCGCTACCTGCCGCGAGCAGAGTGGTGGCACAGAAGGCCATGGTCAGGCTAGTCCGCCTCATCGACTTCTCCTTGAGTACGTTCTCTGGCATGCCGGTCGCCTGGCTGCGACGCGATTCACGCGCGCTGGTGCGCCGTGTCGCGGTGCGCCTGCGCAGCCGATCGGTGTCGTGTCATATTGAAACCTGCGGCCCAGCTCGCGATCTGCGCGCTCAATCACTCTTGGTGCGGATCTTCTTGTGAACGCCGGAGCAATAGTGGGTTTTGCCATCGATATGAAGGATGCGGCGGCGCAAGCTCCCGCCAACTGTGATGCCGTTGCCGCCTTTGCAGTCGCCGCCGGGATGCTCCCGCAGTGCAGAAGATCTAGTGCCGGCGCCTTCGATGAATGCGGTCGTGGGGCGAGGCGGAGCTCGCGGTGACCACTCACAAGTCGTTGGTGCGTCTTTGTTAGAGGACGCATCACGCAGCTTCCGCTCGTCGTTGTATGTCGCAAAAAAAATACATACAATCGCGATGCTCGGGCTTCGCTGTATTGGTACGGATTGCTGACCACGGGCCGCAAAGCGACGCAGGCTAAATGCCAGATCCAAAGGGAATATCGGATGACGACGCGCCCCGAGGCGGCGGGCAACCTGAGTCGGGGCCCGCTCCGGCGCGCCCCGACGCGTCCCTCTCACTTCAACATGCGCCCGCTGCGATAGGGCTGGCGACGCTCGCGGGCCAACTGCTTTTCGTAAACAGCACCGGGCGCAGGCTGTTCGGGCTGGACGGCGATGCGGCGGCGGAATCCTTGCAGGAGGCATTAGGCACACCCGGCTCCAGCGATCTCGCATTCGTGGATGCCGTCGCTCGCGACGGCGGCACGCACCAGACCGAGCTGATGTTGAAGAAGGAGCCCGGGCGCAGCCAGCGTGTTCTCGCCAAAGTGGCGCGCGTCGACGGTGAGTATGGTGTGCCCACCTGGCTTGCATTTGCCGTTCTGGAGTTGGCCGACCGGCGGAGTGGCGTGCGCACGGTTCTCGAAGAGTCGGACAACGTTCGCGCCATCCAGCGCATGGCGCGGCTTGCGAGCTGGCAGATCGTCATCGCAGACGGAGGCGACTGGATGCAGAGCCCGATGCAGTGGTCCGCGGCCCTGTTCGAGGCGCGCGGCGTTCGGCGCGACCTGCGCAACGCCACGCTGCAAAACTTCCTCAAGCCGCTCACCGCCTCGCATCGTGCCGCATTCCTGGACGGCATGACCCGCATGGTCGAGCAGGGCGGCGAGCTCGAAACGAGCTACGAGCTCAAGCTCCCCCGCAGCGGATCGCGTGTGATGCTCGCTCGCGCGACGATGCTGTCCGACTCGCGCGAAAGCTCCGCCCGGCGGTTGTACGGCGTGGAGATGGACTACACGTCCGGCATCGCCGGTCCGTCGATGCCTTTTCAGAAAGCCGGCATCCTGCATGCGCTGGCCGAGGCCATCGATGGCCCCGTTTACGCGGTGGATCGCAAGCTCCGCTATACCTACTTCAGTCCGGCCTGTGCGCTGCTCGTGCGACAGTTGTATTCGATGGAGCCGTCCCTGGGCGAGGAAGCGCACTTTTGCACGCACCCGAGCAAGTGGCGCAAGGTGATGAACGCCAACATGCATCGTGCGCTCGGCGGCCAGCGAGTCGC
Source organism: Gammaproteobacteria bacterium (assembly GCA_037200125.1). Taxonomy (GTDB): domain Bacteria; phylum Pseudomonadota; class Gammaproteobacteria; order Steroidobacterales; family Steroidobacteraceae; genus JADGHX01. Next base: position 450,165 of record JBBCGS010000003.1, on the reverse strand, counting down.
CCAGGAGTTTCCCGCGGAAGGCGATGCGTCATGGCAGGGTCAGTACTACGAGTTGACCTATGCACCCGTCGTGACAGACATCGGTGTAGAAGGAGTCATTGTGTTTGGAATGGATATCTCCAGGTGGAAGCAGAAACGTTGACGAAGCCCGATCCGGACGGCGAGACGACCGATAGTCGGCAGGAATGCCCGCAAGAACGGTCGGTAGCGGATGCGCGGGACGAAGTCTCTCCAGCGCTCAGTCCGGGCCTCCTCGCGGACTCGATCGCGTTCTTCGTGGCACGTACCCATTCGAGGCTGCACCAGGCATGGAGCGCCGGGAACATCGATGCGATGCCACGTGGAACGTATGACGTGCTCGCGCTGGTCGGCGCCAACCCTGGCGTCTCTCCCGGCGAGCTCGCACGGTTCCTGTTCCTGGACAAGTCGAGCGTCTCGGAGCTTCTCGAGCGCCTGGACAGCGCCGGACTCGTATCGCGCAAGCGCTCGGACACCGACCGCCGTCGGCTGGGTGTCTATCTCACGCCTGCCGGCGTCGGCCAGCTTGCAGCGCTCACCCGCGAAGCGCAGCGGCTCGAGCAGCGCTGGAGCGCTTCGATCACCACGCTGGAGCGCCGGCAGCTCATCGAGCTGCTCGCTCGCCTGCTTCCGGAGGATGCTGGCGGCCGATAGACGCGTGCGGGTGCGCCGATTGTGATGCAGGTACGGATATCGGTACGTCTGCGTTGCTTGCCGCACCCGCACGATTGCGATCGTAGGTATTTCCCACCAATCGCAGCCACCGCTGCGTCGGCGCCGAGCGCGCTGTGATTCGCATACTCGATCCAACGTTCAGATTGCGGTCTGCTTGAGCCAACCGAAGGACGCCGTTCCCACAGGAACTCGCGTCCTCGAGCGGAGCGAACTGGACAATGGATATACCTGCATCGACAGAGGAAGTGTGGCTTCGGATCATCGCGTGGGCGGGGCGGCCCGCGTGGCCATCGGAGCTCGGTCTCTCCATGCTCTTCTGGGGAGCGTTCGCGATCGGTTGTACCTGGGGCGTCGCGCAGTTCTATGCAGCGCACCGCACCCGGCGCCTTCGCGAACAGGTTGCGCGCGTGGGAACCCGTCTCGATCGCCGTAGTCGGCAACTGGGAGAAGCGCGGTCCGAGGTGGAGAAGCTGCATGCCCAGCTACTCACCGTCACGTTGCGCGAACCGGTTACCGGCTTGCCGAATCGGAAGGCCTGCCTGGAAGCCCTCGACAGGATGCTGCGACGGATGCGGCGCGCATCCGGACGCCGAGTGGCTGTGTTTACTGTTGGCTTCGAGAAGCTCCAGCGCGTCTCCGACGCTTACGGCCACGCGATTGTGGACCGGCTGCTGCTTCAGGCCGCGCGGCGCATCGAGCTCATGCTGGAGCCGCAGGATTTTCTGTCGCGCGTCGCCGATACGCAATTTGCGATGGTGGTCACCGGAGTGCGCGACGAGTCGGGCGCTAGAACGCTTGCGAAACTCATGTCCGAGGCTTTGCGCAAGCCGTGCGAGGTGGACAACAGACGCTTTCATCTTGAACCCGCCGTTGGCGTCGTGACCGTCGAAAGCGGCTGGCAGGAGGCCGACGAAGTGCTGAAGCACGCCACGTTCGCCATGAGTCGTGCTGCCAAGGACGGCAGCGGTCTCTGTGTGTTCCAGGCCCGCACGGCTGACGAGGTAGCCGGCCGCATGCAGCTCGAATGCGACCTGCGGCGGGCGATCGAGCGCCAGGAACTGGTGATGTGGTACCAGCCCGTGTTCGACGTCCGCTCGCAAGCCGTCGCGGGTTTCGAGGCCCTGCTGCGATGGCGGCACCCCACCGAAGGGCTCATCCTGCCCGGCCGGTTTCTACCGATCGCGCACGAGAGCGGGCTCGTGGCGGAGATCACGCATTGGGTGCTGCGCGACGTTGCGCGGCAGGCGGTCGAATGGAATACCGCTTACGGGGCGGACTTTTTCGTCAGCGCCAACCTGCCTGCGGAGTCCTTCAGTGACACCAACCTGGCGGGCGAGATCGCCGAGCTTCTCGCGGAGTTCGCCGTCCCGCCGCGGTTGCTCAAGCTGGAGGTGGTGGAGAGCACGGTGATCGCCGATGTCGCTCGCGCCTCCCAGCTCATCAGCACGTTGAAGGAGCTCGGCGTCGCCGTGTGGCTGGACGACTTCGGCACCGGCTATTCCTCGTTGAGCTATCTGCGGGCCCTGGCGTTCCAGGGGGTGAAGCTCGACCGGTCGTTCGTCGCGCGGCTCGCGGTCGATGCGCGCGACTTCGGTCTCGTGAAGACGATCGTCGACCTGCTGCATTACCTGGAGGTCTCGTGCGTGGCGGAGGGCGTGGAAACAGCCGAGCAACGCGATCTTCTGAGGCTTGCCGGCTGCGATCTCTACCAGGGATTCCTGAGTGCGCGCCCCATGCCCGCGGCTGAAGCCGGGCTGCTGCTCGAGCAGATGAGCGCGCCGTATCCCAGACTGGCGGTGGGGTGATGCCTCTCCTCGGCTACGTGCTTGCGGGACTGTTTGCCGCGGCAGCCGCATTTGCGGTTTACGGGGCGCGTCATTGTGCACGCGCCCTCGTGCGCTCGGAGCGGCGGTACGACGCGCTGTTCCGGAAGAACAAGAATGGTCTGGCCCTCGGCAACGCGGCCCGCCAGGGCTACGCACGGCTTTTCGACAATGTCGGTACCGCGATTCTCGTCACGCGGTTCTCCGGCGAGATCGTCTCGGCCAACACGGCAACCGTGCGGATGCTGGGTTACGAGTCGGAGCAGGAGCTGCGGCAACGAACTGCGGCGGATCTGTACGTCGACGCCGCCGTGCGTACCGCGGAGATGAAGCGATTGGCAGTCGATCCGCGTGCACGCGTCCGCGAGTTGCCGCTCAGGCGCAAGGACGGCACCGTCGCCAAAGTGCTCGTTTCGGTCCACGTGCTCAAGGAAGAGGACGGCGCGCCCGTCCTCCTGGAGGGATTCATGACCGACATCACGGATCAGCGCCGAGCCGAAGAGCGCTGCGAAGAGCTGGAGAACAGGCTGCGTCTGTCGGACAAACTGCAGTCGCTGGGACATCTCTCTGCGGGTATTGCGCATGAGATCAACACCCCGCTGCAGTACATCTCGGACAGCGTGCACGTTCTGGAGAAACGGATTCAGGATCTCCTGCAGCTCGCGCGCGCCGTGGAGGCGCCGGAGGCGGCGGCGCGAGTTGGCGAGCTGGAGGCTCAGATCGCCCGCGCGTTCGGGCGCACGCAGCTCGGTGTTGGCAATGTGACGCGCATCGTGCACGCGTTACGGGAGTTCTCCCACCCCGACAAGGCCAGCCGCACGAAGACGAATCTCAACCAGCTGCTCGCGACTTCACTCACCATCTGCCGCAGCGAGTACAAGCATGTCGCCGTGGTGGAAACGGATCTGGGCGAGTTGCCGGCCGTGTGGTGCCAGGGCGGCGAGCTCAGCCAGGTGTTCGTGAACCTCATCATCAACGCGGCCCACGCCATCGAGCAGGCGGGTCGCGGCGTGGGCACGATACGCATCTGCACGCGCGTCGATGCGGGGGATGCTGTCGTCACGCTGGCGGACACCGGGTGCGGCGTCCCCGAAAGCATCCGGCATCGCATATTCGATCCCTTCTTCACGACCAAGCCGATCGGCAAGGGCACCGGCCAGGGGCTCGCCATCGCGCGCTCCGTCATCGTCGATCGGCATGGTGGGACGATTCACCTGGACAGCGAGCCCGGACAGGGCACGACTTTCACCATCCGGCTGCCACTCGACAAGCGCAAGGCGGACTCCCCGCCCCGCGAAGAGGCGCAGCCCGAACCCGAGTCGAGAGCAAGAAAACATGGCTGAGCAAGTTGAGATCCTGTGTGTCGATGACGAGCCGCAGGTCGTCGAGGGACTCGAAGACCTTCTCGCTGCCCGTTACCGCGTGCACACCGCCACGAGCGGTGCTACCGGCCTGCAGTTGTTGCGGGAGATGCCACGTGTCGCGGTGGTGGTATCCGACATGCGCATGCCGGTCATGGACGGCGCGGCGTTCCTCGCGCAGGTGAAGGTGATGGCGCCCAGCGCGGTGCGCATGCTGCTCACCGGATATTCCGACATGGAGTCCGCGATCGCCGCGGTGAATAAGGGCCAGATCTTCCGCTTCCTGACCAAGCCCTGCGGGCCCGATGACCTGCTCTCCGCGTTCGAAGTGGCAGTGAAGCAGCACCAGCTTCTGACTGCGGAGAAGGTGTTGCTACAGCAAACGCTGCTCGGCTGTCTCAAATCGCTGCTCGACGTGCTCTCCCTGGTCGAACCCGTGGCCTTCGGGCGCGCGCAGCGTCTGAAACGCATCGCGCAGGGTATCGCGCGCGAGGCTGGCCTGGAGCCGAGGTGGCCCGTGGAAGCCGCCGCGCTGCTCTGCCAGCTCGGCTGCATCGGCCTGAGCGGCGCCACGCTGATGAAACTGTACAGCGGCGAGTCTCTGGACGATGAGGACGAGCGCGAGGTCAGCGCCGGGGTACTGAATGCGCGCAACCTGCTCCTGAACATCCCGCGGCTGGAGCCGGTGCTGGAGATACTGGCGGGCCTTGCCGAAGGGGGCGGCCCGGCTGGCGCGCGGCTGCTGCGCTTCGCCATGGACTTCGATGCGCTCGAGGCCCGCGGACATGCGGCGGGACTCGCGCTCGACACGATGCGCGCGCGGACGGGTCGTTACGACGCGGAGTTCCTGGACGCGTGCGGGCGCTGGCTTTGCAGTGGTTCAGCGGAGAGTGTGGCGGAAGAGCAGCCCGCGGATCGCCTCGTCCCCGGATCGTTCGTTGCAGCGGACGTATGTACGCGCGATGGCGTGGTGATCGTGCCCCGGGGTATCGAGCTCACGCCCAACGTGATCTCCCACATCCGGAAGTTCCAGGATTCGCTGGAGAAGCGGACCATCCGCGTCCACTCAGGAGCGCTGCAGTGACTCGCGGTGAGACGCAAGTTGCGAGCCAGCCGCCCGACATTCGCTTCAGGGATTCGCTCACGGCGCGCACTCTGCTGCAGATGTCCCTGCGCATCACGGCAGTGGTGCTCGTAGTCACGATCGTTTCCTACTTGCACATCGTGAATGCGTTGACCGAGGAAACCCAGGACAAGCTCAGCAAGTACATCGCCGAGCGGGGCGCCAAGGAAAGCGCCATCTTCCAGCTCGCGACCGACAACCTCGGGACGATGAAGCGGGTTTTCCTGGAAGACTACCGCGCCATGCGCGAGCCGGACGCGGCGGAGTTCAGCAAGCTTTACGAGACACTGCCAGATGGCTCGACACGGCTGCGGCGCGCGGCGTTCGAGGGCCTGCAGCGCCCGGACGGCACGGTGAGCCGCGAGATCTCGGGCTTCGTCGGCATCGAGCGGGGGCGCATCGACGCGGACCTGCGCAAGCGCCTGGTGCTGGCGTGGCGCCTGACCGACCGTTTCGGCCCGGCGTGGGTCAACCGTTTCGCCGACGTCTACGTGCATTCGCGGAGAATTTCAACGTCGTCTACTGGCCGGGCCTGCCCTGGGGCCTGAACGCCGCGCCCGATCTCGACATGACGCGTGAAGAATGGATGGACGTCGCTACCCAGAAGAACGACCCCAAGCGCGACCTGGTGTGGACCGGGCTCTATTTCGATCCGACCGCGAACGACTGGATGGTTTCGGCCGAGCAGCCCGTGGACCAGGACGGGCGGCACCTCGCGACGCTTGGCCTGGACATCCTGCTGAACGATCTGTTCCAGCGTGTGTTCGACGACCATCTGGCCGGCACGAAGAACTTCATCATCCGCCCCGACGGGCGCCTCGTGGCGCATCCGGACAAGGTGAAGGAGCTGGCAGCGGCCAAGGGAGTGCTGGACGTCCACGCGCTCAGGATCCCGGGCTCGTCGGGATGTACACGCAGGTGGCAAAGGCGTTGCACGGTGTGGGCGCTTCGCGCGTCGTGGTGGTCGATGACGAGGAGAGCTCGGCATTTCTCGCCGCGACACGTCTGCACGGCCCGGGATGGTGGTTCGTCACCGTCTATCCCAAGTCGCTGCTCACGTCCGTTGCGCTTTCGACAGCGGAGTTCATCCTGGCGCTGAGCGCGGCGGCGCTGATCGTCGAGCTGCTGGCGCTGTACTTCGTGTTGCGCAACAAAGTGGTCGCCCCACTCGAAGTGTTCGTCCGTGCTTCGAGCGTCGTGGCGCGCGGCGAGTACCAAGCCGTGGCAAGTGGAGAGTTGGCTCTGCCGGAAGAGCGGCGCGATGAGATAGGAGTGCTCGCTCGCACGTTTCGCGTGATGAGCCAGCAAGCCGAGGACAATCGGGAGAACATGGAGCGCAAGGTCGGCGCGCGCACGCAGCAGCTCGCCCTCGCCATCGATGACGCGCGCAAGGCAAACGAAGCCAAGTCCAGCTTTCTTGCCCGCATGAGCCACGAGATCCGCACGCCGATGAACGCGGTCATGGGCATGAGCCGCCTGGCGCTGAAGACCGATCTCAACGACAAGCAGCGCGACTACGTCGAGAAGATCTTCGTGTCGGCCGAATCGCTGCTGCGCATTCTCAACGACATTCTCGACTTCTCGAAGATCGAGGCCGGCCGGCTGACGCTCGAGAACGTGAGCTTCCACCTGCTCGACGTGCTCAGGAGCGTGTCTGGCGTCGTGTCACTCAAGGCCCATTCCAAGGGGCTGGAGCTCCTCTTCGATGTTCGCCCGGATGTGCCTCGTTATCTCGTGGGCGACGCGCTGCGGGTCGGCCAGGTCATCATCAACCTGGCGACCAACGCTGTGAAGTTCACCGAGCGCGGCGAAGTGGCGCTGCGCGTCAGTTGCGAGAGCCGTGACGATCAGCGCGTATGCCTGCGTTTCACGGTAAGCGATACGGGCACCGGCGTGTCCGCAGACAGGCTCGGCGCGCTGTTCGAGCCGTTCACCCAGGAAGACGACTCCATTACCCGCAAGTATGGCGGCACGGGGCTTGGACTTGCGATCTGCAAGCAACTCGTCGAGATGATGGGCGGCACGATCTCCGCGACGAGCGAGCCCGGGCGGGGCAGCCAGTTCACGTTCACCGCCACGCTGGGCGTGGATGCCGCGGTCGGGGATGCGGGCCAGCTCTGCCCGGTAGTGGATCGCCTGCAGGGCACGCGCGCGCTGGTCGTGGACGACAACAGTCTGGCGCGCGAAATTCTCATCGGCCTGCTGAGCCAGATGGGGATGCGTGCCACTGGCGTGGAGTCCGGCGAGCGCGCGCTCATGGAGCTGGGCCGAGGGCGCGCCAGCCCGGATCCCTACACGCTCATGCTGCTCGACTGCAACATGCCCGGCCTGAACGGCGTGGATACCGCACGCCTCATTCACCACGATGACAGCTTCGGCGCTCCGATGGCCATTCTCATGGTCACGGCGTACAGCCATGACGACCTGGCTGCCGAAGCAGCGGAAGTGGGTATCAGCCACGTGCTGACGAAGCCGGTGAACGAATCCACTCTGCACGACGCCATCGTCGAATGCCTGCTCGGCAGCAGTGCCCTGAAAGCGCGTCGCCAGGAGCGTGCGAGGCGGGTGAGCAAGCCGATCGACCTGCTGCGCCAGCGGGGCGCGCGCATCCTGCTGGCGGAAGATAGTCCGCTCAATCGACAGGTGGCCCTGGAGTTCCTCGAGGAGATCAAGGTCGATGTCGACGTGGCCGTGAACGGGCTCGAGGCCGTGGAGATGGTGCAGCGTCAGCTGTACGACCTCGTGCTCATGGATATCCAGATGCCCGAGCTCGACGGCATCAGCGCAACGAAGCGCCTGCGGGCCGATTCGCGCTATGCCAACCTGCCCATCGTGGCGATGACCGCGCACGCGATGACCGGCGATCGGGAGCTGAGCCTTGCCGCCGGCATGAGCGATCACATCACCAAGCCCATCGATCCCGACCGGCTCTACGCGGTCCTTGCGCGCTGGCTGCCTCGCCGTCGCTCCGCCGATCCGCGCAGCGCGGTCGATGCCGATGCGGTGAGGAAGTCCGCCCCGCTGCCGACGCCACTGGCGCAGCTCGCCGATAGCGGCATCGACGCGGGAGCTGGTCTGGCGCGCTACCTGGGCAGAGTGCCCTTCTATCTCAACGTACTGCGCGGATTCGTTTCCGAGTACCACAATGCGCCGGAGCTGCTGGACAAGCTGTACTCGGTGCAGGCGCGCGAGGAGATTTTCCGGCTCGCGCACACGCTGAAGGCGAACGCGGAAGGTATCGGCGCATCCGCGCTCGCTCAGGCGGCGCGTCACGTTGAGGAATCAGCGAGAGAGCAATTGCCGGCCCCTGAAGCGATCGCCGCGTTACGTGCGGCGTTGGAGCATGCGCTGGGTGCTCTCGACGGTGTGGCGGCGGAGCAGATCCTCATGGGAGATTCCGCTTCCTGCCGCATTGACATGCCGACCGCCCTGGAGCAGATGGTTCTGCGTCTCGAGCAGGACGATGCCGTATCCCTGGACCTGGCAAGGCAGCTCCAGCGTATCGCGCGGGGCACACCTTTCGTCGAGTCGGTGGATGAACTGGCGCGCCTCATCGAAGACGTCGAATACGAAAAAGCGCGTGCGCTGGCGCATGCGTTGCTGTGCAGCCTTGCCGATGCGCGAGGCAATGTGGCGTGACACTCGACCTCCCCAAGGTTCTCGTCGTAGACGACGAGAAGAGCAACCGCGCGCTGCTCGCTGAGGTTCTGAAAGACCGCTACAAGGTGATCCTCGCCAAGGATGGCGAGATGGCGCTGGAGATGGCCGCGCGGCATCAGCCCGATCTCGTGCTGCTCGACGTGGTGATGCCCGGGATGGGCGGTCATGAAGTCCTTCGCCGGTTGAAGAGCCGCGACGAGACGCGCCAGATGCCGGTGATCTTCATCTCGGCCCTGGACAGCGTGGAGGACGAGGAGAAGGGGCTGCTGCTGGGAGCCGCCGACTACATCACCAAGCCGTTTCATGCTCCCGTCGTACGCGCGCGTATTCAGAACCACGCTCAGGCCGTTTCGCATCGCCGCCTGCTCGAGCAGCTCGCGCTGGTGGATGCGCTCACGGAGATTCCGAATCGCCGCCGGCTGGAGAACGCCATGCGCTGGCGCGCGCAGCCCGAGCAGTGGATCTCGCTGATCATGGTGGACGTCGATTGCTTCAAGCTCTTCAACGACTACTACGGCCACGCCATTGGCGACCGGGCTCTGTGCCAGGTCGCGCGTACGCTTCAGCGTCTGGTCCAGCGTGAGACCGATCTCGTGGCGCGCTATGGCGGTGAGGAGTTCGTATTGTTCCTGCCTTGTACCGATCCCCAGGGCGGGAGGGCGTTTGCGGAGCTGGCTTGTCAGGCCGTGCGCGATCTGGCTATTCCGCACGCCAGTTCGGCGGCGGGTGGCGAGCTATCCATCAGCCTCGGCGGCGCTTCCACGTTTCTGCGTCACGGCGGTCCGGCGCCGCCGGAGCTGTTGACCCAGAGCGATGCGCAGCTCTACCGCGCGAAACAGTCGGGCCGCAATCGCGTTTGCTGGGGATGACGTTGATGAGCGGCGGGGAGCATCACGGATCAGGCAAAGCGAGCCGCGCTCGGGCTTGGCCGTGAATCACGATGCGTCCGGGCTCGCTCAGGGCCGCGGGCTCCGCGGCGCGCTGGCGCGTCTCACTTTCAGCACCCCGCGAAGGACTTGTGCCCGGATTGCCGCCGCGTTGGTGGGATAGCCGATCGTCCGCATCAAACTGTATGCATCTGGCACGGGTGAGTGAGGGAGCGTGCCTACACTTCGCCGCAGTTCCACTCGCGGAGTTTTCCCATGCATATCGTTTCCATCGTTCGTCACAAGAGCACCGTCGCGTTCGCGACGGCTTTCATCCTTTCGATCGGCGCCACCGCCGCCTGGTCGGCCGACAGCGCCGTTCAGGACGTCGACCTCACCGTGCAGGAGGTCAATGACATCTCCGTCGGCGGCACCGTGTCGCTGGCGCTCACCAGTTCCTCAGCGGGACAGACGCTGACCGGCAACTCGTCGTCGACGTATTCACTCACGTCGAACTCGGCAACCGGCAAGAAGATCACGGCGCAGCTCAGTGCGCCGCTCGAGACAGGTCTCGGCCTGAAGGTGGCGCTGCAGGCGCCGTCGGGTGGCACGTCCGCAGGCGCGGTGGCCCTGAACAGCGTGAGTGCGGTCGACGTGGTGACTGGCGTTTCGGCGGTTGCCGAAGCCGATCTCACCATCGACTACACGGCCACGGCCGCTCCGACGGTCGCACCGGATACGTATTCGGCGGAAGTCACGTACACGATCGTCAGCGACACCTGACATTCGCCAGGTAAGGCGACGGGCGGCTCCAGATGGCGCCGCCCGCGTTTCACGGATATCGCACCATGAAATCCTCGTTCCTCTCGGCAGCAGTGTGGCTGTGCGCGTTCGTCGTGCTGGCGGGCGGCTTGCAGGCCGCTGTGGCAGCGGACGTGACACTCAGCGGGGGACCCTGGCTCAGGAACGTGAGTCGAGTCGACCTGGATCACGGAGCGGGCAGCGACTTCCGCTCGCCGCTCGACGTCGACGTTCTGATTGCAACTCTTTCGGTGAGCAACACGTTGGGTAGCAACTGGTCGCTGCGAATTGCGTGTGAGACCAACGAAGCCGGCTGGCCGCCGGGACTGACGATCGCCGTGAGGCGCAGTGGCGGGTGGGACGAGAGCGGGCTTTCGGACGGCACGTCCTATCGCGCGCTGACGCCGGACCTGCAGACCCTGTTCAGCGGCGCAGGGGATTATTCGACCATACAGATTCTGATGCGGGTCGATGGCCTTTCGGCGCGGATGTCGCCGGGGTCGTACGAGCTTTCGATCCGTTACGTCATCGAAACAGGTGGGCCATGAGCCGCCGTTCGTCTCGACGGCTTCTCGCCTTCGCCGCACTGACGTGCGCGTGGCTTTACGCAGCGGACGTGCAAGCGGGCGTCGTCCCGGCCGGTGATGCCACCTATGTGCACGTGGCTACGGCGGGCGAGACGTATCGCGGCGCGCTCGAGCTGCGAAACCAGACGAATACGCGCGCCGTCGTGAAGCTGCGCCAGACCGACTATTCCTTTCGTGCCGACGGCAGCACCAATTTCGGTCCGCCCGGCGCGCTGCCCAGGTCGAATGCCGGCTGGCTGCATCTCGATCGCGACCAGATCGTCGTCGCGCCCCAGGACACGGTGCGCGTGGAATATGAAGTGCGCGTTCCGGACGACGCGCGTCTCGCCGGCACTTACTGGAGTGTGGTGATGGTGGAAGAGGCGCCCGTCGCGGAAGTGAGCGGACGCGCTACCAAGGGGCCGCGGCTGCGGCAGAACATTCGGTACGCCATCCAGGTCATCACGGAGCTGGGCGATTCGGGCCGCAGCGAGGTCGCGTTTCACGACGCGCGGCTCGTGAACGACGCGGGCCGCAGGCTGCTCGATGTGGACGTCGAGAACACCGGCGATCGATGGTTACGCACCAGCGCATGGATCGAGCTGCACGACACGCAGGGCCGGCTATTCGGCCGGTTCCCGGGCGCCCGCGGCAGGACGTTCCCTGGCAGCTCGACTCGCGGCCGCTTCGATCTCACCGCCGCTCCGCCCGGAAAGTATCTGGCACTGCTCGTCGTCGATGGAGGCCGCAATGACCTGTTCGGCACGCAGATCGAGCTGGATCTGCGTTAGCGCCCTGCTGCTTGCGTCGACGCCGGCATGGGTCTGGGCCCAGTCCGACGTTCTCGAGGTGCAGCCTGCGGATCGCGAGCGGATCATCACGGAGCCGCGACAGGTCGTTGCCACGGCCTTCTCGGTACGCAACGTTTCGCCGCGCTCGCTCGAAACCCAGGCACGCCTGGTTCTTCCGGATGGATGGCAGGCGGTCGGTGCGCCGGCGATGACGGGCCTTGCGCCGGGCGAATCGCTCACGCGGCTCGTGAGTTTCATGGTTCCGCAGGATGCGCGCAGCGGTGATTTCAGCGTGTCCTATCAGGTGTGGGATGCGCGGCAGCCAACGGCGGTCGAGACATCCACGATCCGTGTCACGGTGAGCGCCGCACCGAGCGTGCAGGTGACGGCGCTGGATACGCCCGAATATGCGATTGCGGGCGAGCGTTACGCGAGCACCTTCCTCGTGCGCAATAACGGCAATACACCTGTCGACGTGTCATATGGCGTTCGCGGCCGCCGCGGCGCACGACCCCGGCCTGCATCGGGAACGATCCACCTCGAGCCCGGCGATGCGAAGCGGGTCGACGTGGCAGTCGATACGCCGGCGGGCCGCGAGCACGTGGCCACGCGGGTCACTTTTTCGGCGAAGGTCGACGGGACCGGCGTGTCTTCATCCGCAAGCAGCGCGACGGAGCTCGTGCCGCGGGCGAGTGCGCTCGACAGGTACGAGACGCTCAACGCGCGCCTCGATACACGGTATATCGCTCGCGAAGCACAGGGGCATCGGACATCCGGATGGCAGCCTGAGCTGTCGGGCCGCGGCGTGCTGGACCAGGAAAGAGGCGACTTCCTCAGCTTCCGTCTGCGTGGCCCGGATGCCCGCGATAGCGGTTCGTTCGGCTCCCCAGACGAGTACTGGGTGAAGTACGACAGCCAGAGCATCGTTGCCGCCGCTGGCGACCTGAACTACGGCCTGTCGGACCTTACCGAACCGGGTCGATTCGGGCGCGGCGCGACGCTGGGGTTCAAGGCCGCGGAGTGGGGCGCTTCCGCGTACCAGATGAAGGATGTGTACAGCCACTCGGGCGGAACCCAGAGTGGTCTGAATGCGTGGTACGAGGCGACCGAAGCAACCCGTGTTGACCTCAATGTCCTGGATCGCACCGACACGAGCATGCCCGCCACGATAGCGAGCTTGCGGTCGCGAACTCAGTGGGCCGACCAGCTCAGAACCGAGTTGGAGCTCGCCGAGAGCCACGGTGGCATCGAGTTGGGACATGCGGCGCGAGGCGCGCTGTATGACAATCGCTACCCGCTGCGCTACTACCTCGTCGCCTGGGCTGCGGATGCGGAATTCCGCGGTTATCTGCGGGACAAGAAGTACGTGTCCACGGGCTTCGAGTACCCGAATTCGCGCGGGTGGGGTTTCCAGGGCTACTACCGCGTGCAGGACTGGAATCTTCTGCCGGTGCAGGAGATCGATCCGGACCTGCTGGAACATGAGAACGCGGCCGATCTGCTGCAGAGTGCGCCAACCTTGCAGCAGGCCAGTCTGGGCACGTCCCATTCGATCGGCGGAGGTGTGCGTGCGACCCTGGACTACATCGTGCGGGACCGCACCGGCGGCACGTCCCTCGCGCCGGTCGACACCCGCTCCGACGCGTGGCGCATCGGCATCGCGCGCTCGTGGTCGATGTTGTCGTTTCACTATTCGGCGGAAATGGGGTCCGCCGTCAATCGGGTGTCTCAATCGCGATTCGGCACGTCGCTGCACACACTGTCTGCGTATCTGCGCGCCGGCCGGTTTCAGACCTACGGCATGTACGCGACTCGCGATGAAGGCTCCTACCTGGATGCGCAGGCTCCGGCGCAGCACTCGTATGGCCTGACAGCGAACTATGCCGTCGGCACCGCGCTGTCGGTGGGCCTCGAGGCGCAGCGATACCGTTCTCCGGTGTGGCTCAGCGAGATGTACAACTTCTCCCTCGCATACCGGCAGGAGAGCGGCAGCGAGCTGAAGTTCGTTGCGCGGCGGTTCGAGGGAAGGTTCGCGCGCACAGACGTCCTGTTGAGCTTTTCGGTTCCATTCGAGATGCCTTTCGTGCGCAAGAGTGGCGTGATGCCACTGCGGGGGCGCGTATTCGATGAAGCCACGGGCGACGGGCTCGGCGACGTGCTCCTGCGGCTCGAAGGGCTTACGGCGGTGACGGATAGTCGCGGCCAGTTCGAGTTTCCAGCGGTGCGGGCGGGGGAATACCGCATGGTGATGGATCGCGCCAACGTCGAGCTCGACGAGGTGCCCGCGAGCGGGCAGTCGCTCGCGGTGAGCGTCGCGGAGAAGGCGACGGCGCCGTTGGATATCCCGATGGTTCGCGCTGCGACCCTGGCTGTCCGGGTGATCCTCGAGACTGGCGAGAGTCGGGATGTCCACGGCGCCGCCGGCGTGATCGTGACTGCTCGCAGCGGCGAGACCGTGCTCCATCGGCTCACCGACGCGGACGGAACGGTTCGTCTGGAGGGGCTGAGTCCGGGGCGGTGGGAAGTCGGTGTGACAGCGGATTCGGTTCCCCGCGGCTATCAGGCGCCATCGCGCGAAACTCGACTCGACCTGGCGCAAGGCGGGGTGGGCGACGTGGAAATCTCGATGCAGCTCGAGAAACGCACGATGCGAATGCTGGCGCCGGTGAAGGTGAGCCCATGACGGCGGCCCCGCGGAGGCGGTGGGCGGTGGGGCCGGCAGCACGAGTCTTTCGCGGGGTCGCGCCCACGTCTTATCGCCTTGAAATATTCGCCTTGAGTATTGACTTCGAGATTTCTTTCCGCGGGTAGCGGCCGGCAGGCTATTCGACAAGATGTTGATTTATAAGCCCGTCTGTGGCCTCGGGTTAGATGCCCCGCAGGCGGAGAATCGCTTTCGATAGCGATCGAGGCTCGCACCGCCCAGGTCGTCTGCCATCAAGCAGGGCGTTGCCACGCCAGGCGCCAGGCGCCAGCACGCCAGGCGCCAGATCGAGCCTGGGCCAGATCGCTCTTGGGTCGGAAAGTATCGTGTATTATTCGCGGCCGCCTGACCGGCCGACCGGCCTTCAAGACTCCCTCGTTCCAGTGCCAGCTTTGGCGCCGGCGACGGGGATTCCGAAGGGGCTTGTGGGGACCGCCGGACGTGCGGAGTCAGTAAGTTTCTGATTTTTATGGGATGCCTGCGGGGTTCGATCCCGCCATACGTAGGGTTCGAATCCTGCCACCCAGCCAGGTGCGCAATGCGCCTCTGGTGAGAGTCACTTAGGTAGTTGGCATATACATGGCGCGTCCCGCAGAAAATCTGCACGTGAACAGCAGCGACACGCTGACCCTCTTCGCCGGCAACGCGAATCCCGCGCTTGCGCACGATGTGGCGAAGCATCTGGGCTCGCCGCTCGGCCGCGCGTATGTCGGCCGCTTCAGCGACGGCGAAGTGAACGTCGAGCTGATGGAGAACGTTCGCGGCCGCGACGTTTTCATTCTCCAGTCCACCTGCCCGCCGTCGAACGACACTCTGATGGAGCTGCTCGTGATGGTGGATGCGTGCCGCCGCTCGAGCGCCGCGCGTATCACGGCGGTCGTTCCGTACATGGGTTACGCCCGGCAGGATCGCCGCGTGCGTGGCACCCGCATGTCCATCGCCGCGAAGCTCGTTGCGAACATGCTGTCGAGCGCGGGCGTTACGCGCCTGCTCACCATCGACCTGCACGCCGAGCAGATTTCGGGGTTCTTCGATATCCCCGTGGATAACGTCTATGCCTCGCCCGTCCTGCTCGGCGACGCCTGGCGCCAGCAGTACAAGAACATGATTGTCGTCTCGCCGGACGTTGGCGGTGTCGCGCGTGCTCGCGCGCTCGCGAAGCGGCTCGACGATGCGGATCTCGCCATCATCGACAAACGCCGTCCGCGGCCGAACGAGTCGAAGGTGATGAACATCATCGGCGAGGTCGAAGGCAAAACCTGCGTGCTGATCGACGACATGGTCGACACCGCCGGCACGCTGTGCCAGGCCGCGCAGGCGTTGAAGGACGAGGGCGCGCTGAGAGTGGTGGCCTACATCACGCACCCCGTGCTCTCCGGCAACGCCGTGGAAAAGATTTCGAAGTCGGCGCTCGACGAGCTGATCGTGACAGACACGATCCCGCTGTCGGTGGCCGCAAAGGGCTGCACGCGCATCCGCCAGCTTTCGGTGGCGGGACTGCTTGCGGAGACCATCCGTCGCATTCGCGACGAGGAGTCGGTCAGCTCGCTCTATCTGGATTGATACCCGATCGCCGTAAGCCGGTGCCCGCATGGTGCGGGTAGCGGTGGGCGACGGGCTCTTTACGCCGCGTTGGTCGCGACGGGCGTTACAACCGAGGTAATTGGATATGAAGACATCATTCGTCATCGGCGCGGATCTGCGTGATGCGCAAGGCAAAGGTGCGAGCCGCCGCCTGCGTCACAAGAACAAGGTTCCGGCCATTCTCTACGGCGGCAAGAAAGAGCCGCGCGCCCTCGTGCTCGATCAGCAGAACCTGCTGACCATGATCGACAACGAGCGCTTCTATTCGTCGATCGTCCAGATCAAGGTGGGCGAGCAGACGCAGGAAGCCATCGTGAAGGACGTGCAGATGCATCCCGCGAAGAACCTCGTGGTTCACGTGGACCTGGTGCGCGTCGTCCCGAACGAGAAGATCCGCATTCACCTGCCGATTCACTTCAAGGGTGAGTCGATTTCGCCGGGCGTGAAGACACAGGGCGGCGTGGTGTCGCACCGGATCAGCGACGTCGAAGTCGTGTGCTTGCCGCAGGATCTGCCGGAGTTCATCGAGCTCGATCTGTCGGGCATGAGCCTGAACGAAACCAAGTTCCTGTCGGATCTGCCGTTGCCGAACGGTGTGACGATCACGGGGCTTGCGGGTGGTCGCAACCCGCCGGTCGTGTCGATCCATGCGCCGCGTGCGGAAGAGCCGGAGCCGACTGCGGAAGCGGCTGCTACGCCTGCGGAAGGTGCTGCTGCAGCTCCTGCTGCTGGTGCTGCGCCGGCTGCTGGCGATGCTGCCAAGAAGGACGACAAGGCTGCTGCTCCTGCCAAGAAGGAAGGCGGCAAGAAGTAATTGCCGCTCGCGAGGCGGTACACGGTCGGGTTCGGCCGTGTGCTGCTTCTTTACTTCGGATCACGGCCTTACGGGAGCGGAGGCCCGCAGCCAAGAGGCATCTGGCGGGGACCGGCCGTAAGACCGGTCCATCGGGGCCTCGGACAAAAGCGTCCCTGCTTTTGTACGTCCCCGCCAGGTGCCTCTTGGCTGCGAGCCTCCGCTAGCACTTCGATTTCAGGCCGTAGGTCCCCACACTTAGCGTCATGGCTGGAGATCCACTCAAGCTCATCGTCGGGCTCGGCAATCCAGATGCCGAGTACCTGCGTACGCGCCACAACGTGGGCTTCTGGTTCGTCGAGGAGCTCGCGCGGAAGTACGGCGCTGCGTTTCGGCGTGAGTCGAAGCATCAGGGTGAGCTCGCTCGTGTGCGCATCGCTGGTGAAGAGGTCTGGCTGCTGAAGCCGATGACGTATATGAATCGCAGCGGTGGGCCTACGCGCAGCGTGGCTACGTTCTACAAGGTTACGGCGCCCGAGATTCTCGTCGCGCATGACGAATTGGATTTCGAGCCTGGCGTCGTGAAGTTGAAGCAGGGCGGCGGGGCCGCCGGCAACAACGGGATCAAGGACGTCATTGCTACGATGGGGCCGGATTTCTGGCGCCTGCGGCTCGGTGTGGGCAAGCCGCCGCGGGCCGGCATCGAGCACGTGCTGTCGCGGCCGAGCGCGGCGGAAGAGAAAGCGATTCGTGAGTGCATCGCCGAGAGCATCGAGGCGGTGCCGGTCATCATTGAACAAGGCGGGCAGCGGGCGATGACCCGGCTGCATACGCGCGCCGCGCCTCCCGCGGCAACCGAGGACTAATGGGCATCAAGTGCGGCATCGTGGGGCTTCCCAACGTCGGCAAGTCGACGCTGTTCAACGCGCTTACGCGCGCGCAGATCGCGGCGGAGAACTATCCCTTCTGCACGATCGATCCGAACGTCGGTGTCGTGCCGGTGCCGGATGAGCGGCTGGCGCAGCTCGCGGCGATCATGAAGCCGGAGAAGATCCTGCCGACGACGGTGGAGTTCGTGGACATCGCGGGGCTCGTGGCCGGCGCGTCGCAGGGCGAGGGGCTCGGCAACCAGTTTCTTTCGCACATTCGCGAGACGGATGCGATTTCGCATGTCGTTCGCTGCTTCGAGAATGCGGATGTCGTGCACGTCGCCGGCAAGGTGGATCCGATCGCGGACATCGACGTGATCGACACGGAGCTCGCGCTCGCGGATCTGCAGACCGTCGACAAAGCCGTGGATCGCCAGGCCAAGGCCGCGAAGGGCGGCGACAAGGATGCGGTTCGCAAGAAAGCGCTGTACGAGCGCGCGAAGGCGCATCTCGACCAGGCGAAGCCGGTGCGCTCGATGCAGATGACGGAAGAAGAGCGTCGCGACTTGCGCGAGCTTCAGCTGCTGACGGCGAAGCCGATCATGTATGTGGCGAATGTGATGGAGGGCGGGTTCACGAACAATCCGCTGCTCGCCGCGGTAGAGAAGCGGGCCGTTGCCGAAGGCGCGATCGTCGTGCCGGTGTGCGCGGCGATCGAAGCCGAGATTTCACAGCTCGAGGAAGCCGATCGCGCCGACTTCCTGAACGAGCTGGGGCTCAAGGAGCCCGGGCTCGATCGCGTGATCCGCGCGGCGTACAAGCTGCTCGGTCTGCAAACGTATTTCACCTGCGGCCCTAAGGAAGTGCGCGCGTGGACGATCCGCGCCGGCTTCACCGCGCCGCAGGCGGCGGGCGTCATTCACACCGATTTCGAGCGCGGCTTCATTCGTGCCGAAGTGATTGCCTTCAACGACTACCTCGCTGGCAAGGGCGAAGCGGGCGCGAAGGAAGCCGGCAAGCTGCGGCTCGAAGGTAAGGAATACGTCGTGCATGAGGGCGACGTCATGCACTTCCGATTCAACGTCTGAGGCCGCCCAGAAGCCCTCAATCGCCGGGCGGGCTCGGGAGCGGAACGCTGAATGCACCCGTTCCGAGCCGCCCGGCGATTGAGGGCTTCTTGTTGACCGCGGCCGCTACTGCGGCGGAATGAGCGCCGTATCCGTCGGCAGCCACGTGTAGATGTGCGGCGTCAGCGCGGCGGGGAACTTCGCGTTCGGGTTTTCCACTTTTGCGCCGGATGCCTTGAGTAGCGCCACGGTATCCGCGCGTACTTCCGGATTGCGCTCGTTGAAGCCCTTCGGAATGCGGCCCATCGCGAAGTCGATCGCGGTGAGGCCATTGCCGTCTTTCACGTCGAGCTCGGCGCCGTCGGCGATGAGCTTCTTCACGATCTGATTCCAGCCGCGCAGCGCGGCGCTGTGGAGCGCGGTCTCGTTGAAGTGCGTGCGCGCATTCACGTCCGCGCCAGCGGCGCGCAACAGCGCGTAGACCTCGAGGGCCTGCTCTTCCGCGTAGTTCGCGCCGCGCGAGGGCGAGTTGATCCAGCCCTTCGCACAAGCGGCCATCAGCGGCGTGTCACCATTGAAGTTCGGCAGGTTCGGCAGCGCGCCGTGCGCGAGCAGCAGCTTGATCACCGGAATGTCGCCCGCTTTCGAGGCGCGGATCAGCGGCGTGACGCCGATGTTGAGCATCGGCTCGGTATAGCGGTCGTACGGCACCTGCCGCCAGGGCAGGCGCAGTTTGAGCTGCGAGTTCGGGTTGGCGCCACGGTCGAGCAGCATGGTGATGATCTGCAGGCCCGTCGTTTCATCGACCGCAGGCAGCTCGACGCGGCGGCCTTTCGGCAGCGTGTTCATGTCGACGGCCGCGTAGAGCGGCGTTTGGCCGTAGAAATCCCACAGGTTCACGTCTGCGCCGCGCTCCATGAGGAAGCGGCCCATGTCCCAGTGGATGTTCGAGAGCGCGATGATCAGCGGCGTGATGCCGTCGGGATCGCCGAGGTTAATGTCGGCGCCGCGATCGAGGAGTTCCTTCGCGCAGGGGATGCAGCTCTCGCGCGCGGCATACAGCAGCGCGGTGAAACCGCCGCGGTTCATATCCTTGGGGCGCCCTTCGGCGGTAACGCGGCGCTGCCAGTCGTGGACGGTGGCGCGCGCATCCACTTTGGCGCCACCCTGGATGAGTACGCGCATCATCTCGGGCTGGCTCTGCGCGGCCGCCCACATCAGCGCGGTCTGGCCGCCCCATTGCTCGGCGGCGTTCGGGTTGGCGCGATGCTTGAGCAGTACGCGCGCCGCCTCGACGTTGCCGGTGCGGGCGACGGACATCAGCGCGGTCTGCCCTTCGGAGTTCGGAGACTCGACGTCCGCGCCGGCTTTCAGCAGAGCTTCGAGCACGTCCTTCGAGCCGATCTCGGCGGCGGAGGACATTGGCGTGGCACCGTACTGATTCACCGCGCGCGCGTCGGCGCCGGCCTTGAGCAGGGCCTTCGTCAGCTCGATGTCACCCGAGTGCGCGGCCCAGTGCAGCGCTGTAGTGCCGTCGGCGTCGGCTTCGCGCGCGTTCGCGCCCGCGCGAATCATCGCCATCGCGGCCTCGTGGTCGCCGCGCTCTGCGGTGCGCACGAGTTGCGGAACCGGGAGCGGTGTAGCGTCGATGACAGGTCGCGATTCAGACTGTGCCGATTTGCCTTCGGCCAGCGCACCTCGCGCCGAACCACCAGAATCCGCCGCTACCGCGCCGGAAGTGGCGGCGCCCGTTGCGCCCGTACTGGCTGGGCCTGAGGCGCCGGCCTTCTGCGTTGGGGCAGGCGTTTGTTTTTGAGCAGGCGACTGCGTTTGCGCCGACGGCTGCGCCACTGGAGCGCTCTGGGCCAGACACGACGCCGCGGGCACGACGCCCACACACGCAACCAGCAACGCTGAAAAGGTCGTCTTACGCATCACACTTCCGAGAGCAAGCCGCTGCTGTTCCCCATCGCCGGCATCTGAATGCCCGCACGGTCCAGCATCGTCAGCAGCAGGTTGGCGTGCGGCGTGTCCTGCGTGTAGTGCAGGTGCTGCCCGCCTTTGATCTTTCCGTATCCCCGGCCCAACAGCACGGAAGGCAGCGGATCGTTGTTGTGCAGATCGCTGTTGCTCATGTTGCTGCCGTAGAGAACGATCGAGTGATCGAGCAGGCTGCCGTCCCCATCCTTCGTGTCGCTGAGGCGCTTGAGGAACGTGGCGAACAGCGTGGTGTGATACGTCTGGATCTTGGCGAGCTTCTCGAGCTTCGCCGGGTCGTTCTGATGATGCGAGAGCGGATGGAACGCATCCGACACACCAATCTGGTTGTACGTGCGCATGCTGACTTCCTTCGCGATCATGAAGGAAGCGACGCGCGTCTTGTTCGCCTGCCACGCCAGCGCCATCAGCTCGAACATGATTTTCACCTGTTCGCTGAAGTCTTCCGGCACGCCGAGCGGCGCGTCGGGCAGGCTGATCTTCGTGCCGCCGGGCGCGCTCATCTTCTGGATGCGGCGCTCGATTTCGCGCACCGAATCGAGGTAGTCCGAGAGCATCGCGCGGTCGGCTGGCCCAACGTTCTGGCTCATGCGTGCCGCTTTCTCGCGCACGTGATCGAGAATGCTGCCGGTCTCCTGCACGATGCGCTGGCGTTCCTCATCCGTGTCGCCTTGGCCGAACAGCTGATAGAACACCTTGCGCGGGTTGTGCTCCATCGGCAGCGGCTGCGTCGGCGTGCGGAAAGAAACGGTGCTCGCGAACCCGCAGCCCACGCCGGGCGCGCAGCTCACGCCGCCGATGCTTTCACCGGCGAGTTCGAGGGAAGGCAGCGCCGTGTCCTGGCCGATGGCGCGTGCGGCGATCTGATCCGCGCTCACGCCGCGATCGCCGGTGTGGTCCGAATCGGAAGGGCCGACGCACGACAGCCACGTGCCGGAAATGATCCCGTGCGGATCCGAACTCTCGCCGCCCTTGTTGCGCAAGCCGGTGACGATCGTCGCGCTCGCCTTGTACGGCTCGATGGGCTTCAGGATCTGTGGCAAATCGAATGCGGTACCCGCGGCTTGCGGCTTCCAGCGATTCATGATCGCGCCGTGCGGGAAGTAGATGAAGCCCAGCCGGGGGCGCGGCGCGGCTGCGGTGGCAGCTAGCGCGGTGCTCGCGGGGATCATCGCGTCCAGCAACGGAAGGGCAATGGCCGCACCCACGCCACGAAGCACGGTGCGCCGGGAAATATGCTTTTTCGTAATAAACATGGCTTGCTTCACTCTGCCGACGCGGGCTTCGAGGAAACGTTCTCGAGGCCCGCGGTCTTGAGCCCACCCGGCACCGGAGATCGGGCCATCTGGAACTCGGGGCTGGCGACAATCTTCATCACCAGCGATTCGAATCGATAGTTGTCGGGCGCCGTCGCACGCACGATGGAGCGTACTTCCGGCATGTCGGTGTAGTCGAGCGTGCGGCCGGTGGCATAGACCATCAGCTTCTCGACGAGCGTCTGCACGAACTGATCCGGGCGCGCGAGCAGCGCGTTGCGCAGGTCATCGGGGCCCTTCAGCACGTGGCCGTCCGGCAGCTCGCCCAGCGTGTCGACGGGGATGCCGGCGAAGCGGTCTTTGGTGCGCTCCTGGCCGACGGCGTCGAAGGTTTCGAGCGCGAAGCCGAGCGGATCCATGATGCCGTGACAGCCATTGCAGCTTGGCTTGCTGCGATGGAGAGCCATGATCTCTTTCATGGTGAGCTGCTTCCCGCCTTCCTTGTTCTCCTGGATGTTGCCGACGTTCGGCGGCGGCGCCGCCGGTGGCGTGCCCATGATGCGCTCGAGCACGAACGCGCCACGCAGCACGGGGGCCGTGCGGTTCGGGTACGAGGTGACCATCAGCACCGCGCCCTTGCCGAGCAGGCCAAAGCGCTTCGAATCCGTCAGCGAGACACGGCGGAAGCGGTCGCCCTTCACGTCCCGAATGCCATACAGAAGCGCCAGGCGTTCGTTCACGTACGTGTAGTCGCCGCTGAGCAACTCCAGCACGCTGCGGTTTTCGCGGAACACGCTGTCCATGAACAGCGTCAGCTCTTCGCGGAAGTCGGCGCGCACGTCGCCGTTCAGCATGGGGAACTGCGCGACGTCCGGCTGGATTTCGCCGAGCTTCGCCATGTTGAGCCACTGGTATCCGAAGTTCGACGCCAGCGTCTGCGAGCGCGGATCCGCGAGCAGGCGGCGCACTTGCGCGGCGAGCTTCGCGTCATCGCGCAGATCGCCGTTGCGGGCGGCGCGCAGCAACTCGTCGTCGGGCAGGCTGCTCCAGAGGAAGAACGAGAGGCGCGAGGCGAGCTCGAGATCGCTGATGCGATACGTGTTGCCGGCGACGATGCCCTGGGGAGGCAACTCCGCGCGATAGAGAAACTCAGGGTCGGCGAGCAACGCCGTAAGTGCCTGCCGGATGCCGGCTTCGAAGCCGCCGTCGCGGCGGCCCGATTCGTAGAACTTCATCAGGTCCGCAACGTCGGTGTCGTTTGACGGGCGGCGATAGGCGCGCTCGGTCAGATGCTGCAGGATCTTGCGCGCGCATGGAGTCTCTTCCTCGGCGCTCGCCGGCCGGCAGATGAGCACGCGCTGGCGAGACGGTGTCTCGCTGACGCCGGACGCGTTCACCGGCCCGCGCACTTCGAACGAGCTGACGCGCAGGATGCGATCCTGCCCGCCGCCCGGCACGTGCTGCTGCAGGCGGTCTTCGGACTCCGCGAAGCTCCGGTGCAGGAAGGTCACGCCGATCTCGTGCGGGCCGGCGGTGGTGCGGAAGCGGATGTTCTTGAGCCGCTTGTTGATCGCGTCGACCGCCGGATCCTGCTTCTGGTCGATCGCCTTCATGTCCTCTTCGCCGCCGATCGTCGTCTCGTAGATCTTGCGGCGGTCGATCGTCACGACCAGGTGATTCTCGAACTCCATGTTGTAGACCCAGATCGCCTGGGCCATGTTGGCGATGTTGATGACGTACTCGCCATCTGCCGGGAACGGATGCGTGACGACGATGCCGCCGCGCGTGCCGGGTGCCGCACCCAGGGTGTGGAAGAACTGTTCGCCGCCGCCCGACCCGTAGGTGGTGCCGACCGGGCGTGCGTTCAGATTGCCGAGCGCGGCGACGGCCACGGTGCGTGCCGCAGCCAGGTACTGGTCCAGGAACGAGGGCGACACCTGGAGCGCGTCCGCCACGTTGTCGAAGCCGTCGCGCGCGTCGTCGCGGGGGAGGAGATCCGCCGGATCCATCTGCACATCGAGCAGATCGCGGATGGCGTTCGAATATTCCTTGCGATTCAGGCGATGGAGCGCCACGCGGCCGGTTTCCGTCCGCGCGGTGGCGGCATGGTCCAGGTTGCCCTCCATCCAGGAGACGAAGGACTGGACGGCCGCGTTGTCCGGGCGCGGGTTGCCGGCCGGGGGCATGAGGCCGCCACGCAGCTTACGGACGGCTTTCTCCCAGGTTTCGGCGTCTTCGGGGATGCTATCGGCGCTCATGGCGTCGAAGGCGACGCCGCCGGCCCAGTCCGTGGCGTTGTGACATTTGCCGCAGTACTTGTCGAGGAGCGCCCACTTTTCGGTGGCGACGTCCGAGTGGGGCGTCGTGCCGCCGCCGGCCGCAGCCTTCGTCGTGGGGGGTGCGGTCGAGCCGCTGTTGGCCGCCGTGCTGGCAGGCGCCGGGTCCGCCGCCCAACCGCTGGCGCCATAACCCATTGCCAATCCCGCCAAGGCAACGGCAAGTGCCAGTCTGTGGCGTCCGGGTCTGCTGCGGCCGTTCGACATTTCTCTGCTGACTCCCGATACAACTGTTACGCGGGTCGCCAATTCTCCAGTGCTCGTGCCGGTGGGGCGACTCCAATTGCTCACCGGTTTGCACACCGGTGGCGGCTTCGCCACGCAGTGGTCCGTCTGCGCCCGGACTCCCGGGCCGGCACGTCGTGTGACCTTCCGCCCCCGGCGCTGTTCCATTGATACGAAGCATGCTTCGCATATCGTTAGCCTGCAAGGCGATCGCGAGTCGATGACTATCAGGGGGCGATGGTTCGCCAGGAAGTCAGCGCACCACTCATCTAACGGGCCGAAGCGGAGCCTCCGCGAGTGAGGTTCGGCACTCCCGGGTTGGCATGGCAACTGGGCGTTGGCGCGCGACTACACCGAGACGGTTCTGATGGCTATAATCATCAGAATGTCGCGCTGCGATTTCTCCTTGGGTGTTTTCATTTCGATACGATGGGGAGATACTCGACGCCCCCCGGCACGACACGGGGAGCGACGGTTACGCATCTGCGCACGATGCCGCTGACGGAGGACACCATGGAGTCGGTTGAGCGCAACGCCAGCGAGTTTCGAGTTCGCCAAGCCGTTGAAGCAGGCGAGTTTCAGCTGTATTACCAGCCGCAACACGACGCAACGACCCATCGCATCCTGGGGGCCGAGGCATTGTTGCGCTGGCATGACCCGGTGATGGGAGTGGCGGAGCCGGGCAGCTTCCTGCAGTCACTTGAAGCGACGGGCCTCATCGTCCCGCTGGGCGAGTGGGCTTTCAAGCAGGCCGCGGAAGATTGCCAGCGCTGGCGGCGCTTTGGGTTACCGCGTCTGAAGCTCGGCGTGAACGTGTCGCCCTCGCAACTGACGCCGGAAAGCACGGAAGCGCTCGCGCAGCGGGTAAAAGAGATGCGTTCGTGTTGTGACCTGCAGATTGAGATCAGCGCGGTTCACCTGGTGTCTGCGGCGGACGATGTGGTCGCCGCTCTGCATGCCCTGCGCTTCGCCGGCGCCGACATCTCTGTGCAGCATTTCGGGCTGGACGACTACACGCACAAGCGCATGTGGTCGCTGCCCGTGGATGCGGTCAAGATCGATCGCTCCTTTATATGCCGCATGACCGAGGACCCCGAGATCGACGATGAGCTCGCGGGAATGTTGATGCTGGCGCGCGCGTACCGACTCGGCAGCGTGGCGGAAGGTGTGGAGACTCAGGAGCAGTGCGACCGGCTGCGCGAGCTCAACTGCGGCCTCACGCAGGGCTACCTGCATGCGCCGCCGATGCCGGCCGATCGCTTCGAATGGCTGTTGAGGGCGGAGTGTTACGCGCAGCCCGGCTACGCGCCCCACGCAGGCAGGCCGGCTTACGACGCCTGAGCCGGTTGCACTTGTGAGGCCGGCTCAGGCCTTTGATTCACGCGGATTTGAGCTGCCAGCGCTGGCGGGATTTGCCGCCCCGATCCCGGGCGAGCGTGTCTTGCAGATGCGCGCGATCGGGTCGCAGAAGAATCTCATCCACCGCGAGCAAATCGCCCTTCGCATCCGATAGCGCAGCCCTGATGCGCAGGAGCGGCGCGCCGATGGAAACCTTCAGCTGCTTGGAAGCGATGGCATCGGCGGCAACCGCCGTCGTCACCTGCTGCACACCGCGCACGTCTTTCGCGAGCTTCTCGAGGCCCGTGCCACGACGGAGGTTGTAGCGTTTCGCAACGGCTTCCGGGAAGTAGGTGACTGCGAGCTGAATCGGCTCGCCATTGTCGGAGCGGGCACGTTGCACGCCGAATGACTGCTCGCCCAACCCCGGATGCGCCGCTTGGAGAGAAGCGGGCACTTCGATCGGTGCACGATGAAGAATCTCCGTGCCAGGATCTTTCGCGGCGGTCGGCGAGTCGCCGTACAGGGCGTCCGCATTGAATGCGAGCGAGCTGTGCACGCGGCTCGTCTTGGCATACGTGCCGCTGCCGCGGCGCCGAAGGATGCGACCTTCCTGCTCCAGCAGATGCAGCGCGCGGCGCACTGTGGTTCGCGATACACGGTATCGCGCGACGAGATCCGGCTCGCTCGGCAGCGCTCGCGATGACTTGTATTCACCATCGGCCAACGACTGAGACAGGATGCTGTAGAGCTGAAGGTAGCGGGTGATGCCCGCATCTGCAGTACTCGACAAAACGCTACGACGTCTTCTCATGGCGGGGGTTCGCGTGGTGACGGAGGGACGATGTTCCAACTATGCGTGAGCTGGAGTGTGAGCGCATACGCATCTTTCACAATGGTATGCCCAAGGGGTGCATGCGTTCGCGCGTGCGCCTCGATTTTGAGTCTACGAAGTTGCTTCGGGTTCCTCCAGAGTTGTATGCAAGATTCAACAACGGTACACCGCGAGCGTGTCGTGGCCGTGGCTGGAAGTGTTGCGCGCTACAGAGTTTCGGGCACGTGAGTTGCGCGTGGAACTCAGCGCGGTGCGGTGAGCGAACGACGGGATCCTGAGTGAGCCGCTGTCGGGATCCCGGGTGAGGTACGTACCGCCCTACGTAAGGGATGACCGTGCCGGAGCGCGCGGGGGTGCGGGCCGTGGCGGGCGAAATGCGGTTCCTCGGCGCCTCACTTCAGCTTGACACCCCGCGTCACGGGTCGCGACAATCGCCGCCCCTCGAAATCAGGGGTCCCGCCGGGCCTGCCAGGGCGGTTCAGACGGGAAGGTAGGGAAAGGTAGCTCAGCTGGTTAGAGCACGGCACTCATAATGCCGGGGTCGAGGGTTCGAGTCCCTCCCTTTCCACCAAGTACTTTCAGCCACTTACCGCTCACCCCACCAACCGCAGCACCGTGCCCGCGGGAGATTCGCGGGAGTTTGCAATGCGGCTCACCGCCGCCAGCAAGTTCCCGATTTCCGCCGCGCTATAGTGCGTGGTCATGCGCCCGCTCTTGTGGCCAAGGAGATCCTGACGATCTTCGAGCCCCACGCCGACGGCTCGCAGGCGCCGCCCGAACGTGTGACGCAGATCGTGAACCCGCACCCGCCTGAAAGCAGGAGGCATGGGTCGCTTCAGCTCCTTCTCGTACCGCGCGGCGGCGCGCCGTCGCGCAGCTCTCCAGCCTGAGTTCGTCAGGCGCTCCAGCCGCTGCCGGCGCCCCTTTCGATTGACCCAGGTGAACACGTACGACGCGTGCTCGCCGCGCACGGACTCGATGAGTGACTGCGCGATGTCGTTCAGGACCACGACACGAGCTTCCTTGTTCTTCGTCACTGTTTCCGGCAACACGAACACGCTCCGCTTGATCTCGGGAGTATCCAGCTCCGGGATCCGTTGCTCCCACTCCCATTTCAAGCCGCACAGTTCCTGAACCCGCAGCCCCGTGTTCACAGCGAACAATGCCATTCGCTGTAAGTGCGGAGTCAGCTCGGCAAACAGCAGGCGCTGCTCGGACCAGTCGATGGGGTACGGCTTCCGAGCATTGCCGTTCCGCTCCAACTGGATGAGTGGCGCCTGCGCGAGCCACGTGAGGGTTGATCCGTCGTCGCGCCAGAGGCGTGCCGCCAGATTCAGGATCCTTCTCGCGACAGCGATGTTTCGATTCAGCGTTCCCGGAGCGAGCGGCTTTCGCCCCTCCGAAGGACGCCGACGCGCATCGATGTACGCCTTGAAGGAATCGTCGTGTACGCAATCGAGCCACTGGTCTCCTATAAACGGGTCCATATCCTTCAGGGCCCGCGCATCGCGTTCGATGCTTCGCTTCCAGGAGAAGTCGGTCAGGTAGCGGGTCGCGGCCTCTCTGAATCTCCGTCGGGGTCGCGTTCCATAGACCGTGGCCTGACGGATCTCTTCGATGCGCCGCGCGAGGTACCGCTCGGCTTCGTCCTGATCACTCGTTCCAGTGCCCTCGCAAAGGCGTCCGTATCGCTTGATGCGTTTGTCGATATGCCACTCATACGCACCATTCGTCCGGAATCGCTTAAAGAGCCCTGGCGTTCCTCGCTTCGACATAGCAGTCCCCTCCTTTTCAGGGGCGGGACGGCCGTTGCAAACGACAATATGACTCTGCCCACGCATCGAGTTCAAGTCGATCGAAGGCGATGGCTCGCTTGCCGAGCGGGATCGTTTTGATCGACGGACGCACGAGGGTGTTGAACGTGTTCTTGTTCATGCCCAGGTACACGCACGCGGAACGAATGCGCATGAGGCGCGGTGCCCAAGACGGAGAGCCCGCCGCTTTCAGGCTGATGCCCGGGTTGGCCATTGGCCCAACACCGCTCGCGCGGTTCCCGATCTCTTCACTCTCTGCATTGCGTTCGACTTTGAGCGTTTCCATTTCATCGCGTCCTGTCTGCGTATGCGTTTGAACGGAGATCACCGAAGTGATGTGTCGCCGAGTGCCGCCCATTCCCACGCAATCAGAGTCGCGCGGAAAGAGCGCTTTCACTCACCGGAAAATCTGTCGAGTTAGCCAACAAATTCAGGGTGCGCGCTGCGAGGCTGGCAGCGCTGATGCGCATTGAAATGCGCCCGGATGCACCACTCCGCACGGGTGTGCAACGGATTGCAACGCGTGCCAGCTCGGTTGCGCCAGGGTCCGCGCGCAGGACGGGTACTGTCACTCTGATCCGCGGTGAGTTCAACTCTGCCGATTCCCTGCGCGCTCCGCACAGCCTGTGCGCATGAGCGCTCTCTGTACGCATCCCCCTGCCAGAGGTTTCATCCAGTGTGCTGAGGCCGGTCATCTAGCGATCTTTAAGACGGCGCCTTAAAAGTAGCTATCACTAGAGCTATGTGACAGATTCGAGGCGAGATGCAATTGGGAAGAAACGATGAAAGCGAAGCGCGCCAAACGGGCCAAGCGAGCCAAGCGAATCGTGCAGAGGATCGAGGGATTGTCGGAGCGATTGCGGCTGACGATCACATCCTACGGGAGCGTCTTAGCCACGGCATCTGCGATGAAGCGGTCGGAGGGCGCGCTTCGCAAATGGATTCGAGGCGACTCCGAACCTAGTGCATCGGACCTACGTGCGATTTGCGAGCTGACCGGCACGCGAATCGATTGGCTCATTTTCGGTGAGAACAGTACGCCGCAATCTCCTTCTGGAGATCGGTGAGATAGGAGACGACGACATGAACGATCAACGAGCACTGCAGATTCTCCACTCGCTCGTGCAAGGAGCGGATCCGTTTACAGGAGCAGAACTGTCCGGTGGAACGGTCCTGCAGAACGGGGATGTCATCCGAGCGCTATTGACTGGCTTGAATGCGGTGAAGGAACGAGTGACCCGAGCGGGTCGTCGGGCGGCGCTACCCAGGAACATCGGCCGCGCCTGGACCCCCGAGGAGCAGGAACGGCTAGTCGAGGCGTTCAAGAACAAAGAGAACCTTGAGGAAGTTGCCGTGAAGCACGGGCGCACGGTTCGAGCAATCGAGGCGAGACTGGAGCTCATTGGCATGATCACTGCGCAGGAGCGCACGACTCAGGATCGATTCGGAGCCGGTCAGAGCGATGGCCGGCATCACACCGGTGGTCGCAAGCGCCGGGCCAGGACCTCGGCCAGTTGATGAGGCTCTCGAGGCCGCGCGATGACCGTGCCTATCGAAGAACTCGCCGAGCTAATTCAGAAGCGGCGCGAAGAGCTGTTTCAGGCATCAGCAGTCGTCGAGCTGTGCAAGTTCGCGTGCATGTCGCAGTACGCTGGCGGCATGCACTTCGAGCGCGCTTTGGCAGCGTTCGAATTGCTCTACACACTCATAGATAAGACGGCAGGTGAACTCGGGGAGTTGAGAGACAGGCTGCGGGAAGCGCCATGAGCGAGCGTCCCGTCAATGCCGTCTGGCGGCTCCACGACGGAGATGCGCGGTTGCCATGCCGGCGACCTTGTCTTGTTTTCAACACGAGCCATCGCTCTACGTCAGACCTCAACCGTCCGCGTGCTACATGCTTCTACGGGAACGCCTTTCGCTGCGAAGACGGTCCCACTACTCAGTCCTTGGAATGTTCTTAAGTCGATTGTCGCGCGCGTTCTTCTTAACCTGCTCCAGCACGAGACGCATCAGATTCTCGGGCAAATACCCATACACGTACTCGCCCGATGCGGTGGGTCTGATGTCGGCTCCCGGCCAATTGAACTGATTGAGTTCGGTTGTGATGATCCAGGAGCGCTCTGTATCGAGCCCGAGACGGCGCTTGGTCGCTTGCGGAATCTCTATTCCGTCTTCTTGCTTGAGTGGAGGCGTGTGCGTGATGGGCAGGACGTAGGCGAGCGTGCGGCCGCTCGTCGTGATCCGTGTCAGCACGATGCCGCACGGACGATCCTTGGAGCCGTCCTCGCGTCCGGTTCGCGCTTCATTCCACCAAAGATAGGCGTAGCGAATGACCTGACCGGGTTGCGGAAGTGGAAGCACCATCCGCGGCGGGTCAGGTCATTTCGTGGTTATAGCGCGCGGCCTCGGCGGGAATCTCCACCGCATCGAGCGCGGCGAGTTCTTCGTCGGTCAGCTCGGACACGTGCATCGTGCGGCGGTCCAGGCTTCTCAGGCGCTGATATTCCTCAGCGGAGAGGAGCACGACATCATCGCGG
This sequence comes from Gammaproteobacteria bacterium, assembly GCA_037200125.1. Classification (GTDB taxonomy): domain Bacteria; phylum Pseudomonadota; class Gammaproteobacteria; order Steroidobacterales; family Steroidobacteraceae; genus JADGHX01. Next base: position 419,125 of record JBBCGS010000003.1, on the reverse strand, counting down.
CCGTGACTGGTCACGATGACGGCCTCGCGGTGCGCGACACCGCGCAGGCGGCCGAACTCGCGCTGAAACTCGCTTGCAGGGACTCGGGCCACGATGATCTCCAAGGGAACACAACAATCCGAATTATACGTAAATCTTGTATTTTGTGTAGTGTGAGCTGGGGGCGCAGCTGTTTGGACATAACGTAGCCCCCTCCGCCCCGGCGCCTCAGCTCCGGAAGCGCCGGATGCCATCTTTCGGAACGCGCGGACAGAGCGCTGGGTGAGTTCAGGCCGGCGGCTACCGCTGCGGGGCACCGCTTGGATCATTCCGGCAGTCTGGTCCGGGCGGCGAGCCACCGTTCGACGTCCGACCTCAGCCATCCACCCGCGACGTGCTTCTGGGGGAAGAGCCCCTTTCTGATCCACCGAAACACGGTCGATCGATTCACGCCCACGATTCGAAGCACCTCGCGCGTCGACATGCACTGATCCAGAACTTCTTCTGAGGCACGCGCGCGAGGGGCAGCAGTCTCCGTTTCGACCTCACGTCTCAGTTGAATGGGCGGTCCGAACAGAAGAGGGAGCTGCAGCGGAGTGCCGCTCCCAGATTGCCGCGGGCCGCGTGCTCGGATCCCGCGCGTCAGCTTCGAAGACTTCTGTTGAGGCGTGTGAGACGGTCGCACCGAGCCCGGACTTCCCGAGCGGGAAGCACCGTGGATCCGTGAAACTCGACCACCTGCGCGCATCGCTATTAAATCCATCCGCTCATTAGGTAACGCGAACGACCGCCCCGCTTACCCTGCAACGACATCGCGGCTGTGCTCTACCTGCGAATCTGTCGAGTTGCCGCACAAATAGGTGTTGCAAGCGCCAACTCACCCAGTTGCAACTGCATGGCCCGGAATCCAATCGGTGGCACACCACTCGGCAACGGCCGCACGGCCAGCTCCAGCATCATCTGCCACACGCGAGGCCGGTGTTCCCAGCGGGGCCGGACCCAGTCCGCGTGACGTGCTGCAAGGTTTTCCAGGACTGGAAGGCTCAGTCTCGAAAAGAGCCGTGCGCAGCCAAGTGACATACCGAAGACGAGACAAGCGCGCTCGAGGCTGAGCTGCGAGGTTGTCGAGGCGAGGGTCAATGCCATCAGCGCGAGTCGATTCGCCGCCTGATACGGGAACCGTCCTTTCAAAGCGTCGGCGTGCGCTGGCATCTCGCTGCTCGAGATGGCCGCATGCCACCGCCCTTCATCTAGGAACCCTGCATCGACCATCGCGATCGGGCAACTCGCGAGGCGCCGATGCGCTTCCGCGTCCAGTCGCCCCCATTCCCTCGCTCAGCTCCAGCGCCAATTCCACACGGTTTTCCGATGCAGGCCGAAGGCGCTCAGCGTCGAGCAGGCTCAGTAATAGCCCGTTGAGCGCGTAGACGGGCACCATCGAGTCCGCACCAAACCAACTCTTCGAGTCTGAGGTCTCGAGGTCATGTCGCTCAGCCGTGGCGATCACGGGATCCTCCCTTCGTGACGCGCATTCCACGCCAGCCGCGTCGCCGTCGACGCACGCTCAGAGAGCCTGCGTTCCGAGCATCCCGGTCGGCATCCGCTTCATGAAATCGATACATCCCAAACCCAACGTGCATCGTGGGCTCACCCGGCTCGCGTTCGTGTTCGCAGCGGAGCATGAACGCATCGACACGCCGCAGACTTGCCATGCAATCTCTCTGATAGAACTCAGCAAGCTCACGCATCCGGCTCCGAGGAAAGTGATCGTTCTCCGCGGCGTACTCAAACCAGCTCTCAGCTTGCTCACGCGGTAGGGAGTTTTGCTCACAGTTGCTCAGCATTCCGCGCAAGGTGCGCAGGCTGCGTGCGCTCGTGGCTTGCGGCATTCCACGAAGCGACACCCAACGCGTTCGCGCCAGATAGCGTCTGCCTGACTTCTCGACAGCCCCGGCACGAAGCAGATATCGAAGCATTTCTATCGAGCGTCGCGTCCGGTTAACTCGATGCACAAGTGATTCGAAGGAGGGTGCGGGGCCGCGCAGCTTGAGTGCGAGAGGCCGACCCCGTGCATCGGTATAGGCCGGATCGGTATGCCATACCGCCATGACGTGAGGCGCCTCGCGAAACTCAGGCACATCCGGCGGGCTCGCCTGTGGGGTGCCGGCCAGCGCTGCCTGGCTCGCAGACTGAACAGCCTCGACGATGGCTGCAGACGCGTAGCCGAACCGGCGCAGAACGTTGACGAGCTGCTCGATGACCTTGCGGCCCGGCTCGTCCAGGGAGCGCCCTCGCGGGACTACTCGGCGATTCCGCGAAGGAAGCTTCGGTTCTGCATTCACGGTGTCCGTTCCGCTCGTCGGTGACGCGAGCCGCGTTTGGCCCGCGTTCTTCGGCGGCCTCGCGAGAGCATCGCGCGGCCGGGAATCGTGGCGTCGTCGAATGCGAAAGCCGCTGCGCCAATGAGCGTCGTGGGCTCCGCGACCGAGCGGGCCTCCCAGCGGCTGAAGTAAGCATCGAGTCGCAAGATGGCATCGCCCATCACGCGACTGATATGACGGTGAATTGTAGGCAACGCGCGCACCGGCACGCGCGCGTTTGTGGCAGCCCGCTCGAATAGGCGACGCGTCTCATCGTTAGACGCGAGATTGTGCGCAATCGTCCGCATATGACCGAGCAGCGTCATGAAGGCATGCGCGTGGGCCACTGCAGGATCTGTCGAGAACGAGACGAAATGTGCGTTCGGAACGTAGCGCCGTCCGTGCGGCCGAATGGCGCCCAGCGCAATCAGCGTCGCTGCGATTGCCTCCGCTCGCTGCCGCGGGAAGACGCGTCGGATCAAGGCGGCGACACTGCGTTGTCTCCCATTCAAAGGCAGCGCCGCCGGCCGCCGAAAAGCGCGGCGGTCCCGGAACTCCGGATCGGTGTACCAGTGCGCAATCACCTGCGTATAGCCGATGATGTCGTGAGATCGCGCCGGGTCGAACAAGTGAGACGAGTCTGGCTTGTGACGAAGAATGTCCTGCAGTTCCTCGAGCAGTTGCTGCTTGGATATGCCGACGTCCAGCAGCGTGGTCGCCGTGTGCTCCAGAATCTCCCGGACAGGAGAGGTGCGTGAGGTGTCCGGCCCTCGATGAGCGTTCATGGCCGCCTTCGTCGTCCTCGTCGCGGCGGCCCGCCCGCCGGCTCATCGATGATCTGGATGGCGACGCAGACTCGACGCGCGTCCCGGCTTCCACGCGGCGCCATGTGGCGTCGGTGATTAAGTGCCACGTCGGAGCTTTCCAGGAATACCTCCGCGTGGTCTTCGAGCTCTTGCCGCAGAAGCGGCGCATAACGCGCACTGACGGTGCGGTTTTCGACCTTGCGTGCGAAGCGCTGGTCGTGTGGGTTGCGCGCGTTGTGTACGAGAAGTGCGAGGTGTTGTGCGATCTCTTCGCCGAGCGCGAGGATGCCCTGCCGATCCCAAGTGCCTGCGACGCTCGTGCGAGATAACGCCTGGAGTCGACCATCCGGTAGCTGCCGAACTGCCCCGGAACCTTGAAGTGCGTTCAGGATGGGCGCCACGCGCGTCTGGCCACCATAGCGTTTGACCAGCGCTGCGAAGGAGGGCGCCGGGCCGTTGCGCTTGAGGAGGGCAGGGCCGCCGGTGCGGTCGTGAAACTCACGATCATTCCACCAGCCACTTAGTACGCGCTCGCTGCGCTGTCGTCCGTCGTGAGCGGCACGCGGCTCACGGCTGTCGCCCGCGAGAATGGCAGCTACTTCAGTGCGCGACAGTCCACTCTCGACGGCGATGCGAGAGACGTTGGGTTTCGCCACGCGAACCCTGCCGCGACGCTCGGCTGTAGCGGAAGAGCGCTCGTGCGATTGGATGCACGCCTGCACAAATGCTCGCCGCATGAGTGCAGTCCACTCCCCGACGCCGATCCGGGAATGAAGCATCAGCAAGGCAAAAGGAAGGAGGATGCGCTCGGTAGCGCTGAGGACCGCGGCCTTAACATCCCGGTCTTTGCTCATGGCTGCACGTTGGCAGCACGCTGCGAGCTTCTTCGAAGCATCGTCAGGCTCCTTGGGCTTGTGACCCTTCGTAAACTATGGTACCTGCTTTGGTCGCATGTGCAAAAGGATTTGCACACATCCACGGAGCGGTGTTCACGGGCCCGCGCCTCTGCTGACGGGTCTGGAGGGATGGGCAATGCGGATTTCGGATGACCGCTTCGATAGGGACCTGGGCCGAATACGTCTCGCGTGGCGGATGATCGGACATGGTGCACGCACCCAGACCATCCAGCGTTGGAGCGGTCTGTCGCGCTACCGGATCCAGTCGTTGTACAGAGACTACGGCGCTGGCGCCGGCTCGCTCGCTGAGCCGCGACACCGTGGTCGCTCTCCAGGTCAGGTCACATTCTTCTGGCAGTCCGCCCAGCTTCGCTGTGAAGCCGCGATTCTCGCGGGATTCTTCCGCCTCTTCGGTCCCGCGCCGCTCACGCCCGCGGATAGTGCAAAGGAATCGTTGCCAGGCCTCGTGTCGGGAGATCAGCTGTGCGAGAGCTATGAGCGCTTCCGTTCGCTGGCGCCCGAGTCGCAGATTTCGATCGAGCACGCCGTCCTTCTGCTGCTGGAACTCGCTCGCGGCGTGGAGCTGCGCGTCGATCGGTGTGCGGAGTGCGAGACCGCACTCGTTCTCATTGATGTGCTGGCGGCGGGGACGCCCTCTATGCCCCCATTGCGCGCGCCGTGTGAGTATTCGGGATGGCGCAGTCGCGATATTGATGAACCCGGACAAAGAGGGTTCCGGCAACTCATTCGCAGCGATGGAGCCGGGTCAGCAGGGCAGTCTCTTCTGAGGGCCGCGGCGTCTCAAGCTTGACTCGGCTTGTGCGGATCGGACAATCAGGTTCAATTGAACCGGCACAGAGTTCCGATGCTACATGCAGAAGTATGTAGCGCGCGGAGGACGCCACCCGCAAAGCGAGTGAGCCACGATGCGAATCGTCGACATTTACGAAGCCAAGGCCCTGCGCTTCATGCCGAAGGACAAGATCGTGGTGCTCGGCCTCATCACGTCGAAGCGGGGCGCGCTCGAGTCGAAGGACGACATCCGCCGCCGCCTCGACGCCGCCGCGAAATACGTGCCGATCGAACGCCTGTGTATCAGCCCCCAATGCGGCTTTGCGAGCACGCAGGAAGGGAATCATCTCTCGCAGGAAGAACAGCGCGCGAAGCTCTCACTGCTCGTGGAGATCGCGACTGAAGTGTGGGGCGGTGCTTAGGTCTTCCAGTCCGACATGGATTTTTCCGGCGGTTTCGCCTGCACCGGCGGCTTGCCGGTGAGCCGATCCCAGATGCGTTCGAAGTGAGCGCCCGAGCCGCCGCCGGCTTTCAGTGACGCCTTCGCCGCCGCCTCATCGATGAGTCCCTTGTTACGCAGGACCGCGAGCGCGGCGATGAATCGCCCGAACTTCAGCGCGCGACCGAGCGGCGTCGGGTCCGGCGCCATGCCGGACTCCGGCAACTGATCTTCCAGCGCGGCGAGGATGCGTCCGGAAAGCTCCCAGCTCGCGGCGACGGAACGCGCGACGCGCGAGGTGTGCGCATCGAGCAGCGTCACGATCGTCGCCGCGTCGGGGCGCAAGCCCGGATGCGCCGAGTACTGATCGAGCGCGACACGAAACACGACGATGGCGCCGAGGCCGTTCACGAGCGCCAGCAACTGGGCGGCGAACGGGTCCGAGTTCACAACGACGGCCGCGTAGGTTTCCGCCGCGTTCGCCGCCAGGAAGGTGTGATCCCAGATCACTTCCAGAAACTGGGAGAACTCGCCGCCGGATACGCGGAACACCGGCTGCACGAGCGCGGCGGCGATGAGCGAGCGGATGCCTTCCGTGCCGATCACCGCGACCGCGCGGTCGACGCTCTCCACCGCCTGCGCGCCCCCGCGATAGAAAGGGCTGTTCGCAAGCTTCAACAGGCTGCCGACAAGCGAAGGATCCTTCGAGATCATGATCGACAGCTCGCGACGGGGACGTGTCCGTGTCATTCACGGCTTTCATGAGCTGCGGCAGGAGCATCGGCCGCGCGGCGCGTACTTCGGCTCGGTCGCCGCCGTCTCGAGCACCGCGCCCACAGCCGCGATGATCTCCCTGTGCCCTCCGGCGGAGGTCGTCAACGAGCGCGCGAACGCCAGTTCGTTGAGCTTGTGTAGCACTTCATCGACGCCAAGCACTGGCTCCGCGTCCCCCCGCCTCTGGCGCAGACAGCGCCAGAGGCGGCGCTTTCACCGCCTCGGCGGCGATGGGATGTACCTCGTATTCCCGCGGACGACGCGAACGCCGTACCAGCGACATCACGACCGCGACGACGGCTGCCGCGATGAGCAGGAAGATCACGGCACGAATCATTTAGAACCCCGGCTGATAGTCTCGTTATCGTTATACGGTTGCATGATTCTCACGAAGCCGGCGGCCGCGCCACCGTCAGGACTTCGACCGGCCGCACCGGGGAACCCTTTGTCGGGCGCATCGGCCCGGCAAGATGCCGCTGGTACCAATCGATCTGCCGCTGCAGCCTGTCTCTCAGGTAGCTCGGGACGGAGAGGCCGTGGAATTGGCCGGGGTAGATGATGAGTTGCGTATCCACCCCAATGCTGCGTACAGCTTGATACATCTGCTCGGAGTTGAGCAACGGGACGTTGAAATCCTTCTCGCCGCACATGAAGAGCGTCGGCGTAACGATGTGGTCCGCATGCAGGAAAGGATAGGAGTTGCGCACGTACGTATCGAGATTCTTCCACGGCACACCGAGCTCGAGCTCGTATTCCCGCACGTACATGTCGGTGCCGTAACCGGCGAGCGCGTTGCCCATCGACGCGCCGCTGACCGCGGCCTTGAAGCGCCGGTCACGCGTGATCACGTTGTCCGTGAGAATGCCGCCATAGCTCCAGCCGCCAACGCCGAGGCGATTCGGATCCGCGATACCTTGCTGAACGGCATAGTCCACGACGGCAAGAACATCCTCCGTATCTTTCTCGCCCCACGCGGCAAGAATCGCCTTGGCAAACGCTTCACCACGGCCGGAGCTGCCGCGCGGATTGGCGGCGACGACGACGAAACCGCGTGCCGCGAGAATCTGCCAGGAGAGGTCTAATGAGTTCGCATACTGCGAGACGGGCCACCGTGAATCTGCAGCAACGTCGGATATCGAACGCCGGGGCGATAGCCGGGCGGCTTGAGGATGAAACCGTTGATGCGCGTGCCGTCGCGACTCGTGACCGTGATTTCTTCCAGCGTGCCCCGCTCGACGCCGGCGAGCCACGCGTCGTTCTGTTTCGACAGCGGGCGCTCCTTGCCACGCTCCAACGCGTAGACCTCGTCGACCGCGTCGGGCGCCGCGTCGAGGATCACCGCACGCCCCTTCGGCCCGACGTCGAAGGCGGTGGTTTCGCGTCGACCGTCGTTCAGAAGCCGCATGCGGCCTGAAGTCGCATCGAAAAGAACGAGGTGCTGATTGCGATCATCCTCGACCAGCGCGTAGATCGACTTTCCGTCGTCCGACCATTGAGGCTGGATCACGTTGCGATCCAGCGCCTGGCTCACGACGCGCGGAGCGCCACCCCGCCGCGGCGACGACATTGAGTTTCGTCTGCGCGTAGTAGAGGAGCTTGTGATCGGTGCCCGCGATGAACGCGATGTCGCGTCCGTTCGGGCTCCACTCAGGGGCGCTCACACTAGATCGCGTGTTGGAGTCGCCGACGAACGCGGTCACGAGCCTCGCGGCGGCGGCGGGCTGCGCGCTCATGACGTACAGGCCCCACATGTTGTCGCGATCCGGATCCGGCGCGCGCTTGCTCAGGAACGCGATCCGCGTGCCATCCGGCGACCAGGTGGGATACCGCTCGCCGAAGCGGCCGTCGGTCAGCACTTCCGTCTTGCCGCTTGCGACGTCGAGCAGATAGAGATGCTGGCGACGTGAATCGAGGTAACCCGTCTCGTCTTCCTTGAAGTAGTAGCGGTCGATCACGATCGGCGCCGGCGTCTTGTCCTCATCGGCCGCGTCGCTGCCGGGCGGCGGATCGTCGAGCACCTCGAGCACGAGCTTCTTGCCGTCCGGCGACCAGTCGTAATCCGTCACGTCGCCTTTGAAGGTGAGTGACCTGGCGCGCGTCGCCGCCCGCCCGATCGAGCAGCCACAACGCATCCGGGCCGTCCCTTTCGCCGCGAGCGGAGAGGAACGAGAGGAAGTGGCCGTCCGGGCCGAAGCCGGGCGAGTGCTCGGTCTCCGGCGACTGCGTGACCTGCGTTGACTGCCGGCCATCCCAACTCGTCATCCAGATGTGCCAGACGCGTTTGTCTTTCGATACGTCGGTTGTGCGTACGGAATAGGCGACCCACTGCCCGTCGGGCGACAGCGCGGGATCGACGACGGTACGGATCCGATCGAGGTCATCGACTGTGAGAGCCCGGCGGGCGGTGTCGGAAGCGATCGCGCTTCCTGCGACCGAGAACGCCATGAATGCGAGAAAAACCGCGGCGAAACGCTTCAATGGGAATCCTGCTTACACGACGGTGTCGCGATGGCGAACGGATTCTAGATCAAGAAGCCCTCAATCGCCGGGCGGCTAAGCGGGGACCAAGAACGCTCGGTCGCCGCGCGGCCAGGAAAGACACCTCTCGAGCCGCCCTGCGATTGAGGGCTCTTCGTCCCCCCTTAGCCACCCGGCGATTGAGGGCTCTTCGTCCCCCTTTAGCCGCCCCGGCGATTGAGGGCTTCCTGACTCCGTCAGACCTCGACGACCCACCCACGCTGGCGAGCCGCCTCTAGAAAATCCTGCGCATCGGCGCCGAGCCCCGTATTGCCAGGCTGCGCAACGAACTGCTCGACCACCTCATCGAACGAGCGCGTGCCGTCGCACAGTTCGAGCAGCGCCGCCGCACTCTCATTGAGCGGCACAACGCCCCCGGGCTGCACCAGGACGGGCTGCGCGGATGCGGTTCCCGCATTTCGCCACTCCACCCGCACCTGTCTACCTGTCTCGAGCCGATTCCTGGTCCGGCACAACACTGCTCTGGTCCCCGTGCCTTGCCCCGTCACCGGCACGCGTGCCGGCGAGAGTCTGGTCTGCGCGCGCATCGGCGCGTCCGACTCGGATTTCTGCAAGGCCCGGGCCAATCCGGAAACGCCCTTCAGGACGTTGCGCTCGTCACTTGCGATGGCGACCTCCCGCGAACGAGACAGTTTGTGTCACGGCGACGAGCCGCTCCGTGTCGGAATGCCGTGCGTCTTCATTTTCCGGTACAGCGTATTACGGCTGACACCGAGATGCTCGGCCGCATGGGTCATGTTGCCGCGGCATTTCTCGATGACCTTGAGCAGCGCCCCGCGCTCGGCCGCCTGCAGCGGATTCGCGCACGTTTCGAGCGGCTCGGCCTCGGCGGGCGCGGGAGTGCCCACTGCCGGTGCAACGGGCGCGGCGCCCGCGCTCGCCGGTGCCGGCTCGCGAATTTCCCGCGGCAAATCGATGAGCCTGACGACGCCTCCTTCACTGATGGCAAGGGCCGTGCGAATGACATTGCGAAGCTCGCGGATATTGCCCGGCCACGGATAGGTGATGAGACGCTGGAGCGCATCCACCTCGATCGCGGCGGGTCGGCCGTTGCACGTCTCCGCCGAGAGCGCGCGATGGATCACGCGCTCGCGATCGGCGCGATCGGCAAGCCGCGGCAGCTCGAGCGTGATTCCATTGAGGCGGTAGTACAGGTCTTCGCGGAACTCGCCGCGCACGATCATCTCGCGCAGGTTGCGGTGAGAAGCCGCCACGACGTGCAGGTCCACCTTGACGGGGGTTTCACTCCCGAGCGGCATGATCTCCTGCTCTTCGAGCACGCGGAGCAGCCGCGTCTGCAACGACAGCGGCATGTCGCCGATCTCGTCGAGAAACAGCGTGCCGCCGGAGGACTGCAGGATCTTGCCCTTCATGCCCTCCTTGCGCGCGCCCGTGAAGGCGCCGGGCCTGTAGCCGAACAGCTCGCTCTCGATGAGCGTCTCCGGAATGGCGGCGCAGTTCACGGCGACGAACGGCTGGGTAGCGCGGCCGCTCACCGCATGCATCGCATGCGCGAACGCTTCCTTGCCCGAACCGGTGGCGCCCTGAATGAGGACCGAAACGCCCGAGTCGACGATGCGACGGGCGCTGCGCACGTTCCTCAGCATCTGCGGGTCTTCGCCGGCCAGGTCTTCGAGCGACAGCGCGGGCGACTTCAGGCTCGCGGGCATCCGCACTACTTCGTGCCCGGAGCGCGAGCTGGAGCGCGACTCGCCTGGCGGATGGCGCCCGCCATGCAGGCTCGCGTAGTAGCCCTGCCCTTTTTTCGGATCACGCAGGGCGGCGAGCGAGGCGCCCCGCAGGAGATCGAGCGAGACGCCGTCCGCTCCGTCCGTATCGAAGATCTCCGCGATGGAACGGCCGACGAGCTCGTACCGGTCGCGCGCCTCGAGCAGCTGCGCGGCGGTATGGTCGGCGCCGATGACCGTGCCGTCTTCGGCAAGCGCCAGCGCGCCGTCGTGAAACAGATCCACGAGATCGGGGCGACTGTGGAAGCGGAGCACCGCGTTGTGCTCGTGATGGCGCAGGAACAAGCACTTCTCGATGATGTGCGCCGACAGCCGCACGAGCGCCATGGTGTGTGTCTGGGTGCCGCGCACGTCCTGCCCACCGATGCACGAGGCATCGATCACGGCGATCAGCTCGTCCACCGGGCCGCGAATCGGCACGCCGAAGCAGGTGAGCCCTATGTGGTGGGCATAGAAGTGATCGTTGCGATGGACGGTGACCGGGCGACGTTCGGCGAGGCATGTGCCCATGCCGTTAGTGCCCCGGCTACGCTCGCTCCAGTCCGCGCCGGGCACGAGGCCGGCGGTGCGAAACACGTCCTTCAGCGCGGGATCGGCCTTTTCATAGAGGATGACGCCGCTTGCGTCCGTCAGCACCAAGGCATAGCCCGAGCCTGAGATCTGATCGTAGAGCCGATCGATTTCGGCGGTTGCTATGGCAATGAGGTCCGCATACAGCTCCCGACGGCTGGCGAGCGCGCGGGTATCGATGATGTGTGGCGCATCCGGCCGGGACGGATCCAGGCGATAGTCGTTGGCGCACCGGATCCAGGAACGCGCGATCGTGCGGTCCGGCAGTTCCCGTCCCGGGCGCGGCAGGCTGTGCACGATGCGCATCACGTCGTCGGAATGCCTCGTCCCTAACACGTTGTTCATTGGAGCCCCCTCAACAACGATCCATCGTCGTGCGGTTTTTTAGAAGCCTCTAATCCGATTGGGCACTGGACGTGTTCGCAGGCTCATCCCGCCAGCTTTTGCACCAAGCGTGCCACGCCCCCGCATGACACTGTGGCGCTGGAAGGACAACGCGGCAGCCCGCGATAACGCTCAACACCCGCCTCTTTGAGTCGCGATGTTGAGCGCAGCAACCACTCTGCGCAACTCCAGTTGTATACGCTTGCCTTCAGGCTCTGATACCGGGACTTCCGGCTCGATGCCGCCCTCGCCGTTCCCCCTGCGGGATGGCGATAAACCCAGCACGCCACCGGCCCGATCCCCAGCGCCGAAGCCCCGCCGATCGTGGACCTCGCGCAACGACCCGCCACTGGGACATCTGTGTCAGGCAACGCGCGAGCCGCGTGACACCGAGCTTCCGAAATGCCGCTTTGCCGGCCGCGCCAGCGGCTTTTCACGCCCTTCCTCACTGGCATGCGCGTTGCAATTTCGCGTCCGCCTCAGTACGCCAATAAACCTCGAGGAAGGCACCCATGACTCACACACGCATTGGCCTCACGGTCGCCGCATCCGTTGCGGCGATCATCGCGTCAACGGCGTCGCACGCGGTGGAGATCACTGCGGGTGACTGGAAATTCACGGCGAGCGGCAACGTCAACGCGCACTACATCGTCTCGAAATGCGATGACACGCCTGGCACCGTCGCGGGCGGCCTCGCCTGCACGGCAACGGGCGACGCGGAGGACACCTCGTCGTCGGTGAGCAACGGACTCTTGCCGGCGGCGCTTGCGCTGAGCGTCTCCACGACGCAGGCCGGCTACGATCTGAACGCGACGTTCGGCTTGTTTCCCGGAATCAGCACCAACGACGGCGGCAGCCCGAATCTGCAGAACAACCCGCCCGGCCTGAGCCCCAACACGGGATTGGGCACCACCGGTCTCGACGTGCGCCAGGTGTTCCTGACCTTCGGCAACGACCGCATGGGCACCGTGCTCGCCGGCCGGAACATCGGACTCTTCGGGCAGGACGCGATTCTCGGCGACATGACGCTGCTCGGCGTGGGCGCGGGCGGCGGCGATCATGCGGCGCCTTCCAACACGTCGCTCGGCTCGATCGGCCTCGGCTACATCTACACGGACTGGCTCGCTCAGATCGACTACACGACACCGGACATCAGCGGCTTCAAGCTCACGATCGGCATCTTCGATCCCGTCGAGCCGCTGGGCCCAGCCTCCACGCCGAAGGCCGCGCCGGGCTTCCACGGCAAGGTGGCCTGGACTCACGACAACCTCTACTTCTCCGCCACCTTCCTGCAGCAGAAGCAGGAAGGCGTGACGAACGCCGGCGACTTCGACAGCACCGCGTTCGACGTCGGCGGCAAGATCAAAGCCGGCCGGCCGAGTTCATGGCGTACTACTACAACGGCAAAGGCGTCGGCACGACGGGCCTGTTCTTCAACGCGAGCGACGGCCTCGGCCACGAGCGCGACTCCGATGGCTTCCTCGCGCAGGTGACCTACACGGCGGGCAAGACCAAGCTCGGCCTGAATTACGGCGAGAGCAATCTCGACCTTGCGAGCGGCGAAGCGCCGAATCCCACGCTCGTGAAGAAAAACAGCAAATACACGTTCGGCGTGTATCAGAAGATGACGGACAACCTGACACTCCTGGCGGAGTTCACGGACATCCGGGCCAAGGCGCAGAACGGCGTCGAGAACAAGGCGCAAACGTTCAACGTGGGAGCGTTCCTGGCGTTCTGACGCCACCACGGAGAGTCGCGACGCGGAAGGTTCCCCCATCCGCGCCGCGACTTCTTTAAACTGCCGCGCGTGGAACACCAGAGAACGATTCGCTCATTCGTCACGCGCGCCGGTCGCATCACCGAAGCGCAACAGCGTGCCCTCGAAGACTCCTGGCCGAAGTACGGCGTGGAGTTCGACGGCACGCGCACCCTCGACCTCGATGCGTTATTCGGCCGCCGCGTACCGCGCGTCGTGGAGATCGGCTTCGGCAACGGCGAGAATCTCGCGGCGCTCGCGACCGCGCATCCCGAACGGGACTTTCTCGGCATCGAAGTGCATCGCGCCGGCGTGGGCCGCCTCATGCTCGCCGCGGAGACCGCGCAACTCACCAACGTGCGCATTGCGTGTCACGACGCGGTGGAGGTGCTCGAGCATCAGTTGCCACGCGAGTCCCTCGACGAGGTGCTGATTCTTTTTCCGGATCCGTGGCACAAGAAGCGCCATCACAAGCGGCGCCTGATCCAGCCGCCTTTCGTCGAGCTTGCGGTGAGCCGGCTGAAGAGCGGCGGCGTGCTCCGGCTCGCGACGGATTGGGAGCCGTATGCAATCCAGATGCTGGAAGTGCTCGGCGCCAATTCGACGCTCGAGAATCTTTCACCCGAGCGCGGCTACATCGAGAAGACGACCGATCGCATCACCACGCGCTTCGAGAAGCGCGGCCAGCGGCTCGGGCATGGAGTGTGGGATCTCGCCTTCCAGCGACGGCAAGCGCTGGCCGGAACCAGCCCGGCCTTGGGCTAGTGGCTGATGCCGAACACGGTCCGTATGCCGTCGATGATGAACTGAACGGCCAATGCTCCGAGCACCACGCCGAGCAGACGGTTGGCGACGTTCGCCCCCGTGACTCCGAGCAGTCGCATGAGCGGCGTCGAAAGCCACATCGCTAGCAGGGTCAACGCGAGCACCAACACGACCGCGGCGAACAGCCCAAAGAACAACAACGGCTGTTGCCAGATACGCACAGGCCCGAACCACAGTAGGATCGTCGCGAGCGCGCCCGGCCCGGAGATAAACGGAAACGCGAGCGGGAACACGGAGATGTCGGCGCGCCGCACGCTCTCCGCGCGCTCGCTGCTCGAGGTGCGCGTGCCGGATTCGCGGGCGAACACCATTTCCAGCGCGATGAGAAACAGCAGCAGGCCACCGAAGATCCGGAAGGCGTCGATGCTGATGCCGGCGATGCTCAGGAACGGCGCGCCACCGAGCGCGAACAGCACGAGGATGACGCCCGCAACCAACACGGACTTGAGCGCCATCTTGTGCTTATAACTGACACTGGCACCGTCGGTGAGACTGCTGAACACCGGCAACAGTGAAAGCGGTTCCACGACGACGAAGAAGACGACAAAGAATTTCAACAACTGATCGAGCATGGTGCTCTGCGCGAGCCTTTCTTCTCTTCTTGAAATCGTCACAGGTGAGGCGCAGCATCGGGCGGCGCTTCTGACTCACGTGCACGGTCAGCATAGCAGTACCGTCGACACCGCGAAGCAGCGCCGCGCGCTCATGACGAGCCGCGCCGGATCAGCCGGGACAGGCAATCCATTTCTTCAAGGGAGGTCGTTACATGGTGGCTCCGCAACCGGGCATCGGGGATTGGTATCGTCAAAAAGAGGGCGGCGCCCTCTTCGAAGTCGTGGCCTTCGACGACGATGACGGCACCATCGAGATCCAGTACTTCGACGGCACTGTCGAGGAGATGGATGTCGAAGACTGGGCAGCACAGTGGGAGGACAGCGCACTCGAAAGCGCCGATCCGCCGGAAGACTGGAGCGGCTCGGTGGACGTGCAGCCCGATGACGACAACATGCGCGCCATCGATAGCGAGAGCGATCGCGACCTGCGCGCAAGCGGGCTCGACAACATCGATCTCTTCGAGTAGCTCCGCGAGCTAGCTAGTACCGATCGGCGTAGGCCTCCGGGTCTACGCCTTCGGCCAGCATTACGTACCCCGCTTCGACCTTCAGCGGCACGCTCGTGAGCGATTGCCCACCGCACGGCCCTGCGATACAGAAGCCGGTCTGCCGGTCGAAGAGCGCGCCATGTGAAGAGCACAGGATGAGCTCGCGCCCCGGCGTGAGAAACCGGTGCGGCTGAAGATTCAGCGGATGGCCCGCGTGCGGGCATCGGTTCACGTAGCCCCACACATTGTCGTCCGTGCGCACGACGAACCCTCGCAGCGGCCAGTCGCCGCGCCCCAGCGTGAAGCCGCGCGAACCGGGGTCGGCGATGTCCGACAGCCGGCAGATCACCCGCTCCAGATCGATATCGCTCACGCCGCCGCGGCCTGCGCCGTTTTGAAAACACCGCCACGACGCACGAGGTACGCCAGCAGCAGCAGGCCCGGAATGCTGAGGCACGCCGTATAGCTGAAGAAAACCGGGTAACCCACCGCTTCGACCACGAACCCGGAAGTGCCTTCGAAGAACAGCTTCGCGGGTAGTGAGTAAAGGGACGAGAACAACGCATATTGCGTGGCTGTGTACTTCGGGCTGGTGAGGCTGGCGAGGAATGCGAGCAGCGCCGTGCCATGCACGGCCTGCGCGAGATTGTCGATGCCGTTGACCATACCCAGCGAGACGACACTGGCCTCGCTCGTGGTCGCGAGGAGCGCGAAGCCGAAGTTGGAGATCATCATGAGCACACTGCCCACGATCAACGAACGAATCAGGCCAACGCGCGCGACGAGAACGCCCGCCGCAAGCACGCCCACGATCGACATGGCGAGGCCGTACACCTTCACCACGCGCGCGATCTCGGGGAGCGTGTAGCCGTGATCGATATAGAACGGATTGGCCATCGGCCCCATCGTGAACTCGGTGAGCCGATATGTGCAGACGAACCCGAGCACGATGAGCCCGAACGCCACACCGTAGCGCATGAAGAAATCGAGGAACGGGCACACCACCGCACCGATGAACCACGCGCCGGCCTTCCGCATGCCCGGAGACAGATGCGCGTTGCGATTGAGCCAATCAATGACTCGTTCCTCGCTGTCCCCCACCTTGGAGCGATCCAGCTTCGGATGCGGCTCGTGAACGAAGAAAGTCGTGACGATGCCTACGAATGCGAGCGCGGCCATGGTGCCGTAGCTGACGTGCCAACCTTCCTTCTCCGCGAGGGTGAAAGCACCCGCGCTGGCGGTAATCAACGCCGCCCGATAACCGATCTGGTAAGCCGCCGCCATCGCGCCCTGCAGGTCGACGGATACGCTCTCCACGCGCCACGCATCTAGAGCGATGTCCTGCGTGGCTGCGCTGAAGGCCAGCAGCAGCGCCCACGTCGCTATCGACAAGACGCCAGCCGACGGCTGGCTCCACGACATGTTGAGGATGCAGATCGCGATACACGCCTGCGCGAGCAGCATCCAGCTTCGACGGCGCCCCAGCCACTTCGTGAGGAACGGCAGCGGCATCCTGTCGACGATCGGCGCCCAGAGAAACTTGATCGAGTAGGCAAGCCCAACCCACGACAGCATGCCGATGGTCGAACGTGCGATGCCCTCCTGCCGAAGCCAGGCGGAGAGCGTCTGGAAAACGAGATAGAACGGCAGGCCGGCCGAGAACCCGAGGAACAGCATCGACAGCACGGGGCGCTGACCATAGACGAGGAAGGCATCCAGCCATCCGCGCGACGCGCCAGTTGGCTTCGCGCCAGATTGCGGGACTGGGGTCAAATCTCGTAGTCCATCGTCAGCGGGGCGTGATCGGAAAATCGCTCAGCGGTATACACTGAGGCCGACCGCGCCTTGCCGGCGAGCGATTTGCTCACAACCTGATAGTCGATGCGCCACCCCACGTTCTTGGCGCGAGCCTGGCCGCGATTCGACCACCACGTGTACTGGTCGGCTTCCGTGTTCACTTCGCGAAACGCGTCGACGTAGCCCGCATGGTCGAAGAGCTGGTCGAGCCAGGCGCGCTCCTCGGGCAGGAAGCCGGAGTTCTTCTGGTTCGACTTCCAGTTGCGCAGGTCGATGTTCTTGTGCGCGATGTTCCAGTCGCCGCAGATGATGTACCGACGCTTGCGACGCCGAAGGCGCGCGAGGTACGGAGCGAACGCTTCGAGGAAGCGGAACTTCGACGCCTGGCGTTCCGGGCCTGCGGAGCCCGATGGCAGGTAGAGCGAAATCACGGAAAGATCGCCGATCTGCACTTCGAGGTAACGCCCTTCCTGGTCGAACTCGGGCACGCCGAACCCTTTGATGACCTTCGTGGGCTCATGCCGTGTGTAGACGGCAACACCGGCGTATCCCTTGCGTTCGGCGTCGTGGAAGTACGCCTTGTAGCCGGGAATGTCGATGTCGTGCTCGGCGAGCTGATGGAAGTGGGCCTTGGTCTCCTGGAGGCAGATGAAGTCCGCCTTCTGCTTCGCAAGCCACTTGAAAAGACCCTTGCTGGCCGCGGAACGAATGCCGCAGCAGTTGACTGTGATGATGCGCATGGCGGACACATTCTAAGTTGATTGGAGAAAAGTCGCTGCGCGCTTTTCTCGGCGCGTTGGCTGCGTTTCGGCGGCAAAAAGCGCGGCTCTTGCCGCCTGCGTTGACACGCCCCGGAGCGGGTGGCACCGTGCGGCGCCCTTTCCGGGCCCTTCATGCGGAAACTTCACGGAGGCCCCTTCATGCAGAACCACCAGCTTCGCTTCATCGATCTCGCGCTGTCGCGCGATGCGCTTCGCTTCGGCAATTTCAAGCTGAAATCGGGCCGCGAGAGCCCGTACTTCTTCAACGCGGGTCTCTTCAGCGACGGGGAGGCGGCCGCGGTGCTGGGGCAGTGCTACGCCGCCGCGCTGCTCGCTTCCGGCGTGGAGTTCGATGTGCTGTTCGGGCCGGCCTACAAAGGCATCCCGCTCGTCGCCACCACCGCGGTCGCGCTGGCCGAGCATCACGGCCGCAACGTGCCGTTCGCCTTCAATCGCAAGGAGTCGAAAGACCATGGCGAAGGCGGCAACGTCGTGGGAGCGCCGCTGCGGGGGCGCGTGGTGATCGTCGATGACGTGATCACCGCAGGCACCGCGATTCGCGAATCGCTGGACATCATTCGCGGCGCGGGCGGCCAGCCGGTGGCGGTCGCGCTGGCGCTCGACCGTCAGGAACGTGGCCAGGGCACGCGATCCGCCGTGCAGGAGCTCGAGGCGGAGCACGGTCTCAGGTGTGTGAGCGTAGTCACACTCGCCGCGCTCATCGAGGCACTGTCCTCGGGCGGTGGCGGTTCGTCACGCATTTCTGCGGAACAGCTCACAGCCCTCAAGGCCTATCGTGACCGGTACGGCGTCGCGTAAGGCTTGCGGGTAGATCGCTGTCCGTCAGAATATGCACGGTCGCTTATAGAGGTACGCTGGTAGTAGCTGGATGCGAATCCGCACGCATTGTCTCGCTGTCGCTTTGCTCTGCTCCGTTGGCTGCCTCGTGCATGCCGCCGATCGGGTGGGCGCCTATAAGTGGGTGGACGAGAACGGTGTTACCCACTACGGCGATAGCGTTCCCGCTCAGTACGCCAAGAGGGAAACCAGCGTACTGAACAAGCAGGGCATGGAAGTCGCCCGCACCGAAGCGCAGAAGAGCGCCGAGGAACAGGCCAAGGACGCGCAGGAAAAAGAGACGATGGTGCGCCAGAAGCAGCACGACAGCTTCCTGCTCACCACCTATACCTCGGTGAAAGACATCGAAGCGCTGCGTGACGAACGGCTCGAGCAGATCAGCGGCCAGCGCCGTGCCGCCGAGGCGTATGTCGAAACCCTGCACAGCCGGCTGAGCACCCTTCAATCGCGCGCGCTCAACTTCAGGCCCTATAACGACAAGCCTGCGGCGCGCCGCATGCCCGACGACCTGGCGGAAGACCTCATGCGCACACTCAACGAGATGCGCTCACAGAGAACCGCGCTGGCAGCCAAGGATGCGGAGGAAAACGCGCTGCGCGCGCAATTCCAGTCAGATATCGATCGGTATCGCGACCTGCGTTCGATCCGCTCGAATCGCTGAGCGGGCCGCTCTTCAGCCGCGGCCGGAATGCCCGAAGCCGCCGGCGCCGCGGGACGTCGCGGCGAAATCCTCCACCACCTCGAGATCCACCTGCACGACCGGCACGACGATGAGCTGCGCGATGCGCTCGCCCGGCTGCACGGTGTACGGCTCACGACCGCGATTCCACACGGACACCATGAGGGGTCCCTGATAGTCGGAGTCGATGAGCCCGACGAGGTTGCCAAGCACGATCCCGTGCTTGTGGCCCAGGCCGGAGCGCGGAAGGATCACCGCGGCAAGCCCCGGATCCTCCACGTAGATCGAAAGGCCGGTCGGTAGCAGCTCGGACTTGCCGGGCTCCAGCAGCAGCGGCGCGTCGATGCAGGCGCGAAGGTCCAGCCCCGCCGAACCGCTCGTGGCGTACTGGGGAAACGGGAATTCCTTGCCGATACGCGCGTCGAGGATCCGCACTTTCAGCGGACGATGGGCCTGACTCACGATCCGCTAGCCCCGCGCCTGGACCGTGCCGCGCTGGGGCGTGACGGCCCGCTCTTCGAGCGCTTCGACGATGAGGCCGATCAGCCGGTCGGCCAGCGCCGTCTTGGTCGCCTGCCCGAGGTCGTGTCGGGCCGTTCGCGACAGCACGATGAGGTGGTTGTCCTCGCACTCGAACACCTTGGAGTCGCCCACTTCGTTGGCGGCAATCATGTCGAGATTCTTCTTCAGCAGCTTGGTACGGGCGTTCTGTTCGACGGCTTCGGTCTCGGCCGCGAAACCGACGACGAGGCGCGGCCGCTCCGGGCTCGCCGCCACCGTGGCCAGGATATCCGTCGTGCGCTCCATCTCCAGATCCATCTTGTCGGAGGCCTTCTTGATCTTCTGGTCGGCGGGCTTGGCGGGCTTGTAGTCCGCGACGGCGGCCGTCGAGATGAAAATGTCGGCCTTGCCGACTTCCTTCAGCACCGCGTTCAGCATGTCGACAGCGCTCTCCGCGTCGACTCTTCGCACGCCGACCGGAGTGGGCAGCGACACCGGGCCGCTGACCAAGATGACCTCGGCGCCTGCTCTTTGCGCCGCCTGCGCAACAGCGAAGCCCATTTTCCCAGAACTTCGGTTACTAATGAAACGAACCGGATCAATTCGCTCGCGCGTCGGCCCGGCGGTGATCAGCACACGCTTGCCAGTGAGCGGACCGGTCGGCGCGACCAACGGAGCCACGCGGTCGATGATCTCCAGCGGCTCGAGCATGCGGCCCTCTCCAACTTCGCCGCACGCCTGCTCGCCAGCGGCGGGACCCACCACTTTGATTTTCCGGGATTCGAGCAGAGCGACGTTCGCCTGCGTCGCCGCGTTCGCCCACATGATCCGGTTCATTGCCGGGGCGACGGCGATCGGCGCTTCGGTCGCCAGACAGAGGGTACTGAGCAGATCGCTGGCCTGCCCTGTCGCAAGCTTCGCGAGGAAGTCCGCCGACGCGGGCGCGATGAGCACGAGCTCAGCCCATCGGGCGAGCTCGATATGGCCCATGGCGGCCTCCGCCGCCGGATCCCACAGATCGTTGCGGACCGGGCGGCCTGACAACGCCTGGAATGTAGTAGCCGTAATGAACTCGGCGGCGGCGGACGTCATCACGACCTGCACTTCAGCGCCGCGATCACGCAGCCGTCGCACGAGATCGGCGCTCTTGTAGGCAGCAATGCCTCCGGTTACGCCGAGAAGAATGCGTTTGCCTTGCATCTCGAGGACCCGTGGAAAGATGTCACGATTATTGGGCCGCTCCCGGCACACAAGCAAACAACCGGCCCCGATCATCTGACGATATATGCACTTGGAATGAACCGGCCGGGGTCGGGAGCGCCTGGCGTGCGCTGCCTCTCAGCGAAGGCGGGACTGGAGCCATTTCTGGTGATTCGCAACAGTGATGAGGGGCGCGCGCCGGGAGGCTCGTGGCGCAGGGTCGGGCCAGTTGCCACAACCAGGCCCGCTCGCGCGGGTGCATACGCCCATGAAAATCTCAGAATGGCCCGAGAACGAAAGACCCCGTGAAAGACTGCTTGCCCGCGGCCCCCAGACGCTGACGGACGGCGAATTGCTGGCCGTGCTCATCGGCTGCGGCAAGCGCGGCATCAACGCTGTGGATGTCGCCCGCCGCCTGATCAAGAATTTCGGCTCCCTGCGGGAGTTCCTGTGCGCCGACAAACGCTTGTGCCTCAAGCAGTTCGGAATAGGCCCCGCGCACTATGCCTCGATGCAGGCGGCGCTCGAGCTCGCCCGCCGGCATTACGGGCACGCAATCCGTTCGGACTCCACCGTGGCAACGCCTGCGGATATGCGCTCGTTCGTGCTGGCCCAGCTGCGGGACAAGCCCTACGAGGTGTTCTGCGTCCTGTACCTGGACGTGCACCACCGCCTGATCGCCTTCCAGGAGCTGTTTCGGGGGACGACGGACGGCGCCAGCATCTACCCCAAGGAGGTCGTGCGGGAGGTGATCAACCGGAACGCTTTCGCGGTGATCTTTGCCCACAACCACCCTTCCGGGACCGCCGAGCCGAGCCAGGCGGATAAGCTCGTCACCCGGCGGCTGAGGGACGCGCTCGCCCTGATCGAAGTCAAGGTGCTGGACCATCTCGTCGTGGGGGAAACCCGGTGCGTGTCCTTCGCGGAGCGCGGACTGATTTGAGTGAATCGCAGTGACTTCAGGTGTTGCGTGTCGGGGGCGCGGCTGATATAAAGCCGCGCTCTTTCGCGTGCGCCTCTATGGCACACGTAAATCATTGATTCTACGAAGGCTGATCAGTATGTCCCGCGTCTGCGAAGTCACTGGCAAGAAGCCCGCTGTCGGAAATCGCGTCTCGCATGCGAACAACAAGCGGCGTCGCCGTTTCCTGCCGAACCTGCACACGCAGCGTTTCTGGCTCGAAGGCGAGAAGCGCTGGGTCAGCCTGCGCATTTCCACGAATGCGCTGCGCACCATCGAGAAGAAGGGCATCGACGTGGTCGTTGCCAAGCTGCGCGCCGAAGGCGTGAAGGTCTGAAGTCATGCGCGAAAAAGTGAAGCTGCTGTCGTCCGCCGGTACCGGCCACTTCTACGTCACGACGAAGAACAAGCGCCTGCACCCCGACAAGATGGAAGTACGCAAGTACGACCCCGTCGAGCGCAAGCACGTCGTCTATAAAGAGACGAAAATAAAGTAAGTTGATTCTCCGGGGCGCCTAGCCCGGAGAAGGCTCGTGATCAGGTAGCCTTCCGCTCATGCCGGAGCTTCCTGAAGTCGAGACGACACGTCGCGGAGTCGATCCGCACGTCGTGGGCCGCAAGATCGTGGCCCTCTCGGTTCATGAACCGCGCCTGCGCTGGCGAGTGCCCGACACGCTGCCCGCCGCCGTCAAAGGCCAGATCGTCCACCAGACCGGGCGGCGAGCCAAGTACATCCTGTTCCAGCTCGACTCCGGAACGCTGCTGCTTCACTTGGGGATGTCGGGCAGCCTCCGCGTGCTTCCGGCCGATACGCCGCGCATCGCACACGATCACTTCGACATGCTGCTCGACTCCGGCGTCACGCTGCGCTTCAACGATCCGCGTCGCTTCGGCAGCCTGCATTACACGACCGAGAGTCCTGACAAGCACCCTCTGCTCGCGCACCTGGCGCCCGAGCCGCTGGACGATGCGTTCGACGCCGACTATCTCTGGCGCATCACGCGCAAGCGCAAGGTCGCGATCAAGCAGCTTCTGATGAACAGCTCGCTGGTAGTGGGCGTGGGCAACATCTACGCGAGCGAGGCGCTGTTTCGCGCGCGTATCCGGCCGAAGCGGCAAGCCCGCAGCCTGAAGTACGAAGAAGTGGCCCGCCTCGCGCGGTCGGTGCGCGCGGTGCTGAAGATGGCCATCAAAGTCGGCGGCACTACATTGCGCGACTACGTAAACGCGGACGGCAATCCCGGGTACTTCCGCCAAAAACTCTACGTATACGAACGCAGCGGCAAACCGTGCCGCGTTTGTGGCGGGCCAGTCAAACACTTCACTCAAGGACAGCGTTCTACCTATTACTGCCCCGTGTGCCAGAAATAGGCGGCGTCGCTCATGAGCGAAGTGATCCCTCCCACATCTCACGTCGGTCGACCCCGTGATGGGCGGCGTGATCAAGGCCAGCGGCAAGCTTTCTCCGCCGCAACGACAACCTGTATCGAGAAACACAGCAGCGCAATGAAGGAAAAGACACCTGCGCGCACGCGTCGCGCGCCATCCTTGCCATGAATCATCGATGGACTTCCCGAACGCTCAGCTGCGTTTCAGCTTCTTCAGCTCCGCGTCGACGATGGGGTGGACGAACTCCTTCGTCTCGCCGCCGAGCACCGCGATCTCGCGGATGAGTGAAGAGGAAATGAAGGTGAACTGCTCCTGCGGAGTCAGGAACACGGTCTCGATCTCGCGCGCGAGGTGCCGGCTCATGTTGGCGAGCTGGAACTCGAACTCGAAATCCGACACCGCGCGCAGGCCGCGCACCACTACCGACAGACCGTGCTTGCGGGCGAACTCCACCGTGAGCCCCGAATACCCCATGACTTCGACGTTAGGCAGATCCGCGAGCACCCGGCGCGCCAGATCGACCCGCTGATCGAGGCTGAACAGCGGCGCCTTGTTCGGATTGGCGGCAATGGCAACGATGACACGGTCGAACATGCCGGCCGCGCGTCGCACGAGATCCTGGTGGCCGTTCGTGATGGGATCGAACGTGCCGGGGTACATGGCGTGGCGTTTCATGCTGACACGGCTCCGCCCGGATTTCGGGCGTACAGATAATACCCGACCTCGCCCGCCTGCTTCGCCTTCAGCTCACGCCAGGCCGCCGGCAGCGCCGGTCGTGCCTCGCGCGCGGCGCATTCCATGTAAATGAGGGCGTTGGACGCAAGCCAGCCCCGCTCCTCGAGCAGCGCCGCCGCGGGAGCGATGAGACCTGCGGAAAACGGCGGATCGAGAAAGACGATGCTGAAGGGCCGCGCAGCGCCACGCAGATAGGAAAACGCGTCTGTGCGCGCAACTTCCGCCCCCCGCACGTTCCACTCCGCAATGACCGCTCCGAGCGCGCGCGTGATCGCAGCGTGCTGCTCGACGAAGACCACACCCGACGCACCGCGTGACAGTGACTCGAGCCCCAGCGCACCACTGCCCGCGAACAGGTCGAGACACCGCGCGCCAACGACGTGAGGGCCGAGCCAGTTGAAAAGGGTTTCGCGCACACGATCGGGCGTTGGGCGAACATCGGGAATATCCGGGAAGCGCCAGCGCCGCCCGCGCATCGCACCGCCAATCACCCGGATGACGCGCGACTGCGCGCCGCGACCTTGACTGCGCCCGCGTGAATCTCCTGCACGAACCAAGACTTGCGGTGCCTCATCAGCTTGCGACGGTTGTCGCCACAAGCGTAACCTACTTGGCGCCTGGCCGCGCATCACTACAAGTAAGCGCTTTTTTCGCGCGCTGGCCCGCACGGAAGTTTTGCTTTCTCAAGTTTGCGAGGGGGCTGCAGGTTATGAAGAGGCAAACTGCAACTTCGCTCATCGTGGCTGCGCTGGTGCTGGCGGGTTGCGGGGGCGGCGGCAAGGGAGAAGTCGGGGCGACGAACCCGGCGAGCGGCAACGGCAATCCCGGCGGCGCGACACCGCCCGAACAGAACGCGCCGTCGACGGCGCTCTTCCAGCCTCTACAGGGCGTGCTTCCGTATCCGACCGATGTCTATTTCCTGGGGTCGACCGACGGCACGCTGAATATCCAGCCAGCCAACGCGCTCATGCCGCTGCAGTCGAGCGTCAATCAGCTCGACGGCTTTTCCACGAACGCGGTGATTCGCACTCGCTTCGCCAGCGCGCTCAGCGCGGGCTCGCTGAGCGCCACGAGCGTCTACATGGCGCAAGTGGTGATCGACAGCGCCACGAAGGCGGTGAAAGGTTTCACGCGCAAGCTGGTGCTGGGCACGGATCCGGCAGTCGCGGATTTCAGCGCGACCCTTGCGACAGATGTCGGTGTCGGCAACACGATCCTCGAACTGCGACCCCTGAAGCCGCTCGTGCCGAGCTCCGGACCGGGCGCGGAGAATGTCGGGTATCTCGTCGTGCTGACGAATGGAATCACCACGACTACCGGTACGGCGGCGATTCCCGACACGGACTACGCAAACTTCAAAAGCGCGCTGCCAACGTGCGCGGCCGTCACGAACACGTCACTCAACGGACTCTGCAAGCTGGCGGGTGCGCAGTTGCAGGTCGCGGGACAAGCCCTCGCAATCAATCCGGCGAATGTCGTGCTGTCGTTCAGCTTCTCGACGCAGAACACGCGCGACACGATGAGCGTGTTGGCGGCGGTTACGACGGCGCGACCCATCTCCGTCGTGAACACCGGCCTCACGACCGCGGCACTCACGCCGACGAACTCACCCGTTCAGCTTCCGGGTCACGCGAATCTCTACAAGGGAACGCTGCAGATTCCGTATTACAGTTCGCGTCCGACGCAGGCGAATCCGACCGCGCCGCTCACAGCCACGTGGCTCGGCGGGCCATCCGCGCTCGACGCATCGAGCAAACTGCTGACGCGCTTCAACCCGGTGCCCATCGCGACCGAGACTATTTCGATTCCGGTGTTCGCAACCGTGCCGAACACGGCGAGCCCGAGCGGCGGGACCAAGCCCGGTGGCGGCTGGCCCGTCATCATTTTCCAGCACGGCCTGACGCGGAATCGATTGGACGCGGTCGGTGTCGCGGACGCCTTTGCGGACCAGGGATATGTCGTCGTTTCCATCGACCTGCCGCTGCATGGAATTGCCGGAGCGGATGCGGTGGCCGCGAATCCCTTCTACGACGCAACACACGAGCTCACGTTCAATCTCGACTTTGTCGACAACACGACGCTGGCGACCGGGCCGGACGGCAAGATCGATCCGTCCGGTACGCACTTCGTGAACGTGCCGAATCCGCTCGTCACACGCGACAACATCCGCCAGGGTGCGGTGGATCTCCTCACGCTGAACCGGTCGCTCGGCGCGCTCGATCGATCTCGACGGTGTCGCGGGCGGCGACATCAACACGTCGCGCGTCTACTTCATTGGTCACTCGCTCGGCGGCATCGTCGGCGCGGTCTATCTCGAGACGGCGGGCGCGTCCGAAGTAGTAACGGGCGAGCTCGCGAACGCCGGAGGCGGCATCGCGCAGACGATCTTCGACTCGCCCGCATTCGGCCCGCGTATCAAGGCGGGGCTCGCGCAGCAGGGGATCACCGAAGGCTCGACGCTATACGCGCAATTCATCCGCGATGCGCAGACGGCGGTGGACGCGGGCGACCCCGTCAACTTCATCGCCGCAGCGTCGGCCGCGCGGCCGCTGCTGCTTCTGCAGGTGGTGGGCGGCGGCACGCTGCCGAACGGCTCGCCCTCGCCTTCGGACCAGGTAGTCGTGAACTCCGCCACCAAGCGGCTCATCGACGCCGTCGGGCTACCGCGTATTTCGACGCCGGGGCTGAATCCGGTGTCGCGGGGCTACGTGAACTTCCTGTTCGGCGATCACGGTTCGATCATCGACCCGACCTCGAGCCTGTCCACGACGAAGGAAATGCAGGCCGAGTCCATCAGCTTCGCGAACAGCTCCGGCGCGGCGGTGGCGATCGGCGCAGGAGCGACCGGAGTCGTCCAGCCCTGAGTTCCCAAGTGCCGGCGAAAAATAGGGGTCGGCCCGAAGGCCGCCCCTGTCGTTTTCACCGCTAGAATATGCCGCCCCACGCGAACCCAGGTCGGTATGTTCGGACGAAAACCCAAAGCCGGTGAGGAACAGGAGAAGGTCGGCTTCTTCGGGCGGCTGCGTGCGCACCTCAACCGCGGCGATTCCTTTCTCACCCGCGACCTCGGTGAGCTGTTCCGGGGCCGCCAGATCGACGCGGAGGCGCTCGAAGAGCTCGAGACGCGCCTGCTCACGGCCGATGCGGGCGTGGAAGCCACGGAGTTCATCCTCGCCGGCCTCAAGAACCGCGTCGCGCGCAAGGAGCTGGCGGACGTCAACGCGCTCATCGCCGCGCTTCGCGACTCGGTGGCGGAGATCCTCGCGCCTTGCGCGAAACCGCTGGTGATCGACGAGTCGAAGAAGCCGTTCGTCATCCTGGTGGTCGGCGTGAACGGCTCCGGCAAGACGACGACCATCGGCAAGCTCGCGCGCCGTCTGGGCCAGGATGATCGCAGCGTCATGCTCGCGGCGGGCGACACGTTCCGTGCGGCCGCGATGGAGCAGCTCCATGTCTGGGCGGAGCGCGCCGGCGCGACGTTCGCGTCCCAGCAGGCCGGGGCGGATCCCGGCGCGGTCGTGTTCGACGCACTCCAGTCCGCGCGCTCGCAGAAGACGGATGTGCTGCTGGCCGACACGGCGGGTCGGCTGCACGCGCAGACGCACCTGATGGAAGAGCTCAAGAAAGTGAAGCGCGTGATCCAGCGCGTGGATCCTTCAGCGCCTCACGAAGTGCTGCTCGTTCTGGATGCCAACCAGGGCCAGAACGCACTCTCGCAGGCAATTCAGTTTCATGAGGCGGTGGGCGTAACGGGCCTCGTGCTGACCAAGCTCGATGGCACGGCGAAAGGCGGCATCGTGCTCGCGATCGCGCGCAAGCTCGGACTGCCGATTCGATTCATCGGCGTCGGCGAGCAGCCGGAGGATTTCGGCGAGTTCGATGCGCAGGCGTTCGCGGCCGCGCTGGTTCAGGGCGCGGGTACGGAGCCCGGAGCGGGCGAAGCGAAAGCCGCGTCTCGATGATCGTTTTCGACAAGGTCGCCAAGCGCTATCCCAATGGCCGCGAGGCGCTCGCGGGCGTGAGCCTGCGCGTGAATCCGGGTGAGATGGTTTTCCTGACCGGCAAGTCCGGCGCGGGCAAGAGCACCGTGCTCAAGCTGATCGCGCTGCTGGAACGGCCCACGCGCGGCACGGTGCTCATCAACAACCGCAACACGAGCACGATGCGGTCGGGGCAGATCCCGGCGTTCCGCCGCAACATCGGCGTGGTGTTTCAGGATCACAAGCTCCTTGCCGATCGGCCCGTGTACGACAACGTCGCATTGCCGCTCGTTGTCTCGGACACGCCAATGCGCGAGATCGACAAGCGGGTACGCGCCGCGCTCGATCAAGTCGGCCTGCTCGGCAAGGAGCGGATGTTGCCGCTCGAACTGTCGGTAGGCGAGCAGCAGCGCGTGGGTATCGCGCGTGCCGTGGTGAGTAAGCCGCCGCTGCTGATCGCGGATGAGCCCACGGGAAATCTCGATCCGGATCTGGCGCGCGAAGTCATGCGTCTCTTCAAGCGCTTTCAGGAAGTCGGCGTCACGGTGGTCGTCGCCACGCACGACGTGGATCTCGTCCGCGAACTCGGGCAGCGCGAGATCGTCATCGAGGGCGGCCATGTGTACGGGGCAACCGGCGACGACCTGCCCAACGTGGTCGCCAGGCGATGAGCCTCGGATCGTACGGAACGCGGCACGCGCAGGCGTTCATCGGCGCACTCGGGCGGCTCGCACGCAACCCGTTCGCGTCCGTGCTCACACTGCTCGTGATTGCCGTTGCGCTGGCGCTGCCGATGAGCCTGAAGCTGCTCGTAACGAACGCGCGCGTGGCAACGGGTGATTTCAAGAACGCCGTCGATCTCTCGGTTTACTTCAAGACCGGCACGGCGCTCACGCAAGCCGAACAACTCGCAAAGAACGCGCGCGCCCGCGCGGGAATCGCCGATGTCGATCTGATACCCGCGGACAAGGCGCTCGATGAGTTCCGAACGTATTCGGGATTCGGCACGGCACTGGAGGCACTCGAGCAGAACCCTCTGCCTCACGTGCTTCACGTCCACCCCGCTCCCGATGCGAGCTCGCCCGCGGCGCTCCAACAGCTCAAGGAATACTTCACGGCATGGCCTGAAGTGGAGCTCGTGCAGATCGATTCGGAATGGGTGATGCGCTTCAACGCCATCCTTGACGTGATGCGCAAGGTGCTGCTGATCATCGCGGCGCTGCTGGGCCTCGGCGTCCTCGCGGTGGTGGGCAACACGATCCGGCTGGAGATTCTCAATCGCCGCGCCGAAATCGAAGTCACGAAGCTCGTGGGCGGATCGAATGGCTTCGTCCGACGGCCGTTCCTGTACACCGGCGCACTCTACGGGCTGGTAGGTGGTCTGCTGGCGTGGGGAGTCATCGGCATCATGGTGCTGGTGCTGTCGCAGCCGGTAGCGACGCTCGCGCAACTCTACGGCAGCCACTACACGCTTGCCGGCCCTGCGCTGGAAGATACGGCGGTTCTTCTGGGTGGCGGCGCGATGCTCGGCTGGCTCGGCGCATGGATCTCAGCGAGCCGCCACCTGCGAAGCATTGAGCCGCGCGCCTAGTGATACCCCTCGCCCTCGCGCAACCTGCCGCGGAAGGTGTAGTACGAGAAGACGGTGTAACCGAGGATGAACGGCAGCAGTATCACGATGCCGATGAAAATGAATCTCTGCGAGGCTGGCGCACCGGCCGCCTCCCACAGCGTGATCGACCACGGCACCAGGTACGGGTAAGAAGAGATCGCGAGCCCGACAAAAGCGAGCACGAACACGGCGACGGCGCTGAAGAAAGAAGCCGTCGCGTGTCCGGATCGCATTCCTCTCCAGCAAACGACAACCAGTAGCGCCGTGAGAATGGGCAACGGTGACAAGTAGAAAAGGTTGGGCGTGCTGAACCAGCGATCCGCGATTCGCGGGTATGCGAGCGGTGTCCAGATGCTGACGAGAACGACGAACGCGACGAGACCGATGAGCAACGGCTGTGCCATGGAGCGCGCCTTGCGCTCGAGATCGTCGGTGGTCTTCATGAAGAGCCAGCATGCGCCGATGAGCGCGTAGCCAACGACGAGGCCCATCCCGCAGATCAAGCTGAAAGACGTCAGCCAGTCGAAGGGACCGCCAGCGAACTGCCGATTCTCAACGCGCAGGCCATCGATCAACCCGCCCAGCATCAAGCCCTGGCAGAACGCGGCCACGGTGGAACCCGCCGCAAACGCGATATCCCACTTGCGGTGGTGAGGCTTGGCGACCCAGCGAAACTCGAACGCGACGCCGCGGAACACGAGCGCCAGCAGCATCGCGATGAGTGGCACATACAGCGCGGGCATCACGATCGCGTAGGCGGCTGGGAACGCCACGAACAGTCCGTTGCCACCGAGGACGAGCCACGTCTCGTTGCCGTCCCAGAACGGCGCGACCGAGTTCATCATGCGATCCCGATCGGCTTCGCGCGGGAAGAACGGAAACAGGATGCCGATGCCGAGGTCGAACCCGTCGAGGATCACATACAGCACGACAGCGACGGCGACCACGGCCGCGCAGGCGAGCGGCAACCAGAACGCGACGCCAGTAAGCGTTTCGGGGTTCATATGGACGAACCTCCCGAGCGAGCCTCACGCGTCGGATGCTGTGCCGTTGCGAGCGGCCGGTTTGCGAGTGCCTGGTCGTGCGTTGGCGGCTCGATGGCCGCACCTTTCGGGCCGTTCTTGATGAGCTTGCGGATGTAGTACACGCCGATCGAGAACACAGCGAGATACGTCACCATGAAGGCGATGAGAGACGTCATGACGGTCGAAGCCGCCACCGGTGAGATCGCGTCGGCCGTGCGCAGGATGCCGTACGCGACATACGGCTGCCGTCCGCTTTCCGTCGTCACCCATCCGGCCAGAATTGCGATGAAGCCCGCCGGCCACGCGTAGCCTGCGAAGCGCAGATACCAGCGGGTTTCGAACACGCGTTTTCGCCACCACAGAAACGCGCCCACGAGACCGAGCAGGATCAGCAGCATCCCGATGCCCACCATGATCCGAAACGCATAGAACACATTGGCGACGGGTGGACGATCTTCGGGCGGCACATCCTTCAGCGCTGGAACGCGGCCGGTGGTCGAGTGGGTGAGAACCACACTCGCCAGGCCCGGCAAGGCGATCTCCGCGCGATTTTTCTCCGCCTTCTGGTCCGGGATGGCGAAAAGGACGAGCGCGGCGGGGCCATCGTCCTCCCAGTGCCCCTCCATCGCCGCGATCTTGATGGGCTGGTGCTCGAGTGTGTTCAGCCCGTGCTGGTCGCCGATGAGAAGCTGCAGCGGAGCTAGGATCGCGACCATCCCCAGCCCCATGCGCATCATGGTCTTGGCCTCGGTCTGGAAATTGCCGGCGAGCAGGTAACGGGCGCCCACCGCCAGCACGACGACGGAGGTGGTGAGGTAGGCCGCCGTCATCATGTGCGTGAAGCGGTAGGGGAAGCTTGGGTTGAAGACGATGGCCCACCAGTCCACCGGGTATGCGATGCCGTCCCGCATGACGTGGCCGGCAGGTGTCTGCATCCAGCTATTCGCGGCCAGGATCCAGAAGCCGAAACCATGGTGCCAAACGCCACGAGAAGGGCGGACGTGACATGCAACCAAGGAGGGACCCGCTTCCATCCAAAGAGCATGACGCCAAGGAAGGTCGCTTCGAGGAAGAATGCGGCCAGGACTTCATAGCCGATCAAGGGTCCCACGACATTCCCGACCACCTCCGAGAACCGGCTCCAGTTGGTGCCGAACTGATAGGAGAGCGGAATGCCTGAGACCACGCCCATGGCGAAGCTGACGGCGAATATCCGGGTCCAGAAACGGGCCAGGCGATGGAAGTGCTCCTGGCCGGTCCGGCGCCAGAGCACGAGGAGCGTGGCCACGTAGGCCGACGACCCAATGGAGAAGGCGGGAAAGATGATGTGGACGGCGATGGTGAACGCGAACTGCAGGCGGGCCGGAAGCAGGGCATCGGGCTCATCGGGCTCTCCTCACATGGAGGGAGCGGCTTGTCTCCCTCCTGCGTAAATTCGAATTTTTCTCAACTGGGTCGGTCAGTTAGAAGTATTCCGAGGCGTCCTGGAGGCAGTGAACTCCAGAGCCCCTTAGCACTCTAACCCCCCGACTGCTAACATGCCGACCCTGAAATCTGGGGCCACCCCCCAAGGGAGTTCAAGACAGCGATGACTACAGCTACGGCAGTGGTGACTCGCAATGCCGATATGGCGCTTGCCGGCCCTATCGGAAGTCTGGATGGCCTATCTTGACCGCGTCAGCCGGATCGCGGTGCTCACCCGTGAGGAGGAGCACGACCTCGCCATCCGTTTCCGGCGCGACAACGACCTTAACGCAGCCCGCCATCTCGTTCTGGCACATCTGCGCTTCGTCGTGCATATCGCCCGCGGCTATGGTGGCTATGGGCTACCCGTGGGCGACCTGATCCAGGAAGGCAATGTCGGCCTGATGAAGGCCGTGAAGCGCTTCGACCCGGACCTCAATGTGAGGCTGGTGTCGTTCGCCGTTCACTGGATTCGCGCGGAGATCCATGAGTACGTGCTGAGGAACTGGCGGTTGGTGAAGATCGCCACGACCAAGGCCCAGCGCAAACTGTTCTTCAATCTGCGCCGGATGAAGAAGAACCTGACCTGGCTCTCGGCCGAGGAGACGAAGGCCGTCGCTCGGGACCTGGGCGTGACCACGGCTGAGGTAACGGAGATGGAGCAGCGCCTCTCGGCGCGCGACATGTCCTTCGACCCCACGCCGGAGTCTGACGAGGACGACGTGTACAGCCCCGCCGCCTACCTGCCTTCGCCGGATTCGGATCCGGCCGTGGCGGTGGAAGCGGACGAATGGGAAAGCGACTCCTCGGATCGTCTGCAGGCGGCCATGGGACGACTGGACGATCGCAGCCGGGACATCCTGCAGAAGCGCTGGATGACGGAAGACAAGTCAACGCTCCACGAGCTCGCCGACAAGTACGGCGTGTCGGCAGAGCGCATCCGGCAGATCGAGGCGAATGCCTTGGGCAAGCTGCGCGGGTACATGACGCCAGCCGCCGCGTAACGTTTCAACGAATCGAAGCTGACAGACGCTTCAACACTGAAGGCCGGTCGCCCTTACGAGCGACCGCCTTTTCTTTTTGCTCAGCCGGGAGCGGGATCAGGTGGTGATCGGCTCCAGGCTCAACTCCACGCGGCGATTGGCCTGGCGGCCGTCCGGCGTGTCATTCGACGCGATCGGGTGCGTTTCGCCGGCGCCCACTGTGATGATGCGATCGTTGCGCACACCCTTACTCGTGAGGTACTGCGCCACCGTTGACGCGCGCTTCTCAGAGAGCGTCTGGTTGTAGGCCGCCGCGCCCGTGTTGTCGGTATGCCCCGCCACCTCGAGGAGCGTCTTGTCGAACTCCTTCAACACCAGCGACACAGAGTTCAGCACCTCGAAAAACTCGGGACGAAGGTCGGAGCTGTCCGACTTGAAGGTCACGTTTCCGGGCATGTTCAGCGTGATGTTGTTGCCATTGCGCGTAACACTCACGCCGGTGCCCTGGAGCTGCTGGCGCAGCCGGGCTTCCTGCCGATCCATGTAGTTACCAACGGCGCCGCCGGCCAGCGCGCCAATGCCGGCGCCGATGAGCGCCCGCTTGCGGCGATCCCTGGAATCGTCGCCTGTCAGAATGCCCGCAACCGCGCCGACGGCAGCGCCGATGCCGGCACCGCTCGTGGTCTTGCTGACCTTCTTCTCGTTCGAATAGGGGTCGTACGTGTAGCAGCTCGCCAACAGGGTCGCCGCGGCAAGGCACAGCAGTGCGATGCGGGTGAATCGGGGTTTGAACATCATCTAAGCCTCCTCGACTTTGGCGGGGCGTGTAGCAACAACCGTGCGCCGATGGCGCTCGCCCGTTGCATCCTCCCCAAAACGGCGCGTAGCTTTACCCGAGTCTGCACCTTGGAGGAAGCCCCATGCGAAGTGTCGCGCACTGGCTCGGGGAATACGGTGAGAGTCACGGCGACCCGACAAATAAACTGCTGCACAGAGTGTGCGTGCCGCTGATCGTCCTCTCGCTGGCGGGCATGGTCTGGAGCATCCCGGTGCCGCGCGCCTTCGTCGCGGTGAGCCCGTGGATCAACTGGGCCACGTTGGGCGCGGCACTCGCGCTCGTGTACTACGCGTCGCTTTCTGTGCGGCTTGCGATTGGCGTCTCGATCGCGTTCGCTACGATGTTCGCGATCCTCAGTTCGCTTGCGGACCTGCCTTGGCCACTGTGGATAACATCACTCGCGATTTTCGTGGCTGCGTGGATCGGGCAGTTCACCGGCCATGCGATCGAAGGCACGCGGCCTTCCTTCTTCAAGGATCTTCAGTTCCTATTGATCGGCCCGCTCTGG
This sequence comes from Gammaproteobacteria bacterium, assembly GCA_037200125.1. GTDB lineage: Bacteria > Pseudomonadota > Gammaproteobacteria > Steroidobacterales > Steroidobacteraceae > JADGHX01. Next base: position 384,865 of record JBBCGS010000003.1, on the reverse strand, counting down.
TTGCTCGCCGCGTTGTATCGGCGTCTCGGTATCTCCTACTGATCGATAGAGAGCAGATTCACATGCGCGCAATGGTAATTCGTGAACACGGTGGCCCCGATGTCCTGCAGCTGGAAGAGATTCCAACACCCGAGCTTCGGGACACGGACGTGCTCGTCGAGGTGTACGCCACGTCGGTAAACCCCGTCGATACGAAAGTGCGCCAGCGCAGCGGCGGCCGCGAATTCCCTATCACGCTTGGCTACGACGTGAGCGGCGTTGTCGTGAGCTGCGGGCGACACGCGACGATGTGGCAGCCGGGAGATGAGATCTTCGCCACCGCCAATCTCTTCCGGAACGGCGCCAACGCGGAGTTCGTCGCGCTCGATGGGCGCAGCGCCGCTCGCAAGCCCCGATCGGTCGATCACGTCACCGCCGCCGTCTTGCCGCTCGTCAGCCAGACAGCGTGGGAGGCGCTGCATCTACGCGCGCGCATCCATCCGGGGCAGACGGTGCTGATTCACGCCGGCGCGGGCGGTGTAGGTCACGTCGCGGTTCAGCTCGCGAAGCTGCACGGGTGCCGCGTCATCACCACAGCGGGGCGGCCCGAGTCGATCGAGTTCTGTCGAGGCGTACTGCGCGCGGATGAAGTCATCGACTATCGTTCGACAAACGTCGTTGAACGCATCAAGGAAATCACCACCGGCAAGGGACTTCCGGTTGTGTTCGACACGGTGGGCGGCGATGTCTTCCTGCAGAGCATCGACTGCGCGGCGGTGAACGGCCAGGTCGTTACCATTCTCGGTGCGAGCGCCAGCACCTCGGATCGGGGCCAGTCCCTGCTCCATCGCAACGTGACGATTCACTACGAGTTCATGGGCATTCCAACGGCGTACGAGATCGAGCCGGAGCGCCCGGGGCAGATCCTCGCCGGCATCGCCAGACTCGTGGATGCGGGACTCTTGCATCCCCGCGTGAGCCACGTGTTCCCGCTCGAACGGGTGGCCGACGGGCATCGCCAGGTCGAAACGAGTCGTACGGTCGGCAAGGTGGGAATCGCCGTGCGTCCGCGCGGGCGCGGTTAGGTATCATGCGCGCCCCTTCGCCTCAGGAAAGAGTCATGGCCACCATGCGATCCCTCGATCCCGTGGACCTGTTCGACGTGCGCGGGCAACTCGCGGAAGACGAGCGCATGGTGCAGGAGTCCGTGGCACGCCTCGTCGACGACCGCGTACTGCCGATCATCCAGAAGTGCTTCGAAGAGCATCGGTTTCCGAAGGAGCTGGTGCCAGAAATCGCCGCCCTAGGATTGCTCGGCTCGTCCATTGAAGGCTATGGCTGCGCGGGGCTGAACGCCGTCAGCTACGGCCTCATCTGCCAGGAACTGGAGCGCGGCGATTCGGGCATTCGCAGCTTCGTTTCGGTGCAGTCCTCGCTCTGCATGTATCCCATCCATGCGTTCGGCAGCGAAGAGCAGAAGCAGAAATACCTGCCACGGATGGCGCGCGGAGAGCTCATCGGCTGCTTCGGTCTGACCGAGCCTCACGGCGGTTCCGATCCGGCGAACATGAAGACGCACGCGAAGCGCCGGGGCAGGGACTGGGTGATCAACGGCGCGAAGATGTGGATCACCAACGGCGCCATCGCGGATCTTTGCGTCGTATGGGCGCAGACGGATGAAGGCATCCGCGGATTCATCGTCGAGAAAGGCACTGCGGGTTTCGCGGCGCCCGAGATCGAGCGCAAGTTCTCCTTGCGCGCGTCCGTAACGTCATCCCTGTTCTTCGACAACGTAGTGGTCCCGGAAGAGAACCTGTTGCCAGACGTCGTCGGCCTCAAGGGGCCGCTTTCGTGCCTTACGCAGGCTCGTTATGGAATCACGTGGGGTGTCATCGGCGCCGCTCAGGCGTGCCTCGGCCAGATGCTGGACTACACGAAGACGCGCGTGCTGTTCGGTCGTCCGCTCGCGCAGAACCAGGCGATCCAGATTCGGCTCGCCGACATGTCACGGCGGATCACTACGGCTCAGCTTCTGTCCCTGCGGCTCGGCAGGCTCAAAGACAAAGGCGAGATGACCCCGTCGCAGGTCTCACTCGCGAAGTGGAACAACTGCCGGATGGCGCTCGATGTGGCGCGCGATGCGCGCGACATGCTCGGCGGCGCCGGCATCAGCGCCGAATACGTACCAATCCGTCACATGCTCAACCTCGAAAGTGTTATTACTTACGAGGGCACCGAGACCATCCACCAGCTGACTGTCGGCCGCGAGCTGACGGGGTTGAGCGCCTTCTAGAACAAGTGAGGCGTTCGCGGGGGTGGTGCGGGCCGGCTCAGAAGAAGCCCATCAAAGGCACAGGTCGGGGAAGCGCCGCCGCGCGAGCCACTCGTCGCGGCGGCGTATACCCGGCACCCGCGATCGAATTCGCGGTAACGACAAAGCGCAGCGGCCCGCCGGGTGAAATCGCATCGAAGGGGTAGCAGGTCACGAGCGTGAGGCGCGCTTCGTCGCCACCGAGCGCGATTCGCGCCGTGCGGCTATCCACCACTCTCACGTCCGTCACGGAAAACACGAAGCGCCGTCCGTCGACGCGCTCCACGCCAATGCGATCGCCGACGCGGGCGTGCTCCAGCTCGCGAAAGTGCGTGTCGCGATGGGCGGAGATCACGCTGTTGCCCCGCTCGCCGGGAAGCACGCTCGCGGCGTCGTGGCTCGGCGCGAATGCGAGGTTTCGACCGCTCGAGCCTTCGAGCACGACCAAAGATCCCCTGTCGGCGACGGTCATGCGCGCAACCGGTGTCGCATCGGCCCAGGGCCAGGGGCGGGCCTGCGCGAAGCCTTGCTGATTGCGATTCCAGGCTGCGTCGATCAGCACCTGCGCGGCGAACGCCTTCACGTGGATCCAGCAAGCCGCGGTGATGCAGGCGAAGCCGATCGCGCCCAAGGCAACTGCGCTCGCAACCCTCGCTTTCACGCACGCGCCCTCATGCGAACCGGCGCGAAGATCGCGAAGGCAATCCCCAGCGCCGCAAGGCCGATCAGCAGCAACAGCGGAGCGGGCGTCGCCGTCTTCGCGAAGCCAGTCGTGTTCGCCCAAGGCGTGCCACGCGGCGCCGATACTGACACCTGCTCCGGGCGTGCATCGGTGCCGACAGGTCGAACGGGCGTGTCATCCACTGCCACGAGGCTCGTGTAGTCGCTGACCAGATGATGCTCGAGCGCAAGGCTCACGATCTGGTTCTCCGCTTCGGCGGCGTCACCGCCCAGGTTCTTCTGGCGCGCCAGCTCTGCGATGCGCTCACGCGCCCACAGCTTTGCGATGCCCGACCTGTCGTTGACGATTCGCAGCGGGAGCTGGCGCGTCCATGCGCCCCCTCCACTTCGACCGTTCAGGGCGATCACTCCCTGCGGCAGACTCGAGAGTTTCGCGACCACGGTGAGGGGATCGCCGGCATACACGTCGCTCGGCAGCCCGGAAGCAAGCGTCGCAACCGCGCCCGCGGGCCAATAAAGCCGCAGGTCGACGAGCGCCGGGTTCTCCAACTTGCGGAACAGGTCGCTCATGCGCTCGTTCACCTGCTCGATCTGCGGGATGAACGTGAAGCTCCCGCGCCCGGCCGCAGCGGCCTCGCGCATGAAGTACACATTGGGCGCGCCGCCGATGCCGACGGTGAACAGGCGCGCGGCACCGATGCGGGTGCCAATAAGCCTAACGAGCTCGGCCTCGTTGCTCACGCTGCCGTCGGTGACGAACACAATCTGGCGCAGGGCGTCCATGCTCGGCGGCATCGAGAACGCGAGCTCGAGCGCGCTACGCATCTCCGTGCCCCCATCGGCGATGAGCCTATCGATGAACGCCACCGCGCTCTGCAGATTGACGCCCACTGCCGGCTGCGACGTCGGGAACAGACTCGTCGCGTCATTACTGAAGCGAATGATGTTGAACGTGTCGCCCGGCTGCAGCCGGCTCACGCCCAACCGCAGCGCTGCGCGCGCCTGCTCGATGGACGATCCGCTCATCGAGCCCGACGTATCGATGATGAAGACCACTTCGCGCTTGTATGTGCGCTCGGCTGCCATCCGCGGCGGCATCAGGGAAACGAGCACGTACGTGTCGCTACCCACTCGCTCGGCGAACGCTGACGCGTACGTGTCCGGCGCGACGCTCGGCGTCCACACCATCTCGAAGTCGCGATCCGCGGGAACCGTAGGCGAGCGCAGGTTAATGCGACGGCCCAGGCCCGTCGTCTCCATCAGAACCGGATGGTTCATGCTGTTCACCTGCTGCAGCGGGAACCCCGGCTCGAGATCGATCTCGATCTGCGCGTTCTGGACCGCCGCATCGACGCTCTCCGGTGTGGACGGCCCAACCACACCGCCATCGTCGCGCACACTGCCCGGCGTGTAGCGAGGCGTAATACTCAGCGGCAGATTCAACGAGTAGCGCCCATCCCGAAACGGAATCGTGTCGAGATAGGCGATCTCCACCGTAATCGAGGAATGGGGTGCGATGTTCGCCACCGAAGTGGTGAACATGTTCGGCCGCTCCTGATCCACGAGGCTGGCGCGGCGGCCTTCGCTCTTGGCCTTCTCGTAGGTCGCGCGCGCATCTTCCTTGCGCTTGATCTCGCCGCGTATCCGTCGCTCACCCACGAGCATCTCGAGCTCGTCGACCGCCGCGCCGGCGGACAGAGGGAACACATAGAACCCTTCGACCCAATCGTCGCTCGGGTTCTCGAACTTCTGGGTCACCTGAACGCGGGCGACATTGCCGGTGACCTGCGCGTGAATCCGCGTGGTCTGGCGCAGTGCCTCCGTCGGGGCGCCACACGGCATCGAGCACAGGTAAAGCGTGCCCGCGCGCGCATTTTCGCCCGTAGCGCCAAAGACGGGCGGCCACACCACCCCGGCCAGCAGAATCGCGAGGATCGCGAGCCAGTTGGTAACGCGCTCTCGCAGCGGCGTGGGTTCGGTAGCAATCATGGTGTCGGCCTCCCGGTTCTGCACAACGGGGCCTATTTCACGGCCGGCAGGCAGCGCGACCGGGACGAGAACATGGCAAGCCGGCACTCAATCCTGACGAAAAATGGCGACTGGCGGCCCCCGGGCGCCGCATGCCGAAACGGCCGGCGGCAAAGTGAACTCGTTCTCTAGAGCCCGGCGCGACGAGCCTGTAGCCTTGTGCTCATGAAGAAGCTCATTGCCATCGTTGAAGACGAGCCGGCCATCCGCGACAACTACGCCGCCGCGTTCTCGCGCGAAGGCTATGCCGTTCGCACCTACGGAGATCGCGCGTCAGCCATGGCCGCATTCGCGGCGCGCCTGCCGGATCTTGCGATCATCGACATCTCGCTGGCGGAAGAGCCGGAAGGTGGCTTCGATCTGTGCCGGCAGCTGCGCGCGCTCTCCGCCGAGCTGCCCATCATTTTCCTCACGGCGCGCGACAGCGAGCTCGATGCGGTGTCGGGGCTGCGCCTCGGCGCGGATGACTTCCTGACGAAGGACCTGAGCCTGCCACACCTGAGCGCGCGCGTGAACGCGCTCTTCCGCCGCGTCGATGCCTTGCGCAAGCCGCACGAGGACAATCAGATCGTTCGTCGCGGCCCGCTCACGCTCGATGCCGAACGCATGCAGGTGCAGTGGGACGGCAAAGTGGTGCTGCTGTCGCTGACCGAGTTCTGGATCGTATACGCGCTCGCGAAGCATCCCGGCCACGTGAAGAACCGCCAGCAGCTCATGGACGCGGCGAACGTCGTGCTCGATGACAACACCATCACGTCGCACATCAAGCGCATCCGGCGCAAATTCCAGGCTTTCGAGCCGAGCTTCGATGGCATCCAGACCGTCTATGGCATGGGGTACCGCTGGGTCGAGTAAGCGCGCATGTCACTGCGCCTGAAGCTGCTACTGCTGAGTCTGCTCACGCTCATGCTCCCATGGGCGGGCTACAAGTACGCCCAGGAGATGGAGAAGTCGCTTCGCGAGGCGGAAAGCCAGTCGCTCACGGCGATGGCGAAGACCATCGCGGCATCGTTGCAGGGTCGCGATGAGCTGCTCTATCGCGGCCCGACGGGCGAGCTGCTCCCCAAGCCGGAGCGTTACGACCTCGTCCCCATTCCGCTGCCAGGCGAGCCATTCATCGACGGCTACGTCGATGAATGGCCTGTCGTGCCCAGCGCCTGGAAGTACTTCAATCGCGGCAACGACCGTCTCGGCATCCTCACGGGCGTGCGCGACCGCATGTTCTACGCGCAGCTGGACGTGCGCGACGACAAGCTGGTCTTCGACGCGCCGAACGCAAGCCCGCTCGACCCCACGTCTTTTGGCGACCGTGTCTGGATCGGTTTCGAGGACACGACCGGCGTCGAACGGCAGGTATTCCTCGCAACGACCGGACCGGGCGATGTGCACGCCCGCCGCATCGAGACGCGCGAGTACGGGCGGCAGGAAGCCGTGGACGAACCCCGGATCGACAGCGCATGGCAGCCGACCAAGGAAGGTTATCGGATCGAGCTGCGCATCCCGCTCTCGCTCCTCGGCAGCCGGTTCGGCGTGCTCATAGACGACCGTGACCAACTGGGCGCGATGGCAAACAGCTACGGCACGCTGCGCGGAGACGACCTGCTCACCCAGGGCCGGCTGATCGCGGCGTCGCCCGAGCTTGCGCGCTACCTGAATCAGTTCCTGAAAGACCAGTCCGGACTGCGGCTCGCCGTCTCCACGCCCGATGGCGCGCAGCTCGCCATGGCGGACGTCCCCACGCTGGCACCGAACTACGGCGAGGACGGCCGCTCGATCCTTGTGCTGCTCTACCGACGCCTGCTGGACGAACCCGGCCAACGGCGCATGCTCGAGGTCCCCGCCCCGATCTACGACCGCGACGGCGGGCGCGTCATCGGCACATTGCGCGTCAGCCAGACGGTGGATCACTGGCTCACGCTGCGGGATCACGCGCTCACCACGCTGCTCAACTTCACGCTGATCACGAGCGCGCTTTTCATGGTGGCGATGTTCGTGTTCGCCGCGCACCTGGCGCTGCGCCTTTCCCGGCTGCGCAAGGCCAGCGAAAACGCCCTCACGCGTGAGGGACTCGTCACCACATTCCCCGAATCGAAGGCGCCGGACGAGCTCGGCGACGTCGCGCGGAGCTTCTCGACGCTGCTACTGCGCCTGAATGAATACACAGGCTATCTGCGCACGCTCGCGGGGAAGCTCGCGCACGAGATCCGCACTCCGCTCACCATCGTGCGGTCGTCGCTCGATAATCTCGAAACAGAGAAAGGCATCCCCGACTCCGCACGCATCTACCTCGAGCGTGCGCGTGAGGGGAGCGACCGGCTCAACGCGATGCTGATGGCGATGGGTGCGGCCACGCGTGTTGAAGAAGCGATCCAGAGCAGCGAGCGCACGCGGTTCGATCTCGTCCCGGTAATTGCCTCAGCGGTCTCGGCATACCGCATGGGGTTCCCGCAGCGGCAGTTCGTCGACGCGCTCACGCCGGGCCCGCTGGAGATCGAGGGCGCACCCGACCTCATCGTACAGCTGCTCGACAAACTCATTGATAACGCGGTGGATTTCAGCGCGCACGGCGCGACGATCACCGTTCGGCTGCGCTTCGAATCGCATCACGCGGTGCTCGAAGTGGAGAACCCCGGGCCGCCGCTGCCGCCGGATTCGCACGGCAAGCTGTTCGAATCACTCTGGCAGTCACGAGCCAGCAGCGATCACCGCCCACACTTCGGGCTTGGGCTCTACATCGTGAAGCTGATCGCCGAGTTTCACGGCGGGTTCGCCACCGCCGAAGACCTGCCCGAACGTGCGGGCGCGCGCTTCTCGGTGTGGCTCAAGGTGTGAGCTACTGCCGCTGTAGTCAACAAACGACATGAAAGAACTGTCGGGACTCTGTACACTTTTCGCTCATCGAGCTCGCCGACCCCGTCGCAAGTCCCCGTTTTCTCGCGGCATCCATTCATTGGCACCGGGTTTGCTTGAGTCCGAGCGAGGTTTTTGGGTTTCCCGGGTGATGCGGGAAGCGAACAAGAGACAGGTATCGGAGGAATAAGGGAAGAAACTCGGAGCATCGACGCGGGCACGGGTAGCGGCGGCCACACCATTTGCGGGCTGTCCGGGACGACTGAATGGCGTGAATCAGACACGCCGGCCTTGAGGTTCGGCCGGGGGCAGCCCCAACGTTCCAGCCGGGAAGAAATTGAGTCCGTGAAGACGCGACACGCCGAGGCGCGATAAAGGGGCGACTTTCCGCAACGAATTTTTGCCCGCGCCCGGCCGGAGCTGACAGCGAAGCATCCGGGTCATGCAAATGAAGATGATGAGCCCTGCGTAAGCGGGGCTTTTTTTTGGGTGTTTCCCCCGGGCAGGGGTGCCGAAGAAGCCCTCAATCGCCGGGCGGCTCCAGAGCAAGAGCACTCGTGCAACCCGCTTCTCCGCGCCGCCCGGCGATTGAGGGCTTCTTCTCTAGAGTCCAGCGCCTTCGGGCAGGCCGGCAATTTCCAATCGCGAGTGCGGCTGACTCACAGCCAGATTCTTCTCGAACTGCCGTGTACACGCATCCCACCCAGATCGGAGCGCCCGCTGGCGGCACGCATCGGGACTTATTTCGAGCGCCCGCAGGGCCGCGCGCGCCAGGTCCTTGTCGAGCGCGCCGGTCACACCGTCTTCCACCACATCGATCGGCCCAGTGACCGGGAACGCCGCAACCGGCACACCGCACGCCATCGCCTCCAGATTCACCAAACCAAACGTGTCAGTGACACTCGGAAACACGAACACATCCGACGCGGCGACATGCCGCGCCAGCTCCTCACCGAACTTGAAGCCCGCATACACCGCGCCCGGATACTGCTGCTTCAACCGCGGCAACTCAGGCCCATCACCGATGACGATCTTCGACCCCTGCCACGGCATGCGCAGGAACGCATCGATGTTCTTCTCCACGGCGACGCGCCCGACATAAGCGGCGATCGGCCGCGGCAGATCGAGGAAGCTCTTGTCATAAGGACGAAAGATCGTCGTGTCGACCCCGCGCTGCCAGCGCGCAAGCTTCTTGAAGCCGCGCTGCGCGAGCTGCTCATGCACGGACTTCGTGCTCACCATGCAGCGCTCGGCGGCGTTATGGAACCACGTCAGCGCCGCATACGAAGCCCAAAGCGGAATCGGATACCGCTCCTTCAAATACTGCGGAAACTGTGTGTGATAGGACGTGGTGAACTTCAGATCGTGGGTCAGGCAATAGCGACGGGCTGCAAAGCCCAGCGAGCCTTCGGTTGCGATATGCACCGCATGCGGCTGAAACGCGGCGATCGTCTGCGCCACCTGCTTGTAGGGAAGCACCGCGATCCGGATCTCCGGATAGGTCGGGCACGGGAAGGTGCGGAAATCCCGCGGGGTGATGAGTCTGACTTCGTGACCGAAGCGACCCAGCCATTCGGCCGTCTGCGCAAGCGTATGCACGACGCCGTTGGTCTGGGGGAACCAGGCGTCCGTGACGATCATGATTCTCATGCGTTCGCACTTGCGCTCCCGCGCCTCGCAAAGGCCAATATCGGCGCATCGCACGATTGCGCGGCAACGTAAAAGCGCAATGAATCGCGTGCGAAGGTTTTGTGACGAGCCGCCGCGCCCTCGCCGCCGCGGCGGGCCCTGTGACGCCGTTCTCAAACCCCGTGTCCCCAACCGTCATCTTGCCGCGAAGAATCGGGAATATTTACTTCACCCCGGGGGTCGTCATATTCCTGTGATGTCCTTGAGATATTTGCTTCACCTGCCGATTTTCATGCTTTTCTCGCACGCAAGAGGACGCCACATGCAGCAGACTTTTCTCGAGGCGCTGAGAACACAGCGCTGGGACGACCACCGCTACTACCACCACAGCCGCATCAACCAGACTTTGCACCTGGTCAGCGCGCTCAGCTTCCTGACCGCCTACGTCATGATGTTCACGAACCCCGTCGCGGCCGCGCTGATCGGCTGGCTCGTGTCCATGACGAGTCGCCAGGCCGGTCACTTCTTCTTCGAGCCGAAGGGCTACGACGAAGTGAACGAGGCCACGAACGAGCACAAGGAAGACATCAAGGTCGGTTACAACATCCGTCGCAAGATCGTGCTGATGGCGATCTGGGCGCTGTCACCGGCGCTGCTGTGGATCGACCCCACGCTGTTCGGCTTCTTCGACGCGGCCACCGCGCGTGAAGAGTTCGTTCAGCACGTCGGGCAGATGTGGCTCGTCATCGGGATCGGCGGCCTCCTGTTCCGCACGATCCACCTGTTCTTCATCCGCGACGTCCAGACGGGCCTCGTGTGGCTCACGAAGATCGTCACGGACCCGTTCCACGACGTCATGCTCTACTGGAGGGCGCCGCTGTTCCTGATGAAGGGTGAGCTGATCGACCCGAATCACGGCCGCCACCACGGCGGGCTCGAAGAATCTCTTTCAACACGCGACGCTTGATGGTCTTGTTGGTGAGGCTGGCATCGGCCCACCACCAGCCGTCCTCCTGCATCGCCCGGGTCGCCGACACAATGCGGTCGGCGACCTCGGCGAACTCGCCTTGCGTGTAGTCGAGGCTGAAGATGAAGCGGCCCGTGCCCACCCAGCTCAGGGCAAGCCCTTCCACCCGCAGGTAGTACTGAAGCATCCAGTTGTATCTAGAAGGCTGCGTGTAGTGGAGCGTCCAGATGGACGACAGATTGGCGAGACGTACCGGCAGGCCAGCGTCGCTCAGGCGCTGGTTGAGCCGCTGCACGCGCCCATTCCAGAGGTCGTCCTGGCCCGCGTAGATCGCACGATATTCATCCGTCTCCATCTTCTTCAGGAACTCATGCATCGCGCCCATCACATACGGATGCGAGTTGAACGTGCCGCGAGCGAGACACACGTCGGTCGGACGGTCCTCGCGGAAGCGCTTCATGAACTCCGTCTTGCCGCACACGACGCCCACCGGCAGGCCGCCGCCGAGCGTCTTGCCGTACGTGACCATGTCCGCGCGCACGCCGAAGTATTCCTGCGCTCCGCCGGGAGCGAGACGGAAACCGACGAACACCTCGTCGAAGATCAGCACGATGTTGCGCGCGGTGCAGACCTCGCGCAGTTGTCTCAGCCACTGCGTGTACGCCGCGCGATCGAAGTGAGCCTTGCGCGAGCTGTCGACGAGCATGTTGTCGCCCGGCGCGTTCGCGTTCGGATGCAGCGCCTGCAACGGATTCACGAGCACGCACGCGATGTCGTTTCTCTTCCGAAGCACTCGCAGCGCCGCTTCGCTCATGTCGCTCAGCGTGTAGGTATCGTGCGCGGTAACGGGATTGCCAACGCCGGGCTGCACGTCGCCCCACCAGCCGTGATAAGCGCCGCAGAAGCGCACGAGGTTGTTCCGCTTCGTGTGATAGCGCGCGAGCCGCACCGCCTGCATGACCGCCTCGGTGCCGGACATGTGGAAGGACACTTCGTCGAGCCCGGAAATCTCCTTGAGCCGGCGCACGTTGTAGGCCATCACGGGATGATAGTTACCAAGCACCGGGCCAAGATCCTTGACCAGTTCGCCGCCGCGCTCGATGCAACCCTTGTAGAAGTCGTAACCGAAAACATTGACGCCGTAAGAGCCGGTAAGGTCGTAGAGCTCGTTACCGTCCAGATCGGTGACCATGCGACCGGAAGACGCCTGCAGGAACGAGCCGCCCTTGAAGTGCTTGCGCACGTGCCGCGAGAACTGGAACGGCACGCGGTAGCGCGAGGTGAACTGCATGTCCGAAACGCCGCTCGCCACCTCCTCGCTGAGTGCCGCGCCTTTCGGAAAACGCTGCGCGTAGATCGCCGCCAGCCGCATGAAACCCGCGCGGCGCGTGCGCGCCACTTCGTCCGGCGCGTCGTCGGCGCGAAAGAATTGCGACTCGTCGAACTCGTAAAACGGCACGAGCTTCGAGAACCGTCGCGACCAGCGCGCGTGCCCCGCCAGCGAGCGATGTTTCGCACGCGACAGATCGAGGCGCCGAAGAGCCTTATGCAACAGCACCGCGACGAGCAGTGCCCCCAGGACATACAGAATGAGTGTGTTCACAGTTCACAACTCTATTGCCGGGAAACTACGTTTCGATGACATTACGCACAGCACCTCGCAAAGTCATAGACAGCATCACACAGCAGGAGCAACTCAACTTCCTGCTCACGAACCGTATTCCTCGCCGCTACGCCACCATCCTGATCGGGTGGCTCAGCAAGCGGGAAAACGTGATCGTTCGCACGATGCTCCTCACCCTCTGGAGAATGTTCAGCGACCTCGACCTGAGCGAGGCGAAGAAGAGAAAATTCAAGAGCGTGCATGATTGCTTCACACGCGAGCTGAAAGACGGCGCGCGCCCCGTCGACATGAACGAGGGCTCACTCGTGAGCCCATGCGATGCGATCGTCGGCGCGAGCGGCAGCGTGCGCGATGGAATGCTGTTGCAGGCGAAGGGCTTCCCGTACTCGTTGAAGGATCTGCTCGACGACCCCTCGCTCGTCGAGCAATACAAGAACGGCACCTACGTGACGCTGCGCCTCACGTCGAGCATGTATCACCGCTTCCACGCGCCACACGATTGCAACGTTGAGCAGGTGACGTACATCTCCGGCGACACCTGGAACGTGAACCCGATCGCGCTGAAGCGAGTCGAGAACCTTTACTGCAAGAACGAGCGCGCCGTCATCCGCTGCCGCCTCAAGGCCACGGATCAGCTCATCACGCTCGTGCCGATCGCGGCGATCCTGGTCGCCAGCATCCGCCTGCACTTCCTCGACGTGCTGCTCCATCTGCGATACCGCGGAGCGAACGTCATCCCCTGTGATGCGGACCTGGGCAAGGGCGAGGAAATGGGCTGGTTCCAGCACGGCTCGACCATCATCGTGTTCGCGCCCGAGGGCATGGAGTTCGCCGACGGCGTGCGGGAAGGCCTGCACCTCAAGATGGGCCAGCCGGTGTTCAAGCTGCGATGAGGTCTCCAAATAGGGATGGGCGCCACGCCGGGCTTGGGCTATTTTCTCGGGTTACATGGCGCCCATCATCTCCATCCGGAACCTCACCAAAGCGTATGCCTCGGGCGTACAGGCCCTGCAGAGCACCACCCTGGATATCCGCAAGGGCGAGATCTTCGCCCTGCTGGGCCCGAATGGCGCGGGCAAGACGACGCTCATCAACATCGTCTGCGGCATCGTCACGCCCACCTCGGGGCAGGTGACGGCCGACGGCCACGACATCGCCCGCGACTACAAGGCCGCCCGCGCGAAGATCGGGCTCGTGCCGCAGGAGCTGACGACGGATACCTTCGAGACGGTCTGGGCGACCACCAACTTCAGCCGCGGCCTCTTCGGCCGGGGGCCGAACCCGGCGCTGGTGGAGAAGGTGCTGCGCGACCTCTCCCTGTGGGAGAAGCGGGACGCGAAGATCATGACGCTCTCCGGCGGCATGAAGCGCCGGGTGATGATCGCCAAGGCGCTGGCCCACGAGCCGGAGATCCTGTTCCTGGACGAGCCGACCGCCGGCGTCGACGTCGAGCTGCGCCGGGACATGTGGAACCTGGTGCGCGGCATGCGGGAACGCGGCGTCACCATCATTCTCACCACGCACTACATCGAGGAAGCCGAGGAGATGGCGGACCGCGTGGGCGTCATCAACAAGGGCCGGCTCATCGTCGTCGAAGAGAAGGCCGTGCTCATGAAGAAGCTCGGCAAGCGCACGCTGACGCTGCACCTGCAGGAACCCCTCAAGGAACTGCCGCCGTCGCTCGCGTCCTGGTCGCTCGTGCTCAAGGCCGACGGGAACGACCTCGAGTACACCTTCGACGCCCACGCCCACACAGGCATCCCCGACCTGCTGCGGCGGCTGAGCGAGATCGGCATCGGCTTCAAGGATCTCAATACGAAAGAAAGCTCGCTCGAAGACATCTTCGTGGGCCTCGTGCATGAGAGCGGCAGTACGCCGGAAAAGCTCACGGCGGCCACAGCATGAGCACGGATACGGTCGCCCTCGCCTTCAACCGCTTCGGCGTCTGGGCCATCTACCGGTTCGAGATGGCACGCGCCGTCCGCACGGCCTGGCAGAGCTTCGTCACGCCGGTGATGACCACCTCGCTCTACTTTGTGGTGTTCGGCTCGGCCATCGGCTCGCGCATGACCGAAGTCGGCGGCGTCAGCTACGGCGCGTTCATCGTGCCCGGCCTCATCATGCTGTCGATGTTCACGGAGAGCATTTTCAACGCCTCGTTTGGCATCTTCTTCCCGAAGTTCACCGGCACGATCTACGAGATCCTGTCGGCGCCGGTGTCGTACCTGGAGATCGTGCTGGCCTACGTGGGCGCCGCAGCCACCAAGTCGATCATTCTCGGGCTGATCATCCTGACGACCGCCTCGTTTTTCGTACCGTTGCGGATCGAGCACCCATTTGTGATGGTCACGTTCCTGGTGCTGATCTCCTGCACCTTCAGCCTGTTCGGCTTCATCATCGGTATCTGGGCCAAGGGATTCGAGAACCTGCAGTTCATCCCCATGCTCATCGTCACACCGCTCACCTTCCTGGGCGGTGCGTTCTACTCCATCGACATGCTGCCGCCCGCCTGGCGCACATTCAGCCTGTTCAATCCCGTGGTCTACCTCATCAGCGGGTTTCGCTGGAGCTTCTACGGCAAGTCGGACGTGGCTATCGAGATGAGCCTTGCGATAACACTCGGCTTCTTTGTCGCGTGCCTCGCCGTAGTCGCGTGGATCTTCAAAACGGGATATCGGCTCAAGAACTGAGGCACCCAAAAGAACATGAGCATTCGCACCACTCGAATCGCGATGATCGCCACGCTGGCGCTTGGCCTCGCGGCGTGTTCGCAGAACCAGGCGCCGCCCGCAGCGGCCGCCCCCGAGATTCCCTTCCAGCCCGACGCCAGCATCCAGGACCTGATGGAGAACGTGGTCGACCACAACGCAGACATCCTCTGGGAGTCCGTGGCCGTCATCAGCAGCGAGAAGGGCATCGAGGAGCGCCAACCGCGCACCGACGGGGATTGGGCGACGGTCCGCGCCGCCGCGGTCACCCTGTCCGAGGCGACCAACCTGCTCATGATTCCCGGCCGCAAGGTCGTGCATGAAGGCAAGACGCTGCAGGATTCGGAAGTCGAGGGGATTCTGAAGGCCGACCAGATCCAGGCGCTGATCGACGGTGACCGCGCGAAATTCGCCTCCAAGGCGCTTGCGCTCCACCAGGCCGCCCTGGCTGCCGTTGCAGCCATCGATGCGAAGGACGTCTCCAAGCTGTCCGACGTGGGTGGTGCCATCGACGAGGCCTGCGAGCAATGCCACACGACCTACTGGTATCCGGACGAGAAAAGGCCCGAAGAAGCCTCGGATACCGCCGCGGCGCCTGCTGAAGCCAAGAAGTAATAGCCCGGCGGGCGGGCCGCCCGCTTGGTATGGTGTCGCCTCGCCGCCCGATATCGGGCCACCGGTTTATGAGGTGCTCGCCATGGCACAGGAAAATTTGCCTGAGTTGCTCGCACAGTTGCACACGCGTCTGGGCGACGCCAAGTCACTGGACGCTGAATCGCGCACGCTGCTGACCACGCTTTCCCACGACATCGAGCGCGCGCTGGGCCGCGCAAGCGAAGAGACGGCGCCTGCCCGAAACACTCTTGAAAGCACGGCGGTGAAACTGGAGCTGGAGCATCCGGCGCTCGCAACTGTCGTGCGACAGCTCGTTGACGCGCTCGGCAACGCCGGTATCTGAGCCCCCCGAACCCCGAGCCTCGCTCAACGTGAGCGAAGCTCGCTGAAACGGCTCTCCCAATAGCAAATGTTGTGACGCGCTCCAGTTGTACCGGCGCGGACCCGCTGATTACGATGCCACGTCCGGCGCGGTACCGGCGTTCTCCACAGGGGCGGTCGATCCAAGTGCGTGGCTTGTTGGCGGTGTGGCTCCTCGGCCTCGCCGCGATACTCTCATCGGGGCCCGGCTCGGCCGCCGATTCACCTACTATCGCGGCGGCGCCGGCGAGGCCGGGCTTCGACGTGCGAATGCTGTCGCCGGGCGCACCCGCCCCCACGGTCGAGGGCGTCACGAGCGGCGCGCTCGACGCCTTTTTCGAACCCTTCAAGTTGCGAGAGGCACGCGGGCGGGGCGCGTCGTTCTGGCTGCGCCTGCAGGCTAAGGACGGATACACCGTCCCCGCCGGCATGGGTACCGCACTGATCGTGCGCAAGGGCCGCCACCTCGACCTCGAGGTCTGGCCCGCATCCCCTGCCGGCAACTCGAGCTCTGCCGCGGACGCCGGCCCGACCGCGATCGCTCTGGCCGCGACGAGACCCACGTTCGGGGCCGCGCACGATGCGATCTTCGTCCTCCCCGCTTCCCTTGCCCCCGGCGCGGTCCTCTATGCGCACGTAGAGGCTCACGGTGGCGGCGCCGAGATCCTTCAGTTCTCCGCCGGAGCGCTCAGCGACGTGCTGACGTACGGCGCGTACCACTCGTGGATGATCACAGTCGCCTTCGGCGCACTCATGGCGATGGCGATCACGTCGCTGCTCATCTGGTTCGTGCTGTCGGATCGGCTGCTCATCTACTACGCCGTACTGTTTTCCAGCCAGGCGCTCTACGTCGCATTCTTCTCGGGGCAGGGCTTCGATTGGCCGTTGTTGTCCTGGGCACTGCCGCTCCAGCAGCATGCGTGGAACGTCCCCGTCGCGATCAGCGGAGCCGCCGCCTGCGTATTCGTGCGCGAGATCGCGGACCTGAAGCGCTTCTGGCCGCGCGTGTATGCGACGTTCGGATGGTTCGCGGTCGGCTTCCTCATGCTCGCGGCCTCGAACGCGCTGAGCCAGTTCGGGTTCGGCGGGATCATTGCGGCGGTCGGCAACCTGATGTTCGCCGTGTCCGCGGTCTTCACGCTCGTCGTCGCCTTCATGGCGTGGCGACGCGGCGGCCGCGCGGCCGGCTTCTTCCTGATCGCGTGGGCGCTGCTCGAAGCGTTCACGATCGCGGCGGCCTTGCGCCTGCTCACGAGCGACGCGGAAGACGGCGATTTCCTGCTGCACACCGGACTGCCGCTCTCGATGGTGATGGCGGCGGTGCTGATCGCCCTCGGCGTTGCGGATCGGCTGCGCGAGCAGCGGCGCGCACTGAGCGAAGCCGAGCGCCGCGCCGAAACGGATCCGTTGACCGGCGTGCTCAACCGTCGCTCGCTCATCGAGCGGCTCGAAGCGGCGTGCCTGCGCGCGCAGGCGCGTGACATGCCGATCGCGCTGCTGTTCATCGACCTCGACCACTTCAAGCAGATCAACGATTCGTACGGGCATCTGGCGGGCGATGCATGCCTCGCCGGCGTAGTCGCGCCGATCCAGGCGGAGCTGCGTCAGTCGGACGTGGTGGGGCGTTACGGCGGTGAAGAGTTCATCGTCATTCTCAGCAGCGCGAGCGCGTCGGCCGCGCACATGATCGCGGAGCGAATCCGCGAGCGCGTGGCTGGCGTGCGAGTGGAAGGTTACGGACCGCCGATTCGCCTGACCTGCAGCATCGGTGTCGCGGCGAGCGACACGCTGGGCGTTTGGGGCAAGCACCTCATCGCGCGTGCGGATGAAGCTGTTTACGCGGCGAAGCGTTCGGGTCGCAATTGCGTGCAGATGGCCGAGACACTCGCCGCCTGAACGACGCGCGCCGCCAGTACGAGAGCCGGCGCGCCATCCACTTCTTCGCTTGCAACAGGACGCGCGGCGATCCAATCGGTATCGCCTGATCCCCGCCAGCGCTGCAGCGCGATCATTTCTGCACGTTTACACCACATATGCAGGTCGAGTCGCACGCCCCGCGTACTTAGACTCGAACACGTGTTTCACAGATGAAAGGAGGAAGTTGGTCCTGTCCCTCGGCATTTTCCCGTGCTCCGGACTCAAGCCCTTCTCCGGAGCACGGGATTTTTTATCGACGCTTCAAATTCGCAAACCGGAAGACTAGAATGCCGCCCCATAAGCCAGCCGGTACGCAGGAACAAGCTAAGTGGGTTCGCCCCTGCCTGCGTATTGGCGACCTCTCGTGAGATACGCCGTGCTGATCGACGGCGGCTTCATCAAACGCAAGCTCGGCTCGCGTCTCCAACCGATGACGATCTCGCATGTCTCAACGTTCCTCGATCGACTCAAAGCGCATCAGGCACTCAAAGGCCTGCGGCTTCATCGAGTCTACTGGTACGACGCGCTCCCGCTTCAAGGCAGTGCCTGGCGCCCGCTGAGAGGTGGCCGCGTCGACTTCGCGCAGACAGCGATGGCCCAAGCCAATCGCAAGCTGCTGAGCAGACTGTGCACACTGCCTCATGTCTCCGTGAGGCGCGGGGACCTCGTATTTCGAGGATGGAAAGTTCGCAGCGGAAAGCTGCCCGAGCGCGAAGCTGCGGTCACGCTCGTTGGGGACGACATCGAGCCGAACATCCAGCAGAAAGGCGTGGACATGCGAATCGGCCTCGATATCGCGGCACTGACAATGAAGCGTCACGTCGAGATCATCGTGCTGGTGGCCGGCGACAGTGATTTCGTACCGGCCATGAAGTTCGCCCGCAGGGAAGGCGCGCAGGTGTTCCTCGTCACTCTGGGGCACTCAGTGCGGCCAGAGATGATCGAGCACGCGGACCTCGCATTGGAAATCCGACGGGAAACCTGGGAGCGCCCCAAACCAAGCACGCACGCGGCCTGACGCCGCGCGCCTCCCCCGACGTCAGGCGACGTCGAGATACTTCAGAATGCCCTTGGCGGCCTCGCGGCCTTCAAACACCGCGGTAACCACCAGATCCGAGCCGCGCACCATGTCGCCGCCCGCGAAGATTTTCGGGTTCGTCGTCTGGAAGGGCGTGTCTTTGGACGCCGAAACGCGCACGCGACCGTTCGTGTGCAGCTTCACGTCGTGCGAGTCGAACCACGTCGCCGGGCTCGGCAGGAAGCCGAACGCGATGATCACCGCATCCGCCGGAATCACCTGCTCGGAGCCGGGGATCGGCTCGGGCACGCGGCGGCCGCGCGCATCGGGCTTGCCGAGCCGCGTTTCCACGATCTTCACGCCTTCCACCGAATCCGTGCCCACGAGCTCGATCGGCTGCGCGTTGAAGATGAACTCCGCGCCTTCTTCCTTGCTGTTCTTGTAGTCGCGGCGCGAGCCCGGCATGTTCGCCTCGTCGCGGCGATACGTGCACGTCACTGACTCGGCGCCCTGCCGAATGGCTGTGCGGATGCAGTCCATGCCAGTGTCGCCACCGCCCAGAACCACAACCCGCTTGCCCTTCATGCTCACGAGCTCTTCGGTGCTGCCCGGCAGCCCGAGCTCGTGATTGATGTTCTTGATGAGGTAAGGCAGCGCCTCGTACACGCCAGGCAGGTCTTCACCCGGAAAGCCGCCCTTCACGTAGCGATACGTGCCCATGCCCATGAACACGGCGTCGTACTCGGCGAGCAGCTGTTCCAGCGAGAGGTCCTTGCCGATCTCCACACCCAGGCGGAACTCGACGCCCATCCCTTCCATCACTTCACGGCGCTTCTCGACCACTTCCTTTTCGAGCTTGAAGGGCGGAATGCCGAATGTGAGCAGCCCACCAATACGGGTGTAGCGATCGAACACCACCGGCTTCACGCCACTGCGCGTGAGAATGTCCGCGCAACCGAGACCCGCGGGCCCCGCGCCGATCACGGCAACACGCTTGCCCGTCGCCTTCACGTTCGACATGTCGGGCGTCCAGCCCTGCTTGAACGCTTCGTCGGTGATGTACTTCTCGATCGAGCCGATCGTCACGGCACCGAGGCCGTCATTCAGCGTGCAAGCCCCTTCGCAGAGACGATCCTGCGGGCAAATGCGCCCGCACATCTCCGGCAGCGAGTTCGTCTTGTGAGACAGCTCCGCCGCTTCGAACAGGTTGCCTTCCTGGATGAGCTTCAGCCAGTTCGGGATGTAGTTGTGTACCGGGCATTTCCACTCGCAGAACGGGTTGCCGCACGCGAGGCAGCGCCCCGCCTGCGAAGCCGCGCCGTCCGCGTCGAACTGCGCGTAGATCTCTTTGAACTCGACGACGCGTTGCTCGACCGGCACCTTCGCCGGGTCGAGACGGGGAATGTCCAGAAACTGCAGATTCTTGTCAGCCATTTCGAATTCTTTTCATGCCTTGCGGGCAGGGTCTAACGGGGATCGCCGAAGCGGCGACCCCGGGCGGATGACAGCGCGAAGCGCGCCGAGGCGGAAGGCTTGTGGGTCCTGAATGCACATCATGCGGCGCGCCGCAGGTTCGTCATCAGCGAATCGATCGAAGCCGCTTTCGGCTTCACCACCCAGAACTTGCCGATGTACGTGCGCAGGTCGTTGAGGATCTCCTCACCCCACGCGCTCCCCGTCTCCGCGACGTGCTGCTCGATGAGCGTCTCGAGATGCTGCACGTGGCTCTGCATCGACTCCGGCTGGATGCGGCTGATGTCGATGAGCTCGTGGTTGTACCGATCCACGAAGTCGCGATTCAGGTCGAGCACATAGGCGAAGCCGCCCGTGAAGCCCGCACCGAAGTTGAGACCCGTACGACCGAGCACCGTGACCAGGCCGCCCGTCATGTATTCGCAGCAATGATCGCCCACGCCCTCTACCACCGCGATGGCGCCCGAGTTGCGCACGGCGAACCGCTCGCCCGCGATACCGGCCGCGAAGATCTGCCCGCCGGTGGCACCGTACAGGCACGTGTTGCCCATGATCACGGTGTCCTTGCCGACGTAGCGCGCTTCCTTCGGATGGCGCAGCACCAGCTTGCCTGCGGCCATGCCCTTGCCGACGTAGTCGTTGGCATCGCCTTCGAGATACATCTGCAGGCCGCCCGCGTTCCACACGCCGAAGCTCTGCCCGACGTTACCGGTGAGCTTCACGATGAGCGGCTTGTCCTCCATGCCGTAGTTGCCCCACTTGCGCGCGATCTCGCCGGAGATGCGGGCGCCGATGGACCGGTTGGAGTTGCGCACGTCGTACTTGAACTCGCCGCCCGTCTTGCCGTCGATGGCCGCCTTCATGTCGCGGACCATTTCTT
This sequence comes from Gammaproteobacteria bacterium, assembly GCA_037200125.1. Lineage (GTDB taxonomy): Bacteria > Pseudomonadota > Gammaproteobacteria > Steroidobacterales > Steroidobacteraceae > JADGHX01. Next base: position 363,825 of record JBBCGS010000003.1, on the reverse strand, counting down.
CCGCGAGCAGGCCCTTGTCGAACGGCGCGTTCGACGGCGACACGCAGAACTGCGGCCGATCCGCCGCGAGGCCGGCGGTCGAGAGCAACGGCGAGAGGTCGAGCTTTTTCTGCTTCGACGTGGTGCCTTCGATGATCTCGAGCAGCTCGGTCTTGCCGATGATGTCCGCGATCGACTTCATGCCGAGCGACGCGAGAATCTCGCGCACCTCTTCCGCCACGAAGCGGAAGTAGTTGATGACCATCTCCGGCAGGCCGATGAAGTACTTCGACCGCAGCACGTTGTGCTGAGTCGCAACGCCTGTGGCGCAGTTGTTGAGATGGCAGATGCGCAGGTACTTGCAGCCGAGCGCCACCATCGGCGCCGTGCCGAAACCGAAGCTCTCCGCGCCGATGATCGCGGCCTTGATGACGTCGAGGCCAGTCTTGAGACCACCGTCGGTCTGCAGGCGCACGCGATGGCGCAGGTCGTTCATGCGCAGGGTCTGGTGCGTTTCCGCAAGACCCAGCTCCCACGGCGTGCCGGCGTACTTGATGGACGACAGTGGGCTCGCGCCCGTGCCGCCGTCATGGCCCGACACGGTGATGAGGTCCGCGTAAGCCTTGGCAACACCCGCCGCCACCGTGCCCACGCCCGGCTCGGCAACGAGCTTCACCGACACCAGCGCGCGAGGATTCACCTGCTTCAGGTCGAAGATCAGCTGCGCAAGATCCTCGATCGAATAGATGTCGTGATGCGGCGGCGGCGAGATGAGACCGACGCCCGGCCGCGCAAAACGCAGCCGCGCGATCATCTCGTTCACCTTGTGGCCCGGCAGCTGCCCGCCTTCGCCGGGCTTCGCACCCTGCGCCACCTTGATCTGCAGCACCTCGGCATTGATGAGGTACTCCGGCGTCACGCCGAAGCGGCCCGAGGCCACCTGCTTGATCTTCGAGTTCTTCTCCGTGCCATAGCGCGACGGATCCTCGCCGCCCTCGCCGGAGTTCGAGCGCGCGCCGAGGCGATTCATCGCAATGGCAAGCGCTTCATGCGCTTCAGGCGACAGCGCTCCGAGCGACATGCCCGCGCTGTCGAAGCGCGCGAGAACCGCTTCCACCGACTCCACTTCCGAAACCGGAATCGCCGTAGTGCCGGTCCTCAGCTTCAGAAGGTCGCGGAAGGTGGACACCGGCCGCTCGTTCACCGCCGCGGCAAACGCCTTGTAGTGGCTGTATTCGCCGCTGACGACCGCGGTCTGCAGCAGCGCGATCACGTCCGGGTTGTACATGTGGTACTCGCCGTCGTGCATGTACTTCAGCAGGCCGCCCTGCTCGATCGGCTCGCACGCATTCCACGCGCGCTTCGCGAGCCGCAGCTGATCGTCTTCCATGTCGCTGAAATCCGCGCCCTGGATGCGGCTCTCCGTGCCGGTGAAGCACACCTTCACGATCTCGTCGTGCAGGCCGACGATCTCGAACAGCTGCGAGCTGCGATAGCTCGCGATCGTCGAGATGCCCATCTTGGACATGACCTTGAACAGGCCCTTGCGGATGCCCGCGCGATAGCTGCGGCCGAGCTCGACGCGAGTGGCGAAGTCCAGCTTCACGCGGCCTTTGCGCATCATCTCGAACAGCACCTGATACGCCATGTACGGATACACGGCGGTGGCGCCATAGCCGATGAGACACGCGAAGTGATGCGGATCGCGCGCCGTGCCCGTTTCGATGAGCAGGTTGCACTTGCAGCGCAGCCCTGTGCGCACGAGGTGCTGATGAACAGCGCCTGTCGCAAGCAACGCGTGCATCGGGATCTTCCCTTGCACGAGATAGCGATCCGACAGCAGCAGCACGAGCTTGCCTTCGCGAACCGCGTGCTCCGCCTGTTCGCACACGCGCGTGATGGCGGCCTTCAGCCCCTCAGACGGCTCGTACTGAAGGTCGATGAACTCGTGCGAAATATCCGGCAGCGCCAGGATCTGCCGCAGCTTGCGCTGCGACAGGATCGGCGAACCGAGCGCCACATGGCGCCCATGCTCCGGCGCCGGCACGAAGATGTTCGACTCCACGCCGATCTGCGTCTGCAGCGACATCACGATGGACTCGCGCAGCGGATCGATCGGCGGGTTCGTCACCTGCGCGAACTGCTGGCGGAAGTAGTCGTACAGCGGGCGGATCTTGTTCGACAGCACCGGCATCGGCGTGTCGTCCCCCATCGAGCCGACGGCTTCGCTCTCGTCTTCCGCGAGCACGCGGATGATCTCGTCCCGTTCTTCCTGCGTGACGTTGAACATCTTCTGGTAGAGCGTGAGCGAATCGCGATCCATCGGTTCCGCGGCGAGCCGCGGGTCGACGAGATCGGTTTCGAGATAACGCACGCCCTTCTTGAGCCACGCCTTGTACGGGTGGCGCGACTTCAGCAGGTTGTCGATGTCGCTCGACTCGAGCAACGTGCCCGTCTGCATGTCGAGCGCGATCATGTCGCCGGGGCCGAGCTTGCCCTTGCGCACGACGTCTTCGGGCCTGTAGTCCCACACGCCCACTTCGGACGCCACGGTGAAGACGCGGTTCTTCGTGATGACGAAGCGCGCGGGCCGCAGGCCGTTGCGATCCAGCGTGCAGGCGGCGTAGCGACCGTCGGTCAGCACGATGCCCGCAGGGCCGTCCCACGGCTCCATGTGCGTCGTGTAGTACTCGTAGAACGAGCGCAGGTCGGGGTCGATGGCGTCAATGCCGTGCCAGGCCGGCGGCACGAGCAGGCGCATCGCGTGCATCGGGTCGAGGCCGCCCATCAGCAGCACTTCGAGCATGTTGTCGAGGCTCTGCGAGTCCGACCCCGTCATCGACACGAGCGGCTGGACGTCCGACAGGTCCGGCAGCACCGGCGAGCGGAACACCGGGCCGCGCGCGAGCGCCCAGTTGCGGTTGCCCTGGATCGTGTTGATCTCGCCGTTGTGCGCGAGATAACGGAACGGATGCGCGAGGCGCCACTGCGGCAGCGTGTTCGTGGAGAAGCGCTGGTGGAACACCACCACCGACGACTCGATCCGCTCGTCCTTCAGGTCCTTGAAGAACTCGGTGAGATACTGGGGCATCACCATGCCCTTGTAGACGAGCGTGGTGGCCGACAGGCTCGGCACGTAGAACACCGGGTCCTTGCCTTCGAGCGCCTTCTCCGCGCGACGACGCACGAGGAACAGCTTGCGGTTGAACGACGCCTCGTCGAGGCCGTCCACGCGGCAGTTCACGAACACCTGTTCGATGTGCGGCAGGGTCTTCAGCGCTTCGTTGCCGCAGGCGGCCGGGTCCGTGGGGATCTGGCGCCAGCCGGCCACCTCGAGCTCTTCGCCTTCGATCTGCGCGGCAATCTCCGCGCGCGCGGCAGCCTGACGCGACGCGTCCTGGCTCATGAAGACGAGGCCCGAGGCGAACATCGGCGCAAGCTCGATACCGGCTTCCTTCGCGACGCCGCGCAGGAATTTCTCGGGACGTTTCAGCAACAGGCCGCAACCGTCACCCGTTTTGCCGTCTGTGGCGACGGCGCCGCGGTGGGTCAGGCGGTTCAGTGACGTCAGCGCGGTGTCGACCAGCCAACGGCTCGGCTGGTCGTCGAGATTGGCGATCAGGCCAAACCCGCAACTGTCTCTCTCGTATGACTCTTTGAAGAGTCCGGTGTCTGCTGTGCTCATCGTCGTGCCCCGTTTAGCGGAGGGCGTACTCCGCGATGCCGCCGGGGTATTCCGGCAGCCTGTCTGCTGGTCAAACTGGAAGGGAGGTCGGGCGCCGCCACACACCGCTGAACACGAGGGCGAGTCGCGCGGGCGTAATGCGCCTGTCTACACCATTTATATGAGCCCGATCATACCGACCGGGGCTTTGCGGTCAATCCACAGTTTTAGGTCGGAGGCTACTTAACGGGGCTGATCGGCTAGCGCGGGCGGACAGTCGCACCGAGAGAGGGCCTGCGAGGGAACGGCCGCAAGACCGGTCCATCGGGGCCTCGGACAAAAGCAAGGATGCTTTGTCCGTCCCTCGCAGGCCCTCTCTCGGCACGCTTGTCCGCCTTTTGGCTCGTGCGTGGCCCGACCCGATCGGGCTTGTCCTCCTCCGAGCCGCCCGGCGATTGAGGGCTTCTTTTCTTACCCGGGAGTAGGCTCCTCGCGAACCTTGAACATCACCAGCAAGCCAGCGATGAGGAAGACCAGGCCTACGCCCACGCCCACTCTCTGGCTCTGGAAGACCAGGGTCAGGACGCCTATGGCGGCCGGGCCGATGAACGAGGTCGCGGTGCCCGACATCGCGAAGAGACCGAAGAACTCGTTCAGCATGGACTGAGGGGAGATCTTGGCCATCAGCGAACGGCCGGTGGCGAGGCCGCCGGTCACGACGAACGCGATCGAGCACTGGGTGACGAGGAAAACCTTGTCCGGCAGCGTGGGGAAGAGACCTCCGGTCGAGGTGGCGGCTGCGTCGATCGGGACGAAGAAGACCATCTCGGTTGTGACGGAGCAGAGCACGAGGTTGGCCAGGAGGCAGCCGATGACGAAGAAGATCGTGGAGGCTTTCGAGCCGATGCGGGTGTCGAGCCAGCCGGCGAAGAAGCCGGCGATGGCCGCGGCGACGCTGTTGGCGAGGCCTTGGACGATCAGCATGTCGGAGGTCCATTTGAGGATGCCGGAGGCGAAGACGCCTGTGAACAGCATCAGCACGATGAAGCCTTCGTAGAAGAGCACGCGGGCGATCAGGAAGGTGCCGACGTTGCGGAAGGTGCGGACCTTGCGGACCGTCTGGATCAGGCTGCGGATGCCGTGCGAGATAGCCTGGCCCATCGAGCGCGAAGTGCCGGGCGAATCCGGCGTAAAGAAGAACAGCGGCAGCGCGAAGAGGATCGCCCAGATGCCGGCGAGAACGCCGACGGCGCGCTCGGGCTCGTGCTGGGCGAGGTCGAACCCGAAAACCGGCGACGAGTTCCAGCTCCACGCGAACAGGTAAAAGCAGAACAGCAAGATGCCGGAAAGGTTGCCTACGGCGAGGCCGGCACCGCTCAGGAATCCGATGCGGGACGGCGGCACGATGTTCGGCAGCATCGCGTTCGCGAAGATCTGCGAATACTCGTAGAACAGGTTGCCGAGGATCACCGCGAGCGCGATCCACATCAGGCCCGACTGCATCCCGGGGGTTGCGAACCACAGCAGCATCATCGCGGGCACGCCGATTACGTATGTGGCGGCGAGCCAGGGCTTGCGACGGCCGCCGGCATCCGCGATGGCGCCGAGCACGGGCGCGGTGAGCGCCACGATGATCGCGCCGACGGCGGTGATGAAGCTCCAGCGCGCCTGCCCCTCAACGCCGTTCGAACTGACGGCGGAGGTGAAATAGGCGGAGAAGACGAAGATGTTGACGAGGACGTTGTAAGGAACGCGCGAGGCGTCGCAGAGCGTCCAGGAGAACTGCGCGAGCTTCGAAGTGCCTGCGATACGCGCGGCCGAGGCCGGGCTGGCCGCGGCCGGATTCATGTTTGCCATGGTGAGGTCCCCCTTCAGGCGAAGCTAGCGTGCGCCGCTGTGCCGAGGGAAGCGGTTTGCGGGCCGACTGGCCCAGCTGTCCGCGCGCCGGCCCGGTTCAAGCGGCCCTCAATCGCGGGGCGGCTCGGACCGGAGGACGCCTGGAGTGCAAGACGCTCGCGACACGGGGAGCGCCCTCCCCGCCGCCCGGCGATTGAGGGCTTCTTCTTCCGAATGAAAAAAACCACCCCGACACGCCATACTTCGCCGCCGCGCCAAACGGCAGCCAAGTGGGGTTCTGGTTGAAGTTTCTAATGATAGCGCTGGCAATCGCCTACCCAGTGATCGCACACATCGCGGTCGTAAGCCGCGGTGTTGCCGCCACCGTGGCGAGCCTCGCAGTGCTGGTCTCATTGGCACTGCTGCCACGGCTAGTCGCGCTAAACGTCGTTGCCTGGTGCGTGCTCCCCGTTGTCGTCGCCGGACTCTTGTGGCTCGCGCACTCGAGCGCCGCCTGGTTGCCGCTCTATGCGATGCCGGTCTTCGTGAATCTCTTCGGCGCGTGGATCTTCGGACACACGCTGGCTCGCGGGAAGGTGCCGCTGATCGAGCGACTCGCCCGATTGCTGCACGAGGGAGACGGCATCACCGACGAAATCGCGCGCTACGCCCGCAAGGTCACGATCACGTGGACCGTGTTCCTGAGCGGGCTCGCGGTGCTCAACCTCACGCTTGCGCTTCTCGCCGCTCCGGACGGCGTGCTGCTCATGATCGGCGTGCAACCCATCGTGGCGGTGCCCGTCGAGGTGTGGTCGCTATTCGCCAACTTCATCGACTACGTGCTTGCGGGCCTGCTCTTCCTCGCCGAGTACGCTTACCGGCTGCGCAAGTTTCCGCAGCAGCCGTATCGTAATTTCTTCGACTTCATCAACCGCGCGCGGCGCGTCGGTCATCGCGTGATCGGCGAGCGACGGCCCTGACGCACATGGGCGAGAAACACCGGACGTCGTTCGTCGTTGCGGCCGATCACCCGTCGCTGCCGGGGCATTTTCCGGGGACGGCTGTCGTGCCGGGCGTCGTCGTGCTCGATCTCGTGCTGCAGGCGTCGGAGCGGTGGCAGGGGCATCGGCTTGGCGCGCGTGGGCTCAAGCAAGTGAAGTTTCACTCGCCACTGCTACCGGGGCAGCGCGCTGATGTCTCGCTCGAGATCGAAGACGGCGCGCTCACCTTTCGAGTGACGCGCGAGGATCAAGCGGTAGCCCAAGGCACGTTCGTTCTCGCGCCGGACGCCACCGTGCCATGACTACCGCGTGGAAAGAGCGCGCCGAGATCGGCAACACGTTCTGGCTGCGCGTGATCGTGTGGATCTCGCGCAGCTGCGGGCGCAGCGTCGCGCAGTCGCTGATGTGGCCGGTTGCGCTGTACTTCTTCCTGAGGCGCGGACCGGAGCGGCGCGCATCGCGGTTGTACCTGAATCGGGTTCTCGGGCGGCCCGCTACGGCGTGGAACGTGTACCGCCACGTTCACTGCTTCTCCGCGACGATTCTCGACCGGCTCTTCCTGTTCAGTGAGCGCTTCCGCCGCTTCGACATTCGCGCCCACGGCCTCCCGGTTCTGGACGAGAACCTCGCCGCCGGCAACGGCGTTCTGCTCATCGGCTCACACCTCGGCAGCTTCGATGCGCTTCGCGTGCTGAGCCTCGAGCGGCCGGAAGTCGTGGTGCGCATCGTGCTCGACGTCGAGCACAGCCAGAAGCTGTCGCGGTTTCTCAACGCGCTGAACCCGGCGCTCGCGGCCAGCATCATCAACGCGCGCGAAGCGGGGCCGGCCGCCGCCATCGCCATCAAGCAGGCACTGGACGGCAACGCCATCGTGGCACTGCTCGCGGATCGCGGGCAGCCGACCAATCCGTCGCAGATCGCAAGTTTTCTCGGCTTTCCCGCGCCGTTCCCCACTTCGCCGTGGCTGCTCGCGGCGGCGGTGAAAACACCCGTGATGCTGGCTTTCGGTCTGTATCGGGGCGGCAATCGCTACGACCTGCACTTCGAGAAGTTCGCGGACCGCCTCACCATCGATCGAAACCGCCGCGCCGAGGCGCTGTCTGAAATACTGCAGCGTTTCGCGGATCGGCTGGCACACTATGCACGCCTGGCGCCTTACAACTGGTTCAACTTCTATGACTTCTGGAACAACGTGCCGGATCCGTCGGCGCGCGTCGCTCGCGGTGCTGATGCTGGCGCCGGCGATTTCGTTCGCCGCCCTTGATGCCGATACGCTGCTGAAGAGCCTGGCACGACCCGCGCCGGCGGTAACGCCGTTCATCGAAGTGCGGTATTCGAAGCTGCTGGAGCAGCCGATCATTGTGAAAGGGCAGCTCGAGTATCACGAGGACGGGACGCTGGTGCGCGCTGTGAAGGATCCGTTCCAGGAGCGCACGGAGATCAAGGGCGAGACGGTGAGCATCGCGCGCGTCGGCAAGCCGCCGCGCACCTTCTCGCTGAAGCGCGCGCCCGAGTTGCGCAGCATGCTGGGGGGTTTTTCAGCCGTGCTCGGCGGCGGGCGGGCCGATCTCGAGAAGGACTTCGGTATCGGCGTCACAGGCGAAACGTCCGCGTGGAAGCTCGCGCTCACCCCGAAGTCGCAAGCTGTCGGCAAGTACGTGCGCGACATCGTCATCGAAGGCGCGAAGAACGAGCCTCGTTGCATCATCGTGACCCAGCCGGACGACGAATCGAGCCTGATGCTCGTCGGCAAGGCCACGGAGTCGAAGCTGCCCGCGCCGCTCGCGCGGGACTGGCTCATCAGCTTCTGCGCGAAAGGCTGAGGGAGTGAGTCGCGTCTCACGTGCCGCGCTCCTCATCGGGTGGATCGTCGTCATCGCACTCCTCGGCTGGTACGTCCAGTCGAGCCTCACGATCAGCGGTGACCTGCGGCTGTTCATGCCATCGCCGAAGACGCGCATCGAAAAGCTGCTGCTGGAAGAAATCGGCGAGAGCCCCGCATCGCGCCTGCTGCTGATGTCGCTCCAAGGCGCGGAACCGGAAGCGCTTGCCGAGAGCTCGCAGGCGTTCGCGGCGGCCCTGCGCGATGACCCGGGCTTCAGCCTCGTCTCCAATGGCGCGACTTCGCTCGATGCGATTCCCGACTCGCTGCTTCCCTACCGCTACCTGCTCTCGCCCACACTCGACACGGCGAAGCTCGATGCGCCGTATCTTCGCGAGCAGCTCTCCGAACGGCTGCAAGATCTCTCCTCGTCCGCCGGCAGCGTGCTCGAGCCGCTGATTCCGCGCGACCCCACACTGGAAGTGCTGAAGCTCGCCGAAGCCTGGCAGCCCGCACGGCAACCGCAGAAGCTTTACGACGTGTGGTTCGATAGTGCGGGTAAAAGCGCCATTCTCGTTGTCGCGACGAAAGGAGCGGCCTTCGATCCCAACGGGCAGGAGCAGGCGGCGGCGGCCATTCGCAAACACTTCGAAGAAACACGCACCGATCCAAAGATCACCCTCATCACGAGCGGGCCCGGCGCATTCTCCGTGTTGATGAAGAACAAGACGCAGACCGAAGCCACCTGGATCGGTACGTTCGACACGATCGGCGTGATCCTGCTAATGCTCATCACCTACCGCAGCGTGTCGACCACCGTGCTCGGCATATTGCCGATCGCAAGTGCGGGTGTTGCGAGCCTTGCAGCGGTCAGTGCGATATTTGGCAGCATTCACGGCATCACGCTCGGATTCGGCGCCACCCTGCTCGGCGTGGCGCAGGACTATCCGATGCATCTCTTCAGTCATCGGCACGCGGGCAAATCACCGCTCGACACGGCGCGAAGCGTGTGGCCGACGCTTGCCACGGGCGTCGTGAGCACGTGCATCGCCTATCTCGCGTTCTTCTTCTCTGGCGTCACCGGGCTTGCGCAGCTGGCGTGCTTCACCATCGCGGGCCTCGCGGTTGCGGGCGTTACCACCCGTTATCTGCTACCGCGAGTGATGCCGCTGAAGGCGCGCGACTACGGGCAGGCGCGCTGGCTCGACACGGTCTGGTCGTCAATCGTGGCGCTGCCGCGGCCTCTCTGGCTCGGCGCGGTGGTGATGCTTGCGTGCGTGGCGGTCATCGTGTTCGGCAAGACGCCGATGTGGGAGAACGAGCTGGGCCGGCTCACTCCGGTTCCGCAACCGCTTCTACTTCAGGACGCGAAGCTTCGGCAGGAACTAGGTGCCTCGGACATCCGCCGCATGCTGGTAGTCGAAGCGGCGACGGCCGACGAAGTGCTCACGCGAACCGAAGCGCTGGTGCCACAGCTCGAAGCGTTCGTGAGAAGCGGCGACATCGAGAACTATGACGATGTCGCGCGTTACCTGCCGAGCATCGGCGTGCAGAAGCGCCGGCAGGCTGGATTGCCGGATCGTGAGACATTGCAGGCTTCGCTGGCCGAAGCGTTGAACGGCCTGCAGTTCAAGGCGGGGCTGTTCGAGCCGTTCCTGAACGATGTCGAGAAAGCGCGCGCGCTGCCGCCGCTTACGGCGGAGAACCTGGCCGGAACGCCGCTGGAGCTACGCGTCGGCGGCATGCTGCTTCATCACGGCGACAAGTGGTCCGGGCTCGTCACGTTCGGCGGCGTGAACAAGAGCGGGGGGCTGGAGAAGATCGCGGCGTCCTCCGGCGGCGCCATCACGCTGCTCGACCTGAAGGACGCTTCGGAAGCCCTCGTAGCACGCCAGCGCGTGCACATTCTCTGGAGCCTGGCGATAGCGGCCGTGCTGCTCGTCATCACGGTGTTCATTGCACTCCGCTCGCCCCGGCGAATGATGCGAGTGATCGCACCGATGGCCGTCACGACCCTGCTGATCATCGGTGTTCTTCAGGCGCTGGGGGTTTCCCTCAACCTGTTCCACCTCATCGCGTTAGTGCTCGCCGCAGGCCTCGGCATCGACTACGCGCTGTTCTTCGAAAGCGTCGAGGAGGATCCGGAGGAGCAGCGACGCACTCTGCACGCCGTTCTAGTCTGCGCGTTGTCGACGCTGTGGGTTTTTCTGTTGATGGCGTTCGCGACGACTCCGGTGCTCAGCTCGATCGGGCTGACCGTCTCGCTCGGCGTCGTGAGCAATTTCGTGCTCGCGTTGCTGCTCACTCGCCCGCCACGAGGGACCCCGCATGTTCGGGCGTGATGCAATCGCCGCGCTGATCCCCCACCAGGGCGCGATGTGCCTGCTCGATCGCGTCGTCGCGTGGGACAAGGACCACGTCGTCCTTGCGACAGGCACTCACCATGCCGCCGACAATCCGCTTCGCCTCGACGGACGATTGCGCGCCGTTCACCTCTGCGAGTACGGCGCGCAGGCGATGGCCGTTCACGGCGGCCTTTGCGCCCAGGCCGACGGCAAGACCGCCCGCCCCGGCTTTCTGGTCTCGCTGCGCGACGTGAAGCTGCAGGTGGATTTCATCGACTCACTCGACGGCGAACTGCTGGTGAGCGCGCAACGCCTGCTGGAAAGCGCCGGGAGCTGGCAGTACTCGTTCGAAGTGACGCACGCCGGCGAGACGATCGCGACAGGGCGCGCCGCGATCATTGCCCGGCAAGAGTAGCGGCAGCGCGAATCGCCACGCGTAGTCCTGCGGGCGATAACGCCTGGCGAGGCGCCCTGCAGAAACAGCGAGCTTCGCCATTTCGACGGGAAGTTCGCTGAATAACGGGATTTCTCATCGGGTCCGTCCACTCCCCGCACTCTGACGGAGAAGGGGTACGGCATCTCCGCCGAAGGCGGCGGCACCGGAAACAGTGACGTGACCAAGAGCGCTACTTCCATGGATAAGATCTACGACGTTTTCGCAGAGCAAACTCGGAAGCAAGCCCGTATTTACAATCTGGAACGCCCCAAGAAAGCGGTTACTGTGAAGACCGCGAAGCCACAGGGCCCAACGAAGGGCCGAAGGCAGCCACCAGACGCGACGCTCGCCGAGGACGTCGAGCGGATCATCGAAGAACTAAGAGCGGAGATTTCGCATTCCGTTCGGAAGGCATTCAAGTCCGCAGGTTGACGGCGGCCGCAACTATCCGACCGGCTGAGGCTCGTCAGCCGTCCGCGTATTACGCGTAAACAGCGTCACCAGCGGGCTCGTCATCACCGTCGTCACGAGCGCCATGACCAGCAGCATCGTGAACACCTGCGGGCCGATCACGCCGATGTCGAGGCCGACCTTCATGACGATGAGCTCCATGAGGCCGCGGGCATTCATGAGGGAGCCCACCGCGAACGACTCCCGCCAGGAATAGCGGCTGACCCGGGCGCCGATGACACCTCCGGCGATCTTGCCGAAGATCGCGACCGCCAGGATCAAGCCGAGACTGCCGAGCCCGGCGCCAACGAACGCGTCGCTCGTCGTGTTGAGGCCCGCGAGCGCGAAGAACACCGGCATGAGCACGAGGATTGCCACGTGCTCGATGCGCTCGATCAGCGAATGCAGCAGCCGATCGTCACGCGGCACGCAGGCGCCGAACAGGAACGCGCCAAACACCGGATGCACGCCCAGGTAACCCGTGGCATAGGCACAGGCGAACGTACCAATCAGCAACGCCGCGAGCAGCGCGCCGGCCGGCCGGCCATCGCTCGCATACTTCGAAAGCATCCACGCAATCAGCGGCCGGAACACCCCGAAGATGACCGCCGTGAGCAACAACACGCCGACGATCTGCCGAACGAACGCGCTCCAGTCATGCGCGCTGCTCGCGAGCACCACGACGAGCGCGAGCAGCACCCACGCCAGCACGTCGGCCACCGCCGCCGACGTCAGCGCGAGACGGCCGATCGTCGTTTGCGTCATGTTCCGATCCTTGAGGATGCGCGCCATCACCGGGAACGCGGTGATCGACATCGCCGCCGCCATGAAGAGCGCGAACGGCCAGAACGCGACGCCGGGAATCGAGACGAGCGGATACAGCGGGAACGCGATCGCAAGACCGAGCCCCATCGGGATCAACACCGACAGAATGCCCACCCAGCTGGCCGCGACGATCTGCGAACGCGCGCCAGTCGGCAACCGAAGCTCCGCGCCCACGATGAACATGAACAGCACGAGCCCGAGCTGCGAGAGCCCTTCGAGGGCACCGCGCGAGGCCGGCGCGAAGATTTCCGCGTGCAGCTCCGGCGCGACGGCACCGAACACAATCGGCCCCAGCACGATGCCCGCCGCCATCTCGCCGATCACGGCGGGCTGGCCGAAGTAACGCAGCACCAGTCCCAACAGCCTCGCGGCGCCGAGGATGATCACCAGCTGCAGTAGAAGGGGCGAGTGGGTCATGGTTCGAGCCTCAGCATGGCGCCGCAGGCCGGACCGCGCCATTTACCTGAAGGAGAAGCAGGGACTCGACTGGAGGGTGCCCAACCCACGCGCCGGCACCGCGAGATGACCCACCCTGACGCCACGTACCGATCATGCCGCATCCGAGCGTCGCCGCTGGCTCGCCGGAAACAGCATCGACCCGGCGAGCCGGGACAGGTCGTCCCCGAGCAGCGCGCGCACTTCGGAGACATCCAGCTGCGGATGATCCGCCAGCGCGGTGAGGGCGATCTCGGCGGCCAGCGCTTTCAGCTGCCCGATCGTCTCGCGGAGGCGTGCCTTGAGGCCCGCGTCGTCGAGCTCGTCCCGCAGGCCGCGATTCAGCTCCGCGAACCAGTCGAGGCTCGCCTGATCCAGCATGTGCGCGCCGTTGCGCTTGGCGCTCACCCGCGACCACTCCCGCATGAGCTTCTGCATCGCCTCGTTCAGCCGCATGCAGAGCGACAGCTCGTCGCGCATGCGTGACATCAGCGTGAGATCCGTGAGGCGGTGCTGGAAGAAGAGCTGGCAGAGCACGCCCCAGTAATACGCGTAATCCCACACCACTTTCACCGGCATCACTTCGGGGTCGCCGAAGATCGGGTACTGGCCGGTGTAGAGCGAGAGCGTGCTTCGATAGAACGAGAAGTAGAGCTGTTCGTAGACGCGCGCATACGGCGCGAACGGCTCGTTCGCAAGATCCTTCGCGATGAGCTCGGTAATGTAGGTATTCGAGATCGCGATGAAATCGCTGCCCGGCGAATAGAACGGATCGAGGAATACCCCGGCCTCGCCCGTGAGCGCCCAGCGCGCACCGGAGAACACCTGCTTGCAGCCGTACGAGAACTTGCGAAGCGCGATGAAATCCTGCAGCAGATGCCGTTTGTCCTCGAGTGCGCGCGCGAGACGCGGCTGGTACTTCGCGAACCATTCCATCGCACGCTCGAAGCTGTTCATCGTCTTCAGAGGGTGAATGTTCGCGTCGCAGACGATACCGACGGAGTGCGAGCCCGACGACAGCGGGATGAGCCACGCCCAGTAGCCCTCGCCGCACAGGTGATTGGTCGAGAGCCAGCGATACGGCGGATCGCACCGATTGAGCCACTGCTCGTCCGTCGACCACTCATCCATGTCGATACGCGCATCGATGCGAAACCAGACGGCGTTCGCGTCGTGATCGTTCGGCTGCGCGAGATCGAGCTTGCGCTTGATGAGCCCCGCGCGACCGCTCGCGTCGATGAGCCAGCGGCCGGTGACGACGTGATCGACACCCTCCCGCTCGAACGTCACTTCGTGCGGATCGGACGCCGCTACGTCGCCGGTGGCGGTGCGCTCATCCGCCATCACGAAGCCGACGATGCGCGCACCGTCGATGAAGCGCACGCCGCTCGCTTTCGCGTGGCCGCCCAGGTAATTCTCGAAGATGCCGCGATCGAGCTGATAGCTCGGCGTGGCGAGATAGCGGCTCGCACCGAGCTCGGTAACCTGGTCGATCCGCTCGATGCCCTCGGAGAAGAAGAATCGGAAACCGAACTTCTTCAGCTGATGCGTCGTGAGATGCTCCTCGAGCCCGAGCACCGTATCGAAGTAATGCGCCCCGATTTCGACGGACGACTCGCCCACCTTGTGAGCCGCTTCGGGCACTGGGTGGCGCATGCGCTCGATCACCACGACGTCGAGCTGGCTGAATCGCTGCCGCAGCTGCAGGGCGAGCGTGAGGCCCGCGAGCCCGCCACCCATGATGACGACGTCAGCCTGAAGCCGGGACGGAATGCTCGCTTCCACGGTGGTCATGCCCTCTGCACGAAATTCTCAGGAACGGTACGCGCAGCGGCGACCGGAGTCACCTGCATGCGCAGATTGAGTTGCGGAGCCAGGCCCTGCACGACCTCCCGTTCTACGCCATCCGCGAGCGCCTCGAACAACGGCAGCCCGTTGGACATGGCGTTGCCCTCGACGAGCAACGCGTTCCGCGCACGCGCCTCGGTGGGCTTCAACCGGGCATTGTCGCTCACGTCGAATGTGAGCTTCGCGATGTGGCGCTCGCTGGCTTCCGCGCAAAGCACGAGCGCGCCCGCGAAGACGCCGCGACTCGGCTGCATGGTTCCGACCGGCCCGCGCGCTTCGATGTCGAACGCGACGTACAAAACCGGCCCGCCTTCACTCAACACCTGCGAAGCCGCTTCGAGCAGGCCTTCACCGAACGTGAACGAGTAGCCGCTCAACGAGGTGTAAGGCTCGAGGCAACCGGTTGCGATCGTCCAGTAGCCGGCGGCCGCGTTGTGCACGGAATTGTGGAACTTCGTCGGCGACGTGAGCAGAGGCGTTTTCGCCAGCGTATCGCAAAGGGCATCGCTGATGGCGAGATCGCCATGCGTCGACGCGAACACACTCGCCATCAGCTTGGGATCGCGCCTCGCCATCTCACACGCGCGCGCGGCAACCTCGAGCGCAACGGCGACGGTGTCCGGCGCGCGTCGGCGTTCGGCAGGCGGCAGAAGCGCGGGCGCCGGTCGTGTTTGCGCAGTGGCTGGCGCCGCAGCCTCACCGCGAAGAATGGCGCGCGCAGTCTCCCAACCCGGCAGGCGTGACGCCCAGAAGCCGATTCCCTCTATATAAAGAGTGCGGGCAACGGTCATTGCAGCGCCCTGCCGAACAGCAGCACGCAGTTGCTGCCACCGAATCCGAAGGAATTGCTCATCGCGTAACGGACGCGCCCGTCGCCATTTTCGAGACGGATCTGCGGGCCGCAGGAATCGTCCAGCTCGCGCGTGTTGAGCGTGCCGGGCATAAAGCCGTGCTCGAGCGAGAGCAGCGAGACGACCGCTTCGAGGATGCCGGCGGCGCCGAGCGCGTGACCGGTCCAGCCCTTCGTCGAGCTCGCGCGCGTGCTCTCGGGAAACAATGTTGCGACGATGCGCGCTTCCACTTCGTCGTTCTTCTGGCTCGCCGTGCCGTGCAGGTTGATGTAGTCGATGTCGCGCGGCGTGAGGCCGGCGCGATTCAGCGCGTCCTGAATGGCGTTGCGCGCGCCAAGCCCTTCCGGATGCGGGGAAGACATGTGGTGCGCATCGCTCGACTCGCCGTAGCCGAGCAGTCGCGGGCCGCTCCCCGCTCGCTCCAGCAACGCGAAGCCCGCCGCTTCGCCCAGGCTGATGCCCTTGCGCGCGGGATCGAACGGCCGGCACGGCTCGGGCGACACCAGTTCCAGAGCATTGAAGCCGAAGAGCACGCTGTAACAGAGCGTGTCGACTCCGCCTACGACCGCGGCATCCGCGAGACCGAGACGGATCAACCGCTCCGCCTGCGGAAAAACCTTGGCGCTCGACGAGCACGCCGTCGCAACGGTCACCGCAACGCCGGTGAGCCCCAGCGCTTCCTGCACGAAACTGCCGAGTGAATGCACCGTGTGCACCGGGGGCCGGCGCAACTCTTCGGGATACTGCCCATCGGGCGTCAGCCGCCGATAGCCCTCTTCCGTCGCGCCGATGCTGGACGTGGACGTCCCGAGCACGAGCGCCACGCGGCTCGGCCCGTATTTTTCCCGAGCCGCCCGCACGGCATCGAAGAATCCGTCGTGTTGCAGGCCATGCCAGGCGAGCCGGTTATTCCGGCATTCCCAGTACGCCAGAGGCTCGGGAAGCGGCTGTGACTCGATCGCGGCCACGCGGCCGATGAAGGTATCGAGCGGCGCTTCGGTGAACGTGTTGGCTGCGAGGCCGCTGCGCCGGGCGCGCAACGATTCGAGTATCGCGCGCCGCCCGCTACCGGCGGCGCACGACGCGGTGTATGCGGCGATGGTCAGTGGAACGGCACGCATCGCCGCAGGGCCTTGAAACGGGCGAGGCCGCTTACTTGACGGTGAGCAACTGCAGTTCGCGCTGGATGTCGGACTGCATGTTACGCACCCACTTGATGTAGTTGCCGTGGATGTACTTCACGCCACCCTTTTCCTGGTAATCCAGGTTGTCGCTGGCG
Source organism: Gammaproteobacteria bacterium (assembly GCA_037200125.1). GTDB lineage: Bacteria > Pseudomonadota > Gammaproteobacteria > Steroidobacterales > Steroidobacteraceae > JADGHX01. The sequence goes on along the minus strand of JBBCGS010000003.1, from coordinate 347,054 downwards.
ACGTAGTGAATCGTCACTTCCTTTGCGCTGTAAGGAATGTTCACTTTCGCCATGTGCGTGCGGACATTGAGCACGGCTTCGAGCTGGTTGTTCTCGTCTTTCGTCACCACCCAACCGCGGCGGATGATCCCGACCTTGATGGCCTTGGCCACGTCCTTGGCCGCGATACCCGCGGGGACCTGGACCGGCTCGGGATCGACCAGCACGGCCTTCGCTCCCATGAGCATGAAGGCAAGCGGAATGAGCAGCAGGGCGAGGAGACGCGAGCGAACCATTTGAGACCTCCTTTAGATAATCGAGATCAGGTGGTGCGATTCTTTTGTATGTATTCGGACAGCGAGCGCAGCGACGCAAAGATGCGACGGTTCTCTTCGTCATCCGAGCGCAGCTGGAAACCGTATCGTTTGGAGATCTCCAGCGCCAGCTCGAGGGCGTCGATGGAGTCGAGGCCGAGGCCGGCGCCGAACAGCGGCGCATCAGGATCGACGTCCGCCGGGGCAACGCCTTCGAGGTTGACCGCGGAGATGATCAGCTCGGCGAGCTCCGCTTCCGCGGCCGATTGCATGGAGGGCATGAGTGAACCGAAAAACGCAACGAGGTTGAGACCTTTTGGGGCGCAAATGCTACCACACGGGTTATATTTCTCCCGTATGCGCGCTCCATTGGAGAGCGCCAGGGGCGTCTCATCGATACTCTCGACAGTCATAGCGACGTCCTCGTCATCGGGGGCGGCCCGGCGGGCTCCACCGCGGCGGCGCTGCTCGCGCGCAAGGGCCTGAAGGTCACGCTCGTGGAGCGGGATCGCCACCCCCGCTTCCACATCGGCGAGTCGCTCCTGCCGATGAACATCCCGATCATCGAGCGCCTCGGCCTCAGCGAAGCCTTGCAGGCTATCGGTGTAAAGAAACTCGGCGCCGACTTCCCGGCGGACAACGAGCGCGGCTACAACGTGTTCAGCTTCGACCGTTGCCTCAATCCCACCTGGCCGCATGCGTACCAGGTCAAGCGGGAAGAGTTCGACCTCATGCTGTTCGACTACGCCGCCCGCTGCGGCGCCCGGACACACCAGGGGGCGAAGGCCGAGCGCGTGGAGCTCGACCGCGACGGCGCAACGGTCGAGATCACGGTCGGCGGCGTCAGCCACACCCATCGCACCCGTTATGTCGTCGACGCGTCGGGGCGCGACACGATGCTCGGCTCGCAGATGCGCCTGAAGCGCAAGCACTCGAAGCATCAGAGCGCCGCCCTGTTCGCGCACTTCCGCAATGTGGAGCGACGCCCGGGGGAATACGCCGGGAACATCAGCGTGTATCGCTTCGACCACGGGTGGATCTGGATGATCCCGCTGCGGGACGGCTGCGTCAGCGTCGGCGCTGTCTGCAGCCCGGACTATCTGAAGCAGCGCGAGGGTTCGCAGTCGGACTTCCTGATGAGCACGCTGCACTCCGTGCCGGATGTCCGCCGGCGCATGGCGCAGGCGGAGGTCGCGGGCAATCTGCACGTGACAGGCAACTATTCCTATTCATGCCGCCGGATCAGCGGACCGCGCTGGCTGATGGCCGGGGACGCCTACGCGTTTCTCGACCCGATCTTCTCGACCGGCGTGTATCTCGCCATGCATAGCGCCGAGCTTGCGGCTGACGTCATCGACCAGGCGCTGCGCGAGCCGGCGAAAGAACGATCGCTGCAACGTCGCTACGAGCGCAACGTTCGCCACGGCATCGATTCGCTCGCGTGGTTCATCTATCGGTTCAACACGCCGGGCATTGCCTGGCTGTTCCGCAACCCGCACAACGTGCTCCGCGTGGAAGAGGCGATGATCTCGATGCTCGCGGGCGACGTGTTTCGTGACAACGGCGTCCGGTGGCGGTTGCACTTCTTCAAGCTGCTGTACTACATCACTTCGACCGTTTACTGGCGCGATTCATTGGCGAGCTGGATGCAGCGGCGGCGGCGGGTGTCGATGCGCTTCAGCGGCGGCACCACCCGGCAGGATCCGGCCTGATTCGTGCGCGCGTAAGACGCATGTCCGACGTTGCTACCTCACTGCGTTCCGCACCGACGCCGCGCATCGAGTACCGGCCGTTCAACCCGGACGTTCCGCTGCCGCGAGACGTGCTGGGCGCCGTGGCGTTTCGCGACCGTTCGCCTCGCAATAACGATCCGCGCATCGTGCGCGTGGGGCTGAAGCCGCTCATCGGCGCCGACCTCATCGAGATCTGGCATGCGAGCGGGCCAGTGAACATCGGCTTCGACGGGATCGTGCGCTACGCCGCCGACGCGGATCACATGCTCGGCGCCATCGAGCTGGATGAGCGTCACTACGGCGGCATCGCCGGCGCGGCGCAGGTTGCGTACACCGCGCTGAGCCGGTTCGTCTCGAGCAGCCGCCATCCGAACCTGCTCCGGATCTGGAACTACATCGACGGCATCAACGAGGGCGAGGGCGACAGCGAGCGCTACAAGCTCTTCTGCAACGGGCGCGCTGCAGGGTTGCGCGCGCTTGATCCGACGCGGGATGAGCGCTTCCCCGCCGCCACGTGCATCGGGCGGCGGGACGGCGACCCGATGGTGCAAGTGTATTGGCTCGCGGGCCGCGCACCCGGATTGCCGCTCGAGAATCCGCGCCAGGTGAGCGCCTATCGATATCCGCGCGAATACGGCCCGACGCCGCCGAGCTTCTCGCGCGCGATGCTGGCGTCGGACCGGCTGGTGATGATCTCCGGCACCGCGAGCATCGTCGGCCACGCGTCCCGCCATCGGGGCGATGTGCGCGCGCAGCTCGACGAAACGTTCACGAATCTCGCCAATGTCCTGCAACGCGCCGCCGGCGCCGCGCCGGGCATCACGACGAAGCTTGGCCCGCGGTCGCTGCTCAAAATCTATCTGCGCGACGAGTCCCTGTTACCCGAGGTGCACGCGTTCCTGCGCGAACGCGTGCCCTCGCAAACCCAGTACATCGTGCTACACGCGGACGTGTGCCGATCCGAGCTGCTGGTGGAAATCGATTGCCTGCACGGCGAGGCGTAGGAACCGCTGCCTCATCCTCGAGTAGGCAGCCAGAACGAGCGCCACCGGCAGGGTGTACAGCAGCAATCCTCCGTTGTTGATTGCGACGGCACGCATGGCGATGCGCACACTCCGCGCACGAATGTCACGCACCTCGGGAATATCGCACTGATCGAGTGACGCGACGCGCCGCTCCATCTCTTGTCGTGCTTTCGGATCACCGCGCGACTCGCGCTCCATCAGGAGCATGGCGACGATGGCGAATCGGTCCAGCGACGCGAGCAATCCTTCCAGCGATGCGGCCAAATCGCTGAAGCAGCGTCGATTCGCACGCTCCGGATATCGCCCCTCAACGGCGCGCAATTCCTCACGCAGCCGTCGCAGCTCGATACGCAGATCCGAGCGCATTTCGGGCGCGACTATCGATTCATAGACGAAATGAAAGGCAGCGGTGAACATCAACGCCTGCATCAGATAAATCATCTCATTTCTCTCCGGTTCTATTTCTCCAGCGCCAGCGCCAAATCCACGGGACCGCAAGCGCGGTAGCCGCCACGTACCCCAGAACACAACCTCTGTCGAGCGACTCCAGGAACCTCACGAACAGCGCGCTCATCAAATCAGCAGGCAACTTCACCACGATAGTGATGACGATGAGGCTGACCATCGCGCTGAGGAATTGCCCTCTTTCGATGGATGTAACGAGCACGTCTCGCAGCATTTCGGCAAAGCCGAAGCGATGGGAACGCTGCGGCGCATTGCTTCCGCTCTTTTCCACTCGTCCTCCGTGACAGAATCGCGCTTGCCGATGCGCGGAATGTACCGCTTTTCATCCATGCTGAAGCAAGGAATTCGCGCGAATCTCGAGGATAAAAATCCCGAGTACACAGCGGAGAACTTCCGTGCGTTGGTGCTGCGAGAGAACGCTGTACACGCACTAGCGTGCGACGGTAGACGACCTACGTCAGGTTCAACCCACTGCGGGAAAGCGGCAGTGTGCGGACGGGTTTACCGTCGATCGTGGCGAGCGCATTCGCGAGTGCGGGCGCAATCACCGGTACACCGGGTTCACCAATTCCGCTTGGCTGGCGCGCGCCGGTGCTGAGGATCTGCACTTCCACATCCGGCATCTGATGCATGCGCACGACGGGATAGTCGTGAAAGTTGCCCTGCTCGATGCGACCGTCCTTGAACGTGATGGCTCCCGAAAGCGCGGCCGAAAGGCCGAAACCGATAGCGGACTCCAGTTGCATCGTCACGATGTTCGGATTCACCGCGAGACCGCAGTCGACCGCGCAGTACACCTTCTCGAGCTCCAGGCCACCGCGCGTGCGCGCGACCTCCGCAACCTGAGCGACGACCGTTCCGAATGCTTCATGCACAGCGACGCCCGTGTAGCGCCCCTCAGCGCGCGGCTTGCCCCACCCGGCGAGCGCCGCGACGGCATTGAGCACAGCGAGATGGCGCGGATGCTTCGTCAGCAGCGACCGGCGCAGCTCCACCGGGTCGGCTTTGATGGCGCGCGCGATATCGTCGAGGAAACACTCCGTGGCAAACGCCGTATGACTGGAACCTACGGATCGCCAGAACTGCACCGGCACCGGCAGATCCACCGTGTGCAGCTCGACGCCAAGATTCGGAATGTCGTACGGCAGATTGCTTGCGCCTTCGACAGAGGAAGAATCGATGCCTTTGCGCACCATCATCATCTCGAGCGACGTTCCCTTCGCGAGCGATTGGCCGACGACACGGTGGCGCCAGGCGACGATGCGATTGTTCTCATCGAGACCGGCGACAAGTGAGTGAACGTACATCGGCCGGTAGTAACCAGCACGCATGTCGTCCTCGCGTGTGCGCACGAGTTTGAGCGGCACGGAAAGCCCCGCCACCTTCGCGATCGCCGCGGCTTCAACGTGATACTCGCCGCTGAAGTTGCCACGACGCCCGAAGCTGCCACCCGCGAGCAGCATGTTTATGCGCACGTCTTCGGGGCGAATGCCGAGCAGTTGCGCAAGCGCGGCCTGGCTGCCGGTCTGAAGCTGCTCGCCGTTCCACACTTCGCACTTGCCGGGGCTCAGCTGCACGACGCAGTTCATCGGCTCCATCGGCGCGTGCGCGAGGAACGGCACTTCGTACGTCGCTTCGATACGGCGCGCGGCGCGACTCAGCGCGCCTTCCGGGTCGCCGTCCCAACGGGCGCGTGCGCCCGGCTTCGTCGCGAGCTCACGGTACTGATCGAACAGATCGCCGCTGCCGAGCTTGAACGCACCCGAATCGTCCCACCGCACACTGAGCGCATCGCGCCCCTTGTGTGCCGACCGGAAATTGCGCGCGATCACCGCCACGCCGCTTCGCACGGGCGTCTGGAAAGCGACCACCGCTTCCACGCCCTTCACCGCTTTCGCCTTCGTGGCGTCGAAGCTCGCCACCTTCGCGCCGATGCGTTCCGGATAGGCCACCACGGCCGTGAGCATTCCGGGAAGTAGCACGTCCTGCGTGTAAATGGCGGTGCCATCGGTCTTCGGGCGCGCATCCACGCGATGCTGGGATCTGCCGATGAAGCGGAAGTCCTTTGGATCCTTCAGCCGCACCTGCTTCGGCACGGGCAGTTTCGCAGCGTCACCGACGAGCTCGCCGAAGCGCGCCGCGCGGCCAGACGCGGCGTGGCCGACACGGCCGCCGGACACGGTCAACTCACCTTCGGGCACTTTCCAGCGCTGCGCGGCCGCGTTCACGAGCATCGCGCGCGCGACGGCGCCGGCCTTGCGCATCTGGTCGAACGAGTTCGCCAGCGACGTGCTGCCGCCGGTGCCCTGCACGCGCAGGAAGAGATTCGCGTAGCGCGTGACGTCGGCCGGCGCGGGCTCGATCCGCAGCTGATCCCAGCTCGCATCCAGCTCTTCGGCAACGAGCGTCGAAAGGCCGGTGTAGATACCCTGGCCCATCTCGAGATGCTTGGAGACGATGGTGACGACGTCGTCCGCGGAAATGCGCACAAAGTCGTTTGGCGCGAACAGCGAGGCCGCCGCCTTGCCAGCGCCGGACGCCGCCGCTTCAACAGCGGCACCGCGCGAAACCATCACCGCGAGAGTGAGCGCGGCCCCGGCCTTCAGCACATCGCGGCGGCTCGCATTCGCAATGCCGGCGCTCGAAACGAGGTTTGCGGACATGACGTCACGATTCTCCATGCGGTTGGCGCGCAACAGCCATGTTACTCGCGAAGCAGTGAAACGCCACGGTAACGTACGGCACGCTCACTTCCGCGCGGCCGGCGAGCGACGGCGTGGCGTCGATCAGCGCGCGCACTTCCGCGAGGGCTCGCTCGCGCTCGGCGGTGGGCAGCGCCGCCATGAAGCTCACGGACATGGCGCGGTCGACGATCACGCGCTCCGGCGGGCCGATGTGTGCGTGAGCGAAGCGAGCCTCATGGAGCGGGCCGAAGCCCTGAGCGGGAAAAACCTTGCGCCACTCGCCCGACGTCATGCGGGGCGCGTCACCCTGGTAGCGCTCGAATATCCTCCCCAGGCCGGCGACCCAGCGCTCGGAGTCGTCCCGCTGATTCCAGATGAGCCCGAGCGCTCCGCCGGGTTTCAGCACGCGACGGATCTCCGCGACGGCGGCGGGTGTCGCGAACCAATGAAAACTTTGCGCACAGGCCACCGCGTCCACCGAGCCCGCCGCGAGCGGAATGTGTTCGGCATCGCCCGCGACCGCTTCGACTTCTGGAACGTCGCGCCTCAGCCGATCGAGCATCGGCATCACCGGATCGACTGCGATGACTTTCGCCCCTGTCGCCAGGAGCACGCGAGTGAACTTGCCGGTGCCCGCGCCGAGATCGACAACCGCACGACCGACAGCCAGGCCCAGTGAATTGCGCAACCAGTCGAGCGCCTGCGGCGGATAGTCCGGCCGGCCGCGAACGTAAACTTCCGCGCCCGACGAGAATCCTTCAGCCGCCGCACGATGCACCGAAGGGTTCTCGCTCATGACCCGCGCCTTCAGCGCTCTCCGCGCAGCGCGGCGAGCAGCTTTTCCCTCGGCAGCTTGCCGACTTCGTTACGAGGCAGGGACGCCACTTTCAACAGTGGGCGCGGAATGAAGGCGGAGTCGACGCTGTGCCCCAGCTGCTCGGCGATCGATTCGGGCGTAAGCGTCGGGGCAACCACCAGCGCCGCGACCCGCCGCACGACGCCGCTCGCCACCGGGTCGGGCTGGAACACGACCGCATCCTGCACGCCGGGAATCGCGAGCAGTCGTCGCGTGAGATCCGCGAGCGACGCGCGTTTGCCGGCGACATCGACCATGTCGGCGTTCCGGCCGCGAATGACGAAGCGGTTGCCGGGCTGGCGCTCGATCACGTCCTGCAGCCGCATCGGCGCGGCGAACCAGGGCGCGTTGACGTTCACGCCTTCGGCATCGGGCTCCAGCACTACTTCCGGATACACGTGCCAGGATTGCTCGCTCGACGTGCGCCGCGTGGCAATCACGCACGTCTCCGTCGAGCCGAACATCTCCAGCAGCGTGGTGTCGAGCTGCGACTCGATCTGCTTCGCCAACTCCGCATCGAGCGGAGCCGTTGCGGAGAGCACTAGCGCCACACGCGGAAACTTCTGACCGGAAGCCACGATCGCGCGCATGTGAACAGGCGTCGTCACGAGCACGCGCGGCTCGGGCACTTCTTCAAGTGCGGCGGCGATGTCCGCAGGAAAGAGCGGGCGGCCCGCGTGCACGGCCATGTCCGACAGCAGCGCGAGGAGCACCGACGTCTCGAGGCCGTACATGTGCTGCGGCGGAACCGTGGCGACGATCCACGCCCGGGCCGAGCCGTAAACGGGCTCGAGGCACTCCCGCATGCGCATCGCGTTCAGTGCCGAACTGCGCGAAAAGCTTCGCCACAGCTTCGTGTGAGCCTGCGGCGTGCCCGTGCTCCCGGACGTGTAGGCCTTCACCGCGACATGATCGCCCGGCATTTCGAACGCACAGTAGGTCGCACCGACACCAGGCCGCTCCGCCGCGGCCGCCTCGCTCGCCTTGCGCACGAAGTCGTCGTCGCATCGGTAGCTGCCGGGATTGAGCGCGGCGATCTCTTCGACCACGCCATCCGCGCGCGATGGAGGCAGCAGGTTGGTGTGGCCGCGCACGAGAGCCGCGCAGCAGGCGATCAGGAAACTGTCCCGGTGCTCGCACAGATTGATGAGGTGCCGCCCCTCGGGCAGCGCGCGCGACACCGCCACCACCTTTCGCATGAGCTCGCGCGTGGTGATGACGCGCCCCTGCGACCAGAGCACCGGCCGCTCCGGATTCGCAGAGCGAAGCAGCGGCAGTTTCAAGCCGCGGCCTGTTTCCAGCGGCTGAACACCAGCGAAGTGTTCACGCCGCCGAACGCGAAGTTGTTGCTCACGACGTGCTCGGTGTCGATTGCGCGGCCGTCGCCCACGATGTAGTCGAGCTCGCCACAGCGCGGGTCGAGATTCTCGAGATTGATCGTCGGCGCGAACCAGCCGCCGTTCATCATCTCGATGCTGAACCAGCACTCGAGCGCGCCACAGGCACCGAGCGTGTGGCCGAGGTAACTCTTCTGCGTGCTGATCGGCATGCGCGAGCCGAATACGCCAGCTGTGGCACGTGACTCAGCGATATCACCCTGCTCGGTCGCCGTGCCGTGGCCGTTCACGTAACCGATCGCCGAGGGCGACAGCCCCGCGTCGGCAAGCGCCATCTCCATCACGGCGCGCATTGTGTCTTCCTCGGGCCGCGTGGCGTGCACGCCATCCGAATTGGTGGCGAAGCCGGTGATTTCGGCGTGAATCGTCGCGCCGCGCGCCTGCGCGTACTCCAGCTCTTCGAGAATGATCACACCAGCGCCTTCGCCAACGACGAGGCCGTCACGATCGCGGTCGTACGGGCGCGGCGTGCCGGAGGGCGAATCATTCCGCCGGCTCGTGGCGTACAGCACATCGAAGGCCATCGCCTCGCTCGGGCACAACTCCTCGCCACCGCCCGCGATCATCACGGACTGCTTGCCGTGCCGGATCGCCTCATACGCATAGCCAATCGCCTGGCTACCGGACGTGCACGCGCTCGACGTCGGAATGATGCGGCCCTTCAGCCCGAAGAACATGCCGATGTTGGCCGCCGCGGTGTGCGGCATCATTCTCACGTACGAGTTGGCGCTCAGCCCGGGCGAACTGCCATTGACCACCATCAAGACGAAATCCTTGATGTCCGGCGTGCTGCCGACGCACGAGCCGCAGGCGACGCCGACGCGACCACTCTTCAGCACGGCGTCGTTCAACAGCCCCGCGCGCTCGAGCGCCATCTCGGCCGCACGCACGGCGAACTGCGATACGCGACCCATGCCGCGAAGCTGTTTTCGGGTCCAGTGCTCGGGAGGCTCGAACATCTCGATGGGCGCGGCAAGGCGCGTGCCCATGTCCGTGTACCGCTCCCACTCGGCCATCCGGCGCGTCACGTTCCGGCGCGCGCGAAAGCCCTCGAAAATCTCCGGCCAGCTGTTGCCCAGTGCGGTGACGCCCGCCATTCCCGTGACGACGACGCGTTTCATGTCAGCAGAGCCCGCCGTTCACCGCGAGGACCTGCCGCGTCACGTACGCCGCGTCGTCGGACATCAGGAACGAGACGGCGCCAGCGACTTCGTCGGCTGTACCGCTTCGCTGCATCGGAATCATCTTCAGGATCTCTTCCCGCGGAACGTGCTCGTTCAGCATGTCGGTATCGATGAGGCCGGGCGCCACGCAGTTGACGGTGATATTGCGCTTCGCGAGCTCGATGGCCAGGGCTTTGGTCGCACCGATCACGCCCGCTTTCGCGGCGCTGTAGTTTACCTGCCCGCGATTGCCGACGAGGCCGGAAACGGACGACATCGTGACGATCCTTCCTCCGGCGCGCCGCCGGACCATCGGCATGATCAGCGGCTGCAACACGTTGTAGAAAGCATCGAGATTACCGCGGATGACGCTGTCCCACTGCTCACCCGTCATCGCGGGGAAGGCGGTGTCATATGCGAGGCCCGCGTTGCAGACGACACCGTAGTACGTGCCGTACGCCTCGATATCTTTCGTCAGCAGCTCCGCGCACACATCGCGGTCGACGACGTCGAACTGAAGGACGCGCGCCGCACGCCCCAGCGCAGCGATTTCCGCAGCGACCGCATCCGCTTCCGCGCGCTTCGAGCGGCAATGAACGACGATGTCGAAGCCATCGCGCGCCAGGCGCAGCGCGATAGCGCGCCCGATGCCCCGGCTCGAACCGGTGACGAGCACGGTTCTCCCCTCGGAGCCCTTGTTCGTCGCGGCACCGGCCTCTGACGATGTCACCGCCACTCCTTCGCTCATCGACCCACCCATGCCACGATGCTATTGAGCCTGCGTTGCGGATCGGCGACGAATGGATTGCGTTCGTCCCACGCGTAACCCGCGAGCACGGACGAAATCATGCGGCGAATCTCCGGCGTCTGGCCCGGATGGAACACGATTCGCTGGAAGCGCCCGTCGTACCAGGCTTCCACGTAGGCGCGAAAACAATCCACGCCCTTGCGCAGCGGCTCTTCGAACTCCCGCTGCCAGTCGACGGTCTCGCCCGAGAACTGCCGGTGAAGCGCAGCGGCGGCCATGCTGGCCGACCGCATGGCGATGGTCACGCCGGAGGAGAACACAGGATCGAGAAACTCGGCCGCGTTCCCGAGCAACGCGAACCCGGGGCCGGACATGGACTTCACGTTGGCCGCGTAGCCGTGTAGCTCGCGCACCGGCGTGTCCCACTCGGCTTGCGCCAGCAGCGAGGCGAGGCCGCGATCCTCTGCAACCAGCGCGCGCAACTTCTGGTCCGGCGGACCGGCGTACCGGTCGAGATACTCTTTCGCCGCCACGACGCCGAGCGACGTGCGCCCACCCGAGAAGGGAATCAGCCAGAACCACACGTCGTCGTACTTCGGGTGCACCGTCACGCGGATCTTGTTCCGGTCGAACCCACCCTCGGGAATGTGGTCCGCGACGTGCGTGAAGATCGCCTGGCGCGTCGGAAACTTCGACGGCGTCTCGAGATTCAGGAGCTTCGGCAGCGTGCGACCGAATCCGCTCGCATCGAGGATGAACTCCGCTTCGATGGCGCGCGTCTCCCCGCCATTCACGTCGCGCGCGGTGAGCGTGCGGCGACCCGACGCATCGGGCTCGCTGACGGCGGTGATCTCCACTTCGTAGCGGATCTCGACGCCCTGCTTCGCCGCCTCGTCCGCGAGAATCTGATCGAAGCGCGCCCGCTGCACCTGGAACGTCGACGGCCGGCCGGGCGTGAAGCGGTCGCCGAAATCGTAATCCGCATAGTCGCCGTTGCGCGCGAAGGCCGCGCCGTTCTTGTACTGGAAACCGGCGGCTTCCACCGCTTCCAGCATGCCGGCTTCCTCGACGAAGTCGAGGCAATGCACGAGCAGGCTCTCACCGATCGAGAAGCGCGGAAATTTCTGCCGCTCGAGCACGAGCACGTCATGCCCGCGACGCTTCAGCAACGCTGAAGAGAGGGAGCCTGACGGCCCCGCGCCTATCACCACCACCCGTCTGCGTTCCGCGGTCATTTCGCCTCTTTGAGCACAGCCCGCACGCGGTCGGTGAGACACGCGGGGGACACGAGCTGCAATGTGCCTGTTTCGCGCTCCACCGCCACCTGCGTGGTCTGCGCACGCCCCACGCGGGAGCCATCCTTCGCATCGAGCACCAGATAGTTCAGGACGAGCTTCGCGTCCCACTCCACGATGGAAGCCTGCACGCGAAGCCGGTCGCCGTAGCGGGCGGCGCGAATGTACTTCACCTCGAGCCCGACCACCGGCCAGAGAAAGCCGGAACCGATCATGGCGTCCAGCCCGAAACCGATGCGGTTCATCACCGCCCAGCGCGCATTCTCCAGATACTTCATGTAATGGCCGTGCCAGACGACGCCGGCGAGGTCCACGTCGTGAAACGGCACCTCGACTTCGACCTCGGCAACGATGGGGCCCTGTTTGCGCATTCAGGAACCCGCGCGCCAGAACGGATAGAAGTTGAACCACTGAAGCGGAGCCACGCGCAGATAGTGCTCCAGCCTGCCCGCGAAGCGCTGGGCGTGCGCGGCCAGCACGGCGTCACGCGTCGCGCGAGTCCACTCGATTCGTTCCGCGAACGACTCGAAGTAGACGTGGTTGCGCCCCTGCTGCCGCAGGCAGAAGAGCAGATGGACGGGGCAGTCGAGCAATCCCGCGATGATGTAGGGGCCGATCGGCAACGGCGCGCGGGCGCCGAGGAAGTCGACATCGACCGTGCGGCTGCCGTGCACGGGCACGCGATCGCCGGTGATCACGACCCACTCGCCGCGATCCACCTTCTCGCGTAATGCGAACGCGGTGGTCGGATCGAACGAGGTGACCTGAACGAGCTCGACGTCCGTCGCGCCAGAGAGCCGCAGGATGCGGTTGAAGTAATCCGCATGCCGCGTATGCACCAGCACGTTCAGCTTCACGCGCGAGCCGAGCGTGCCGAGCGCGCGGAGCACTTCCAGATTGCCGAGGTGGGAGCCGAACACGACGACGCCGCGCGGCCCCTTGGCGGCGCCGGTCATTTCCGCGCGCTGCGCGAAGGTGACATCCTCGAAGCGCATGCGGCCGGACCAGGTGTCGATCTTGTCGAGGATCGCTGTGGCGAAGGAGCGGAAGTGCCGGTACGCGTGCCGCCAGCTCGGCGCCAGGCCCGCGCCGGGGACCTGCTGCCGCACGCGCCGCAGATAGTCGAGCGAAGCGTCGCGCGCGCCGCGCCCGAACAGGAAGAAGTAGAGCGCCACGAGATGCACGATCGGCAGCATCACCGGGCGGCCGAGCACCCGAATGCCCCACCAGGTGAGCCGCATGAAGAAGAACGCGCCCCGCTCGCGAGTGGCGGCCCACCCGGCGGCGCCGGCCGGCGCGCTCACGAAACCTTCCTCCACAACAGCAGCGGCAGCCGCACGAGCATTCCCAGAAAAAGCTTGAGCTGCAGGCGCACCATCAGCACGTTGTCCCACACCATCCTGAAATGCGACACGCCATCCAGGGGATAGGAAACGCGCGTGGGCAGCCAGCGCATGCGCAGGCCGCGCCAGTGGAGGCGTACCAGCACCTCGACGTCGAAGTCCATGCGTGAACCCAGCCGGGCGCTGTCCAGCAGTTCGAGCACAGGGCCGAGCGGATAAACCCGGAAGCCGCACATGCTGTCCGGAATATCGAGCGACAGCGTGTTGAGCCACACGAATACGTGCGTGAGATAGCGCCCGTAGAAGCGGCCCTTCGGCATCGCCTCGTCGAACACCGGCCTGCCGCACACCATCTGGTCCGGATGCGCGCCCGCCTCGGCGAGGAAGCGCGCCACGTCGCCGAGCGCGTGCTGCCCGTCGGCATCGATCTGCAGCGCATGGGTGAAGCCCCGCTGCCGCGCGGCCCGAAGGCCCGCGCTGACGGCGCCGCCCTTGCCGAGATTCTGCGGCAGCCTCACCAGCGAAACGTCGGGCCCGAGACCGGCCAGGCGATCGAGCTCGCGCGCACACCCAGGGCTCGAGGCATCGTCGACGAGCACGCAGGGCAGACCTGCGGCGCGCACGGCTTCGACAACACGCCCCACGGCATGCTCATGGTTGTAGACGGGAATGACCGCGCACGGCACGAAGGCGCCCGGCGACAGCACGGAACTTCAGCCCTTCTGCAGGCGCTCGATGGCCGCGACGAGATCGCCGACGGTGCGCACCGAGCGGAAGTCTTCCGGGCTCACCTTGCGGCCGATGACCCGCCGCATGCGCTCGATCAGATCGACGGCATCGATGCTGTCGATCTCGAGGTCCTCGCCCAGCCGGGCGGCGGGCACGACCCGCGCGGGGTCGATCTCGAACAGCTCGGTAAAAGACGAGCGCAACAGCTCTAGTATTTGTTCGGAGCTCAACATCAAAGACCCATCGGGCGCGTACGGCGCGCCGCATATATGTGTTGTGTCACGCCGGTTGGCGCAGACCCATCCCTCAATTGAACCGGCCGGCATTATCGCCGGTCCGGAAGGTTCCGGCCTCGCTGCCGGTCTCAGTCCCGAGCCGCCGGGCGCCCGGGGTCGATTCACCGGCCGGGGCCTTCAGCTCATCCGCAAAAAACTTCAACAGGTGCGCGTTGAAGGCTCGCGAGGCGATCGGCACCGGCGCCTTGCGAAACGGCGCCAGGTCGATGTCCCGCCCGACGCGGAACGAGATTCGCACCCGACGATCCGGAATCCGGTACCAGGGCATGTTCTTGGCCAGCGTCGTCGGCACGCAACGGATGACGACCGGAGTAACCACCGTCGCCGCCCTCACCGCGATGCTCGCCGCGCCTCGGTGGAACTGCAGCGGCTGCCCGGGCGTCGTGCGCGTACCTTCGGGGAATACTATTACATTTTCACCGTCCCGAAGGGCCTGGGAGGCGCGCTCGATCATCGAGTGCGTGGACGTGTTGCTCACGTAACCGGCGGCCGACACGGGCCAGCGCGTGATCGGGTTGTGGAACAGGGCTTCCTTGACGATGCACGTCGCCTGCGGCGTGAAGCCGATGAGGAACACCACGTCGATGAGCGACGGATGATTGGCGAGGATGATCTGCCCCGGCCGCCCGAGCCGCTCGGCGCCCTCGAACTCGTAGCGGAGCACGCCGACCGCGTTCATGAGACCGACGAACGAACGCATGTAGACACGGAAGGTCGCGCGCACGCGACGCCGGTGCGCGACGGGCGAACCCGGCACGAGCCGCATGATCGGAAACACAACCATGCCGAAGAACGCCGCGCCGAGCCCAAACACGGTGAAGCACAGGCCCGTGGCAAAGAGGCGCCAGCAGTGGGAAATCGCTTTGAACATCGTCCCGGCGGGACCCCCTATTCTTCGGCGAAGCATAGTCTCTTGAGTGTGTCGGGACCGGGTAGCCGCAGCACGAGTCGCTCCGGCGCCCGGTCAGGCGAGCCCGCTCCGTGCGACGGCGCGAAAGCGCCTCTTCGATCCTGTAGCGGAATTCGCGCCTGCTCCGGCTCAGTCGCCGGATCGATTCGACTTTCCGTTTTACATTTTTCGGCGCGCGGCGCGTGCTCGAAAAAAATTTGCGTCGACTCCCGATTTCGAGTTCGCACCTATTGCATCGACGGTCGGTGAGGTCCAACATCCGCGCCGCGTTGCGAGGTGTGGTACCGCTCGTGACGTCCAGAAAACCTGGTCGTCTGGACCCTTGGAGGTGTGACACCAAAGATGAAGAATCCCAAAGGCTCGACCGACGATCCTGGGCCCCGTCTTCAGAAACTCAACGAGTATCTGGAGAAGAACTTCCCCGACTTTTTCGCCGAAGCGCGATTCCAGGTGGGGGAAGACGACTACTTCCTCTATGCCCGCTTCGGGCAATACCTAGCCCGTGCTATCGAAAAGCACAGGGCTCCCCGTAACAAGATCAACCGCGGCTTCACCGTGCTGAACAAGATGGCACGCGCGTCCGCGAAAGATCCGGGCATCCGCCAGATGCTGGTGTCGGGCCCGCTCGAGTACATCGTGGATGCGCCCAAGGCGCGCGCGCTGGCTCGCAAGCGGCTGTCACCGATGGCACAGAGTTATATGGAAGGCCTCTGCGAGTAGGCTTTCCACGGATAGAGATTCGAAGCTGACAGGCTGCAGGGGGTAGGCACTCTCTCGGCTAGGTCGACGTGAAGGGGCCGCTGCGAAGCGGCCCCTTTTTTATGGCCTAGCCCAGCTCGCGGGGTGTCAGCTCTATCTTGAGTTGTTGGGTCCGGCGCACTACGCCGAGCGTCAGCGGTGCGCCGACAGGCCAGCGACTGACGTGGCGGAACAGAGCGTCCATGCCGTCGATTGCGACGTCGTTCACCGCGACGATCAGGTCGCCCGGGCGCAGGTCCGACTGAGCGGCGGGGCCTTCTGCGTCGCGCGACATCACTTCCACCGCACGCATCTGTGACAGGCCTAGCGCGCGAACGAGGCGGCGATCGAGCGGCCGATCTCGCCCCGAGATGCCGAGGTAGGCGCGGCGCACGCGCCCTTGGGTCAGCAGTTCCGTCAGCACCCATTGCGCCGTCGTCGCCGGCACGGCGAACCCGATGCCTTGCGCCTGAGCGATGATCGCGGTGTTGATGCCCACGACACCGCCGCGCGCGTTCACGAGCGGGCCGCCCGAGTTGCCGGGATTCAGCGCTGCC
Source organism: Gammaproteobacteria bacterium (assembly GCA_037200125.1). Classification (GTDB taxonomy): domain Bacteria; phylum Pseudomonadota; class Gammaproteobacteria; order Steroidobacterales; family Steroidobacteraceae; genus JADGHX01. The sequence goes on along the minus strand of JBBCGS010000003.1, from coordinate 330,822 downwards.
GTGTGCTGGACGATGCCTTCGATGAGCCGGCCCTGCCGGCTGCGAAGCGAACGACCCAGCGCGCTCACCACCCCCGCCGAGACCGTGGATTCGAACCCAAGCGGATTGCCGACGGCGACGACCAGCTGCCCCACTCGCGGCGCGGTGCCGAGAAGTTGCGCATGTGGCAAGCCCGCAGCGTGAGCGCGGAGCACGGCGAGATCAGTTGCCGGGTCACGGCCCACCACGACAGCGGGCACGCTCCGCCCGTCGACGAACGCGATACGCGCACCTTGCGCGCGCTGAACGACGTGCTCGTTCGTGAGGATGTACCCGTCCGGCGTGACGACGACGCCCGAACCGGCGCCGCCTCGCGCACGCGCGGCGTCGTCCTCGCTACCGCCAACGTAGACGCTGACGACCGCAGGGCCCACTGCGTCCACGGCCCCAACGACCGCAGCCGAGTAGGCATCGAGAGCAGGCGCGTCCGCCGCTGACGCGGCGACCAAAGATTCTTCCGCCGGAAATTCGGCACCGGCGCCGCCAGAGATTTCGTCGAGCATAGGTGCGAGGCAATGGGGCCGTGATTCGAGCGGTTCAAGCAGGCGCCTGGCGCGGCTAGCCATCCGGGCAGGCGCGTCGCGGGCCGCTCATGACGTGCTGCTATGCTTCGGCGGATGGATGACGCGCGAAAAGTGCGGGACTTCTGGTTCGGCAAGACACCGCTCTCGCCGGAGCAACTCCCTCGTCGCGTGAAGCTGTGGTTCGGCGACGTCGCCGAGGAGACGCGGTGCCAGGTCGATGATGCGCTTCGCGAGCGCTTTACCCCGCTCGTCGAGCGCGCGCTCACGGGCGAGCTCATGCAGTGGGCCGATGGGCCGAGGCGGCGCCTCAGCCTCATTTTATTGCTCGATCAGTTTCCGCGGAACATCCATCGGGGGACGGCGAAGGCGTTCGCGGGCGACGCGCAGGCGCTGCAGCTGGCGCTCACCGGGATGCAATCGGTGGCTGACGCCGCGCTCAATCTGGTGGAGCGGATTTGCTTTTATATGCCGCTTCAGCACGCGGAGTCGCTCGAGGTGCAGGAGGAGTCTGTTGCGGCTTACAAGCGGTTGCTGGGTGAAGCGCCTGCGGATGTGCGCGGGGTGTTTGCGGGGTGTGTGACGTTTGCTGAGCAGCACCGGGAGGTCATTCGGCGATTCGGGCGGTTCCCGAACAGGAATGCCGCTCTTGGGCGGGCTGCTACGGGTGAGGAAGAGAGCTGGCTCAGCGAGGGCGGTGAGGCGATTGGTTGACTGCGGAGCTTTGGCCCTCAATCGCCAGGCGGGCTCGGACGAGAAGAGCCCATCAACTCACGTCAGCAGGGCGACTCGTAGGGCTACCCGCGCGGGCATCAAACGGCAGATCCCGCTTCATCTGTTCATAGAACTCACGCGCCTTCGGCGAATCCGCCGGCGGCAATACCACTTTCAGCTGAACGAACTGATCCCCCGCCGGATTGCCCGGCAATCCGCGCCCCCGAAGCCGCAGCTTCTGCCCGGATTGCGCGCCCCCGGGAATACGCATCTCCACCTCGCCACCGAGGGTCGGCACCGGCACCGTCGCGCCCAGCGCCGCCTCCCAAGGCGCCAGCGGCAGGGTCGTAGTCACATCCTTGCCATCGAATTCGAAGCGATCGTGCGGCCGAATGTGCACCTCGAGGAACAGATCGCCGGGCTCGCCACCCTGCGCCGACTCCTCACCCTGCCCCGCCAGCCGAAGCTGCTGGCCCTGCGTGATTCCAGGCGGAATGGTCACCTTCACGGTGTGCTTGCGCATCTGCAGGAGCCCTTCGCTATCCACCTGCGGGCGCTTGAGCTCGAACGTGCGGTTGCCGCCCCGAAACGCCTCTTCGAGGTCGATGTCGATGCGCGCGTGATGATCGCGCCCCCGCGCCGGCGCGCGCCGGCGGCCACCGCCGCCACCGGCACCCGTGCCGAACGGCGCCTGCTCGAACGGGTTACCCCCCGCAGCGCCGCCGCCGAAAAGGGACGAGAAGAAATCGCTGAAGCTGTCGTGGCCGCCGCCGCTCGGACCACCGGCGCCGCCCGCGCCACCGCCGGGCCGCCCGCGAAACTCGAAGCCGCCGCCGAAATCCGGCGGCGGCCGGAAGTCCTGACCGGCTTTCCAGTTACTGCCCAGCTGATCGTAGGCGGCGCGTTTCTCGGGGTCCTTCAGAACCTCGTACGCCTCCTGCACCTGCTTGAACTTCGCCTCGGCGTCTTTCTCCTTGCTGACGTCGGGGTGAAATTTCCTGGCGAGGCGGCGATAGGCCTTTTTGATCTCGTCGGCGGACGAGGTCCGCGACACGCCAAGGGTCTCGTAGTAATCCCGGTATTCCATGCGCCTCCAAATGGGGATGGCGGGGCCGGAGGCAAGAGCCGGGGCCACCGCCGCGCTTGAACTCACGGGCTCAGGCCCCAGTTCCTGCGCACTATGCCAGACACCGCCAGCGCAAATAACGTCGTCGTCGCCTGCCCTCATTGCCACACGCTGGTCCGGGTGCCGGCGGATCGGCTGGGGGACAACCCGAGCTGCGCCCGCTGCAAATCCGGGGTCGTCACCGGCCAGCCGGTGAAACTCGACACCGCCGCCTTCCAGACGCACACCGGCCGGGGCGACCTGCCCGTGCTCGTGGATTTCTGGGCGGAGTGGTGCGGCCCCTGCCGCGCGATGTCGCCGGTGCTCGACCGCTTCGCCGCCGAACGCCGCACCCAGCTTCAGGTCGGCAAGGTGAACACGGACGAGAACCAGCAACTCGCCGGGCAGCTTGGTATTCGCAGTATCCCGACGCTCATCCTGTTCAGGGGCGGCAAGGAAGTCGCGCGCCGCTCGGGCTCGAGCGATCTCGGCTCACTCGGCCGCTGGGTCGACCAGTCGCTGGGTTGATTGGAGAAAGTCGCCTGCGGCGCTTTTTCCCGGGACATCGGCTTCGTCTCGGGCGGCTGCGCGCCCCAGGCAAAAGCGTGGTTTTCTCCGCTGCGCGTAGCGCGTAGCTACGCCCGGACCGGCGACACTTTCCAATAATCAGGTTCGGCAGCACCACTAGCGTGCCGCGCGCGCCCCCGGTGCGCTTGTGCGGTGCGCAGAAGCGTGACATTCAGGTGAAAAACGCTCACCGGCGCGTGCGCAGCCTCCTTCCATGGGATCGGTAGCACGGCATGTAATTTGCAAACTCAGCGCATGCTTGCAGTACCACCGACCAAGTCCATGCGTTTGTCCCGACCCCCGCCGCTGCGCAACCTGCGCGCGTTCTGCATCGCCGCCCGTCACTGCAGTTTCAAAGTCGCCGCCGATGAGCTGTTTCTAACGCCATCCGCGGTAAGCCACCAGATGAAAGAGCTGGAAGAAGCTCTGGGCGTGCGACTGTTCGAGCGCAAGACGCGCGCACTCGAGTTGACGACGGCGGGCCACACACTGCGCGATGAAGTCGCGCCTCTTCTCGATGCGCTCGACCGCAGTCTTGCGCAGTTCACGCGCAGGAATCGGCGCAAGAGCCTGCGCGTGATGCTGCCGCCGTTCTTCGCGAGCGAGCTGTTCGTGCCGCGCCTCGCTACATTTTGTGAAGCGCATCCCGATATCGACATCCAGATCGACACCAGCGATCCGCATCCCACGCTGCATCCACCGACGTCGGATGTGTCGATTATTTTTGGTGAGTCACCGCCCTCGGGCGTGAAGGCATCGAAACTGTTCTCGCTGAAGCTCGCAGCGGTCTGCGCAAAGGAACACGCGCCGGACGTAGTGCGGCTCGGCCGCGAAGTATTTCGTGAAACGGCGCTCATCGTGCATCGTCCGCGGCCGTTCGCGTGGGCGAACTGGGCGCAGGAAGTGGGGCTCGAAGCGCCCGAGCCGAAGAACATCATCGAGCTCGATTCGATGTTTGCTGTGGTGCGCGCAGCAGAGCGCGGCATCGGCGTCGCGCTCGTGCCGACGGCACTCTGTGGTGCATGGTTCGACACGGGCGCACTCGTTCGAATCTTTTCGATCGAGCTCTCGACTCCTGATACCTACTATTTGGTTACGCGACCCAAGGATTCCGACAAACCGGAAGTGACGGCGCTCACGGAATGGGCACTCGAAGAGTTCCGCGTGCTCGACGAGCGTTGAATGTCGCGTGGCTCACGCTGCTGAAGCGGATGCAGCGTGAGCCACAGTAAACCATCTCTCCAAATCTCTTCGTTTGTCGCACGTCGTTCCCGAATCTATCGTCTGTCTCAAGCTCGCTGATCAATGTCAGTTGAGCGACTCAACCAACCGATCGCTGACAGACGATCTTTTCGACCAGGAGTAATGAACGTGTTTTCACACAAACGTCACACAGGGAAGCTTGCCGCTACCGCAATCGCTGCTGCTTCCATTCTCTCCGCCGCGGCGGCACATGCTTCGGACGTTACCGCGCCGAAGCTCGTACTCACCGCATATGTCAACGGCGCCGGCGGCGAGAGCGTCATGGCCGGCAAATACGACGCGGCACTCGCCGAGATCAAGAAGGATCGTTCGGCGAGCTCCGACGCGTACACCGCGAAGGTCACCAACCAGTGCGTCGCTTACGCGGCGATGAAGCAACTGCCGCAAGCGATGAGCGCCTGCGACGAGGCTTTGCGCACCGCGAAGTACGATCGCATCAGCACCCTGCGTTACTCGCCGGGCTCGATCGCTCAAAACTCGTATGTGGCGATTGCGTACACGAATCGCGCCGTCGTTCACATCATGGCGAAGGACCCTGAAGGCGCGAAGAGCGACCTGGCTCGTGCGAAGTCGCTCGCGCCGGATGCGGAGTTCGTGTCGAAGAACCTGCTCGCGATGGAAACCTCGGCGAGCAAGATTGCGCAACTCAACGTCGCGCCGGTGCGTTAAACAACCCCATTGGAATTGGGCGTAATGAGGGAGCGGAGCACACTGGGCAACCGCTCCGCTCCCTCGTCGGAAAAACGCTCCCGGGCGATTTTTTCGAGACCCTGCCCAGTCCCCGACGGCAAAAAGCGCGGTTCTTGCCGCCCACGTTAGCGTGCAGCCGCGGCCCGGCTCACTGCCGTTCGAGCTCGTCGATACTCTTCGGCCAGTCGTTCTTCAGCAGGCGCGATAACGCGCGATCGGCGAGCAGCTTGCCGCCGGTCTGGCAGCGCGGGCAGTAATTGGTTTCGTTTTCCGCGTAGCGAATTCGTTGCACGCTCGTGCCGCAGACGGGGCATGGCTTGCCGAACTTGCCGTGCACGGCCATCTCTTTCCTGAACGCCGTCACGCGTTCCGGGAATTCCCCGTTCGCCTCCTCACGCAGGCGCCGGGTCCACTCGGGCAGCACGATGCGAATCGCGTCGTAGAGTTTTCGCACGGCCGCCGCATCCATCTTCTTCGTCAGCATCACGGGCGACAGGCCAGCTCTATGCAGGATCTCGTCTGAATAGGCGTTGCCGATTCCGCTGAACGAACGCGGGTCGGTGAGCGCGCGCTTCAACGTGTGATTCTCCGCGGTGAGTCGCGCGCGGAATGCTTCGAAGGGCGCATCGAGCACTTCGAGGCCGCCCGGATCGTACCGCGCCAGCCCGGCCTCATCGCGGAACACGAACAGTGACGCGCGACGTTTCGTGCCGGCCTCGGTCAGCGTGAGTGTGCCCCTGTCGAACACGAATGCGGCGAGGACAGCCCGCGCGCTCTTCTTGCCGCCGGCGGGAAACCAGTGCAGCCGACCCGCGATCATCAGGTGAATCACGAGCCAATAGCCGTTATCGAACCGGAACGCGATTCGCTTGCCCACGCGACGAAGCGCTTCGACCCGCAGCCCGTTGAGCTCGCTGATCGGCGGATCGAACGTCCTCAGCAGAAATGGATGCGCGAGCCGCACCGACTCCAGCCGCGCCCCGCGCACGCGCGCGTCGAGCGCTTCGATGTAGACGCTGATATCCGGTAGCTCGGGCACGGATCAAACCGTACTTGCAGCGGCGGCACCCAGCAAGCCGCGCTTCAGGGAGCGGCTTGTGGAAGCGGTGCTGAATGCCGGGCGTCAGGACCCGGAAGGAACTCCGGCTGCGTGATCGACATTACGGTGACGGGGCCATAGCGCCGCGCGACCCGCCGGATCTTCTTCGCATCCCCCACGAGAACGATCGTGAGGTCCTCCGGGTTCGGATACGCGTCATCGATCACCTGCCGCGCGTCATCGAGCGTGACGCCGCGAAGCATCGCGTCGTAGTCGTCGATGTACGCGGCGTCGAGGTCATAGAACTCGAGCTCCGCGAGCGCGCCGGCCCAGTCGGCCGCCGTCTCGAAGCCCAGCGGGTACTGGCCCAGAATATAGGCCCGCGCGGAGTCGAGCATCTCCTTCGTCACGCCCTCTCGCTTCAGCCGAGTGAGCGTTTCGAGCGACAGATCCAACGCCTTGCGAGTATTCGCGGTATCGGTAAACGAGCGGATCGAAAACTCGCCCGCCACCATGCCCCGGAAGAAGCCCGCCCGCGCGCTGTAGGAAAGGCCCGACTTGATACGCAGCTCGGTGTTGAGCATCGAGGTAAAACGGCCGCCGTACAGCGTGTTCACGAGATCGAGCGCGGCGTGGTGTCGGTAGCGCTTGCTCACGCCGACGTTCGCGAGCCAGAAATAGGTCTGCGCCGAATCGGGCGAATCCACCAGCAGCACCTGGCGCCCCTGCACGCGCTGCGCTTCGGGCGGGCGCACGAGCGGTGTACCGGCGCGACGCCAGCCACCGAAGGCCTCCTCGACCTGGCGACGGAGCGCGGGGACATCGAGGTCGCCGCCGACGACGAGAATGAGACGATCGGCGCCGAAGTGATCCGCGTAGTACGCGAGCACGTGCTCTTGCGTGATCGCGGCGAGCGAGCTTTCACTGCCGCCGGTCGGCTGCCCGAAAGGATGCTCCGGCCCGAAGAGCTGCGCGCGCCCATAGACGCCGATGAGCTCGGCGGGGTCGGAGTCCTTGGTGGCCTTGATCAGCTCGATGCGCCGATCGCGCAGCTTCTCGAGCTCGCGCACGTCGAAACGCGGGCGGATGAGCGCATCGGCGAGCAGCTCGATCATGAGGTGCTGGTCGCGCGCCAGATACTGGCCGTTGATCGAGAGCGCCTCGGAGCCCGGGGTTACCGTGAAATTGCCGCCCGCGCCTTCAACGGCATCGGCGAAGGCAAACGCATCGCGATCACCCGCGCCTTTCTCCAGCAGGCCCGCGACGAGAGATGCGACACCTGCAATACAGTCCGAGCCATTGCCGCCGCCGCGCGGGTCACAGAGCGGCCCACCGCGCACGACGGCCTGGAATGCAACCAGCGGCACATCGCGACTCGGCACGACGATCAACGTTGCGCCATTGGGCAGAACCATGCGCTCGTGCGGCGGCACCTGGACAGCGCCCGCTGCGGGCCGCGACAACGCATACGCGGTGCTCATGCGTCTTCGAGCTCCGCGTTGTCTTCCGCGGGTTCGCCTGCCGCTTCCGGATCCGGAATCAGGACGCCTACGGTGCGGCGATTCGCGTCGAGCACATCGCGCGCGACAGCGTGCACGTCTTCGGCGGTGACACGCTCGAGCTCATCCGCAGCCGAAAACAGCTTCGCCCAGTCGCCGTGGAAAATTTCGTACTCGCCCAGCAGCTGCGCCTTGCCGTCGATGGTGGAAAGCTTCTTCCAGAAAGCGACCGCCGCCATGCTCTTGGCGCGCCGGAGCTCTTCAGCGGTGACGCCATCGCGCGCGAGGCGCGCCAGCTCCGCGTCGATGATGGGCTGCACGACCTGCGGATCGGCACCTTCCGGCAGCGTGAAATAGAGCCAGAACAACGCGGGGTCGAAACCTTCGTGCCAGTGGCCGCCGAGATCGACGATCACCTTCCGGTTCTCGACGAGCTCGCGATACAGACGCGACGCATCGCCATCGACGAGGATGGAGATCAGGAGGTTCAGCGCGTGCGCGCGTACATCCGCGGCGGCCGGTGCTTTGTAGGCGTAGTGGAGCAGCGGCGTCTGCGCGCTACGCCGGACGACGACGCGTCGCTCGCCCTCCTGCTCCGGCTCACGCACGCGCACCGGTTCCGGCGCGGCCTGGCGCGGAATGGGCTCGAGATACCGACGCGCGAGCGAAAACACTTCGTCGGGGGACACGTCGCCCGCGATCACGAACGTCTGGTTGTTCGGCGCGTAATAGGTGCGAAAGAACTTCTGCAGATCGCCGAGTTGCCAGGACTGGATATCCGCCGGCCAGCCGATCGTCGGAAACTGATACGGATGCGCGACAAACGCAGCGGCCTGCACCTGCTCGGCGAGATGGCCGTGATTGTTGTCATCGACACCGAGCCGCCGCTCCGAGGCGACGACACCGCGCTCGCTCTCGATGACTTCGGGGTCGAACGCGAGATGGCCGATGCGGTCGGCCTCGAGATCGAAGATGAGCTCCAGCGCATCGCGAGGGAACCAATCCTGATACACCGTGACGTCGTCGCTGGTGAACGCGTTGTTGGCGCCGCCCTGCGCCTCCATGAGCCGATCGAAGTCGCCCGCGGCCCGACGCGCGGTGCCGTTGAACATCATGTGCTCGAAGAAATGCGCGAGCCCCGTGGTGCCGCGCGCCTCATTGCGGCTGCCGGCGCGCACCCAGTTGTACAGCGCGACATTCGGAATATTGCGCACCGGCCAGACGATGACCTTCAGGCCGTTCGCCAGCGTGACGCTGCGGATCGCTTCACGGCCGGGGGTGCTGGGGGCGGGGGCGGGTATCGCGTTCATCGGGTCCTGATCAGCATATTGGCGGCCCGGAGGGGGCGGGCCCAGCCTCACGGTCGCACATTTCGACGAATTGACAGCGCGACGGCAGTCTCGCTACTCCAGCCAGGTTGGCCGATGTCAGGCCCCGCGAGGGCCATTTCAAGATAAAAAAACGCCGCGTGCGGGGGAAATCGCGCGCGGCGTTTAAAAAGCGAACACCGGGGAAGTTGTTCGCAATTCTGTCGGCTTCGAACCAGCGGGGCTGCGGGGACACAGCCACGCCCTTTCAACCTTGCCGCGGCTTCGCCGGCGGCACGGGTGAGATAGAGCAAGGCGTGTGCCAGCCCAGTCCGTGCTTATAGAACAAGCACTTGCAGGCGAAGTGAGAACCGCGCACGCGTGACCAGAATTGTCACCTTTGGACGAGCGCTTTCGAAGGCTGACGAATCCGTGCGGCGATTACTTAGGCCGCGAACCCCTAAGGCTGGGGCAGGACGACTACGCAGGGCTGGGATTGTTTGGCTAACGAGGCGCAGATGGCCCGCGCGCGCGATTCTTCGCCGACTGGCGCCTGCAGCCTGAAGATCTGGCCAGAGCTCTGCTTGACCGGAACCGCGTGGGCGAAGAGACCGTGCAAATCCGAGTCGTGCTTCGCCTGAAGCTGCTTCCAGTTTTTCAACGCGACATCCTGGGAGTGGAAGGCGCCGAGCTGGATGCCATACGGGGCAGGCGGCTCGGGCGGCACCGCTGCGGCTGCCGGCTTGGCCGACGCCGCTGGCTTGGCCGAAGGCGCCGCCGCCGCAGCGACCCGCTTGTCTCCTGCCGCAGGCTTGGTCGTCGCTGCGGCCTTGGAGGCACTTCCTGCCTTGAGTTCCGCCGCGGCGACTGCCGCTTTGGCGGGCGCGGCGGCCGGCGGTGTCGCGGCCCTCGGCGGAAGCTGCGCTTCTTTCGGCCCGTGGGCCGGCATCGGCGGCGAGGGCGCGGCAGGCGTCGCTGCTATGGCCGGCTCCAAGGCAGTTGCCGGTTTCGCTGGGCCTGTGGCAGTCCCGTCGAGCGAAAAATTCTCGACGCGGATGCGCGCTTCCTCCGCCCACTTTCCGCTCTCGTGCTGCGCAAGGAAGTCCCGATATCCCTCCGCCGTGTCGGTCGCGGTGGCTTTTTTCCAGTCCCGATCTTCGTTGAGCTGCGCGACGCGCGCACGCGCCTGCGTAGCGAGCGCGCCTTCCGGATGCCGCTCGATGAAGTGATCGTAGCCCTCCACCGTGTCGGCGGCCTCGGCCGACTTCCAGTCGATTTTTTCTCGGCTGCAACCAGCCAGGGTGGCGAGTGCGAGCACGCTTGCGAGCGTCATCGCGACGAGCAGGGCATTTCTTTTCATGTTCATCCCCTTCGAATTTTTGGAGCGGAATGCGGCACACGTCACGAGTGCGGCGGGCGCTCCGGGAAACATTCTAGCCGGCGATGCCATAATCCATACGACCTTGTCAGGGAGCCGTAATGAGCGATCAACCCAAGCGCCGGCTGCTGGATGAAATCGGCACCTCGCCGACTTTCGTGGCGGACGGCTGCATTCTCACCGGCGATCTCGAAACCAGTGGAGCGATCGTCGTGTGCGGCTCCGTGCGCGGGGACGGCCGCATCGGCGGCGCGCTGCGCATGGCGGCGAGCGCCTCGTGGACCGGCGAAGTGCACGCCCGCCACGGGATCATCGCCGGCAAGGTCACCGGCAAGCTCGTCATCGGGGAGAAGCTCGAAATCGGCGCCACCGCGGTGATCCGGGCCGATGTCACCGCGCGCAGCATCGCGGTCGCCAAGGGCGCGGTGATCGAAGGCCAGGTCACGATCACGAGCGGCGAACCCGTTATCGAATTCGAAGAACGACGCCACGCCCGAATGGCGAGTTGAGCCGCCAAACACGGCGGCGCCGCCGCATAGGCCGCAAAAGTCGCGCCTTCGCGGCCGGCAACGAAGCCACGATCCGAAGAAGCGCCGCAGACGACTTTTTCCGCCGGGCCAGACGTTCCGGCTACACGCCGGTTGGTTGCGACCACCCGCGTCATAAGTGATACGCGCCACGCACCGTGCGCACGTCGATGGACTCGCAAACCGCGACGCCCTAGAGTTCGCCGCAACCTGACACAAGGAAGTGCACGTCGGGATGTCTGCTGTCGGCGACAAGTCGCATTCTCCATGAGATCTAATCGCTTCCTCCATCTCGTCGCGCGCGGTGGCGACGCTTCCGGGCATCCGGAGAACACGCTGCCGGCGTTTCAGGCCGCGCTCGATCTCGGCGTACGTTTCATGGAAGTGGATGTACAGCTGGCTTCGAACGGCGTCCCAATGGCCGTGCGCGGCGACGATGTGATGACGGAGGGCGTGCTGCTCTCGGTCAGCGATCTCACAGCCGCGCAGCTCGCCCTGGTGGACGCAAGTGAAGCGCACCGATTCGGGCAGCGATTCAGCGGCACCTGCGTTCCAAGGCTGGTCGACGTGCTGAGCCTCGTCACGAAGCGCGCGGAAACCACCCTCTTCGTAAACCTGTGCCGGGCAAGCCTCGGGCGCTTCGGTCACGACCAGGTCGTGGCGCAGGTGGCGGAAACGCTCAAGCCATTTCGCTCCCGGTGCATCGTCGTGTCGTCGGCTCTGCCGGCCGTTCATCGTGCCCGCAGTCTCACGGCGCTGCAGATCGGTTGGGAAATCCTCGCTTACGACAATCACACGCGGCTCAAATACGAGGCGCTGCAACCGGACTACCTGTTCTGCGATCTCGCCACGTTGCCGCCGAAAGGCGCGCTCTGGCGCGGCCCGTGGAAATGGGCGGTGCGAGGGGCTGCGTCCCTCGACGATGCGCTCGACCTCGCCTCGCGCGGCGCGGACTTCGTTTCGACCCGCGACCCGCGCTCACTCGGTGACGCGATGAAGAGTCACGCCGCCGCGCAGGCACGCCTGCACGACGCGAGCGCGAGCAGCGACGCTTCGACGGTCGTCAAGCCTGAGACGCTGTTGATGCGCTGAACGCCGTCTCGGCGCCCGCGTCAGCCGAATGCCCTTTGAGCTCGGTCACCAGCCGTCGCTCGAGCCAGGTTTCTCCGGACAGCGTGTCGAAGAAGCCGCAATGCCCGCCGTGTCGCGTCACCGTCACCTTCAGGTGCGGGGACTGGCTCAGCCGCTCGAGCCCGCTCGGGGGAATGATCGGATCGTCCAGCGAAGTGATGATCGTCGCAGGCGATGCGAGCGTGGCCAGACGATCCCCGGTGATCGAATAGCCGTTCAGGTAATCGTCGAGGCTCGAGAACTGCGTGAACTTCGCGACCATCTCCGCCGTCTTGTCGCGCAGGCTGGCGAGCCGCAGGAACTCCGCGAAGTTGTGATAGTCCGGCCAGGCGGCCTGCTTCTTCACCAGCGACCGATTCCATTTGCGAATGAAGTACCAGTGGTACAGCTCGTGGCCGTGTTCCAGCGCGTGCAGCGTCTCCACGGGATCGAGCACGGGGGAGATCGCCACGACCTTGGCGATGCGCAGACCCGCCTCCCGCGCCTGCGCAGCCACGCGAAGCATGAAGTTGCCGCCAAGTGAGATGCCGCCCAGCGAGAGCGGCTTCGCGGGAAACATTTCCTGCAGCCGTTGGATCGCGCCCACGACTTCGGGCAACAGGCAGGAGTGAAAGATGTCGCGGTTGAGGTGATGCGTTTCGCCGTGATCGCGAAGATTGAGCCGCACGATGTCGAAGCCCACGTTGAACAGGGTCTGCGCGAGCGACAGCATGTACAGCGAGGCGGAGCTGCCTTCCCACCCGTGCACCAGAACGACGGTGCCAAGCGATTCGCGCTGCATGGATCGCGTGGGGCTGGAGTGGAAGCACTGGAGCGTGACACCGTCACCGCAATCGAGAAGGTGCTCCTGGCTCGTCGCGATCAGCACGGTCGCGCGCCGCTCGACGAATTTACGCCGCACCGGAAGGCTGACGAGCGATGACTGCACGTGGGGATTTTTCAGCCACCACGGCGGATTGAAACTGTCGTCGAGGATCACCGCAACCGTATTTCGACGCGATTATTCGCCGCCGCCGCCCTGTTCCACTCACCCGCCATGAGCGTGGATGCTACCAGCGGATAAGGCATCGCGGTGGTCGCCACGTCGCCCTGGGTCAGGCGCACGTCGAGCGCACCTTTCGTAGTGTTACGAAACTCGCCTACGAGGTTCGCGTAGCCCAGTGACTCGCGTTGCGACGGCTCCAGCGCGTCTTCGTGCGGATTGCCCACCGAATTGCAGCGGGCGAATGCCAGCTCATCCGGTGCGACCGAATACCCCTCCGTCGCGTTGCCGACGAGGCAGAACCGGCCCGGGAACGTGCGCACCTCGACGATACCGGCGTAGCTGCGAGCCGCCAGGCGCGTGAGCAACTGGCGGAGCATCTCGAGCCGCGGACCGCCCAGTGCGTCTTCACCGTACGGGACGGCCACCACCGCCGGTTTGCCGTCCGGGGTCGGTGAGGACTGCGCGTCGGCCCCGGCGACTCCACGATCCGCAGCGACAGCCGCAGCGGCCTCGTCCTCGCCGCCCGCCACCGTTTCGCCTTCATTCGCGGCGACCGGACTTGCCGCGACGGCCGCCACCTGCGCGGTCTTGAGCGCCGCAAGCTCGCCGATGAGATCCTGCCGCAGGTTGGCTTCGCGCCACCAAAAGGCGCCACTGATCAGGGCGACGGTCAACGCGAGGCTCGCGATGATCCAGGCCGCCCGGCCTTCGCGCGCGGCGCCCTCCGCCGACGGCGCGGAAAGCTGCGCATCGCGGATGAGCAGGCGCACGTCGGACGTGATTCGCTCGGACTGGGTATCGATGCTCGCCATCAGGGCCCGGCGCAGCTCGGCGAACAGATCGCGCAACGCCGAGTCGGTCAGCGGCTTGGAGCCCGGCGGCGGACCGTCGTCCGGCATCAGCGATTCAACCGCTTCCAGCGTGACCGGCCTGAACGACGTCTGCTCGTTCGAGCGGCGGTCCTGCACGAGATGCAGCTCGTAGAGCACCTTGGATACGTCCGCCGGCTTGATCGTCTTGGGCAGCACGCCGACGGCACCGAGCGCGCGCGCCTGCCCGAGGTACAGCTCACCTTCCTGGGAGGTGTACATCATGATCGGGATGGTGGCGGTACGCGGGTTGTTCTTGATCGCCTGCACGGCCTGGAAGCCATCCATGCCGGGCATCATGTGATCCATGAAGATGACGTCGGGGCGGTTGGTGCCGAGGTACTCGATGGCACTTTCAGCGTTTTCGGCGCTGTCGACGTCGATTTCGTACTTTTCGAGAATCCGGGACAGGAACACGCGCGCCGACTTCGAGTCGTCAACGATCAATGCGCGTTTGGCTCCCATGCGTGCTCCGCGAATCCAGGACGTTCGGCAGTTTAACGCAGATAAACCCGCGTTCCAGCTTCCGCAGGCGATGCGTCCGGGATAACACCGGTTGTCGCAGGGTGCCGACGCCCGACACAGTCCGATAAACGTCGGCCAGACGCTGGGCGAGTGTCAGTGAGGACCACGTAAGCGAATATTCCCTACCACTCTCCGCGAGCATCGCATGCAGGCCGGGATCTTCCAGCACTCGCACCACCGCCGCCGAGAACTCCTCCACACGTTCGGGCATCACCAGCACGCCCGCGCCATCTTTCAGCACGAATTTCGTTCCAAGCTCGGCCGTGGACACCACTGGAGTGCCCTGCGCCATGGCTTCCAGCAGCACCAGACCCTGCGTTTCCGTGCGCGAAGCGAACACGAATACGTTCGCGGCCGCATAGCAATCGAGCAGCGAGGTGTTGCGGTCCAGGTAGCCGACGAAGCGCACGTCATCCGCAATCCCCATGCGGGCGACGAGCTGCCGGAGCGACTCACGCGCCGGACCCTCGCCGGCAATGATCAAGATCGCCTTGGGAAGCTGCGCCCGCACCCTCGCGAACACGTTCACGAGGAACTCGATGTTCTTCTCGTGCGCCACACGCCCCCACGTACGTGACGAGCGGCCGATCGGGCGGCAGGCCCACGAGCTCGCGGAAACGGGCGGGCTGGCCGGCCAGGAAGCGATCCGCCGGCAGGCCGGTGGGCAGCACGTGGATCGGGGTCGTCACGCCGTACGCCTCGAGCACGTCCTTCATCGGCTCGGACGGGGCGATGAGTCCGCGCACGTCCCGACACTGCGAGCGAGTGAAATGGCGGGCGATGAACCGGCCGAGCCGACGGGGCAGGATCGGCAGGTAGTGGTGCAGATACTCTTCGAAGAACGTGTGATACGTAGCTATGCACGGAACGCCGATGCGCTTGGCGTACCAGACGCCTGCATAGTGCGCGACGAACGGCGTGTGGATGTGAACGAGGTCGAACTCCGCGCCCGGCAACGCGCGCAGCGCGCGCTTGAGCGG
This sequence comes from Gammaproteobacteria bacterium, assembly GCA_037200125.1. GTDB lineage: Bacteria > Pseudomonadota > Gammaproteobacteria > Steroidobacterales > Steroidobacteraceae > JADGHX01. The sequence goes on along the minus strand of JBBCGS010000003.1, from coordinate 315,683 downwards.
GCCCCAGCGCATCCGGCGGTCTTCCGGATCGCCGGGCACTGCGGCCCCGGATACCCGCACGATGTCCGGGTCGTGATCGTCGCTTGGGATGCCGTAGTCGGGTACGACGAGGGTGGTGTCCACGCCGCAGCGAACGAGATCTTCCCGGAACGTGCGGATCGAAGTGGAAACGCCGTTGACGCGGGGGAAGTAGACGTCCGAGATGAGCAGTACGCGCAAGCTAGACGAACGTCAGGCCTGTGGTGGCGAGTCCCGCGCCAATCGCCGCGCCGGCGAGTACGTCCGTGGGGTAATGCAGGCCGTGCACGACCCGCGAAGCGGCGATGAGCGTGGCCAGCGGCACGAGCACCCAGGCCAGCGACGGGAACACCGCAATGGCCTGCCAGGCAAACGCCACGGCGTGCAGCGTGTGCCCCGACGGGAAGCTGTAGCGGTCGAGGGGCGCCATCGCGAGCGAGATCGAGCTGTGCGTGATGAACGGGCGCTCGCGCACGCAGATCTTCTTGAGCACTTTGTAGAGGAGCACACCGAGCACGCCGGTGATAGCCATGATCACTACCGGCCTGACAGCGACACGCCCGAACAGCAGGGGCAGCAGGGCCAGCATCGCGTACCAGATGACGCCATCGCCGAGCCGGCTTGCGATACGGAAGGTATTACGCAGGCCGGTGTGGGACGCGCCACGATTGAGGCGCCGACACAGCCCATACTCGGCGGCGTCGATGCGAGCGAACAGCGCGGTGAGATTCGCGGTTTTCATGTCGCGGATTTTCAGTCCTTGGCCCGAATGACTCGCCTGTGTGGCGACCTCTCTCGAGGCTGGCAGTCTCGGGCGGACCCGCGTCGGCACGATGACTGCTACATGAATGTTTTGTTGCCACGGGGGGTTACAATGTGCTTTGCGTGAACTGCCCTCACGTTTGACCCGACACTGGCACCAGCAAGCCGCCAGCCTCGCGCCATCGATACACTGCAGTAGATGACACCATCCGTCGAATGCCGATTCCGTCCCGCTCGCGGGGCGCGCTGGGCGCGCCTTTGCGCGGCTGGAGCGTTGCTGCTCGTCGCGTCGCTGTCGAGCCCGGCAAGCTTTGCCATCGATCGCATCGTGCTCGAGGTCGACGAGATTACGGGGCCCGGCACCCAGGCCGGGGGCGCGTCCGTCACGCTCGACCTTGCGCGCGGTGAACCGGTGGCGCATGTGCGCGCGGGCTACGTTGCCGTTCCCGAGCCCATCGGTCCGCTGCGTAACGTCCAGCTCGAGTGCACGAACCTCTATGTCCGCGAGCCTCGCATCGCTTGCCGCGAAGGCACGCTGACGGCGGACGGCGGCCCGACGAAGAACATCGCCCTCAAGGTCTCCGCTGAATACGACACGGAGCGCCGTGCGGTCATTGCGCGAGGCTCGGAGCTGCCGCTTGCCGGCGGACAGGCCCAGTTTTCCGGCGAGTTCGACGCCAAGGGATGGGCCGTGGAGGGTCGCGCGGAGACGCTCGACATCACGCAGGTGCGCACACTCGTGCTGCCCTGGTTCAAGGCGCCTGAAAGCCTGCGGTTCACGGGGCATGTACAGGTTGCCGGGCAGGCGTCGAATCGAGGGGAAGGATTGTCGATGGCGGCGGACGTCACGACGTCCGACTTCAATCTCAACAACGACGCGGGCACCGTGATCGCTGAGAACGTCGTCGCGACGGTTCGCGCCACCGTCACGCGCAGTGCCTCCGGTCTCGATGTGCAGGCAAGACTCGAAGGCACGCGTGGTCAGGCGCTGGCGGGCCCGGTGCTGCTCGATCTGAATGCGAACGCTCTCGCGGTCGAAGCGCGTGGGCAGCTCAATGGCGAAACGCTCAACTTCAGCGACATCACGCTGACGCAGAAGAACCTGTCTCAGGCTCGCGGTCAGGCGCGCGTGCAGCTGGGGGATGAGCCGCGTGTGGTGCTCGCACACGTCGATCTCGCGAATCTGCGGTTCCCCGCGGCCTACACGAGCTTTCTGCAGATCGGTCTCGCGTCGACGGATTTCGGGCAGCTCACGACGACCGGGTCCGTGCACGGCAGTCTGGACATCAACGACAACAGCGTTACGCAGCTCGCGCTCTATCTCTCCGGCATGAACATCGCGGATGACAAGAGCAAGTTCTCGATGAACGGCGTCGCCGCGGACCTGCACTGGGCGCTGGACGAGAACATCCAAGTCACGCCTTCCACTGTTTCGTGGAACGACGCGTCGGCGTATGGGCTGAGTGGAGGCGCCACGCGAGTGGAGTTCCGCACGCACGGCAGGAGCTTCGAGCTCACAAAGCCCGCCCGGCTGCCGGTGTTCGACGGCGCCGTTCAGGTAAACCGGCTCGATACGCGCAAGGTAGGGACGCCGGACCTGGAACTGGAGTTCGAAGCGGCCATCGAGCCCATCAGCATGCGCCGCCTCAGCAAGGCGTTCGGCTGGCCGGAGCTCAGCGGGCAGTTGTCGGGCACGATTCCCGGCCTCAGCTACCGCAATCGGGTGCTCACGGTCGACGGCGACATCGCCGCGAGCGTGTTCGATGGCAGCGTGGTGGCGCGCGGACTCAAGCTGGAGAATCCGCTCGGGCCGTGGCCGCGACTGCACGCGGACGTGACGGCGCGCCGCCTCGATCTGTCGCTCGTCACGAGCACATTCGAGGTCGGCAGCATCACCGGTCGCATGGACGCCGACATTCTCGGCCTCGAGCTCTTCAACTGGTCGCCGGTGGAGTTCGATGCGCGCCTGTACTCGACGCCGGACGACACCTCGAAAAAACTGATCAGCGCGAAGGCGGTCGGCAGTATCTCGACCGTCGCGGGCGGTGGCGCCGGAGTGATCCAGCAGCTGCAGTCGGGTGTGCTGAAATTCTTTGACGACTATCGCTACGAGCGTCTTGGCATCGCGTGCCGGCTCGAGAAGGACGTCTGCACGATGAGCGGCATCGAACCCGCGCGCACGGGGTACTACCTCGTGAAGGGGCGCGGCGTGCCGCGCATCGATGTGATCGGCAATCAGGGCGAGGTCGCCTGGCCGCAGCTCGTGTCGCAGATCTCGTCCGGGATCAAGAACGGTCCCGTGTTCCAGTGAGTCGTTGCGGGTCGCACCGCCGGGACGGGGCGAGCGCTTTTGTTAAACTGCGAGCCGTTGTTCAGATTTCGTTCATGTTTCGCCCAAGAGAATGCACGTCCGCGCGCCGGTCTCTTTCGCAAGCGGCGCGTAACAGGAGACACACCATGCGTCGCGTCCTCCCCTTGAAGCTGCTGCTGGCCGTGATGCTGGCGGCTTGTGTAACCGTCAATGTCTATTTTCCCGCAGCCGCGGCCCAGTCGGCGGCGGATCAGGTGATCGATACGATCATGCAGGGTCCGAAGGGTTCGCCCCCTCAGGGGCAGACCAAGCCACAGGGTTCGACGGCTATGCCGTCGCAGACCGTGCTGGTCGCCGCGCTAGGGCACTGTGCTCAATGCCCTCGTGCCCGCCGCGCAGGCGCAAGGCGCGAATCTCGACGTCAATACGCCTGAGGTGCGCGCCATCGTTGGCTCCCTCACCGCGCGCAACGGGCAGCTGCGGGGCTACTTTGCGTCAGGCGCCATCGGGTTGACGGCGGACGGGCACGTCGAGGTACGTGACGCGAACGTGGTGCCGCTGCCGGAACGCGCGAAGGTGAAGTCGCTGGTGGCGGAAGAGAATCAGGACCGGGATGCGCTCTACGGGGAAGTCGCCAAGGCCAATGGGCATCCCGAGTGGAAGGCGGACATCCAGGGCACGTTCGCGAAGCGCTGGATCGCCAAGGCCGACGCCGGCACCTGGTATCAGGACGGCGGAGCCTGGAAGCAGAAGTAATCGGAAACCGGGGAGGTGCGCACGGCGCCTCCACCTCTTCTATTCGCGAATGCCCATGCCCTTGTTCAGCATGGTGAGCGCCGCCCCGAACAGCACGAGCGCCGAAACGATCATGATCGTGAAGGCGAGCGTCACGTCGACATCCGATGTGCCGAAGAAGCCGTGCCGGAATGCGTTGACCATGTAGAGAATCGGGTTGGCGTACGAAACCTTCTGCGCCCACTCCGGAAGCATCGACACGGTATAGAAGACGCCGCCGAAGTACGTGAGCGGCGTCAGCACGAAGGCCGGCACCCAGTTCACCTGATCGAAATTCTTCGCGAGCACGGCATTGATGAGCCCGCCGAGCGAGAACACGATCGACGTCAGCAACACCGCCGCGATGATCATCAGCACATGGTCCACGTGCAGATGCGCGAACAACACCGAAACGATCGTGACGACAGCACCGACCATGAGCCCGCGCATCACGCCGCCAGTCACATAGCCCGCCACGATCAGCCAGTTCGGCAGCGGCGAGACGAGCAGTTCCTCCTTCAAATGTGCTTGCCGAACTTCGCGCCGAAGAACGACGACACGACATTCGCGTACGACTGCGTGATCACTGACATCATGATGAGGCCCGGCGCGATGTACTGCATGTACGGCACGTCGCCCATGTTGCCGACGCGCTTGCCGACGAGGCTGCCGAAAATCACGAAATACAAGGTCGCCGTCACTGCGGAGGGCACCAGCGTCTGGCCCCAGATGCGGATGATTCGCCCGTATTCCCGAATGACGATGGTCTTGTAGCCGACCCAGCGGATGGCCGCGAGGTTGATGCCGTTGGTTGCGGTCTCGGGCGCGGCGGTGGAGCTCACGCGCGGGCTCCCTGGGCGGCGGCGGCGGCGGCTTTCTCGCCGCGCGCTTCCACGAGCCGCATGAAAAATCTCTTCCAGCCGGTTCACCTTGTTACGCATGCTGACCACTTCAACCCCGAGACCGGAAAGACGGGTAAAGATGTCGTTGAGGTTCTGCTCTTTCGAAACCTCCACTTCCAGCGTGTGATCGTCCACGAGGACCACTCCATAACCCTCGAGCTTCGGCGCCACTTTGAGCTCGTTACGCAGGGAGAGTACGAAGGTTTCGGTATTCAGCTTGCGAAGCAGGCTGCTCATGCGATCGCGTTCGGCGATCTGGCCACCATCGATGATCGCGATGTTCCGGCAGAGCGTTTCCGCTTCTTCCAGGTAATGCGTCGTGAGGATGATGGTGGTGCCCCGCTCGTTGATCCCGCGCAGGAACTCCCACATCGAGCGGCGGATCTCGATGTCGACGCCCGCCGTCGGCTCGTCGAGGATCAGGAGGCGCGGCTCGTTCATGAGCGCGCGGGCGATCATGAGGCGGCGCTTCATGCCGCCGGAGAGACTGCGGGACATCTTGTCGCGCTTGTCCCAGAGCTGCAGCTCCTTCAGGTATTTTTCGGCGCGCTCGCGCGCGATCTTGCGCTCGATGCCGTAGAAACCGGCCTGGTTCACCAGGATGGTCTGCGGCGATTCGAACATGTTGAAGTTGATTTCCTGCGGCACGACGCCCACGCAGGCTTTCGCCGCTTCGAGCTCGCGGTCGATGTCGTAACCGAAGATATTCAGGGTGCCCGCCGTCTTGTTGACGAGCGAGGTGGCGATACCGATCAGCGTGGTCTTGCCCGCACCATTCGGCCCGAGCAGCGCGAAGAAATCGCCCTGTTCGACATCGAGGTCGATGCCTTTGAGGGCCTGGACGCCGTTTTTGTAGGTTTTGACGAGACCGCGGACGGAGAGCGCATTCATAGGGCGCGGAGGGTAACACGAGCGTCACAAACCGCGAGCGGCGCTCTCCCGGATGAGAGAGCGGGCGCCTAGCTGGCGGTTTTCAGCAGGCTGTCGCCGCTCGTCGAGGAAAACTGCACGGACGCGGCCGGATCGTGGCAGGCCCAGCCGTCGCGCCCCGTCTCTTTTGCCGCGTACAGCGCCCTGTCGGCCAGCTGAACCGCCAGGTCGTGCGAGTACTCCGCCATCGGATCAACCGTCGCCGCCCCAACGCTGGCGGTGACGTGCGGCCGGGTGGAAGACCCGGTATGAGGAATGTGCAGATCGCGAACGGCATCGAGGACACCGCGCGCCACGCTTTCGGCATGGCTGCGGTCGGCGCCGAATAGCACGGCGATGAACTCTTCTCCGCCGTAGCGCGCGACCAGGTCCAGCGGACGGCGCTGCGCGGCGCCACGAACGGCTCGCGCCACGTCCCGCAGGCACTGGTCACCGGCCTGATGCCCGTAACGATCGTTGTAAGCCTTGAAGTGATCGATATCGATGAGGATCACCGACACGAGCTGCCGGTCGCGTATCGCCTGCTGCCACAGCTTGCGCGTCTGCTCCTCGAGCGCGGCCCGGTTCAGCAACCCGGTGAGGCCATCGTGCATAGCCACTTCCACCAGCCGCCGCCTGTCGATGAACGCCACGCGGTTCGCATGCTCGAGCGCGTAACAGCCGAGCGCGCCGATGAGGTTGGCGCACAGCAGGACGAACAGCACGTAAGTCGCGATGTGCGGCGGAATGAACCCCATGATCACCGCCGCGCTGAACGCCGCGACCAGCACCACGTTCGTGCGAATCGCCGCCCAGAACGACAGCGTGATCATGAAGTAGAAGAAGAACACCGCGAGCACCAGGCGCGCGGCCACGAGCGGCAGCTGCTCGGTCGATGCCTGCGCGGCGAGTATGACGCTGCCGATGCCGAAGAGCGGCGCCGCGATCTGGATAGCGGGCTGGTACCACTTCGCGTACAGCCCTTTGCTGGTGATGACCAGCATCACCAGCACCATCGGCAACTGCAGGCCGAAGCGCACGACGTCCGAATTGCCCATGCGCGGCGCGGACAGCACGAAGTGATCGATGACCGCGAAGCCCAGCGTGGTGGACAGCGCGACGTACAGGCTCATGCGCGCCCAGCGGCGATTGTTCTCGCTGCGGGAGGCGCGGTATTCGGATTCGAGCTCGGCGGGAAAACGCAGGGTCAGCTTTCGGCGCGCGGCATTTCGGGTGCCGCCTGTACGCCTTCGAGCAGACCTCGCTCAGACATGGTTTATCGCACGGACAGAAAACTTTGCCGCTTTCGCCGGCTCGCGCACTCAGCGCGCGAGCGGAACGCCGGGGTTCTTCTGCTGTTCGGCCTTGATACGCGTGCGCCAGACTTCGTAAGCATCCCAGCCAGCGGAAGCTTTCTCCCTCAGCACCGGCAGGAACTCTTCGTTAGCGGCTTTAGCCGGACGCGGGAACGTCGTCAGTGCGTCGACTCGAGTTTTCATGGTCGGAAACCTGCGGGGATTCGTTTTTGTTCGTGCCGACGTGTCCTTGTCGGCAGGCGTCGGAGTGTACCGACCAATGTCTCGAAAGCGAGTGAATTTAATGTGTTGAAAATATGTAAAAACGGAAACTGTGAATCACTTCGCAAAATAACGCGCGAGGTAGGTGTCGAAGGGCTCGGCGTTGCCCTTTTCCAACCGCGCCTGGCGCTCCAGGGACTCCTCCGCCTCCGCCGCGAACTCCCCGAGCCGGTCCTGGTTGGGGGCGTACAGATCGAGGAAATACTCCTTATGGAAAGTCGACATTCTGAGAGCCTGGTCAAAAAATGACTCGCCGGTCGAGGTCAGCTCGTTCAGCAGGCGCGCCGAAGGGGTGAGCGCCACGTTGTCGAGTTTCGCGGACTGAACCGCGAGCGCCGTGGTGTACGGGCGCAGCGGATCGCCGTGATCGAGCACCGCAGATGCCCCGTCATGGAGTCGATGAGCTCGCGCGCCCAATCGCGCATCGAGACATTCCGACCGTCGCGCGTGAGCATGAGGCCGGGTTCGCGCCCACGACGCGCGACCACGACATGATTGTGATCCAGCGGCTCCTCTTCCGATGACGAGATGAGCGGGCTGTCCTTCAGCACGCACAGCGCGAGGAAAGCTTCCAGAAAGCGCAGCTTGTTCTGGTTGACGCCGACCGGATCGAACGCGCTCACATCGAGTGCGCGCACTTCGACATATTCGACGCCCGCGCGCTGCAAGGCTTTCGTGGGCCTTTCACCGGAGCGCGCCACTCGCTTCGGGCGAATGAAGCTGTAGTACTCGTTCTCGATCTGCAGGATGTTCGCGTTGAGCTGGCGATACTCATCGCCGTTCGGGCCCTTCACCTTCACGCCGAGCGCTTCATACGGCGGGTGCGGCGTGTTGATCGCGTGCGAAAGGTCCCGAATGTATTCGTCGAGACTGTTGACCGACACCGAGAGCCCGGCCTGATTTCGATTGCGATAACCGAGATCGCTCATACGCAGGCTGGTGGCGTACGGCTCGTAGAGCGTGCCGGGCGTGAGCTCGCGCAGGCCCGCGTCCCGTCCGCGCAAGAACGACTTGCAGACCACCGGCGACACGCCGAACAGATACAGCACGATCCAGCCGTAACGACGGTAATTCCGCAGCAGATCGAAGTAGCTTGCCGAAATGAACTGCTGGCCCGTCTCGCGCGATTCGCGTACCGCGCCGTACGCTTCCCAGAAGGGCGCCGGGAACGAATAGTTGAAGTGCACGCCGGAGATGGCCTGCATCATTCTTCCGTAACGGATCCCGAGACCATTGCGATAAATGGTCTTCATGCGTCCGACATTCGACGTGCCGAACTGCGCAAGCGGAATGTCGGCATCCCCGCCGATCGCGCACGGCATGCTGGTGGCCCACAGCAGTTCGTCTTGGAGATGACGATAGACGAACTGGTGCAGATCGAGCAGGTACTGCAGCAACTCCCAGCTCTGCGTGAACGCGGGTGTCACGAGCTCGATGAGCGCTTCGGAAAAATCGGTGGTGATGTGCTCGTTCGTCAGCGCCGAGCCCAGCGCGCGCGGATGCGACATGCGCGACAGATCGCCCCTCGGCGTCACGCGCAGGGACTCTTTCTCGACGCCTTTGCGCCCGCCCTGAAGTATCTGCGGCTCACCACTGTTGATGAGAGCCGAGAGCCGCCGTTCGAAGACGCGATCCACCTTTGCGCTGGGCATGGGGCGCTACCAGCGCAGCTTGCCGGTCAACACATCACGGAGCATGGTGAAGTCCCCGCGCAGGCTGTAGATCGGGTGGCGGAAGGTGGCCGGCCGGTTCTTCTCGAAAAAGAAGTGCCCGACCCACGCGAACAGGTATCCGCCGAGCGGCACGACCCACAGGAGGCTCCACGTCCGTGTGACGAGCGCGACGCTCAGCAGCACGATGGCAAGCGCAGTGCCGATGACGTGCAGGCGGCGTGAAGCGCGGCTGCTGTGCTCGCGCAGGTAATAGGGGTAGAAGTCATGAAAGCTCGCAAATCGCTGCGTGCTCATCCTTGAATCGCCGAAGCACTTGAACGATTGAGAAAAAACGGCCTCTTCGAAGCCCGGCATCTTGCCGTCGGGGCACCCGGCACGCAAATCCCGATAGAGAGAGGATCAAGGGTCGGGCGGAGCCGGGGCGCCCGTCGCGGTGGCGGAGCGGACCGCCTCGGCATGGGTGCGCAGGCCGCGCATGAGGTCGGGAAGATCGCGTTTCAGCATGTTTCGCATCATCCAGCGCGGCACGTAGAACGCCGGGTCGATGCGCGCTTCGTAGGTCACGAGGGTCGACTTGCCCTCGTTGAGCGGGCTGAACGTCCATGTCCCACGGTTCTCATGAAAGTCGCCGCGCAGGTTGCTGAAGCGGATACGGGCGAACCGCTCGTATTCCGCGTGGAACACATAGGTCGCGCGCGGCACGAGCCAGCCGTAGTCGACCCGCTGCTCGACGTCCTGCCAGCTTCCGTCGGGCGCGGTCTCGAGGACGGCACAGCGCTTGAGATGGGGGACGAATCGCAGGGCCCGCGCGCAATCGGTGAGCGTGCTGAATACCTGCTCTGGCGTCGCGCGAACTTTGATTGCCGCACGGATGTCGGCGGCCGCGCGATCGGGCGCCACATCCCCTTCTGCGACTATCGCGCCCGTTTCTACCCGTTGCAGCTGGGACGCGGACAACGCCCAGTCCGCGCTCTGGCACACGATGGGCGCGCTCCACGCCAACACCGAGGCCAACAGCGGTAGCACAGCGGCGACAGCGCTCCTCATGCCGTTCCCCGCTTGCGACACATTTGCTTCGATCGGTGCTTCTCTATCTTTCCATTCATTGTCAGTTCGTTTCCGGAGCGCTACGGTTGCAGGCATGAACAAATGGACCCTCGCAGTCGTGCTCGGTCTCGCCGTAACGAGCCCTGCGTACGCCTTCCGGTGCGGCAGCCACCTCATCACCGAAGGCGACCCGCGCTCCAAGGTGATCGCCTACTGCGGTGACCCGACAGAGATCCAAAGCTCCAGCTCCATCCTGCGACGACCCGTCACCTGGATTAACGGTCGACCGTATTCGGTGGGCAACGGCTTCATCGAAATTCCGGTGGACGTGTGGGTCTACAACCTGGGCCCGAACAAGCTGATGCGGCGGATCCGCTTCGAAGACGGCAAGGTGGTTGCCATAGAGACGCTGGGCTACGGGTACTACGAGCCGAACCCGAAGCCGGCCCCGCCCCGCGAATAGAGCACCGGCGGCCGCCGATTGAATTTCCCCCGCCCGGCCTTCACTTAGCCTGCATTAGAGAGGCTGGCGTGGCATCCTACCGCCCCTCTTGCCGGCGGAGGGTTCCATGCTCGTAGGTTCCTCAGTCAGACGGGTCGCCATCGTAGGCGGCCTTCGCATCCCCTTCGCCCGCGCCCACGGCGCATACGCCTCCGTCGGAAACCAGGACATGCTGACCGCCGCTTTTCGCGGGGTGGTCGAGAAATACAAGCTCCAGGGCGTGCGCCTGGGCGACGCCATGGCGGGCGCCGTCATCAAGCATTCGAAGGACTACGACCTCGTGCGCGAGTGCGTGCTGTCCTCCGGGCTAGATCCGCAGACCCCGGGGGCCGACGTGCAGCGCGCCTGCGGCACCGGCCTCGAAGCGGCCATCAATATCGGCAACAAGATCGCACTCGGGCAGATCGACGCCGGCCTCGCTGGCGGCGTGGACACTATCAGCGATCCGCCCATCGTCTACCCGCGCTCCTACCAGCAGCTGCTCCTGAAGAGCTTCAGGGCGCGCTCGTTCGGCGAGCGTGTCAGTCCGTTCCTCGGCCTGCGGCCGAAGCACTTCAAGCCGGTGATGCCGGGCGTGGTGGAGCCGCGCACGGGCCTGTCGATGGGCCAGAGCACCGAGATCATGGCGAAGACCTGGAAAATCCCGCGCGAAGCGCAGGACCAGCTCGCCTATGAGAGCCACATCAAGGCCGCCGCCGCGTGGAAGGAAGGCTTCTACAGCGACCTCGTCATCGACTACCTCGGGCTCAAGGTCGACAACAACATCCGCGCCGATACCTCGCCCGAGAAGCTCGGAAAACTGAAGCCGACGTTCGACTTCACCGGTGCCGGCACGCTCACGGCGGGCAACAGCACGCCGTTGACGGATGGCGCCTCCGCCGTGCTCCTTGCTTCGGAAGAATGGGCGAAAGAGCGCAATCTTCCGGTGCTCGCATACCTGCGTTACGGCAAGCAGTGGGCCGTCGATTTCGCGACCGGCAAGGAGGGCCTGCTCATGGCGCCCGCTTACGCCGTGCCTGCGATGCTGAAGGATGCAGGCCTCACGCTGCAGGACTTCGACTATTACGAGATCCACGAAGCGTTCGCCGCGCAGGTGCTGTGCACGCTGAAGGCCTGGGAATCACCTGAGTATTGCCGTGACGTGCTGGGTCTGTCCGGTCCGCTGGGGAGCATCGATCGATCGAAGCTGAACGTGAAAGGCGGCAGCATCGCCGTCGGTCATCCGTTCGCGGCGACGGGCACACGCATCGTCGCGAGCCTTGCCAAGCTGCTCTCGAATGACAGCACCGCGAAACGCGGTCTCATCTCGGTCTGTACCGCCGGCGGAATGGGAGTCACAGCCATCCTCGAGCGGTAAGCACCGTCTCGCGGTTGGCACGTGGAAGACGATCTCCCGGAGCAAACCGTCACTCTGCGCTCGGACCTGCGTACGGTCCTTGCCGCATTACCACTCTTCAGTGGACTCAGCGCTGAAATCCTGAGCGCGATCGCCGCGGAAGTGGAGTGGCTCTCCCTTCCCGGTGGCAGCGTGCTGTTCTCCGCGGGCGAGACGTCGGACTCGATGTATGTCGTGCTGAGCGGCTGCCTCGGCGTGTACCTGGCGCCCGGTGGCGATCGTCGTCGCTTCGTCAGTCGCATCGTCGCCGGCGATACCGCAGGCGAGATGGGTCTCGTTTCCGGCAGGCCTAGAAGCGGCACCGTGGTCGCTTTGCGCGACACCGAAGTCGCACGGCTTTCGCGGGAAGCGTTCGATCGCGTGTTCCGCCGCCACCCGGATGCGATGCTGCGCATCGCGCAGATCACCGTCGACCGGCTCGAATCCAATCAGCTTCGCTCGCGCGGACGCGCACCCGGCGCGCGCACGTTCGCGATCCTTCCCCAATCGATGGACGTCGACGCGGCGAGCTTCGCCACCGAGATGGTGAAGGCGCTGAGTCGCCTGGGCCGGGCCGAGCTCGTGTGGAGCGTGCGAGGCGCCGCTCACACCAGCCACTGGTTCAGCGTTATCGAAGCCTCGAACGACTTCGTCGTCTACGTGGGCGAAGCCGCCGTGAGCAACTGGACGAGCCTGTGCGTGCGCCAGGCCGACGCGCTCATGCTGCTCGCCCGTTCCGACAACGCACCCGGCGAGTGGGCTGCGCTCGCGAGCCAGCGTGACGCCACGACGGCGCCCCAACGCGCCGAGCTCGTCCTGCTACACGAAGGCTCGATCACACCCGGCGCAGCCTCGCGCTGGCTCGCGCAACAGCCCGGCATTCCGCACCATCACGTCTGCGCGCCGGAGGATATCGGGCGGGTTGCGCGACTCGTAACGGGCCACGCCAACGGAATCGTGTTCTCCGGTGGCGGCGCGCGGGGCTTCGCGCACATCGGCATCGTCAAGGCGCTGCGCGAAGCGGGCGTCCCGATGGATCTCGTCGGCGGCACGAGCATGGGCGCGATCATGGGTGGCGGCGTGGCGCTCGGCTGGAGCACCGAGGAAATGACAGAGCGCTTCCGCCGTTCGTTCGTGGATGTGAACCCACTTCGGGACTACACGCTGCCCATTTTCTCCCTCGTCACTGGTCGCAAAGTCAGTACACTCCTGCACAGGGAGTTCGGCGACGTCACCATAGAAGACTTGCCGTTGCCCTACTTCTGCGTCTCTTCGAATCTCACGACCGGGCACTCCGACGTGCACCGGCGGGGAACGCTGTGGCGCTGGCTCCGCGCTTCGGTTGCGATACCAGGCGTGTTGCCCCCAGTGATGAACAATGGCGAAGTACTTGTCGACGGCGGCACCATGAACAACCTCCCGGTAGACGCGATGCGCGAGCTCGGTCGCGGCCCCGTGATCGGTTGCGATGTGGGTGGCGCCCGCGCCTTCACGGCTGACGGCCAGGACATGGACGTGCCGCCGCTGTGGGACCTCATGGGCTGGCTCAAAAAGAAACACGGTCGGCCGAATATCTTCCGCATTCTGTGGCGCGCGGGCATGGTCAACAGCGCCGCCACCTCCAATGCCCATCGCGAGAAAACCGACCTGCTGCTGCAGCCGCCGCTCACGCAGGTCGACATGCTGAACTGGCAGCACTTCGACAAGGCGATTGCGCTGGGCTACGAATACACCACACGGCGACTCGCCGAGCTGCCGGCCGACGCGACCGTGTGGAAGCATGTCGATGGGGGGAGATCCTGATGCCGACCGAACAGGAATGGCGCGACAAATATCGTGACGTTCTGAGCCGCCTCGCCGCCGAGGAGGCGCGCTGGTCCAAGACACAGAATGTGCTGAAGCTGCTCATCGGGCGGCTGTGTCTCGCCGCCCAGGGGCGCGACGACCGGCTCGACCACGAGATCGGGCGCGTTGCCGACATTGCGCGCAAACAGATCGATGTCGATGCGCTGGATTTGCTGATCGCCCCCCTCTCGGCGGCCGTCGCCGCGCTCGATAGCGCGGAAGCAGCCGCCTCGGGTGCGCGGCGCGCTCCGAAGACCGAGAACGTCCCGTCATCCACGAAGAGCGAGTCGACGGGGTACGTACCCGCCGTTTCCCGTGACGGCGCAGGCGGCAGCGCCCCGGCGGCCGCAGTAAGCGGCACGTCGGACACGGGGGCGCGGCAGGCGAACGTCGCGGCGCCTGGCGGCGCTCCGGCGACTGCGACAGCTGCAGCGACCGCGACAGCTGCGGCGACCTCGGCAACCGCGGCGACCTCGGCAGCCGCGGCAGCTGCGGCGACGGACGAAGCGTTCGGCGCCACCGCCGTACTCGATCGGCTCGCGCTGTTACCGGAACTGAAGCCCGTGGTCGGCGAGCTGCGCAGCCGGAAGAACGATTACCTCGGGATTCACGAGCTGGCGGATCTGCTCGAGCGCGTCACGCGCTTCGCGACCGAACAGCGCACGCAGGTCCAGAAGGAAAAGCTGGAACTGCAGAACATCGTGCAGCAGCTCGCTTCGCGACTGGAAGAGATCAGCCAGCACATCACCGGCGAGCTCGCGGACCGCAGCGCCGGGCAGGAAGACTGCGAACAGCTCAATCTTCGGGTCACGGACGAAGTCACTCAGCTGCGCCTCACCGCCGAGTCGGCGAACGACATCGCGACGCTGCGGGATCAGCTTTCCGCGCGGCTGGATGCGATCAGCAGCCATCTCACGGACTTCCGCCTCCGTGAGGAAACGCGAGTGCGCACCTATCGCGATCGGGTCACGCGCATGCGCACGCGCATCGCCGTGCTGGAGCGGGAAAGCCGCTCGCTGCACGAAAGCCTGCGCGAAGAGCAGCGGATGGCGATGATCGACGCGCTCACCGGCATTCCGAATCGCGCGGCGTATGACGACCGCATCGAGCAGGAGCACAAGCGCTGGAAGCGGTTTGCGCGCCCCGTGAGCATCCTTGCGTGGGATATCGACCGCTTCAAGACCATCAACGACGCGTGGGGGCACAAGGCCGGCGACAAGGTATTGCGCGTGATCGGGCAGCACCTGGCCCGGCACGTCCGGGACACGGACTTCGTCGGACGCTATGGCGGGGAAGAGTTCGTGATGCTGCTCGTGGGCACGGAGCCCGATGAAGCGCGCGCCGTGGCGGAGAAGGTCAGGCTCGAGATTTCGCAGCTGGGCTTCCACTTTCACGACCGGCCGGTGTCGATTACAGCGTCCTGTGGGATCACCGGTTTCCAGGGGGACGACACGCCCGACGCCGCGTTCGATCGCGCGGACAAGGCGTTGTATCAGGCCAAGGAAGCCGGGCGGAACTGCTGCATCGTTGCGTAAGCAGAAGAACGTCTCTGAAATCGCTTGTAGCTGAGCGCGGCGCCGGGGTGTGCAAGCGAAGGGGTCGATGGAGAAATGACAGGGGGCTGTCAAACTCGACTCTGCGCGGATCCTGCCGATCACCGCTCCGGTTTGATGCCGCTGAAAAACGCGTCGCGCCTTGGTCTGTAATGGCACGGCCTCACGTTTGACAGCCCCCTGTCATTTCTCCATCGACCCCTTCGCTTGCACACCCCGGCTTCCTGATGCATCAGGGCGATTTCAGAGACGTTCTTCTGACTTTTCCGGAGCGGGTTGCGAATAGTTTCAGCTGAAACTAGATTGGCGGTTCTCGAGGTCAGGGGTTCGACCCATGAAGCGCTACATTCCTCACTCTCACGTTCAGGGCATCGCCTCGCGGCAGGCGCATGCGGACATGCCGGCGGGCACGTTCGAGCGGGAGATCAGTAAAGAAGGGTTCTTCGGGCCCGCGGCTCACCTGCACCATCGGCATCCGCCGACCGGGTGGACGTCGTTCGAAGGCCCCTTGCGGCCGCATGCGTTCGACTTTTCGAGCGTCAAGTCCGACCCGAGCCCGTGGGATGCCCCCGAGTTGCTCGCGAACGCATCGGTGCGCGTGAGGTTCTGGCAGAGC
The DNA here is from genome assembly GCA_037200125.1 of Gammaproteobacteria bacterium. Lineage (GTDB taxonomy): Bacteria > Pseudomonadota > Gammaproteobacteria > Steroidobacterales > Steroidobacteraceae > JADGHX01. Next base: position 299,819 of record JBBCGS010000003.1, on the reverse strand, counting down.
GCGCCCGGAAAAATGGGGCACCTCGTACGCAATGCCGACGGGGACGAGTTGCTGTTCGTTCACCGGGGCGAAGGGCGGCTTTACTGCGACTTCGGGCATCTGAGCTTTGCCGCCGGCGACTACATCATGATTCCACGCGGCACGATGTGGCGTGTGGAGAGCGCGACACCGCTCGCCGTGCTGGCCATCGAAGCGACCAATGCGAGTTACTCGCTGCCGGAGAAGGGCCTCGTGGGCCCACACGCTCTGTTCGATCCCGCGATGCTCGACATTCCGCAGATCGACGAGGCCTTCCACGCCCAGCAGAGCGATTCGCAGCAGTGGCAGGTGAAGGTGAAGCGGCGGGGCGCCCTTTCCACGATCACGTTCCCGTTCAACCCGCTCGATGCGATCGGCTGGCACGGAGATCTGTCGGTGGTGCGCATCAACGTGAAGGATATTCGCCCGCTGATGAGCCACCGCTATCACCTGCCCCCGTCCGCGCACACCACGTTTGTCGGCAACCGTTTCGTGGTCTGCACCTTCGTGCCGCGGCCGTTCGAAAGCGATCCGGGTGCGCTCAAGGTGCCGTTCTTCCACAGCAACGATGACTATGACGAAGTCATCTTCTATCACGCGGGCAATTTCTTCTCGCGCGACAACATCCGTCCGGGCATGGTCACGCTGCATCCGGCGGGCTTCACGCACGGGCCGCATCCGAAAGCGCTGAAGAACATGCTCACGCAATCGAAGCCCGCGACCGACGAGGTCGCGGTGATGATCGACGCGCGCGACGCCCTCGAGATCACCGACGCCGCGCGCGCCGTCGAGTGGGCCGGCTACGTCGATAGCTGGCACCCGCCAGCGGAAGCGCCGAAGTGAAGCTCGCAAGCCGCAAAGACGGCGGACGCGACGGCCAGCTCGTCATCGTCGATCGGGCGCTGGCGCGCTTCGTTCCGGTGCCCACGATCGCGCCGACGCTGCAATCCGCGCTCGACCGCTGGAACGAAGCGGAACCGCTACTGCGCGGGGTCGCGAACGCGCTTGAAGAAGGCAAGGTCGCTGGCGCGCGCCCCTTTGATCCGCGTGACTGCGCAGCGCCGCTGCCACGCGCATATCACTGGGCCGACGCGAGTGCGTACGTAAATCACGTCGAACTGGTGCGCAAGGCACGCGGCGCGGAGATGCCTAAATCCTTCTGGGAGGATCCGCTCATCTATCAGGGCGGCTCCGACGACCTGCTCGGCGCGCGCGACCCCGCGCGCTTCGTGAGCGAAGAGCACGGCATCGACCTCGAGGCCGAAGTCGGTGTAATCACGGACGATGTGCCGATGGCCACCGCCGCGGGGCAGATGGCCGGTCACATCAAGCTCATCGTACTGATCAATGACTGGACACTGCGTAATCTCGTGCCGGCCGAGCTCGCCAAGGGCTTCGGCTTCTATCAATCGAAGCCCGCCACCGGCTTTTCGCCGGTGACCGTGACGCCCGACGAACTGGGCCCGGCGTGGCGGGAGGGCAAGGTTCACCTGCCGCTCGTCTCGCACATCAACGGCGCGCTGTTCGGCCGCCCGAATGCGGGCGTGGACATGACGTTCGACTTCCACCGGCTGCTCGCCCACGCGGCGCGCACGCGCCGACTCGGTGCGGGCACGATCCTCGGGTCGGGCACCATCTCGAACCTCGATCGATCGGCAGGCTCCTCCTGTCTGGCCGAGCGCCGAACGTTGGAACAGATCGCGCACGGCGCGCCGAGAACCCCGTTCCTGCGCTATGGGGACACGGTGCGCATCGAGATGTTCGACGCGCAGGGCCGCTCCATCTTCGGAGCAATAGAGCAGACGGTTTCGCCCGCATAGTATTCTCTCGCCCCTGATCCGCGATGGAGCTGAGCAATGGGCGAGTTCACCCCCCTGATGGCGCGCGATGGCCGCGAATTCCGGGCCTGGCTGTCGAAGCCTGCCGGGCGCGCGAAGGGCGCCGTCGTAGTGATCCAGGAAATCTTCGGGGTCAATTCCCACATCCGCGCCGTGACCGACAGCTTCGCCGCCGAGGGCTACCTGGCCATCGCGCCGAGCCTGTTCGACCGGGTACGCATGGGCATAGAGCTCGGCTACACCGACAAGGAAATGCAGGAAGGCCGGGGCTACGTAATGCAGCTGAAGCAGGACGAGACGTTGAAAGACATCGCGGCGGCCATAGCTATCGTGAAGCATGCCGGTCGCGTGGGCACGGTGGGCTATTGCTGGGGCGGGAAAATGGCTTACCTCGCCGCGTGCGAGCTGCCGATCGCTTGCGCGGTCTCGTACTACGGCGGCGGCATCACGCAGCTTCTCGACAAGAAACCGAGATGCCCGGTGATGTACCACTACGGCGAGCGTGACAAGCACATCACGCCGGACGACGTCGCGAAAGTCAAAGCCGCGCATCCGGCAGGGCTGTTCTATATCTACCCCGCCGACCACGGCTTCAATTGTGACCAGCGCGCAAGCCATGACGCGCCGAGCTCCGCGCTCGCGCGCCAGCGCACGCTGGAATTTTTTGGTCAGTATCTGGCCGCCGATCGCCCGAAGGGCGAGATCGCTCGAGCGTAAACCCGGAGCATCGACCGTGACCTTGCAACTCAAAGACCCGACCCTGCTGCGCCAGCAGAGTCATATCGACGGCAAGTGGGTCGACGCCGACAACCGCGGCACGCTGGATGTGATCAACCCCGCGACGCGCGAGAAGATCGGCACCATACCCAGGATGGGCGCGGCGGAAACTCGCCGTGCAATCGAAGCCGCGTCGGCCGCCCTGCCCGCGTGGTCAAAGAAGACCGCGAAGGAACGCGCGGCGATCCTGCGCCGCTGGTACGACCTGATGATCACGCATCAGGACGACCTCGCCACGATCATGACCGCCGAGCAGGGCAAGCCGCTCGCCGAGTCGAAAGGCGAGATCGTCTACTCCGCGAGCTTCATCGAGTGGTTCGGTGAGGAAGGCAAACGCGTCTACGGCGATGTGATTCCCGGCCACCAGGCCGACAAGCGCATCCTCGTGCTGCGTCAGCCGGTGGGTGTCGTCGCGGCCATTACGCCGTGGAATTTCCCCTCTGCGATGATTGCGAGGAAGGTCGCGCCCGCCCTCGCCGCCGGATGCACGTTCGTCTGCAAACCCGCGACACAAACGCCTTACTCCGCGTTCGCGATGGCAGAGCTCGCCGCGCGCGCGGGCATTCCCGCCGGCGTGGTCAACATTCTCACGGGCGCCTCGACGGAGATCGGCGGCGAGATGACGTCGAACCCGATCGTCCGCAAGCTCACGTTCACCGGCTCCACCGAAGTCGGCAAGAAGCTGACCGCTCAATGCGCGGGCACGCTGAAGAAAGTGTCGATGGAGCTGGGCGGCAATGCGCCGTTCATCGTGTTCGACGATGCGGACCTGGATGCCGCGGTCGCCGGCGCCATCGCAAGCAAATACCGCAACACCGGCCAGACCTGCGTGTGCGCGAACCGCCTCCTGGTCCAGAGCGGGGTGTACGAAGCGTTCACACGCAAACTCATCGAAGCCGTTTCCAGGCTGCGGGTCGGCGATGGGCTGAAAGGGGCGACGGAGCAGGGTCCGCTCATCGACACCAAGGCGCTTGCCAAGGTGGAAGAGCACATCAGCGACGCCGTCTCGAAAGGCGCGAAGATCGTGCTCGGCGGCAAGCGCCATGCGCTCGGCGGCACCTTCTTCGAGCCCACGATACTCACGGGCGTTACGCCGCGGATGGCCGTGGCGCGCGAGGAAACCTTCGGCCCGGTGGCGCCCCTGTTCCGTTTCGAGACGGAAGAGGAGGCGATCCGCATGGCCAACGACACCGAGTTCGGCCTGGCGGCCTATTTCTACACCCGGGACCTGTCGCGCTCCTGGCGCGTGTCCGAGGCGCTGGAATACGGCATCGTCGGCCTCAACACGGGCCTGATTTCGACCGAAGTGGCGCCATTCGGCGGCGTCAAGGAGTCGGGGTTTGGACGCGAAGGCTCGAAATACGGCATTCTTGACTACACCGAGCTCAAGTACGTCTGCACCGGCATCTGATCCACACCCCGCTCGCAATGCGATACATCAACTCACCCGAATACCGCCACGACGGCGCCGAGCGCCTCGGCGTCCTGCTCGTGAACTCGGGCACGCCGGCGACGCCCGAGCCGTGTGACGTGCGCGCATTCCTGAAGGGGTTGCTGTCGGACCCGCGTGTGGTGGAGCTGCCGCGCCTGCTGTGGCTGCCGATCCTGTACGGATTCATCCTGCCCTTCCGTCCGCGGCGCGTGGCCGTGAAGTATCGAAAGATCTGGACGGCGCAGGGCTCACCGCTCGTCGTGCATTCGAACCGGCTGCGCGCCGATCTCGCAACCACGCTCGCGCAACGCATCCTCGCGCCGCTGACCGTCGAGTTCTGCATGCTCTACGCGAAGCCCACGGTGAGCGAAGCGTTGCAGAAGCTGCGCGCGTCGGGGGCTCAGCGAATCCTCGTCGTGCCGCACTTTCCGCAGTATTGCGGGGCTACGACGGGCGCGGTGTACGACCAGGTGAACGAAGAACTGCGTCGCTGGCGCTGGCTCCCGGAGCTGCGCTTCATCGCCGAGTACCACGATCACCCGGGCTATATCGACGCGCTGCGCGCCAGCGTGGTCCAGCAATGGGAAACGCAAGGGCGCACGCGCCACCTCGTCATCTCCTTCCACGGCGTGCCGGAAGCGCTGTTTCACAACGGCGACCCGTACTTCTACAAGTGTCGCCAAACGGCGCGCCTGCTCGCGGACGAGCTGATGCTCCGGGACGATGAGTGGACCGTGAGCTTCCATTCCAAATTCGGCCCGGGCGCATGGCTGCGCCCCTACACCATCGATCTCATGGCGGGCCTGCCCGCGCGCGGCATCGATGAAGTCACGGTCGTGTGCCCCGGCTTCGCGGTCGATTGTCTCGAGACGGTGGAAGAAATCGAAATGGAGAACCGGGCGCGCTTCCTCGCCTCCGGCGGCAAGAAATTCGTTTACGTGCCCGCGCTCAACGCGAGGCCCGAACACAGCAGGTTCCTCGCAGATCTGATCGCCCAGCATTGCGAAGGGTGGACCGACGGCGCGCGGGTTCTGGCACAAGCCGGTGCTGCGCGCGGTACGGCCTGAACCCATCGCAAAATCGTGCTCGGACGCTTCCACGAACTCAGCCTGCAGGTCACCGACATTCGCGAGTCGGTGGAATTCTATGAGCGCCTCGGCTTCACGCAGGCCTCCGCCAACGACACCTGGACGCATCCCTACGGAGTGCTGACGGACGGCCGCGTTTTCATCGGCCTGCACCAGCGGCGATTCTCCGCGCCCGCGCTCACGTTCGTGCACGCGGACGTTGCGAAGTTCGCGAACGAGCTCGAATCGAGCGGCATCGTGCTCGACACGCGCCACACCAGCGAAGACTCGTTCAACGAGATCGGTTTCCACGACCCGGATGGCCAAAGTGTCCTCGTGCTCGAGGCGCGCACCTATTCGCCCGTCACTCGCCGCGCGGAAGACACTTCGCTGTGCGGCTATTTCATCGAGATCAGCCTGCCGTCGAGCGACTTCGAGCGCTCGCGCGAGTTCTGGGAGCCGATGGGATTCGTCGCCACAGAGGAGCCGGATGCGCCGTACGCGCACCTGCCGCTCACCAGCGATCACCTCGACATCGCCTTCCATCGCCCGCGCACGCTCGACCGCCCGATGCTCGTGTTCCGGGACCCGAACATGCGTGAACGTCTTGCACGTATCCGCGCACTGGGCGTGAAGGAGACCGGCGAGCTGCCGCGTGGCTTGCCGCCTGCGGCCAACGCCCTGATCGAAGCGCCGGAAGGAACCGCCCTGCTGCTGCTCGAAGGCGAGAGCTGACGCATAATCGTCGGCTACGCGTCACGGCAGGCGGCAAAAACCGCGCTTTTGCCGCCGGCGACCGTGCAGGGTCTCGAAAAAAGCGCCACAGGCGACTTTTTTCCAATGAAACAGAGGACGAAATGCGTCAGCTCAAGCTCTTGATCGTTTCCGCGTTCCTGACGATCGCCTGCACCGCGCACGCCGACGAAGGAATGTGGACCTTCCACAATCCGCCCACGCAGCTCATCTCGCGGAAGTACGGCGTGAACATCACACCGGAATGGCTGGAACAGGTGCGGCTCGCGACCGTGCGCCTCTCCAACTGCACCGCCTCGTTCGTTTCGCCGAACGGGCTGATTCTCACGAACTTCCACTGCTCGTGGGGCTGCCTCGACGAGCACTCATCGAAGGACAAGAGCCTGCTGCTCGACGGCTTCATCGCCGAGAATCGCGAGAAGGAAATGCGCTGCCAGACCCAGGTCGCGGACGTGCTGCAGTCCTACGAAGACATCACCGCGAAAGTCATGGCCGCCACCCGGAGCATGAGCGACCAGGCGGCAAACGACGCGCGCAAGAAGACTCTCACGCAGCTCGAGCAGGCGTGCGAGGAAGGCAGCCGCAAGGACAAGAAGACCGGTCCGCTGAAGTGCGAGTCGGTCAACCTCTACGACGGCGGCCAATACTGGCTGTACAAGTACAAGCGCTACGACGACGTGCGTCTCGTGTTCGCGCCGGAGGACGCCGTCGGCCAGTTCGGCGGCGACCCGGACAACTTCCAATTCCCGCGCTGGTGCCTCGACATGTCCGTGCTGCGCGCGTACGACGCGAACGGCAAGCCCGCCGTCACGCCGCACTTCATGCAGATCGACTTCAAGGGCCCGGCCGAGAACGAGCCGGTGTTCGTGTCGGGCCATCCGGGTTCCACCGATCGGCTGCTGACGGTCGCGCAGCTGAAGTCGCTCCGCGACGAATACCTGCCCCAGCAACTCGTGCGCGCCTCCGAGCTGCGTGGCCGCTACATCCAGTTCGGCAAGGAAAGCGAGCAGAACGTGCGCATCACCAAAGCGCCGCTCGTCAGCCTCGAAAACTCGCTGAAGGTTCGGCGCAAACAGCTCGACGCCCTGCACGAGGACGAACTGATCGTGCGCAAAGGGCGCGAGGAAGCCACCATCAAGGCGAAAGTGATGGCCACGCCCGACCTCGCCGCGAGCATCGGCGACGCGTGGGGCGCGATCGAGAGCGCGGAAACCGCGGAACGCGCCCTCGACCTTCCCTACACCTTCCTCGAGTCAGGCGCCGGCTTCAACAGCCGCCTGTTCGGCTGGGCCCGCACGCTGACGCGCGGCGCCGCCGAACTGCCGAAGAAGAACGACGATCGCCTGCGCGAATACCGCGACACCGCGCTCCCGCGCGTCGAGCAGCAACTCGCCGCGAAAACGCCCCTCTACCCCGAGCTCGAGCAGCTCACGCTCTCCTTCTCCCTCGAGCGCATGCGCGAATGGCTCGGCCCCGACGACCCGACGGTGCGCCAGCTCCTCAGCAAGGAGTCTCCCGACCAGCTAGCGAAGCGCCTGATCGCAACCTCCAGGCTTGCCGACCCCGCAACCCGCATGGCCCTGTGGAAAGGCGGCGCCAAAGCCGTCGACGCCGCCAACGACCCCATGATCGAGATCGTCAAACTCATCGACGACCGCGCCCGCTCCATCCGCAAGAAATACGAAGACGAAATCGAAGCCGTCACACGCGTAGCGTCGGAAAAAGTAGCGAAGGCCCGCTTCGCCGCACTGGGCACGAGCGTCTACCCGGACGCGACGTTCACACTCCGACTGAGCTACGGCTCCGTACAAGGCTGGAACGAAAACGGCACCAACGTACCGCCCTTCACGACCCTCGCCCGCTTCTTCGAGCGCTCGACAGGCGAAGCCCCCTTCGCCGTACCCCCGAGCTGGGCGAAAGCCAAGGACAAACTCGACCTGACGACACGCTTCAACCTCTCCACCGACAACGACATCATCGGCGGCAACTCGGGAAGCCCGCTGATCAACGCAAAAGGCCAGATCGTCGGCCTGGTCTTCGACGGCAACATCCACTCCATCTCCGGCTCGTACTGGTTCGACGAAAAACAGAATCGAACCGTCGCCGTACACCCGGCAATCATCCACGAAGCCCTGGAGAAGGTTTACAACGCGAAGGCCTTGCTGCAAGAACTGCAGCAACCCAAAACCTGAAGGGGCGGCGTCGCCCCCGCGACGGCGCGCGATCGCTCTCGTCGAGGTCGCGAAGCGACGCGTAGAAGCCGCGCGGGCCGAGAAAGAATCCCGCGTGCAGCACCTGCCCGTTACGCAGCTCCCGCCCCAGGCAATCGCGAGCCATGCGCGCGCGAGGCGGCGCTCGACAGGTCCGCATCGATCCAGGGACCGTCCGGGGCTCGCACGCGCCCGTTCGCGAACTCCACGTCCCGCCGAAACACACCGTACTTCCGCAGATCGCGGAACGAATCGTTCGTGAGCCTCGGCGCGACGCCCGCGGCAACCAATGCTTCGAGCACGTGCTCGTCGATTCGCTCGGTGATCTCGCCCGACGCCAGCAAACGCTCGAGCGGCAACGAGTCATATACGCGCCGCCTCAGAACGCCGGCGCGATACAGATCGAGCAGCTGATCGATGAACATCTCCGTGGAGGCGAACAGCCCCTTCACGAACGGCTGCCGTCCGCCCTCGGCATCGATCAATGCGCTGGCGTGCTCCGTGCCAATGTCACGCAGCGTATTCGCATAAACCGCGCTTTGTTGATGCCGGAGCAGCAGCGCGTAGATGAGCGCATCCCCCAGCTCGCCGATACCCACCTGCAACGTGCCGCCGTCGCGAACCAGCGAGCTCACGTGCAAACCGATCGCGTGATCGACGGTGCCAATGGGCGGATTCGGCGGGCAGAAAAGCTCGTAGTCGTAGCGTTCGTGCTCGACGAGCCAGTCGAAACGCTCGGGCGCAATCATTGCGTGCCCCGTCATGAACGGCATCTGCGAGTGCACCTGGCCGATGAGCACGCAGTCCTTGCCCTGCGCGCGTGCCACGTCCGCGAGCGGCAGCAGGTCCGCGGTCACATCCACGTTCGAGCCGAAGCTGAGCTCGGTGCGCCCCTCGACGGTACGCCGCGCAACGAGGTGCGCAATCACATTTACGCCACGCCAGCACGTCCCGCATCACATGCGTGTAATTCGAGCTCAGATAATGCTGCTGGGCATGCTCGGAGTCGAGCCAGGCGCCCGGCTCGAGAAAGAACTCGACGACGCGAATGTTCGGCGGCACATCGCCGCGCCTCATCGCGTGCACATACTCCAGCTCTACATAATTGCGGAATACGCGCTCCACGAGCGGCCCGACCAGGCGCCTCTCCAGGTCGGTGCGCGCTGTGGGTTTACGCAATGACAGTGCGGTGATGATCGTGAGTTCGATGGCGGGATCGCGAGCGGCGCGCCGGTAGAACTCGTTGGCGATGGGGTTCGGCTTGCCGATGCCGAGCGGCAGCGCCAGTACGACTCGGGGCCCCACCCGCCGGAGAACCGCGTCCCCGCACTCCCCCACATCGTCGAGGACTACGGGCACGGAACTTGCGGAATCCGGATCGACAACCTATACGAGGCGACCATGGGCGAGGTCATACACGCTAGCTTCGGCACCGAACGGGAATGGCAGCAGACCCACGAGAAGACAGTGGACGGGCTGCTCACGATCGGCACCCTCTTCGGCGACGACGAGGCACTGATGCGCGCTAAGGCCGAATGCGTGTATCACATCCTGCGCGAGATCGTGGAAGACATCCCTTCCGTGCAGATCACCACCCGCTTGCCCGACAACCTCACGGACGAGCAGATGTCGATGCTCACCGAGTCGATCCGGCAGGCCGCGCTGAAAGGCATCGAGGTTGCGATGACCCATTCCGTGCAGGTGCTGATGAGCTCGATCTACGATCTGTGCACGTCGAAACTGAAGACGCGGCCGTCCTGAAGCAGGCGCGGCCGCGGTAACTTCAACCGACCGGCGTCAGCTTCAACGAGAAGGTGACGAGCACGTCGTCCTTCACCCACTCCAGCGATTTCCACTCGCCCTGCCCCACGCCGTACTCGAGCCGCTTGATCGTGTAGCGCCCGGTGAGATAGCCCGTCTGCTTGCCCTTCTCGTCTCGCGTCTGGAACGAGATCGGCAGCTTGATGTCCTTCGTCACGTCGCGAATGGTGAGCTTGCCCTGCGCTTCATAGCGGCCCGGCCCGACCGCCGAGATCTTCGAGGAGACGAAACGCGCCTTCGGAAATTTCGCGGGGTTGAACAGGTCCGCGCTCTTCAGGGTGTCGTCGCGTTCCTTGTCACCGGTGTCGAGCGAAGTGATGTCGATGGTGACGTCGATCTTGCTGGCCGCGAGGTTGTCCGCCGCGAACGTGACGTCCGCCGTGTATTTGCCGAAGCGGCCGGTGTTGCTGGCGCCGGCCTGGTCGAAGGAAAAGCGCAGCAGGCTGCTGGCCGGATCGAGCGTGAATTTGGGCGCGGGCGCGGCGGCGAGCGCGGCACCGGCGAGAAGCAGTGCCGTCAGAAACGAAGCGGTGCGCAGCGTGCTGCGCGCGTATCCCGTGAATCCGCCGGTCATCGGTGTCTCCCCCTGATTGAATGAGCTATTGAGCTGCAAAGTTCTATTCGGTCTTCGTGAAAGGCAGCATCCTGCGCAACACGTTGTCCTTCAGTACGAAATGATGCTTGAGCGCCGCTCCGATGTGCAGCAACGCGATCGCCACGAGCGTCCAGGAGAGCCAATAGTGCACGGTCATGAGGCTGTCGTAGAGCGGGCGATTCGGCGCGACGAAGTCGGGCAACTGCACCATGCCGAACCAGCTTACCGGAAAGCTGCGGGCGGACGAGGCAATCCACCCGGTCAGCGGCATGGCGAAGAGCAGGATGTAGAGGCCGTAGTGGGTGACGTGCGCGGCGGAGCGCTCCCAGGGCTTGAGGTCGTTCGGCAGCAGCGGCGTCGGATTGGCGAGCCGCCACACGAGGCGAATGAGCGCCAGCGCGAGGATGGTGATGCCCCAGGACTTGTGGGGTACCACGGTGCCGAGCTTCTTGAGGCCAGTGGCCCAATGCGTGCGGTAACCGAGCACGAACTGCACGATGATCAGCACGACGATCGCCCAATGCAGAAGCTGCGCGACCGAGCCCCAACGGGTTGTAGTGTTTCGAATGGGCATGTGTTTAAGCTTCGACGGGTGAGCGGAGCTTACAGAAATCAGGCGCTGGCAGCCCTACTCCTGGGGCTTCTCGCGCTAGCGGGGTGCGCAGGGCGGCCAGTGCGCGAGCCGGCCGCCGCGCCCGCCGCTCCGGTTGCACCGTCAACGCAGGCCGGCGCCATGCGCCACGAGGGCCGGGCCTTCACGGTGGCGCCGGACGCATCGCTGCTCACGATTCTGGTGTTCCGGGGCGGTGCGCTCGCGAAGGCCGGGCACAACCACGTCATCGCTTCGCACTCGATGGCCGGCACGGTGTGGGTCCCGGAAGATCCGGAACATGCCTCGTTCGAGATTCACGTTCCGGCCGCCGAGCTCACCATTGACGAGCCGAGGCTGCGGGCGCTCGAAGGCAAGGAATTTTCGGCGGACGTGCCGGACTCCGCCCGCGAAGGGACGAAGAAGAACATGCTGAGCGAAGCGATGCTCGATGGCGCGCGCTTCCCCGAAGTGGTGCTGCGGTCGGAACGCATGGAGCGCGGGTCGGAAGGGATTCTTGCGCAGGTGAGCGTGAGTATTCGCGGGCGGACGCGGGCCGTCACGGTGCCGGTGCGCTATGAGATCGGGGAGAACGAGGTCCGTGCGCAGGGGCGGCTCGCCCTGAAGCAGACGGACCTCGGGCTGACGCCCTTCAGCCTCCTCGGCGGCGCGTTGCGCGTCGAGGACGAGATGACGGTGAAGTTTTCCGTGGTGGCGCGGGCCGAATAGGTTATTTCGTTATTTCTTTCGGGCGGCGGGCTTGCGGCCCTTTTTGACGGCCTCGCGGCCGGCGCGGGCTTTCGAGGTCGCGGCGGACTTCTTCTTCGCCTTGCCCGACGACTTCCTCGCGACGGCTGACTTCTTCGCGACGGCTCGCTTCGCAGGCTTCTTCGCAGGCTTCTTCGCAGGCCTCTTCGCAGGCCTCTTCGCAGCGACACGCTTCACGGCCTTCTTCGCCGTGGTGCCCGCGGCTCGCGCCGGACGCGCGGACTTTGCTTTCTTCTTCGCCGCCGGGAGTGCCCGCAGTTTCGCGGTGGATGAGATATCGATGCCGCGGAGCTGGTCGAGAATCCCCGGGTTTTCGAGCGTCGACACGTCCTGCGTGATCTCGTCGCCGCGCGCGATCGAGCGCAGCAGCCGGCGCATGATCTTGCCCGAGCGCGTCTTCGGCAGGTTATCCGCAAACCGGATGTCGTCCGGCCGCGCGAGCGCGCCGAGCTCCTGCGTCACCCACTTGCGCAGCTCCTCGACCAGCTTCGACACATCACCCATGGGCCGCTCGCCGCGACACACGACGAACGCGAACACCGACTCGCCTTTCACCTCGTGAGGCCGCCCGACCACCGCGGCTTCCGCCACGCGCGGATGGGACACCAGCGCCGATTCGATTTCCATCGTGCCGAGGCGGTGGCCCGCGACGTTCAGCACGTCGTCGATGCGGCCCATGATCCAGAAGTACCCGTCCTTGTCCCGATGCGCGCTGTCGCCGGCGACGTAGAAGCGGTTCTGGAACTTCTCCCAGTACGTGCCGAGGTAACGATCGTTGTCGCCCCAGATGGTCCGGAGCATCGACGGCCATGGGCGGCGGATCACGAGATACCCGCCCGCGTCCGGCCGCGTGACACTGTTGCCGTTGTCGTCGACGATATCCGCCGCGATGCCCGGCAGCGACCGTGTGCACGAGCCCGGCTTCGTCGCCGTCACGCCCGGCACCGGCGAAATCATGATGGCGCCGGTTTCCGTCTGCCACCACGTATCGACGACCGGGCAGCGCTCGGCGCCGATCGTGCGGTGGTACCACATCCACGCTTCGGGATTGATCGGCTCGCCCACGCTACCGAGCAGCCGCAGCTTCGAAAGGTCGTAATTCTTCGGGAACGCATCGCCGAGCTTCATCAGCGCGCGGATGGCCGTCGGCGCCGTGTAGAAGATAGTCACGCCATGGTCCTGGCAGATCTTCCAGAATCGCCCGGCGTCGGGATACACCGGCCCACCTTCATAGAGCACCACGGTGGCGCCATTCGCCATGGGACCATAGGCCACGTAACTGTGGCCCGTCACCCAGCCGACATCTGCCGTACACCAATAGACGTCATCGTCCCGCAGGTCGAACACCCACTTGCTCGTGGTCTTCGCGCCCAGCAGATAGCCGGCGCTCGAGTGCTGAATGCCTTTGGGCTTGCCGGTGGAGCCGGACGTATACAGAAGGAACAGAGGATGCTCGGCATCCACCCACACCGGATCGCACACGGGCGCCTGGCCTTCGATGGCCTCCTCCCACCATACATCGCGTCCCACCCGCATCGGCACGTCGTGCGCGGTGCGCTTGAGCACGATCACCTGCTCGATGGTGCGGCAACCGGTCGCGAGGGCTTTGTCCGCCGCGGCTTTGAGCTCGATCACATTACCGCCGCGCCAGCCGCCGTCGGCCGTGATGAGGAGCTTCGCGCCCGCATCCTCGATGCGATCCTTCAGCGAGGGAGCCGAGAAACCTCCGAACACCACCGAATGAATGGCGCCGATACGCGCGCAGGCGAACATCGCAATGACGATCTCGGGGACGAGCGGCATGTAGATGACGACGCGATCGCCCGACTTCACCCCGCGCGCTTTCAGCGCGTTTGCGAACCGGCACACTTCCGCGTGCAGCTCGCGATAGCTGAGGCGGCGCGTATCGCCCGGCTCGCCCTCGAACACGATCGCCGTCTTGTGACCGCGCTCGGCGAGGTGCACGTCCAGGCAATTCCACGAGACATTGAGCTTGCCGTCGGTGAACCAGCGATAGTTCGGCGCCTTCGATTCGTCGAGCGTCACCGTGAACGGCGTCTGCCACTGAAGCTCGCGACGCGCGAGATCCGCCCAGAAGCCGCTCGGGTCCCGCTCCGCCTGGGCATGCAGCGCCTGCAGCTCCGCGGCGGTCGGGCGGGCGCGTGACGCAAACGCCGCCGGCGGCGCGAACGTGCGCTCTTCATGCAGAGAAGACTGGATATTCGAATCGGGCATGCGTCCCCCAAACCGGCATTTTTTCGCGGCCGGAAGCATAGCAGGAGCGCATCCGGGCATCGCGAGCGGGCCGCCGCGAGAATTTCAGCTGTCGCCACGAGCAAACAGGCTTGGCGCGACTGGCTGCATGGCGTAGAAAGCCTCGCAGCGGGGTCACCGTCCCGGCATGCTCCGATCGTGCGAAGAAATATATTCAAATGAAATCCTGGGCGGGGAGCGTCATCGGCGTCGCTGTCCTCCTGAATGGATGTGGCTCGCACGAACGACCGACCGCGATCCACGCCGCTGAATGCCTGTCCGTCTCCGGTGCGGCGGCGGCAAAGCTGAGCGCTACCGTTCCCACGGACGGAATCCTGCGCGCGCTGGCACGGCCCGACGGTGTTTCGATCGTGGCGAAGATCGGCGGCGAGGTGGCTCGCTCACCGATCGATCGATACGGCGGCATTACATTCGTGCGCCGAGTGCACGCCGGCGAGACGGTAACGCTGGCGGCCGAGTCCCGCGACTCGCCCGACATCGTCGGCCAGGTCTGTCTCTCCATGGACCTGCTGCCGCCAACCGATGCCGCATCGATTCGGGCGGAGCGGGCTTTCGCGGCGGCGGCACGCAGCGTCGAAGCCGACGAAGCACAGCGCGCCTTCGATCAATACCTCGACGCCGCGCGCGAGTTCGATTCGTTCGACCGCTTCCGCGCGGCCGAAGCCCGCCATGCGATGGCGGAGCTCGCATACGTGCTGCTCGCCCGGCAGGACGATGCGTTCTGGCTCGCACGCGCCGCGCTGGCCGGCTACGGCGATCGTCCACCGCCGGGTCTCACGAGCGGGCTCCTCGTTCTCGAAGCTCGCACGCTTCTCGAGTCGGAACGCTTTACGGCGCCGGAGCGTCGTGCGCGCGTGTTGGACCTGCTCGAGCAAGCTCGCAAGCGCGCCGGCGCAGATCGCTTCGGCGATCGGGAGCAGCCGCGGATCGACATTTTGCGCGGCTTCATGGACTACCAGGCAGGCAGCAATTCACAGGCCTCCGCGTGGTTCGAGAACGCGGCTTCGCGATGCGAGCGGCTGCAGGACTGGGAGTGCTACGCGCGGGCGCTTCAGAACCAGGCAGCGCTTGCGGAAGAGGCTCGGGACTACACCGTTGCCCTCAGGGCATTCGCAAACGTGTTGCGCGTTCTTCCGCCGAGCCTCGATCGCCAGCTCACCGCCGATATCTGGGGCAATCAGGGTTCGGTTCAGGTCTCCGCGCGACTCTTCGACCAGGGGGAGCGGTCGCATCGCGTATCCATTCGCCTGCATGCCGAGATAGGCGATTGCGCAGGCGCCCGCGTCGGGATCTCGCGCCTCGGCGCGCTGCTCGTGCAGGTCGGCAGTCTCGCAGATGGTGTCAGCGCATTGAGCGAGGCGACTTCGCTCGAATGCCCGGCTCTGCTGGCGGCAGCGAAGTCGGGGATTGATGAAGCAGCAATACCTCGCAGCCATGTCTGCACGGGAGCACTACAGGCGGACACACTCGACGCTTCCGGAAAATTTGCCATGTTCCACGCCCTCATCGGCTTGCGCGAAGCACTTGAATCCGAGAATCGTCCGGATGAAGCGCGCGGCTGCCTGCAGTCGGCGGCCGCGTACGCAAGCAGTTCACGAACGCAGCTGAGGCTCGAGAACGCACGAGCGTACGCGCTCATCCAGCAGGACAAGCCTCGGGAGGCCGTTGCTACTTTCGAGCGCGGCCTCGCGAACGCAGATCGCGACGGCATTCCCCCAAGCCAGGAGAACCGCGCAGCCGCTTATCTGGGGCTCGCGCAGGCTGCGCTGATCGAGGGCAAGCCGGTTCAGGCGCGCTCGTACGCGCATCGATCGCTCCTGCTGGGAAGTACTCGCGCGGATATGGGACAGATCGTGGATTCGTTGCAGCTCCTGGCTCAAACCTTCAACGCGCCCACCGAGAGCGATCAGGCCCTCGACATCCTGCACACCGCCGCGGCGCTCGCGGAGCAGGTTCCCATTTCCGGGCTGGACGCGGAAAAGCGCGCCACCTGGCTCGCCTCCCAACACGCCGTGTTCGCCGAGATGACGCGGTTGTATGCGACCGGCGCGGCCGCGAACGGATCGCCTCCATGGCAGGCGTTCGAAGCCTCGGAACGAGGCCGCGCACGCAGTCTTCGTTACGCGATGAACCTGCAGCCGGGCACCGAATCCGCGGACGAGACCGAACGCTTTCAGCAGCTGATGCAGCGAATCTCTCGGCTCGTCGAAGACGGGCAATCGAGCGAGGTGCCCCAGATCTCTCTCGAGGCGCTTGCGCGGATCGCAGGCGCCCGCGACACCGAGGACATCGAATCGCGGAATCTGCTGAAGCGGAAACTGGCCGAGCTCGACGCGAGTGCCGTCGAATACGCGACCGGCCGCGAGGAGATGTATGCATTCGTCATCGACGGCTCGGGCATTTCCGTCACACGCCTCGGCAAAACACGTGAGATCGCTGCCGCCGCGGACAGCCTCTACGACAAGGTGCGCAACCGGGAAAGCGCGTATAGCGACGTACAGCGAGCTGCGGCGAAACTGGCGCAGCTCGTCTTGTGGCCCATTTCGGCGAAGCTCACTCATCGGCGCGTATTCGTCATCCCTGACGATTCGCTGCACACGGTGCCGTTCGCCGTTCTGCCGTGGTTGCCCGGGACGGACGCGCCGCTGTTGCTCGAACGAGCGGAGCTGGCGGTGATGCCTTCAATGCTGTTCGTGACGCACCCGCGCAGCCTGACCGCACAACGCGGCGGCTCGCCGCGCCTGGAACTGATTGGGGATCCGGTGCTCCGCGCGGCGCGATGGGAGCGTGAATGCGCGGGCACGGAGTCGGCTCCGCCAGCACAACGAGTGGCGCCGCCGAACCGCCGTTCGTTGCCTGACTTGCCTGGCAGCCGCAAGGAAGTGCTCGCGATCGAGCAGCTCGCCCGCCACGCATCGGCGCCGATGCGAGTCAGCACGCGGCTCGGATGCGCCGCCACGCCGGCGGCGCTACGCACGGCAGCGGCAACGAGTCCGGAGCTTCTCCACATCGCCACGCATGGCTATGTGGATGCGTACCGCCCGCGCCTCTCGGCGCTCGCGCTGACGCAGGACACGGTTCCCAACGGGGGTGCGTCGACTTTCGGCTTGCTGGATATCCTCAACATGCGGGTCGACTCGCGGCTCGTCGTGTTGAGCGCGTGCGATACCTCCCGCGGACGACTGCTTCCCGGTGAAGGCGTGCTCGGACCCGCGCAGGCTTTTCTACAAGCGGGCGCGGCGTCGGTGGTGGCCAGTTACTGGCGAATACCCGATGAGCACACGGCGCCGTTCATGGAGACGTTTTATCGATTTCTGCTTGTTGATCGTCTCAGCGCTGCAGCCGCCTTGCGGCGAACGCAGCTCGACTACGCGAGGGACCGCGCGTCGCTCGACTGGGCCGCATTCACTTTGTACGGCTGGCCGGATACGACACTGTAGTTAACGCCGCTTTTATCTCAGGGCTGTCGCGAAAAGCACTGAGATAAGCGGGGATCTTCGCGCAGTGATGGGGCGATCTATCCGATCACTCACTGCCGCAAGGAGATCTCCCATGTCGTCGTCTTCCCGTGCCATTCCGCTCGTTCTCTTTTCCACCGCTCTGTGCGTGATGTCCGCCATCCAGCCGAAACCCGCGAAAGCGGACACCGTCCCCGAATATTTCTTCAGCTCATGGACCGTCAACCGTGACTGCACCGAAGCCCATGCGGGCACGCCCAGTGGCCACACCATTCCAGGCCTGCAATTTCAGGTAAAAACGCAGGCCGACGGCACTTACACGCTCGTACCCGTGGACACGAATGCCGGCCGCTGGAACCGTGGCTGGAAGGGCGTGACAGTCGAATACCGCGCCGGAGCACCGATGGCCGCGATTCCGGCGGACATGGAATGCGTACCGGGCCAGGAAGCGTCGTCGTCATTCCTCGCACAGTCCGGCTTCGCTGTGAGCGCAGAGCCGTACTATCCGTACGAGCATTGGTACGGTCAGGTCACGATTCACGGCGAGAAGCATCATCTGCTCATCTTTCCGCGAAACGTGCAGCAGGGTCCCGTCGACGCGGCCATCGTGCTGATCGATGTCGATGCCGCCGGCAATCTACAGCTCGATGGCAACGGCACGATCATCATCCAGCATTGAAGCGGCACGGGCCGGGCGATCGAATTGCCGGCAAGTGTGAGCGTGGTCAGAGGAGCGGCGGGCCATCCGTGCGATGGTTCGCCCCGTGAGCGTCCGTGACTGTGAAGCCGTGCGGACGTCAGGCCGCACGACCTCATACAATGGCGCATGGCCAACGCCATTCCACGTCGCTCTCACACGGTCCGATTTTTCATGGGCTGGCTCGCGCTCGTGCCGGCGGTTCTGTGCGCTCAATCCGCGCAAGATCGATCGGTCGAGAAATATGGCGAGTTCGCGTGCCGACCGCTTTCCTGCTCTACGCTCATACCCTCGAAGTCGGTCGACGATAAGTCCAATAACGACTGCGGTTACCGCAATGGCAACGAGTGGTGGGTCGACTACGTCGCAGGCTCTCTTCTCTGGAGCGACAAGCCGCCCGCAAAGCGCGTTGTCGTAGCGCTGTTCGACGACGGCGCATTCACCGAGCACGTGGAGTTGCGCAACCAGCTCTGGACGAACGAAGCCGAAGCGAACGGCAAGCCCGGCGTCGACGACGACGGCAACGGCTACACCGACGACATTCACGGCTGGGACTTCGTGGACGACGATGCCGATGTCTCGCCCCAGGGCGAATGCGTGGGCCGCACGAGTCACGGCACTTTCATGGCGAGCCTCATCGCCGCCGAACGGAACAACGGCGTTGGTATCGCCGCCGCAGGGTCGGACGGCGCGCGCGTCATGGTGTTGCGTGTCGCCGGCTGCGGCGGCAGGTCGAAGGACCGGGTCAATCCCGAGCGGCTGATCCGCGCGCTCGACTACGCACAGAAGATGGGCGCGAAGGTGATGAGCTTCAGCGCGCACTGGGCGGACGACACCACTCCCGAGCTGGACGCGGCCTTCAAGCGAGTCGCCGACGCGCCCTCGCCACGGCTGAACGACCCGGGCGCCATCATCGTCGCGAGCGTTCCGAACAAGGGGGAGGCGCAGGCGGGATTTCCGGCCGCCTACCCGTTTCGACGGATCGTGCGAGCCATCCCGATCGGCAACGACAACATAATCTCGCCCGGAACCAGCGCGGCGCCGCCGGGACTCAACCTGGGCGCTCCCAGCGCCTGTGTTCTCGGCGCCACGGCCGGGACGTTGGGTTATCGCGTGGAGAACGGGAGCTCGAATTCGACCGCAATCCTATCAGGGCTTCTCGCAGGTCTCTGGGCGAGTGCTCCCTATGCTAGATTGAGCGCAGACGAGTTTCTGGCGAAGGTGGTTCGGGATCGGATGTCCCGCACGCCGCGCCGCTCGCAGTCGGACCTGCGAGGCGACTACCCCCGGGGAGTGCCGTTGGCCGACGCGTGTACGCTCGCGACAAAGCGAAGAAGCGCCAATGTGTGCCTCGAGCCAGGACAGGAACAGGGGCGGTCCCAATGACTTATAGCGAGTCCCTGCGGGGATCCCTAGCTCACGACGTCGCCGAACCGGGGGATTCAACCCTGGTCGCAGCCATTGCCGGCGGCGGTGAGCTGCAGGACGCGTTCTATGTGAGATATCGGCGCCCCTTGATGCAGGTATTCCTTCAGAGGCGCATCGACAGGGACGCGGCTCAGGATCTGCTGCAGCGGACGTTCCTGCAGGCGATCAAGAAAATCCGGTCGGAGGGACTGGAGGATCCGAGCAACCTTGGAGGCTATTTGTATCGAACGGCATGCAAGCTCGCTACGGCGTACTGGCGCGGGGAGCTTTCCCGTCGTCATGACAGCGACGGCGAGTTGCTCTCGAGCCTGCAGGACGAGTCACAGTCACTCGAGGAAGTGCTGGATCACGACCTGCGTGCGAAGAGCGTGCGCGAGCTCATGGCAAACTGCCGGTGGCGCGCGACCGTGAAGTGCTCGAGCGCTTCTATCTTCGCGAGGAGCCGCGCGTTGCGATCCGCGAATCGATGAAGCTCACCGAGCTCCAGTTCAACCAGGTTTTGTGGCGGGCGCGCCAGCGCTTCGCCGAGATTTTGCGCAAGCAGGGATTTGCCGGCAGTGGTGGGCAAGACGCTCACCCGATGGACGGGTAACGAATTTATGGATCACATGCAGTTCAAGGCGAACCAGACCGCAGCCGCTTATGTCGCGCACGAGCTCGACGAGCACGCGCAGGAAGCGTTCGAAGTCCACATGATGGGCTGCTCCGAATGCCTGAATGACGTGGAAGCGTGGCGCGTCATCAAGACACACATGCCGGATGCGGTGGTCGTGGAGACCGCGCGCCAGTTCAAGAAGCACTGGTGGGGCGGCTGGGGCATGGCGGCATCCTTCGTCGGCGTGATGGCGGTCGCGGCGGCGGGCGGCTTCTATGGCGGCACGTTGCAGCGGCCCAGCTGGACTCGAGCGAAACCGCGATCTTCGACATGCAGCCCGTCACGCGCTCGGAAGGGTGCACGCAGCTTCCGGTGGCGGCGAACACGCGCGCCGTGGTCCTGCGAATGACGAAGGTCGATTCGGAACGACACCCGCTCGCGACCAACCTGGACGGGATGGAGCTAGCCTCGAGCGAGTACAACGTGCGCGCTCAGCGCGACGGTAGCTGGGTGCTCCGGTTCGAGCCGGATTACCTGAAGCAAGCGTCGGCGTACATCGTCACGCGCAAGGCCGGTACTGAAGACGAATCGCTCGGCTGCGTCAGTGCCGCCGTGGCGCCCCCGGCTGCGGAACTAGCGACCAATCGGTAGCTGCGCCAGGCGCTCGCTCTGCTTTCGCAGCAGCGGGCCGAAGCCCTGGACGTCATAGAAGGTGTGGATGCCTGCCAGATCCGGCAGGCGCCGCTGTAAATCTTCGGCCGTCGCGTTCCGCGGCATGTCACAACAGATGCCGGTGAGCTGGCGCGCAAGATACGCCGTCCCCGATGCTCCTTGAGCCGCGCGCCGATCGCCGCCGCCCCGCGCAACTTCATCTTCGCGACTTGCTCGAGATCGCCGTAGATCGCATCGATCGACGCGAACTCCTTCATCAGCGCCGCCGCGGTCTTCGCACCGATGCCCGGCACACCCTTGATGTTGTCCACACTGTCGCCCATCAGCGCGAGAAAATCCGCCATGCGCTCGGGCACGACGCCGAAGCGGCCCTCGATATCGTGATAGCCGAAAGGCTCGCGGCCGCCGAAATCCCAGTACACGTCGCCCTCGCCGATGAGCTGGGCCAGGTCTTTGTCGCGCGTGATCACGGTGGCGCGCACACCCTCCCGCCGCATCGAATGCAGCAGGGTGCCGATGATGTCATCGGCTTCGTATTCGGGGCTCGAGTACGAAGCCACGCCCAGCAGGCGACACAGCTCGCGGCAACGATCCATCTGCATCACGAGATCGGCGGGCGGCGAATCGCGGTGGGCCTTGTAGGCCGGATAGATCACGTTCCGGAAGGACGTGGTGAGGCTCTGGTCGAACGCGACCGCCATGTACTTCGGCCGCGCCCGCTCGATCAGGTCCCCGAGCATGCGTGCGAACCCGAACAGCGCATTCACCGGATGGCCGTCGCGATCCACCATTTCCGGCGGCATGGAGTAGTACGCGCGGAAAATATAGACCGACGCGTCGATGAGGTAGATCAATATGAGGTCCTGGCAGCCCAACTCAGTGGAACCGCCCGGGCGTAGCTACGCGGAGCGGCAGGCGGCTGCGCGCCCCGCGCAAAATCCGCGCTTCTTGCGGCCGACAACGAAGCCGAAGGTCCGAAGAAAGCGTCGCAGGCGACTTGTTCCGATGCGGGAAGTTTAGCCTAGCCAGCGCTGGATCCGGGCGTGCAGCGGGCTCGAGCGGGGAAAGTGCGCGAGCAGGTATTCCATCTGGTCCGCGAGCACGCGACGACCTTTCAGGAAGATGTATTCCGCGTACGTAGGCGTGAACGGCACCGCAAGCAGGTACATCTTCGCCTGCTCCGGCGTGCGCGAGGCCTTCTCGTTATTGCAGCGGCGGCAGGCCGTCACGACGTTTGTCCACACGTCGTGTCCACCCTGGCTGAAAGGGCGGATATGATCGCGCGACAGCTCGCGCGACGGGAAGCGAACACCGCAGTACATGCACAGGTACGCGTCCCGACGGAACAGCGTCTGATTGTTCAGCGGGGGGACGTAATCGTGCCGAGTGTTGCCCGGGTTACCCGTGTGGCCGATGGTGGCCACGATCGAGTTCACATCAAGCACCGTGCGCTTGCCCGTCAGCGCGTTCGTACCGCCGTAGAGCTGATACAGCAGTGAGCCGCACGTGTACGCGACCTGGTTCTGGTGATAGAGCCGTGCCGCTTCCTTGTAGTCGATCCATTCGAGAGGCATGCCGGCGATGTCCGTTCGCAGGACGTGGTGCGAAAGGCCCCGCACGGATGTGTGGGCCACGATGCGCAGATCATCGTGGAGACCGGAGTCCGCCTTGTCGAGATCGATGCCAATCATGAGCGCTGTAAGATACGGCAGTTTTGTGCAAGAATTCAACGCCGCAAGGCGTTCATTTACTTACGGATTTCCAACGCCGTGGTCGGTCGGCCACGCGCTCCGGCCCTCGCAGATTGCCACAAAGAGAACCGCATGCCCGTAACCATCGGTGCCCTGCGCGAGATCGCGCCAAATGAAACCCGGGTCAGCCTCATCCCCGAAGTCGCCGATAAGCTCGCACAAGCGGGTGTTCGGGTGCTGATGGAGCAAGGTGCGGGAGGCCGAGCGAATTTTCCAGATGCCCTGTACAAGAAAGTCGACTGGGCCGCCTCCGGCGGCGATGTGCTTGGAACGTCGGACATCGTGCTGACGGTGCAGCCCCTTTCCGTCGAGCAGATCCAGCAGTTGAAGACCGGCGCGGTCGTTGTGGGGTTCATGCAGCCTCATGCGCGGAAAGCAGAAGTAAAGGCGCTTCGTGACAGGCGCATTACCAGCTTCTCCGTGGAGCTGATTCCGCGCATTTCGCGCGCCCAGTCGATGGATGCCCTCTCCTCGCAGGCCGCCATCGCGGGCTACAAGGCGGTGCTGATCGCGGCCATGAACCTCCCGAAGTTCTTTCCGATGCTGACGACGGCCGCCGGCACCATCCGGCCCTCCCAGGTCCTGGTGATCGGAGCCGGGGTCGCGGGACTTCAGGCCATCGCCACGGCCCGCCGCCTGGGCGCGGTTGTCGAGGCCTACGACGTTCGTAGCGCCACGCGTGAGCAGGTGAAGTCCCTCGGCGCCAAGTTCGTTGAGACGGGCGTCAGCGCGGATGGCGCGGGCGGCTACGCGCGCGAGCTCACCGCCGAGGAGAAAGCCAAACAGCAGGAAGCGCTGGATGCGCGCATCGCCGCCGCCGACGCGGTGGTGAGCACGGCCTCCGTGCCAGGGCGGCCGGCGCCGAAGATCATCTCGCGCGCCGCCGTCGAGCGCATGCGGTCCGGCTCCGTCGTCGTCGATATCGCCGCCGAGCAGGGCGGCAACTGCGAGCTGACCCGCGCCGGCGAGACGGTGAACCACAACGGCGTGAACATCATCGGGCCGGTCAACCTGCCCGCCTCGCTCGCCTACAACGCAAGCGAGATGTACTCGCGCAATCTGCTCAATTTCCTGAAGCCCGCGCTCGACAAGGGCGAGCTCAAGATCGACTGGAGCGACGAAGTGTTCGCCCAGTCCTGCCTCACACACGACGGGGTCGTGAAACACGAACCGACGGCGAAGTCGCTCGAAGGCTGACGAATGGGCGTCGCTACGTGGCGCCGCAGGCGGCAAAAGCCCGCGCTTTTTGCTGCCGGAAACGAAGCCGATGTCCGAAAAAAGCGCCGCAGGCGACTTTTTTCCTATGAATGAGGGAGTTCCCAAATGACGGGTATCGTTGCTCTTTATATTTTCATGCTCGCGGCCTTCACAGGGTACGAGGTCATCTCGCGCGTGCCGGTGATCCTGCACACGCCGCTCATGTCCGGGTCGAACTTCGTCCACGGCATCGTGCTCGTCGGCGCGATGGTGGCGCTGGGCTCGGCCAGCACGACGCTCGAACGGGTCATCGGGTTCATCGGCGTGGTGCTCGCGGCGGGTAACGCCGTCGGCGGCTACGTGGTCACCGAAAGAATGCTGGAGATGTTCAAATCCAGCGGGGCGCGGCGACCCTCAGCGGGTGGCCACTGATGTTCGGCTTCGACACGGACCTGCTGATCCAGGCGACCTATCTCGTCACGGCGGCGCTGTTCATTCTCGGCCTCAAGCGCATGAGCTCGCCGGTCACGGCGCGGAGCGGCATCCTCTGGGCCGGCGCGGGCATGCTCGTCGCCACACTCATCACCTTCCTCGCGCCGGGCATCGACCCCACCAACTACTGGCTCATTCTCGCGGCCGTTGCCGTGGGCGGCGTGCTGGCGTGGGTGAGCGGCAAGCGCGTGGCGATGACGGACATGCCGCAGATGATCGCGCTCTACAACGGCATGGGCGGCGGCGCGGCGGCGGCGATCGCGGCGGTCGAGCTTTACCGTATCTCGATGCCCAGGACGCTGGCCGAAGCCACTACCGACGCGGCAACCGTCGTCGTGCACGAAGGCACGGTCACCGTCACGCTCGCCGTGGTCGGCGGGCTCATCGGTGCGATCTCGTTCAGCGGCAGCGCCATCGCGTTCGGGAAGCTGCAGGGGCTCATCACGAAGTCCATCCGGTTCCCGGGCCAGCAGGTCTCGAACATCCTCATTCTCATCGGTGCGCTGGTGCTCGGAGGGATGGTGGCGTTGCAGTTCCATGCTTCGCCGGCGGTCGTCACCGCATTCTTCGGGCTTGCGCTGCTGCTCGGCGTGGCGATGACGCTACCGATCGGCGGCGCGGACATGCCGGTCGTGATCTCGCTGTACAACGCGCTCACGGGCCTCGCGGTGGCCTTCGAAGGTTTCGTGCTGAACAACGCGGCGATGATCATCGCCGGCACGGTGGTCGGCTCGGCCGGCACGCTGCTCACGCAGTTGATGGCGAAGGCCATGAACCGATCGCTCGGCAACGTGCTGTTCTCGGGCTTCGGCGATACAGGCGGTGGCGCTACGACGACCGCGGTCACCGGCAGCATGAAGGGCATCGATGCCTCGGACGTCGGCGTGATGATGGCGTTCGCGCAGAAGGTGATCGTCGTGCCGGGCTACGGCATGGCGGTCGCGCAGGCTCAGCATAAAATCTGGGAGCTCGCGCAGCTGCTGATCGATCGGGGCGTCAACGTGAAGTTCGCCATCCATCCGGTCGCGGGGCGCATGCCGGGGCACATGAACGTGCTGCTCGCGGAAGCCGGCGTCCCGTACGACCTCATCGCGGACCTCGACGAGATCAACGCCGAGTTCGAGACCGCCGACGTTGCGCTGATCATCGGCGCGAACGACGTGGTGAACCCTGTGGCACGCACCGACAAGTCGAGCCCGATCTACGGCATGCCGATCCTGAACGCCGACAAAGCCAAGAACGTCATCGTCATCAAGCGCGGCAAAGGCGCCGGCTTCTCGGGCATCGAGAACGGGCTCTTCTACCTCGACAACACACGCATGCTCTATGGCGATGCGCAGAAGGCGGCGGCGGAGTTGATCCAGGCTGTGAAGGCGGCGGGCTAGAGTGTCCAATGACGTTCCCGTCGTCCGCAGCGTCGTCTCGGTAGCGGCCGGTTTTTTCGCGGTGATGGTGCTCGGCGCGGCGGCCGACGTCGTGCTGGCACAGGTCTCGCCGAACGCCTTCGACGCGCAGGGCCACGCGCGCGCGGAAAGCACGCTGTTCATCAAGCTCACGTACGAGACGTTGTTTGCACTGCTCGCGGGCTATCTCACGGCACGTATCGCGGTCAGGAAGCCGTTCATGCATGTGCTGGTGATGGCGGCCATCGTTCTGGCGGGGCGGGCGTTCATCGCTGTGGCGACCTGGGATGTCGTTCCGCTGTGGTTCAACCTCGGCGTGCTGGTGCTGGTCGTTCCCGCCGCGCTGCTCGGCGCGAAGCTGAACGAGCTGCGCAATCGCGCGACGGCGTGATTCGCGTCGGCCTCATCTCCGACACACACGGGCTCATGAGGCCCGAGGCGTTGACCGCGCTGGAGGGTGTCTCGCACATCGTCCACGCGGGCGACATCGGAAGCGCTGCAATCCTTGCGCAGCTGCGCACGATCGCGCCCGTCACCGCCGTTCGCGGCAACAACGACAAAGAAGCATGGGCGAGCGGCATCGCGGAGCACGAGGTGGTGGAGATTGGCGGCAAATCGATCTACGTGCTGCACGATCTGAAGGAGCTCGACCTCGATCCCACGGCGTCCGGCTTCTCGGTCGTGGTCACGGGTCATTCGCACAAGCCTGTGATCGCAACCCGGGACGACGTGCTCTACGTGAATCCCGGTAGCGCCGGGCCGCGTCGGTTCAAGCTTCCGATCAGTGTCGCGGTGCTCGAGATCGTGGGAGATGCGGTACGCGCGGAGATCCGCGAGCTCAGCCTCTGAGCGCGGTCACGACCGCACGGACCAGATGCTGTGGATCCACCGGCTTGGTGATGTGATAGTTGAAGCCCGCCGTCAGCGCCCGCTCCCGATCTTCCACTCTGCCGAATGCCGTCAGTGCGATCGCCGGAATTTTCGCAAGGTGCGGAATCTGGCGAACCTCGCGAATCAATTCGTAGCCGGTGCCGTTGGGCATCGCGATGTCGCTCACCAGCGCTTGCGGCGTCGCCGAGCGCAGCACGTTCAGCGCTTCCACCATGGAAGCCGCGGCCAACACGCTTGCGCCGGCGTGTGTAAGAGTGGTGCTGATGAGGTCGCGCGCGTCCTTGTCATCGTCGACAACCACGACGCTGACGCCGGCAAGCACGCCCACTCCCTGCCAGAAGCCGGATGCATCGACGGCCGACAGCACGGGCCTGTCCGCAACGGCGCGCGTCCCGAGCATCGGCACGCGGATGACGAACATCGAGCCGTGCCCTTCGCCATCGCTCGTCGCTTCAACGGTACCGCCATGCATTTCGACGAGGTGCCGCACCAGCGCGAGGCCGATGCCGAGGCCGCCGTGCGCGCGTGACGCCGACGAGGCGCCCTGGTGAAAACGCTCGAAGATGTGGGGGATCAGCTCGGGCGACATGCCGATGCCCGTATCCTTCACGCATAGCACGCAATCAGAACCCTGCGACGTGAGCGACACGTCGATGCGACCGCCCTTGTTGGTGAACTTCACGGAGTTCGTCAGCAGGTTCCACACGATCTGCTGCAAGCGGTCGGGATCGCCGGATATCGGCCCGACGCTCGGATCGGCGTCGATCGCGATCTGCAGCTCTTTCGCTTCGGACGCGGGCTTCACGGCGTCGACGGCGGCCTGGATCACGCCCTGCAGCTCCACGCGCCGCAAGTCGAGACGCAGGTGGCCCGTCACCACGCGCGACATGTCGAGCAGGTCTTCGATGAGCTGCGCCTGCGCACGCGTGTTCCGCTCGACCACTTCGAGCGCGTGCGCCCGTTGCGTGTCGTTCAGGTTGCCGCTTCTGAGCAGCCTCACCCAGCCGAAGATCGCGTTGAGCGGGGTACGCAGCTCGTGCGAGACGGTCGCCACGAAATCGTCTTTGCTGCGGCTCAGCGTTTCCGCGGCCCGTCGCGCTTCCTGCTCGCGATCGAGCACCTCCTGCCTGCGGCGCTCGGCTTCACGGCGTTCGGAGGCGTCCCGGAATACGAGCACGATGCCGATGAGCGAGCCGTCAGCGGCGCGAATCGGCGCCGCGCTGTCTTCGATCGGCGTCTCGCGGCCGTCCCGCGACAGCAGCACCGTGTGATTCGCGAGGCCAACGATGCGCCCTTCGCGGAACACCTTGCTCACAGGATTCGCAACCGGCTTGCGCGTGTCTTCCTGCACGATGTGGAAGACATGCTCGACGGGTTGCCCTATCGCCGCCGCTTCCGTCCAGCCGGTAAGCGCCTGGGCAACGGGATTCAGCAGCGTGACGTGCCCCGCCGGGTCGGTGGTGATGACGGCATCGCCGATACTGCGGAGCGTGACCGACAGTCGCACTTCATCTTTCTCGCTAGCGGAACGCGCGACGCGCTCGGCGAACAGCGCCTGGTCGCGCTCGCGGATACGCGCATCGAGAATCGTCGCCGCTTCGAGCAGGCCTGTCGAAAGCCGCTCCGCCTCCACGATTCGCGAGGGTTGCGCGATCACGCGCTCGCCGCGCGCCAGGGCACGCGCGGCCCCGGACGCGCCGGCCATCGCGCGTACGATGAACGAGCTCAGCACCAGTGCGCAGGCGACACCGATCGCGAGGATCAGCGCGCCAACGAGCACCAGCGCAAGCACCGAGCTACGGATCGGCGCCTCCATGTCCTCGGCGGGAATGCCAATGCCGACCGTCCAGCCCGTCAGCGGCGAGCGGCTCATCGACGAATAGGCCGGCGTGCCTTCGAGCATGGTCGAGCGCCAGCTGCCTTCGCTCATGCGTGAGGCTATCTCCTGGAAGTCCTTGCTGGGCGGCTTGCCCACGAACTGCGGCTCGCCCCGCGTGCGCGCCATGATGACCGGGGCGCTGTCGACCACCGCCATCACGCCATTCGGGGGAGCGCTCTGCCGGCGCAGGATCTCGCTGAGACTCGTCGAACGGATCTGCGCCGCCAGCACCGAGCGCACTTCGCCCCCGCGCACCACCGGCACCGCGACGACGAAGAAATGGCCGCCCGCCGTCGCGTCCTGAAAGAGATTGGAAACGGTGGGCTGCTTCGTCCTGACGACGCGCTGGACCCAATCCGCGGTGGTGAACGAGGGAATGTCGTTGTCGCCGAGCGCCGTGTCGGCCATCACCGCACCCGAGGGATGAACCAGCAGCACCGCATACCAGCCCGGCTGCGTGGGGACGAGGCGCAATGCCACCTCGTTGAAGGTGATGCGCTGTGGAGTCGTCAGCACGTCGGTTGCGGCGAGCGCCTGGAGCGCGGCGCGGGCGCTCTCCACGTGCTGATCCACGGCTACGGAAACGGCGCGCGCGGTTTCGACATTGCGCTGTTCGACGAACGCACGCTGCTCGTGCGAGGACCGCACGATGAGGATGCCTGCAAACAGGCCCAGCGGAACGCTGGTGGTCAGGACGAGCAGTGCGAGTATCGCCCTGAGCCGCAATTTGCCGAAGCGCACGCGTGAGACCTTTCCGATGCAGGCGGCAGTCCCGGCGCAGTCTACACTGCGCCTCTGACGGGCTGGAGAACCGGCGTCGTGGAGGATTCATTCGTGACCGGAATTGCGCTTCGAAACACGGGCCGCGGCGCCCTGGCCGCGCTCGTCGCCGCCACGCTGATGCTCGGAAAATCCCATGACGCGCGCGCGGCGGACCAACCGGCGGCGAAGCCACTCGCCACGGCGGACGTCATTGCGCAATCGGTCGCGTCCGACTGGCGCGCCCTCGACCCGCAACGGACTCTATATCTCGATCTGCCGGCCGGCCGCGTGATCATCGAGCTCGCGCCGCAATTCGCGCCAAAGCACGTGGCCAACATCGTCGCGCTCGTGCGCGAGGGCTACTTCGACGGCCTCGCGGTGATGCGGGTGCAAGACAACTACGTCGTGCAATGGGGCGACGCAGACAACAAACGCGAGATCCACACGGCGAAGAAAACCCTGAACGCGGAGTTCGATCGGCCCGCGAAGGGCCTGCCGTTCACCGCCCTGCCCGACCCGGACACCTACGCCGGCCAGACCGGCTTTTCCAATGGATTTGCGGCGGCTCGCGATTCCGCCACCGGCACCGCGTGGCTCGCTCACTGCTATGGCGCCGTGGGCGCGGGTCGCGACACGGACGCGAACAGCGGTGGCGGCACGGAGCTATACGCCGTCATCGGCCACTCGCCGCGCCATCTGGATCGCAACGTGACCCTCGTCGGGCGGGTCGTGAAAGGCATGGAGCTGTTCTCGGTCCTGCCGAGAGGCACGGGAAATCTTGGTTTCTACGAGAAGCCGGAACAGCGCGTGCCGCTGCGGCTGGTGCGCGTCGCCGCCGACCTGCCGGCGGCTGAACGCACGCCCCTCGAGGTCTTCCGCACGGACACCGCGGCGTTCACGGCGCTCGTCCAATCCCGCCGCACCCGGACCGACGAATGGTTCAAATACAAAGTGGGGCGCGTAGAGGTCTGCAACGTACCGATTCCCGTACGGGAGCTTCCGAAGCGCTGATCAGGGGCGCGGCGGCCGCCGCTCCTGCGGCCGCTGTTGACGCATCCGCTGGCGCTCGCGTGCGCGCTCGAGGAGCCGCTGGCGCTGCTCCGGCGTCGCGTTCCGCCACCGCTGTTGAAGGCGCTGCCGCTGCTCCGGCGTCAGCTGCTTGAACTTGCGGAAATTGCCACGAACCTCGTCCTGCTGCTCGGGCGGCAGGGACTTGAACTGCCGCCACTTGTCGCGCAGCTCGCGCCGGTTCTCGGGAGGCAGGTCGCGCCAGCGCTGGAACCGCTCTTTTGCGCTGTCCCGCTGCTGCGGAGTCATCGAGAGCCAGCGGTGGCTGCCGCGCGCCAGCGCCTGTTGACGCTCCGGCGGCAGGGTGTCCCACTTGTCCCGGAAACGCTCGAGCAGCTTCTGCTGATCGCCGGAAAGGCTCGACCATGACATGGCGGCCGGCGGTTCGGCCGACGGCTGCTGCGCGAGCGCCGGCACGGCTGCGGCCAGCAGCAGTGCAAGCAGAATCGTGCGCAGAGCCTTGATCATTTAGCAGTCACCTCGGTCGCCGGCGTTTTGTTTTTAGCCTTGGCGACCTTCGAACTATCGGCCTTCGACAAATAATCGATCAATTCGCCGTCGGACTCCGCGTCCACGCTGCCCAGGAACTCCAGCAGCTCGTCGTCGGCGCCGGGGGCGACAGGCTTCGCTGTCGACGCGGGCGCTGGCTTTGACGCCGTCGAAGTCGCGCTCGCAGCCGGCTTTTTCGCCGGACTGTTCGTGTCGTCCGCGTGCACGACTGGAGTCAACGCCACCAGCAGCCACAAGGGCCACAGGCGTCGCGCAGGGTTCAACCCGCCGCTCCGCCGTCGCCTTCTTCATCTTGCGAGGCGGCCCATTCGTAGAAGGAGCCGTCCCAGTTTTCCAGCAGATCGAGCCCGTCCTTGTCGGACAGCAGCTCGATATCTTCATAGCCGGCCTGACCGCCCACGTTGGCGGCAAGACCATGTTCGCCGCCCCGGTACATGAACAGAACAGCGACTACCGCCGCCGCTGCCACGCCACCCGCCGGCCCCAGCACCAAGGGCAGGCGCCAAAAAGACCTGGGCCGTGCCGCTTCGATCTCCGCAACCGCCGCGTGCCGGGCGTGGTTCAGGCGCGAGCGCACGCGCCCGCTCACCCGCATGACGCTCTCGTCGAGGGTGGCGCGTGCGTGCTGTTCCAAGTTGCGATCCTCGTCGGTGCTCATGACACGACGTCCCGCAGCTTCCCCCGGAGCGTATTCAGTGCCCGGAAGTAATGTGTCTTGACGCTGCCTTCAGAGCAACCCATGGCAGCGGCGGTCTGCGCTACGTCCATCCCCTCGAGGGTGCGGAGCATGAAGGCCTGTTGCTGGCGACGGGGTAGCTGGCTCAGCGCGCCTTCCAGGGCCAGGATGGCTTCGTCCAGCTCGAGCCGCCGGCCGGGCGCGAGCTCCGGACTCACGGCCTGCTCGATCGGGTCGGGCATCTCGTCGTCCTCGTCGCCACCGCGGCGGAAGGGCAGCCAGGCAAAGACCTTGTTGCGGGTCATGCGCCGGCGCTGCACGTCGTGAATGCGGTTCTCGAGGATCCGATAAAACAATGGCTTCCACTCTTCCTCGGGCCGCGTGCCATACGCGCGAGCCAGCTGGAGCATGGCGTCCTGGACGGCGTCGAGCGCATCGTCCTCATGCCGCAGGGCCACGACCGCGATCTTGAATGCCCGTAGCTCCACGCTCGCGAGGAAGTCGTTCAGGGCCCGGGCGCGGGCTTTTGAGCTTGCGTCGGAAAGGTCCACGTCGCCGGGGGATGCGGCTGGCATGCTATAAACCGGCGCGAGCGTAGCAAACGCAGACATGGCGCGTAACAACGCCATCCCTGCAGCCCGGTTGACCCGTCGCCCGCTCTCCCATTCACCAGAAGATCGTAAAACCCTCGACCGGGTCACGAATGAGCCCTGCCGTTCTCCGAGTTGCCCTCGATACGCCTCTGCGCAGGCTATTCGACTACCTGCCCCCGGCAGTTCCAGTAGCTGCGGGTCAGCGGGTGAGAGTGCCTTTCGGTCGCCAACGACTGGTCGGACTGGTGATGGAGGAAGCGGCCGGCTCCGATCTGCCGGCAGACCGGCTCAAGCCCGTGCTGGAAGTGCTCGACTCCGAGCCTGTGCTGGATCGATCGGCTGTCGAGCTCGTGAAGTGGGCGGCGGAGTA
Source organism: Gammaproteobacteria bacterium (assembly GCA_037200125.1). Classification (GTDB taxonomy): domain Bacteria; phylum Pseudomonadota; class Gammaproteobacteria; order Steroidobacterales; family Steroidobacteraceae; genus JADGHX01. The sequence goes on along the minus strand of JBBCGS010000003.1, from coordinate 267,235 downwards.
CTACCACCACCCGATCGGCGAGGTCATCGCGGCCGCCATGCCGAAGGCGCTGCGCGAGGGCGCAGCAACTGTAGCGGTTGAGCAGGTCTGGAGCCTTACACCGGCCGGATCTGAGGCCCTCGCGGCAGGCGAGCCGCGACGTGCGCCAAAGCAGCGAGGATTGCTGGAGCTGCTCGCGCAGCAGGACGAGATTAGCGCGGCGGCCCTCGCGGCAATGATGGAAGGGTGGGCAGACAGTGCCCGCGCGCTGGTGAAGAGAGGTTGGGCCATCTCGCGCGAGCGCATAGTAACGCCTGCGCCGGCGATGGAACGCGCTGACGCCGCAGCGAGCGCGCCTCCAGAACTGGTGCCGGAGCAGCGAGAGGCCGTCGAGCGCATCTCGGATTCACTCGGAAAATTCGGCGCATTCGTACTCCACGGCATCACCGGCAGTGGCAAGACCGAGGTGTACATGCAGGTCGTGCAGCGTGCACTGGCTCGCGACCAACGCGCACTCGTGCTGGTTCCGGAAATCGGCCTCACGCCTCAACTCGTCGAACGATTCGCGGAGCGGTTCGATGTTCCGCTCAGCGTTCTGCACTCGGCGCTCACCGACAGCGAACGGCTGGAAGCATGGCGCGCGGCTTTCAGTGGCCACTCACGCATCGTGCTCGGCACTCGTTCTGCGGTTTTCGCCCCTGTGCGCGATCTCGGCGTGATCGTCGTAGACGAAGAACACGATGCTTCCTACAAGCAGCACGAAGGCGGCTTTCGCTACTCCGCGCGGGATCTGGCGGTGGTACGCGCTCAACAAGCCGGTGTGCCGGTCGTGCTGGGCTCAGCCACGCCGGCGCTGGAATCCCTGCACAACGTAGACAATGGCCGATACGTGAAGCTCGTTCTGCCGCGCCGCGCGTCGCAGGCTGTTCCACCGAAAACCGCCCTCGTCGACTTGCGCGTCAATGCGGTGGAAGGCGGAATCTCCACGCCGGCGATCCAGGCGATCGAGCGCCACCTGAAAGACAACGGTCAGGTGCTGGTATTTCTGAATCGGCGCGGATATGCACCGACGCTTCTGTGCACGGCGTGTGGCTGGGTTGCACCATGTACGGATTGTGATGCACGCCTCACGGTTCATCGCACCGCCGATCGGCTGCGATGCCATCACTGCGGCGCAGACACTCCGCTGCCCGCACGTTGCCCGCAATGCGGCTTCGCCGTGAAGCCGGTCGGCCAGGGCACCGAACGCATCGAAGAAACGATCTCGAAGATCTTCCCGAACGTGCCCCTTGCGCGCCTCGATCGTGACGTCGTGCGAAAGCGCGGTGACATGGAAAACACGATGGCGCGCATGCACTCGGGTGAGGCACGCATCCTCGTTGGCACCCAAATGGTGACGAAGGGACATCACTTCCCGAACGTCACGCTGGTGATCGTGCTCAACGCCGATCAAGGGCTATTCAGCACGGATTTCCGCGCGCCAGAGCGGCTTGCGCAGACGATCATCCAGGTGGCGGGCCGTGCGGGGCGTGGCGAAAAAGCCGGGGAAGTGATGATCCAGACGGAATATCCCGAGCACCCGCTGCTGAACAACCTCCTTACTGCGGGTTACGACGGCTTCGCAGCAGCGGCGCTCGAAGAACGATCGCAGGCAGCGTGGCCACCCTTCAGCCGCCTTGCAGCGCTGAGGGACTCCGCCCCGACCGCCGATGCGGCACTCGCGTTCCTCAAGGACGCGCGCGCGCTCATGCCGCCGCCTCGCACTCTTCAGATGCGTGGACCAGTGCCCGCCGCCATGGCGAAACGCGCCGGCCGATATCACGCGCAGCTTCTGCTGGAGAGTACCGATCGTGGGTCGCTCCACCGTTTCTTGTCAGCGTGGCTACCTCAGGTCGAACAACTGAAAAGTGCGCGACGCGTGCGATGGGCATTGGATGTCGACCCCATCGAACTCTTCTAAGGTGCGGCGCCGCGACCCATGCAACTTGGCTTGCCGCAACGTCGGCTTCGTGCTCTGATCGGCGCCCAACGCGGCCAGCGGGGTTCGCTGGCGGAGGTTTCATGGAAGCAAGAGACATTGCCCGGGCAAGCGCTCAGCCTTTCCAGATATCCCTGCGTATACGCCATCCGTCACTCGATCCCGCGACCATCTCGCGGGAGCTCCGAATGGAGCCCGAGTACAGCTTCAAGGCAGGCGAGCCACGCGAATCCGGCAGCGGAAACGCGGCCACGGCGCTGCATGCCGAAAGCTACTGGTTGGGTTCTCTCGGTTCGGTCACATCAGCTACTTCAATGAGTGGGTTCAGCGGGGCCCGCGCGAACGCCGCGCGCGAGCGGATGCAAGCGGCGACCCTCGAGTCACTTACGCTCGCGCTCGACGCGCTCGTCGTCGGCTTCATGCGAATGCATTCCGACTTCATTCGTCGCATCCAGAGCCAGGAGGGCCAGGTGAGCCTGCTCGTCGAGCTCTCCACGCAGTCGCTCAGCGGTTTCACGATCTCGCCTCAGTTCAGCCGCACGTTCAGCGAGCTCGGCATCGCCGTGGAGTTCGATTTCGTTCTCGGCTGAACCCGGCAGGGGCGCCCACTCGTCGGGCGCCGGATGCGCGTGTCGCAATTCAGAAACCGCAGCCCGCTGTCAACGGGGTTACATGTCGCGCCAACCATTGCCACAATGCCGCCCCCGCGCGAGCGCGCGGCGTTTCATCGCATGTGACCCAAGGCAATGACAGACACCGACGCACGACTCGCTCAAGCTATCGCCCGCACCATCGCCACGGAAATCGCCGCGCAGCCCTCGCAGGCGGCCGCGGCCATCGCGCTGCTGGACGAAGGCTCCACGGTTCCCTTCATCGCGCGCTACCGCAAGGAAGCCACGGGCGGGCTGGATGACACCCAGCTTCGCAACCTCGAGGTGCGGCTCACCTACCTGCGCGAGCTCGAAGAGCGCCGCGCGGCGGTCATCGCGAGCGTTGCCGAGCAGGGCAAGCTGACGGACGAGCTGCGAAAGGAGCTCGAGGGCGCGGATAGCAAGGCGCGGCTCGAAGACCTGTACCTGCCCTACAAGCCCAAGCGCCGCACGCGGGCCCAGACCGCGCGCGAGGCCGGGCTCGAGCCGCTCGCGGACGCACTCCTTACCGATCCGTCACAAGTGCCGGACACTTTTGCCGCATCGTTCGTGAATGCGGAGAAGGGTGTGGCGGACGTCAAGGCCGCGCTCGAAGGCGCGCGGGCCATTCTCATGGAGCGGTGGGGCGAGAACGCCGCGCTCATCGGCGATCTGCGCAACTGGCTGAACGACATCGGCCTCATCCATTCGAAAGTGGCCGAGGGCAAGGAGACCGAGGGCGCGAAGTATCGCGACTACTTCGATCACTCCGAGCCACTCGCCAAAATTCCCTCGCATCGCCTGCTGGCGCTGTTCCGCGCGCAGCGCGAGCAGATTCTCACGCTGGAGCTCGACCCCGGCGCGGAACCCGACGTGGGCAACGCGCATGCCGAGGCGGTCGTTGCGCGGCACGCGGGAGTAGCGGATCGCGGTCGGCCGGCGGACAAGTGGCTGAGCGACGCGTGCCGCCTTACGTGGCGCGCGAAGCTTCAGCTGCACCTGCTGCTGGATCTCTTCGCGCAAGCGCGCGAGCGCGCCGAGGCGGATGCCATCACGGTGTTCGGCGACAACCTCAAGGATCTGCTGCTCGCCGCCCCCGCCGGCCCGCGCGCGGTGCTGGGGCTCGACCCCGGCCTGCGCACCGGTGTGAAGGTCGCGATCGTGGACCGCACGGGCAAACTCGTCGCGACCGACACCATCTACCCGCATCAGCCCCGCAATCAGTGGGACCAGTCGCTTCACTCGCTGCTCGCGCTCTGCGCGAAACACGAAGTCCAGCTCATTGCCATAGGCAACGGTACCGCCTCGCGCGAGACGGACAAGCTCGCGGGGGAGCTGATCAAGAAGCATCCCGAGCTGAAGGTGCAGAAGATCGTCGTGAGCGAAGCCGGCGCATCGGTGTATTCGGCGTCCGAACTTGCGGCGAAGGAGTTCCCGACGCTCGATGTGAGCCTGCGTGGCGCGGTGTCCATCGCGCGACGGCTGCAGGATCCGCTCGCGGAGCTGGTGAAGATCGAGCCGAAGGCGATCGGCGTCGGGCAGTACCAGCACGACGTCAACCCGCATCGGATGGCGAAGGCGCTCGATGCGCGCGTCGAGGACTGCGTGAACGCGGTCGGCGTGCTGGTGAATTCCGCGTCCGCGGCCCTGCTTTCGCGGGTGTCGGGCCTGTCGTCAACGGTGGCGGACAACATCATCCGGTACCGCGACGAGCACGGGCCGTTCAAGTCGCGCAAGTCGCTTCTGGAAGTGCCGCGGCTGGGGCCGAAAGTTTACGAGCAGTGCGCGGGGTTTCTGCGCATCGCGGACGGCGATCAGCCGCTCGACGCGTCATCGGTTCATCCCGAGGCGTATCCGCTCGTGGAGCGCATCGTGAAGAGCTGCGGGCGCGAGATAAAGCAGATCATCGGCGACGGCGGCTTCCTGCGTACGCTGAAGGCGGAGAAGTTCACGGATGAGCAGTTCGGCGTGCCCACCGTGCGCGACATCCTCAAGGAGCTGGAGAAGCCGGGTCGCGATCCGCGACCGGAGTTCAAGGCGGCGCAGTTTGCGGAAGGCGTCGAATCGCTGGCGGACCTGAAGCCCGGGATGATTCTCGAAGGCGTCGTGAGCAACGTCGCGGCGTTCGGCGCATTCGTGGATATCGGCGTGCACCAGGATGGCTTGATTCACATCTCGGCGCTGTCGGACACGTTCGTGAAGGATCCACGCGAAGTCGTGAAGGCCGGCGACATCGTGAAGGTGCGCGTCGTCGAGGTGGACTTGCAGCGCAAGCGCATAGCGCTGTCGCGCCGTCTCGAAGTCAGCGCATCCGAGCAGCGCGGTGGCGGCGGGCGGGATGATCGTGGTGGGGCGGGCGGCGATCGCGGCTCACGCGATGATCGGGGCGGCCCGAGAGGCAACGCGCCGCGCGGACCGGGCGGTGGCCGCGATTTCAGCAGACAAGGCGGCGGGCGCGACTTCAACAAGCAGGGCGGTGGTGGTGCGAAGCCCGCCGCGCCGGCCGCGAATGGCACAATGGCCGATGCCTTCGCGCGCGCAAAGGGCAACGGTTAGGAAGCGCCATTGTCGAGAGCGACGGGCGCGCTTGCCGCGCCGCCCGGTGCAGCAAGCGCGGCACGGCCGCGCTGTGAGCCTCAATACTCCTTTTTGAGGTCCACTTCCGACAGCATCTTCCCGCCCGCGACGTAGCGGCGCAGGTTCTCGCGCGCGAGCGTCCAGCGACCCTCACCCTGCACGTCGGCGCGGGACGAAACGTGCGGCGTGATGATGAGGTTCGGCGCCTTCCACAGCGGGTGATCCGGCGGCAGCGGCTCGGGCTCGACCACATCGAGTCCCGCGCCGGCGATCTTGCCTTGCTCCAGCGCCTTTTGCAGATCCGCCGTCACCACACTTCCGCCGCGCGCCACGTTGATGAAGTACGCCGTCGGCTTCATCGTCGCGAAGAACTTCTCGTTGAAGATCCCGGTCGTCTCGGTGGTCAGCGGCGCGGTGTTGACGATCACGTCCGCCTCCTTCGCGAGCGTCAGGAGCTCGGATGGCAACCCGACATAGCTCACGTAGTCCGGCCCGGTGCGCCCACTGTTGCGAGTGGCGGTCACCTTCATGCCCAGCGCGTGCGCGCGGCTCGCCACTTCCGTGCCGATGCCACCCAGGCCCACGACGAGCAGGGTCTTGCCGACCAGCGTCTGCATGCGCGCGCCGTTCTCGCGCCGCCACTGGCCCTGCTTCGTGTCGGCCACGAAACGGTCGAAGCCGCGCGCGAGGCCTAGCGCCAGCGCGACCGCGTGCTCACCGATCGTCGCGGAGTCCACCGCGCGCAGGTTCGTGACGAGCATGTTCCGGCCGGTGACATCGGGATTGGCCGTGCATCGCTCGACGCCGGCCGACATCGACATCACATAGCGAAGCTGTTTGCCCGCCTGCGTGATCTCGCGCTCGCAAACGCCGGGGTAGCTGGTCAGCCCGACGATGATGTCCGCGTTCGATACCGCGGCTACCGCCGCATTGAAATCCGAGACTACGACGACCTCCGCGCCCGGCAGGATTTTCGCGAAATCGTCGCGCGCGCGACGCGTGCCCGGATCGCCGCCGATCATCACGATCTTCTTCGGCACGCGCCACTCCTTGCGGGCGCGCGCGGCGGCATCCGATTCGCGCAGGCTGAGATCCTTGATGAGCGCCGCGACGTTTTGCGCCTCGGGTGACACACCCTGCGATTGAGACAACGCCGCCGGCGCCTGCGCGACGGCGAAAACACCGACGAACGCAGCGACGGTCCACGAGACAGGCGGGTGGTGGCGTGAGGTCACGGCGCTTCCTTCAATTGCGAGATACGAGTGAGGTCAGGTCTTCGCGCCGAGCAGCGCCGCCTTGTTGGCTTCGAAGAAGGCCTTCACGCTGGTGGGCGCGCGGCCTGTGAGCTTCCGCACGTCGCCGCTCAGCACGGAGGCCGCTGGGGTTCCGAACGTGCGCGCGGGCGGAGCACCGGGCTCCGGATCGACGACCTTGATCGGCTTGCCGCTCACCGCACTCGCGGCGGCGGCGATCTCCGCCTGGCCGAGGAGCTCGGGGCCGGTGATGTCATACGACTTGTTGTCGTGGCCCGGCGTCGTGAGCACCGCGACGGCGGCGGCCGCGCAATCGGCACGCGTGACGTACCCTAGCTTGTTCTCGTTCGGGATCGTCGTGGCCTTGCCGTCAGCAACCATCTTTGCGCCGCCGCCCAGCAGGATGTCCTGGTAGATCGAGTTGCGCAGGAGCGTGTACGGCACGCCGCTCTTCTTCAGCAGTTCTTCAGTGGCGGAGTGATCGACGCCGAGCCCGGTCGTATCGCCTTTCGAGAGCGCCACCCACGAGGTGTACGCGATCTGTTTCACGCCTGCGGCCTTCGCCGCTTCAATCGCGCGACGATGCAGCTCCGGCCGCGGCGTTCCGCCGTAGCCGACACTGATGAGCAGCATGCGAGTGCCACCCGCGTACGCCGCGGCCAGCGACTCAGGCTTCTCGAAATCGCCGAAGCGCACAGCGGCACCCAGCTTCGCGTACTCCTCGAGCCCCTTCGAATTGCGGCTCACGAGAATGAGGTTCTTCGCCGGCACCCCTTTCGCGAGGAGCCCCTGCACCACCAGGCCGCCCAGCTGGCCCGAAGCACCCGAAACGATGATCTTGTCCTGCGTGGCCGCGTTCGCCGTATTGCCGGTCATGAGTGAAGCTCCGAAAGAAACCGCCAGGAATGAGGCGGCGAAAAAGAGTGTGCGGAGGCAGTGTAGCCCGTTCGCGAAGGACACCATGTACCCCTGCTCCCCTTCGACGTTGATTGCCGGCATGGTAGCGCCCCGCCTTCATCGCCCGCGCCGCGAAGCGCGCGCACGGCTGACCTTCGGACGAGACCGGCGCGGCCCGCCATAAATTGCCGGCGCACCATGCCAGGGCTCGGCGTGAACGCCTAAAATCCCGCTCATGAGCGGATACACCATCTACCACAACCCACGTTGCACCAAGAGTCGCGAGACGCTGGCGTTGCTGGAGCGGGCTGGCGTCACGCCGCGCATCGTCGAATACCTCAAGACCCCGCCCACCGCTGCCGAGCTGAAGGCCATCGTCGCGAAGCTGGGCATCGAGCCGGAGCAACTCGTGCGCAAGGGCGAGGACGTCTACAAGACTCGCTACGCCGGCAAAACGCTGAGCGCCGCTCAGTGGATCGACGTGATGGTCCAGCACCCGGTGCTGATCGAACGCCCCATCGTCATCCAGGGCAAACAAGCCATCCTCGGCCGGCCGCCGGAAAACGTAAAGAAGCTGCTGGGCGGCTAAAAAGCAAGCTGCATTTGTTGCGAAAGCTTTCGGATTTGTCGCGAGTTCGTACCTCTGTGAGGCGCTCGCCACCGAGTCAAAAATATTGGTTGACTGAATCTGAGATGGGTTTGCGCTTCACGCACGATCCCGAAAGCGGCTACAAGACTCAGCGTCACACCCGAGCTGGACCCGGGAGGCGATGACAAGCGCCGGGCCCACAAAATTCAGGGCCGCCCGCAAGGCGGCCCTCGTCATTTCAGCATCGTGAAAATCCGCAAGAATCGGAATGATTCGAGCCGAGGCGGCGCGCATTCTCCACGTCAACGATGAATGGAGGGGATGCGGGATGGGCTTCAGGGTATCGGGGTTGGATCGGGATGAGTTCGTATCGTTGTTCGGGCTGTCGGATGCGCAGCTGCGCGAGCGGGATATCGTGCGACGTGTTGCGGACAAGCGGCCCGGCTTTCCCTGTCGCGTGAGCCTGCAGGATGCGCAGCCCGGCGAGACGCTGCTGTTGCTGAACTACGAGCATCTAGCCGTGGCATCGCCTTACCGCGCGCGGCACGCGATCTACGTGCGCGAGAACGCGCAGACCGCAACGCCTGCGGCGAATGAAGTCCCGGACGTGTTGCGCACACGGCTGCTCTCCCTGCGCGCATACGATCGAGCGGGAATGATGGTCGAAGCCGATGTAGTCGACGGAAGCGACGTCGAGTCTGTCATCGAGCGCGTGCTGGCCGAGCCGAACGTGGAGTTCATTCACGTACACAACGCGAAGCCGGGCTGCTTCGCGGCGCGGATCGATCGCGCGTAGGCACCCGACGGTTACCGCGTGGAGCGCTCCCGCGTCACCGACCACAGCATCACCTCGGTTCGAACCTTGAATCCAAGGTGATCGTAAAGCGACAGCGCGCGTGCGTTGCCGTGATGCGTGTGCAGAAACGGCGTATCGCCACGCTCGAGCACGGCATTCACGAGCAGCGCTACGAGTCTCTGCGCGTAACCTCGCCCGATGAACTCCGGGTGCGTGCAAACCGCGCTGATTTCCTGATAGCCGTCCATGCGCATGCGCTCGCCCGCCATCGCGGCGAGCACGCGCCCATGATAGATGCCGATGTATCGCCCCATCTCAACCGTACGCGCCCGAAAGAATCCGGGGAACACGAGCGCCGTGAGCGCGAGCATGTCGGAGCGATGCGCCTCCGTGAGAGGCACTGTGTCCGGTCCGGGACGCACGATTGCCGGAGTGCTGCAGAGGAGCTGTGGAATCGGGGACGCCGACTCGACGCGCCACCCCGGCCCGAACTCAGGCGCCACGCCCACCAGATACACGGATTCGCCGCCATTGATGAGCACCTCGAGCTGTGACAGCACGCGCGCATCGGCGCTGCCGACGGCGGCGAACGGCGCAACCTGCGGCGGATAACGTCCCGCGCCGTCCTGCAGCATCGCGAACGAAGCGTGCTTCGTCTTCAGTGACGACCAAATGGGGTTGTCGAGGAGATGGGCCGTCATGGTGCTGACGGAAACTATCAAAGCGCGGCGACTTCTGCAGGCTCATCTCGCGAGCAGGTACTGTCTCCAGCCGCCAAGATCGCTGATATCGCGCGCGCCCTCGACGGCGTGCGCCTCGCACACGAAGCCGCTGACCTGTTGTCCGTCTTCCAGATCAACTTTGCCGATGCCGAGCGGCGCGGGAATCCCGGCGACGAAGCTGCCGAAATGCTCCGCCGGGACGGACCACACCTCCACGTCGACAGACGCCCCACCGGTGGGGACACGCACCAGCCCCGGCCGAAACGGTGGCCCGCCGGGAAGCGCGTAGAACCTGTACGACGCAATCGTGCGAGTCCGCCGCACAAACGTCGCTCCACGGCTCACGAGCTGGTGATTGAGAGGCAGGCCCTCCATATGCGCTCCGCATACAGCAACCGGAATGAGCTGCCCGCTCGCGGCAACGGGATCAAACGCGCCACCGCTACCCGCGGGCGCGACCGGCGTTGACGCCGCCGCGGGCAGCGCTGTGCCTAGCGCGCCTGCATGCTCGACGCTCACGCGATGAAACCGATCCGCAAGGCGCAGCAGCGAGTCGTCAGTCCACGCGCGACCGATCAGCGTGATACCGAACGGCAAACCGTCGTCGCGGAACCCGGCGGGCACGGCCACGCCCGCGAGGTCGAGGAAGTTCACGAAGTTCGTGTAGAAGCCGAGATTCGTGTTGAGACGGATCGGGTCCCATTCCACATCGGCGATCTTGTAGATCGTGCCCGCGGTGGGCGTGACGAGCACATCGATGTCGCCCCACGCCTCCGCCGCCGCGCGCCGCGCATCCGCAAGCCGATGGAGACTGCGAAACGCATCCGCCGCCGTGAGCGTTCCACCCGAGAGGATGAGCTGCCGCGTGACGGGATGAACCGCCTCCGGCTTGCGCTCGATGAACTCGCCGACCGCATCGTACCGCTCGGCGATCCAGGCGCCGTCATAGAGCAGCCTCGCGGCGATCCGGAACGGCGTGAAGTCGATCTCGACACACTGGCCGCCCAGCTGCTCGAGGCGCTTCACGCTATCGAAGAACAGGCGCGCGTACTCGGAGTCATCGAAGAACTCCAACTGATCGGCGCGCGGGATACCAAAGCGGAATGGACCGGCGGCGAGAGTCGGCTCGTTCGCTCTCGCCTCCGACTTGCGCGAGTACGAATCCGTGCGATCGTATCCTTCAGCCACGGCGCACACGCGCGCGGCATCGTCGGCCGTCAGCGTGAAGATCGAGACGCAATCGATCGAGCGGCACGCGGGAACGACGCCGCCCGTGCTCAGCCGTCCACAAGTGGGCTTCAGCCCCACGATATTGTTGAACGCCGCCGGCACGCGACCGGAACCGGCGGTGTCAGTGCCGAGCGCGAAGCTCACGAGACCCGTCGCCACGGCCACGGCGGATCCGGAGCTCGAGCCGCCTGAAATGTATTCCTGGTCCACGCTGTTCCGGCACGCGCCATAGGGCGAACGCGTGCCAACGAGACCAGTGGCGAACTGGTCGAGATTCGTCTTGCCCACCGGAATGGCGCCCGCATCGATGAGCCGCTGGACCGTGTACGCGGAGCTCCCGGGCATGTATGCGTAGTCAGGACACGCCGCCGTCGTGACCACGCCTTCGAGATCGATGTTGTCCTTGATGGCGAACGGCACGCCATACAGAGGAAGCGACTCCGGCGAGCGCGATTCCAGCGCCCGCGCGTAAGCAAGCACGCGCTCCGCCGGCAGAACGGAAATCCATACGTGCCGCTCGGGTGCCTGGGCGATCCGGTCGAGGACATGCTCCATCACAGCGGTCACGGTGAACCGGCGCGACCGGTAGCCGTCGAGCAGATCTCCAATGGACAGGGTTGCCGGCAAACTCATTGGCATCGACCTCAACAGGACCGGCCGACATTGGCCGGCCTCTCTATGACCTGTACGAACCACGGCGGCTTGCGCTTCATCATTCAAGCAGCCTCAGGACCACTACGGTTTCGCCGGCGGACACCGTCCGCCCGCGCGTGCACCGGACTTCGACCACTTCGGCGGGCTGCTCGGCGAGTATCGGCACTTCCATCTTCATGGCCTCGACCACCACGAGCGCTTCGCCCGCCGCAACCCGCGCGCCGGGGCTGACGGAAACCTGCCAGACGCTTCCGGTCACAGGCGAACCGACGGCGATGCAGCCTTCGGGCACCTCCGGCGCTTCCGCTGGCGGCGCCGGGGCGATGGACTCCGCATCCACCCCGGCCGCGCCGGACTGCTTCCAGCGCTCGCGCTCCTCCTCGAACGCACGCTGCTGGCGTGCCTTGAAGGAGGCGATGGACGCCGCGTTTTCAGCCAGGAATCGCCGCTGGTCGCCAAGCTTCAACGTCGTGCTCTCGACGCGGAGCGTGAAGCGGCCTTGCGGGAAGTCGTCCCGAATCTTCAGCAACTCCTCGGCGCTCACCGGATAGAAGCGGATCTGGTCGAAGAATCGCAGCAGCCACTGCCTGCCTTCGGCGAAGTCGGCGGTCTGCCGATAGCGATTCCACATCTGCACGGTGCGGCCGACGAACTGATAGCCCCCCGGCCCTTCCATGCCGTAGACGCAGAGATACGCGCCGCCGATGCCGACCGCATTCTCGGGCGTCCAGGTGCGCGCGGGGTTGTACTTCGTGGTGACGAGGCGGTGGCGCGGATCGAGCGGCGTGGCCACCGGAGCGCCGAGGTAGACGTCGCCCAGCCCCATCACGAGATAGCTCGCATCGAACAGGATGCGCGTCACGTCCTCGATCGACTCGAGCCCGTTGATGCGGCGAATGAACTCGATGTTACTCGGGCACCACGGTGCGTCGGCGCGCACCGACTGCATGTACTTCTCGATCGCGAGGCGCGTCGCCGGGTCGTCCCATGACAAGGGCAGATGCACGATACGGCTCGGCACTTCGAGATCCTCGAGCGCAGGCAACCGCGCCCGAGTGCCGAGCACGACATCGAGCAGCTTCGATTGCGAGAGCGCACGCGAATCGTAGTGCACCTGGAGCGAACGGATACCCGGCGTGAGATCGACGATGGCGGACAAGCGCTGCGCATCGAGCGCCTGCATCAGCGCGTGCACGCGGAATCGCAGCTCGAGATCGAGCACCGGCGGACCGAACTCGATCAGCAGGTAGTCTTCACCGGACTGGCGCACGCAGATCGCATCGTTGCCGCTGCCGGCGGAGTGCAGCACCGACGAGGGAATGCGTGTCGTCGAAAGCGGCGCCCCCGTGCCCTGCACGGATTCGACGTCGTCCTCCGCGGCATCGCCGCCGCCTGCGATCACGCCGTGGGGCACCTCGAGGCCGGTGATCAGTTCATCCTGCACTTGCCGGCGCGCGACCGCGGCGTCGACGGAGATGCAGTAGAAGCGAATACGATCGCCGGGCCGCAGCTGACCGAGCTTCCACAGATCCGCGAGCGACACGATGGCCGGGCAAACGAAGCCACCGAGGCTCGGGCCGTCGGGACCAAGAATCACCGGCATGTCGCCGGTGTAGTCGACAGCGCCTACGGCGTACGCGTTGTCGTGAACGTTCGAAGGATGCAGCCCCGCCTCGCCGCCATCGGTGCGCGCCCATTCCGGTTTGGGACCGATGAGCCGAACACCCGTGCGGCTGGAGTTGTAGTGCACTTCCCACTCCGCGTCGTAGAACGCGCGAATGTCCTTCTCCGTGAAGAAATCCGGCGCCGCATGCGGACCTGGCGTCACCGCGATGTGCCAATGCTTGCCGTACTTCGGAATCAACGCGGCGGGCGCCGGCGCACAGGGATCGGGTGCCTCGTCGGACTGCATGAAATGGCGCATGACGTCGGGCGCCGAAAGTCGCAGCACATCACCTGTGCGTAACGCGCGACCCACATGACCGCCGAATTGTCCGAGGGTGAATGTGGCCTTGCTGCCGAGATACGCTGGCACGACGAACCCGCCTTTGACGGCAAGATACGTGCGTTGGCCTGCGCCCTGAATCGCACCGAGCGACAGCACGCCGCCCGCCGGCACCGTCACGGGCCGCCAATAAGCCACGGGCTTTCCGTCGATCGTTGCGGTCATCCGCGCGCCCGCGAGCGCAATCATCGTCTCGACGCCGAACTTCAGCGACGGACCGGTGCCGGTGAGCTCGAGCGCGGCGTGCCACTCGCGATTGCCGACGATGCGGTTCGCGAGACGGAAGGCGAGTGGATCCATCGGGCCCGAAGGCGGGACGCCAACGTTCCAGTAACCCAGCCGCCCCGGATACTCCTGCACCGTCGAATGCGTGCCCGGCTTCAACACTTCGACGGAGCGAACGGGAATCTCGAACGTCGAGAGGAACCGGGTGTACTGCCGGCCTGAGCGAAACGTCTCATCCGCCAGAATGGCGCGCAGATAGTCGAGATTCGTCTCGATGCCGTAGATGCTGGTCTGAGCCAGCGCCTTCTCGAGCGCCTCCAACGCGAGCTCGCGCGTCTCACCGTGCGTGATGATCTTCGCGAGCATCGGATCGTAGAACGACGAGACTTCCGATCCCGACTCCACCCAGCCGTCAACGCGCACATCGGTTGGCATCACGACGTGCGAGAGCACGCCGCTCGACGGACGGAAGTTGCGTGCGGGATCCTCGGCGTAGAGCCGCACCTGGATCGAGTGCCCTTTCGGCGCGTGACGGTGGGCTTTGAGATCAGGCGGATCGCCCGCAGCGGTGCGCACCATCCACTCGACGAGATCGACGCCGGTGACTTCCTCGGTTACGCCGTGCTCGACCTGCAGGCGCGTGTTCACTTCGAGGAAGTAGAACTCGCCTGCTTGTACGTCATAGACGAACTCGACGGTACCGGCGGAGCGATAGCCCACTGCGCGGCCCAGCCTGACCGCCGCATCGAGCAACCGCGCGCGCGTTTCGGCCGTCAGGCCCGGCGCGGGTGTTTCTTCGATGACTTTCTGATTGCGGCGCTGGGTCGAGCAATCGCGCTCACCCAGCGCGATGACGTTACCCGCGCCATCGCCGAACAGCTGTACCTCGATATGGCGCGCACGCTCGATGTACTTCTCGAGGAACAGGCCGCCATCGCTGAAGTTGTTCTTCGCGAGCCGCTCGACCGCGGCGTAGGCGCCATCGAGGTCGGCGATGTCCCGGCAAAGCTGCATGCCGATGCCGCCGCCACCCGCCGTGCTCTTGAGCATCACCGGCAAGCCGATGCGCAGCGCTTCCGCGCGCGCCTCCGTGCTATCGGCGAGTAACCCGCTTCCCGGCAGCAGCGGTAGCCCGTGTTCCCGCGCCAAGGCCCGCGCGCGATGCTTGAGACCGAAATCCCGCATCTGGACCGGCGTCGGGCCGATGAACGCGATGCCGCGCGCCTCGCAATTCTCCGCGAACGACGCGTTCTCGCTGAGGAAGCCGTAACCGGGATGGATCGCCTTCGCGCCGGTGGCGCGCGCGGCGTCGAGCAGCTTGTCCTGCCTCAGGTAACTATCGACCGCGGCGGAGCCGCCGAGGGCAACGGCCTCATCGGCCAGGCGAACGTGCGGCGAGTAGCGATCGACGTCGGAGTAGACAGCGACCGAGCCAACCCCCATGCGGCGAAGGGTGCGAATGATCCGGCACGCGATGGCGCCGCGATTCGCAATGAGCACCTTGTCGAACATCCCCGCGAATCTCCGAAGGGCGCGGGCCGGGTCGTCCCGGCATTGTCACGAGGATCCACGGGTCGTCCCGCGGAAAAGGGCCAAGGCGCTGAAGAGTATCAGAGCTTCAGTCCGGACCCCACACCATTACCCGCACGGGCGTCGGGTTATACGCGTTACACGGATTATTGAGCTGCGGGCAGTTCGAAATGAGGACGATCACGTCCATCTCCGCGCGCATTTCCACGTACCGGGCCGCCGCCGAGACGCCGTCCGCGAACGTGAGCTTGCCCGCGGGCGTCACCGGGACATTCATGAAGAAATTGATGTTCGCCGGCAGGTCGCGCTTCGTCAAACCGCAGCCGGAGCGAGCCAGCGCCAGCAGGAAGTTGTCGCGGCAGCTGTGCATGTGCCGCTTCTCGAGGGCGTAGCGAACCGTGTTGCTCTCGGCCGAGCAGGCGCCGCCCAGCGTGTCGTGGCGACCGCAGGTGTCCGCCGTGATCGTGAGCATCACGTTGCCATCGTTCGAGAGCAGCTGCGTACCGGTGGTGAGATAGAGGCGCCCTTGAGAGCGCACCGTATCGGCGGCGCTATAGCGCTCTTCGCTGTTGGACGCGTTGAAGAACAACGTGTCGACCGCCTGGTTGCCCTCGACGTCAACGATGCGGAAAGTCTGGCCGCGACACACGACGCCCATCCACGGCTCGCCGGCCGGAATGAGCTCGTTGAGCGAGGCATCCGTGGGATCACGCCGGCTTTCGATCAGCGTGGCCGCGAAGGGTTCTTCCATGTATGCCGCCTCACGCATAGAGCATCTCGGTATTGCGAAAGCCGCGCATGTTCTCGGCGCATTTGACGCGGCACGCGTCGTCCGCCGCCACCGGCGAAGTGGCGAATGCGCTCAGGTGCACCGGCCGCGGCTGGTAATCCAGCGAAGGATCGAGCGGGTGCTGGCAGGTGGAAAGCACCACCAGCGTCTTCATCTCGAAGCGCAGGTCGACGTAACTGCCTTCCTTCGAGTGATTCACGTGGAAGCGCAGGTCGCCGGCGTCGTCGGTCGTGACCTTGCTGAAAAAATTCACGCTCGAGACGAGGTCCCGCTTGCCGAGCCCGTACTTCCCCAGCTCGTTCAGCAGGCTGTCGTAGCCGTTCTTGTAGTAGCCGTTACGCTGCTGCTGGAAGCTCGTCTTACCGAAGCGCGCGGCGACCATTGCCGCATTCGAAACGCCGCAGAAGGTGTCGTGCCATCCGCAGGTGTCTTCGGTAATGGAGCAGAAGATGCGACCCATGTCGGAGTAGCACACGTTTCCTTTCGTGAGGAACGCCGTATGTTGCGCCTTCAGGGTATC
Organism: Gammaproteobacteria bacterium; assembly: GCA_037200125.1. GTDB lineage: Bacteria > Pseudomonadota > Gammaproteobacteria > Steroidobacterales > Steroidobacteraceae > JADGHX01. The sequence continues at coordinate 250,861 of JBBCGS010000003.1, read as the reverse complement.
CGCCATGTTGTACCGTTCGAGCTTCTCTTCGTAGTTGTAGAAGAGCGCGGCGACATTCGCGCCGCCCTCGAGGTCGGTGAGTCGCAGCGTCACGCCGCGACGGGCCACACCCGACCAGTGCGCACCCTCATGCAGGTGCTCTTCCCATAACAATCCGTCCGAGACCGCGCTCATGCGCCTCGCCTCTCTCGTGAACAACTTTGGAGCGAGCGGTCTGCAAAGCCTGTACCAGCGCACCCAAAGTGCTCTGACCACTGGAATCGCGCCATTTCAGGGGAGTTTCGCCAGGCTGGTTTCGCACACAACTGGAGCGCGTCATGGAGCAACTGCCTCGCAACAGTGCGCGTCAGCGCCGAATCACCGCCTGCAACGGCGGAAAAGCAAGGCATGCGCTTTGCATCGTTGTTCGCACAATGTGCGTCTAGGGTTCCGGCTTCGCTCACGCGAGGTGCTGGTCCGAGAGAGGCAGTCCCGCGGAACAAGAACCGTGGGATACACGGCGGGACAAAAGCCCGGGAGATTGGTGAGGCGCACGCGCGCCAGTTGCCGTCTCCGGCGCGCGCGAGCCTCGAAAAGAAACAAGCCCCACTGCGTGGAGAGCTCGAATGCGCGCACCTCTCAAACGTCTCTTCGGTTCCGTGCTGCTCGTCGCGACCTTGGCGATCGCGGCCACTCAATCCGCTTCCGCCGCCGACACGAAGAAAACCTTCAAGGTGGCCTGGAGCATCTACGTGGGCTGGATGCCCTGGGATTACGCCGACCAGAGCGGCATCCTCAAGAAATGGGCCGACAAGTACGGCATCCAGATCAAGCTCACTCAGGTCAACGACTACGTCGAGTCCATCAACCAGTACACGGCTGGCGGCTTCGATGCCTGTGTGATGACGAACATGGACATGCTGACGATCCCGTCGGCCGGCGGCGTGGACTCGACCGCGCTGATCGTCGGCGACTACTCGAACGGCAACGACGGCGTGGTGTTGAAGGGCAAGGGCAAGAAGCTCGCCGACATCAAGGGCCAGTCGATCAACCTGGTCGAGCTGTCGGTGTCGCACTACCTGCTGGCGCGCGGTCTCGACACCGTCGGCCTCAAGGAGCGCGACATCAAGGTCGTGAATACGTCGGACGCGGACATCGTCGGCGCCTTCAACGCAAAGGACTCGACGGCGGTCGTCACGTGGAAGCCGCAGCTCGCCGAAGTGACGAAGGTGCCGAACACCACGCTGGTGTTCGACTCGAGCAAGGTCCCCGGCGAGATTCTCGACCTGATGGTGGTGAACAGCGCCACACTGAAGGCGAACCCGAACCTCGGCAAGGCGCTGGTCGGCGCCTGGTACGAAACGATGAAGGTGATGTTCGGCACGGACGCGAAAGCGGCCGAAGCGCTCGCCCACATGGCGAAGGCCTCGGGCACTGACGTCGCGGGCTTCAAGAGCCAGCTCGCCACCACCAAGATGTACCCGACGCCGCAAGAGGCCTACACGTTCATGATGAGCCCGGCGCCGCAGAAGACGATGGACCTGGTGCGCACCTTCTCCTTCACGCACGGCTTGCTCGGCAAGGGCGCGAAGTCGGCGGATGAAGTGGGCATCGCGCTCGCGGACGGCAAGGCGCTCGGCGATGCGAAGGCGCCGAAGATGCGCTTCGACGCGAGCTACACCAAGCTCGCGCTCGACGGCAAGCTCTGACCGGCTAACGTGCGCCGCCTCGTCAATCGAGTTCCCGGACGGGGCGGCGCATGGATGCTCGGCGCGCTGCCGTTCATCATTCTCATGTTCGTCTATGTGATCGCCTCGAACCTGCGTTTCGCGGCGAATCCGGACGACAAGCTGCTGCCGACACCGTCGGTCATCGGCCAGACGCTGAAGGAATACGCCCTTGAGGAGGACAAACGCAGCGGCAGCGTCCTCCTGTGGCTCGACACGGGGGCGAGTCTCGAACGCATCGGGCTGGCGCTGGCGATCAGCGCGGCGATCGGCCTGGTGTTCGGTGTCGCCACGGGCGTGATCCCGCTGATTCGCGCGACGCTGGCGCCGTTTGTCGCGGCGCTGTCGATGATTCCGCCACTCGCGATACTGCCGATCCTGTTCATCGTGATGGGGCTCGGGGAGGTCGCGAAGATCACGCTCATCGTCATCGGCGTGGCGCCGGTCATCATTCGTGACCTCGCGCTGCGCGCAGGCGAATTGCCGCGGGAACAGCTCATCAAGGCGCAGACGCTTGGCGCTTCGACGTGGCAGCTGATCCTGCGCGTCGTGCTGCCGCAGATCTGGCCGAGGCTCATCGACTCATTGCGGCTCACGCTGGGCTCGGCGTGGCTGTTCCTCATCGCCGCCGAAGCCATCGCGTCGACCGAAGGCCTCGGCTATCGCATTTTTCTCGTGAGGCGCTATCTCGCGATGGATGTGATCCTGCCGTATGTGGTGTGGATCACCGCGCTCGCGTTCGCGATGGACTGGGCCCTCAAGTGGATCCGCGCGCGCGCCTGCCCCTGGGCCGAGATGGCGCGCTGACCATGGCACGCGTCACGGCCAGGAATCTCTGGAAGACCTACGACAACCATGTCGTGCTCGAGAACGTGAATCTCGACGTCGCGGATCATGAGTTCGTCACGATCGTCGGCGCGTCCGGCTGCGGCAAGACGACGTTTCTCAAGATGCTGCTCGGAATCGAAACGCCGTCGAAGGGGCAGCTCCTGATCGACGGCAAACCGATCGTGCCCGAGCCGAATCCGGATCGCGGCATCGTATTCCAGCGCTACTCGCTGTTCCCGCATCTCACCGTGCTTCAGAACGTGCTGCTCGGACTCGAGTTCGAGCGTTCGCGGCTGCTCGGCAAGCTGTTCGGCACCAGCAGGCGAAACGCGATCGCGCACGCGAACAAGCTGCTGGAGTCGATCGGGCTCGGGTCCTCGCACGACAAGTATCCGGCGCAGCTTTCCGGCGGCATGCAGCAGCGGCTCTCGATCGCCCAGTCCGTCATTCGCCGGCCGAAGATCCTGCTGCTGGATGAGCCCTTCGGCGCGCTCGATCCGGGTATTACGCTCGACCTGCACAAGCTCATCCTGGAACTGTGGGCCGCGAACGAGATGTCGATCTTCATGATCACGCACGACATCAAGGAGAGCTTCCAGCTCGGCACGCGCCTCCTGGTATTCGACAAGGTGCGCCACGACCCACAAGCGCCCGACGCGTACGGCGCCCGGGTCACCTACGATCTTCGCTTGAAGGGTCACGCCGAACGAGCGGTGCCCGCCGGGGCGCTTTCCGCCTGACCTGATTCGCGCGCCGAGACACAAATATGCATCGTATAGGGTGCATTTGGGCCGGATCGGGCCTGAATGCATCGTATGCAGTGCATCTGCGTCGCAGGGACCGGCGATACCGGCTGGAACAGAAGGACAAAAAGAAAAGCGCGGGCCGGCACTCAGGGCGCCGGCCCGCGCTGAGGTCAGCGCTGAGGTTTTGGGGGGTTCAGCGCTGGGAAGGGGCTCCGCCGCCGTTGCCTTTCCAGCCACGGCCGGCGAAGTGGTGATGGGACGCCGCCTCGATTTCCTCGGGGCTCAGCATTCCGTCCTTGTTCGTGTCGAGCGCGTCGAAGTGACGGGCCAGCATCGGCAGGGCCGCGGCTTCGTCCTTCGACAGGAAGCCGTCGCCGTTCTTGTCGGCGGCCTTGAAGCGAGCCGCGGCTTTCGCCTTCATCTCCGCGCGGCGCGCCTGCTCGGCGGCACGAATCTCGTCCTGCGTGATCAGGCCGTCGTGATTCGTATCCAATTTCGCGAACATCTTCTGGACCCGCGCCTGGGCGGCCGCAGTAGCTTCGTCCTTGGAGATCGCACCGTCATGGTTGGCGTCGAGCTGGCTGAACCAGCGACCCTCGCCGTGCGGCCTGCCCGCCGGAGGGGCGGTGGCCGCGGGGTCGGCCGCGAGTAACGCAGCGGGCGCGAGCGTCACCAGGGCGGCAAGCAGAATTGATTTCCTGATCATTTGGAACGGCTCCCGAAAGGGTGTGTGTAACGAGGGGCCAGGAACGTGAGCTCCCCGGCGGCCGTTTACGGTTCGCGGCCGACTTGACGATTCCCGACACGGGCGAACGCTTTCGGTAGACTTGCCCGCCTTCCGCCGCTGCGCCCCTCCGGTCCTGCGAGTCCTTGAAAACCCTGCTGGAACAGCTTCTTCGCGCGGCCGTCCAGAGGCTCGTTGGCACGCTCGTACCCGAGATGCCGGAGGCGACGGCGGTGGAGGTCGAACGGACGCGCGACGCCACGCACGGCGCTTTCGCCTCGAACGTCGCAATGCGGCTCGCCAAAGTGAGCCGCCAGAATCCACTGGAGCTCGCGCCGGCCATCGTGGCCGCGCTTCCGCCCAGCCCGCTGGTCTCGAAGATCGAGGTCTCGGGAAACGGGTTCATCAATTTCTTCCTGGCGCCGGATGCGCTGGCACGCGAGGTCCGCGGCATTCATGAGTTGGGCGATGCGTATGGACGCAGCTCGATCGGCGCCGGCAAGGCGGTCACGATCGGGTTCGTTTCGAATCCGCTGGATGTCAAGCAAGGGCGCGCGGCCGCTTACAGCGAGTCGCTTTCAAATGTGCTCGCGGCCGCGGGCTACGACGTGCGGCGTGAAACTCTTCTCGAGGCACCGACTGTCCAGCACGTCACCTTCCACCGAGGCGCGGAGCGGGTGCGGGTCGGCGCGCTCCGCGAGCTTCGCGAAGAAGTGGGCGACGATGCATGCCGCTTCTTCCTTCTGATGCGCAGTCACGAGCAGAACCTCGATTTCGATCTGACGCTCGCGACGTCGCGCACGAATGAAAACCCGTTGTATTACGTGCAGTACGCTCACGCCCGCGCGGCGAGCGCCGTGAAGGAAATGAAGGCGCGCGGCTTTTCACTCGATCTCGCCAAAGGGCTCGACAAGCTGGAGCGTCTGGACAAGGATGCGGAGCGGGCACTGATCGCCGCGCTGCTACGCTTCCCGGAAGAGGTGGAAGCGGCGGCTTCGAATTGCGCTCCTCACTCCATCGTTTACTATCTGCGCGAAGTGGCGAACGCCTTCCATACTTACTACAACGCCGAAAGGTGGATCGTCGAAGAGACGGACCTGCGCAATGCGCGGCTGGCGCTCGTGCTCGCCGCACGGCAGGTCATCCGCAACGGGCTTGCACTGCTCGGCGTTTCATTTCCGGAGAGCATGTAGATGTCACGGCCCGCCACTCGGCTCACCACTCGCGATTTCAAACGGGCTTCGCGCCGCGCGCCCCTGGACGCCAAACGCTTCCGGGACCTCGGCATCGGCCTTGCGGCGGGAGCCATCCTGACCGCGGGCGTCTTCATCTATAAAAGTGACGCGCACAAGGTTGTGGAGCCGGACAGCCCGCGGCCCGAGCCGCAGCAGCGCGCCTCGACTCGCGCGGACGCCGACACCAGCACCGCCAGCAACGAGAGCGGCGAGCGCTACGACTTCTACGAGATGCTCCCCAACTTCGAAGTGGTCGTGCCGGAGAAAGACCGCGAAGTGAAGCGCGACATTCCAGGCGCGGCGCGTATCGAACGGCCCGGCGTGTACGTGTTGCAGGCCGGCTCCTATCGCAATCAGGCGGATGCGGAGCGCGTCAGCGCGCAGCTCAAACTGCAGGGGATCGACGCAAAGGTTCAGCGCGTCGCCGTCGACAACGATGTCTGGCATCGCGTGCGAGTCGGGCCGATCAGCAACCTCACGGAGCTGAACAAAGTGCGCAAGCAGCTGCAGGCCGCTGACGTCGACGGGTTGGTGATTCGCGTCGGGGATTGAACGTGCGCCACTCACGGGTCGCACTGCTTGCGGTGGTCGTGTGGGTGGCTTCATGCGCTTCGAACCCGGAACGGGCGCCGCATGTCCCGCCGCCGCTGCCCGCGCCAGCGGTTGTTCTGAACCCGCAGGGAATCACGCTTGCCGCGGTCGGCGACGTGATGTTGGGAACGGACTATCCCGACAACACACTGCCCGATGACGACGGCGCTTCGTTTCTCGCAAGTGTTGCACCCGTTCTCAGTGCTGCGGACATCGCGTTCGGGAACCTCGAAGGCGTTCTGATGGACGGCGGCGAGGCCGTGAAACGCTGTCGGCCGGCAAGGTCGACGGCGACGAAGCGTGGCGGCCCGGTCTCGCCAGCGCCTGCCGCTCGTCCGACGATTCCAGCGCTGGTGGCGGCGCCGCGCGACGAGGCCGGAATTCCAACGGTTCCGATCGACGAGGCCGAAGACGACGACAAGCCGACGGGCTCGACGGCCGCGCCCGGGAGCGATGCCGCTGCCCCGACGACGCCAGCCGCAGTCGACCAGACCAGTGCAACGACTACGCCGGCAGGCGACAACGACGGCGCTCGAAGCGACGCGCCACCCACTCCGACATCGGCCAGCGCCGACACTTCAACCAACCCGGCCCCAACGGGCGGCGCGTGTTTCGTCTTTCGTTCGCCCACTCGCTACGCGACCTGGCTGCGTGATGCCGGCTTCGACGTAATGAGCCTCGCGAACAACCATGCCCAGGACTTCGGCGATCCGGGCCGCGCATCCAGCATGCGGGCGCTCGATGCCGTGGGCATTCGCCACTCGGGCCGCGACGGCGACGTAGCCGAGTGGACCACCCGTGGCCGGCGTTTCGCGCTCGTCGCGTTCGCGCCGAACATCGGCTCGCATCAACTCAACGACCTGGTGCGCGCGCAGGAGATCGTGAGCGGCCTGGCCGCGAATCACGACATCGTCATCGTCTCGTTCCACGGTGGCGCCGAGGGTGACGGCGCGTCGAAGCTGCCTTTCGCTCGCGAGCTTTACGCCGGCGAGGATCGCGGGGACGTCGTGGAGTTCGCCCATACCGTCGTCGACGCCGGCGCGGATCTCGTGCTCGGCAGCGGCCCGCACGTCATGCGCGCGCTCGAGCTGTATCGCGATCGGCTCGTCGCCTACAGCCTCGGCAATTTCGCCACGTATTACGGAATCAGCGTGAATGGCATTCGTGGCACGTCCGGGGTGCTCGCCGCGCGGGTGGCGGACGACGGCCGCTTTATCGACGCGCACTTCACGCCGACCGTGCAGATCCGCCCAGGTGGGCCGCAGCCGGACCCCCGGAAGCGCGCGCTACTTCAACTTCGCGATCTGACGCTGGAAGCATTCCCGGCAGGTCATCTGGCCGTGCGCGAAGACGGATTGATTCAACGAAAGTAGTGAGCGGGAGGCCGCCTACTGCAACGGCATTACCGCGCTGATCGCGCCGGTGGCCGAGCTCACATCCAATAGATAGTAGCGATCGTCGCCCAACGCCCAGAACACCACTCGCACCACCGCCGGCGTGCGCTCCGTCGCTGATTCGAACCACGCGAACTCGCCCGCAACGCTCTGACCCTCGATGCTGATCGGGCTCGCCAGCGTGAATATCAGGGTGCCCTGCGCGTCGATGAACTCGAGCGCTGTCGCGAACCGGCCGTGCGGCGGCGAGCGCAGCACGGCGACGCTGCGCCGATCCGGAAGCACCTGCGCCATGAGGCCGTACAGGTGCTCAATTTCGATACCTTTGCCGCCGCACTCCCATTGCAAGCGGACGATGGTCGAGGATTTCCAGCGAGTCGCCACCGCCCCGGCCGCCGTCGGAAACCTCGAGGGGTCAGACACTGGCCTGCCGTCGGTGCACAGCTCTGTGAATCGTTCGATCATGTCCATCGGATGCTCACGGGAACCCGTCCAAAGAGAACTGTAAGCAGTCCTCTGGCTATTCCACGGCGCGGGCGGGGCCGGACAGTGAGTTAAATTCACGACAACCTCGGCTCGCCCAGAGCGGCGGGCGACGGGGGCTCGCGAGCAGCATCCGGATGCGCCCGAGCGCCTGGGCATGCCCTGCGGCGTGGACGTACGATCCGCGCCGAAATGAAAGCAGGAAGAACGTATGGAGCGCGCGCTAGACGGACTGCCGCATGCCCAAGGCATGCCGCTGCCGCGCAAGAATCGCTTCGATCTGATTGACCGGAACAGGCCGTGAATGCAGGTAGCCCTGCGACTGGGCACAGTGCAGGCTCTTCAACATCTCGAACTGCTCGAGCGTTTCGACGCCTTCGGCGATCGAAGTGAGGTTGAACGCGGAGGCGAGATTGATGATGCTCGACACGAGCGTCACGCTTGCCCGATCGGTGGGCAGGCCGCTGATGAACGCGCGGTCGATCTTGAGCAGGTCGACCGGAAGCTTGGAGAGCAGGCCCAGCGACGAATAGCCGGTGCCGAAATCGTCGATGGCGATTCGCAGGCCCACGTTGCGCAGCTCGCGCAACTTGCGGCTGGTGCCTTCGAGATCCTGAAGCAGGCCCGTCTCCGTGATCTCGATATCGATGCCGTATCCGTCGAGCGCCCAGCCGGTGCTGGCCTTCAGGACGGTGTCGACAAACGTGCGACGTCGCACCTGGAGCGCGGATACGTTCACGGAGACGCGCACCGGCCCGAGGCCCAGGCGCTGCCAGCGGCGGCAATCCTCCGCCGCCTTGCGCAGAACCCATTCGCCCACCGCCACGATCATTCCCGAGGATTCGAGAACCGGCAGGAAGCGCGCCGGCGGCACGATGCCTTCTTCCGGATCCTGCCAACGCAGCAGCGCTTCCACGCCATCTATGTGGCCGGTCACCACATTCACCTGCGGCTGGTAGTAGAGAAGGAACTGCTCTTCATCGAGCGCCGTGCGCAGCCGATGCTCGAGGGACAAGCGCTCCGCAAGCTCGCTGTGCATCTGAATCTGATAGTGCAGGTACTGCTCGCCGGAAGCCTTTGCCTGCTTCAACGCGGCTTCCGCACGTTGCACGAGCGTGTTGCCGTCTTCGCCGACGCCCGCGTAGCGCGCGATCCCGGACTTGAACGACACGCGGATCGTGTGACCTTCGATCTCGAAGGCCTCGCGGAATACACCGGTATCGAGGAATGCCGTCGCGTTCTCGTCCGACGCCTCCGGCAATGGCAACACCATCGCGAACGAGCCGCCGCCGAGGTAGCCGAGCCGATCGTCGTCGTCGAGCTGGTGCTTCACGCGTTCGGACACTTTCTGCAGCAGCAGGTCGCCAACATGCCGGCCGAAGCTGTCGTTCACGTGACTCAGGCGATCCACATCGAACGCCACAACGACGGGCCGCGCCGCGGGGCCGAAGCCGCCGATCAGGAGCTCATCGAGCCGCTCGCAGAACAGCGCCCGCTTCGCGAGGCCGGTGAGCGGGTCGAAGTACGCGAGCAGCTGGAACGCGTCCTCTTTCTGGCGGTACTGCAAGGCGAACGACAGGTTCGCGGTGATCTCCTGCAGGAGGCGCAGCTCCTCGTCGCTCACGAGATCGCTTTCGCGCGAGCAGAGCGTGAGCGCCCCCACGCGGCTGCCGTCGACGATGAAGGGCAGCGCCACCATCGAACGGTAGCCTTTGCGCATGAGCTCGACGCGATTCGCCACCGCCGGCTCCGACTGCGACAGATCGTTCGCGACAGCGATCTCGCCGGTGCGCAGGGCGCGCCCGACCAGGCTGGTATCGGGCTCGAGGCCGTCACCGATCTCGAACTCGACGGGCGTGCGCGTATCGATGTCGCCGCCATTCCAGTACCACGGCACGACGTGCCGGCCATCCGCCGTCACCATCGAAACGACAGTGTGATCGTAGCCGCCCACGGTAATCGCGAGTCGGCATGCCTCACGCAGGAGCGCGTCCCGATCGCGAATACGCACGACCGCGGCATTGATGCCGCTCTGGAATTGCAGGAATCGCGTTAGCCGAGTGATGCGCTCCTGCTGCTGTTTGCGCTCCGTGATGTCGCGATGGGTGCCGCGATACCCGGTGATTGTGCCGTCCCGCCCGATAAGCGCGAGCAGGTTGCCTTCGAGCCAACGATATTCACCGTCCGAGTGGCGCCAGCGCGCCACGATGCCGGTGGCCGTGCGCCGATGGGTGTCGAGGCGCGAAAGCGTATCGGAGAACGCCGGGGCGTCCTCCTCGTGAATGTAGTCGCTGAAGTGCGTACCGTTCAGGTCGTCCGGCGCGAGGCCGAGCATGCCGCGCACGGATTCGCTGCTGAACACGTAGCGGCCGCCGGCCGCGAGCTCCCAAATCCAGTCCTGCGCGGTATCAATGATGTCGCGCAGGCGCTGTTCGCTCTCGCGAATGCGCAGCTCGGCAAAGCGGCGACGGCGGCGCTCCGCGACTTCCCGGAGCGCGCGGCGAACCGCGGGTGCGAGCCGCGCGGGGTTGGTCTTGAGGACGTAGTCGACGGCACCCCGGCGCAGCGCTTCGATGGCGCGCTCTTCGCCGATGGTCCCCGACAGAAAGAGGAAGGGCACATCCGGCGCCGCCTCGAGCGCGATGTCGAGGGCCGCCAGGCCGTCGAATGCCGGGATCGTGAAGTCCGAGAGAATCAGATGCGGACGGAAATCCGTCAGCGCCTTGCGGAAGGCAGGCTCCGTATCGACGCGATGGTGGACACACCCAATACCACTGCGCTCGAGCTGTTTGACGGCGAGCTCGGCATCAGTCGGTATGTCCTCGACAATCAACACTCGCAGGTCCAGTGGCACCCGATCCTCCGTGGAAAACGGGCGTCCTGCCCAGGTTCAAGCCTACGGCCCTGCGGGGGCCTCCCTGGCGATCACGATCGTCGGACGATGCTAGTTGTTCTCTGCATAGTACAGGAACGACCTGGCTGTCCGGTCACGACCGCACCGACCGGGTGCACTTCGTGGTCCGACGCATATTCGATCTCTTACTGGGGGCAGAGACGGAAATATTTCACACGTCGGATCAAAAGGATCCAAAAGAGCGACTTACGTCGCGCTTCAGTCCTCGCTTACGTTTCGGAAATCGACTCCGAGAGAGCGCAGCTTCCTGTACAGATGTGTGCGCTCCATGCCCACGCGCTTGGCCAGCTGCCCGACCTTGCCGTTGCACAGAAGAAGCTGCTGTTGGAGGTAGGCGCGCTCGAATTGCTCGCGGGCCTCGCGCAGAGGCAACGCCAGCAGGTCCTGCTTGACCAGCGGTTCACCCTGCGGTGCCTGGACCGCCAGCTCCCGCTCGATCTCCTCGAGCCGGATCTCCTCCTGGCCACCCTGGATGAGAAGACGATGCACGAGCGTCCTCAGCTCGCGGACATTGTCGGGCCACGGGTAATTACGCAGCCGGTTCTGCGCGGCCACACTGAAGCGCCGGAACGGCAGCCCTTCCGTATCCACGGCACGGTCAACGTAGTGACGGAGCAGCTCCGGCACGTCCTCGGCGTATTCGCGTAGCGGCGGCACGCGAACGACCAGCGTGTTGAGGTGCGCGAGCAGGTCCCGCCGGAAACCGTCCGGCCCGACGCGGCTCTCGATCCCGGGCTGTGCCGACGACACGACACGCGCCGAGAACTCCTGTGCCTGCGAGCCACCAATGCGCGTGAACCGACCGGACTCCAGCACGCCAGCGAGCGCTCGCTGCGTACCCACCGGAAGATCCTCGATCTGATTGATGAAGAGCGTGCCCGAGCCCGCTTCTTCCAGCACGCCGGCGCGCGCGACTCCGTCGGTCGCCACTCCGAAGAGTTGCGCCTCCGCGTCCGTGTCACGCAGGCCGCTCGCCACCAGAGTCACGAACGGCTGTGCCGAACGCGGGCTCTGCTCGTGCAGGAAGCGCGCAAACGCCTCACGCCCGCTGCCCGTCTCGCCGATGAGCAGCACGGACGAAGGATTGGCCGCGATCTGCTGCAGCTCCGAGCGCAGCTGCTGCATGAGCTTGCTCTTGCCCACCGGCACCATCAATGCCGGCACCATGAGCTTGCCGGTCTGGCGTTTGCGCTTGCCGGCATCGAGCGCGCGCTCCACCGTGCGCAGGAGCTTCGCAAGCGATAGCGGCTTCTCGACGAAGTCGAACGCGCCGAGGCGCGTCGCTTCCACCGCCGTTTCCACGGTGCCGTGGCCGGACATCATCACGACCGGGCAACCATTCGTCGCGGTGGTCGACCACTCGCGCAACAGCGTGATGCCGTCGACGTCGGGCATCCAGATGTCGAGCAGCACGAGGTCGGGCGACTGCTTGGCGCGGGACGCGCGGGCCTGCGCGGCATTCGCGGCGACGTCCACCTCGTACCCTTCTTCGGAAAGGATCTCCTTCAGAAGAGTGCGGATGTCCGCTTCGTCATCGACGACCAGGATATGTGCCGTTGTCATGCTCGCTCCCTACGCAGATCACCGCGTCTGTCACGTGTATTCGAAGCCGACCGAGTGCTGTCTTTGATTGGCAGCACAACGCGCACCCGCGCGCCGCCTTCGGGACGATTGTCGGCATCGATGCGTCCCCCGTGCTCTTCAACGATTTTCTTCACGATCGCAAGGCCGAGGCCGGTGCCCTTGGGCTTGCTCGTCACGTACGGGTCGAACACGCGGCTCAAAAGCTCCCGCTGGAAGCCGGGGCCGTTGTCGCACACGGTGACGACCGCATAGTCCGCGTCGCCGCCCCGCTCGAGTCGCGTCGACACTTCGAGCTTGGGGCTTGCGACACCCTCGAGCGCCTCGAGCGCATTGGTGACGAGATTGTTCAGAATCTGCCGCACCCGGGTTCGGTCGGCTTCCAGCTGCTGGAGCTCCTCATCGAGCTCGAGCTTCACTTCCGGGTGCGTGTGATGCGAGCGATACAGGTCTACCACTTCACTGACCAGCTGGTTCAGGTTGAAGTGGGTCATGTTCATTTCAGGCGCGCGCGCGTATTCGCTGAACGCGTTCACCATCTGCTGCATGCTCTCGACCTGCTGCACGATGGTGCGCGTCGAGCGCTCCAGCATCTCCGCGTCGGGCGGACTCATCGTGGAAAGAAAGCGGCGACGCATGCGCTCCGCTGAAAGCTGGATCGGCGTGAGCGGATTCTTGATCTCGTGCGCGAGACGGCGCGCAACCTCGCCCCAAGCCGCGTCGCGCTGGGCTTGCAGCAGCGTGGTGATGTCGTCGAACACGATGATGTAGCCTACGTCGCTGTCCGCATCGGGCAGCGGTGTACAGACACACATCAGAGTGCGGCGGCCGGAGCTGCCGTCCAGATCGATCTGCTCGCGCCATTCTTCTCTTCCCGCGGCGAATCGCACCGCAAGCGCCGCGACGAACTGGCCGAGACGCTCGTTGTTCGCAGCGAGCTCCGGCAACGTACGACCGACAGCGGCTGACAGATCCGTGCCGAGAATCGCGCCGGCGGCGGTGTTGGCCGTGCGCACGGTGAGCATGCGATCGACGCCGAGCACACCCGTGGACAGCCTGGCGAGCAGGATCGCGAGGCGCGCACGCTCACGCTCCACTGCCTGCTGACTGCGCGTCGCTTCTTCGCGGGCCCGACGCAGGCGCTTGGTCATGTCGTTGAAGGAATGCACGAGGAAACCCATCTCATCGCGAGACGGCAGCGGCAAGCGCGTTCCGAAATCACCCTTACCGACGGCGCGAGTGCCGGCGATGAGATCCTGCACGGGACGCGTGAGCCTCTGTGCGAAGAAGATGGCGCCGTAGATTCCCGCCAGCATCGCGAGCAACAACACCATCGTCAGTGTGAGCCGGAAGCTGTACTTCAGCGGTTCGCGAAAGCTCGCGACATCGCCATATTGGGAATAAGCGTGCTGAACGGCCTCGGACAATTTTGCGAGCTGTTGCGGCACCTGATAGACCGCGACGAGGTATCGATCCCCCCCCGACCCCGACGCAATGAGCGCACTGGTGATCGGGGCAGCCGTGCGTATCAGGTAGCGACCATCGTCCTGCGGTTCAAGCGATACGTAGGGGCGCCCTTCTGTCACCTGTCTGACGAGATCTTCAGGCGGACGCGACGGCAGCGGCTGCATCGGATTCTCGATGCTCGACGCATAGATGCGCTCGTGACCGCCGTACACCGCCATCTCGAGCGCGCCCGCCGATCGGCGCTCGCTGTCGAGACTCCGCGCAAGATTGTCCGAAGGAACGTTCGAGAGCTCGCCGGCGAGCGTCACGGTGCGCTGGGAATATTCGCGCGTGCCCATCTCCAGCGCTTTGCGCGAGAGATTCAGCGCGTCGTTCAAGCCCTGCTTAACTTCGACGCGAAACCAGCTGTCGATGCCGCGATTCAGGAATTCGAGAGAGAAGAGATAGACGATCATCAACGGCACGATGACCAGCATCCCGAAGATCGTCACCGTGCGCGCCGTGAGGCGCGAGCCGGGAACGTGGTCCCGGTAGTCGCGCACGAGCTGCAGCAGCTTGCGCGCGATGAGCGTGCTCAGTGCGATCACGCCGACGAGATTCAGCAGCAGGATGAGCGGCTGCAGCCGCCCGAACTCTCCCGAGTTCTGCACGCTCTTTGCAAGGAGCAGCAGCGCGCCAACGCCGATGGCTCCCCACAGCACGACGAGGGCCACTCCGCTCCAGCGCGTCCACCATGTCGTGGGCGCAGTCACACCGGGAGAGACCATGTGTACCACTCACTCGTACGGTGCCAGTCGTTCGTCCAGAACATGAGCGCGCGCAGGGAAGATGGCAACCTCCCACGCCGCACGCCCGCGCGCACACCTACCTCGTATTCGCCGCCATCCAACTGGGGCTCGACGAGGATCGGCCAGCCATCAACGGTGCCGAGTTGCTTCAGCGCCTCCTCGAGCGTGGGGAAGCTCTGCTGATCCCCACTGCGTACGTCGCGCACGATGTAGCGCTCACTCACTGCGTGAAACGACAGCTCCCGACGCAAGGTCAACGCCACCACCTCGGCGTCGAACCAGAGTCGGCGATGGCGCTCCACGCGCGTATCGAGCTCGAATGAAAGGGTGATGCCATCACGCAACGCGTCCCGGATTTCGGGATTGTCGGGATACTCGATCCGCGCGTGTAGAAGAAACACGCCATTGTCGACATTCACATAGGCGGAGCGCACTTCGAGCACGCCGTCGAGCGCGTCCGCACGCAGAAACGCAGCCGCGCCGAATAGGGTGGCGGCGAAAAGCGCGACGATGAATCGCCGCGACAGCGGTGCGTAAGAAGCAAGCATTCTGCGTCGGACGTTTCGGCCCTGAGTCAGGTTCCGCGCGCGCTTACGCGCGTTGTCTTTTCGACACAAGCATAGTGGAAACCGTCGGTCCCCGCCTCCGCTCCGGGAAGCAATTGCACGCCGTTCTGTGTCAGCTCGGCTCCGGGCACCTGGGCCGCCAGCGTTACGGGGACTCCTCGGGCGTTGCTATGGTGCTTCTCCAGGAACGCGGCGAGCACCTCCTGATTCTCCGCCGGTAGCACCGAGCACGTGGCGTAGATCAAACGGCCCCCCGGCGCCAACATGCGGAAACAGGCTTCCAGGATGGACCGCTGAGTCGCCGCCAGGGCCGGGATGTCGGTCGGCCGGCGCAGGATCTTGATGTCGGGATGTCTCCGGATGACCCCGGTCGACGAGCAGGGCGCGTCCAGCAGGATGCGATCGAAGGGTTTGCGGTCCCACCAGTCTTCCGGCCGGCTCACGTCGGCGGCCACCAGCGTTGCGGTACGCCGCAGCCGCTCGAGGTTTTCGCGGACGCGCCCGAAGCGGCGCTCCTCGATATCCACGGCAACGAGTTCCGCCAGGCCGGGCGTGTGCTCGAGCAGGTGGCCCGTCTTGCCCCCCGGGGCGGCGCAGGCGTCCAGCACGCGCATGCCCGGCTTCGCGTCGAGCAGCGGAGCGGCAAGCTGAGCTGCGGCGTCCTGTACGGAAACCTTGCCCTCGGCGAACCCAGGCAGATCGGTCACCGAGACAGCCTGCGTGAGCTCGATGGCCGAAGCCACCCAAGGGACGGCCTTTGCCTCGACGCCCGTCGTCGCCAGCTCGGCGATGACGTCGGCCACGCTCGTGCGGGACAGATCGACGCGCAGGACCAAGGGGGGATGGCCATTGTTCGCCATCAGAATGGACTCGGCCCGCCAGGGCCACGCCGCCTGGATCTCATCGACCAGCCATGGTGGATGCGCGGTTCGGACGGCGAGCGATTCATCCACTCGCTTCAGAAGCTCGGCCTTCTCACGAGTGAACCGACGAAGCACGCCGTTCACGAGGCCAGCAGCGCGCTCCTGCTTGAGTACGCGAACAGCATCAACCGCCGCATCAACTGTCGCGTGCAGCGGATTGCGCGAGTACTCGATCTGATGAAGCGCTGTGGCCAGCAGCGCGCGAACTTCCGTGCTGAGGTTCTCCGGCCGTTCGAGCAGCAGGTCCAGCACGGCCGTTACGCGCAGATACCAGCGCACGGTGCCCAGAGTGATGGCGCGGACAGCGGAGCGGTCCTTCGCGGTATCGAAGGGCGACAGCGCATCGTCGGCCGAGCGTCCGTCGAACGTGATCCGTGACAGCGCTCGCGAGGCATTGGCGAGCGTTTCGGCACCGGGCGCCCAACGGCCCCGGGGAGATTTGGCAACAGGCTTGTTCACTTGGGAAATGTCTAACCGAGTTGACGGCCCACGAGGGGAGCCGTGTTGGCGAAGTCGCGCGCACTGACGGGGCGCTTGCCCGGCCGCTGGACTTCGAAGATGGCGAGCCGCCCCATGCCGCACTGGACGAGCACGCAGCGCTCGGAAACCGACAGAACCGTGCCTGGAGGCTGCCCGCCGAGTCGCGGCGAATCCTCCATCTCGGCTTTCGCTCTCAGCACGCGAAGCTGTTCGCCTTCGTACCGGCCTTCCGCGATCGGCCAGGGATTGAAGGCGCGGACCTTCCGTTCGATCTCGAACGCGGGCGCGGCCCAGTCGATGCGCGCTTCCGCCTTGTCCAGCTTGGCCGCGTAGGTCACGCCGCTTTCGGGCTGTGACTCCGCAACAGCTGTTCCATTGGCGAGACGATCAAGGGCTTCCAGAATAGCATTGGCCCCCAAATAGGCCAGCCTATCGTGAAGCGACCCTCCTGAGTCATCTGGCTCGATCGGGATCGCGCGCTTCAGGAGCATTGGGCCGGTATCCAGGCCCGCTTCCATCTGCATGATCGTGACGCCCGTTTCGACATCGCCCGCGAGGATGGCTCGCTGGATCGGCGCCGCTCCGCGCCATCGGGGCAGGAGGGACGCATGAATGTTCACGCAGCCGAGCCGGGGAATGGAAAGCGCCACGGAGGGCAGGATCAACCCATAAGCCACGACCACCAGCACGTCCGGCTTCCAGGCGAGAAGTGGGGCACGCCCCTCCTCAGTCTTGAGCGTCTCGGGCTGGGCAACGGGCAGATTGGCAGCAAGCGCCGCCTGCTTCACCGGGCTGGCTGCGAGCTGCTGCCCGCGGCCTTTCGGTCGGTCCGGCTGGGTCAGAACGCCTGCGACGGAATGGCCGGAGCCCACCAGCGCGCGAAGAGCAGGCACCGAAAAATCCGGCGTGCCCGCGAATGCAATGCGAAGGGAAACGGCGGCGAACTCAGTAGACGGCCACTCAGAGAGCCTGAGTGGTGGCGGAGGGGGCGGGCTTCTTCGAGGCTTTTTCCTTGCGGTCCTTGTCGAGCTTCTTGCGAATGCGCTCGCGCTTCAGGTCCGACAGGTAATCGACGAAGAGCTTGCCTTCGAGGTGATCCATCTCGTGCTGGACGCAGACGGCGAGGATGTCGTCGCAGTCCCGCTCGAACACGTTGCCGTGCCGATCCAGCGCGCGCACGCGGATTTTCGCGGCCCGCACGATCTCATCGAAAATACCCGGCACCGACAGGCAACCCTCTTCCAGCGTGCCTACCCCTTCCTTCGACAGGATTTCGGGGTTGATGAACACCAGCGGCTCCTCCCGGTCCTTCGACACGTCGATCACCAGCATCCGCTTGTGGAAATCCACCTGGGTGGCGGCGAGGCCGATTCCCGGGGCGGCGTACATGGTCTCGAACATGGAGTCGATGAACTGCTGCAGCTCCGGAGTGAAGTCGGCAGGCGTCATCGGCTGCGCCTTGATGCGCAGGCGGGGGTTCGGGTATTCGAGGATCGGAAGAAGGTCCATGGCGTACTACTCAGCTACTTCGTGCATTCGACCAGATACTGCTGCTAGTGTTCTGATACGAGTCGGGATTTACGGTTGTCGTCTGGCGTTTTCGCTTGCCGCCGACAGCTCGCGAACCCGTCGTGAACCAGCGCACACTGCCGACAATAATTCGTGTGCCAGCGCGGCGGGCCGATTATAACAGCGGGGTCGCTTACCCCACCCGCAGCAAGGAGTGGAGGATGGTCTCAATTCAGAAAATGGGTGCTCGCAAGAGCGCGAGCGTCGTTGCCGTGTCCGTGGCAATTGCCGCTCTGCTTTCGGGCTGCTCCACCTTCGGGGGTATGTTCGGGCAGGGGGATGAATCCTCAACCCCGCCACCGCCCGTCGCCGCTGCCTCGGCCGCGCCTGCCGCGCCCGAGGAAGATCTGACCGCAACCGAGACCGCCACCGAAACGGCCGCGGCTCCGGCGGAAAGCGCTGGCGAAGCCCCGTCGAGCTCGATGATTCGCCCCGACGCGCCCAAGAGCTACACCGTGAAGCGCGGCGATACGCTCTGGGCCATTTCCTCGATTTTCCTCAAGGACCCCTGGCTCTGGCCCGAGGTCTGGATCATCAATCCGCAGGTTCAGAACCCGCACCTTATTTATCC
The DNA here is from genome assembly GCA_037200125.1 of Gammaproteobacteria bacterium. Taxonomy (GTDB): domain Bacteria; phylum Pseudomonadota; class Gammaproteobacteria; order Steroidobacterales; family Steroidobacteraceae; genus JADGHX01. The sequence goes on along the minus strand of JBBCGS010000003.1, from coordinate 232,295 downwards.
CGGTGACACGCTCGCGCTCGCCTATGGCGCGAACGGCCAGCCGCAGATCCGCCTCACCAGTGGCGGGGCCGCACGCCTGAATCCGCGCCTGCGCAGCTCGCCGCTCGAGGGTGCGATTCCGACGCTGCCGTACTCCGCCATCTCGGCCTTCCTCTCGCGGCCGACGGTGCTGACGAAGGACCAGATCAAGAAGGCGCCTTCGGTACTCGCGTTCCGCGAGAAACACATCATCGGCAGCGCCACCAACGACATCTACGTGCGTGACCTCGACGCACCGGAAGGTGCGCGCTTCAGCGTCATCCACGTGGGTGAAGCGCTGCGCGACCCAGACAACGGCGATGTGCTCGGCTACGAAGGCACCTACACCGCGACCGCATCGGTAACGACGACAACGAATCCGTCGAAGGCGTTGCTGAGCGATTCGCAGCGTGAAACGCTGGTCGGCGACAAGCTGCTCGCCGCGGACACAGAGACGCCGCTGAACTTCATCCTGAGCTCGCCGCCGGCGAACCTTAAGGGGCGCATCATCTCCGTGGTCGATGGCACGGATCTCATCGGTCAGTACCAGGTTGTCGCCATCAATCGTGGCACGCGCCACGGCGTCGTGGCGGGCAACGTCCTGGCGATCGACCAGGCCGGCGACATCGTGACGGATCGGGCCGATCGCAGCTTCGCCTCGAAGGTCGGCTTCGGCAAGAAGGTGCGCCTGCCCTCGGAGCGCTCCGGCACGCTGCTCGTGTTCCGCACGTTCGACCGCCTGAGCTACGGCCTCGTGGTCGGTGCCTCGACGGAAATTCACGTCGCGGACTACGTGCGCAATCCGTAATACCCAGATCGGCACACCTCGTGATTGAAACGCCGCGGAAGGAGACCTTCCGCGGCGTTTTCGTTTGTGCAGCTGCTGCATTTCTGCACGTTTACAACAGGAATCGCAGGTTTCAACAGCGGCGCGCGCACCTATGCTCGCGCGCATGGATTCACTTCGCGCGCTCGCTCTACTCGCCCGTACGCCGTCGCTGAAGGCGGAGCACCTGCAAGCGCTCGTCGCGGCGACGGGGAGCCTCGATGCGGCCGCCCGCATCGGCGCGGCCATCGTGCCTGGCGTGCATCTGCCGCCATCCTCGCGCGCGTTCCTTGCATCTCCGGACGACGCCGCGATCGAAGCGGACATCGAATGGATCGAAGCCAACGGCGCAACGCTGATTCCCTGCACATCGCCGGACTACCCCGAGCTACTAGCGCGCACGAACCGCGCACCCGCGCTGCTGTACGTGCTTGGCGATGCCAGTGCGCTCCACAGGCCGCAGCTCGCGATCGTTGGCTCACGAAGCCCCACAGCGAGCGGCCGCTCGACGGCATTCCAGTTCGCGGAGTTCTTCTCGCGGGCCGGCATCACGATCACGAGTGGGCTTGCGCTCGGCATCGATGCCGCGAGCCACGAAGGCGCGCTGAAGGCAAACGGTGTCACCATCGCGGTGTGCGGTACCGGCCTCGACCGTGTGTATCCGCGACGCAATACGAAGCTCGCGGCAAGCATTCGCGAGCATGGCGCGCTGGTGTCGGAATTTCCGCCGCGAACCGGGCCGCTCGCCCCGCATTTTCCGCAGCGGAACCGGATCATCAGCGGTCTTTCTTTCGGGACACTCGTGGTGGAAGCGGCACGGGCGAGCGGCTCGCTGATTACGGCGCAGCACGCACTGGAGCAGGGGCGCGAAGTGTTCGCCATCCCGGGCTCCATCCACAGCCCGCTCTCGCGCGGATGTCATAAGTTGATCCGCGAAGGCGCCAAGCTCGTCGAAAGAGCCGAAGACGTCCTATCCGAAGTGCTCAATTTCCTTCAGCCGCAGGCACTTGCGCAAATACGACCCCACCATCGGGCAGCGGCCGGAGCGCCGCCAGCGTTGGACAAGGAATACGAAATCCTGTTAGATGCGCTCGGCTTCGAACCCGCAGGCATTGATGTTCTCGTCGCGCGCACGGGTATTCCCAGCGAGTCGATCGCATCGATGTTGCTGATTCTCGAGCTCCAGGGGCACGTCAAGCCTCAGGCAGGCGGTCGTTTTGGCCGCACTTGTCCAATGAGGATTGGCTGAAGAAGACCGACGATGACCGGCAGCGTTCTCGACATCCTGATTTACGTTTTCGATCGCTACATGCTCGAAGAGGTACCCGAGGTACCTGAGCGCGAGGATCTCGCACGCCAGCTCGAAGGCGCGGGCTTCACGCAGCACAACGTCGAACGGGCGCTCGATTGGCTTGCGGACCTTGCGTGTGTGCGCGATGCGCTTCCGCTCGAAGGCTGTGGCCCTGCGGTGCGCATCTTCTGCGAAGGCGAGTTGACACGGTTGTCTACGGAGTGTCGCGGTTTCCTCTTCACGCTCGAGCGGCTGGGCATTCTGTCGCCGCAGCAGCGGGAAGTGGTCATCGAACGCATGCTCGCGCTCGATGCCGATGAGCTCGATACCGAGCAGCTGAAGTGGGTCGTGCTGATGGTGCTGTCGAGCCAGCCCGACCAGGAACATGCGTTCGCGAGACTCGAAGATCTGGTGGTCGCATCCCCCGCAGGCGCGCCACATTGAGCAGTGTCGTTTTACCTAATGTGAACCTCCCGCGGCTCGTCCGCGGTTTTTTCGTTTTTGGAGGACTCTCGCCGGGATGGCTGACAATCTCGTCATCGTCGAATCGCCCGCGAAGGCAAAGACCATCAAGAAGTACCTGGGAAAGGACTTCGAGGTGCTCGCTTCCTATGGCCACGTGCGCGATCTCGTACCCAAGGAAGGCGCAGTCGATCCCGACAACGGGTTCGCCATGCAGTACCAGCCCCTCGAGAAGAACGAACGGCACATCGAGTCGATCTCGAAAGCGCTGAAGAAAGCGAAAACGCTCTACCTCGCGACCGACCCGGACCGAGAAGGCGAGGCGATCTCCTGGCACCTGTCGGAGATCCTGAAAGAGCGCGGCGACCTCGCGCACAAGAAGATGCATCGGGTGGTCTTCTACGAGATCACGAAGTCCGCCGTGCGCGAAGCGATCCAGCAGCCGCGCGACCTGTCCCTCGATCTCGTGAACGCGCAGCAGGCGCGACGCGCGCTCGACTATCTCGTCGGCTTCAACCTCTCGCCGCTGCTGTGGAAGAAGGTTCGCCGCGGCCTTTCCGCCGGCCGCGTGCAGAGCCCCGCGCTGCGCATGATCTGCGAGCGCGAAGAGGAAATCCTCGCGTTCGTGCCCCAGGAATACTGGACGCTCGATGGCGAAGGCGAGCACAGCGCGAAGCATTTCCCGCTGAAGCTCATCGAATACAAGGGCACGAAGGTCGAGCAGTTCAGCTTCCCGAACGGCACCTCCGCGCACGACGTCGAGAAGAACGTCGTCGAAGCCGCCCGCGCGGCGGGCGCGAGCGGTGAAGCGCTCGGCACGCTGAAAGTATTCAGCATCGATCGCAAGGAGCGCCGGCGCAATCCCGCTCCGCCGTTCACGACCTCGACGCTGCAACAGGAAGCCGCGCGCAAGCTCGGCTTCAACGCCCGGCGCACGATGCGGCTCGCGCAGCAGCTGTACGAAGGCGTGGATATCGGCGAAGGCGCGATCGGCCTCATCACCTATATGCGCACGGACTCGGTGAACCTCGCCGACGAAGCCATCCGCGAGATCCGCGAAGTCGCCGGCCGCCTCTACGGCCAGGCCGAAGTCGCGGAAGAGCCGCGCGTCTACAAGACCAAATCCAAGAACGCGCAGGAAGCGCACGAAGCCATTCGCCCCACTTCCGCGGCGATCGTGCCCGCGGACATCGAGAGCAAGCTCGATCCGGATCAGTACCGACTCTATTCGCTCATCTGGAAGCGCGCCGTCGCCTCGCAGATGAGTCATGCGCTGTTCGACACCGTCGCCGTCGACATGCTCGCAGGCCCCGATGGCCCGCGGCGTCACATGCTTCGCGCCAACGGTTCCACGCTCGTGAAGCCCGGCTTCATGTCCGTGTACCAGGAAGGCGCGGACGACGTGAAGGCGACGGACGACGACGATCACGTGCTGCCGGCGATGAACGAGGGCGACAAGGTTGCGCTGGCCGCATTCAAGGCGGAGCAGCACTTCACCGAGCCGCCGCCGCGTTTCTCCGAGGCATCGCTCGTGAAGGCGCTCGAAGAGCACGGCATCGGCCGTCCGTCGACCTACGCGACGATCATCTCGACGTTGCAGGATCGCGAGTACGTCGAGATGGACAACCGCCGGTTCATTCCGACGGATATCGGCAAGATCGTCGGCCGCTTCCTCACGCAGTACTTCCATCGCTACGTCGAGTACGGTTTCACCGCCGCGCTCGAAGACGAGCTCGACGCCGTCTCGCGCGGCGAAGAGGAATGGACGCTGCCGCTCTCGAAGTTCTGGAAGCCCTTCATCACGGAAGTGGAGCGGATCGAGAAGACCGTGTCGCGCGAGCAGGTCGCGATGGCACGTGAGATCGGCACGCACCCCGCGTCCGGCAAGCCGATGAGCGTGCGCATGGGCCGCTACGGCCCGTTCGTGCAGATCGGCACCAAGGACGACGAGGAGAAGCCGAAGTTCGCGGGCCTGCGCCCCGGACAGAAGATGGACAACATCACGCTCGAGCAGGCGCTCGAGCTCTTCAAGCTGCCGCGCACGGTCGGCCAGAACGCCGCGGGCGAAGACGTGATCACGAACGTCGGCCGCTTCGGCCCGTATATCAAGTACGGCGCGAAGTACGTGTCCTTGAAGGAAGACGATCCGTACACGGTCGAGCTGCCGCGTGCGCTCGAGCTCATCCGATTGAAGCAGGAGGCCGACGCGAACCGCATCATCGCGGACTTCGCGAGCGACGGTATCCAGGTGCTGAACGGGCGCTACGGCCCGTACGTCACGAACGGCAAGAAGAACGCAAAGATTCCGAAGGATCGCGAGCCGAAGTCCATCACGATCGAGGAAGCTCGCGTGATGATCGAGCAGGCGCCCGAGCGCGGCACCGGCCGGTTCGGTCGCGGCAAACGCGGCGGCGGATTCGCGAAGCAGGCCGCGGCAGCAAAAACAGCCGCAGCCAAACCCGCCGCGGCAGCGGCGGGCAATGGTGCCGAGAAGAAGGCGCCGGCCAAGACGCCCGCGAAGGGCAAGAAGAGCGCGGCGACCACCCAGCCCGCGCCGGCCGCGGCCTCGGCGAAGCTCGCGAAGCCCGCACGTGGTTCGAGCCCCTCCGGCACCGAAAGGCGTGACCAACGTCGTTCGCAAGGGACACTCGGCATCGGCCAAAGCGCACGCGCGCAAGACCTCGGCGCGCGCGCAAGGCGCGAGCAAGAGCGCGAAGGCGAAGACCGCCGCGAAACGCGTGCGCGGCGCTACCGAATAGAACCTCTCGGAGCCAGCTCCGCTCGGGCGTCGAGCGGACAGCTCGCCAATTGCAGTGAATTCGTCACAACATTGCCGTTGACGGGAGGGCGTGGGAAGGCCGTAGGATTCAGCCCCTTAGGGGAGAGAGGCAGGATGAAGCGGTCTATTCCGACGGCGCTCGGGTCGATGATGCTGGGCGCGTTGCTGACGCTGCCCCTGACCGACCTCGCTCATGCCGCCAATGACGCGCGCCGCGTCCAGAGCGCTGCGTCACCGCTGAAGAGAGTCGACCGGTCCCTGCTCGATGCGCAGGGGCCTATCGATATCGTCGTGCAGCTCGCCGGCGAGCCGCTCGCCGTAGCCAATGGCCCCGACGCTCGCACGGCCGGTGGCCGCATGAATCGCGGACAGCAGATCGCGTATTCGCAGAAGATCCGTCGCGACCAGGATGCCGTGCTGGCAAAGGTGCTCGCGCTGGGCGGCAAGGAAATCGGGCGCGTTCAGATCGCCTACAACGCGGCGCTGGTCCGCATCGATGCCCGCAAGGCGGAAGCGCTCGCGAATCTGCCGGGCGTGCGATCGATCCAGCGCGCTTCGGACTTCCACATCAATCTCACCGAGACCGTGCCGTACGTCGGCGCAGCGGCGGTGCAGGCTGCGGGCGTCACGGGCAAAGGCGTGCGCGTCGCGGTGCTCGACTCCGGCATCGACTACACGCACCGGAATCTCGGTGGGCCGGGCACCGTCAAGGCCTACACGGACGCGATCGCCAACCCCGCCTCGCGCGATGGGCGGTTCTTCCCCACGGCAAAGGTGCTCGACGGTTACGATTTCGTCGGCGAGCACTGGGACGGCGACAAATTCCGCACGCTCGAGCCCGATGACAATCCGATCGATGCGGACGGCCACGGCACACACGTGGCGGACATCATCGCGGGTCGGAGCAACGACGGCACGCACGTCGGCGTTGCGCCGGGCGCGTCGCTGCTCGCGGTGAAAGTCTGCAGCGCCGTCAGTACGGCGTGCAGCGGCTTCGCGATTCTCGAGGGTATCGACTACGCGCTCGATCCGAACGGCGACAAGTCGATGGACGACGCCGTCGACATCATCAACCTGTCCGTCAGCGCGCCGTACGGCCAGAAAGAAGACAGCACCGCGGTCGCCGCGTCGAACGCTTCGAAAGCGGGTGTGATCGTCGTAACGGCCGCGGGCAACAGCGGCGACAAGCCGTATGTTCTCGGTTCACCCGGCATCTCGCCGGATGTGATCACCGTCGGCCAGACGCAGGTGCCGAGCGCCATGGCGGTGCCGCTCGTCATCAAAGCGCCCGCGACGATTGCGAACACCTATCTCAACACCGCCGTGCTCGCCTTTGCGCGCGTCACCGCGGCGGTGCGCGCGCCGGTCGTTTTCCTCGGCACGGGGTGTCCGAACGAAACGTATCCCGTCAGCCCGGCCGGCAAGATCGCGCTGATCGATCGCGGCGGGACGGATTGCAATGTCAGCGCGAAAATCGCGAAGGCGGGGCAAGCCGGCGCGGTCGGCACCCTCATCGCGATGGTCGACGACGCGGCCCCGCTGTCGTTCTCCAACGGCGGTGAATGCCCGCCCCCGGGTGGCGCGTGCGTGCCCTCCGTCGTTATCGAGAAGGCGCTGGCGGATTCGATTCGCGCCAATCTCTCCGCCGGCGTCGTCGCGGAAATCTCGCCGAAGAACGGCATCGCGCTCACCGGCAGCATGGCGAGCACGAGCGCGCGCGGGCCGAGCTACGACTACAACCAGATCAAGCCGGATCTGGCCGCGCCCGGCGCTTCCGTTTCGGCGCGCGTCGGCACGGGCAGCGGCGAGGAAGCGTTCAGCGGCACGTCCGGTTCCGCGCCGATGGTGTCGGGCGCCGCGGCGCTGATGCTGGAGGCGTACCCGAACCGCTCGCCCTGGGCGATCAAATCAGCGCTCATGAACACCGCGGATCCGGAGGTGTACACCGATCCGGTGTTCCTGCCAGGCGTGCTCGCACCGATCACGCGCGTGGGCGCGGGCGAGTTGCAGGTCAACAAGGCCATCGCGACCACCACCGTCGCGTGGGATGCCGCGCGGCGTACGGGCAGCCTCTCCTTCGGCTATCACAACGTTTCCGACAACAACGAAACGTTCGTGCGTACCGTGCGCGTGCAGAACTACAGCCGCAGCCCGCGTCGGTATGACGTGAGCAACATCTTCCGCTACAGCAACGATGCGGCGAGCGGCGCGGTGAAGATCTTCACTCCCGGGAGCGTCTTCGTGCCGGGGTTTGGCAGCACGACGTTCGATGTCGTGATGAGAATCGATGCCTCGAAGCTTCCGGTGTGGAGCTTCTTCGGGGGCGCGCAGGCCGGGCTCGGGCCCTTGCTGCAGACGATGGAGTTCGACGGCTTCATCACGCTGAAGGACTCGCGAGACACCGTGAGAATGCCGTGGCATGTGCTGCCTCATCGCTCGGCGGAAGTGCGTGTCGTCAATCGCAACGTGGTGATTCCGGGCAAAGGGTTCGGGTTGCTCGCGCTCGCGAACACCGGCCGTGCACTGCCGGGTGTCGTCGATATCTTCAACCTCACCGGCACGAGCCCGCGGTTGCGGCCCGCGCAGCTTCCGGACGAAGACGAAGAAACCACGGTGCACGATCTCGCGGCGGTCGGCGTGCGCTCGACCGTCGACAACGTGGGCTTGCCGATAGTGCAGTTCGCGATCCACACCTACGGGCGGCGCGCGCATCCGGCGTATCCGGGCGGCTTCAACGTGTTCATCGATTCGAACAACGACGGCAAGCCGGACTTCCGCCTCTTCAACGCGGAGTGGCACGGGTTCGACTCCGACGGCATCACCGTCATCGCCGTCGACGATCTGTCGACCGACGCGGACAACGGCAACATGGCGGTCTACTACTACGTCGACGCCGATCTCGATTCGAGCAACATCATCATGAGCGTTCCGCCGCAGGCCATCGGCGTGAAGCCCGGAGTGCCGATTCGCTTCGACGTGGAAGCGCGCGACAACTACTTCGCCGACCGCGAAAGCGACGGGCTGAGCGATGCCATTCGCGGCATGGTGTTCACGCTCGACCGGCCGAAGTACAAGGTGCTGACGGATGGTGCGCCGGAGAGCGGCGTGCCGGCGCGCGGCGGATTGATCCTGAAGGTGAACGATGTGCCGGGCGGCGAGCGCGCTTCGCCCTCGCAGACCGGTTTCCTGATGATGTATCGGGATGCCGCGCAGGAAGCCGAAACGGTGTCGGTCTACAAAGGCGGCCGCTGATCCGCCGCCGAGCGGGGATCGCGGACCCCGAGGCCCGCGACGGTGTGAGCTGTCGCGGGCCTCGTCATTTCGCGGAGCGCGGCGTCAGTGACCGGAGGCCGTCGCAACGCTTGAAGCCACCCCGCGCCGAGGCGTTGTAGCCAAAGCGCTTGCCACCGGCCTCGAGCTCGATGCGGTAACCCGGCACGATCGCCTGCGTGTACATCGTGCCCGGCTTCGGGCAGCCGAGCGCGCCGTTGGGCCAGTTCACGGACCGCGCGCTGATCACCTTCACATCCCCCGCGCTCACACCCTGCTCGCTCGCAAGCTCGGCGCGGATCTTGTCCAGCAGCGCGGCGGGCACCTCGCCGTCGACGGGCGGTGCGCCCGCCATCCGCGGCGGCGCCGGCTCCGCCCCGACAGATTTCGACCCGTTACCCACGGAGGTCTGCGCGATCGCCGGGGCGGACGTCAGGACGGCACCGGCCACGCAAAGGGCGGTAAACAGGCGGGTCATGGCGGCAGTCCTCTATCATTGCAGGCTCTTTGAACAACGCGCCGGGCTTTCCAAGCGGGTCATGAAGTATCGCCATAGTTATCATGCGGGCAACTTTGCGGACGTCCACAAACACGTGGCGGTGCTCGCGCTCCTGGCGGCGCTCGCCCGCAAGGACAAGGGGTTCCTGTACTTCGAGACGCACGCCGGCTCCGGTGACTACACGACGTCGGACGAGGCGGATGCGGGCATCACGAAGCTCGCCGGTGCCAGGTTCCAGTCAGAGGAACTGCGCGTCTACAAGGCTGCCGTGGACGCCTTTCGCAAGGGACGCAGCCCCCGCGCGTATCCGGGCTCGCCCATTCTCGCCGCCGGCGCGCTGCGCCCGCAGGATCGCGGCATCGCCGTGGAGATCCTGCCCCCCGAAGCTCGCGCGCTGGAACGCGCGCTCGGCCCCGGCTCACCCATGCGCGTGCATACCGGCGATGGCTTCGAACGCCTGCGCGCGGCATTACCGCCGGCGGAACGACGCGGCCTGGTACTGATCGATCCTCCATTCGAAGAGACCCGACAGGATTTCGAGCGCGTCGGCGCGATGATCGCCGACTCCCTGCGCCGCTTCGAAAGCGGCGTTTACTGCGCCTGGTACCCGATCAAGGAAGAACGCGATATCGCATCGTGGAAAGCCGGCCTCGTGCGCGCGCTCAACCGCGAGGTGCTGTTCAGCGAGCTGTGGATCTATCCGCGCGATTCGCGCGTGGGCCTGAACGGCTCGGGGCTTGCGATCGTGAACGCGCCGTACCAGATCGACGAGCGCATGAAGGTGTGGATGCCCGAGCTGAGCGGCGCTCTGGATGCCGGGAAAGCGGGCGGCAGCAGCGTCGAGACGGTTCGGCCAGCCACTTGAGAACTTCTCTGAAATCGCTTGTAGCTGAGCGCGGCGCCGGGGTGCGCAAGCGAAGGGGTCGGGAGAAAAATGACAGGGGGCTGTCGAACTCACCCCCCGCGCAACCGGAGCGATGTGCGCTCCGACTTGATGCACTAACAATCGAGTCTGCCTTCGGGCCGACGGCACGGCGTGGCTGTTCGACAGCCCCCTGTCATTTTTCTCCCGACCCCTTCGCTTGCGCACCCCGGCTTTCCTGATGCCGTCAGGGCGATTTCAGAGAAGTTCTTCCGACTGACTCTCCTTAGCTGCCGGACTTCTCCGGCAGCGAGTGCACGGCGTGCCGAATCTCGCTCGCATAGTGTTCGAGATCCACGTTCGCGCGACTCAACAGCGCAATGCTGCCCTTCCGCGCATCGGGAATGAGCACGCCCTTGTAGCCACTGCCTTCGAATTTTTCCGCGGCCTTGACCTGCTCGTCCGGCAGGATCATCACAGTCGCCATGCCATCCGCGGTGCGCACCATGAAATGCGGCACGAGCCGGCCGCGAATGAAGCACGTGCGAATGAACACGATGCTCGGATTGATCGGATCGAGGCGCAGGCCCGCCTGCTCCATCACGCTTCTCACCGTGCTTTCGTCGACGGGCCCGCTGAGCGGCTCATCGACGGGCTCGCTGACGACGTGCGAGACGACGTCCGCCGCGAGCGAATGGCTCGGCAACGCGCCCCACATGACGAGAACGACAACCACGGCCAGTAACACGCTCGCTGCGAGCGCCCACTGGCGGCTTCGGGCGTACGGCACAGGCATCTTCACCGCCGGGCTGGCCGGCGCGCGATGCTCGAGCGGAGGAATATCAACCGTGAGCGCGCGGCGAATCTTCTCATCGAGCCGCAGCATCTCGGCACGGAACTGAGCGCACGCCACGCATCCGCGCAGATGCGCCTCGAGCTCGGGGCTGGTGGCGGAAGGCTCGGCGCCCACGCTCAGGTGCACGTCGGAACAATTCACGGCGTGCCCTCCAGGCCCTTGTCATGGCCCGGCTCGCAATCGAGCCCGGGCTTGAGCCCATAGATCTCGCGCAGCCGGTTTCGCGCTCGGAACAGCCGTGTCAGCACGGCGGGAATCGACAAGTTCATCTCCTTCGCAATCTCGGCGGTCGAATAGCCGCCGAGCACCTGCATGACGAGCGGCTCGCGGTAATCGTCCGGCAGCCGCAGGATGGCCCGACGCAGGTCGAGCAGCTCACCGTCGCCCGCGCGTGCGAGCGCGATGTCTTCACGCGCTATGACTTCCGTCACGTCCACGGTGATGAGCCTCTTTCGCTCATACAGTCGCGCGTGTTCGCGACGAACGATCGTGAGCAGCCAGTGGCGCGCGGCAGCCGCATCCTTGAGCTCCGATCGCGCACGCCACGCGCGCAGCATGGCTTCCTGAACCACGTCTTCAGCGACCGAGCGATCGCGCGCCAGCCAGTACGCGAAACGCACGAGCTCGGGGCGCACGGACTCGAGAAGCTGGCCGAATGCATCTCCCAGGGGCTCTCCGCTCTCGTCAGGGCGTGAATGAATCATGTATAAGACCGGCCTCTCCCGAGCCACATTGCCATGAACGCCGCTCATTTGCAGGGCCCTCACGCACCGCTCCCGACCGCCCGGCGGGCCCCGGCCCAAGCCGCTGATCCGAGCGTTGTTTTCGGGCGCGGCGCTTGAACGCCCAGCCCGACCAGTACGGCGTCATCGGCCATCCCGTCGCGCACAGCTGGTCGCCGTTCATCCATGGCATCTTCGCGCGCCAGACGGGCGAGCAGTTGGTCTACCGCCTGCACGACGTGCTGCCGCAGGACTTTCGCGCCTACGTCTTGGACTTCTTTTCGCGCGGGGGTCGCGGAATGAACGTGACGGTCCCTCACAAGGTGGCCGCCGCTCAGCTTGCGAACGAACTCACGCCGCGCGCCGAGCGGGCCGCCGCGGTGAATACGCTCGCGATCCAGCGGGATAACCGGATCCTCGGCGACAACACGGACGGCGCCGGCCTCGTGCACGACCTGCGCGATAACCTCAGCGTCAATCTCGCCGGCCGACGCGTGCTCATCATCGGCGCGGGGGGCGCCACGCGCGGGGTGGCCGCGCCACTGCTCGTGCTGCGCCCAGCGGAGCTGGTCATTGCGAACCGAACGGCCGATCGCGCGCACGCGCTGGCGGCGGACTTCCGCGACCTCGGGGCCGTTCGCGGCTGTGGCTTCGACGACCTGGGTGACGTCGCGTTCGACGCCGTGATCAACGCCACCTCGGCAAGCCTCGCGGGTGAGGTCCCCGCGATCCCCGCCAGCGCCCTCAAGGGCGAATCGCTCTGCTACGACATGGCTTACGGCAAGGGCGACACGCCGTTCCTCAAGTGGGCCAAGGAAAACGGCGCCGCGATAGCCGTGCAGGGCTGGGGAATGCTGGTGGAGCAGGCTGCCGAATCGTTCCAGCTCTGGCGCGGCGTCAGGCCGCAAACAAAGCCGGTGCTGGAAGCCTTGCGAGAACACGCGAGCGCCTGAGACGCGACAGCGCGCCTCACTTCATCGTCACGAACTCTTCGGCCGAGGTCGGGTGGATCGCGACGGTGTCGTCGAAATCCTGTTTCGTCGCGCCCATGCGCACGGCAACCGCAAAACCCTGCAGCATCTCGTCCGCGCCCCAGCCGAGAACGTGCGCGCCGACGATGCGCCGCTTGTCTCCGGCAGTGACCAGCTTCATCTCCGAGCGCACCTTGCTCGTTGTCATCGCGTGGTACATCGGCACGAAGCCCGAGAGGAAGACTTCCACGTCATCGCCGTATTGCGCGCGGGCTTCGGCTTCGCTCAGCCCCACCGTGCCCACCGGCGGATGACTGAAAATCACAGTGGGAATGTTCTCGTAATCGAGATGGCGATCGGACTGCCCGTTGAACACGCGATCGCTGAGCCGCCGGCCCGCCGCGATCGCCACGGGCGTGAGTTGCGCGCGCCCGGTCACGTCGCCGATCGCGTAGATCCCGTCGACGTTGGTCGACTGGTACTTGTCGGTTGCGATGAAGCCGTTCGCATCGAGCTTCACGCCGGCGGCCTCGAGGCCGAGCCCTTCGAGGCTCGGCTGCCGCCCGATTGCCCACAGCACGCAATCCGCCGGCGGCAGGCGCCGCCCGTTGGTGAGGACAAGCTCCAGCTCGCCGCTCGCCGTGCGCTCGAGCGACCGAGGGAAACCGTTGGTTACGAACTCCACCCCCTCATCGCGCATCGCCTTGAGCACGCCCGCGCCGAGCATCGCGTCGAAGCTGCGCAGGACGGTCTCGCCGCGGATCACCATCGTGACCTTCGAGCCGAGCGCCGCGAACGTGCCACCCAGCTCCACCGACACATAGCCGCTGCCGACCAGGATCACCCGACGGGGCATGGTTTCGAGCTCGAAGTAGCCGTCGGAGGTGATGCCGAGCTGCGCGCCCGGAATCGGCGGCACCATCGGCCGGCCACCGGTTGCGATGACGATGTGACGCGCCGAGAGGGTGCGGCCGCCAACCTCCAGCGTGTGCGGGCCGGTGAAACGCGCGAATCCGTGGAGCAGCTCGACCTTGTCGTTCACAAGGTTGCGCTCGTAGATGCCGTTGAGGCGCTCGATGTAGGCGTCTCGCTTCTTCTTGAGAGCGCCCCAGTCGAACCCGCCGACGTCGACCTGGAAGCCGTAGTCGGGCGCATCGCGTAGCGAGTCGGCGACGTGCGCGGCGTTCCACATGACCTTCTTGGGCACACACCCCACGTTCACGCAGGTTCCGCCGAGCCGGCCGGACTCCACCACCACGGCGCGGGCCCCGTAAGCCGCCGCGCGACGGGCGCATGCGAGCCCCCCGCTTCCGCCGCCAATCACCGCTAGATCAAAGTCGTACGTCACCATCAGCCTCGTTTACCACAGGGGCGCGCTGGAAGCCCCCTACGCAAACACGGATTGCAAATACCGTGAGCGAACGCATGTTACATGGAGGCAGGCTGGACCTATTAGAATGCCTGCCGTCCGGAAGACATCGAGGCTCCATGGATAACCCGCTGCTCGCACACTCGCCGCTACCGGCCTTCTCCAACATTCGCCCAGAGCACGTCGAGCCGGCCGTGCGCGAGGTGCTCGCGGCCAGCCGGGCGCGGATCGACGAGTTGTCGACCCTCGGGACGCCCACTTTTCGGGACGTCGTGGAACCGCTCGAAGAGCTGCATCACCGGGTCTCGAGAGTATGGTCTCCCGTGAGCCATCTCAACGCGGTGCTCAATTCCGAGGCGCTACGCGCCAGTTATAACGCCTGCCTGCCGCTGCTTTCCGCGTATCACACGGATCTTGCGCAGAGCGAGCCGCTCTACCGCGCGTACGAAGGCATTTCGAAGCGCGAAGGTGATGCGCTAGGCCCCGTGGAAAAGCGCGTTGTCGAACATGCGCTGCGCGATTTCCGCCTGGCCGGCGTCGGCCTCACCCCTGAAACCAAGCGGCGGTTCAAGACCGTGATGCTCGAGCTCACCCAGCTGCAGGCGAAATTCGAAGAGAACGTGCTCGACGCCACCAACGGCTGGACATATCACGTCACGGACGGCGAGCACCTGCGCGGCCTGAACGAAACCATCGTGGAGCAGGCGCGCAAGCGCGCTCACGAGAAGCGCATGGAAGGCTGGCTGCTCACGCTCGATCAGCCCACCTACGTCGCCGTGGTCACCGACGCGGAGCACGAGCCGCTGCGCAGGACGGTGTACGAAGCGTGGACCACGCGCGCGTCGGATCGCGGCCCGAACCCCGGCAAGTGGGACAACTCGCCGGTCATGGAAAACATCCTCAAGCTGCGGCACGAAGCGGCGCGGTTGCTGGAGTTCAAGAACTACGCCGAATACGCGCTCGCCACTCGCATGGCGCGCACGGTGGATGAAGTCATCACCTTCCTGCGCGACCTCGCGAAGTCGGCACGCGCCGCCGCGCGCCAGGAGTTCGACGAGCTCGAAGCCTTCGCCGGCCGCAAGCTCAACGCGTGGGACGTCGGTTTCTATGCCGAGCGCATGCAGCGCGAACGCTATTCGATCTCGCAGGAAGAGCTGCGGCCGTACTTCCCGTTGCCGCATGTGTTGACCGGGCTGTTTCAGACCGCCGAGCAGCTCTTCGACCTGCGCATCAAGGAGCGCAAGGATGCTCCGGTATGGCATCCGGACGTGCGCTTCTTCGACATCGAGACGAGCGGTGGCCGTCCTGTCGGCAGCTTCTATCTCGACGCATACGCGCGGCCCAACAAGCGCAGCGGCGCGTGGATGGATGAGTGCGTCGGCCGCAAGAAACTCGCCTCCGGCGCGGCGCTGCCGGTCGCGTATCTCGTGTGCAACGTGCTGCCGCCCAACGTCGATCAGCCGGCGCTGCTCACGCATGACGACGTCGTCACGCTGTTCCACGAGTTCGGCCACGGGCTGCATCACCTGCTGACCCGCGTCGATTACCCGAGTCTCGCGGGCATCAACGGTGTCGCGTGGGATGCGGTGGAGCTGCCGAGCCAGTTCCTCGAGAACTACGCGTGGTATCCGGACGTGCTGCAGAGAATTTCGAAGCATGTGCGCACCGGCGCCACCTTGCCTACGGACATGCAGGCACAGCTCATCGCCACTCGCAGCTTCCACGCCGGGCTGCAGACCATGCGCCAGCTCGAGTTCGCCCTGTTCGACTTCCGCATGCATGCGGAATACGACCCCGCGAAGGGCGGGCGCGTGTTCGAGATTCTCGGCGAGGTACGGCGCGAAGTCGCGGTCGTGCCGGTGCCGGAGTGGAATCGCTTCCCGAACAGCTTCGGACACATCTTCGCGGGCGGCTACGCGGCCGGTTACTACAGCTACAAGTGGGCGGAAGTGCTGGCGGCCGACGCCTTCTCGGCGTTCGAAGAAACGGGCGTGTTCAACCATGCCACGGCGAATCGCTTCCTCGACTCGATTCTCGTGCGCGGGGGCAGTCGCGATCCGCTAGACGCATTCGTCGAGTTCCGCGGCAGGCGGCCTGACGTGCGCGCCCTGCTTAAGCAGCACGGTATCGCCGCTCCGGACGATCGCGCCGCCTGATGTCCGCGGCGAATAAACCAGCGCTGGCGCCCGGCGCGCTCGTCGTTGCAGCCATTCTGGCGCTCGGCGCGGAGGCTGCATTCGCCCAGACGGAAACGCGGTACGTCATCGAGCAGGTCGTCGTCAGCGTGAATGCGACAGCGGATGGTTCAGGCGACCGCGTCGAGCAGATCAAGAGCGGCGATCGGGTGGAAGTGCTCGAGCACCAGGGCGAGCAGTCTCACGTGCGACTGTCTTCGGGCCAGGAAGGCTGGGTGCGTACCTCCTATCTGTCGACGACGCCTCCTTTGCGGGATCAGCTGAAAGCGCGGACGGAAGAGCTGGAAAAGCTGCGCGCCGAGAAAACGAAGCTCGAAGCGGACCTCGCCGGCGCGAAAAAGGCCGCGAGCGCCGCTGTGGCCGCGGCCGGCACGGCTCCGGCGGTGACGCCTCCACCGGTGGCCGCGAGCGAACCGGCGCCGCGCGCGAGCGATCCACCGTCGGCCGGATCCCCAGCCACCGACACCGCGCCCTCGAATCCGCCGATGTTCGCGTCCGACGGGATGATGCCGCCACGGCCGTCATGGCTGGTCGCCATCACGGTCAGCGTGCTGACGCTGATCGCCGGCTTCGTGCTCGGCTGGCGCGTGCTCGACAAGCGCATTCGCGCGAAGTACGGCGGCCTGCGCATCTACTAGACCGGGCGGCGTTGAGCCCTCCTTGTCGAAATCTTTGACAGATAGGTAGTTTCCGTCGCCTCACGCGAATGTCGGGGTACGTGAAAAGTGTGCGGTGCTTCGCTGGTCTCACCCGGGGGTGGGGCCTAGACTTTCCGACCTAGATTTGGGGATTCGCGAACCGCTCAGGCGGGCCCTCCGGGCCAGAAAATGACAAGCGCACGGCGCAACGACTACGACGTCACCAACACCGTCCAGGTGAGCTCAACGAATGCGGTTCATGCGGCCGTCGACGTGCTCGTGCGTCAGACGTGGCCGGATGCGCCTCACGGCGAGCTCGCCAGCGCGTTCGAGCATTTCGAGCAGGTGTTCGCCGGCCGCTTCCCCGGCTATTTCGGCGTCGACACCGTCTATCACGACCGCCAGCACACGCTCGACATCACGCTCGCCCTCGCGCGAATGATGGTCGGCTACGAGCGGCAGGTTGCGCCGGAGTCGCGGCTCGGGGGCGAACGCGCCGTCGTCGGCCTCGTGATCGCGCTGTTCCACGACGTCGGCTACCTGCGTCGCGTGGGCGAAGACGAAGCCTCTCGCAACGGCGCGGAGTTCACGCGCACGCACGTGTCGCGCGGCGCGCGCTTCCTGAGCGAATACCT
The DNA here is from genome assembly GCA_037200125.1 of Gammaproteobacteria bacterium. GTDB lineage: Bacteria > Pseudomonadota > Gammaproteobacteria > Steroidobacterales > Steroidobacteraceae > JADGHX01. The sequence goes on along the minus strand of JBBCGS010000003.1, from coordinate 214,902 downwards.
GCCGAACACCACGCTGTCGGACTGGCGCGAGAAAGCCTGCGAAATCGTGCACTACACCGGTTACGAAGTGCCGATTGCCAAGATCAACATCACCGATCCGCGCGACGTGAAGCTCGGCCACATGATCGGCACGGCCGACATGATCGCGCAGATGTCCGACCGCTGTTATCTCGAGAAATGCCGCGACCGTCTCTACGCTGAGTTCGTGCTCGGCGGGGTCGCGCTGCCGCTTGCGAACAACGGCGGCCGGCAGGTGAAGTACGCGTCGGGCCTCGACCTCCTGCGCCAGACGCCGGAGTTCGTTTCCGAGGTGCGCACCAAGCGGCTCGACGGCGAGTTCGGCGCGGCCTACCGCTACCTCGAAATTCTCCACGGCGGCGAGAATCCCTACGTCGACGCCATCGATCGCAACGTCGAGTTCCTGCGGCAGATTCTCCGCAGCGAGAACTGGCGGCTGCTGCGGCGGAATCCGCCGATCTTCGCCGCGCTCCCCGACCCGATGACGACGATGCGCGGGCTCATGCTCGGGTATATCAAGAAAGCCTGGACGAATCGTTGAGCTGGATAAAGGCGCCCGCGGCGCCTTTTCGATGACCTCGGTTTCCCCTAAGGCGCGTCGATCGACATAACGTACCGGTCGTGGATCCGCGGCAGTTGCGCGAGCACGTGCTCGCGGCCCTCCAGATCGCTCCCCTCGATCGCCTCAGTCAGCACATCCAGCGTCAGCGCCTGGAGCGCCGGCCCCGATACGGGCGTGTAGCTCAAGTGCCAGGGTTCGGGGCTCACCCCGCCCCGATCCGTGCGGTAGGGGCGAAACAAGCCGTGATTCCCCAGATTCGCGCCGAGCCACTCGTTGAAGCGCGCGAACGGACCCGAGCCGGTGTATTCGGCAACTGTTAACTCCGGCCGGTAGTCCGCCGGCACCGCCGCCCGGTCGTAGACATCGAAATCGCTGCCCCAGTGATGGCGACTCGCGCCCGGCAGCGCGGACCAGACGAGGATCGCGCGGACGCGCTCGGGCCCGCTCATCGCCGCCACGTCGAGCGCCACGCCGGCACGATCGAACACCGCCTGTTCGCCGCGAAACTTGCGGTTCCAGATACCGCTCTGGCGGCTGAAATCCCGGAAAGACGAGACGATCGCGAGATCGTGCCCGGCACGGGCGCAAGCTTCACGCAGGGCATTTACCGCATCGATCGCCCCCGCATGCAGGCGCGCGCCACCGCCCGGCGCGTCGCGGATGTGCGTGGCGGCGCGGCCGGTCAGCTCGAGCGGATTCAGCTGCGGGTGGATCATTGTCGGGATTCTAGTTTGTCGTCGCCCTCTTGCGACGAACTGGCCCGTTATTCAGGTGGCCTGACAAGGCGGGGCAGGGGTACTATCCAGCGAAGAATCAATGGGGATCGCCGGGTCGAAAACCCGTCCGGCGCACAGCTTGAATATCGTCAGCCTCAAACTGAAGTACGCCGGGGCCACCTTTGCGGCCGTCCTCGCGGGCACCTTGCTCGTGATGGGCCTGCTCGCCTGGCAACAGCGTGCCGGCACACATCAGGTCGCGGAGCTTGCGGCCGGTTACACCGCAGGCCAGGTCGACGTGGAAGTGAAGACGCGCGCCAACGCGACGGCGCGTCACGTTGCGGAAGTCGCAGCCCCGCTGATGGGGCGCAACGACAGCGAAGCACTCACGCGTCGCATGCAACTCTTTTCCGAAGACACCACGCTCGGCGCGCTCGTCGTGCGCAACGCCGCGGGCGATGTGCTGTATCAGTGGCGCCGTGAAGGCAACCGCATTCCCGGCGCGAAGAACTATGACGCTGCCGAGCCGATTCGCGCGATGGTGGAAAGCATCCCGGGCGCCGCCACACCGAAGACCCTCGGCGAAGTGCGCGTAGTCGTCACGCAAGCCGTGTCCTCAAGCGGTGCGGGGCTCGCGGAACGCATCGATGTGATGAGCCGCAATGATCTCCTGCACGCGCTGTCGATCGCGGGTGGCATCGCGCTGGTGGGTGCGTTCATCGGCGCCCTGCTCGGCTGGCGCGCCGGCCGCAAGATCGAACAGCCCATCTCCGCGTTGATTCGCAGCGCCGATCGCATCGGCCAGGGCGACTACACGCGTCCGATGGACATCGTGCGTCGGGATGAGCTCGGCGAGCTTCAGCAAGCGCTGGAGCGCATGCGCGGCAAGCTGCGCCAGAGCACCATCAACAAGAACTATCTCACCAGCGTCCTCAACAGCATGACGGACGCGGTGTTCGTCACGTCACCGGACGGCGTCATCAAGACGGCGAACGCCGCGGCCTGCAAGCTGCTCGGCTACAGCGAGGAAGAAATCCTCGGCCGCGGCATCACCGCGATCCTCGAAGAATCCGAGCGCGAAGATTTCGACCTGCTGCAGGCCGCGCAGGAAACGCGGGAGACCGTCGTGCGCACGCGCGGCGCACAGACGATCCCGGTTTCGCTGACGGGCTCGCAGATCGCGAGCGACGATCCACAGTTCCAGGGCAGCATCTTCGTCGCCCGCAACATCACGGATCGCAAGCGCGCCGAACGACGCATCCGCTATCTAGCGCGGTACGACGCACTGACGAAAGTGCCGAACCGCATGCAGTTCCATCACCTGCTGCAGCAGGCGATCGCGCGCGGCTTGCGCAGCGGGCAATCGGTGGCGCTGCTCTATCTCGACATGGATCGCTTCAAGGAAGTGAACGACACGTTCGGTCACGGCTCCGGCGATCGCGTGCTCGAAGTGCTCGCGGAGCGCCTCACGCGCGCCCTGCCGAAGGACACCGTCATCGGTCGCCTTGCAGGCGACGAGTTCGCGCTGTTCGTCGATGGGCTGCCGGCGGAGTCGGACAATCGCGGGCCGATCGCGCACCTCGCGCGCTCGATCCTCACGGACGTTTGCCGCGCCTTCCAGCTCAACCAGCACGAAGTGTTTCTCACCTCGAGCATCGGTATCGCGTTCTGCCCGCGGGATGCGGAGAACGTCATCGACCTCATCCGCAATGCCGACGCGGCGATGTACTACTCCAAGCAGAATGGCGGCAACACGTTCGCCTTCTACTCGCCGGAGATGAACGCGGCCGCCGTCGAGCGGCTGATGCTGAAGAGCAAGCTGCGCCGCGCGCTCGAGCGCGACGAGCTCGTGATCCGCTACCAGCCGAAGGTGGATCTGCGCAACGGTCGCATCATCGGCGCCGAGGCGCTGTTGCGCTGGCGGTTGCCGGGCCATGGGGACATTCCGCCGGGCCACTTCATTCCGCTCGCGGAAGAGACCAATCTCATCCTCGATATCGGCGAGTGGGTGCTCAACCGCGTGTGCCTCGACTATCGGCATATGCAGAGCGAAGTGGGCGACCCGGGCCGCATCTCGCTGAACCTGTCGCTCAAGCAGCTGCGCCAGGCGAGTTTCATTCTTCGGTGCCGTTCGGTGTTCCGCCGCCATGGCGTGTCGCCCACGTCGTTCGAGCTGGAGATCACGGAGACCACGCTCATGGCCGACGCAAAGCGCACCGTGCGTCTGCTCGATGAGCTTTACGCGATGGGACTGCATCTTTCGATCGACGATTTCGGCACGGGCTACTCGTCGCTGTCGGCGCTTCAGCAGTTCCCGATCGGGACGCTGAAGATCGATCAATCCTTCGTGCGCGACGTCAGTGAAGACGCCGGGGATGCAACCATCGTACGCACGATCATCGACATGGGACGGAGCCTGGGGATGGACGTAGTAGCCGAAGGCATCGAATCAACGCGCCACCTCGAGTTCCTGCGCCGGCACAATTGCCACTTCGGCCAGGGCAAGCTGTTCGGTGAACCCTGCACGAGTGACGAGTTGCAGGCTCTGCTCGCGCGCCAGGCCAGCGGCACCCCGCCGTTCGGGCATCTGCTGGCGCCGATCGAATCTCTCAGCAGCCGCTCTGCTTAACTACCCGGCACGCCTGGGGCGGAAGCGGCAAGCACGCGTTCGAACTGGTCGATGACTGCGCCCCCCACGCTGCCGCCCGAACCGGTCTTCATCGATGCGCCCCTGGTCGCGGCGCGTCCGCCTCCTCCGCGCCGCACGTGGCGCCGGATCGTCCTGCTCACGTTGCTGGTGGTATGGGCCGGCACGGCCGTGTGGGAAACGGAAAAACCGCTGCCGCCTGGAACGCACACGCAGGCGGAATGGCAGGTCTCCTCGCCCTCAGGCGTTTCGTTCATCGCCGATATCACCTCCGCCGATGCCTACGGCCGCGCTGTGATGAGCCAGAACATCTTCGATCAGATACTCGCGGTGGTGCGCGGCGCGCAGCGCTTTCTCGTGATCGACTACTTCCTGTTCAATGCGCACCGTGGAAAGGCAGGCGGTCCCGTGCCGACGCGCGCGCTCTCGAGTGAGCTGCGTGATGCACTGATCGAGCGGAAGAGGCAGAAACCGGATCTGCGCATCCTCTTCATCACCGATCCGATCAACGACGTGTACGGCGGCGATCCATCAAAGGATCTGCAGCAGATGCGCGACGCCGGCATCGACGTGGTCATCACCAACCTCGACACGCTGCGCGACTCCAACTATCTCTACTCGAGCTTCTGGCGCCTCGCGCTGTCATGGTGGAGCGGCGACGGATCCGGAAAGGGCTGGCTGCCGAATCCGCTCGACGAAACCTCGCAGGACGTCACGTTCGGAGCGTGGGCGCGGCTCGTGAACTTCAAGGCCAATCACCGCAAGGTGATCATCGGCGACGACGGCGGCCCGGGCCTCGTGGGCATTGTCGCTTCAGCCAACCCGCACGACGGTAGCAGCTCGCACTCGAATGTGGCCGTGCGAATCGCCGGGCCGGCACTCGCGCCACTGCTGGCGAGCGAGATGGAAGTGGCACGCTTCTCCGGCTGGAACGGCGTGATCGCGGTGGAGCCCTCGCGCATAGCGCCCGCCGCGAACGATTCGACGAAGCTCGAGGCCGGCCAGATCGTGCGCACGCAGGTGATCACCGAGGGCGCCATCCGGGATACCGTCGTCGAGCACATCCAGGCGGCGGTGCGCGGCGAGTCCATCGACATCGCGATGTTCTACATCTCGGATCGCAAGGTGATCGATGCGCTCGTCGACGCCGCGGACCGTGGCGTGAGTATCCGGCTGATCCTCGACCCGAACAAGGACGCGTTCGGCCACGAGAAGAACGGCATTCCCAACCGCCCGGTCGCGAGCGAGCTGGTCGCCGCGAGCAACGGCGCGATCCACGTGCGCTGGTATCGCACGCATGGCGAGCAGTTCCACACCAAGCTCGTGATGGTGTACGGCGCCGAGCGCGTGTGGATGTCGCTCGGCTCCGCCAACCTCACGCGGCGGAACATCGGCGACTACAACCTCGAAGCGAATGTCGCGATCGAGACCGCGCGCGCTTCGCCCCTCGGGACGCAAGTGCTGGAATACTTCGACACGCTGTGGGCGAACCGGGCCGGTCTCGGCATCGAATACACGGCGGATTTCGGCGTGTACGCCGACCCCACGCAGGCCAACTACTGGCTCTATCGCATCATGGAGTCGACGGGGCTGTCGACATTTTGATGGCTTCGGCGCTGCGCTGAGCCATGCTCGCGAGGGCCATGTTCGCCGCCTTCTCGAACGCGGCGACGACCGTGCTCATCTTGTTCTCTTGCGTATCCGCCACGCCTTCGGCGACGAAGCTGGTGAGCAACTCTCGGCCCAGGCGACGCGCGATCGTGCAATCGAGCGTCACGTACACCTTGGGTGCTTCACCGGCACCGGTGTAGTCCGCTTCGAAACGACGGATGTTGATCTGGAGCAGATAGTCCGCCGTGAACGGGCTCGGCGCGTCGTGCACCGCTGACCACTGGCCGCTGGCGCGCAACGTATCGATGGCGAGCGTTTCGACGACATCGGGCAGGGCGCCAGGCCAGTTGCTGCTGGCGTAGTGATCCATGCGGTGATCCGAGCGCACGAGCGTGATCAGCTCGGTCGAGAGACCGGGGTCGGCTTGCGGACGCGGCACCTGCAGGCTGGGCGGCGCGTCGATCGGCACCGACGACTTCGCCGGAGCGGCGGAAGCCGTGCGCGCGGCATCCAGTGCCTGCGCCTGCTCGGTCGCCGCAAGCGTCGGCGAAACCGCGGCGCGCAGTACGTAGGTCTGAACTGGTGGATCGTCGCTGTGCAGAAGTCCAGAGCAGCCGGACGCCAGCACTCCCATCGACATCAATAGGATGAGGCGGCTCATCGGGGAATCGTGACTCCCTGCTGGGGCGGCTGATAGAGCAGCTGCGATGGATCTTCGCGCAGGCTGCGTGACAGGTCGCGGAACTCGCGCGCGGCGGATCGGCCTTCGCGCAGGAAGCGCTCGAGCTCCGGCAGCCCTTCCCGCGTGAACGAGCGGATGTCCTGGCGATTCTCATCGACCAGCTTGTTGAGGTTCCCGCTCGCGTTGGTGAGGTTTTCCGCGACGACGCGCACGCGGTTCATCGCGGCGACAACTTCCGGACCGGCCGTGCCCACAACCTGATTGGCCTGGCGCGCGACATCGCGCACTTCGGTCGTGGCATCGCGAAGGTCGGCGACCAGCAGCTTCACTTCCGTCAGCGTCTGGGGAAGCGTCGAGCTGGCCTTGTCGATGTTGACGAGCGCGTTCGAGATCGAGGCAATGTTCTTGTCGCTGAGCACGCGCGACGCGCGGTCCGCGATATCGCTCGCAAGACCGACGAGATCGGGCAGTGACGCGAGCAGCACGTCGAAGTTCGAGCGCGTGGAGCGGATGACCGGGTACTTCTCGCTCGGCACGGCCTTGGTCAGGCGGCGTACGCCGTTGTCCTGCGTAAGATCCATGTATAGGAGGCCTGTTACGCCCTGCAGTGAGAGCTCCGCGACCGTCTTGCCCGAAACCGGCGCGGTGGAGTCGACGTCCACGAGAACCTGCACGCGGCTGGAGTCGCGCGGATCGATACGCATGCTGAACACGCGACCGACGTCCACGCCGAGATAGCGCACCTGCGCGCCGCGCTGGAGCCCGCTGACGCTGCCTTCGAAATACACCTCGTAGCGCTGGAAATCGCGATGTTCGCGCGAGTCCGAATACCAGTAGACGAAGAGCACGGCCATGATGGCCACCAGCACCACGAAGGCGCCGACGGCTGCATAGTTCGCTTCACGTTCCATGGGTGGGGCTCCCGCCTTTGTTCGCAGCGCCGGCCGCGGCCTCGTTCATCGCGGCGGCGCTGCGCGCTTCGGCGCGCTCGCCGTGGAAATAGGCGCGGATCCAAGGATGCTGGTGCTTCACGATCCCGGCGAGCGTATCGATTTCCATCTTCCTGTCCACGATGACACCGACACGATTGCAGGTACGGAAGATGGAGTCCAGATCGTGCGTGATCATGACCACCGTCAGTTTGAGCTGGCCCTGCAGCTCCATGATCAATTCGTCGAACGACGCCGCACTGATCGGATCGAGGCCGGAAGTCGGCTCATCGAGGAATAGCAGCCGCGGGTCGAGCGCCAGCGCGCGGGCAAGCGCGGCGCGCTTGATCATGCCGCCGGACAGCTGGCTCGGATATTTCTGTGCCGCCTCGGCAGGCAGGCCGACGAGGCGGATCTTCAACATCGCGAGCTCGTCGCGCATCCGTGATGTCAGGTGCACGTGCTCGATCATCGGGAGCTGCACGTTCTGCATGACGGTGAGGGACGTGAACAGCGCGCCCTGCTGGAATGTCACGCCATAGCGCGCTTTGACGGCGCGAAGCTCGTTTTCCGAGAGTTGAGTGATATCCCGGCCTTCCAGACGGATGGTGCCTTCCTGCGGTCGCTGCAGCCCGAGAATGGTCCGCAACAGCACGGACTTGCCCGTGCCCGAGCCGCCGACGATACCGAACACCTCGTTCTCGACGACGGTCATGTCGAGATGGTCGTGCACCACCTGCGTGCCGAATCGGTTCACGATGCCAATGGCTTCGACCATGGGTTTGCGATCGGCGACGGCGGGCATCAGATCCCAAGCTCCACGAACAGCACCGCGAACAAGGCATCGGCGAGGATGACGAGAAAGATCGACTGGACCACCGCGACGGTCACGAGACGCCCGAGCTCGCGCGACGAATCGCGCACCTGCATGCCGCGATAGACGCCCGCCATCGCGATCAGCATGGCGAACACGGGCGCCTTGATGATACCCACCCAGAAGGTGGTGGGGGCGATCGAGTCGTTCACGCGCTCGAGATACTGCGTGAGCGGCATGTCGAGCAGGTAGCGACACAGGAGCGCGCCGCCAGCGAGGCCGATGGCATCCGAGATCACCGTCAGGAGCGGCAGGGCGATGATGAGGCCGAATACGCGCGGAACGACCAGCACTTCGAACGGATCGACACCCGTCGCCTTCAGCGCATCCACTTCCTCGTTCAGCTTCATCGCGCCGATCTCGGCCGCGAAGGCGCTGCCGGAGCGGCCGGCGACGATAATCGCGGTGAGCAGCACGCTCAGCTCGCGCAACACGCCGATGGTGACCAGATCCACCACGAACACTTCCGCGCCGAACCGCTGCAGCTGCTGCGCGCTCATGTACGCGATGATCACGCTGATGAGGAACCCGATGAGCGACACGATCGGGATCGCGGTGATGCCCGTGTCATACACATGCCGGGCAATGGAGATCGGCCGCAGCCGCCTCGGGTTCACGAGGGCATGCGCCGCGGTCACGACGATGCGGCCGGCGAAGTCCATCGCGGCGACGAGATTCCGCCAGCGCCGCACGACCTGGCGACCGATGGCTTCGACCGGCTCGATGCCGGCGCCCTCTTCACTGGCCGGCGGGCGATACGGCGCGCGCGCGAGGCAATCGGTGATGAGCTTCAGCTGCTCGGGCTCGCCGCCTTGGAACGTGATGTCGCCGTCGAGCTGCCGGACGCGCTCTATGAATTCGCGCAGGCGCCAGGCGGCGGAAAAATCCAGCACGGCCAGTTTCGACGTGTCGACATGAACGTGGCGCACGCCAGCGAGATCGACTCCGCTGAGCGTACGGTCCATCTCCGACAGCACCGCGACCCGCCACTCTCCCGACAGATCGAGGTGCAACTCATCCGCTGAACGACGGGCGGTGAGAGCCTGCGTCAAGAACACCCCCGCCGGTCACGGACTCGCGAGCAGATCCCCATGGCGGGGAAGTCTATTGGGCGGCTGGGGGAATTACGAGCGGCCGGGACGACGCTCAGCTGTCGTCCGAATGGCGGCGGACGCGGATGGTGACGAAAATCAGCGCGGCGGCGACCAGGGCGCCGATCCACAACTCCGGCTTCGCGAGCAGTGGCAGCGCGTTCACCGCGTCGATGACGCCCTGGACACCCTCGCCGCGGTGGGGACCGAACGCCACGCCGCCGAGACGATGATTGAGGAAACCCGCGATGTGCGAGGTCTGGAAGAACAGCCTCTCGAACAGCGCCAGCGTCAGGGGCGGAAGCAAGGTAATCACGAATGGAGCGCGCGGCGCCCACGCGGAGATGAGGAGCTGATACGCCGCCACTGGCGCGAACCACAGTGCGAGCACGAGGATATCGACGATCAGATACCCGTTCACCTGCAGCCACCCCGTGAACGTCCAGTCGGACGTGACGCCCGCCGGCGCCGGCGTGTGGAACAGGATCTTGAAGACGGCGAACGCGAGGAGGTTCGTCACGAAAGACAGCGCGTAGACGACAGCCGGAATCGCGATCAGCGCCACCGCCAGCTTCGACAGCACCGTCATCGCGTCCGACACGGGCATCGACTTCCAGAAGAGGATGCCGCGGTCCTTGCGCTCCGCGTACAGACAATCGCACAGATAGAAGAACGCGACGATCGCCATGAGCCCGTAGAGCATTATCGTGAACACCGTGTGCATCACGATCAGGTACGCGGCGGACATCGGCGGCTGGTCGCCGAACTTCAGCAGGCTCACGTTCATGCCCGCGCCGGCGATTGCGCAGAAGATGAGATAGAGCGCGCAGAGCGCGAGCGGGGCGATCACGAGCGACCACCGGTGCTCCCAGAACTCGCGGCGGATGAGCATGGCCATTACGTTCACGCGGCCGCTCCCTGCATCTTCGCGACGAACAGGTCGGTTATCGACGGCGTGCGGACTTCACCGAGGCGGGCGAGCTCATCCGGCGTGCGTCCCTCATAGAACATCGCGACTCTGCCGAAGACTTCGCGCTCGTAGAAAGGCTTCATTTCACGGGCGCGGGACGTCTGGTCGGCGTTGACGTTGACCTGCGCGTAGCGTTCGCCGAGACCTTCCACCGTTGAATCGAGCACGATGCGCCCATGGTTGATGAAAATGACGTCGGTGAGCAGGTTCTCGATCTCCTCCACCTGGTGCGTGGTCAGGAGAATGGTCCGCTCCTTGTCGAAGTAGTCGTTCAGGAGGGTGTCGTAGAACTGCCGACGGAACAGCAGGTCGAGGCCCAACGTGGGCTCATCGAGCACCAGCAGGCGCGCGTCGATCGCGAGGATGAGCGCCAGATGAAGCTGCGTGACCATGCCCTTTGAGAGCTCGCGCACGCGGCTCGTCATCTTGATGTCCGTCTTCTTCAGGAAATCCTCGGCGCGGGCCCGCTCGAAGCGGGGATGCACCGCCTCAACGTAGGCGATCGCCTGCCAGACGCGCAGCCACTTGGGCAGCACGGCGACATCGGCGATGAAACACACGTCGCGCATCAACGCGTCGCGGTCGGAATAGGGATCGCGATCGAGCACCCGCAGCTCCCCCTCGTAGGTCGTGAGACCGAGGATGGCCTTGAGTGCGGTCGTCTTGCCGGCCCCGTTGGGGCCGATGAGGCCGACGATACGGCCTGGCTCGATCGAAAAGCTGACGCCGTCGAGAGCGCGCGTCGAGCGGAAATTCTTCGTCAGGCCCCGTGCTTCAATTATCGTCGTCATTGTTCTGTCCCGGCGTCGAGGATCCTGTCTGCGTAGGCCAGGGCGCGGCATGGGGCTCGGCACCCTCACGGAGCAATTCGGCGGCGGAAAGACCCAGGCGCTGGATCGTCGCGTAAACCTTGGGCCACTCCTCTTCGAGGAAGCGCGCACGTTCGTCTTTCATGAGCGCCTTGCGCGCTCCATCACTCACGAACATCCCGCGGCCTCGCCGCTTCTCCACCAGCTGCTCATCCACCAGCTGCTGGTAGCCCTTGAGAACCGTCAGCGGATTCAGCCTGAACTCCGCGGCGACATTGCGCACCGAGGGCAGCGGATCGCCTTCTTTGAGCGCGCCCTCGAGGATCATGGCGACCACCCGGTCCCGCAGTTGCCGGTAAATCGGCAGGCTGTCGTCCCACTGCGGATCCATGAGTTCTCCGGCGCGCTCCACTTCAGGCCCTGTGTCTGAGGGCAGTAGCTAACTACTGTAGCAGACCAGCTGAGTCGTTCCGGGCCAGCCGGTACCCGGCGGGGTCGGCCTTTGCCAGCACCACGACCGTCGGCATATCGCTCGCGTAGAACGCCTTGGCGGTGGACTCGACGAAGCTCACGCTCGCACCCACCGTCAGCGCCATCGCAGCCAGGCCACACACCACAACCTTCGCCATTACATTCACCGCGTTCATGATCTTCTCTCCTGTTTCCTGGCTTTCCGTTTCGATCCGCACCATGCTGATCGCCGTTGCCATGGTGTTATATATAACTACAACACTAGTTTAGTGTCAACACCAGCTCACCGATAAAAGCCGTAGTTCGCCAGCATCGTGCGTAACCGATTGATTTTTCGTCGACGAATGGCTGGATTGACCCGTGCGGGAGCTGCCGCCCGTTCAAGAGAGCCCACGGGAGGTTCTCTTGCGTGAGCACGATGAGTATTTCGGGAATGACCGCGGGAGTGCTCGAGCAGCCGTTACGGCAAAGCGTGGTGCCACGTAAAGTGCGCGCGATGCCTGACGTGGATGACGGCGAGCTGATGCTCCGATACGCAAGCGGCGACCTGCGCGCCTTCGAGGCGCTCTACGGCCGACATCGCAGTGCCTTGTATCGCTACCTGGCGCGCCACACGCGCGATCCTGAAGTCGCGAACGATATCTTCCAGGAGGTGTGGAGCCGCGTGATATCGAGCCGCGCCCGTTACGAGCCGCGCGCGAAGTTCAGCACCTTCCTGTACCGAATTGCGCACAACTGCTTCATCGATCACTGCCGCCGCGCCTCCGCGCGGCAGGATCGCGCCAACGTCAGCAGCGAGGATTTCGACCTGGAGCAGGCGCTCCCCGCTCCACCGGCCGACCGGCCCGACACGCGCGCCGAGCATGCGCAGACGCTGACGCGCTATCGCTCCGCGCTCGCGTCGTTGCCCTCCGAGCAGCGAGATACATTTCTTCTCTACGAGGAAAGCGGCCTCACGCTCGAAGAAATCGGCTCGATCACGGGCGTCAGCATGGAAACCGCGAAGAGCCGACTGCGTTACGCACTGAGCAAGCTGCGCAATGCCCTCGGCGCTTTGCGCGAGAATGGCAATTCACAGACGAGAGCGGTGGAGGAACCCCGCACATGACCGGCCCGGAGTACGACGCGGAGCTCGAGGCGTTCCTGAAACGCCGTTCGCCGATGCACCGGCGGCTGTCGGACATCGATCACGCCGAGCCGTCCCTCGAGCTCGATCGGGTGGTGCTGAACCGTGCGCGAGAAGCCATCGAGACGCCGGCGAGCCAGCCGCTGTTCCGCCCCCGCTGGGCGTTGCCGATCGGGCTTGCGGCAACCATCCTCATTGCATTCACCGTGGTGCTGAATATCGACCACCACGGCATCAAGGCGGCGGCCGGCAAGTCGGTTGCGTCAAATGTTTCGGCTGCGGCGGAGGCCGCGCCGCAGGCGCCTGCCGTGGCGCGCGGGGCGTCGGCGAGGCGGCCCGAGAGAGTCGATCGGCCCCAGTTGCTCTCGGATACCACCGCCGAGCGACGGGATTCGAAAGCCCAGGAGAAGGCTCCGGCCCCCGCTGCCGAGGCGCAGGTCCCTGCCCTGCGGAATGTCGCGGAAGCGTCAGCGGACTCCGCACGCCTGGTTGCCTCCAGCGACGCCGCGAGGCCGCTCGGTGCCGAGGCACCCCTTCCCGCTTCGCCACCTTCTCCGGCGGCGACCGCTCCCGACCCGCATGCCAGCCCTGATTCGTGGCTGCGTGAAATCAACCGGCTCCGTGCCGCCGGTCAGACCGCCGACGCCGACCGGGAGCTCACCGCGTTCCGCCAGGCGTACCCAACGCATCCCGCCTACTCGGTCGCGAAGCCACCCACCCGTTGAGGGCAAGCGAGGCATCCCGCCCGGACGCACCTACGCGTCCCGACGGGTGGCTAGGCGCCCAGGGGGCAAAACCACGCTTTTTGCCGCCGGAAACGCAAGCGCGGTATCGGAAAAATCGCCGCAGGCGAATTTTTTCTGGTGGACATAGAATTGCGGCCCTTTTTCCCAAGCCTCAATGTGTTCGGAGCCGTCATGAAGCAAGCCGTGAACGTCGCGATCACCGGTGCCGCCGGTCAGATTGGTTATGCCCTCGCCTTTCGCGTGGCATCGGGCCAGATGCTGGGCCCCGACCAGCCGGTAAACCTGCGCCTGCTCGAGATCACACCGGCCCTGGGTGCGCTCAACGGCGTCGTGATGGAGCTGAACGATTGCGCATTCCCCACGCTCAACAAGATCGTGGCGACGGACGACGCGAAAGTGGCCTTCCGCGACCTCAATGTGGGCCTCCTCGTCGGTGCCCGTCCGCGCGGCCCGGGCATGGAGCGCAAGGACCTGCTGGTGGCTAACGCGCAGATCTTCTCCGCCCAGGGGAAGGCGCTGAACGAAGTCGCGGATCGCAACGTGAAAATCCTGGTCGTGGGCAACCCCGCGAACACGAACGCGCTCATCGCACGCGCCAACGCGAACGACCTCAACCCGCGCAACTTCACCGCGATGACCCGCCTGGATCACAACCGCGCGCTCTCGCAGCTCGCGGAAAAGACCGGCAGCCACGTCTCCGCGATCAGGAAAATGACGATCTGGGGCAATCACTCGTCGACGCAGTATCCAGACATCAGCCACACCACTGTCGCGGGCAAGACGGCGTCCTCGCTGGTGGACAGCAAGTGGGTGCAGGACACGTTCATTCCGGTCGTGCAGCAGCGAGGCGCGGCGATCATCAAAGCGCGCGGGCAGTCATCCGCAGCCTCCGCCGCTTCGGCTGCGATCGATCACGTGCGTGACTGGGTGCGCGGCACGCCCGACGGTGACTGGACCAGCATGGCGGTACCGTCCGATGGCAGCTATGGCATCAAGGAAGGCATCATCTATTCCTACCCGGTCACCTGCCGTAATGGCGAATACCAGCTGGTGCAGGGCCTTTCTGTCGACGAGTTCAGCCGCGGCCGCATGGACGCGACCGAGAAGGAACTGCGCGAAGAGCGCGACGGCGTCAAAGAGCTGCTTTAACCGACCGCGCACCGGCGCTTCGAGCTCGAGTGGGCTCGAAGCGCCGCAGGCGACCCTCCAAACAGGCAAAGCCCCGCACGGACAGTCACCGCCCCGACTCTTCCGGGCGGTGCACTACTCCCACCGCCTCGTTATAGTCGCTCCAAGAGTCGACAACGAGGAACCGCCATGCTCGGCGCGATCGTCATCCTCCTTCTGCTGGCCGCCGCGGCCTACGCTGCAACGACAGTTGGCGGCGCCATTGCACTGCTGTTCATCGCGGCGGTTCTCTTCCTTGCATACAAGCGACTTTCGCTGCTCACGTTCACGGCCACGTTCACCGTGCTGCTCGCCGCATACACCATGTTCGGCGAAGTCACGGCGCCCGCGGGCGTCTGGCGCGGGTTTCTCTGGCTGATGCTCGCCTCGCTCTGGCTGCTGAACATCCGGCCGCTACGAAAGGCGGTGATCAGCCGGCGTTTCCTGAAGGCATACATCAAGCTGCTGCCCTCGATGTCGCAGACAGAGCGCGAGGCGCTCGAGGCCGGCACGGTGTGGTGGGACGGGGAGCTGTTCACTGGCGCCCCTCGCTGGAGCAAGCTGCTTTCCGCAAGGGCGCCGCAACTGTCGGCGGAGGAGCAGGCCTTCATCGATGGCCCGTGCGAAGAGCTCTGCAAGATGCTCGACGACTGGGACATCACCCACAAGCGGGGCGACATGCCGCCGCAGGTGTGGGACTACCTGAAGTCGAAAGGCTTCTTTGCGATGATCATTCCGAAGAAGTACGGCGGGCTCGAGTTCTCGGCCTACGCGCACTCCTGCGTGCTGACGAAAATCGGCAGCCGCAGCGTCACGGCTTCTTCCACCGTCGCCGTACCGAACTCGCTGGGGCCCGCCGAGCTCCTGAATCACTACGGCACCGAGGAGCAGAAGGACTATTACCTGCCGCGCCTCGCGCGCGGCGAAGAGATCCCCTGCTTCGCGCTCACGGGCCCGCGCGCCGGCTCGGATGCGGCGTCTCTTCCCGATACTGGCGTCGTCTGCAAGGGCCAATGGCAGGGTCGGGAGATCGTCGGCGTCCGCCTCAACTTCTCGAAGCGCTATATCACGCTCGCGCCGATCGCTACGGTCGTGGGCCTCGCGTTCCGGCTGTTCGATCCCGACAAGCTGCTGGGCGAAGGCGTGGATCGCGGCATCACCTGCGCGCTCATCCCGCGCGGCACGGCGGGCATCACCATTGGCCGCCGGCACTTCCCGCTGAACATTCCGTTCCAGAATGGGCCGATCCAGGGTCGCGATGTGTTCGTGCCGCTCGATTTCATCATCGGCGGCGAGAAGATGATCGGCCAGGGCTGGCGCATGCTGGTCGAGCAGCTTTCGGTGGGCCGCTGCATTTCGCTGCCGTCGAACGCCACCGGCGGCGCCAAGGCGGCGACCTGGGCTTCCGGCGCGTATGGCCGCATCCGTCGGCAGTTCAACATGCCCGTGGGCAAGTTCGAAGGCGTGGAAGCGGTGCTCGCGCGCATGGCCGGCCTCACGTACACGATGGATGCCGCGCGATCCGTCACCGCTGGCGCCATCGATGGCGGCGAGAAGCCTTCGGTGCCATCCGCGATGCTCAAGTATCACGTCACGGAGATGAGCCGCATCGTCGCCAACGACGGCATGGACGTTCACGGCGGCAAGGGCATCTGCATGGGCCCGCGCAACTACATGGCGCGCGGCTACCAGGCCATTCCGATCGCCATCACGGTGGAAGGCGCGAACATCCTCACGCGCAGCCTCATCATCTTCGGGCAGGGCGCGATCCGCTGCCATCCGTTCGTGCTGAAGGAGATGAACGCCGCGCGCAATGCGGATCGTTCGAAAGGCGTGGACGAGTTCGACCGCGCGCTGTTCGGGCACATCGGCTTCACGATCTCGAACGCCGTGCGCTCGTTCATCATGGCGATGACCAATGCCCGCTTCACCAGCACGCCGGTCAGCGGTCCGACCTCGCGTTACTACCAGCACATCGTGCGTTTCAGCGCCTCGTTCGCGTTCGTCGTCGACGTCGCGATGCTCACGCTCGGCGGCTACCTGAAAAAGAAAGAGAACCTCTCGGCGCGACTCGGTGACGTGCTCTCCTGCATGTATCTCGCGTCGATGGTGCTCAAGCACTACGAAAATCAGGGTCGTCACGACGCGGACCTGCCGTTCGTGGAATGGGCTTGTCGCAATCTGCTCTATCGCGCGCAGGAACAGCTTCACAGCTTCCTTCGCAACTTCCCGAACCCGTTCCTCGGCGGCGTGATGCGGCTGCTGACGTTGCCGCGCGGGCTCACGTATTCGGCGCCGAGCGATCGTCTCGGCGCCACGATCGCGGATCTGGTGAGCAACCCGACCGAGTCGCGCGAACGGCTTGGGTCCTATCTCTACAAGACCATCGAGCCATCGAATCCGCTCGGGATGTTGCAGGAAGCGCTGGTGCTGTCGCAGACCGCCGAGCCGATCGAGAAGCGCATCCGCGTCGATGGGGTGAAAACGGGGAAGGTCACTGCACTCGACCTGCCGGGCCAGATCACGCAAGCACTCGCGGCCGGGATCATCTCGGAGACGGAAGCCGCCTCGCTGCGCGAGTACGACCGCAAGGTCATGGACCTCATCAACGTGGACGATTTCGCTCCCAACGAGCTCGGCGTGCAGGCGCAACCGGCTCCGGGCGCGGTCTCATCGTTCCACGTGGCCTGAACGCGCGTGACAGGGGACGTCGCGCCGATAGAGAGTCGTTGCGCCAACTGCCAGGCTCCGCTCATCGGCCCGTTCTGCTCGAATTGCGGCCAGCGGCACGAACCGCACGTGCATTCGATGCGCGAGTTCACGAGCGAAACGTTCGAAAGTTTCACGCACGCCGATTCGCGCCTGTGGCGCACCCTGTGGTTCCTGGTGGCACGGCCGGGCTTCCTGACGGTGGAATTCATCGAAGGGCGGCGCGCACGTTACCTGCCGCCGTTCCGGCTCTATCTGGTGCTGAGCGTCGTGCTCTTCCTCGTAGCGGGCAGCGTCAGCCATCGCACCGTCTTCGTAGGTGTGAACACTGACGAGAGCGGTTCGCTCAGCGGAGTGAAGGTCGAAACGACGACGTCGACCGACGAAACACCCGAGCAACGGGCGCGGCGCGTGTGCGAGGGCGCGAACTTCAGCATTGGCCCGAAATCGTGGGATGCGCGGATTCGCGAAGCGTGCCGCAAGGTCGTGCTGGATCGCGGCAGCACGTTCGTCGAGAGCTTCTATCACAACCTGCCGCGCGCGCTATTCGTGCTGCTGCCGATCCTGGCGCTCGTCATGAAGCTGCTGTATTGGCGCCGGCACTACGTCGAGCACCTGCTCTTCTTCATCCACAACCATGCGTTCACGTTCGTCCTGTTCACTTTGTTTACGTTGGGCATGGCGATCACCAGCTGGGGGTGGCTGGTCACGCTGTATATCCTTGTCGTCCTGTTCTATCCGCCCATCTACACGTACCGCGCGATGCGCCGCGTATATGCGCAGGGAAGATGGATCACGAGGCTGAAGTTCCTGGTGCTGGCGTGCGTCTATCTCGTCTTCGTCGGCGCGATCGCCGTGTTCACCAGCGTGTACAGCCTGCTCACGCTGTGAGCGCCGCCGAGAGGTTGATTGTTTCCGCTGCCGCCGCTGGCATAAGCTGAAGCCGCGGCCCAAAGATCGCGCCGCTCCCCAACTCAAGCCCACCCGGAGAACAACATGCGTGCCGTTGCCATTGCCGCCGTCGCCCTCGTTTCCATTGCCACTCTTGCCTGGGCGCAGGAGCGCACTGCCTCGCCGGCAGGGGCCGAGGCGTACATCATCAGCCCGAAGGACGGCGCCACCGTGAAGAGCCCGGTGACGATCGAGTTCGGCCTCAAGGGCATGGGCGTCGCGCCCGCCGGCGTGAAGTTCGAGAACACGGGCCACCATCACCTGCTCATCGATACGGACGTGCCGGCGGACCTGAACGCGCCGCTGCCGACGAGCGACAACGTACGTCATTTCGGCAAGGGCCAGACCGAGGCCACCATCGAGCTGAAGCCTGGCAAACACACCCTGCAGCTCGTGCTCGGCGACGACAAGCACACGCCGCACAACCCGCCGGTCATATCGAAGAAGATCACGATCACGGTGAAGTAATCGCCCCCGCACGCATCCCACGACCACGTGATCGCGCCACATGAGCTCGGCAGGCAAATCACGGGCGATTCTTCACGTGGACATGGATGCGTTCTATGCCTCGATCGAGCAGCGTGACGACCCTGGACTAAAGGGTCGTCCCGTCATCGTCGGCGGCACGAGCGGCCGCGGCGTCGTCGCCGCGGCCAGCTACGAAGTGCGCAAATTCGGTGTGCACTCGGCAATGCCGATGACCACCGCGCTTCGCCTCTGCCCGCACGCCATCTGCGTAACACCGCGCATGCGGGTCTACAAGGAAGTCTCGACCCAGGTCTTCCGGATCTTCCACGAGTTCACACCCCTCGTAGAAGGCCTCTCCCTCGATGAAGCCTTCCTCGACGTCACCGCAAGCCTGCCGCTGATGGGCGACGCGGTCTCGATCGCCCGCAAGATCAAGCAACGCATCCACGAAACGACACACGTCACCGCATCCGTCGGCGTAGCCCCCAACAAGCTGGTCGCGAAAATCGCGTCAGACATGAAAAAACCCGATGGCCTGACCCTCGTCACGCCCGACGCCGTCCGCGACACTCTCGGCGCCCTCTCAGTGCGACGCCTGCCCGGCCTCGGCCGCAAAACAGGGGAAAAAGTGGAGCAAGCCGGCATCCACACCCTCGCCGAGCTGCGCAGCGCCGGCGACGCCGTCCTCTGGCCCATCTTCGGCCGCTACACCACGCGCGTCCGCGAGCGCGCCGCCGGCATAGACGACCGCCCCGTCATCTCGGACCACGAAGACAAATCCATCAGCGCCGAGGACACCTTCTCCCAGGACATCGCGGACCCCGCCCGCCTGCAAACCGAGATCTCGAAACTCGCAGACCGAACCACCACGCGCCTGCGCAAAAAATCCCTGACGGCAGCCTGCGTCACCGTAAAAATCCGCCGCAAAGACTTCACGACCTTCACGCGCCAAAAACGCATCACCCCCGCGACGAACGACACGCGGGCCATAACGAAGGTGGCCACCGCCCTGCTCACGACGTGGCTCGCGGAAAACCCAGACGCCAAGATCCGCCTCCTCGGCGTAGGCGTAAGCCAGCTGGCAGAAGCCGACCAGTTAGACCTCTTCACCACTCCCACCACCAACGCGGCCACCCCCCTCGACACAGCCCTCGACGCCATCAGACAGAAATTCGGCCCCAAAGCCCTCACGAGAGCCGGCGACCTCGACGACAAGACCTGACGAACCGACGGCCGCAAGGGCGCGCGACGCCCCTCGCACGCCTCGTTCGATCGCGGCCCCGCTTACGCAAGCGCCAAAACCGCGCCCCTGATGTCGCCCCACGACAACCGAAGAGGCCCTCGATCGCCGGGCGGCTAAAGGAAGGCCCGCTCGGCCGAATGCATCTGACCTGATCGACCCGCCGTCCGCGTTTAGCCATCCGCAGATGCCCCCATGCGCCACCCATGCAATACTCCGCCCCCAAAGCGACCGCCCCCCGGGCCCGCCGCCCCGAAGCCGCGCATGTACCTCTCCTTCTTCGGCCTGAATGAAAAACCCTTCGCGATCACCCCAGATCCGCGATACCTGTACCTGAGCGAGCGCCACGCGGAAGCCCTCGCTCACCTCCTCTATGGCATCAACGAAGCGGGCGGCTTCGTCCAGCTGACAGGCGAGGTAGGAACAGGCAAGACGACAACCATCCGCTCCTTGCTGGCCCAAACGCCCAAGAATGCGGAAGTAGCCCTGATCCTGAACCCCAGGATGACCGCCCCCGAGTTCCTGCTGACCATCTGCGAGGAAATCGGAATAGGCGTCCCCGACGACGCGGAAGAAAGCCTCAAAGACCTCGTAGACATCCTGAACGACTACCTGCTGAAGGCTCACGCAGGCGGCCGCCGCGTAGTGCTGGTAGTCGACGAAGCACAGAACCTGGCAACAGAAGTGCTCGAGCAGGTGCGCCTGCTCACGAACCTGGAAACGAACACCCAAAAGCTGCTGCAGATCATCCTGATCGGCCAGCCAGAGCTGCGCGACCTGCTCGACCGAAACGAGCTGCGCCAGCTCGCACAGCGAATCACAGGCCGCTACCACCTCGACCCGCTGTCCTCCGACGAAACCGCCGCCTATGTTCGCCACCGCCTGCGAGTCGCAGGCGCAACCACGGACATCTTCACGACATCCGCACTCTCCGAGGTCTATCGCCTCTCGGGCGGCGTACCGCGCGTCATCAACGTGATCGCGGATCGCGCACTCCTCGGCGCCTACACCCAGGACAAGCATCGCGTCGACGGCGGCCTCGTCCGCGCGGCCGCGGCGGAGGTCTTCGGCAAGCAATTCGCCGCGCCGTGGCTCCCGTGGGCGGGCGCAGCGGCCGCAGGCGTCGCACTGGTGATCACTGGCGTGCTGCTGTGGCAGTTCGCGCCATGGGCAGGCTCGTCCTCTGAAGCGAAAGCGAGCACCACGCCGACCGCGAGCCTGCCGAAGAACGCATCGGATGCGGTGGTTGCCGCGCCGCCGCCCGCCGCCGCCGGCGGCACCTCGCTCAAGGTGTCATCGGTCGACACGCCTCCGGCGGAATCGCTGAACCAGCTTCTCGCGAAACACCGCGCGGAGACCGTCCCGGATGAAGCTTTCGGCAAGCTGTTCTCCGTCTGGGGCCTGCGCTACACGGCCGGCACCGAAGACCCCTGCACGCAGGCGGCGGCGATGGGTCTCGAGTGTCTCGTCCAGCGCGGCTCGTTCGGTCAGCTGCGCCAGTTCAATCGTCCCGCGCTCCTGATGTTGAACGACGACGCCGGCAATGCTCATCAGGTGCTGCTCACGAATCTCGGCGACGAGCGCGCGAAAGTGGAGCTCGGCGGCGCGCGGCACGAGGTCGGCATCGGCGAACTGTCCCGCTACTGGTTCGGAGACTTCGTGATGCTCTGGCGCCCGGCCACACAGGGCGTGAAGCCGCTCACCGTCGGTATGCGAGGCGCGGATGTACGCTGGCTCCGCCAGTCCCTTCAGCGCCTCAGCGGCTCGCCGCCCGACGCGCCGGCCAGTGATGTGTTCGACCAGGAACTCAGCCGTCAGGTGATGGAATTCCAGCGGCGCAACCAGCTCGCCGTGGATGGCATCGCGGGCGTGCAAACCCAGATCGTGCTCGCTAGCGCAATGTCGGGCAGTGACTCACCGCTTCTACGCACCGACCCTGCACACGGCGGCTGAACCCATGTCCTTCATCCTCGACGCACTCAAGAAATCCGAGAACGACCGCCAGCGGCAGAGCGGCCCCGCGCTGTTCGAAGTACGCGTGGCACCACCGCGCTCGAAGCTCCCGCTGCTCGCGGTAATCATCGTGTCGCTGCTCGTGGTGAATCTCGGCGTAGTCGGCTGGATCATGCTTCGCAAGCCGGCCGCGGCAGCCATACCGGCGGCACCGCCCGTCGTTGCGGCGCCGGTAGTGACGCCAGCGCCAGCGCCGGTCAGCGCTCAGCCGAGCCCGCCCGCCGCGCCGGCCGCATCGCAAGCCCTTGCTCAGAATCCGCAAGCGGGCATGCAGCCGCCTCCCGGCATGCCTCCGCAGGGGTACAACGGAGCGGCCCCGAACAACGGGTATGCGCCTAACGGGTCGAGCAACGGTTACCCGCCGCCGTCGGCCGCAAACAATGGCAATGGCTACCCGCCAAACACACCGGGCGCTTACGGGCGTACCCCTAATGAGCCCCGTCTCGCCGATCAAGGCGCGGCCACACAGGAATCAGTGAATCCCGACGACTACGCTCCCGCACGCGACGCTCCGCCGCCCGGCAGCGGCGCGGGTCACGTCACTCGCGGGACGGTGAGTGGCTTGCCGAGTTACGACGAAGCGGCGAGCCAGACATCGATTCCCCCGCTGCATATGGATCTGCACAGCTACGCTGCGGACCCGACGAAGCGCTTCGTGCTCATCAACATGAAACGGCTGTACGAAGGGCAGGCGTTGCCCGAGGGGCCGAGGGTGGAAAGCATCACCCCCGACTCGGCCATCATGTCCTACAACGGCACGCGCTTCGTGATGGACAAAGACTAGTTCATTGGAACAGAGTCGCCCGCGGCGCTTTTTCGGAACGCAGCTTCGTTTCCGGCGGCAAAAAGCGTGGTTTTTGCCGCCTGCGGCAGCGCGTAGCTACGCCCGAGCTACTCGGCGATGTACCACTTCCGGTCCACCTGCTCGATCACGAAGCGATCGAACGGCAATCCCTGACCCGAAACGTCGTAGACGGCCTTGCTGCCGTCGAGCTCGAACGTCGGCACCAGATCCTTGACGATGCGGATGGTCGCCACGAGCAGTTCGCGCGTGCCCAGGCTCGTCTTGCAGCTGTTGATGAGCGCCTCCAGCGCCTTCTTCGAGGTGACCTTGCGGAAGTTCGGGCTCATGTACTTGTTGTAATAGTCGTCACAGTTCGGCACCGCGAGCGCCTTGCCCGCATCGCCGATCAGCGCCGTGATCGCGGACGGCACACCGGTTTCCCCACCCGCCGAGCCTGGCTTGGGTATCTCGCTAGCCGGCGGCGGTAGCCGCGCATAGAGGTTACGGCGCGCGTAGATCAGGTCATCGATCTGCGCTTCCACCTCGGTGGGCAATGTCGCCTTCCAGTCCTTGCCGTACGGGCGAATCGTGACGACGTTGACCACGTCCACCCGCTTCTGGCCGCGCTCCCTCTCCTGCTCGCCCCGAAGCACGACCTGTACCGTGCCGCCCTTGTCGGGGATGGCGGCGATCCAGTCCGCGTCCTTGTAGGAACGGCCGAAGAGATACAGCTTTGAGCCGAGGGTCGCGTAGAAGTCGATGGGCGTCAGGTGCTCTATCTCAGCGAGAGACTTAGCGCGACCAAACAAGCGCACCCGCACCGTGCTGTCGCCCTTGCCAGCCTCTTCGCGAAGCTGGGTCAGCACCTTGTTCCGCAAGGCCTCGAGATCGGTAGGGTGAATCGCAAAGGCCACGGCCTGCGGGCTGCCGCTGGCAACAGCGTCCAGATATTCGCTGGCAGCGGCTTTCTGCGCGCTGCTGGGTTTGTCCGCCGCCCCCGCCAAAGCCGGTGCGAGCAGCAGACAAAGCAAGGCAGATAACACCCGGATCAAGGTCATGCGCGTGAGACTCATTGCAAGGTGCCCCGGTTCCGGAGCATACCGCCCACCCCTGTCACAGCACGAGGTCAGCCACGATGGGTAGATGGTCCGAGCCCGTCGCCGCCCCCCGGGTGAAGTGCTCGACAGCCACGCGAGAGTTCACCAGCGCGTGATCGATCTGGATCCCCGCCGGCGGTAAGAACGACGGCCAGCTGGCCTGCCAGCCGAACCCTTCCGCCGCCGAGCGCAGTCCGCCATCGACCAGCAGTTGCTGGAAGTGCGGCGAAAAGGCCGTGATGTTCATGTCGCCCATCACCACCAAAGGCAGGGTAACGGCGCGGGCCCGCTCGGCAAGAAGCTCCAGTTGCTGATTCCGACGAGCCGCGGAAGCCGGCGCCAATGGCCACGTCGTATGCACCGCGAAGATGCGCACCTCGCGCCCCTGTACCTCGACGGTTGCCTGAATCGCGGGCTCCTGGCGCACGCCGATGGGCAGGACGGAGACGTCCTTCATCGGCAGGCGCGTCCAGAACGTCATGCCGCGCCCACCAACGCCCATCGTCTGGTAGCGATGCGGGTAGATCTTGTCCAGACTGGCGAGCGCCTGGCGCCACCGGGCCGTCATCTCCAGCATCGCCACGGCATCCGGCCGCTCGCGCTGGACAAACTCGACGACGCGCGAATACTGCTCGTTCGTGTAGAGCACGTTGATCGACGCCACGCGCAACCGCACCGGGTCCCCCGTCGCCGCCTCACCGGCCACACGCGGCAAGGTCATGGGATGGGTCACTAGAGCAGGCGCGGCATACATCGCGTTCCAGGAGGCCACTACGAGGGCCAGAAGGGCCCACGCCGGCGCCCGTGCGATGAGCAGCACGACGAATCCGAACAATCCCATTGCCGCGTACTGCACACGGAAGTGCACGGCGAGGTCGAAGAGCCAGAAGTAGCGAGCGCCCGCCGCGCAGAGCGTCGCGGCGAGGAGGGTTGAGGTTAAAACCACGCCGACGGAGAGAATTCCGCGCCGAACAGCTTGATCACGCACTGCGATAAATTCACCATGCGCACGCGCTTCCGCCAATGAGCGGTCCATAGCCTTGGAACCCTTTGGGATTGTGATGAGCCAGCCCCTGGAACGGCCGAACCCTGTGCCTGCGCCACTGAAGAGGGCGCTCGAGCGGCATTTAGCCCGCGTCGCCGCAGCCCGGGGATGACGAGTTTCACAGAAACCCGCATGCGGGGGGACAACTGTCGGCTAACTGCGTCATCGTGCAACGAGCCTGTCGCCAGAGCGAGGATGCTTGGCCCAAGTCGCCTCAGCAGCGGTCTTCCGGAGCGTCGAGATGAACGATTCGGCGCATGACGTCGTGACCGACGTCCGCGAGAGTCTCGTCGTGCTCACGCATGACGGCGAGCTGCTGCAAACCTTGCGCGCGGTGGCCACCGATCACGACATTTCCGCGGTTGGCGCGGAAGCCGATCTCGCCGCGCACCTGCTCGACGGTCGCGCCGGCGTCGCAGTGCTCGACACAGACTCGGTCACCACCCCGATCAACCAGCTGTGCGATCGGCTGAAATCGCAGTTCCCGGATCTCGTGCTCGTGATCGCGGGCCGGCACGAGGACCAGGGCCCGCTCACGACGCAGATCACGCGCGGCACGGTTTATCGCTTCCTGCACAAGCCCGTTTCCGAGCAGCGCGTGCGTCTCTTCGTCACCGCCGCCTGGCGCCGTCATGGGGTCGAGCACGCCGAAGTGCTCGAAGCCACGGCGACGAATCTGCGCAAGCCGGTGTGGTCACCGCCCAAACCGCCCTCGAAGAAACTCATGTGGATCGGCGGCACTGCGGCGCTGGTGCTGATCGTCGGCGCGGCGTTGATCTTCTCGGGCGGTGAGAAGAAAGGCGAAGTCGTCAGCGCCGACGCTCCAGTCGTGGCAACCCCGCGCGGCACCGTCGACAATGAACTCGAAGAACTGCTGAAGCGCGCGGACGATGCGATGAGGCGCGGCGCGCTCGTCACGCCCCCGGGCGACAACGCGACGGAGCTGTATCGGCTGGCGATTCGTCGCAACGGCGGCGACCCGCGTGGAACCGCCGGGCTCGATCGCGTGCTCGATCGCGTTCTCACGGCGACGGAGCAGGCGCTCCTGCAAGACAAGATCGATGACGCCGCCCGGTTCGTCGAGACAGCCCGAACGATCAATCCCGACCATGTGCGTGTCGCGTTCCTCACCGCGCAGATCGGCAAGGAGCGCGAGCGAGCGCTGCTCACGCAGGCACGGCAGGCGGCGGCCCGCGGCAACGTCGAGCAGGCCATCGCCGTGCTCGATCGCGCCTCGCTCGGCGGCACCAGCGCGAACGTCGTTGCCGAAGCGCGCAGCGATATCGCCCAGCGAGGCATCGACAATCGCGTGAACGATTTCCTGCGCCGGGCGAATGACCGCCTGCGCGCCGGCGCGTTGGTGGAGCCCGCGCAGGACAACGCGCGCTTCTTCATCGAATCCGCCCGCGCGATCGCGCCGAACCAGAGTGACGTGCGGCTGGCGCAGAGGCAGCTCAACGATCGCATCGTGAGTCAGGCGCGTGCCGCGATCACCGCCGGCAATGCCGAAGAAGCGGACAAGTGGGTCGCGGCGGCTGGCGATTCCGGAGTGAGCCAGAGCGACGTCACCTCGCTCACGCGCGATGTGCAACGCATACGCATCGCGGCTCGCGCGGATTCGATGGCGAAGCTGTCGCAGTCGTTCAACCAGCGATTGGCGCAGGGGCGGCTCGTGGATCCCGCCAATGACAGCGCGAAGTTCTATCTGACCGAGCTCGCGCAGGCCGAGGCGAATCATCCGTCCACGCAGATCGCGCGCCAGGCGCTCGGCTCGCGCATGCTCGAGGAGGCGCGTGGCGCTATCGCGAAACAGGACTACGCGGCCGCGCGTCGCTGGATGAGCGAAGCAAAGGACGTGGGTATCGCGGAGTCCGGCACAGCGGCGCTGGAGCACGACATCGTCGCCGCTCAGAATGCGGGCGCGCGGCAAGCCCCGGACGATATCGTGAACGCGTCCAGCCAGCTCATACTCACGCGCTCCGTGAAACCGAACTACCCGCAAGCGGCGCTCGAACGCGGCAGGGAAGGCTGGGTCGACCTGGTCTTCACCGTGCGCGCCGACGGCACCATCACGGATATCGGCGTTACGGCCGCGGAGCCCGCGGGTATTTTTGAAAAGGCCGCGATGGCGGCCGTGCGGCGCTGGCGCTACGAGCCTGTGAAACGCGACGGTCGCGTGGTCGAGCAACGCGCGCGATTGCGGTTGCGGTTCAGCATCGAGTAACGCGCACATGACGGCACGTCTGATCATCGTCGACAAGGATGCGAAATACGCCGAGTGGTTGCGCAACCACCTCGGGGTGATCCATTCGGACGCGAGCTTGCGGGTGATGAGCCCGGATGAGTTCGAAGTCGCACGCGAAACGCTCACCTACGACGAGTGCGATCTCGTGCTGCTCACCGCATCGTTCGGCGAGCATCCGGAGGACACCCGCGCGGAAGGCATCAACCTGCTGCGCGCCTTCCGCACGCGCTCGAGCTTTCCCGCAGTGCTCGCCCTGGCCGAGGATGGCAATGAGCTCACGGCCGTCCGCGCGCTGCAGCTCGGAGCGGTGGACTATCTGCCGAAGCGCCTGCTGACACCCGAGCGCCTCGGCACCGCCGTGAGGCTCGCGCTGCGCCGGATTGAACGACGCGTCGCGCGGCGTCACGCGAAGCTCGCTCAGAGCGACGATCACGCCGCCATCCAGCCGCAACAGGAAGGCGCGTCGAGCGATGAAGTGGCGGAGAGCGACGAAAGCGCGCAGGCCGACTCGCTCGAGCCGGTGCCTGCGGACCTGGTGCCCGGCTTCAGCATTCGATCGCTCATCGGCGAGTCCGAGAAAGCGCGCGTCTATCTCGCCGTGAGCGATGCGCTCGGCCGCGAGATCGCGCTGAAGGTGAGCTCCATCGAGACGGATGAAGCCGGCGGTCGCCATCTGCTCGCGCGCGAGTACGAGGCGGTATCGGGCATACGACATCCGGCGGTCGTAGAGCTTCACGACTATGGCGTGCATGCGGGACGTGAATTTCTCGCGATGGAATATTTCCCGCGCGGCGACCTGAAAGCGCGCATGCAGATCGGCATCACCGAACGCGAAGCGCTTCGCTATGTGGAGCACATCGCGCACGCCCTGCGCATCGTGCATCACGCCGGCATCCTGCATCGTGACCTGAAGCCGCCCAACGTCATGCTGCGCGAGAACGATGACGTGGCGCTGATCGACTTCGGACTCGCACGCAATCTCGAAGGCGGCCTCAACAGCACGCGCACCGGCGTTCTGCGGGGTTCGCCCTACTACATGAGCCCGGAACAGGCGCTGGGCGAAGAGCTGGACGCGCGGACGGATCTCTACAGCCTCGGTATCATCTTCTACGAGATGCTCACGGGCCGTAAGCCGTTCGCCGGCCACTCAGCGATCGAAGTTCTGCAGCAGCACGTGAATGCGCCGCTGCCGACGCTGCCCGAGCGGCATGCCCAGCATCAGCCGCTGATCGACCGGATGCTCGCCAAAGCGCGGGACCAGCGATTCTCGAGCGCGGAAGAAGTCATCGATGCGATCGGGACCGCGCGCGAAGCGCGCAGCTCCCAGCCGACAGCGGCCTGACTCTTAGTGTCCGCGTGAAGCCGCGGCCTGGGCGGCGGCGGCAGTAGCCTTATCGCTGGCGTCCGCGGCGTCGGCCTTCCGGCCGAGGAACCAGCCGTTCACGAGCCACGCCACGGCGACACCCGCGCCAAGGATCGCGATATGCGCGGGCGTGCTGCCGGCACTCGTGATCGCCGTGTTTACCTGAGCGGACAGCGCATCGGCACCGCGGTACACGGGAACGTCGATGACGTTCTTGGCCTTGTACTTCGTCTCCGTGTCGACACGGCTGAAGAGCATCTCGCGCGCCGGACGCACGAACGCGTACTCACCCACACGACGCGCGACGAACACGATCATGAGCACCATCAGCGTGCCGGTGGCCGCCAGCGACAGGAAGCCGCCGATCATGACGATCGGGACGATGATGAGCAGTGTCGTCAGGCCGAGCTTCGAGGCGATGCGCCCGGTCAGGAACACCTGGCAGACCACCGTCAGCGTCTGCACGATCCAGTCGAGGCGCGCGAAGATGCGCGTGCGATCCGCCGTGTTCTCGAACGCGGCTTCCACGAGTCGCATCTGCTCGAAGTACAGGAACGTGTTGATCGTGGCGATGAACACGACGAACAACGCGATGCCGAGCAGATAGGGCGACGACAGCACCTTCGAGAAACCCGCGAACGGGTTGCCGCCGATCGGACGGTCCCCGCGGACCTTGCCGCCGCCGGACGACGCGCCGGCGGTCTCGGTCGAGGCGCCCCCGGTGTCGGCGCCGCTGCTCCAGAGCTTGAGAAGCGCGCGCTGGAAGAACAGCGTGAGGACGAACATGAACGCGCCGAAGAACAGCACGCCGCTGTTGCCGATCTTCGCGACCGCCATGTCGGTGAAGAACGGCCCGACGAGCGCGCCCACCGTGCCGCCCGCCGCGATGATGCCGAACAGGCGCTTGCTCTGCTGCTGCGTGAAGAGCTCGAGCAGGAAGCTCCAGAACACCGACACGATGAACAGGTTCAGCACGCTGATGAAGACGTAAAAGAACTGGCCCGACGCGATATTGGTCTCGTCGGCCTTCAGCACCAGCCCGACGGCGGCGAGTGCGACGGCGATGCCGCCGTAGATCCAGGGCAGGAACACGCTGCGCCGGAACTTGCCGACGAGGTAGCCGTAGATCGGAATGATCGCGACCGATGCGATCCAGGTGACGACGAACAGGTCCGCCACGCGCTGCTTGCCGAGCACCGTGCCGATGGTCTCGCGCACCGGGCGCACGGCGAAGTAGCCGGCGAACACACAGAAGAAGAGGCAGAAGGCGATGACGACCGCGGGAACCTCCCGCGGCTCGATCGGCGCGACCTTCGACAACAGCCGACCGAGGCCGCGGCTGGCGGCATTCTGGTCAGCGGACATCGGGTTGCAGGCCGTTATAGAGACTGGCCCACTCGATGCGCGGACGCCCATGGTCGCCGACGATCTCGAAAGTCCGGCCGTAGAGGTCCTGACGGCCAATCGTGCTCACCAGGATGGCGCCGACGTCGCTGCGCGAAACGGTGCCTTCGCCGCCGATGGGGTCGCCCTGCATGATGCGCACGCCGCGACGGCCACCCGGCTCGTTCGTCAGCTCACCCGGTCGGATGATCGTGTAGTTGATACCTGTGGCGCGCACCGCGTCTTCCCCTTTCAACTTCCAGCTCAAGATGTTGTCCAGCATCGCGTTCAGCTGGTGATCGGGATGGGTGACGCCCATCGAGGACACGAGAATGAACTGCGAGACACCGGCCGCCCGTGCGGCCACGGCGAGCGCCTTCACACCCGCGTAGTCGACGAGCTCAGGGCTGTTTTCCGGATCGCGCTGGACATTGGCGCCGAGCGCCGAGATGACCTGATCCACGCCCTTCACCGCCCTTTTCAGGGAGCGAGGTTCCCGCACATCGCCGACGGCGTATTGGACGCGATCCCCGAACAGCATGCGAGCCTTGGCTTCGTCGCGAACCAAGGCTCGGACGCGATAGCCTTTTTCCAGCGCCTGGCCGACCACTTCCTGGCCCGTGCCGCCGGTTGCGCCGGCAACCAGTACCAGCGAGCCATTTCCGTTCGACGCGACCTTCGGACCGGAGGCCACGCAGGCCGCCAGCACCAGAACGAGAGCGGCCGTCGCGGCCCGGAAGAGTCGATTCATGATTCGCCACCTGCGTCGGTTGAAGCTAGAACGAGAGAACGGAATATGACCGCCGAACGCTGCAGGAGTGCGGCGGGTTTACGAAGGAAATCGACTCAACTGTCGTCAGATGGGGACACGTTGGCGTCTGGATGAATACCCAGTGCGCCGCCGCGTCTCCTTGTTGGACAACCGAGTCACTACCTACGTATTTCAGTAGTTGCCTCGAATGTGAGAAGCGGTTCCGTCCAGACAGTTGCGCCCGTCTAAGCTGCCCCTCCATGGACAGCAACAAACCTCATTCCTGCAGCCGATCCCTCCTCGACGCGAGCCGCATCGAGGCGCCTCGATCGCTGTGCTTGTGGCGGGCGTCGGGGCAGTCGCCTCACTCGCTCGATGGCCACGCGACACGTCACCCCGCAACCTGCGGGCTCAAGTCACGACGCTCGCCCCGGCCGCCGCGTGGCGGCCGCTGCGCGCCGCCGCGCAAACGCTTCGGTCATTGAGCCTGGGACGACAGGTAGTCGACAGCAACCTGGGTCATCGCGCGTAGCGCGACGGGAATTCCCTTCTCGTCGACGTAGAAGTAGTCCGAGTGGTTCGAGGGGGCGGCCGCCGGGTCCCGATCGGCCGGCGTCACCCCGACCCGGAAGTACATCGACGGCACCTTCCGCGCGAAGAAAGCGAAATCCTCGGCGCCCGTGATGAGCGGCGAAAGGCGCATGTTCCCCTCCCCGGCCACGCGCAGCAGCGTAGGCACCATCTTCTCCGTGAGATCCGGGTCGTTGAACAGCACCGGGTTGCTGCCGGGTTCGATCCTGAACGTGGCCGTTGCCCCGTTCGCCGCGGCGGTGTTCTCCACCATGCGCTGGATGCTCGCGACGATCGCCTCGCGCTGTTTCGTATCGAACGTGCGGATCGTGCCGATCAACTCGGCCCGGTCGGGAACGATATTGAAGCGCACACCCGCGTTGATCGCGCCGACGGTGAGCACCGCGGGATTCGCAGTGATGTCGACCTGGCGGCTGACCACTGTCTGTAGCGCGTTGATGATCTGCGCTGACGTGACGATCGGATCGATCCCCTGCCATGGACGCGCACCGTGGGTCTGCTTCCCCAGCACCTCGATGCGCCAGGAATCGGACGCGGCCATGAACGGACCGGCCCGCACGCTGATTTCCCCCACGCGCATCTCGGCCTGCACGTGCAGCCCGAACAGAACTTTGGGCGGATGCCTGTCGAACACGCCTTCTTTCAGCATCAGCTCCGCGCCGCCTTCCTCGCCCTCGGGGGCGCCTTCTTCGGCCGGCTGAAAGACAAACAGCACATTGCCGGGCAGTTGTGCGCGCATCGCGGTCAGCGTTTGGGCCACGCCCATCAGCACGGCGGTGTGCACGTCGTGGCCGCAGGCATGCATCACCCCGACGGGCTGGCCGCGATACGTGGAGGTGACGACTGATTTGAACGGGACGTCCGCCTTCTCGGTGACGGGCAGCGCATCCATGTCCGCGCGTAGCGCGATGGTTGGCCCCGGAAGCCCACCCTGAAGAAAGCCCGTCACCCCGTTGTGGGCGATGCCGGTCCGCACCTCCAGGCCAAGCCGCTTCAGGTGTTCCGCCACGAGCTTCGCGGTCCGCACTTCGCGATTGGAAAGCTCGGGATGCTGATGAATGTCGCGTCGCCATTCGATCACCCGCGGCTCGACCGCGCGCGTGAGCTCATCGAGCTTCGTGGCATCGAGGGATGCGGCGGCTGCCGGTGAGGTCTTCACAATCACTGAAGCCGCGATCGAGAAGAGGAGGATCGTGGTCGACCGATGCGGCGCTGATTTCACGTGGATGCCTGGCTTTCCGGGATTTGTGTCAGTCTGCGTACACAGGCGGGCACGATGCAACCCGCTCACGATGCACCCGCTAAAGTGTCCCGCAATTTTCCTGACACCGTATTGTCCGAACGATGCAATGCGGGTCCAAAGTTTGCTGCAGCGAGCCCCATGCATCTCGTCGACACGACCCTCTTCTACTCACCGACGAGCGGTGGCGTTAAGCGCTACCTCACGGCGAAACATGCATGGCTTCAGGCGCACACGAACTGGAGGCACTCGATACTGGTGCCGGGCGAGGTCGAACATCTCGAGCCCGGTAGCGTCTCAACGGTTCCCGGTCATTCCTGGCCTGGGACGTTCAACTACCGCCTGCCGCTGAATCCCCGCCGATGGGCGCGGCTGCTCGATCAGCTCGAGCCCGACCTCATCGAAGTGGGGGACGCGTTCCACCCCGCGTGGTGCGCCTGGCGCGTGGCCAAGCGCCGGAACATTCCGCTGGTGGCGTTCTATCACTCGAACATGCCGCAGCTGATTGCACGCAGGATCGGCGAGCCCACCGAGCGCGTGCTCAGCCGATACGTGCGCTGGCTCTACGAGCGTTACGACGCTGTGTTCGCCCCGAGCCGGTACATGTGCGGCTACCTGAACTCGATCGGCGTGCGCCACACCGTACATCAACCGCTCGGCGTGGACGCGAACGTGTTCCACCCATCCCGTCGCACGCTGGATCTGCGCCGCAAGCTCGGTCTTCCACAGGACACTCGCTTGCTGGTGTTTGCTGGAAGATTCTCCGGCGAGAAGAATCTCAACGTGCTGCTGCACGCCTTCGCGCGGCTCGGAGCCCCGTATCACCTGCTTCTGATCGGCGGAGATCGCTACGCCCGGCCCAACAGCAACGTGACGATGATTCCTTATCGCCGCGACAGTCAGGAGCTGGCGCAGTGGATCGCGTCATGTGATGCGCTTGTCCACGCGGGCACGAAGGAAACCTTCGGCCTCGTTCTGCTCGAAGCGATGGCCTGCGGGCGGCCCGTGGTCGCGGCGTGCGCCAGCGCGATACCCGAGATCGTCGATGAGAGCGTGGGTGTTCTGGCCAAACCCTGCGACGGCGAGAGCATGGCCGAAGCGATCCGCGCACTCTACGAGCGGGACATCGATGCCCTCGGCGCCGCGGCCCGCGCTCGCGTGCTGAAGCAGTTCACCTGGACGCGGGCGTTCGCAGCCGAAATGAACGCCTACATGAATGTCGCGAGCTCGCGGCGCGCACGCATGCCGGCACTGCCTGCGATGGGGCTGGGCTCACCGACTTCTTCGTAGACGAGGGCTAACGGGCTTCCATCTCGTAGATCGTCAGTCGTCCTTTCGCTTCGCCGACGGCCACACGCTTGCCATCCGGCGACCAGCGCACGGCGGTGATTTCACCGCCCGTCAGGTGCGCATCGACGGCCTGCTTCTCCTTGCCGGGTTGCCAGAGTGTGAGCCGCCAGTCGCGGCCCGCCGAGACGAGCCATGGGCCGTCCGGCTGAAACGCGAGATGCGTGATGCGATCGGTGTGGCCACTCAACTCGAGCGGCGCGCTGCCCTCGGGACCTTTACCGCTGAAATCCCACACGACGATTTCCGACCCCGCGGACGTCGCGAGATAGCGGCCATTCGCGCTCCATTCGGTGAGCGTCACCTTTGTGGGATAGCCGCGCATCTGCGAGTCCTTGCCGGTGGTGAGCCACCAGAAGTGCACGGTGCCGTCCTGCATGCCACTCGCAAGCACCTTGCCGTTGGGACTGAAAGCAGCGGTGAGGCATGCTGCGGACCACGCGTAGTTGCGCGCCGTGAACCGCGGCGGTTCGATTCGATGAACCGTCACCGCGCCCGTCGATGCGGCGGCGAGATCGCGACCCGGCTTGTCCCAGGCGATCGCGGCGATCGTTCCCGCCAGCGGCTCGAACGTGTGCACCCTCTGGCCTGCGGAGTCCCACAGCGCCAGCACTTTGCCGGTCGCCGTCGCGAGCAACGCGCCGTCCGGCGAGAACGCGATCTGCTCCGTCCACGACATGCCAGGCCGAAGGCGCGCAGCCACTGCGCCGCTGGACGCGTCCCACAGCACGACCGCGCTGTCCTGCCCCGTGGATGCGAACAGCTTTCCGCCCGGCTGCCACGCCACGGCGATGACGCCCATGCCGTGTTCGCCGAGCACGCGCGCGTGCGGCGAGCCGCCGATCTGCTCCACCAGCACCACCGCGCCTTCGCCGCCGGCAACGGCCAGCGATGCGCCATCGGGCGACCAGGCGAGATCCGCAACGTACGCGTCGAGCGCGACGTGCGCGCGTTCAGTCAGCACCGCGAGGCTCATGCCACGCAGGACTCGAAGCCCGCCTCGATCTCCTTGCGATCGAGCTTGCGGCCGATGAAGACGAGGCTGTTGTGACGGGGCGTGCTACCCCACGGCCGTTCGAGCTTGCCGTCGAACATCATGTGGACGCCGTGAAAGACGTAACGCCGATCCTCATCCTTGAAGTTGAGCACGCCCTTCATGCGGAAGATGTCCTGGCCCTGGCTCTGCATCAGGTAGTTGAGCCATTCGTCGAGCTTGCGACCGTCGATCACGCGCGGGTCGGAAATACCGATCGACGTGATTTCCTCGTCGTGATGGTGATGCGAGGCGAATTGGCGCTCCGCCATGGCCTTGAGACCTTCGAAGCGCAGCGCGAACTCGGCAGGCAGGTGCTCGCAGAACACCGCGTATGCGCCTGGCTCGTTGACGGCGAGCGTGAACTCCGCGCCTTCGTGGCCCACGTCCAGCCGGAAGAGGTTCGCGCCCATCTCGAGCCGCCCGCCGCACGGGACATCGATCGGTGTTTCCGCGAATGCGCGCAGGGCGAGCTCGATCTGTTTGTTCAGCTCGTCCGCGCTCGCGGCCGGCACTCGAAAAAACGTGACGTTGAGACCGGAGTGGTACAGATGGCCGTGGGCCACGTGCGCCTCGCTGTGCTCATGCGAGTGGTCGTGCTCGTGCGCAGGGTGCGCCTCGCCGTGCTCATCCGAGGGGCCGTGGTCGTGCGCAGGGCGCACCTCGCCGTGATCGCCGTGATCGCCGTGATCGCCGTGATCGCCGTGATCGCCGTGATCATGATCGCGATGCTCGCCTTGACCCCGATCGTGGTGATGCTCGTGCGCGCCTTCCACACCGGTGCGGATGCGCACCTGGCCCGCGCCGAACTGGAACACGCCCGCCCATTCGAACGGGTATTCCGGCTCGAGAAATCCCTTGTCGACCGCAAGTGCGCGATCGAGATCGAACGCGCCGACGTCGAGCACGCGCTCGATCGGCAGCTGCGCGGCTTCCGTGCGGAACACCTGCGCCGTACGATTGATCGAGCGGACGCGCCGCTCGACGCGCGCAAGGTCCTGCTCCGACACGAGATCGGTCTTGTTGAGCAGCACCACGTCCGCGAACGCGATCTGCTCGGAGGCGGCACGCACTTCCTCGAGATGCCGCTCGGCATGCTTGGCATCCACCAGCGTCACGATGGCGTCGAGCTGGAAGTGGTCGCGCAGGTCGTCATCGATGAAGAAGGTCTGCGCCACCGGGCCGGGGTCCGCGAGCCCCGTGGTCTCGACGATGACGTAGTCGAACCTGTCCCGCCGCTTCACGAGCTGGTTGAGGATGCGGATGAGATCCCCGCGCACCGTGCAGCAGATGCAGCCGTTGGCGGTCTCGAAGATTTCCTCTTCCGCGCCGATGACGATCTGATGGTCGACACCGACCTCGCCGAACTCGTTCTCGATGACGGCGATGCGCTTGCCGTGCTGCTCGGACAGGATGCGGTTCAGGAGCGTCGTCTTGCCCGATCCCAGAAAGCCTGTGAGCACGGTGACCGGAACGCGGGAGGGGTTCGCCATCGGAAGACCTGGGGAAGCATCGGGCCGGCGATTCTAATCCATCGGAAAAAATCGCCCGCGGCGCTTTTTCGCGTGGTTTTTGCCGGGGGCCCAACCCGGGGCGCGCAGCCGCCTGCGCTGGCGCTTCGCTACGCCCGACCGCGCAGGAGCAGCTTGCGCCCGAGTGGGTTGCTGGCGAGCGCCAGCATCACGCGCCAGAACAACCGCTTGCGCCAAGGCACCGGTCGCGGCGGAATCGCCTTGTAGAACGCGCCCGCCACTTCGCGATGCACGTGGACCGGGCCTTCGAGCGTCCAGCTCTTGTCGCCGCTCGTGAGACGGTAACGGTCGTCGCCGAGGAAATCGAGGCGGGCGTCCTCCAGCGCTTCCGGCATGTCGACCGGAGCGGGACAGGAAAACGCGATCTGGACCGCTTCCTCCCGCCGATGCTGGGTAGCCCAGCCGACAAGAATCAGCCCGAGCGGGCCTTCGCCATCGCGCCGGCAGGAGATCCATCCGCGGAAGTGAATCGTGCGAGGCTCTTCGCTCAGCGGGTGCGTCATACCCGCCCGAGCCGCAGCGACAGCGGCCAGCTGACGTCGCGCGCGCGCGAGCCCCAGTGCGGGGTGAATTGCTCTTCGACCTGGACGACCGGGTCTTCGCCTTTGTCGTTGACGTAGCGACCGACCGAAGACCAGCTGCGCAGGTAGCCGATGAACTGCGGCAGCGTCCAGTTCTCGCGCATGCTGAGCGAGGGCGCCGTGAGCTCCGCGAACGGAAAATCGATGGAGCGATAGCCATCTTCGACGTAGCGGCGTTCCGGCGGCCAGTAGGGACCGACGGTTTCCCAGTAGAACGCCTGCATCACACGGTCGAGATTCACATCGTTGAGGCGCGGAATGCCGTAGGTCCACACGGCCAGCACGCCCTCGGGCCGCAGGACCCGGCGCGCCTCGGTGTAGAACGCGGGGCGATCGAACCAATGCAGGCCCTGCGCGACCGTGATGACGTCCATGGAGCCCGCGTCGATGCCGCTCGCTTCAGCGCGAGCGACGCCATATGTCACCCCGGGATGGGGCCTGGCGGCCGCGATCTGCTGAGCGCTGCCATCCGTCGCGATCACCGCGTCGAAACGTTCGGCGAGGTCGAGCGTGGCCTGGCCGCTACCGCAGGCACAGTCCCAGGCACGGGAACGGCCCGGCGCAACCCGCGCCAGGAGGTCGAACAGGGCCCCCGGGTACTTCGGACGGAACTCCGCGTACTGGGCCGCGAGTCGCGAAAAGTGATCCTTGAAGGTCACGTGCTGTTGCCGGGCGCGAGCGTGCTAGTGCGGGACTATGAACCGGACTCGAGGTCCCAGACTGTGAGCGGGACCCCACGGCGGAGCCAGAAGCCCGAGCCGAGATCGCGAAAGTAACGCCGCAGGCCCCTTCGGTACCACTCCGCGGTGCGCAGATAGACGTCGGGGTCGGTGCGGCTCTGGTCGCAGTTCTCTTCCCAGTCTTTCTTCGTCAGCGCGGTGAAATACAACATTCCGCGACACAGGCGCGACAGGTTCACGAGCGCGCGCTTGGCCGTGGCGGAGTCCAGGTACTGCACGACGTCGTAGCAGACCACGAGGTCGAAGGGCTTCTTCGCCTTGTAGTTCTGGATGAGACCATGGTCCCACCCGAAGCGCTCGCACAGGTACTCGCTCGTTTCCATGCCGGTGTACTGGGCGCGCGGCAGCGCTTTGAGCAGCGGCGCGCGAAGCATGCCGGTGCCGCACCCCGCATCGAGAATCCGGCGCACCGGCAGGCCGACGTAGTCGGCATGCGCGGCGATGAGCCGGGCCCGGTTGCGGGCTTCGAGGCGGGTGGTGACGGCCGTGCGGGCATTGAAATAGAAGCGGTCGTAGTAGGCACGGTCGAACGGCATGAATCCTCGGTCAAGTTGCGCAAAAGGCGGGCGCGACAGTACAGCAAAGCGGTGGGTCGTGGCGAAAGGCTGGACCGGGTCTTACTCGTATCCATATTTGCCGGGGCGGCGGGCCCGGCGTAGGCTCTCGCCGCCATGTCGCCCGACCCCTCTTTTTCCCCTTCCGCTAGCGCTACCGAACGTCGTCCGGCCGTGTGGCCGTGGCTCCTGCTGCCGCTCGTCGCGCTTACGATGTTCTTCTTCCTGCGCACCGTGAAGCAGGCGCCACAGCGGCACGCCGCGCACCCTGACGCCGCCGACGCGGCAACCCAAGAGGCCTCCGAATCGCCCTGAAGCGGTTCGGTTTTCCCCCGCATGTCCCAACGCGCCCCCAAGGTCGGGTTCGTGAGCCTCGGCTGTCCCAAGGCTCTCGTCGACTCCGAACGCATCCTCACGCAGCTTCGTGCCGAAGGGTACGAAGTCGCGCCCAGCTACGACGCCGCCGACGTCGTGGTGGTGAACACCTGTGGCTTCATCGACGCGGCCGTGGATGAATCGCTCGACGCCATCGGCGAAGCGCTCGAACAGAACGGCCGCGTCATCGTCACCGGCTGTCTCGGCGCAAGGCCCGAGCGCATCCTCGAGCGGCACCCGAAAGTTCTGAAGGTCACCGGACCGCACGCTTACGAAGACGTGCTCTCGGCGGTTCATCAGCACCTGCCGCCGGCACACGACCCGTTCATGGATCTGGTGCCGCCCCAGGGTGTGCGCCTCACGCCGCGCCATTACGCGTACGTGAAGATCTCGGAGGGCTGCAACAACAAGTGCAGCTTCTGCATCATCCCGTCGATGCGCGGGCGGCTCGCGAGCCGGCCCATCGACGAGGTGCTGCGCGAAGGCGAACGGCTCGTGCGGGCGGGCGTGAAAGAGCTGCTCGTGATTTCGCAGGACACGAGCGCGTACGGCGTGGACATCAAATACCGCGCGGGCTCGTGGCGTGACCAACAGTATGAAACGCGCTTCATCGACCTGGCCCGCGGCCTCGGCTCGCTCGGCGCGTGGGTTCGGCTGCACTACGTGTATCCGTATCCGCACGTCGACGAAGTGATGCCCCTCATGGCGGAGCGGAAGGTTCTGCCCTATCTCGACATTCCGTTCCAGCATGGCAGCCCGAGCGTGCTGAAACGCATGCGGCGGCCGGCGCATGCGGAAAACACGCTCGACCGCATCAAGGCGTGGCGTGACGTTTGCCCCGACCTCGTGATTCGCAGCACGTTCATCGTCGGTTTCCCCGGCGAGACGGAAGCGGAGTTCGAAGAGATGCTCGCGTGGCTCGAGGAGGCGCAGCTCGATCGCGTGGGGTGCTTCAAGTATTCGCCCGTGGAGGGCGCGACCTCTAACGCGCTCGCCGATCACGTTGCGCCGGAAATTCAGGAAGAGCGGTATCAGCGCTTCATGGAACTGGCTGGAGAGATCAGCGCGGAGCGCCTCGCAACCCGTGTCGGCAAGCGCATGCGGGTACTGGTGGATTCTGTGGAGAACGGCGAAGCGATCGCGCGCAGCGAAGGCGATGCGCCGGAGATCGACGGCGTCGTTCACATTGAAAATGCCGGCAAGCTTCAGGCGGGGGATTGGGCGCAGGTCGACATTACCTCCGCCGACTCGTACGACCTGCACGCGAGATTGGTCGGCAATTGAGCGACAGGACGCGCGGAGCCGACCTCGGCGCGGCGCGGTTTGCTCTCGGGCGCCACCTCGGCGCGAAGAGCTTGCTCGAAAGCCGGCGCGCCAGCGCGAATCGAAGCCAGTCGCCGCATGCCCGGCGAACGGCATAGTCCGCCGGAGCTACTGATCCTTCGACGACTTCGACACAGCCCTGCGCGGTATGCGTGCGGCCTGCTCGTTCTGTCGGGCAGCGCCCGTCGCCACCGCTTTGAATTCGCGCCGCGCGAGGTTGTCGAACTTGCGTGACAGCACCCCATAGCGACGCACCAGGTCTTCCCCGAGCTCCGTCAGCTTCACGCCGCCGCCGCCCTTGCCGCCGACACTCGCCGTGGTGACGGCCGTATTGAACGACCGGTTCAGCCCGTCGACCAGCAGCCACGCGCGCCGGTAACTCATGCCCAGCTGATGCGCCGCCCGCCGCAACGAGCCGCTCTCCTGAATCCCCTGCAACAGGGCGATCTTGCCCGGCCCGATCGAGCAGGCGGGGCTCACATCCAGACGAAAGCGAACGGTGATCATCGCGGCACTCCAACCTTCCGGAAGGCCGCCATGACCGGCGGCACGCAAGAATCGCCGCGCCGCTTCACCGTGACAAGGCCCTCCGGCTATCGCGGTGGCAGCGCCCGAAATGCCGCTATATCCTCGTCAATACTCCGAAAACACCCCTAGCAGGCACCTACCGATGTCCTTCAGCACAGTTCGAGCAAGGCTGGCCGTCGTGACCGCATTGCTGGCTCTCGCATTCGCCGGCGTCGCCAGCGCCGCGGACGGTGACAAGCCCGGCAAGTCGATCATCGTATTCGCCGCCGCCTCCCTGACCGACGCCCTCGGCGAGATCGACAAGGCCTACACCGAAAAAACCGGCGTCGAAGTGAAGGCCTCGTTCGCCGCGAGCTCCGCCCTCGCCCGCCAGATCGAGAGCGGCGCCAAAGCCGAGGCCTTCTTCAGCGCCGACGAGGAATGGATGGACTACCTCGCCGAACGCAAGTTGCTGCAAGCGAAGACCCGTCATGACGTCGTCGGCAACCGGCTCGTGCTGATTGCTCCCGTCGATAGCGACGTGAAGGTTGATATCAAACCTGGGTTCTCGCTCACTGCCGCACTTGGCGAGAACGGCCGGCTGGCTACGGGCGACCCCGACTCCGTGCCGGTGGGTAAGTACGCGCAGGCCGCCCTTACCAAACTCGGCGCCTGGGACGCGATTGCGCCCCGGCTGGTGCGCGCCGAGAACGTTCGCGCTGCCCTCGCCTATGTGGCTCGTGGCGAAGCCCGGCTGGGCATCGTTTATTCCACGGATGCGCAGGCTGAGAAACGCGTGAAGGTGGTGGCGACCTTTCCGACGGATTCTCATCCGCCGATTCGGTATCCGATTGCGGCGACGACTGCCGCCTCCGCTGACGGTACCCGGTACGTCGACTTCGTTCGTGGCAAGGCGAGTCAGGAGATTTTCAGAAAGTACGGGTTTGAGCCCGTGAAATAGGATGAAGAGGCCCTCAATCGCCGGGCGGCTAAGAGGATCGGAAAATCCGAAGATCGAAAGATCGAAAGATCGGAGGATCGGAGGATCGGAGGATCGGAGGATCGGAGGATCGGAGGATCGGAGGATCGGAGGATCGGAGGATCGGAGCCGGAAGCGCCGCCGATGCTCCGATCCTCTTGGCCGCCCGGCGACTGAGGGCCGCTTCGATAAGTTTGGAGTCAGCCCCTAGAAGTCGACCCGAAACTTCGCATACAGCGTCCGCCCCGGCTCAGGGAATCCATCCGCCAGATAATAGTTTTTATCGAGCAGGTTGCGTCCCCCAAGCGACGCCCGCACGTTACCCGTCACCTGATAATCGACCTGCAAGTTGGCCAATGTGTACTGACCGGTCCGCATGTAGCCGGTAACGTTCGTCACGTTGATCTCGCTCCAACGATCGCTCGAGAACTCCACACTCGGCGTCACCGACAACTGCGAAAGCGGCGACCACTCCACGTACACCATCCCATAGTTCGACGGCGCACCCACAACCTTCAAGTTGGGCTGCAGCGAATCCGTGACCTTGCGCTGAAGGTAGGTGTAGTTGCCGCCGAACCGGAACGTATCCGTCAGCCTCCAGTCGAGGCTGCTCTCGGCGCCGAAGTAGTGCCCGTCGCCGACATTCCGGGCCTGGGTCGTCTGCGGAGTCGGGATCACGATGACCGTCTGGATCATGTCCTTCAGCTCGCTATAGAACACCGCCGTGTGCAGGCGGATGTCCGAGCCGAGGGCCGGATCCCAGCCGATCTCGTAGTTCGTGGCCCGTTCCGATTTCAGATCGGGATTCGGCAACGCCGTCCCGAACCGCGTGCTGAAGCGCTCGAAGATCGTGGGGAACCGCGAGCGCGACGAGACGCTCGCCTTCCACGTGCCGCCGCCATAGTTCCAGAATGCCGCGGCCTGGCCGTCCACCGAATCGCTGCCGCCGGTCGGGTAGTTGAACAGCGCGTTCGTGGCGGCAACGACGTCCTGCGCGAGCTTCAACTCGTTCTTGTTGTAGCTGACGCCCGCGACCAGATCGATCGCGTCCGTTGCGCTGTAGGTGTTCTCGAGCGCGACGGACCAGGTGTTTTCCTTCGTACGCTGCTTCGGCTCGACACTCCGCTGCGGGGCGTCCGGGCGGTTGATGTTGTATTCCGAGTGCTTGTCCTCGCGGTACGTGAACGCCAGCTTCGTCACGTTCCGATCGACGAAGCTCGTGCCCGCCTCGAGGTTGGCGCCTTTGCCGTTGTCGTCGTAGAAGCTCTGGAAGCGCCCGTTGGCCGCCTGGGTCGTGTAGGTGGCGTTGTCGTAGGCGAACAGCGAGTTGTAGAAGTCGTTATAGAACAGCTTCGTGCGGACGTAGCTCTTGTCGCCGAGCTGCGTGTTCGACAGGAAGTAGTAGTTCGAGATGTTCCAGTCCGGCCAGTCCCAGTAGCTGTTCGGCGGGTTGGGCGTCGCGTTGTTCACATTGAGCGGCGCGCCCTTGTCGCCGACCTGCCGGGTCACGTTGAACGAGTATTCATCGGTCGCGTTGGGGGTCAGGCCGACTTTGGCGTTGACCCGCCAGTCCTTCGAGAAGGAGCGGTTGCGATCGCCGCCATCCTCGATCGGCGTGGGCGAGTGAAAGTCGTTCGACAGGCGCCAGGCTTCCGTGTTGTTGAAGTTGCCGCTCGCCTGCGCGTACCAGCCGTCCTGCTTCGTGCCGACCATGCCGTAGGCATTCCAGCCGTCGTAAGAGGCGTCTTCGCCGAAGTTGGCGCCGCTCTGGAAGCGCGTCTCGAACGCCTTGGTCGGCTTGCTCGTCACGAGGTTGATCGCGCCGCCCACGCCGCCGGGGCCGTCGAGCACCGAGGCGTAGCCCTTGCTGATCTGAACCTGGGCAATGTCGTCCGTCAGGAAGCGCCGGAAATCGAGACGGTTGTCGGCGGGAAGGTAGACCCGCACGCCGTCGATGGAGAGCGGCA
Source organism: Gammaproteobacteria bacterium (assembly GCA_037200125.1). Lineage (GTDB taxonomy): Bacteria > Pseudomonadota > Gammaproteobacteria > Steroidobacterales > Steroidobacteraceae > JADGHX01. Next base: position 171,665 of record JBBCGS010000003.1, on the reverse strand, counting down.
CCTGCCAGCGGCCGAAGCCGCGCACGAGGATGTCGTGCTCATTGCGGCGACCGTTCGTGTCGAGCGTGGAGGACACACCCGGCACCAGCCGGACCGCCTGGTCGAGCGTGCCCGTGTTGAAGCGCCACATCTGCTCGTTGCTGATGACGTTGTCGCTCAGTTTGTCGTGATCGCGGGGCGCAGTGATGGTGATCTGGCCGAGTGTGAACACGCCTTCATTGCCCTCATCACCGCCCGATGCCGTCTGGGCCGCGAGCGGCGCACTGAAAGCAAGCGCCGCGACCGACGCCGACAGGACGGACAACGTCGCTATGTTCGGGCTGATATACCGCATGACAGAACCTCTCGAATTAAGCGCGGAAAGTTTTTGTTAGTGCTGGATCGGGCGCGCGGATGTAGTAGCTTTACGGTGCACCGGTTCCGACCGTGCGCTGTATACCACAGAATACTCCGAGTGCCGAAGACCTTCGGTCTTTGCGTGCGGCCTGCGAGTCACACGCCGCGGCGTTGCGCTCCTCGCGCCGATGCGTCGCGAGGACGGTTGAAGACAGTTCTCTCAAGTGACCCTGCAGCGGGCCCACGCGCCCGGTACACTTCGCCACTTTTCGGGCCCATCGGCCGTTTTGTTTAAGGAACGTTCCGCTGTCTCGATGAACACAACCGCTGCCGCCATCCAGGCGCCCACCCTCGAAATCCGTTTTGGTCAGGTCAGCCTGCCTCAGGTGCGCATTCGCACCACCGATCCGGGGGCGATCCTCGATGAGCTGACGGGTCGCGTCGCCTCGGCGCCACGGTTCTTCGAGCGTACGGCCGTGTGCCTCGATCTCTCCGCGCTCGAGAAGGAGCCGGACGCCGCCGAGGTGCGCGGGGTGCTCAGCGCGATCACGCGCGCAGGCATGGTGACCGCCGGCCTCGCGCACAGCACGGCAGCCGTCGATGCGCTCGCGCAGCAACTCGACCTGCCGGTGCTCACGTACTTCCGCGCACCTGGCGCTAAAACGCCGCCGGTGCTGCAGCCTGCGGACCCGGCTCCGCAGGAGTTCGCCAAGCCCGCGCTGATGAATCACAACCCGGTGCGCTCGGGCCAGCGCGTCTACGCGCGCCATCGCGACCTCGTGGTGACGTCCACGGTGGGCGCCGGTGCGGAAGTGATGGCTGACGGCTGTGTCCACATTTACGGCGCGCTCCGCGGACGAGCGATGGCCGGGGCGCGTGGTGAGGCAACCGCGCGCGTGTTCTGCCACGAGTTCCACGCCGAGCTCGTCTCCGTGGCAGGCGTGTTCCGCGTGTTCGAGACCATTCCGCCGGAGCTGAAAGGCCACCCGGTGCAGGCCTGGCTCTCCGGCGACGAGCTCCGTTTCGCCCGCATCGGTGCGTGAGGCCCGTGCTCGGGCGCAGCGACGCGACGGGACAGGCGGCAAAAGCCACTTTTTGCCGCCGCAAACGAAGCTGATGTCCGAAAAAGCGCCGGGCCGCGCAGGCCGCAGGCGACTTTTTTCCAATAGATAGACGGGGGATTCTGAAATTGACCGAGATCATCGTAGTGACGTCAGGCAAGGGAGGCGTCGGCAAGACGACCACCTCCGCCAGCATCGCCTGCGGGCTTGCCAGGCGGGGCAAGCGCGTAGCTGTCATCGACTTCGACATTGGCCTGCGCAATCTCGACCTCATCATGGGGTGCGAGCGGCGCGTGGTGTACGACTTCGTGAACGTCATCCAGGGCGACTGCACGCTGAAGCAGGCGTTGATCAAGGACAAACGCATCGACACCCTGTTCGTACTCGCCGCCTCGCAGACCCGCGACAAGGACGCGCTGACTGAGGAAGGCGTCAAGCGCGTGCTCGACGAGCTGGCGAAGGAAGGCTTCGACTACATCATCTGCGACTCGCCCGCCGGCATCGAAAAGGGCGCGCACCTGGCGATGTACTTCGCCGATCGGGCGGTCGTGGTCGTGAACCCGGAAGTCTCCTCCGTGCGGGACTCGGACCGCATCCTCGGCCTCCTCTCCAGCAAGACGGCAAAGGCCGCGGCCGGCAACGGCGGCGTGAAGGAGCACCTGCTGCTCACCCGGTACAGCCCCAAGCGCGTGGCGTCCGGCGAGATGATGAGCGTCGACGACGTGAAGGACATCCTCGGCCTCGATGTCGTCGGTGTGGTGCCGGAGTCGCCGGATGTCCTGTCGGCTTCGAACGCCGGCACACCGGTGATCCTGAACGAGTCGAGCGACGCGGCCAGCGCCTACGACGACGCCGTGGCGCGCCTCCTCGGGGAAACCAAACCGTTGCGATTCACGGAAGAGCCCAGGAAGGGTTTTTTCGCCCGCATGTTTGGAGGTTGAGCAATGGGGTTGTTAGCGCTTTTCCGCAGCAAGCCCAACTCCGCCCAGGTTGCCAAGGAGCGCCTGCGCATCATCGTGTCGCAGGAACGCAGCCGCCGCGGCGGGGTGCCGGACTACCTGCCCCTTCTGCGCAAGGAACTGCTGGAAGTCATTCGCAAGTATGTGAACGTCGATCCCGATGCCATTCAGGTGAGCCTCGAGAAGGAAGACGGGCACGAAATCCTCGAGCTGTCGGTCGCCTTGCCGGAACAGGGCAAGGCCTGAAGCGGCGCCGGGAATTATTGACGATTATTGGAAATTCCAATAATTTATCCCCGGCCCTCCGGCTGAGGATAATTGCGTGCTGTACCCTCGATCGAACCTCGGCCAGAGCCTCGCCCGCGCACTGCGCGGGCAGGATCCGTTCAACGATGCGCCCAACGGACTTTTCCTGGCGGCACCGCGGCGCACTGGCAAGTCCACGTTTCTACAAGCGGATCTACAGCCTGCGCTGGAGGCAGCCGGCGTGCTCGTCATCTACGTGGATCTGTGGGCTGATCGCCAGCGCGAAGCCGAACAGCTGATTCGCCGGGCGATTGCCGAGAAGCTCGAGCCGTACCGGCCGATCGTCCACCGCGCGCTGCGCGCCGTGAGCAGGAAGACCGGTATCAAAGGGACCGATGCCGGAGGCATCATTCAGCTCGATCTGGATACGCTCGACAGCCCCGGCGGTGCTTCGCTGCCTGAAGCCTTGCAAGCCCTGCATCGGGCTTGCGGGAAACCCGTGGCTCTTATCATCGATGAGGCCCAACAGGCCCTGCTTCATGCATCGGGACAGGCGTTGATGGCGGCGCTCAAGAGTGCACGCGACCAGATGAACCGCCCCGGCAGCGTCAATCTGATGCTCGTGCTGTCCGGTTCGGATCGCGACAAGCTCTTGCGACTGACCAATAGCCGCGCTGCCGCGTTCTACGGATCGCAGATCACAACGTTGCCGACCCTGGACAGGGATTACATCGCCCACGTATCGCGGCAACTCACGCAGGAAGATCCTTCCCTGGCTCCCATGAATGAATCTTCGCTCTGGCAAGCCTTCGAAGCCTTCGGACACCGGCCGCAATTCTTTGCAACGGCACTCGGACAGGCCCTCACGCTGCACCGGCAAGGCGTGGGTCCTTTCGAAATCCGCGTGCGGGAAGCTGCCGAGGCGCGGCAGGTCGCGGACGAGGCGCAGATGCGTGCCGACTACCTTGGGCTTGGGTCGCTCGGTCGCGCGGTGTTGTGGCGATTGCTCGCGACCCGCGGCGAGTTTCGGCCCTATGACGAGGAGGCGCTAAAGTTCTACCGGCAGAAGCACGGTCGCAAGGTCAGTCCGGCCCAAGTGCAGAACGCACTCAATCAACTGCGCGATCACACGCCGTCGCTTGCCTGGAAATCGAATCACGGTGACTACGCGGTCGAGGATGGAACCATGTACGCCTGGTACGAGCGCTTGCTAGCCAAGGGCACCTGGCCGCCCACCGCGTAAATCAATCACTCGCCGTTCTATTCGACCGTTACGCTCTTGGCGAGGTTGCGGGGCTGGTCCACGTCCGTCCCCTTGAGGATGGCGACGTGGTACGACAGGAGCTGCAGCGGGATCGTGTAAACCGCCGGCGCCTGGAAGTACGTGACGTGCTTCGGCATCGTGATCACGGTGACGCCGTCGCTCGGCTTGATGCCCGACTCCGGATCGGCGAACACGATCAGCTCGCCGCCGCGCGCGCGCACTTCCATCAGATTCGACTTCAGCTTTTCGAGCAGGTCGTTGTTCGGCGCCACGGTGATCACCGGCATGTCCGCGTCCACCAGCGCCAGCGGGCCGTGCTTGAGCTCGCCGGCGGCATACGCTTCCGCGTGGATGTACGAAATCTCCTTCAGCTTCAGCGCGCCTTCCATCGCGATGGGATACAGGACGCCGCGACCCAGGAACAGCGCGTGGCGCTTGTCCGCGAAACGCTTGGCGAGCTGCTCGATCACGGGGTCGAGCTGCAGCGTCTTCTCGATCATCGATGGCAGCTCGATGAGCCGAGTCACGAGCCCACGCTCGCGCTCCGCATCCGCGCCCTGATGTTTGGCGAGCGCGATGACGAGCATGTTCAGCGCCGCGAGCTGCGTGGTGAACGCCTTGGTGGACGCCACGCCGATCTCCGGGCCCGCGCGTGTGAGCATCACCAGCTCGGACTCGCGCACCAGGGAGCTTTCCGGCACGTTGCAGATGGAGAGTGTCGAAAGATACCCGGCCTCTTTCGCGAGACGCAGGGCCGCCAGCGTGTCCGCCGTTTCGCCCGACTGCGAGATCGTGACAAACAGTGAGTTCTTGAGCACCACCGGATTGCGGTAGCGGTATTCGCTCGCTATCTCCACCGAACACGGCAGCTTGCAGATCTGCTCGACCAGATAGCGCGCCACCGACGCCGCGTGATAACTCGTGCCGCACGCAACGATGTGCACGTGCTCGGTGCGCTTGAATACATCCGAGGCCGCGGGCCCGAAAGCCGCTTCGAGCAGGCGGCCGTTCGCCACGCGCTCCGACAACGTGTCGGCGAACGCGCGCGGCTGCTCGTGGATCTCCTTGAGCATGAAGTGGCGGTATGGGCCCTTCTCGGCCGCTTCGGCGGACAGTTCGCTTTCCCTCACCGGCCGCTCGATCGAATTGCCGTCCTTGTTGAGGATGCGAACCGTCGTGCGGCGAATCTCGGCGACATCGCCTTCTTCGAGGAATATGAACCGACGCGTCACGGGCAGCAGCGCCGCGACATCGGAGGCGACGAAGTTCTCGTCGATGCCGACGCCGATGACGACCGGGCAGCCTTCGCGCGCGAGGATGATCCGCTCCGGATCGCTCTCGCTCACGACCGCAAGCGCGTACGCGCCTTCGAGCTCCGCGACGGTCGCTCGCACCGCCTTGAACAGATCTTTCATCGTTTCGAGATGGTGATGGATGCGATGCGCGATGACCTCGGTGTCCGTCTCCGACGTGAACGTGTAACCGAGACGCTTCAGGTCTTCGCGAAGGTCATCGTGGTTCTCGATGATGCCGTTGTGAACGATCGCGAGGCCATCGAGAGAGATGTGCGGGTGTGCATTGCGCTCGCTCGGCACACCATGCGTGGCCCAGCGGGTATGCGCGATGCCGAGGTTGCCGTACGTGGGATTTTCTTCGAGCGCTTCCTGCAGCATCCGGACTTTGCCGACGGTGCGCATGCGCTTGAGATGGTGCGTGCCGTTGAGCACCGCGATGCCGGCAGAGTCATAGCCCCGGTACTCCAGCCGGCGCAGCCCCTCCATGAGGATGGGGACGACGTTGCGCGCAGCGATACCACCGACGATTCCACACATGGCTTGCTCAGGTCCCCGGCATTCTCGAGTTTTGGGGGGCAAGTTTGCCCCAAAAGATTGCCAAGGTGCTGATTGGGTTGAGCCGGGCGTGAACTGGGTCGCGTGCGCGCCGCCGGGCCGGTTTGGGGCGTTCGGGCGGGCGGGGACACCTTATATAAATCAGTGATCTGGAGGGCCGTCCGCCGGACGCCCCCCTGCCGATCAGTCCCGCCGTGCGCCCCGGCGCAGCCGATTGCCAAAGCGAACTGCCCCGCCGAGCGTGAGCGCGGCCAGAGTCAGCCAGTCGAAGGCACCCCCGCCGCCACCACCACCGCCGTTGTTCTGGGCGGAAACCTCGACCGTCACCGACTTCTCGCCGACGCGGTTGTTGCCGTCGTTGCACCTCAGAGTGAACGTGGTCGTCACGGTGAGCGGACTGCTCGAATCGGTGCCGGAAGTAGCCTTCGTGCCGCTCCAGAGCCCGGCCGGGTTCGAACTCGCTACGCACGAGGTCGCACCCGTGCTGCTCCACTGAAAGCCGGCGCTCGTGCCGGAGGTCACAGTGCTCGGCGTCGCGGTCAGCGTCACGGTCGGCGCGGCCGGCGAGGTGTTCACGGCGAGCGCGTAGGTCGCCGCGTGCACCGTGGCGCCCGGCTGTGCGATCAGCGTGATCGAATAGTTGCCGACCGCCAGGTCGTTATCGGCCAGCGTGGCGCTGCCGCCCTCGGGATTGCTTCCACCACTGCCGACGATGGCCGTTCCCACTCGCACCGAGCCGCGCGAAATGACGACCATGAGATCGTTGAATGCCTCCGGGGCATCGAGATCGGTGACCGTCAGGTCGTAGTGAGCGGCCGTCGTGATGCTGAGTTTGCGCACGCTCACCAGGCCGCCGACGCCCTGCGTGGCGTCGAGCACATTCGTGCCGCCGCTCTTGAGCGCCATCTCGAGACCGAAGGTGCCGCCGGTCTGCGTCAACGTGCCGCCGTTCAGTGCGGGCTTCACGATCACGACGACGGTGACACGCCCGGCCACGAGCGCCGCGTCGAGCGTCAGGGTCGAACCGGCACCCGGATCGGTCTTGGCGACGAGCACACCGTTCTGCACGACGCCGACGCGCGAAGCGCCCAGCGTAGCGGGGAACTGGAAGTCCCCGAACTTCACGGTATAGGTACCCGCGGTCGTGATGTCGACCGGGAACGTGTAGGCCGACGGGCTTCCGGACAGGTCGCCCATCGCGGCGACGTAACTCAGCGCGGCCGGGCCGGTCGCTGGCTTCAATTCGACGTCGAAGCTGCCCGCGCCCGCGGCGCCGGTGGCGTTATCCGCTTTTGCGTAAGCGAACACGTCATAGGGCGTGTCGTCCGCAACCACACTGAACACCGCATCGGGAGTGGTGCCGTTGGCAACCGCGGTGACCTGCGCCGCGCGCGTGACGATCGCCGAGGCCTCGAGCAACCCCGCAGGGAACATCAAATCCTTGACGCTGAGCGTGTAGCTGCCCGTATCGAGCTGGAACGACGCATCGCTGATGCGCTTGACCGCACCGAGCTCGACCGCGCGACTGTGCAGAACCGCACCTGTTGCCGCGGACTTGATATGGACGCTGAACAGGCCCGCGTCCTTGCCGGCGGCGAGCGAGCCACCGGCAACCAGCTGATAGTGGCCTGCGGTGAGGTTCACCGTCTGCGTGGCAGGGCACGTCGGCACCGGAGTCGCGCCTAAATTGAGGCACGCAGCGAGCGCCGCCCCACCCGACTTGAACAGGAAGACGCTGGCGACATCGAGCCCACCCGCTCGCGGAAACGCGAGATCGGCGAGCGTCATGTCGTAGGCGCCATCGGCCGGCACATCGAGCTCGAGCTGATAAGTGCGCAGATCGGTTCGGGCCGCGGCGGTCGACGCCAGCGTGCCTGAGAAATCCACCACCGTCGTGCTCGTAGCCGAAACCGTTGCGATCTTTACGCCGACCGGACCCGAGCCGAGGCCCTGGCCGGGATTGCCGACGACGTGCAGCACATACGTGCCGGGCGTGGCATCGAAATCGATCGTGTCGACCGCGGAAGCCGGGTCCTTCTCCCCATTCAGCTGCGTGACGACGGTGCGGCCGCGCGTGAGCACCAGCTGCACCGACGCCAGCGGAGCCGGCGTCGGCAGCTGGGCGCCAAGGTCACTCAGCGTGATCCTGTATTTCCCGGCACCCGCCTGCGGAATGTCGAAGCTCTGCTCGATCGGCTCGACGAGCGTCGACAAGGTCTTCGCCTCTTCGAACGGCGGCGACTGCGCCATCGCAAGACCCACAGGCAGCAGCGCCGGCAGCAGCAGCGCCGTCGCGCGGACCCACATCGTCCGCGAGATCGCCGTCCATCGTCCTTCCATGCTCGTACTCATCCCGCACTGCCGCCCTTTAGCTGAGTCAACACACTGCGCGCCTCGTCGGCGCCACTGAATTTCGCGCCGCCGTCGAGCGCCTTTTCGAGATTCGAGATCGCCTGATCACGCTGGCCGCTCTTGTATTGCGCCATGCCGAGATGGAAGCGCAGGAGTTTCGAGTTCGGCGACTCCGACACCGCGCGCTCGAGCGTGGGCACCGCCTGCGTGAACTCGCCGCGCTTGAAGCGCACCCAGCCATGCGTATCGAGATAGGCCACCACCGACGACGTGGCAAACGCGGCGCTGAGATCGCGTGCGCGATCGAGACTCGCCTGATCCGTCTTGTAGGTCACGAGCAGCATCGCGAGATTGTTCGCGGCGAGCTCGAGCTGCGGATGGTGTTTACGAACCTCGTCGTAAACCCGAATCGCGTCGTCGACGCGCTTCTCGCGCTCGAACAGCGTCGCGAGATCCGTCGCGAGCGTGGCGTCGTAGCCCGTCGCCTGGAGACCCGATTGGTAAGTGCTGATCGCGCCGGCGGTGTCGTTCGTCGACAGCTTCACCAGCGCCACGTTCCGGTACGGCACCGGCCACGCCGCCGAGAGCTGCGCGGCCTGCGTGAAGGAGTCGAGCGCTTTCGCCGGCTCCTTCGTCCCGACATACAGTTCGCCGAGGAGATTGCGGGCGATGGCGTTCTTCGGGTCCGCATCCGCGACCGCCTTCACGCGCGCGACCGCCGTGGCGGCTCGATTGCGCTCGAGATCGAGGCGGGTCAGCGCCGTCAGCGCATCCATCGCCGAGGGCTGCAGTTGCAGCGCCTTCTCCAGCTTCTTCTGCGCATCGTCGTTGCGCTTCTGCGCATACGCGATCACGCCGGCGAGGTACGGGCCGGCCGCAAGCGTCGGCGCCGTCAGCTCGAGGTCTTCCGCCGCCCGGCGCGCGGACTCCAGATCGTTGGCGCCGAGATACGCGCGCACCAGCGCTTCGCGCGCCATCACATCCTGCGGCGCCTGCTTCACGGCTTCTTCGAGGAGCGTAACCGCCGACTCGTTGCGACGAGTCTGCGAAAGCAGCTTCGCCAGCTCGATCTTCGTCGGAATATCCGTGGGCGTGATTTCCATCGCCGAACGCAGGCTGTCTTCGGCCAACGCGGCATCGCCATTGGCGAGGTACGCGCGCGCCAGAGTGCGCAGCAGCCCGACGGAGCGCGGCTGGTCGCGCAGCACGGCGCGCAGATCGGCGATCGCCGCGGCGGGATCCTTCTGCTCCAGCTCGATGTTGCCGCGAAGGATCAACGCGTCGTTGTCGCGGGGATTCTTCTGCAGCACTTCCGCGATGAGCTTCGAGGCTTCATCGAAGCGGCGCGTGCTTACGTTGATCGTGGCAATGCGAAGTCGCGCGGAAAGGCCGCTCACGCCGTCCTTGTCCGCGGCGATGATCTTGTTGTACGTGACGAGCGCCTCGTCCACATGGTTGGCCCGCTGCTGAAGCGCGCCGAGGCCGAACTGCAGCTCGTAGTTCTTCGGATCGTGCGCAATGAACTCCTGCAGCGCTTGCGTGCCGCGTTCAACCGATCGCTGGGCGACGAGGAACTCCACGTATGCAAGCTTCGCGTCGCTGTTGGCGGGCAACGCTTTCACCGCTTCGGCGAGAGTGCGATCCGCCTCGTCGAGCTTCTTCGCGCGCGCATAGTGGAGCGCCAGATTCGCCCGATAGCGCAGATCGTCCGGCCGCAGCTCGACGATTCTCTTCAGTTCCTGCTCGGCGCGCTCGCCGTCGCCCGCCGTGTCGTACAGGCTCGCCAGCACCTGGCGCAGGTCGAGCGACTTCGGCAGCTTCGCGAGCGTGGCACTCACCACCTCGATCGCGCGCGTCGCCTCGCCCTTCTGCTGGTAGAGCGACGCCAGCAGCGCGGTGGCGTTCTCGTTTTCCGGGGCTATCTGGTGGGCCTTCTCGGCGTCGGCCAGCGCACCCTCCCGATCGGCCTTCTGGGCGCGAGCGGCGCCGCGCACCGTCAGCAGGTCCGCATCGTCCGGATGCTTCTCGATGGCGGGCGTGACGATCTCGAGCGCGCGGTCCGGCGAGCCCCCAAAAACATACATGCGGCCGAGCGCGGCGCGGGCACCGACGTGATCCTGCGCGATCTCGATCGTGGACTGATACAGGCGGGCCGCGTCCTGCAGGTTGCCAAGCTTCTCGGCAACGCGGGCGTTCATGTAACGCGCCTGAGGATCGTCCGGCGTGACCTGCAGGGCGTTCCGGAACTCGACGCGCGCCTTTTCCCAGTTTTCCGCGGCGAAATATTCCTGGCCGCGCTGCATGTGTTCGCCCCGGCGAGCTTCCGCGCCTCCGCAACCGGCGAGCAATAGCGTGGCGAGGATGGCCGCGGCGAGAGCTGCCGCGGTGGCAGGTGTGGTTCTCATCATCCGCTCGCTGACCTGATCGTTCTCGAAGGGCCGATGAATCTAATGCAGCACCTGTGACGGACGTGTGACATGCGCATACACACGCGCATCACGCGCCCGGCCAGAGCCCCCGCACGCCCGCGATCGTGAGAGTGGCGAGCGCGGCCCAGTTGAGCACGTGCCAGCGGCTCGCCACGCGCTCGGAGATCACTTCACAGCCGTAGAAAAGAACGATCGCGTACGTGACGAACTGCGTGGTCGCGTTCGCCTCCGTGCCGCTTCGATTGAACAGCACGAGGGCCACGAGGCCGAACGCGACGAGGAAATCCGTCGGTGTGGTGCTGAACTTCCGGTCCGCGAGAAAGCGAATGAAAATACCGAGCGCCGCCGCAAGCACGAACACCAGGGTATCGGCCAGCTTGTGCGTAAGGGGACCGGCAAAGCCCGGAGACGTTACCAGCAGATAGGCGGAGAACGCCGCGGTTACGTACAGCGCGGCGCGCATTACCAACGATCCACTGGGCGATTCACTGGCCCGGCCGCGCAGCATCTGCGCAAGGACGAGCGCCGCAAGCACCGCGGCGACGGCGCCGAAATCCGACGGAATCGCCTCGACCGACAGCGCGCCGAACAGCATGAAGACCGGCACGACGATCGTGATGATGAGCAGCGGCAGGTTGCGCAGAGTCTTGTTGTCGGCCAGGCGCCGCATCGGCGCGGGCAGTTGCCGGGCGGAACGTTGCGGATCGAGCTTCCAGTGACGCCGCTCGGCCACCGTGAGGCCGGTGAAGAGCGCGACGATCGCGGCGAAGTACGTCGCGGCGATCAGGTAGTCCGACTGGTAGCGCATCAGCACCGCGCCGACCACCAGCAATGCCTGGATCGAATAGATGATCACCACGGTCTGAAAGTGGCTGAAACCGAGATTCAGCAATCGATGGTGAACGTGATTGCGTGTCGCCTTGAACCAGTGCATGCCGCCGCTGATGCGCTGGTACAGCACCGCGATGATGTCGGCGATCGGCAGGCCGAGCAGCAACAACGGCAATGCCGCGCTCGTAGTGGTGTAGGCGACTTGCGTGAGGCTGACGAGCAGCACGCCGAGCGTGTAGCCGAGGAATTGGCTGCCGGCATCGCCCATGAACACCCGCGCAGGGTGCGTGTTGTAGCGAAGGAACCCAAGCGTGCCGCCGATTGTCGCCAGCGCCGTGCCGATAATCAGCGCGTTACCGCAGAGATAGCCGAGAAACGCAATTGCGATCAGGCTCAGCATCGTCTCGCCGCTCGCGAGCCCGTCGAGCCCGTCGGAGTGATTGATCGCGTTGATGACGCCGACCAGCGCGAAGATGGTGAATGGTTTGCCGATCGCGGGATCGAGCACGATCCAGTCGACGAACGGAAGGCGCGCGACGTACAGATCGCCGTGATAGACGACGAGCCCGGCCGCCAGCAACTGCCCGACGAACTTGATCCAGTGGCTGATCTGCTTCGCGTCGTCCCACAGACCGAATGCGAACAGGACGAGGCCCCCGGCCGCAAACGACTGCAGCAGCGGATCCGACTGGAACACGAGCACCAGCGGCACGAGGCTGCCGATCGTGATTCCCCAACCGCCCACGCGTGGCACCGGCGCGTTGTGGACCTTGCGCGGGTCGGGCATGTCCACCATGCCCAGTCGGGGCGCGAGCCGCTTGGCGACCGGGATCAGCATCATGCTGAGGGCGACGGCCAGGGTCATGACGAAAAAGCCGTTCATCGTCGTCTCAGTCGGGCACGAAGCCGGAGAGTTTCGCGACGGCCTGCCGCGTGAAGCCGGTCAGCCGCGCTTCGGCCACCGCCATCGATTCGCCCTGCGGCACGGGCGTGATGATTCGCACGAGCGCGCCATCGGTGCGGCGGCGGGTGAGCGAGTCCCAGAACAAATACCACTTCACGAGGTACTCATTCGTCATGTCACGGCCGCGTTGCTGGAACCAGTAGTACACGAGCTGCTGCGTCGAGCCCTGCTGTATCACGACGCGATTCACCTTCAATGGCGCGCCGTCCGGGCGCAGGCCCTTCAGCTCGCTCTGTTCGAAACTCTTGATGAGCCAGCCGCCGCCCGGCATGCACGCCGCCGGTGAGTGCGTCGAAGCGCCAGTGCGCTGTGACGCGTAGTACGCCGTGTAGAAATTGATGCCAGGTTTGCCCACCTGCCCGTAGTTCGCGTTGACGTAGTCATCCATCTTCAGGATGTCGAGATAGAGCGGGTCGAGCGGCTCGCGCCGTCCCTGCCACGCGTCGATCTCCATCGGGAACGTCACGAACGGCGAACGCTGCGGAATCAGCTCGGCGCGATGCGGGACGGTGAGCGCGGGATAAACCGCGAGCAACAGCAAGCCGAGGGCCGCCGCGGACTGCACCGCTATCTTGCGTTGCTGCGCCATGCTTTCCGAGGGTTTTGGCGCCGGCGCGTGATCGACCAGGAACAGGTCGCGGAAGCGACGCTTGTCGCCCGACAGGCGCAGCAGTGCCCACGCTTCCAGGGTCAGGAAGGCGAGGCACAGCATGAACACCACCCATCCCTCGAAGAGATGCAGGAAGCCGCCCGCCTGTTCGATGCCGTAGCGATCCACCAGCACGCCGATGACGCCGATGCGGAAGCTGTTCATCAGGACCGTCAGCGGAATCGTCGACACGAACACGACGAGGCGCATCCACGTCTTGCCGTTGATGAGGTAGGCCATGATGGCGCCCACGCTCATGAGCGGAAACAGATAGCGCAGCCCGCTGCAGGCTTCGGCGACCTCGAGCTTGTAGCTGCCGAGGTCGATGACGTTTCCTTCGAGATAGACGCTGATGCCCATCAGCCGGATGAACGCGACGCCGATCTGCGAAGAGATGAGCTGCAGGTGCGAGGAAATATTCAGGTAGAGGAACCGCGGCAGCGGGTTCATCAGCAACAGCAGCGCGATCGGCACGAGCGCCAGACGAAACGCCTTCCACCCCATCACCGCCAGCACGAAACCCGCGATGACGATGACGAGCGCGTAAGCGTCGATGGTCGTGATCGCCGCGAGCGAGCCGAGGAAATAGACGATGAGCCCGACGGCGACGAGCGCTACGCCGTACCAGGACCCCTCGAACGGCATGCTCGCGAACTGCGCGCGCCGGGTCCACAGCAGGTACGCCGTGATCGCGGGAATGAGGAAGCCGTGGCTGTACTCCTCCATCTGCCACGCGGCGTGCAACACGCCGAAGGTGTTCTGGAAGATGACAGCCAGGACCAGTGCGGCGAACGCCGCGCCGGCCAGCTGCGTCCACGTGAACGTGAAGCGGACTGTGCGCATTTCTTCTTTATGGAGGGATCGGACTTCGAGCGCGGAAGTCTATGAAGCGGATGTGTCAACTTTGTGGACTACCTGGATGCGCGACGACAGATCCGCCAGCGCACGCCGCAGGACGGCGCTGCGTTCCCAGTTGGCTACCGCATATTCGCGTCCCGCGTTGCCGAGCCGGTCGCGCATGGCCGAATCGCCGAGCAGCTTGCCGATCGCGGTGGAGAACGCGCCCGCGTCTCCCGGCGGTACGACGATTCCGCCCGCCGCGGCGGCCCGGCCGACGTCCGAATCGCTGTGCGCACCGGCGACCACGGGCTTGCCGCTCGCCATGATCGCGGTGAGCTTCGACGGCATCACGAGGCCTTCCGCATCAGGGCGTTGGGGCAACAAGTGAATGTCGGCGAGGTTCAGCAGCTCGTTGAGCCGGTCCATCGGCTGCAGCGGAATGAAGCGCACGTTCGTGAGCCCCGCCGCCGCGCCTTCGATGCGGCGGCGGGCGGCGCCGTCCCCACACAGCATGAAGAGCGCCTTTTCGGTCGACTCTTCGAACGCGCGCGCCACCTCGACGATCACCTCGAGGCCCTGCTTCTCGCCCATGTTCCCTGAATAAAGGAGTATCGGGGTGTCGGCCGTAACCCCGAGCGCCGCGCGCAAGGCATTGTTGCCGTTGAGCGGCCGGATGAGATCGGTGTCGACCCAGTTCGGGAAGAAACCCAGCTGCTCTTCGCGCACACCTTTTTCGCGCAGGCGCGCCAGCATGCGCTGGGAAATGCTGGTGACCCGATCGAAACGGCGCATGAGGCCGCGTTCCATCGCCAGCACGAGCTTGCGCAGCCATTGCGTGCGTAGCATGCCGAGGTCGAAGGCCGCGTCCACTTCGAGATCCTGGACGTGAAGCCACGCGCGCGCGCCACACAGTCGCGCGGCCAACCAAGCCGCAGGCGCGCAGGCGAGCGGCGGCTCGATGACCATGACGACCTGCGGCCGCCAGGAAAGCGCCTGCCAGAGAATCACCGGCAGACTCGAAAGCGCGAAGGAAATCAGGTGCAGCATCCGGCTGATCCCGCCCGGTCGCTTCGGGACCCACAACGGGCAGCGGAACACCGTTGCGCCCGCCAGCTTCTCGGTGCTGTAGCGACGCGCTGAGTATCCCGGCCTCACCGACCACTCGGGATAATAAGGAGGCGCGGTGACGACACGGACGTCGAAGCCCGCTTCGCCCATCCACGCCGTCATGTCGCCGACATATTTGCCGATGCCGGTCAGCTCCGGCGCGAAATTCAAGGCGACAATCAGTACCCGCACGTGTTCGCGCCGCTCCCCGCATTCTCGCGCTAGCGCGAGTGGGCGCGGATAGTGGCAGGCGTAATGCTCAATTCACGTTACAGTCCTATAAAGGTTGGCGCGTCCTACACGGAAAACGAACTCCATGCCGGCCAACACGGCTGCGCCTACCCGCATCCTGCAACTCATCGTGTCGATGAATCCCGATTTTGGCGGGCCTCAGGAGGCTGTCGTCCAGATCACGCATTCATTACGCGCGGCTGGCATCGCGTCGGACATCGTGACGATGGACGAGCCCGGCGCCAGCTGGGGTGGGGACGACGTGATCCGGCTCGGGCCGGGTCGTTTGCGTCAGTATTATTACAGCGAGCGGTTGCTTCCCTGGTTGCGCACGAACGCGCGTCATTACGACTCGATGGTCGTGCACGGTCTGTGGCAATACCACGGGCTCGCAACCCGGCGGGCGTTGAGCGGCACGGGCATTCCGTATTACGTCTTCCCTCACGGGATGCTCGACCCGTGGTTCAAGCATCAGTACCCGCTCAAGCACCTCAAGAAGCAGTTGTATTGGCCGTGGGAGTACCGGGTACTGCGCGATGCGCGCGCCGTGCTGTTCACGACGGAAGAAGAGCGGATGCTCGCGCGACAGACGTTCGCTCGATACCGGGTCAACGAAGCGGTCGTGGGCTTCGGCATCTCGGACCCGCCGCGCGGCGACCGCGCGCATTTCCTCCGTCGCTTTCCGGAGCTGCAGGGCAAGCGAATCATTCTCTTCCTGGGCCGGCTGCATCCAAAGAAAGGATGCGACCTGCTCATCGCCGCGTTCGCCGCTATCGCCTCGCGCGAACCCGCGCTTCGACTCGTCATGGCGGGCCCCGATCAGGACGGGTATCAGGCCACGCTGACACGGCAGGCGGAACAACGCGGAATCGCCGACCGCATCTGCTGGACCGGCATGATCAAAGGCGAACTGAAGTGGGGCGCCTATCACAGCGCCGAGGTCTTCGTGCTGCCTTCACACCAGGAGAACTTCGGCATCTCCGTCGCCGAAGCACTGGCGTGCCACGTGCCGGCGCTGATCTCCGACAAGGTGAACATCTGGCGCGAGATCGCCGCCGAGCAGAGCGGCTTCGTGGCGAAAGACACGCCCGGCGGAACTCTCGAACTGCTGGAGAAATGGTTGGCGCTGAACCCGCCCGAACGCGAGCGCATGAGCGCGAACGCTCTCACCTGCTTCCGCAAGCACTTTCATATCGACTCGACCACCGAGAAGCTGATCACCACCCTTCGAGCGAACCGATGCCCGGCCCCGCACAGCTCCGCAGCGTGACCGTTCACGCGGGGCCCGACCCGTTCCTGCGCCCGCAGACCTCGAAGCTCAACAAGCTGGGGCGCGTGGCGTGGGCAGTGGTGTGGGCGCTGCTGTTCCGCCCATCGCCGCGCCCGCTGCACGCCTGGCGCTCCTTTCTCCTGCGCTGCTTCGGCGCGAAGATCGCGGCCCATTGCCACATTTATCCCGGCGCGCGGATCTGGGCGCCGTGGAATCTCGAGTGCGACGAGTACGCTTCGATTGCCGACGAAGCGGTGATCTACAACGCCGCGAAACTCTTCATGGGCTCGCACGCCATCGTGTCCCAGCAGGCTTACGTCTGCACTGCCACCCACGATTTCGACGACCCCGCCTTCCCGATGATCACTTCGCCGATACGACTCGGACGCTATACTTGGGTCTGCGCGCGCGCGTGCGTGCTGCCCGGGGTGACGCTCGGCGAGGGCGCGGTACTCGGGCTTGCCGCGGTCGCAAGCAAAGACCTCGAGCCGTGGCAGGTCTACGCGGGCAACCCGGCGAAGCGAATCAAACAACGACGACCGGCCGGTTGACGGCCCGCTCACTCATTCCAGAACCCAGGCGATAAAGCAGGCTATTTCCAGTGAACGACACGATCATGGTGACCGGCGGCGCCGGCTTTCTCGGTTCGCACCTGTGCGACCGCCTCATCGAACAGGGTCGCGACGTGGTGTGCGTCGACAACCTGTACACCGGCAGCAAGCAGAACGTCCGCCACCTGCTCGGGTCGGATCGCTTCGAGTTCCTGCGGCACGACGTTACGTTTCCGCTCTACATCGAAGTGAAGCAGATCTACAACCTCGCCTGCCCCGCATCTCCCGTGCACTACCAGCACGACCCGGTGCAGACGACGAAGACGAGCGTTCACGGCGCCATCAACATGCTCGGTCTCGCCAAACGGCTGAGGGCGCGCATCCTGCAGGCCTCGACGAGCGAGGTGTACGGCGACCCGAGCGTGCATCCGCAGCCCGAGGAATACTGGGGCAACGTGAATCCCATCGGCATCCGCTCCTGTTACGACGAAGGCAAGCGTTGTGCTGAAACGTTGTTCTTCGACTATTACCGCCAGCACAAGCTGGATATCAAAGTCATGCGCATCTTCAACACGTACGGTCCGCGCATGCACCCGAACGACGGGCGCGTGGTGTCGAACTTCATCGTGCAGGCGCTGCGTGGGCAGGACATCACGGTGTTCGGCGACGGGCGGCAGACGCGCAGCTTCTGCTACGTGGACGATCTCATCCGCGGAATGATGGCGCTGATGGAGAGCGGCGCGGGCGTCACCGGCCCGATCAACTTCGGCAATCCCAACGAGTTCACGATGGTCGAGCTCGCCGAGAAAGTGCTGAGCAAGGTCGGCGGTCGTTCGAAGCTCACGTTCAAGCCGCTGCCCAGCGACGATCCGAAGCAGCGCCAGCCCGATATCACGAAGGCGAAAGCGCAGTTCGGCTGGGAGCCGAAGGTGAGCCTGGACGACGGGCTCGAGCCGACCATCGACTATTTCCGCAAGTTGCTGGCGGCCTGATCGTGACTGCGCCGCGCATCCCCTGTTCGGTGGTCGTGCTCACGCTGAACGAGGAGCGGAACATCGGCGCTTGCCTCGAGTCCGTCGCGAGCTTCGATGAGTGTTACGTGCTCGATTCGGGCTCGACCGATGCGACGCTGAAGATCGCCGCGCGCCTCGGCGCGGCGGCCGCGTCGAATGCGTTCGCGAGCTTCGGGCAGCAGCGCAACTGGGCGCACGACAACCTGCCGCTGCGGCAGAGCTGGGTGCTGCACCTCGATGCCGACGAACGCATGACGACCGCGCTCGCCAACGAAATCGGCACCGTCATCGCGGCGGACACGGGCAAGCTCGCGGGCTACCACATCGCGGAACGCACGCTGCTCCGGGGCGGCTGGCTGCGCCATGCGGGGCAATACCCGCGATACCAGGCGCGGCTGGTCCATCGGGGCCGAATGAAGTTCGTGGATCACGGGCATGGGCAGCGGGAGTCGTCGAACCTTCCGTTCGGCACGCTCGCGAATCCGTACGATCACCTTGCGTTCAGCCACGGACTCGAGCACTGGCTGCGCAAACATGCGGGCTACGCTTCGAAGGAAGCTGCGCAGATTCTCGCGTCGACCGCGAGTGATGAGCCCGTGCTCTCACAACTGTTTTCGGCGAATGCCATGGAGCGGCGGCGCGCGCTCAAGCAACTCGCCATGCGCGTGCCGATGCGGCCGCTGCTGAGGTTTTTGCATGTGCTCGTCGTCAATCGCGGCATTCTCGACGGACGGGCGGGTTGGGAGTACGCGCGGATGATGCGGGTATTTCAGGAGATGATCGATCTCGCACTCGCCGAGGCGCGTCACGAGCAATCCGCTGAAGCAGCGCTCGCGCTGCGCGCTGGCGGCGCTGGGGTTGCGGAGTCCAAGCGATGAGCGACCAGCAGAGGGTGCTCGTCACGGGTGGCGCGGGCTACATCGGCAGCCACACGTGCAAGGCTCTCGCGGCCGCAGGCTTCACGCCGGTCGCGTTCGACAACCTGAGCCTCGGGCATCGATGGGCCGTGAAGTGGGGCCCGCTCGTGGAGGCGGATCTGCTCGACCGTGCGGCCATCGAAACCACGCTGCGCGAGCACGACATCCAGGCGGTGATTCACTTCGCCGCCAGCGCGTATGTGGGCGACAGCGTGCGCGATCCGGCGGCGTACTATCGCAACAACGTGCTCACCACGCTCTCGCTGCTCGATGCGATGAGGGCAGCGGGCACACGCACGATCATCTTCTCGTCGAGTTGCTCCGTTTACGGCAATCCGACTCGCATTCCGATCGACGAGACACACCCGACGGGCCCGCTGAGTCCGTACGGCCAGAGCAAGCTCGACGGCGAAAACGCGCTCCGCTGGTACGGCCAGGCATATGGCATCCAGTGGATGGCGCTGCGCTACTTCAACGCCGCCGGGGCCGATAGCGCCGGCGACACCGGCGAAGATCACGACCCGGAAACGCGGCTCGTGCCGCGCGCGATTCTGGCCGCGCTCGGCCGCGTGCCGCCGCTGCAGGTTTTCGGTGATGACTACGCGACACCCGATGGCACGGCGATTCGCGATTACGTGCACGTTTCGGACCTCGCCATGGCACACGTACGCGCGCTCACCGCGCTGAGCCGTGGCGCCGATTCGCAGATCGTGAATCTCAGCACGGGGCGAGGCTACAGCGTGCTCGAAGTGCTGCGAGCCGTCGAATCGGTTCTCGGCAAACCGGTGCCGCACCAGCTCGCGCCACGCCGCGAAGGCGACCCGGCGAAAGTCATTGGCGACGCGAAGCGCGCGGCGACCGTGCTGGACTGGGAAGCGCGCGAAAGCGGCCTCGAGCAGATCGTAGCGACCGCGGCTCGCTGGCACACGAGCCGCGGCTGATTCAGAACCGCACGTCCGGCCGGACGAGAACGAAATTCGCGTAGCCGAAGGTATTCGTCAGTGGATCCTCCGCCCGAACCGCAAATAGCCCGCGGTTGCCAGGCAGAATCTGGTACACGCGGTAGTCCGGCAGAAGGCGCGAGATGGAATAGAGCGTGTGGCCGCGCAGAAGCTGGTGGTGGTTGAACTCGATCTGCACGAACCGCGGCCTGCGCTCACCGAGCGTCCGCCGCGCTCCCATCAGCACTTCGTACTCGAAGCCTTCCGTATCGATCTTGAGCAGCGTGATCTCGCGATTGGCGAAAGCCTGCCCCTCTCCGGCGAAGTAACAGTCCAGAGTCGTCACGGGCACCGAGGTGCTGCGAACGTTGCACGCGCCGACGTATTCGATGGCCAGCACCTCCTTGCTGAACGAGGCGAGCTGCGAGTTGTCGCCCCAGTGCAGATCGAGGTGCCCTTCGACGTCACCCACACCCTTGTTGACCGCGATCAGCCGCCGCGGGTAGCGGGCTTCGAGCCCGATGAGATTGGCGTACGTCTGTGGCAGCGGCTCAAAGGCGATGACGGTGGCGGATGCCTTCTCCAGCAGCGCTTCCGAGTACTCGCCGCAATTCGCGCCGACATCGAGGCACACATCGACAGGCCCGCGCGCCAGCAACGCAATGAACGATGCTTCGCCGGTCTTGTCGATGCTGCCGCTGTTGCCGAAGCCGCGCGCGCGCAGCGCCATGTCGAGCACGACTTCATTGAGCCGCCTCGTGCGCGCACCGCCGAAGACCTTGACATAAGCGTCGGATGTCAGGCGCCTGAGCCTATTCAAAGCTGTCATTGCATCTCTCGCGCAAATTCCCTGACAAGACTAGGGCGGTTCGTGAACCTTGTATTGCGGCTCACGCCGCACAGGCGACGCGCGCTTCGCGGATCAGTCGCTGCAGGAACACCGCGGCGTTTGCCAGCAGCTGTATGCCGTTGAACGCGATGCTGAGCCAGAACATGGAGGACACGGAATCGAGCGGCAGCAGGTAGATGAGCAGCGCCTGTGCCGCGATGCTCGGCGGAATCGAGATGAGCGGCGAGACCACCGTGCCTCGAACCGCGGCCATGCTCGACGCAACGCCGGACATCACCTGCATAGAGCCTGCAGCGACCGCGAGAACGACTTCGCTCGTCAGTCCGCTGTACTTGGCGCCAAGAATGAAGAGCACCGCCTCAGGTATCACCCACGCGATGAGCAGACCGACACCGCACGCGGCCGCGACCGCCGTCAAGAGCAAAACGTACATGTGCAGCAGCTTTCTCGTGGCCGTCTCGGGATGCGTGCGTAACGCGGCGCCGCGACCAGATAGAAGACCGTCAGCAGCAGCGTCACTACGGTTGCGATCCGGCCGAGCGCGCCGACCTGTGCAACGTTCTCCGTCGTTCCAAACAGCGTGATGAGAAGAATCGTCAACTGACTTCCGAACACGTAGTAAAGAGTGTTCGGCATGGAGCGCGTCACCTGCCGCCGGATCTTCTCGCTCGCGACCTCGTCCTGCGTGGCACGCAGATTCGCGATATCCACGGAACCCGCACGCAGCTTCCGGTTCTGCAGTAGCGGTGCGAACACGGAAACCAGCACGACGAGCCAAGCCGCCGGCAACACGAAGGAAACCAAGGCAACGCAGGCAAAGCGCAGCGCGCCCGTGCCAATCTGCACCATCTGCAGGAACTTGAGGCGCTGATGAAGCCGCGCCGGGATCTCGAGGAGTGACGTGGCTGTCGTGGCAAGGAACACCGGCGCCACCGCAGTACACAGCAGCAGTGCTTCGTAAATCGGAGCGCCCTGCCGAACGGTGAGCCAGAACAGCACCGGGCTGAGCAGCACGGCGCAGAGAAGCGAGATCTTTTTACGAAGAGCAAGGCCTGCAGCGAGCACGGCACCGAGACCGTCCCGCTGTTGCCACACGCGCCCACCCTGCGAGAACACGGCACCCGCCATGCCGCTGTCCGAGATCGCCGCAGCGACACCCACGCCAGCCATCGCCAGCGTGTACCAAGCGTACTCCGTAACAGAAAGATTGCGCACGACGACGATCCCGGCGGCGAACGTCAGGACCTGCGCGATCGCCTGCAGGAACGCGGTGCCTGCAAGCGCTTTGATGGAGTTGAACAGATGTATCTTCCAGGAACCGGCCGCCAAGGATTCCGGTGACGCATGTCGGTTTCATGACAGGCTGATCGAAGGTCCTCTGGCGCGCTCGAAGCGGCCCGTCACGCGCCCCGGACCCGATGGCCGCGCGATTGCGCCATCGTCGTCAATCGCTTTCTCAGCAGCGCAACCCTTTCGAGCAGCGTTTGCAAGCGCGCGTCGCAGATTTTGTCGGCACTTCGATATCCTGGCGTCGCCGCAAGCCCGCGCAATACCTGGGCGACGCGCGCCTCGCTGCGTTCATCCAGCGGGCGCAGCACACGGGCGGAGCGGGCGAGGGCCGGGTCCAGAATGTATCGATGTACGGCGCTCGCCTTTATCTTCCACCACGCAATAGTGTCGGACCGGCGCGTGCACAGGCGCTGTTCAGTGGCGGTCAGGATGGCGTCGAGGGCCAGCGAATCCATGACCGTTTCATCGCCCTCGGTGCGGATGTCGTCGACGAGGCAGCGCTCGGCAAAAAGTCTCAGCCACAGGCGCTGGCAGCCGTGCCGGACGCTGACGGCGGGAAGCACCGTTGGCTTGAACGGCACTCGCAGTGAAGCCGTCCAGTCGACCCACTTGAACGTCGAGAAGAGCGACGTGCTGGCGACCGGCAGCCACGGAACACGGAACGCATCGGCGACGATGGCGGCATGCATCGCTTCCGCGATCACGAGCCGCGCGGACGCCACCTTGCGCAGCACGACCCGGCAATCCTCGCGGGGGTCGACGAACTCGACGCCGGCCCGCTCGCACGCACGCCGCCATCCCGCGTCCTTCGCGGTCGTGAAGTGCGGCACGAAGATGACGTCTCGTTCGCGCAACCCCAGCAACTGCGGGTAGACAGCCCGAAGCAGCAGTGCGGGATCGGTTTACGGCGACCGCTTCCGGGAAGCCCGCAAGAGCCGCCGTCAGCGGCCCGCGTAACGCCAGGACTTGAAACCTTTCGCTGTGAAGATCACGCGGAAGCGGTGCGAGGCCCGCGCCGGAGCCTACGACGAATACATTGCAATCCGGCGGGATACTGCGATCGAGGATGGTACCGATACCGACCAGCACGCCATGGTTTGCCGCGTCCTCGAGCTCGGGCACGAGCGCGTGCCAGAGCAGCGTGTTGATCTCGTCTCCGAAGTTGGGCGGATCGGATCGGTAGTAATGAATGGAGACTGGCACCCGCCCGAATATAGGTCGGCGCGCCAGCCCCTGGATGAAAGTCCCATGAAGCCGGATGACCGCGCATCTACACCTGAAACGTTGCAGGAAGAAGAAACTCGCCCGGATCGCGAGAAATGGTCAGCGGTTGAAACGTCGCCCCATATAATCGGCGCCGCGTGCGGTTCACAGAATACGAGACCGTGAAGATCTTCCTCACCTCTGCCTATCCCTACAGCGAAACGGCGAACTTCGGCCCTCAATGGCTGAAGCAACATGCCGATGCGCAAGGACTCGCGCTCCTCACGGAAGACCCGGCTCGCGCCGATTGCATCCTGTTCGTCGAGAACCATCCGGACAGGGATCCTTATTTCTTCAAGGTACTGCGTTCGCCGCTGTATCGCGAGTTCAAACGCAAGTGCGTTCTTTATCACGATGCGGACATGTCGGTGACCGCGTTGCCGACGATCTCGCCATCCGTGGAGCGCTGGCAGTTCCGTCGCAACTCGAAGCGCTCGGTTCACTACATTGCGCGCAAGTGCGAGAACGTCGCGGTGAACTCGACATCGCCGTATTGGACGCGTGACCGCCGCTATCTGTGCAGCTTCGTGGGCAGCAGCGCGACGCATGCCGTGCGCGAACGACTGCTGCAATCACCGTTCGACGGCGTGTTCTTCACGGACACGGCGGGGCGGCGCGCGTGGCAGATGTCCGCCGAAGAGAAGGCACGATACGAAGCGGACTATCTGCGGGTGGTTCTGGAGAGCCACTTCATTCTGTGCCCGCGCGGCATCGGGCCGTGCACCTATCGGTTGTTCGAGTCCATGCAGCTCGGCCGCGCGCCGGTGATCATCGCCGACGAATGGGTGGAGATCGAAGGCATCGACTGGAGCACGTTCTCGATTCGGGTTGCCGAGCGCGACGTCGGCCAGCTCGAGCGGATTCTCCGCGCGCGCCAGCACGAGGCGCTCGAGATGGGCCAGACGGCACGGCGCGTGTGGGAGGAACACATCTCGCCCGCCGCTTCGCTGAAGACACTCGCGAAGGCCGCATTCGCGGTGCTGGAGAAGCCCTATTCGGCCGCCGACTGGCTCGCCGACAAGTGCCAGTTCGTGGACGGGTTCCACTCGAGGAACCTGCTTCGACATTACAAGAACCGCTATCGCGCCCTGCTGCTTGGCTATTAGCTGCTCGGCTATTGGCTGCCCGGCTATTGGCTGCCCGGCTGTTAATAGAAGCGACACCTCGGCGCGCTAGGCTCGCCGCATGAAGCAGATCGTTCCCGACTGGGCGCGGCACAAGTACCGCCGCCTGCGCCGCTTTGCCGAACACACCGTCAACCGCGGGCGCACGCCGGAGCAGGTGTTCAGCCGCATCTATGCCCAGGGTCTCTGGGGCAATACCGGCAACACCTTCCATTCCGGCAGCGGCTCGACGGAGTCGCACGCGGTGGAATACGTACGGATGATCGAGGCCTACGTTGCCGAGAATTCGATCCGCAGCGTCGCGGATCTCGGCTGCGGCGACTTCATGATCGGCAGGAAGATCGCCGCGCTGGGCGTCGACTACGTCGGCGCCGACGTCGTGCCGGCGCTCATTCAGCACCACACGAAGCACCATGCCGGCGGCCGGGTGCGGTTCATGCACCTCGACATGGTCAAAGACCCGTTGCCGCCGGCCGACCTGTGCCTGATCCGGCAGGTGCTGCAACACCTGTCGAACGATCAGATTGCGAAGATCCTGCCGAAGCTCGCGCAGTACGAGCATGTGCTGATCACCGAGCACTATCCGGGCCATGGCGCGCGCGTCGTTCCGAACAAGGACA
This sequence comes from Gammaproteobacteria bacterium, assembly GCA_037200125.1. Lineage (GTDB taxonomy): Bacteria > Pseudomonadota > Gammaproteobacteria > Steroidobacterales > Steroidobacteraceae > JADGHX01. Next base: position 146,707 of record JBBCGS010000003.1, on the reverse strand, counting down.
AGCCGCAGGGGCACGACACGCGGATCGAGGACGACTCCGCCGTGTTCCTCGAGCACGCGCCGTTCCGCGCGAAGATCGCGGGCGTGCTGCTCGAGCACGAGACGACCCCGCTGAAGCGCAGGGGTGAGGTTCTTCGCACGCTGCGCGTGTCTACGCGATAGCGTCCAGCGGAAAGTCGCCTGGGAGGCTCAGGTGAGCGCGTGTTGCCTTGCCGACTGCGCGGCCCGGACGGGCGCCTGACCACCCGGACGTTCCCACGCCCGCAGCCAGAGGCCGTCGGTATTCACGTCGTGCCCCATCGGGAGCAGGCCCGACGCCTGGATCGAGCCGAACATCGTCGCACGCGCTTCGACCGTAGCATCGTGGATTTCCATCATCAGCATGCCGGTCCGCGCGAGCACGTCGGCGTTCTCGCGAACGAAGGGATACTCGCCGCCCTCGATGTCGACCTTCATGATGTCGATGTGCGAGCCGCCCAGATGCGGGACGAGGTCGACGAACGGCACGACGTGCGGCGTCGCGCCGGCGAACCGCGTCATGCTCGAGGCGAGAAAGTTCTTTGGATGAATCCACAGCGTGCTGCTGCCGCTCTTCGGCCCGAGCAGCCCGCTGATGATGCTTGCGCGGTCAACGAGCCCTGCGTTGCGCAGGTTGCGCTCGAGGATGGGACGTAGCGCGGGGTTCGGCTCGACCAGCACGTATTGCGTTTCGGAGCGGCCAAAGCGTACGCGCACGCACGTGTCCATCAGAATGGCGAAGTGACCGCAGTTCGCGCCGCAATCCACCACCAGCTTCGGCGGCTCCCGCAACCACGAAAAGACCTGCCAATAGTACGGATGACAGAACACGTCCTGAAAACTGCCGACGTCGTACTTCGTGGAGAGGGAAACAGAAGATTGAAACGGCAGCCTCAGATCGCAGGTTATCCAGCGGCATAGCCGTCGATACAGAAAGAAGCTGATGTTCATGACGGTCGTCGAGCATTCCGCGGCGGGATGTCGGCCTGATGACAGAAGGGTGTTAGTCGCGAGTATGTAACGCAAAGCAACTACACTTTTACGTCCCTTTTTCGAGTACGCGGTGGTGAAACCGAAATGGATCGGCGGGACTTTCTGACGCTGGCTGGGGTTTCCGCCGGTTCGGCGATGCTGACCGGGTGTGGTGGCGGAGGCGGCTCCGACCCGCCACCTGCGGCGGGCGGCGGGGCCGCGCCGACGCCGAGCCCAACGCCGACTCCGACACCCACACCGACGCCCGTTCCAACGCCCACACCGACCCCCGCGCCGGGGCCGACGCCTGCGCCAACTCCGACTCCGACTCCGACTCCGACTCCAACTCCGACTCCAACTCCAACTCCAACTCCAACTCCAACTCCAACTCCGACGCCAACTCCGACGCCCACACCGACCCCGACACCCACTCCAACACCAACGCCCACTCCGACGCCGGATCCCACGCCGACGCCGAGCCCAACCGTCAGTGCGGAAATGCAGGAGCTGCGGAACTGGCTGCGCACGAACGCGTCACCGGCATTCGCATTGCCGGCCCTGCACCCCGCGCCACCGCGCATGTACTGGGCCGGCCGCCTCACCACCGCCTCACCTCCCGCCACCACGCTGCCAGGCGGGACGCGCATCGAGGCCACGGATGCAATTTTCGGCGGCGTGCTGCGTGACCGGCTCGCCAGCTCTCTGCCGGGCGACCCCAGGATCAACGGTGTTCCCTGCGTCGCCGTCTACCGGCCCTATACCTGCCGGGGCAATCCACTCAGCGCCGCAAGTGTCGGCGCCATCCGCTTCAAAACCGATGCACCCGTCATCGAGCTGACGGGCGTCATTCCCGACACCAGTTACGCGGCGTTCACCCTCATGGTCGACGGCAAGCTCGTGCCGCCCGTGACGCTCAGCAGCTCTCGCGGTAACGGCGGCGGCTATCTGTTCGGTTCGGCGGTCATCGACTTCGATACGCGCGCCATGCGCGACATCTACATCGAATTGTGGATGCCGCTGGCGTACGTGACGGTCGGCGCAACCGATACCGTGCTGCCGCCCAATGATCACGATGAGCCGCGGATGAGCGTGGTGGGCGACTCCTATCTGCAGGCCCGGTCCGTGAGCTTCTGCAATGGCGGCGCGATCGCTCTCGAGATCGGCGCGCGGCTGGGCATTCGCAACGTCGCGACCGACGCAATCGGCGGCACCGGCTACTACGACACGGGCAACGATCTGGGAAACCTGAACGACCGATTGCCGGCACACGGTGGCGACAATTCGATCCTCTATCTCGTCACGGCGGGGCTCAACGACTACGGCGACGTTACTTCGATACCGTTGCCGAAGCACCTCAACTGGCCGACACGCGCGGCGTACGAGCAAAGTGTCTTCGACTACCTGAAGAATCTGCGGCTCGCGCAACCCAAGGCGCTGATCGTCGTGACCGCGCCGTTCTGCCCGACACCGCCGCAGTCCGACTCGACGTACAAGGCAAACTCTTCGGTCAACACTTCCGCGCTGGGCGACTTTCTCTATGTCGCCGGCCTTCACAAGGCCGCCGTCCAGGCGATCGACGGCCCGTGGGTGTACGTCGACGTGCTGATGGGCGGCGGCTGGCTGAACTCATCGGGGAAGACCGGTGACATCACCGGTCTTCAGTGGTTCACCGGCGGAACCCCCGGCTACGGCACGAGCGCCACTTACAAACCTGGCAACACGCTGGGTGGCGGTGGCGGCGGGTACGGCGGCATCGCAAGCGTGCCCATCATCTCCGGCGGCACGTACACGCAGGGACCGGAAATCACCGCGACCGGCGGCACGGGCAAGGGTCTGCAACTGCAATCGGTAATCGACGGCACCGGCAAGCTCATTCAGATACACATCGTCCAGGCGGGTTACGGCTACACCGCGGGGACAGGGCTGCCGACGCTGCACATCGACCCGACCTACGAGACGACACCCGCCATACTCGGCACGCCGGCGCTCACCGTCGGCGTGAATCCGAACGGCGCTTATCCGTTACCGGAGTTCGCTCCGCTGGGCACCCTGCCGAGCGAGCTCAACAACATTTTCACGATGCTTGTGGAAGACCTGGTCCACCCGTCGCCGGTAGGGGTCGAGTATCTATCGACGCGGCTTGCCCGGAATATTTATCAGGCCGTGATGGATCTGTGAGAACGGCATCCGCCGCGCACTGCGCGTACGCCTGCCACGTGTGGCGCAACGCCTGTTCGCGCGCGTTGCGCCCCATCTGCTCGCGCAGCGCCGGGTCGCGATAAAGCTGCTCGAGCCGCGCGGCAATGGCTTCGGAGTCGCGAATCGGCACGAAGAACCCGTCGACCCCGTCGCGCACGATGTCGGCGGGACCATGTGTGGTCGTGATGATCGGCAATCCGCACGCCATCGCTTCCAGCACGACGAGCGGCATGCCTTCGATGAGGCTCGGAAACACGAACACGTCGGCTTCGCGCAGCAGCGACGGCAAATCCTTCTGCGGAACGTGGGGCGTGTGGCGGTAGATGCCGTCATAGCGCGCATACACTTCATGGCCCGGCGCGTAGCTGCCGACGATGTGCAGCTCGCTGTCGGAGCGGCGGAACTTCTCGTAACCCTGCAGCAGATAGCTCATGCCTTTCCGCTGCCCGATCTGTCCGACGAAGAGCGCGCGGAACATGCCATCGCGACGTGGCTCAGCGCGCGGCGTGAAGCGCTCGGTGTCCACGCCGTACGGCGTGATGGCGATGCGACTCGCGTCGTAGCCCAGCTCCACGAACGACTGCTTGACGAAGCTCGAGCCCACGATGATGCGATCGGCCATCGCGCATTCCCGCTCGAGCCGCTCCGAATATTCCCGCGGCAGCCATTCCATGCGCGGCAGCGCCGCCGCGAACTCCGGCGCGAGCTCGGCTTCTTCCGCATAGAGCCGCATCTGATATCGATTGTGTGCGATCGGGTAGCTCAGCACGGCGCGCCCGCCCGCGCGTTGCACGGCTTCGAATGCGAAGCGGCCGGTGCCGTAGCTTGCGACGACGGTGGTCACGCCATCCGTCAGCCGGGCGGCCTTGCGGGCAACGGCGCGTTCGGCGGCGAAGTTCAGCTCATGAGTCTTGTGTCGACGCCACTCGGTCGGCATGAATGGCAGGCGCGCGACGCCGGCCGCCGCGAAATCCTGCGCGACACCGGCTTCGATGACCTTGTCGCGTGGCAGGCCCGCCGGTAGCACGCGTCGGCCGAGGGTGCGGTGATAGAGCTTGCCGACTCCCGGGGCGTGAGCGAGCGCGCGCTCCCACCAGCGCTGCATGTTCGCGTAGGGGCGCACATACCGTTTCAGCACGCCGAGTCGCGCCAGCTCCACACCGAGCCTGTTGATCTCGGGCGCGCTCAGGTTGCACACCATCACGGATTCATTGCGCATGCTGGAGCGCTCCCACGAACTGTCGAGTGATTTCGCGCAATGTATCGGCGCCACGTGCGCGCGCTGTGACGAGACGGTCGAAGTCCGGCGGGCGGTGCTCATCGAAGCGAAAGACGGACGGCGCGTGCTCAATCTCGAGCGCAGGCAGGCAACGCAGCGACGCGCTGTGTCGAACCACGAGCATCGGCAAGCCGTGAGCGGCCATCGCGGCCGCCACACCGCTCTTGTCGAGCAATAGCCAGTCGCTCGAAGGCATGCCAATGTCCGCTTCCTGCAGGAGGCCGGAGACGACGTCCGGTGAGACTTCGCCGAGCGCCACGACGGTGATGTCATCGCCGACTTCTCGTGGAAGTCGGGCGAGCAACGCCTCCCCCCGCGGCGACGGCCGGCCGGCCGTGACGAGCACCACGCGCCGCTTGCGCCGCGTGGCTTCGGCGCCGATCCATTTCAACGCCGACTGAGGTTTCCACTCCGGGAAGACAGCACCGAACACGGCGACCATCAGCGCGTCGTGGCGTGCGCTCCAGAGAGAGCGACCCGCCTGCCGCTCCAGACGCGACAGAAAGTGTTCGCCTCCATCAGGGCAAAGCGGAATGTTGCTGAACAGGGGCACGATGCGCGCCCGCCAGCCCATGATCTCGAGAATCTTGCTGTACGCCAGGTTGGAGGTCAGCACCACGGAGGGCTTCAGGAGCGAGAAGAAGCGCTGGATCGACCGGCCCTGTCGCCAACCCCACAGCCGGTGTCGCAGGCTCGCGCCTTTTTCGAGACCCAACCACAACTCATGGCAATAGATCGCCACTCGTCGACCCGCGAGCGCGCGTAACAGCGCGGCCGGTGGCGGGTCGAGCACGCCGTCGTCCGCGAATCCCCAGCACACGAATTGCAGCGCGACCCAGTCGGGCGAGAACGAATCGAGCGCCTCGGCCAACGCCTGACCGCGCGGATCCGCAGGCATGGAGGCCGGTAAACGCAGCACCGGAACGCCGTCTCGTGCGGCGCTGACCGCGCGCGGTCCGGCAATCGCGTGATCGCGCTCCGCGATCACCAGCACCTGATGACCGTCGCCGACGAGCGCCGAAGCGAGGCGGATCGAATAGTCACCGACGCCATCACGGCCGGGGCTCCGCCGAAGTGCAGAGGATCGCGATCTTCACGCGCGGCCCTCGAACAGCGCCAGCCATTTCTCGAGCAGCGCGCGCTCGCCGAGCCGGGATTCGTAGAACGCGCGTTGGGCCGCGTGATCGATCTGGCCCGCCCTGATGCGTGCCTCCATCGCGAGACACACCGCCACGACGTTCTCATAATCGTCCAGCCGCACGAGAACACACGATGCCGGATCGTGCGCGAGCTCCGGGATGCCACCCTCCGGCGTGGCGAGCCAGGGTTTGCCGGCGCCCATCACTTCCATCAGCGATACGGGCAAGCCTTCCAGCCAGGTGGAAAACAGCGTGAAGCAATCGAGCGCGTCGAGCGCCGCACGCAGACCTTCCTGGCCGGCGAAGCCGCCTTCATAGTCGATGCGGTCGAAGCCCGCAAAATCGCTCGCGCGATAGTGGCCTTCGTTCCCCCATATCTTCCAGCGGATGCCGCCGAGGCGCGGTTCTTGACTCAGCCGCTGAATCCAGTCGATTCCCTTGCCTTCGATGAGACGCCCGAAATAGCCGAACACCACGGGTGACTGCGGAGCGGGGGTTCGCGCCGTCGCAGGCATCTTTCGGGAGAAACAGTAAGCGACGTCAACGTCCTTGCGTCCGATGGCGGTCTGCATGCGATGCCGGATGAAGTCGGCGCACACCACGAGCACGTCGGCCTTGCGCATCGCCTCGCGGTACGCCGCAGGCCATGTCTGGATGTCGGTCGCATCGATCGAAGTGTGGTGGTGATGGACGACGCGCGTGCGTCCGCGGAACCAGCGCTGCACCGTGGCTGGATTCTTGCCCTGACCGTTCGTGTACACGACATCGAACCGCCGTAACGAGAGCCGCGCGAGCGCGGCAAGCGTCCAGACCCATTTCCGCAGGGGAGACGTGGTTAACCAGGGCGCTTCATTCAGCACCAGCGCAACACCTGCGCTCATGAGACTTTCGCGGGTGACGGCATCCATGGACGAACGGCTGCTCAGCAACGTCACTTGCCGCCCGGCCGCCGCAAGCCGCAAGCAGAACTCCCGCACGTGACTTTCGATTCCGCCGATCGCTTCCATCTGCGCGGAGTAGACGAGCACCGATTGCACGCGGGCGCCGCTCATTTCGCGGCCCTTGCGGGTGGATCGAGCCGCGAAACCGACAGGTCGTCGACGAGAAATTCCACGACGTCGCCATCACCGCGCAGGTCGATCGGAAACGCCACGGCCGCCCAGGTGGGCGGCAGGCTCCGATACTGCTGCAAACCTCCCGCGCCGGCGCCGTTCGGCAGGGCCGCGAAAGTAAACGACACGTGCTGCGATTCTCCCGCGAGCGGCAGCTGATGGCGGCGGCCCGGTGTCGAGAACAGGTCGTAGCCTGGATCCACCTGCAGCGACACATCCGAGCCGGCGCCGACGTGTGCCTGCAAGACTCGCAGCGAGAACCGCATGCGATAGAGATCCGGGTGAGAGCCGCGCGCCCGCCCCATCGATTCGTTCAACGCCTTGAAAAGCCGTGGTGACGCCATCCAGCGCGCGCGCGCACGAGACTCTCCCTTCGTTCCCGCCGGTCGTTGCGCGCGAATGCGCAGCACGTGATTGCGAGGGTTGGCCGGATCGGCGATGAGCCCGGTCTCGAAATCCGGCGTCGGTGCGGGATGGAACTCGTCGCGCAGATCGCGCGGCGTCGTCTCGAAATCCTGTGACTCGAGCACGAACTCGTTCGCGGGGGCGGTGAAGTGAGCGTGATTCGAGTAGTCCGACGTGCCATCGGAGAACACGCTGCGCACCCGATAAACCGTCGGCTCGCCGTTGAGCGGCTCCTGGTCCACGAACGCCGACGCGTTGCCTTCGAGCAGGGCGATTCGTTCGAAGCGGTCGCCGACGTATGTGGGCTGCAGCCGCTGCACTTCGATCGCTTTGGCTCCGCTCGCTGGCAGTTTCCATGTGAGATTCACGCCGGCCGCACTGGCGCGGGCGGCGAGCCCCGCCGGAGTCTGCGGATCGTGAGGCACTGAACCGCCGTCGCCGCCGGCAAGCTCGATCGGTTGTCCCGGCCGACCGCGACCCGTCAGCTCGCGAATGCGCTCCACCCCATCGAGATGCCAGCGATGCACGCCGGCATGCGCGTGCTCATCGTTGTGCCACAGGTACGTTGCGCCGTTCGCCTCGACGAGCTGGATCGACAGCGCGTTGCCGGCCATGCCGGGTGTTGCGAGCTGCATCGCGCGTAACGCCGGCACACCGAATTGGCCGACGAACAGCCCGTCCCGATACCAGTGCAGAAACTGGTTGGCCTGCCCTTCGTTGTGCCAGCCCTCGCCGTGATAGTTGTAGACGATCTGCCTGCCCAGCGTGGTGACCTGCATGCCCGCGTACCACGGACGGCTCGAGTCGAATACGCCATCGGGGTTCGCAAGATCGAACCCGCCGCTCGCCGGGCTCGCACGCCAGCGCCAGCGATTGCCACCCTCTTCCACCGCGGCGAGATGAAACTGATTCGGATCGGAGTTCGCCGTGTCGAACATGATCTGCAGGTTCGGATCGAGCGGGGCAACGCTTCGCTCCATCGTGTTCCGGAGCGCGTTCGGTCGCGGATCGCGCGCGGTGCGCGGCACACGGGCGACGGATTCCTCGTGGCCCCCATGACGGCGCGCCATCCCCGGTCGAATCCCTCGAGCGCTCGCCCGCCAGAACTCCGCACGACCGCCGCTGCCCGATCGCACGGCATACAGCCCGCCGTTCTTGTCGAGAAATACCGGCTGTCGCAGCCGCAAAGAGAATCGGTTGAGATCGCCCTCGCTGGAATCTCGACGACCTCCACCGCGTAATCCGACCCACGCATCAGTCCATACGTTCGACCATTGCCCAGCGTCGCCACGTCGATGAAGCCCGCCCCGAACGCGTTCTGCGCCGGAGCGAGGAGCGGTGAATCGCCGAAATACCGCGCGAAGCGCCACGATTCATTGAGCGGCCCGGCGTAGTCGACGGCGTATTCCGTGAAGCCGGCGAAGACGCGCGTCGGATCGTTGCGATCGGCCACCAGGTGTAGAGGATCGGGCAGGAACGCAATCTGATCGCGATACTTCCGATCCGCGTCGAACCGCAGGATACGGGTCAGCCCGGTGTCGCCCGCCCAGAGCGAGCCGTCGGGCGCGAAGCTGATCATCGTGTGCTCGACGCGGCGCCGGATATCTGATCCGTGAGCGGGCGACGGAACGAAAACTTGTCCGCGCTCACCGCCGGCCCGTTCGTCGCATAGCCGCCGCGTTGTCCGAGCTCCCACGCGGGCGCGCCGCTCGCGGTGTCGAATGCACGCACCTGCTGTCTGCCCGCCGCCTTCGGCGACAGCGACCCGCGCGCCGTCCGGGGACAAGGCGAGCGCGAGCGGCGCGTCCACTCCCTGCAATGTATTCACGATCTTCAATGCGAAACCGGAGCCGGCCCGATCGCCAGATGGCTCACCACGCGTCCCTTCGCGCCGTCGTGTATCGCCCAGAGCTCGTCACGCCCCGGCACCGCGACCAGACGGCCGACACCGGCGAGCGGCACGCGCGCGAGCTCGCGACCGGTGCGTTTGTCGAGCACATCGATGCGCGCCGGTGACAGCGCGCCGTGCGCGACGAAACAGCAGCGCCCCATCCTGCTGAAACCGCCAGCCCCGTGACGTTGTTGCGCCGGCCTTCGAGAATCGGCGTCCTGGGATCCTCCGCAACTTCCGCGACCACATCGCATGGCGCTGCGAAAGTTCGAATCCACCTCGGCGTCGCGATAGCAGCCCGGCCCGATGCGCTGGACACAGGTGGCGCGGCCGGCTTCGAACACGATCTCGCGCGACAGGTCGCGATCGGTCGCCATGACGAAAGCCTGGTCTCCGCCCTTGCCCCACGTGTGCGACCAGCCGATGAATCGTGCGCCCAGTAGACACGCTCGCTATCGGCGGCAATGAGGCCCATCGAGGCGAAGTAGCTCGCCGGCAGCGCGGGCAACGTGCGCCATGACTGAGGCTCATCGAGACGGAAGTAACGCATGCCCGTCCGCGCGCCTTCGGTCACCGTGGTGAAGAACGCGCGAATCGCCGGAGACCAGCAGATCCTCGAGGAATTGCTGGCCGTCGTGATGGAACGGCGAGGTCGTGTCGGGCGACGTATTGCCGATCACGCCGTCCCACGTATAGATCACGTTGTGGGTGAGCAAGCGAATTTCGTAGTCGGCGGCCCGCGGGAACCGCACGTCCGTCGTCATCGCGCCCCATTCCCACGTCGCTTCGTGCACACCGGCGTCCGTAACGACGATTGCTCCACAAGGTGCGCACGAGTGTGCCGTCCGCATCGAACGCGCCGGCGCTGGTCGAGTAATCGTTGTTGAGCTGGAATCGGAACCGCAGCGACACCGCGTCGGGAGCGGCCTTACCCGCACCGGCGACGAGACAGGCGGCGAGCGTCGCGAACGCGAGAAGGAAAGTTCGTCGCACGGTTGCATTCCGCTTCAGCGCATCAAGTTCGCGAAGCGCGGCTGCTGCGTCAACGCCGGATGCGTCGCGAGCGCAGTGACCGCATTCGTCTGGCGCGCCGCCGCGGCGGCGAGGCAGAAGCCGGTGAACAGCCACGAATAGCCGTTGATCGTCCCGTGACCGGAAATCTGCCCGTACAGCAGATCGACCCCGTTGGAACGCGAAGAGCAGTATCGGCAACGGATCGCGCAGCCGGCGCGCGCCTCGCAGACTGTTCAAGCCCAGCCAGCTGACGAACGCGATCCGGTAGACGATGAACATGACGCCCACGACCGGCCCGAGATCGGACGATGTGCCGCGCCCAATCCGTCTCGGCCCACCCGGTAAATCCTTCGATCTGGATGCCGAGCGTGATGCGTGCGTTGCCGGCGAGCCCGAGCCCCCAGCCCGCCAGCGGCGCATCGCCCATCAGGCTGAAGAAATCGATGAACCCGTACAGCGCGCGGCCGAAAATGCCGAGGCTGAAGTAGCGCGTCTCGTCGGCAAGCGCCGTGTTCCAGCGCCCCATGAACGCCTCGAAACCTGCCGGGAACAGGATCGGGTACAGCCCGACGGCCGCGATGCCGATGATGCTCGGCCAGATCACCGCGCGCGTCGACACTCCACCGCCGCGAATGACGAGCGCGCATGCCATCGAGGCGATCATGACGATGCCACACGCCAGCATCGCCCCGCGACTTCCGCTGACGGCAAGGCAAGAGAGCACTGCGCACGTACAGGGCAGCAGCAGCCAGAACTTCATGTACCGGTGCGCTTTCGCCGAGAGCCAGAGCGAAAGCGCCATCGCGAACGCGCTTACCGTGAACTCCTTCTGCCCCACGTCCGAGGTGAAGAAGCCCATCGGACGGGTGTGGTCTCCGTTGATCGCAAGCCCGCGGAACTGGAGCGACTCATCGCCACTGCCGACATTGATCGGCGAGTTGAGCGGCGACATGAATTGCAGGAAGACGAGCGCGGCCGTGGGAATCGCGAGGATCAGCGTCCAGCGCACGATCCGCTCCAGGTCCTGGCGCTGGAACGACTCACCGATCACGAACGCGAGCGGTATGTAGTAGAAATAGTTACGCCAGCCATACGCGGCGAGCAGCAACGTGCCGCTGGCGTTTGAATTGAATGTCTGCGCGCCGACGAGCAGCACGGCAATGAGCCCGAAGCCGATGCCGATCCACAGGAATGCGTTGTTTCTCGGAAAGAAGCCGTGGCGGAACGCGATCCCGTAAGCGATCAGCACGAAGGGATCGCGGATGAAGAAGAGCATCTGCCCGTACTGCGGGAACACCCATTTACGCAGCGTGCCTTCGAAGATGAGCAGCAGATAGATGAAGGTAACCACCGCCACCAGCCTGCGTCGCCCGCGTTCGCGCGCCGGATTCATGCCGCGCTCCTCACCTGCTCATACAGGGCGACGAAACGGTCGATCATCTGCGCCCGGCCGTAGCGGCCGGCGTTGGCGAGACCCGACTGCACCATCCGCGCGCGATGTTGCGGGTTGTTCGCCATCTCCAGAACGGCGCGGCCGAAAGCCTCGTGATCCTCGGCATGACAGAGAACGGCGGCATCACCCGTTACTTCGGGCAGAGGCGGAGCGTCGCTGCAGATCACGGGGCAGCCGCAGGCTTGCGCTTCGATGAGCGGCCAGCCGAAGCCTTCGAATCGCGACGGGAACAGCAGCGCGAGCGCGCCGTTGTACAGCGCCTCGAGCAACTCATTCGAGGGACCGACGACTTCGACGATCCGCTCGAGGATGCCGAGTCGCGCGGCCAGGCTCTTCAACTCGGCGTTGGGCGGATCGCCGGCGAAAACGATCTTGCCCTTCCACGACGCCGCGACGTTCGCGACCGCCCGCAGCGCCGCTTCACGATTCTTGCGTCGGTGGTTCGCGCCGACGATCAGCACATACGCGTCACGCTCGTGAAGATCGCGCACGGCGGCGAGGCGCTCGCGCCTTATCTGGGGCGAGAGCGTGCGGTACGCATACGCCAGCGAGTTGGGATTCACCACCAGCTTCCCGGCGTAATTGACGAGAATCCGCTGCGCATCTTGCAGCGTCGCACGCGAAACGCAGGCCACCGCCTGGGCGCGGCGCATGCCGTTCAGGATGAGCCGCTGGAACTGACGCCCCGTCAGCGAGGGCACGACATCCGTGTTCTCGCCCAGGGCGCCACGCACGGCGAGCAGATCGTGACACGTTACGACGTAGGGCTTGCGCGGCTTCTCGGGAACGTACATCGCGTTACCGTGATCGCAGACGTGCACGACGTCGGCATCCCGCTCGGCGCGGGCGATCTCGCCGGCACTCAGCACGAACTTGTCGAGATAACCGACCCACTTCCAGACGCCGGCGGCGGGCCGGCCCGACGTATTGAGCACCTGCCGTGGCGTCGCGAGCGTGACCTCATGGCCTGCTTCGAGCAGGCCATCACGCATCATGTGCGCATAACGCAGCATGCTTTCCTGCCGGTCAGGCGCGTAGTTTCCAATCAGGAGCACCTTCACGGCACATCGACCCGGGGCTTAGTAGGCGCGCATGTCTTGCGTGCGTGATTGGTTGAGCACCGTGCCGATCACGGGCGTATCGCGAAGCAGCTCGAGGGTGCGCGTGACGTCTTCGCGCTTGGTGTGCCGCTCGCTCACCACGAGCAGCGCGGCCTGCATGTGCTGGGAGAACGCGAGCGCGTCGTCCGCATGCAGCACCGGGGGCAGGTCGAATATGAGAACGCGATTCGTATAGCGCGTGCGCAGCTCGGTGATGATCTCGCCGACGCGATTCGCGGTCAGGAGCTCCGAAGACTGCTCGACGCGCGACCGCGCGGGCAACAGCGTGAGCCGCTCGTAACCGGCGATCCTGACGAGCGCCTCGTGAATGGGGCGGCGCGCTTCCAGACATTCCTCGACGCCGACCGTCGGCTCGAAACCGAAGCGGCGATGAAGGCTGGGGTTGCGCAGGTCGAAGTCGACCAGCAGCGCCGTGCGACCCGTGGTGGCGGCAACCGCAATGGCCAGGTTGATGGCCGTGAGCGTCTTGCCGTCGGCCGACGAGGGGCTGATCACCGCGAGCGACGTCGCGCCGATCTGCTCGAGGCGCTTGAGCGCCTGCGTACGCAGCAGCTTGTAAGCCGGGCCGTACTGGCCGCCCGCTCCCGCAGGCAGAATGCGCTCGCGCTCCAGCAGGACCGGATCGACGTTGATGCTGGGAGTGCGGTAGATGCTGGGCGAGCCGGCAATCTCCGCGATCTCCGCAACGCTCTTCTCCTCGTTGGCGGGCAGTTCGGCAAGCACTTCGGCCGTGCCGTCGCGCTGCTCGCGGTCCAGATCCATAAGCCGCGTGAAATTTTTCACAGAACACCCAGTCGTCGCAGAACTCCCGCCCACACGACGTTGAGCGGCAGGATGAGGAAGTGGATCACGCCGGCCATCAGCAGCACGGAGGCCGCCGTGCCGACCCAGGCGTAACGCGTGCGCCGAATGCGTTTCGTACGATCGTCGAAGGTCTCGATCCACGGCAGCACCGCGAGCGGCGGCGTCGCCAGCAGGTTCACGATGTCGTGGCGGCCGCGCACGCTGGTGTCGAGCGCCTCGAGGATGGCGACGATCGCAAGCGTAAGACCGAGCGCGAGAATCACACCCAGCGCCATGATCGCCGGCCGGTTCGGACTCTCCGGCTTCTCCGGCGGCATCGGCGGCTCGATGACGGTGAAACGCTCGCCCTTGCGGTCGTTCTCCAGGTTCTGCGCGATCTGCGCTTCCTGCTGTTTCGAGCGCAGCTCGCGGTACTCGGCAGCCGCGGCGTCGTAGTCGCGCGCGAGCTCGCGATATTCCTTCTCGATCGTCGGCGAAGTGACGAGTTGCCGCTCGTAACCGGTCATCTGCGCGCGCATCTGTTCCATGCGGGTCTGCAGCGCCTTCTGCTCGTTGATCGTGCCGGAAAGCTGCGTCTGAAGGCTGATGTACGTCGGATTGTCCGGCGCCTCGACGGGCGGCTTCGCTTCCTGCGGATTGGCCGTGGCGGTCGCCAGTTCTTTCTCGAGCGAGCTCACACGCCGCTCGAGCCGCGCCACGTCCGGATGATCCGGGGCGTAACGGTCGCGCGCCTGGGTGAGCTCGCCGCGCGCGCCGTCGAGATCGCGGGTCAGGTCGTTCACGGACGGCGCGGCGGCGGCGCTGGAGCCCATCTCCGTCTCGAGTCCTTTCACTTCGCGCTCCAGCCGGGCGATGTCCGGATGATCCGGCGCGTACCGCGAGCGGGCGCTGCTCAGGCGGGACTTCGCGACCCGCAGCCGATCCTCCGGCGTGAGCACACGCTCGCCGCCGTCACTCGTGACCGGCGAAGACGGCTTGACCTGCGACAGCTGCGAGTTGAGGAACACCCGCTGCTGCTCGAGTGTCGAGATGCGCATCTCCGCGCCGCGCAGCTCCTGCTCCGTGCGGTCGAGCAACGAGCGATTCAGCGTCTGCAGCTCGGGCATCGCATCGGCGTGCTTCAGCTTGAAATCCGCGAGCTTCTGTTCGGTAGCGGCGATCTGCCTGCTGAGTCGCTCGCTCTCTTCGACCAGGAAGCTGTTCGTGTTGCCGGCGAGACGCTGGCGCTCCGTGAGGTTCTCGCTCAGATACAGCGACATCAGCTCGTTGGAAACCTTCACCGCGTGTTCAGGCTGCCGGCTGTTGTAGGACACGGAAAACGCGATGGTCGCCTGCCGCGCCGAGCCACTGCGCGGGTCGATCACATCCGCGCGGATCATCTTGAGGTCGATGTCCTTGCGCATGCGGCGCACGAGCTCTTCGCGCGAATCCTTGCCCTGCCGCTGCGGGTAGAGCGAATAGCGGCGGATGATGTCGAGCAGGTTCGACGAAGTCATGACGCGCTGGTTGATCACCTGCAGGCGCTGGTCGGCGTAGGCCGTGACGGTGGAACGCACGAGATCCGCAGGCACTTCCTGCTGCTCGATCAGGATCGTTCCCGTCGAGCGATATTCCGGCGGCAGCAGCAACGCGATCGCCAGTGCGGTGATGACGCACACGGCGGCAATCACGGAGGCGAGAACGCGGCGACGAACCAGCCCGCCGAGGAAATCCTTGAAGCTGAACTGCGACGGCGCCGGCTGCGCGATTTCACCTGACATATGGATCCCCGTTCCAGCTCAACCCCAGGCGCACCTCAGATCCCCGGCCCGTCAGGTCGTCATTAAGGAAAGCCGAACCGACCTGCTGGATCGCGTAGCTCCCGCCGAAACCGAGGCTCCAGTTGGGCGCCATGCGCCAGGACAGGCTGACATCGGCACGCGTATAGCGCACTCGCTCGAGATCGACGTCGAACACCTGCAGGACGTTGCGACGCTTGGAGTAACTCGCGCCGACGGTGGCGCTGAGTCGCTCGGTAAACTGCGTGACAAAGCTGAGTCTTGCTTCGTCCGCCTCGGTCAGCAGCGCACGGCCCGAGGGCGACTGGCGGCGGCTCATGCTGAACGCGAGCAAGCCTTTCTCGAAAACACGCGAGGCGTTCACGCTGTAGAGCAGCCCCTGCGTGCGTCCCGCGTCGGAGGTCACCCATGAGCGGCCGATAGAGGCGCCGACCGAGGACAGCGGCGACAAGGTGTATCTCACCTCGACGTTTGCGCTCCGGTCGTCGGTGTTCGCCCCGTTACCCTCGCTATCGAGCCTTCCGGCCGTGCCGTACAGGGAAACGACCACCTTTTCGTTCAGCACATACGTCGTGCTGAGGAGGGCGGTGCTGTAGCTGTAGTTCGAGAGGCTGTCGTGCTCATCGGGATAGCGATTGGCGCTCGTCCCGACATTCGAGGCCAGCTGCCATCGTTCCGTCAGGCTCCAGGACGGGCCGGCTGAAACACTCCAGGTTTCGTGCCGCTGATTGCCCTGCGTGAGACCTGTGGTTCCGAGCTCGCTCGTGAGCGTGGTGTCGCGCGCCGCATTCGCGCCGGCGCGCCACGAAATCTTTTCGCCCAGCCAGTCGAAGGAGAAGTTGAGCTGCTCCTCGTCGCGGTCGAGGCTGGCGTTGTCGGCGTAACGGTAGGCCCGGATGACCGGCGCCAGGTTCAGCGACAGGTGCTCGGTCTTGCGCACCACGCCGAGCCCCGCCGTCCCGGCAAAGCCGTTCGACACATCGTTCTTGTGATTCTCGTCGGAGGAAAGACCGGGATTCTGTTGAGTCTGCGTGGAGAAGTCGCTCCACGGCGTAAAGGTCCACTCAGCCGCGAGCGCCGAGCCACTCGCGAGCCCGGCGGTCACCGCCGCCAGCGGCAGCAGCGGACGTGTGGCACAACTCATTCTCACGGCACGACCACCGTATCGCCCGTCTGCAGCAGCACGTTCTGCTCGAGATGGCGACCACGGGAAACGTCGTCGTATTTGAATGAGAGCATCACCTGCTTGCCGTTCTCTCCCCGGCGCAGGATGCGGATGTCGTTGACGTCGGCAAACGAAGTCGCGCCGCCGGCGAGCGTCAGCGACTGCATGACGTCAAGCGGCCGGCTGAATGGGAAGTCCCCGGGCCGCGCTACTTTGCCGATTACGTAGATGCGGTTACCACCGAGCGCCCTCACGGCAACGGTGACGACCGGATCGGGAATGTATTTCTTCAGTTTCTCGACCAGCACCTTGCGCAGGTCGTCGATCGTGCGCCCTTCCGCAACCTGGTCGCCGGCGAGCGGGAACGAGATGCCGCCGTCGGGCCGCACCATCACGTCGGCCTGCAGGTCCGTCTCTTTCCAGACGGAGATGCTCAGCACATCGCCGGGCTGGATGCGATACGCGGGCGAACGGACGCCGACGGGAGCCGGCGCTTCGAGCGCGGCGCCTTCCGGCGCGGAACCGCTGTCGCCATCGGCCATCGCGGGCACAGCGACGAACGACGCAACGGACAGGAGGACGAGCGGGTAGAGCTTCATTTGATTCTAGTGTTTCCGTGGCCGCGCGGCCCCGACCGACTCGCGCGACGCCCCGCATACGATTGTCATACTAAGTGCCGTACGTGACGCTTTGGTTGCGACCGGCCGGCAAGTTCTCCCGCGAGCCCGTGCCCGCGCGAGGTACGCGAGAGATGCGCGCCCGGTGCCGCCGAATCAGCGGACTACCGGGCGCTCATGCGATGTCGCTCAGTGTGCGAACGCGCCCGCTGCTTCCCACCGGGGCGAATCGCGGTCGTCACGTGACGCTAGCTTCGCTCGCTTGCGTTGCATCCCTGTTGCCCACGCAAATCCCGCGAGGAGCAACCAGACGCTGGCCGGCAGAGGCACTGCGGACGCATTCGGCGTGAACGAGATGCTCCAGGAGACGAGCGGCACTTTGAACAGCGCGTCCTGCGCGACCAGTGCATTGAAATTGACGAAGAACTGCCCGGTCCGTCGATGCCGAACGACATCGTGCCATCCCCGGTGTGCGAACCGAGGAGGTTCGTGGAGTTGGAGACGCTGAAGCTCAGACTATCGAGCCGCTCCATCAGCGTGTTCGCCACGCCCAGGTCATACGCCGACACGGTCAGCTTGCCGGGACCGCTGAACTGCACGCTCGAGCCCCAGGTCGTCTTGCCCTCCGGCGAGGCGCCGTCATCGAGCACCTCGGCGTTCTCATCCGCTTCGGCCATCCAGGCGGCCTGCGCCGCATGGGCCGCTGGTGCGAGCGACAACGACAGCGCCATTGCCACCGCGCTGATCGCACCCAGTTTCATAGAGCGACGAAGTCCGCCGCGGGTACTTCCTTCAATCATGATGCCCTCCCACCGCTGCGGACAGTCGCACCGGCTCTTCAACCACGCGCACATCCGCGCCTGAACGAAAAACGTATTTGTCGTAGAGATACTGGCGAAGTGAGCTCGCCAGCTGGCTCGCGTCCCCGCTCTCGTGATCGGCGTGATTCAGCGCACTCAGCTTCAGTGCGGCGTACGGCGTCTGGCCGCCCGTCAGCGCGAGCAACTCGATGTCGTCGCGGTCGACGCGTCGCCCGGGCTCGACACCCTCGTTGATCATCGCTTCGAGCCGCATCGCGTCGAGCTCGAAGAAGCGCAGCAGCTCCACGCCCGATTCGACGAACACCGGCACTAGGCTGCGGCCGCGCACCTCCGGGTCGTAGAGCGGGCCGAGTCGCGCCAGCATCGACTTCACGGCAAAGCGGATCACGTCCGAATCCCTCACTCCCAGGCGCTGGGCAAGTTTCTTCACCTTGCGCACATCGCCGCCATTCATGCGGATTGAAACCGCCTGTTTGCGAATTTCGATCACAACCGTCCCCGTGTCGTCGTTTTGATGTCTGAAGTTCGTTAGTGAACTTTCCATAAGACTGTAGGTAGACAGTGTTGCAACTCTTTGGCGTATATGTGACGAACGTCCGGGTTTCGTCGCTCGAAGCGAGGTGTGTGTCGTGGCACGACAGATGACGAACGAATCCTGATCGCGCACGGAGTTGCGCGCACTTCGTGAGCACGAGTGGAGGAGCAGGTTGGAGCGCGCAAAAAAATCCCCGCACTAGGCGGGGCGAATACGCACGGAAAAAACGAGCGGGCGCGCGGCGTTCAGATCAACGCGGCGAGCCTCGGGTGCGGGAGGAGAACGAAGAGGCGGATCAGCGCGCGGTGGTCGGCGGCGGCGTGGCGGGCGGCGTCATGCCGGGGACGTACTGCGAGTCCTGCGCGCGATTGCGGTAGCCGTCGATGAGATTCTCGAGCTGCACGCGTTTGAGTTTCGTGAAGGGTTCCGCCTTGCCGACGCTGGTCCAGAAGCCCTGGCCTTCCATGCGGGTGAGCACTTCGTTGTTGAGCGCGTAGAGGCCGTCGTTGGCCGCGACACAGGCCTTGATGTCCTGTTCCTGACGCACCACCGCCTGCTTCGCCGTCGCGCGATCGGTTTCGACCTCGCGCATCGTCGTGGCCATCTCGCGGAATTTCACCACCAGGTCGTCCATGCGCGCCTTGGTCTTGGTCAGCTCGCTCTCGGCCGACTCCTTCTCGCGCGTCGCGCGGGCCGCGGCGGCCTCGGATTCGGCGCGCGAGCGCTGGCCCGCGACGGAAGCGGTCTGGCTGGCCTTGAGCGCGTCGCGCTCCTTGCGCAGATCTTCCAGCTCCTTCTTCATGCGCGCCTGCTCGGCCTGCATCGCTGTGCGCTCGGACGCGAGCTGCTGGAGCTGCTGCATCAGCTGCGCGCTCTGCCCGCCGGTGTTGCCGCCGCTACGTGCGGTCTGGGTGAGCCCGGGTTGGGCAATGAGGCCCAGGGCAGCACAGAGGGCGACTGCGGAGACCTGCGCGAATCGATTGTGTTGCATGGGATGCTCCTGGCTGCGGGCGCGTCAGAACTGCGTGTTCAGATCGAGCTGCAGCACGTCGATGCCGGAGGTCTGGCCTTCGATCTCGTTGGCGCTCAGGTATTTCAGCCGCATGAACACGCGTTCGGTCAGCGACACCTCGCCGGTGAAGATGTAGCCCTTCGCGTCGGTGCCGCCCAGGTGGAAGTCGGAGTCCGCGAACGCGTCGAGCGTCGAGTCGCCACCGAGGTAACGGTAGCCAACGCTCACGCGCCACGCCCCCGGGCGCGCCATCAGGACGTGGCCGAAATTCACCTCGGCGAGGTAGCCCTGGTCGCGGCGAACGATGTTCGGCACGTCGAAGCCGAGATTCTTCACGTACTCGGCCGCAAACGTCAGTTTGTAGGTCGAGTTGAGCTGCCAGTCGAAATTCAGGTTCGCGTCCAGCAGGTGATAGTTGCTGGCGAGCGCGAAGAGATTCGTGTTGTCGTCCTGGTCGTTCAGGATGTCGATGAGCGTGTTGCCCTTCTGCAGGTACAACGGCGCCGTATAGTTGAGCAGTGTCGTATTGAACGCGTTCCGTTCGCCAACGATGTTCTTGTAGTAGTAATACGCGGCCGCCATGCGAGCGCGGCTGCCGCCGTCGAAGCGCCAGTCGATGCCGAGCTGTCCGCCGAACAGCCACTTGTCCTTGTCCGAGAGCTCCACTTCCTGCAACGGGAACGCGCCCAGTGTGATGTACGCGTAGTGGCTCGAGCGGCCGTCGCGCGTGAATCCACGCCGATAGCTGGTGGAAACACCTTCGAACGTGAGGTCCGGATCCCACACCAGATCGTTCGACAGCCAGGGGTTCGGGATGCGACCGCCGCTGAACACGAGCGTGTTGCGCTGGTCGGACGTCGTGCCGATGTAGTTGGCGAACGCGAGATCGAAGGTCGTCTGGTAGCGGAAGCCGGAGTTGCCCAGCGTCTGGTTGGTGGAGACCGGGTCTTTCAGATTGCCCGTGACCAGCCGCGTGCCCACCGACCACCCGCGCCCGAGCTCCGCATCGAGGCCGATGCGCGCCCGCGCGCGCATGCGATAGCGATCCTCGGAATTGTTCGCGGTGGCGGCAAACCCCGCCTTGCCGATGCCGCCGGCGTCGTTGATGGCTTGGTAGTTCAGGTAGCCGTTCGGGTCGTTGTCGTTCGAGAAGACGTCGCTCTGGCCGCGCAGACGGAAATCACCGCTCCAGCGCACGCGCCGGGTCCAGTCCGGCAGGAACGCGGACGCCGCCCAGCCTTCCGCCTGGCCCTGCGCGATCACGTCTTTGGCGATCTCGGGAGCAAGCTCCGCGCTCACCTGCTTGCGAATCTCGTCCTTCACCACCTCGGGCACGTAAGGCACGCGCACGGCGCCGGCTTCCGCCGCATCCTGCGCGGCCGCCGCGTCCGCGTCCTTTGCCGCTTTGTCCTGCGCATTCTTCACCATCGTTTCGGCCTGCTCGCGCGACAGCACGCCGCGCTCGACCAGCGACTGGAGCAGGTTGACGACGGTGTTCCGTACCTCGTTGAGATTGCGCTCTTCGGCGGACTGGGCGGCGACAGCCACGCCCGAAATCGCGGGCAGCGTCGCCAGCAGGGCGAGGATTCGGGAGGACTTGGCGAGCATCAATGGGCTTTCCGTTGTTGTTTGCGTATCAGCGCGCGCCGCTCAGGCGCGCGAAACGATCCGCAGATTGATCGGCTGCGGCATGTCCGCAGGCGGGGCCTGCGAAACGCGAATGCGGGTGATGGCTTCTTCGATGGCCTTGTCGCGCTCGCCGTTGCCGCTCGACTGAGTGAAGTGGATGCGCTCCACGGTGCCGTCCGGCTTCACCCAGACGCGTACCTGGATCGTGTAGCTGCCGGCGCGAATCTTCTTTTCGTCCTGCAACCGGCCGAGGATTTCGTTCTTGAGCAGCCCCGCGTACCACGAGAACGCGCTGCCGCCCGAAGCAAGCAGATCGCGGCCGCCTTTGCGCGCGGCGAGTCCGAAGCCGTCGCTGCCGGCGGCGCCGTCCGCATCGAGGCCGAGCTGCTCGGCCGGCGGCGGTTCGTTGGACTGAACCGGGTCGGGCTCGGGCTGCGGTTCTTTCAGGTCGACTGTGTCTTCCGGCGGCGGTGGGGGCGGCGGCGGTGTTTCAGGCGGCGGCGGAGGCGGCCGGATGACACGGATTTCCTGCACCACCTTCTTGGCCGCCGGCGCTTCCTGACTGAGGAAATGCCGCATGAACAGAATCACGCCCACGCCGACCACCGCTAGCGCCAGCACGAGAGCCGCGAGCGGAACAAAGCGGTATTTCTGTGCGCGGGGGTCCACGCCGGCTCACTTCACGAGCTTCTGCGTGACGAGGCCGAGCTGCGTGATCTCGAGCCGGCCGACGAGATCCAGCACGTCCACCACGCGCTGATAGGGAATGCTCGAATCCGCCTTGATGATCACCGGCAGATCGGGCGTCTGCGATTTGTACTGGCGCAGCAGGTTCTCGAGCTCCGGCAGCGTGACGGGGAACGTGTCGAGATAGATCGTTCCGTCGGCCGTGATGCTGATCGCCTTCGTCTTGTTCTCCGCCAGGCTCGGCTGCGCGCTCGCCTTCGGCAAGTTCACCTTGATCCCCTGCACGGTGGCCGTGGTCAGGATGATGAAGATGATGAGGAGCACATAGGCCAGGTCGAGCAACGGCGTTACGTTGATCTGGTCGTAAACGTCGCTGTCACCGCTGCTTGCTGCTGACATGGCCTGCGCTCCTTACGAGTACGTCTCGGCGATACGGGTGACGAACTCGTCGACGAACACGCGCATGTCCGCGGTGATTTCCTTCACCCGCGTGTTCAGATAGTTGTAGCCGAACAGGCATGGGATCGCGACACCGAGGCCCGCAACCGTCGCAACGAGCGCGGCCGCCGTACCCGGCGCGATGGCGTTGATGTTCACGTCGCCCGTCGCCGCGATCGCCGCGAAGGTGATCATCACGCCGACGACGGTGCCGAGCAGACCGAGGAACGGGCCGCCCGAGATCGAGATCGTGAGCCACACCATTTGGGAGCCGAGGCGCTGACTCATGCGAGTGAGCGACGCGTCGAGCGTCGCGCGAATGGCTTCGATGGACTGCGGCGTGAGCGAGCGCACCCGCGCGGCACCGGCGGACTGCCCTTCGAGGCGCTTCATCGTTTCGCGCATGCCGTGGTGATAGAGCAGCCACAGCGTCGATATGCCGTACGTCGAGCTCTTCGCGGTCAACGCCGAGACCACCTGCGAGCCGCCATCGCTGCCTTCGAACGCGTCGACATCGTCATCCTTGCCACCGTCGCGCCGTTCGAGCGCCGCCGGGTCTTCGCGCATTTTGTGGAACTCGGAAAGGAACTTCGCGTTGCCGCGCGCCACTCGACTCAGGTACAGCCCCTTGCCGATCATCACGAGCACCGACCCAACGAACATCACCATCAGGATGCCGATGATCACCCAGCCGTCGACGGTGACGTTGCGCAGCGTGGTGGTGAAATAGGATTCGCCGCCGCCGCTGTCTTTCTGCACGTCGCCGCCGTAGACGACGAGCGGCGCGACCATGCCCTGGCTGCGCGCGGCCGCCTTGATCCATTCGGTCTTGCGCGCGATGTTCGAGACTTCGAGCTCGTCGAGCTCGCCGGTCAGCACATTCGCGCCCTGCGCGGAGCTGCCGATGCTGAGCGTGCCGCCGACTTCGGCGAGCGCGACGGCTGCCTGGCCGGCTTCGGCGCCGTCCACGAGGATCGTCATCTGACCGTCGCCGACACGCAGCGCGAGGTGGTGCCACTCGCCCGTCGCCATCTGCACGCCGCTCTGCGCGACGACCGCCGGGCCGGCCGGGGTGCCGCTCCAACGGGCGAAAATCGTCGTGCCGTCGAGGCCGAGAACCAGCGTCTTGCCGTTGTCCTCGAGGGCTGCGATGTAGGCGTTCTGCTGGGCGGCGTCGATGCGCACCCACGCCGAGATCGTCATGCCCTGCGCGGGCACCAAACGCAGCGCGCCGTTGGCGGGAATCGAGATGGTGTGCGTGCCGGAGAACCTCGCACCCGAACCGATCAACGACGCCGCGTTGACTTCAGCCGTGAACGACGAGGGCTCGGTCTTGTACGCGGTGGCGTCCTGCGGCGAGTTGGCCGGCGGGCCGAAGTGGTACACCAACGCCTGGTTCTTGTCGTACGAGCCGGCGCTCGCCGTCGCGCCCGAGACTTCCTTGTTGCCGTAATAGAGATAGATCTTGTCGGTATTCGCGCCGCCGGTGAGCCGCGGCACGCGAACCCAGAGGAACGCGATCTGCGCCTGCGGGTCGTAGCGTTCGACGTGGGATTCGAGCGGCGTCTTGTCGTCGCCCGCAACAAAGCGCAGGTCGGAACCGTCGGGCTTTGTGTCGGCGAAGTAGCCGAAGTTCGCCAGGCTCAGTCGCACGAGCACCGGCACATCGGCCGGCGCGCCGGTGATGTCCGCGCCGGCTGGCGACAGATCGAACGTGATTTCCTTGCGGAAGGCCCACTTGTCGTTCCACCACGCATTCGCAGGCGCGGCGAATCCCAGCGCTCCGGTGAACAGGAAAAAAAGCAGAGCGCTCGAACGGAAGAAACGCATCGGCGGGCATCCCACGGGTTTGATAGCGAGGGACGCGTCACAGCGCTTGCTGAACTACGTCGCTGTACCCCCGACCGCGCCCTTGCAGCGGGACGGCCCGGGCATTATTGAGAGGTCCTGTGACGGTTCTGTTTCAGACACGCCTCTGACACACGCCGACGCTAGCCTTCACGAGCGCTAGATCGTGTCGCCTGCACAACTCTCGCGCACCCCGCAGAAACGACCATGTGTGCGCACCTATGCTGTCCAGCCGACTGCTGCTCTCGCTGATTCCTGCCTGCTTCCTGCTGACTGCCGCGGTCGCCAAGCCCGTAGCGAAGCCAGCGGAAGCCCCGGCCGATAGCGCCGCGGCGGCGGTGATCAAGCGCACTCTCGAATCCCGTTTCCCGGGCACGCCCATCGTGAGCGTGACGCCCTCGCCGATTCCGGGCCTGTACGAAGTGTTCACTGGCGAAACCCTCGTGTACTCGGACAAGACGGGCGATCACGTCTTCAACGGCCAATTCATCGACACCGCGACGCGCACAGACATCACGGCGCAGCGCCTGGAAGCCCACGGCCGCATCGACTTCGACTCGCTGCCGTTCGAGCGGGCCATCAAGGTGGTGAAGGGCGACGGCAGCCGCAAGATCGCGGTGTTCGCCGATCCGGACTGCCCGTACTGCCAGAAGCTCGAGGAGCAGATGGCGGTGCTCGACAACCTGACGGTTTACACCTTCCTCTTTCCGCTTTCGGAGATTCACCCGGACGCCACGAACAAGGCGCGCGCGATCTGGTGCGCGGGAGACCGGTCGCAGGTTTGGGAACAGTGGATGGTGAAGCAGAAGGCCATTCCGCCCGCGAGCTGTGCCGGGGATCCGGTGGCGGAGCTGAGGACGCTTGCGAAGAAGCTGTACATTTCGACTACGCCGACGTTTTTTCTCGATAGCGGGCGCCGCGTGCGAGGGGCGATGGATGCAGCTCAGCTTGCTAAGTTGCTCGATGAGAATAAGAAGGGAAGCCCTCAATCGCCGGGCGGCTGAGCCAACGCAGCGATATCGAAATCGGCCGGAGGCTCGCCGCGACGGGCCCGCTCGACCATCCGCGTAAACGCGACTTCAATGTGCCGCCGATAAAGATCCATATCAAACAGCGGCTGTGCCAAACGCGTTTCGGCCAAATGCCGCTTCAAGTCCGCAAGCGCCTGCGGATCCCGCGCAAGCCGCAAGGCCATGGACTCATAAGCATCGAGATCCGCCGCAACGAGCTGCGGCAACCCCGCAGCGGTCAAAATGCTGCCCGCGACCCGGCTCGCAAACGAAGATCCTTCAATGGTAAGCAACGGCAACCCCATCCAGAGCGCATCGCGCGCGGTCGAGTGAGCGTTGTAAGGCGTGGTATCGAGGTAGAGATCGGCAAGCCGATGGCGCGCCAGATGCTCCGCGATCCCCGGCGTGCGGATCGCAAAGATGAGGCGCGATGGGTCGACCCCGCGCTCCGCCGCGAACGCCTCCAGGTTGCGCTCGGCGACCTCGTTGGCCCCTTGCAACCAGAGCACCGAGCTTTCGATCTGCGACAACAACCGCATCCAGACATCGAACACCGCCGGGGTGATCTTGTAGTGCGTGGTGAAGGCGCAGAAGACGAAACCCTGTTCCGGTAATCCCTCGCTCTGACGGGTGGGCGTGTGTTCGCTCGCGCCCCACTTCGTGTCGATCGGCATGTACGAGTGAGGCAACCGCACGAGGCGCTCGGTGTAACCCTCGCGATGCTCGCTGGGGATCAGGTACTGATCCGCGATCAGATAATCCATGTACGGTTCGGCGGAGGTACCGGGGAAGCCGAGATAGTTCACCTGAAGCGGCGCGCACCGGAGCGCCAACATGCCGCGCCGTGAGTCTTCCGTATGGCCCATGAGGTCGATCGCGATGTCGACCTCGAGCTCTCGCAGCAGGTCGGCGGCCGCCTCGTCCGACAGCGCGTTCACATCGTGAAACGACGTGCAGGCCGAAACGATGCGCGCGCGAATGTCCGACCGGTCGTCGCCGCCGAGCGAAATGCCGATGACGTCGAACTTCGAGCGATCGTGCCGCTCCATCAGCTCGGCCAGCGTGTACGCAACCGGGTGACGATTAAAGTTCGCGGAAATGTAGGCGATGCGAATTCGCTCGTGCGGTTTGAACGTCGCTTCCGGCGGCCGCTCCTTTCGCGAGGGCGGAGCCGGAGTCGTCGACGCGAAATGGCGCGCGACATTCAGCTTCTCTTCCAGAGTGCTGTCGAAAGACATGAGCAGCAGCGGCGCGACCGGCGCCGGATCCGGGCCGGTGAAGCCCGCGCGCAGGCGCGCGATCATGGCGTCCAACCCGTTCCAGTCGCAGATGTTCTTCCGCAGATAGAGATAGAGGCTGAACCAGGAGTCCGCGCCGGCGGGCTCCACTTCGAGCACCGTGTCGTAAGCCGCGAGCGCGTCATCGAAGCGACGGAGCTTCACCAGCATATCGGCGCGCCAGATGAGCGTTTGCGCGTGCTTCGGTTCTATCTCGAGCGCCCGATCGCAGCACTCGAGCGCCTGCGGAAAGTGGCGGAAGCGTGCGAGCACCGGCACGAGATTGGCGAGCCCGCGCAGATAGCGCGGCTTGTTCGCGACGGCGCGTTCGAAGTATTCGAGCGCTTCCTCGAGCCGATCGAGCTCGCCGAGTGCGAGACCGCGGTTGTAGAGCGCTTCGACGTGATCCGGGTCGATGCGTAGCGCCCGGTCGTATTCCAGCAGCGCCTCTTCGAAGCGACGGAGCATCGACAAGACGCCGCCGCGCCCGGCGGAAGCGTCCACGTAGTCACTACGCAATTCGAGCGCGCGATCGTATGCTTCGAGCGCCTCCTCGTAGCATCTGAGCTGGGCCAGCGCGCTGCCACGCACACACCAGGCTTCCGCGCTCTGGCTGAGGTCGGGCGTCTCACACTCGAGCCGCTGGTAGGCGTCGAGCGGATCACCCCTCTTCGCGGCTAACGACGCCCGGCGAATGTGTGCCTCGACGTGATTGGGGTCGAGAGCAAGAAGGCGGTCGAGGTCGGCTTGCGCCTCCTCGAGTTTTTCGAGGCGGACGAATGCCGCCGCACGATTCAGCAGCGCGCCGGCGTGCTCGGGCCGCAGGGTGAGTGCGCGATCGTACGCTTCCTTCGCCTCGGCCACGCGCTCCGCTTTGATGAGCGCGTTACCGCGCGCATTCCAGGACTCCACGTGCTCCGGCGTGAGCCGCAGCGCGTGGTCGAAGCTCGCCACCGCGTCGTCGTAGCGCTCCAGCTTCGTGAGGGCCACCCCGAGATTGAAATGCGCCTTAGCGAAGCGCGGATTCACTGCAACCGCCGATTCGATCAGCCGGACGCCAGTCTGGTAGTCGCGCTGATCGATGCGGATGAGCCCAAGCAGATGCAGAGCGTCGCAGTGCTGCGGCTCCGTGCGAATGACGTCGCGATAAAGCCGTTCCGCCTCCGCGAGACGCCCGCGCTGATGACAGCGCATCGCGTACTGCATCGTCTGCTGCGTGCTCATTTCGTCTGCTGCCGCTTCATGCACTCCGCATCGTTGGCGCTGCAGGAGTCTTCGCCGAAGCCGGTCACGAACACGTCGAGCCAACCGAGCGCGCTCTCCGCGAGCGGCGCGGCGGTCGGTGGCGCTGCCTGCTCTCCGACTGTCGAGCCCGAAGCGTTGGACGCGCTGCTCGCGACAGCCGAAACAGACGACAGCGAGGCACCGAGACTGCTGACCTCCGACGGCACGCCGGTGGCGGAGCCGCCGAACTGGATGTTGTCGAGGCCGACGACGTGCTGGGCGGCGATGTTGACGTTGCCCGCTGCGCCGATGCCGGCGTCACCCGCGTTCACGGTGCCGGCCGGCGCGATCAGGTCGACATCACCCGGCTTGACGTTGCGGTCGGCGGTCGCGGTGATCGTGCGGATGCCGCTACCGGCCACCGCGCCCGCGAAGTCCAGCGTCACCTTGCCGCTCGAGTCCACTCGCACCGCCGGCGGTGGCGCGGAGACCGAGGTCTTGGATCCGCGACCCGCATCGATGTCGCCGAAGTTCGACCAGATGGCGATGTCGCCGCCGCCGAGCGTGAAGATGCGCGATTGGTTCACGAGCACGTCGCCCGCGGTGTAGATGCGCACGTCGCCAGCGCGCTGCGCGACGATGCCGAGATCCGACGGTGCCTTATCGGCGAGGCCCGGTGGCGGATTGGCGAGACCGACGTTCAGCAGACCACCCGGCACCAGGAGCGAGATCGAGCCGCCGGCAAGCGTATAGATCCTGCTGAAGGCCATCATCAAGTCGCCTTCGTACGGATTCGGCGCCTTCGGATCGGTGCTTCGCGCGCCTGGCAACAGCGCATCGATGGCGGCGTACCCGCGCTTGAAACCCGCGGCGGGATTCTCGTTCGCCTCGCGACCGGAGGCCACGAGCTCTTTGTAGAAGAACTCGAGCAGGAACGGCCGCTGCGTCGTTTCATCGAGCGTGCCGAACGTCGCCGCCGCCGCGTCGTACGTTGCCGGCGTTTGACCGGTGACCTTCGAGACGTAGTCGACGACGGCTTTGTGCCCGTCATCGCTCTTCGCCACGATGTCGTCGAAGAAGTCGGTGTAGTCGAGCGGCTTGCCCAGGCCCGCGATCATCGTGAGATCGGCGCCCTCGGTCGTGGGGAGGTTCGGGTTGCGAAGATTGCCGGTCGTGGAGACGCCTCCCGAGAGGCCGAGGTCGATGTTACGGCCGGCCAGCATATCGAGCCGGCCAGGGCCGCCGACCTGGATCTGGCCTGCGAGAGTTGAGCCGTCGGAACCGGTCCACGTGATGTCGCGCCCGGCGGTGATCAGTGTGACGTCGTCAGATCGCAGGTTCTGGGCATCGAGGTTGAGGGCGATGATGTCGTGGCCCACGGCAATGCTGGCCGCCTTCGGGACCCTGATTCCTACCGAGTTCAGATCGTGTCCCGCCGTGATCAATGCAGACAGCGGGTCGTTGAGGTGTCGCGCGCCGCCAGGCCCGCTGAGCGCCAGGGAGACCCCGTTGTCTGTGCTCAGGGGGCTTAGCGCCGTGGGTACAGAGCCCGCCGCGAGATCGGCCATCTCGATGCCGCAGCCATCGTCGGCCGAGCAGAGATCGTGGAACGCGAACACGTCCAGCTGCCCGTGATCCGATGGCGTCATCGTCACCTGCCCGCGGACATGGATGTCGCCGCTCAACGCGGCCATCCTGAGGTTCGCAGGCACCATGCCTAGCTCAGTCGCGTAAAGGCTGTTTGCAACGTCCCCACCGAGGAAGGATCCGAGACGGGACGACTCTGAATTGAACACGACATCGCCGGCCGCGCTCTGCACATCGAGCGCGGAGCCCTCGCCTGCGGTGAGGAACATCGACAGCCGTGACTGATTCGGCTGTATGAGCGCACTCGTCTGTAACGCCGCCTCGATGATCGTATCGCCGCGCGAGCGAATGCTCAGGGTCCCGTCCGCAAGCGAGAAGAAACTGCCCAACACGTCGCCGGTGTCGGCCAGACGGGATCCGCCGGCTAGCGCACCGTCAGCGCGAATCCGATTGTCTCCGCGTGTCATGTGCAACATGACGCTCGAAATATCGCCACCGGCATCGACCGACAGAACGCCACCCTGGAACTGCGTGAGCACATCCGGCGTCTTCTCGATAGCGGAGTCGGCGACAGCGGCGGAGAGCTCGACGATATCGCGACCGGCGCGCACCGCCAGGTCACCGCCACCGAATGACCCGACATTCCAGTTGAACGCCGACAGGTTCGTGCCCCACTGCGTGGGGACCGCCGTCGTGGTTCCGCCGCGGCCGGCGCGCGGCTGCCACCCGCCCACACCTCCGATGACGCGCGCACCGGCAATGTTGCCGCCGGCGGAAATTGAGATCGAGCCGCCATCAGTCGGGAAAACTGTGTCCCGCAGCGGCGTCACGCCAGGGGTGCTGCCTGCAGCGAAGGCCGGCGTGCCTGCCGTGTAGATCGAGGCGCCGCCGAAATCGTTATCGCCGATCAGCACATTGCCCGCTGCGGCGAGACCGATGTCACCAGTGCCGGTGCGCAGCACCGAAAATGCTGAGAACGTGAGGTCTCCCGTTGCGCCCGCCGTTACGCTCAGCGGATTCGTGCTCTGGAACGCGCTGCCGGCGGCGAGTCGGATGGTCGCCGAGCGCTGATCGAGCAACGAGGGCACGCCGTTGAAATCGGTGGAGAACCCATCGCTGACGATACCGTTGACGGCGATCGAACCCCCGCTGCGGATCGTGAGCGCGCCCGCCTCACCGCCGGAGCGCCAGCTGGAAAGATCGAGCGAGCCGGGACTGAAAGGATCGGCCGAACCGAGCGCGACGTCGGATTCGCTGTACAGATCGAGGCCGACGGTCGTGCGCAGCGGAACGTTGCCGCCACCGAGCCGCGCTCCGATGTTGCCGAACGCGCTCTGCGCGTACGTATCCGCGCGATTGATGTAGTCGCCGAACTCGAAATCCGACAGCACCGGGCCGAGATCGTCATACCGAAGCACTGATTCGAGCACGACTGAATCGACGCCGGTGAGCGTCGAGTGGATGCCTTCGACGTTCACGTCGTCCTTGCCGTCTCTGATGATCGCCGGAGCGCGCAGCCACAGGCGGCCGTTATCTTGCGTGCCGCGCGTGGCGATCGCGCTGCCGGACTTCAGATCGATCGCACCGTCGAAGGTGCCGATCGTCACGTAGCCGCCGCGCCCGTCCGCGCCCATGCCTTCCGCGCGAAGTGAACTGCCGGATTCGAGCGTTACACCGCCCGCGCCGAAGAGCGAGATGGCCGCGCGCTGCGAATCGGAGAGCGCGACGATGGAGCCGGCGACGTCGATCGAGCCGTCGTTGGTGGTCAGCTCGACCGTGCGCGCCGTCGTGGTCGTGCCGGCGGCTAGGTTGAGATCGCCATGTGCAACCGTGATCCGGCGGGCTTCGTTGAAACCCGCAGTTTCGAAGCGCGAATTGAGCGCGCCGAACGTGCTGTCGCCGTTGGCATCGAGGCTGAAGCTGTCAGCGTCCACGGTGACAGATCCACCGGTCTTCGTGCCGTGCGCGTTGAGGCTGGAGTCGAATGCGAGTACGCCGCCGGAGCTGAGCGCGAGAACGCCGCCGTCGGCTGCACCCGCGCCCTGCATCAGCAGGCTCGATCCTGAGACACCCGTGAGATCGCTCCCAGCGCCGAGGGTGATGGCGCCGCCCCACGAGCTCACGGAACGCCCTGCGGCGGTGACCGTGCGGCCGGAGACGTCGATCACGCTGCCTGCCGACAGAGTAAGACCGTCGTCGGCGGTCAACGAGACGAGGCCAGTCGGCAGCTCGATGAGACCCGAGTTTTCGATGCTACCCGCATGCACCTTCAGGCTGCCGCCGAGGCCGGCGATGGCGCCGCTCGAAGTACCGTTAGCCTTGAGGATACGGAATGCGTCGCCCACCTCGAGACTCGTGTTCGCGCCCGTATTCGCCGTGACACGCTGGGCCGTGATGTCGAGCGCACCGGGCGTACGGAACCGCGAGGTGCCCTCGCCGCGCACGTCCCGACTCGCCTGGAGCGAGATCGTGCTGAAGCCATCGAAGTCGAGGAAGCCGGGGCCGAGGATGATGTCGTTCGCCCTGGCCGTGATGCTGCTCGTTCCCGCTTCGAGCGCAGCGGCGGAACCTGCGACCGCGCCTTCGAGCGTCAGCGTACGCGCGGAGAACACGACCTGCGTGTCGTCATTAAGCGCGTGGATCGTGCCCGCGCGCAACGTCAGATCCTGACCCGCGCTGCCGACGGTGAGAGACTCCGCGAAATCCATCAGACCGGTGCCGGCGATCTCGATCGACCGGCCTTGACTGAGCAGCCCGCTCAGCCGCGAATCGATGACGATGCCGTCGGTTGCATCGGATTCGCCGAACACGATTCGGTCGGACGAAAGATTCCACGCGGCGCCAGCGCCGGACAGCGTGCCCTCGAGACGTGCGCCGCCTGGCGCATCCAGTAACAACGCGCCCCGCGAAGACAGCTGCGAGTTGCTCGCCATATCCACGCGAGCGAGGCTCGCCGGTGCGGCATCGGATTTCTGGACGTCGTAGACCGCGAGGTCGGACACGGCCACCACCGCGGCACCAGCGGCGTTGCTGCCGGTGAGCGTGAGGTTGACCTCCGGCATATCCACGGCGGTGCTCGTGGCTCGACTCGAGACCCGTGCGCCGCTCTGGAACGAGATGCTGTCGTTCGCGGCGATGACGATCTCATCGAGCGACAGATTCACGTTCTCGCCGATGATGACGTCGTCCGCGCTGACGGCGATCGTGCGCCCGTCGGCCGTGTCGGAGCTCGCGCCACCGAGCACCAGACTGTGCGGATTCCACTTCTGCAGCGTGGCGGCGTCGATCTGCGGGCTCGCGTAAACGATGCGCTCGGCGGTAACGGCGAGATTCGCCGCCGCGATGTCGATGCTCGCACCGAGACCACCGCTCGCGGCCGTGGTCAGCACATCGCCGCGGACATCGAGCTGCTTGCCGGGGTTGAGCACGAGGCGCCCGGCGTCGGCCGGAATGACCGGACGCGGCTGATCATGGAGCGCGGCCTGATCGGTGAAGAACGTGGAAGCGAGATGATCTTCGTATCCCGAGATCTGACGCCCATACGAGCCCGGATGAACGACCCAGGTCGTGTAGCGCGTGTCGCCGATGCCTGTGCCCCCGAACGTGCGATACCCAGCCACCGTGATTCCGCCATCGGGCAAGGTGGAAGTGACACCTGGCCGGATATCGGCGGAACCGGACGAAGTAGCGTTGACGAGATAAGCGCCCGGCAGAAGCGCATAACGCGCAGGCAAGAGCGCGTAGGTGCCCGCCGGAACATCCGCAGTGCCGGCCAGATAAACGCTGTCGCCCGCTTTCAATCCCGAGTTCGCAAGCTCCAGCGGATCGATCACCGCATACGGCGCCTTCTCGGTGGGAATGATGGCATATAGGCCCGGCGTCGCGCCGGCGGCGAGCCTGTCCTTGGTGCCTCCCGTTCCCGGCACCCAGCTGTACGCGTAAAGATCGCCACCACCGCGCAGGTCGACCGTCGAGCCCTCGCCCGTGCGCACTGTCGGCGCGGTGAGGGTGATCTGGCGATCTGGAATAGAGGTCAGCGTAAGGTTGTGCTTCCAGGTGGTGCCCGCCTCCACGAAGCCGAACGGTATCGTCCTGTCAGCGGAGACGGACGTAACGCTGCCGGGCAGAAGGTCGAGCGTGTCGCTCGCATTCAGTTGAAGCGTTCCGAAGGGCGCGAGGAGCGTGCCGCCCTGAACGATGTTGCGCGCGAAAATGCTGAGCGCGCCGCCCGCCGACAGCGGCGTGCCTGATGAAGCACCGGTCTGCTCGATGCGGATGGTGCCCGTGGTGTCATCGCCATCAATACCCGGCGCACGAATCTCGAAGCTCTGCCCTGCAAGCGGGAAAATGCGTGACGCTGCCAGGGTAAGGTTGCCGCTCGCGCGCAGGGTGCCGAGCGTCCCGGCAGCGGCTTCGTTGCGAAGGCGGATGTCGTGCTGGGCCTCAAATCGCGAGTTCGTGAACCCCGCGAGGCTCGTTGCGCCAAACAGCTCGATCGTATCGGCAC
This sequence comes from Gammaproteobacteria bacterium, assembly GCA_037200125.1. Lineage (GTDB taxonomy): Bacteria > Pseudomonadota > Gammaproteobacteria > Steroidobacterales > Steroidobacteraceae > JADGHX01. The sequence goes on along the minus strand of JBBCGS010000003.1, from coordinate 113,166 downwards.
GCACGGCGAGCTGCGCACCTCCCGGTGTGGCGGGAGCCTTGGCGTCGGGGGAGAACGAATAACCCCACGAGACAAAGGGGGCGGACAGATCGACCCTGTTGGCCGTGCCCGCGCTCACGAGCGGCGCATCGAGCGACAGCTGACGACCCAGCGCAAGGGAAACATCGCCCGCAAAATCGATACGGCCGCCCGCCGTCAGTGAGAGGCTATCGAAGCCACTCGAGACGACCTTGTTGGCATCGACGACCGCGAATCCGTTTTGAGCGGAGGCAAACGATTGGTCTTGCACCACGGTCAGAACGCGAGGGCCTGTCGGGAAGGTGGCCGCCAGAGTCTCGTTCTGCGGCGGCGTGAATGAGCCGTCATCGCGTGTCGTCGACACGCTGAGCGTGCCGCCCGCCGCGGAACCGGTGTCCCCGCGACCCGCATGCGCGGAGAGTGTGCCGAGCCACTGCACTCCCTCGGATCCTCGCAGACTGACCGAGCCCGCTGCGCTCGCCACGAACTTGCGCGAATATCCCGCGCCGCTTACCGCGTCCGGGAAATCGATTGCCGCCTGGGTGCCCGAGACATCGACGAAGGCGCCCCGATTGATCAGGACATACCCACGCAGCGCCGAAAGGTTGAGCGTACCGCCGCCGAGCACATTGCCCTGCTGCAGATTACGATCGTTCGGTGCGAACAACGCGATGCCGCTGAGGTCGATGCTCGCGGTGGGAGCGATTTCGACTCGCTGATCCGCGATAAAGCCCGCATCGGCTGCTGATGGCGGCGCCACGACCGACGCTGAGACCGTGCCGGCGTGTGCCGTGATGTTGCCAGCAAGCAGCACACCGCGCGCCGAGCTGAACGAGAAGGACGACTGCGGATCCGCAACCATGTTCGAGCCAGCTTCGACCCGTAGCCAGCCCGAGCCTGCGGCGCCGACTTCTCCGCGCGGCGCCACTTTCATCGAGACGCTCGACGCGACTCGTAGCGTGTCAGGCAGCAGCGTTACGGTCCCGAGCGAATCGACACGTGCGCTGCCGCTCGCCACGTTGCGAGAAGCGTCGGAGAGCAGAATGGTTTTCGTGCGTGCATCGATCTGCGCCTCTGACAACACGTCGAACGTAACGAGAGGTGCGTCGGGCGTGTCATCCGCAACGCCTGCTCCACTCGCCGTGAGGCTGAACGTGGAGAACCCGAAGTTGGAGAAGAGACCATCACCCAGCACGAGTTTCGCAGGCGGCTTCGGCTTGGTCGGTTCCTCGGGTGTAGCCGGAGGCAAGTTGCCCGGCGTCTCGGGAATCTCCGGCGTTTCCGGCGTCTCAGGTTCGGGCTGGTCGATGGCCTGCGCGTGCGCCCAAACGCTGTCATGTGCAATATCGATACGCGGCGCTTCGATTGTGAACGAGCCGCCGCGAGCACCGTTCACGCCGAATGCTGCGATTTCGATGTCCTCGCCGAGCTGCAGCGGAGAGTCGAAGTCGCCGGCCTGAATGGAGATGCTGCCACCGGTGCCGCCAACCGTGCTCGTTTGACTCTTGACCCACGCCCCGCCGTTCGCAACGAGCTGCACGCCATCGCCAATGACGAACTCGCCCGGAACGACCGATGCGAAGTTGGCACGCGTCACCGTGATGCCGATGGAGCCTGCGTTCGGGTAGAGCGGATCGGTGGTCGCACGGCCGGCGTTCAGCGCCGCAAGGTCGTTGGTCCACAGCCCGCTCACGTCGAGCTTCACGGCGGCACCGACATGCACGTACGGACGAAGCGTGTCGATCAGCGCATCCGGCCGGGTAGCAGTCGAGGTGAGCTGGATCTTGCCGCCGGGCGCCGTGATGTTCGAATCGACTTGGACACCGTGCCCCTGCAACGTGAGCGACGAGCCGGGAACCAGATTGAGGGCCAGCGACTCCGGCACGGTGATGTCGCCGTTGCTGTAGATCGCGGTGCTCGTGAACCCCTGGCTCAGGAAGTCCGTCGGCAATTCGAGCAGGCGGGGCCCTGGAAGCTGCGCATCGCTGGAGACAGCGATTCGCGGCCGCTCGTCCGTGAAGACGACGGACGGCGCACGGTAGTCCCGTATCTCGGAGTCGCCGCTCTGCCGAGTGGGATCGCCAACGATGAATTGGCCACCCGCTGGCGTTTTCGCGGGGTCTCGCTGGAACTGGCCCACGGTGATCGAGCCCAGGAAGTCGCCGTTCAACACCATCTTGTAAGCGGCGAATTGCAAGGTGCCCGCGTCTTGTCCCTCGACATAGCCGGGATCGAGCTGGCCGATGCCCGGGCCGTTGACGATCTCGGTGACGCCCCAGCGATCGTAGGTCTTCTTGCTGGTCGGGTTGATGATCCCGACGTAGATCTTGTTCGGATCGGCCTGGCCGATGTCGACCAGCTTGCCATCGGCGCCGATCAGCTTGGTCGTCTGGATCGGGCCGGCTTCGTAGGTGACCTTGCCGCCGGACACGTCCATGCGGGCGCCGGTAGCGACGACGACGTCGCCTTCGGAGTCGAGCTTGATGCTGCCGCCCGCCGAGGTGCGCTCGGCGATGGTCTTGGGAATCGCGGCGATCGCACCCGAGACATCCGCGAGCGGTGTGCCGACGCGACGATCGATGACCACCGTCTTGCCACGCAGGGCGCCGTCGCGCTGGAGCGGCGAGTCTTTCAGCTCGTTCGCGCGCAGCTCGACAGTCACCATGTTGCTGCTCGCAGGCAGCACGGCGTCGCTGCCCGATACATCGAGCACCGCGCCGGATTCCACGCGAATACGTGAATCAGTGTCCGGGGCTACGGTCGAAGAATTGGCTATGTCCGGACTCCGGACAGCCTGCGCGGCGATGATGCCGCCGGGCACGACAACCTGCGCGCCGCTCTTCACCACGACCTGCCGCCCTTGCAGGTCCACGCGGGATGCCAGCTGTGGTTGATCGTCGACGGCGGTTTCGGTGCTGTCGAGCTCCGGAAGAACGCTCGTCACGCTCTGCGTGCCGAGCTGCAACTTGCCGGCGCGGGTTGCCGAAAAGGGGGCGGCCGTCGCATTGACGTTCTGCACGACACTATCGCGCGCAAGCAGACGAATGCTGCCATTTGCGGAAACCGTGGTGGACGCGGAGACGCGACCGTCCTGATTCACCGCGAGGCCCACTACTGTAACGTTGCCGCGATTCGCTGAAATATTGCCGGTGAGCTGATTCCAGGCGGTTCCGCCGGCATCGACTTCGACCAATAGGCCGCGCAGGCCGGGATCGGTGCTCGCTGTGACGTACACCTTCTCGCCCGCAGCCAGGACAACCTGGCCATCCGGCGCGCTGATCGTGCCGGCGTTGGTGACGTTCTGAGCGGCGAGCATCACGCGCTGGCCCGAAGCCGCCGTGGTGATCTGCGCGCCTTTTTCGACGCTGATCTCCACTTTGAGTGGCTTGCCGTCCGGACCCATCACCGGATTGCCATCGGCGTCGAGCACGTTCGGGTGCCCGCTGCCATCGAGCGCGGGCGCCCCCCTGGAAAGCAGGTCCGCCGACAACAGCCCGTTCTGGAAAGTGCTGTCGGAGATATTGAGCGTGGAAGCGAGCAAGCCCGCAGTCTTTACGCTCGACGTCGCGCCGAACACGATGCCGTTCGGATTGACGAGATACACCTGGCCGTTCGCGGTCAGCGAACCGAAGATCTTGCTCGGGCTGTTCTGGAAAATTCGATTGAGCGCGATCGAGTTGACGTCGGGCTGCTGGAAGACGACCTTGCCGTCCGCACCGATGTTGAAGCTCGTCCAGTTGAGGATCGCGCGGTCCGTCTGCTGCTTGACGGTGAGCGTGTTGGCCGTGCTCGTTGCGGTGGCCTGACCCGAGCTCACGAAGCCCTTCACGCCCGGCCCGCACGAGCCTGCGACACAGGGGATCGGCAGATCCGCCGCGGACACCGTCGACGTCGTCGCGGCGACCAACATCGCGCCGCCAATGGCAAATTGCAGTTTCATAGCTCTACCAGGCGGATCGAACGACAAACAAAAGGCGTGAGTCGCCCTCGCGCGTCCGGAAGCCGTTGAGGGTGCGTGTGCCGTTGACGAGGGGCGAAGCCCAGGTCAGCGAACCGGAGATCCACGACGTGAAGCCGACATTGAAGCCGAGCCCGTAGCTGGCGAGATAGACGTTGGAGTCTTCGCCTTCCAGGGGGTTGATCGTCGAGACGCGGCCGTAGTCGACGAACATGAATCCCTGCAGCCGGCCCCGGTCGGCGAGCCAGCGCCAGGTGGGCGAGTCGAGCTCGAGGCTCGCTTTCACGCCGAGATCACCGAGCTCTTCGGCTTCGAGGTAACCGCGCGGGCCGCTCGCGCCGCCGAGGGCGAACTGCTCGTTGCTGATCACGGGGTCGACGGCGTACTGACCGGAAAGAGAAACGAGCAGCGATGCATCGCTGAATAAGCGCGTGCGCGAGGTGGCATCGCCGCGCAGATAGAAGAAGTTCGGCCGGCCCTTGAAGCGTTTGTTGGCGAACTCCTCGTCCGAGTTGCCGAGGCCGCGGATGCCGAGATTGCCAGTCGTCGACAGCGTCCACTGCTGCCGCTCGCCGCGCCAGGCGCTCGAGTTCCCGAAAGACAGCACGGAATAGGAGATCGGCGTCTGCAGTTTCGCCTGGGTCGGATCGGTCAACTTCGTGGGATCGAGGTTGATGTTCTCCAGGAAGTCCTTGTAATCGACACCGAACGACAGCGTATGACTCGCCTCGACGGTGTTCTCCATCGGCACGGTGAAACGCGCGCCATAGACTTTGCCCTTGCCAAGGACGTTGAGCGTGCCGACTGCGGCGACGTCACTATTCGAATCCACGTAGTACAGGGCGAGGCGTGAGCCTTCGTCATTCAGTCGCGCGGTGTAGCCCAGTGCCAGCACGTCGACCTGCTTGCGCTCGCTCGGAGCCGTCTGATACTGCAGAGAGAGGCTGTCGAGCCGCTGGAAAAGATTGTCGTAGCTCACTGCGGCCAACAGACGCAAAGGCGTCGTGTCCGCGGTGTATTGATCGTTGACTTCGAGCGAGCCGTGGAACGGCAGCTCGTCTTTGACTTTGAGCGTGAGATCGACGGTGCCGGGTATCTTGCCGGGCCCGAGCACGGGCACGAGGCTCATGTCGGAGGTGAGCAGGTTTGCGGCGGCGATCTGCTCCTGGAGCGCGGGCAGTTGCGGCACGGTGCCCTGCACGGCGGAAGGCAGCTCCGCGCGGATCCAGCGATTCGAGAAATAACGTGCGCCTTCGACGCGCACCTGGCGCAGTTTGCCTTCCGTGACTTTCAGCCGAACGATGCCTTCATCGACGCTCTGTTCGGGAATGTCGACGAATACCGTGCCGTACCCGGCGCCTCGGTATGCGTCTTCGAGCGCGGCGCGAGCCCGTTGCACATCGTCCATGTGCTTGCCCGGCCCGAGATGCGGATACACGGCGGCCTCGACGGCCTTCGGTGGAAGAACGGTGTTGCCGAGGACGCGGTATTCGAGCACGTCGAATGCGGCCTGTTCAGGGGCTTCATCGGCGGCGAGTGCGATACGCGCAAAAGCGAGCAGCAACCCCAGTGCGAGAGGGAATGTTCTGATAGTTCGATTCACGGCTGTTCCGGCGCGTGGACCGCCACGCCGCGTGCGGCACCTGAAGTTACGAGCGATGCCTTACAGTTTCGTGAAGAGATCTCGTCCCTGAGGCGCGGCGGGGAGCCCCCCGCCGCGCACAGTGCTCGATTGAGAGCAGTCTCTTAGTTCGTCAGAGCGGCCGGGTTGCAGGTGCTCTTGTTACGCGTGCCGAGCGCGATCGGGTTGGTGGCGCTGACCGGAAGAACCGGCGCGTTGCCACCGACACCCGGGATACCGAACGTCGACACGTTGTTCGGCATGCTGGTGGCCGACTGACCGCGGGTGGTCAGAATCGTCGCCAGGCGCGAACCGTTGACGTTCGAGGTCGCCAGGGCCGGACGCTGCGTGAACGTGAGCTCGCTCGTGTACGGGTACGTACCGAGAGCAGCCGCCGTGCGCGTGAACGGCGCGCCGTTGATCGTCACGAAGTGCGTGCCCGACGGCGCTGCACCCAGAACGCTGATGCCAATCGTGCCAGTCGTCGACTGCATGCAAGTATTCAGCGCACCGCCAGTCGTGTTCTCGATGACGGTCGAGCCGTTACCCGCCAGGAACTGCGGAGCGGACGGATTGCAGGTCTGACCGAGGTACGCGGCCTGTGAAAGCACCTGCGTGCCCGAGCCCGGCTCGCGACGGCAGATCTTCACAGCACCCGCCGGGTTAAAGGCGTTGGAAGACGTGTAATCCGGCACCGAACCCCAATCTCCGATGGCGCCCGTGAAGAGGCCCACGAGATCCTGCGTGTTCAGGTTCGGCGTCGTCACCGAGTTGCTGACCAGCACGCCGAAGATTTCGCCGAAACCACGCACCGAAGCGGTGTTGATCGGATTCAGCGCAGCTTTCGTGGAGCCCGCCGTGGTGACCGCACCACCGACGAACGCCTTGAACTTGCCGCTCTGGGGGTAGTTCACCGGGATGGCGAACATGTTCGGCTCGACGTCCGCAACGGCGAACTCGGTCGTGGCTTCCGAAACGCCAGCGGCCGCAGCACCATCCGACTCGAAGTCGTAGCCCGTGACCGTGCAATCGGTCGTCAACGTCGCGAGCGCGCCGATGACACCGGTCACGCTCGACGGCGTGGCGGCGCAATTGGCGGCGCTGACGGTGAGGCGCTTGATGGTGCTGCCACCACCGCCCACGCACGGCGTCGTCGCACCGGACGTGCACATCTGGTTCGCAACCAGACCGAGCACACCCCACGCGGAACCGCCTTCAGAGCGGTAGAAAATGACCGCGCGGCGACCGTTGAGGTTCGTGTTCGCACCGCTCGTCGCGACCGTGCCCAGACGGCAGCTGTACGCGCGGAAGTCACGGCCCGAAGCCGCGTTGGAACGATAGATGTCGAAGCGATCGCTGGCCGTCGTCGAGGTCGAGCACAGCGCGGTCGGGTTCGCCGAGCCGTCGTCCTTGAGGGGGCTCAGTTCGAGACCGAACGAGTTGCGGGCGGCAGACGCGCCCGCAACCGTCAGGATCACGTCCGTCGCCGAGTTGAAGTTCGTCAGGACGTCGACCGTCGTCGTGAGGTCGCTGGCGAACGCGCCGGAGCAGCCCGCCACACAGGCGGCAACAGCAGCGGCAATCTTAAGATTCTTCATGAGAGTCATCTCCAGGCAAAAGGGAAATTGCTTGTAATCGGAACTTAGGCCGCGACGGCGTCAGCTTCCGCACGGCGACGGCGAACCGTCGCGAGGCCGGCGAGCGCCGAACCGAGCAACCAGATGGCGGCCGGCACTGGAACCTGCGGCACGCCCGTGGTGGCACCGAAGCTCAGGTTGCCCTGCGCGTCCATCGTCACGTCGGTCGAGAGCTGCCACACGCGAGCGGCGCCGGAGTTCGAGTTGCCCGAGTTGGCAATCACGAACAGCGTCGAGGCGGCCGTACCGCTGGTCGGCAACAGATTGCCGTTCGGAACCGCGGCGCTGTACCAGCTCTCCGAGGTGTCCGTGCCCCACTGGCCGTTCGGCGCGGTGGAATTGGTGGCGCTGAACGGGTTGCCGTTCGCGGCCACGACCGTGCCGTTGAGGTTCGCGAACGCGGTGGCCAGCTGACCGTTGTTGAGGTTCAGCGGAGCCGAGATCAGGTTGGGATCGAGCGTCGTGACGTAACGGCGCTCGCCAGCCAGCGCGGCCGAACCCGCTACCGTGCTGTCACCCGCCATGACGGTCCACACGTAGCTCGAGCCGCCGCTGAGGAACGTCGAGAGCGTCGCATCGGCCGAGACGCCCGCGATGTTCTTGCTGAACAGGGTCGGATCGTCCGAGTACGTGCCGGAGGCCGCTTCCGCAGTCGTCATCACGTCGTTGATGAAGATGCCGAGACCGCGCGCATAGACGTTCGTCGGTGTGTTGACGTCCTGCACGAAGAGAATGAGTTCGCCATTGCCGGTCTGAGGCGCGGCGATGCTAGCGAAGGCGTTTGTGCCGGCGAGCGCGGCCGCCGCCAGGAATCCAAGCTTGTAAGAAATACGCATGACCCGTGTTGCTCCTGAGAAAGTCGCTGAGATAGTCGTAAAAATTCTGATCGCCGATTCGAAGCGGCGTGGGCAACTTAGGAGCGCGCTGTGAACGCTGGGTTACGGTGTTTTGAACTTGCGCACATTCCGCGACGCTGAAGTGCGCGCTGGATCAATGCGCGCGTCGCGTGTGATGCGGACGTAAGACAATTCGAATACGAAAAAACCGCGAGAAGAAGGCCCGATGGAGCGGGTGACGGCCCTTCTTAGATGGGCGCGGCGGGCAGCGCGTCGCCGGCACGACGACGCGTCACGAACAGATAGCTCATGCATCCCAGCGCCGCGATCAGCATCCACGCGCTCGCCGGCAGCGGAACCGGCGACGGTTCGACGGTGAAGTTCGTGTTGAGCACCACGCGATCGCCCGCCGACAGATTGAACTTGAGGATCGTGCCGATGTGCCCGTTCACGGCCGGGCCGGGAATCGTGGGACCCGGTAAGCCATTGTCGTCCGTGAGCGTGGCCGAGCAGTGCGGCCCGGAGCCCGAGCAGGAAATGGCGCCGAACAGGTCGAGCACGCCCGTGCCATCAATGGTGCCCTGATAGATGCCGGGGCTCGCGTTGGCGGCATCCGAACGACCGAGACTTGCGAAGGAGTCGCCGTTGTCGTCGAACACGGTCGCTGTCAGCGAGCCGCCGAACACGGACGTGGGGCCGAACGCGCCCACCGGCAGATCGAGGAAAAGCGTGTAGTTATGCGCGCTGGAGCTGAAATTCGTGAGCGTCACCGAGCCGTTGATGAACGGGTCGTAGTCGACGTTGATGTTCCAGCCGAGCAACCATCCGGCGGCCTGGCTGCCGTCGGTGCCACTCATCGTGAATGAGCCGTCAGCGTTTTCGACGACGCTATCGTTCTGGATGTCGTTGTTGCCGAACTTGAAGACCGGCGCGACGAACGTGCCGCTCACCTGTTCCGCATGCGTCACGCCGGCGGCCGCAAGCAGCAACGAGGTAACGCTGGCAATCCGCCAAGACAGCACTTTCACGATGATGACCTTTCAACCGCCCGGAAAAACCCGAGACCGATGAAAACTGTCAGGCTGTTATTACAATCATCTTAACGTTCGATGACAACCGCATCGGCGGCGCGGCGCGTCAGGCATTGGCGGCGCGCGACAAGTCCCCGCGAAGCGCGCTGCCGTGGAGATGAAGCTGGCGTGTGTACCAGTCCCACGTCGACGCAAGGCCATCGTCGAGTGAGATCCGGGGCTGCCAGCCGAGATCGTTGAGACGGGAGACGTCGAGGATTTTCCGAGGCGTGCCGTCCGGGCGCGTGGCGTCGAGCGCGATACGGCCCTCGAAGCCGGTCACCTGCGCGATTTTCATCGCAAGATCATGGATCGAAAGGTCTTCGCCGCAACCGATGTTGATCGGCTCTTCCTGCGAATAGCGGTGCATGAGAAAGACGCAGGCATCGGCAAGGTCGTCGACGTGCAGGAACTCGCGGCGCGGCGTGCCGGTTCCCCACAACGTCACTGCGGGCGCGCCCGACGCGGCGGCTTCGCCGAACTTGCGCAGAAGCGCGGGCAACACGTGCGAGGTTTCCAGATCGAAGTTGTCGCCGGGGCCGTAGAGGTTGGTTGGCAAAGCCGTGATCGCATCGAAGCCGTACTGGCGGCGGTAGGCCTGGCACATCTTCAGGCCGGCGAGCTTCGCAATCGCGTACCACTCGTTCGTCGGTTCCAGCGCGCCGGTCAGCAGAGATTCTTCACGCAACGGCTGGGGAGCGAGCTTCGGATAAATACAGCTCGACCCCAGGAAGAGCAGTTTGCGCGTGCCGGCCCGCCAGGCCGCATCGATCACGTTCGTGGCAATGAACAGGTTGTCGCGGATGAAATCCGCCGGCATCGTGTTGTTGGCGTGGATGCCGCCGACTCGGGCCGCGGCGAGGAACACGTATTCGGGGCGCTTCGCGGCGAAATACTCATCCACAGCCTGCTGGCTGCACAGATCCAGCTCCTTCCGGGTGGGCAGGAGCAGGTTGTCGTAACCGAGCGCGCGGCAACGGCGTTCGAGCGCCGAGCCGACGAGGCCGCGGCTACCCGCAATGAAGATGTGGCTGCTCTTTTCCAAGCGTCATTCCGCCGAAGCGACGGCGCGGAACCCTTCGCGCGCAACCAGTGCGTCCCGGCGTGCGAGGTTCACGTCTGAGGCGACCATTTCATTGACCAGCTCGTCGAAACCGATGGTGGGCGTCCACGAAAGCTCGTCCCTCGCGCGCGATGCGTCGCCGAGCAGGGTATCCACTTCCGTCGGCCGGTAATAGCGGGGGTCGATGCGAATCACGGTGCGCCCGCTACGGGCGTCGAAACCGATCTCGTCCTCGCCCCGGCTGCGCCATTCGAGGCGCATGCCGAGCTGCGCCCCGGCCTTCTCGGCGAACTCGCGCACCGAGTGCTGCGTGCCGCTCGCAATCACGTAATCGCGGGCCTCTTCCTGCTGCAGCATCAGCCATTGCGCAAGGACGTAATCGCGGGCGTGACCCCAGTCGCGGCGCGCATCGAGATTGCCGAGGTAGATGCAGTTCTGCAGCCCTTCGGCCACCCGGGCAAGCCCGCGCGTGATCTTGCGGGAGACGAACGTTTCGCCGCGAATCGGCGACTCGTGGTTGAAGAGGATGCCGCTGCAAGCGTAAATGCCATAAGCCTCGCGGTAGTTGATCGTGATCCAGTGCGCGTACAGCTTCGCGACACCGTACGGCGAGCGGGGGTAGAAAGGCGTGAGCTCGGTCTGCGGCACCTGCTGGACACGGCCGAACATCTCCGACGTCGATGCCTGATAGAAGCGGGTGCGCTTCTCGAGCTTCAGGATGCGAATGGCTTCGAGAATGCGCAGCGTGCCCATGGCGTCGGCGTTCGCAGTGTATTCCGGCGTTTCGAACGACACGGCCACATGGCTTTGCGCGCCAAGATTGTAGATTTCATCCGGCTGAATCTGCTGAATCACGCGCAGCAGGTTGGTGGCGTCGGTGAGGTCGCCATAGTGCAGGCGAAACGACGCCCCCGGAACGTGCGGATCCTGATAGAGATGATCGACACGCTCGGTATTGAACGACGAGGCGCGGCGCTTCAGGCCGTGCACTTCGTAGCCTTTCTGCAGCAGGAGCTCCGCGAGATAGGCCCCGTCCTGGCCCGTGACCCCGGTGATGAGAGCGCGTTTCGTCATGTACTACTAACTCCAACGAGTGTCGGGGCACCACGGTGCTCGACACAGAACTGGGCGAGACGGTGAACCGCCACCCGGTATTCCTGATCCAGCCAGGCGAATTCGAGCCAGAACTCACGTTGCGCGGAAGCGATCGCGGAGAACCGGCTGGCGGTGAAGATGCGCAGCGCGGTGTTCCGATCGCCCGACAGCCGCCGCACCATGCCCTGCAACTCACCCAGCTCTTCGAGAGCGCGACGTGAGAGCAGCTTCGGCGGCATGAATGGGGTTCTTCAGGCGCCGTTACGGAGAACTTCGAGCTCGGCGGTCGTGCTGTCGAGATCGGCGATGACCGTACAGTAACGATCCCACGCCTCCCGCAGCTCACCCGCATCACTCGTCCGAACGCTCTCGAGGCCGCGACGCGCGAGCTCGTGTTCAGTCTGCAGGCGCTGATGACGTCCTTCGAGGAGGTCGAGTCGTTCCCAGAAGGAATTGTCGAGCCACTCGGCGCGACTGGATTCGGACGCGCTCATTCTTATCTCCCCATCATCGTCCACACCTGTGAGCGAGGAGAACGTTACACACTCAGTGCTACAGAACCGTTTCAGCGCACGCTATGAAACAGTTCTCAACGGACGTGGGGTGGCGCGAGGTGGCGGGTGCCTCGTCAGGCCCGCTGCCAGTCCTTCGGCATGATTCTTCGCATGAACTCGTCGAACAACGGCACCGTAAAGGCCGTGTCGCCGTGGTTTGGGCTCCAAATCATCCCTTTCGCGATGAGCTGATTTCGCGTGGGCCCAAGGGAAGTGACCTCGCGCTTCAGAACCGCCGAGATGTCGCCGGAACGATGCGGGCCCGCTCCCAGCTCAGCCATCGCGCGCAGGTATTTTCTTTCTGCCGGGGCCAGCCGATCGAATCGCACACGGAAGAAGCTCTCATCGAGCGTCGCGATGGCGATCTTCGACGCCGCTCTAACGTCTTTCAGCGTGATTGGCGATGAGGTGGAAATATCCCAGGAATGCTTACCCCACTCCTGCGGGAAATAAGGATAGCCCTTCGTCTCATCGACAATCTGCTCGACGGCACGACCTTCGAACGACACCCGCAGAGCGCCTGCGGGCTTGGTAATGGCCACTCGTTCCGGCTGAGCGTCAACAGCATCAACCGCAGCTGCGGAGCGAGCAGCGCGGGAAGAGAGCGTCCTTCGGGTGCCTCGATACGCAGCGTATGGATGCCTGCGCCATCGGCATCTTCCCGCATACGGGGTCCAGCAGCACTGTCTTACCGACGCCGCGAAGACCCGTGAGGATCGCACTCTTTGCGGGTAAGCCGCGCTTCGTGCGTTGAACCGCGACGCGAATATTTTCGAGCAGTTCATCACGGCCCGCGAGTTCGGGCGGGGGCGTGCCGGCACCCGGGGCGTAGGGATTGGAGATCGGGTCCATACCGGGAATCATATCGATCTTAGCGAGTTTATAAGATATTTATAAATTGACTAAGATACGTACAGACGTGGCGAGCCTCATTGGTTGCTCGAACGCGCTACTTCTTCTGTTTTACCGGCCGGACCCAGTCTTCGATCACGACTTGCCGCGCGCGCGCAAGTGTCAACTTGCCCGCCGGAGCCGCACGCGTCACCGTGGAACCGGCACCGATGGTCGCACCGGCACCGACCGTGATCGGCGCGACGAGCACGCTATTGGAGCCGGTATGCGCGCCGTCTTCGATGACCGTGCGGTGTTTGTTCGCCCCGTCGTAGTTCGCGATGATCGTGCCGGCGCCGAGATTCACGCCGCTGCCGACGTCGGCGTCACCCACGTACGTGAGGTGATTGGCTTTGGAGCCGACGCCGATCGTCGAATTCTTCACTTCCACGAAGTTGCCGATATGGACTTCGTTCGCGAGCGTGCTGGTCGGGCGCAGGCGCGCGAACGGCCCGACCACGCACTTCGTACCGATCTCGGCGCCATCGACGACGCAGTTGGCGAAAATTTCCGTGTCGTCCCCGATCTTCGCGTCGCGGATGACGCAGTTCGGGCCGATACGCACGCGGTCGCCGAGCGTGACGTTGCCTTCGAAGATGGCGTTCACGTCGATGAACACGTCCGCGCCGTGCTTCAACGTGCCGCGCACGTCGAGGCGCGCGGGATCCACCAGCGTGACGCCCGCGAGCATCAGCTCCTTCGCCACCTCGGCGCGGCGCAGGGCTTCCACTTCGGCGAGCTGGACCTTGTCGTTGATCCCCAGCACCTCGGCGACGGTCGGCGCAACGAGGGGGTTCACCTTCACTTTGTCTTTCACCGCCATGGCGACGATATCGGTGAGCAGGTATTCGCCCTGCACGTTGTCGTTCTTGAGACGGGCGATCCACTTCTTCAGCAGCTTCGCCGGTGCAGCCATCACGCCGGTGTTGCACTCACGGATCTTCAGCTGGGACTTCGACGCGTCCTTCTGCTCGACGATCTTCAGTACCTGGCCCTTCGCGTTACGCACGATGCGGCCGTAGCCAGCGGGGTTGTCCACGACCATGGTCAGCAGGCTCATGGCCTTCGGGCCCGCCAGCTTCACGAGATCTTCGAGGGTCGAGCGGCGGATGAGCGGCACGTCACCATAGAGAATGAGCACGAGCGCGTCGTCTTTCAGCGTGGGCAGCGCCTGTTGCACGGCGTGGCCGGTGCCGAGCTGCTGGGCCTGCTCGACCCACGTGACTTTCTCCGATTTCAGCGCATCGCGGACCACTTCGCCCCGGTGGCCATAGACCACGCTGACGGCAGACGCCTGCATTGCCTGCGCGACGTCGATGACGTGCCTGAGGAGAGGCTTGCCCGCCAAGGGCTGCAGCACCTTGGGCAGGGAGGACTTCATGCGCTTGCCCTGGCCGGCGGCGAGGATCACGACGTTGAGTTGCATGAATCGATTCTATCGATATGTGCGATGGCGTTGCACGGGCGTGATTGGCGGAGTGCTCGCGGGCTGGGCCGGGGCGTCGGCCACGGATATCGCGCCTTCGTCGATGGCGGCTGACAGGTCCAAAAACGTCGATCCGTCCCGAAGCGGCGCCCCCTTGCCAGCCGCAAATACAGGGTTTCAATTGGCCGGTGGGTGGCCTTTCACACCGGAGTCGTTCTGTATGACGGCCCGCATTTGGCGCGTATTCCAAATACGCGCCAAATGCGCGCCAACTCAATGACCAATCCCGAGCGGCAAAGACCCCAGCTGCCCGAGCTTCTTCGCCATGGACGCCCCGACCCACATCTGCGGATTCGAGGGGGTCAGCTTCTCCTGCTTCTCGCGCACGGCGATCTCCTCGCGGGCGTGCTCGAACGCTGCCGGGAGCGATGGGGCTTTGGGCAGCGAATCCCGCAAGAAGGCTTCGCCGAAGTACGTGAGCTCGCGATCGTCGGCGCAGCCGAAAGATGTGTTCTGGGAGTCGGCGGCGGTGAGGATCATCGTCGTGTCCGACTTCAGCGGCTCGACGAACACGCCTGAGTAGCAGGCTGAGACGATGACGATGCGCCAGCGGATCCCCGCGTCGTCCAGTGCGCTACGTACGTCGTCCGGGGGCAAGTCGCTGTCGATCGTCGAGACGCCGTTGCGAACGGAGATGCCGCCTTCGCGGGAGCCGTGAGACGTGAGAAACAGGACGAGCACGTCTTCCTTCGGATCCATCTCCTTGCCGATCCCCGAGAGCGCGTAGCGCAGGGCGACGAGCGTGGCGAGAGGGAAGCTTTCCCGATCTTCGTAGTCGTTGATCAGCTCCAGCGAACGTGGGCCTGTGCCCAGGCGATCCGCGAAGACACGCTGGCTGAAGAGCGCCTCGCGACGGAACACGCGCTGGTAACCGTCGCCCGCGAAGCCAACGTAGTAGAGATCGGTTACGCCGGGCCGTTGCGGCTCGAGCCTGTCGAGCGCTTCGCTGACGAACCCGGACTGGTCGAAGAAGATGGCTTCGGCTTCCTGCGATGACGGCGTGCGCAAGTCGCTTTCGTCTTCGTCTGAAACCTCTGCCCAGAGATGTGTCTCGAAGTAGAGGTAGTTCTGGGCAAGCGCGATGGCCACCAGCGATATGGCCATGACCATCGTCGCCTGGCGCTGAACGTAACCGTACGTCGCGCGCACGGCACGGAAACCGGCCCAAAGGGCGATCGCCATCACTGCGTAGGTGAACCACCCGGAACCGTCGGACGCCGGTATGAAGCTGAGCGCCGTCGAAACGATGAGCACCCAGGGGGCCGTCGCGAGGCCGACGACCAAGAGCGTGCGCGTATCCGCCCGCTCGCTCATCGAACGCGCGATGAGTGCCGAAACCCATAGACCCAACAGGATCAGCGCGAACCAGGTGTACAACCCGAAGGTCATGAATTCCGCGTCGACACCGGCGGTGGCGCGATCGAGCGCCGCCGCGACACCGAGCAGGATGAGCAGTAGCGCGACGACCTGATCGAAGCTCGAAACGATGTCCGTCGGCCGCACCGGGCGGAAAAAGAACACACGCATGCCGACGAGCAGGTTGGCGCGAAGGTCGGACCAGAAGGTGCGCCGGGGCGCGGGCGAGGATGACCGCGTGCGTAGCGCGCCAAGCGACGCCGACGCTGTTGATGGTGCGTGAGGTGCGTCAAGCGACTCGGGCGCGGTTGACCACGGCGGTGCTTCAGACGACTCGGGCGTTGTTAATGACCCGTGCCCTGCATCAAGCGACGCGGCCTTGGACGACGAAGTGCTCCGCTCGCGACGTTCCGCGTGCCACTGCCGCAGCTGCGCAACAAACGCTTCGGGAGCAACCGAAACAATCTGCCGTTTCGGAATCACATACGCGACGAGCGTATCCAGCGGCAGGAAGACGTGTTCGCTCGTTTCATCGATCGCCTGGACGACGTGCCAGTCGGCGAAGCCCGACTGATGCTTGCGCACCGTGCGCAAGCCGATCGAATCGATTTCGAAACGGGTGCCCGCGATCGAGGCGGAGCCGGGTTTCGGTCGAGCCGCCCGGAGCGCGCGACGCCGAAGCAGCGTCACGCAGAAGCCGACGGCCAGTAGCCCGACGGCGATGGTCAGCGGCGAGAGCTGTCCGTGACCGGACTCCAGCAGATAGAGAACGATGATCACCGGAACCGCCGCCAGCAGCGCGTTCAGGAGATAGTCGCGCCTGGACGTCCGCTGCTTCGAACGTGTCTGAAGGTAGCGCTGGAGGGCGTCCCAATCCGTGGGAGCGAGCTCTACGTCGACGACGAGTGGATCCATGGCTGCGTTCTACCCCGGCGCCAATGAAAAGCGCGCTCGCTCGTTCATTGGAAAAAGTCGCCTGCGGCGCTTTTTCGGACATCAGCTTCGTTGCCGGCGACAAAAGGCGTGGTTTTTGTCGCCTGGAATCACGCGTAGCTACGCCCGATCGAGGAAACGAATCAGCCGCGAATCTTCCGCAGCTTCTCGATCATCTTCAGCTGCGCGGCCGCGCGCGAGAGCTCCGCAAGCGCTTCGGCCTGCGAGATGTCGCCTTCGCGATTCTTCAGCGCTTCTTCCGCCTTCTGCTTGGCGGCCAGCGCGGCGGCTTCATCGATGTCCTTCGCGCGCAGCGCCGTGTCGGCGAGCACGGTGACCTGCTTCGGCTGCACTTCGAGCGCGCCGCCGCCGACGAAGAAACTCTGCTCTTCGCCGCCGGGCAGCTTCACACGCACTTCGCCCGCCTTCAGCAGCGTAAGCAGCGGGGCGTGACGAGGAGCGATGCCCAGCTCGCCCATCAGGGCGGGGGCGAACACCATCTCCGCCGAGCCGGAGAAGATCTCGCCCTCGGCGCTGACGATGTCGACGTGAATGGTGTGAGGTGCGGAGTCAGCCATGTATCTGTGTCCTGTTCGACTCCAGGTCGCGGCTCGCGGCCGCGACCTGGACCGAGTGGATTACTGCAGCGTCTTCGCCTTCGCGACGGCCTCATCGATCGAGCCGACCATGTAGAAGGCCTGCTCCGGCAGCGAGTCGTACTCGCCGCTGATGATTCCCTTGAAGCCGCGGATGGTGTCCTTCAGCGAGACGATCTTGCCGTCCTGGCCGGTGAACACTTTCGCGACGTTGAACGGCTGCGACAGGAAGCGCTCGACCTTGCGCGCGCGGAACACGGTGAGCTTGTCGTCGGCCGACAGCTCGTCCATGCCCAGGATCGCGATGATGTCCTGCAGCTCCTTGTAACGCTGGAGCACGCCCTGCACGCCGCGCGCGACGTTGTAGTGCTCTTCGCCGACGACCAGCGGATCGAGCTGGCGGCTCGTGGAGTCGAGCGGATCCACCGCCGGGTAAATACCCTTCGCGGCGATCTGACGAGACAGCACCACGGTCGCGTCCAGGTGGGCGAACGTCGTGGCGGGTGACGGGTCCGTCAAGTCGTCCGCCGGAACGTACACGGCCTGAATCGAGGTGATCGAACCGGTCTTCGTGGACGTGATGCGCTCCTGGAGCACACCCATCTCTTCAGCGAGCGTCGGCTGGTAACCGACCGCCGACGGCATGCGGCCGAGCAGTGCCGACACTTCGGTGCCGGCGAGCGTGTAACGATAGATGTTGTCGACGAAGAACAGCACGTCGCGGCCCTTCTTGCCGTCTTCGCGCACTTCGTCGCGGAAGTATTCGGCCATCGTGAGGCCCGAGAGCGCGACGCGCAGGCGGTTGCCCGGCGGCTCGTTCATCTGGCCGTACACCATCGCGACCTTCGAGTTCTCGAGGTTCACCGGGTCGATGACGCCCGACTCGATCATCTCGTGATAGAAGTCGTTGCCTTCGCGAGTGCGCTCACCCACGCCCGCGAACACGGACAGACCGCTGTACTGCTTGGCGATGTTGTTGATGAGCTCGAGCATGTTCACGGTCTTGCCGACGCCGGCGCCGCCGAACAGGCCGACCTTGCCGCCCTTGGCGAACGGCACGAGCAGGTCGATCACCTTGATGCCCGTGACCAGCAGGTCACCACCGCCCGCCTGCTCGTCGAATGACGGCGCGGGACGGTGAATGGGCAGCGTCTCTTTCGAGGCCACGGGACCGCGGTTGTCCTGCGGGTCGCCGAGCACGTCCATGATGCGACCGAGCGTCGCCTTGCCGACCGGCACGTTGATGGGCTTGCCCGTCGCGGTGACTTCGAGCCCGCGACGCAGGCCTTCCGAGGCACCCATCGCGATGGTGCGCACCACGCCGTCGCCGAGCTGCTGCTGCACTTCGAGCGTGAGATTCACTTCCGTGAGTTTCAGCGCTTCATAGACACCAGGGATCGACTCGCGCGGAAACTGCACGTCGATGACCGCACCGATGATCTGAGTGATCTTGCCCGTAGCCATGTTATTCCTCTATGAGCCCCCTGCGGGGGCTCGACAAAATTCTCTCAGCCCCTTTGAGGGCTCGAACAAATCTTCGTGAACCCCTGCGGGGCTCGACAAAATTCTCTCGGCCCCTTTCGAGGGCTCGAACAAACCTTCATGAACCCCTGGGGTTCAAACAAAATCAAACCGCCGCCGCACCACCGACGATCTCCGAAAGCTCTTTCGTGATCGCGGCCTGGCGCGCCTTGTTGTAGATCAATTGAAGCTCGCTGATGAGGTCGCCGGCGTTGTCGGTGGCGGCCTTCATGGCGACCATGCGCGCCGCCATCTCGGAGGCGACGTTCTCCACGACCGCGCGATACACCTGCGATTCGATGTAGCGCATCAGCAGCCCGTCGAGGATCTCTCGCGAATCGGGCTCGTAGATGTAGTCCCAGTGCTCCTGCAACCCGCTGTTGTCGACGGGCAGCACCGGCAGAAGCTGCAGCACCGTCGGTTGCTGCGTCATCGTGTTCACGAACGTCGAATTGACGATGAAGACGCGATCGACCTTGCCCTCGCGATACGCGTCGAGCATCACCTTCACGGTGCCGATGAGGTCTTTCACGTGCGGCTTGTCGCCGAGACCGGAGACATTGGCGAGAATCGGTAGCCCGAGCCGGCGGAAGAACACCGTGCCCTTCGTGCCGATGATGCACAGGCTCACGCTCGCGCCCTTGCCCTGCCATTCACGCAGCAGCAGCAGCGTCTGCTTGAACACGTTCGCGTTCAGGCCGCCCGCGAGGCCGCGATCCGACGACACGACGATGACGCCGATCGACTTCGGCTCGCGCTCCTGCAGGAACGGATGGCGATAGTCCGGATTCGCCTCGTTCAGGTGGCCGATGACCGAGCGGATCTTGTCCGCATACGGACGCGCGAGCTTCATGCGGTCCTGTGCACGACGCATCTTGCTCGTGGCCACCATCTGCATGGCCTTCGTGATCTTCTGAGTGCTCTTCACACTCGCGATCTTCGTGCGGATTTCCTTTGTGCCCGGCATCTGCTTCTTACGGCCTCAGGTGAAAATACAAATTCAAAACAGATTCGAATTTGTAATTAATAAGTGCCCGTGGCGACGAACGCTTCGATGACCTGCTTCAGCGTCGCCTCGTGCTTCTTCAGCACCGGCTCCGCGTTGATGGCATCGATCGCGCCCTTGTGGCTCGAGTTCGCGAAGCCGCGCAGCGCCGCTTCGAAATCCACGACCTTGTTGAGCGGCACATTGTCGAAATAGCCGTTGTTCACGGCGTAGATGACGAGCGCCATGTCGGCGACGGACAGAGGCTGATACTGCTTCTGCTTCATCACCTCGGTCGTGCGCTGGCCGCGTTCGAGCTGCTTGCGGGTCGCTTCGTCGAGGTCCGAGGCGAACTGCGAGAACGCCGCGAGCTCGCGATACTGCGCCAGCGCAAGACGAATACCGCCGCCGAGGCGGCGGATGATGTCCGTCTGCGCCGAGCCACCGACGCGCGACACCGAGATGCCGGCGTTCATGGCCGGGCGGATGCCGGCGTTGAAGAGGTCGGTCTCGAGGAAGATCTGGCCGTCGGTGATCGAGATGACGTTCGTCGGAACGAACGCGGTCACGTCACCCGCCTGGGTTTCGATGATCGGGATACCGGTCAGCGAGCCCGTCTTGCCCTTCACGCGGCCGTTCGTGGCCTTCTCGACGTACTCCTCGTTCACGCGCGCGCTGCGCTCGAGCAAACGGCTGTGGAGATAGAACACGTCGCCGGGGAACGCTTCGCGGCCCGGCGGACGACGCAGCAGCAGCGAGATCTGGCGATACGCCACGGCCTGCTTCGAGAGATCGTCGTAAATGATCAGCGCGTCTTCACCGTTGTCCATGAAGTACTCGCCCATCGTCACGCCCGAGTACGCGGAGATGTACTGCATGGCGGCCGGCGTCGAGGCGGGCGCGGCCACGATGATCGTGTGCTTCATCGCGCCGTGCTCTTCGAGCTTGCGCACGACGTTCGCGATGGTCGACGCCTTCTGGCCGATGGCGACGTACACGCACTTAACGCCGGAGGTCTTCTGGTTGATGATCGTGTCGACGGCCATCGCGGTCTTGCCGGTCTGGCGGTCGCCGATGATCAGCTCGCGCTGGCCGCGGCCGATCGGCACCATCGCATCCACCGCCTTGTAGCCCGTCTGCACCGGCTGGCTCACCGACTTGCGATAGATCACGCCCGGCGCCACGCGCTCGACCGGCGCGGTCCGGGTCGCGTTGAGCGGACCCTTGCCGTCGATCGGCTGGCCGAGCGCGTCGACTACGCGGCCGAGCAGCTCCGGACCCACCGGCACTTCGAGAATGCGGCCCGTGGTCTTCACGGTCTGGCCTTCGCCCAGGTGCTTGTAGTCACCCAGCACCACCGCGCCCACCGAGTCCTGCTCGAGGTTGAGCGCAAGGCCGAAGGTGCCGCCCGGGAACTCGAGCATCTCACCGTAACGCGCGTCGGCGAGGCCGTGGATGCGCGTGATGCCGTCCGTCACCGACACGATGGTGCCGATGTTGCGGGCTTCAGTGGACGATTTGAAATTCTCGATCCGCTGCTTGATGAGATCGGAGATCTCGGTTGCCTTGATGGCCATTCAATTTCCTCGGAGGGCTTCGCCCCGGATTTTAGTGAGGTTGCTTCGCAGCCCCACAAACATGAATCACGCAGTCAGGTCAGTCGCCATGCGCTCGAGGCGCGTGCGCAGTGAGCCGTCGATTACCAGGTCACCAGCGCGCAGGACCGCGCCACCGATCAGCGTCGCGTCCGTCGCACAATGCAGGCGCACCTGGCGCTTGAGCCTGCGCGCAAGAGCCTCGCTCAGCGTGAGCTGCTGTTGCTGGTCGAGCGGCGCGGCGGAGGTGACCGTGACGTCGACGATGCCCTCTTCGGCATCTTTCAGCTCACTGAAGATCGCGGCGATCTCGGGCAGATAGCCGAGACGGCGATTCTCCGCGAGGGTTCGCACGAAGTTCTTGCCGTGCTCTTCAAGCCCGTTGCCGGCGATATCGATGACGAACTGCGCGAGCTGCGCAGGCGTCACGCGCGGATCGCCGAGCAGGTTCTGCACCCGCGGATCCTGCACGACGAGCGCGCCGTTGTTGAGCGCATCGAACCAGGGTGCCAGACGCTTGTCCGCGCGCGCTTCTTCGAAAGCGGCTCGGGCGTAAGGTCTCGCGATGGTGCTACGGTCTGCCATTGCTTCAGATCTGCGTTGCGAGCTTGCTGATCAGGTCCGCATGGGCGCGCGGGTCGATCTCGCGCTCGAGCAGCTTCGACGCCGTGCTGACGGCGAGCGTCGCCACTTCCTTGCGCAGGCTTTCGCGTGCGCGGTTCGCTTCGAGATCGATCTGCTGCTGGGCGGCCGCCACGAGACGCTGGCCTTCCTGCGTCGCGGTCGACTTCGCCTGGTCGACGATCTCGTTTGCGCGGTGCTGCGCCTGGTCGATGATCTGCTGGGCGCGGTCGCGCGCTTCACGGATGATCGAGTCGGAATTGCTACGCGCCTGCGACAGTTCCTGCTGGCCTTTCTCGGCCGCAGCAAGCCCCGCAGCGATCTTCTTCTCGCGCGCCTCCATGGCGCCGAGAATGATCGGCCACACGAACTTCATCGTGAACCAGATCAATAGCCCGAAGACCACCATCTGGATGATGAGAGTGAAGTTGATATTCACGTTCGTCTCCTCGCCTTGACCCGCAAACGCCCGGCACTACCGGGAAGCGGGCACGCCGGGCTCAATTAGCCCGCGCCGCCGGCAGCCTGCGCAGCCGTGATGAACGGATTCGCAAACGTGAAGAAGAGCGCGAAGCCGATGCCGATCATCGCGACCGCGTCGACGAGCGCCGCGACGATGAACATCTTGGTCTGCAGCATCGGGGTGAGCTCCGGCTGGCGCGCGGCGCCTTCCAGGAAGCGGCCACCGAGAATGCCGAAGCCAATGGCGGTGCCGAGCGCGCCGAGGCCGAAAATGATGCCCACGGCCAGCACGGTCATACCGTAGATAGTTGCCATTCAATCCTCCTAACTGGAAACGAAAAAGCCAATCGAAAAAAAAACGTCCTGGCGCCCGTGGCGCGCGCGACATCAATGATGCTCGTGGGCCAGCGACAGATAGATGATCGTCAGCACCATGAATATGAAAGCCTGCAGCGTGATCACCAGAATGTGGAAGATCGCCCACGCAAGCCCGAGCACGATGTGAGCGACGATGCCCAGCCAACCGGCGACGCCCGTGAGGCCGGCGAGACCGTTGAGCGTCATCAGCGCGATGAGCAGGAAAATCATCTCCCCGGCGAACAGGTTGCCGAAGAGACGCAGTGACAGCGAGATCGGGCGCGCGATGAACGGCACGATTTCCAGCAGCAGGTTCGCCGGGATCAGCAGCACCTTCACCACCGGATTCTTCGCCGCGAACGGCTGCATCGTGAACTCGCTGACGAAGCCGCCGAGCCCCTTCATCTTGATGCTGTAGAAAATGATGAGCGCGAACACGGTGAGCGACATGCCGAACGTCACGTTCACGTCGGTGCTCGGCACGGACTTCAGGTGCTCCACGCCGACGAGGTGCGCCACCTTGGGCAGCAGGTCGACCGGCAGCAGGTCCATGAAGTTGAAGAGGAACACCCACATGAAGATGGTGAGCGCGAGCGGCGCGATCACCTTGCTGTGGTGGCTGAAGCTTTCCTTCACCGTGGTGTCGATGAAGTCGATGATCAGCTCGACGAAGCTCTGGAAGCCCTTCGGCACGCCGGTCGCGCCCGCCTTGCGGGCGGCAAGCCAGAACGAGCCTGCGAACAGCACGGCGAGCAGCACCGAGAAAAAGACACTGTCCCAATGCACCACGCTGAAGTCGATGATGCCCTTCGGCTCATGGTTCTTCAGAAACGTCAGGTGATGGACGATGTATTCGTTGGCGGTCGGCGCCTGATCAGCAGCGTGTTCTACAGCAGCCATGTCGTTCCCACTTCACCCCTCGCGCCGCGCCGGCACCGCCGCGTTCCGTGCCGGATCTTTCGACCGGCCCAACGTCGGCAGCGCATTGGCTAGCGCAACCCAATACACGAAGAAGGTCGCCATAAAGGCCACGAACATCGCCAGCGGCGAGACCTTCATTGTTCGCAAAACCAAACTGAACAGCACCACGACGGTCGCGAGCTTGGCCGCTTCACCGACGTAGAACCCGCGCACCGCACTGTACGGATTCGCAAGCGATGAACGCCTGAAACTCAGGGCGGCCATCACCAGGCTCGCGAGCGTGCTGATACCGCCGCCTACCAGCGCCGAAACGGCAGCGAGGCGACCGGCCATCACATAACTGACGAGCGCGACGACGACGGTCACTGCGCCCTGCCAGAACACGACGGTGAAACCCACCCGACGTGCCTGCGCGGCATCCATTGAGACCCCCATCACCTGCGCGCCTGCGGCGCTTCTTCCGAGCATTAAAAAAGCCACTTTCCGAACTCCTGCAAGAGTGGGGAAGTGGCTTCGCTTTACTCTTGCCGTACAACTACTTAGGTAGTCCGGCGCGAAGCCGCGGGATTATAGAGATCAGCGTTTTGGAATTCCACATCGGAACAGGGCGCGGAGCAGAAATTTTTTACGGTGCGGTTATCGTTCGATTTTGAGTTTTACCGGCGCCGCCGCTCCGGAAGACCGCTGGACGCCGCCCGGCGCCGCTCGCGCACCCGTAAGTGGATGATGCCGCTCTATTGTATGTGCGCGAGGATGCCGTCGAGCTCGTCGAGGCTGTTGTAGGTCACGACGACCTTGCCCTTGCCCGACGCGCCGTGCTGGATCGTGAC
Source organism: Gammaproteobacteria bacterium (assembly GCA_037200125.1). GTDB lineage: Bacteria > Pseudomonadota > Gammaproteobacteria > Steroidobacterales > Steroidobacteraceae > JADGHX01. Next base: position 88,760 of record JBBCGS010000003.1, on the reverse strand, counting down.
CTTCGCGCCGAGCTTCTCGGCGAGGTCCCGCTCGAGGCGCCCCACGTTCGGGTCGCTCGAGCCGCTCCCGGCGGCTGCCGCGGACTCGCCGGAGCCTGCGGACCCGCTCGCGGAAGCGCTCCCCAAGCGCCGCACCAGCGCCTCGGTCTCGCGCACCGACATGCCCTTCTTGACGACTTCCGCCGCGATTTCGGCCTGCTTGCGCTTGTTCGTCAGCCCGAGCAACGCGCGGGCATGGCCCATCTCCAGCGAATGCTGCGCGACCATCTCACACACTTCAGGCGCCGCTTCGAGAAGCCGAAGCAGGTTCGACACCGCGGCACGCGACCGGCCGATGGCGTCCGCGCACTGCTGGTGCGTGAGCTGGAACTCGTTAATCAGCCGGTCCAGCGCGCGCGCCTCTTCCAGCGAATTGAGATCCTCGCGCTGGATGTTCTCGATGAGCGCGACGGCGATGGCCGCTTCGTCGGGGATGTGCCTGATGATCGCGGGTATATCCGCGAGCCCCGCGAGCTGCGACGCGCGCCAGCGGCGCTCGCCCGCAACGATCTCGTACCGCTGTGAGACGCCCGGTGCCGGCGAGCCGACCGGCCTCACGACGATGGGCTGAACGACGCCCTGCGCCTTGATTGAATTCGCCAGGTCCTGGAGCGTCTCCTGCCGCATGTCCACGCGTGGCTGGTACTTGCCTCGCTGAAGCAGGTCTAGCGGCAACTTCGCAAGCTCATCGCCTGGCGCGAGCGCGGGTGAGCCATGTGACTCGGTGGCGGGCGCGCCACCCGACGACGACGGCACGTGCGCGAACGTGTTCGGCAGCAGCGCGGCGAGACTTCGGCCGAGGGTTGGCTTCTTCTGGGACATCGCTGTGATCATAAAGAACAGGGTGACGGGGCGTCACGCTGAATGAAGAAGCCCTCAAGCGCCGGGCGGCTGGGAGTGCCCCTCAGCCCGCCCCTGGCGCCGGAGTGTCCGCGACGGCGGCCTGTTCAGAGGACGCAGCGGCCGCTGGTGGCGCAGCCGCCTCTTCTTCCCGGCGAATCATCTCGCCCGCCAGCGCAAGGTAAGCCAGCGCGCCACGCGACTCCCTGTCATGCAGGAGCACGGGCTTGCCGAACGACGGCGCCTCGGCCAGCCGAATGTTGCGCGGAATGATCGTGCGAAAAACCTTATCCCCGAAATGCATGATGAGCTGCGCGCCCACCTCGTTCGCGAGGTTATTCCTCGGGTCGAACATCGTGCGCAGGATGCCTTCGAGCTCGAGGCCCGGATTCACCGCGGATTTGATCTGCTCGATGGTCGAGAGCAGCGCCGAGAGGCCTTCCAGCGCGTAGTACTCACACTGCATCGGGATGAGCACGCTGTCCGCCGCAACGAGCGCGTTCACCGTCAGCATGTTCAGCGAAGGCGGGCAATCGATGATGATCACGTCGAACTGATCGCGCACGGGCTTCAGCGCGTTCAGCAATTTCGTTTCGCGACCCACGGTCGTCGTCAGAAGCCGCACTTCCGCGGCGACCAGATCCTGATTCGTAGGCAGCATCGTGAAGCCGGCGGCTTCGAGCGTCACGAGCGCGGACTGGATGTCCGTCTCACCCAGCAGCACCTCGCACGTGCCACGCTGAAGCTGCGACTTGTCGATGCCACAGCCCATGGTCGCGTTGCCCTGGGGATCGAGGTCGATGAGCAACGTGCGGCGCTTGGTGGCCGCGAGAGACGCGGCGAGATTGACTGCGGTGGTCGTCTTGCCGACACCGCCCTTCTGGTTTGCAATGGCCATCACGCGCTTCATGTGTAGCGAGTGTACTTCGTTATCGGAAAAAGTCGCCCGCGGCGCTTTTTCGGATAGTGCCCTTCGTTGTCGGTGGCAAAAAGCGTGGTTTTTGCCAACTGCGTCGTCGCGTGGCTACGCCCGAGCGGGCGGCTCTAGTAACGCCAGCGAATGGAACCCTCGTCGCGACTCCCGAGGAACTTTGCCTTCAGGCGACGAGCCGGTTCTGCGCGCTCTCGATGCGCTCCTGCGCGAGACGATCGGCCACCACATTGGTCGGCTTGTTCTCACGGCGGGCGCGGTCGAAGATTTCCGTGAGCCGGTCGGCGATGGCGTGAATCTCCGCGCCCACCTGCGCCTCGTTGCTGCCGCCGAGATATTCGCGCGTAACGCTGATGATCCCACCCGCGTTGATCACATAGTCCGGCGCATAAAGAATAGAGCCGGCCTGCAGCGCCGCGCCGTCCGCGTCTCTCGCGAGCTGGTTGTTCGCCGCACCCGCGACGATGCGCGCCTGGATCTTGCCGATGGTGTGCTCGTTCAGCACTGCGCCCAGGGCGCAGGGTGCGAACACGTCCACATCTTCGTACATCACCGACTCGACCGGGACGATCGTCGCGTTCAACTCATCCCGCACGCGTTCGGCGGCATTCGAGCGCACATCCGCCACTCGCAGCACCGCGCCGTCCGCCGCGAGCAGGCGGCACAGGTGATAGCCCACGCCGCCCACGCCCTGGATCGCGACGCGCAAGCCCGCGAGATCCGTGCGGCCCCAGCGGAATTTCACGGCCGCCTTGATGCCGAGGTACACGCCCTGCGCGGTTTTGGGCGAAGGGTCGCCGCCGAACTCGCCGCCGCGACGATGCAGGCCGGTAACGAAGCTCGTCTGCTTCGCGACGCTTTCCATGTCCGCGGTGGTCGTGCCGACGTCTTCAGCGGTGATGTAGAGGCCGCCGAGGGTATCGACGAAGCGGCCGAAGGCCTCGAAGAGCTGCGGTGTCTTGCGACGGGAGTCGCCGATGATCACGGCCTTGCCGCCGCCGAAGGGCAGGTTGGCCATGGCGTTCTTGAAGCTCATGCCGCGCGAGAGGCGCAGCGCATCGGTGATGGCTTCGTCCGTGCTCGCGTAGGGCCACATGCGGCAACCGCCAGCGGCCGGGCCAACCGCGGTGGAGTGCACGGCGACGATGGCGCGCAGCGCCGTGGGCCCGTCGTTCCCGAAGGTGACGAGCTCGTGGCCGTTGAACTCCCGATTCTCGAAGACACTCATTCAATGCGCTCCCTTCGAAAGTGCGGCAGCCTACGCTGGCTGACACGCACTAGGCGTTACAAAACTTGCTTCATCTGGGCTTTCGATGAACTATTCATCCCACCAAAAGGCCCGGGGTGATGGTTCCCATGCACGTTGAGCTGGACAAGGCGGACCTGCGCATCCTCGAAGTGCTGCAACATCACGGCAACCTGTCGGCGGCCGAGGTCGCCGAAAAGGTCGACATGACCACCTCCACCTGCTGGCGACGGATCACCCGTCTCGAGGAAGCGGGCGTCATCAAAAGCCGGGTCACCTTGCTGGATCGCGAAAAAGTTGGCTTGAACGTCACGGTCTTTTCGCGGGTGAAGCTGTCCGCGCACGGGCGCGACTCGCTCGGCCGCTTCGAGCAGGCGGTGCGCGAGCATCCGGAAGTGCTCGAGTGCTACACGCTCATGGGCGACACGGACTTTCTCTTGCGCATCGTCGTGCGCGACATCAAGGCGTACGAGGCGTTCTTCCTCGATCACCTCACGCGGCTTCCTGGCGTTGAATCCGTCCACTCATCGATTGCGCTTTCGACAATAAAAGAGACCACGGCGCTGCCGCTGTCCCGGCGGTAATCAGGTTTCGAAGAGTTGTTTCGCGATGTCCCTGAACGCTTTGAACTCCAGTGCGTTCCCGGACGGATCGAGCAGGAACATCGTCGCCTGCTCGCCGGGCAATCCCTTGAAACGGACGTAAGGCTCGATCGCGAATTTCTCGCCGGCCGCGCGGATGCGTTTCGCCAGCCCCTCGAAGGCCGCCATCTCCAGCACGACGCCGCAGTGGGGCACGGGCACGCCGTGGCCATCCACCGCGTTGTGAATCTGGCTGATCTTGCCGTCCTTCCCCAACGATTTGTTCAGGTGAACCACGAACTGGTGGCCGAAGAGATCGAAGTCGACCCAGTGGTCGCTGCTACGGCCTTCGGCGCAGCCAAGCGCGCCCTTATAGAAGCGACGCGCTTCCTCGAGGTCGCGGACCTGGACGGCGATGTGGAACGGAGTGAGCGGGGTCATGGAGATCGAATCATACCCGGTCGATCCTGCGAGATCGCAGCGTATGTCCGGTTAGTGCGGCAAGAAGTTGCATAGCCAACAGCCCCAGCGCTACCCGGCGCGCAGCGTCGCCACTGGCGGAGTGTTGATCACGCTGCGCGTAGCGAGCCAGCCGCTGAAGGACACGAGTAGCGCGCCGCCGATCATGCCGACCAGCCACACCAGTGGCTCGAAGCTGTATTTCATTTCGAGCACGCGTGTAGCGACGAAGTATCCGGCCAGTGAAGCGCAGAGTGCGGCGAGCAGTCCGGACAACGCGCCCAGCGTTACGAACTCCGCGAGAATGCCCTGAAGCACGGTGCCTCGGCTCGCGCCGAGCGTGCGAAGCATGGCGCTCTCGTAGCGCCGCTCGTCGCGGCTTGCCTGGACCGCGGCCATCATTACCGTAAGGCCGGCGAATAGCGTGAACAGGAAGACGCTCTGCACGGCGAGCACCGCCTTGTCGATCACCGAGCGCACGCGGTCGAGCAGGTCCTGAATATCGAAGATCGAGACACTCGGATACTTGCGCGCGAGTGACGCCAGCGACTTCGCTTCCCCGCTCGGGAAATGCACACTCGTCATGTACGTGCCGGCGGTGTTGTCGATGACGCCCGGGGCAAAGACGATGAAGAAGTTGGGCTGGAAGCTGTCCCACTTCACTTTGCGGAAGCTGGCGATGCTCGCCTCGATCGTTTCGCCGGCGATGTCGAAGGTGAGCTTGTCGCCGAGCTTGAGGCCCATCGACTCCTGGAACTCGGTCGCGATCGAAACCAGATGCTGGCCCTGTATCCGCGGCGTCCACCACTGGCCTTCGACGAGGCGATTGTCCGGTCCGAGCTCATCCGCCCACGTCAGGTTCTGCTCGCGCCCGGCGGCCTCCTCGCCGTCCTCGCGCCGGAAGCGCAGCCGCTCGTTCGGCGTGCCGTTGATGGCGATGAGACGCCCGCGAATCATCGGCATCACGCGCGAAGGCAGCGCGCCGCGCGCGCTGAGATCGGACATGAACGAATCGCGCTGGTCCTGCGGGATGTTGATGAAAAAGAAATTGGGGATGTCGGCGGGCAGGCTGAGGCGCCAATCGTTCGCGAGATCGTTGCGCACCAGGCCGAGTAGCAGCAGCACCATGATGCCGGTGCCGAACGCAACGATCTGCACCAGGCTCTCCGCGCGACGCCGGCTGAGATTCGCGACGCCGTAGCGCCACGACACACCGACGCTGCCGCGAAGCTTTCCCGCCAGCGACACCAGCACGTATCCCGCGCCGGCCAGCAACGCGAGGAAGCCGACCAGCCCCGCCGTGAACACCCAGAACAGGAACCAGTCGCGCACGACCCAGTAGATAAGGAAGGCGACTGCGAAAACGGCAGGCCCGAAGGCGAGCATGACGAGCGGCGCTGGCGGACCGACGTCCCGCCTCAGCACACGAATGGTCGGCACGCGCGAGAGCTGAAGCAACGGCGGTAGAGCAAACCCCGCGAGCACGGCGACGGCGGTGACGAAGCCCACGGCGAACGGCTTCAGATCCGCCGGAGGCAATTCCGCGTTGAACAGCCCGCGAATGGCGCGAATCAGCCACTCCTGCGCGAGGAATCCGAGCGCCGAACCAACGAGCGTCGCCGCAATCGCGATCACAAGGAGCTGCAGCACACTCACGGAAAGCGTGAACGCGCGAGTCGCGCCCAGCGTCTTCAGCAACGCGACCGAATCGAGATGGCGCTGCACGTAGCGCCGCGCGGACATCGCCACCGCGATGGCGCAAAGAAGGACGCTGACCAGGCTTGCGAGGCTGAGGAAGCGGCTCGCCCGATCCGTTGCGCTCTTTATCTGCGTGCTCGCCTGCGCAACGTCGACCAGTCGCTCGCCGCGCTGTCGGCTCGATCTGAGCCACTCTTTGAATTCATCGACGCCCGCGCGCGCGCCAGCAAACAGCGCCACGTAGCTCACACGGCTGCCCGGCTGGATCAGCTCGGTCGACGGCACGTCTTCGAGGTTCATGAGGAGGCTCGGCGCGAGCTCCGCGAACGAACCGCCCTGGTCCGGCCGCGAAATGAGCACGCGCGTGACGCGGAACGTCCCCGACCCGATCGAGATCCGCGAGCCCAGCTTCGCGCCGATCGCCACCAGCAGCTTCGAGTCCGGCCACGCCTCGCCGCGTCCCGGAATCCCGTTCGCCTCGACGCCGGGCACGAACGGCTCGTCCGCCACCAGCACCTTGCCGCGAAGCGGAAAGCCCGGCGCGACCGCGCGAACATTGCTGAGCTGGCTCTCCTCGCCGTTGAACACGACGCTCAGCAGGTTGATGCCGCGAGCCGAGCGGATGCCACGTCGCGTGGCTTCATTGAAATACGTGTCGGAGATAGGCTGCGGCGAACCGAGGCGAACATCCGCCGCGAGCACTTCGCTCGCCTGCTGGTCGACCGCGGCGCCGATGCGCCCGACAAGAAAGCCCACGCCCGTGAGCGCCGCCACGGCGATAGTGAGCGCCAGCAACAGCACGCCGAGCTCGCCGGAACGCCACTCGCGTCCGAGCGTTCTCAACGCGAGAGCGAGGGCGCGGCTCATTGAACCAGGCCTCCCCCTTCCATCCTGAGGATGCGGCCACACCGTGCGGCCAGCGTGGTGTCGTGCGTAACCAGCACAATCGTCGTTCGCGAATTGGCGTTCATCTCGAACAGCAGATCGCCGACGCGCCCGCCGGTCGCGGTATCGAGGTTGCCGGTGGGCTCATCGGCAAACAGAACCGCCGGCTGCGTGACGAAGGCGCGGGCGAGTGCCACGCGCTGCTGCTCACCGCCGGAAAGCTGCCGCGGATAGTGACCGGTGCGGCTCTTCAACCCGACGCGATCGAGCGCGTCGCGGGCGGTGCGACGTGGATCGCTCCGACCGGCGAGCTCCAGTGGCAGCATCACGTTCTCGAGCGCCGTGAGCGCGGGAATGAGATGGAAGGACTGGAACACGAACCCCACCCGCGCCGCACGCAGCCGGGCGCGGCCGTCTTCGTCGAGCGCCGTCAGGTCCGTTCCGGCGAGCAGCACTCTTCCCGAGGTCGGAGTGTCCAAGCCCGCGAGCAGTGCGAGCAGTGTGGACTTGCCGGCGCCCGAGGAGCCGACGATGGCCACCCGCTCGCCGGCTTCGATTGCGAACGAAACGTCTCGAACAATGGTCAGCAAACCTTCGGGGCTGCTAACCTGCTTTGTGAGGTTTTCAACCTTGAGAACAATTTCAAGACTGGTCTGCGCGTGGGCGCTCGGCGTTTGCTGCTGGCTCATCGTCGGTGTCGCCAACGCGGCGGGCGCGTCGGAACGTACCATCCTCGTGCTTGGCGACAGCCTGAGCGCCGGCTATGGCCTCAAGCCCGCTCAGGGCTGGGTCGCCCTGCTGGAGCAGCGACTGCGGGACCAAGGTTACGGATACCGCGTTGTGAACGCCAGCGTGAGCGGGGAAACGTCCGGCGGAGGGTTGCAGCGGCTGCCGCGCGCGCTCGAATTGCACCAGCCGGCGGTCGTCATCGTGGAGCTGGGCGCCAATGACGGGCTGCGGGGGTTGAGCGTGCCGCTCACCACCGACAACCTGACGAAGATCGTCGGCGACGCGAAGCAAACGGGCGCGCAGGTGCTGCTCATCGGCATGCGGCTGCCCCCCAATTACGGGCCGCGGTACACGAACGACTTCATGAAGATGTATCGGGATATCGCGACGGGCAGCAAAGTGCCTCTCGTTCCGTTCCTGCTTCAATCCGTGGCGCTGAAACCCGAGCTGATGCAGGCTGATGGGCTGCACCCGACGGCGCCGGCGCAGCCCGCGGTGCTCGACACTGTCTGGCCGCAGCTGAAACCGTTGCTCAAGTCTCGTTGAGGGGGATCGATGGAGAAAATCTGGCTGAAGTCGTATCCGGCCGGAGTGCCCGCCGAAATCGACCCATCGGTCTATTCGTCACTCAACGACATGGTGACGGAAAGTCTCACGAAGTACGCGGATAGCGTCGCCTTCGTGCAGATGGGCCGGGCGCTGACCTATCGCCAGCTCGACGCGTTCACGCGCGACTTCGCCGCGTGGCTGCAGAACTCGTCGGGTTTGCGGAAGGGCGACCGCGTGGCGCTCATGATGCCGAACCTGCTTCAGTATCCGATCGCCATCTTCGGCGTGCTTCGCGCCGGCATGGTGGTGGTGAACACCAACCCGCTCTACACCGCGCGCGAGCTCGAACATCAGCTCAAGGACTCGGGCGCGAAGGCGATCGTCGTTCTCGAGAATTTTGCGCACATCGTGCAAGACGTCATCGGGCACACCGCCCTGAAGAAGGTGCTCGTCACCGCGGTGGGCGACATGCTGGGCGCGCCGAAGTCGTGGATCGTCAACTACGTCGTGCGCCACAAGCGCAAGCAGGTGAATCCCTGGCACATCGACGGGGCAATCGATTTCCGGGATGCGCTCGTCGGAGGCCGGCGGCATACGCTGAGCGCCGTTCCCCTCGGGCCTCAAGACGTCGCGTTTCTTCAGTACACCGGCGGCACAACGGGTGTGTCGAAAGGCGCGATGCTCACGCATCGGAACATCGTGGCGAACGTGCTGCAGGCGCAGGCCTGGATCGGGCCGACCTTCCCGAAAGAAGGGCGCACGCTGATTTCGCCGCTGCCGCTGTATCACATCTTCGGACTCACGGCGAACTGCCTGCTTTTCATGCTGCTTGGCTGGCGCAACGTGCTGATCACGAATCCGCGGGATTTTCCGGCGTTCGTGAAAGAGCTGAAGAAGAATCCGTTCACCTTCATTACCGGCGTGAACACGCTGTTCAACGCGCTGCTGAATACACCGGGTTTCGACACGGTGGATTTCAAAGAGCTTCTGGTATCTCTGGGTGGCGGCATGGCCGTCCAACAGAGTGTCGCGGAGCATTGGAAGAAGGTGACCGGCAGGCCGCTGACTCAAGCGTGGGGTCTCACGGAAACTTCGCCGGCCGCGTGTATCAACCCCTGCCTCGCCGACTTCAACGGGTCGATCGGGTTGCCGATCTCCTCCACTGACCTCTCGATCCGCGATGACGCCGGCACGGAGCTCGCGCAAGGCGAAGTGGGCGAGATCTGCGTGCGCGGACCGCAAGTGATGGCGGGCTACTGGCAGCAGAAGGAAGAGACGGACAAAGTGATGCTGCCCGACGGGTGGCTTCGCACCGGCGACATCGGGCACGTCGATGCGCAAGGCTACGTGTACATCGAGGATCGGAAGAAGGACATGATCCTCGTGTCGGGCTTCAACGTGTATCCGAATGAAGTCGAATCGGTTCTCGCGACTCACCCCAACGTGCTCGAAGTCGCCGCCGTCGCGCAGGCGGATGAGCACTCGGGCGAAGTGGTGGCGGTGTTCGTGGTGCCGAAAAAGCCCGGCCTTACCGAGCAGGACGTGATCGCGTTCGCGAAGCAATCGCTCACCGGTTACAAAGTGCCGAAGCACGTGTACATCCGCAAGGAATTGCCCAAGACGAACGTGGGCAAGATTCTGCGGCGGGCATTGAAGGATGAATTGAAGCAGCGCCCGGCAGCGTGAGGTCAACGGGTCGAACCGGCGTTGACTAGCGAGCGGATGCGCTCCGCATCCGCTGGCGTCGCCGGGTTGTGGCATCAGCGCGCGAGACGATCGAGCACTGCGGCGGACGGCGCGCCGCCGCGCCCCCTGCTCGGCGCGCCGTTTTTGCGAACACGCGGCGGCATGCCTGCATGCCTGCGAGGGTGGCGAGGGTGGCGAGGGTGGCGAGGGTGCGAACGACTACTTGCGATGGAGCGCTTCGCAGAGAGCTTCGGTGCCCCCCACCGCGCTCGGGCCGAGCCGGGACAGCCGCGAATCCTCGAACGGCACGAGCCGGCCGTCGCGCACGGCCCGCAAGGTGGTGAAGCGCTTCCACTCCGCGAGCCACTCCTGCGAGAGGCCGGGCGGCGCCACCGCGACGATGATCTGCGGGTCGCGCCCGATCACCGCTTCCGTGTCCACCGACGGGCCTTGCTCTTTCAGGTCGCCGAACACATTGCGCGCGCCGCAGAGGCGTAGCGAGTCCGTCATCATTTGCGCGCCGCCGACGGTATAGATGGGGCGGTTCCAGACTTCGAGCAGCACCGTCGGCTTCTGCGCCGCCTGGGCATAACGTTTTTCGAGCGACGCGAGGCGCGTTTCGACGTCGTGAGCGGCGGCTTCCGCGGCCGCGCGCGTGTCCGCGAGCGCGCCAAGCCGTCGCAACGACATCGGGATATCGCCGAGCCTTGTGACTCGATGCCGATAGAGCGGCACGTTCAGTTTTTCCAGGCGATCGACCTGCGCGACGTTGCTGCCACCTTCCCAGACGACCACGACATCCGGCCGAAGCGCGACGACCCGCTCCATGTCGACCGCGTTGCTGTCGCCGATGCGAGGCACTTTCTTCGCTTCGGCGGGCTCGTCGGAAAACTCCACCGTGGCGATGACGCGCGCACCCGCGCCAGCGGCGAACAGCATTTCCGTCGCGCCAGGCGCGATGCTCACGATTCGCTGAGGCGCGCGCGGGAGCGTGACCTTGCGGCCCGCGTCATCGACGACAGTGATGCCATCGGTAGCGGCGAAGGCGGGCAGACCCGCGACAACGAGCAGCGCGAAGAGCGCGAACGATCGAATCATCGGCGGAGTATGACCTGCGTGTGCGCTCAACGCGCGGCGAATGCCGGGAGCCGCGCGTTCATGGCGTGCGCCGGCCGCGCGAGCCGCAGCGCATGTTCCATGCGCGCGGTGGCGCTCATCGGGTTACCGCACTATTTGATGGAGCCCGGCCTGCGCATCATCTTGCGGATCTCGGCGAGGTGTTCCTCTTCCGCGGAGATCTGATCGCGCGCGTATTCCTCGAGCATGATGCTCTTGCCGGCGACCTGCGTGAGCAGCTTGCGATACTCGTCGAGGCCTTCTTCTTCGTGCGCCAGCGCTTCGGCGAGGATCTCGTCGACGTTGTGTTTGTGCGTTTCCAGCAGCGAGCCGATCTTCAGCGACGGATGACCACCGAGATTCGTGATGTGCTCGCCCGCCTGAGTCGCGTGCGTCTTGGATTCTTCCGCCTGGTCGAGCAGCCAGCCAACGATCGGGATGCGGTTGTGGCCGAAGATCATGAAGCTGTAGTGCATGTATCGCACCAGCCCCGCGAGCTCGAGCTCGAGAATGCGATTGAGAGTGACGATGACCTGTTCGGTTTCAGGCTGTGAGAAGGGCTCGCTCATGATGAGACTCCGGCTTCGAGGCAACGACATGGAAACGGTGCGTAGTCTACGCCGGGTCCCTGCGATCGACCGGCCCGCAGATGAGACCTGTTTGCGGCCCGATACGGATGGGAACGAGAGTTGGCCCGCCATCCATGGCAGGCCCGGCAGCAAACCTGAGCGGCGCGCGAAGGCTGCGCCGCGCTACTCACCTCATTTCGTGAGAATGAGCTTTCCCTGACGCGTGATGCGCAGGCGGTAATCGCAACCCGCATGACGAATGAGCACTTCGCGCGCGGGACCGATGAGCTCGTCGGTCGACACCCGCTTGAGCTCGCGTGCAGGCGCGGCGACCGTGGCCGGGGTGCGATTCGAAGGAAGCTGAACGTCGTGCATGGTGTGCTCGAAGATCATGTGAGTACCGTGTGGCGGCAGATGATAATTATTCGCATTTGGAATCGCAAGGGGTCGTGGCGGGCGGGCTCCCTCTTCATCTCCTTAGCCGTTCATTTAGTTATTGACGCAATGTCAACGCGATCACTAGAGTTCACGCCCCTATGAGTTACATCGCCGAACGCCGCCAGGAAGAGAAGGAACGTCGCCGCGTCGAGATCATCGATGCCGCCGAAGCCGTCGCCGCCACCGTGGGCTGGGACGCGATGACCATGGATCAGGTCGCTCGCAAGGCACGGCTGTCCCGTGCCCTGCTCTACGTGTACTTCGAGGACAAGACCGATCTTCTCTTCGGCTTATGCGAGCGCGCGCTCGCGACGCTGACGCAGCGGTTCACCGAAGCCGCGAGCCGGCACAAGCGCGGCATGGACCAGCTCGTCGCGATCGGCCGCGCGTACATTGCGTTCTCGCAGGAATTTCCGGTCTATTTCGAAGTGATCGCACGCTGTGAGCTCATCTCCCCCGAGCCGGACGCCGCGACCAACGAAGGCGCCGCCATGCTGAAGGGTGACGACTGTCGCAACATGATGGTCGCGGTCATCGAGACGGGGATGCGCGATGGCTCCATCCGCTCCGACGCCGGCGATCCGAAGATCGTCTCCACAGCGTTGTGGGGCTTCATGCATGGCGTGCTGCAACTCGCCTCCACGAAGGCGAATCATCTTGCGCACGACGGAATCGCCACGCGGGATCTCGTCGAGCACGCTCTCCTCATGGCCACGCGGTCCGTTGAAGCCGTGAACTGATTTTTTGGCTCTGTTTTTGACAGGTGTCCAGTGACTAAACAGGTGAAGGCAGGGATGAGCGCGGCCAAGGCGGTACAGATCGCCCTCATTGCGGGATTACTAGGCGCCAGCGGAGCCAGTTTTGGGCAGGCAAACCCCGCAGCGTTGAACCCGCCCGCGCCGCCCGCGCCGAATGTGGCGAATGTGGCGAATGTGGCGAATGTGGCGAATGTGGCGAACGCTGCGGTATCGAGGCCGCTGAGCGAAGTGCTCGACGAGTACGTGCGCGATGCGCTTCGCTCGAATCTTTCGCTTCAATCCCAATCGCTGGAAGTCGAGCGCAACCTCGCCCTGCTCGATGCGGCGCGCGGTCGCTTCTTCCCCGAGCTGGCGTTCGCGGCGCGATATACGCGAGCCGAAGGCGGCCGCGAAATCGATGTGCCGCTGGGCCAGATGCTGAATCCCATCTATTCGACGCTCAATGATCTGCTCGCCGCGCAGGGACGCACCGGCTCATTTCCCACGGTCGGCGATCAGACCATCAATTTCGTTCGCGAACGCGAGCAGGACACGCGACTCACGCTGCGTCAGCCGCTCTACGCACCCGCGATACCGGCCGCGATTCGCGCGCAGCGTGCCGCGCTCGAAGCGTCGGAGTTCGGGCGTATCGCGTTTGCACGCCGGCTGAAGCGCGACGTCACCGTCGCCTATCTCGATTGGCTCAAGGCCACGAAGACCGTCGACATCGTTCAGTCGAGCGTCGTGCTGCTCGAAGAGAACCTGCGCGTGAACGAAAGCCTGTTCCGCAACGGCAAGGTCACGCAGGACCAGGTGCTGCGCGCGCGTGCGGAGATGCTCGCAGCCGTTCAGCAACTTCGGGAGGCGCGCAACGGGCAGTCGCAGGCCCGCAGCTACCTCAATTTTCTTCGCAACCATGCGCTCGAAGAGGCGCTGGTTCCGGCCACTGTCAATCGCGAGGTTTCGCGCGCCGTGCAGGATCTCGCGGCTCTGCGCGCCGCTGCGCTCGCGAACAGACCCGAGCTCGATCAGCTCGATCGCGCCACGCGCGCCGCCGAATCGCGCGTCCAGCTCACGCGCGCGGATCTGAAACCGACGCTCTCGCTCGGCATCGACGGCGGCATCCAGGACGAGCGCTACGACTTCGGCCGCGGCAGCAACTTCGGCACGATCTCGCTGCTGCTCAACTGGAAGTTCTTCGACGGCGGCACGAGTCGCGCACAGGCGCGCGGCGCCCGCGCCGAGGTACGCCAGGCGGCGACGCGTCGCGAAGAGGCGGCATTGCAGATCCAGCTCGAAGTGCAGCAGGCGCTCGATCAGCTGCGGACGACCAGCGATTCCATCGCGACGGCGGAGGCGCGCGTCGAGGCGGCGAGCGCCGGCTTCCGCATCTCCGGCCGCAAGCGTGATGAAGGCGCCATCAATCAGGTGGAGTTCATCGATTCGCGCAACAGCCTCACGAGCGCCGAGCTCAACCTCAATGTCACGGTATTCGAGGTGCTCGCCCGCGAGGCCGAGCTCGATTACGCCACCGCATCGGGCGCGCTGCCGCTCGACGTCGGCACGGAGAACTCCAAGTGAAAACGCTCGCGCTGCTCCTGACCCTCGTGCTCGCGGCATGCGGTAAACCGCCGGAGCAGACAGCCGCGCTCCCGACGCCCGTGCGCGTGCAGGCTGCGACCGTTGGGCCGGCGACACCGCCGATTGCCACCAACGGCATCGTCGCGATCAAGGGCGAGATGAAGCTGTCGTTCAAGGTCGCCGGGGTCATCAAGAGCATTCGGGTGCGCGAGGGCCAGGAAGTGAAGAAGGGCGACCGCCTGGCCGACATCGAGCTCGCTGAAGTGAATGCGCAGGTAGAGCAGGCTCGGCAGCTCGCGGATAAGGCGAAGCGCGACATCGAGCGTGGCGAGCGGCTGTACAACGACCAGGTCATCAGCCTCGAACAGCTGCAGGATCTGCGCACACAAGCCTCGGTTGCCCAGGCGCAGCTGAACGGTGCGGAGTTCAACCGCGGCTACGCCGTCATCACCGCGCCCGGCGACGGCGTGGTACTGCGCAAGCTGGCCGAAGAGCGTGAGCTCGTGCCTGCGGCGCAGACTGTGCTGATCCTCGGAACACGCGATCGCGGCTATGTCGTGCGTGCCGCGCTGTCGGACCGCGAGATCGTTCAGTTGAAGATGGGCGATCCGGCCGAGATCCGCATGGACGCGTATCCAGACTGGTCCATCGCCGGCTCGCTCACGGAAATCGCGGGCGCCGCGGATTCGCGCAGTGGCATGTTCCCGGTCGAAGTGCGTTTCGACTCCGTGCCCGTGGCGCTCGCGAGCGGGCTCGTCGCGAAGCTCAACCTGCACTCTTCCGCCTCGCGCCAGCGGCAGCTTACTTACGTGCCGATCGGCGCCGTGGTCGAAGGCAATGGCGATCGGGCGACCGTGTTCGTGGTGGATGGCGGCCGCGCGAAACGTCGCGTCGTCCGCGTCGCATTCATCGGACCCGAAGCGATCGCGCTCGACGAAGGCGTGAAGCCCGGCGAGCGCGTAGTCACCGACGGAGCGCTCTATCTGCAGGACGACGAGCCCATCGAGATCGTTCCCGACGGCAAGCGCGTCGTCGGCGGTCTCGACGTCGCCCCCGACCCGGACAAGGGCTGAGCGCCAGCGGCAGCGGGAGAGCGTCATGTCACTGCTCGAATTTCCGATCCGCCGGTACCCGTTCACGCTGATCGTGTTCCTGTGCCTCGCGGTGCTCGGCTGGTTCGCATTCTCCAACATCGCCCGCGAAGAAGACCCCTACTTCAAAATCCCCGTCTTCTTCGTCACAGCGATCTATCCGGGCGCGGATCCGAAGGATCTCGAGCGCCTCGTCGTCAAACCCATCGAAGACCGCATCGCCGAGCTCGACGAGGTCAAGAAGATCGAGACCACCGTGGTCGACGGCGTCGCCTCGATCGGCATCGAGTTCGAAGCCGACGCGGACGCCGACAAGAAGAACGACGAGGTCACGCGCGAGGTGAACGCGCTGCGCCCGAGCCTGCCGGCGGACATCGCGGAGCTCGAGATCCGCAAGTGGAGCCCGGGGCTCGTGAACATCGTGGAGCTCGCGCTCGTCTCGGAAGAGGCGCCCTACCGCGAGCTCGAAGACTATGCACGCGAGCTGAAAGACACGCTGAAGGCCGTCGACGGCATCCGCACCTCCGAAAGCTGGGCCTTCCCCGCGCGTGAGCTGCGCGTCGAGGTCGACCTGAAACGCATGGCGGAGCTGCGCGTCACGCCGGGACGCGTCATCGAAGCCCTGCAAAGCGAGAACGCGAACATCCCCGCCGGTTTCATCGATCTCGGCCCCCGTAGCTTCAGCCTGAAGACCTCCGGCTCGTACACGTCGCTCGATGAAGTGCGCGACACGGTGGTTTCTGTGGTGGACAGCCGCACGGTCCGCGTGCGCGACCTCGCGAACGTCGGCTGGGACGCGAAGCCCTGGAGCTACTTCGCTCGCTTCAACGGCAAGCGAGCCGTGATCGTCACGGCGAACCAGAAGGAGGGCTACAACATCCTGACCCTGCGCGATCGCGTGAGCGCCGCGGTCGATCGTTTCGAGAAAGGGCTGCCGAAACGCATCAGGCTCGAGCGCGGTTTCGAGCAGGCCCGCAACGTGAGCTCGCGGCTCTCGCGGCTGTACACGGACTTCGGCATCGCCATCGCGCTCGTCTCGCTCACGCTGCTGCCGCTCGGCTGGCGCGCGGCCGGGATCGTGATGGTTTCGATTCCGCTGTCGCTGGCGTTCGGCCTCACGGTGCTTTACTTCACCGGGTATTCGATCAACCAGATTTCCGTCGCCGGGTTTGTCGTCGCGCTCGGCCTGCTGGTCGACGACTCCATCGTGGTGGTCGAGAACATCGCAAGACACCTGCGTGAAGGGCAATCCAGAGCGAAGGCCGCGCTGGCCGGGATTTTCGTGGCCATCCTCGGCTGCACGGCGACGCTGATCTTCGCTTTCTTGCCGCTCGCCGCCTTGCCTGGCGGCCCCGGCAAATTCATCCGGGTGCTACCGGTCACGGTGATGTCGGCGATCGTCGGCTCGCTGTTGATTGCGCTCTTCATCATTCCGTTTCTTGCGAGCCGCTTCCTCAAAGAGAACGAGGATCCTCACGGCAACAAGCTGCTGCGGCGGGTGATGGGCGTGATCCACCGCTATTACCGCCCGGCGCTGCATTACTGCCTCGCGCGGCCGAAGGCGACGGTTTTCGTGGCGATCGGCGGCTCGATTCTGCTATCCGCCGCGCTCGTGCCGGTTATCGGCAGCAGTCTCTTCCCAAAGGCCGATACGCCGCAGTTCCTCGTGAATATCGAGGCGCCCAACGGCACGAGCCTCGCGGAAACCGACGTGGCGGTGCGCTTTGTGGAAGACAAGCTCGCGAAGATGCCCGAAGTGAAGAGCTGGTTCGCGAACGTGGGGCACGGCAACCCGCAGATCTACTACAACCATATCGTCCGCAAAGACGCGTCGAACTACGGTGAGATCTTCGTGCAGCTCGAGCAATACGACACCCGCGAGACGCCGCGCGTACTCGACACGCTACGCGCGAAACTCGGGCGTTACCCCGCCGCGCGCATCTACGTGAAGGAGTTCGTCAACGGCTCGCCCATCAGCGCGCCCATCGCCGTGCGTGTGGTGGGCCGCGACCTCGACGTGCTCGAAAAACTGGCGGTGCAGGTCGAGAAGCTGCTGCAGGGCACGCCGGGCACGCGCGACGTCGAGAATCCGCTGAAGGTCGCGCGCACCAATCTGCGCCTCGCCGTCGACCCACAGAAGGCCGGCCTGCTGGGCGTGCCGACCATCGAGTTCGACCGCGCGGTGCGCCTTTCCGTCGCCGGCGTTTCCACCGGCACTTTCAAGGATCCGAGCGGCGAGCAGTACGACATCGTCGTGCGAACGCCCGTTGGGCCGCGAGCGGATCTGGACGCGCTCAGCCAGGTGCGTGTGCCGACGCTTACGGGCGCGACGCTGCCCATTTCGCAACTCGCGACCCTCGAGTTCGAGCGCGCGCCTATCCAGATCCAGCGCTACAACCGCGAGCGCGCCGCGACAATCAACTCGGACGTGCAGCGCGGCTTCAACACCGCGAAGGTCACCGCGGACGTTGTAAAGAGACTCGACACTCTGAGCTGGCCGCGTGGTTATCACTACGTTCTGGGTGGCGAGGCGCAGTCGAGCCAGGAGGCTTTCGGCGGCATCGGCACCGCGATCATCGTCGCGGTGTTCGGGATCTTCGCCATCCTCGTTCTCGAGTTCGGCAGCTTCAAATCGACGCTCATCGTGCTCACGGTGGTGCCGCTCGGTGTATTCGGCGGGCTGGTGATGCTGCTCGTCACGGGCAACAGCATTTCCTTCACGGCGGCGATCGGTTTCATCGCGCTGGTCGGCATCGAGATCAAGAACTCGATCCTGCTGGTGGATTTCACGAATCAGCTGCGGGAGCGGGGAATGGCGCTCGATGAGGCGATCGAACAGGCGGGCGAAGTACGCTTCCTGCCGATCCTGCTGACGTCGGCGACGGCCATCGGCGGACTGCTGCCGCTGGCCGCCCAGAACATCGGGCTCTACTCGCCAATGTCGTGGGTGATCATCGGCGGGCTCATTTCCTCGACGCTGCTCGCCCGGCTCGTGACGCCGGTGATGTACAAGCTCATTCCGCCGACCCTCCAGGCGGCGCAAGCCTCAACTAAGCCATTGGTTGCAGAGCAAAATTTTGTGTGACACGGTTCACGTCGATGGGCTTTACAGTGTCAGGAAAAGCCACCGTCCCGCTTTCAGACACGCGTTTGAAATGATTATGAATTCCTTCCCTGGCATTCATTTTGCTTATTACCCGTCGAATCAGTGTTGATACTGACAGGTCAACCGCCTCACGGAAGTCGACTAATGAAAATGAACCTCAAACTCGCTAGCGCGCTGGTCGCCACGGCCTTCCTGGCCCTGACGTCGGCTTCGGCATCAGCGGGAATCATCAACTTTACGTTCACGAACGTCGGCTCGGTGGATGGCGCCACCAGCTGCGGCGCGAACTGCCTGCTCGTCGCTACGAGCGGTCTTGCAACAGAAAACTCGGGCTGGCTGGCAGCAACAGCTGGGCCTTCAGCGGCCTCATGAAATTCTCTTCGACGAGCCTCTTCACCGCCGAAGGTGATGGCTCGGGCAAGGGTCTCGGCTGGTCGTTCGTCGATACCGCGGGTGGCGACAACCTGTGGGGCTCCTTCGACAGCGACATCGCGACGTTCTTCGGTCTGTTCGGTAGCGGCGCGGTCGACTACACCATCGGGGGCGGCTCGGGCCTCTTCGCGGGTGCCTCGGGCTATGGCGCCTCGACGCTGGACTTCGGGCTGAGCCAGTTCTGGGAGAACGGCTGGATGCACGTTGTGACTGCGACGACCTCGGCGACGGCAAGCGTCCCGGAGCCTGGCATCACCACCCTGCTGCTCGCGGGCTTCGGCATGATCGGCTTCATGGCCTATCGCCGGCGCCGCGCAACGACGAAGATCTGATCCGCTTCCAGGCGGTAATGAAAAAGGCGGCCTCCAGGCCGCCTTTTTCATTTGGGTCGGCCGGGTAGCCGGGCCCTCGCAGGCTTGCGGTTTTCCCGGGCTTTCAGCCCGTGGCCTCGAGATCGAGTGCCAGGCCGAGCGTACGGGCAGCCCACTTCAGGATCGGCTGCACGCGAGGGGAGGACAGCTCCATCGCCTCCTCATAGTCGACCCAGCGGCACTCGTGGTGTTCCGGCCGCCCGAGCTCGGGTCGAACCGGCAAGGTGACCTCTTCACTCTTCGTCTCGGCCAGGTAATAGCGCGCAACCTTGTTGCGGCTGTAGGGCGCGGTTTCGACGTACGACTCGCCCCAGGCGAATTGCAGATCGCGGATCAGGGTTTCTTCAGTGACTTCGCGCCGGGCCGCGCTCAGCGGATCTTCGCCGCTCTCGACGAGCCCCTTGGGGAAGTCCCAGTTTCGATAGGCCCGCAGCAGCAGGAAGCGCCAGCCCGAGTCGGTTTGCCGCACCACCACGACCCCGGCGGATAAGTGCGACGGACGTTCCGTTTTCATGAGCGGCGAAGAATAGCAGGCGCAAAAGCGGGCGGGGCAAACCCGACGGAATCGTCGGTCACCCCGCCCTTTCATCGAGACGGCGGTTCATGGAGACCAAGCCTAGGCGGCTGCGGCGGCCATCCCCGCGTCAGCGACCTCAGCGTGCTCGAGCACCCCCCGCCACCGCATGAATGGTGGCCGCGATGCGCACGGCACTCTGAATCGCCTCCCGCGACACGTCGTGCTTACGCAGCTGCTTCTCATGAGCCACGATGCACATGCCGCAGCCGTTCACGGCAGACACAGCGAGCGACAGCAACTCGAAGTCGAGCTTGTCGATGCCGGGGTTGCCAATGACGTTCATGCGCAGCCGCGCCGGCATCTGGGCGTATTCCGGGTCCTCCACCAAGTGCAGGAAGCGGTAGTAGATGTTGTTCATGCCCATGATCGCCGCCGCCGCGCGCGCGGCAGTGAGGTAAGCCTCGTCCAGCTTTCCGGCGGCCAGCGCTTCGATCTGCTTCGCGAAGCCGACGTTGCGGCTGGCGATGGCCGAAGCCACCGCCACGCCCCAGATCTGCTTCTCGTTGAGGCCGGGCGCGCCCGTCGGAGCGAGCACAGCCCCCAGGTTCAGCTTGAGGTCACGTGCGTGGTCGGGAATGGCGTCCCGGATCGCGTCCAGCGTCGTCATTCAGGCCGCCTTCAGGGTGTCATCGCCCTTCTTCCAGTTGCAGGGGCACAGCTCGTCGGTCTGCAGCGCGTCGAGCACGCGGAGCACTTCATCAGGGCTGCGGCCGACGCTCAGGTCGGTGACGTACACGAAACGCGTAACGCCCTGGGGATCGACGATGTAAGTCGCACGCTGCGCGACGCCGGCTTCCGGATCGAGCACGCCGAGCGCTGTGCTGAGCTCACGCTTGATGTCCGAGAGCATCGGGAACGGCAGGTTCCTCAGCTCGTCCTTCGCCTGGCGCCAGGCGTGGTGAACGTATTCGCTGTCGATGCTCACGCCGAGCAGCTGCGCGTCGCGCGCCTTGAACTCCTTGTCGAGCTTGCCGAACGCGGCGATCTCGGTCGGGCACACGAAGGTGAAGTCTTTCGGCCAGAAGAAGAAAACCTGCCACTTGCCCGGATGGCTGTCGTTGTTGAAGGGCTGGAAGGCCTTGTTGATGTCGTTGGATACGACGCCCGTGAGGGCGAACTGGGGAAATTTCTGTCCGATACCGAGCATGCGATGTCTCTCCGTCTATTCGTTCGAAGGGGTCGGGGGTCTGGACGCGCATCCTGGGGGGCGGCGCCCGATTGGTCCAATCGATTGACTTTATCCTTTCGATAGACGATATAAATCGCCAGCCATGGCCGATCTCAAGCTCAAAGACCTCCGTTACCTCGTTGCGCTGGCGGACGAGCGGCATTTCGGCCGCGCCGCGCAGCGTTCATTCGTCAGCCAGCCCACGCTCTCCGCGCAGCTGAAGAAGCTGGAGGGACTACCTCGGCATCCAGCTCATCGAGCGCCAGCCGAAGCAGCTCACGTTCACTGAAGCCGGAGAGCAGATCGTCGCGCGTGCGCGGCGCATCCTCGAAGCGAGCGACGAAGTGCTCGCACTCGCCCGTTCGTATCGTGATCCGCTGGCTGGGAGGCTGCGGATGGCGCTACTGCCAACAATCGGCCCGTATCTCCTGCCGCGCGTGGCGCGCGAGATCCACAAGGCGCTGCCACGCCTGGAGTTACAGCTTTACGAGTATCAAACGTCGACGATGCTCGAGAAGCTGAACGCCGGGCAGCTCGATCTGGGCATCCTCGCGTTGCCGGTGAACATGGATGGACTCGAGGCGCGTCAGCTCTATGAAGAGCCCTTTGCGCTCGCAGTCCCGGCGCAGCATCGGCTCGCCCAGAAGAAGGAAGTGACGGTAGACGATCTCAAGGACGAAACCTTGCTGCTGCTCGAAGACGGGCACTGCCTGCGCGATCAGGCGCTCGACGTGTGCAGCGGTGTTGGCGTCCAGGAAAAGCAGGATTTCCGCGCCACCAGCCTCGAAACACTGCGTCAGATGGTGGCGACAGGCGCCGGCGTCACGTTGCTGCCGGAGCTCGCCAGCCGCGGCGACTACGGCACGTTGCGTGACGTCGTCATGCGGCCCTTCGCAGAGCCGCGGCCGCACCGCTACGTCGGCGCAATCTGGCGCAAAACCACCGCCCGTCGCCCCGCCATCGACGCGGTGTG
The DNA here is from genome assembly GCA_037200125.1 of Gammaproteobacteria bacterium. GTDB lineage: Bacteria > Pseudomonadota > Gammaproteobacteria > Steroidobacterales > Steroidobacteraceae > JADGHX01. The sequence continues at coordinate 66,958 of JBBCGS010000003.1, read as the reverse complement.
CGCGTTGATCGAAAAGGCACGCGCTGTAGGGCATAATTTCGCGCCCCTCGCCCCGGAGTCCCGATCTTGTCGAATGTTCTGCGCAGGACTGTGCTTGCTTCGATGGCCGCTGCGCTCGCGGTTGCGCCCTGCGTTGGCGCCCGCGCAAACCGTGACGCTGGTCGTGCAGAACGCGTGGGTTCGCAAACCCGCCGCCGGGGCTCGCGCAGGCGGCCGTGTATTTCACACTGAAGAAACGCGTCGCAGAGAGCGGTGTTCATCGTCGGTGTGACGTCGCCGCTCGCGGCGAGCGCGATGATTCACCGAGACTTCCCTGGTGGATGGTCAGTCGCGCATGCGGATGAGAGACCGGGTAACCGTGCCTGCCGGCGGCGAAGTGGCGTTTGCGCCTGAAGGACTGCACGTGATGCTGAGCGGGCTGAACAAGCCGCCTCGAGGTCGGCGACAAGGTGCCGCTCACTCTCGAGCTCGAGCGCGGCGGATCGGTCAGACCTCGCGGCCACCGTCCGTCCGCTCGACGCGAAGTGAGCGCGGACCTGTGAATTCGCCCCGACCCGCCAGCGGATCACGTCACCCCCTACGATCGCTTCGCGTGGACCGATACGGTCGTTCGAGCATCTGCTGGCCTCCGGCGAGCATCCCGCGCGAGCTCACCGCATACTTCGGCGCGAGCGAATACGAAGCTCTCGCCGCGTTGGCGCGCGAGGCTCGCAAAGTGCCGGTGAGCGCGGACGCGCCGCGCGTCTATATCGTGCCCGGCATCATGGGCTCGCAACTCGGCCGCATTCGCCGCCCGCCGCTGCCGAACGACATCCTGTGGCTCGATCCGGTGGACATCAGCCTCGGGCAGTTGGCGCTGCTTCGATTGCCGGTTGCGGGCTCGCCGCCGGTGGCCGCGGACGAGCACAAACATACGCCGCTGCAGGAAGAGCCCGCTTCGCTGCAGGAGACGCAGATCGTTTCCCTTGGCGTCGTGCTGTACACCTATCTGCGGTTGAAGCTGCACCTGCGGGTCGCGGGCTTCGCGCCGGTCTTTCATGACTACGACTGGCGACTCGGCATCGACGAGCTCGGTCGTGGGCTCGCCGAGCGCATTCGCGGCGAGCGAGTGCGTTCGATGATCGTTGCGCACAGCATGGGTGGGCTCGTGAGCCGGGCGGCCATGTCGCACGCGGGGCTCGAGCACGTGGAACGCGTCGTTCTTCTCGGCACGCCGAACACAGGTTCGTTCGCGCCGGTGCTCGCGTTGCGCGGTGTGTATGCGGTGGTCCGGAAGATTCGCGCGGCTTTCACAAAGCCAGACCGCGGAGTCGCTGGCGGCGGACGTGTTCAGCACGTTTCCGAGCTTGTATCACCTGCTGCCCACTTCGACCGCCGGCAGCGGCCAGGATTTCTTCGACGAGGCCGCGTGGCCCGCGAATGGGCCGCAGCCGAATCTGCCGTTGTTGAAACGCGCGCGCGCGGTGCTGAGCGCGCTGGCCCAAGGCGACCGGCGCTTCGTGAACATTATCGGCGCGGGGCAGGAGACCGTGACTCGCGCGACGCGCCGGAACGGGCAGTTCATCTACACGATCACTCGCAAAGGCGATGGCACCGTGCCAGTCGCGTTTGCGGAGCTGCCGGGCGCGCGCACGTACTACACAACGGTTGCGCACAGCGACCTCGCACGGGACGCAGCGGTCGCGCAGGCCATCGCCGACGTGCTTCGCACCGGCGAGACCGCGCGCTTGCGGAGCAAGTGGTCCAGCGGCGGGAGGGCCGAAGCGCGCATCAGCGACACGCAGCTTCGCCGCACGCACACAGGCAAAGTCGACTTCGCGCAGATGGAGCCCGAAGTGCGGCAGGCGTTTCTGCGCAATTTGAACGATCCGCCGCAACTGAAGCTGTCGGTGCCGGGAGCAAAGGCGAAAGGCAAGCGGGCCGCGGCGAAGAGATCGTCTCGCCCGAAAACCTCCCTCCGAAAGCCGCGCGCGGCGCCACGCGTGGCAAAGCCTTCACGTCGGGGCTCACGAAAGCGCGTGACAACGCGCCGTTGAGTCCCCTTCGATGACAACGATCGTCTGGTTCCGGCAGGACCTGCGCCTTGCCGACAACCCGGCGCTCGACGCCGCCGTGAAGCGCGGCGAGCCGATCATCCCGCTCTATATCTGGGCGCCGGGGGACGACGGCGACTGGCCACCCGGCGCGGCCTCCCGCTGGTGGCTGCATCACTCGCTGGAAGCGCTGGATGAATCGCTTCGCGAGCGCGGCTCACGCCTCATTCTTGCCGAGGGTCCGGCGAGTACAGTGCTCGCGAAGCTCGCCGGGCAGACCGGCGCGACGGCGGCGTATTGGAATCGCCGCTATGAACCCGCCGCGATCGCCTGCTCGGCGACCGTAAAGAAGTCGTTCGCGTCACGCGGCGTTCAAACCGCATCGTTCAACAGCACGCTACTCGCAGAGCCCTGGGACATCCTGAATCTCAGCGGCAAGCCTTATCGCGTCTACACGCCATACATGCGGCGGATGGTGCACGACCTCGATCCGTCACCGGTGCTCCGAACGCCGGCGAAACTGAAGTCGCCTTCGCAATGGCCGCAAAGCGCATCGCTCCCAGCACTGAATCTCATACCGCGAATCGAGTGGTGCACCGGAATCGCCGACCGTTGGCGCCCCGGCGAAGAAGGCGCTCAGGCGCGACTCGAGCGCTTCCTTGCCAACGCGCTCGCCCACTACAACCAGGATCGGGACAAGCCCGCCGTCGACGGCACCTCGGGCCTCTCCCCTCACCTGCACTTCGGCGAGATCGGTCCGCGCCAGATCTGGCATGCGCTTGGGGCGAAGGGCCGCAACTCGACGTTCCTGCACGAACTGATCTGGCGGGAGTTCGCCTATCACCTGCTCTATCACTTCCCTGAAACAACGACGAAGCCGCTGCGCCCCGAGTTCGCCGCCTTTCCGTGGAAGAAGAACCCGAAACAGCTGAAAGCCTGGCAGCGCGGCCACACCGGTGTGCCGATGGTCGATGCGGGGATGCGCGAGCTCTGGACGACCGGCGTCATGCACAACCGCGTGCGAATGATCGTGGGCTCGTTCCTCGTGAAGAATCTTCTGCAGCCGTGGCAGGAAGGCGCGCGATGGTTCTGGGACACGCTCGTCGACGCGGATCTCGCCGCGAACACGCTGAACTGGCAGTGGGTCGCCGGTTCGGGCGCCGACGCGGCTCCTTACTTCCGCATCTTCAACCCCGTGACCCAGGGCGAACGCTTCGATCCCGAGGGTGAGTACGTGCGCAGGTGGGTGCCCGAAGTGGCGGGCTTCGCGAACCACGCGATTCATGGCCCCTGGCGGAAGTCCCGTCGTAACCTGAAGCCGGGGCCTGAACCCCTCGTGGATCTCGCCGAGTCGCGCGAGGCCGCGCTCGACGCGTATGCCGACATGCGACGGCGGGCGAAACCGTAACTAACTCAACACGCGGATGATTTCGGCTTTCAGCTTCGCGTCGGGCAAGCGTCCGCGTGCGCCGGCGAGATTGTCTTCGAGGTGGCGCACCTTGCCTGTCGCGGGAATCGCGGCGGTTACCGCCGGGTGAGCCAGCACGTACTTCAGGAACACCTGTCCCCAACTCGTCGCGTCGATCTCCGCCGCCCACGCGGGCATGGGTTTGCCGCGAACCGCGCTGAACATCCCGCCATCCTCGAACGGCCGGTTCACCAGCACCGCCACACCCTTGTCCGCCGCCAGCGGTAGCAGCCGCTGTTCGGCGTTGCGAGTCGTGGCGGAGTAGTTGAGCTGCACGAAATCGATCTTCTCGCGCTCGATCACCTTCGCAAGATCCGACTGCGAGCCGACCGTGTAGTGCGTGATGCCGATATAGCGCACGCGACCTTCGCCCTTCCACGCGCGAAGCGTCTTCAGCTGCGTATCGAGGTCCTGAAGGTTGTGCACCTGGATGAGATCGAGCTTCGGGCGCTTCATCAGCTCGCCCGACTTGGTCATCTGCTGGACGCCTTCACGCTGGCCGCGCGTCCACACCTTCGTGGCAATGAACGCGCGCTCACGCAGCGCGGGCGTCATGATGTCGCCCAGCACAGCTTCCGCCGTCGAATACATCGGCGACGTATCGATGAGCTTGCCACCGCCCGCGAAGAACGCCTCGAGCACTTCCTTCAGCGGTGCGCGCTCGGACGGCGAGCTTCCGACCTCGAACGGTCCCGACGTACCGAGACCGAGCGCGGGAATCTCTTCGCCGCTCGACGGAATCCGACGCGTGATGAGCGGGGCCGGCGTGCCAGCTGCGCCAGCGCTGCCGGAAGATGTAGCGGCCGCAGCCATCGTCAACCCTCCCACGATCACGTCACGCCTGTTCACGGTGAACCTCCTGTTATATGAGCGCGGCGTCTGTCTCAGTGACGCTCACGCCGCCACTCTTCACCACGCGCGCCAGCCCTAGCGCGACCGGCAATACCTGCTCCGCATAAAAGCGCGCGGCGTGCAGCTTCGCGTTGTAGAAATCCTTGTCCGCGCCCGAGAGCTTGTCAGCGGCAATGCTCGCCGACTTCGCCATGAGCCAGCCGCCCAGCACGAAGCCACACAGCTTCAGGAAGGGAACGGCGACTGCCTGCGCCTGATCCGGCGCCGACTTCAATGCTTTCCCGAGTGCCTGCGCCGCTTCGCTCAAGAGGCCGACGCCTTCGAGAGCCGCCGTCTTCGTTGCCCGCGCGAGCGGATCGCCCGACTGGAGCGCATTCAATTCCTGTGTGACATCAGCAAGCAGCGCGCCGAGCGCCGCGCCGCCGTCGCGCCCGACCTTCCGCCCGATGAGATCGTTGGCCTGGATGCCGGTGGTGCCTTCATAGATCGTGGTGATGCGCACGTCCCGCGCATACTGCGCGGCCCCGGTCTCTTCCACGAAACCCATGCCACCGTGCGCCTGGATGCCGATGTGCGTCACGTCGTTGCCGTGCTCCGTGCACCAGCCTTTGACGATCGGGATCAGCAGATCCGCGCGCGCCTGCGCCTTTGCGCGGGTGGCTTCATCGGCGTGGTGCTGCGCCAGGTCCAGCTGGAACGCGGCATACAATGCCAGCGCGCGCATCGCTTCGATACTCGACTTCATCGTCAGCAGCATCCGCTTGACGTCGGGATGATGGATGATGGTTGCGGGTCCAGACGACGCGGCAACGGGCGGCTTGCCCTGCACGCGTGTCCGCGCCCAATCCGCGGCGCGCTGATACGCACGCTCCGCGACCGCGAAGCCTTCGAGGCCGACGGCGAGGCGCGCGGCGTTCATCATGATGAACATGTATTCGAGGCCGTGGTTGGCCTCACCGATGAGATAGGCGACCGCGCCCTTGTCGTCGCCGAACGCGAGCGTGCACGTCGGGCTCGCATGAATGCCCATCTTGTGCTCGATGGAGACACAGCGAACTTCGTTGCGCTCGCCGGGCGAGCCATCGTCGTTCACGAGCACCTTCGGCACGATGAACAGCGAAATGCCGCGCGTGCCGGCCGGCGCGCCCTCGATGCGCGCGAGCACCATGTGAATGATGTTCGGCGTGAGATCGTGCTCGCCCCAGGTGATGAAAATCTTCTGCCCGAAGAGCCGGAACCGCTTGCCATCCGGCATGGCGCGCGTGCGAATGAGGCCGAGGTCCGAGCCCGCGTGCGGCTCGGTGAGCACCATCGTGCCGGTCCACTCGCCCGTCACCATCTTCGGCAGATAGCGTTGCTTCTGTTCCGGCGAGCCGCACAGGTCGAGCGCTTCGACCGCGCCAATCGTCAGCATCGGACACAACTTGAATGCCAGGTTCGAGGAGGCCATCAGCTCGCGAACCGCGCAAGACAGCACGTTGGGCACCGCCTGCCCGCCAAACTCCGGATTGGCGCCGAGCGCCGGCCAGCCGCCTTCGACGTACCGGTCATACGCGGCCTTGAATCCCTTCGCGGCGCGCACGCCGTCGGCGCTCCAGTGCGCGCCTTCCCTGTCGCCGCTTTGATTCAGCGGCTCGAGCACGTCCTGCGCGAAGCGAGCGGCCTCGCTCAACACCTGTTCGGCGAGCTCCGGGGAGTAATCTTCGAGCCCGCGCATACCGGCGAGGCTCTGCGTACCCAGCAGCTCGTCCAGCACGAATCGCAGCTCCCTCAGGGGTGCCTGATACATCGATTCACCTCCATCAGCCTGTTGCTGCGCGGGCGGCGCGTCTTTCGCCGCCGGCAACGGTGTAGGTCTCGAAAAAATCGCTTTCAGCGATTTTTTCCAATAAGCGTGGAGTCTACGAGTGCGCGAGGGCGGGGACGATGTTGGCGGCGAGAAAATCTACGAAACGTTGCACGCGGGGGTCTGCGCCCAGCGCTGCCGGGTAAACGGCATACAGCGACGCTGCAGGTGGCAACTGCCACTCCGCGAGCACCTGCTTCAAGCGGCCGGTGGCAAGGCCCTGCCTGCACAGGAACTCCGGCAACAGGCCAATGCCAAGCCCCGCCGCCGCCGATGCATGCAGTACCGCCGGATCGTTCACGGTGAGCCGCGGCACGATGCGAACTTCGGCTCGCTGCGAATTGCGCGAGAACTCGAGCTGAAACAGGTCTGGTCGATCGGACTCCGGTGTGAAGAGGTCATGCTGGCGAAGGTCTTCCGGCTTCGCCGGCGTGCCCCGTTGCGCAAGGTATTGCGGGGTCGCGCAGAGCACGGCCGGCAACGCGCCGAGCAAGCGATGCGAGACCGTGGCGTCGCTCGGAAGGCCGGCACGAATCGCAACGTCCCACTCCGCTCCGTCGCTGGTATGTAGCGACACGTCCAGCGGCACATCGGGGAAGCTTTCGAGAAAGCGCGGTACGAGCGGCGCGAGCAACACACGGCCATACGTCGCGTCGGCCACCACCCGCAGCGGACCCGTGGCGGGCGCGTGCAGTTTCGAGACGAGCACCTGCGCGGCATCGAGCTCGTCCACCACCCGCTTGGCGTGCGGATAGATGAGTTGGCCTGCGGGTGTCAGGGAAATGCGGCGCGTGGTGCGTTCGAGCATGCGCACGCCCAGGGTCTTCTCCAGATCCGCGACAGCGCGGCTTACCGCCGCTTTCGGAACGCCAAGCGAGCGGGCGGCAGCGGAAAACCCATTGAGGTCGACCACCTTCGCGAGGACGGCAAGCTGCGCGGGTGCCCAGAACAGGTTCAAGCGCGGGCCCAATACATGGACATGGTTGCTGCATTGTTTCACCCGGGAGGCGCCAGCGCCAGCCTGACGCAGTAGAATCGCCGCGCTTTCGCGCCACTGCCGGTGCCGAAGGCTCGTCTTTTCTCCCGATTTCCACCCAGAACTCCAGGATCTCCCCACATGAAAGTTTCCATTCACTCGCTTGCCGTCGAGCAGGTTGTCGCATACGTTGAATCAGGTGCTCGTGTTTCTCGACAAGGCCGCCGCGTACGCGGAAGCCAAGAAATTCGATGTGAGCGTGCTGATCAACGCGCGCCTCGCGCCGGACATGCTGCCGTTCGTCAAGCAGATTCAGATCGCGAGCGACAACGCCAAGTTCGGTGTCGCGCGCCTCGCCAATCTCGAAGCGCCGAAGTTCGAAGACAACGAGAAGACGTTCGATGAACTGCGCGCGCGCGTGAAGAAGACCATCGACTTCATCAAGTCGGTGCCGGCGAGCGCGTTCGAAGGCGCCGAGGATCGCGACATCAAGATCGTCATGCCGAATCGCACGATCGAGATGAAGGGCCTCACCTATCTGCGCGGCTGGGTTCTGCCGAACGTGTTCTTCCACGTGACCACGGCGTATCTCATCCTTCGCCACAACGGTGTCGACGTAGGCAAACGCGACTTCCTTGGCGACGTTGCGTAAAAAATAAAAATTCACGCTGCGCGCCCGCGCTTCGGGCGCTGCGGCCTATATGTCTTATCGATATGACAAACGCGCGCGGGCCTTGGCCCGCGCGTTTCGTTTGGCGGCGTCTCTTCGCGACAACTACTCGCTCACCTTCTGTCAGAACGCGAGCGCGATCACGCACTGCCGTCGTGTCTCCTGCCAACCTTCATCTGCGCGCGGCGAGGGGTAATTCGCTTCGCGACGTTTGCAGGCGGGGACAACTTTGTTTTCACGTAAGCCAAAGCCAGTGGCGCCATCTCCACCACCAGCATCCGCTGCGGGCCCCGCAGTGGATTCGAACGAGCCCGCAACAGCCGAATCGCTCGGCTGGCAGCTGCGTTCGGCGCTGCCACCGATACGTCTGCATTCGGTCTCGCTCTACAACGCCGATGCCGATGTCCTGTGGCTGAGCGAAGGTGCGCTCGGGCCAGACGAGCACAACGTCGTCATCGAAGCGATCGAAACGCAGAAGACCGAGAAGAACCGGGCGTGCTTCGAATTTGGAATGGAAGACGGCCGCATGGCCGTGTTCCTGCCGATCCGCGGCCCGCGCAACGATCTCGCCGGCACGGTGATGATCCTCGCGGACATGAAGTCGATGACGGAAGGGACGATGGAACGCATCGTCACTCCGCAGATCCGCACGATCCTCGTGAAGATCGCGATGCTCATGCGCAAGAACGCGCCGGCTTCGGCGCAGGACACCGCGACGGAAATCGCGATGCCCGGCGCCAGCGCCGCGCCGGCGCCGGTGAATCTCGGCAGCACGACCGTCATCGAGAAGCTGCCCGCGCAGGCGGCGGCGTCCCTGGCGGCCGCGGCCGCTTCGACGCTCGGGCCGCGCGAGGTGGAACAGATCCTGGAGCTCGAGCTCGTGGCCGGGCCGCCGCGCGCTCCGGCGGCGGATGTCGGCGCACCCGCGGGTAAAGCGCCGGGCCGCCGGAACTGCCGCGAAGAAAGTTGTCCCGCCAGCGAAGCCCCCTGCACGTGGCGGCGCAGCCGCGCCGGCCCCGGCGCCGGCCCCGGCCCCGGCACGAGGCGCGCCGAATCTCACGGCCGTGCAGACGATGCCCGCGCGCGATATCGAAGTGCTCGCGTTCGAGCCCGATATCCAGATTCCTTCCGCAAAGCCCGCCGCTCCCGCGCCGGCCGACATTGAAGTGCTCGCGTTCGAAGTCGAGCCGCCGGCAACCGCGTCGACCTCGGCGGTGCGCACGATCAATGCCGCTGCAAAGGCCGGCACTGCGGAGTCCGAGTCCGGCTCCAGAGCCGCCGGTGGGACGGCCTCGCAGCCCGTTGCCCGTGCCGCGAAGCCGCCGGCCCTCCTCGACACAGACCGCCGCCGTTCAGATTGTCACCGGCGACGATGAGCTGCCTCACCTCATCAGCGACACCGGCCCGGTGCCCGTGCTCGCCGAAGCCGCTGACGACACCACTTCCATCGGGCCGGCGCCGCAGTTGCCGCCGCTCGAGCCGATGTCTCTCGAAGAGAGCGCAACCGATCTCACGCTGTTCGCGCAGGAGCTGATCAAGCTGCGCTCGAGCGGCCGCACGCGCCGCTACGAAGTGCTGGCGCGATCCCAGCGCGACGCTCACCGCAACGAAGTGCCGGCCGCGTTCGTCGCCGAGTCCGCGCGCGGCCAGGACGGCGCGGCGCTCGACGCAATGGTGGTCGAACGGCTGCTCGCCTGGCTGGGCAAGCATGGCGAGGCGATCTGGGATTCAGAGCCCGCGAGCTTCTCCGTGAACCTGTCGATCGGCGCGATCGAGGATGAAACCTTCCCGCAGCGGATCGAGCGGTGGCTCGCCCAGCACTCCATCCCAGCCGAATACATCGGCTTCGAGATCACCGAGTTCGCATGCGTTCAGTGCAAGCCTGCCGTGCTGCGCTTCGTCGATGCGATCGAGAAGATGGGCTGCTTCCTCGTCATCGACAATTTCTCGTTCGACTCCAGCATCTTCGAAATGCTGGGCTCGAAGGCGCTGCGCCACGTGAAGCTCGACCCCAAGGTCACGACCGCCGCGATGAAAGACAAGCTGCCGCAGGCGCTCGTCGTTGCGATTCTTCAGGCGTGCAAAGTGCTCGGCGTCCATTGCGTCGCCAAGCGCGTCGAGTCGCAATCGTCGATGCAGTGGCTGACCGCTGTCGGCTGCGACTTCGCGCAGAGCTTCTCGCTGCACAAACCGCTGCCGCTCGAAGCGCTGGCCAGCGGCAAGCCGATCAAGGCACTCCGCGAATAGCCCTCTTCGAACCTGGAGTTGTTGGCCGCTTCGATCGCCGAGATACGACCGTCCGCGTCGGCGTCGAGCTTCGTGAAGCTCGGTGTCATGGACTGCGCGGTAGCGACGCGCGGGCTGTCTTCATCGCCGGCAAATGCGGCGGCCGATGCCACCAGCGCCAACGCACTCATTCCGAGAACAAGCTTTCTCATGATTGTTCCTTAGAGGTTGTCGACGCCCCATGACGCAGGGGATGTGCCAGCCCGAACGCCACCCGGCCCATTCAAAGACTTGGAAGCGCTGACACGAGCCTGGGCGGCTCCGCTCAACCTCGGCAGCGCGTTGATTCGTTTGGGTTTTGTGACAGTCGAGGGCGCGGGCGGGTGCTTTTTTCAAAGCCGCTTCGTTCCCCGAAAAAAGCGGCCCGCCGTCAATCGCTTGCCCGTCCGCACGGCGCCCGCGCCGGTGTGTAACGCCACCGCGGCCGTTCAACCCGCCACCAGCCGTGCGACGAGGCGCCCCGCGTGCGCGGGCGGCGACTCACGGGAGCCGGCGCAGATGGCCTAAGCTCTCGCACCCATGCTCACTTTCGATCAATGGCGCTCCAACCGTGATGCGCTCTTCTGGACGCTGCATGCGGCGGGTTGGGGCGCGTACGCCGTCTCGCAATGGTTCGGCGCCCTGCTCATCGAAAAGCCGTTCGAGTATCAGCTCGTGATCGGCATCGCGGGTGTCGCGGGGTTCGTCCTGACGATGCCGATGCGCTACATCTATCGCGCGCTCATCGGCAAACCCCTGCGGGTCATCGTCGTGAGCGTCATGGCTACGTCGTACGTCACGGCGCTCGCGCTTCGCGTGGTGATCAACGTTTCCTACAAATGGATCGCCGAGCCCGAGTGGCAGATCAAGACGATGTTCGAAGTCTTCGCGAGCGCGGTGTCCACCACGTACCTGCTGTTGTGCTGGAGCGCGCTCTACTTCGGCATCAAGTACTACGAGTCGCTGCAGAAGCAGCGTGAAGCCACCTTGCGTAGCACGGCGCTCGCGCAGGAAGCGCAGCTCAAGATGCTTCGGTATCAGCTGAATCCGCACTTCCTGTTCAACACGCTGAACGCGATTTCCACGCTGATCCTCGACAACCAGAACCGGACCGCGAACCATGCCATCACGCGGCTGTCGGAGTTCCTGCGCTATACGCTGGACCAGGACCCGATGAAGAAGGTGACGCTGCGGCAGGAAATGGAGGCCCTGGATCTCTACATGAGCACCGAGCGGCTGCGCTTCGGCGGACGGCTGAAGATCGAGTACGCCATCGAAGAACCTGCGCTCGACGCCCTCGTGCCGAGCCTTCTTCTCCAGCCGCTCATGGAGAACGCGGTGAAGTACGCCATTTCGCCGCGCGAGGAGGGAGGCATGATCCGCATCGAAAGCCGGCTTCGCGGCGCCATGCTGGAAGTGACGGTGATCGACGATGGCCCCGGCCTGCGCGATGGCAACGCGCTGATCGAAGGCCGCGGCGTCGGCCTGCGCAACACGCGCGAGCGGCTGAATGTGCTGTACGGCGAGAAGCACCGCTTCGCGGTGCTGAACAGTCACCCTGGAATGCGCATTGAAATCGGGCTGCCGCTGGAGAAGGCGGAGGTTACGGCGCCGGAGCGGCTCAAGCCCCCATCGCCAGCACGCGCCGGAACGAGAGTCGCATGAGTACCGCTCCAAAGATTCGCACGATCATCGTCGACGACGAGGCGCTCGCGCGTCGGGGGCTCGAGATTCGGCTGCTGGCCACGGCGGACTTCGAGATCGTTTCGCAGTGTTCGAACGGGCGGGAAGCGATCTCGTCGATCGCGAGCCACCGGCCCGACGTGCTGTTCCTCGACATCCAGATGCCCGGAATGTCGGGCTTCGATGTGCTGACCCATCTGCCGCAGGATTGCCTGCCGCTCGTCGTGTTCGTCACTGCGTATGACCAGTACGCCATTCAGGCCTTCGACGCTCGCGCGGTCGATTATCTGCTGAAGCCTGTCGATGACGCGCGGTTCGCGGCTTGCCTCGATCGCATCCGCGATCGAGTTCGTGCGCAGAGCGCGGCGGAGCAACGCGATCAGTTGTTCGGGCTCATCGCCGAGATCACGGGCTCGGGCGAGCTGGTGATGGATGAATTGCTGACTCGCGGCCGCAAGGCGATCGAGCCGCGACATTCCGAGATTCTGCCGATCCGGCAGGGGCGTGAGATCGTGCGCGTGCCGGTTCCCTCGATTGAGTGGATCGATGCCGCGGGGGATTACATGTGCATCCATGCCAGTGGCAACACGCACATTCTTCGCGGCACGATGAAGGATCTGGAGCAGTACCTCGACCCCAAGCTGTTCCAGCGCGTGCATCGCTCCACCATTGTTAATTTGCGCCGGGTGAAGAGTTTGCGGGCTCACATGAATGGGGAGTATTTCCTGACGCTCGACGGGGGCAATGAGCTCAAGTTGTCGCGGACGTATCGGGATAAGGTGGAGTTCTTTTTGAAGGGCGCCAGCGCAGGAGGCCCTCAATCGCCGGGCGGCTAAGAGCTAAGAGCTAAGAGCTAGGAGCTAGGAGCTAGGAGCTAGGAGCTAGGAGCGCCTCTTCAGCCGCCCGGCGATTGAGGGCTTCTTTCTGCCGTTTACCAGGCATATCGCACTCGATACTTCACAACCGCCTCCCCATCCTTCGGCACCTTCACCGGAAAGTGGATCGTGCGCGCGTCTTCCTTCGAAAAATCCTGCGACTTCTCAATTACGCTCCAGTTGCTCCAGCGATAAAGGTTCTCCTTCACGAGCACCTCCACCGGCTGCGCCTTGTGATTGCGCAACGTGATCTCGAAAGCCTCCTCGATCCAATGCGCGCGGGTATCAACCTTGAAATCCGTCTGCTTGCGCTCGCCCACCACATCGAAGGCGGAGCCGAGCTTGATGCGCACGGTTTCATCCTTCGGCGTGTGATCGATGCTGTCTTCGCCGATGAACTCCAGCGTTCCATCCGCCGCGTCGAGCTGCGACACGCGGATGCGGCCCGAGGGCAGCGGCACGCCGAGACCGTATTGCTTGTCGTTCTTGAACTCGAGATAGACGTCGACCTTCTTGTTCGACTGGATACCGAGGTCGCGATCCGTCATCGGGTTCGGGTACGAATACGGCATGGCGAGCCCGTAATAGACCAGCGTTTTCTTCGCCGGAATCTGCTTCGCCTGGTCGAAGAGCTCGACCTGTTTCGTGGAGTTGTCCGGCAGCGTCGTGCGGCGACCGAGCGTGTACAGATGGAACTCGGAGAACGCTTTCTCCTGAAAGCCGGCGGAGTCCGCGGCCATCGCAAGCTCCATCACCTTCCCTCTCATCATGGGCGCCGGAACGGGCTGCTCGACCCGGTTCACATTGCCCGCGATGAGCTTCAGCTTCGTTTCCGGATACGTCGCGCCCGACTGGTTGATGATGCTCACCCACGCGGCGAGATCGAGCACGCCGCTGTTCGCGTCCTTGCCCTCATTGAAGATGAGGTTGTAGTCCGCCCACCAGGTAATGCCACTCGTCTGGTAAGTGACTCGCGCACGCTGCTCACCCGCGCGCGGCGACTGGATGTCCCACACCAGTGTCGGCCGCGTGTTGAGGCCGCCCGGCAGTTCCGGAAAACGCACTGACGTGTAGTTCGGAATCGTCTGGATCGCGCCATCGTTCGTCTTCAGCACGAGCCCGTCGAGCGCCGAAAGCAGCGTGCCGCTCACCGTGGTGGACTGATTGCCCACCGTCCGTTCGACCGTGATCGGCCGGTCGATGTATTTGAGCAGCAGCTTCTGGGTGCTCACGAGATCGAACTGGAAGTTCTGCTCGATCACACGGGTGCGCGGCTCCGTGAGCGAGGCGAACGTCACGGTCGTCGGGTCGATGAGCGCGGCCACGTCGGTGAATTTGATCGTCGAGCGGCCGTTCTCGAGCCGGATGGGCCGCTCGTGCCGAACCATCGCGTAGCCGGGCACGGACATGCCGCTCGGCACGCCACCGCCCGGTATCGGGCGGTACAGGTCGGGCGGAATCGCGCCAGGCGCGGCGGAGCTATAAATAGTGATGGCGGTGTCGTCGCCTTCCGCAGCGTGCGCCAGCGGCGCCAGCGTGCCGGCGGTCAGAAGAGCGGCGAGAACCGCCGCCCGGATGGGACGGAACGAAGAATGAAGATCGCTCATGAGGACGGCTGCCTTTGCGAAGTGGAGTGGGCCAGCGGGCGCGCAGCCTGACAGGCCGAAACGGAACGGACCCTGAACAGCGCGACGCGAAGTTCTGTTGTGTATTTCAAACGCCGGCCTGCGCTTCGCGGGGTGAGGACGGCTGACGGGCTGGAAGTTTGACACGGCTCACACTTCAGGGCCGTTTCCGGGCCGGGCGCGCTTCCCGTTCTGTGAGGCATCGCCTGCGGTGGCGCCGGGCGACGTTGCACGATACGCCCCGATGACCCGACCCGAGGCCTGGATCGCCTGATTATGGAAGCTGCTTCGCGCGCTCCTCTTGAACCTTTGAGCGATGATGGGCTCGACATGCCCTCCGCTCCGACACCTTCCGCCCGCAAGGCCGACGAGGCGCTTGCGCCGCTCGAGCCGCTGGAGCCCCTGACGGACGAGCTGGATCCGGCCGCCGCCATTCTGGGGCTTGCGGAGGATCTGGCGCTGCCCGGTCTCGAATCGCCGAAGGAACTCGCGCCGTCGGCCGCCGCTCCCGCGCTTGCGCCAGCAGGCCCGTTTGCCGCGGAGGCGACGCTCGCCGATGATCTGGCGCTGATGCCGTTTGACGACGATCTGCCACCGATGCCGCCTCCGGCGCCGAAGGCGGCGACCCCGTCAGCCGCTGCGACAATGCCCGAACTTCCGCCGGCGCCGTCGGCGCTGTTGCCGGACCTCTCCGATCTGCCGGATTTGCTGACGCTCGAGGACGATCTGCCGCCCGCACCGCCGCCGGCCGCACTCTCCGCTCCCGCTCCTGTGCTTGCGCCGATTGCCCCGGTTGCCGCCGCTCCTGCGGCCGCCGCTTCGATTCCCGCTGCCGCAAGTCCAAAGGCGAAGTCCGTTGCTGGCCCGAAGCCGGTCGCGACAGCTCCCGCGCCGGCAAAGAAGGTCTCCGCGAGCAGTGCTCCGGCTACTTCGTCCGCGTCGCCGGTCACCAAGATTTCCGCCGCCGCGGCCCCGTCCGCGCGTCCAAAGCTTTCCGTGAAGCCCGCTTCGAACGGCTCGGCCGCGCCGGCTGCGAGCCCGCCCGTCGCCACTAGCACGCCCTCGGCAGCGCGCGCTGCTGGGTCCCTGTCAGTTGCACGCGCCGCGATCGCCGCACCTGCGGTGGCATCCGCCGCGCCCAGCGCCGCGACAGCTGCCGCGCCTGCGCCGATGGACCGCGACTTCATCGCGCGCAATCAGATCGTCGAGCGTTATCTCTCGGGCAAGCTGCCCGTCAAGGGCGCCACCGACTTCGAAAAATTCTGCACGGACAATCCCGAGCTGCTCGATGAGCTGGGCCTGCCCGCGCGCGTGAACGCCGGCCTGCGCCTGCTGGAAGCGGCGGGTAAGCCCGAGCCATGGCAGGAAGAGCCGAAAAGATTCTGGGAAAAGCCGCACCTCGCGATCGGCCTCGGCGTTGCGACCCTCGCACTGGCGATCGCTCTCGCCGTGGCCGCAAGCGGCAGCTCCGCCAAGAGCGGGCGGATCGCGAAGCTCGAGAAACAATCCGTCGAGCAGCCGCTCAGCCCCGCCACCTCGACGCGCACCGTGCGCCTGCTCCCGAGCTTCAAGGGCGGTTCGAATTCGCCCGCCGTCATCCTCGGCGGCTCGACCACGCAGCTCGCCGATCTCAAGATCGACGTGTCGCGCTCCGCGTTCCGCACCTACCGCGTGACCATCGATCGCATCGACCAGGGGCGTGGTGGCGATCCTGCACAACCTGGCTAAAGATTCGAACGGGCATCTCAACATCGCGCTGAACACATCGGCGCTGGGCCCCGGCAACTACCAGCTCACGCTCGAAGGCATCACCTGGAAGGGCGAAGTCGAACCCGACGCGTGGATCACCATCGGGATCGCCCGCTGAGCGCCGATCACGCGCCCTCGGCGCGTTGAAGCACTACGAGATGACGCTCCTCGTTCAGCCCCGGCACGCTGAGCGGACTCACTTCGAGCACCCGCCACTCCGGCGGCACGCCGGCGATCTCTTCGTCCGGCCGTTTACCCTTCATCGCGAGCACGCGCGTCCGAGCGCCGCAGAGCGGGGCCACGAGCTTCAGCAGCTCGGGTAACGCGGCGAACGCTCGCGCAATCACCGTATCGAACGGCTTCGCGGCCTTGAACGATTCGCTGCGGGAGTGGATCGCTGTGACGTTGGATAATCCCAGCAGATGCGCGGCGTGGCTGACGAAGCGCACTTTCTTGTTGTTGGAGTCGATGAGCGTGAAGCGCCGCTCCGGCTCGACCACGGCGAGCGGCAAGCCGGGAAACCCCGCGCCCGTACCCACATCCGCCACGGTCGTTCCGTGCAGCGCGGACTGAACGGACAGGCTATCGAGAAGATGATGCGTGATCGTCTCCTCACGGCGGGTGATCGCCGTGAGGTTGTACGTGCGATTCCAGCGCAGCAGCTCGTCGATGAGCTTCAGCAGCTTGTCGGCCGACGCGGGCGCGAGCGGCGTGCCTCGCGAGCTCGCCGCTTCGATCAGGACCGAGCGCTCATCCACGACCAGGAGTCCGCCAGAACAATGGCCCAGGCTCCTAGTTGGTGACGAGGGTGGCGACCAGCTCGTTGACCGGCATCGTGCCGAGCTTCGCACTGTCGCCGAAGGTCTCGAAGATCCGCGAGGTCTGCTTCGGCTGGAAGTGCGCGGCCACCGACTGCTCGAACTTGCTCACGAGCACCGGCATGCCCTCCGTGCGACGCTTGCGATGACCGATCGGGAAATCCACGTGCACGCGCGGCGTCGACGTGCCATCCCGGAAGAACACCTGGATCGCGTTGCCGATGTAGCGCTTGTCCGCCGCGTAGTAATCCTGCGTGAACGTGGTGTTCTCGCGGACCTGCATCTTCCCGCGCAACTCGTCGATGCGCGGATCGTTGGCGACGGTGTCTTCGTAGTCTCCCGCCGTGAGGCGACCGAAGATGAGCGGCACCGCCACCATGTACTGGATGCAGTGATCCCGATCCGCTGGATTGGCGAGCGGGCCGGTCTTGTCGATGATGCGCACGCCCGGCTCCTGCGTCTCGATGGCGATGCGCTCGATCTCCGCGATCCGATCTCTCACCAGCGGATGGAGCCGCATGGCGCACTCCACCGCCGTCTGCGCGTGGAACTCGGCGGGGAAGGAGATCTTGAACAGCACGTTCTCCATCACATAGCTGCCGAATGGCTGCGGCAGTGAGAACGGCTTCCCTTTGAACAGCACGTCATAGAAGCCCCACGTTTTCGCCGACAGCGCCGAGGGGTAGCCCATCTCGCCCTTCAGCGCGATGAACGCGTGACGCACGGCGCGCGAAGTCGCGTCGCCAGCAGCCCAGCTCTTGCGCGAGCCCGTGTTGGGCGCGTGGCGGTAGGTGCGAAGCGCGCCACCATCGATCCACGCGTTCGAGACGGCATTGATGATCTGCTCACGCGTGCCACCGAGCATCGCCGTGACGACCGCGGTCGAAGCGACGCGCACGAGGATGACGTGATCCAGCCCGACGCGGTTGAAGCTGTTCTCGAGCGCGAGCACGCCCTGGATCTCGTGCGCCTTGATCATCGCGGTGAGCACATCGCGCACCGTGATCGGCTTCTGGCCTTCCATCACGCTCTTGCGCGCAAGGTAGTCCGCGACCGCAAGGATGCCGCCGAGGTTGTCGGACGGGTGCCCCCACTCGGCCGCGAGCCACGTGTCGTTGAAGTCGAGCCAGCGAATCATCGTGCCGATGTTGAACGCGCCCTGCACCGGGTCGAGCTCATAGGATGTGCCCGGCACGCGCGAGCCACCGGGCATCACGGCGCCCGGCACTACCGGGCCGAGCATTCGCGTGCACGCCGGATACTTCAGCGCCTGGAAGCCGCACGCGAGCGTGTCCATCAGGCAATAGCGCGCCGTGATGTACGCCGAGTCGCTCTCGATCTTCGCGGAATGCGCGTAGTCGGCGATGGCGACGAGCACGGAGTCCGGGTCCGGACGCTTTGCGGACTTGTAATCGTGGCTCGACATGCTTCAGGCCCGCTTCTCGATCGGAACGAATTTCAGGTTCTCGGGACCCACATAGTTGGCGGCGGGCCGGATGATCTTGCCGTCCGCGCGCTGCTCGATCACGTGCGCGGCCCAGCCGGTGGTGCGCGCGATCACGAAGAGCGGGGTGAACATGGCCGTCGGCACACCCATCAGGTGATACGACACGGCGGAGAACCAGTCGAGGTTGGGGAACATCTTCTTGAGCGACATCATCTCGCTCTCGATGCGCTCCGCGATGTCGAAGGCTTTCATGTCGCCGGCCTCCTTGCTCAGGCCGCGCGCCACTTCCTTGATGACCTGATTGCGCGGATCGGACACCGTGTACACCGGATGGCCGAAGCCGATGATCACTTCCTTGTTCGCAACGCGCGCGCGAATGTCCGTGGCGGCTTCGTCCGGCGTCTGGTAGCGGCTCTGGATATCGAACGCGACTTCGTTCGCGCCGCCGTGCTTGGGCCCGCGCAGCGCGCCGATGGCGCCCGTGATGCACGAGTGCAGGTCAGACCCGGTGCC
Organism: Gammaproteobacteria bacterium; assembly: GCA_037200125.1. GTDB lineage: Bacteria > Pseudomonadota > Gammaproteobacteria > Steroidobacterales > Steroidobacteraceae > JADGHX01. The sequence goes on along the minus strand of JBBCGS010000003.1, from coordinate 48,138 downwards.
CGCGATCACGCGCGCGGCGAACGTCGAAGCGTTGAACTCATGCTCCGCATAGAGGATGAGCGACGTATGCATCGCGCGAATCCAGGACGGCGGTGGCTGGCGACGATGCAGCAGGTGGAGAAAATGCCCGCCGACCGAGTCGTCTTCCGTCTCGACGTGAATCGTCTGCCCGGAATGGCTGTAGTGATACCAGTACGTGAGCATCGAGCCGAGCGACGCGACGAGCCGATCCGCGATATCGCGCGCGCCGGCGGCGTTGTGATCGTCCTTCTCGGGCAACGCGCAGCCGAGCGCGGAAACGCCGGTGCGCATCACATCCATCGGATGCGCGGCCGCGGGCAGCGCTTCGAGCGCCGCACGCACCACGGCGGGAATGCCACGCAGATCTTTCAGCTTCGACTTGTACGCCGTGAGCTCCGCGCGATTCGGCAGCCGCCCGTGAATCAGCAGGTGCGCGATCTCTTCGAACTCGCACTTATCGGCAATTTCCAGAATGTCGTAGCCACGATAGTGAAGATCGTTACCGGTGCGGCCCACCGTGCACAGCGCGGTATTGCCGGCGACGACGCCGGACAGCGCAACGGATTTCTTCACCTTGGGGCCTGTGGGGAGATTCGATTCCTGACTCATTACACCTGTTTCCTATCGTCATCCGACGAGCCAAACAGCTCGTCGAGCTTTTTTTCGTAGTCGAGGTAGCCGAGCGTTTCGTACAGCTCGTTGCGCGTCTGCATGAGCGGCACGACGTTTTTCTGCGTGCCGTCCCGCCGGATCGCGCCGTACACCTCGAGCGCGGCCTTGCTCATCGCACGGAATGCGGAGAGCGGATACAGCACGAGCCGCACGCCAACCGACGCTAGCTCCTGCGTGGTGAAGAGCGGCGTCTTGCCGAACTCGGTGATGTTCGCGAGCACCGGCGCTTTCACGGCCGAGGTGAACTGCCGGTATTCGTCGAGCGTCGTGAGCGCTTCGGCGAAGATCATGTCGGCACCGGCTTCGACGTATTTCATCGCGCGATCGACGGCGGCCTGCTGGCCTTCGACCGCATGCGCGTCGGTGCGCGCCATCAGGACGAACTGCGCATCCGTTCGCCCATCGACGGCGGACTTGATGCGATCGACCATCTCCGCCGCCGGCACAAGCTCCTTGCCGGGGCGATGGCCGCAGCGCTTGGCCGCGACCTGGTCTTCCAGGTGCATCCCCGCAGCGCCGGACTTGATGAGCTGACTGCAGGCGCGCCCGATGTTGAAGGCGCCACCCCAGCCGGTGTCCGCGTCGACGAGCAGCGGCAGATCTGTTGCGGCGGTGATCCGCCGGACGTCCTCGCACACGTCATCGAGCGACGTCATGCCGAGATCCGGCAACCCGAACGAGGCGTTCGCCACGCCCGCGCCGGAGAGGTAGAGAGCGCGAAAACCCGCTGTTTGTGCCAGCAACGCGGAATACGCGTTGATTGTGCCGACGACCTGAAGCGGGCGCTCCTGCTCCAGTGCCAAGCGCAGGCGACCGCCTGCGGAACCCATGTTTTTCATGCCGGGATTGTAACGGACTCAACTCACTCGCACGACGGTGCGCCCGATGACCCGGCCGTTCACATAGTCCTGAAAACTACCGGCGAGTAGGTCGAAGGGAATTTCGCGCCGGGCGATTCGAGACAGGTGGCGCGGCGCCAGGTCCGAGGCGATGCGTTTCCACACCTCGAGGCGCGTGGCGCGGGGCGTGGAAACGCTGTTGATGCCCAGCAAGCTCACGGCGCGCAGGATGAAGGGCATCACGGTCGTTTCGAGCTTCGCCCCGCCCGCCAGCCCCACGCTTGCGATGTTGCCGCCGTAGCTGACGGTGCGAGTGAGCCACGCGAGCGTGTCGCCCCCCACGTTGTCGATGGCACCGCCGAACTGCGCGCGCTCGAGCGGGCGCGAACCGTAGTCGACGCTTTGGCGCGGCAGCACCTGCGAGGCGCCGATCGAACGAAGGTAGCTTTCCGCTTCCGCCTTGCCTGAGACCGCGGTCACCGGGTATCCGCGCGCACTCAGCATGTCGATGGCGAGGCTGCCGACGCCGCCGGTCGCGCCAGTCACCACCACGGGGCCGAGGGCCGGCGTCTGGCCGTTCGCCTCCATGCGATGGATCGCAAGCGCGGCGGTGAAGCCGGCGGTGCCGATAGCCATCGCCGCGCGCTCATCGAGCCCGGCCGGAATCGGCACCACGGAGTCGCCTGGCGCGCGCGCCAGCTCGGCGTAACCGCCATCGCGCGTTTCCGAGAGATCGCAACCCGTGACCAGCACGCGATCGCCAGCCTTGTAGCGCTCGTCGCTCGACTGCTCGACGACACCCGCGAGATCGATGCCGCCGACGAGCGGGTACTTGCGAAGGATTTTTCCCGCGCCGGTGGCCGCCAGCGCGTCCTTGTAGTTGATGCCGGACCAGGAGACGCGGATCACCACATCGCCCGGCGACAGATCGCTCAGCTCCAGCGTTTCGTAGCGCGCGACGACACGCCCGTTCTCTTCGTGGATGCGGAAGGCCTTAAGCGGCACGCTTCTGTCGCTCGATCCACACGACGAGGCCCTGTGCGTTGAGCTCCGCGTCGTCCCCGAGCAGGGCGTCGATGCGCTCGTCAGGCAGCCGCACGCCGTGCTTGCGCGCGAGCCCGCGCCACAGCGCCTGCATCTCTTTCACGATCGCGCCCTTCGGGTCCGGAACGCCCGCGTTCCGTCGGGCGATCTCCACGAACTGCCCGACCTGCGCCTTGAGATCGCCCGCGAGCCTCGGAAGATCCGTGACGCGGCTGTAGTGCATGAGATACGCGGCTTCGGTCCGGTAGCCCGCGATACGGTCGATCGAGGCGAGGAGCTGATCCGGGTCGAACTGGGTCGGCGTCGTCGTTGGCACGATGAACGCGCCGCGCGGCGTGTCGAGCTCGCGATACGACAGCCCGAACGTGTCCCCCGTGAAAACGGCGGAGTGATCGAGATCGACGAAGCACTGGTGATGAAGCGCATGGCCCGGCGTGTGGATGATCTCGAAAGGTCGGCCCGCCAGCTCGATCCTGTCGCCATCCCGCGTCGTGATCACCCGCTCGGCCGGGATCGGGACGATGTCTCCATACAGCCGCTCGAACTGCGCGTCCCCATAGACGACGCGCGTGCCCGCAACGAGCTTGGCCGGGTCGATGAGGTGCGGCGCGCCCCGCGGGTGCAGGATCGCCTGCGCGTTCGGCAACGCCTGCATCAACGCCCCAGCGCCGCCAGCGTGGTCGAGATGCACGTGTGTGAGCAGCACCAGGTCCACGGCGCTACGGGCGATCCCGAGCCGGTCGAGCGCCTCGAGCAGGTAGGGAACCGAGAGCGTGGTACCCACGTCGATGAACGCCGCGCGCCCGCGATGCTCGACGATGTGCGCGGCCGCGAGCCCCGGGCGCACGTACTCGGTATCGACAGCGTAAGTGCCGTGAGGGTGGTGTGTAATCGTCGGCTCGGGCATGAGATGTGAGGCTCCCGCTTTCGTCAGCCTGCGCGTTTCGGGCACCATAGCAAAATGCAAACCAGACATCCTGCACGGCGCGGAAAAGCGTTCGTCGGCTCGACCCTCGCCCTCACCGCTCTCGTTGTTGCCCTCGCCCTCGCCCTCGCCATCGACTTCGTCTCAGTCGCGCTGGCCCAGCAGCCCACGCCGCCGGTCACGTTGCGGCGGGAGAGCGGCAACCTCGTGCTGGAAGGCGTCCCGCCACGCGATCCCGTCATGACGGAGCGGCTCGGCCGCTACCTCAATGGCCGCAACGCGAAGTTCCTGGACTGGCAGCCCGACGGCGCGCTGCTCGTCGCGACGCGCTTTGGCGACGTGGATCAGGTTCACCGCGTCGTCGCTCCGCTCGGCAGCCGCGAGCAGCTCACGTTCTATCCCGAGCCGATCTCCGTGGCCGCCGCCAACACGAACGGCTTCGTGTTCCTGAAAGACAAGGGCGGCGACGAGAACTCCCAGATCTATTACTACCGGAACGCCGACCGCAGCACGCGTCTGCTGACCGACGGCAAGTCGCTCAACGGCAGCCCGTTGTGGGCGCACGACGGCAAGCGACTCGCGTTCCACAGCAACGCGCGGGATGGCGTCAGCTACGACATCTACGTCGTGGATGTCGAAGGCAACGCGGCGCCGCGCCTGGCGATCGGCGGCAAGCAGGACACGTGGTATCCGCTCGACTGGTCGCCGGATGACACGAAGCTTCTGCTGTGGCGGTACCTCTCCATCAACGAGAGCTACCTCTTCGTCGCGGACGTGAACACCGGCACGGTCACGCCGCTGAACGATCCCCAAAGCGATAGTAAGAAGAGCAACGGCAGCCGCAAATCCGAGCGCCGGCGTGTCGACCAGAAAGGCGACGGTAAGGTCGGCATCCGCGCCGCGAAGTTCGCGCCCGATGGTCGCGGCATCTACATCGTCTCGGATGAAGACGGCGAGTTCGCCGCGCTCAACTACTACGACCCGGTCACCGGCGAGAAGCGCGCCGTATCGCCCGAAGGCGCGCAGTGGGACGTCGAAGCGTTCGACGTGAGCCCCGACGGCCGTTTCATTGCGTATGTGATGAACGAGGACGGGCGCAGCCGCCTGACCGTGATCGACCAGCAGTTGAAGCTCGACCTCGCGCCGCCCGGCGTGCCGGACGGCCGCATCAGTGAGGTCCGCTTCGACCGCAGCGCCAAAAAACTCGCATTTTCGGCGGAATCCGCGCAGTTGCCGCGCGATGCTTACGTTTATGACCTGACGAAGAGCTCGCTCGAGCGCTGGACGAGCAGCGAGGTGGGCCCGGTCGACAACAAGACCTTCGTGCCCGCGGAGCTGGTTCACTACCCGACGTGGGATCGGGTGGCTGGCAAGCAGCGCACGCTCTCCGCGTACCTCTACCTGCCGAAGACGCCGGGCCCGCATCCGGTGCTCGTCAGCATTCATGGTGGGCCGGAAGAACAGTATCAGCCGGGCTATGAAGCGTTCTTCCAGTTCCTGGTGAATGAACTTGGGTACGCGGTGATCGCGCCGAACGTGCGCGGCTCGGCCGGTTACGGCAAGACGTTCCTCAAGCTCGATAACGGCATCCTGCGCGAAGATGCGGTGAAGGACATCGGCTCGCTGCTCGTGTGGATCGGCGTGCAGCCGATGCTCGACCGCGATCGCGTCGTCGTGATGGGCGGCTCGTACGGCGGCTACATGAGCCTCGCGACGCTCGTGTCGTATAGCGATCGTCTGCGGGGCGGCATCGATGTGGTGGGCATCAGCAACTTCAATACATTCCTGAACAACACCTCGCCATATCGGCAGGATCTGCGACGGCAGGAATATGGCGATGAGCGCGATCCGAAGATGCGGGCGTTTTTTTCGCGTATTTCGCCGTTCAACAACTCGACGTCGATTCGGCGGCCGCTACTCGTGGTGCAGGGGTTGAATGATCCGCGGGTGCCGGCTACGGAGTCGGAGCAGATGGTTGCGCGCGTGCGCGCCAATGGCGGTGAAGCGTGGTATCTCGCGGCTAAAGACGAGGGGCACGGGTTCCGCAAGAAATCGAATCGGGATTTTTATCTCGAGACGGTGGCGACGTTTCTCGAGAAGCTGGCCAAGAAATAGGAAGCCCTCGATCGCCGGGCGGCTAAGACCAAGAGCGCCGCTGGCATTGCTCGGCGTTCCGAGCCGCGCGGCGACTGAGTGCTCTTAGTCTTAGCCGCCCGGCGATTGAGGGCTTCTTCGCCCGCTCTCTACTTGTGGTCGGCGCCAGCCGTAAGAATCGAACTCGGCCGGCTCTCCGTCTCGAGCGTCGGCTTCTGCTTCGCGTAGTAACGCGCGATCACGCGGAGATCTTCTTCTTTGATCTGGTTCGCGAACGTCCCCATGATCGGGTTCTTGCGACCGCCCTTGCGGTATTCGAGCAGCGCCTGCTCGAGATAATCGGCGTGCTGGCCGGCGAGCGTCGGGTACTGGCCCGTGATGCCCACGCCGTTGTCGCCGTGGCAGGCAACGCAAACCGCAGCCGCCGGAGGCACCGGACCTTCAGCCGGATTGTTCTCTTTGCTCACCGGCGTGCCGCTGAAGTACGCGGCGATGTCCGCCATGTCCTGGTCCGTGAGGGACGAGGCCTGCGAGTGCATGGTGAGATGCGAGCGCTCGCCCGAGCGATACGCTTGCAGCGCGAGCACGATGTACTCGGGATGCTGGCCCTCGAGCTTGGGCACGCTGTAGTTCGGGTAAGCGTTGCGATAGCCCGGCACGCCGTGGCAGCCGAGGCAGGTGTTCGCGAGGTCCTTACCACGGGCGGAATCGCCCGGGGTCTGGGCATAGGCCACGGAGCCTGCAAATGCGGTGGAAGCCAGTAACGCCACACAGATCGCCGAACTCAACCGAGACCGCATTATTTCCAAGCTCCGCCCGCCCAAAACGCGGCGGAATCTTACGGATTCGGGCTGCCAAAAGCCAACGGAAGTACCTGAGCGGCCAACAAAGCCACCCGGTAACCTGTTTTCATGATTGCCCTGATCCAGCGCGTGACCCACGCCGAAGTGCGCATCGGGAGCCGTACCAGCGGCGCCATCGGGCGCGGCATCCTGGCGCTCATCGGGGTGGCCCGTGGCGACGATCGGGCCGCGGCGGACCGGCTGCTCGAGCGAGTGCTGACTTATCGGGTATTTCCAGACAATGAAAGCCGCATGAAAGCGGACCTGCGCGCCATTGGCGGAGGTCTTTTGCTCGTCCCGCAATTCACGCTGGCCGCGGATACGCGCAGCGGGACGCGGGCGGGGTTCAGCACGGCGGCGGCGCCGGATGTGGCGCGCCAGCTCTTTGATTACCTTCTCGATCGGGCCCGCGCGATACACCCGGTGGTCGCGGCGGGTGAGTTCGGCGCGGATATGCAGGTTTCGTTGACTAACGACGGGCCCGTCACGTTCTGGCTGGAGACCCCCGGCCGGCAGCCGGACACGTGAGGCAATCCTCGGTGAAACAAGAACTTTACGAGCCCGGGTTGGCTCTTTGGCCTATGATCTCCATAGTGTCGGGCACACATTTTTATGCAGGAGTGGCGTCATGGGCGGTATTGGGCTTAAAGAGCTTCTGGTCATCCTGGCCATCGCGCTCCTCGTCTTCGGTGCAAAGAAACTGAAGACCATCGGTTCGGACCTCGGCGGCGCCGTCAAAGGCTTCAAGAAGGCGATGAGCGACGGCGATGACGAAGAGCAGAAGAAGACGGAAGACGTAAAGAAAATCCGCAGCGACGCGCCGGACGCGGAGTTCGCCGAGACCAAGACCGAGAGCAAGGACCGCCAGGCCTGATCCGGCCTGCCGCGCACCTGACCCCGCACGTCGATGTTCGAAGTCGGTTTCACCGAGATCCTGGTCATTTCCGTACTGGCCCTGGTCGTCCTGGGGCCGGAGAAGCTGCCGCGCGTTGCCGCGCAGATTGGTCGATGGGTCGGCCGCGCGCGCGCCATGGCGCGCCAGTTCCGCGAGCAGCTCGAAGACGAGGTTCAGCTCGCCGAGACCAACAAGGCGAAAGCAAAGGAAAACTCGAGCGCCGCGCAGGGCGCCCCCGCTGCAACTGAGAACGCTGGCTCGACTTCCACGACGCCTGGGTCCGACGCCCCCACTCCAGACAGCACGCAGCACGTGTATAGCGGCGTCACTGGAGAGCACGAGAGTCACTCCACCTCCGCTCAGCCGGATGCTGGCGCTTCAGCCACGCACACCGCGTCGGAGACTGCGCACTCGGACGCGAACGGTCCCCCGCCGGAACCGGAAGCCTCTGATTACCAGCCGCCCGCGTACGCTCACGCTGGCGCCAACGGCGCCGCGAGTGCTGAAACGAACACCGCCGAGTCGAGCGACTCGAGCGCTTCCCCTGTAAAGTCGCACTCTCACGACGACGACGATCCACCACGTAAAGCGGGCGACTTCATCACCCACACCCATGAGCGGGGAATCTGACAAAGAGAATCTGGCCGAAGGCACGCTGATCTCCCACCTGCTGGAGCTGCGTGATCGGCTGATGCGTGCGCTGATCGCTGTGGCGATCTGCGCGGCGCCGTGCCTGTATTTCCAGAACGAGATCTACGACTTCGTCGCGCAGCCCATCATCCAGAAGCTGCCAGCGGGCTCTTCGCTCATCTCCATCGGGGTCGTCGCGCCGTTCATGGCGCCATTCAAGCTGGCCTGCCTCGTGGGGCTGCTCTTCGCGATCCCCTACGTCCTGTGGCAGATCTGGGGGTTCGTCGCGCCCGGCCTCTACCGGCACGAGAAGAAGTTCGCGATTCCGCTCGTCGTCTCGTCCGTCGCCCTGTTCTATACCGGCGTCGCGTTCGCCTACAAATTCGTCTTCCCCGTCATCTTCCAGTACTTCATCGACAACGCGCCGAAGACTACGAAGGTGATGCCGGACATCACGCAGTACCTGGACTTCGTCATCACGATGTCGCTGTGCTTCGGTATCGCGTTCGAAGTGCCGATCGCCGTCGTGCTGCTCGTGATCACCAACATCATCAGCCTCGAAAAGCTCAAGGCGGCGCGCGGCTACGTGCTCATCGGCATCTTCATCATCGCGGCGATCCTCACGCCGCCGGATGCCGTGTCCCAGTGCATCATGGCCGTCCCGATGTACCTCCTCTACGAGGGCGGGATGATCATGGCGCGCATCCTCATGAAGATGCGTCTCGAGGGCCAGAAACAGGAACAGGCCGACGGCTCCGGAAGGCCCTGACCCTCTCCTGGTCCGATCTCCCGAGCTGAAATTCGCTCATCCGAGCGACGGAAAACATCACCGTCGTCCGTCTTAAGTGGAGGCCCGTGCCGTGACCTTGCTGGGCATCGGGTCGTTCGTCAGACTCGGCGCCATCGCACCCCCACGGTGCAGAACAACTCAACGGCACACCTCATGACCGATCACACTGCGACAACGGCGATTGCTCCGGGCAGTGGAGCCGAGCTTTTCGGCCATCCACGCGGGCTCGCCACGCTCTTCTTCACCGAGATGTGGGAGCGCTTCACCTACTACGGCATGCGCGCGATCCTCGTCCTGTTTCTGGTCGATGCGCAGAAGGGCGGCCTCGGGATCGACGACAAGACCAGCAGCGCCATCTACGGGCTCTACATCTCTGGCACGTATCTGTTGTCGCTCTATGGCGGCTGGGTCGCGGATCGGCTGATCGGCGCGCAACGCGCGGTGTGGTGGGGCGGCATCCTCATCATGGTCGGCAACGCGCTGCTGGCGGTCGGTTCGACGCAGCTCTTTTTCCTCGGCGTCGTCCTCATCTCGTTTGGCGTCGGCCTGCTGAAGCCGAACATCAGTGCGATCGTTGCGCAGCTCTATCCGGAAGGCGGCTCGCGTCGGGACGCCGGGTTCTCGATCTTCTACATGGGCATCAACGTCGGCGCGTTCCTCGGCTCGACGATCGTGCCGATCCTCGCGGATTCGTTCGGCTGGCGCGCGGGGTTCGCGGCGCCCGCGGTGGGCATGCTGCTCGGGCTCATCCAGTTTGCGATGACGCGTCACTACCTCGGTGGCGCCGGCGTGGCACCCGGGGCTTCGCAGGCCAATGCCGCGAGCAATCGCCGCGCATGGGGCGGCCTCATCGTCGTCACGGCCGCGATCGTCGCGATCTGTGTCGCCGCGATCCTCGGGATCGTGAAGATCGATCCGGTGGGGCTGCTGGGGGGCTCCTTCTGGGCCATGGTCGCCTTCGCGATCGGCTACTTCGCCTATATGCTGTTCTTCGCTGGCCTCAACACCGCCGAACAGAAGCGCGTGCTCGTGATGATCGCACTGTTCGTCGCCTGCGCGATGTTCTGGGCGGGCTTCGAGCAGACCGGCTCATCGCTCAACCTGTTCGCGGATCGCTACACGAATCGCGATGTGTTCGGCTGGAACATGCCGGCCGGCGTGCTCCAGAACATCAATCCGTTCTTCATCGTCATTTTCTCGCCGGTCTTCGCCGCGCTCTGGGTGAACCTCGGTCGGCGCAATCTCGACCTCTCGGCGCCGGCGAAATTCGCGCTCGGCTTGATCCTGATGGGCGTCGGCTTCGTGGTGATGTACTTCGCCGCGCAGTACGTGGTGCAAGGCCAGCAGGTGCTGCCCACGTGGCTGATCCTCACCTATATGTTCCACACATGGGGTGAGCTCTGTCTTTCACCCGTCGGACTCAGCTCCATGTCGAAGCTTGCGCCTCCGCGCTTCGTCGGCCAGGCGCTGGGCATCTGGTTCCTCGCCACCGCCATCGGCAACAACCTCGCGGGCCAGATCGCCGGCGAGTTCGACGGGAGCAATGTCGCCGCAATGCCTCGCCAGTATCTTTTCATCTTCTGGTGGGGGCTCATCGGCGGCCTCGTCATGCTCGCGATCACACCGTTCGCGAAGCGCCTGATGGGGGGTGTGAAATGAGCGCCGCGACTATCCAGCCGCGCGCAGCCGGCCCTATCGAACACGGACTGCTCGTGGGGACGGTCGCGGCGCTCTTGCTGGGCATCGCCGGATGTTCGGGCAAGACGTCCACCACCGTGACCGAGGAAGCGGGCGGCGGCGGCCAGAAGCGGGAGAGCGCGGACGAGTTCATCGTGCGCATCAATCGTGAGAACGACCTGCTGGAGAAGGAGCAGGGCGCCGCGGATTGGACGCAGAAGACGTTCATCAACGTTGATACCGAATATCTGAACGCGCGCTCGACGGACCGCCAGCTCGCATTCATCAGCCAGTCCGCCGCGGAGTCGAAGCGATACGACGGCCAGCCGCTCTCGCCCGCGACCGCGCGGTCGATCCAGCTGCTGCGCCTCAACGTTTCCGCGCCAGCGCCGAACGACGCCGCGAAGCGCGCGGAGCTTACGCAGCTCATGGCGCGCCTCGAAGGCATGTACGGCGAAGGCAAGTACTGCCCGAAGGGCCCGGAGAGCTGCAAGAACCTGGACCAGTTGTCCGAAGTGCTGGCGAAGAGCCGCAACTACGACGAGCTCGTGGAAGCGTGGAAAGGCTGGCACGACGTGGCCGCGCAGATGCGTGAGCCGTACCAGAGGTTCGCGGCGCTCGCGAACGAAGGCGCTCGCGAGCTCGGCTACAAGGATCTCGGCGTCATGTGGCGCGCGAAGTACGACATGCCGCCCGAGGAGTTCGACGCCACCGTCGAACAGCTGTGGCAGCAGGTCAAGCCGCTGTACGACGAGCTCCATTGCCACGCGCGCACCGTGCTGACGAAGAAGTACGGCGCGGACAAGGTGCCGCCCGGCAAGCCCATCCCGGCGCAACTGTTCGGAAACATGTGGGCCCAGCAGTGGAACAACATCTACGACGACATCCTGAAGCCCTATCCCGCCGCCAGCATCGAGACCGCGGATCGCAAGCTGAAGGCGGATAAGTGGGATGCCGTGAAGATGACGCGGTCCGCCGAGAGCTTCTACACATCACTCGGCTTTCAGGAATTACCGAAGACGTTCTGGGAACGCTCGATGCTCGTGCGGCCGCGCGACCGTGAAGTCGTATGCCACGCGAGCGCGTGGGACATGGATCCACCGACGAACGACGTGCGCATCAAGATGTGCATGGCGCCGACGGAAGAGGATCTCTTCACCATCTATCACGAGCTCGGCCACGTTTATTACTACCTGAGCTACAACACGCTGCCGAACCTGTTCCGAGGCGGCGCCAACGATGGCTTCCACGAAGCGATTGGCGACACGGTGAATCTCTCCGTGACGCCCGGCTATCTTTCGAAGATCGGCCTCATCGCACCCGTGAAGCCGAGCCAGGATGCGGTGATCAACCAGCAGATGAAGATGGCGCTGGACAAGATCGCCTTCCTGCCGTTCGCGCGGCTCATCGACCTGTGGCGCTGGAAGGTGTTCTCGGGCGAGATCACGCCCGACCACTACAACCAGGCCTGGTGGGATCTGCGCAAGCAGTACCAGGGCGTGGTGCCGCCGGTCGCGCGCACGGAGAGGGATTTCGATCCGGGCGCGAAGTATCACATTCCGGACAACACGCCGTACACGCGGTACTTCCTCTCGTACATCCTGCAGTTCCAGTTTCACAAGGCGCTGTGTGACGCGGCCGGGTTCAAGGGGCCGCTGCACGAGTGCTCGGTGTTCGGCAGCAAGGAAGCCGGCAAGAAGTACCAGGAGATGCTGGCGCTCGGCTCGAGCCAGCCGTGGCCCGACGCGCTCGAGAAACTGACGGGCGGGCGGCGGATCGATGCCGGCGCGATCATCGAGTATTTCCAGCCGCTGATCGCGTGGCTCAAAGAGCAGAACAAGAACCAGCAGTGCGGCTGGAGCGGCTGATTCGAAGCGCCGTTGGGCGAGTATCCCCGTCTTGGCGACGGCCTTCCGTTCTTCCTGCAGGACCTGACTCCTCAGGGCTTCCTGGGCCGCACCGTTCCGCGTCGGTTCCCTGAGCTCGGGCTTCCCGAGCTCAGGGAACCGACTGGAACGACGAGCACGTACTCATCTAGTGAACATCTCGCAACGCAGGTCCTGCACGGCGCGAGGCTTACTCCCACCACGACCGAGTTGCTGATGTCCGGCGGGAGAACGTTTCTCGAAGCGCAGCGTTTCGACCGGCGGGGTGCGCGGGGAAGGAGCGGGATCCGCCGTTGCCGACCGGCGCCACGCTGGACATCTGGAAGGAGATCACCGCGCTTGCGGTGGACTACTGGCGTCAAGTTTCGTCACACACGGAAGTCTCCGCGGACTTCGCGACGATCGCCAGGCGCAACGCGGAGCGCGTTACCGCGGTGGCGAGGCTCATCTAGCCCACCTTCACGTCAACGTCGTTCGTAAATCGTCCGTTGCGGCGGTACATTAGCCGCCATTTTCTTCGAATCGCAACGGAGCGTTCATGAGCCAGCCGTCGCCGAGCCCGCCGCAGATGTCGGTGCGTGCCGTGATCCTGTCGATCCTGCTCGCAATGATTCTCGCGGCCGCGAATACCTACCTCGGGCTCTTCGCCGGACTCACCATCGCCTCCGCCATTCCGGCCGCCGTCGTCTCGATGGGCATTCTGGGGGCGCTCGGCCGGGCCGGAATACTCGAGAACAACATCGTGTCGACGGGCGCCTCCGCGGGCTGCTCGATCGCATCGGGAATCATCTTCACCCTCCCGGCGCTCATCTTCCTGGGGTACTGGAAGGAATTCGATTACTGGTGGGTGGTCGCCATCGGCGGCCTCGGCGGCCTGCTGGGTGTGCTCTTCTCGGTGCCGCTGCGCCGTTCGCTCGTCGTCGAGCAGAACATGAGCTTCCCCGAAGGCCAGGCCGCGGCCGAAGTGCTGCGTACCGGCGAAAACCCGTCGCAGGGCCTCAGGATTCTCGGCGGCTCCGCCGCGGCGGGCGGCTTGATGAAGCTTACCGCCGCGAGCGGCTTGCGCCTCATTCCCGATACAGCCGCCTGGGCGTCGTACTGGGGCAAGGGCATCGCCTACTTCGGCACCAATCTTTCGCCGGCGCTGCTCGGCGTCGGTTACATCGTGGGGCTCAACATCGGCGCGGTGATGCTCGCGGGCGGCGTCATCGCGTGGAACATCGCGATTCCGATCTACTCCGTGTATTTCCTCGACGGCAATCCCGATCTCGCCAAAGCCGTCGCGGAGCTGCCCCCGGGCTCCGCAGCGGACGCGGCCGGCATGATCCGTGGCGCGCAGATCCGCTATCTCGGCGTCGGCGCAATGCTCATCGGCGGCGTGTACACGCTTTTCTCGATCCGCAAATCGATCCTGTCCGGCATTCGCAGCGGCCTTGCGGCCACGCGCGCCAACGTCGACGCCACCACGGCGCAGACCGAGCGCGATCTGCCGATGAAATACGTGCTGATCGGGATCGTGGCGTTCACGCTGCCGCTCGCGGCGCTCTATTACGCGATCGTCGGCAATCTCGGCGTCGCCGCGTCGATGACCGTGATCATGATCCTCGCGGGCTTCGTGTTCTGCTCGGTGTCCGCGTACATGGCGGGCCTCGTCGGTTCGTCGAACAGCCCGGTCAGCGGCATCACCATCTGCACGATTCTTTTCGCGGCGCTGATTCTCACGTTGATGCTGGGGCGTGATGCCGCCGCAGGCCCCGTCGCCACGATCATGATCGGCGCGGTGGTGTGTTGCGCGGCCTCTATCGCAGGCGACAACCTGCAGGACCTGAAGGCCGGCCACATGATCGGCGCATCACCCTGGCGCCAGCAGGTGATGCTCGGCGTCGGCGCCATCGCGAGCGCGCTGATCATGGCTCCCGTGCTCAACCTGCTGCTCAAGGCTTACGGCATGGGCCCGGCGACGCCGGACCATCAGCAGTCACTGCAGGCCGCGCAAGCCACACTCATGGAGTCCGTCTCGCGCGGCATGTTCGGCGGCCATCTGCCGTGGAACATGGTGATCGCCGGCATGGGCATCGGCGCCGTGATCATCGTGATCGATGAGATCCTCAAGGCGGGCAAGTCTGGCGTGCGCGCGCCCGTGCTCGCCGCGGCGGTGGGCATCTACCTGCCACTCGAGCTCGAAGTGCCGATCTTCGTCGGCGGATTGCTCGCGTACATCGCGGAGCGCCGGCTCACCTCGGGTGTGGGGCTGTTCAAAGCTTCGAAGGAAGACGTCGAGCGGATGACGCGCCGGGGAATGCTGTTCGCGGCCGGGCTCATCACGGGCGAGGCGCTGGTGGGCGTGCTCATCGCCATCCCCATCGTGGTCACAGGGCATGACGATGTGTTCGCCCTGCCGAAGTCGCTGCAGTTCGGCGGCTGGCTCGGCCTGCTGATGCTCGCGGGCCTCGCGGCCTTGATGTTCAGGGTCGGGACAAGTGGTGGTGGCGATAAGCCTACCGCCGAACCTCAGCCGTTACGGCGGTAGATCTCGACCTTCGCGTTGGAGCCGATCAGCGCCGAGCCGATCCAGCCGGTCACGCTGACGATGAGGGCGGCCCACACGGCCGCCCAGAAGCCGTCGATGCGGAACCCAGGCAGGAACACCGCCACCAGGGCCAGCATGCCGGCGTTCACCACGAGCAGGAACAGGCCCAGCGTGAAGATGGTGAACGGGAAGGTGAGGATCACCGCGATCGGCCGCACGAATGCGTTCACGATGCCGAGTAGCGCGCCCGCGAGCACGAGCGTGAGCGGGCTGTCGATCCAGATGCCGTTGACCCAGAGCGTGGCCAGCCACAGCCCCGCCGCCGCGATCACTGCGCGAAAGATGAACCCAACCATTGGAGCACTCCTGTGGGCTCGGGCGTTAGCCACGAGATGCGGCAGCCGGCAAAAGCCACGCTTTTTGCCGCCGGCGACAGTGTAGGGTCTCGAAAAAATCGTCAGGAGACGATTTTTTCCAATTAAGAAGACATCTGCGTTTCAACATAGACCTTTAGACGCGCCATGGCGGCGCCCCAGCCTACTTTCATCCGCTTGTACTGCGTATCCCACTGAGGTCCCTCGGGAATGCCCGAGCCCAGCACCCGCAGGATCACGCCCCTGGCCGGTGCGATTGCGGGCTCGAGAATGAAATCGGCCACGATGGCCGTCTCCGTGGCCGGCAGCGTCTCCGACGGCAGGTAGATGAGGCGCAGGCGCCGGTTGGCGTCATACACGTCGATGTGCGCCTCCAGCTGTGTGACGCGGTCCACACTCGCACGGAACAGACCACCGGCCCGTGGACGCAACTGCGCGTCGGGTGCACACCAACGCACCAGGTGTACGCCTTCAGTAAAGGCGCGCCACACAGCCGGGACCTCGCCCGCGATGTCCACCCGATGTGCGTAGCCTCTGATCCGGTCACCCATGGGCGCGCATTGTATCCATCCGATTCCGCAATACGACTGGGCACGCGGCCTGCGGTCGTTTCCGTGATCAGTTATCTAACGTGTGAAGCGGGTCGCGCCCACGGAGTGCCGGCCCACGCCGCCCTCGTTTATCCTAGGGTTTCACGTAATCCACCCTTGGCCTGCACTGTTTTCGAGGCGCCACACGGTGACGCTCCACCCCCTGAGGACGATGACTTGAACGGCGCGTTGCTCTATTCCGTCGCGGCGGTGCTCGTGCTGGGCATCATCAGCATCATCGTGTTCCGCCGCGCCCGGGCGGCCGAGCGGGACAAGCTGCTCGCCCGCCAGGAAGTGAGCGAGCGTGAACGCTCGGAAGCGGCGCTCAAGGCGGCGCTCCTGCGCAGCGAAGCGGCGGAGGCGCAGGTTCGGCGGGGCCGCCACCTGCTCGACACCGTGGCCAACATGGCGCGCATCGGCGGCTGGGAGCTCGACCTCGCGACCATGATGCCCATCTGGTCCGATGAGGCGTACCGCATTCACGAAGTCGATCCGGCTCACCGGCCGACGTTCCCCGAGACCATGAGCTTCTATCCGGGCGACGCGCGCGCGCAGGTGGAAACCGCGATTCGTCAGGCCCTCGAGAAGGCCACACCGTACGACCTCACCGTTCCCTTCGTCACGAAGTCCGGCCGCAAGCTGTGGGTACGCGTGATGGGTGCGGCGGAGAAGAAGGGCGGAGTGGTCACACGACTCTCCGGCGCCCTGCAGGATGTGACCGAGCAGCACGAAGCCGCGGAAGCGCGCATCGCCGCGAAGGACGCCGAGGCGGCCGCGATCCGCGCGAAGGCGAACTTCCTCGCCAACATGAGTCACGAGGTCCGCACGCCAATGAACGGCGTGATCGGGATGACGGAACTGCTGCTCGATACACCGCTGCAGTCCTCGCAGCGCGAGTTCGCGGAGACGATCCGCTCGAGCGCGACGTCGCTGCTCGGAATCATCAACGACGTCCTGGATTTCTCGAAGATCGAAGCCGGCAAGCTCGAAGTCGAGCGCGTCGCGATGCACGTGCGCGACATCGTCGAAGAGCTCGGCATGGAGATGGCCGTGCAGGCGGCGGCGAAGAACCTCGAGCTGATCGTCAACGTGGATCCCGGCGTGCCGGATCGGGTGCTCGGCGACCCGCAGCGGCTGCGGCAGGTGCTGAACAATCTCGTTGGCAATGCGATCAAGTTCACGCCCAGGGGCGAAGTGGCGCTGGAAGTCTTCCCGCTCGCGCTTCAGAACGGCCGCGCGCTGCTGAGTTTCGAAGTGCGCGACACCGGCATCGGCATGCCGCCGGAAACGCTCTCGCAACTGTTCGAGCCTTTCGTGCAGGCGGACGATTCGAGCACGCGCAACTACGGCGGCATGGGCCTCGGGCTTGCCATCGTGCGCCGGCTCGTCACGCTCATGGGCGGGCGCATCGAAGTTTCCTCGAGGCCGGGCGGTGGCTCGGCCTTCACATTCTCCGTGCCGTTCGACGCTATCTATGACGCGGTTGACATCACCTCCTCCTCACGGGTGATCACTCGCGGCAAGCGCGTGCTCGTGATGGACGACAACCCCACCAATCGCCGCGTGCTGTGCGGCCAGCTTCAGCCGGTGGGCTTCGATGTCATCGCCACCGCGACGGGTGCGGAAACGCTCAAGGCACTGAAGGAAGCGCAGGCCACGGGCTCGCCCTTCGATGTCCTGATCGCCGACGATCAGATGCCCGACTGCGACGGCGTGAGTTTCGCCGCGCAGGTGAAGGCGTCGCCGGGCGTGTCGTCCACGCCGCTCATCCTGCTCACCTCGATGGACAAGCACGGCGCCACGAGCAACCTGACTCGCGCGGGCTTCGCCGCGTACATGACGAAGCCTGTGCGCGGCAGTGAGCTGCGCGCTTGTATCGAACGCGTGCTCGAACACCAGCTCGATGCGACCACCGGTCGTCATCAGAAGCTCGTCACTCGCAGCTCGCTCGCTACCGACCAGGGCCAAGGCCAGTATCGCGGCCACGTGCTCGTGGTCGAAGACAACGTGGTGAACCAGCAGGTCGCTCGCCGCTTCCTGCAGCGTCTCGGCTGCGAACCGCTGGTGGCCGAAAATGGCAAACGAGGTGTTGAGGAGTTCTTCAAGAACGACTACCGCCTCGTGCTCATGGACGTGCAGATGCCCGTGATGGACGGCCTGACCGCCGCCCGCGAGATCCGCGGCCGCGAGCTCGCCGGTACGCGCGTGCCGATCGTCGCGCTTACCGCCAGCGCCATGACCGATGAGCTGGACCGGTGTACGGCGGCGGGGATGGACGCACTGCTGGTGAAGCCGCTGGAGCTGCCGAAGCTGTGCGAGATCCTCGACCGCTACGGTTTCCGCACACCCGCGGTGGCCGAGGCGCCGCCGCCGGCCGTCGTTGGGATCCAGAACGCCCCGCCAATCGTTTCGATATCGAAGCCCGTGGACCTGGATCAACTTCGAACCATCGTCGGCGACGACCGGGAATTCATGAACGAGCTGTGCGAGACTTTCGTGGCCAGCAGCACGCGCATCGTCGAAGAACTGACGCGGGCGCTGTCAGCGGGGGACCGCGCCAGCCTGAGTGCCATGGCTCACAAGTTGAAAGGTGGGAGCTCCAGCATCTGCGCGCATGAGCTAGCGAAGCTCGCCGCTACGCTCGAAAAGGACGCCAAGGAGAAACCGCTGACCGATCTCGAGCATTCCGTGAGCACGTTGCGGCGGGCGTTCGATGACGCGGCCGGCTACGTCACGGCCGCCCTGGCGGCCTGAAGTTCGCATGACGCAAACGGACGCCAAATTCAGGCTATTGCTGGTGGAGGACGAACCCACCCAGCGCATGATGCTCGAGCGACAGCTGACGCGGGCCGGATACGTCGTGGACACGGCCGAGAACGGAGCCGACGCGCTCACCCGCATTCTGGAGGGGGGATATCAGATCCTCCTCACCGACTGGGACATGCCGGGCATGGATGGCCCCACGCTCTGCAAGCGCGTGCGCGACGCCAATCTCTCCACGTACGTGTACATCCTCCTGCTCACGGGCCATCTCACGACGGATGACGTGGTCGTCGGCCTCGGCGCCGGCGCGGACGACTACGTGAAGAAGCCCGCGAACCAGGCGGAGCTGCTCGCGCGCCTCAGCGCCGGGAGCCGCATCGTCACGCTGGAGCAATCGCTGCGTGAGGCCAAAGAGAAGATCGAGCTGCTGTCCGTCACGGATCCACTGGTCGGCACCTACAATCGCCGTTACCTGAACGAGCAGATGCTGAAGGAAGTGGATCGCGCGCGGCGCTACGGTCACCCGCTCTCGGCGATCATGGCGGATCTCGATCGGTTCAAACGCATCAATGACGAGCGGGGTCACCAGAGCGGCGACGAGGTGCTGCGTCGATTCGCGGAGCTCGCGAAGTCGCTCATCCGGCCGTCGGACTGGATGGCGCGGTATGGCGGTGAAGAGTTTGTGATCGTGCTCCCGGCGACTGACGCGGCCGGGGCTTCGATCGTTGCGGAGAAGATCCGCGCGCAATGCGCGGCGGCGCCGATGCCGCTGGCGTCAGGGGATCTTGCGGTGACGTCGAGTTTTGGGGTGGCGGCGCTGTCCCTTGGGCCGGTTGATCAGAGTGCCGATGCGGCAGCGGCGGAGATACTGCGGCAGGCGGATGCGGCCCTCTATAACAGCAAGCATGAGGGGCGGAATCGGGTGACTGTTGCGGGTCACTATCAGTTGTCCGATACCTATGCTGGGCCGTTTCGCAAATAGACCAAGCCCAGGAAGCCCTCAATCGCCGGGCGGCTGAGAGGCTAAGAGTACCCGCGGACCGCGACGACCTCCCAAGAGGCCAGGCGCGCTTCTTAGCCGCCCGGCGATTGAGGGCTTCTTCGTTTACTTCCGCCGAAGAAACGCAATCACCGCCGGCATCACCGACACAACGATGATCGCGATCGTAACGATCCCGAAGTGCTGCTTGATAACGGGAATGTTGCCGAACAGGTAGCCGCCCCAGATGAACAGCAGCACCCACGACACGCCGCCCGCGATGTTGAACAGCTGAAACCGCCCCACATGCATCTGCCCCACGCCCGCCACAAACGGCGCAAACGTGCGAATGATGGGCATGAAGCGCGAGATCACCACCGTCATTCCACCGTAGCGCTGGAAGAACGCCTGGGTGCGGTGGAGATACTCCACCTTGAGAAGCCGCACGTTGCCGCTGAAGGCACGCGGCCCGATTGCGCGCCCTATCGCGTAGTTCACCGTGTTGCCGAGCACCGCCGCGACGATGAGCACGACGGAGAGAACCGGTGCGCTCAACGTCCCCGTGGTATCCACAGCCGCCAGCGCCCCCACCGCGAACAGCAATGAGTCGCCCGGCAGGAACGGTGTAACGACAAACCCCGTCTCGGCGAAAACGATCGCGAACAGAATGGCGTAAACCCATGGCCCGAACTGGGCGAGCAGCTCGACGAGGTGTTTGTCGAGATGCAGGATCAGGTCAAGGATGAACTGCAAAGGCGAACCTCACGCGAGGGGCAACGGCGTACCCGAACGCGTGAGCTTAACGGAAGTTCATTTCGTCGCGAGGGTTGTCGCGGGGTCGGCTTTGGAGGCGACGCGGCCGGGGAGGATGTCGCGCGCCTTCAGCGTGTCGAGGGCGAGCCGCACTTCGTGGTCGCGCGCCGCGAGCGGCAGGTCGGGCTTGCCGCCGGCCACGCGCAAGTCCGCGGGGGCCTGTTCCGGACTGTCGGCGACGATGTCGGGAATGATGCCCTTGCCGTGGATCGACACGCCCGAAGGCGTGTAGTAACGCGAGGTGGTGAGCTTGATGGCGCCGCCCTGGGCGAGCGGCATGACCGTCTGCACCGAGCCCTTGCCGTAAGTCTTGTGGCCGATGAGCTCGGCGCGGTTGTGATCCTTGAGCGCGCCCGCGACGATCTCCGAGGCGGATGCCGAGCCGCCGTTCACGAGCACGACCAGCTCCGCGCCATCGATCAGGTCCCCCGGCGTGGCTTCCATCCGGAAGCGCGCATCGGGCGTACGGCCGTCGGCCGTCACGATGACCCCGTCGTTCAGGAACGCGTCCGCCACGGCGACGCCCGCTTCGAGCACGCCACCGGGGTTGTTCCGCAGGTCGAGGACGAGGCCATGCAGGCCTTTCGGGTTCTCGCGCTTGAGCGCGGCGACCGCGCGGCCGACATCGTCCGCCGTCGTTTCGCTGAAACTCGTGATGCGCACGTAGCCGAAGCCCGGATCGAGGGTCGTGTGGGTGACGCTGCGAACGTCGACCTTGGCGCGGCGGAGCGAGAAATCGAGCGGCTCGACCGAGCCCTCACGCCGCACCGTCAGCTTGACGCCGCTGCCGGAAGGGCCGCGAAGCTGGGCGATGGCGCCGGCCTGGTCCGCGCCGACGTCCTTGTTGTCGATCTTCACGATGATGTCGCCGGCCTGGAGCCCGGCCTGGTCGGCGGGCGAACCCTCGATGGGCCGGAGGATCTTCACACCGGCCTCTTCCGCCACGACTTCGATGCCCACGCCGGGGTAGGAGCCCATGGTGGAGAGGCGGATCTCTTCGAACTCGTCGGTATCGAGATAGGCGGAGTGCGGATCGAGCGCCGCGACCATGCCGCGAATCGCCTTCTCCATGAGCTCCTTGTCATCGACCTCGTCGACGTACTCGCGCTTGATGCGCTCGTAGACTTCGGCGAAGAGCCGGGCCTGTTCCCACGGAAGCGTGGCCGATGCGTTCGGGACATCTTCCCGGCGCTCGGCCCGGACATCGCCGGCAATAGCGCCGGAGAAACCAAACACCGCTCCCGCGCAGAGAGCGATCAGCGTGCGCGATCGCATCGTCATTTTTTACAGACCCCGCCAGACGTTCGCTGGAAATACTACAGGCCTCCGCGAGCGGTCAACGAAAATCGGTAAAAACGTGAAAGCCGTTCTCAATGCAGATTGGCGGCGGCTTCTCCGGCCAGCAATTCCATCGGCGGCTCTTCCACGACAACCGGCACCGAAGCGGCGGCGGCGATGAGCGGCAGCTCCGCTAGCACTTCCTGCAGCGGTGTGGGTCGCCCGATAGCGAAGCCCTGCCCGTAGTCGACTCCGAGCGCCGCCACGCGGTGACGCAGCTCCTCGGTTTCCACATACTCCGCAACCGTTGCGATCGACATGCTGCGCGCGAGCTGGGCAATGGCCTGAACCATCGATTCAGCGCGCGCGTCCTTGAGGACGTCCCGCACGAAACTGCCGTCGATCTTCAATATGGTGACGGGCAGCTGGCGAAGGTATGAAAGGGAAGACAACCCGGTGCCGAAATCGTCGAGCGCCACCCCACAGCCGAGCCGCCGCAAGCGGCGCATGAGCGTTTCGGCGCGGCCGATGCTTGCGATCGTGGCGTTCTCGGTGAGCTCGAAACTGAACAACGACGGTTCCAGGCCGCAGTGCTCGAGCTTGTCGATCAGGAAATCGCCGAACGCGTCGTCGTTGAGCGACTGGCCGGAGAAATTGATCGCGAAGCCGAGTGTGCCCTTCGACAGCAGCGCGGAGTGCGGGGCGAGCAGCGCGATCGCGCGCTCCACGACCCAGCGGTCGATCACCGGCATCAGTTGGTAACGGTGCGCGGCGGACAGGAACCGATCCGGCCCGAGCGTCGCGCCATCCTCGTCGATCATCCGGAGCAGCAGCTCGTACTGAGGACGCGTGCCCGTGCCGTTGACGAACGGTGCAATGACCTGCGCATCGAGCCGCAGACGATCTTCCGAGATGGCGACGCGCAGGCGCGCGGCGATGCTGATATCGGTGAAGCGACGGACGAGGCTCGGATCGTCCGTCCGGTAACTCTCAACGCGGTTACGTCCGCGATCCTTGGCCGCCTTGCACGCGGTCTCGGCTGCGGCGAGCGAGTGCATGAGCTCGCCGGAGGTGGTATCGAGCGCGGCGACGCCGATGCTCACCGACACCTGCACCCGGTTCTCACCCTGCATGCCACCGAGCTTCTCCGCACCTTCGCGCAGGGACTCGGCGAACTGCGCGGCGTCGTCGACGCCGGTCGGCAGAAGCGCCGCGAATCGGTCGCCGGAAATGCGCGCTGCGAAAGCGCCCGGCGCAAGCCGGCGGCGGATGAGCTCGCCCAGCTGCCCGATCACGGTATCGCCGACGTGCATGCCGAAGCTGTCATTCACGAGGTGAAGCTGGTCTGTATCGATATAGAGCGCGCTCCACTGAGCGCCCTTCTTCTGCGCGGCGACAACAGCACGCACACGCTGTTCGAAGGCAGGCCGCGTGTACAGGCCGCTCATCGCGTCGTAGTTGCCCTCGATCACGCCGTGCGCCTTGCGCGCCAGGATGTCGCCGATGCGCGCGTCGCGCGGCGTGAACTCCAGCCCGCTCTGTTCGCGGAACAGCGCGAGCACTCCGACCGCCTTTCCGCCGGTCTGCAGAAGCGGGCAGGACAGAATGCGATAGAGAACCGCGACTCCGCCGTTCGCGTTGAAGCGATTGATGATCACCGGCTCGTGGCGCATCTGCGCCATCGACAGCAGCTGCCGGTGAGTGCGTGCGACGAGCTGGTTGTCCACGGACGTCTGGCCCGACGCGGTGCGCATCAGCACGATGCCTTTGTCCGGCACGATGAGCGCGGCGATCGCGCAACCGAGATGATCCATCGCCTGCTGCACGATCGACTTGAGCTCGTCCGAATTGTCGCCCGAAGGGCCGCTGGCGCTGTCGGTCAGCAGCAGCTCGAGATCTTTGTCGAGCGAGGTGACCGAGCGATTGAGATCGTCGATGAGCGCGCGCGAGAGCAGGTCACGTCGCAGACACTCGAGTGCGGGTCGCAGGAACGCGTACGCGAGCGCGAAGCTGCGCACCGGATCCGCGTCACCAGAGTTGCTGCTCGGGCGACACACCACCGCGACGATCGCGACAAGCGACTGCCGGTCGTCTCTGAGCCAGCAGAAATACACGGGAGGGCTGTTCTCGAGCGAGCGCAGCTCGCCAGCGCTATCTTTTTGCGAACGCGCTTCGGGAAGAACCTCGACGATGAGGTTCGCAAGGTCGGGACCGGTCGTGGTTTCGCTCGTCCAGCGCATTTCGCCGGCCGCGTCGAACACCGTCACGCTGATCGCGCGCGGCATCAGCGATCGGATCAGCTGCGCATACGGCTCGAATGAGCCCCACGGATCCGTCCGCTCCCCGTTTACAGTCATCCTGGCAGAACCGTTATAGAGACAGGCTGAGGTCACCATCTCAAATACCGTTGCGGGGGATGTTGCGCGAGTTGGCGAAACCGCGAAGCGGCCGCGCCGGCGTCAAACCGCCGAGCTTCAGGCACCGGGCCGATGCGGATCGGCTGAGCTGAGCAACCGGCTTACGGCTTGTTAGATTTGAACCACGGGCCCGGATCCACGGGCTTGCCGCCTTTGCGGATCTCGAAGTACAGCTCCGGCTGGCTGCGCCCGCCGCTGTCCCCGGCCGCTGCAATGGGCTCGCCCGACGACACGCGCTCGCCCACTGCCTTGAAGAGGCGGTCATTATGTCCATAGAGGCTGAGGTACCCGTCGCCGTGGTCGACGATGGTCAGGAGCCCTAAGCCCGGCAGCCAGTCGGCATAGATGACACGACCCGAATACACGGCCCGCACTTCGGCACCGCGCTCCACGGACAGCAGCACGCCATCCCATTTCACGCTGCCGCCGCGGGTCTCCCCGAAGCGGGCGGCCAGACGACCCTGAACCGGCCAGGCGAGCTTGCCCCGCAGCCGTCCGAACTCCGTGTTGTTGTCGGGCGGGAAGCGCTGGATCGCGCGCTTGAGCTCGGTCAACAGTTTTTCGAGGGCGCCCTGCTCGCGCTTCATGCGCTCGAGGCTCTCGGCGCGCTCCTTCGCCTCGGTCTGCAGGCTCGCCAGCACCTTGCCGCGCTGGGCGCGGGCGGTGTCGAGCTTGCCGAGCTCGGCCTTGCGTTGGGCTTCGATGGCCGCCACACGCTCGTCGGTCGCCGCCATGTCCTGGTCCAGCTGCTCGATCTCGCGGAGACCCGCATTGATGCGATCGATCTGCTCGGCGCGGGCCCGGCCGAAATAGCTGTAGTACGCGAACATCCGGCCCGCGCGGGAGGGATCCTTTTGATTCAGAAGGAGCTTCAGCGGCTCTTCGCTGCCGATGAGATAGGCGGCGCGCAGCTGCCCGGCCAGCGATTCGCGCTCCCGGGCGAGATCGGCCTGGCGCTTGCGTTTGTCTTCGGCGAGCGCGGCGCGCTTGCGGGCATTCTCGGTGCGCTGGACGCGCAGGTCATCGAGCGACCGGCGGACGTCGCTGACCGACATCTCCGCGGTGCGCAGCTCGCGCGCCAGTCGATCCCGGGCCGCCTTGTCGGTGCGGACCTGCGAGGACACCTTCTCGATCTCGGATTTGAGGGCCTTGAGCTCCGCCTCGGTCTTCTTCGCATCCTGCGCGTAGCCGGGGGAAGGGCCCGCGAGCGACGCCACGGCCAGCACGGCGGCGGCCAGCGCCGCGCACCAACCCCGAATGCGCCCCCTCCCCCCTCCAACGGACTTGAAACCGGCTCTTCCCGACCAATCTGGCGTCAAGATTTCCTCAAAGGCGCGTCACTCGAACAGGCTCTATAATGCGCGCCCTTTGCGTGCAGGCAGTAGTCCCCGAATGGATCGGCTCTCCGAATACATCAGCCATCATCCCTATCTCAGCGGGCTCCTCGTCCTGGCGGCGATCATCGTCGCCGCGTACGAATGGAATGCGCGCAAGCAGAGTTTTGCGGCGATCAGTCCGCAGGATGTCATCCGGCTCATGAATCAGAACGCGCTCGTGCTCGACCTGCGTCCGGCCGAGGCTTTTGCCGGCGGGCATCTGGCTGGCGCACGAAACCTGGCGCCGGACCAGATCCTGAACGCAGGCGAAACATTAAAGAAGTACAAAGAGAAGCCCGTCGTGGTGTACGACGAGTCCGGCTCGCTGGGCATCTCGGCCGCGCGGCAACTCGCAGCTCAGGGGTTCACCAAGGCGGTCAATCTGCGCGGCGGCATTGCCGCCTGGCGCACGGACAACCTGCCGGTCGCGAAGGACTAGCTGCCCTTCCGAGGTCGAGTCGATGCAGAAGGTAGTGATGTACGCCACGGGCTGGTGCGGGTACTGCGCACGAGCGCGAGCCCTGCTCGAGAGCAAGAACGTGCCGTTCGAAGAGATCGATGTCGATGCGCACCCTGAAGCGCGTGACGAAATGATGAAGCGCAGCGGCCGGCGAACGGTGCCGCAGATTTTTATCGGTGAGACCCACGTGGGCGGCAGCGACGACCTGCACGCGCTCGAAGCCTCCGGCGGTCTCGACCCTCTACTGAACCAAGGAACCTGACGATGAGCACGAATGAAACTGATCTCGGCATGGGGACGGATCCGAACTCGCCCCAGCTCTCGCTCCAGAGCGTCTACCTGAAAGACTGTTCCTACGAAGCGCCCAATGGCCCGCGCGTGCAGGGAGAGTGGAATCCGCAGATCAACCTGGATCTGCACACCGGTGTGAATCCCATCGGCAGCGACGTGAGCGAAGTGGTGCTCACCGTGACCGTCTCGGCGAAGCACGGTGAGATCACGCTGTTCCTCGTGGAAGTGAAGCAGGCCGGCGTCTTCGTCATGAAAAATCTGGGCGAAACGGAAGTGAAGCGCTCCGTCGCCAGCATCTGCCCGAGCGTGCTGTTCCCTTACGCGCGCGCCGCCGTGTCGAACCTCGTCACGCAGGGTGGCTTTCCGCAGTTCCTGCTGCCGCCCGTGAACTTCGATGCGCTCTACCAGCGCGCCGGCGACGCGCCTCCGGTCACGAAGAACTGACGTGAGCGAAGCGCCGCCCATCGCGGTGCTGGGCGCCGGGTCGTGGGGCACGGCGCTCGCCATTCAGCTGGCGCGCAGTGGCCGCGCCACCCGCTTGTGGGGGCGCGATGCCGAGCAGCTTCGCGCCCTCTCCCGCGACCGCGTCAACACGCGGTATCTGCCGGGCGCGGCATTTCCAGACTCGCTGTCGATCGAGCACGACCTGTCCGCCGCACTGAAGGGCGTGATGGACGTGCTCGTCGTCGTACCGAGCCATTCGTTTCGCAGCATGCTCACGCGGATCGCGCCGAAGCTCGAGGCGGGCGCGCGCGTCGCCTACGCGACGAAGGGGTTCGAGCTCGAGAGCGGCAAGCTGCCGCACCAGGTGGCGCGCGAAGCGCTGGGGCCCGAACGCTCGACGGCCGTGCTTTCCGGGCCGACCTTCGCAAAGGAAGTGGGCAAGGGCCTGCCGACCGCCATGACGGTCGCGTCGACGGATGTGGAGCTCGCGGCGTCTCTCGCACAGGGGCTGCATTCCAACAACTTCCGCGCGTACACGTCGGGCGACCTCGTGGGCGTCGAGGTGGGTGGCGCGGTGAAGAACGTGCTGGCCGTGGGCGCGGGACTTTCCGACGGGATGGGGTTTGGCGCGAACACGCGCATCGCGCTCATCACCCGCGGGTTGCGGGAGATGACGAGACTCGGGCTGACACTCGGCGCCCAGGCGGACACCTTCATGGGTCTCGCGGGGCTCGGCGATCTCGTGCTCACCTGCACGGACGATCAATCCCGCAACCGTCGGTTTGGCTTGCTGCTCGCGGCGGGCAAGTCGCCCGAACAGGCGCTCGCCGAGATCGGCCAGGCCGTCGAGGGTTATCTCGCGGCGAAGGCCGTACACCAGGTCGCGCAACGCGCGGCCGTGGACATGCCGATCTGCAGCGGCATCTATCGCGTGCTGTTCGAGAAGCTGCCCGCCAGAGATCTGGTGCGCGATCTGATGGGCCGGCCCATCAAGTCCGAGCGCCAGTAAATCCGTTCTGGCGCCACGCCTCGTAGACCACGAGCGCGACCGAGTTCGACAGGTTCAGGCTGCGATTGCCGGCCCGCATCGGGATGGTGAGATGCTGGTCGCGCGGCACGAGATCCAGCACGCGAGGCGCGAGCCCTTTGTGCTCCGAGCCAAAGATGAACGCGTCCCCGGGCCGGAAGGCCACTTCGGAATAAGTGTGCGCGCCGGTGGTTTCGACCACGTAGCGCCGGGCGCCGGCCAGCACCGCAAAACACTCGTCGATATCGATGTGTGTGCGCACGTCGGCCATCGCATCGTAATCGAGACCGGCGCGGCGCACGGCTTTGAGGCTGATATCGAAGCCGATGGGCTTCACTAAGTGCAGCGTGCAGCCGGTGTTGGCGCACAGGCGGATGACGTTGCCCGTATTAGGCGGGATCTCAGGCTGAACGAGCACGACGTGGAACATGGCCCGCTACTCTAAAGGGCCGTTCGCAAACTACCAGTGCGCCAGCGTGTGTCCGCAGGGATAATGCCGGCCCATGGCCGCCGCTCCTCCCATCGTCGACAACCGGGTCGACAGCCCCCTCCGATACAAATTCTGCGGGATGGACTTCGCCTCGCCCATCGTGCTGCTCTCGGGCTGCGTGGGTTTCGGCGAGGAATACACGCGCATCGAAGGGTTTTCCAATCGGGACGCCGGTGGCGTGGTGCTCAAAGGCACGACGCTCAACGCACGTCTCGGCAATCCACCGCACCGGGTGTACGAAACGGCGTCTGGAATGCTCAATGCCATTGGGTTGCAGAACCCCGGGACCGACCATGTCGTGCGCAAGATTCTGCCGACGCTCGACTTCAGCGAGACGCGCTTCATCGCGAACGTGTCGGGCTCGACGATCGAAGAGTACGAAGAGGTTACGCGCCGCTTCGACGACTCACCCATCGACGCCATCGAGATCAATATCTCGTGCCCGAACGTGAAAGAGGGCGGCGTCGCGTTCGGCAACTATCCTGAGATGTCGGGGAAAGTCGTCGAGGTATGTCGGCGCGCGACCCGGAAGCCACTTATCACCAAGCTGTCGCCGAACCAGACGGACATCAAAGAGAACGCGCGCCGCTGCATCGAAGCGGGCACGGACGGGCTCTCGGTGATCAACACGGTCATGGGCATGGCGGTGGACGTGCGGTCGCGGCGGCCCGTGATCGGAAATATCCAGGGCGGGCTCTCCGGCCCTGCGATTAAACCCATCGCGCTGCTGAAGGTGTTCCAGGTCTATGACGTTGCGAAGAAGCACAACGTGCCCATCATTGGGCAGGGCGGCATCACGACGGCCACTGACGCGCTGGAGTTCATCATTGCTGGCGCGAGCGCCGTCGGTATCGGGACGTCGCTGTTCTATGACCCGATGGTGTGCAAGAAGATCAACGCTGGCATTGAAGACTACCTGCGTGCCAACGGCATGACGAACGTTACGCAGCTTGTCGGCTCGCTGAACACCGAACGCTAATCGCTAAGAAGGTCAGAAGAACTTCTCTGAAATCGCTCGCAGCTGAGCGCGGCGCCGGGGCGTGCAAGCGAAGGGGTCGATGGAGAAATGACAGGGGGCTGTCAAACTCGACTCTGCGCGCGTTTTGTCGATCACCGTTCCGGTTTGATGCCGCTGAAAAACGCGCCGCCCCTTGGTCTGTAATGGCACGGCCTCACGTTTGACAGCCCCCTGTCATTTCTCCATCGACCCCTTCGCTTGCACGCCCCGGCGCCGCGCTCAGCTGCGAGCGATTTCAGAGAAGTTCTTCTGACCTTCCTAGCCGCCCGGCGATTGAGGGCTTCTTTGCCCAGGCTTGAACGCCGGTGCGTATGGAAACGCAATATCCACCCCCATCCGCCGAAGCGCCTCAAGAATCTCGATATTGATAGCCTGCTGGGCATCGGCATAAACGAGATAGTCCGCGACGGTCGTAAAAAACACCACTTCGAACCGCAACGCCCAATCCGCCATCTGCAACAGATGACACCGATCGAAGCGCAACTTCGCCTGCTTCATCACGATGTCCTGCACCACCCCCGGAATCAGGCGCAGCTTCTCCGGATCCGTGTCGTAACTCACGTTGAGAAAAAACGACGTACGCCGATCGCGCATGCGCCCATTGTTCCGCACACGCGACTTCAGAATATCGGCGTTGGAAATGATGATCTGCTCGCCACTCAGGCTGCGCAGCCGCGTGCTCTTGACGCCGATGTGCTCAACGGAGCCATTGAGATCGTCGACCTGAAGCGAGTCACCGACCGCGAACGGCTTGTCGAGCGCGATAGACACCGAGGCCAGCAAGTCGCTGAGCACGGTCTGCACAGCGAGTGCGACCGCGATACCGCCGATGCCGAGGCCCGCAAGAAGCGGCTTGATTTCGACGCCGAGGTTGTCGAGCGCCAGCAGAAACGCCATCGCCCAGATCGTGAGCGCGGCGACAAACACGATGATGTCGATGGAGCCGGCAAGATTCGGATCGAGCCCGCCACCCTTGCGCGCACGCTTGTCGATGGCGAACCGCACCGCCACCATCCCCCAGAGGCCCACCTGAAACCAGAAGGTGAGCACGATCGCAACCTGGATGACACGACCGATGTTCTTCGGGAAATCGAGCTGAGTCGACGCGAGCGCAACGGCAAGCGTGAATATGAACAGCTTGCTCGTCTGCGCGATGAGCAGCGTGAGCACTTCGATGGCGGTCGGAATCGCGCGCCCGGTGTCCGCCCAGCGCCGACGCTGCTGCCCGACGAAACCTTTCACGAGCGGCAGCAATGTGAAAGTGACGCCAAACAGCAAGAGGGCGATCACCCACTTGCCCGCGGGATTCCAGAGGAACTCGGTCTGCCAGAGATCGTGCAACGTCACCACGGCCGCCCGTGAAGCAGGAAACAGGCCGTGATTATACGAAGTGGGGCTGCAAGAAGCGCTCAGTCGCCGCGCGGCTCGCAAGGCCGCGCGATACGGTGCATAACCCCGAAGCGAACGCCGGAGATGCTGTCAGTCGACAGAAGGTGCGCGCGCAGGACGCCATGCGGCCCGACGCGGCATGCCGTGCAATGCCGGAGGCGTGCTCCTCATCTCAGCCGCGCGGCGATTGAGCGCTCTTACTCGGGCTCTTCGTCCCCACCGTGATCAACATCGTTCATGCCAAGCTCTTTGAGCTTGCGCGTGAGCGTATTGCGACCCCAGCCCAGGAGCTTGGCGGCCTCCTGCCGATGCCCCTGCGTGCGCTTGAGAGCAGACCGAATGAGCACCCGCTCGAACTCCGGCAGCGCTTCATCGAGCAGCGGCTTCTTGCCGGTCATCGCATGACGATCCGCCCAGCTCGCAAGAGCACGAGCCCAGTCCGCGTCCACCGGTCCGGAAGGCGTGGCCGCCACCAGCTCATGCGGCAGATCCTCGACCTGAACCTGCGTCCCCGGCGCCAGCACACTGAGGCGCCGGCACAAGTTCACAAGCTCGCGCACGTTGCCCGGCCAGGCATAGGAGGCCAGCTTGGCCAACGAATCCGGCGACAGCGTCTTGGCCTCCACACCGAGCTCATGCGCAGCAGCGCTGATGTAGTGCTCCAGCAGTTCCGGAATATCTTCGGAGCGCGCCCGCAAAGGCGGCAGCTCGATGCGAATGACATTGAGGCGGTGATAGAGGTCCTCGCGGAACACGCCGCGCGCGACCCGATCCTGCAAATTCTGGTGAGTAGCCGCGATCACACGCACGTCGACACGAATCGGCGTCTGACCACCAACGCGATAGAACTCGCCTTCCGCAAGCACACGAAGCAGACGGGTCTGCAACGGCGTCGACATGTCCCCGATTTCATCGAGGAACAACGTGCCGCCATCCGCCTGCTCGAACCGCCCGCGCCGCTGCGAATCCGCGCCCGTGAACGACCCCTTCTCATGCCCGAACAGCTCGGACTCCAGAAGATCCGCGGGAATCGCGGAGGTATTGAGCGCAATGAACGGCTTCGCCGCGCGCGGACTGTGATCGTGAAGCGCCCGCGCAACCAGCTCCTTGCCGGTGCCCGACTCACCCGTGATCAGAACCGTAACGCTCGATCTCGCGAGGCGACCGATCGCACGGAAAACCTGCTGCATCGCCGGCGCGCGACCCAGCAGCTCCGGAATCTTGGGAACGGGCACAGGCTCGGCCGCGTTGCCCAACTGCACACGAGCCGCACGACGCACGAGGTCCACGGCCTGATCGATATCAAACGGCTTCGCCAGATATTCGAACGCGCCGCCTTCATAGGCCGACACGGCGTTGCCGAGATCCGAATGCGCCGTCATCACGATGACCGGCAGCGCCGGCCGCGCGTCGCGGATCTTCTTCAACAGGTCGAGACCCGACTGTCCCGGCATGCGGATGTCGGTGATCAGCACGTCCGGGGATTCGCGGCGCAAGGCATCGAGCGCGGGCTCGGCGGCTTCGAAAGCACGCGGAGCCATGCCGCCGTTGCGTAGCGCTCGCTCCAGCACCCAGCGGATGGAGGCATCGTCATCGACGAGCCAGACTCGAAGAGCAGAGATGCTCATATGGCATCACCCAAAGGCAATAGAAGAGTGAATATGGTTCGCCCCGGTTCGCTCTCGAACTCGATGAGCCCGCCGTGGCGGGTCACGAGCTCCTGTGCAACGGCGAGGCCTAGCCCCGTACCCGTTGGACGGCCCGTGACGAGCGGATAGAAAATGCTCGTACGCAACTCTTCCGGCACGCCCGGACCAGTGTCTTCGACCTGAAGGCTCGCGACAAGCCGGTGCCGTACCGAGCCGATACTCACATTAGACAGTGCACGTGTCCGCAATATGATGCGACCACGCTCGTTCAGCGCCTGAAGCGCATTTCGCGCGAGATTGAGCAGCGCCTGGATGATCTGATTCCGATCGATCATCGCGTTCGGCAGGCTGGGGTCGTAGTCGCGATCGACGATGACCGCACCCTTCGCCTCGGCGCGCACCAGGTGATACACGTGCTCGCAGACTTCGTGCACGTTGAGCAGTGTCTTGTTCGGCGGCCGCGCGGGCGCGGACATCGAGTCGACCAGCGCGGCGAGGCGGTCCGCTTCGCTGATGATCACGCCAGTGAATTCCGTGAGGCTCTGCGCGGCGAGCTCGCGGCCGAGTAACTGCGCGGCGCCGCGGATTCCGCCGAGCGGGTTCTTTATCTCGTGCGCCAGCTGCCGAATCATCATGCGGCTGCTGTCGAGGCGCGCGAGCAGGTCGTTCTCGCGAGAGATGCGGCTGCGGGCCGTGTCGTCGGTGAGCTCGAGCAGCAAGTGCGTGCCAGTTACCTGGCCTTCGAGCGGCGTGACCGTGACGTCGAGTACCCGCGCTTCGCGCGGGCTGCCGATCGGGCGCACGGTGAGCTCGCGATCCGAAATGCCCTGGCTCGTCTCGAGCGAGCGGCGCAGGATGCTGATGAGGCCGTTCGAATCGTGCAGGAAGTCGCCGAACGGCCGGCCACGCGCCTGATTCAGGCTGAACGCGAGCAGGTTCTGCGCGGCGACGTTCGCGTAGATGGGGCAGAGCTGCATGTCCAGCACGATGATGCCGGTCGACAGCGCGTCGAAGAGCTCCGTCGGGTCGAAGTGCGAGAGCGCGGAGGGCAGGCTGAACTCAGCAGCCATGGCGCGTCTCCCGCGGTGAAGAAGTTAGAATCTCGGGCGCGTTGCTTTCACAGGCGCTTGCACCGAGGGCTGACGCACGTGGAACGTGATCGGCGACGTCGTGCAGAGCTCCTGTTTGCCCGTGCGATCGTAGATCGCAATCATCACGGTGTGCGTTCCGCGCTCCACGTCCGTGAGCACGAACTCCAAGCCGCGGGTCGGCTGGCCTTGCAGCCGCTTCCCGTCGATCGCGATGGCGACCTGATCGCCGGGCTGCAGATCCGGCTCCAGCCGCAGGCGCGCGCTGATCGTCGAGGTGTTCAGGAATACCTCGTCGTTTTCCGGCCGGAAGATCTCGCACCGATATGCCGGGCCGGCGGGTACGTTCGCGGGTTTCGCGGTCACCGGCGGTGGCGCCGTCGAGCCGGTGCCGACCACGTTCGTCGGCTGCACGTCGATGACTTTCGCCTCGGCATGCGGCTGGTCGCTGTAATGAGCCACGCCCTGCGCATCCACCCATTTGTATACGGTGGCGGCCATGGTTGCGCTCGACGCGAGCAAGAGCGCGAGCGGCAATAAGGTAACTGGGTGTGCGCGCATAGGAACCGAGGATAGCCCTGCTCGGCTCATACGACAAAACCGGGTGGCCGGATGCGTGAAGTCCGGCCACCCTTGCGTGTTCAGCAGACGGCAGGGAGCCTGTCAGACCATGTGGTTCTGAAAGATTCGATGGTGGGCTCCCTGAATACACGCGTTCTCCGTTACCACCCTTAGCAGGAGTAGTACATCTCGATTTCGACAGGGTGCGTGGACATCCGGAACTTCGTGACTTCCTGCGTCTTGAGCGTGATGTAGGAGTCGATCACGTCGTTCGTGAACACGCCGCCGCGGGTGAGGAACTCGCGGTCCTTGTCGAGATGCTCGAGCGCCATGTCGAGGGAGTGGCACACCGTCGGGATGTGCTTCGCCTCTTCCGGCTCGAGATCGTACAGATCCTTGTCCGCCGGATCGCCGGGGTGGATCTTGTTCTGGATGCCGTCGAGGCCGGCCATCAGCATCGCCGCGAAGGCAAGATACGGATTGGCGCTCGAATCCGGGAAGCGCACTTCGATGCGGCGCGCCTTCGGGCTCGAAACCCAGGGAATACGGATGCTCGCCGAACGGTTGCGCGCGGAGTACGCGAGCATCACCGGCGCTTCGAAGCCCGGCACGAGACGCTTGTAGCTGTTCGTGCCCGCGTTCGTCAGCGCGTTGATCGCCTTGGCGTGCTTGATGATGCCGCCGATGTAGTACAGCGCGGTGTCGGAAAGACCGCCGTACTTGTCACCCGCGAACAGTGCCTTGCCGTCCTTCTGGAGCGACTGGTGCACATGCATGCCGCTGCCGTTGTCGCCGACGAGCGGCTTCGGCATGAACGT
This sequence comes from Gammaproteobacteria bacterium, assembly GCA_037200125.1. GTDB lineage: Bacteria > Pseudomonadota > Gammaproteobacteria > Steroidobacterales > Steroidobacteraceae > JADGHX01. Next base: position 13,468 of record JBBCGS010000003.1, on the reverse strand, counting down.
GGCCGTCTTGCCGTAGCCGTGCGCAACGTTCAGCACCGCGTACTTCAGGATCTGGACTTCGTCGGCCTTTTTGACGAGACCGCCGGGACCGACGCCGATTTCGCACTGGCCGCCGGTGGCGACTTCGTGGTGATGCACTTCGACCTTGAGGCCCATCTCTTCGAGCGCCAGGCACATCGCGGAGCGGATGTCCTGGAACGCATCGACCGGCGGCACCGGGAAGTAGCCGCCCTTGAGGCCGGGGCGATGACCCATGTTGCCGATGTCGTATGCCTTGTTCGAGTTCCAGGAGCCCTGCACCGAGTCGATCTCGTAGGAGCTGCCGTTCAGGCCCGTGCTGTGGCGGACGCTGTCGAAAATGAAGAACTCGTTCTCGGGGCCGAACAGAGCGCCATCGGCGATGCCGCTGGACTTGATGTAGGCCTCGGCACGCTTGCCGAGCGAACGCGGGTCGCGCTCATAGCCCTGCATCGTGGCGGGCTCGATGACGTCGCAACGGATGTTGACCGTGGTTTCCTCGAAGAACGGATCGAGGACGGCGGTCGTCGGGTCGAGCGCGAGGATCATGTCCGACTCGTTGATGCCCTTCCAGCCGGCGATCGACGAGCCGTCGAACATCTTGCCGTCGCTGAACAGCTCCTCGTCGACGAGGTTGGCAGGAATCGTGACGTGCTGTTCTTTGCCGCGCGTGTCTGTGAAACGGAGGTCCGCGAACTTGACCTCTTTTTCTTTGATTAGCTTGAGTACGTCAGTGGGAGTCGTCGTCGTCATATCGGCCTCCGGAAAAGGGTGTTGCTCTGCTGACGCGGGCGTTCGCTTCAATGGCGAACTGCCTCCGCGACGGACCCTGCCCGCGCAGAGCGTGAAAGCAGTGCAGGCGCTGTGCCAAGGCACTGCTCTTTGAGTATCAAGAGCATAGCGGTGTAGTGAGCGAGAATTGCACGTTTTAGGTGCGAGTGCCGAACAGCCTGCACCTCGAACGGGCGGGGGATTCTAGCCCTCCGTCGTGACCTTTGCCGCCTGCTCTTCAATCGTGCAGCGGCGCTTCAGGGCCCATGGCCGCGCGTCGGGCTGGCTATACTCGCGCTCTTTTTTACGCGCTGCGCGCGGGACTTACGTCGTTCGAGGACCGAACGTCGTACGGACTGCGGCGCGGAGCGCCGATCCAGAGCGCATCACATGCTTTTAGCCGAGCCACGTACATGAAAGTCGGGACCCCGCCGCGTACCTTTCAGGAACTGATCTTCGCTTTGCAGCGCTACTGGGCAGACCAGGGGTGCGTGATCCTGCAGCCGGCGGACATGGAGATGGGCGCGGGGACGTTCCACACGGCGACGTTTCTGCGGGCGATCGGGCCGGAGCCTTGGAGCGCCGCCTACGTCCAGCCCTCGCGCCGGCCTACCGACGGTCGCTATGGCGACAACCCGTTTCGCCTCCAGCACTACTACCAGTTCCAGGTGATCATCAAGCCGTCGCCGCTGAACATCCTGGATCTGTACACCGGCAGCTTGCGGGCCCTCGGGCTCGACCCGCTCGTTCACGACATCCGGTTCGTCGAAGACAACTGGGAGTCGCCGACGCTCGGCGCCTGGGGCTTGGGCTGGGAAGTCTGGGCGAACGGCATGGAGATCACGCAGTTCACGTACTTTCAGGAAGTGGGCGGCGTTCAGTGCAAGCCGGTTTCCGGCGAGATCACTTACGGTCTCGAGCGGCTCGCGATGTATCTGCAGAACGTAGAGAGCCTGTACGACATCGTGTGGACCGACGGACCACTGGGTCGTGTCACCTATAGAGATGTGTTCCACCAGAACGAGGTGGAACAGTCCGCCTACAACTTCGAGCACGCGGACGTTGCTGTTCTCCTGCGTCACTTCGATGAGTACGAGAAGGGCAGCCAGGATCTGCTGGCTGCAAAGCTTGTGTTGCCCGCGTACGAGCAGATGGTGAAGGCCTCGCACACGTTCAACCTGCTCGACGCACGTCGGGCGATCTCGGTGACGGAACGCCAGCGGTACATCCTCCGCGTGCGAACGCTCGCGCGAGGGGTAGCGCAGGCGTACTACGCGAGCCGCGAGGCGTTGGGCTTTCCGATGCTGACGAAGCCGGCTGCGGAGGTCGCGGCGTGAGCGAGGGGATCAAGGTAGAGAAGCGGGACTTTCTGGTTGAAGTCGGCACGGAGGAGTTACCGCCCAAGGCGCTCCGCGAGCTGGAGCTGGCGTTTCTGGACGGTATTCAGAAAGGACTGACCGAGGCGAATCTGTCGCGCGGGGATGTTCAATCATTCGCTACACCCCGGCGCATTGCCGTGCTGGTGAAACGACTGGCGTCCCGCCAGCCGGAGCAGGATGTCCGCCGCAAGGGTCCGCCGGTCACTGCGTCATTCGACGCCGCCGGCCAGCCGACGCGCGCGGCGTCCGCGTTCGCGGAAAGCTGCGGCGTGCCGGTCGACGCGCTTCAGAAACTGGACGAGGGCAAGGGCACCTTTCTCTTCTATATAGGCAAGAAGGCCGGTGCCACTACTGTCGACCTGCTGCCGCGAATCGTGCAGGCCTCCCTCGACGCGTTGCCGATCCCGAAGCGCATGCGTTGGGGCGCCGGCAGCGCTGAGTTCGTGCGACCCGTGCACTGGCTCGTGATGCTCTACGGCTCCGAGGTCATCAAGGCCACCGTGCTGGGTGTGCCCGCCGGTCAGCACACGCGCGGCCACCGCTTCATGGCGCCGAAGGAAATCAAAGTCACGAGCCCGTCGAGCTACGCGAAAGCGCTCCGGGATCGCGGCCGCGTCGTGCCGGGATTCGAAGAGCGGCGCGAGATCATCCGAACCGCCGTGACGGCCCGAGCGGCCGAGCTCGGCGGCCAGGCCGTGATGGATGACGCGTTGCTCGACGAAGTCACCGCCCTGGTCGAGTGGCCGGTGCCGGTGACGGCCCAGTTCGAAGAACGCTTTCTGTCTCTGCCTCGCGAAGTGCTGATCTCCACCCTTCAGGAGCATCAACGCTATTTCCCTATCTCGAAGCCCGACGGCGCGCTGATGCCTTGGTTCATCACCATCAGCAACATCGAGAGTCTCGACCCAGCCCAGGTGCGCGCGGGGAATGAGCGGGTGGTGCGCCCGCGCCTCGCGGATGCCGCGTTCTTCTGGGAACAGGACCGCAAGCACCCGCTGGCCTCGAGACGCGAAGCGCTCGACAAGGTCACCTTCCAAGCGAAGCTTGGCTCGGTTGGCGAGAAGGTTCGCCGCGTACGCGAGCTGGCAGGCGAGATCGCTGCGAGCATGGGTGAGGATCGTGCGGCAGCCGAGCGTGCGGCCGAGCTCTGCAAGTGCGATCTGCTCAGCGCGATGGTGGGCGAGTTTCCCGACCTGCAGGGCGTGATGGGGGGCTACTACGCCGCTGCGGATGGTGAAACCGCTGAAGTGGCTTCCGCGATCCGCGAGCACTACCTGCCGCGCGGAGCGGGCGATGCGCTGCCGGCCACTGACGCCGGCGTCGCAGTGAGTGTCGCGGACAAGCTCGACACCCTCGCCGGCATCTTCGCCATCGGCCAGAAACCGACAGGCGCGAAGGATCCGTTCGGCCTGCGTCGCGCCGCTATCGGCATTCTGCGCACGCTCATCGAGAAGCATCTCGATCTCGATCTGCGCGGCTTCATCGAGCGCGCGGCCGCTCTCCAGCCCGTGCAGGGCGCGAACGCGGCGAAAGAGATCTACGATTACGTGATGGAACGCCTGCGCGCCTATTACCTGGACCGCAGCGCGACCTCGGCCACCGGCGGCGGGAAAGCGATCACGACGGAAATGTTCGACGCGGTGCTGGCGACCCAGCCGCGCTCGCCGGTGGATTTCGACGCCCGACTTCGCGCGCTCAGTGCGTTCCTCGAGTTGCCCGAGTCCACGAGCCTCACGGCCGCGAACAAGCGAATCGCCAACATCCTGCGCAAGAGTGAGTCCGCGGTCGGAACCGATGTCGACGTCGAAGCGCTGCGCGAACCTGCGGAAGTGCGCCTGTTCGACGCCATGCGCGGTTTGCGTGATGCGGTCTCGGCGGCAACCGCGCGCCGCGAGTACACCGCCGCGCTCGGTCAGCTCGCGCAGCTTCGCCCGGCGGTGGACGGCTTCTTCGACGAAGTCATGGTCAACGCCGAAGACCCGAAGCTCCGTGCCAACCGCCTGTCACTGTTGTCCGGCCTGCGCGGGCTCTTCGGTGGCGTCGCAGATCTCTCGCGCTTGCCAGGCTGAGACCGCATGAACGATATCGGGAAGGCTACTGCAGACGGGGTGGCGAAGGCCGAAGCGCCCGGCTCCGTGCGCATTTTCGGCTCGCTCATCTTCACGGCGTTCCTGTTCCTGTTCACCTTCTTCTACGCGATCTTCTTCGTCATCGCCTGCTCGATGCTGCCGTTTCCGCGGCGGTTCGTGCTGGCGAGATTCTGGGCGAACTCACTGCTGACGGTGCTGCGGTGGACGTGCCGGCTCGACTATGTGATCGAAGGCCAGGAGAACATGCCTCCCGGCAATCACATCGCGCTGTGGAAGCACTCGTCGTCGTGGGAAACCATCGCGATGGCCGTCGTGTTCCCGCGGCAGGTATGGGTGTTGAAACGCGAACTGCTGTGGATTCCGTTCGTGGGTTGGGGGATACGCCAGCTTCATGCGATCGCGATCAATCGCAAGACCGGCGGTTCCGCAGTCGCGCAGGTCGTCGAGCAGGGCAAGCAGCGGCTCGCGGAAGGCGACTGGATCATGGTTTTTCCCGAAGGCACCCGCATGCCGCCGGGTCAGACTCGCCGGTACGGCGTGAGCGGCACGCTGCTTGCGCGTGAAGCGGGACATCTCATTGTGCCGGTGGCGCACAATGCGGGGCACTACTGGCCGCGGCGTGGGTTGTTCAAGAGGTCCGGCACGGTCCGCCTGGTCATCGGGCCGCCGATCGATCCCGCCGGCGCGGATCCGCGCGAAGTGAACGAACGCGCGCAGCAGTGGATCGAATCGAAGATCGCCACGTTGTCGTAGGGGTCGGCCCGAACCTTCGAACGCGAACATGAATATCGCGGGCCCGTGTCACAGGGAATGCTGGGGCGATGAATCGCAGGACCGCTGCTCTTTCCACACTGGCAATCGCTGGCGCCTGTCTCGCGGCGTTTCTCTGTGGCTGCAGCCCGAAGAACGAGACGATCGTTCTCGGATTCAGTCAGGCCGGCGTGGAAGGCACCTGGCGTACCGCCAATAGCGAATCCATCAAGACCGCAGCGCAGAGGAGCGGCATTCAGCTGCACTTTGCCGATGCGGGCGCGGGGCAGGAAGACCAGATCGTCGCGCTTCGATCGTTCATCGCGAAGCGCGTCGACGTCATCGCATTCACGCCGGTGAGCGAGACAGGATGGGACGCCGTGCTTCGCGAGGCGAAGAAGGCCGGAATCCCGGTCGTGCTGACAGAGCGCACAGTGCAAGTGGGCGACCGCTCGCTCTACACGACGATGCTCGGTTCGGATTTCGTGGAGCAGGGGCGTAACGCCGCTCGATGGCTGCTGGAGAACACGCTCGGGCGTTCCGGCCAGACCAACATCGTGGAGTTGCTGGGCACGGAAGGATCCTTGCTGAGCACCGACCGCGGGCGCGGCTTTCACGAGGTCATCGACACGGATCCTCATTTCCAGATCGTTCGCGCGCAGGCGGGGAACTTCACACACGCTGGCGGCAGAGCGGCGATGAAGGCGTTGCTCGCCGCCGAAGGAAAAGGAATCAAGGTCGTCTACGCTCACAACGACGAGATGGCACTCGGTGCCATCCAGGCTCTCGAAGAGGCGCGGCTGCGTCCGGGCAAGGACATCACCATCATTTCCGTCGATGGAATCCGGGGCGCGTTCGAAGCCATGGTTGCCGGGAAGCTCAGCGTCACCGTCGAGAGCAATCCGCTGATCGGGCCGCAGCTCATGGGTGTGGTGAAGGACGTCGTTGCGCATCGGCGCCTTCCGCATCGGCTCGTGGTCCAGGAATTCGTTTTTCCGAAGGAGTCGGCGCTGGAAGCACTGCCGACGCGACGGTACTGATCAGCGAGATGACTGAAGAATGATTGAGGCATTCGGCGTGCTGGATGGCACGCGGGAAGTTCAAGCGATCACGCTCGGCGCGCGCGGAGGATTACAGGCACAGGTGCTCACATTCGGCGGCATCCTGCGGCGGCTGGTATTCCCATCGCGAGGGGTGCTGCGCGAGCTGACCATCACGCTGCCAGATCTGGACGCGTATCTGCGCGACCGCACGTTCCAGGGAGTTCTCGTCGGGCGCGTTGCGAATCGGATCGGCGGAGCGCGCTTCGATCTCAAGGGTCGCGAATATCGACTCACCGCGAACGACGGGCCGAATCATCTGCACGGAGGCGATCTCGGCTTCGGGAAAAGACTCTGGCGTGTGCTGGGATTGCAGAACGCGCCCCGTCATCGATTGCTGCTCGGATTGAGCTCGCCGGACGGCGAGGAAGGTTATCCCGGGAATCTGGAAATGACGGTGGAGTTCACCGTCGAAGGCAGCGAGCTGCGCCTGGAGTTCGAAGCGCAGAGTGACGAAGCCACGCCGCTGAATCTGACGTACCACCCGTACTTCAATTTCGCAGACGACATGAATCTGCGAATACCGGCGTCGCGATTTCTTCCGGTGAAGGACTCTCGAATGATTCCCACTGGGCAACTGGCGAGAGTTGACGGCACGCCGTTCGACTTTCGTTCCGCGCGATCGGTAGTGGCACCGGCGCCCGGCACGCATCCTCAGCTCGCGCACGCGGCTGGCTACGATCACTGCTGGGTGCTCGATTCTCCGCGGGATTGCGATGCCGAGCTTCAGTCGCTATCGAGCGGCGTCAGGATGACGATTCACAGCGAGCGGCCAGGTATTCAGTTCTACGGTGGGCAACACCTGCGCACGGGACATCCCGGTCTCCACGGTATTTGCCTCGAGCCGGAAGGGTTTCCGAACGCGGTGAACGAGCCTTCTTTTCCGCCGTGCGTGCTCGAAGCGGGGTCGATCTTCCGCTCGACCTTGATCTACCGCTTCGGCGAACAGGCGTAGCTACGTCGATATATGCCGCGATCTTGACGATATCGGGCTTGAACACCCGATATCGCCCTGATCTGGATCAGATGTCGAGATTGGTTACCGAGAGCGCGTTCTTCTCGATGAACTCGCGGCGCGGCTCGACCTGGTCTCCCATGAGCGTAGTGAAGATGTCGTCCGCCGCGACAGCGTCTTCGATCTTCACCTGCATCAGGCGGCGGCTCGCCGGATCGATGGTGGTTTCCCACAACTGGCCCGGATTCATCTCGCCGAGACCTTTGTAGCGCTGGATCGTCTGGCCCTTGCGCGCCTGATCGAACAGCCAACGCATCGCTTCCTTGAACGAGCCGATGTCGTGCCGCTCGGAGCCGCGCATGACATGCGCGCCCTCGCCGATCAAGCCGACGAGCGTACGCCCCAGGTCCGCGATTCGCTGATACTCGGCCGATTCGAAGAACTCGCGAGGCAGGAAGCGCTGCGACGAGGAGCCGAGCGCCACCTTGTTGACGAAGATGCGGGGGCCGTGGCCCTCGCTCGACTGCCGATACTCGATGCGATAGGTGCGCGTACCGTCATCGAGCGCATTCAAGCGTTCGTTGAGCGCGCGCGTCCAGTCACGGATCCACTCCACATTGTCGAAGTTCGCGACCGTGACTTCCGGCGAGTACACGAGCTGATCGAGCAGGCGGTCGTCATACCGGCGCGACCACCGCTTGATGATGGCCTGCACTTCGTTGTACTTCCGCACGAGCATTTCCAACCCGGCTCCCTGGAGCGGCGGCGCACCCACGTTCACGTAAAGCGCCGAGTTCTCGACCGCCGAGTTCAACAACATCGCGTTGAGCTCGTTGTCGTCCTTCACGTACTGCTCTTGCTTGCCACGCTTCACCTTGTAGAGCGGCGGCTGCGCGATATAGATGTGCCCGCGTTCGATCAGCATCGGGACCTGCCGATAGAAGAACGTGAGCAACAGCGTGCGGATGTGCGAACCGTCAACGTCCGCGTCCGTCATGATGATGATGCGGTGATAGCGCAGCTTGTCGATGTCGAATTCATCCCGACCAATGCCGCAACCGAGCGCGGTGATCAGCGTGCCGACTTCCGCCGACGCGATCATCTTGTCGAAACGGGCCCGCTCGACGTTCAGGATCTTGCCCCTGAGCGGCAGAATCGCTTGCGTGCGCCGATCGCGACCCTGTTTGGCGGAGCCGCCTGCCGAATCACCCTCGACGAGGAAGATCTCGGACAGCGCCGGATCCTTTTCTTGGCAGTCCGCGAGCTTCCCAGGCAGGCCGGCGATATCGAGGGCCCCCTTGCGACGGGTCATCTCGCGCGCCTTGCGTGCGGCTTCGCGAGCGCGTGCGGCGTCGATGATCTTGGCGACGATCGCGCGCGCGTCATGCGGCCGCTCGAGCAGGAACTCCTGCAGCTTGGTGCTCACCGCGTTCTCGACCACGCCCTTCACTTCGGACGAGACGAGCTTGTCCTTCGTCTGCGAGGAGAACTTCGGATCCGGCAGCTTCACGGACAGGATGGCCGTCAGGCCTTCGCGGGCGTCATCGCCCGTCATCGCGAGCTTCTCGCGCTTGGCGGAAAGCTCCTTCTCGATGTAGTCGTTCAGCGTACGCGTGAGCGCGCTACGAAAGCCGGCCAGGTGCGTGCCACCATCGCGCTGAGGGATGTTGTTCGTGTAGCAGGACATGCTTTCCGTGTAGGAATCGTTCCACTGCATAGCGACTTCGACAGTCGTTGCACCGTCTGTGGAACGGAAGCTGAATACCGTGTCGTGCGCTGCGGTCTTCGCGCGGTTCAGGTACTTCACGAACGCCTGCAGCCCGCCCTCGTGCGCGAACACGTCGTTCTTGTTGTCGCGCTCGTCGATCAGCTCGATGCGGACGCCAGAGTTCAGGAACGACAGCTCGCGGAGGCGCTTGGCCAGGATGTCGTAGTTGAACTGGATGTTGGTGAAGATCGTCGAGCTCGGCCTGAAGCGGACGGTGGTGCCCCGGTCCGAAGACTCGGCCACATCCGCCAGCGGCGCGGCAGGGACACCCAGGTGGTACTCCTGCTTGTACATCCGGCCGCCACGACAAACGGTCAGATGGAGGTAGTCCGAGAGCGCGTTCACGACGGACACGCCCACGCCGTGAAGACCGCCCGAAACCTTGTACGACGTGTCGTCAAACTTCCCGCCCGCGTGCAGGATCGTCATGATGACTTCCGCAGCGGAAACGCCCTCTTCGGGATGGATATCCACGGGAATCCCGCGGCCGTTGTCCGTAACCGTGACGGACTCATCCGCATGGATCGTGACGACAATACGATCGCAAAATCCGGCTAGCGCCTCGTCGATGGCGTTGTCGACGACCTCGAACACCATGTGGTGCAGACCGGTGCCGTCATCGGTATCTCCGATGTACATGCCGGGGCGCTTGCGCACCGCTTCCAGGCCTTTCAAGACTTTGATTTTGCTGGAATCGTAGACGTCGTTCTGTGACATGAATTGGCCCGGCGGAGGGGGCGCGCATTATACCGGCCGGAGCTCACCTTGTTCCACGTGAAACACCCTATCTGGTTGGCCGAAAAGGCTCGTTTCGGGAGACAAGGAAGTCACCACCAGCTGGCACTGAAGTCGGCGTACCTGGGCGACGAATCGCGCGAGGCGGGAGCGATCCAGTTCGGCGGCGGGATCATCCAGAAGCAAGGTCGGGATAGTGCCCGTGAGTTCGCGGATGAGATTCAGCTGGGCCAGGGTCATGGCTGCTGCGATCAACTTCTGCTGACCGCGCGAGAGCGTCTCGCGAGCAAGGCCCTTCTCCAAGCGGACCACGATATCGGCACGATGGGCGCCGACGTGGGTGATCCCCCTCGCGACGTCGCGGTCGCGGCTCGCAGTGAGCGCGGCGGCCAACGAAGTGTCGGCCGCCCAGCCTTGCGAAAAGTACAGATCCACGTCGAGGTCGGTGAGCTCGCGGCTGATCTCGGTCCAGTACGGCTGGAGCCGGATCATGAAGTCACGGCGGAGCTGGGAGATCTGTTCACCGAGGCGGACCAGCTCCGGGTCCCAGGCGCTCGCCTGATCGGGAGAGATTCGTAGGGCGGTGTTCCGCTGCTTGAGCGCGCGTGCATAGCGCGACCAGACATCGATGAAGTTTGGTTCCACGTGGAACACCGCCCAGTCCATCCAGCGACGACGGCGCTGGCCGCCCTCTTCGATCAACTTGTGTACGCCCGGCTCGATGACCTGAACGGCGAATGCCCGCGATAGCTCCGCGAGTGACGAGACGAAGGCGCCTGCCACCTTCGCGACCGTACCTTCCTTGCGTGATACCTCGAGACCCACCGGAACGGGTGGCTCCGCTGCCAGGCGCCCGAACACCCGCAGATGCGGCTCTCCATGACGGATCAACCGCTCCGAGCTTCGCGTACGAAACGATCGACCGCGGCCGAGCAGAAACACCGACTCCAGGAGCGACGTCTTGCCCGACGCATTGCCCCCCCAGATGAGGTTATGACCTGGGTGGAGGGCCAGTTCCGCGCGCCTGAGGCAGCGCACGTTCTCTGCGGAAAACTCGGCGAGGCTCATGGGGTCGGCCGGATAACAACATCGACCCGCGCCGAGAAACGGTCCGCCGGGCTGAAAGAGGCGGGATGTCCCCGGAAGAGGATCTGCGACGCCGAACGAACTTCCGTGCCGGGGAAGTAGCTTCCGCCGCGCCGAACGAACTTCCGCGCCGGGGAAGTAGCTTCCGCCGCGCCGGAAGATAGGTCGCGTACGGCGGAAGCTACTTCGACGGCGCCGAGCGAACTCCCGTGCCGGGGAAGCAGGATTTTCCGCGCTGAGAGATCTCGCGTTTCGCCGAGTAAGACGCCACGAGGCGCAATGGATTCCGCGCCCGCCAACCCGACACTGGCGGCGCCCATCAGGCTCTCAGGCGGCGGGAGATGGCACTGCCACACGGAACGACCGGGGCACGCAGCCCGCCCGATCAGAGCCGCATCGGCATCACAACGTACCGGGCCGTCGTGTTGCCAGGTGAGCGGATGAGGCAGCTGCTGTTCGCGTCGGTCAGCCCGATCTCCACCCTCTCGGTTTCGATCGCTGCGAGCGCATCCAGCAGGTAGTTCACGTTGAAGCCCACCTCCAGCTCGTCCGCGCCGGCAAAGACAACCTCGATCTGATCCTCGGCTTCTTCCTGCTCGGGGTTATGAGCCTGCAACGTGAGCAGATCTTTCTTCAACACGAGGCGAATTCCGCGGTACTTCTCGTTCGAAAGAATCGCGGTTCGTTGCAAGGCGGCCCGAAGCACATCCCGGTCGGCTTCTATCGCTTTGGTGGGATTTGCCGGGATCACGCGCCCATATTCGGGGAAACGGCCGTCAATTAACTTGGATGTAAAGCGAATATTGCCGACCTGCGCACGCACGTGATTCGTGCCAACAGCCAGTTCGAGCGTGCCCTCGGCACCCAGGATCCGCTGCAGCTCCAGCACACCCTTGCGCGGCACGATGACCTGCTGCGCCGTCTTCGCGCGCGTCTCGAGCTCGGTCTCACAAAGCGCCAGCCGATGCCCGTCAGTGGCCACCGCGCGAAGCGATTTGCCTTCGGTCTCGAGCAGCATGCCGTTCAGGTAGTACCGCACGTCTTGCTGGGCCATCGAGAAATGCGTCTTGTCGATGAGCCTCCGAAACTCTCCCTGGCTGACGGTGAGCGTCTGCTGGGCGTTAATCTCGTCGACCACGGGGAACTCCGCGGCCGGCAAAGTGGACAGCGTGAAGCGGCTCCTGCCGCCCTTCAGCGAAACGCGATCCCCTTCGGTGCTGAGCGTGACGCTCGTCTTCTCGGGCAGCGCTTTGAAAATGTCGAGCAGCTTGCGACCGGGAACGGTGATGTCGCCTGCGGTCTGCACACTGGCAGTCGCAGTGGCGACGAGTTCCACCTCGAGATCCGTGCCGGTAATGCTCAACTTGTCGTCACGCGCTGAAAGCAACACGTTCGCCAGTACAGGCATCGTCTGCCGGCGTTCGACTACGCCGATCACGCTCTGCAGGGGGTTCAGGATGTCTTCGCGAGACGCTGTGAGCTTCATGAATAACTCTTCTCTTAATATCTAATCTTAGGATTTAAAGATCCTGATTGTTATTGCAATAAGGCCTGTGAATTGCGGGGATAGAAATATTTGTCGAACGGGGTCAATGCGTTGATCCACTTTCTGGGACCCATAACCGATGGAACGACATCTGGATGAGCTGTGCACGTCCTGTGCGTAACTTTATCCCCAACTTCATCCACAGGAAACGAACAGGTAAACCCACAGGCCTGTGCACAGGATTCTGACAGGAAAAATCGAAGCGTCATCCGGCCAGTGTCCTCAACAAATTCGAATAGTCTTCCGCCATGCGCTGCTCTTCACCACGAAGCTCCTTGATGCGCTTGCAGGCGTGAAGCACGGTCGTGTGATCCCTGCCGCCAAACGCATCGCCGATCTCCGGGAGACTGTGACTCGTCAACTCTTTGGAGAGTGCCATCGCAACCTGCCGGGGCCGCGCAACTGAACGACTGCGTCGCTTCGACAGCAGATCTGCTACGCGAACCTTGAAGTAGTCAGCGACAGTCTTCTGGATGTTCTCGATCGTGACGAGCTTCGCCTGCAGCGAAAGCAGGTCTTTCAGCGCCTCACGCGTAAATTCCAGCGTGATCGGATGTCCGGTGAACCGCGAGTTCGCGATCACCCGCCGCAGCGCGCCTTCGAGCTCACGAACGTTCGAGCGAATGCGCTTGGCAATGAAGAACGCCACCTCTTCGGGCAGCGCGACGCCGGCGCCCTGCGCCTTCGTCATGAGAATGGCCACGCACGTCTCGAGCTCCGGCGGTTCGATCGCCACCGTGAGCCCCCAGCCGAACCGGGACTTCAGGCGCTCTTCGAGTCCGTCGACTTCCTTCGGATAGCGATCGCAGCTCAGGATCACGTGATGCTGGCCTTCCAGCAGCGCGTTGAATGTGTGGAAGAACTCTTCCTGCGAACGGTCCTTGTCCGCGAAGAACTGAATGTCGTCGATCAGGAGCGCATCGAGCGAGCGATACGCCGATTTGAACTCGTTGATGTGGTTGTGCTGGAGCGCCCGCACCATGTCGCTGACGAAACGCTCCGAATGAACATATGCCACGCGTGCGTCCGGGTCGCGCTCTTTGATCATGTGGGCGATGGCATGCATCAGGTGCGTCTTGCCCAGGCCGACGCCGCCGTACAGAAACAGTGGGTTGTAGGTATGCCCCGGGTTTTCCGCCACCTGATAGGCGGCGGCGCGCGCGAGCTGATTGCTCTTGCCTTCCACGAACGACGCGAACGTGAAATCGCGATTGATCGGCGCGCCGATCAGCAGCCCTTCCGAGCGGCGCGGCTTGCTGGGTGTCGGGAG
>JBBCGS010000002.1:0-1246304 GCA_037200125.1 Gammaproteobacteria bacterium | reverse complement strand
GGTTCAGCCCTCGCGCTCGACAGCCGAGGCAAGCTGCAGCAGGTTCGAGCTGATGTGCAGGTTCGCGCGCCGCGCGTTGTCTATGCTGATCCGGAATCGAAGCCGGTTGCCTTCATCGAACAGCGCAATGATCCCGCCGCCCTTGAGGAACTCGGGCGCGTCGCTGACGGTGAGCAGAGCCGCGGGCCGCGCGACGATCAGGTCGGAGACGTCCGGCAGCCGCTCGGCGTCGATGTACAGCACCTGGCACGCGACGGTCGGTTCCGAAGGCGCGAGTCGGCGCGCGATGAGCCGGCGTGGGCCGAGGCGTTTGTCGGCCAGCCCGGCCGACAGTTCGTCATAGACGCCGCTGTTGCCGAGAAAGCAGACGGTGAGGGCGTCCGCCGCGGCGAGCGGCGGCCACTCGACGAACTTCATGAAGTTGAAGAGATAGCCCGCCTTCAACGCGTCCGCGCGCTGGGCCTCGCGCGCGTGACCTGTGGGGATCCAAGCCAATGCGGAGCAGGCGACCAATGTGGCGGCCGCAGAGAAGAAGGGTCTGAGTCCCCGCGCCCGCGGCTGATCTCGCATGCCCGCGATTGTTCATAAATCGTGTAGCCGCGCTTGAGCGGGGAGTCGCAGAAACCCGCAAAGTAGGTGTTTGTCCCTACCGTCATCGCAGCGCGGAGCGGGCGCTGGGCCGAGTCGTACGGGTATTGCGCGCCACATTTGTGGGCGTGCGCACAGTGCGTTCGAACGCTAAGATCGCGGCGTTTTGAAACTCGCCGCCAACATCGGGCTCCTGTTTCCGGAGCTACCGCCACTCGAGCGCATCGCCGCCGCGAAATCCGCAGGGTTCGACGGCGTTGAGCTGCTCTTCCCGTACGACCTCGATCCGCATGCCGTTCGCCGTGCGGCAGAGGCGGTTGCGATGCCGATCGTGCAGATCAACTCGCCGGCCGGCGACCGGTCGGCGGGCGAGGTGGGCTACGCGGCTTTGCCAGGGCGTGAACAGCAGTTCCGACAGAGCATCGAGGCGGCATTCAACTACCTGAAGTCGTGCGGTAGCGCGCAGCTGCACGTGCTGGCCGGTATTCCCGCGCCAGCGACGGATGCGAAGCTGGTGCGCGCAACGTACGTGCGGAACCTTCAGTGGGTGGCGGACGAAGCCGCGGCATTCGGCGCACGCATCATGATCGAGCCGCTCAACAATCGGGATATGCCGGGCTACGCGCTGGCGACGCTGGCTCAGGCTGCCGAAGTGCTGGGCGAAGTGAGCAGGCCGAACGTGGGCCTGCAATTCGACCTCTATCACAGCCAGATCATGGGCGGCGATCTCACGCAGCGGCTGCGGCAGTTCGCGCCGCTCATCCGTCACGTGCAGATCGCGGGTGCGCCGCTGCGTAACGAGCCGGATCGCGGCGAGGTCAATCTGAAACAGGTGATGCGCGTTCTTGCGGAAACCGGCTATGACGGCTGGATCAGCGCGGAATACCGGCCGACCGGCAACACGCCCGACAGCCTCGACTGGATGCCGAGCGTGCGCGAGGCGTTCAACCGCCCGCGTTGATCCGGTCGCGCACCTGCGCGGTGATTTCGAGCGAGCGCAGCCGCGCGGCGTGATCGTAGAAGTGGCCGGCGATCATCAATTCGTCCGGCTGCGTGCGCGCCATGAACTCCCGCAAGCCTTTCTCGACCGTATCGGCCGAGCCGACGAACGAGCAGGACAGCGCGTGCTCGACCCCGGCCCTTTCGGCGGCGGACCAGAACCCTTCGATAGCGTCGATGGGCGGCGGCACCTGGCCGGGCCGTCCACGCCGCAGGTTCAGAAAAGCCTGCTGCAGCGACGTGAAGTAGCGACGCGCTTGCGCATCGGTATCCGCGGCGAACACGTTGACCGTCAGCATCGCGTACGGTCGATCGAGCTGTTCCGAGGGGCGGAACGTCGCTCGATAGATCTCGATCGCGCGCATCATCTCGTCCGGTGCGAAGTGTGAAGCGAACGCATAGGGGAGGCCGAGCGCGGCGGCGACCTGTGCGCCGTACAGGCTGGAGCCGAGGATCCAGAGCGGCACCTCGAGCCCCTCGCCGGGGACGGCGCGTAACATCTGGCCTTCGACTTCAGGTGCGAAGAAGGCCTGCAGTTCCTGCACATCCTGCGGGAATTGCTCGGCTCGCGAGGCCAGGTCGCGACGGAGCGCGCGAGCCGTGAGCTGGTCCGTGCCGGGCGCGCGCCCCAGCCCAAGATCGATTCGATCCGGGTAGAGCGACGCCAGCGTTCCAAACTGTTCCGCGATGATGAGCGGCGCGTGGTTCGGCAGCATGATGCCGCCCGAACCCACGCGAATCGTCTTCGTGCCGCCGGCGACGTGCCCGATGACGACGGCCGTGGCCGCGCTCGCGATTCCCTTCATGCCGTGGTGTTCGGCGAGCCAGAAGCGCAGGAAGCCGAGCTGTTCCGCGTGCTGCGCGAGGCTCAGCGAGTTCCTCAGCGCGTCCGCAGGGGTGGAACCCTGCGCAACCGGGGCGAGATCGAGGATCGAGAAGGGCATCATGGCCGGACTGTGCCATGACACCGCCCCGGGCGGCATACCCAAGGCGGGGGATCAGGCGCGCGGAATGATCTTCGCGAGGATGCGCCCGAGCAGCTCGCCCATTTCATTGATGGTGGTCGGCTTCCAGATCACGTCGCGCACCCCGATGCTGCGCGCGATCTCGACGTCTTCGGGCCGCACGTAGCCCGAAGCGAGCAGCACCGGGATTTCCGGGCGGATCTGCAGCACGCGACGCGCGACGTCGATGCCGTTGATGCCGGGCATCGAGAGATCCGACAGCACGAGATCGAACTGGTCCGGCGCGGCTTCGAACGCCGCCAGCGCTTCGGCGGCGGAAACGAAGCCCGACACCTGATAGCCGAGACGTTCGAGCAGGCGGCGGGCGAGGAGCACCAGCGCGTCCTCGTCGTCGAGATAGAGGATGCGTTGTCCGTTGCCTTTCGTCGGCGGTGGCCCGGCCTGCGGCGGCTGGCTTGCCGTGCCCATCACGACCGGGAAGTAGAGGTGGAATTGAGTTCCCTTGCCGGGCTCGCTGTACACGGTGATCGCGCCGTCGTGGCTCTTGACGATGCCACGCACGACGGCAAGACCCAGGCCGGTGCCGGACCCCAGCGGTTTGGTCGTGAAGAATGGCTCGAAGATCCGCTCGAGCACCTCGCGCGTCATCCCGGAGCCGCTGTCGCCCAATCGGAGTCGCACGTAGTGGCCTTCGTGCAGGTCCGGTGAGTGGGCGGCGACCGTTCCATCGACATGAGTTTCATCGAGCTCGACGGTGATGACGCCGGCGCCCCGGCCGATGGCCTGCGAGGCGTTGATGCCGAGGTTCATCATGATCTGGTGAATCTGGCTCGCGTCGGCAAGCACCGTCGGCAGGGCGGAGGCGATCCGGCCGCGGATCTCGATCGTCGCGGGGATCGTCGAACGCAGCAGCTTCAGCGCTTCCGGGATGACATCCGCCAGCGACAGGAGCTTGCGGTCCTGCTCCTGCTGGCGCCCGAACGTGAGGATCTGGCGCACGAGATCGCGAGCGCGGGCGCACGCGCGGCTCATCTCCGAGATCGCGGGTGCAATCGGATGATCGGCCGGCAGATCGGCTTCGATCAGCAGCAGATTGCCGCGCAGGATCGACAGGATGTTGTTGAAGTCGTGCGCGATGCCGCCCGCGAGCGTGCCGAGCGCGTCGAGTTTCTGCGACTGCCGCACGCGCTGCTCGAGGCGCCTTCGCTCGGTGATGTCGTTCACGATGCCGAGGAGCCGCGTCGGCTTTCCCTCTTCATCGAACATGTAGCGACCCAGCACGGAGAGCCAGCGTTCCGCGCCGTCATCGGCGCGCGTGATGCGGTATTCGACGAGGTAGGGTTTGCTGTCCTGGCTTGCGCGCTCCACGGAACGCACCAGGTTCTCCAGATCCTCGGGCAACACGCGGGAGCGCGCGATCTCGCGCGTGATTACCGTATCGGGCGCGAATCCCATGATCCGGTAGAGCTGTGGATTGAAGACCAGCTGGTTTGTCGCAAGGTCGAGGTCCCAGGTGCCGAGCTCCGCGCCTTCGATCGCGAGCCGCAGCCGCTCTTCGCTCGTTGCGAGCGCGATCGCCACCTCTCTTTGCGCGGAGGCGTCCTTGAACACGAGCACGACCCCGTGAATCGTGCCGCGCGGGTCCTTGATGGGCGCGCCGCTGTCTTCGATCGGAAAGCGCGAGCCGTCGCGGCGGACGAGCAGCGTGTGATTCGCAAGCCCGACAACCGTTCCTTCGCGCAGTACGCGCACGACCGGACTCTCCATGACGTGGCCCGTGTCTTCGGCCACGATGTGGAAGACTTCTTCGAGCGGACGCGCCCGGGCCGCTTCGGACGACCAGCCCGTGAGTTGCTCCGCCACCGGATTCAGATACTTCACGCAGCCGCGGTCGTCGGTGGCGATGACGGCGTCGCCGATGCTTCCGAGCGTGGTCGCGAGCCACTGCTCGCTTTGCTGAAGGCGCGCCGCCGCGCGCGAATCCACGAACACGACGAGCAGCAGGAGCAGTACCGCGAACACCGCGGTGCCGCCCGCGGTAAGAAGCGCGGTCAGGCGAGCGCTGGAAACCGCGGCGAGCCGCGCCTGGAGAAGGGTTTCTTCCTTCCCCTGCATGAGCAGCACGTGCGCGCGCACTGTATTCATGAGGCGGTTGCCTTCGAGCTGCGCGCTGACGACCTCATCCCGCGTGCGCTCGGGGCCGCCGCTGCGCGCTTGCTCCACCGCACCTTGCAGCGGAGCGAGGCGCGCCATCATCAGGCGCTTGAGCACCTGGGCCTCGGCGGTCCGCTCGGGATTGTCGGCGACGAGCGCGGCCAGCTGATCGAGCTCGGACTCGAGCCGCTTCATGGCATCGAAGTAGGGCGGGAGCACGATCTCGTTGCGCGTAACGATGAAGCCGCGCGTGCCGGTTTCGGCATCCTTGAGCGTGGATAGCGAGCGTTCCAGGGCGAGCCGCACCTGTTCCGTGTGCTGCACATACTCGGCCGACGCATGCAGCGTTTCGATCTTCGACAAGCTTACCCAACCGGCAATGGCAATCGCGACGAAGGCGACCGCGCCGATGGCCCAGCCGCGTCGGGTAGCGTTCATCAGCCTCTCCCTTTGCGCGTGCGGCAGCTTACCGGTCATTCCTGCGCCCGCACAGGGCGACCGGAACGAACGTTCCCGCTATCTCCCTGGCCGCCCCGATTCCGCTCACTGATACGAAAAAGCCCGGCGAGGGCCGGGCTTTTTCTGTGCGTGCCGTCAAAGCTCTTTGACGTCGACCCACGTGCCGTGCACCGCACTACGCAGTCGCATCGGCACCTTGATGCGCGCGATGGGGCCCTTGTCGATGTGCTCGGCCTCGACGATCCAGACCTCCGCGAGATTCTCCGCGTGCTGATCGACCACGAACGCGAGCCAGCCTTCGTGCCCCGGCTTGGACGATGGAATGTGCACGTGTTCCTGCATCGTCTGCGTGGGGCCCATCGTCAGCGTCTTCGCGCGGCCGCTCTTCACTTCGAGGCGCACCAGCTCATTGAAGCCCGCGCCCACGGGGCCGCTGAGAATCGGCGGGGCGGCCTGCGGATTGAAGCGCGCGAGATAGCCGACGCTGTAGTCGCGCATCAGGTCCTTCGTCGCGGTGCGCGGCATGTCCGCGGCTTCCGCGAGTTTCTGGCGCGTGAACTCGTCGCCCGGCTTCGACAGATCGAACGTCCAGCGCTCGACGCCGCCTTCGAGTTGATCCGGCCGGATATTCAGGTTCGCGGCGTCCCGGATGAACTGGAACACCGGCACGTTGGAAACGCTGAGGTCCATGTGCACCTTCGAGCCTTCCGTGTACGAGTTCATGATGTGGAACACGGAGCACGCGGGTCCGCGGAACCAGCGCAATTTATCGACCGAGCCGTTGCGCGGCATGATGCCGACGAACGTTTCCTTGCTCGAGTCCCAGCTCCAGTGCGGCCCGCCCGCTTTCATGCGGGCGAGATCCGCGGCAATCGGGAAGCCCGGGAAGATCGCATGTTCCTGCGTGACAGCGAAGTCGTGCATCAGCGCGCAGTAGGGGACTTTCAGCCACTCTTCACGCACCAGCTCGCCGTCCTTGTTCGCCACGCAGTACGCGACGTCAGTGCTGGCAAGGCCGCCCGCTTCGTAACCGAAGAAGTACAACTCACCTGTCTCGGGATCGAAGCGCGGGTGGGCGGTCATCGTCTGGCTGCGCAGCTGGCCGCCGAAGTCATGCTCGCCAACGGTCTCGAGCGTGCGCGGATCGACTTCCCACGCGCGGCTGTCTTCCTTCGTCGCGAGCAAGCGGCCGGCATGAAACACCGGGGTGGTGTTGGCGGCGCCGCGGCTGTTGCCCTTGCCGACGCCGGTGTTGCGGCCCTGGACGCTAGGGTCGTCGGTGTACGGGTTGCGATACAGGCCGTACAGCCCGCGGCGCGCGGCACGCTCGTTCTTCCAGCGATCCGTCTGCACGTAGCGCACTTTGTAGTCGACGTGGCCGCCCTTCGTGAACACAAAGGCGCTGACCATGCCGTCGCCGCTGAGCATCGTGTCATGCCCCAGCATCGGCGGGAACTGCGGATCCGGGATGGAGCGGAACCAGGTGCCCTCGATCTCCGGCGGAATGGTGCCTTCGACCACGAGGTCGAAGATCTCGGCCTCGATGCGGGAGGGAGCGTTGTGCCCGATGAAATCGGGCGTGTTCGGAAAAGTTGTGCTCATGTCAGGGTCTCAGTAAGCATGGCCGCCGGTTCCCCAGTCTTCGTTTGCGCGTGAGATCACGTACGCATGGATTGCTTCGACATCGTCGGGCTTCAGCAGGTTGGCGAAGCTTGCCATGCCTTTGTCCGTGCGGGTGCCCTTTAGGACGATGTCATTGAACGCCGCATGGGTTTCGCGCGTCATGTAGCGCAGGTCCTTGATGCCGCCAACCGCCAGCTGCCCATGGCACTGGGCGCAGGTGTTGCCAAACAGGACCGCACCCCGGCGAACGACGTCCTCGGTCGCCCGCAACGGCGGCGGATCGGGAATGGGAGGCGCTTCGGCCAGCGGGGGCAGCTGGGCCTTGCCGCCCAACTTGAACACCAGCAGGCGCGCGGAAGCGCGGTTCTGCTGAACGCCGCCGCCGCGCTCGACCTGCGCCGCGCCGCCGCCCCAACCGGCGTTCACAGCGATGTATTGCTCGCCGTTGACCGTGAAGGTGATGGGACCGGCCACTGGAGCACTCTGGACGGGCATCTCCCAAAGCTGCTTGCCGTCAGTGGCCCGGAAAACCGCGAAGGTTTGCCGGGTGGTGCCTTCGATCACGAGATTGCCCGCCGTGGTGAGCACGCCGCCGTTGCCGTGGCGGGGCAGAGGAACGCGCCACGCTTCCTTCTGTGTGACTGGATTCCACGCGACGAGCCATGCTTTCTCCTTCCCGTCGGCTTCCTTCTGAAGCGCGAGACGCTTCTTGAGCGCCTCCCCCGTATATCCACCCCAGCCCGAGTTCGAGCGGAACAACTTCGGCTCGAAATTCGGATCGGTCGCGAACACCAGCCAGTGCTCGTAGGCCGGAAAATAGGCGAGTTGCGTGTCGGGGCTGAAGGACATCGGGAACCAGTTGTGTCCGCCGCCGGGGCCGGGCGTCACGAGCGCCGGTTCGGTGGTGTAGCGCGCAGCGGGGTTCTCGACGGGCCGGCCGGTTTTCAGGTCTATGTGGCTGGCCCAGTTCACGGCCGTGTACTTCTCGGCGGACAAGAGCTCGCCGCTCTTGCGGTCGAGCACGTAGAAGAAGCCGCTCTTCGGCGCCTGCATGATGACCTGCCGCGTGCGGCCGCCGATCTTCAGGTCCGCAAGAATGAGGGACTCGACGCAGTCGTAGTCCCATTCCTCCGCAGGCACCACCTGATAGTGCCAGGCGTAGTGGCCGGTCTCGGCGTCGAGGGCGACGATCGAGCACAGGAACAGGTTGTCCCCGCCTTGCGGGCTGCGAAGCTTGTGCACGAGCGGCGTGCCGTTGCCGGTGCCGAAGTAAACGAGCTTGAGCTTCGGGTCATAGGAGATGGAGTCCCACGCGCTGCCACCGCCACCGAGCTTCCACCATTCGCCGGTCCAGGTTTTCGTGGCCATCGGCATCACGGAGTCGGAGGCCTCGCCATCCGGACCCTTCGACGGGTCGCCCGGCACTATGTAGAACTTCCACAGCTTCTTGCCGGTGTCCGCGTCGTATGCGGCCACGAAAGCGCGCACACCGTAGTCACCGCCGCCGTTGCCCACGACGACTTTGCCGTCGAACACGCGTGGCGCGCCGGTGATCGAGTAGGGCCAGTTCTTGTCGAACGTCTGCGTGGTCCAGATCGGCGTGCCCGTCCTGGCGTCGAGCCCGATCAGGCGACCGTCGAGCGTGCCGATGATGATCTTGCCTTTCCACGCGGAGAGGCCGCGTGCAACGGGCTCACAGCACGCATAGCGCCCCCACTCGCGCGGCACTTTCGGATCGTAGGTCCAGAGCAATTTGCCGGTGGCGGCTTCGTATGCCGAGGTGATGTTCCACGCGCTCGTGTTGTACAGAATGCCGTCGATGGCGAGCGGCGTCGCTTCGACGCCCCGGAACGTGTCGAGCTCCGCGAACCAGGCGAGACCCAGCTGGTCGACGTTCTGTTCGTTGATCTGCTTGAGCGGGCTGTAGCGCTGCGCGTTGTAGTTGCGGCCGTCCGTCATCCATTGGCCGGGCTCGCTGTCCGCGTTCACAAGGCGCGCATGGTCCACGTTGGCGGGAGCCGCGGCGGCCGCCGCTTTATCGGGTGTGGCGGGCGAGGGCGCGTGGCAGCCGACAAGGACGAGGGCGGTGACGACGCTGGCCGCGAGGCCCGCGAATCGCGGGAAAGTCGTGAGCATGTAGTCGCTGATCCTCGAAGGGTAGGGTCCCCGCGCCGTCGCCCATCGACGGGATGCGCCCGGGGTCTGGAGCCTGCATGGCGCACCCCGGCCCGTCAATTGAAGGCTGCGGTGCTTCCACTACAGTCAACATCAGGGTGGCTTACGGTCAAGCGCGGGGCTCGTTTGGCTCTATGCTCTGGACAAAAGCGCGGGCACAGTGTGCTCCCGGCCGGCCGGTCTTCTACGATACCGGCCAGATTCATCAAGGGGGCTCCCAGTGAAACTTCCGTACGCGGCGGCTATCGCCGGGACACTTCTGCTCGCCACTTGCGCAATCGCCGCCTCGCATCGGCCCCCCGTCGACGTCGTTATCGACGATACGGCCGTATATCCCGAGAGCATCACGTCGATGCGCGATGGCACGCTCATCAATGGCAGCGTGAAGGGTGTGGTCTATCGCGCGAAGGGCGCGGAGGCGAAGGCGACCCCGTGGATCCGTTCGACGCCCGAGAACGGCATGCTGTCGGTGCTCGGCGTGCTTGCCGACGAGCGCGCGAAGACGCTCTGGCTTTGTTCGGCCGCGATGCCGGTGCCCGGTGCGCCGCCCGCCGCGGGGAAGGCTTCGTCGCTGATGACGTTCGATCTGCAATCGGGGCGGCCGAAGGCTGCGTATCCGTTCCCGGCGCCGCCCGGCGCGTGCAACGACATCACGATCGACTCCGATGGAACGGCCTACGCTACCGACACTCCCAACGGCCGCATCTTCAAGCTGTCGAAGGGCGCGAAGGCGCTCGAGCTCTTCGCACAGGACGACAAGCTGAAGGGTATCGACGGCATCGTGTTCGGTGGCGACGGCACGCTCTACGTGAACATCGTGTCGCGCGGCGCGCTCGTGCGGATCGATCGCAAGGCCGACAAGAGTTTCGCGGGGCTCACGCAGCTCACGCTGTCGGAGCCGGTAAAGGGTCCTGACGGTTTCCGCCTCATTGCCGGCAATCGGTTCCTGCTTGCCGAAGGTACCGGTGGTCGCATCGACGAAGTCACGATCGAAGGCGATGAGGCGCGGATCAAAGTGCTGCGCGAAGGCCTCAACTCGCCGCCCGGCGTCACGCTCGTCGGCGCCACGGCGTACGCGGTCGAAGGCAAGATCGGCTATCTGATGGATCCGAAGCTGCGCGGTCAGGATCCCGGCGCCTTCAAGGCGTACGCCATTCCACTCTCCTCCGGTTCCAAGTGAAGAAACATCGCATGC
The DNA here is from genome assembly GCA_037200125.1 of Gammaproteobacteria bacterium. Classification (GTDB taxonomy): domain Bacteria; phylum Pseudomonadota; class Gammaproteobacteria; order Steroidobacterales; family Steroidobacteraceae; genus JADGHX01. The sequence goes on along the minus strand of JBBCGS010000002.1, from coordinate 1,236,146 downwards.
GTTCACTCTGGTCAGCTCTCGTCGCCGGCGCCTTTGCCGCCACCGCAATGTCGTCCCACGCGCTCGCCCAGGCACCGGGAGAGCCCAGTGCCGTGGTCGCGATGGACTGCGACTACAAATGCCTCACCGACCTCGTGCGCGGCTACATGGATGCGCTCGTGAAGCGCGATCCCACGAAGGTGCGCATCGCCTCGAACGTGCGCTTCACCGAGAACAACGTGGAACTGTCGCTCGGGCACGAGGGCCTGTGGACCACGGTCTCCGGCATCGCGCCGAACGCGCTCGTCGCGGCGGATGTGACCACCGGCATGGGCGCGTGGATCGGCACGGTCGAAGAGAATGGCGACCCGGCGTACTACGGCATGCGCCTGCGCGTGCAAGACAAGCAGATCACCGAAGTCGAGACGATCGTCGTCCGCAGAACCGGCCTGCCGCTGCCGTTCGGCGACGTGAAGAAACTCACGCACGATCCCGCGTTCAATGAAGTGCTGACGCCGGAGCAGCGCCGCCCCCGCGAGCGCCTGCACGCGGTCGCCGACAGCTACTTCAACACGGTCGAGCTCAACGACGGCATCGTGTTTGCCCCGTTCGATGCGGAATGCGCGCGCACGGAGAATGGCATCGTTACGACGGCGGCGGGGCCGGGTTCGGCCGGCGATATCGCGGCCGGGTGCGAAAACCAGTTCAAGCTCGGCATCTACAAGATCAACAAGCGCATTCGCGAGCGCACCTACCGGCTCATCGACGAGGAGCGCGGGGTCGTCGTGGCCACGGGCTTCTTCGATCACGCGAACTATTTCGACACGTACAAGACGAACGACGGCAAGGATCGCAAGACCGCGCTCAAGTGGCCGAACTCGATCTCGCTGGTCGAGGCTTTCAAGATTCGCGACGGCAGGATCTATCGCATCGAGGCGATCTTCACCTACGTGCCGTATTCCATGCACTCGCCGTTCTACGAGCACGGCGAAGTGGCGCGGCCTGTGAGCATCGTCGAGGCGCGCAATCCGAAAGCGAAGGCGTGTGACCGGAAGTGCCTCATCGGCATCGCCGATACCTACACGACGGCGATGGTCACGCAGAAGCCGGAAACGGTGGCGTGGGCGCCCCGCGTGCGCTTCACCGAGAACAGCGTGCCGTTGATGATCGGCGATGCGCTATGGGGCTCGGGCCGCAAGAAATCGGCGACGCCGCTGTACGTCACGGATGTCAGCACGGGGTCCGTGGTCTGGTACGGCGTGGTGCACGAGCATGACCAGCCGTCCTATCTCGCGGTTCGCCTCAAGGTCGAAGACGGGCGCATCAGCGAAGTGGAAAGCGCCGTCGGCCGCAAACAGAACCCCGGGCCGTTTGCCGACGCCGCCGCGTTCAAACTCGATCCTTTGCTGGATCAGGTACTGCCGCCGGCGCTGCGCCAGCCGCGCGAGCGACTGGAAGATCTGGTCCAGGGCTACTACAGCACCAAGCAACGTAACGACGGCACGATCTTCACGCAGTTCGACGACGCGTGCCTGCGCCGGGACAACGGGCTGGACGTGACCGATGGTGTCGGTAACGCAGCCGTCGTGGCTCCCGCGAAGTCCACCGGCGTCAAAGGTTGCGAGGCCCAATTCAAGCTCGGGCTCTACAAACCGGTGGATCGCGTGCGCTCACGCCGCGTGCTCGCGGTCGATGAGGAGCGCGGGCTCGTCGTCGCCACGGCCTTCTCGGATTTCGAGCTGGACCGGCCGCGCTATACGACGACCGATGGCACCATTCGCGAAACCCAGGAGAAATCCCCGAGCGCGCGCGAAGGCATCGACATCTTCAAGATCCGCAACGGCAAGATCGTGCGGGTCGAGTCGGTCTCGGTCTTCCAGCCGTACGGCATGCGTTCGCCCTGGATGCCGTGACATACTGAGCGGGATGGCCGCCCGCAAAACCGCCGCAAAGAAGAGTGCAGCCAAGGCGCGCGCCGGTGCGCAGGCGCGTTCCGAGGAAAAGCTGCGGTGGATGCCGGAAGTCTCCAGCTCCGGTGAGCTTTTCCTGCGTCGGCGCGAGGTCGATGGGGATGGCGCCGCGGGCGCCGGCAACCTGAATTACCCGTTCTCGCAGGGCCTCACGTTCGTCGCGCGCCGTTGGCGCAATCTCATGAACGAGGAGCTGCGCGCCGTCGGCCAGAGCCAGGCCCGCTGGGGCACGCTGTATTGGATCGCGGTCTTCGGCGACACCGTAAACCAGACCGAGCTGGCCGATCGCATCGGCGTCGAACAGCCGACGCTGGGTCGTGTATTGCGCGACCTCGAGGCCGAGGGGCTGATCGAGCGCGCATCCGGCAGCGCCGACCGACGCGCCAAGGTGATCCGGCTCACCGCGGCGGCGAAACCGGTGATGAAGCAGATCAATCGCATTCAGGACGCCGTGCGTGCGCGCCTCCTGAGCGGCATCGATCCGAAGGACCTCACCGTCTGCATGGCCGTGTTCGCACAGATTCTCGCGAACATCGACGAGCCCCGCCGCCTCCTGCCCACCGACAACGTCGAGTAGCGCGGTTCGACTCCGGCGTGTCAATCCGCCGGGGCCACTCGTCCCTTTCTTTCCAGGATTCCGATCGTGAGCATGCAGGCGAAGAAGAGCGCCGGGCAGAGCGCGAGCACGGCGAACGTGCGCTCGACGGGCAGCTGTGATGCGAGGATCCAGCCCACGAGATAAGGCGCGGCGATCGAACCGATCTTTCCCATGCCTGACGCCCATCCGGTGCCGAGCGCGCGATGGGTTGTCGGATAAAACGTGCCGGCAATGCTGGAGATGCCGTAGTGGCTGCCGCCGAGGAACAGCATGATGCTCGCCATCAGCGCGAGCAACGTGGCGGTGCCCACGTGACCGAAGCCAACGAGCAGCAGTAAGGGCACCGCTATCGCCGGCATCAGCGCGAGACTTACCGCACCGATGCGATCGGTGAATCGCATGAGAAGCAGACCCCCGACGGCGCCCGCCAGCGAGTTGATGGACGAGCCGTACGCGGACATCTCGCGACTGAGGCCCATCTCCTCGAAGACGAGTGGGCCCCAGGTCGTGAAGAAATAAGATGTCATCGAGCTGGCCGCGTAGCCGATCCACAGCAGCGGCGTGACGAGTCGCAGGGAGCCCCGGAACAGCGAAGCGGGGCCGTGTACGGAGTGAACATTCGGGCCCTGACCGCGGAGCACGTATCGCGCGCCCGGCTGATCCGCTTTCTCCGGCGCGAGGCGCCGCACGATGCGATTGATCGTCGTGTCCTGGCCCGTTTTCGTCGCAAGAAAGCGCAGCGATTCCGGAAGGGCGAAGTAGAGGAGCACGGCGGACACGAGTGAAGCGCCGCCGCCGAACACGAACACCGACGGCCAGCCGAAGCGCGGGATGAGTTGCACGGACAGCGGACCGGAGATCGCAACTCCCAGGCCGTAGCCGAGCATGATCAGCGTGACGGCGGTGGCCCGGAAACGGCGCGGAACGTACTCGACGCTCAGCGCCCAGATCAGCGGAATGGCCCCACCCAGCGCGAGGCCATTGAGGAATCGGATCGCGACGAACGCATGATAGTCGGTCACGAACGAGAGCCCGATCGTGAGCGTGCCGAACATTGCCGCGCACATGATGATCGCCGCGCGCCGGCCGATGCGATCGCCCACAAAACCGAACAGGAAGCCGCCGATGAACGCGCCTGCGATGCCGCTGCCGAAGACGTGCGTCATCATGGAGTCGGTGAAGCCGACCTGCTCGATCAGGTAGGGCGCGGTGAAGGCGACGACGTTCTGGTCGAAGCCGTCGAAGAACGTGACGAGCCAGGCTACCAGCATCATCCGGACGATGAAGGCGCCGGGCTTCTGCCGCTCGATGATCTCGCCGACGTCGATGACGTGCGGCGCGGATGCGGGCGTGGCTTCTGTTGCGACGACGGGCGGGGCGTTGAGGGGGCCCACTGGCGCGCGAGTCAGCCCTGGTTCTCGAGCACCGTGGTCCGACGCATGTCGCGACGGTAACGCGTGTCTTCGAAGGAAGTGGCTCGATGCATGGTGCAGCGATTGTCCCAGATTACGAGGTCACCCCGCTGCCGCCAGGCCACTGGGCGAACAAATTCGGGCTGAGTGGCGAACGCGATGAGGTCGCGAATGAGCTGGCGTCCCTCTTCGGGCGGCCAGCCGACAATGTGAGAAGCATGGGCCGCGATGTACAGCGTCTTGCGTCCCGAGCCCGGGTGAACCTGCACCAGCTTGTGATGCGCCGGCGGTTTCGCGAGCCGTTCCTCCTCCGTCGGCTCCGGATAGCCCGCCAGCATTCGTGAATGCCAGAGCCAGTGCTCGGCCGTCACGTTCTCGATGCGCTCCTGCGTTGCGACCGGCAGCGCGTCGTATGCCGCGCGCATGTCCGCAAACTCGGTATCGCCTCCCGTCGGCGGGACTTCATGCGCGAGCAGCAGGGAGTAGGCGGAACGATGCGGGTTGAACGAGGAGTCCGTGTGCCAGAGCGCGTTGCCCTTGTTGTAGAGGCGGCGACGTTCGTCCACGAGGATGTTGCCGTTGGTGTCGAGGTTGCCGGCGTCGAACAGCTCCGGATGGTTGAAACGTTTGATGCCTTTGCCGAAGAAGGCGGGCGCGTGTTCGAGCTCGCCGAGCAGATAGCTGAAGGCGATGTGGGATTCGTCGGTGAGCGCGGTCGCTCGAAACACACAAACCGCGTAGGTATCCATCGCGTGAATGATCCCGCGGAGCGTGGCCGCATCGATGGGCTGCGAGAAGTCCACGCCCATCACCTCCGCCAGGAACGATGGGGCCTGTGTCGTGATGGAAAGCATGCTTTGATTCTAGGCGCCGTTCGGATGGGGCGGCAATTGCCCTTCCGTAGGGGGCTGGAAGCGGGTTTAATCCGCGCTCACCCTTTCCGCAGAGGCGCATCCGTGAAGCACAGCAAAGAAAGAATCCTGACCACGCACGTAGGCAGCTTGCCGAGGTCCCAGGCCGTAACGGATGTCGTATTCGGTAAGGAAAAGTCGGAGGCCGCGGACTTCGACGCGGCGGGCAGCGCCACGCTGGCCGCCGAAGTGAAGGAAGTCGTGAAGCGCCAGGTGAGCGCCGGCGTCGACGTCGTGAGTGATGGTGAGCTCAGTAAGATTAGCTACGCCACCTATATCAAGGATCGTATTACCGGCTTCGATGGCGACACGCCGCGCGAGCCCGGCCTCGATCTCATCGAATTTCCGCGGATTCTGAAGAAGCTGGCGGACTCCGGCTCCACGGCGAAGTACAAGCGGCCGCGTTGTGTCGGGCCTATCGCGGTGAAGAGCCTCGAGCCGGTGAAAGCGGATATTCAGCGCATGAAGGATGCGGTGGCCGCGGCCGCTCCCGCGGAGGCCTTCATGAACGCCGCATCCCCGGGCGTCATCGCGCTCTTTCAGCCGAACGATTACTACCCGACGCAGGATGAGTACCTTGTAGCGGTCGCCGAGGCGATGAGCGCCGAATACGAGGCCATCGTGAACTCGGGTATCCTGCTGCAGATCGACGCGCCGGATCTCGGCATGGGCCGGCACACGATGTACAAGCATCGCAGCGTCGAGGAATACCTCAAGCTCGCGGAACGGCACGTCGAGATCCTCAACCACGCGCTGAGAAACGTGCCGGCCGATCGGGTCCGCATGCACATCTGCTGGGGCAACTACGAGGGGCCGCATCATCACGACGTGCCGCTGGAACAGCTGCTGCCCATCGTCGTGAAGGCGAAACCGCAGGCACTGCTGTTCGAAGCGGCGAACCCGCGCCATGCGCACGAGTGGACGGTGTTCCGCGATCAGAAGATTCCGGACGACAAGCTCCTGATCCCCGGCGTGCTGAGTTCCACGACGAACTACGTCGAGCATCCCGAGCTCGTCGCCGAGCGGCTGGTCCGGTTCGCGGAGATCGTGGGGCGCGAGCGCGTGCTCGCCGGCTCCGATTGCGGCTTCAGCACGTTCGCGGGCTTCGGGCCGGTCGATCCGGACGTCACCTACATGAAGCTCGAATCGATGGCGCAGGGCGCGCGCATCGCGAGCGATCGGCTGTGGAAGCGCTGAGCGCGTAACGGCTCAGGCGGGCATCGGTTCGCCGAACAGCGGTTGGCGATGTCGGCGCGGGCCGGGCCGAGCGCTGTAAGGAAGCGCACAGGTCCGGCCGCCTACGACGATCACTTCCATCTGATTTGCCACGACTTCACCCGCTCGAAAAGTGGTCATCGTAATGGACAGCAATAATAAGCATGCTCCGGGATGTTTTCGTCAGACGAAATAGCGTGCGCAGGGTGAAATTGCTAGATTCCGCATAAAGCGGGACAACACGCGAAGGTTCACACGATGAGCTACGGGGCAGCGATATCCAGCAACGAAAGCTTCGGCCACGAGAGTCCGGGGCGCGCAGCCGCGCGTCCGGTCACGCTGCTGAGCGCACGTACAGGCTCGGGTGAGCTCGCGGTCGAGGTGGCGGGTCGCGGCAACCCGGTTCTTCTGGTGCACGGGTGGGGCGTGGACCGGCGCATGTGGGCGCATCAGGCCGCCGCGTTTCGTCGCCAGTTCACCACCATCACCTATGATCGCCGGGGTTGCGGCGAGAGCACCGCACCCGCCGATCATGCGCTCGAGCTGGAAGATATCGACGCGATCCTGGACGAGCTCAAGCTCAAAGGCGCGGGTCTCGTGGGCATGTCCCAGGGCGGGCGCATCGCCATGCGGTACGCGATCAGTCGCCCTACGCGTGTCACTGGCCTGGTGCTCCAGGGCGCGCCACTCGATGACGCGCCCCCGCCGCTCGCCGGCGACGCCTCGGTGCTGCCGATCGCCCGGCTGACGGATCTGCTTCGCCGCGGGGATCGCGCCACCCTCGCGCGCGAGCTGAGCCAGCATCCGCTGATGAGCGCGGGCGAGCGCCGCACGCAGGCGCAGGCGGAAATCGACGCGATGCTGAAGGACTATCGGGGCGAGGATCTGCTGCGCTTCCCGTCCATGCCGTCCGAGGTCGAGCCGCTGCGAGCGGCGGATCTTGCCGCCATCCAGGCCCCGACGCTGGTGATCACCGGCTCCAACGAGCTGCTGTGGCTGCGGCGTATCGCCGACCGGATCGCGCGGAATATCTATGGTGCGCGGCGTCGCGTGATTCGGGGCGGCGGTCACTTCGTCAACATGACCCACATCACGGACTACAACCGCTGCGTCGTCGAGTTCCTCGTGAACACTACACGGCCATGGAGTGAGCGAGCATTGGGTAGCGTCTGAGCTCGATCTCGATCGTGCGGGCGGCTTCCCGCAGTATCGGCAGGCGACTCGCGATCATCTCGTTCTTGTCGGTCCGCGCCGTTGACGTCGAGCAGTTCACGGCGGCGATCACCTCGTTGTCGGCATTGAAGATGGGCACGGCCACGGACACGACGCCGTAATCCAGTTCGTCCTCGATCGCGGCGAAGCGCTCTTCCCGCACTTTCGTCAGAAGGTTTCGCAGCGTCGACTTCGAGGTCACCGTCTTCTCGGTGAGCGCTGTCAGGCGCACCTTGCGGAAGTAATCCTCCAGCGCGTCTTTGTTCAGGAAAGCCAGCAGCGCCCGGCCGAGCGAAGTCGGGTAGGCCGCGAAGCGCGTGCCGACGGTGCAGGGGACACGAACCATGCGATTCGTCGACACGTGCACGAGGTAGAGGATATCGGTCTCGGAGAGCACGGCGAGCGAGGAGCTGTCGCCGGTTTTGTCCCGCACGTCCTGCAGGTAAGGGCGCACGATCTGTTCGAGATTCATCGACTCGATGTAGGCCGACGCAAACGCGACGACCGCCGGCCTCAGCAGAAACAGCTTGCCCCGTTTCGCGGCGTAACCGAGATCGACCAGTGTGTGCAGGCAGCGTCGCGCGGTCGCGGCGCTCAACTGGGTGGCGCTGGCAACCTGGCTCAACGTCATCTCCGGACGCTCTTTGGAGAACGCGCGCAGCACCGAAAGACCGCGCGCCAGCGAGGTGATGTACTCGCCTTCGCGGTCCTCGGATTTGCCGCTCTTACGTCGCGCTTCGCGCATGCGCCGCCCCCCTTGATCCCGCGCTTCGCTGACCGAACTTGATGTCGCGTAGACTCCCGTGCAGCAAGTTGATGTGCAAGGCCTTTCGCCGGCCGGTTCGCTCTGCGAAATGTATTTCGATTGGCGAATTTGTTAGTTTTGGTTGCGTGTACAGCGGGTTATCTCAACCCGACAGGGGGTGTACACATGACGACGAGAACGATTCCGGCCCTCATCGCCGCGGCGGTGGTGGCACCGGTGCCAGTCTGGTCTCAATCGCAGGATGCGCTGGAGGAAGTGGTCGTCACCGCGCGCAAGCGGGACGAGTCACTTCATGATGTGCCTGTCGCCGTCAACGCATTCAGCGCGGCGGAGATCGAATCCGCCGGCATCCAGCGCCCGCAGGATTTCATCCAGCTCACGCCGAACATGACGATGGTCCAGACCCAGAACCAGGGGACCTCGTTCATCACGGTGCGTGGCATCTCGCAGGCTCGCAACAGCGAGCCGTCGGTCGCCGTGCTGATCGACGGTGTGGCAATGGCGAACCCGTCGGCTTTCAACCAGGAGCTGTTCGACGTCGAACACATCGAGGTGCTGAAGGGGCCGCAGGGCGCGCTTTACGGGCGCAATGCCATCGGCGGGGCCATCATCATTCGCACTCAGGAGCCGGGCGACGAGTTCGCCGGCAAAGTGACCCTGGGCTATGACAGCGGGCCGGGCTTCAAGGTGCGCGGCAGTGTCGGGGGCCCAATCAACGATTCGAAGACGCTGAAGTACATGGTGTCGGGCTCGTACTTCAAGACAGACGGCTACCTCGACAACGACTACCTGCATCGCGAGGCGGACCCGTTCCGGGACACGTCCGGCCGTGTGAAGCTGTTGTGGGAGCCGAGCGAGGCGCTCAAGACGGACCTTCGAGTGTATTACTCCGAGGTCAAAACGCAGGCGCTGTATTTCAACATCACGCAGGACGTGAACGACGTCAGCCTGCCAATTCGAGTGAACAACGCGGGCGTCGACGAGCGCAACCTGAAAGGCGCTTCGCTGAAGGTCGATTTCGAGACGGGCATCGGCTCGCTCACCTCGATCACCGCGTTCGATCACGTCGATGAGTTGCTGACGGGCGACCAGTTCGATTTCCTGCCGATCCAGCAATCCGTGCTCTTCAAGCTCTTCGGATCGGACCAGGCGCAGCACCAGTTCCTCGACGTCGATGCGTGGAGCCAGGAAGTGCGCCTCGCTTCGACGATTGGCGAGAAACTCCGCACGATCGTGGGTGCGTACTTCATCAAGACAGATCGTTTCATCTCGACCGGGAATGTATTCGACCTGGGCACGGGCGACGTCCCGCGCGTCGAGCGCACACCGCTGCCGATTTTCAACCCGCAGTTCACGTTCCTTGCGGATTCGCAGAACAACGACGCGTGGGCTGTCTTCGCCGATGCAACGTATGACTTCACGAGCAAGCTGCAAGGCGACGTCTCTTTGCGCTACGACGAGGATCATCGCGAGAACACCACGCGCACGCCGCTCGCGTTCATCCCGGCGCCGCTGGCGGGGCTGGCGTTCCCCGGCCAGCTGCGCACCAAGACGTGGGACGACCTGCAGCCCAAGGTGACGCTGCGCTTTCAGCCCAATGACACGTGGAATCTCTATGGCGGCTACAGCCGGGGCTTCCGCAGCGGTGGGTTCAACCAGACCGGCGTGGGAAGCGCCGGCATCGCCGGTATCGGCGACCTGTTCGACCAGGAGACCGCCAACACGCTGGAGGTCGGCGCAAAAGGCCAGTTCCTCGACCGCCGCCTGACGACGAGCCTGAACGTGTTTCACACGGAGGCGAAGGGCTCGTATTTCTTCGTCTTCGACCCGAACACGAGCACCCAGAACCTCGGCAACCTCGGTCGGGTGGACTACGACGGCTTCGAGTTCGAGCTGTCCGCGCGCCCCGCGGAAGGGTTCGAGACCTACCTGCGCTTCGGCTACACCGAAAGCGAGATCAAGGAGAGTAGCCGCGCGCCGACGGACGTGGGCAACGAGGCCCCGCTCGTCTCCCAGTACACCGTGAACCTGGGGACGCAGTACCGTAAGCCGTTTGGCTCCTCGGGCTTCACCGGGGTGTTTCGCGCCGACCTGGAGCGCATCGGCCCAACTTACTGGTATCCCGACAATTTCACCCGGCGCCGGCCCATCGATCTGTTGAACCTGCGCCTCGGCCTGGAGCAGGGGCCATGGTCGCTGACGGCCTGGGGCCGCAATCTGTTCAACATCCGCTACAACGCGGAATGGTCACCGGGCCCGCAGTTCTTTCCTAATCCCGGATACAGCAATAACTTTGTCTTCAAGGCGCAACCGCGGGTATGGGGCGTAGACTTCAATTACCGTTTTTAGCGCCTATATTCAGTTGAATTCGAATCGGAGTGATCGGACATGGCCAGCCCTCAAAACCTGCCCTCGCGGCTTCACCACACCGCGTACGTTTCCAGCAATCTCGAAGCCACGCGGAAGTTCTACGAAGACCTTGTCGGTCTGCCGCTGCTTGCGACCTGGTGTGAGTCGGACATGCTGTTCGGCGCCGAGCGCACCTATGCGCACTGCTTCTTCGGCCTTGCCGACGGCAGCGCCCTCGCGTTCTTCCAGTTCGTCCGGCCGGAGGACCAGAAGCTTTTCGGTCCCAAGATGCCGGACTCTCCCTTCCACCACATTGCCCTCAACGTGGACAAGGACGTGCAGGCGGGCATCGAGAAGCGCCTGCGTGAAGCCGGTTACGCCGAGCCGCGCATCTATGTGCTCGAGCACGGCTATTGCCGCTCGCTCTACGTCTCCGATCCGGACGGCATGATCTGCGAGTTCACCGTCGATCATCCCGACGTCGAGAAGATCAACGCGCTCAAGAAGAGCAACGCGCATAGCGAGCTCAAGCGCTGGCTCGCCGGTGATCACACGTCCAATAACATGTTCCGTTCGGAGCACTGATACGCGCGATGTGCAGCGGCTTCCACTGGGGACGCTGCCGCGTGACCAAGACGAGACTCGTCGAGTACCCGGAAAGGCGCGGTTCTGCAGGCACGCTACGCGTGATCTTCAGGGCCGCGCCCGTCAACCTCTAGAAAGCTGGTGAGCACGATGACCGAGCCACTGTTTCCCTGCACGCTGGTCGGCAGCTATCCGCAGCCGGATTGGCTAATCGACAAAGAAGTGCTGCGCGGACGTTTCCCGCCGCGTACCCGCGCGCCCGAGCTGTGGCGTGTCGCCGAGAAATTCCTCGCGGAAGCGCAGGCTGACGCGACGCGCATCGCCGTGCAGGACCAGATCAACGCCGGCATCGATATCGTCACGGACGGCGAGATCAACCGCGAGAGCTACTCCAACTTCTTCGCCAACGCGCTCGAAGGTATCGACTTCAAGAATCCGGGCCAGGCGCTCGATCGCAGCGGCGAGCCGGTGAAAGTGCCGCGCGTCGTTGGGCCGATTCGCCGCAAGGCTCCGGTGTGCGTGGACGACGTGCGCTTCCTGCGCTCGCTCACCACGAGGCCAATCAAGTACACGATCCCGGGCCCTTTCACGATGGCCCAGCAGGCGCAGAACGAGTACTACAAGACCGAGCGCGAAGCCGCCATGGACTACGCGGCAGCGGTGAACGAGGAGATCCGGGATCTTTTCGCCGCCGGCGCGGACGTCGTGCAGCTCGATGAGCCCTACATGCAGGCTCGGTACAAGAAGGCGGAGGAATACGGCATCGAAGTGCTGGATCGCGCCGTCGACGGCGTCAAAGGCAAGACGGCTGTGCACATCTGCTTCGGCTATGCCGCGCTGATTCACCACCGCCCCGGTGCGTATCAGTTCCTGCCGCAGTTCGCGAAGTCGAAGATCAACCAGATTTCCATCGAGACGGCGCAGTCCAATCTCGACTGCTCGGTGCTGCGAGAGCTGCCGGACAAGGAGATTCTGCTCGGCGTCATCGATCTTTCCACGCAGAAGATCGAGACGGTGGAAGAGGTGAAGGTTCGCGTCAAGCGCGCGCTCGAACATTGCGACGCGGAGCGGATCATCCTCGCGCCCGACTGCGGCATGAAATACCTGTCTCGCGAAGTCTCATTCGGCAAGCTGCGGGCGATGAGCCAGGCTGCGAGCGAGCTGCGCGCGGAATTGCGTGTGTGAGGCGGAGCGAAGACCACATCCTCACCACGCACGTCGGCAGCATTCCGTTGGCATCTGCCGCGCGTGTCCGATGCGCCGCTGGAGGACCCGGGCGGCTCAAGAGGAAGAGGCGCCTCTCCCAGCCGCGCGGCGATCGAGGGCCTCTTCGCATAGGGCCCCCGGATACTTGTCATATGGGATCCTGATTACCCCATATTTCCCGCACTGCGGGCTTATAACTCGTATAAGCGCATCCAAATTGACAACACGGGATCCCGTCGGCAAGATGCCGGCCCCTGCAGTGAGGCGCCTCTTCTAACAACTCCATGCCCATCAGTTCGCAGCTCACCGAGACGGTCGTTCGCATTCGCGAAATGGTCCTGCGCGGCAAACTCGCGCCGGGTCAGCGAGTGGCCGAGGCGCCGCTCGCGGAGATGCTGGGAATGTCGCGCACGCCGGTTCGCCAGGCCCTGCCGCTTCTCGCGCAGGAAGGGCTGCTGATGGAGCACGAGACGCGCGGTTATGTCGTTCGCGCGTTCACCGCCGCCGATATCGTCGATGCCATCGAGTTGCGCGCGGTCCTCGAGGGGCTCGCGGCGCGCCGTGTCGCCGAACGGGGCGCTTCCAAGGCGCTGATGGCCGAGTTGCGCACCTGTCTCGAAGATGGCGACACGCTCCTTCGCAAGCGCCACGTGGAAGAGAGCGATGAAGCGCTCTACGCGGACATGAACGAGCGCTTCCATACCCTCATCCTGCAGGAAGCCGGGAGCTCCATTCTCAACGCCGCGCTCGAGCGCAACAGCCGCATCCCATTCGCGGGTGCGCAGGCGCTGGCGTTCGACAAGAGCAATCTCGAGCAGATGTACGACATGCTTCATTACGCCCATCGGCAGCATCATCACATCGTGGATGCGATCGAGGGCGGACAGGCCGCAAGGGCCGAAACCTTGATGCGCGAGCACGCCATCGCCGTCAAGGAGAGCATCAACGTGGCGGAGTTCCAGGTGGCCACGGCCGACGCGAGCGCAGCTCGCGTGGCGCTGGCGCGCTGACCTGATTTTTACAATCTGCCTATTTTTTAGGCCTTTCCTTTAGAGGCATTTGCATGAGCGCCAAGAACCTGGAAGAACGAATCAAAGAAGCCGGTGGTGCGGTCAAGCTGCTGCGCGACTCGCAGAGCGGTCCGAACCCGTATCCGGTGAAGCTGCCGGAATACACCAACTGGCGTGACGAGCAGTGGGCGTGGCAGAACACCGCGATCCTGTTTAACCAGTCGTACCACATGACGGACCTCTACGTGTCCGGTCCGGATGCGTTCAAGCTCCTCGAGAGCCTGGGCATCAACAGCTTCAAGGGCTTCGTGCCCGGCAAGGCGAAACAGTACGTTCCGGTAACCTGGGACGGCTACGTCATCGGCGACGTGGTGCTCTGCTATCTCGACAAGGATCTGTTCAACCTGATCGGTCGTCCGTCGGTCGCCAACTGGGTGCAGTACCACGGCGAAACCGGTAACTACAACGTGAAGTTCGAGCGTGACGAACGCTCCGCTTCGCGCCCGAACCCGGTCGCGCGCAAGACCTACCGCTATCAGGTGCAGGGCCCGAACGCGATGAAGGTGATGGAGAAGGTGCTCGGCGCGAAGCCGCCGGAGCTCAAGTTCTTCAACATGGCGGACATCACGATCGCCGGCAAGACGGTGACGGCGCTTCGTCACGGCATGGCCGGCCAGCCGGGCTACGAGCTGTTCGGGCCCGCCGCCGATGGCGAGATCGTGAAGGACGCGATCTACGAAGCGGGCAAGGAGTTCGGCCTGCGCCTCGTGGGCGCGCGCGCCTACTCGTCCAACACGCTGGAGTCGGGCTGGATTCCCTCCCCGATGCCGGCGATCTACTCGGGCGACGAGAAGATGAAGAAGTACCGCGAGTGGCTCGCGGCAAACAGCTTCGAAGGTAATGCCTCGCTCGGTGGCAGCTACTACTCGAACAACATCGACGACTACTACCTGACCCCGTACGACCTCGGTTACGGCGCGTTCGTGAAGTTCGATCATGACTTCATCGGCCGTGAGGCGCTGGAGAAGAAGTCGAAGGAGCCGCACAAGATCAAGGTGACGCTCGAGCTGAACGACGAGGACGTCATCAAGACGATCGCGTCGACCTTTGGTAAGGGCGGCGATCGTGCGAAGTTCTTCGACTGGCCGTCGGCTGTGTACTCGATGTACCCGTTCGACAAGGTGCTGACGCAGGATGGCAAGCTCGCCGGCGTTTCGACGTGGGTTGGCTACAGCTCGAACGAGCGCAAGTTCCTGACGCTCGCGATGCTCGCGCCTGAGTACTCGAAGCCCGGCACGCCGGTCACCTTCGTGTGGGGCGAAGAGGGCGGCGGCTCCAAGAAGCCGACGGTCGAGAGCCACAAGCAGGTGCAGATCCGCGCGACGGTGGCCCCGGTGCCGTATGTGCAGGAAGTCCGCACGGGCTACGCCGACGGCGGCTGGCGCGCGACGGGCAAGCTGTAATCAAGGATAGAGCGCGCCGCACCTGATGCGGGCTCGCTCGTGATGAACGAAAAGCCCGGCGGGAATCGATCCCGTCGGGCTTTCCGTTTTGGACGGTCTGTTCGCCAGCGTGACGTCGCTTGACCCACCTTCAGCCCGCCGTAACGGCCAATGAACTATTAAACGTCTTATGAGGGAGGTGCCCCTGTGGGGCGGTGGCTTTGTGATTCTCGACGCAGGAGATGCGAGAGGCTCAGTACATATGATGCGGCGAAAAACCCCGAATCCAAAGCGTCGTGTTCGTGCGGAGCCGGTTAGCGAGGCCGAGCTTCAGGGTCTTCAGCAGTTGGCGCTTAGAGTTAGCTATGGAGGCAATCCGGAACACAAGCGCAATCCCGGAGACTTTGGCTTGGATCCGCCGAGCATGCCGCGGCAGGGGAAGTCTCTCTGCGACGAGGCTAAGGTCACCTCTAAGAAGCAGGCGACTTCGTTACTTAGGAAGGCTGTTCAGCGCGGGCTGATTAGCGTGCAGGAACGGCAGGGTTGGCCGCAGAATGTGTGGGCCGTCTCAGAGAACGGTACTCCCCTGGAGGCGATGCTTGAAAATCGGGCATCAGGTGTATATCACGGTTATCCGATGCAAGAAGACGACCCGCTGGCGGACGAAGTGATACAGCGCTGGAGCGACTGACGGTGGAAGACTTCGCTATTCAGCATGTCTGGGACTCTGCTTTGCACGAGTCTCCCGAAGTCGCGCAAACGTCAGCAATGCTACGGATCGTGCTTGGCGGTGACGTCGTTACGCGTAACGAGGACGACTGGTCTCAAACCGTTCGGGACGATGTACGGCTATCCGCCTACCCACTAGCGTTGTGGCTTGCCTCGTCTTGGTGGCGGCTTAGATGGGAGCCGCTTCCAACGATCCGTCCGACGCAGTCATGGCGCATGGCTCATGAACTGCGAGCTGCCGGGCATGGCTACCTATGGCCTCGGATGCTTTTCGCATCGGACGGCGATAGCGTTCAAGTATGGGCTGTACAAAGTAGGCCTGAAACAAAGGCGCCGGTCCGCTACCTTTCGAATTCGCACGGCGAGATCAGCGCCGGTGTATTTGAGCGCGCAATTGATGCTTTTGTTGCCGGAGTGCTCGCTCGATTGAACGCCGTCAGCATCGAGCATACGGCGCTGCATGAACTTTGGTCAGAGATCCTCGACGAAAGACATGATAAGGGTGCGTCGGCCGATCGCAAACTGGAGGCAATGCTCGGCTTCGATCCAGACGAGGCTCCAAACGAAGTTCTGAAGCATCTCAAGGCGCTGATACGGACGGCAGGGTCGTCAGCCATTTCTGAAATCGCACCCGTCTGCGCAACAGGCAATCGTGCGGAGATCCTGAACAAGATTGTGTCGATGGTGGATGCTGAGGGAGTTAGCGGGAGAATCCTTCTGAAAAGAAAGGCTCTTGTAGATAGCCGAGCTCTGCCCGGATGGCAGCGGGGACGCGAATTCGCTCGTGAGGTGCGGGCGGTACTCGGTCTTAATGGGTCGCCTGTCTCGGACGATCAGCTTTGCGATTTGGTTGGAGTTGATGAAAAGGTGATCAGGGAGGGGATGCCTCCGGTAGCACGGATGCCGCTCGGCATTGCTGTCCGCACAGGCGATGAAACGGTAAAATTCGTGCTTCGGAAAAGAAGGCCCGAGCAGCGGCGCTTTGAGATGGCTCGCTTCATTTGCGATCACCTTATTTCCGATCATGATGACCGTTGGTTGCCGACGACTGATCAAAAGACTTCCCGCCAGAAAGCTCAAAGAGCATTTGCTGGCGAGTTTCTTTGTCCAATTGATTCGCTAACGGAGTTTCTTCAAGACGACTTTTCAAATGACGCGATCGACGAGGCAGCAGAGTACTTCCGCGTCTCGCCGCGCGCGGTGGAAACTCAATTGGTGAATCATCACATTCTTCCGTCGGAGATTCTGAGCGCGCGCGACGGATGGTTCGATTTCCCGTATTCCTCGCATGCCGACGGCGGCTGGCGCGAAGCCACCTGACGATGAAGGTGCGACGGGAGCCTCGCTTCCCGTCGGGGGCTCCGTTCCTCCCGATGGAGAACCGCCTGCAAGCGCACGGAAAACGGACTACAGACGACCCAATCCCGCGAACCGCTCGGCTACTACTCAGCGCTGGGATGCGCGGAGCAGTTCAAGCTCGGCATCTATCGCTACGTAGCTTCGCGAGGTAGTCGTCGCTGAAAGTCGGGGACCTGTAGCCGGGCTTTACCGCCGGTGGCTTGTAACTGGGGGCGACGAGCTCGGCCGAGGCCGGGTCCACGGCGTACGCCGCGCCGGCGGCGGCAAGCGGCGTCAGGACGCCCGCGATTCGCAGGCGAGAAAATCCAGCGGTCATCGACGATTTCCCCCTTGAGCCAGCCCGGCCTACTTAGCGCAACGCAGTCGGCGCGCGCAACCGTGGCGGTGATTTCATGCCGCCGAGCGGCGGGCGCCGCGGGCGCGGGCACATATTCACCGCTCGCAAGGATCACCAAGCGGTTCTGAAGCGTGGCGTGCCGCTGCTAACATGCGGTGGATGGTTGCACCCACCGTTGAGCAGATCGTCGCGCGTCGCCCCGAGCTCGTTGTCGTGGGCGGCTCCGCGGGCGCCGTGGAAGTTCTTCAACGCCTGACCTCGCAGCTCACCACGTCTTTCGCGCCCGCGATGGTCGTCGTCCTGCACATGCCACCGGAATCGCGGGGCGTCCTGCATGAGTTGCTTGCGTCACCGTCGCGCCCACCCATGAAAGTCGCCGAGGACAAGGAGCCGATCAGGCCGGGAAGCGTCTACTTCGCGACGCCGGGATATCACCTGCTGGTGGAGGGCGATGGCACTTTCGCGCTGTCGCTCGACGAGCTGGTGCATTACTCGCGCCCGTCGATCGACGTGCTGTTCGAAACGGCCGCCGAAGCCTACGGTGAGCGCGCGCTCGGAATCGTTCTCAGCGGCGCCAATTGGGATGGTGCGGAAGGGCTCCGCGCCATCGCCGAAGCCGGTGGAGTGACCGTGATCCAGGAGCCGTCGAGCGCGGATGTTCCGACGATGCCCGAAGCGGCGCTGAAGGCGTGCCGCGACAGCCTCGTCGCCGATGCGGATGCGATCGCGAAGCTATTGGCTTCGCTGTGAATCGCGCAGCAGGTGCTTCTGCACCTTGCCCGACGGCGTTCGCGGCAGGTTCTCGATGATCTCGTAGCGCTTCGGCACTTTGAATTTCGCGAGCCGCTTTCGGCAATGCGCTTCGAGCGTCCGCACGTCGAGCGATTTGCCCGGCGCAACGACCACATAGGCGCAACCGACCTCGCCCCATTGCTCGTCCGGGATACCGATGACCGCGACGTCGCCCACGGCGTCGAGCTCGACGATGGTCGCTTCCACCTCGGCGGGATACACGTTCTCGCCGCCCGAGATGAACATGTCCTTGATGCGATCGACGATGGAATAGAAGCCGTCGGCGTCCTGCACGGCGACGTCGCCCGTCTTGAACCAGCCGTCATGGAACGCGGTCGCGTTCAGCTCGGGCCGGCGCCAGTAGCCGGGAGTGACGTTCGAGCCACGCGTCCAGATCTCGCCCGCTTCACCTAGGCCGACTTCTCGGCCTTCGCTGTCGACGAGCTTCATTTCGACCGTGAGGTGCGGCAGGCCGACCGCGCTCGGATGCGCGCGGATGCGATCGAGGTCGCCGACAGGCTGCGCGAGCGCCGAGCAGATCTCGCTCATGCCCCAGCCATTCACCATCGCCACGCCATCGTCGAGCCAGCGCACGATGTGCGCTTCAGGATTCGGCGCGCCGCCGGTGATGAGCGCAGTGAGATGCGAGAGGCGACGGCCTTCGAAGCCGGGCAGCTGCCGCATCATCATCGCCATCTGCGTGACGCAGAAGTAGTGAGTGATGCCGAGCGTCGGGTCCGCAAGACGCGAGTAGGTGACCGGCGCATCGAATTTCTGGCTGATGAGCACGGTTCCACCGACGAGCAGCGGCACGCGTGCGGCCGCGAACAATCCCGCCGTATGGAACATGGGCATGTCGCACAGAAAAGTGGCCTGCGGCGAGCAGGCCGTGCCGAGTGCGAGATTCAGCGCGCCGGAGAACGCATTCAGCTGCGTGACGATCACGCCCTTCGGCTTGCCGGTGGTGCCGGAGCTGTAGAGCAGCGTGATCGGCGCGTCGGGATCCACCGCGACGCCGCGGCCAAGTGAGGTCGGCTGTGGAGCCGCCGCCACGCGCGCCGCGAATCCGTCTTCGCTGTCGTCGAATGAAATGCGCGGGATCACGCGCTGTTCGAGGCGATCCTCGAACGCCGGTTCGACCACGATCAGCGCGGGCTCGCAGTCCCCGAGCATGAAGGTGATCTCGGCCGGCGCGAGCCGCCAGTTGAGCGGTACAAAGATCGCACCGGTGCGCACGCAGGCGAAATGAAGCGCCAGCATCCGCGCGGAATTGCGCGACAGCACCACCACGCGCTTGCCGCGCGGCTCGCCGAGCGCCGCATGCAGGACGCTGGCTGCGCGATCGATGGCCTCATCGAACTGCGCATAGGTGGAGCGGGTATCGGCGGTGAGATCGTGAACCGCGAGCTTGTGGGGTGTTGTCCGGGCGAAATGGGCAACGAAATCGAGTATCAGCGGCTGCACGCTCAAATCCTGATCGAACGAACGGGGTCGGTTCCCTCGGACGAGCCGCAAGGGAGCCGGGCGCGAAGCATACCCAAGTTTGTGCGCCCTGCGGCTAAAGGGCGGTTATCGAACGCAAGGGCGGCGGGTCCTCGTTTGGCGCCCGGTGCGACTTCCGGTCTGCGCAAGGATTGTTTCCGTTCCGGACCGTTTGCCTTGCTCAGGCCGGCGTTGCCTGGCCGCACAGGCGATCGATGGCGGCGCACATCTCCGGCAGATCCGGCTTATGTACGAACTCGCGTACCCCCAGCGCGCGGCCCGTGCGCTCGACCCGCTCGTCGATGAAGCCGGACACGATCACGATCGGCATGCCCGGGTGCATCTCGGCGGCATGCTTCGCAACGTCGAGGCCCGACATCTCCGCCATGTTGTAGTCGGTGACGAGCAGGCTGGGCACCTCGGGCGATGTGCGAAGCTGATCCAGCGCCTGGCGCGGGCTCGTGAATCCGTCGACGCGATAGCCACGTCGCGTGAGCAGGCGCTCCATTGCCGAGACGATGGTGGGATCGTCGTCGATGTACATCACGTGACAACTTGTGCGGCGACTCGTCGGCGCGCTCTCGGCGCGGGCCGTTGGCTTGTCGGTCACTGTTTCCGCGGGCAGATACACGCGGAAGGTCGCGCCGCGTCCCGGAGCGCTCTCCACCTCGATCGCGCCTTCGTGTCCCTGCACGATGCTGTGAACGACGGAAAGGCCGAGCCCCGCGCCTTCGCCCACGCGCTTGGTGGTGAAGAAGGGCTCGAAGATCCGCTCGCGCACCTGAGGGTCGATGCCGCGGCCGGTATCCGTGACGCTGATACACACGTATTCGCCGGGTCGCGCGTCGGGCAGGCCGGGAAAGGATGCTGACCCGGACGGCACAACCGATAATGAAATCTCGATGCTTCCCGATTCATTGCCGATCGCGTGCAGCGCATTCGTGCAAAGGTTCACGATGAGCTGGTGCAACTGCGTGCCGTCGGCGCGCACCGTCGGAAGGTCCGCGCTTTGGGTCAGCGATAGCGTGATGCGCGCCGGAAGTGTCGCGCGCAGCAAGCGCATGACATCTTCGACGACCGGTGCCAGCGCGGTGCTCTTGCGCGTGTCGGGCTGCGCGCGCCCGAAGAGAAGAATGCGGCGCGTGAGCGCCCGAGCACGCTCGGCCGCGGCGGTGATCTGATCGAGACTCTCGCGCGCGGCCTGATTCGATCCAACGTCCTGAATCGCGAGCGATGCGTTGCCGATGATCGCCGCGATCATGTTGTTGAACTCGTGCGCAATGCCGCCCGCCAGTGTGCCGAGCGCCTGGAGCTTCTGCGACTGGTAGAGCTGCGCCTGCAGCGCGCGCCGTTGCTGCTCTGTCTGCCGACGCTGCACGAATTGGCCGATGAGGCTGCCTAGAACCGGAAAGGCCTGGAGAAACGACTGATCCGGCTCGCGCACGTCGACACCCGCGAAAACAAGCACGCCGACGACGCGGCTGCCATCCGTCACAGGCATGAAGGCGGCGCTGCGCAAGCCCGCGGCATCGAGAAGCCGGCCGCGCGAGACGCGCTCCTCTTTCGTCACGTCCGGAATCCAAAGCGGCGATCCGGTTCGCCACGCGTGGCCGACGAGCCCAACGCCGCTGCCGTAGCTGTTGCGTTGGCCGTCTTCGATGAGCGCTCTTGCGGCGTCGGCGAATCGCGGCCGCACCCACCAGTGTTCGAGCACTATCTCGCCGGCCTTCTCATCGGCGCGCCAGTAGCCGCCGACTTCCCATCGCTCCTGCTCGCAGATGGTTGCGAGCGCGGCGCTGATGGCCGGCTCCATTTCCTCGAGGCCGGCAAGGCAACGCGCGACGGAGAGCTCGAGCTCACGCAATTCCTCGGCGCGCCGGCGTTCCGTGATGTCCACCGAAGTGCCCCGGAGCTTGACGACCTTGCCGTTCTCCAGCACGCCTTCGATTCGCCCGTCGATCGTTCTCAGGTCGCCGGGCGCGCGATACACGCGGTACTCACCGCTGATGTAGTGGGGCGGTGCGTAAGCGCTGCGGAACGCCGCCGCGACCCGGTCCTGCTCTTCGGGAGGTACATGCGCGATGAACGCGCGGAAGCTGGGCTCCGTCGTGTCCGGGTCGAGGCCGTGGATGCGGAAGTGCTGCCGAGACCAGCGATGTTCGCCGGTTGCGATGTCGTATTCCCCAGCTTCCGGATTGGGCGAGCCGTTGCGCTTCTTCGAAGTCCTCGGCGCGGCGCTGCACTTGCTGCTCCGTGCGCTTTCGTTCGGCGAGCTCGTGTGCGGCCGTGCTGAACGCCGTCTCCATGCGGCGGATGAAAACGTGCAGCGCCCACAGCGCACCCAGCAAAATTGCGATGGAGAAGCTGGCGCGTGCCGCGTAAGGAGCCGGAAATAGCAGGGGCGGCTGAACGTGGAGGAGGCTAAGCGCAGTCGTCACGCCGAGTGCGAGGATGCCGAGCCCTCCAACCATCCATGCGGCACGCGTACCCAGCGCGAGGCCGGCGAGCAGTGTCGTGAACACATACGCGCTGCCGATGAACCCGCCGTTGCTGAAGACGATCAGAATCGTCTGCACGCACCAGAACATCGCCACGATGAGGATCGCGCCAAGGCGGGCGCGACCCTTGCGCATGCACAGCCAGGAAAGGCCCGCCGCGAGGAATACGGAGAGGCTTAGTGCCGCGGAACCCGGCTTGTTGATGGCGATGAACGGCGTGATGACGAGCAGCCCGATCGCGCCAACGATGAGAGTGGCGACGACGATCGGTGTGAACACGTCCCGGGCGCGCTCCTCGGGCTCGTCGAGCCCCTGCCACTCTGCGACGGCCCGCTGCAGTCCCTGGACCAATACGCCTCCCCGCTCCGGTCATGCAATGAGCCACGCATGGTACGGGGAAGAGGGGCCCGGCGCACCGGGCCCGCGAGGCGTTGCGGGCGGCGCGCTACTTGAAGGTGACGCTGAACCCGGCGAGCCAGTTCGTGCCCGGCCCCGGCTCGAAGAAGCGGCCGTTGCCGTCGTTCACGATGACCGAGCCGACGTAGTCCCGATCGAACAGATTGTTGACGCGCACGAAGGTATTCAGGCGTCCGGAAGGCAGCTCCATGCCATACCCGCCCGACAGCCCGAAGACCGCGTAGGAGGGCGCGAGCACGGTGTTCACGTCATTCACCGCGACGTTGGTGATGTACTGCCCGGTTGCGCTCGCCTGCCAGCCCAATTCGCCGCCCCATCGAAGGGATGCGAAGAGGTTGCTCTTGGGTACACCCGGCAGCCGGTTGCCACCGGCAACGATCGCCGTGTTCGCTGGCAGCGCCTGCTGGCCCACCAGAATGGCCTGCTGCTGCTGAACGCTAGTCGGCAGGCGGCACGGCGCGGCTGTGCAAGTGAGGTAACCGTCCGAGTACAGAGCCTCGACATACGTGTACGCGATCTGCGCCCGCCAGTTCTCCGCAAACCGGTAGTTCAGCGCCAGCTCCGCACCGCTTCGGCGCGTGCGGCCCGCATTCTGATACGTGGACCGGCCGCCCGCATTCGTGCTGACGACGATCTCTTCGTTCGTGAGCGCGCGGAACACCGTGGCTTCGCCGGTGAGTCCGGAGCTGAACTGCAGTTTCGCGCCCGCTTCCGTGTTGTTGCTGCGTGCGGGCTTCAGGCCGAGATTGAGGCCGCTGGTGCCATCCGCGCGATACGCGAGCTCCGATCCGAGCGGTGTCTGGAATCCCTGGCCGTAGGAGGCATAGAGGTGAATCCAGGACGCCGCCTTGAAGACGAGCCCCGCGACGGGCGACGTGGCGTCGTAGGTGACGCCGCCGCTGTCATCGCCGTTGGTGCCGGTGATGAAGTGGTCCTCCGAATCGAAGTGCACTTCGCTCCGGCGTACGCCGAGTGTTGCGGACCACGCGTCCGCGAAGTCCCAAGTGCCCTGCGTGTAAGCGTCGACGTCGTAGGTGATGTTGTTTTCGTCGCGACGGAGCGCGCCCTTCACACCGAGTGTGGCGCCGACGAAGTTGTTGTAACCCTGGCGAAGCTCGTTCTGCCGGTCGTAGCTCGCGCCCACGATCCACGTCAGAGGCCGGCCCGCGAGCTCCGACTGCCATGCCCAGCGCGCGTCGGCGCCGCCGAACTTGCGATTCAGATCCACCACACCGCCCGCGCTCGTCGCCGGTGCCTGCGTCGCCTGCGGAATCGAGAGGTACTGCAGGACGTCGCGGTGTCCGTAGTAGCCGAGCAATCGCACCGACTGCGAGTCGCTGAGCTTCATGTCGTAGATGAGCCCGCCCTGCTGCTGTTCGAGACTCTTGCGGGTATTGAACTGGTCGGCGACGGAAGCGCTCTGGTGCGGGTCCTCCGCAAACTGCGCCGGCGTGAGGCCCAGCGGATCCTGCGCGTCGGGGCGCGAAACGATGTTCGCGATGACCGTGAGCTTGTCGCCGCCGGCGAACGTGTAGTCGGCCTTGCCGTTGAACGACTCGTTACGCGCTTCGCTGTGGTCGCGATAGCCGTCGACCTTGAAGTGCGTGAACGCGGCGTTGTAGCCGAGCTGGCCGACAGTGCCGCTCGCACTCACGCCGGCGCGCATCGTGTCGAAGCTGCCGTAGGCGAGGGAGGTGCGAAACTCCGCCGGCTCCTTGCCGTCGGCCGTGAAGAGCTGGATCACGCCGCCCGACGAGTTGCCGTACAGCGCCGAGAACGGCCCGCGCAGCACTTCCACGTGGTCCGCCGAATCGAGGTTGAACTGCGAGACCTGACCCTGGCCGTCCGGCCCCGTGGCCGGGATGCCGTCCTGGTAGACGCGCACGCCGCGGATGCCGAACGCCGAGTTGGCGCCGATGCCGCGGATGGAGATCTGCTGGTCCTGGGCGTAGTTGTTGCGATTACGGGCGAGCAGGCCGGGTATCGAGGCGACGTCGTCGGCGAGGTTCACGCCGAGCGCGGCCTCCCGCAGGTCCTCGCCGGACAGGCGGCTGATCGCGGCCGGCACGTTGAAGATCGGCGCCCCGACGCGTGTGGCGGTAACGACGACTTCGGAAATCGACGTCTCATCGGCGTGGGCCACGAGGGTGAGGGCGGTGGCCGTCAGGCCGAAAAGGGAAGCTCGCTGGAGTCGCATCTGGAATGGGGTCCCGTTCTTTTGTTCTGGATCGCGCGGCGATCCTAGGGACGGGGTTTCCCGGGTGAATCATGATTTTCATGAATGACGGGCGGTGACCGTAGGAAGGGGACCGCCCGTCGCGGGCGGGTCAGATGATGCCGCCGTTGGCCCGCAGCACCTGCCCGTTCACCCAGCCGCCATCCGCGCCCACGAGGAAGGCCACGGTGCTCGCGATGTCGTCCGGCTGGCCCAGCCGTTCGAGCGGCGCCGCCTTGGCGAGCCGGTCCACGACCTCGGGCGGTTTGCCGACGAGGAAGAGGTCGGTGGCGGTCGGGCCGGGGGCGACGGCATTGACGGTGATTTCCCGGCCCCGCAGCTCCTTGGAGAGGATATGGGTCATCGCTTCGACTCCCGCCTTCGTGGCGGCATACGCCGCGTAGGTGGGCGGCAGGAGGCCCACGACGCTCGAGGAGAAGTTCACGATGCGCCCGCCGTTGCGCATGCGCTTGGCGGCTTCACGCAGCGTGTTGAACGTGCCCTTGAGGTTCACGGCGATCTGGCGATCGAACGCGGCGTCCTCGGTCTCGCCGATATTGGCGAGGGACATGATGCCGGCATTGTTGACCAGCACGTCGATGCCGCCCAGGACCGACTCGATGTGGTCGAACATCGTGCGGACCGCGGCCGGGTTGCTGACATCCGCCCTGGTGGAAATGGCCTTGCCGCCAGCCTGGGTGATCTCGCGGACCAGTGCTTCGGCGGGCGCCGGGTCGCCGGAGTAATTGACCACCACGGTCAGGCCGTCGCCGGCGAGGCGGCGGGCCACGGCCGCGCCGATGCCGCGCGAAGCTCCGGTGACAAGGGCGATTCGGGGGCTGGCGGGGGTGTTCATGTCGTTCTCCGGTGGCGTTCGCTGAAGTGCGGGCGAACGATATCTGTTCAGTGGGCCGAGATAATCAGCCTAGAATCGGTTACTGAGTTCGGGGATCACGAACAATATGGACCGATTCGATTCCATGCGCCTGTTCGCGCGGGTGGTGGAGCGCCGAAGCTTTACCGGCGCCGCGCAGGATCTCGGGTTGCCGCGCTCCACCGCCACCGAGGTGCTGAAGCAGCTAGAGAAGCGCCTCGGCGTCCGCCTCCTGCAGCGGACCACTCGGCAGGTGAGCCCCACCCTCGACGGCGAGGCTTACTACCGCCGCTGCCTCGCCATCCTTTCCGAGGTCGAGGAAGCCGAGTCCGCGTTCAGCGGCGCCAAGCCCTCCGGTGCCCTCAAGGTCGACGTGCACGGCACGCTCGCGCGGCACTTCCTGATGCCCGGCCTGCCGCGATTCCTCGCGGAGTACCCCGGCATCCAGCTGCACCTGGGCGAAGGGGACAAGCTCGTCGACGTCATCCGCGAAGGCGTCGACTGCGTGCTGCGCGTGGGTGAGCCGCGAGACAGCGCGATGGTGGGCAAGCGCATCGCTCTGCTTCAGGAAGGCACGTTCGCAAGTGCGGGCTACCTCGAGAAATCTGGCACACCACGCCGGCCGGAAGACCTGGCGAACCATCGGATGATCGGTTTTGTTTCATCCGCGACCGGTAACGTGATGCCGCTCGAGTTGACCGTCGACGGCCAGCTCGAGTACTTCACGCCGCCGGTGTCGCTCTCGGTGGCGTCGGGTGAATCCATGGTGGCGGCGGCGGAAGCGGGTCTCGGGCTGGTCCAGCTGCCGCGATATCACGCCGGCGGTTCGCTGGTTGAAGTGCTGGCGGGCTATCGGCCGTCGCTGACGCCGGTGTCTCTGCTTTATCCGCACAGCCGGCAACTCTCGCCGCGCGTGCGCGTTTTCATCGATTGGGTGACGAAGGAGTTTCAGTAAATGAGCAAGCGAGTATCCCGCGAAGGTTCCCGTGTTCCCGATGTGGAGCTCTCGGAACTGGCGGACGGCAACGTGAAGAAGTACGGCAGCCGCGATCTTTTCGGCGGCCGCAAGGTGATCCTGTTCGCGTTGCCGGGCGCGTTCACGCCGACCTGCAGCACCGCGCATGTGCCGGGCTACGTCGCGCACCTGAAAGCATTCCGCGAGGCCGGCGTCGACGATGTCGTGTGCCTGTCGGTGAACGACCCGTTCGTCATGGACGCGTGGCAGCGCTCGGAGAAAGCCGAGGGCGTGCATTTTGTCGCCGATCCGTTCGGGGAGTTCACGCGGGAGATGGGCATGTCCATCGATCACCGCGACGCGGGGCTCGGCCTTCGCTCGTGGCGCTACTCGATGCTCGTGAACGATGGCGTGATCGAGAAGATGTTCATCGAGCCCGATGTGCCGGGCGATCCGTTCGAAGTCTCGGATGCCGACACGATGCTGAAACACCTGCGGCCGGGGCGCAAAGAGATGGGCCCCGTGCTGATGCTCGCGCGGCACGGTTGCCCGTTCTGCGCAAAGGCGAAGGAGATGCTGTCGAGCCGCGGCGTCACGTTCGATGCGGTTTATCTCGGCGATGAGCTCACGATGCAGGGCGTGAAGGCGGCCTCGGGCGCCGCCAAGGTTCCGCAGGTGTTCGTCGACGGGAAGCTGATCGGCGGTTCGGATCAGCTCGAGAAATTTCTCGGCGCAGGGAGTTAGTCGCCGGCCGCGGCAGGCTCATCGCGCGGCCGGGTTCGACGCAATAGTCGAGTGGCTTGGCGGATTGGGTCGAGCACTACCGCGTGTTCTGGCCGGCGAAGCTCGAGAAACTCAAACGCGTGCTGAAGGAGATGGAACCGTGAGCGACCCGATCGACTCGGTGATCGTCGAATGCGAGCTGCCCGATCCGCCGGAGAAAGTGTGGCGCGCGCTCACGGAGCCGAATCTGGTGGCCGAATGGCTCACCGACGAGGCGGAACCCGTCGAGCGGCACGTGCTGCTCGAAGAGCCGCACCGCCTGCTGCGTTATGCGTGGCGTGACGGGCGCGATGTGGAGTCGCTCGTCACGTTCGAGCTGGAACGCACGTCGACGGGCGGAACGATCCTGCGGGTGGTGCACACGGGCATTTCCGAAGCGGTGGATGCTCCAGTGTGCATGCTGAAGGCGGCGTGATGAGTCTCGGCCTGGTGCCCATCGTCCTGGAGCAGTCCGCGCGCGGCGAGCGCTCCTTCGACATCTTCTCGCGACTGTTGCGCGATCGAATCGTGTTCGTGAACGGGCCGATCGACGACAACGTGGCCGCGCTCGTAAACGCACAGCTGCTGTTCCTCGAGTCCGAAAATCCGGACAAGCCCGTCGCCCTGTACATCAATTCGCCGGGCGGCATGGTGACGAGCGGGCTTGCGATCTACGACACCATGCAATGGATCAAGTGTCCCGTCGCGACCGTATGCATGGGCACGGCGTACTCGATGGGCTCGTTTCTGTTGATGGCGGGCGCGGCCGGGAGCCGCATCGCCTTGCCGAACGCGAGCATCATGCTGCATCACAGGTTATTCACAAGGCGAGATAGTTTTTTCCGACACGGCCCGGCGCAGTTGGAATTTCGTGCCAGCGGGGCAGGTGTTGCCACCCGCCCCCGTGCCGTGAAATCAGACGCCCTGCAGGCGCCCCGTGCTGTCGCCGAACTTGTCGACGCCGACGTCGAACTTGTCGAGGATGCTCAACAGCAGGTTGCCCGTCGGCACCGTGCGGCTCGCGACAGCGACGTGCTTGTCGCCGTTCATCTTTCCAGAGGCGCCGCCGATCAGCACAGCCGGCACGTCATAGTGCAGGTGCTGGTTGGAATTGCCCATGTTCGAGCCGTAGAGGATCAGCGAGCGGTCGAGCAGCGTGCCATCGCCTTCCTTGATCTCGCTCAGCTTCTTCACGAGGTACGCGAGCATCTGCACGTGATAGCGGTTCAGGCGCGCGTACTGCGCGACACGGCCCGGATCCTCGGCGTGATGCGAGCCGCCGTGGAAGCTGATGTCGGTGCCGCTTTCCGGATAGACGCGGCCGGTCAAGTCACGCGCGTAGAGCACGGTGGCCACGCGTGTGATGTCGGCCTGGAAGGCGAGGGACAGCAGGTCGTACTGGATCTGAATGTGCTCGTGGAAGGACTCCGGCACGCCGTACGGCACGGTCACGCTCGGCACTTCCGCGGACACCTTGGAGGCGATATCCAGGCGGCGCTCGATCTCGCGGACGTCGTCCGAATACTGCTCGAGCCGCACGCGGTCGGTGTGCGACACCTCCGGCATCAGCTCCTTCAGGCTGCCGTTGACGGAGTCGAGGATGCTGGCCTGCCGCTCCCGGCGCGCCTGGCGCAACTCGGGTGAGCCGCCATCGCCGAACATGCGCTCGAAGATCGTCTGCGGATTGATCTCCATCGGCAGCGGCCGGTCCGGCGCCTGCCAGGAAATCGTGTTCGTGTAGACGCAGCTGTAGCCTTCGCCGCAGTTGGTGGAGTTCGCGCCCGGATCTTCGAGGCCGATCTGCATCGACGGCAGCAGGTTCCCGCCGCCGATCTTCCGGGCGATGACCTGGTCGATGCTCGTGCCCACCAGGATGTCCGCGCCAGTGGTCTTTCTCGGCTTCTCGCCGGTGAGATAGGCGGCCGCAACGAAGTGATCCGCACCGGTGACTCCCGGCGGATTCTCCGACGACTGCGCCCACAGGCCGCTGGTGAGAATCACCTGCTTGCGGAACGGCTCGAGCGGCTCGTAGATGAACGGGTACTTGAAACCGGCCTTCGTGCTGTCCGGAACCCAGTAGCCGGGCGCCGCGCCGTGCGGCACGAATGCGCCCACGAAACGCGTCGGCAGCGCTTTCGCTTCAGCGGCGGTTGCGCCGCGAGCGGGCAACATCGATTCGAGGAAGGGCAGCGCGATCGTCGCGCCCATGCCGCGCAGGAACGTCCGGCGCGGCAGTTTCTTGTTCGTCAGGAAATACATGGCGTCACTCATCCTCCCGGCGGGTGATGAACCGCCGGCGTTGTCGAAGCGGTGCCCGATTGCGCGGGAACGCCCGCACCCTTGTCCTTATCGCCGTCACCGCCCGGCGCAACGTTCATCTGGAACACGTCGCTCGCCGTAATTGCTTCAACGATCGTCTTGAGCTTGAAGTTGTCGCCTGCCGAGCGGGACACGATGCTCCGCACGGTCGGCATGTCGTCGTACTCCACGCCGCGCCCGAGGGCGTAGGTGAGGAGATTCGACGTCACGTTGCTCACGTACTGGTCTTTGTACTTCAGCACGAAGTTGCGAACGCCTGCGGGGCCGTCGATGGCGGTGCCGTCGTACATGACGTCCTTCGCGTCGATCGGCTGGCCGCCGCCGTCGAGGGTGCGTGCGTGGCCGACCGCATCGAACGGCTCGAGCGCGAAGCCGATCGGATCCATCATCTTGTGGCAGCCCGCGCACTGCGGTTTGTCGCGGTGATCGGCGAGCGCTTCGCGCATCGTCGGCACCTTGCCGTTGCCCGCCTGGTCGGTGGTTTTCGCGTTGAGCGTCGGCACGTTGGCCGGCGGATCCGGCGCCGGTGTACCGAGGATCGTCCGCAGCACCCACTGGCCGCGAATCACGGGTGAAGTGCGGCCCGGCTGCGACGAAATCGTCAGCACCGCGCCTTTGCCGAGCAAACCCTGTCGAGACACGAAGTCGCCCTCGAGTTTCACGCGCCGGAACTCGCTCCCGCGAACGCCGGGAATGCCGTAGTGCTTGGCGAGCCGCTCGTTCACGAACGTGTAGTCGGCGGTCAGCAGGTCCACGACGCTGCGGTCTTCATCGAGCAGGCTGGTGAAGAGCAGCTCGGCTTCTTCACGGAAGGCCTGGCGCAGGTTGTCATCGAAGTCGGGGAACTGGTCCACGACGGGCGCATGTGCTTGCAGGGCGCGCAGGCCGAGCCATTGAGCAGCGAAGTTCCGAGTGAGAGACGCCGCGCGCGGGTCGCCCAGCATGCGGCGCACCTGCTTTTGCAGGACGTCCGGCTTCGAGAGCTGGCGCGACTCCGCAAGCTGCAACAGCGTGTCGTCGGGGATGCTGCTCCAGAGGAAGAACGAGAGTCGCGAGGCAAGATCCAGATCACTGATGCGATAGGCGGTGCCCGGAGCAACGCCGTTCGGCGTGCCTTCCACGCGGTAGAGGAACTTCGGATCGACGAGCACTCGCTGCACGACGGCTTCAACGCCATCGTCGAACGAGCCGTCGCGTCGGCCGAGCGTGTAGAACCCCATCAGCGCATCGATGTTCTGTGGCGTGGAGTCGCCGCGATACGCGCGGTGCGCGAGCTTCGTCGCGATCTCTCGCGCGCAACGTTCTTCGTCGCTGGTCCCGCTGGGGTGGCAGGTGAAGATGCGCTCGCGGCTCGGCGAATCCTTTGCTTCCTTCGCGTCCGTCGGCCCGTCGATACGTACGCTGCCGACGTGCGGGTAGAAGGTGAAGCCGGGCAGGCCGCCGGTTTCGATCGTGCTGCGCTCGAAGGCGTGGTTCATGTCCAGGCCCGGGGCGAAGTTGGTCGCGAGGAAGGTGATGCCCACCCTGTGCGGCCCGGCGCTGAGCGGCAGCGTGACGTCGATGGTCTTCAGCTGCCCGCCGCCTTCTTCGTCGAAGCGGCGATTCACGCCGAGGGCCTTGTCCCAGTCGATCTTCTCGACGCGCTTGTCGTCCACGTATACGAGCAGCTGCTCGCCCTTGATCTCGCCGAACGGGCGGAAGTTGCCCATGTTGCCGAGATTCACGGAGAACACCTTGAAGGTGTACGTGCCATCCGACGGGAAGGTGTGATCGATCTGCAGACCGCCGCGCGTGCCGAGGGGCAACCCTTCGACGTGATAGTTCTGCGTCGTGTCTTCGGGAACGCGATAGGTCACCTGCGTCGGTGACGCCGCTTCACCGATCGCGACACGGCTGACGCGAGCCGCCGCCGACAGGTAAGCGTCGAGCAACGCGGAGGAGAGCGTCAGCGCGCCGGCCTGATTGTCGAAGCCGCGGCTCGAGTCGTCCGCCGGCAGGAATTTCGAGGTGTCGATGTCGAGGTCGAGCAGGTCGCGCACCGCGTTCGCGTACTCGGCACGGTTCAGGCGATGCAGCTTCGGGACGCGGAGGCTCGCTTTCTCCCGCGAATCGATGATCGTCTCGAGCGAATGGATGAGCGACTGGACGGCGGCCGGATCGGGGCGATCCTTGCCGGCCGGCGGCATCATGCCGACGCGCAGCTTCTTCAGCATGCGTTCCGTTACCTGCGCGTTCTCCTGCGGGTTCTCGGGATCGTAGATCTCGAACTCGAGGCCACCGGCGTTATCGGTGTAGTTGTGGCAGGTGAGGCAATACTTATCGAGCAGCTCGCGTTGCGCGGCGCCGGGCTGCGGATCCCCGGCCGAAGCGCTCGTGGGCATCAAGAGCACACCACCGCCGAGGGCGGCAACCAATGACCAGGTAGTCGTTCGGTGTGACGTCATTTGCACAGGTCCGTAATGCAGATGGACGCTAAAGTGCGCCCTTCGGGCGGAACAGCCAGATTACGCGCCACCATGAGTTGACGAAGCAACTTGGATGTCTCGGGGTGACCAATCGCGGACTGCACGCCGACGCGCACGAGCCCGTCCGAGTAGTCGATTGCCTGCCAGGTGATACCGGAGAGCGCGTGGATGCTGTCGCGGCTGCCGATATCGTGGAGTGACAGATCCGCTCCGCGGTCGACCAGCAGCCTGACGACGTCATCCCGGCCCTTGTGAGCCGCGCCCATGAGCGCCGTACGGCCGTCGAGGTCGTCCTGCTCGTTCGGTTTTGCGCCAAGGTCTAGCAGCATTTTGACGGCCTCGAGGGTTTGCGCTGGTGACCATTCGTAGGTCACCCCTTCTACCCAGCCGATGCCGCTCGCGACCATCAGCGGAGTGACCTTGTGATCCGTCGGGATCGACGGGTCCGCTCCGTTCTCGAGCAGCAGCTTCATGAGGACTATATCGCCCGATTGAGCGGCGCGGAGAAAAGGTGTTGCGCCTTCTTCGTAAAGCCACTGATTGGTAAACACCGTGCGCGTCTCGGTGCTCGAGTGCATGCGCTGGTTCGGATTGGCCTTGGCCGCGAGCAACAGCTTGATGTACTCGAGGTGATCCATGTCCGGCTTGCGCGTCGGGTACTCGCCGCGCTCGATGTTCCGGTTGTCGGTGGCGATGTAGAGCGGATTCCAGCCGCCGAGGTTCTGGATGTTCGGGTCGGCGCCGTGCTGAAGCAGGAACGCGCCGAGCTTGTAGTAGCGGTTCTGCGTGGCCACGAGGAGGGCGGTCCAGCCATATTCGCTGGTCTGGTTCACGTTCGCGCCGGCGTCGAGCAGGATCTTCACCGACGCCATGTCGCCTTCGCGGGCGGCGAACAGCAGCGGGGTCAGGCCGCCGAACTGCTTCGCGCCGCGCTTGGAGTACGGCGCGGGCTTGGGAAACTTGGAGACGGCGGCCTTGGCGGCGGCGACCTCTTCGTCGAACTTCTTCTTCGCTTCTTCGCGCGCCTTGGCTTCGTCTTCCTTGCTCTGCGGATTCTTCGTGTCCTGTTTGTCCTGCTCGACGATCGCGCCACGCAGGCCGGTGCCGTCGATGAACTCCTGGATGCGCTCGCGTCCCGGCGGCGCGAGGTACGGGTTGCGGCCGGGCGGTGTCGTCGCCGAATGTGCGTTGAGGTCGGCGCCCTTCGAGACGAGGTAGCGAACGGCGTCGGGATTGGAGTTGGCGGCGGCCCACATGAGCGCGGTCGTGCCGCGCAGCTTCTCTTTCGCATCGATGCTCGCGCCGTTGGCGAGCAGCACCTCGAGGATCTGCACACGCCCCGTGCGCGCCGCCATCATCAGCGGCGTTTCCCCGTTCGTGAGTGTCTGGTTGGCGTCGGCACCGGCCTTCAGCAGCGCGCGCACCACGTCTGGATTGCCGTTCTCACAAGCGAGCGACATCGGCGTGATGCCGGTATCCGTCAGCGCGCTGGGATTGGCTTTCTTCGCGAGCAGCTTCGCAGCCAGCTTCGCATCGCCGTGATAGGCCGCCCAGTGCAGGGCGGTGGTGCCGTCCGGCTGCGCCTCATTCACATCCGCTTTGGATGAGATGAGGCGCTCGACCGCCGCGTTGTCTTCACGCATCGCCGCGTCGGCGAGATCGCCGGCCGCGAGCACGACGCCCGGACCCAGCGCGCACGCGAGACCGAGCAATATGGGGGCGGCCCCGCGGCGGATCTTGCTGACGTTTAACATGCCGATCGTCAACTCCATGCACCGCATGCTCCGGGCTTATTTGCCGAGGACCATGCGTCCCGGATCTCGGTTGTTTTCCTGGCAGAGATAGTCGAAGGGCTCGTTGCCTTCCGACCAGCGCAGGTTCCAGCCACCGGACCAGGTTGCCGTATACGCACCCGGATCATCGACCGTCGCTTCATAACGAAGCTGGTCGTGATTCGGGCGTGAGAACTTCTCGATGAGATGCAGTTGGCTCGTGTGCGGCACGCCTTCGCGCGTGAGCCAGAAGCGCTCGTTGTAGCCGATCGTGTCGACCACGAGCGTGTCGCCTTCCCACTTGCCGATGCTGTGGCCGTACCACGAAGGCTTGAGGTCCTTCGGGTGCGGGCGGCCGTCCGCGTACACCACACGCCAGCTGTGCGGCGAGCCGACGCCGAGGAAGATCACCTCGTGCGTTTCGGGCAGGTCGACGATCTCGATACCGTACGGCGTGTGCCAGAAGCGCGAGCCGCCCGAGGGCTTGCAGCGCGTGTGCGGATCTTCCGCCTGGCTCTCGCGCGACAGGTACGTTTCTTTGAAACCCGGCTTGAACGGGATCTCGTCGACCGTCTTGTTGGTAGCCAGGCTCGCCTGCGGCGTCACCTTCTTGCCCTTCACGATGTCGAAGAAGAGCGACGCGTTCGCCGGGCCTTCCCAGTTGCCGATATCGGTGGGCGAGCCGCTGAAGTTGACACGACCGTCAGGCCAACGCGGGGTCGGTTTCGGCGGCGGCCTCTGTTGGCCCTGGCCCGGAGGCGGCGGCGCCTGCGCCTGCGCCTCGACGGAAACGGCGGCCGTCAGAGCTAGGCTCATCGACAGCACCACCGGCGAAATGACTCTCATGGCTTCAAGCCTTGTGTTGGGTTGAGCGACGGTCTCAATTGGCAGGCTTCGGTGCGGGAGCCGGCTGCTGGCTGCCCACCGCGGCGGCACCCGCACCAGCAGCGCCGCCTGTGAGCGTCTGGCCACCGGATGAAGCCGCGCCAAGCACTTCACCCGTGCTCATGCGTTTCACCATGCGCGCGTTCGCGTGGTTGCTGCCGTCGCGAGCGAGCCAGCCGTCGATTTCGACCATCTCGCCAAGCGTGAGGCTGTTCTTCTTCCAGCCCGCTTTCTGCAGCATGTGCGGCGGGCCCATTTCAAAGCCCCACTGCGTGACCTTGCCGCTCTTGGTGTCCTTCGAATCGACCCACAGGTACACGTGCGGATTGGTCCATTCGAGGCGCGTGACCACGCCCTGCAGCTTGATCGGCTTCGTCGAGTCGAACTCGGCGCCGAACGAGTGATGCGCGTAACTCGCGCTGGCCGCAGCGGCGCCGAACAGCACGAACAGCGACGCCCGTGCGAAATTGACGAACTTTGATGCGGACATCGTCGCTCTCCTATTTCCGACCATCTTCACAGAACTGGGTGGGCACATCCCCGGCGACCCAATGGAAGTCCCATGAGCTCTTCCAGGGTTTCGTGTAGGTGCGCGGGTCGTCGATCGTCACTTCGTAGTGGAGCACGTCATGCGAGGGACGCGTGATGCGCTCGGTGAGGCGCAGAGCTTCGGTGTGCGGCAGCCCGCCGTTCGAGAACCAGAAGCGAGTGTTGAAACCGGTGGACTGTGCCACGAGCGTGTCGCCTTCCATCTTGCCGACCGAGAGGCCGTAGAAGGTGAGCGTGACTTCGTCGGGATTCGGCGGCTCGCGTCCATCCATGTAGATCGTGCGCCAGCCGTGGTTGCCGCCGCCGAAGATCATGTATGCGCGCTTGAGATTGCGGTCCTGAAGAATCCGCAGGCCACCGGCCGTGTGCATCTGTCGCGGGTTGCCGGGGCCGAGGCAGACCTTCATCGGGTCATCGACGAAGTTGTTCTTCTGCCGGTACTCATAAAGAGCCAGCGCCCAGGGCTGGAACGGCGCGACCTTGCTGGCGTCGGCGATGTTCTTGAGCTTGCCGCTCTTGTCGATCTCCACCTTCGCGCCGTCCTGGACGAGACCGGAGGCGGTCGGGTTGTCCCAGTAGCCTTTCTCGTTCGGCATGCGATCGAAGCGGACCGCGCCGTCGGGGTAGCGGGGAGCGGCCGCGGCCTTGTCGGACGCATGGCTTTCACCGGGGAAGCCCGCGACCGCGAGGGTGAGGGCGGCGGTGGCGCAGGCGGCACCGAGGAATTTGCGTACGGTCATGCCGATGAGCCTATTCACGGGTCATGCGAACGTTGTATTTCTGTCCACCCTCGGTCCAGGTGCCGCTCAGGTGGCGGTTGTACTTGCCGAGGTCGGAAAGCACGGCGTCGAAGGCGATGGGCGTGCCGGACTTGGTTTTGGCCGCAACCTTCACCTTCCAGCCGTCCGGAATAAGTTGAGCGTCGGTGATCTGAAGCTGATCCGGGCCGGGGTTGATCACCCCACCCAGCTTCTTGCCATCCCATTCCAGCACCATCACGACCGTGGTCGTGGCGCCGCCGGCAGCCGGATGCTCCCCGCGCCAAGTGCCATCGAGCGGATAACCTTCCTGAGCGTTCGCCAAAGCAGCAGCTGCAAGCAGCAGCACGGCCGCAAGTAATGCCCGCATTTTTTCCCCCTAGAAGCGGCGCCTCTCGTGTGGCGTGAAAGTAGCCTGACGCGCCACCCGCGGCCATCGATTTTGAACGGTGGGTGCTTAATTGTTTCCCTGAAACGTAGGAGTCGTAGTAATAGAAGAGGGGCAAGCCCGAGCTTCATCTGCTGATCAAGGGGGGTCAGAGGTATGAATCACGTTGGCACGGATACCTTGGTGGATGCCGGTGTACCGGGTACCGGTATTGGTAACACCCGGAAGATTTCCCGCCTGCCCGTCGACCGACAGCGGGCGGAATTCCTGCGCAGTTGCAGGGCCCGTATCAAGCCCTCCGACCTGGGCCTGCCGGTGCCTCAGCGCAAGCGCACCGATGGCCTGAGGCGCGAGGACGTCGCGGCGCTCTCCGGAGTGAGCGTTTCCTGGTACACCTGGCTCGAACAGGGCCGGGAGATGCGCGTATCGGATGAAGTGCTGGAGCGCATCAGCCAGACGTTCCGGTTGTCCGAAGACGAGCGCATCTATCTGTTTTCGCTGGTCCAGCACCGCCCGCCGCGGATGCATCGCGACCCGCGTTTCGATGCGCCTTCCGAGATCGTGCGGATGATCAGCGGCGTGGCGGCCCCCGCCGTCGTCATGAACCTGCGCTGGGACGTGCTCGCCTGGAACCGGCTCAATTCGATCTTCATCCGCGACTATTCGACGACGCCGCCCGCGGAACGCAATCTCGTGGAGATTTTGTTCGCGAAACCCGCGAGTTACGAAGATCCGCTCGAGTACGAGAACATGGCGCGCCGGGTGCTCGCCAAGGTGCGGGTGGATTACAGCAAATCGGGCGGCAACGACCCGCGCTTCGAGGGGCTCATCCGCCGGCTGTGCACGATTTCCCCGGTGTTCCGCCGGATCTGGCGCGCGCCGGAGATCAATGTGCGCTCCTTCGGCATGAACCGCTTCCGCCACGTGCGCTACGGCGATCTCGTGTTCGAGCACACCTCGTATGTGCCTGATGGTCATCCGGATGTGCGCGTGGTGGTGTGCATGCCGCACGACGCGCCGACGAAGCTTGCGGTCGCCAAGGTGAACGCGGAACTGGCCGCCGCGGAATAGGCTCGTCGAGCGATCCGCTATATTGCGCGCCCATCACACGGCAAGCGGGTAGCGGCGCGCATGGAATACGTACGGCTCGGCCATTCGGGCCTGAAGGTCTCGCGGATCTGCCTGGGCTGCATGAGCTTCGGCTCGGCCTTCAACTGGATGGTGCCGGAGGAAACGAGCTTCGGCATCGTGCGCGTGGCGCTCGACCTAGGCATCAACTTCTTCGACACGGCCAACGTGTATTCGGGCGGGGAGAGCGAGCGGATCCTCGGCCGCGCGCTCAAGTCGTTCGGCGTGAAGCGCGAGGATGTCGTGATCGCCACCAAGGTGTTCGGCCCGATGGGCAAGGGGGCCGAACGACCATGGGCTGTCTCGCAAGCACATCATGCATTCGATCGATGAGAGCCTGCGGCGTCTCGGGCTCGATTATGTCGACCTGTACCAGATTCATCGCTTCGACCTCGAAACGCCGGTCGAGGAAACGCTCGAGGCGCTCAACGACGTTGTGAAGGCGGGCAAGGCGCGCTATCTCGGCGCCTCGTCGATGCCGGCGTATCAGTTCGCGAAGATGCTCTATCGCGCGGATCAGCTTCACCTCACCCGTTTCGTGAGCATGCAGAACAACTACAGTCTTCTGTATCGCGAGGAAGAGCGTGAGATGGTGCCGCTGTGTCGCGAGGAAGGCGTCGGGCTCATTCCCTACAGCCCCATCGGTGGCGGGCTGCTTGCCGGCAGTCGTCGCGCGGGCACGATCCGCTCGAGCTCCGTGATGGCGCGCGATCGCTTCAATCGCAAGTCGGACGAAGCCGTCATCGAGGCGGTTGCGGCCGTAGCCGAGCGGAGAGGAATAGGCGCAGCTCAGGTGGCTATCGCGTGGCTGCTTGCGCAGCGTGGTTTAACCGCGCCAATCGTCGGCGCCACGAAGGCGAGCCATCTCGAGGATTCGGTGAAGGCGGTGGGTACGCGGCTGAGCGACGAAGAGATCGCGAAGCTCGAAGCGGCCTACGAGACGCAACCGATTCTCCCGTATTACTTTCGTCCGCCTCCGGACAAGAAGTAACTTCCGGCTCAGCCCGGCAGCCCGAGGCTCTTCGTCGCGCGCCGCGCACCTTCGGTGAGCGCGTTCAATTTCGCCCACGCGATCTGCGGGTGGCAGCGCAGGCCGAGCCCGCAATCGGTGGACGCGATGACGTTCCGAGCGCCGACGAGCCGCGCGAAGCGCTGGATGCGCTCGGAGACGAGATCCGGATGCTCGATCAGCGTCGTGGCATGGCTCACCACGCCCGGCGCCAGAATCTTGCCGTCCGGCAGTTTCACCGATTCCCAGATGCGGTATTCGTGCTCATGACGCACGTTCGCGGCTTCGAAGAGATAGGTCTGCGCGTTGATCGCGAGCAGCACGTCCACCATGTCCGCGAACGGGATGTCGTATTGGTGCGGCCCGTGCCAGCTTCCCCAGCACAGGTGATAACGCACCTGCTCGGGCGGAATGTTCTTCAGCGCGTGATTCAGCGCTTCCACGCGAACCATGCAATAGCGCCTGTACGCCTCGAGCCCCATCGGGATGCCGATGCGAT
This sequence comes from Gammaproteobacteria bacterium, assembly GCA_037200125.1. GTDB lineage: Bacteria > Pseudomonadota > Gammaproteobacteria > Steroidobacterales > Steroidobacteraceae > JADGHX01. The sequence goes on along the minus strand of JBBCGS010000002.1, from coordinate 1,197,299 downwards.
CCCACAGCGCGGCGAGCCAGGCATCGTCCACCTGCAGCGTGAAGCCGGCCTTCGCGATCATTTCGTATTCGACGCGTAACGCTTCGGCGATCGCGAACACGAACTCTTCATCCGATTTGTAGTACTCGTTGCCGCGCCCGGCTTCGATGCTCGCGGGCGCCGTCGATGTCAGGAATGCATCGCCCGGGTCGATGTCACCCAACCCTTTGCGCAGCGTATCGATCTCGCGCTGGAGCTGTTTCTGCCCGACGTATGTGATCGGCGCCGTGCAGACGTACTGGAGCGTGCGCACCTGGCTCGGCGCGGCGCGCGTCTGCTCGAAGAGCGTGCCGCCTTCCGTCGCCGCCGCGTAGAACTGGTCGAACTTCTTCCAGTCCTCACTTTGCGTCAGCAACGAGACGAGCGCGCCGGTCTCGCGCCCGTCGAATCCGGTGAGCCGATCGTTGATGAACGTGACCCAGTTGCCGCCCTTGGTGAGCTCGCCTTCGTTGACGAAGTCGATGCCGGCATCCCGCTGGCAGCGGATGACGTTCACGACTTCGCGTTCCAGTCGGGGCAGGTCCGCGCCCGGGTTCGACCAGACTTCATGGGGCGCCGGGAGCGCGCCGACGTGGGTAGTGAGGATGGCTCGGGTGCTGCGTCTCATGGGCTTTCTCCGTGCGGTCGGGTTATCGTGCCACGCGGGCGCCGTAAGATGCGCTATGTTTTGATGCTCGCAGGCAGGAGGCGAACATGTTCAAGTTACCGTTTACCGCTTTGATTGGGGCGATCGTGCTGTCCGCCGCTGTGGTTCCGTCAGCCGGCGCCGCTCCGCTCGACGACTCGAAGCCGCTGAAGATCGGCATCATCGGCACCGGCAATATCGGCGGCGCACTCGCGAAACACTGGGCGAAGGCGGGCCACGAGATCGTGATCGCATCCCGGCATCCGGAACAGCTAAAGGACCTGGCGAAATCGCTCGGGCCGAAAGTGCGCGCCGGCACGCCGAAGGAGGCCGCGACGTTCGGCGACGTCGTGCTGATCTCTATTCCGTACGCGGCCACTGCGCAGCTGGGTCGTGATCTGCGGAGTGAGCTCGAGGGCAAGGTCGTGCTCGATACCGGCAACCCGTACCCGAATCGGGACGGCCCCATGGCCGTGGATGCGCGTAAGCGCGGCACCGGCGCCACCTCGGCGGAGTTCCTGCCTGGCACGCGACTCGTGCGCGCGTTCAACGCCATCAAATGGACCGACCTGACCAATGAAGGTAACCATCCGGGCGAGAAGTACGCGATCCCGCTCGCGGGCGACGATGCGGAAGCGCTGCGGGTCGCCCAACGGCTGGTGCGCGACGCGGGTTTCGATCCGGTCGTGGTCGGCGGTCTCGCCAGCGCGAAGCTGTTCGATGTCGATACGCCCGTATACGTCAAGCTGCTCACGGTTGCGGAAACACGCAAGGCGCTCAATCTTTCGAAGTGATGCGCGTGAGGCGCGTAGCGCCCACCGCCGTTGCGGCGGGCCTTCTGGCCCTGAACGCGACTCCGACAGGCTCGAGTCGTTCGACCGGTACGCGAAGGACGGCGGGCAGCTAGGTCTGTTCTAGCGCCGCGCGTGGCGCGCGTTTTCTTACGACGACATCGATGGTCTCGGAGTTCGGGTCGAAGATGATCTGCGCTTCTCCGCATTTGATCTGCCGGAGCACCTGGGCGATCTTGTTGGCGAGCGGTACGTCCCGCTCGCCGTACTCGGTGCCTTCTCGAAGCACGAAGGATTCGATCACTCCATGCAATGCTTCCGGCGAAAGCTGTTCATGCGGAATTTCAACCGCAGGTTGCTGGTCCTGGTAATAGTCCAACGGCATTGCTCGATCTGATTGTTCTGTCGCGCACCGATTCTACACATACTCCGCAGCGTGTAGTCGCGGCGGTTCGAGATAGAACGAGTACTGGGCCGCGCACGCGCGCGTGAAGGTGGCGAGGCGGTATCCTGCGCTTCGGAGCACGCGTCGGTGTTCGAACCACACCACGAGCGAGGCGCCGGTAAAGAACGCGCGTAGTGCGATAGTCCGGAGCCAACGAACAGGTGGGGATTTCTTCTCGTGCATTCCGCGTAGCAGATCGGTTTCGAGGCCTATGTGCGCGAGCTCATCCGCCACGAGCATCCGGCAGAGGGTCCGTAGTTGACGAGAACCGGTCGCAGCTTCGAGCGCGCGGTAGTAGACCTTGCCGATCAATTCGGCCGTGACGAGCACCGACAGATACAGTTCGAAGCCGGCGAGCCGGCGCAAGCGGCGGAACGCATGGTCCGTCCAGTCGCCGCATTTGCGGGGGATGCCGTGCCCGTCCATGAACGCACCCAGCAGTGCGGCATGGTGCCGCTCCTCGGCGATCAACAGCGAAAAGATGCGAGCGAGTGGAGCGGCATCGTGCTCACGCTCGTAGCGCTGGGCCGCCAGCAGGAGCGAGCGGCCTTCGGAGCGCTCACCGAGCTGGAACGTTGCGATCGAGCGTCCGATGAGCCTGCGCTCGCGGGAAGTGAGATCGCCGGGCTTGCCCGCCGGCAACACGCATCGATGCGTGGAGTGATATTCGAAGTGATCCAGCCAGACTTTCAGATCCGTGTTCATCGCCGCCGCCTCACGCCCTTGCACCGGAGAGCGAGGATGTGAGGTGAAGCGGCGGCGCCTGTGGCGCAATTCTGGCGGTTTCTGGCAGGGTGTCGGTGGCCGCCGACGTCCGCTGCTCTAGCGTCTCCGGAAGACGAGAACGAAGCGGTCCGTGTGATTGAGGCCCGGCCCCTCATAGCTCAGCAGGTCGCGCTTGTCTTCGGGTTTGCGAAGCGCATCACTGTGCGTCACCAATTCGAACCCATGGGGCTCGATGTCCTGCTTCGCAAAAGCTTCTTCGATCCGGTGCAGGCGTGAAGCGTCGGCGTTTCCAGTGCCGGCTTTGGCGGAGTGGTCCACGACCAGTAGCACGCTGCCAGGCTTGAGGGCGCGCGCGAGCTGATCCAGCACCGCGGGCACGTCGACCTTCGGCCATTCGCCCTTCGGGTCGACCCAGTACAGGTCGTGATAGATCTTGATCATCAGGATGGCATCGAGCGTACCCGCAGTGAGATCCATGTGATTGAGATCGACCGTTCGGTGCTCGACGTTCGGTAGTCGATTGCCGGCGATGCGTTTCGGCCAGCTCGGGCTCCAGCTGTCGTACGCGCTGTTGTTCAACATCAATACGTGGCCTTTCGTCCCGACGACGCGGCTGAGAATCTCGGTGTAGTAGCCGTCCGCAGCCATCAGGTCGGCAACCTGCATGCCGGGTTTGATACCTGCGAGTCGCAGCAGCTCCGCCGGGCGGTCGAGTGGGTCGCGCTCGCGGTCGCTCTGGGGGCGAGCGGGGCTCGAAATGGCTTTGTCGTAGAGGTCCGGCTCGCCGGCCCCGTAGGCGCACAGCGAAACGAACAGCAACGAACACGCGAGAATCCCCCGGGGAATCGATGTGGTTCGCATGACGGGCTCCAGTTGGGTGGACGGCGCGGAGAATGTCGAAAAGGCTAGGAGAGCGGACCATCCGGAACAATCCGCAGGCTGGCAGCGCGGTCGCGCATGCTGCTCGGCCTGGCGCATCCGCTGCGGAAGGGGAGCTCTCCACCGTTCACATAGAGCGGCGCACGCTCACGCTGGCCGTCGTGCACGATCTCACGGAGCGCAAGCGCGCCGAGCAATCCTTTCGCGAGAGCGAGGCGCGTTATCGTCCGCGGCGCGCGGCACGCGCGTGCACGCAACGGTTCCCGTGTCCGCGCGGGTTTGAGGGGCACGTAAAAGGGTGCGTAGAATGCCGCGCCGTTCGAAGCGGCGGCAGGTGGGTCGGCGAGCGTGCAAGAGGGGTTCGATTTCGTTGTGGTGGGCGCTGGCACGGCGGGCTGCGTGCTTGCCGCGCGATTGTCGGAAGAAGCGCGCAATCGCGTCTGCCTCATCGAGGCGGGCGGTTCCGGCAAGAGTGTCTACGTGAATGTGCCGGGCGCGATCGCGCTCGCCCAACGTTCGCCGGAGCTCAACTGGCGCTTTCAGACGGTGCCGCAGTCGCATCTCAACGGGCGCCGCATCGGCGTGCCGCGGGGCCGCGGGCTCGGTGGTTCCGCTCTCATCAACGGCATGGTGTATTTCCGCGGGCATCCGCGCGATTACGATTCGTGGGCCAACGCCGGTGCCACGGGCTGGAGCTATCGCGAGGTCCTGCCGTACTTCCGCCGGAGCGAAGACAACGAGAACTTCGGTCCCTCGGCTTTTCACGGGCGCGGCGGGCCCATGCGCATTCGCAACGTCACGCGGCCCAACCCGCTCAACTTCGCTTTCTTCGACGCGCTCGCCGGCCAGGGCGTGAAGCCGCGCGCGGATCTCAACGGCGAGGATTCGGAAGGCACGGGCCTGCGGCAACTCTCCATTCGCGGCGGTACGCGTGAGACGACCGCGCGCGCGTTTCTCGAACCGGCACTGAAGCGACCGAATCTCACCGTGCTGACCGACGCGCAGGTGACGCGAGTGCTGCTCGAAGGTCGTCGCGCCGTCGGTGTGGAAGTTCGCATGCCTCAAGGCGTCGTGACCGTGCGCGCGAATCGCGAGGTCGTGTTGTCGGCAGGCGCGATTCAATCACCGCAGTTGCTGATGCTTTCCGGCATCGGCGATGCGGAGCATCTTGCTTCGGTGGGGGTGGAGGTCCGCCATCATCTGCCGGGCGTCGGGCGCAACCTGCACGATCATCTCGCGAGCCCGGTTCACATGGCGATGGAGCATCCGGCGTCGTACGGCGTTTCGATGCGCGCCCTGCCGCGCAATCTGCTGTACATCGCGCAATACCTGCTCATGCGCCGTGGGCCGCTGTCGAACAACATCTTCGAGTCGGCCGCATTCGTGAAGACGCTGCCGGGCCTCGAAAAGCCGGACGTGCAGCTCGTGTTCCAGGCGGCGCGTCGTCCGTCGCCGTCGTTCCCGTTTCCGCTCGGGCATGGCTACGCCGTCAGCCCGGTGTTTCTGTACCCCAAGAGCCGCGGACGACTCACGCTGGCCAGCGCGGATCCCTTCGCCGCTCCGCTCATCGATCCGAACCTGTTGTCGGTGCCCGAGGATGCGGAGCCGCTCGTGCGCGGCATCCGCCTCGCGCGCAAGGTTTTCGCCTCGCCGTCGTTCGCGAAATATCAGGCGCGGGAAACCGCGCCGGGCGGCGCGGCGCGGAGCGACGCGGATCTCGTCGCGTATCTCCGCGCGGAGTCGTACACGGTTCATCATCCCGTCAGCACCTGCCGCATGGGCACGGATGAGTCGGCAGTCGTCGATCCGCGGTTGCGCGTGAGCGGCGTCGAAGGGCTGCGCGTTGCCGACGCCTCCATCTTCCCGTCCATCATCGGCGGCAACACCAATGCCGCGGTGGTCATGATCGCCGAGAAGGCATCCGACATGATTCTGGGCCGGCCCGCATTGGCGCCGGCCGTGCTCGAACCCCATCAGACCGAGGAGCCCGACCATGCCGGAAACGCCGAGCGCCGCCGCGCGCATTGAGATCGAACGCGCCTGCGAGCGCCTCATCCACGTCTATTCGCGCGCGCTCGACCTGGGCGACATGAGCGCCGCCGCGGATTGCTTCGCGGAGAACGGCTCGATGGCGCGCCCGATGATGCCGGATGCGGTGATCCAGGGCCGGGAGACCATTCGCACGGCGCTGCTCACGAGACCGAAGACGCTGCTCACCAAGCATCTCGCGACCAACGTGATGATCGACGTGGAGAGCGCGACATCCGCGAGCGGCCTTTCCTATCTCACGATGATCTCGACTACGCCGCCTGGCGATGCCAAGCCGCCTTACGTATCGCAGGGGCCGGTCTACTTCGGCGAGTTCAAGGACAAGTTCGTTCTCGAGAACGGGGCCTGGAAATTCCTCGAGCGGCGCGGCTCGATCCAGATGAAGTTCTCGGGCGCCTTCGGTTCGTGAAAGCGCGGATTCTCGAGAAGATCCCTCTGTACGAGGTTGCGCAGCGGTGTGATCGATGACTTCAAGACGCCGCTGGCCGGTTACTGGCTGGCGGAGCGCCGGAAGCGCTGAGCGGTTCCGCACGATTGTTTCAGGTGCTGGCGACCAGCGCGGTATTCATCGCCGCGGTGGCGCGGCGCGTGGGCTGCGCGCGAGGCGGCAACTCCTGTGTCGCACTCGCGAGTTGCTGGAAACGATAGTGTCGCGGCGAAAGGCCGTAACGGTCGCGGAAGCTGCGGGTGAAGTGGGGTGCGCTGTTGAAACCCCAGCCGAAGGCAATTTCCGCGATGGAGCGGCCGCGCCACTGCGGGTCTGACATCTGGCGCGCGCATTCCTCGAGTCGCCGGCGCAGGATGTAGGCGGACACGGTTTCGCTGCTGGTCGCGAAGATCATCCGCAGATATCGCGAGGACAGCTTGAGCCCCAGGGCGATCATGCACGGGCTCAGCTCCGGATCGCGCAGACGCTGCTCGATGTAGAGCTTCACCTTCGCGTGCCGCCCGCTCACTACCGATGAAGCGGTGGTAAGCGAATCGAAAGCCATCGCGTACGACGTCGCAAGCAGGTCGAGCAAGTGGCGCGCGAGGCTGTTCTGAAAGTAGGGCGTGAGCCCGCGCTCGAGTTGTGTGCAGAGGCTTGCCATCACCGCGGCGACTGTGCAGGCGAGACCCTGCGTCGACGAAAGATGGCGCCCGCAGAATTGCTCGGGGGAGGGCAGGCGTTCCTTCAGCAGGCTCGCCGGCACGCGCAACATCATCATTTCCGAGCTGTCTTCGACGTGATACGAGTGAGGCGCCGCGCTGTCACAGAGCGTGATATCGCCTTCTTTCAGCGAGGCTTCGTTCCCGTACTGGGCGAACACGCCGTTGCCGCGCGCCTGAAGAATGAACGAAAAGACTCGCCCCGGCGCATGGACGATGTGCCGCGGCGTACGCGCGATGGAGCTGCGCCCACAAGTGATCCGCGCCACGCGGATAGGCCCCAGATTGCCGAGCGTGAGCTCCGCATCGAAGGTGTCGTGATCGGCTGGCGTGACGTCGACCTGATCGAGACGCGCTGAGTAAAGCGCGTTCCACGCCGCCGCTCTGGCTCGCCCCGGTAGACCCGACGCCCTGATGGTTTCCACTGCAGACCCCCCTGGTGGACTTCATATATCCTATAGGATATGGCGCATGCCGTGTCAACGCGGGACGCTGTTCAGAGAAAAAAAAGCGGGATCTTCGGCTCGCGAACGCGTGCCGGCCAGGGCCGATGAGGAAGGAAGACCGGGTCCGAAGGGCCGGTTCAGGCGGCGGCGAACTGCACGAGTCGCTTGTACGACTTCTCGATATGAGCGCGCATTGCCGCTTCCGCCTTGTCCGCGCTGCGCTTCGTGAGCGCATCGATGAGCTTGGCGTGCTCCGCGTACGCCTCGCGGGTGACTTCGCTATGGAAGCGCAGACGGAAGATGTGCAGGTGAGCGTGAAGGCGCGCGAGCGACTCCTGGATCAGGCGGTTGCCGCTGCCCAGCGCGATCATGTCGTGCAGCTTCGAATCCTGGTCCGCGAAACGATCGTAGGACGTGCGGGATTCGCCGGGTTCCATACTTTCGGCGAGCGCGCGCAGCTGTTTCAGGTCGTCATCGCTCATGCGTTCGGCCGCGCAACGCGCGGCGTAAGGTTCGATCAGCAGCCGCACTTCATATAGCTCGTCGAGCTGCTTGCGGTTCAGCTGGGGGGGCGCTGCAGTAGCCGACGAAGTGCCGCTTCGTCACGAGCCCGATGGCCTCCAGCATGCTCAGCGCCTCGCGGATCGGGGTCTGCGAGACACCCAGCTCGCGCGCGAGACTGTCGATGGAGATGCGCGTGTCCGGCGGGATGCGCAACGACATGATGTCGGCGCGGATGAGTTCGAACACCTCTTCGACGAAGCCCTGCGATCGCTTCAGCCGCCGCTCCCCGGACCGGGCGGCGCTCGCAGGTTCTTTTCTGGCCGGCATCGACATGTATCTCAAGGTGATCTTGCTGGGGCGACCTTGTAGCAGCGGGCCCGTGCGAAGTCGAGCGCGGCGCGCGGGGGCGCTTTGTCCCACTCAAAACGATGTGCCGTTAGAAGCAAGTTTGACCGGTGTACGGCGATTACTTTCGCGCCGGCAATCCAACACGGAGGGGGAACCGTTGAAGGCTACATCGTCAAATTCAAGGTCGCCGGTAGCGGCGGCTGTTGCTGTGGCAATCGCCACAGGACTCGCACCGGCGGCGTTTGCGCAGAATACGGCCTCCCCGGAAGGGGGGATTCCGGACGTAATTGTTACCGCAACCCGGCAGGCCACCAACCTTCAATCCACGCCGATCGCGATCACGGCGATCACCTCGGAGGATCTCGCGGAACGCAGCATTACCAACACCGCGGACCTGGGCTCGATCGTACCGAACGCGACCTTCCGTGAGGCGCAGGGCGCTTTCGGCAAGGGGGTGACCGCGTTCATCCGCGGGATCGGCCAGGGCGACACGAATCTGGCCAGCGAGCCCGGTGTCGCTTACTACATCGACGACGTCTACTACCCACTCATCTTCGGCTCGATGTTCGACCTGCTGGACCTGGACCGTGTCGAAGTGTTGCGCGGCCCGCAGGGCACGCTCTTCGGCCGAAACGCGCTGGCGGGCGCGGTCAACCTCGTGGGCAAGGCGCCGGATCTCGAGCACATGTCGGCCTTCGGCGAGATTACGACCGGTGAGTTCAACCGTCTCGATGTGCGCGCAGGCGTCAATCTGCCGCTCGGCGCCAACATGGCGTTGCGCGTTTCCGCCGCGGAGAAGCGCCGCACCGGTTACGAGAAGCGGCTCGATTTCCGTTGCCAGATGATCAAGAACGGTACGCCGCAGCTCGCGGGTAACTTTCCGTTCTCGGAAGGCCTGCTGCTCGATACGGGGAATTTCACGCCGGATAATTGCGTGGTCGGCCACCTGGGTGGCGAAGACTCCCACGCGGTGCGCGCGCAATGGCTGATCGAGCCGACCGAGCGCGTCTCCATCACGTTCACCGGCGACTGGACGAGCGACGAGTCCGAGAACCAGGCCGACACGCTCCTCAACGTGAATGCCACGACGGCGAATGGCAACGCCAATCTGCGCGCCATCGCGAGTCAGTATTCCGTGGCCGGGCAGCCTCCGTTCGCGTACGACAACCGCTTTCTCACCGGCGATCGATTCTCCACCTTCGCAACGTTCGGCGATCCGACGCCCGCCGGCGCGATCGTGCCCAACTCGACGTTCTACAACGGCTCCCTGCTACGGGGCGGCTTCCGCTACCGCGCGCTGAGCCCGGTGACCAACTGGGGCATTTCCTCGAAGGTCGTGGTCGGCCTCACCGACAACATCGATCTCACTGTGGTCGCCGGGTATCGCAAGATCGATACCGTGTTCTCCTTCGACGTCGACGCATCGCCGCTCGCGGTCGAAAATACGCGTAACAACACGGGCGAGGACCACAAGTCCGGTGAGGTGCGCCTCTCGGGCAAAACCGGCTGGGCCGATTGGGTCGGGGGCATCTTCTATTACCGGGGGAGCGGTTTCGTTCATACGACTCTCGTTTCGCCGTACAACAACCTGCAGCGCTATCAGAACAACCTGTACGAGCCGGATAGCAAGGCGGCGTACTTCAACGTGACGCTGAAGCCGTTCGAGAGAGTCGGATTCGTCCTGGGCGGCCGATACTCCGACGACAAGAAGCCGGTGAGCTACTCCAACCTCCAGGACGCGACCCCCACGGGCAACATCATCTTCAACGTCACGCCTTCGGATAGTCGCTTCGACTGGAAGGCGGGAGTGAACGTGGACGTTGCGGACGACACGATGTTGTACGTGTCTGCCGCAACAGGTTTCCGGCTGCCATCGTTCAACTCACGGCCGTTGCAGCCAAGCCAGGTCGCGCAGATTCCGGGCGACGAAATCCTGTCGTACGAGTTCGGCACGAAGACGGATCTTTTCGACCGCAAGCTGCGCGTCAACGCGGATGTCTTCTACACGGACTACAAGACCCGCCCCGCGGGCGTGAGCGGCCAGGAGTACCTGATCGGCGCGAACGGCCAGCCCGTTGCGGGCACGCAAGTGACGGTCTCGATGCCGAGTGGCGGTCCCAACGCGACGACGTGCCGTACGTTGAGCGCTGCTGAGATCGCAGGGGGAACGCCGGGCTTCCAGTGCATCGGCCGCACGTACTACGTCAACACGCCCGGCAAAGTGAAGGGCGTGGAGGCGGAAGTCGAGGCGCGTCCCTTCGAACACTTCTCCATCGGCGGATCGCTGGGCTATTCCAAGTTCTCGTCGGCGGACCTCGATGCGCCGGGTCGCGTGAACCGCCGTCTCGTTGGCATACCGGATTGGACGGGAAACGTGGGCATGCAGTACGAAGCGCCCACACCGTTCCTTCACGGGTCGGTCACACCGCGGCTCGATTGGTTCTATCAGGGCAGCATCGTGTACAGCGCGGTCGCAACGACCTACAACCAGCCGGGGTACGGCGTATTCAACGCGCGGGTCACCTACGACAACGACGACCACGACCTCAGCGTCTCGCTGGGTGCCACGAACCTGACGAACAAGGGCTACTGGCGCAACTTCTTCATCTACCAGGAGCTGGGATATCCGAACGTGGAGGCGCAGCCGGCGCCGCCGCGCGAGTGGTTCCTCACGCTGCGCAAGAAGTTCTGAAGGCGTGTGAAGCTGCGCCCCGTGCACGGGCGTAGCTTCACGCCGAGGCCGCGGAGTTATCGATACAGCGCGAGCGGGTTCCGCGTGAGAATGCGGGTGCGCGTAGTCTCGTCGGGAACCCACTCGGCGAGCAGGTCAACCAAGTCGCCGTCGTTCGGCATCATCCGCCCGTTCATCTGCACGTGTGGCCAGTCCGAGCCCCACAGCAATCGTTCGGGCGCATGCCGGACTAGGATCTTCGCGAACGGCGTCATGCTCGCGTATGGATAATCTTCGTCGGAATTGCGCATCGGGCCCGAGAGTTTCAGCCACACCTTCCCCGTCTCGAGCATGCGCAGGATGGTCTTGAACGCCGGCTGATCGACACCGAGCAGCGGTTGGAAATTGCCGAAGTGATCCAGCACCACCGGCGTGGGCAGCTCAAGAAGACGATCGGCCACCGCCACGATGTGCCCGCGCACCAGGCTCTGGAACTGGCAATGCCACCCCGCCTCATGAACGAGCGAGGCGACGCGCGGGTTGATCGTCGGCAGATGGCTCCACTCGTGGTTCTCCGGCCCTTCGAAGAAGCGCACGCCGCGCACGCCGAGCTTGTCCAGGTGAGCGACTTCATCCGCCCTGAAATCGGGCCGCGCGAGCACGATGCCGCGAAAGTGTTCGCCGAAGCGCGTGAGCACGGACTCGAGATGGCGATAGTTGGCGCCGTAGCCACCCGCGCTCACGATCACCGCGCGTTTCACGCCGAGTGTCCGCCGCATGCGCAGATAGTCTTCGGGCAGGGCGTCGTCGGAGGTGTAGGGGCTCGTGGCTTCGAACGGGAACTCGCGCGCCGGGCCGAAGAGATGGATGTGACAATCCCAGGCCATGTCGGGCACCGCGTGGGCCGGCTTGCGTGGGTTCGGGTCGGGCGGTGGGTTGTGCAGGTGAGCCATGCGCGTGAATGGTGGCCGATCACCTTTTGGAGTCTTGCCTGTAGAGGCAAGGAAGGTTGCCTCCTCGATCAAGACCGTATTGCGATGGGCCGCGTAATTTCGTTGCGATCAGCGCATTCTACGCGCCGCATTGTCGATGGAGGGGGTCAGGTCGTATGCGTCGCATTTCATCGCGGGTTCTGGCTTTCGGTGCCGTCATGCTGCTCGCGCTCTCGTTCCAGGCCGCGGCGGACAACTCCGCCGCTACCGCGCAGCTCGACCGGCTAGAAGCCGGTGTGCGTGCGGAAGAAGCGATCCGCGCTGTGAAACGGCTGCAGTACACATACGGACACTACCTGGATTCAGGCCTCTGGGCCGACGTGGGTGACCTCTTCACCGACGATGCCGTAGCCACTTTTCAGTCCGGCGCGGTGACGGGCAAGAGCGCGATCAGCAAGCATTTCAGGGACGAAGCGGGCCGCAAGGCGGCCGGGCTCGGCAAGGGTCAGCTGTATCTGCATCTGCTCCTTCAGCCCATCATCACGCTCAGCGCCGACGGCAAGACCGCGAAGGGCGCGTGGCATCAGGTGGCGATGTTCGGCCAGTACGGCAAATCCGCGTCATGGGCTGGTGGCGTTTACGAGAACGAATATGTGCTCGACAACGGCACCTGGAAGATCAGCTCGATCCATCTCTACCCGCAGTACGCGGGGGCCTACGAGGAGTACGGGCACAAGGCGCCCGCGCGCTGGGATATTCCCTATCACTTCGAAGCGAAGCATGTCGGCGTGACGATTCCCGATGCGGCGTGGCAGGTGCCGTCGTCCGGTTCGGCGAATGCGGCTCGGCTCGCGCAACGTGTGCGCCGGCTGAACGACGAGCTCGCGGTCCAGAATCTGCAGCACAGTCTCGGCTACTACGTCGATCGCAAGTTGTGGGATGACGTGGCCGACCTGTTCGCCGATGACGGCACATACGAAACGGGTCAGCGCGGCGTATATGTCGGGCGCGAACACATCCGGCGTGCGCTCGAAGTGTTCAACGGTCCGGGGCCGCTGAAGAATGGCGAGCTGACTGACCATATCAATCTCGGGACGGTTGTCACCGTCGCGGCGGACGGCCTCAGCGCCGGCGCGCGCACGAACGTGCTCGCCCAGCTGGGCCGGAACGGTGAATGGGCGCGCTGGGAGCAGGGCACCTACGAGAACGAATTCGTGAAGCAGGGCGGCGTGTGGAAGCTCGAGGCCGTGCGCTACTTCCCGCGCTTGTCCTCGGACTACGACAAGGGTTGGGCGAACGACGCGAAGCCTGCGCCGGTGGCGAGCAAGGAGTTCCCGCCCGATCGCAAGCCGACTCAGTCGTATCGGAGCTATCCGGAGTTGAGTTACGTCGCGTTCCACTACGCCAATCCCGTGACTGGCAAGCCGGTCCGATATGGCTCGGGCGCGGTAACGCGCGTGTCGCTCGTGAAAGATTCGAAGCAGGCTGCGGGCGGCAACGCCGATGTGAACCTCGCCGAGGTTGCGCGCAATCTCGACAGCGCCATCGGTTACGACGCCGTCGAGAATCTCATGAGCTCGTATGGGTACTACATCGACGAATCCGCGTGGGACAACATGGCGGATACCTATGGCAGCACCGGCTCGAAAGAGATCACCGGCGCCGGCGTGTACGTCGGTCCGGATCGGATCCGAAAAGTGCTGAACCTGCGCGGCCCGCGCAACGGCCGCTCGGCGAATTTCTACACGATTCACCAGCTCCTTCAGCCCGTCATTCACATCTCCGAAGACGGCAAGAGCGCTCGCGCTCGCGTGCGTCTCTTCCAGATGGGCGGCGCGGCCGACGGCACGTCGGCTTCGTGGATCGGCGGGATCTACGAGAACACCGCCATCAAGGAAAACGGCGAGTGGAAGTTCGGCGTGCAGGAGCTCTATCACGCGTTCAACGCGTCCTATCGCAATGGATGGGCGCGCGTGGGCCCGGTAGCGCGTGCGCTCGCGGGCCAGGGGAAACCTGGCCGTGAAGCGGTGGGCGGTGGCATTACGCAGGGGCTCGGCGGCGCGGCTGGCGGACCGAAGGTGGCCACCGACATGCCGCCGGATTACCCGATCCGTGTGAGGCAGTACGCGTTCCCGGAGATCGTCGAGCCGCCGTTCCACTACAAGAACCCGGTCTCCGGTCGCACGCCGCCGGAGCTGTTGCCGCCGCTGTCGTAGCGTCGCTCGGGCCGGCGCGTCGCCGCGGCTAGCGTCGGGCGCCTGACGACGCAGTCCCGCGCGCTCGATGGCGGACGCGAGTCGCGTGAAGGCCGCGGTTCGCCGGCCGCGTGCCGGCGACTCCACTCGGCCGGCGTTGATTGTTGGCTGGCAGGTGCTCAGCCTTCCCGCCGATCCTTCGGGCTCGGTGGGGGCGGCATGAGAACAATGGCGAGGCTGATTTTCGCTGCCGTGGCGCTGGCTGGTTGCGCCATCGCGCTCGCCGCGGAACCTGCGGCGCGCGATTTCAGAGACGTCGTATACGCCGCCGTGGACGGCAAGCCGCTCGGTCTCGACATCCATCTGCCCGCGGGCGTTCGTGAGCCGCGGCTACTCGTCTGGGTTCACGGCGGTGCGTGGACCACGGGAAACAAGACAGCTTTTCCCGCGTTCCTCGTCGAGGGCGGCTTCGCCGTCGCCAGTCTCGATTTCCGTTCGTCGAACGACGCGAAGTTTCCCGCCAACGTGCACGATATCAAGGCCGGCATTCGTTTCCTGCGCGCGAAGGCGAAGGAATATGGCTATCGCGCCGACCGCATCGGTATCGTCGGCGCATCTTCGGGCGGCCATCTCGCCGCGCTCGTCGGCGTGACCAGTGGCAACAAGGAGCTGGAAGGCAGCGAAGGCGACTACCTGAACGAGTCCTCGAGCGTGCAGGCGATCGTCAGCTACTTCGGCGCGACGGATCTCACCACGATTCTTCCGCAGTCGACTCCCGACGGTCTCGCCGTGCGCGCGCCCGCGCTCGAACGCCTGTTCGGCGCGCCGCCGGACAAAGTGCCGGAGCTTGCCAAGCTCGCGAGCCCGATCTTCCACGTCGATCGCGACGATCCGCCCGCGTTCCTGTTGCACGGGGACCAGGACCTGCAGATGCCCGTCAACCAGGTGCTCGAGATGAAATGGGCGTATGAGAACGTCGGCCGCAACATCGACATGCTGATCCTGCACGGTGTGGATCACGTCGCGCCGCCGTTCTTCGCGGGCAAGCCCGTCGATCAGGTCGTGCGCTTCCTGAAGCGCAATCTGCGCTGAACTTCCTCGCGTATCGCGACCAGCTCGCGCTTGCGCTGAACCGTCACGCTGCAGCGAACGCGCGGCGCAGCCGCGCGCGTGGCGTTGCCGATGCAACCGAACTGTCACGGCGCTGCAAAGGGCGCCGAGCAGATTGGCCCGCGAAATTCCCGAGGCCGGATGTCGCCTTCCGGTCCCTTTCGCAAGGAGCCTTCCCATGCAGCCAGTCGATCGTCGTGCATTCCTGCGCATTCTCAGCAGTGCCGCCGTCACAGCCACATTCGCAAAGAGCATCGAAAAAGCCGTTGCTACGCCGGCGCACTATCGCACCGGCACGATCGAGGATATCGAGCACGTTGTGTTTCTGATGCAGGAAAACCGCGCGTTCGATCACTACTTCGGCACGATGCGCGGCGTGCGCGGCTACGGCGATCCGCGGCCGGCGATTCTGCCTTCGGGCAAGCCTGTGTGGTTCCAGCCGGACGGCGGCGGCCACGTGCTTCCGTTCCATCCGACCGCCGACAATCTCGGCATGCAGTTCCTTGAAGACACGCCACACAATTGGGGCGACACGCAGGCCGCCTGGAACGGTGGCAAGTACGACCAGTGGATCCCGAACAAGGGGCGTTCCACGATGGCGTATCTGACGCGCAAGGACATTCCGTTCCACTACGCGCTGGCTGACGCCTTCACGGTCTGCGACGGCTATCACTGCTCGCTGCTCGGCCCGACGGATCCGAATCGCTATCACATGTGGACGGGCTGGGTCGGCAACGATGGGCAGGGCGGTGGCCCCGTCATCAACAACGCCGAGGCCGGCTATGACTGGTCGACGTATCCGGAACGTCTCGAGCGCAACGGCATTTCGTGGAAGATCTATCAGGATAGCGGCGTCGGCCTCGATGGCCCGGGTTTCTGGGGTTGGACCGACGACGCATACATCGGCAACTACGGCGACAACTCGCTTCTCTATTTCCACCAGTATCAGAACGCCGCGCCGGGCAGCCCGCTCTACGAGAAGGCTCGCATCGGAACCAACCTCGCGACGCCGGGCACACCGTTCGACGCGCTCTTCGAGCCGCTGCGTCAGGATGTTCTCAAGAATCGCCTGCCCAAGGTGTCGTGGATCGTCGCGCCGGAAGCGTTCTCCGAACATGGCAACTGGCCCGCGAACTACGGTGCCTGGTACCTCTCGCAGGTGCTCGACGCCCTGACCGCGAATCCCGAAGTGTGGAGCAAGACCGCGCTCTTCATCACGTACGACGAGAACGACGGCTTCTTCGATCACCTGGTGCCGCCGACTCCGCCGCGCTCCGCTGCGGAAGGCGCCTCCACCGTCGACACGACGAACGATATCTTCCCGGGCAGCCCGGGCAACGTGCGGGGACCGTATGGTCTCGGCGTGCGCGTGCCGATGCTCATCGTGTCGCCGTGGACGAAGGGCGGCTGGGTCTGCTCGCAGACGTTCGATCACACCTCGCTCATTCAATTCCTCGAGAAGCGCTTCGCTCATCGCAATCGCGACCTGGTCGAGTCGAACATCACCCGCTGGCGCCGCACGGTGTGCGGCGACCTGACGTCGGCGTTCAACTTCAAGGAGCCGAACACGCGGCCCGTGAAGCTGCCGGACACGTCGGCCTACGAGCCGCTGAATCACGATCGTCATCCGGACTACGTGCCGGCGGTGCCGACGAACCAATCGCTGCCGGCGCAGGAGCGCGGTGTGCGTCCCTCGCGCGCGTTGCCTTACGAGCTGCGCGTCGACGGAAGCGCAAACCGATCCGCGGGTACGTTCCGCATCGACTTCAAGAACACCGGTAAAGCGGGCGCGTGCTTGCAGGTGCGCTCGGGGAATGCGGGTGAAGGTCCGTGGTCGTACACGGTGGAGGCCGACAAGGCGCTCACGAACACGTGGGCGCTCGGTGGTAGCCAGGGCAAGTACGATCTGACCGTGCTCGGGCCGAGCGGCTTCTTCCGCGCGTACAAGGGAACCGCATCAACCGCCGCGCCGAGCGATCTGGATGTCGATCTGTCCTATGACTGCGATGACAACTCCGTTGTCTTGCGCATCACGAACCAGGCGCGCGTGCCTTGCCGCGTTACCGTGGCGAGCCTCTACGGCAATCGGAAGCTGGTCGACACGCTGCCGCGGGGTCGCGCGCTCGAGAAGCGCTGGTCGCTCAAGTCGAGCTTCGGCTGGTACGACCTCACCGTCTCGACGGATTCGGATGCGGGCTTCCTGCGCCGCTTCGCGGGTCATCTCGAGGACGGGCGCGACAGCTACAGCGACCCCGCTCTCGGCGGCATGGCGCCGGACTGCAAGGATTGACCTTCAGCGCGCCGGCGGCTCGTTCCAGCGCCGCCAGTAGCGCTCGAAGCGCCTGGTGAACACGGCCGGCGCGTCGTCATAGACGCGCCGGCCTGCGAAGAACGCCCGCGCGCGCAGGCGATCCTGACATCGGTCGATGAGAGCGAGCAGGGCGCCGGGGCCTGCTGGCGCCGGAAATTTCCCGGCGTGCGCGGTCACCTTTGCGCGCAGGACGGCGAGGTCGTGATCCTCGCCGAGGTAGTCCGATAGCTTCTTCATCTGATCGGCCAGCGCACCGATCGGCCCGGGTGACATCGGCTCCACCAGCTGGAGCTGATGCCACAGGTACTTCACCTGTTTTCGCCACTCGTGCAGGCATTCGGGTGTGGGTGTCTTGCGTGCCTGCTTCATCGCTTTGCGGCCGGTACGATAGACACGCGCGATCCCTTCGCCGATCTGCTTCCATCCATCCGCCTGCACGCGCGCGGTAACGATGCGCTCGTGAGAGGTGCGCAGGCTGCGAATCGGCGCGGCGCGCTCCGAATAGCGGCGCTTCACCGCGCCGCCGCTCTTCGCCTGCTCGTCTGTGAGCTGGCGGCGAAAGGTCGGCGGAATGCTGTGCATGGCGGGGCCGCCATACCGCTTTGCCAGCCGATCCAGCGAATCCAGAAGAACCTTCGCATCGCGCGCGGCGCCGAGGGGGCGTGCCACATCGCGGAGCGCGGCGTTCTCCCGCTTGAACACTCTCGCGGCGACCGCGGGCCGGAGAAGTCGCAGCGTGGCTCGCGCTTTCTTCAGAGTTCGGCGCGCGGAATGAATTTCGGAGTCGGTGATCCGACTGCCCCGCAAGAGGCGGATCGCCGCATCGATCTCATCGCACAGCAGGCGGCGCACGCCGTGCGCGTTCGCTTCGCTCTTGCTCAGCTCGGCGGACACTCGTGCTCAGTTCGGTGCGGCCGGCCGGTCGCTGTTGAACGTGTCGCGGGCCATGCGCGAGGCGCCGCTGTTGTTCGCGGCGAACCTCACCACGCTTCCGGCACGCCGTCGTAGCGCAGGAACTTGCCGGTATCGTCCATCGTGACCTTATCGATCGTGCGGATCATGTTCCCGACGGTGAAGTCCGTCTTGAGCATTCCCTTCGCGTCTTTCAGGTACAGCTGGTGCTCGGTGAGTGTGGGGCCGGGGTTCAGCATCACCACGATCACTTTGTCATCCCTCGTGGAAGCCGACACGATCCGCATGGCCTTGTTCAGCGCGGCCTTGCTCGAGCGATAGAAGATGGAGCCGGGGCTTTCTTTCGGCGAGCCGGTAAGCGAGCCGGTGCTCGAGCTGATCGAAACGATCTTCTTCAGCTTGCTCGCCTTGACGTTGTTGTAGAACGACTCGGCCAGCAGCAGGTTGCCTTTGACGTTCACCGAGTAGATGGTTTCCCACAACTTGTAGTCGAGCTTGCCGAAGCCGGAGGTGCTCCAGTCGCCGACGCACAGGTCGTCTTCGGGCTTGCAGTCGCGGCGATCGTTGTACACGCCGGCGTTGTTGATCAGCACGTCGATGGGCACATTCGCAAGCTTCGCCGCGAGCGCGTGCACCTGATCCACGTTGGTGACGTCGAGTTTCTCGATGCGCAGCTTGTCGTACGTCGCCGCGAGGTCGGCGAGCGACTTCGGTGTTTCGGGGCGACGATGCGTGACGATGATCGTCCAACCCTTCGCGATGTACTGTTTCGTGAACTCGAGCCCGATGCCGGAGTTGGCGCCGGTGATCATCACGGTTTCAGCGAGCGCGGGCGCCTGCGCGGAGATCGCGAACAGGAGCACGAGGCTGGCGGTGAGCAGGCGATGTCGCATGGTGGTTCTTCCCCTGGGTCGTTATTGCGAAGGAGCATCGGCGCCTCTGCGCGACTCCGTCAAGAGAACCTGGGCCACGCGTCCGTAATTGCTGCGACAATGTGACGCATGATTCACCATGGACCCGTCGAGCTCGCTCCGAGAATCCGGCTGTATCCGTGGGATTCAGCGCGTCCGGAGTTGGAGCCGGGTTGGCTCGCGCTGGCTCAGCATGGTCAGGTTGGAACGGCGGGCGCCGTTCTTGGCGACGGGTCGCATCCGACTACGCGGCTTTGTGCGGCGGTTGTCGATCAGTTGTGTCGTCAGCGGCGGCCGGAGGCTGTGCTTGATGTCGGGACGGGCACTGGCGTGCTTGCGCGCATTGCGCGTGCGCGCGGGGCGACGTTTGTTGTCGGTACGGATATCGATACGCAGGCGCTGGCCGTGGCTTCGGCGAATTTGGCGCTGGATGGGCATGTCGTTGCGATTGCGCTCGGCGCCGAGGCGCCCGATCACTGGTGGGCGGCGTGCGTATTCGAGAAGTGCGAGAAGCCCTCAATCCCCGGGCGGCCAAGAGCGCGGACGTTGGACGTCGGAGCTCCGAGCTGTGAGCCGCCCGGCGATTGAGGGCTGCTTCATCCGGGAGGAGCCAGCGTATACGTACGCGATATCTTGATCTTGGGCATCCGTGACCCACTCGCGGTAGTCACATATGTAAGCGTCTTCCCGTCCTTGGAAAGTTCATAGCGATCGGTCCGCGTGAAATTCTTCCCACGCGCCGTCTCAACAACCCACGCCCGCCCATCCCACCCGCAATTGCGCTCGGCATCCCCGTTCGCATCGGAAATGGCCACCTTCACACCCGCCGCACATTCGGTGTTCGCCTCGCCAGCCGTAACCTTCAGCGTGTGCTCGCCGCTCGAGAAGGCGAGCTTGTCGGGATTAGCCGCAAGATCATTGAGCATCTGCCGCGGCGATTCGCCGCTACCGCCCCGATCCGCCGCCGCGCGCCCCGCCGGAGCCGCCGCGCCCCATCCCGCCGTGACGACCACCCCAACCGCCACCCCCGCCGCTCGGGAACCCGCCGCCGCCGCCCGGAAATCCACCCCCGTCACCGCCCGAAGACCCACCGCCGCCACCCCCGGGGAAACCGCCGCCCCCGCGACGCATGCCGCCACCGCGGCCGCTCCCGCTGCCTTTGTCCTGCGCGTCAGATTGGGCCTGGTCGATCACCGCCGTCGGGTCGTCGCTCCGATAGGGGTCGAGCTGCCAGGTTCCGGTGAGGTCGACGCCCTTGGGCGGCTTCTCTTTCAGGCTCGCCATCGCCACCGTCGAGATCAGCGTGACGCCGCAGGCCGCAAGCAGCTGGATGGCCAGGGCGCGCCCGGTTGCGGGCGGCTTCGTGAGGCTCGACATCAATGCTCTCCCGTTAGAAATCGTTTCCGGCTTGCTACAGCGGCGGAATCGGTGGTATCAATCTCACCCTCGTCATTGACCGCACATCGCGAACACAGGAGGCACTGATGATTCCGTCACGACCGTGTCCTCCGCCCGCGGGCTTTCAATAGGCCCGTCAGGTCGATCAGCGGCCCAACGCCGCTGCCGTTCGCCACTCTCGATACTCAAGGAACAGCGCGTTTACGCGCTCGGCCATCATGACTCAGTCCCGTACGCAGGGCTCACAGGCCCTACGCAAAGTTTTGTCGTTCACCTTCCGTCAGTGGGCCGGCAGCAGGCGGCTCGTTGCGCAGGTGGCGCTCGGCATGTCGATCGGCACGCTGGCCGAAGTGGTCGTGCCGATTTTCGCGGGCCAGCTCGTCGACGCCGTGAGCAAAGGCGCCAGCGCCGCGCATGAAGCGGGCGTCGCGTTCGCGGCGATGGCGTCGCTCGGTCTCGTAACGCTGGTGTGTCGTCACGTTTCCTGGAGCAGCATCGTTCCGCTGACGCTGCGGATCATGCGGAACATTTCGCAGGGCGCGTTCTATCGCGTACAGCGTTTCTCGACGGACTGGCACAGCAACAGCTTTGCCGGATCCACCGTGCGCAAGATCACGCGCGGCATGTGGGCGCTGGATTCGGTGGACGACATCCTGTTGCTCATGCTGTGGCCTTCCGTCGTCGTGCTCGTGAGCACCGTGGTGCTGCTCGCATCTCGCTGGCCCGTGATGGGCGTGGTGATGGGCATCGGCGCGATCGTGTACGCGACGGTCTCGGTGCTGCTCGCAACGCGCGTCATCGCACCGGCCTCACGTCTTTCGAATGCGATCGACACGCGCATCGGCGGCGTTCTCTCCGACTCGCTCGGCTCGAACGCGGTCGTGAAATCCTTTGGCGCGGAAGTGCGCGAGGATCTGCGACTCGGGGCGGTCATCGATAAATGGGGTCGCCGCACCCGGCGCACCTGGATGCGGCACACGTGGAGCGGCACCGTTCAGTACGTGTTGCTGTGGCTCGTGCGGACCGCAGTCACCGCCACATCGCTGTGGCTCTGGTGGCGCGGCCGTGCCACGCCCGGTGAAATCACCTATGTGCTGACGACGTACTTCGTCGTGCATGGCTACCTTCGCGACATCGGCCAACACGTTCACCAGCTGCAGCGGGCCGTGAACGAGATGGAGGAGCTCGTGAATCTCTTCGACGAGCCCCTGGGCGTCGCCGACGCGCCGGATGCGCGCACGCTGCGGATTCGTGCGGGCGAGGTGCGGTTCGAGCATGTGACCTTCCAGTACGCGGGGCAGGGCGCGCCTTTGTATCGCGACTTGAACGTGCGTATCGCCGGCGGCGAGCGCATCGGTCTCGTCGGACGCTCGGGCTCGGGTAAGACGACGTTCGTGAAGCTGATCCAGCGGCTGTACGATGTGTCCGAAGGTCGCATCCTGATCGACGGCCAGAACGTGTCGCATGCCACGCAGGCGTCGTTGCGCTCGCAGATCGCGATCGTGCAACAGGAGCCCATCCTGTTTCACCGCAGTCTCGCGGAGAACATCGCGTATGCGCGGCCCGACGCCTCGCAGGCGGAGATCGAGCATGCGGCGCAGCTGGCCAACGCGCATGAGTTCATCTCGCATCTGCCTCGCAAATACCAGACGCTGGTGGGCGAGCGCGGCGTGAAGCTTTCGGGCGGCGAACGGCAGCGCGTGGCGTTGGCGCGCGCATTCCTGGCGAACGCGCCCATCCTCATCCTCGATGAGGCGACGTCGAGCCTGGACTCCGAGTCGGAAGGGCTGATCCAGGAAGCGATGGCGCGGCTGATGGCGGGGCGCACGTCCATCGTGATTGCGCACCGGCTTTCCACGGTGCGCGCGATGGATCGCATCATGGTGTTCGACCACGGGCGCGTCGTGGAAGAGGGCAACCACGAAGCGCTGCTGCGCCGGCCTCATGGCCACTACCGGCAGCTGTTCGAGCGCCAGTCGGGCGGGCTGGCTGAGGAAAGCGCGCAGGCGCTGCCGGAAACCGGTACTTTCTAGCGCCCAAGGTTCTCCCGACCGAGCGCGCCGGTTTACCGCTTCGGAGTGATTGATTGACGCACGAGTTGAACACCATCACGACCATTCAGTTGCTGGTGGGGCTGCTGATCGTCGTTTCCGTCGTCGCCTGGGTTTCCAACCGGCTGAAGGTGCCTCACGCCATTCTGCTGGTGATCGTCGGCGTGGTTCTGGCGCTGGTGCCGGGGCTGCCGACGCTGGAGCTTGCGCCGGAGTTCGTGCTGCTCATCGTGCTTCCGCCGGTCATCTACTCCTCCGCCGTCGCGATGAGCTGGAAGGAGTTCCGCTTCAACCTGCGGCCGATTTCGTTGCTAGCGGTCGGGTGCGTGGCATTCACCGCTGCGGCCGCCGCGGCGGCGACCCACTGGCTGCTCGGATTTCCGTGGGCCGTGGGATTCGTGCTGGGCGCCATCATCTCGCCACCGGATGCCATCGCGCCCCTGTCGGTCGCGCGGCGAATGCGGCTTCCGCGACGGCTGCTCGTGGTGCTCGAAGGCGAGGGGCTCGCGAACGACGCGACGGCCCTGATCCTCTACCGATTCGCGGTCGCCGCGGTGACGCTCGGTGTGTTTTCGTTCGGCAAGGCGACGGAAGCTTTCGCGATCATCGTCGTCAGCGAGATCGTGTGGGGGCTCGCGGTCGGTTGGCTCATGCTCCGATTGCGCCGCTGGGTGCGGGATCCGCGCATCGAGGTCACGCTGTCGATCCTCACGCCATTCCTCGCGTACTGGCCGCCGGAACATTTCGGCGGATCGGGCGTGCTCGCGACGGTGACGGCGGGGCTGTACATCAGCTGGAACGGCTTGCGCCTCATCAGCGCGGCCACGCGCTTGCAGGGCATCTTCTTCTGGGACCTGTTCATCTACCTGATCGAAGGCACGGTGTTCCTCGTCACCGGGCTGCAGGCGCGCGCGCTGACCGCGGGCATTCACGGTTACTCGTTCCATGATCTCGTGATGTCGGCGCTCATCGTGTGCGCGGTGGTGATCGTCGCGCGGTTCGTGTGGATGTATCCGGCCACCTACGTGCCGCGCTGGCTGTCGCCTTCGCTCGCGAAACGCGATCCGTCGCCGCCGTGGCAGTTTCCGTTCGCGCTCGCGTTTACCGGCGTTCGTGGCATCGTGTCGCTCGCGGCGGCGCTCGCGATTCCGCTGACGATCGAAGGAGGCGCGGCATTTCCCGATCGGGACCTCATCCTGTTCCTCACGTTCTCGGTGGTGCTCGTGACGCTGGTCGGGCAGGGACTTCTGTTGCCGTCGGTGATTCGCGCCCTGGGGCTGGCGAATGCGGGGCTGCGTGAGCAGGCCGACGAGCGCGTGCAGGAGTCCTCGGCCCGGCGCCAGGCCGTCGAGGCCGCGTTGGCGCGACTCGAAGCGCTTGGGCTGGAGCGAGGTTTACCCGCTTCGGTTCTCGAGCCGCTCCGGGCCCGTCATAGGGAGCGGCTCAGGCACGTGGCCCAGCGTGGTGACGGGGACGAAGCTCATCGCAAGCTGCTCGAAGCGCACGATGAGCTCGAGTTTTCACTGATCGAGGCGGAGCGCCAGCAGATCAACGAGTTGTATCGAATCGGCGATCTGCAGGACGAAGTACGACGCCGGATCGAACGCGAGCTCGACCTGCGGGAAGCGCATCTCAACAACGTGCGCGGCGATTCGGACGACTAGCTTCAGGTAGCATGCATCCATGACAGCCAAAGTCTGCAAGCACATCGGCGCGATCCACGCCATCAAGCGCGCGGAACGGCGCGAATGTGTGGAGTGTATGAAGATCGGGTCGCAATGGGTGCACCTGCGCACGTGCCAGGAATGCGGCATCACGCTCTGCTGTGATGACTCGCCGAATAAGCATGCCTCCAAGCATGCGCGCGCGACCGGCCACCCGGTGATTGCCTCGGCCGAGCCGGGAGAGCGCTGGCTGTACTGTTATCCGGACGACGCGTTCGTCAACTACTGACGGACGTCGATCTCGCTATTTCGCATCGAGGAGCGCGGTGACACGCTGCAGGTTGCCGCTCACCGACGCCGCAATGATTTCGTCTACCGTCGATTGCATTGCCGTGCCCTCCCCAACCCTCTAACCGTCGCGCAGTGTGATCCCCATGTTCAGCGAATGGCTCGCGCCGGGCGCGACCGTGAACACGCCCGGCTTGCGCGTGAAATCGTCGGCGAAGCCCGCGGGATCGGTGATGCCCTGCCACGGCTCGATGCAGATGAAGGGCGCGCCCGGCTTCGTCCAGAGCCCGAGGTATTGCGCATCGGGGAATCGCACTTCGATCTGTGTCCCGTTCGCGGCGCCGTAGCGCAGGGATCGGCTGTTGAGCGTGTCGAGAATCAGCACGTCGTCACGGAACAGCTCATCGGCGAGCCTCAGGCGCCGATTCACCACAGGTGTCGGGAGCCCTTCGGGTTTCAGCAGCCCGTCCGCGTCGATGCGCCGGATCGGCGCGGGCTCGTCCGCCTCCAGCTCGATGAAATGCGCGGCGCGAGGCGCGCCATACGGCAGCGGCCAGCGCAAACCGGGATGAAACCCCAGGCTCGCCGGCAACGCTTCGCTCCCGGTGTTGCGCACGGACGCGGTGACGGACAGCGTCGAGCTCGCCAGCACGTAAGAGACTTCCAGCTCGAACGGGAAGGGATACACCGCGAGCGTCGAATCGTCCGCGCGCAACCGGAAGGTGGCCGAAGAGCCCGTCGTCGCGACGACCTCGAACGGCTTGCCGCGCGCGAACCCGTGACGCGAGAGCGCGAAGCTGCGCCCGCCCAGCCGATAGCGGCCGCCGGCGAGCGAGCCGACGATCGGGAACAGAATGGGGGCACGGCCGGCCCACACAGCGGCGTCCCCGTCCCAGAGCAGGTCGCGTCCCTCACGATCCCGCAGAACCGAGAGCTGCGCGCCGAGGGGGTTGATCTCCGCCGAGAGCGCGGCGGACCGCAATTTGACCCAAGGACCGGATTGTTGTGACACCGTCAGCGCTCGCAGCGAATGAGTGCCGGGATGGTACCCCGTGGCGCGGGATGACCTGAAGTCGGAAAGCCCTCAATCGCCGGGCGGCTCGGACCTCCGAGCTCCGATCCGCCCGGCGATTGAGGGCTGCCGCGCAATCCCGTCGATCGCATAGATCACCAACGCGACCCAGATGAGCGCGAACCCGACGGCGCGCGCGTGCTGGAACGGTTCGCCCAGGATGAAGACCGCGCACATGAGCTGCAGGCTCGGCGCAATGTACTGAAGAATGCCGACGGTGGAGTACGGCAGCAGTCGCGCACCGTACGAGAAGAGCGCGAGCGGCGTTGCGGTGACCACGCAGCTCAGCACCAGCAGAGTCTCGACCAGCGGCTTCGCGTGGCCGAACGAACCGATGCCGTTCACTTCGCACCAGATGAGGTAGCCCACGGCGAACGGCGTGAGCAGGATCATTTCGATGGCGAGCCCGGGCAGCGCCTCGACTTTGGCGACCTTGCGAATGAGTCCATAAACCCCGAACGACGTCGCCACGGTCAGTGCGACCCAGGGCACCCGCCCGGTCTCGAACGTGAGATACGCCACGCCCGCGGTCGCGACCGCCACCGAGATCCACTGCACGCGATTGAGCCGCTCCTTCAGCACCAGGATTCCCAGCAGCACGTTGAGCAGCGGATTGATGTAGTAGCCCAGGCTGACTTCGACAGTCTGGTTGTGGTTGACGGCCCACACGAACGCCAGCCAATTCACGCTGACGAGGATCGCGCTGCCCGCGAGCCGCGGCAGCACACCCGGCCGCTTCGCCGCTTCACCGATGCTTCCGAGCTCCCGTCGAAATGCCAGCAAAGCGAGCACGAACACGCAGGACCACGCCACGCGATGCGCCGTGATCTGCAGCGCCGAGACGCTCGAGATCCCCGCGATGTAGAGCGGGAACAGCCCCCAGATCAAAAACGCAGCCGCAGTCGCGGCCACGCCCCGACCGGGGAGTGCGGTGGTGGCAGGGACGGAGAGGGCGGACCCGCTCGGGACGGGTGTGGGAGCCTGACTCAGGTCAGCGTCTGGCCGTTGACGGTGACCTTGACGAGGCTGCCGCCGTGGTCGCCGTTCTTGAGCGGATGAATGGTGACGACGACAGCGTCGCCGGCCTTCATCGCATTGCGCGTCCAGCCCTTGCGAGCCAGGTTGTTGGGGCTGCCGCCTTCGATGGACCACTCCACGTCCTTGCCGGAAGCGGGGTCCTTGACCATCACCTGCACCCAGATGTGCGGGTTGGTCCACTGCAGCTCCTTGAGCGTGCCGTTCAGCGTCGTCTCCTTCGTCTGATCGAACATCGCGAAGGAGTGGTGCGCGGAAGTCGCGGTGGCGAACAGGGTAAGAGCGGTCGCGGCGGAAAAGATTAAGGTCTTCATGTCATCACTTTGCTGGAAAAAATGGTGTGTGCCATGTCCTCGACGCGGGGGGCGAGTGTACGTCGCGTGCTTGGAGGCGGTGAAGGGCGACGGGCGCGCGCAACCGTTCCTGACCGATTTACTGTGTCAGGCACGGAGCAGTCAGCCGCTCCCGAGCCGGTTTCAAGCGCAACCAGCGGTTCGACGTGTGGTCGTATCTCGCAGGGCGCCTGTACGGGCCGACGGCAAATCCACGACACTGGGATCAGGGGGCGGCGTCAAAGGGGGGGAAGAAATGCGTCGTGTCGAGCGCTTTGCGGCCGCGGGTTCCGTCGGCCTGATTTTCCTTGCCTTCGCGGTCGCCTCGCCGGCCCAGAACGCCAAGCCGGCGGCGGGTCCGCCGAAACCCGACCCCGCATCCATGACCTCGAGCGATCCCCACGACATCGACGGTGTCTGGTGGACGCCAGGCTACGACCGCAAATACCGCACGGTCGAAGGTGAATTGCCACCCTTCACCGAGCGCGGGCGCAAGGACTGGGAACATAACGTCGCCGCCGACAAGGCCGGCGAGCCTGTCGCGGATGCGCCGACCGGCTGCCTGCCGCACGGCATTCCGCGGCTGCTCGCCTCGCCGTATCCGATCCAGATCATCACGACGCCGGGGCAGATGACCTGGGTGCACGAGGTGAACCGCAATCAGCGCTGGATCTACATGGACGAGAAGCAGCCCGCCAATCCGCCCAAGACCTATCTCGGCCATTCGGTGGGGCATTGGGAAGGCGACACCCTCGTCATCGACACGATCGGGCTGAACGACAAGACCCGCATCGACGAAGAGGGCATTACTCACTCCGACCAGCTGCACGTGGTCGAGCACATCCGCAAGATCGAAGGCGGCAAGGCGCTCGAGAGCCTCATCACGATCACGGATCCTGTGATGTTCACGAAGCCGTGGACGACGAAGCGCATCTATCGCGCGCGCCCCGACGTGCGCCTGATGGAATACGCGTGCGAAGAGAACAACCGCAACGCGCCGGAAAACGGCGTCACGAAAGCGAAATGAGCATGCGTACCCGGGTATTACTCGCGGCGTGCCTTTCCGCCGTTACAGGTTTCGTTGCGTTACCGGCCGTCGCGGCGGAGGGTAAGCCG
The DNA here is from genome assembly GCA_037200125.1 of Gammaproteobacteria bacterium. Taxonomy (GTDB): domain Bacteria; phylum Pseudomonadota; class Gammaproteobacteria; order Steroidobacterales; family Steroidobacteraceae; genus JADGHX01. Next base: position 1,169,300 of record JBBCGS010000002.1, on the reverse strand, counting down.
AACCTCGGTGGCGTGTGGCTCGTCGAGAAGCCCCAGGCGGAACTGAAAACCACGGCCGGCAAGGCGCCGCCCTTCAAGCCCGAAGCGGCGCGGGTCTACGCGAAGCGCAAGCAGGCGAAGGCGAGCGGCGGCAAGAGCGCGGACGATCCCGATCCGGCGGCGGCGCTCTGCCTGCCCCATGGCGTTCCGCGCCTGCTGAATGAAGCCCAGCCGATCCAGATCCTGCAGAAGCCGAAGCAGGTCACGGTGCTCTACCAGGCGAATCACCAGTCGCGCCAGTTCTACATCGATGACCCGATTCCGGCGGCGGACAGCCTGCCGGACCCGAACTACGACGGGTATTCCTCCGCGAAGTGGGATGGCAACGCGCTCGTCGTGAGCACGTATTCGCTGAACGCGCTCACGTGGATGGACGATGTGGGCATGCCCCACGGCGAGAAGCTCACCGTCGTCGAGCGTTACGAGCTCGCAGGCACTGACACGCTGCGCGTGAAACTCACGCTCACGGACCCGGAGACCTTCACGGCGCCATGGGACGCGCAGCTCACCTACAAGCGACAACCGAACCTGCGCCTCAAGGAGGATGCCTGCGCGGAGAAGCTCTGGCATCCGCCCTCGAGCGCAAGTGGTTCCGGCTGAGTTGCCTTCCGGCGCGCGGGGCGCGAGCCGCACGCTTCGCTTCAAGCGGTTTTGAGCGTCGGCGTCTCGAGCGTGCGAGGTGGCGGACCCGTGTAGTGCGCGGATGGGCGAATCAGCCGATTGTCCGCTCGCTGTTCCCCGATGTGCGCGGTCCAGCCGAATACACGGGCGGCGGTGAACGTCGCGGTGAATAGATCCTTCGGAATCCCCAGCCCCAGGCACACGATGCCTTTGTAGAACTCCATATTCGCGCGCAGCGGCCGGCTCTTTGCGCTCGTCTGCGCCACGAAGGCCGCTTCCACCGCGAGCAGCGTCTCGTAGAGGCGCTTCAGCGACGGATCTGTCGCGACTTTCTCCGCCATTCGCTTCAGCACGCTCGCACGCGGGTCGACCAGCCGATACTCACGATGGCCCATGCCCATGACTTTCCGGCGCTGGGCAAGGCACGTGGCGACGAACTCTTCGGCGTGCTCCGGCGCGCCGAGGTCGATCGCCATTTCCAGCGCGGCCTGGTCGGCACCGCCATGCAGCGAGCCGTATAGCGCGCCCATCGCCGCGGAGAGCGCCGATGCGGTTGGCCCGAGCGTCGATGTCACCACCCGCGCGGTGAACGTGCTCGCGTTGAACCCATGATCGAGCTGCAGAACCTGCATGCAATCGAACGCGCGAATTTCGTCGGCGGTCGGAGCGCGATTGTTGAGCAGGTACAGGTATCGCTCGGCATAGCGCCGCGCCCAGGGATATGCGATGACTTCGCGCCCCGCACGCTCCTCATGAATCGTCGCGATGACGGCCGGCACGCGTGCGGCCACGACGAGACCTTCTTTCTCATGCGGCGTACGCCCGGGGTTGTTCCGGGGCGGCTCGAGGGTGAGGAGCGGCGTGATGGCTTGCAACGTCGCCATCGGGTGCACTCCCAGCCGCGCGAGCGCACGCACGTTGGCGGCGATGCCTTCCGGTAACTGGCCCGCCTTCCACAGGAAGTCCTCGAATGCCTCGAGCTCGGGCGCGTTCGGCAATTCGCCGAACAGCAGCAGCCACGCGACTTCGACGAAGCGCTTTTCGGCGAGCGCCTCGACGGGATAGCCGCGGTAGTAGAGGTGCCCGCCCTCGCCATCCACGAGGGACAATGCGGTGCTGTCGGCGACGACGCCTTCCAGGCCTTTGTGGATCTCGATCGCTTGCGTAGTGCTCATGGGGCCATGGTGAGGCAGCCGGCGCGGCGGCGGGAGGGGCGCAAAGTGATTGCCCCATCAGAACAACCGATGGAAGGAATCCCCAAACAATGCGAACCTTTGCACCAACATGCAGATCGAACGAAACGAATTGCGCGCCTTTCAGGCGGTGATGGAGACGGGTGGCTTCAGCCGCGCCGCCGAGCGCCTGGACCTCTCCCAGTCCGCTGTAAGCCAGACGATAGCCAATCTCGAGCATCGTCTCGGCACGGTGCTGTTGCGGCGGGGGCATCCGCCGCAACTGACGGAAGCAGGCATCCGCCTGCTGCGGTTTGCGGAGAAGGTGCTCAACGAGGAGCGCGAGACACTCGCGGACATCGAGCAGATCAAGTCCGGTGCGTTGTCGACCTTGTCACTCGCGCTTTCACCCGCGACGAACGCGCGGTTTGGCGTGACGTTGCTGCGGGATTTTTCCGAGCGCAATCCGCTCACGAGGCTGAAGGTCGTCGTCGCGCCGAGCCGCGAGATCGTGCACGGCGTGTCGGATGGCCGGTGGGAGCTCGGGTTCGGGCCGTTCCAGCACGCCATGCCGGAGTACTTCGCGTTTCATCCGTGTTTCCCGGAGACGCGGCGACTCATGATCGCGGCGGATCATCCGGCGCGCGAGGCGTTGCGCCGAGATCCGGCGGCCGCGTTGCGTACGTTGCCGCTCATCACTTCCTATCTCGAAGACTCGGCGCGCCGGCCCGGCAGTCAGCGCATCCGGAATGCGTTCGGTTCGGTCTGGGAAGTAAGCCACATGGAGTTGCGACTCGCGCTGGCGGCGGAAGGGAAGGGCGCGACGTTCGTGACGGATCTCAGCGAAGTGCCTGAGGGCCTCGTGCCCGTCGAAGGGCTGCCGTTCTCGAACATCGAGCGGCAGGTGGGCGTGTATTACCTCAGGCATCAAGCCCTCTCGCAGGCGGGTGCGCGATTTCTCGCGCTGTGCCGGGAGAAGTGGGGCGGCGAGTAGCACGCCATCCTCCGGCTGGGGTATCGTCGGTCAAAAGACGGTCGCAGTTCAGGGGGATTCGACATGAAGTTGGATCGGCGGGATTTCTTCGCCAGGCTCGGGTTCGACGGCAGCCCGTCCGCGCGCAGGTGGCGCTCGATCGCCACGCCGGATCATCCGCTGTAGGCAAGAGATGCCGCGCATCCGACGACGGGATTTCGTCAGGTCGACGCTGGCGGCGGCAATGGCGTGCGCGGTGGCGCCCTGGGACGCGTTACGTGCCCAGGGAAGTACGGCGGCGGGTCGGGCAACTGCTGACTCGGGAGCGCGGTCTGCGGCGGATGGCGCCGGATCGCGGGCCGTCGGCGACGGCACCGGGCCGATCGATGCGGTCGGGCTCTCGGGCAGGCCTATCTCGCTGGCGCGGGTGGATGTCGATGAGCTCGGCGCAAACCTGCGCGGGCAGCTCATTCTTCCTGAGGATGCGCCGTACGACGACGCGCGGCGTCTGTGGAACGGCGCGTTCGATCGTCACCCTGCACTGATCGCGCGCTGTGTGGGCGCTGCTGACGTCATCGAAGCAGTCAACTTTGCTCGCGCCGCAGGCGTGCTCACCGCTGTGCGCGGGGGAGGGCACAGCGTCTCGGGCCAGTCCGTGTGCGACGGCGGCCTCGTCATCGATCTCTCGCCGATGAGGGGCATCCGCGTGGATCCGGCACGCCTCACGGCACAAGCGCAACCGGGCGTGCGGCTCGGCGAGCTGGATCGTGAATGCCAGGCATTCAAACTCGCGACCACGCTGGGCACCGCTTCGGATACCGGCATCGCGGGCCTCACACTGGGTGGCGGCATGGGCCGCCTTGCGCGCAAGTTCGGCTACACCTGCGACAACCTGCTCGCGGTCGACATCGTCACAGCGGACGGCAAGCTCCTGCGCGCCGACGCCAGCGAGAACCCGGATCTTTACTGGGCCGTGCGCGGCGGCGGCGGCAACTTCGGCGTCGTGACGCAGTTCGAGTACCGACTGCATCAGTTCGGGCCCGAGGTGATGGCGGGGACGATCCTGTTTCCGTTTTCCGATGCGCGCCGGGTCGTGAAGGCGGCGATGGAGCTCAACGCGAGCGCGCCGGACGACCTGTACCTCAACCCGATCTTCAGCCGCTTTCCGGATGGGCGGTACCTCGGGCTCGAGGTGTGTTACTACGGCCCGCCGGCCGAAGGGCGGCGGTTGCTCGCGCCGTTGAAGAAAGCAGGCAAGGTCGTTGCCGATGACGTAGACATCCGCACGTACCTGGAGATTCAAAGCAGCTACGACCCGGTGGTGCCTTCACGCGTCGCGTACTACTTCAAGTCCGGTTTTCTGCGGAAGGTAACGCCCGCGATGGTGGATGAGATCGTCGCGGCATACGAGCACGCGCCGCCCTCGCTGCTGGGCGTGCCGCTGATTCACCTCGGAGGCGCGGCGGGCCGCGTGAAGCCAGACGCCACGGCGTTCTGGAATCGCGACGCCGAGCACGACCTCTCCGTGTGGGCATCGTGGGAAGACGCCTCGCAGAACGAGAAGATCATCGGCGAAGTGCGTGCCTTCTGGTCGAAGCTCGAGCACCTGACGAAGGGCTACTACATCAACACCGACACGCCGGACGATGAACGTCGATTGCGCGAAACCTACGGCGGCAACTACGAACGGCTCGTGCGGATCAAGACGAAATACGACCCGACGAATCTGTTCCGGCTGAACGCGAACATCAAACCGCGCGCGTGATCGAAACGGTTCGCGCCGCGTTCGAGCCTTGCGCGCGGCGGCCGGGTTGCGCGGAGCTTGCGCCGACTCGCCGAGCAGCGGCTGGAGTTGCTCGCGCGCAGCACCGCGCCTCGCGCGTGTGTAGCAGTCGGAAGCGATGCCGACGCCATCGGTACGATCGGGAAAATGCCGGTGGCGGCACGCACCGAGAGCGGTCGGGCGGGCACGCTGGTTCTTATCGTCATATACGTCCCCCTTGGCCGCGCGCAATATAGCGAGGTTCGCGACCACCGCTCCAGAGGAGTCCATTTCATGGCCAAGAAGATTCTGATGCTCGTCGGCGACTACGGCGAGGACTACGAGACGATGGTGCCGTTTCAGGCGCTGCTCATGGTGGGCCACACCGTGCACGCCGTGTGCCCCGACAAGAAGTCGGGCGACTACATCATGACGGCCATCCATGACTTCGATGGGGCGCAAACGTACTCCGAGAAGCCTGGGCATCGGTTTACGCTCAACGCCACGTTCGCGGAAGTCGAGCCGAGCCAGTACGACGCGCTCGTCATTCCCGGCGGCCGCGCTCCGGAGTATCTGCGGATGAACCCGAAGATCATCGCGTGCGTGCAGCACTTCGCGCGGGAAGGCAAGCCGATCGCCGCGGTCTGCCACGGCGCGCAGATTCTCGCGGCGGCGGGCGTGATCCAGGGCAAGAAAGTGTCCGCGTATCCGGCGTGTGCGGCGGAAGTGAAGCTCGCGGGCGGCGACTACGCGCAGATCGGCATCGATGAGGCGGTGACCGACGGCATGCTCGTCACCGCACCGGCATGGCCGGCTCATCCGGCGTGGATGGCGCAGTTTCTCGTGGTACTCGGGACGCGCATCACCACCTGAGCGCGGTACGCCGCCGTACGCCGGGAGGCCGGGCGGGCCTCGTTGCCCCCCGGCGAGCTCACGCGATCGCGCGGCCTGTCACTTCGCGGAGAACGCCAGGAGCACGTTGCCTGGCGTTCCGCCGAGCACCGCGTAGCCCGACCCGATGAGGACGATGCCGTCCGCGACGATCGGGCCCGGCGCGCTGATGGATCCGCCGCGCGCCTTCACCCGATTCACCGTGTCGAACTCGCGCATCGTCTCGAACGACCACAGCAACTTGCCGTCGGTCGTCGAGACCGCCTGCAATCGGCCATCGGACGAGCCTTGCAGAACGACTCCCGGAAACGCCGTTGTCGCCGAGGCATAGGAGACGCGCTTGGCCGTGTTCAACGGATTGACCCACAGCGTCTTGCCCGCCGCGATGTCGAGCGCGCCGACGCCGCCATGCGTGAGTCCGAAGTACGCCGCTTCGTCATTGATCGCGGCACCCCAGAAGATGCCCGCGGTGGAAGCGCCTTTGGGCGCGGGACCATCGCCGATCACCGGCCCGAACACATTCATGCGCCAGACGAGCGCGCCGCGTTTATCCGGATCCAGCGAAAGCACGTCGCCCGGCTTCGTCACCACGATGAGTCGTCGCGATCCGTCGCGAAGCGTTTTGAGCACGGGCGAGGCGGGAATGTCCCAGTCCGGTCCTACGACCTTCGGACAATTCTCCGACCGGGTGGCGCCGCAGCCGACCAGAAACGAATCGTTCTTGTGAACCTGATAGGTCCACAGCACTTTGCCGGAGTCCATATCGAGGGCCATCACGGCGTCCGAGGTATCGATCGCCGGATACGTCGTGGCGTCCCCGGTCCCGAAATACACCGCGTGCCGCACGGGATCGACCGTCGGCGAGTTCCACACCGAACCGCCCGCTGGGCCCCACTGCTGCACGCCTTGCGAGTTCTTGCGCGTCGGTTTGGGAAGATCCGGAACGACGTGTGTCAGCCACAGCACCTTGCCGGTATTCGCGTCGAGGGCCGCAACGCCGCCCAGTGACTTGCAGCATTCGTATGTCGCCGTCGCCGCGCTGAACTCCTCGAAAGAGGAGAACGGCACGTAAATGCGACCGTTGTGATACGTGGGAGCCGCAGTCACGCGCGCCGTGAAATTCTCTTCGGGATGCGCCGTCCACAGCAGCTTGCCACTGTGCGCATCCACGGCGTACACGTTGGCCTGTCGATCGCCGAAGAACACCGCGTAGCCGCTCGACCCGGGTGCTTTCACGCGCCCGAGCGTCATCGCCGTTCGCACCGCGCGCTTTGCGTTGAAGGACCAGTGCACGCAGCCGGTGTCCGCATCGAGCGCGTAGAGGTAACCCGTATCCGCACCGATGTAGACACGACCGAACATCATCGTCGGCTGCGCATAGGCGGACGTGCTGTTCGGCAAGCCGAACGCCCATCGTAGCTTCAAGTTCGGAACGTCGGCGGCGGTGAGTCCCGCGGCCGCTGCGCTCTGGAAGCGCGTGTTCTGCGCATCGACGCCCCAGCCGTTCCACGCGGCGCGCTTCGCGGCTTTCTCGAGCGGTGGGTTGGAGGCGCAGCGATTCGGCATCTGGGCGGCATCGCCGGACCCGGCGGCGCCGAGACGCTGACCGCTGATCGTTTCGGAGACGGCTCTCTTTTCGCCGTCGCTCAGCTGCGCGCCGATGACGGGCGCCATGACGCCGGTCGTCAGGGATTCGTAGATGCGCTCGGGCGTGTACTGAAATAGCGTCGTCGGCGGCGGGGCCTTCTCGAACTCGGGCTTGCCGTGGCAGGTGAGGCACTTCTGCTGGAAGATGCCGTAACCGACCTCTGTCGCCGCGCTGAGATCGACGTTCCGGGGCGCGACCGCGGGGGCGGGGTTCGCCGGCGGCGGTGGCGTTTGTGCCGGTAAGGTGGCGGGCAGCGCGATGAGCGCGGAAGCCACGTTCGCAAGCATGATCCCACGCACTAGCGCGACTCTTCGCATCCGAACCCCCTGGAGTGCGCGGAACAGTGCGCACCGGGCGACACTACGACAGTACGGTTTGGGGTGACAGTGGAGGCCGCCGAAGCGCGTTCGGCGGACCGCAGACTGGCCGGTAGCGGTGGCACGCGAAGCGCCCGCTGGCGCGCGGATTTCCGCTAAGCTGCCGCGCCGTGCAAACCGCCTCAATGATTACCGACCCGCTCTTCTACGCTGCGGCGGTGCCCGCCGTGATTCTGCTGGGGCTCGCGAAGGGCGGTTTTTCCGGCATCGGCGTGCTCGCCGTGCCGCTGATGACGCTTGCCGTTTCGCCAGTGCAGGCGGCGTCGATCACCCTGCCGATCCTGATCGTTCAGGATGCCGTAAGCGTCTGGGTATTTCGCCGCCAGTGGGACGGGCGCAGTCTCGCCGTCCTGATCCCGAGCTCACTCGTCGGCATCGCGCTCGGGTATGTGCTCGCGGCACACGTCTCATCGGCAGCGGTGGAGCTGGCCGTGGGCCTGATCTCGCTCGTCTTCGGCGCGCGTCAGTTGTGGATCATCTGGCGCGGCGTGGTCCGCCCGCACAAGTCATCGGATGTCGTCGGCGCGATCTGGGGTACGACCGCCGGCTTCACGAGCCAGATCGCCCACGCCGGCGGCGTGCCGTTCCAGATCTACATGCTGCCGAAGCGGCTGGAGCGCGACGTGCTCATCGGCACATCAGCGATCTTCTTCGCAACGATGAACTGGATGAAGGTTCCGGCCTACGCCGCGCTGGGGCAATTCACGCGGGCGAACACGGCGACGTCGTTGGCGCTCTTCCCGCTCGCCGTCGCGTCGACGATCATCGGGACGAAGCTGATCCGGAGCGTGGCTCCGGAGCGCTTCTACAAACTCATCTACGTGCTGCTCATCCTCACGGGGTTGAAGCTCACGTGGGATGGCGCCGTGGCGAGCTTCCACGGCGCGTGACCGCCGCTTCCCGGATTCAGGTCCCCGGAATATCGCGCTTCAGGGTCGCCTTCCGGTGCGCGATTTCCTGCTGGAAGATCGGCGTGCGGTAGACATTTCCACGCAGCATCTCCGGCGGCAGCGGTTTGTACGCCACCATGGAGTCGAGCAGCGCGTTGCATCGGGCTTCGACACCCGCGCGGTATTCCGGCTGCGCGATGATGTACAGATCGTTGTTGAGGATGCCGTCGAGCACGAGGCGCGCGACGACCATCGGATCCTGCGGCCGCGCCAGGATCGGGCTGCTGGGTGTCGCGGCAGGTGGCCGGGGAGGGCGCGGCGCACCGCCGCCGGCCGGCCGGGGCTGGGCGCCCGGCGCAAGGGCCGGAGGTCCGTCGTTCTTCAGCGCAGCCGGGCGATAGCTTTCGCTCTGGCCGATGTTCGTGCTCGTGAGGCCGGGAACGAAGCACGAGGTTCCGATGTTCGTGGCGCGCAGCTCGTGCCGCAATTCCTCCATGAGACCGACAGCCGCGATCTTTGCGACGGTGTAAATGCCTGCGCCGCTGCCCGGCAGAATGCCGCTCGTCGACGTGGTGGTGACGATGTGCGCGCCCTGCTTGCTCGCGAGCATGCGAGGCACGTAAGTCCTCACGCCGTTGATCGGTCCCCATAGATTCACGCCGAGACCCCATTCCCAGTCTTTGTACGTGCCGGTGCTGGCGGGGGCCTGCAGGCCGACGCCTGCGTTGTTCACGAGCACGTGCAGTCCGCCGAATTTCTTTTCGATCTCGTCGGCGACTGTTTCCCAGCGATCGCGGTCCATCACGTCATGCTTGATGGGAAGGATGCGCGGATCCTTGTCAGGGAAGTTCTTGAGCGCGTCGCCGATGTGCTGCTCGTCGAGGTAGCCGATCACGACTTTCATGCCGGCTTCGTGGAACACGCGCGCGATGCCGAGGCCGATGCCGCTGGAACCGCCGGTGATGTAGGCGACCTTGCCCTTCACGTCGGTGATTTGAGGGGGCTGCGAGGGGCCGATATCGGGGGTGGCGGCGGGCGCGGCTTGCGCGTTGGCGTCGCTGCTTCCGCCGATGAGGCCGGCCGCACCGGCCGCCGCCATGCCGCCCAGGATCTGCCGCCGGTTCAGTGTTTGCTCGTCCATATCGCTCCCCTGATATTCGTAGCCGTAGATCGCGGGGGATGATAGGCGAGCGGCCGGCAGCCTGACACGAATTTCCCGATCCGCATGCGTCATCAGCTCGCGTCTGATTCGATGCCCCATATGGCAAAGGAACACGCGCAGCCCTTCCCGACGAGCGAATTTGAAGGCTGGAACGAGATCGCTGTCGCCCGTCACCGCGACAATGGCCTGCACGGAGCTGGTCAGTGCAAGCCTCGCGATATCGAGCCCGATGCGCAGATCCACGCCCTTCTGCTCGATCGCAGGCACCAGATCCTCGGGTTGGATCAGCCGAGGGTTGCGCATGAGGTTGCGGAAGGCGCTGGACCCTACCTTCCATCCGGTCGTAGCGGTTTCACCGAGTCGCAGCGCGAAGTCCGCAACGCACTCGTGGCCATGGATGGCTGCGGCGAATGCCTGCACATCCGCAGCCGTTGGGAATCGGCCGAGTTGGGCTTCGAGCTTGCGGATCACGAAGGCGCCATCGAGGAGCGCCGCGTAACGAAGTGGAAACGACACGTGACTCCTCCCTGAAGTGGCCCATCCTGCCATGACGTCTTGCGACGTACTTGGTCAGAAACGACAAGATGGGCCGTTTGTCAGCAGACACTCGCATTCGTCAATGCGAGTGCGCGGAAGTATTTCAACGTCTCGATTGTGGGTCAACGGAAAATCAGGCGGGGCGCGAAAAATTTTCTGGGGCGCGCACGAATGTACGAAGCTTCTCAAGTAGTGAATGTCACCTGCGAGCTACGCACGCGTGCGTCGCATGCGATGGCCCACGCAGATCACACAGTGTGATGCTCTACCTGGGTTGCAGTACATGCGGACGCGGCGCGAGGCCATGAGTGGGCGACGTCGTGCGACGAGCATGGCGACTTCCGACGGTTCCTCGTCGACGCGCCCCCGGACCTCGGATCCGGATGAGTGCGAACGCCGGTTGGGCGGATCGAGCGTCAGGATCGAAGCTTTGCGCTCACAGCTTGCAACTATTGCACTGCTGGTCGACTAGCTAGAGAGCTATGAAAGCGCCTGCCTGTCAGACTGCTTGCCTTGCGGGGAAGGGCGGCTGGCTACTCTTCGACATATGGGCGCCAAAGCTATGGCGCTTGGGAACTGCCAGTCTTCCGTTTACCCTGTGGAACCCTGCGGCCTTCGAAACACCTGGCCGCCGCGGGGGACGAGGGGGAATCGATGAACGCGCAACTCAAGCCCACGGGCTTCCCGCTGCCGAGCTCGCTCAGGGTCACTCCAGGCACGGAGCGCGCGCAAGCGGCCTATCCGTACCACATCCAGTTCAGCCCTGAGGACGACAGCCGCTTCTGGTTCTACAACTCGATGCACTTCCCGGAGCCCATGTCGGCGTTCGACATGGTGACGGCCGAGGCGGCGTACTGCGCCCTGGGCTCGGCCAACACCCGGGTGCACTGCCTGCCGACCACCCTCGGTATCGACCATCGCATCATCAACGGTCGGGTCTACATCGGCGGCAATGCGGTGACGGATCCCGCCGAGATCGCCCGTCGGACCGAAGAGTTCCAGAAGCGGGCGTTCTACTACTACGCGAACTGGGAGCGTCTCTACGAGCAGTGGAAGGGCAAGATGCTCACGCTGATCCAGAGCGCCCAGGCCCTGCCGAAGGTCGAGCTGCCGGAGTTCGAGCCGCTCGAGCACGTGCACGCGGGGCGAGGTGTGGCGTCGAACCACTACCTGCTCGACACCTACCAGAAGACCCTCGAAGGGTACTTCCGGATGTGGCACCACCACTTCGAGTTCCTGCTGCTCGGATACGGCGCGTACCTCACGTTCTTCGGCTTCTGCAAGAAGGCGTTCCCGGAGATCACGGACCAGACGATCGCCCGCATGGTCGCGGGCATCGAGGCGGAAATTTTCCGGCCCGACGATGAGCTGCGTCGGCTCGCGCGGCGTGCGGTCGAGCTGAATGTCGATTCGAACTTCCAGGACGGTGTGTCGCCCGGCGACGTCATCCGTTCGCTCGAGAAGGCCGGCGAACCGGGACGCGAGTGGTTGCGGGAGCTGGCGGTTTCGCGCGACCCGTGGTTCAACATCAACGTGGGCGATGGTTTCTATCACTACCACCGCGCCTGGAACGACGATCTGTCGATGCCGTTCGCGGGCCTGCCGGAATACATGCGGCGCGTGCGCGCGGGCGAGTCGCTCGATCGCGAAGTGGCGCGGCTGCAATCGGAGCGCCGCCAGCTCATCGCCGACTATCGCGAGCTCCTCGGCAGCGACGAAGAGCGCGCCGCCTACGACCAGATGATCACCCTGGCGCATCGCGTATTCCCGTACGTCGAAGGGCACAAGTTCTATTGCGAGCACTGGTACACGAATCTCTTCTTCAACAAGATTCGCGAGTTCGGCGCGTTGCTGTCGAAGAATGGCTTCTTCCCCGACACGGAAGACGTCTTTCATCTCACGCACTACGAGCTGAAGAACGCGATCATCGACATGATGACGGCATGGTCGAACGGCTCCGCGCCGCGCGGTCCGCGGCACTGGCCGAAGCTCGTTGCCGAGCGCAAGGCCGCCATCGCCGTCTGGGCGAAGCAGGACATGCCGCCGGCGCTCGGCCCCGTGCCGGATGTGATCGACGACCCGGCGATCGTCATGCTCTGGGGCATCACGCGCGAAAGTTTGGACACGTGGCTCTCCGCGAGCGGCGACTCGACGAGCAACGAGATCAAGGGCTTTGCCGCGTCGAGCGGTGTCGTCGAAGGGCCGGCGCGCGTCGTGCGCTCGGTCGAGGAGATCTCACGGCTGCGGAAGGGTGACGTGCTCGTGTGTCAGGTGACGAACCCGACGTGGGCGCCGATCTTCCAGAAGATCGTGGCTGCGGTGTCGGACATCGGCGGCTCGATGAGCCATGCCGCGATCGTCGCGCGCGAATACGGGTTGCCTGCGGTGGTGGGCACCGGCAACGCCACTTCGCGCATCAAGGATGGGCAGCGACTCCGCGTGGATGGCGGGCGGGGCATCGTGACGATCCTTTCGTAGGTGCGGCGAGATGGCTTCGACTGAAATCGTCGGCTGGTTCGCCGATATCGGGCTCGGCGACCGGCCGCAAGTGGGCGGCAAGGGCGGAAGCCTCGGGGAACTGCAGCGGGCGGGCATCGCCGTTCCGCCGGGGTTCGTCGTAAAGACGGGCGCCTTCGAGCGATTTGTTCAGGCGCTCGAACGTGAATCGCCCGTGCGTGCCCCGGTGCACGCGCTGGATGCGGACGACCTCGCTGCCGTTACAGCGTGCTGCAAAGAGATGCGCGCGCGAGTCGAAGCGGCGGCGCTTCCTTCAGATGTGCTGGACGAGATTTCGTCCGCGCATGCGCAGCTGTGTAGCGGCGGGCCGGCAATACCCGTCGCCATTCGATCTTCCGCAACGACTGAAGATGCGATCGACGCCAGTTTCGCGGGGCTGCAGGACACGTTCCTCTGGGTCACGAGTCTCGAAGACACGTTGAAGCGCGTGCGCACGTGCTGGGCGAGTCTCTATTCCGTCGAGTCCGTGAGCTACCGTCGCAAGCGCGGCATGCCGGAAGAGGGCGTGGCGATGGCGGTGGTCGTGCAGAAGATGGTGAACGCGCGCACGGCCGGCGTGATGTTCACGCGCAGCCCGCTCACGGGCGATCGCTCGGTGATTACCATTGAGGGCGCGTGGGGTCTCGGCTCCTCTGTGGTGGGCGGTGAGGTCACGCCGGATCGCTGGGTCATCGGCAAGATCACGGGCGAAATTCCCGTGCGGGATATTTCAGAGAAGCTCATTCAGCACCTGCCGGCGGCGGGCGGCGGTGTCGATCACGTCGAGGTGCCCGACGATCAGCGTCGCGCCGCGTGCATGAACGATGCGGAGCTTCAGGCGCTGCGGGCCATCGGTCGCAAGGTCGAGAAACACTACGGGCGCGCGCAAGATATCGAGTGGGCGGTGGAGCGGGGCACGAACGAGATTCTGCTGCTGCAAAGTCGCCCCGAAACCGTGTGGTCCTCGAAGGACGCCGCGCCCGTGGCGCGCCCCGCTTCGGACCCGCTATCACACGTCATGTCGATCTTCGGAGGTCAACGGTGAGTCTCACGGCCGCGGATGTCGCGGAAATCCTGCGGCTGCTCGAGCAATCGAGCTTCGACGAGCTGAACCTCGAAATGAACGGCATGAAGCTGTCGTTGAAGCGGGGAGCTTCCGTCGGCGCGGCTTCCGCTGGCGCGGCGGGCGCCCTGCGCAATGGCGATGCGGCTGACGCCGCCCTCGGTGCGCGAGGCGGCGCCGTGGCCTCGCCGACAAGCTCACTGACGGGTTCAGCGGTAACCTCGTCGGCAACCTCGATGGCAACGAGTGCGTCCGCCGCGGCTGACTCCGGCGCCGCTCGAAGTGCCTCGCCCGATTCGGCCGCAAGCTACGCCGGCCCCGCGCGAACGACCGATCCCAACCTCCACGACGTGCCGTCACCCTTGCTGGGCACGTTCTACCGCTCTCCGAAACCCGGCGCCCCGCCGTTCGTCGAAGTCGGCTCACCCGTCACCGAAGAATCCATCGTCGCCATCATCGAAGTGATGAAACTGATGAACACCGTGCGCGCCGGCGCGCGCGGCACCGTCGCCGAAATCCTCCCCACCGATGGCACGCTGGTCGAATACGACCAGCCGATCCTGCGCATCCGCAAGTCGGGCTGACGTATGCCCATCCGCCGTGTCCTGATCGCGAATCGCGGCGAGATCGCGGCGCGCATCATCCGCACCTGCCGCGCGCTCGGCATCGAAACGGTGCTGGCGGTGTCGGCGGCCGATCGCGACAGCCTGCCGGCGAGGTTTGCGAATCGCACCGTTTGCATCGGCCCCCCGCGCCCGGCGGACAGCTATCTCAAAGTCGAAACGATCGTGCATGCGGCGCTCGGCACGAAATGCGACGCGATTCATCCGGGCTACGGATTCCTGTCCGAGCGCGCGGCGCTCGCGAGCCTGTGCGAAGCCAACGATGTGATCTTCATTGGCCCGACCGCCAAGCAGATCGAAGCGGTGGGTGACAAGCTGCGCGCACGCTCCGAGGCACAAGCCGCGAACGTTCCCGTTGTGCCGGGCGGTCCCGTATCGAGCGTGGACGAAGCGGTCGCGCTGGGTAAGAACATCGGCGCGCCGCTGCTGGTGAAGGCGGTGGGTGGTGGCGGTGGCCGCGGCATGAAGCGGGTCGATCGGCTCGCGGACCTGCCCGACGCGATGGAACTGGCATCCGCCGAAGCCGGTGCCGCGTTCGGCGACGCGCGCGTGTACCTCGAGCGATTCATTGCGAGCGGCCGGCATGTCGAGGTGCAGGTGCTGGGCGATGGCAAAGGCAAAGTGATCCATCTCGGCGAGCGCGATTGCTCGGTTCAGCGTCGCTACCAGAAGCTGATCGAGGAGACACCGGCCCCCGGCCTGTCGGATAAGCTGCGCGACGCGCTTCACGCCGCCGCCGTGCGATTTTCGGAGCGGCTTTCGTACCGGGGCGCCGGAACCGTCGAGTTCCTGGTGGACCGCGAGCGCGAGATCTTCTACTTCCTGGAGATGAACGCGCGCATTCAGGTCGAGCATCCCGTCACCGAGGCGATTACGGGCGTGGACCTCGTCGCCGAACAGATTGCCGTTGCCAACGGCGAGGGGCTGCGCCTGAAACAAAACGATATCCGGCGCAACGGCTGCGCTATTGAATGCCGCGTGAACGCGGAAGACCCGGCCAACGATTTTCGCCCGAGCCCGGGGCTCGTGCGCGAGGCCTCGTGGCCGGCGGGCGAAGGCATCCGCGTCGATACCCACATTGAATCGGGCTCGCGCGTACCGCCGTTCTATGACTCGCTCATGGCCAAGATCATCGCTCACGCCCCGGACCGGTTCTCCGCGCTCGCGAAGCTGCACGCCGCAATCACCGCCGCGCGCGTCGTCGGCGTCTGCACCAACCTGTCGTTCCAGGCCGATGTGTTGAGCGACCCGGAATTCCAGGCCGGCGGCGTCGACACCGGCTACCTTGCGCGCCGGCTCGAAGCGCGTGCCGCGAGCAAGGTCGAGGTGGGCCATGGCTGATGTCGAGCTCGTAGAAACATCGCTCCGCGACGGCAATCAATGCCTGTGGGCCGCGCTTGGCGTCGACACCGCGAAGACACTGACCATCGCGCCTGTGATGGATCGCGTCGGTTTCAAGGCCATCGACTTCACGACTTCCACGCACATGGGCGTGGCCGTGCGCTACAAGAAGGAGGATCCCTGGGAGCGCATCCGGCTCATGGCTCAGGCGACGCCGAACACGCCGCTGCAGTTCATGTCGACCGGTTTCCGCTTCATCGCGTGGGAGACGGCGAGCCCGGAGTTCATGTCGCTCGTGTTCCGCGTGCTCGCGCGCAACGGCATCCGCCGATTCTGTCTCGCGGATCCTTCGAACGATGCGGATTCGAACATCGCTTGCGCGCGCATGGTGAAGCGGGTTGGCGGCGAGTATGTGATCGCCGCGCTGGTCTTTACGCTGAGTCCCGTGCATGACGATGCGCATTACGTCGAGCGCGCGCGCAAGCTCGCGGCGTGCCCCGATGTCGATGCGCTCTACATCAAGGACCCTGGCGGTCTGCTCGGGCCGAATCGCGCGCGTACGCTGATCCCCGCGATCAAGGCGGTCATTGGCGACAAGCCGCTGGAGCTTCACGCTCATTGCACGATCGGCCTCGCCGAGCTCACCTACATGGACGCGCCAAACTACGGCGTCAGCGGCCTGCAATGCGCGTCCGGTGGCGCATCGGACGGCACGTCGAACCCGCCGTCGGAACGCGTAGTCGCGAATCTCCGCGCGCTCGGTCATACGGTGCGGGTCGATGATGAGGCCCTCGCGGCGGTGGGGCGCTATTTCACGCGCCTCGCCGAAGCCGAAGGCCTGCCGATGGGCAGGCCGCAAGCTTTCGACGCGACGTATCTCAAGCATCAGCTCCCCGGCGGCATGGTGGGCACCACGCGCCGCCAGCTCGCGGAGGCGCGGGTCTCCCATCTCGAAGGCGCGGTGATCGAGGAGCTGGGGCGCGTGCGTGAAGAGCTGGGCTGGCCGATCGTCATGACGCCGTTCGCGCAGATCGTGATGACTCTCGCGGTGATGAACGTGATGAGCCGCGAGCGCTACAAGGTGATTCCCGACGAAGCGATCCGCTACGCGCTCGGCCGCTTCGGCAAACCCAACGTGCCGATCGACCCGAACGTCATGGATCGTATTCACTCGATGCCGCGCACCCGCGAACTGCTCGCGGAGCCGCCGATGGCGCCGCTCGAAGAGCTGCGCCGTCGCATCGGCCCGAACCTGTCCGACGAGGAGTTTCTTCTCCGCGCCGTCATGCCCGCCGGCCAGGTGGATGCGATGCTCGCCGCGGGCGCGGCCCCGCGCCACTACGATCCGACGTTGAAGCCGGTGATGACCTTGCTTCGCGAGCTCGCCGGCCGTCACGATCTCTCCCACGTCACGGTGGAAAAGCCAGGATTCAGATTGGAGCTTCGTCGGTGACCGTAGCCTTTCAGACCCCCGCGTTCACGCCGGACGGGCGACAAAAGTCGCGCCTTTTGCCGCCGGGAGCGCAGCCGTTGTCCGAACGAGCGCCGCAGGCGACTTCTTCCGATGAACTGCATGCCTTGCCGCCCATCCGGGGCTACATGTTCGACCTCGATGGCACGCTGTTGCTCAGCGACCGCTCGCTGGGAGGTTACGAGGTGCTGCCGGATGCCGTCGAGGTGCTCTCGACGTTGAAAGATCGCTCGATGCCGTACGTCGTGCTCACCAACGGCAGCGCGTATCCGCCGCCGGAGCAGGCCGCCAAGCTGCGCAAACTCGGCCTGCCGGTCACGGACGAACAGATGCTCACGCCTTCGAGCGTCACCGCCGAAGTCATGTTGAAGCATGGCGTGAAGCGCGCGCTGATCCTGGGCACGCGGGGCGTGGGCTATGCGCTTCACGCGGCCGGCATCGAAACCGTCTTCCCCGGCGAGCCCAACGCGAACGAGGTGGAGGCGGTGTATGTCGGCTGGCATCCCGACTGCAACATGAAGGACATCGAAGCCGCATGCGTTGCCATTTGGCGTGGCGCGAAGATGTACGTCGCGTCCGACGTTCCGTTCTTCGCCACGAAGCAGGGGCGAACGATGGGCTATTCGTACGCGATCGTCGGTGCGATCAAGCGGGTGACGAAGGCGCCGTCGATCATCACGGGCAAGCCGTCTCAGCATGCGCTTCGATTCGTCGCAAGCAAGCTGGGTTTACCCGCGAGCGCGGTCGGCGTGGTGGGTGACGATCCCAACGTCGAGATCATCATGGCGCGCAAGGGCGGCGCGACCGCATTCGGTGTGACGACAGGCGTGATGACGGCGGAAGACTGGGAGCGCGAGTCCGGCGCGCGCCGTCCTCATCGGGTGCTCACGCGGCTTGGGGAGCTGCTCGCTTAGTAGCGATGCTCGGACGTCGCGCGGGCTGTTTGAGCCGGCGACGTGGATCCGCACCGGTCGCTCGACGCGACGCGGCCAGTCCGCGACTGATCGATCGACTCGAGCGCCACGCAGGCGTTGATCGAGCGGGAGGAGGCGTCGTCCGCGACCAGCGGCGCGCTCGTGCGGTCGAGCAGGTCGTAGATGCGCGCGGAGTTGAGATCCGGATGATGCGCAAGCATCAGTGCCACTGTCCCCGTAACGTGCGCGACCGCCAGCGATGATCCTGAAGCGAAGTCGTAGTGGCCCTTCGGCAGAAGGGTGAGAATCTCACGGCCCGGCGCGTGCAGCTGATGCTGGGTCGACGCCCCCGACTCCGAGGCCGAGACGGCAAGGACGCCAGGCACATCCTGCGGAAAACCGGGGCCGGGCCCCGACGCGGCGCCGACGAAAACGATCCCTCGTCGAATGCCGCTCTGCACGAGCTGCGCGAGCAGCGGATCGCTCGGCCCGCCGAGACTGAGATTCACGACCTGCGACTTCAGGTCGATGGCCGCGCTGATGGCCTTGGCGAGTGTGAAGGAGTTGCAGCGGGCGGCGTCGGTGTCATCCGCAAGCTGCCAGCAAGCCTTCAGCGCGATGAGTTTCACGCCGGGCGCGACGCCCACGATGCCGAGATGATTGTTCGCGAGCGCGGCGATCACGCCGGTGACTTCGGTTCCGTGCCGGTCGCGCCGGAACTGCTCCGCCGTGCCGCCGACGAGATCGCGGGTGGCAACCACCTTGTTCGCAAGGTCCGGATGCCCGACGTCGACGCCCGTGTCGATGACCGCAACCCGCACTCCGTCGCCGCGCGAAAGGCCATGCGCGTCCGCGACGTCGAGTTGCTTGAAGCCGCTCTGCAGCCCCACATACGGATCGTTGTAGGTTTCGGAACGGGTTTCGAACACGCCCATGGCTTGCGCCAGCCGCACGCGCGGCTCGGTCTTGAGCCTTTCGAGCACGGCCGCCTGGGTCGAATCCTTCGGGATTTCGAAGACCGCGCAATGCACTTTCAACAATGGGATCGGCCAATCCGCCAGTTGTGTGAGGTGGTATTCGCCGGCGATGGCCTTCATGGTCGCGCGCGCGGCGCCGCTGGTTTCGTAGCGCTGCAACCCGTCGTATCCGCGCGGCGTCGAGCCGACGCGCCCTTGCAATACGCGAACGTCGTCCGCGACCGTGATGACGATGAGGCGATCCTGAGCGGTGGAAGCCATCGTTTCCACCGGTGTGGCGGCGGAGGCGATCGACAGCGTTCCGAGGACCAGCAGCGCTGCCGAAGCAATGCGCACCCGGAGTTTCATCGCTCGACGACGCGGGGCTTACCGATCGGCTCGGCGAAACGCACCGAGGCGCTGCCGCGCAGGTGGGCGAGGGCGCCGTCGACGCTGGCGTTCGCGTCTTCGAGCGCCAGCGTGTAGACGCCCGCTTCGGTCGGGCCGCCGACCACGCTGAGCTTCGAGGTCGACAACAGGCTCTGCAGGTCCGCGAGCCGCAGGTCCGGCGCGAACACCGCGCGGATCTGGCCGCCGGAAAGCGTCGACTCCGGCGTCGACAGCGTGCGGTAGTCCGGCGACGAGGACAGACTCTGGCTCCAGGTCGTCGCGCCGAGCGCCGCGATGCCGATGCCTTCGACGATGACGGCCGCCACGAGCCACTTCATCGCCCGGTTGGCCGCCGCGCGCGGCACTGGGATCGGCGCGCCGCTTCCAGCGTGCGCTTCGGCGACCGCTTCGTCTTCGAGAATGCGTCCCCAGAGCTGGTCGAACGAGGTCTGCGCGCTCTCCTGCCGCACGTCTTCGCGCAGGAGCGTGTCGCGCACTTGCGTCTGGGTTGCAAGCTCGGCGCGGCATTCGGCGCACGCGGCGAGATGCGATTCCATGTCCGCCCGTGGCTGCCCGCGCAACGTGCCGTTCACAAAGAACGGCAGCGCGTGCCAGACGTCGTCATGCGTCATGATGCGGCTTCTCCCGAAAGGCGGGACAGTACGCTGCGGAGACGGGCACGCGCATGGAACATCCGTGCCTTGATGGTGGATGCGCGGCATCCCATGATTTCTCCGATCTCCTCGAGAGAATGTCCGAAGTAATAGACGAGCTCGACCGCGATGCGTTGTTCGGAGGGCAGCTCGTTGAGCCCCTGCAGGATCCAATCCTCGAGCTCGCGATTGACGTTGGAACGATCGTCCGCGTCCGTCTTGCCGAAGGACTCGTCGTCCTCGAGCTGCGCGATGGCGCGCGAACGGTGCAGGGCCTTCAACGCGCGCCGGTAGGCGATGCCCATGATCCAGGTGGAGACGCGGGACTCGCCGCGAAACCGGTTGGCGTTGCTCCAGACGACGTAGAACGTGTCGTTGATGATCTCGCCCGCCAGGTCCGGGCTCACCGACATGCGGAACAGGAAGCGTTCCAGCGGCCGGTGGTACAGCTTGTACAGCGCCTCGAAGTCCGCCCGGTCATGCCGGCCGACGCCGGCCAGCAGCGCACGCTCCCGCTCGTCGGAGCGATTTGCGTGACCACCATTGCCGGAGACCCATTGAGCGCGCATCAGCCGTATGTCCCCACGTCCTCGCCAAAGGTTGCTTCCCCATCGGAAAAAAGTCGCCTACGGCGCTTTTTTCGGCAGTACCAGCCTCGTTGCGGCGGCAAAAGCGTGGTTTTTGCCGCCTGCGCCTGCGCCTGCGCCTGCGCCTGCGCCTGCGCCTGCGCCCGCGCGTAGCTACGCCCGCGCGACGACCTTCAGAAGGTCCACAACAGGGTGCCGACCCACGCCGGGTCGACCACATCGCCGTAAAAGAGCCGGCGCGCCGTGCGATCTGTCTGGATTCTCAGGACGCTGGCATGGACCCGGCCACGGTCATAAGCCAGCCCGGCGCTTCCGTACCAGTAGCCCGTGTTGAAAAAGCTGCTCACGTCGCGGAAACCCACGCCTGCGGACGCCGCGAGCGGGCCGCGTACCGGCACCGTGCCCGCCAGCTCGTACGCAATCGAGCGGCGGTTCTCGATGAAACCGTAGTACGAATAAAGATCGGTGTCGGGCGAATACGTGGCGGTGAATTTGAGTCGATCACGGAAGCTCGCCCCGATAGTCAGCTCGTCGTAATCGTATTTTTTCAGTAAGGCATTCCAGGGATGCGCGTAGTGCGAGACCGCGACCGACCCCAGCCAGTCCGGCCCCACCGCGAACTGGCGGCCCAGGAACGCGCCGATCTGCGCGGAAGACGACGATTGATTGCTGAGCCGAACGCTCGAAGCCCACAGGCCGGCGTACCAGGCGCCGCGATCTTCCGTAGGTTGCTGGAAGTGCAGCTCGGCCTGCGGCGCGGCCGTGTTCGCGGAAAGAGACAACCCCTGCAGGCGGTAATCGGAAGTAACGCCGACCGAACCACCGAGGCGATCAGCCGCGGTGGCAGTCAGAACAACCGCACAGAGCAGGAACGGGAGTGCGCGCACGCATTCAGAAGTAGCCGTTTATCTGCGCGAATACAAGCCTCCTGTTTTGCGAATCGTTCTGCGGAATGCCGTCGTAGTTGCGACCGCCAACTCGCAGCTGCAGGAACTGGAAGGGGGTGTATTCCCACACGATGCTCCAGCGGTCCTGATAGTCGTGGGCAACGTCGCGATCCGGATCGAAATATTCGCTCGTGATCTTGAGGTTGTGGCCCTTCGCGAGCGCCCAGTTGGCCTCGATCAGGGCGACCGCCTGCTTGCGCCGTGGGGTGAAGTTGTCGTCGGTAATGTAATCGCCTTCCGCGAGCCAGGAGATCGGGCCCGTGCGCAGGCCGGCGAAGAGGCCCTGCATCCGCCGGCTCTCGCCGGTGGAGTCGTTGAAATTGACGCTCGCGCCCACGCGCCAGGCCGATTGCACGTGCTCGGCGCGGAGGCTGTATTGCTTGCCGTCCGGCGTCGCTGAGCCGCCAGCCGTTCCATTCGTCACGGCGAACTGCGTACTCCAGTATTGGGACTCGAAACCGACCTGCACGCCACGATCCGGCGTGGCGAAGTTGATGCCGGTGACCTGGCGAATGAACGCGCTGTCGTCCTGAAGCCGAATGCCATAGGGCAGATACATCTGCCCGGCTTGCAGGTACCACTGGTGATTGCCCGTCCAGAGTCGCCCGTACGCTTCGGAGTTGATGCTGCCGCCGGGGGCAATGTGTTCGTCCACGTAGAGCGATAGCCGATCCGGAATCGCACGCGCTTCTATATACAGACGCATCTCGTCGACGTCGAACGAGCTCAGCGTTTTCTGGTTCGGTGTTTTCGTGACCGTGCCGCTCGCGCGCAGGTTGCCGCCGATCGCCAGGAATTTGTTGATCTCGCCGGTCCACGGGTCGCCGACATCGAGGCGCTGCTCGGGCAGGGCCGTCTGCCCCCATATTTCGCCGAAGGTGTTGCGCATGCCGCCGCCCGCCGGGTTCACGTGGCACTGGGCGCACTTGAAGCCCTGCTGAACGGCGAACCACGGCTCGGCATCCGCGCGGCCGCAGGCGAGTATTGAAATGAAGACGGACAGCAGCGTGACGATCCGGAGCCTGGCAGTCACTGAATATCCTCGATCGTGTACCGGAGGGTGAAGTCGGGGATCGGCCGTCCCTGGCGGTCGAGCACCGGCAATGGCCCGGTGCCACGCAGAGTCACGCGGTAGTTGCCGGGCAGGCGCTCCGAGCCCGGCAGTTGAACCTCGAACACCGTGGGGTTCCGCGAGCGCACGTCCAGCGTCGCGCCCGGCACGGGAGTGATGTCGGCGGGGCCGTCGAACCCGCCGGAGGCGCTGCGTTCGACGGTGAGGTTCATCGAGTTGATGGAGCCCAACTCCAGCGCGCCGCTCGCGGCGATGAGCGGCTCGGGCGCCGCGCGTGTGAGCACTTCGTTCTCGACCGGTGTGACGGCGGCGAGCCGCGTCAGCGCGTCGACCGCCGTGGCGGGGGCGGGAGCCGCGCCGTTCGCGATCCACTGCCGGATGATGTTTATCGTGGCTTGTGGCAACGGCGTCTGGCCGAGCGGCATTTGTCCGCCAACCGCCGCATGGCCTTCGAGCTTTTGAATGAGATAGCTCGAGTCCGGACTGCCAGGAGAAACGCGTCGAAGCGCCGGCACTTCCACACTGGGAGCATTGACCAGCATGGCGAAGGCGCTGGCCTCATCGAGCCTGAAGCCAAGCGGCGCAGTCGCTCCGGCATGACACACCGAGCAGATCGGTGTGAACACGTGTTCCTGGATCGATTGCAGATCCGGTGTGAGCGTCGAACCGCTTCCGCCATCGCCTGGTCGACCGTTCTCGTCGAGCCCCGTGCCACTCCCGCCGCAACTTGCGAGCAACGGGACCCCGATCAGCATCGCAACCATCAGCCATCGATTCGTCATGCGCCGTATGTGCGCGACTCATGGCGCGAGGTTGCGATCGACATAAAAAATTCAGTTCGCAACCGGCGGCGTGAGCGGCGGCACTTACGCAGCACGATTGCCATTTAACCGATGAGGGGCGTCATGCGTGTAGTGATCTCGAGATGTCTGCCTGTGGTGTTGGGTGTGCTGCTCGCTTCGTGCGGCGGCAGCGGAAACGATAACGGCTCGCCAGCGCCAACACCCACACCGACACCCACTCCTACGCCGACTCCCACACCAACGCCCACTCCGACTCCCACGCCGACGGTCACTCCCTATTCGTTGACCAAGCTCGTGTCCGACGGCTCGGTCACCGCGCAGAAGACAGACCCGAACCTCAAGAATCCCTGGGGCATCGTGTTCGCCACCGGCGCGCCGGTGTGGCTCGTGAACAATGGCACGCAGACTTCGACGCTCTACGACGGCACCGGCACTGTGAACCCGCTCGTCGTGGCGCTGCCGGGCGGCATACGCGGCGCGGCGAACCCCACGGGCATCGTCGCCAACGCTTCGACGACGGATTTCGTGGTGACGAAGGCGACGCTATCGGGCGCCGCGCGCTTCATTTTCGACGGTGAAGGCGGAACGATCATAGGTTGGTCGCCGACGGTCGATCGCAACAATGGCGTGATCGCGTATGACGACGGCAATGGCGGCGCCGTATACAAAGGTCTCGCGATCGCATCGGATGGAACGAACAACTTCCTGTTCGCCACCGACTTCCACAACAGCAAAGTGGACGTGTTCGACAAGACGTTCACCAAAGTCACGACGACCGGTGGCTTCACGGATTCGACCTTGCCCGCGGGTTACGCGCCGTTCGGCATTCAGGCGGTCACTTCGGGCACGACTACGCTCGTCTACGTGTCCTACGCGCAGAAGCTCACCACGTCAGACGACAACGCGAACGGCGCGGGCCTCGGTCTCGTCAACGTGTTCGATACGCACGGCACGTTGCAGAAACACCTGATTACGACAGGTGGCAAGCTGAACGCGCCTTGGGGTATCGCGGTGGCGCCAGCGAGCTTCGGCACCTACAGCAACAACCTGTTGGTCGGCAACTTCGGCGACGGCGTGATCAACGCGTTCGACGCAACCAGCGGCGCATTCGTTGGGGCGCTGGCCGACTCGAGCGGCACGGCGTTCGCGAATCCAGGATTGTGGGGAATCGCGTTCGGCAACGGTGCGCAGAATCAACCGGCCACGACGCTGTACTTCGCAGCCGGCATCGCGAATGAGGTGGACGGCCTTTATGGTCGCATCGACCTCGGCGCTACGGCTCCCGATACGGTTGCGCCGACCGTGGCGCTAACGGCGCCTGCGGCGGCCGCAGCGGTGGCCGGTACGGTCGCTCTCACGGCGACGGCGACGGACGACAAGGGCGTGGCGAGCGTCGAGTTCTTTGCGGGCACTGTCTCGCTCGGCAAGGTGACCACGGCCCCGTACACGGTGAACTGGAACACGACGACGGCCGCGAACGCGGCGGCAAGCCTTACGGCGGTGGCTCTCGATGCCGCAAACAACAAGACCACCTCGACTGCGGTGAGCGTGACGGTGAACAACCCGCCCGCCCCGGCGGCATCGAAGCTGTCCGATCTACAGACGGCCATCTTCACTCCGAGGTGCTCGAGCTGTCACACCGGCGTCGGTGCGGCGTTGCCGGGTTCGATGAACCTGACGTCGGCCGCGTCGAGCTTCGCGGCGCTCGTGGGCGTGGCGAGCATCGAGATGCCGGCGCTGAACCGAGTGAAGCCGAGCGACTCCACCAACAGCTACATCGTGCACAAGCTGCTGGGTACGGACATCGGGGCGACCAACCGCATGCCGTTGGGCGGGCCGTTCCTCGACCAGGCGACGATTGACACGGTGAAGAGCTGGATCGACGCGGGCGCGCTGAACAACTAGCCCGCTGTCCTCGCGATGTGAGGCGCGCGCCAGGGCGTGCGCCGACCGACCTCGTCCAGTCCTGCGCGCTACACCGCGGGCGCAGGGCTGGATGAGGGTTTCACCGGCGCGGCGCGGATGAGTTCTTCAATCGCTTCGCGCAGCCTGTCGTTCGGCACCGGCTTGTGGAGCAGCAGATAGCCGCTCGCTTGTGCTTCTTTCAGCCGATCCGGCGCGGTGTCCCCCGTGATCAGCATTCCGGGAATCTCGTCGTTGTACTCGTTGCGCAAACGTTCGATGACGGTGCTGCCGGTCTCGTTCTCGCGCAGCCGGTAGTCGCAGATGATGAGTCGCGGAACGATGGTGTTCGTGGCGATGCGCTCCATCATCTCCGCAAAGCTTCCCGCCGCGATCACCGAGTAGCCCCAGTTCTGCAGCAGGCTCTTCATGGCGATCTGGATGGCGGCTTCGTCATCGACCACGAGAACGAGCCCCGAGCCCTGCGCAGCGGGGGCAAGCGAGCCGCGCGACAGGATGTCGGGAACGCCGGCAGGGGTACTCCCGAGCGGCACATCGATAGAAAAACAGGTGCCTTTGCCCGCCTCGGATCGCAGCTCCAGCGGATGATCGAGCAGCAGCGTGAGCCGCTTCACGATTGCGAGCCCCAGGCCCACGCCCCGAGTGCGATCGCGTTCGGGATTGCCGATCTGATAGAACTCCTGGAACACGAGCGGCCGCTCATGCGGCTCGATGCCATGCCCCGTGTCCCACACCTGCACACGCAGTCGTTGTGAGTTGCGGCGGCAGCCGACCAGCACCGCGCCCCGATCCGTATACGACACGGCATTCGCGACGATGTTTCGCAGGATCCGCTCGAACAATATCGGGTCGCTGTCGACGAACGCGCGCGTCGCTCGCACCCGCAGCGTCAGCCCTTTGCGGGCCGCTTCGGACTGATAGTCCTTGCAGACGCGATTCACGATCGGCTGGATCGCGAACGCGGTCCGCCGGACCTCGACCACGCCGGCGTCGAGCCGCGAGATATCGAGCAGGCCGCCGAACAGTCCGCTCAACGAGCGCACCGAGGTCTCGATGTGATCGAGCAGGCCGCGCGCTTCGGGATTCATCTCGTGCGCGCGAAGCGCGGCGACGAAGAGACTCATCGCATGCACCGGTTGCCGCAGATCGTGACTCGCGGAGGCGAGGAAGCGTGACTTCGCGACGTTGGCTTCCTCCGCCACCGCTTTCTCACGACGCAGGTCCTGGACCAGATCCTGGTTCTCGAGCCGCAGCCGGATCGACTCCGTGAACTGCGCGCTCGAGCGTCGGGCTTGCTCGGCGACGGCGGCGAACCACAACACGAACAACACGCCGATGATCATGTGCCACGTATCGCCAAGCGCGAAGAGCCAGACGGCGGGTGCGATGGAGATCGCGAAGTAGAACGTGAAGAACGCGGGCGGATACGCCGCCATCGCCCCGACAGCGCCGCCGGTGACAGCGAAGATGACCAGCAGCGCGATGATCTGCGTGTCCTGGTGAGACGCGTCCATCATCCAGATGGCGCCGGCGCCGATGGTCAGGCCACCCGCGAACGCGCCCATCTGGAACCCACGTGCCCACGGCTTCCAGTCGGTGAGCGCGTGCGCCCGGCGCGCAAACGCGCGTAACAGCAGCAGCCGGGCGGACGTCTGCACGAGCATCGCGCCGACGAAGATCAGCGCCTTGGTGAGCGCCGCCGCCTGGATGTAGACGAGCCCACCCGTCAGCACGGCCACCGTGACGAAGGTGGTGATCATGCCAGGGCCGCTGTTTCGATAAATTGACCGGATCTGCTCGATGCGGATCGGATCGCCGGTTTGCATGGCCGGGATCTTATCGCGGGACCGTCCGCCGGTGCGGCGCAAGTGCCGTGTCACTCGGTTGCCACCTGATGAGCATGGGTCGCTGCGGCCGTGGTGAGGCCCGGAAGGGCGTTCCAGAATGCCCCGGGACGAGAAGAAAACCAGGGGGTCTGCCGATGCGCCAAGTCCTGATAGCCGCCGCGCTCTGCGGTATCACGCTGCTCGCGGGCTGCGGCCAGAAGGCGGAAGACAAAGCCGCCGCCGCGCCACCCGCCGCACCGGCCCGGAAATTCGCCGCGGTGGACGCGGCTCGCCTCCTGGCCGCCAATGAGCCCGCCAACGCGGGGCAGTGGATGTCCTACGGCCGCGACTACGCCGAGCAGCGTTTCAGTCCGCTGAAGAGCATCAATACCGAGACAGTCAAGAATCTGAGTCTCGCGTGGTACGGGGATTTCGACACCCGGCGCGGGCAGGAGTCGACGCCAATCGTCGTCGACGGAGTCATCTACGTGACGACCGCGTGGAGCAAGATCTACGCGTACGAAGCGAAGACCGGCAAGCAGCTGTGGCAGTTCGACCCGAAAGTGCCGGGCGACTGGGCGGTGTATGCGTGCTGCGACGTCGTGAACCGCGGTGTCGCGGCCTGGAACGGCAAGGTCTATATCGGCACGATCGATGGGCGCCTCATCGCAGTCGATGCCGCCACCGGCAAGCCGATGTGGGATGTGCTCACGATGGAGAAGGGCAAGCCTTACTCCATCACCGGCGCGCCCCGCGTGGTGAAAGGGCTCGTGCTTATCGGGCAAGGTGGCGCGGAATACAGCATGCGCGGCTTCATCTCCGCATACGACGCGGAGACGGGCAAGCTCGTGTGGCGCTGGTACACGGTTCCCGGCAATCCCGCGGGCCCGTTCGAGAACCCGCAGATGGAGATGGCGGCCAAGACATGGGGCGGCGACTGGTGGAAGACGGGTGGCGGTGGCACCGTCTGGGACGGCATCACCTATGACCCGAAGACGGATCTGCTGTTCGTCGGCACCGGTAACGGCGGCCCGTGGCCAGCGGAGGTTCGCGATCCGGGCGGCAAGGGCGATCACCTGTTCCTTTCTTCGATCGTCGCGTTGAAGCCGGACACCGGCGAGTACGTGTGGCACTACCAGGAAGTGCAGCGTGACTCGTGGGACTACACGGCCGTGCAGCAGATCACCGTCGCGGATTTGAAGATCGACGGCAAGGATCGCCACGTCGTCATGCAGGCGCCGAAGAACGGCTACTTCTACGTGCTCGATGCCACGAGCGGCGAGCTGATCTCGGCGAAGCCGATCGTGCCGCTCAACTGGTCGAAGGGCATCGACATGAAGACGGGCCGGCCGATCATGAATCCGGCCGCGCGCTACGACGTGACGGGCAAGGGGTTCATCCAGGTGCCGCACTTCGGTGGCGCGCACAGCTGGCCGCCGATGGCGTTCAGCCCGCTCACGAACCTCGTGTACATCCCGACGATGGAGATCAGCTATCCCTTCGTCATGTCCCGCGAGGATGACAACCCCATGGGGCAGAAGCTGTCGATCAGCTTCGCCGCCAGCGCGAAGATGCTGAAGGACCCGAAGGCGCTGCGCGTGAACAAGGCCTATCTGCAGGCGTGGGATCCGGTGAATCAGAAGGAGGTCTGGCGCGTTCCCATCGCGGACTCCGGGCTCGGCGGTCCGGCAGGCGGTGCTGGAGGCGCGCTCGCTACCGCGGGCGGACTCGTGTTCTCCGGTAACTCCGTGAAAGACGAGTTCGCCGCATATCGGGCGGACACGGGCGAGAAGCTGTGGAGCGCCCCTGCCCAGACAGGCGTGCTCGCAGGTCCTTCGACGTTCGAAATGGATGGCGAGCAGTACATCGCGGTCGTCGCCGGCTTCCGCGTCTCCGGCAACTATTGGGCACCGAACTATTCACGCCTGCTGGTTTACAAGCTGGGAGGGACCGCAGCGCTGCCCGAGGCGCAGCCGGTGCCACCGCCGGTGCTCAACCCGCCGCCGGCTTTCGGCACGGCGGAAGCGATCGCACACGGCCAGCAGCTCTATGGTCGATTCTGCAGCACCTGCCATGGCACTGACGGAACGAGCCGCGGCATGTTCCCGGACCTGCGCTATGCCGGCGCGATCAGCAGCGCCGAGGCGTTCAAGGCAATCGTCGTCGAGGGCGCGCTCACTGCCAACGGCATGGTGTCGTTCGCGAAAGCGTTGCAGCCGGAAGATCCGGAAGCGATCCGTGCGTATGTCGTCTCGCGGTCGATCGCTGCGAAGAACGCGCCGCGGCCGGCTGGCCCGCCGGCCGCGGCTCCGCCCCGGCACGGCGAGTGACGTTCGCCGGAGAACAGCCCTCCATCGATGGCCCGGCCCGGCACGCCGAGCTTCAGTGCGCCAGCCTGGACTGCGGAATTGCAGTCCAGGCCCTCCGTCGGCCACACGCCGCAGCGGGGCCTTGCCATAATTAGCCACTCCTCTTAAATGGCTGCGCATGAACGCGAGCGCAACGCTTTATCCCCCGATCTCCCCGCATGACAGCGGCGTGCTGCCGGTGTCCGGCGGCCATCGGCTTGCTTATGAGGTGTGCGGGAATCCCAAGGGGTTTCCCGCCATCTTTCTTCACGGTGGGCCGGGCGCGGGGTGCGCGCCCTTTCATCGGCAGTTTTTCGATCCGGCCGTGTACCGAATCGTGTTGCTCGATCAACGTGGGGCGGGGCGCTCCACGCCCTACGCGAGTATCGAGAACAACACGACGTGGGATCTCGTGCGGGACATCGAGCAGCTACGCGAAACGCTTGGCATCGAGCGCTGGCTCGTGTTCGGCGGATCGTGGGGCTCGACGCTCGCGCTGGCATACGCCTCGCGCCATCCGGATCGATGTGCGGCGCTCGTTCTGCGCGGCATCTGGTTGTGCCGGCCGAGCGATGTGAAGTGGTGGTTCGAGGACATCCGGATGGTCTATCCGGATTACTGGAAAGACTTCACCGGATACATTCCCTCGAACGAGCGCGATGAGCTGCTCGCGGCGTATTCACGTCGACTCAACAATCCCGATCCGGCAATTCACGACCCCGCCGCCGCCGCGTGGGATCGATATGAGACCCGCTGTTCGCGACTGATCCCGTCCGGTGGTGGCAGCGGCAGCGCGCGTCTCGCGCTCGCGAGGCTCGAAGCCCACTACATGACTCACGGCGCGTTCCTGCGGCCGAACGAGCTCATCGAAGCGGTGCCGCGCTTCCGGAATGTTCCCGGCATCATCATTCACGGTCGCTACGACATGCTGTGTCCGCTCGAAGGGGCCGTCATGCTCGCGTCCGCGTGGCCCGAGGCCGTGCTCGAAGTGGTACCCGATGCGGGCCATTCGGCGCTGGAGCCGGGCATTTCTCAACGGCTCGTTGCCGCAACCAACCGCTTTCGCGAACTGGCGCCGGGCTGATGCCGCGCGCGCAGTCCTCCAGACTGAAGCGCGTTCTCTTCCAGGTGCATTTGTGGAGCGGCATGGGGCTCGGTCTCTACGTTCTGCTCATCAGCCTGTCCGGCAGCGTCATCGTCTTCCGGCGCGAGATGGATCGCGCGCTGTGCCCCGGCCCCGGCATGACCACCGCGTGCGAGCCCGCGTTCGTCACCTGGCTCGCGGATCTGCACGATAACCTGCTGGGCGGCCATACCGGGCGGCTCGTGAACGGCGTGGGCGCGATCCTGATCGCGGTGCTCGCGATCGCCGGGCTCGTGCTCTGGTGGCCCGGCCGCTCGAACTGGTGGCGACGGATGAGCCTCAAGCGGGGCGTGGGCGGGCGCCGCTTCACGCTCGACCTGCACAACATGCTCGGCTTCTGGCTGTTCGTGCTCATCTTCGTCTGGGCCCTGAGCGGCATCTACTTCGCCTTCCCCGACCCCTTCAACTGGCTCGCGGAGAGGTTCGAGGCGGGTGAGGGCGAAACCTCTCCCTCGTTTTTCGTGCAGGACGCACTGGCGGTCCTGGCGCGGCTGCATTTCGGGCGCGCCTACGGTCTCGGCATCAAGATCGCGTGGGGAATTCTCGGACTCGTGCCCTGCGTTCTGTTCGTCACCGGCGCACTGATGTGGTGGTGGCGCGTGATACGCTCGCCGCGCGTAACTCGCTGATCGGATTGAAATCCGTCATCGCTGGTTACGGCTGGATACTCCGTGGGATGGTTTTGCTCTCCGGCACGACTGGCAGGGGCGCGTCCATTCGCGTTAAACGGTGCCCCGGCCGGTAACGGCTTGGAAGAACTAGATTTGTAGGGGAAGGCAGCATGGCTCAGAAACGCTTTGGCAAGATCGTCGGCGTCGTCGTCCTGGTCGGACTCGCGCTGGTCGCCTGGCTCGTGTTTCGCCCCGGCCCGATGGCGTTCGCGGACGGCAAGCGCGTGGCGCTCGCCGACTTCGGCGGCAAGCCCACCGGGGTGCCTGCCGACTTCACCGACTCCAGTCCGCTTGCGCGCGGCCAATACCTTTCGGAAGCCGCGGACTGCGAGGCCTGCCATACCGTCGAAGGCGGCAAGCGCTTCGCGGGCGGCCGGCCCTTCGAGACCGATTTCGGCACGCTCTATTCGCCGAACATCACGCCTGACAAAGAGACGGGCATTGGCGACTGGACCGATGCGGACTTCCTCAAGGCCGTGCACGAAGGCGTGGGCAAGGGCGGCAAGAAGCTCTACCCCGCTTTCCCGTACGCCGCGTACACCTACCTGACCGACGAAGACGCGCTCGCGATCAAGGCGTATCTCTTCGCGCAGCCTGCGGAAAAGAACGTGGCGCCGGAGAACACGCTGCGCTGGCCGTTCAATCAGCGCTTCCTGATGACCTTCTGGGGCATGTTCTACAACCCGAAGGAGCGTTTCCAGCCGGTGGCGGAGAAGTCGCCCTCGTGGAATCGCGGCGCCTATCTGGTGGAAGGGCTCGGCCACTGCGGCGACTGCCACACCCCGCGCACGATGCTGCAGGCCCTGGATAACCGGAAGAAGTTCGCGGGCGGCATGGCCGAAGGCTGGCGCGCCTACAACCTCAGCAGCGACAAGGAGTCGGGCATCGGCACCTGGAGCGCCGAGGACATGGAGACGTACCTCAAGACGGGCCACTCGCAGAACAAGGGCTCCGCGTTCGGCCCGATGGCGCAGGCGGTGCACCTCAGCTTCCAGAAGCTGACACCGACCGACGTGAGCTCGATCGTGGAATACGTGCGCAGCGTGCCGCCCGTTTCGACGCCGGACCTGCCGGCGCCGAAGTTGGCGCTCGCGTCCGCGCATCCGGGCGAGGGCGATCACGACGACACCAATCCGAAGGGCCACGCCATCTACTCGAGCATGTGCGCCGGCTGCCACTCGTGGACGGGCGTGAACGACTACGTGCCGCACTCCACGCTCACCGGCACGCGCGCCGTGAACGATCCGACTGCGACGAACGTCGCGCTCGCCGTGCTGAGAGGCGCGAGCACGCTGCCGCCGTCGAGCGATATCGCCGTGATGCCGGCCTTCGGCGCCGCCTGGTCGGATGACGACATCGCTTCGGTTTCGAACTACGTGATCGCCCGCTTCGGTGCCAAGCCGTCGCAGATCACCGCTGAGGAAGTGGGCAAGCTGCGCGCGATGCGCTAGTCGCGCCTCGCCGGCGCAACGCTGTCTCGCACACGCCCGATGGCGCTCGCCGTCGGGCGTGTTCGTTTGTTGCGGCCGCTCAGTCCTTGTACTGGCGCTTGGTGACCGGCGCGCGTCGGGTTGCCACTAGTGAGCGGCAACCCTCGGTACAGCCTTGCCGTACACCTCGACCTGCGCCACGTCGGACCAGCCGCCGGGGCCGTGACCGCTGCTGGGCATGAGGTCCGCAAAGCCGATCTCGTCCACCTTCGAAAGGTCGACCTTGTCGAGGAACGTGCCGGTGGTGACCACCCGCGCGATGTCGAGCTTGAGCCAGCGCAGGTCGGCGAACGAGATTTCGCTGACCAGCCAGTCGCGCGTCGAGCCATCGGCGCGATCGCCGACGAGCCAGGTGCCGTCCGCGAGCTTCACGATGGGGCGCACCTGATGGAAACCCGACATCTTGGTGTTCCAGCGGAGCCGGCCGAGGCCGGTGAGGTCGGCGAAGCTCGCCTTGTCGCGGAAGGCGGCCGCGCAGGGCGAGGTGCACATGCCGGTCCAGACGTGGGTGGGATTGTTCTCGTCGTTGGCGCTGCCGGTCAGTTCCATGTCGCCCGAGGGGACGTACAGCTTCAACTCCAGGTTCGGGTTGCCGACCGATTCGGGCGTCGCCGCGTGCTCGCCGCCCTGGGGCGTCTGTTTCCATTCTTCCTTGAAGAAGAGGCCGGGTCGCGTGATCTTGGGCGGACCCGCCGCGGCGGCTGGGCGGCTTGCTTCCGCGGGAGCCTGCGAAAAAGCGGGAGAGATTGCACCGGTCAGGCCGACCACCAAAGCGATCAGGCCAAGCGAACTGGAACGCCAACGTTGCATGTGAACCTCCCCCTGCGCCTTCGCGCTTGTTATGGCGGCTAGAATCCGGCCGCAACGGCCGGGGTTGCAATGACATCCGGAGCCGATGCCCGAGCGATGGCGACATGAGCCCGCAACACGCGGCCGGTAGAAGTCCGTCTCGCTTTGAAAGCCGCAAGGTCGCTGATCCCGCTGGCGCTGTTCGCGCTCGCTTTCCTCGTTGCGCTGTTTGCCCTGAGACAGCCGCGCCCGGCTGCGCCCGAGCCGATGAACGTGAGTCCGGCGGCTCAGCTGCTCAGGGTGGCGAGCGTGGCTTCCGAGGCGCGGCCGGCCATTGCGGCGACGGTTTCCGCGTCACCTGCCGCCAAGGTCCGAGCGCCCATTCCACCAACCGGGTCGGTCGTACCGCCGGATGCCGACGAACCCCCGGCATCGGCAGGTCCCGCGACCGCGGAGCGTTCCTTCGCCGTCGCGGAAGCGGTCGACGCGCTCACTGACTCCGGTAGCGCCGACGATCGGGTCCGCGCGATCCAGTCACTCGCCGCGTCGGCGCGCGACGGCTACGACGTCGCGCGCGTGCGCTCGTCGCTGCGATTGGCGTCCGCCGACGCGAATCCCGACGTCGCCGCGCGCGCGCAAGAAGAGTGGGAGCGGCTCGTCGAACGCGAAGAACACTGATTCGCCCGCGTAAACGCACCTTCGCAATGTGAGAAACCGAGACGCGCGCCGGGCGCCGTTTCATTTCACATATCCATCGTCGGGCGACGGACGAGTCACACAGTGGCATTTTCCGCAGTGAACACGTGAGCTGGCGCACACGCGTCTTCGAATGAAGACAGTACGCGCGCGCGCACGATGCGCGCGCGCTGCGGAAATCGTGTATTCAGCGCGCGCCCCGGCCGGGCAAGAATCTCCCCGTCGATAACGGCAAACCCATCGAAAGGTGGGGACGCAAAGCTTCCGGTCTAAGGGCACAACGCCTATGACAGCGGGGTCGCCGGGATCCACCGGGTCGCAAAGACCGGATCTCGTTATTTCGAGCCGAACGCAAACAGTGCGCGTGCGGCTCTGGCGACTCCCTTGTGCATGGACTTTCCCCGAAGACCGCTAAAACCGGGGAACAGATCCATGCAGACGATTATCAGGCGCCACACCGTTCAACTCGCAAGCCTCATCGCGCTCAGCGCGTCCCTGGCCGCGTGCGGTGGCGGTGGCGGCGGCACGACCAGCGCGAACGCCACGGACGCGCAGAACTCGACGCCGCCTGTCGTTGCGACCCCCGCGCCGACGCCCACTCCGACGCCGACTCCGACGCCGACTCCCACACCGACTCCCACGCCCACACCGGCTCCGACGCCTGCGCCGACTCCGACTCCCGTGCCGACGTCCGGCAACCACGCGCCGACGATCTCGGGCTCGCCGGTCACCAGCATCACGTCCGGCCAGGCATACAACTTCGTGCCCGCCGCGGCCGACGCCGACCGGGACAGCCTGCAGTTCGCGATCTCGAGCAAGCCCAGCTGGGCGGCGTTCGACGCCGCCACGGGCCGGCTCTCGGGTGTGCCCGCGAGCTCGAACGCGGGTTCCTACGAGGAGATCCAGATCAGCGTGACGGACGGCAAAGTCGTCACGAAGCTGCCGCAGTTCGCGATCGTCGTGACCGCCGGCGCGCCCACCCTGCGCAGCGTGCAGGTGAACTGGCAGCCGCCGCTCACGAACTCCGACGGCAGCACGCTCACCGACCTGAAGGGGTATCGAATCGTGTACGGCACGCAGCCCGGTGTGTACACGAGCAGCGTGCCCGTGAACGGCACTGGCCTCGTGAACTACACGATCGACAACCTCCAGAGCGGCACGAAGTACTACTTCTCGATGGTTTCGGTGAATACCGCCGGCGCCGAGAGCGATTATTCGACGGAAGTGGTGGTCAATCTCACCTGATGTTTTGATCGCGCGCGGCGGGCCCGTGTAGCCTTCCGCGCATGACGCCCGAACGCTGGCAACAGATCAAATCCGCCCTGCATGAGGCGATGAGTGTCAGCGGAGGCGAGCGCGCGGGGGTTCTCGCGCGTGTCGGCGCGGCGGATCCGACGCTTCGCGACGAGGTGGAATCGCTGCTCGCGGCGGAGGCGGGCGCCGATGAGGCCTTCCTGAACGTCACGCCCCACGCGTCGCTGGGCCTGGCACCGTTCCAGAGCACGATGATCGGGCGCCGCTGCGGCCCGTATCAGCTCATCGAGGAGATCGGCGTCGGGGGCATGGGCGAGGTCTACAAGGCCCGCCGTGTCGATGACGAATACCAGCAGCAGGTCGCCATCAAGCTCGTGCATGGCGGGCCGGGCTCCTCGTTCATCGGCGGCCGGCTGCGCGCCGAGCGCCAGATTCTCGCGAGCCTCGAACACCCGAATATCGCGCGCCTGCTCGACGGCGGCACCACGGACGAGGGCGTTCCCTATCTCGTCATGGAGCTCATCGACGGGCAGGTCATCACGGAGTATTGCGCCGAGCGGAGTCTCGACGTCGCCGCGCGCCTGAAGCTGTTCATCCAGGTGTGCTCCGCCGTGCAGTTCGCGCACCAGCGCATGGTGATCCATCGCGACCTGAAGCCGGGGAACGTGCTCGTCACCCGGGATGGCGTGCCGAAGCTGCTCGATTTCGGCATCTCGAAGATTCTCGAGCCGGGCGCGGTCACCGGCGGGCGCGCCGATCTCACGATCGCGACGCTCGGCATTCTCACGCCGCAGTATGCGAGCCCCGAGCAGTTGCGCGGTGAGGCCGTGACGACGGCAAGCGACGTCTACTCGCTCGGCGTGCTGTTCTACGAGTTGCTGACCGGGTCGCGTCCCTACGACGTTCCCGACCACGCGCCCCATGAGCAGCGCGTCGCCATGCTCGGCGTCGAACCGAAGCGACCGAGCCTCGTCGCGCACAAGGATGTTCAGCGTTACCTGCGCGGCGACCTCGACAAGATCGCGCTGATGGCGCTGCGCCGTGAACCCGAGAGGCGCTACGGCACCGCCGAGCACTTCGCGGAAGACGTGCGGCGCCATCTCGAGCATCGCCCGGTCAGTGCGCGTACGCCGACGATGGGCTACCTGCTGTCGAGTTTTTTCGCGCGTCATCGGCTCGGCGTTTCGCTGACGGCGGTGATCGTCGTCGGCCTGTGCATCGGCGTCGTCGCCGTGCTGCGTGAGTCGCGCATCGCGGAGTCGCATCGCGCGCAGGCCGAGATGCGCTTCAACGATGTGCGGAAGCTCGCGAACTCGCTGATCTTCGAGATCGACAACTCCATTCGCGATGTGCCCGGTACCGGAGCCAGCCGCAAGATCCTGATCGACACCGCGCTCCAGTACCTCGGTGCGCTCACCAAAGATGCCGAGGGCAACCCGGAGCTGCAGCTCGAAACCGCCGCTGCCTACAAGCGGCTGGGCGACATCCAGGGTGCGTTCTTCGCGAGTCAGGGTAACTACTCCGGCGCACTCACCAGCTATCAGCGAGCGCTGGCGCTTCTGCAAGCGGCGGAGAAATCAAAGGCGACGAAACTACGAGCGCGCGATGAGCTGCGCATGTTGCAGCTTCGACTGAGCGACCTGCTGTGGATAACCGGTGACGTGCGTGGCTCGCTCGCCTACGACGAGCTGTCGTTGGCCGATGCCCGGGCACAGCTTGGCGAAGATCCCGACGACGCGCAGAACCGTTTCGTGGCGGCGCTGTTCTCGATGGACTACGGCTACAAGCTGTTCCGCATGCGCGGCGACACCACCGCCGCGCTCACACGCATGCGTGAAGCGCTCTCCGACCTCGAGCTGCTCACGCGATCGCGGGCTACCGCGCCGGTGCGCAGATTGCTCGGTGTGTCCTACGGCAAGACGAGCGAACTGCTCCTGCACGAGAAACTGTTCGACGAAGCGCTCGACATGAACCTGAAGTCGATGCGTCTCTTCGAGGGGTTGCTTGCGACAGCGCCCAACGACCCGGACTATCGGGTGAATCTCGCGGCCGCCCAGCACTTCGCCGCCGCGGCGCTCATGAGTCTCGGCCGGCTCGATGAAGCGCGGAAGTACGAGCTGGCGGCGCATGGTGTCGTCACGGCGTTGCATGCGGGCGAGCCGGCGATCTCGGAGTTCGGAGGGTTCGTCGGCATGGCCAATACGGCGCTCGCCGAGATCGCCGAGCGGGAAGGGGAGCCGGAAGGGGCGATCCCGCTGTTACGCGAAGCGATGGAGGCGCTGAACGCGTCGCTCACCGCCGGCACCAAGCATCCATACATCCGGTACTGGAAGGCGAAGGCGGAAGCGCAGATGGGCCGGGCGTTCGAGATGCTCGCATTGAACGAGTCCCGCGCGGCGAATCAACGTACGAAGGATCGGGCCGCGGCGCTCGACTGGTATCAACGCGCGCTCGAATCGTTCGGGCACGTGCAGCCCATCTGGGCCGAAGCCGGCGAGGACGCCGCCCGGCTGACCGAGGCCATCGCCCGCGCACGGACCTGAGATCCGCGGCGGGCGATGAGCGGTGAGGCGGGCGATCGGGCCATCGATCGGGCCGTCGATCAGGCCATCGATCAGGCCAGAGTCTGCAACTGGCGCAGCAGCTTCTGTTCCGCCGCGTGCGGATCGTTCACAACCTTGCACTCTTTATCGAAGACCATCGTGGTGCGCGTAGTCGTGTCGAACGCGCCCCACTTCGGCAGGCCCGCGTGGTTCGGGTTGCCGGTGCGGGCGAAAGCGACCCACGCCTTGGCCATGCGATCCGCCAGCGCATAACGATCCTGGCCCTTGCCGGTCATCGACTGGCAGTTGTCCACGTTGTCGAACACGAACGGGATCTCGAGCGTGTGATACGAGCGCAGCTTGCCCTCGCGCACCGGCGATCGCCACGTGAAGTAGTACTGATACACGGCGGCCTTCGCCTGCTGCGCCTTGCGGTCCGCCTCGGTGAGCACGCCCGCGCGGAACCCTCCGTCCGAGGACATGATGAGAAACAGATCCGTGTTGCTGTCTTTCGGGCGGCCGGTGCGATACGCGGCGATGAGCTGATCCACTTGCGCGTCGCTCGCCTTGCGCACGATCTGCTGCTTCACGAGCGCGCGGAATTTCGCATCGTCGATCGGATCGATCTGGGTGCCCGGGAAGAACGTGACTTCGGTTTCCGTCGTGCCGATCAGCAACGGAATATCGGCGGACTGTGCCGGCGCCACCGGATCGAACGGATCGCCGGGCAGTGTGCGTCCATCCACCACCGGACCCGTGTTGAGCGGAGGGCGCTTGCCCTTCAGGGTATCGCTCGTCGCAAGGATCTGCTCCATCGGCAGCGTCTGCAGCTTGTCGATGTCCTTCGGCGTGAGCGACAGCCGCGAGAGAAACTCTTCGGCGGTCTTCGTTGCGGCTTCTTTCGTTCCCCCGCGAAGCGCCGCGCCGCTCTGGACGATGGCCCGCTGGAACAGCCCCTTCGCCGCGGGCATCGCCATGGCGGTGCTGACCTTGCCGCCGCCGCCCGACTGGCCGAACAGCGTGACGTTCTTCGGGTCGCCGCCAAACGCCGCGATGTTGTCGCGAACCCATTCGAGCGCGGCAACGATGTCGAGCTGCCCCACGTTGCTCGCGGACGCGTATTTCTCGCCGCCGACTCCAGCGATATAGAGGTAGCCGAACACGGAGAGCCGGTGGTTGACGGTGACGACGACAACATCGTGCTTGCCGGCAAGCTCTGCGCCGTCGTAACAGATGAAGCCGCCCGAACCGCTGCTGTACCCGCCCCCGTGCAGCCAGACCATCACTGGCCGCTTGCTCGCGGCGCCGACGCCCGGTGTCCAGACGTTGAGCATCAGGCAGTCTTCGCCCATGGCCTCGTCGCGATCCATCGCTTCGACTTCAGGCGGCACGAAGCCGTGGAAGTCGGAGAGGAGCTGCGGCGAACGCTGGCCGAGCTGCATCGTGTCGCGCACGCCGGTCCAGGCCTTCGGCTTCTGGGGCGGCATGAAGCGGTGGGGTGGGGCGGTGGAACCGCCATAGGGTACGCCCTTGAACGCCTGAACCTTGCCCTGCACGGCCCCGCGGACCTTGCCGGCGGTCGTTTCGACCGTGGCACCCGCCGTGGAGGGCGCGCTCTGGGCGAAGGTTTCGCTCCATGCGCCGGTCGCTGCCGCGCCCGCTGCCAATGCTCCGAGACCTACGAACTGACGCCGATCGATCATGGTGCCCCCCTGTCATGCCACTTTGGCCGGATCTTGTTCAGGCAGGTCGCGAACCGCAACCGGATTCAGCCGCTTCGGTTTCCTGATGGTTGCCGCCTGAAACACCCTAGCGCGGTGTGCTCGATGTATCCGGGCTCTCGCGGGCATCCCAATCGTCCGGGGCCCGCGCACTACATAGCGTCAGCCGGTGAGTGGCGCGCGGGCGCGCAGC
This sequence comes from Gammaproteobacteria bacterium, assembly GCA_037200125.1. Taxonomy (GTDB): domain Bacteria; phylum Pseudomonadota; class Gammaproteobacteria; order Steroidobacterales; family Steroidobacteraceae; genus JADGHX01. Next base: position 1,129,314 of record JBBCGS010000002.1, on the reverse strand, counting down.
GCAGCGGCGTTTTCAACTCCCTTACGCACGCCCGCGAGGCCAAGAAGCTCATCGGCCTCGAGCTCGAAGCCGAACAGGCGATCGATCGTCTGGTTGAGCCATTCCAGGAGCCGAGGTTGCCCAGGCGCGCCATTGCGGCGCGCATTGGCACCGACGGTGTGCGAAGGGATCGGCGCGTTCGCTGCCATGAGAGCCACTCTTTCCCGCCTGGACAGTTATGAGACCGCGCGCGCACGGCGAATCAATCGCTTCATCCCGCACGCGAAAGGATGATCACTCCAATCCCGATCAATCCGATTCCGGCCAGCTTCATCGCCGTGATGGCCTCCCCGAACAGCAACGCCGCCGCGACCGCGTTGATCACGTATCCGAGCGACAGCATCGGGTAAGCGACGCTGACGGGCAGGCGCGACAGCGCACCGAGCCACAAGATAACGCTGACTCCGTAACATCCCAAGCCGATCCAGAGCGGCGGCGCCTTCACTAGCGCGGTAGCATTCAGCCAGTCGACCCGCCCGGCATCGGAAACCAGGGCGCCGGAGTAGCGAGTGGCCGCCTTGAGCAGCAGTTGCGCCGCGGCGTTCAACGCGACGCCGGTGAGCAGAAGAGACCAGACAATCGGCTTCATTGATGCCTTCCGCGGTTCAGGGGCCTCCCCCGGGGCCGGATCGTAGAGACAAAGAGAACAAAGCGCCCAAAAAGTGTCGTAAACGACTGAATGGCGATTGATTTGCGTGCCGCGCCTGTCTTACCAGTGACGGGCAGTGCCCAACGACGAGGACAGGTATTCCGCCGTGACGCTAAAGGTTGTGATTCTGGGTGCCAACGGGTTCATCGGGAGCGCGCTGACCACGGCGATCCTGCGGTCGCGCTCGTGGGAGGTCTATGCCATGGACCTCTACGACAACAAGCTCACGGAGGTCGCTTCGAACCCCCGGTTCCACTTCGTCGAGGGTGACATCTCGATCAACCGGGAGTGGATCGAGTATCACATCAAGAAGTGCGACGTGATCGTGCCGCTGGTGGCGATCGCGAACCCCGCGCAGTACGTCACCGACCCGCTGCGCGTCTTCGAGCTCGACTTCGAAGCGAACCTCGCCATCGTTCGCCAGTGCGTGAAGTACAAGAAGCGGCTCATCTTCCCGTCGACCTCCGAGGTCTATGGGATGTCGGCGGATTCGGTGCTGGATGAGGAAGACAGCACGATGGTCTATGGCCCCATCCACAAGCAACGCTGGATCTACGCCGCCTCCAAGCAGCTGCTCGATCGCGTGATCTACGGCTACGGCGTGAAGACGGAGCTCGATTACACGCTGATCCGGCCGTTCAACTTCATCGGGCCGAACCTCGATAACATCGACGAGCCGAAGGAGGGGAGCTCGCGCGTGTTCACGCAATTCCTGTCGAACGTCATGCACCGCTTGCCCATCAAGCTCGTCGACGGAGGCGAGCAGAAGCGCTCGTTCACCTATATCGACGATGCGATCGACTGCATCCTGCGCATCATCGAGAATCCGAAGGGCGCGGCCACGCGCCGCATCTTCAACATCGGCAATCCCGCGAACTGCGTTTCCGTCGGGGAGTTGGCCCGGCGCATCGTGCGTATCGCGGCCGAGTTCCCGCAGCTCGAGGAAAGGGCGAAGGCGACAACGATCGTTCCCGTCACCTCGCAGCAGTATTACGGCACGGGTTACCAGGACATCCAGACGCGTGTGCCGGCCATCGCGGCCGCGCGCGAGCATCTGGGGTGGGGCCCGACGACCGACCTCGATTCGGCGATCCGCAAGACCATTGCCTATTACGTCGCGCAGGGCACGGGCATGCTGCCGGCGCTCGCCGAACCGGGGGCCGATGCCAATGGCGTCAGCGTTGCCGGCTGGCGTTGAGGTTCGTGCGATCCCGGTAGGCGTGTGGGTCCTTCTGGCGCTCGCGTGGTTCGCGACGCTGGGATGGCGGCCGTTGGTCGAGCCGGACGAGGCCCGGTACGCCGAGATCCCGCGCGAGATGGTTCATTCAGGTGACTGGGTCACGCCCCGGCTGAACGGGTTCAAATACTTCGAAAAGCCTCCGCTGCAGTATTGGGCAACGGCCGCGGCGTACTCGGCGTTTGGCGTCGAAGAGTGGACGGCGAGGCTTTGGTCTTGCGCGCTCGCGTTTCTCTGCATTCCGCTGGCGTACGCGTTTGCGCGGTCTCTTTACGGGAGCGGTGGGGAGGCCATTGCGGCGGCGGCCGTGCTGGCCGTGAATCCTTATTTCGCGATCATCGGCCAGCTCAACATCCTCGATAGCGGCTTCTGTTTCTTCACGGTCGCGTCGCTGTTCTCCTTCATGCGGGCGCGCACGTGCGAGCTTCGGTCGAGGCGCGAGCTCGGGTGGATGTCGGCGGCTTCGGCGGCCCTGGCCCTTGCGGTGCTGAGCAAGGGGATCGCGGCGCTCGTGCTCATTGGCGGCACGCTGGTCCTGCACATGTTGGTGACGCGGGATCTGCGCCATTGGCGGCGATGGCGCCTGCCTGTGACGATCCCGTTGTTCCTGGCGATCACGGTGCCGTGGTTCATCGTCGTGTCGCAGCGGAATCCCGAGTTCCCGCGGTTCTTTTTCATTCACGAGCATTTTCAGCGTTTTCTCACCGATGAGGCGGATCGCGAAGGGCCGTGGTGGTTCTTCATCCCGTGGCTCGCGTTCGCCCTGTTGCCCTGGCTCGTGCCGATCTGGAACGCGCGAGGCAAGCTTCAGTGGCGGCGCCCGACAGACGACGTCGGCATCGCACGCGCGATGTTGTGGAGCTGGTGCGCGTTCGTGCTGTTCTTTTTTTCGATCTCACATTCCAAGCTGCCGACGTACATCCTGCCGATGATGCCCGCGCTTGCGGTGTTGCTGGCGCCGCATCTCGTGAAGCGTGCGACTTCGATTCCGATCGCGGCGTGGATCACGTCCGCCGTCGTTCTGCTTGTCGCGATCGGCCTGGTGGTGGGCGTGCGTCACAGGGCGGGAGAAATACCGTCGGTGATCCTCATCTGGTGTGCCGTTGGGGCGTGCCTCGGGATCGTGGCGGCGCTGGGCACGCGGAAAAGCTGGATCGCCGCGGCGCTCGGCTGTGTGCTCGGCTTTCAGGCCCTGATGATGGCGTACAGTAACTATCCGCCGGTGCGAAACTCGAAGAGTCTCGTTGCCACGGTGAGGCCCAGCATCGGTCCGGGAACACAGCTTTTCAGCGTCAATCAGTACCGGCAGGGTGTCGCGCCGTATCTCGGTCGCACTTTACGCATGGTGATGTTTCGCGGTGAGCTGGCGTTCGGCATCGAGCAGGAGAGCGAACGCTTCATTCCGACGCTCGAGCGGTTCATCGAGGAATGGAAAGAGGCGGCTGACGCCGTGGCGTTCATCGAACCCGCGACGTTCGAGCAGCTGCGCGCGCGGAATGTGCCGATGCGCACGCTCGCCCGGGATCGCCGTTCGGTGGTCGTTGCACGAAAGTGAGATGAAAGACGTATGACGGATTTCCTGCCCTTCACGCGCCCCGATCTCGACGACGCGGCCATCGCCTCCGTGGTGAACGTGCTGCGATCCGGTTGGCTCGCTTCGGGGCCGAAGGTGCTGCAGTTCGAGGCGGCGTTGTCGACCTACCTCGGCGATCGGCCGGTGAGAGTGCTCAACCACGCCACCGCGGGCCTGGAAATCGCGCTGCGTGTGTGTGGCATCGGGCCCGGTGATGAAGTCATCACGCCGTCGCTGAGTTTCGTCGCGACCGCGAATGTGATCGCGCGTGTCGGCGCGCGGCCGGTGTTCGTCGATGTGGATCTCGACACGCGCAATCTCGATCTCGACCAGGTGGAGGCGGCCATCACGCCGCGTACGCGCGCCATCCTGCCTGTGCACTTCGCCGGGTTGGCCGTCGATATGGATCGCACGCTGGCCATCGCGAAGAAGCATGGCTTGCGCGTGATCGAGGATGCCGCGCACGCCATCGGCACTGAATGGCGGGGGCGGCGCGTAGGCAGCTTCGGCGACCTCACCGTATTCAGCTTCCACCCGAACAAGAACATGACCACCATCGAGGGCGGCGCGATCGCGGGCGGCTCGGCCAGCGAAGTCGAAGCGATCGAACGCTTGCGATTCCATGGCCTGAAGCGGCTGGGCGCGGACGCTTTCGAAGTGGTCGAACCCTCGGGCAAAGCCAACATGCCGGACGTCAATGCCTGCATCGGCCTTGCGCAGCTGCCGAGGTTGCGGCAGTTCAACGAAACGCGCCGCATGCTGGCGGGCCTTTATTTCGAACATTGGGAAGGCGAGTCCCCGGTGCGCCTGCCTGCCCGTGGCGATGGCGGCCATAGCTGGCATCTGTTCGCGCCGCTCATTCCGGTGGACGCGCGCCACGTCAATCGGCAGGCTTTCATGAAGGCGATGGAGAAACGGAAGATCGGCGTCGGCGTGCACTATCCGGCCATCCATCTGTTCGCCGCATATCGGGAGATGGGCTACCGTGAAGGCCAGTTCCCCAACGCGGAGCGGGTCGGGCGCGAGACAGTGACGCTCCCGCTGTTCCCCGCGATGTCGGCGCGGGATGTGGATCGTGTCGTGCAGGCTGTCGGGCCGGCGATGGCGGAGGCTGAATCATGAATCCACGAGTGACACTCGTCATTCCGGTCTACAACGAGCAGGCGACGCTGCCGACGCTGTTCGACCGGTTGTATCCGGTGATGGACGAGCTGCGGGTACCGTACGAAATCCTGTTCATCGACGACGGCAGCCGCGATGAGTCCGTTCCCCTGTTGCGTGAGCAGTTCCAGCGGCGGCCCGATGCCACGCGAGTGGTCGTGCTCGCGAGCAACGCCGGCCAGCACATGGCGATTCTCGCGGGCTTCGAGCTCGCGCGCGGCAACTACGTCATCACGCTCGATGCGGATCTGCAGAACCCACCGGAAGAAATCCCGCACATCCTCGCGATGATGGAAGAGGGCGCGGACTACGTTGGCACCGTGCGCCGTCGCCGGCAGGATGTGTGGTGGCGTTCGATGGCGTCGCGCACGCTGAACCGCATTCGCGAGCGCACGACGAACATCCACATCACCGACCAGGGATGCATGCTTCGCGGATACGGTCGCAATGTGGTGGATGCCGTGAACCGCTGCTACGAAGTCAACACGTTCGTGCCGGCGCTGGCGTACCTCTATGCGCGCAACCCGGTGGAAATCGAAGTCGCGCACGCGGAGCGGGCGAGCGGCGAGTCGAAGTATCCGCTGAGCAAGCTCATCCGGCTCAACTTCGACCTCATGACCGGGTTCTCGCTCGTGCCGCTGCAGATGTTCACGCTCACGGGCATGCTCATTGCGAGTTTGTCGCTCGTGTTCGTGCTCGTTCTCGCCCTGCGACGTCTCTTCATCGGTCCTGAAGCCGAAGGCTTGTTCACGCTGTTCGGCATCATGTTCTTTCTCGTGGGTGTGCTGCTGTTCGGGCTCGGTGTGGTGGGCGAATACGTCGGGCGCATCTATGCCCAGGTGCGGCAGCGGCCGCGCTTCGTGATCGCAACGATTTTCCAGGATATCGAGAACGTGCCCGTCACTGCGAAGCGCGGCGCGGGTGGGGCATGAGCCCACGCGCCGTCGTCTTCGCATATCACGACGTCGGCGATCGCTGTCTGCGTGCGCTCGTCTCCGAAGGATGGGACGTGCCGCTTCTCATCACGCACGAAGCGGATCCCACCGAGAACGCGTGGTTCGCGGACGTCGGTGCCACCGCTGCGGAATATGCGATTCCGGTGCTGCGGCCGGCGGACATCGCGCAGGCGGGTATTGAACGCACGCTGAACCAGCTTCGTCCGGATTTCATCTTCTCGTTCTACTACCGTTCGTTGATTGGCGAGAGCGTGCTGAAATGCGCGCGACGCGCGGCGCTCAACCTGCACGGCTCGCTGTTGCCCCGATATCGCGGGCGCGCGCCGGTGAACTGGGCGATTCTGCATGGCGAGCGCGAGACGGGCGCGACGCTGCATCACATGGTCGCGAAGGCCGATGCCGGCGACATCGTGGATCAGCAAGCCGTGCCGATTCTCGGCGACGACACCGCGCAAGAGGTGATGGACAAAGTCACGACCGCGGCGGAGATCGTGCTCGCGCGTTCGCTGCCTTTGCTCGCATCGGGCACGGCGCCCCGCGTGCCACAGCGACTTTCCGACGGCCAATATTTCGGAAGACGCACGCCCGAGGATGGACGCATCGAGTGGCGCTGGCCCGCCGCGCGCATTCACAACCTGGTTCGAGCGGTGGCCCCGCCGTATCCCGGAGCGTTCGCGGACGTGTCGGGGCAACGCTGGATCCTCGAGCGCACGCGGATCGTTGCCGGCCGGACGGTCGAAGATCGGCGGCCGCATCTGTTCGAAGAAGAGGGCGCCTGCTACATCGCCTGTGGCGACGGCGGCGTGCTCAAGCTGCTCGCGGCGAGCGCCGCCGGTGTGCGGCTCGACCTGAGCCAATTCGCGAAGGATCTCGCGCTCGCGCAAGCGCCGCGATACCTGTAGGCGCGCATCGCATGCCTTGTATCGGACTCAAGATCGACGTCGACACCGATCGCGGCACGGCCGAGGGTGTGCCGCGTCTCGCGCGCGAGCTGGAGCGAATGGGAGTTCGCGCGACCTTCCTCTTCAGTCTCGGGCCGGACAACACGGGCCGCGCGATGAAGCGCGTCTTTCGCAAGGGTTTCCTGCGGAAGGTTCAGCGCACGTCCGTCGTTCAGCACTACGGCATCAAGACGCTGCTGTATGGCACGTTGCTGCCGGCGCCAAACATCGGTCGACGGCGCGCGGCGCTCATGCGCGGCATCGCGGACGCGGGCTTCGAAGTCGGCGTTCATTGCTACGACCACGTGAAGTGGCAGGACGGCGTCAGCCAGGCGAACTATCTCTGGACGCGCTGGCAGATCGAGCTCGCGGTGAACGCGTTCGGCGAGGTCTTTGGCCGCGCTCCTCGCGTGCATGGAGCGGCGGGCTGGCAGCTCAACGAGCACGTTCCGGCGCTTCAGGAAGTGCTCGGGTTCGAGTACGCGTCGGATACGCGCGGCACGCATCCCTTCTTTCCATGGATGGGCGGCCTCGTCAGCAACGTTCCGCAGTACCCCACGACTCTGCCGACGCTCGATGAGCTGGTGGGCCGGCCCGACGTGGGTGATCGTGGTGTCGACGATTTTCTGCTCTCGATGACGGAGAGCGGCAGCACCGGGCACGTATTCACGCTGCATGCGGAGCTCGAAGGCGGCGCGTACCTGCGGCTATTCACCAACCTGCTGGCGGGCTGGCGGACGCAGGGATACACGATTGGCGATATGCCGGCGTACAAAGCCGCCTTTCCCGTTGAAACGCTGCCAGTGCATGCCATCGTCCAGCGCAGCGTGCCGGGCCGTTCCGGCGTTCTGGCGGCGCAGGGCGCGCCAGTCGATGCCGCGCGGCCGTCGCATTCCTGACGTTCTTTCACCCAGCTTTCAAAACGATTGATTGGCCAGGCGCCGAGCGTCTGAAACTGCGGGAACCTCAGCAGGAGTGCGACCCGCAGGTGTATCAAGAGGACCGGCAACTCGTCACGCGCATGCTGGCCGGCGACGCGCGAGCGTTCGATGCGTTCTTCGCGTCGTACGCGCGGCGTCTCGCGGCCTTTGCCGCGCGCCGCACGGCGTTCCCCGCCGCGTCCATCGAGGATCTGGTGCAGACCACGCTCATCAAGGCGATTCGCAATCTCCACCGCTTTCGCGGCGAGGCGGCGCTGTTCACCTGGTTGTGCGAGATCTGCCGGAACGAGCTGATCAACCTGCGGCGCAAGGCGTCGCGGCGGCCGGAGCACGACGACATCGATGAGCTGGCGGAGTCGGACGATACGCTGCTCGAGCTGCGCGCCGCCGAGACGACGAATCCGCTTTGCGCGCTCGAGATGGCGGCACACCGCGGCGCCATCGCCGAAACGCTCAACGGTTTGCCGGAGCGCTATGCGCGCGCGCTCGAGTGGAAGTATGGCGATGGCTTTTCGGTCGATGAAATCGCGCGGATGCTGGGACTCACGACGATTGCCGCGCAGTCGCTGCTCGCGCGTGCTCGAGTGGCGTTCAAGCAGTCGTGGCCGGAGGAACAGCCGCCATGAGCGAGTGGCGGCCCGACCTGCGCGACGAGGAGGATCCAGTGCGTTCGGCTCTCGAGCTCGGCCTGCGCCAGCAGCCGCTCGATGCGGCGGCGCTCGCGCGCGTGCGTGAGTCGGTGCGCGCGGAGTTCGACACGATGCACGGCTGGCGCGCGGGGAGCAGGCGCTGGCCACGATGGGTCGCGGCGATGGCCGCGACGCTCGCGGGGCTCACTGTGCTGGCGGCTCTGTACCTGTTTCAGGGCGAGGAAGGTCCGCCGTTCGGCAACGTCGTGCGGATTGAACGCGGCTCGCTGCGGACCGCGAGGAATTTCTTCCGGACGCACGATCTTGGCGTGGGCGCGGACGTGCCGTCGCAGGAGGCCATCATGTCGGCGGGCACATCGCTGATCGCGCTCGCGGGGGGTGGGCTGCTGCGCGTGGCACCCGGTGCATCTTTCGAAGGAGTGGGGTCGAACGAGGTAGTGCTGCGTGCGGGGCGCGTATTCCTCGATTTCCCGCGAGGCGCGGGCCGGTTCGTCCTGAGCACTTCCGCCGGGACTTTCGAGCACATCGGAACACAGTTCGAAGCGGTGGTGGAGGGCGGCAGCACGCGCATCCGCGTGCGTGAAGGCGCCGTGCGCATGAGTACGCCCGCCGCCGCGGCCGCGTTGATGGTGGATGCGGGCACCGAGGTCGTGGTCTCGCAAGCGGGCTCCGTCGCGCGCCGGAGTGTGCCGACCTACGGCCCCGACTGGGCCTGGGCGGAGTCCACGGCGCCGCAGTTCGAGATCGAGAACCGCGAGCTCATGGACTTCCTCGGCTGGGTCGCGCGCGAAACCGGCCGGCATGTCGAGTTCGTGGACGAGCGCGCGCGGGACGTCGCGGGCCACACACTGCTGCACGGGTCGGTGCGCGGGCTTGCGCCGCTCGCGGCGCTTCAGCAGGTACTGAGCACGACTTCGCTCCGATACGAGATCCATGACGATGTAATCCGGGTAAGCTCCGCCCGGTGAACCGGCGCCGGAGCCCAACCTCGTCATGACTCGTGACCCACCGACCGCGCGCGGCTGTTAGCGTCGGCCTCGCGCTGATCGGCTTTCTGGTTCCTTTTCGATCCTTCGCCGCGCCGGCGGAGTCGGTCGTGGGTCTGCTCGAAGCCCTGCGCGCCCAGGGCATCAATGTCATCTACAGCTCCGATCTGGTGTCCGCCGACATGCGTGCGCCACCGCTGCCGGACACGCTTACAGCGTTTGCCCGCGCCGAGCGGGCGCTCGCGGAGCACGGCCTCGTGCTGCGGCCGATCGGCCCAGCGCGCTATGCGGTGACGCAGGCGCCGGTGTCGGAGCGCTCATCGCCGCTCGCCTCGCCGCCCCCCGCTGAGGTTCCCGCGCAACTTCCCGTCCCAATGGTGCCGCAGGAAGTCTCGGTGTATGCGAGCCGATACGACCTGCGTACCGACGACATCGCCGAGCCGCATCTGTTGACGCAGACGCAGATCGAAGCGGTGCCGGGCAGCCAGGACGACGCGCTCCGCGCGACGCGCATCGTTCCCGGTGTCGTTTCCAATCTGTCTACGCGTCCCTACATCCGCGGCTCGTTCGTGGACGACGTGCTCGTGCAGTTCGATGGCGTGCCGCTCGCGGATCCGTTTCATCTGAAGAACTTCCAGAGCCTCGTCAGCGCGTTCGATCCGGCGGCGGTGAAGCGCATCGAGGTGTACAGCGGGGGCTTTCCGGTTTCTTACGGCACGCGCTCCGGGGGCGTCATCGATGTCGAGCCGCGCTCGCTCAGCGATGGCTATGAGCATGCGTTCGGCGCAAGTCTCCTGGCTTACGACGCGGCCACGACCGGCCGCGCGGATTCTCTGCCCATAGACTGGCTCGCGACGCTTCGTCACAGCGTTCCGGACGTCGTGCTGAAACCGGTGAACGGCCACGAAGGCGAGCCCGTGTTCATGGACAGTCTCGGTCGCGTGCGCTGGCGAAACGACGACGGCTCCGCCTGGACGCTGGGCTGGCTGCTGCTCGAAGATCACATCGATCTTTCGACGACTTCGCTGGACGAGCGCACCAAAGCACACTATCGCGACGAGTACCTCTGGGTCGCGCGGGATGAGGTCTTCAGCGACAACCTGAAAGCGCGCACGGTGATTTCCGGTTCCTGGGGTGAGCGCGTGCGCGGCGGCAATCTCGACGAGCCCGGCATCGGCGTCGAGTCGCTGGATGAAGCCCGCCACACCTCGAGCGTCGATCTGCGGAGCCTGTGGACGTGGCGCATGGACGAGCGCACGACGTGGAACTACGGCATCGAGGCATCGCATGCACAAGCCGACCTTCGTTACGACCGCACAGGGAGTTTTGCCGCGGCGGTCGCGCAGAGCTTCGATCGCCCGGTCGATAACGCGCTGGTCGCGAGGGCCGAGCCGGAGGTTTCAACCTACGCTGCGTTCGTCTCCGCGCGCCACCGCTGGTCGCCCGTGGAAATGGAGCTCGGCGTGCGGATCGATGGCCAGCACTACGGCGATACCGGCGCGCGCCAGCAGCTCAGCCCCCGATTGAACCTGCGATACGACTTCGCGCCGGCCTGGCGCCTCTACGGCTCATGGGGGCGATTCACGCAGGCGCAGCGCGTGGACGAGTGGCGGCTCGAGGATCCGCAGGTGATGCCGGACCCGTCCGCTATCGCTATTCACTCGATCGTCGGTCTCGTGTATCAGCCGGCTGACGATTTCCACGTCAGCCTCGAGCTGTATCGAAAAAAATGGACCGAGGTCCGTCCCTACTACGAGAACCTGCTCGACAGCCTGTCGCTCGTGCCGGATCTCGCGCCCGATCGCATTCGCGTGGCCCCGATGGCGTCGGAGGCTTCGGGCGCCGAGCTCACCGTGCGCCGCTCGCTACCGCATTCGTTCGAGGTGTGGGGCGGATTCTCGGCGTCACTCGTCTCGGATGACTTCGCGTCGATGACCGACGTGCGCCGAAGCTGGGATCAGCCCCGAGCGACGACTCTCGGGGTCGGCTGGAACAAGTTGGGCTGGACCACGTCAGCCGTTCTGGGATGGCATCGTGGCTGGCCGCGCACGGATATCCGCGACAACATGCTCGCACCCGGCATGCTGATCATCGGCCGGCGTAACGCGGATCGGTGGGGCGACTATTTCTCGGCGGATCTCAGCGCTGCGCGCACTGGGGCGTTCATGGGTGGCGAGCTATCGACGTGGGTCGAGGTGACCAACGCCACCGATCGGCAAAACGCGTGTTGCACGCACTTGCTGGCGCCGCCGTCAGGTTCGACCACTCTCGGCGCCGAGCCGAACAGCTGGCTGCCGAGAATGATCAACGTCGGTTTCACCTGGCGCTTTCGAAAAATGCGTTAGTGCACAGCCAGCGGCGGCAGGATGTTGCTCCAGGTTTCGCTGAGCACGTTCGTGCCGCTCTGAAGAAAGCCGCGCAGCTCCGTGGGCTCGGTGGTCTTGAGCTGGCGCACGCGCACGGTCATGCGCCACTGGCCCGTGGCCTCGACGCGGTAGGCGTTGCTCTCGAGAATCTCGCCGTTCGCGGGCGCGCTCACGACAGCCTTCACCACGGCATCGGCGGGCAGGGCATCGAGTGCGGGCCCGGTGAAGTCCACGACGAACTGCTGCTCGTCGTCCGCCAGATCCTGGAAGCCGCGGCCGGCGCGTGTCTGCGTGACCCACGCTCCAGGCGGGCGTTGCATCTGCTGCGCGCCTTGCCAGTGCACACGATAAGAAAGATCGAGCGGCTGGCCTTTCGCGGGCGGTTGCGCGGGCACCCAGTACGCCACGATGTTGTCGTTCGTCTCATCCGGCGTGCTGAGCTGCATGAGCTCGACGCGGCCAGGGCCCCAGTTGCTCACGGGCTCGACCCACGCGCTAGGTCGTAGCTCGTAGCGCGCTTCGCTGTCTTCGTAGCTCGAGAAATTGCGATCCCGCTGCATCAGGCCGAAGCCACGCAGCGACGGCATGGAGAACGACGTGGTCAGCGTCTGCTTCGGGTTGAGCAGTGGGCGCCACAGCCACTCGCCGCTGCCGGTGGCGACCATCAATCCGTCGGAGTCGTGCACTTCGGGGCGGAAGTCTGTGCGATGGGGCTGGTTTTCGCCGAACGCGAACATGCTCGTGAGCGGCGCGATGCCGAGCGTGGCGACGGCACCGCGAAGGAAGAGGCGGGCGCGCACATCCATCACGGTTTCGTCGCCGGGGTGCACGTCGAACTGGTACGCGCCGCTTGCACGCGGCGAGTCGAGCAGCGCGTAGATCGTGAGCACTTTCGAATCGGCGGTGGGCCGCACCATCCAGAACTCGGAGAAGCGCGGGAACTCCTCGCCCTGGCCGCCCACCGTATCGATTGCGAGGCCGCGCGCGGAAAGGCCGTAGCGCAACCCTTTGCCGAGCGCCCGGAAGTAGCTGGCGCCGAGGAAGACCACCACCTCGTCCTTGTACTCGGAGCCGTTCAGCGGGTAGTGGGCGCGGAAGCCCGCGAAACCGAGGTCACCCCAGGTTCCCGGGGACAGATCGTTTTTACCGTAGTTGAAATCCGAGCTGTCGTAGGCGATGTGCCGCACGCCCTTGTCCGTCACCTCGTTGATGCGCACCGGCTGCGTCTGGAACTTGCCGAGGTGGAAGAACATGAGCTCGAACGGCAGGCCTTCCGGGCGCCACAGCGCATGGTCGGGCCGGAAGCGGATGTCCCGGTACTGGTCGTACGTGAGGGCCTTCAGTTCCGCCGGCGGCGCACGCTCGGAGCTCTTGTACGCGGCCTGGGCCTGCTTCTGGGCCAGTTTGGCGACGTCGTCGAAGCCGAATGCGGCGGCGGCCGGTGCACTGTGCAGGAGCAACAGCAGCACGCCGGCGAGCGCGGTGGCTCGCAGGGCGAAGGATGAAGCTTGACGGTTCGGGTGGGGGAAACGGGGGAGGTTGGGCATCAATTGCCAATCAGCGTTGCTATTTTCAAGTGAAAGATAGCACGCCGGATGCCTGGAACGGTTTGCGCAGGCACCCTCTCGCCCTCTCTCAGCCGCCCGGCGATCGAGGGACTCTCGAGAAGCCTCGATCGCCGGGCGGCCGAGAAGGGACCTTCCGGCGCATAGTCAAACGCGAGAATCCCCGTCCAGCGCGGCGCACCGGCAAATACCAACTCACGATGGAATGGACCGGCGAGTCGGGCGACCGCGTGGTCATCGGAACGTCATCGGCATTGACGCGCGATCGCGCGATCGAGAAATGCCTCGCATGCCCGCAGCTGTGCGCGTTCGATGAACTCATCCGGCTTGTGAGCCTGCTCGATGCTGCCGGGGCCGCACACGACCGTCGACCAGCCGGCGCGCTGGAACTGGCCGCCTTCGGTTGCAAAGGCAACGGTGGTCGAATCCCGCGCTTCGTTTGAAGCGGCGTGGGCGAGGGCCTCCGCCGTGCCGTCGCGCGCTTCGAGCGGCGGCACGTCCGCGAGGGTTTTGGACTCGATCGAGCAATGCTTGCCTTGCGCCTCGAGCGAGGCAAGGCGCGATGAAGCGAAGCGGGCGAGCGCCTCGCGCGTGGCTCCGGCGTTCTCGCCCGGAAGTGCGCGGATATCCCAGCCAAACTCGCATGCGGCGGCGAGGATGTTGATGGCCGTTCCGCCGCGAATGGTGTTGACGGTCACGGTCGTGTACGGCGGCGTGAATCGCCCGGCATGCGCATTTCGCGGCGCGCCCTCGAACGATCGCGCGAGGCCGTTGAGGTGTTCGATGAGCTCGGCGGCCAGCATCACGGCGCTCGCACCCAGATGTACGAGACTCGAATGCGCCTCCACGCCGGTGACTCGCGTGAGCGTCGTGCAGATGCCCTTGTGCTCGGTAGCTACGCGCATGCTCGTAGGCTCGCCGACGATGACGGCGGCTGGCTTGCCGATGCGTTCGCTCGCGGCGGCGATCATACGCGGCGCGCCGAGGCAGCCGATCTCTTCATCGTAGGAGAACATGAGGTGCACGGGGCGGGACAACCTTGCACTCGTGAGCGCCGGCACGCGAGACAGCGCCGTTGCGATGAAACCCTTCATGTCGCATGCGCCGCGCGCGTACAGACGCGAGTCGCGCGCGGCGAGCTTGAACGGATCGCTCGTCCAGTGCTGGTCGTCGATCGGCACCACATCCGTGTGCCCCGAGAGCACGAGACCGCCGCCTTCTTCCTGTGGGCCGATGCTGGCGAACAGGTTGGCCTTGCGGCCGCTCTCGTCGTTCACGAGTTGCGAGGCGACGCCGTGATCCGCGAGGTAATTGCGGATCCAGTTGATCAGCGGCAGGTTCGGGTCGCGCGACACCGTGGGGAAAGCGACCAGGCGTTCGAGGATCTCTACGGTGCCGAGGGTTGCCATGGGTGCTCGCAAGCGGAAGGGGCGGCGGAAGAGTACCACCCCACGATCGCGCGCACCGGCCACCCGGTAGCACCGGTGCGCGGGTCGTAGTTACTCCCCGAGCTCGAGGGTCATCGTATTCAGGGCCGAGGTCAGGTGCTGCTTGAACGCAGCCTTCGGCAGCAGCGCGGCGCCACGCCGATGCGGGTTCGGCTCAAACGTGACGGCAAGCGCTTTGCCATTGAGCGTCACGCTCTTCACGCCGGCGCCCGACTTGCCAATGCGGTACAGGATCTCGACGCGCTGGCCGAGCAGCGAGGTCTCGATTTTCAGTCCATCGAGTGCGGCCGGAATGACAGGGTCGATGCTCAGGGCCTCCGCCTCCACGCTCAGGCCGAAGAATCGCCGGACGATCAGGCCAACCGCGATGCCGGCACCGCTGGAATACACGCGCCAACCGCCGTCGAAGGGAATCGTTCCTTCCTTCACCCGCGAATACTCGTCGCTCGCCTGATACCGGTCGGCGAACTGTGCGTCGGAGCTGGAGTAGTAGCAATTCGCTTGCCGCGGCGTTGCGCTCGGAATCAACGAGTGAATGGCAATAGGGTTGGCCAGGCACAGAGCGCGGAAAAACGAGTCCGCATCGCCCACGTGCGCCAGCGCTTGCGCGTAGCGAAGATGGGCGTGCGTATACATGAGGCCGATTTCCCGCCCGAAGTACGTCGCGCTCTCGGCGCGCTGGAAGAGCTTCTGTGGGCCACCGTGATACGGCAGCGGGCGGTCGAACAGCCGCACGCCGTCCGGCGCGCTGAGATGCCGATCGATCAAGCGCAGGTGCTTGCGAGCCTGCTCGGGCGTGAGCAGGTCCTCGAGAATCGCGTGGATCATCGCGAGCGAGCTGTATTGAACGCCGGTGGAGTCGTCCGTTGGATGCAGCAGGTAGCGAACACGGCCGTCGTGCTCGAACAGCGCATAACCCGTGAGCACGTCGTTGACCAACAGCAGACGCTGGAAGTCTTGCGCGACGCTCTTCGCCTCGCTTTCCAGCGTGTCCGCCTCGGCGCTTCGACCGATGGCGCGCAGCGCGTGCGCGAGCAGGTTCAGCGTCTGGAAGTGCAGCGTGACTGTCCAGGCGCTACACATCCGCTCGCGCAGCATCGAGTCCGCGGGCTGCAGGGAGTCGTTCCAGTCGCCGTGGCCATACGCCGCGAGCGCCGTACCGGGAATCACACGCTTGCGGATGAGCGCGAGCGCGCGCTCGGCGTGTTGCCAGACCGTTGCGATTTCGCCTTCGTTCGGGCCGCGTCCGTCGAAGAATCGCACGCGCTCGTCCAGCACGGCGCGGTCCTGTGTGGCGATGAGGTACTGCGCCAGGACCACGAGTGGCCAGAACACGATGTCGCCGTGGGAGTCGCCGGGCCGGATGTTCCGCTCGCGCTCGAAGAACATGAACCACTGCGGCCAGTCGCCGTCGGGGTTCTGCTGGAGCATCACTTTCAGCAGCAGATCGCGGATGGGCTCGGTCCGACCCACGGCGAGCAGCAGTTCCACCGGGCCCTGGCAGACATCGCGAGTGCCCCAGCCGCCGCCGGAAAATTGTTCGAGGCCGCGCGGCGAGAGGTAGTGCACGAATGCGTTGTGCGCGTACCAGGGAACGATGTCGACGAGGCCCCGCAGTCGCTGCGACTGTTCGGTGCTGGCGGTCGAGACCAGTTTCAGCGCGGGCGCGAGTTGATCGGGGGACGCCGCGCGGAGTGGCTTCTGGGTTTCTTCCGCGATCAGGGCGCCGCGAATGCCGAGGGCGACCGATGACGCCCGCGCAGTGACGAGACAAAGGAAGGGTTGTTCTCGCGATCGCGCGTCCCGGAACAACATTTCGTCGCCGCCAACCTGCTCGAACCGCGCCCCGCGAGCCGGCGCTATCGAGAACGTGCCTTTGGGGAATCGCTGCGCAAGTTCGCTGCCCGGAGCGGGGAACAGGGTGACGGAATCACCCTCTCGACGCCAGAGCGCGGCGCCCGGCGCGCTGCCGTCGTCGCCGTTGAGCGCGACGTGATGAGAGATGAGGAAGCGAGCGGGCGACCCCGACTTCACTTCGATCTCCAGCGTCAGTTCATGCGGAGATTCCTTCGCGCCCGACCGAACATGTATCTCGCCTGCGTCGTGGCGGTAGATCCAGCGGCAGGCGCCCGGCGAGATTTCGAACGCGGACGGTGTGTCGAGCAGGTGCCACTGGCCGTCCCGCTCGATGAACACGCGTTGACCGTGCGAACGGAACAGCGTGAGGTAGCTGTGCACCGTCGAAAGGAAGCGATTGATGCTCACGTGCCCTTGCGTGACCATCGAATGGAAAACGCCGTTCATCCATGCGGTCGACGTGAGGGCGGATTCATCGGGCGTGACATGAACGCCGCTGCGCAGGATGTGGCCGTGAGGCCGCAGCACCGTGAGCTCTTTCGAACGAAGCGCGACGTGGTGTGCGTCGCCGTGGAAGAAGGAAAGGAGGGCGCCCCGTTCGTCGCGCTCCTCGTGCCGGCGTTCGGAGCCGAAATTCGCCTGCAGCGCCGCGCTGTCGAGGTCAATGCATTGGAGCAACCGCGCGGTGCTGAAGAGCGTCGTCGGGTCCGCTGCCGCGCCCTGCGAAACAGCCGCGGACGTTGGGGTGTTCGCCTCCGCGAGCGCCAGCACCTCTCGCACGCGCGCGAGGTCGGCGGACGAAGTGGCTTCCGGATGATCCGCTACGAACAAGCCGAAGAAACCCGCGCTGGCGCTTCCATTGGGCCCGAGGTCGAGCGGCGTATCCCGCACGATCGCCATCGAATGCTCATGCTGGAGTCGCTTGCCGGGAAGTTCCGTCAGGATCGCCAACGGCGCTTCGCCCGCGCGGGTTGCGAGGGAATGCAGTTGAAGCGCGTCGGTAGCAAACGACTCGCCTTTGCGAAGCGACCCGGTGAGCAGCCACGGATTGCGCCCATCGACAGCCTGGTTCTGCCGCGAAGCGAGCATCACGCCGCGCTCGGCATGCGCGAGCGGAGTGTGGTCGATGTACTGGCTCACGTAGAATTCGTTGAGTCGCACGCCTCCATAGGAGGCAAGCGCGAGATCCTGCGCGTACGTGAGATCGAGGTGATGTTCGTCCGAGGTGGTGTTCTCGAGCCGCACGTGCCAGAACCACGCCGTTGAATCCTGTGCGAGCACCAGTGTGACGGTGTAACGGATGCCGAGCCACGAGCCGGTGCCGACGAGGCTCCCGTTCGCGCCCGCCGACTGGAATCGGGTGGGGCTCGCGGGGCCGAGCAACGGCGTCCACTGCAGCGTCCGCCCATGCCGTCGCAGATACAGGTTGGCCGGGCCGCCTTCGATCTCGTTGCCGAGGAAGAGGCCGAGGCTCACATTGCCGCAATCGAAGCGGCGAATGGAACCGTTGGCGTTGATCTCGAGGGTCAGGCCCGAGCGGCTGGCGAGGCGCTGCGGGAAGCGGGGCGCGGTGGCATCTGTCATCTCGGGACAATACCGCTCCCGGGGTGGAAGAATCGAGCTACGCAGGAAAAAGGGCGCGCGGGGTGGCCGCGATCCGGGCACACTAATTGTTCAGGCAGGGTGCGATGGGGAGCGCATGGGATACTCGAGTCGAATCGTTCTGGGAACGCTGTTGTTCATTGCGACCTCGGTCGCGGCGTCCGCGGCCGGGCAGCCGAACAACCTCATTCTGTTCATCCCCGACGGCCTGCGCGCCCAGATCGTGGACGAGAAAACCGCCCCCACGTTCGCGCGCCTGCGCGATGAGGGGGTGAATTTCGTCAACAGTCATTCGCTTTTCCCGACCTTCACCACGGCGAACGCGTCGGCATTCGCCACGGGTCACTACCTCGGCGACACCGGGGATTTCAGCAACTACATCTTCACGAACTTCGCGGTGAAGGCCTCGGGCGATACGGTCACGCCGTTCCTCGAAACCGATCCGGTGCTGCGTGAAGTGAACGCGCACTTCGATGGCAACTATCTCCACGAGGAAGCGATCGTGGCGGCCGCGCAGTCGCGCATGTCCACGGCGCTGGTCGGCAAGCTCGGGCCCGTGGCGATCTTCGACCTGGCTGCGATGAACGACAACGCGAGCTCGCGCACGCTCATCCTCGATGACTCGACGGGTTCGAAGGATGGCGTGCCACTGTCGCAGGAGTGGCTCGATGCCATCAAGGCGGCGGGCCTCAAGCCCGAGGCGCCGGGCCGCGGCGGCAACGGCAGCGCGGGTAACAACACGACGCCGGGAACGCTGGTGGCGAACTTCGCCCAGCAGCAGTTCTTCCTCGACCTGACGCTCCGGGTGATCCTGCCGAAGTTCAAGGCGGCGAAGCGCTCGTTCGTGCTGGTGTACTGGTCGCGTGATCCCGACGGCTCGCAGCACAATCAGGGTGACAGCTTCGGCTCGCTCACACCGGGCATCAATGGTCCGACATCGCTCGCGGGCATCCGTATGGCCGACATGGCGCTGGCGGCGATCGAGCAGGGGCTGAAGTCGCTCGGTCTGGCCGCGACGACCAACATCGTGGTCGCGGCCGACCACGGGTTCTCCACCATCGCGAAAGACAGCAAAACGAGCGTCGCGGCGAAACTCAGCTACGCGGATGTCAACGCGAACGAGCTCCCGGTCGGTTTTCTCGCCATCGACCTGGCGAGCGCGCTGAAAAAAACCGACACGAAGTTGCGTCTCTTCGATCCGGATGACGCCAACAAGGAAGTGATCTGGAGCGGTGGAACGCATTCGAAGCGAGGCAACGGCATCATCGGCGCGGCGGCCGACCAGCCGCAGGTCGTCATCGCGGCGAACGGCGGTTCGGATCTCGTGTACATCCCAGACAGCCTGCCGAAGGCGGCCGCACGCAAGCTCGCGGCGAAAATCGTCGCCGCGCTGCTGGAGCACGACTACGTGAGTGGCCTGTTCGTCGACACGCGCCGCTTTGGCGAACTGGCCGGCGCACTCTCCCTGGAGGATATCGGGCTCATCGGCAATGCCGTGACACCCGTTCCCGCCATCGTCGTCAACTTCGCTTCGCGGACCACGGGCTGCGATCGGCCCACGATCTGCACGGCGAACATCGCGGATACGACATTGCAGAAGGGGCAGGGCATGCATGGCAGCTTCAGCCGTTCCGATACCTGGAACTTCATGGCTGCTCGCGGGCCGGACTTCCGCGCGCATTTCGCCGATCCCTTGCCGGCGAGCAACGCGGATATCGGCCGGACCGTGGCGCACCTGTTACAACTCGAGGTCAATCCGCGCGGCAAACTGCGGGGTCGGGTTTTGACGGAGGCCCTTGGCGGCGCACCGTCCGAGATGCCGCAGGCGACGGCCCGCACACTCGAGTCGAAGCCTGCGACGAATGGGCTCAAGACGATCCTGCGGACTCAAAGCGTGGGCGAGCAGCGCTACTTCGATATCGCGGGCTTCCCGGGGCGCACGGTGGGTCTCGAATAAGCGGAGACGTTTCGTCACGGGCTTCGTGCGGCGTTACGGGCGGGGGCAGCCGACCCGTGTTCGTGCTCAGTGCGCAAGCTCGGGGCGCGCCACACGAGTCCGTCGCATGATCATTGCGAATAACGCCAGGCCGAGGAGCACATAGGCCCATGCCGGTAACGGCGCGTCGGCGGTCGCTTCGACAGGTTGCCCGAACGAGACCCGCTGTTGGACCGGCGGGGCGATGTTGTTCTGGTCCGCGATCACTGAGGCACTGTCGTATACGGGGCCCGTCACTTGCCACCTGACCGTGATGGTGAACGTTGCCTGCGAGCCGGACGCAAGGCTCGCCGTGGAACACGTCACGACACCGGAAGCGAAAACGCATCCAGCGGAGGCGGACACGAACGTTGCGCCGGCGGGCAGCATGTTCGTCACGATCACGTTCGTCGCCATCAACGGGCCGGTGTTGTGGGCGACCAGCGTGTAAGTCGAGTTCGTTCCGGCGGTGGCGTTCGATGGGCCGGCGCCGGTCAGCGATATCGCCGTGCCTTGCTGAACGGCAGCGAGCAGGTTCAGGCGAGGCACAGTCGTGGAGTTGCTCGCGTCCGTGTCTGCGACTCCGCTGATCTTCATTCGCTGCACGGTCTGGGCGAGGGGCTCGGACGGATAGCGGGCGCGGAGCACGGCCACCGCGCCCGCGATGTGCGGTGTGGCCTGTGATGTTCCGGTCTGCTGAAACGCGGTGCTGGGCGCGTTCACGAACGAGCCCGGGGCCAGCAGCGACAGGTAGCTTGCGCTCTGTGAGAAGCAGGTGACCTTGTCCGGGGCGCTCGCATCCGTACACGCGCCGCCCGGCGCGCTCGGCGCGAGCCACGAGACGTTGCCGTAAGACGCGTCGTAGACGGCTCCCACCGAAACGGCGTTCGGCACACAGGCGGGATCCGACAGCCCTGTTTTCGATCCGTTGTTGCCGGCGGCGATGACCGCGAGAATGCCGGCGTTGAACGCACTGTTCACGGCATTGTTGAAGACGCTCCCCGCGCATTGAGTGGCGTTACTGCCGCCATCTCCGAGGCTGAGATTCATCGCCACGATGTTGTACGTGGGTCGAAGCGAGATCGCGGTGTTCATGGCGCTCAGGATGTCCGCGGCGCTGGCGTTCGAGCCATTGAACACGTTGAACATCGCAAGCCTCGCGCCGGGCGCGACCCCGAGCGCGATGGCGGACACATTCGTCCCGTGCACGGTCTGCGCGGAGCCGCCCGGAAAGAAGTCCCGGTTGTAGACCACACGACAGGTCGATGCCGGAGTGTTGACGCCCGTGCACGTGCCGAAATCGGAGAAGCTCAAATAGTTGTTGCCCAATCCGCCGTCGATCACGGCGACCGTGGTGCCTGCGCCCGTGACACCCTGTGCGGCGACCTGCGGCTGGTTGATGAAGGGGAGGTCGCTTACCGACACCGGGTGGAACAACGTGTTCTCGTGGATCGCCCGCACGCCCGGATGCGATTGCAGTCGCTCGAGCGCTTGGGTCGAGTCGATGCGCCAGACCGCGAGGCCGAAGTGCTCGTAGTCGAGCGCGAGCGTCGCATCCGGGGCGGTCACCGCGCCTTCCACATCGATCTTCGTGCGCCGATAGGCCTGCGACCGCAGCGTCAGGATCGCCGCGTCATCCCGGCCGATACGGCGGCGAGCTCGCTCGGTTTCAGCGGCGCGATCCGCCACCGTGACGTCGTACTCCACGATCACCCAGGTGATCTCGCCGCGCGCGAGCCGGGCGCGGCTCGTGTCCGACAGGGGCGAGGCGAACGCCCGGCTCGCGCACACGAGCGCGATGAGACAAATCAAGCCGCGAAAGCTGCAACCGACTCGGGACGTCATAGAGGGCCCGACGCTAGGGGCGATTTGTGTCCGCAAGACCACGCCGAGGTGAATTCACCCTACCGCCGGTACGCGGCTGAAGGCCGGGCCGGGCCGGGCCAAGCCAGGCCGGGCCACGCCACGCCACGCCACGCCACGCCACGCCTGAGCGTCACGATATCGTCATATGATGACGTCATCATCCCGCGCCGATGAACCTGCAAAGATTCGTCGGACCGGTGGTAGCGGTCGTGCTCCTCGCAGCGGTGGGCGGTGGCGTCTGGTACTCCAACACCCACTTGCGCGCCGAGTCCGCGCAGACCGCTCGCATCCAGTCCGAGGCGGCTCAGGCGCTTACCGTCAACGGGCTCATAGGCTCGGAGAAGGAAGCCTTCTTCGCTGACGCCGCCGTGCAGGCCGCGCTCTTGCGCTATCACATCACGCTCACGGTCGAGAAAGCCGGCTCACGCGCCATCGCGCACAAGTTCGAGCCGGCGAAATACGATTTCGGATTTCCTTCGGGCGCGCCCGCGGCCGCCGAACTGAAGTCTGTCGCAAAGGCGTCTGAAACCTACTCGCCGTTCTACACGCCGATCGTCATCGCGAGCTGGAGGCCGATCGCGCTCATCCTCAAGGCGAACCACATCGTCGAAGAGCGCGAAGGCATCTATTACGTCACCGACCTGCCCGCGCTGCTGAAACTGATGAATGCGCACAAGCGTTGGAAAGAACTGGCCAGCAGCGACGCGTTTGCGACCAACAAAGCGGTGCTGGTCAACTCGACGGACGTGCGCACTTCGAATAGCGCGGCGATGTATCTCGCACTCGCCAGTTACGTGGCGAACGGCCAGTCGGTCGTGCAGAGCCAGGCGGAGGTCGACGCGGTCCTGCCGACCATGGCGGACCTGTTCCTGCGACAAGGGTTTCAGGAAAGCTCCTCCGCCGCCCCGTTCGAGGATTACCTCGCCCTCGGCATCGGCAAGACGCCCATGCTGATCGCCTATGAATCGCAGATGGTCGCCTTCTGGCTCGCCCACCCGGACCGGCTCAAGGACGACATGGTCATGCTCTACCCGGTGCCGACGGTGTATTCGAAGCACGTGCTGGTGCCCTTCAACGACAAGGGCAAGAGGCTCGGCGAGGCGCTGGAGCGCGACGCGGAGCTGCAGTCCCTCGCGCATCAATTCGGCTTTCGCACCGGCGGTGACCGCAAGGGGCCCGAAATGTGGGCCGAGCACGGCATTCACACACCGCCCGTCGTGGTCGACGTGATCGACCCGCCCAGCCACGAGTGGCTGGAAAAAATGATCGTCGCCATCGAACAGAAATTTCAGTGAGGCCTGTCATGACCGCATCGGACGCCAATGAGCTCAAGCCGCCCGCCGACCTCGAACTGACGCCGCCGCGGCCGGTGGCCGCCGTGGCGCCTGAAGTCGCGTCGGGCCGCGTGAAGCTGAAGCCCGAAGAGGTGAAGGAGCTCGACGAGCAGGTGCGCGAGTTCATCGACGCCGTCGTCAAGCTCGACCAGAGCGATCCGAAGTTCAAGGACTGCGTCGAGCGCATTCACACGATGGGCTCGAAGGAGATCGAGCGCTCGGCGAGCGTCTCGAACCGCATGCTCGATCGGCCGGTCAAGATGATGAAGAACGGGCTCTTCGATTCGGGCTCGGAGATTTCCAGCTCGCTCGTCGATCTGCGCAACACGGTCGAGAAGCTCGACCCGTCGCGTCAGGGTGACCTGTTCGCGCCGCGCAAGCTGCTCGGGATGATCCCGTTCGGCAACCGGCTGCTCGATTACTTCGATCAGTATCAGTCGTCGCAGTCGCACCTCAACGCGATCATCGAAGCGCTGAAGCACGGCCAGGACGAGCTGATGCGGGACAACGCCGCCATCGAGCAGGAGAAGGTGAATCTGTGGACGCTGATGGAGCGGCTCGAGAAGTATATCTACCTCGGCAAACAGCTCGATGGCGCGCTCGACTCGAAAGCGCAGGCGCTCGAGGCGAGCGACCCGAACAAGGCGCGCGTCGTGCGCGAGGAGATGCTGTTCTACACGCGCCAGAAGGTGACGGACCTGCTGACGCAGATGGCCGTGAACATCCAGGGCTACCTGGCGCTCGATCTCCTGCGCAAGAACAACCTGGAGCTCATCAAGGGCGTGGATCGCGCCACGACCACCACGGTCGCGGCGCTGCGGACCGCCGTGATGGTGGCGCAGGCGCTCGTCAACCAGAAGCTGGTGCTCGATCAGATCACCGCGCTCAACACGACCACCGGCAACCTGATCGAAACGACCAGCGAGATGCTGAAGAAGCAGACTGGTCAGATCCACGAGCAGGCGGCGTCCAGCACGATCGAGATCGACAAGCTGAAGCGTGCGTTCGAGAACGTCTACCAGACGATGGACGCGATCGCGACCTTCAAGACGCGCTCACTCGAGTCCATGCAACAGACGGTGGCTGCGCTGAGCGGTGAAGTGACCAAGGCGCGCGGCTATCTGGATCGCGTTCGCGCACAGGAGTCCGCCGGAGCGCTGGTGGCCGACTCCGCGGACGTGCGGATCTAAGCTCATGAGGGCGTTCGCCGCTCATTCGCGGTGCTTCTGGCTGGTGGCGGCCGTGCTGACGATTGCCGCCGTCGCGGGTTGCTCGCGCCAGCAAGGCAATTCGGGCGGCGGCACAACCATGCCCGCCGCCGATGCCGGCGCGGCGGATCTGCGCATCCTCGCCGGTTCCGAGCTGAAGGATCTCGCGTCGGATATCGACGCCGCGGCCCGCCAGGCCGGCGTGCGCGTCGAGCTCACGTACAGCGGCACGCTCGACATGGTCGACCGCATCAACGCGGGCGAAAGCTTCGACGCCATCCTGCCGCCGAACGGCGCGTATCCCTCGCTGGCGCTGGTGAAGAAGCCGCTCGCGAAAGAGAAGCTGTTCTACTCGCGCGTCACGCTCGGCCTGAAACAGTCGCGCGCCCGCGCGCTGGGTTGGGACAAGAAAGCGCCGAGCTGGGCCGAGATTGCGAAGGCCGCGAAGCAGGGGAAGCTGAGCTACGGCATGACCAACCCGACCAGCTCGAACACCGGCATGAGCGCGCTGTTCGCCGTGGCGTCGTCCATTGCGAAGAAGACCGAAGACCTGACCGCCGACGATGTGGATCGGGAGGCGCTGAAGAGCTTTCTCACCGGCCAGAAACTGACCGCCGGCAGTTCGGGCTGGCTCGCCGACTCCTACCTCCAGGAGCAGGATCGGCTCGACGGCCTCGTAAACTACGAGGCCGTGATTCTGCGTCTCAACGAACGCCCCGAGCTGCGCGAGCCGCTGGTGCTGATCTACCCGCAGGACGGCGTGATCTCCGCGGACTATCCGCTGATGCTGCTGAATGAGGCGAAGCGTGACGCGTACACGAAGCTCGTCACCGCCCTGAAGTCCGACGCGTTCCAGACGGATGCGCTGTCGCGCGCGTATCTGCGGCCGGCCAATCCCGGCGCCACGCGCTCGCCGAAATTGCCGAACGATGCCGTCGCCGAGCTCGCATTCCCGAACCGCCTGGAAGTGATCGACGCGGTGTTGCTCGCCTATCAGGCGGATCTGCGCCGGCCGTCCACGTCCATTTATCTGCTGGACGTGAGCGGTTCGATGGAAGGGGAACGCATCGCGCAGCTCAAGAAGGCGCTGGAGGTCCTGACGGGCGCGGAGTCGAACAGCGTGACGGCGCGGTTCGTTCGCTTCCAGAACCGCGAGAAAGTGGTGCTGCTCAAGTTCTCGAGCGAGGTGGGCACGCCCGAGGAGATCACGTTCGACGATCCGAAGGCGCAGAGCGAGACCTACGCGCACCTGCGTGACTACGCCGCGAAGCTGGAAGCGCGCGGCGGCACCGCCATCTATTCCTCGCTCGAGAGTGCGTATCAGATCGCGAGATCGGAGCATCAGCGCGATCCGGATCGCTTCATCAGCGTCGTGCTGCTGACCGATGGCCTGAATCGGCAGGGCACGCAGTACCGCGAGTTCCGTCGCGAGTTGCTCGACTGGCAGCGGGCGGGTGAGACGGTACGAACGTTTCCCATTGTTTTCGGCGAGGCGAGCTCCAGCGAGCTGGAGGAGGTTGCCAAGCTCACCGGCGGGCGCGCGTTCGAGGGGCGCGATACGAATCTCGCCGCCGTGTTCAAGGAGATTCGGGGTTATCAGTGACGGATCTGCCTTTCAGCACGCGCGCGCTGCTCTACCTCTACAGCACGCGGAACATCGTTGCTTGCGCGGCGGCCCTGCTGGGGCCGCTGTTGCTTTTCCTGGGTGTGATTCGCGAGGGCTGGCTGCTGATCACGGCCGCCTTGTATGCGGCGGGCTATTTCGCAACGCCGGCGCCACGCATCGTGGATGCGCGGCTTGCGCAATCCCTGTCCTTCGACGCGTTGATCGAGCGGCTCGACCGAATCGTTGATGAAGCGAAACCCGAGCTGCAGCCGGCGATGATCAAGCGGCTCGAAAGCATCCGCCAGTCCGTGACCGAAGTGCTGCCGAAGCTCGCCGACGTGCACGGTTTCGACGACAACCTCTACACCATTCGCGAAACCGTGCTGCGCTACCTGCCGGAGACGCTCGCGAACTACGTTTCCCTGCCGCGCGCGTTTCGCGGTTCGCATGCGCTCAAGGATGGCAAGACCGCGCGTGACCTCCTCACCGAGCAGCTCACCGTCCTCGATGAGCAGATGGCCGAAGTCGTTGCGAACGTTGCGCGCGGCGATGCCGAGGCGCTCGTCGCCAACGGCCAGTTTCTCGAGTCCAAGTTTCGGGAGCGGCAGTTCCTGAACCTGGACCGCCCCACGCCGGCTGGCGCTCAGCCGGGAAGGTAGTCCCGCATGGCCCGCACGATCATCGATCTCCCCGTTTCCCAGTTGCGCGACCTCGATGCACTGTGCGTGTCGCTCGGTATCTCGCGAGCGGAGGCCGTGCGGCGTGCCGTGCAGGCGTTCCTGCTAAATCGCGCGGATCGCGAGGAAACGTGTTTTGGCTTGTGGGGCCGCCACGATGTCGAGGCGAGTATCAAGGATTCGTCGACGTGAGTGTCGTCTTCGACACGTGCCTGCTGGTCGACTATCTGCGCGGAATCCCGCAGGCGCACGCGGCGTTCGAGGCGTATCCACACCGTTCGATCACGGTAATCACCTGGGTTGAAGTGATGGCGGCCGCGCCAGAAGACCTGACCGCGCGGACGCGCGATTTTCTGCGTGGCTTCGAGAGGCTGGCGATCAACGAGGCGATTGCCGATCGCGCGTTGTCCCTCATCCAGCGCCACGAGCAGATCACGATGCGTCACGCGTTGCCGTGGGCGACGGCACAGTCCAATGCGCTCGTCTATGTGACGCCGGACTTTCCGAAGCTGAGCGCGCGTGACGCGACTGTGCTGATCCCTTATCGGAACACCAGCCTCTAGCCGCGCGCTCTACGGCCGCACGCTCCAGGGTCATGCCTTGCGGCCCGCGCCAGACGAGGCCCGGACGCGCCTCACTTCAGTATCGCCGAGCCCAAGCGACGCCAGAGCGGCGTGCGCCGAAACGCATTTCTGCACGAATCCACCAGGAATGCCTGCGTCATTCCGCTCGACACCCGGTAGCCTCCGCCGTCCTCGCAGTTCCGACGAATACCTGGGCATGGCGATGGTCGATCATGATCACTCCTATAAACTGCTGTTCTCGCACCCTGAAATGGTGCGCGACCTGCTGGAAGGATTCGTCTGCGGAGAATGGATCGCCCGACTCGACCTCGGCACGCTCGAACGGGTGAGCGGTGCGTACGTCGATGATGATCTGCGTGCGCGCGCTAGCGATATCGTCTGGCGTGCACGCTGTGGGGAGCGCTACGTCTATATCTCTATCGAATTTCAGTCGACTGTCGAACAGGCGATGGCACTTCGCGTATTTTCATACGTGATCCTGCTCTACCAGGAACTGCACCGAGAAAAGAAAGACTGTCCCGACGGCCGGTTGCCCGTGGTGGTACCGATCGTCTTATACAACGGTGAGCGTCGGTGGTCGGCGCCGGATAATCTGGGATCGCTTCTGGGCGAATCGCCTGAAGGTACGGAAGAATACCGTCCGCAACTCCGGTATCTTCTGATCGACGAAGGTCGCTACGATGATCGCGAACTGGCAGCCTCCCGGAACCTCGTGGCGATGTTGTTTCGTCTCGAGCACGGCTGCCGGCGTGACCAGATCAGGGATGTTGCAAGCGCGCTCATGCGGCAACTGGAGAGCGCCGGGCTCGTCAGCCTGCGTCGTGCGTTCGGTGTTTGGCTCGACCGCGTTTTCCGCGCCCGGCTGGCGCGCGGGCGCGGCGAAGAGGTCGATGAACTATGGGAGAAACGATCCATGCTGGCTGATCGTGTCGATGAATGGGCGGCGGAGTTGCGGCAGGAGGGTCTCCAGGAAGGCCGCCAGGAAGGCCATCAGGCCGGCGAGGTGACGCTCATGACGCGCCTTCTGCACAAGCGTTTCGGCCAGGTCCCCACCTCCATACTCGCGCGCCTCGGTGGGGCGCATGCCGCGCAGATCGAGCGCTGGGGCGAGCGGCTGTTCGAAGCGTCGACCCTGAGCGAGATCTTCGACGGGGAGTGAGGCGGGCGGGCGTCGCGGTGCCGGTACCCCACAATATCCGGGCCGCTCATCCGTTTACCTGAGCGATGGCCCCCGCAATCGCACCAAGCCGCATGCTTCCTGAGCAGAACCAGCAGATTGCCGACGCCGTCGGGCGTGAGCGGCGCCGGCTTTGGGCGTTCATCCGGCGCCGGGTGCTGGATGAGGGCGAGGCGGAGGACATCCTGCAGGAGGTGCTCTACGAGCTCGTCATCGCATACCGCCAGCTGCAGCCGCTGGAGGAAGTCGGAGCGTGGCTGTTCCGGGTTGCACGCAACCGGATTACCGATCTGTTCCGGCGCAAACGGCCGATCTCGTCGGCGCAGCTCGCTGTCGAGTCGCTCGCGGCGGAGGGGTCATCCGATGCCGCCGCGGACGCGTCGCTGCTGGCCGAGTTGCTATTGCCGGCCGCCGAATCGCCCGACGCATTGCTCGCGCGCGATCTGCTGCTCGAACGGCTCGCAACGGCGGTCGAGCGGCTGCCGCGGGAACAGCGCGACGTATTCGTGGCCCATGAGATCGAAGGGGTGAGCTTCAACGAGATGGTGGCTCGCACGGGCGTGCCGCTCAACACGCTGCTCGCCCGCAAGCACTACGCGGTAAAGCATCTGCGGCGCGAGCTACAGGGTGTCCGCGACGAATGGTTTGAGGATTGAGGAGGTTTTTGCCATGAAACGGGGATTCTGGATCGCGAGAGGAGTGAAGATTCTGGTGATCGTCGCTGTCGTGCTCGGCGTGCTGACTTTCGTCGTGATGAGCCTGTGGAACTGGCTCGTGCCCGCGCTTTTTGGCGGCCCGCTGCTCGACTACTGGAAGGCGCTGGGGTTGCTCGTTCTCGCCCGGCTTCTGTTCGGCGGGCTGCGCCCGCACGGCCGAGGTCCGTGGGGCCGTTCGTGGCATCACGCGCGCGCCCGTTGGGAGCGGATGACGCCGGAGGAACGTGAGCGCCTCCGGAGCCGTTTCCACGGTTGTCACCGCGGGGGCTGGCACGGTCGTGACGACTCCGAGGGCGAGAAGAACGGGGGAAGTAACGCTTGAATCGTCGAGTCGTCATCATCGCGGTGGTGGTCCTGGCCATCATCGCTGGCGGGGTCTACTACTGGAAACAACGCGCCGCCAACGATCCACAGGCCGCCTTCACGATGTGGGGCAACGTGGATGTGCATCAGGTCGAGCTCGGTTTCCGCGTGTCCGGGCGCCTCGCCAAGCTCGACGTGGATGAGGGCGACCGGGTCACCCCGGGCACCGAGCTCGCTCAGCTCGATCGCATCCCTTTCGAAACCGATGTGTCCGCCGCCGCGGCGCAGGTGGCCATGGCGCAGGCGCAGTTCGACAAGGCGACCCGAGGCTATAGGTCGGAGGAGATCGCGCAGGCCGCCGCGGCCGTTCGCGAGCGTGAAGCGGATCTTGCGAACGCCAAGGTCACCGACGAACGACTCAAAGGTCTCTTCCCGCAAGGCGCGGTCACGCGGCAGGACATGGACAACGCCGACGCACGCGTGCGCGAGAGTGACGCCCAGCTTTCCAGCGCCCGCGAGCAGCTCGCGCTCGTCACACGCGGGTCGCGCATCGAGGACATCCAGACGCAGGAAGCGAATCTGGCCGCCGCGAAAGCCAATCTCGTGAAGGCGCACACGTCGCTGGAGGATGCGACGCTAATGGCTCCGAGCGGCGGCGTGGTGTCCGTGCGCGCGCGTGAAGTTGGCTCAATCGTTCAGGCCGGGCAGACCATCTACACGGTTGCGCTGAACGACCCTGTGTGGATCCGTGCCTATGTGCCACAGCCGAGACTCGGCCGCATCAAGCCCGGCATGACAGTAAAGATCGAGATCGACTCGGTACGCGGCGAGCAGTTCGACGGCACCGTCGGCTTCATTTCGCCCGAAGCGGAGTTCACCCCGAAGAGCGTGCAGACCGAGCAGGTGCGCGACGACCTCGTGTATCGATTGCGGATCGTCGCGAAAGATCCGGAGAACGTCTTTCGTCAAGGCATGCCCGTTACGGTGCGAGTGCCCGAGGCGAGCGCGCAGGTGACGGCCGCGAATCCCCCGTGAACACACCCTTGCTCGCAGCGAAACTCGACGGGCTGCGCAAGGAGTTCGGCACAGTCGCGGCGCTCGGCGGCATCACCGCGCAACTGCCGAAGGGCTTGATCCTCGGGCTGGTCGGCCCCGACGGCGCCGGCAAGACGACCTTGATCCGCCTGCTCGCGGGCCTGATGGAGCCGACCGCCGGCACGGTGGAAGTGCTCGGCCGCTCGCCGCTCGCGGAAGGCGGACAGACGCAAGCCGAAGTCGGCTACATGCCACAGCGATTCGGTCTCTACGAAGACCTGTCGGTGCTCGATAACCTCAACCTCTACGCGAGCCTGCGCGCGCTCGATCGCGAGGCGCGTCGGCGGCGCTTCGCGGAGCTGCTCGAGTTCACCGCGCTCGCGCCGTTCACGGACCGCCTGGCCGGCAAGCTCTCCGGCGGGATGAAGCAGAAACTCGGCCTGGCGTGCGCGTTGCTGGGCAGCCCGAAGCTGCTGCTGCTCGACGAACCCGGCGTCGGCGTCGATCCGCTGTCGCGCCGGGAGCTGTGGCGCATGGTCAGCGATCTCGTGGCCAACGGCGTCACGGTGCTCTGGTCGACGGCCTACCTCGAAGAGGCCGAGCGCTGTTCGCGCATCTGGCTGCTCGACCGCGGCAAGCTGCTTCACGACGGCGCCCCGGCGGAGCTGAGCGAGCGCATGCGCGGGCGTGTGTTCCGCCGTCGTAGCGGGTCGGGTCGCTCACGCCAGCTCGCGGAGAAAGAGCTCTCTCACGCAGGCGTCGTGGACGCGGTGATCCAGGGATCGAGCGTACGCATCGTGACGAGCGCGGAGCACGCGCGCGAGCTTGCGAACAGCGAGTACGAGCCCGTCCCGCCCCGGCTCGAAGATGCCTACGTGGAGATGCTTGGCGGGACGCCAAAAGGCGAAAGCCTGCTGGCCCGAGGTTGGCCGTCGCATCCCGCGGCGGAACCGCTCGCCCCGGCGGGTGCCGCATCCTTCGCGCAAGACGCGGCGCATGCGACGCGCGAGATACTGGTGTCCTGCAAGGGTCTGACGAAGCGCTTCGGCGCATTCGTCGCCGCCGATCATGTGAACTTCGAGGTGCGCGCCGGAGAAATCTACGGCCTGCTGGGTCCGAACGGCGCGGGCAAGTCCACGACGTTCCGCATGCTGTGCGGCTTGTTGAAGCCGACCGAAGGCGACGCGAGCGTCGCAGGCGTGAACCTGCTGCACGCGCCGGGTCGCGCACGGGCGCGGCTGGGCTACATGGCGCAGAAGTTCTCACTCTACGGCGCGTTGTCGGTGGCGCAGAACCTCGACTACTTCGCCGATATCTACGGCTTGAACCGCGCCCGCAAGCGAGAGCGCGTGCAGG
Source organism: Gammaproteobacteria bacterium (assembly GCA_037200125.1). Classification (GTDB taxonomy): domain Bacteria; phylum Pseudomonadota; class Gammaproteobacteria; order Steroidobacterales; family Steroidobacteraceae; genus JADGHX01. The sequence continues at coordinate 1,097,506 of JBBCGS010000002.1, read as the reverse complement.
CGATGATCGACACGTTCGCGCTCGAGCCGCATCTGGGCTCGAACGCCGCGCTGCTGCCGCTGGGCTTCAAACAGCGCCTGGCGCTCGCCTGCGCGACGCTTCATGCGCCGGCGGTGCTGTTTCTCGACGAGCCCACCAGCGGCGTCGATCCGCTGATGCGCCGGGAGTTCTGGCATCACATCAACGCACTGACCTCGCGAGGCGTGGCCATCGTGGTGACCACGCACTTCATGGAAGAGGCCGAATACTGCGACCGCATCGGCCTCATCTGGAGCGGCCGCAAGATCGCGGAAGGCTCACCGGATGAGCTGAAGGCGAGCGTCGCGTCGCCGGAGCGCGCCGAGCCAACCATGGAAGAGACCTTCGTCACCCTGATCGAGCGGGAGGCGGCGTGACCGCCGGCCAGTCATGGCGCATATGGTGGCGCCAGCTTTCCGCGGTGATGCTGAAGGAGGGCAAGCAGGTCACCCGCGATCCGTCGAGCTGGATCATTGCGGTGTTCCTGCCGCTGACATTTCTGTTTCTGTTCGGCTACGGGCTGTCGCTCGACACGACGGTCGTGAAGATCGCGCTCGTCCGCGAGGATTCGAGCCAGGACGCCCGCGCCTTCGCCGCGCGTCTGGAAGACTCCAAGTGGTTCCTCGTCGTCGACGCGGCCAATCGCGAGGCGGGCAAGCAGCTGTTGCGCGACCAGGTGGTGAAGGCGACCGTCATCATTCCCGGCGAGTTCGGGCGGCGTTTGTTCTCGGATGCGAATCCCGCGCAGGTACAGGTGCTGGTCGATGGGGCGGAGCCCAACACGGCGAACTACGTTCGCGGTTACGTCGGCGCCATCTGGTCCACGTTTCTGGCGGAGCGAGGCGTTACGGGCACGAGCGCCAGCGCGCCGATCACCGTCGAGCCGCGCTACTGGTTCAATGCGAACGCCGAGAGTCGCTGGTTTCTGATTCCGGGCTCGATCACCGTGATCATGACGCTGATCGGCACGCTGCTCACCGCGCTCGTTGTCGCGCGCGAATGGGAGCGCGGCACGCTGGAGGCGCTGTATGCCACGCCGCTCACGCGTGGGCAGATCCTGATCGGCAAGACGTTGCCTTACTTCCTGCTCGCCATGATCTCGACGCTCGTGTGCGTCGTGACGGCGCTGGTTCTGTTCCACCTGCCGCTGCGCGGATCGATGCTGACGCTCGGGCTCGTCGCGGCGGTGTTCCTCGTTCCGGCGCTGGGGCAGGGGATGTTGATCTCCGTCACGATGCGCAGCCAGCTCGCGGCGGCCCAGCTCGGGCTGATGACCGGCTACCTGCCGGCGATCATGCTTTCCGGATTTCTGTTCGATATCCATTCCATGCCGGCGGTGTTGCGCGCGGTCACGTTGATCGTTCCGGCGCGCTACATGAACGTGTCGCTGCAGACGATCTTCCTCGCCGGCGATGTCTGGTCCGTATTGCTTCCGAACATGCTCCTGATGCTCGCGGTCGGCGGCGTGTTCTTTGGCCTGACGTGGCGCAGGCTGCGCAAACGTGTGGATTGAGGCGAGCTCACCGTGCTGCAAAGACTTCTCGCCATTATCCGCAAAGAGCTCATCGGCATGCTGCGCGACCGGCGTGCGCGCCTGTCGCTCATCATTCCGCCGGTCATCCAGCTCCTGATCTTCGCGCAGGCGGCGACCATGGAGGTGAAGAACATCGAGCTTGCGATCGTCGACCTCGATCGCGGGCCGGCGGCTTTCGAGATCACGCAGCGGTTGCGTGGCTCGCCGAGCTTCGAAAACCTGCCGCTGTACCCGAGCGTCGAGGCCGCGCGTGAGCATGTGGAGCGCGAGCAGGTCATCGGCATCCTCGTGCTTCCGAGCGGCATGTCGGCGGATATCGCCGCTGGCCGGCCCACGACGACCCAGCTGCTTCTGGACGGGCGCCGCTCGAACGCGGCCGGCATTACCTCGCAATACGTGAGCGGTATCGTGCAGAACGTCGGTGTCGAGCTTGCGAACAAGGAGCGGCCCTCGATGAGCGCCGCCCGGCCGGACGTCGTCATCAACAACTGGTTCAATCCGAACCTCGACTACAAATGGTTCATTCTGCCGAACCTCGTGGGCAACCTGAGCCTCGGTGTCGCGCTGATGCTGACTGCGTTGTCCGTAAGCCGCGAAAGAGAGCTGGGCACGTTTGATCAGACGCTCGTTTCTCCCGCGACACCGTTCGAGATCGCGCTCGGCAAGCTGTTACCGCCGTTGCTCGTCGCGTGTGTGCAGACCTCGCTGTATCTGGTGCTCGTCACGCAGCTTTATGGCGTGCCGTTCCGTGGGAGCATTCCGCTCTTTTACGCGTCCGTGCTCACGTTCGCCGCTGCCTGCGCGGGCATCGGGCTTTTCATCTCCTCGATCGCGCAGACTCAGCAGCAGGCGTTCCTCGGTGCGTTCGCCGTGCTGCTGCCGTTTGCGTTGCTGTCAGGTTTCGCGACGCCCGTGGAGAACATGCCGTTCTGGCTGCAGTTCGTCACCGGCATAAATCCGCTCGCCCACATGCTTCGCTTGATGCAGGGCTTGTTCCTGAAGGATGCTTCCGCGCTATCCCTCGTGCATCTGCTCGGCAAGCTCGGGTTGATCGCGCTGGTTACGGTGACGAGCTCGATATTCCTCTTCCAGCGCCGCGCGTCCTGACGTAGGCGCTATTCCCAGCCCGTCGGCGAGTTGTACGGCTCGACGACGCCAACCGCTTCGATCTCGTGAATCTGGCCGCCCCAGATCTTGAAGATGTGCGCGGCCGGCATGTCGAAGGGCTTCTGGTCCGGCATCTTGCGCACCGTCTGACCGGGAATGCCGTACACCGCGAACTCGCGCTTCGTCATCGGATGGCGGAAGTGCGAGAAGCCGATCGCGATGCCGTTCACTTCATCCGCGATCCACACGCGGCGGTTCTCGATCCGATCGATATATTCGAACGTGTTGGTGTCGAGCTGCTTCGCGCAGCCGAGCGCACCGGCGAGGCCGAAGCCCTGCGACGGATCCGCCGGCACGGGGTTGCGCACCGTCTGCATGCCGTTCTCCATGCGCACACAGTCGTCCGCGAATGGCGCGAGTGAGCCGTTGTTGTTGTCGAGCGCGTCGTAGTACGTCGCTGCGATGTGTAGCAGCCGGCCATGCGCATCTCGATAGTCGTCGGGCACGGGGCTAAGGAGTTGCATGCGCGGCTTTTGCAGCTGGGGCATGCTCGTCTCGCGCACTTCGGCCACGATGTGCTCGGCTTCGGTGATCTTGCCGTTCTCGAGCTTGAGGCGCAGCCCCAGCTCCACGTTCTTGCCGTCCGACCGCAGCACGCCGATGAAGCCCACCTGTTGCGAGGCCGGATCGGGCACGTAGATCTTGAACGTGGTCGGCAGGGTAGTGGCGCTCTTCCACAGCCCTTCGCCGGGCTTCATCCGCTTGACGTTCTCGACAAACTTCACGTCGGCCGCGAGAGGCGCCTTCGACGGATCGTGCGCACCAACAGCTGACAGATAGGTGTCGACCACGCCGATGAGACACGCGCGATCGCAAGTCTTGGGCGCTTCCACAGCTTTGGTCTTGGATGCCGCCAGCGCCACGGGCACGGACAACGAGGCGAACACAGCCACTGCGACAGCGGCCGCGACGGCACTTTTTTTCATACGGAATCTCCCCCCTGTGTCACAGGAGCTTAGACCGGCGAGTCCGCCCACTTCGATGCGCAGGCGGGGGTCTGTCCGGTGAGCGGCGGGCGGCTTGCGCGCCTTTGCCGATTCGCGAGAGCTCTTACCTCCGACGTTTTGCTTTGCCCCTGCAATACTTCGGCGGCGAAGGGACGACGAGAACGCCGACTCCGTGCGGGAGCGCACGGCGGCCCTCGCCGAGGCTTTCATTCCCTGCCTGGTGGGGGCAATCCTGGGCGCGGCTCTCGCCCCCCTGCTTGCTGCCGTCCCGCGTCAATTGCTCCCGCCAGGCATGGGTGCGGATCCGGATCCCACGATCTGGGTCACGGCGGCGGTGGGCCATTGCGTGCGCCACGCTCATTGCAATTCTGGGTGCTTCGATCGGCGCGAGTGCGGCGGGGCTGCTGTTCGATGGCGTGCTCACGACCTGCTGAAGCGAGGCGACAAGCGACGGCCTTCCGCAGCGTCAGTCGCCCGCGTCGCCCAGCTGCAAGGTGGCCTGGACGTCGATGTTCTTGCCTTCGCGCCAAAGGGAAACCTTCACGGTGGTGCCGGGTTTGTAGTCATCGAGCACGGCGAGCAGGCGCGCGACGCTATCCACGGATTTCCCGTTGATCGCAGTGATCACGTCTCCCGGGGTCACCTGGCCGCGGCTGCCTTGCCGAACGCCGCGCAGGCCCGCTTTGGCGCCCGCGCTGCCGGCCGGCACGCGCGCGACCGCGGCGCCGACGACGCCGATCCGCCGTGCGATAGCCCGGCTCAGCACCTCGTCGGTTTCGATACCGAGACTCGGCGGAGCGTAATGACCGGTGTCGATGAGCTGCGCGACCACGCGGTTCACCGTGTCCACCGGCACAGCGAAGCCCACGCCCGCACTCGCCCCCGAGGGGCTGTAGATGGCGGTGTTGATGCCGATGAGGCGACCGGCGCTATCCAGCAGCGGGCCGCCGGAATTGCCGGGGTTGATCGCGGCATCCGTCTGCACCAGGTGCTGGATCACCACGCCATCCTCTCCGGTCAGCGAGCGATCGAGCGCGGAGACGATGCCGGTCGTCAGCGTCCAGTCGAGCCCGAACGGATTGCCGATGGCGAACACTTTCTGCCCGACCAGCAGGTCCCGGCTCGTGCCCACCGGAATGGGCGCGGGAGGATTCGACGGGATGTTGATCTTCAGCACCGCGAGGTCGTGCGCCTCGCTCGCGCCGACGAGCGAGGCGGGATAGTCGCGCCCGTCGGCGAGCCGCACGTTCGCGCTGGCCGCGCCGTTCACCACGTGCAGGTTCGTGACGATGTGGCCCTTCTCGTCCCAGAAGAATCCGGAGCCCGTGCCCCGGGGCACGGTCATGACGTTACGCGTCCAGAAGTTCAGCACGCGCTCGCTGGTCGAGATGTAGACGACCGAGGCCTTGGAGCTCTCGAAGAGCGCGATATTGGCTTTTTCTTCGGCGGTCAGCGGTCCGCGCGGCACCACCGGGCGCAAGCCCGCCTCCGCGTGGCAGACGAAGGCGGCATTCAGTGCGAAGGCGGCGAGCAAGCGGAGCAGGACGGAGACGCGACGTGGCACAGGATCATCTTCCGGACACCGGGACGAACCGGAAGCCTAATTGCGTGGCGGCGCTTTTCAAGCGCGGCGTGATTGGCCCGCCGCCTTCGGTCGCCTGGCCGGCCACAGGATCGTCCCGCGGCACCGGCGCGCTCCGCAGCGGCAGGCGTAGATCTCGTCCACATTGGGCGGGTCGTCATCCTCCCGCCCGATGTTGTATTCGAAGCCGAGCTCGTCCCCCGGCCGGATGGCGCGGGTCGCGACGATGAACACGCGCCCGCGCCGGATTTGCGGCTCGCAGTTCGGGTCGCAGCGGTGGTTGATGTAGCGCGTGTCGTTTCCGCGACGCCGCGCGTCGATGACCGTGCGCGAGCTCACCGTGAAGAGGAACGTGTGGCTGTCGTTGAAGTCCCGGTGCCGGTAGCGCCAATTCGCTTCCGCGTGGCTGATGCGCTCACCGATGTATTCCTCGATCACTTCCCCCTTGGGGATGGCGCGGGTCGCGAAGACGCCGAGCCCATGGACTTTCGAGCGGCGGACGACGATAGCGGGTGCGAGGGCGGTGTCGGTTCCGCGGGCGCGGGACGGAGTCGGCATGAACGGATCGGGATCGAAAGGGCCGGGGCGCGCATGGTACTGGGAAGTTGCGCGCCGGCGTATATCTTCCGGCATGACGCGGCGGATCGCCGCCGCGTTCGGCGCGAAGGGGGCACCTGATTCGCGCTGCGGTGGCGGTAAGGTCGTTGAATGATCCACCGTCGGAGTGATCGCGAATCGGAACGGCGGTTGCTAGTCTCGGTGGGCGGGCATTGCTGCCTCGCCCCTTCATCCCAGGTCACTCTCATGGCTCAGCAGTTGATTCGCGAGGCGCTGCACCCATACACCGGCATCGTGGTGGCCACCAAAGCGGGCCTCGCCCAAACCGGGCCGGATCAGTGGACGCCGCTGGGGCGCCCGGAATACCTGATCCAGCAGGCCTACACGAGTTGCCGGCGGCTCGGGGTCGAGCACATCGATTTGTGGCAGCTGCGCCGGATCGACCCGCGAGTGCCGCGCGCGGAGCAGTTCGACGGCGGGTGGCCTGCTCGGGCCCGACTCGCCGCTGACCCGGATTGCAAAGGCGCACGGCGCGGCGCCGAGTCAGGTGGCGCTGGCTTGGACACTGAAGCGCAGCCCGGTGATGATTCCGATTCCCGGAACATCGAAGGCGGCGCACCTGGAAGAGAATGTCGGCGCGGCCGATATCGCGTTCACCGATGAGGAGTTCGCGGCGCTGGACCGCGAAGGTCGCAAACAAGGTCGTCACTGACCTTCAACATTGGCTGGAGGATCTGTCATGGCTCAAGAACGTGCGGTGCTGGCGGGTGGATGTTTCTGGGGCGTGCAGGAACTGGTGCGCGATCTCCCCGGTGTCATCAAGACGCGAGTGGGTTACTCGGGCGGCGACGTGAAGAACGCGACGTATCGCAACCACGGCACGCATGCTGAAGCCATCGAGATCGTTTTCGACCCGGCGAAGATCGGCTATCGGCGGTTGCTGGAGTTCTTCTTCCAGATTCACGATCCGACGACCCGGAACCGGCAGGGCAACGACATCGGCTCGAGCTATCGTTCGGCGATCTACTACACGAGCCCGGAGCAGCAAGAGATCGCGGAGGACACCATCGCGGATGTCGAGGCCTCGGGATTGTGGCCCGGCAAAGTCGTGACGCAGGTGGAGCCGGTGGGCGATTTCTGGGAGGCGGAGCCAGACCATCAGGATTACCTGCAGCGCTATCCGGACGGCTACACCTGCCACTTCGTGCGGCCGGGCTGGCGACTGCCGGTGCGCAAGGTTGCCGCCGGCCAGTAGCCCGGCCGGCGATTTCTCGCGAGGCGTCGAGCGATTCGGCGTCAGCGAATCTTCAGACCCAGCGCGAGCGGTGCGCAGTCGGCAACGGCTGGAGTCGTTCCTGTAGCGGTATAGCCAGTGCCTTTTCGAGGGACGCGGGAAGCGTCACGGTATCGTCGTCGAGGTGGGAGTCGGTGTCGGCTTCGTCGGTTGAGGGCAACGAATCGGTGTGAGCCTGTAAGACAGCAGTCAGAAACATCACATGCCTCCGCGGAACCATAAACGTGATCCGCAGCGCATGTTCCTCTCGATCACGCTCACTCGCGTCGGTCAGTGGGCGCAACTAGAGCTCTCTCGAAAGTAAGGCGCCGCTACCGCGGCGGCATCTCCGCGAACTGCGGAATCGAATCGGTGATCTCGAACCACGGCGCTTTCGAGCCGACGAAGATGTGCGCCATCGGGCGCATGCCCGGGTCGGTGTCGAGCGGCCCCGCCGGGACCACGACCATGCGACGCTCCAGCGAGACTCGCGGCGTCGAGCCGCCGCACTTGCCGCAGAACGCCGCGCCGAAACGCAGCGCTTCGGGCAGCTTGTAGTCGACGACGTTGGCTTCACCGCGCGTCCAGCGGAAATCGTCGAGCTTGTAGAAAAGGTTCGCGCCATGCGCGGAGGAGCGCGATTTGCGGCAGCGGGTGCAATGGCACTGATACATCGCGACCGGCTGGCCGGACATTTCATACGCGACTTCGCCGCACAGGCAGCTGCCCAGCGTCTTGTCCGGCTCGGCCGCCACGGCGGGCCGCGAGACCGACGGCATGTCGCCGAACTCGGGCGGATATTGCTCATGCTGGGGCAGCGCATCCGAAATCGTGTGCCACGGCGCCTTGGAGCCCACGAACAGATGCGCCTGCGGACGAATCCCCGGGTCCTCTTCGAGCGTGCCGGCGGGCACGATGGCCAGGCCCATGTCCCGCATCAGCATCGGCGCGACCGAGCCGCACCTGGAGCAGAACGAGCGCTGCCCATTGGACGAGGAGGCGTAGTACCGCAGGGCGTTCTCGCCCGAGAGCCAGCGAAAGCCGTTGATGTCGGCGCCGGCGAAGGTCGCGAAGGGAGCGCCGTGATGCTTGCGGCACATCGAGCAGTGGCAGCTCATCATCATGGTGAACGGCCCGTCGATCTCATATCGAACCGTGCCGCACAGGCATGAGCCTTGAATCGTCATGGTGAGCTCCCCGAGGCGGCGGAGCGCCGCGTCAGGCAATTTCACCAGATTTCGGGGCTGCCGGCCGATGTTCTGACCGAGCCCTCTTGGCCGCCCGGTGATTGGGGGCTTCTTTTGCGGGAGCCTGGTCGCGGCGGGCGCCGCGCCGCCGCCCGGCGCCAAGGTCGGGGCGGGCACCAAGAGCTAGCCGTTCGCCGTTCAGAGCTGGGTCATTCCGCCGTCGACGACGATCTCCGTGCCGACGATGAAGGCCGACTCCTGTGCCGCGAGGTGCAGCACCGTCGCGGCCAACTCCTCCGGCGCGCCGAAGCGCCCAAGCGGGATCTGGCTCTTGATGCTGGCGGCCGTGGCTTCGAGCGCGGCCGGATCGAGACCCAGCTTCCCGTAGAGCGGCGTCGAGATCGGGCCGGGGCTTACGACGTTCACGCGGATCTTTCTCCCGATCAGCTCGCCCGACAGCGTCTTGGCGAGCGAGATCAGCGCCGCCTTGCTGGCGGCGTACACCGACGAGCCCGGCATGCCGATGTGCGCGTTGACGGACCCGTTGAGCACGATCGACGCGCCGTCGTTGATGAGCGGCAGCAGCGCCTGAAGCAGGAAGTAGGCGCCCTTCACGTTGGTATTGAAGGTCTCGTCCCAGAACGCTTCCGTCACGTCGGGGAATGGCGCGAAGCGCGTGATCCCGGCGTTGGCGAACACCGCATCGAGGCGGATGCCCTGAGCCTGTAGTTCTCTGACGAGCACCGTGCCCCCCGCTGGATCGGCAATGTCACTGCGAATCGCGACGGTGCCCGCGCCGATCGTCGAGCCTGCGCGTTCCAGCGCACCGGTGTCGCGGCCCGTGAGCACGACGCGTGCCCCTTCCGCGAAGAACGCCCTTGCGGCGGCGAGGCCGATGCCGCTCGTGCCGCCCGTTACCAGGACCGATTTACCTTCGAAGCGCTTCATCGTCATCACCTTTCGCTGGGACCGCGGCGGAGTATGACGGCAGGAGGCGTCCGCGATTGCATGACCCCACCGGAAATTGGCGGCGCGGGCGCTCCCGAGCTCGGCGGGCCGCGGGTGGCTACCCTTTGTGGAGCGGCTGCGCGAAGTACCAGCGGTGGCCTTCCGGGTCTTCGAGTCCGCAACGGCGCTCGCCGTAAGGCTGATCGGCGGGCCGCTCCACGACGGTGGCGCCGGCTTTCGTGGCGCGCTCGAAGAGCGTGTCGACGTCGTCGATGCGCGCGTAGACGTTGTGTGTGATCTGCCCGAGCTGCTTCGGGGTGCGGTAGCCCGGGCCCGGCCAGCCCATCATGACGACACCGGTCTCGCCCAACGCCATCTCGGCGTGCCGGGCCTTCTTGTCCGGCCCGTTCTGGCGCATCAGCTCATGGAAACCGAAGGCTTTCGTCAGCCATTCCATGGCGCCGTCGAGGTCCGCGTAGTGCAGATAGGGCGTGATGCTGTTCGTCGTGTTGGGCATGCGTTTGGCTCTCGTGCTGAATGTGCGTGCATTCTCGCCGGCGCCCGCGCGGCGCGGATTGTAAGAAATTTCGCGATGAAACGGCGCGCGGAAAGGCCCGTGCGTCCCACGATCGATGCAATGCTCGCGGCGCCTTCGCAGTCCCCGATGGTGTCGATCGCATACTGGACGGCGGGGTGACGATCGCGTGGTTTGTGCAAGCGTTCGAGCAGGAAGCGCTCGAGAATCCGGAAGCGCGCTTCGGGCGCGCGAGCTCCGAGCAGCCGCTCGCGGAGCAGGCGCGCGGCGGACCCCCACACGTCAGCCGGATCCACGCTGAGATCCCGCGGTTCCCCGACCGGGAGCGCGAGAAAGGGAAACGCGCCGCCGGGCCGGAATCGAACGCCGATGAGGCTCAGCGGGCGCGACGTGTCGATCACGAGGGACTGGCTGCGCGCCCCGGCGACGACGTCCGCTTTGTGGCGCTCGTCCAGGCTCAGGATCAGGTCGACGCAGCCCGTGGGGAGCACCCGCTCCGAGGCGTGGGGCTGCGCGTAACCTTCGGCCAGCCAGAAGAAATCCACGAAGCGGGACGGCGGGGGGCGGGTGATGCGGCGAAGGAGCGTCACCCGAAGAGATTAACGGCTGGGGTTGTTCGAACGCCAGCATGGCACTATTGATAGCGACCCGACCCGGAGGACCTGAGATGGCGACCTACACGAAAGACCCCGCAAAGATCGCGAAGCTGACTCCCGAGCAGTACCGGGTCACTCAACGCAGCGGCACGGAGCGGCCGGGCACCGGCGAGCTCCTCTACAACAAGGAGCCGGGGATTTATGTCGACATCGTGTCCGGCGAGCCGCTGTTCGCGTCCTCGGACAAATTCGAGTCGGGCTGCGGATGGCCGAGCTTCACCAAGCCCATCGAGCCCGCCCACGTCAGCGAGATCCGCGACAGTTCCCACGGGATGATCCGCACCGAAGTGCGCTCGGCCAACGGCGACAGCCATCTCGGCCACGTGTTCGATGACGGCCCGGTCGATAGGGGCGGCCTGCGTTACTGCATCAACTCCGCTTCGCTGCGGTTCGTGCACCGTGACGACATGGAAGCGCAGGGTTATGGCGCGTACCTGAATCAGGTCGAGGACATTCGATGAGCGTCGCCGGCAACGCCCTGATCGTCGGCGTTGGCGCGGCGAAAGGCCTCGGCGCGGCGGCCGGGCGTGTGTTCGCGGCGGCGGGTTTCGACGTGACGATCGCCGGCCGGAACGAGCGCAAGCTGGAAGAAGCCGCGAAGAGCATCGCCGCGGCCGGCCGCGCGCCGCGTGTGGTCGTCGGTGACGTGACTCGGGCGGAAGATGTGTCCCGCTTCGTCTCTGTCGCGAGCGAGGCGGGGCCGATTGCGGTGGCCGTCCACAACGCCGGAGGCAACTCGCCCGCGCCATTCCTGGAAGTGACGCAGGCCTCGTTCGAACAGCACTGGCGTGACCATGCGCTCGGCGGATTCCTGCTCGCGCAAGCCGTGCTGCCAAAGATGCTGGAGCGGGGCGCCGGCACGCTAATCTTCACGGGTGCCACCGGCAGCGTGCGCGGAAGCGCGCGCTTTTCGCCTTTCGCCGCCGCGAAGGGCGCGCTGCGTAACATGGCGCAGAGCGTTGCGCGCGAGTTCGGGCCGAAGGGCATCCATGTGGCCCATGTCATCGTCGACGGTGTGATTCATGGCGACCGCGCCAACGCGCTGATCCCGGATCTGCTGAGCCGATTCGGGCCCGATGGCATGCTGGAGCCGGATCACATCGCGGAGAACTATCTGACTGTGCACCGACAACACCGCACCGCGTGGACGCATGAGCTGGATCTGCGTCCGTGGAGCGAAAAATTCTAGAGCCGTTGCGGACGTTGGAGGTATGCAATGAGTCGCGTCTTCCTTTGCCTGGCTTCGCTGTTCGCGCTGTCTTGCGCGTTCGCCGCTCCATTCACGCTGAATGCGCCCACGGGCACGAGCGGGCTCATCATGGTGGACAAGGTCGGCGGGCAGGTGCGCTTCTTCGATCCCGCGACCGACAAGGAGCTCGCGAGCTTCGCGCCGGCGCCCGAGGCGGGCTCGAAGGCGCACGAAGTCGCGATCTCGCCCGATCACAAGACCGCGTACGTCACCGTCTACGGCGATGGTGTTTACGGGAACAACCCGCATCCGGGGCACACGGTAGCCGTTGTCGATCTCGCCTCCCGCAAAATGACGGCGAGCATCGACATCGCGCCGTATCAGGCGCCGCACGGCATCCAGGTCGATGCCAGGGGGATGCTCTACGTCGCCTGCGATCTCAGCCGGAAGGTGCTGATTCTCGACCCCGCGAAGCGCACGGTCGTCGCGGCGATCGACGTCGAGGGTACTGGCCATTGGCTCGCGCTGCTGCCGGATGCGAGCAAGCTCTACGTTGCGAACAAGAACGACAAGCCGTTCGTCAGCGTGGTCGACGTGAAGTCACGCAAGATGGTTGGGCGCGTTTCCATTCCCAACGGCACGCAGGGCATCGTTGCCTCTCCGGATGGCAAGACGGTGCTCGTTGCGGATTTCTCCGAGCCGGTGCTGCACGTCATCTCGACCGGGAAGGATGCGGAAATCGACTCGGTTCGAGTGACCGGCGCCGAGCGCGGTCTCTACAAGGTTTTCTTCAGCCCCGATGGTCACCGCGTACTCACCGCGTTGCCGAGCGGCCAGATCAATATCTTTGACGCCGCGAACCTGCGCGCCCCACAGAAGGTGGTGAAGTCCGCCGGCACGGCGCTCATGGGCTTCGCGTTCGCGGCCGATGGCAAGACGGCGCTCGTGGGCAATCACGGTGAAGGCACGGTCACGCGCTTCGACCTCGACAGCGGCGCGGTGCTGGGGACGTTCCCCGCCGGCAAGGGCGTGGAGACCCTGGCGTACTTCTAGTTTCCGGTGACGAGCCAGGTTTTCTTCGTCTGGTCGAGACCGACGCGGATCACGTTTTCGAGAATCGAGAGATCCACGTCCGCCAGCTTGTTGATGTACAGGCACTGATCGATGCCGCCCTTGTGCTTGCCGAGCTTCTTTAGCAGCGCCGCCGTTCTGGGCCCGCTGCCGGCATAGATCACGAGATTCGCCTTGCGCGGCGAAAAGCCCGTGGCGCAGACCGAACCCGTTCGCCCTGAATCGTAGCTGTAGTGGTACGCACCAAAGCCCACGATGGTCGGCCCCCACATCGTCGCCTTCCAGCCGGTGATCTTCTTGAAGAGCTCGAGCAGCGCCAGGGCATCCTCGCGACGCGTGTCGTTCTCGATCTTCCCGATGAACTCTTTCGGCTTGAGCTCGGTGGGCTTGGTTTTCGCTTCGGCCATGGCGGCGCTCAATCCTTGTAGAACATCGGCCCCGAGCCGTGCTCGCGGAACCACTTGGTGATGATGATTTTGTGGCCGGAGGTTACCGGTTCTCCGCTGTGTTGTGTGGCCGCATTGGGCGTGCCGTCCGGATTCAGGTTGTTCCAGATCACCGCCTGGCCCTTTTTCGGGATGAACGTGTGGTCGATGGCGAAGAACTTCGTGCCGCCGCCGCCCATGCCGTCGTTCAGGTACACCATGAACGTCCAGGTGCGGTTGCCGCGATCGCCACCGAACTTCGCGTACTCCGGCGTGCCGGGCTCGAAGTAGTCCGTGTGCGCCTTGAATTGCTGGCCCACGTCGTAGCGCTGCGCCTGGATGCCTTCGGAGTATTCGAGCCGGATGCCGAGCGTCTTCGCGATCTTCTCGTCGCACGCCACCGCCACCGGGCTGCGAAGCAGGGACAGGTCGCACGTCTGGCTGGTGCGGAATTTCTTGTCATTGCCGTCGATCGTGACGGTGGACGGGCGCAGGTGATGATTGATCAGCGCGACGAGCCGGTCGCATTCCTTCGTGCTCATGAAGTCGTCGAGCGTGTAGATGTCGAGCTCACCGGTCGGCACTTTGTGCAGTTTTGGCGGCGGCGTAAGCACGAGCCGCAGCGGCCGCAGAGGATCCTGGGGCGGCGTATCCAGCGGAAACGCGTCGCCCATGTTCTGCTGGATGGAGGAGAGCGAGAAGCCGTTGGTGCGCAGGATTTGCACGAGCTCCGGGCGGCTGCAGCCGCGATCCATGTTGTCCTTCAACCAGGCTTTCCAGCTTGCGTCGAGCGCCCGTTCGCGAGTCATGCGCGCGATTGTGTCACTGGTCGGGGCGTGCGCGCCATCGGTCGGGCATGCCCGCATCGCACGAAGGCGACGCGTCTTGTCGTTACCCGCGTTTCCTTGGCCCCGATCTGGTGGAGCGAGCTCTCCGCCGAAAGGAAGATGCGAGTCTTTGGCTCGTCCGTAGGATACGGGAGGGTTGCATTCCAGGGAGACGACCATGGACTCACCCATCATAGTAGAGCACCGAGCGAGCGACGGGAGCATGGGGCGAGCGGCCTCACGCGCGAGCGCGAGCGCCGCTGTTTCGAACCGCAAACCGCCCGAACCCGGCTTCTCGCTCGGGGAGCTGGCTGAACGATTCGGCTGCAAAGCGCAGGGTGACCCTTTGGTTCGCCTGACGCATGTCGCGTCGTTGCAGGATGCGGATTCGAAAGCAATCGCGTTCATCTCGAACCCCAGATACCTGCCGCTTCTGGCGGACACGCGGGCGGGCGCGGTGATCCTGTCGGCGCAAAATGCTGAAAACTCCCCGATCCCGGCGCTGATCGCGCGCAACCCGTATGCCACTTACGCACGCGTCGCGTCGGTGCTGCATCCGTTGCCGGCCGCAAAGCCCGGTGCGCATTCTTCGGCCGTGATCGAGCGCGGGGTTCGGCTCGAGGCCGGTGTCTCGATAGGGCCCGGTTGTGTGATCGAGGAGGGTGCGTCGCTCGGCGTGAACGTCGTGCTGGGTCCGCACTGTATCGTGAGGCGCAACGCGCGCATCGCTGACAACACTCGGCTAGTCGCTCGCGTCACCGTGTGTGAAGCCGTATCTATCGGCGAGCGCTGCATACTGCATCCCGGTGTCGTCGTCGGTTCCGATGGTTTCGGCAACGCGCCCGACAACGGCGCATGGGTCAAAGTCCCTCAACTCGGCTGCGTGCGGATCGGCAACGATGTGGAGATCGGTGCGAACACCACGATCGATCGCGGCACGCTGAAGGACACGGTCATCGAAGATGGAGTGCGGCTCGACAACCTCGTCCAGGTGGCACACAACGTGCGCATTGGGGCGCATACCGCCATTGCGGCGCTGGTGGGTATCGCGGGGAGCACGACTATCGGCAAGCACTGCGTGATCGCCGGCAAGGTTGGCATCGCCGATCAACTCGAGATTTGCGACGGTGTGACCGTGTTGGCCATGACGGCCGTCGGTGCGTCGATCAACAAGCCCGGTGTCTACTCCGGTGCGATCGGGATGGACGAAGTCGGGAGATTTCGTCGAAGTGCCGCGCGCTTCCGCCAGCTCGACGACATGGCGAAGGAGATTCGCCACCTGAAAAAGATGCCGGTCCGATCCTGACCGCGCGGCTCTTGGCCGCCCGGCGCTCGAGGACTTCCTTGAAGAAGCCCTCGGACGCCGGGCGGCTGAAGAACGGGAACAGAACGACTACTGCTACATCGGAACGTCACTACTCATCAGAAGGTCATCTTGACCTGCAGGAAGTACCGCCGCCCCAGCACATCGTAGTACCCCGGCAGCGGGTTGGACGCGACGCCGTCGGCGATCGTCGTTCCACCGCCCGAAGTGGCCGCGATGTTCGTAACCTGCCCGGCACCGATCTTCTCCGGCTCGCGATCGAACAGGTTGTCGATACCACCGCTGATCGCGATGTTGTCCGTCACGCTCCACTCGCCCGTCAGGCCGAACATCTCGTACGCGCCCGCGCCCTGCACCGTCGTGGTCGGGTCCGTCACGTAGATCGAGTTCTTCGCCGACGGCAGGTGCCGCCACTCGAGCCCGGCGTTCCAGGTCGGCATCGAGTAGCGCAGGGTCGTGACTGTGCGCCAGTCGAAGAGGCCGCCGCGAGCCAGCGTGCCGGCGTTCTCGAGCAGCGGGGCAGTCGGGAACTCCTGCGCCTTGAACGAGAAGAGCTTGGTGAACGCAATGTTCGCGGAAACGCGGCCCGGCACGCTCGCGAGGCCCAGGTCCTCGAGGGCTGCGCGCCAGTTCACGTTCACGTCCACGCCGTTGGTCTTGATGACACCGAGGTTCTGGTACTGCGAAAGCACCTGGGTCGGTACGCCACTGTTCGCGTCGCGCTGGATGTTGCGGCAGAGGGCGTTCGGGTCGTCGAGCAGGTAGTTCGGGTTGCTCACGCCGTCGCGGTTGAAACACAGGTCGTAGGTCGACTGCGCGGTGGTGGCGGCGATCGCATTCGAGATCTTCGCCTTGTAGTAGTCCACCGACAGCGTCGTGCCCTGGAGGGCTGCGATGTCGAAGGGCGAGGTCAGCACGAACCCGAGGGTGTAGGTGCGGCCGTCTTCGCTCTTCAGGGCCTCGTTACCCTGGCTCACCTGCAGGGTTACGCCGTCGCTGCGACCGCCGGTGTAGTTGTTCGGGTCGAGATCGAACGCGTTGCCCGGGCTGTTGATGAGTGTCGAGCACAGCGCCTGAGCCTTCGCCCGGTTCGGGTTGGCGGGGTTGTTGCCCGATCTTTCCGTCGTATCCGCGCGGCAGTAGTCCGCCGCGCGCAACGTGATCGCCTGGCTGCTCGAGTCGAGGAACAACTCGTTGATGTTCGGCGCGCGGTTCGCCACCTGCACGCCGCCGCGCAGATGGAAGAAATCGACCGGAGCGTAGCTGAACAGCGCCTTCCAGGTCGGCACCTTGCCGGCGGTGTCGTAGTCCGAGTAACGATAACCGAGCTCGAGCTCGAGGCTCTTGACGCCCGGCACGTTCTTCAGCAACGGCACCAGCAACTCGCCGAACACTTCCTTCGCGGTGGTGCTGCCTTCGACGTTTGCCTGCGCGAACGCGCCGACCGGAATGTCGAGGATCGAGTTCGTCTCGCGGGTCGCATCCGGCAGGTACTGGAAGTCGTTCTTGCGCCAGGTGAGGCCGAGAGCGCCGCGGATTTCGCCCGCGCCCCAGGGAATGTCGACGACATGGCCCTGCGAGGTCGCTTCGACGATGTCCTGCGTGAGGCGGGTGCGGTCCGTGTAGGTGGACGAGATCGCGTTGATACAGTCCTGCGAAATCTGGAAGCTCTCGAAGATCGGGAGGCCGCTCGTGCAGGAGATCGACGCTGAGCCCGGGCCGGTCGCCGTGTAGCCGCGGCCGAAGTTCGGCGCCGACACGATCTGCTGGTAGCGGCGAGTGGAGGCGAAGCCGACGTAGTCGAGGTCGACGCGCGTGGAGCCATGTGACGCGTACGCTTCCCAGGTCCAATCGCTCAAGCCCAGGTCGCCGCGCAGACCGGTGAGAATCTGGTACAGATTCGTGTTGTTCTCGATCGAACGCACCGGCAGGAAGTTCAGCGTGCCGCCGAGCAGCCAGCTGGCATCCGCGCCGGTGATGACGTTCGGCACGCCGGTAACGGGGTCATAGCTCAAGGCGGTCGTCGCGTTGCTCGTCGCATTCGCGCCGCGGCTGTTCAACAGTGCAGCCAGCTGCGACGTAACCGGGAATGCCTGCGACTGCGTACAACCGCCCACCGCCGGGCAACTGAGGCCGAGCGCGCCGCCCGCGAGGTACTGGGCGAGCGTCGAGCCGTCGGCCGCGCGCGAGGGGCCGTAGATGTCGTTGCCGTACGGAATGGTGGCGCCGAAGCCGCCGGTCGCGCCGCTCGGCTGCAGCACCTGCGTGTTCCACGTGTTCACGAAGTTCACCTGCGCGAACGCGGTGACGTGGTCGGTGATCTTGAAGTCCGCCTTGCCGAACATCGAATAGCGCTCGAGCGGGCTCGAGTAGCGCAGGTCGAAGTTGTTTTCGATGAGCTGGTTGGTCGGGGCGATCTTGTAACGCGGATCGTTGAGGTCGCCCGTGAAGCCGAGGCCCTGGTTCTCGAGCTTGAAGAGGCTGTGGTTGTCGTTGAAGAGGAAAGCGCTGGTGCGTGGCACGACGTAGCCCGCCGGATTGCCGAACGCCGCGTTCGCCGCCACCTGCGAGGGCGAGCCCGGGTTGCCGCCGGGCTCGTACTGGAACCGGTTCATGCGTGCGAGCGACGTGGAGTTCGTCTGCTTGTCGTGGTAACCGTCGGTGTAGTAGTCACGATCGCTCGCGAGCACTTCCTGGCGCTTGCTCCATTCGACGCCGAGCATGGCATTGCCACGACCGTCGGCAAGGCTCGAACCGAGCAGCATGCTGATGCTGTGCTCGGCGCCATCGCCCTGTTCGGTGATACCCGTGCGCCCGGTGATCTCGATGCCCTGGAAGTTGCTGCGCAGCTTGAAGTTCGTGACGCCCGCGAGCGCGTCGGCACCGTACACGGCGGAGGCGCCGCCGGTGATGATCTCGACGCTCTCGAGCGCCGCGGCCGGGATGGAGTTGGTGTCGATGATCAGCGTCGAGTTGACCGGCTGCGCGCGGCGGCCGTCGATCAGCACGAGGGTGCGGTTGGCGCCGAGGCCGCGAAGGCTGATGGACGAGACGCCCGGCGTGCTGGTCGCGCTCGGGAACACGTCAGAGGTGTTGAACTGTGTCTGCGTGGTCGGCACGTACTGCGGCAACTGGTTCAGCACCGACTCGACGGCGATGGTGCTCGACTCCTGGAACGCCTTGTTGTCCACGGTGACGACGGGGCTCGCGGCGTCGAGATCGCGGCGGACGATGCGCGAGCCGGTGACGGTGATTTCGGTCAGCTCCGGGTTCGCCGCCGGCGCTTCCTGTGCGTGAACGACTGCGGGAAAACTGGATGCGAGAGCCGCGGCCACGGCGGCGGCAACGAGTGTGCGCGCCGGAAGACGGGCAAAAGGAAGCCTTGAATCGAACGAACGACGTGACATGAGATCCCCCAGATTGATGGATGTCGCGTGCTGGACACGCAACGGGGCGGTCTCTTAGTCAGCGTCAATTGATCAAACAGACCTGCCCGTGGTCGCTTCAACGACGGCAGGCCCCGACCCCTCAATGAAAGTTGGACTTTAGACCGGTGCTGTCCACACGGCGGTGCGCAGTGCCGCATGCGGATGTATTCGTGGTTGAGGGTGGCGAGTCGCCGAACGGCGTCTGACGCAGATACGCAACAAGATGGGCGCCGAGCTCGCGCACGTCGTCTTCCGCGCCGTGAATGAAGCTCGATTTGCGCCGGCGCATGAAGTTGAGTCCGAGTGCATACAGCCCCGGCGCGTCGACGATGCCGCCATCGTGGCGCAGGTGGCCTTTGCGATCGAACGCCGGCACGCGCAGCCAGCGATAGTCGGGCCGGAAGCCGGTGGCCCAGAGCACTGTGCCGATCCGGTTGGCCGCCAGATCAACGAGGAGTCGCGGCGCCTCCGGCGCGTGGGTGGGGGTGAATCGCTCGGCGGCGGGGACTTCGCCGCCGCCGCCGCTGCGCTCGACCCAGTCGTCGATGCGCTCGAGCAGGCGGCCGAGTTTCAGGTCGGCCATCGCGCAGTGGTTGCGCAGGGAACCGGAGAACTGCGCCTTGCCGTCGACGATGCCGGCGAGGCGGCCGACGATCTCGACCCCGCGCTCGGTCAGCGTGTCCAGGTCGAGCGTCGAGCGATCCGGTGTGCCGATGAGTTGAGGGGAGGGCACGCGCCGGGCGCGCACGATGTCATCCACGGCGTCATAGCGTTCGTCGAGAACGCCGGCCGCATCGAGCCACCATTGAATATCCCGGCCACGATACAGGCGGGGCATGCGGATGTGTTCCCCGACCGCCAGCATCACGCGACGGCCAGAGCGCTGGATCTCGTCCGCGAGCTGCACGCCGCTCGCCGAAGCACCGACCACCAGCACGGTGCGATCGTCGAGCTGGTTCGGGCTGCGATATTCGCGCGGCGTGAGGCTCCGGATCGATGCGGGAAGCGCCGAACTCAAGGGCGATATATTCGGGACGCCACTCGCGCCGCTGGCGAGCACCACCGCGCGAGCGCGCCAGACGCGGCGATCCGTGAGCACCTGATAGCCGCCGTCGACCGGGCTCACCGACACGACCGCCGTGAACGTGCGCACCGGCGCATTGATGACTTTGGCATAGCCATCGACGAACCCGATCACTTCGCTCATCGTCATGAAGCCGTCCGGATCCGGCCCGCTGTAGGCGTGGCCGGGCAGGCGACTCTGCCAGTTCGGGGTGAGCAAGCGCAGGGAATCCCAGCGCTCGCGCCGCCAGGAGTTCGCGATCTCACCCCGCTCCAGGACCACGTGGTCGATGGCCGCCGCCGACAGGTAGCGGCTCATCGCGAGGCCCGCGTGGCCGGCGCCTATCACCACGACGTCGGTCGCGCCCGCGAGAGTCACCGCACTTCGACCGCAACGTTGGTCGGGTTGGTGACGATGTCGAACACGGCGGAGCGCTTCTGCGACTGCGCGACGAGCGCCTGGATGTCTTCTTTCGACGCATCGGCATCGATGTCGAACACGATCTTGATGGCGTCGAAGCCGTTGCGCACGTCGCTGTCGATGCCGAGGATGCCCTGCAGGTCCATGCCGGCCTCGACCGACGCCTTCACGGAACGAAGCTGGATCTGCCGGTGCTGCGCGACCGCGGCGATGCCGGCGGTCAGGCACGAGGCGAGGCCGACGAGCACGTATTCGACCGGGGTGGCGCCGCGGTCGTCGGACGCGAAGACCTCCGGATGATCCGCCTCGAAGCTGAACTCGGTGCGATGCTTCTGCTCGCTGCCGAGACCGAAGAATCCCTGGACGGTGGACTGGCTGTGCGTGCCCCGGATCCAGCTGCAGCTGGCGCGCCATTTGAAGCGGGCGGCTTCGGGGGTGTCCGTCAGGGCCTGGCGGGCGCCGAGCAGCGCATCGACATTCACGCCATTGTCGACTGGGGTTGCGGTCGAGGTCATTCGCTTCGTTCCTTCTAACGGTTCGGGTGCCGGCGCAGGACGCCGGTGCTGCGCAAGAGAATGGGCCGAAGACCGTTGGAGCCAGCGTGGGAACCGACGTGGAATTCTTCGATAACGGCATCCAATCGGAAATTTCGCGGATTTCCACGCCTGCTCCCACGCCCGCCTTCGAGAATGTCGCCACACCACATAACTGCTGGGAACCTCAATGGCACGCTACGCGAACATTCTGGAGACGATCGGCAATACCCCGCTGGTCAGGCTCAACAAGCTGGCGCCGCCCGGCGTCAACGTCTACGTGAAAATCGAGGCGTTCAATCCGATGGGCTCGGTCAAGGACCGCATGGCCCGCGCCGTCATCGAACACGCGGAACAGACGGGCGCGCTCAAGCCGGGACAGACGGTCATCGAGGCCACCAGCGGCAACACCGGCATCGGGCTTGCGATGGTGTGCGCGCAGAAGGGTTATCCGCTCGTCGTGACGATGGCCGAGAGCTTCAGCATCGAGCGGCGCAAGCTGCTGCGATTCCTCGGAGCGCGCGTCGTCCTGACGCCGGCGTCGGAGAAGGGCTCGGGCATGCTCGCGAAAGCCGTCGAGCTCGCGCAGACGCACGGCTGGTTCCTGTGCCGCCAATTCGAGAACGAAGCGAACGCCGACGTGCACTCGCGCACGACGGCGCGGGAAATTCTCAGGGACTTCGCCGGTGAGCGGCTCGATTACTGGGTAACGGGCTTCGGCACCGGCGGAACGCTCAAGGGCGTTTCACGCGTGCTCAGAAAGGAGAGCCCTGGCACGCGGATCATCGCGGCCGAGCCGGATAACGCGCAGGTGCTGGGCAGCGGTATTCCGCAGCCGCGCAAGACGGATGGCAGCCCGTCGGCGAGCCATCCGCGTTTCCGCCCGCATCTCATGCAGGGATGGGCGCCGGATTTTATTTCGAAGCTGACTGAAGACGCCGTCGCGGCGGGCCATGTCGACGAGGTCGTTCCCGTAGCGGGTAACGATGCCCTGCGAATGTCGCGAGAGCTCGCAAAGCAGGAAGGAATTTTTGTCGGCACATCGAGCGGGGCCACGCTTGCCGCCGCGCTCAACGTGGCTCGCCGTGCGGCCCCCGGCGCGAATATTGTTTGCATGCTGCCCGATACGGGCGAGCGTTACCTCTCGACGCCGCTGTTTGACAGCGTGGGTGAGGAGATGACGGCCGAGGAGCTCGAGCTGTCCCGCTCGACGCCGGGATATCGGTTCGACGCGTCCGCTCCGGCGGCGCCGGCACCGGCCGCCGCGACCGTGCAGGTCGAGCTCGATCCCGAGGCGCAGCGCTTCGTCGGCGATGTCGTGCGGAACGAGCCGGTGGTGATGTTCGCGCTCGAGTGGTGCGAGTTCTGCTGGTCGGTTCGCAAGATGTTCGCGCGCGCGGGGATCAAGTACCGCGGCATCGATCTCGATTCGGTGGAGTATCAGGCGGGGGATCGCGGTGGAAAGATCCGCGCGGTGCTGGCTCAACGCACCGGCGCGGTCACGATCCCGCAGATCTTCATCGGCGGCGCGCACATCGGCGGCTGCACGGATCTGTTCAATGCGTGGCGGGACGGCTCCATCCAGCGACGTCTCGCGGAGAACGGCACTGGGTACGACACGAGCCTGGCGATCGATCCGTACACGCTGTTGCCGAAATGGCTGCATCCGCGCAAGTCGGCGTGAGGAGCGCGCGGGCATGAGTGAGGAAGGCATACCGGTCATCGATCTTGCCGATCCGGAAGCGGCCGGGACGGTGCGCGCGGTGGGCGAGGCGTGTCGCGAGTGGGGCTTCTTTCAGGCCGTGGGGCACGGCGTCGATCCGCGCCTGATCGCGAGTGTGCAGCGGCGGATGCGCGCGTTCTTCGCGCAGCCGCTCGATGCCAAGCGGGCGATCGTGCGGTCGGCGCAGAACCCGTGGGGCTTCTACGATCGCGAGCTCACGCGGCACACGCCCGACTGGAAGCAGATCTATGACGTGGGGCCGGCGTCGGGCGACTCGATCGTGCCGCAATGGCCTGCGACGTTGCCTGAGTTCAGGCCGGCGATCGAAGCGTTCCGCGACGCCTGCAATGCTGTATCGATGCGTATTCTTCGGGCTATTTCGCTGAGCCTCGGCATGCCGGCCGGCGCGCTCGACGGGTGCTTCCGCGCGGAGAACACGAGTTTCCTGCGGCTCAACTACTACCCGGAATGCCCGACGCCCGAGCGGCCGACCGACGCTTCCGTCGCCAGAGTCGGGCATCTCGGCGTCAATCAGCACACGGACGCCGGCGCCGTCACCGTGCTCTTTCAGGATCGGCCGGGCCTCGAGGTGTTTCACGAGGAGAGATGGAAACTCATTGAACCGCGTCGTGATGCGTTCGTCATCAACATCGGCGACATCGCGCAGGTGTGGTCGAACGATCTGTATCGGGCGGCGCTTCATCGCGCGCTGGTGCGGCCCGATGTCGAGCGTTTCACCACGGCGTTCTTTCTCAATCCGCCGTACAGCGCGGACTACGCGCCGCTGCCCTCGGTCATCGACGCGGGGCATCCGGCGCGCTATCGCGCGATCAAGTGGGGCGAGTTCCGTTCACGTCGGACGGCCGGCGATTACGCGAACCAGGGCGAGTACGCGCAGATCAGTCAATACTATTTCAGCCAGTCCGCTCGCTGACCGAGGCACCCATGGCGTTTATCGACATCGTCCCGACCTCCGGCATCAGCGATGAAGTGCGCGCGATGTACGCGCGACAGGAAGCTCACTGGGGTTTCGTGCCGAACTACGCGAAAGTGTTCTGCCACCGTCCGGAGATCATGGGGCTGTGGGCGCAGCTGCAGATCGGCATCAAACGGCACATGACGAAGCGGCGCTTCGAGCTCGTGACGTTCGTGTCCGCGACCGCTCTGCGCAGTACGCTGTGTTCGCTCGCGCATGGGCGGGCGCTGATGGAGTTCTTTTCGGAGGCGGACGTTCTGGCCATCGCGCGGGGCGAGTCGCCTGCGGCCTTGTCGCCTGCGGAAGCCGCAATGGTTTCGTTCGCGCGCAAGGTCGCAAGGGACGCGTCATCCGTCGAGGCGAGCGATGTGGAGGACTTGAAGCGACATGGATTCACGGATGGCGAGGTCTTCGACATCGCCGCAGCGGCCGCCGCGCGTGCGTTCTGGACGAAACTGGTCTAGTCCCTGGGCGTGGAACCCGAGCCGCCATTCCGCGCGATGAGCAGCGCTTTCAGGGCGACGCTCGCCGTCGGCAGGCCGATGGACTTTGCGGGCGACCCATCTTGCCGGAATAGCAAAGCTGAATGATCCGACGAGCTCTGCAAAGCCGCTGTAGTCCGCGCGGCGTGAGTCATGTTGCTCGCCTGCTTGCTCTCTTCCCGCTCGCTGTTTCCGGCCATGACTCGTGCGGTACCGGACTCGCAGGCGCTGGTCGCCGACCGGCGATCGTAGGATAGTAGCGCCCCGGCATTCCCGCCGAAGCGTTCCGTGGATCATCTGTGAACAGCAGTTCTTCGAGCCCCATCCGTTGTCGCTGGGCCGGCACGGACAAACTGATGGTTGCCTATCACGACAAGGAGTGGGGCGTTCCCCAGCGCAACAGCCGCAAGCTCTGGGAGATGCTCATGCTCGAAGGATTTCAGGCGGGGCTCTCGTGGAGCACGATCCTCAACAAGCGTGTTGCGTTCCGCAAAGCTTTCGCGGGCTTCGATCCGGAGAAAGTAGCGAAGTTTGGCGCGCGCGACATCCAGCGGCTGATGGGCGACGCCGGCATCGTGCGCGCCCGCGCGAAGATCGAAGCGACGATCGGCGGCGCGAAGATCTATTGCGACATGCTCGAGCGGGGCGAGAAGTTCTCCACCTTTTGCTGGTCGTTCACCGACGGCGGGCCGATCGCGGGCGACGGCAAGACGGTGCTCGCCGCCACGCCGCTGTCGGAGAAGATCTCGAAAGAGATGAAGCGCCGTGGCTTCAAGTTCGTGGGCCCGACGATCGTGTACGCCTGGATGCAG
The DNA here is from genome assembly GCA_037200125.1 of Gammaproteobacteria bacterium. Classification (GTDB taxonomy): domain Bacteria; phylum Pseudomonadota; class Gammaproteobacteria; order Steroidobacterales; family Steroidobacteraceae; genus JADGHX01. Next base: position 1,072,828 of record JBBCGS010000002.1, on the reverse strand, counting down.
GCGGTCGGCATCGTCAACGACCATTCGGCAAGCTGTTTCCGTCGCGGTGAAATGAAATGATGAGAGTGACGTCGATTCTGTTGCTGACCTTCCTGTTCGCGCCGGTGGCGGGCTGGGCGGCCGACGCACAGCACGATTGCGAGCATGCCGGCGAGAAGATGTTCGCGTCACCGGACGGGCGCTGGGTCGCCACCGTGCGGGAGGAGGTGTGCGCCATCGGCAATACCACCGGCGCGGGCATCATGGTGGATCTCGCGCTGGCTGCCGATGCCGCCCATGCGAAGCGCGTTTTCAACATGCGCGTGCCGCGCTCACGTGATCTGTGGCCGCGCGTGGTATGGACGGGGCCGATGGCGATGGAGCTGTGGGCGCCGAATCGCGCGGACATCATGGCGCAGGAGTCGCAGTTCGACGGCGTGCGGATTCAGTTGAAGTACTGCGGCGATAATCCGGCCGAACGGGCCCAGGTGGCGGAGTACCAGACCGCACTCAAGCAGTGGATGAAGGACACGACGGAGTGGGCGCGGAAGAGGAAACAGGACCCGAGCTTCAGCGAGGCGCGACCGAAGCGGCCGGCGGAGCCGACGTATTCCTCGGACAGTTGCGCGAACGTGGGGTGAGCGCTGCGCTCAGCCGCTATTCCGCAGCGCTGTGGCGACGGCGTTGATCGACAGCTGGATACCCTCGCGCACCCGCGCGTCCGTTTCACCAGCACGATAGCGCCGCAGCAGCTCCACCTGCAGGAGGTTGAGCGGCTCGATGTACGGCAACCTCAGTCGAATGGACGCGTCCAGCGGAGGGTTCTTCTCCAGCAGGCGCGATTGTCCGGTGATCGAGAGCAGGCAGTCATGACTCGCTTCCCACGCTGAGCGGATTCTCCCGAACAGCGTTTCCGCCATCGCGCGATCCTGAACCAGTGTGCTGTAGCGCTTCGCGATCGCCATATCGGACTTCGCGAGGACCATCTCCATGTTGTCGAGCGTGGCGCGGAAGAATGGCCATGTGGCTGCCATTTCGCGGAGCAGCCCTTTGTCGGGGAAATCCTGCAGTGCCTGGCCCGCGCCGTACCACCCTGGCAGCATCACTCGCGCTTGTGCCCAGCTGAATACCCATGGAATCGCGCGCAGGTCTTCGATGCGATCTGATTTGGTACGGGAGGCTGGCCTCGAGCCGATCTTCAGCTCGGCGATCTCGAGGAGCGGCGTCATCTGGCGGAAGAAGGTCTTGAACCCTTCCGTTTCGTACACGAGCCCACGGTACGTCGTGAACGCGTTGGCGGAGATCGTCTCCATCGCCTGTACGAACCGCGCGACTTCCTCCTCAGACCTCGTGGCCGGTTCGAGCGTGGCGAGCAAGGTGGCCGCAGTGATCGCTTCGAGGTTGAGCGCGGCGCTTTCGCGCGTGCCGTACTTCGCTGCGATGACTTCACCTTGTTCGGTGATGCGAATCCGCCCTTGCACGGTGCCTCTTGGTTGCGCACGAATTGCCGCGAACGACGAGCCTCCACCGCGACCTACAGCGCCGCCGCGTCCGTGGAAAATCTGCATTGCCGCCTGCGTCGGCTCGAACTCGCGCGCCAGTGCGCGGGTTGCCTGGTTAAGGCTCCAGACGGATGTGAGATAGCCCCCGTCCTTGTTCGAATCGGAATAGCCAACCATCACTTCCTGATATCCGCGGTCGTCGAGTGCCTCGCGAATTTCGGGGAGCGTGAGCCAGGCGCGCATGATTTCCGGCGCTCGCTCCAGGTCTCCGATCGTTTCGAACAGGGGCACGACCATGATCGCTGCCGCTGCGGGATCGGATGGCCGATAAAGGCCAGCCTCTTTCAGCAGCACGTTCACCTCGAGCATGTCCGACACGCTCTCGCACTTCGAGATGATGTAGGCGGTGATGGAGGCTCTTCCGTAGCGCTCATGTGCCTGGGCGGCGGCGAGCACGATGGCGAGCTCGGAGTGTGTTTCGTCGGTGTACTTGGAGAAGGGACTGGCGAGGAGGCGCTCGCTGGCGAGTTCCTTACGCAGCAGCGTCACGCGAGCTTGCTCGTCGAGACTCAGGTAGTCGGGCTCGACACCGGCGACTTTCAGAAGGTCGGCGACGACGCGGGCGTGCACGTCAGAGTTCTGTCGAAGATCCAGCGTCGCAAGGTGGAAGCCGCAGCTTTCGACAGCACGGATGAGCCGGCCGAGTGCGCCCCCCGTCGCGAGCAATCCGGCACCACTTTGGGCCAGCGAGTGCGCGATAGTCACCAGCTCAGTGCGAAGCTCCTCGGGTCGCTGATATGGTGTTCCCGGCACGCGCGCGGGGCGACCAGGCGGATGGCCGGTGATCTGCTCGTACGTGGCGGCGAGCCGTGCGTAGCAGCCGGTCAGCGCTCGGCGGTAGGGTTCGTCTTTGCGCGCGGCGGTGGTGTCGCCGCTAGCTTCGGCGAGCGTGTCGAGGGCGTCGGTGGTCTTCGCCAGCTCAGTTGAGATGGAGAGTTCAGCACCGAGTGTATGTACTTGATCAAGATAGCTTTCAAGAGCCGCCTGTGAGGCGCGTGCCAGCGCCCCTCGCAGCGAGTCCGCCGTGACGTTGGGGTTGCCGTCACGGTCGCCCCCGATCCAGCTGCCGAGACGCAAGAAGCTCTTCGGGCGGTGCGGGAGCAGGCGCTCCCACCGGGCATATAGAAGAGGAAGCACCGGCAGGAAAACGTCCCGCAGGTAGGTGAGTGCGATCTCCACCTCGTCCGCGACGTAGAGGCGCTCGCGACGGAGCGGCCGGGTCTGCCACAGGAGCGAGATCTGCCTGAGGATCGCCTGCTCGACCGCGTCGCCGTTGATCGTTTCCATGCGGCCGATGTCCCGTTGGCGCATGAGATCGGCGATGCGGTTCCGATGATCAATCATGCTCTTGCGCATGACTTCTGTGGGATGTGCTGTGAGCACCGGCACGATGAGTGCGTGGTCCAGCAGGGCTGCGACGTTGTCAGCAGTAACGCCCTTGGAGCTGAGCTGCGACAGCGCAGCAGCCACGTCGCCACCCGATTCGTTCAGCCCGCCCTGACGGTCTTCGGCCAGGTTGGCAAGCATGGAGAAGAGCATGAAGGCGCGGACGAACGAGAGCGTGTCGTCGGGGTTCAGGGCTTCCAGGCCGCGCCCCATGGCAGAGGCATCCGCCACGCCTCGGTAGCGGTCCACCGAGCTCGAGCGAATGCTCTCGATGCGCTCGAACAGACGGTCGCCACCGTAGGCGCGGATGACGTCGCCCAGCAGTTTGCCGAGGTAGCGGATGTCGGCGTTCTGGGTAATCGGCTTGGCTAGGGCGTTCACACAGGCTTCCCCGTTACTGCTGTCGGAAGAGTATGCAAGAAGTCGGCCCGCGCCGGTTTCCCATTGATCTGTCGGTTTGGTGTCGCGCCGTACGGCCGCCAGGAAACCTGCGAAGACTCCCGGCGGCTCGTCGCAGACGCCGCCGTATCGTTGGTGACGCAGGCATGACGAGTACGGCTGAGGGCGCGAGTCGCGCTTCGCATTTCTCGTGATTTTGGCAATTATGCGCACTGACTCCCGCAGCGCGCGTCGATACATTCGCCGTCATTTTCGTTTCGCGTTCGCACGTGCGAACGGTGAAGGACATGGCGGTTCACGATCACTCGTACAAATTGCTTTTCTCGCACGCCAGGATGGTGAGGGATCTGCTGGAGGGTTTTGTCGGCGGCGAATGGCTCCGCGCGGTCGACTTCAGCACGCTCGAGCGCGTGAGTGATGCATATGTGACGGATGATCTGCGTGCTCGGGCGGATGACATCATCTGGCGTGTTCGCTGCGGGGAACGCTACGTCTATCTGCTGCTGGAGTTTCAGTCCAGCGATGAGCCATTCATGGCGGTGCGCGTGCTGACGTACGTGGGGCTGCTCTATCAGGATCTGATCAAGGCGCAGAAGATTCCCCGCGAGGGCTTGCTTCCAAGCGTGCTGCCCGTTGTGCTGTACAACGGCGCGGCTCGTTGGCGTGCTGCCGAGAATGTGTCGTCACTTCTGTACGAATCGCGCGATGGACTCGAGCAATATGGGCCGGAACTGCGCTATTTGGTGATCGATGAAGGTGCGTATGATGAGCAGTGGCTTACGCTAAGTGACAATCTCGTCGCGATGCTTTTCCGGCTGGAGAATTGTTTTCAGCGAGATCGAGTAAAAGGTCTTGTGAACACTCTGGTCGAGCTTCTCAGGGAAGTGGATCTGCAAAGCTTGCGTCGCGCGTTTGCAATCTGGTTTGACAAGGTGATCTTCACTCGCTTTGCGGGCGAACCGATCGATGTGACCAATGAACTTTGGGAGACAGAAGCAATGTTGGCAGAACGAGTCCCCATCTGGGAGGAGGAGCTTCGGGAGGAGGGGCGACAGCAGGGGGAGTCCAAGCTGCTCCAGCGGCTCCTGAGCAAGCGCTTTGGCGAACTGCCCGATTCGGTGCGTGCTCGGCTGAAGGGCGCCACGGCCGAACAGCTCGAACACTGGGGCGAGGAATTGCTGGATGCCGCCAGCTTGAACGAGATGTTTAGAGCCGAGGCCGCGTCGTAAACTACTGCGGTCATGGACACCCAAAGCATCCTCGCTCGCACCCTTCAACGACGTCAGAGACCGTCTCGCCTCAGGCGCTGCGGGCCTCGCTTATGAACACCGCACGCATCGCGTGATCCGGTTCTTCCCTCGCGGGACGCGGCGGAATCCTGGCTGCGCGCGATGGGCTGAATCGGTCGGCGCGGGGGATTCTGCTAGAGTTCCGCGCATGAAAACTCAATTCCCGCTGACCTCGTTCGTTGCAATCGCCTCAGCGCTCATGCTCGCGGCATGCAGCGGACCTTCGGACTCCGCAAAGCAGTCATCACAGGCGGCCGCCGCGCCGGTGGCGCGAGATCAATTCACTCCCGCCGAGTTCAATGCACTCGCCGTGCGCCTGAATATCCCGCTGTACTGGATCGCGGACGCCAACAACAACAAGTCCGTCGATGAGAGTGAAGTCGCGCCGCTCTTGTTCTATCCCGGCAGCGCGGCGGACCTGACCACGGCCTACAACCAGATGGTCGCCGCGAAATCGGAACCCCCACTCGACACAAGCACCGCCGAGGGAAAGCGTCGCTCGCTCGTGCGTCAGGATCTCGCGCAAGGCCGCCCGGCGCTCGTTCGCACCGATCTCACGCAACGCTCCGCCGCCGAGAAGGCGTTCGTGCAACACATGCTGAAAGTGGCCGCAGGCATCGACGAAACCTATGCCGCGCAGAAGGGTATCCCGGCCCTGCGAGCGCAGGTGCCCGCTGACCTGGAGAGCCAGAGCCTGTTCCGTCGCAACTGGGGCCCGAAATGCCTCGCGCCCGCAACCCAGAAGAATCCCGATTGCTCGGCGATTCCCGGTGCGCCCCAGCCGATCGTGGACGTGTGGCCCGCGGCGCTTGGCAAGACACCGCAGACCGACAACGGCTTCTGCGCGCTCCTCGAGAAGCAGCCCAATATCGCGGACCCCTTCACAGCCATTCACGACGCGAGCGGCAAGCTCTCGTCCGTGCCGTATTCGCAAGCCTATAGCGCGTCGACGTCCGCAACCGCAGCCGAGTTGAACGCGGCGGCCGATGCGCTCAATGGCGCGAATGAAGAGCCGCTCGTTGCCTATCTGCGCGCGGCAGCCACCGGCTTCACAACCAACAACTGGTGGCCTGCGGACGAAGCCTGGGCCAGCATGAACGCCGACAACTCGAAGTGGTACGTGCGCGCGGGCCCGGACGAGGTGTACTGGGATCCCTGCTCGATCAAGGCCGGTTTCCACCTGACGCTGGCGCTCATCAACCAGGGCGCGAAGGAATGGCAGGAAAAGCTCACGAGCATCCAGCAGGAAATGGAAGCGGCCGTCGCGCAGCGCGCCGGCGCGCCGTACAAAGCGCGTCAAGTGAAGTTCCATCTTCCCGACTTCATCGACATTGTCGTCAACGCGGGCGATGACCGCGGCCCGTTGAGCGGCACCATCGGCGAGAGCCTGCCGAACTTTGGCCCCGTCGCGAAAGAAAGTCGCGGACGTACGGTGGCGATGGTGAACATCTTCAACGATCCGGATACGCGCGCCTCCGTCCGTCGTTCCGCGTCGACGCTCATCGCAACCGATAGCATGGCCGACTATTCCGGTGACACGCTGGCGTCGCAGCTCACCACGGTGTTGCACGAGGCCACACACAACCTCGGTCCGTCGCAGGAATATGCGGTGCGGGGCACGCCAGTGCAGAAGATCTTCGGCGGCCCGACCAATTCGATGCTCGAAGAGCTGAAGGCCGAGACCGGCGCATTGTTCTTCGTCGAGATGCTCCGTTCGAAAGGAATGATTACGGACGTGCTCGCGCGCCAGATCTACGTCAACGGCGTCGTGTGGGCGCTGGGCCAGACGGCGAAGGGGATGTACACCGCGAGTCACGAGCGGCAGCCGTATCCGCAGCTCGCCGCGATCCAGCTCGGTATCCTGACGGATGCGGGTGCGCTCACGTGGGATGCGAACGCCACCGCCGCGAACGGGCAGGACAAGGGCGCGTACACCATCCACCTCGACAAGATGGTCGCGACGTGTGAAGCGATGATGCAAACGGTTGCCGGCATCAAAGGTCGCGGCGACAAGAAGGGGCTCGACGATCTGCTGCGTAAGTACGTCGACGGCAGCAACGTCGTTCCGCATGCCGCGATCGAGGAGCGCTGGGCGCGCGAGCCGCGAGTGAGCCTGGTCTACTCGCTGGCGATGTGAGCGATGCCCTAGACGCAACACGAGCTCGGTTTCGATCCTCGATCCTCGATCCTCGATCCTCGATCCTCGATCCTCGATCCTCGATCCTCGATCCTCGATCCTCGATCCCGTGCCGCGCGCCGCTCGCGTAGGCTCACTTCACCCCGAGGTTGCCCTGCGCTTCGACGGCGACGGCGTTCCACTGCTCCCACGTCTGGATGCGCTTCTCGTATTCCGCTTTGGTCATCGGCAGCCCGACCGTGCCGAAGAAGACACGCAATGGCGGCTCCTTCGCGTCGACGATTTTGAGAATCGCGGAGCCCGTGGCGTCGGGATCGCCCGGCACATTCTTGCCACGCCAGCCCGCGATCGCGGCGCGCGCGCCGTCATAGGCCGGCAACGGCGTGGCGCGCTTCGCGGAGGGGCCGCCCCAGTCGGTGGCGTATCCCGCGGGTTCGATCAGCGTCACTTTGATACCGAGCGGCGCCACTTCAGCGGCGAGTGAGGTGCTGAAGCCTTCGAGGCCCCACTTCGACGCGTGATACAGCCCGACCGTGGGGAAGGCGTTCACGCCGCCGATCGAGGACACCTGCAGGATGTGCCCCGACCCTTGCGCCCGCATGATCGGCAACACGGCCTGCGTCACCCACAGCGCGCCGAACAGGTTCGTTTCGATCTGGTCTCGCGCTTCGGCCTCGCTGATTTCCTCGATCGCGCCGAAGAGCCCGAAGCCCGCATTGTTGACGGCGATGTCGATGCGGCCGAAGCGCTCCTTCGCCTGCGCCACGGTCTTGAACACGGCCGAGCGGTCCGTGACGTCGAGAGGCAGGGCGGCGACGCGATCCCGATAGCGCTCGACGAGTGGCGCGAGAGACTTCGCGTCACGCGCTGTCGCGATCACCTGATCGCCGCGAGCGAGTGCCGCTTCCGCCCAGACGCGGCCGAAGCCCTTCGATGTGCCGGTAATGAACCAGACCTTGTTCGCCATCTTTGCTATTCCCTAAGGGCAGAAGGAGGGGGCAGAGGCTAGTCGCCCAGGTGGGGCGGCGTCATCCTGCGAATTGGGTAGCGCGCGGGAGACTTACTGGTAGCGCTGGCCCTTGTGCTCGATCCACCCCGAAGCGTGGCGGCCTGACGGATCGTGGTGCGTCCAGTGCACCACGCCGCCCTTGTCGTTCGGTTCGTAGATACCCGAGAACGAAACGGCGTCGCCCCGGGCGAGGCCCTCGAGGCGAGGGGCGATATCGATGTTGTGAGCGATGAGCAGCGTTTGGCCCGACGGCAGCCGCACGATGAAGCGCTGATGCCGTGAGCCGGAGTTGTCATCGGCCAGCACGCGCTCGACAACTCCCATGGTTTCGACTCGCGCGCCCGATTGAAACCCCGTCGGCGCATCGAACGAGGATGCCGCGGGAGTGCCCAGCTCCGGCCGCGGTGTACGCGCCTGCCACGCCCAGACCGCTAGCGCCACGACGAGGACCGGCAGGATTCTCATGATCCTCATGACTTCCTCCTTGAAAGGTGTCCGGCGCGATGCTCAGCGATCGTTCTGCGTGTTCGGATTGTAGTGCAGCTTTTTCGGGTCTTTGGGCACGCTGTCCCAGTGCTCGGCGATCTTGCCGTTTTCGATGCGGAACAGGTCGAAGTGCGTGCCGAGGTACTTCTCGCCGGGCTTCGTCGGATCGTCCTCCTTGCTCACGGTCGCGACCAGGACGAGGTCGCCTTCGGCCATGATCGAGATGACGGGGAAGGTAATGGTCGGCTCGATAGGCTTCACCGGCCGTGACTCCTTCATGTATTTGACCATCGCATCCCGACCGGTCGCCACGTTCGGGTTGTGCTGGATGTAGTCCTTGGTGAAGAACCGCTCGACGGTTTCCGTGTGGCCGCCCTGGATGACCGCGCGCCACATGTCGAACACCAGCTTCTTGTTGGCGGCTTCCTTCGGGTTGTCGCTCTTCAGAAGCGCCGCCTGATCGGGCGCGGCCTTCGTAGGAACCTGTGCCAGCGCGGTGCCAGCGAAGCCCAGTGCAATCCCGCAGCAAACGATGTTTTTTGCGAACCCCACGTGCCTCTCCCCCCATTTGATTTTATCGGACGAGAGAGCGTAGCACCGAAGGAGGTCGACGAATCAAGCGACTTTCGCGGCCAATTCCGCCGCGCTGGCGGCGGCGTTCCTCCAGATATGCAGAACGGCGTAGCTGCGCCACGGGCGCCAGGCCTGCGACATCTCCTCCGCTTCCTTCGCGGAGACGCGGCCGAGATTGTTGCGGACGGCGATGTCTTCCTTGGGAAAGGCATCCGGCCAGCGCAGCGCTCGCATGGCGATGTAGTGCGCCGTCCATTGGCCGATGCCAGGCAGCTCGGCCAGCCGCTTGATGGCTTCCCGGGGATCGTGATGCACGCCGCGATCGAGCGAGACCGCCCCTGAAAGCTGAGCCTGCGCCAGCGCGATGATGCACTTCGCACGCGCGCTCACGATGCCGAGCCGCGCGATGTCGTCGATGCTCGCGTTGGAAACCCGTTCCGCGCCCGGCGTGACCCGACTGAGATCGGGGAACGGAGTAACGATGGGCTCGCCGAACGCGGCCGCGAATCGGCACGCAATCGTCGTGGCGGCCTTGACCGTCACCTGCTGACCGAGGATGGCCCGCAGCCCGAGCTCGAATCCGTTGAACGCACCGGGCACACGCATGCCGGGTGTGCGCTTCACGAGCGGAGCGAGGCGCGGGTCCCTGCGCAGTTGCTTCGAGATGATGTCGGGCCTCGCATTCAGATCGAACAGGCTTCGGACGCGGCTCAACAACGCTGGCAATACGGGCGTCAGGCTGTGAGTGAACTCCAGAAGGAGGGCGTTTTTGTCGGCCTTCCGGGTTACGCGGATCCAGCCGCGGCGGTCGCCGAGTTTCACCGTCCTTGCATAGGCGTTGTCCGCCACCCACTCGACGCCTTTGAGCTCGCGCGTGGCAAGGAATTCGAGAACGCCGGCCCAGTCGTAAGGCGGGCGATAGGCAAGCCGCAGGGTCGAGGTTCCTTCCGCGCGCGCGGTCTCTTCGCCGGAGACCATTTTCTTGCGCAACCGTGTCGGCGAGAGGTTGTAGCGCGCATTGAATGCATCGTTGAAGCGCCTGAGGCTGGAAAATCCGCTCGAGAACGCGATCTCGGTGACGGGCAGCGTCGTCTCGGTCAGAAGCTGCTTCGCCAGCAGCAGGCGCCGGGTCTGCAGCAGCTGGATCGGCGACACACCCAATTCTTTTTGCACGATGCGCCGAATCTGGCGCGAGCTGAGCTCGAACTGGTCGGCGATCGCGTCGAGTCCCGCGTCCTCGCCCAGCGTGCCGTCATCCAGCCGCTGGATGATGAGCTGCGCGATGCGCTGGGAATCGTCGATCGGCGCGTTGCCCGGCGCGAGCTCGGGGCGGCAGCGCAGGCAGGGGCGAAAGCGAGCCGCTTCGGCTTCCTGCGCGCCGTTGAAGAAGACGCAGTTCGCTTCCTTCGGCGTTCTGGCGGGACAGATGGGCCGGCAGTAGATACCGGTCGAGGTCACGCCGACGAAGAAGACGCCGTCGAAACGCGGGTCGCGTGCCGTGAGGGCTTTGTAGAGCGCTTTGCGTTCGGTGTTCATGCGGCCAATATAGGTCGCGCGCCCCAGCTGGACTAGCCATTTTCGGACGCCGCGTGGCCCCGCTATGAATGTCCGGAAATGGCTAGCGCGGAATTGGCGCTCCGCTAACCTTCGCACCATTCAAAGCGATCGAAAGGAACGGCTCATGAAGACGTGGTTCAGCAAAGAGATCGAGTCGCCGGTGGGCAGGCTGAAGCTCGTGGCGAGCGATGCGGGACTCGCCGCGATTCTCTGGCCCAACGACGACCCGGCGCGCGTGCGGCTCGGCAAGCCGGTCGCAGGCGACACCCATCCTGTTCCGCTCGAAGCGGAGCGCCAGCTGGGCGAATACTTCGAAGGCCGCCGCAAGGCGTTCGACCTGAAGCTGGACTTCAACGGCACCGAGTTCCAGCGCCAGGTGTGGAGCGCCTTGCTCACCATCCCCTATGGCGAAACGCGCTCGTACACGCAGATCGCGCGGCAGATCGGCCGGCCGGACGCCGTGCGGGCGGTCGGGGCGGCCAATGGGAAGAACCCGATCTCCATCGTCGCGCCCTGTCATCGGGTGATCGGCTCCAGCGGCCAGCTCGTCGGCTTTGCCGGAGGGCTCGAAACCAAGGCGTTTCTGCTCGCGCTCGAGTGCCCGCAGCCCCAATTGCCGGCGCTGGGCCGGCCGTCGGGCGGCGACGGCAAGCGATTCGCCCTGGCGCAGGATCGGCCAGGCGCCTAGTGGGCGCGTGGCCACTCGCGGCTGGTCGCGGGCGGGCGGGCCGAATATCCTGCGTGGAGGAGATTCGTATGCCCGCCCTCACGCGACGTATTGCCTTGTTGGCCACGCTTTCGCTGCTCGCCTGCAGTCAGGCGGTGATCGCGCGCGACTCGCATGTGTTCGACTATCACGGCTGGCACATCGATGCGTCACGCGTGTCCGATCAACCGCGTGGCGTCGTGACCACCGCGGTCCAGAAGCAACTGGATGCGATCGAGACTCTCGGCATCGCGCAGGACATCGTGATGTTCATGCGGACGGTCCCGCTTCACGCGAACGCTGCGCACGACGGCGCTCCCGCTCACTACGATCGCGCGAAGGGCATCGACTTCCGTCTCGATGCGCTCGATCCGAAGAAGCCGATCCTGCTCCGCGAGCTGCTGCGCGCGTTTCACGAGCAGAAGCTGAAGGCCAACGACAACGCGATCATCGTAAACGCATACCAGGAATCTCGGGATTCCGGTGCCTGGCCGGCGAATGCGGCCATGCTGAAGAGCGCACCGGATTTCTTCGCCGCCACCGCTACGGTTTATCTGTTCGGCACCATCGACACCGAACCGTTCACTCAGGGGCGCCTGCACCAGGTGCAACCCGAGTATTGGAAGTGGCTCGGTGAAGTGTTCGACGGCTTCCGCGGCTGCGAGTAACGCCGCGACGATTCGCCGCGTTCATCCCTGAAAGACGACTTCCGCGTCCAGCCCGCCCAGCTTGCCCGGCGTACGTAGCGCGATTCGCGCGCCGTGGCGAACGGCGATTTCGAGCGCAATCGCTAGCCCCAGGCCGCTGCCCTGGCTTTCCGCGTTACGTGAGCGATAGAACCGGTCGAACACCCGCGCCTGATCGGCCGGCGCGATTCCGGGGCCGCCGTCGCTGATGGTGACCACGGGAGCCTTTTCACGCACATCGATCGCCACATCCACGCGCGAACCCTGCGGCGAGTATTTGACGGCGTTGTCGAGCAGGTTCGCGAGCAGAGTCAGCAGTGCCTTGTCATCGCCCTGGATAACGCAGTCTGTATTGCTCGTAACGCCGAGGTCGATTCCGCGCGCATGGGCTTTCGGGAGCACTTCGGCCACCGCGGCTCGCACGACACCGAGCAATGGCACCTGTTCGAAATCCGGGGTCCGCGGCGTTTCACCTGAATAGCGGGCCAGGGCCAGCAGCTGGCGGGCGAGGGCGACGCATCGTTCGAGGCTCGAGCGCACGTCCGCCGTCGCTTGCGAGCGGCGCTCTTCGGAGCGCGCGCGTTCGAGCATCTGCACCTGTACCTGCAGCGCCGTCAGGGGCGTGAGCAGTTCGTGCGCGGCGTCCGCAATGAAAACCTCCTGAGCGGCGAGCGCGCGCGACAGCCGCGTCAGGAGCTCATTCATCGCGGTGGCCATCGGCAGCAGCTCGGCTGGGAGCGCGTTTAGCGGCAAGCTCGCCAATGCATCCGGGCGGCGCGAATCGATCTCGTGGGCGAAGCTCGTGAGTGGCCGCAACCCACGCTTCACCAGAAACAGCACGGTTAGAATGATCGCCGGAACGAGCAGCACGAGCGGCAGGATCACGCGCTCGGCGATGTCGACGCCCGCGCCGTCGCGGATGCGTAGCGGTTGAGCTGCTTCGATGACTCGCGCCCCCTCGTGCCGAACGAAGACCCGCCACGGCTCGCCGCCGATCGTGTGCGTGGAAAATCCCGGCGGAGCCTCGCGCGGCAGTGGGGCGCGTGTAGGCAGGAGGAACTCGGGCTCGGAAGAGCCGGCGGCCCATGTCGCGATCACCAACTCGCTGCGAGGGTCGTCCTCATCATCGCCTGTCGCGGGTGGCAGCTCGCGAACGGGTGTTACGGGCACAGTCAGCGACGCCTGCGCAAGCTGCGCGTCGAACAGCTCGTCCAGCTCATCCCGCACTTCATGCAGAACCGCGAGTACGGCAATAGCAAGGAGGGCGAGAACCGCTGGCAGGAGCGTCCAGAGGAGCTCTTTGCGGATGGAGGTCATGGCTCCTGAATCACGGCGTAGCCCACACCGCGCACCGTGACGATGTAGTCCGCGCCAAGTTGCTTGCGCAGGGCATGCACGAACACTTCGATCGTGTTGCTCTCGATTTCTTCGCCCCACGCGTAGAGCTTGTCGCGCAGCTGCTCGCGCGAGAGCACGGCGCCGGGTCGCTCGAGCAGCGCATGAAGAAGATGAAACTCGCGCGCGGTGAGCGTGACGTCCAGGCCGTTGCACGTTACGCGTCGCGTGGTGGGATTCAGCGAAACGCCCCTATGCGAAATGACGGGATCGGCTCGCCCGCTACGGCGCCGGAGCAACGCGCGGATGCGCGCACTCAGCTCGTCGAGGTCGAAGGGCTTGATGAGGTAATCGTCGGCACCGGCGTCGAGGCCAGCCACGCGCGCATGCGGCGCGTCGCGCGCGCTCACTATCAGAACAGGGACCAGATTGGCGCTGGCACGCAGGCGCCTGAGCACTTCGACACCGTCGGTGGTGGGAAGTCCCAGATCGAGGATCACGAGATCGTGCACACCCGAGGAGGCCTGCGCGAGCGCCTCGGCGCCGTCCCGCACCCAATCGACGGCGTAGCCTTCGTCCCGCAGCGTTTCCTGCACGCCGCGGCCGATGAGGCGATCGTCTTCAACGAGCAGTAGACGCATTGTTTGGTAGCTGGAAACGCGGCCGATGAGGGTGGGCGCGAAACCTTAACGCAACATTAAGCGATTGCGCGCGCATCCGTACAGGAAGGCGAACGGCTTCAGGAACGGTTAATCGCGCCCGCGCAGTGTATGCGGCCTTGCATTCAGGGCGGCGATTTCATGCAGAGGACGGGTTGCGTTGGCGCGATGCTCGGGGGGCCGGCACTCCTGGCGCTCGGTGCTTTGACCGGTTGCGCTCATTACGAGCCGAAGCCGCTGGTGCCGGCGCAGACGCTGCGGGCCTTCGAATCGCGCCGCCTGACCGAACCGGAGCTGCTGCGTCACATACGCGAGAAGACGGGTCGTTCCGAATCCGAGGCACCCGCGGCGCTGCGCTGGGGCCGTGCCGAGCTGCTCGTCGCGGCGATGGATCTGAATCCGACCCTGGCCGAGGCTCGTGCTCGGCTCGAGCAGGTGACGGCAAGCCTCAAGACCGCGCGGGCGATCCAGAATCCGACGCTCAGCCTCGCAACGGAGTACGACCTTTCGCGCGCGGCGGAGTCGCCGTGGCTGTGGGGCATCGGCAGTGGCTTTCTGATCGATACCCTTGCAGGGCGTGGCGTGCGCGTGAATCTCGCGCAGGCGGGAGTGAGAGGCGCCAACACGGATTACACAGACACCGTCTGGGCGCTCCGGCGCGATCTGCGCACCGCGCTGCTCGCCGCCGCGATCGCGCAGCGACGGGTCGCGCTCCTCGATCCCGATGTTCAGCAGCGCACGGATCTCGCGCGTCTGGCGCGGGCGCGCATCGAAGCCGGCGAGAGTGCCCGCTCGGACGGCTTGCAGTCGCAAATCGAACTGGCTCGATCCCGAGCCGGGCTCGAAGACGCGCGTCGAACATTCATGGAGAGTCGCGCGAAGCTTGCCGCCGTAGTGGGCGTCAGTGAGCAAGCGCTGGCGGAAGTGGTCGTCACATGGGACGACCTCGAGCAGTTGCCAGCCGGCGGCGCAATCGCGCTGGCGGAATTGCGATCTCGCGCGCTGCTGTCGCGTCCGGACCTCGAGCGGGCGATTGCGGACTACGACACGCGTGAGCTCGAGCTGAAACAGCAGGTGAGCGCGCAATACCTGCAGACGTCCCTGGGCCCTGGATACACATACGATCACGGGGTTCGAAAGGCGACCTTCAATGCGTCCGTCTCGTTGCCGATCTTCAATCGCAACGAGGGGCCGATCGCGGAAGCGGTTGCCGCGCGCGAAGTGGCGGGCCGGCATGCGCTGGCGGTGCAGGCGACGATCCTGAACGAGATCGATTCAGCGGCCGCCGGCTACGCGGCCGCACTCGACGCGCTCGTGCGCACGCGGGCTCAACGCACCGTGAGTGAGTCGCTGACTGAGTCGGCGCGTCAAGCGTTCGCCGCGGATTCGTCAGATCGCCCGACGCTCCTGACTGCCGAAGCCGCCCTGAATACCGAGCGCCTCGCGGAGCTGGATGCCATCGACCGAGCGCAACAGGCACTGGGCCAGCTCGAAGATGCGTTGCGCACCCCGCTTTCCGGGCCGGAAACCTCACTGAGATGACTGGAGTCCCTGTGCGAGCTGTGCCGTCCTTAGTCTTCTTTGCACTCGTCGCGATCGGCGGCGTCACGACCTGTTTCGCGGACGTCGAGCTGAAAGCCGATGAGCGCGAAAATCTCGGCATACAGACAGAGGCCGTGCAGGTACTGGACGTCGCCCGCCAGTGGCTGGCCGCCGCAAGCGTGCTGGACGCTGCGCCGCTGGTAGCCACGTTGTCGGACCTGCATGCGGCGGAGTCGGCCGCGGAGGCGTCGCGCGATGAGTTCCAGCGCGCCGAGCAGCTCTATCGGAATGACACGAACGTCGCGCGAAAGGCTCGCGACGCCGCTCGCACGCAATCGATCACCGACGAAGGGCGAGTGATGACGGTGCGCAGCCAACTCCTTTCGGCGTGGGGGCAGTCGGTTCTCGCAATGAATGCGTCCGTTCGCCAGCGGCTGGTCGACGATCTTCTCGCCGGTCGCGTGAGTCTCGGGCGTGCCGAGCCGGTTCAACCGCTTCCGCAAGGCACGCGCTTCAGTCGGGCGGATTTGACTTCGCTCAACGGGACGGCGCGCTGGACGGCGACTGTCCTGGGGCCGTTGCCGCAGGCCGCAGCTCCGGCCTTCGGAGGCGCCATTCTGTTGAGCGTTCCGGCGTCGCTCTCGGCGGGGCAACCTCTGCAAGCAACGCTCGTGGAGGCGCAGCCGAGCGTACGCGGTCCAAGCGTTCCGGCTTCCGCCATCGTCCGATGGCATGGAGCGGAGTGGGTTTATGAGGAGAAGCCCGCCAACACCTTCGTGCGGCACGCGGTTCGACGGGGCGCGCGTGCGCAAGGGCGGGTGCTTCTCGAGGGCGACGTGTCGAACGACGCGAAGATCGTCGTCGTAGGCGCTCGCGCGCTGCTCGGCGCGGAGCTCAGCGCGTCCGAGCCCGAAGACGCCGCCGAGTCGGGCGACTGATCATGCTCGCTGCCCTTGTCCGAGCTTCGCTTCGTGCGCCGTTACTGGTCGTGCTCGCGGCTGTCCTCGTTCTGATCTACGGCACGACCACGCTCCTGCGCGCGAAGTACGATGTTTTTCCCGAGTTCGTTCCCGCGCAGGCCGGAGTGCAGGTGGAAGCGCCGGGCCTTGCGCCCGAGGACGTGGAACGTCTCGTCACGCAGCCGCTGGAAAATGCGATCAACGGCGGCGCGAACCTCGAATCGATTCGATCGGAATCGATCCAGGGCCTCTCATCCATCAATGTGACCTTCACCGAAGGCACCGACGTCTTCCGCGATCGGCAGCTTCTGGCGGAACGGATCGCCGAAGCCGCTCTGTCGCTGCCGCCCGGTGTAAAGACGCCGATTCTCGGGCCCATGACGTCATCCACGATGGATCTGCTCAAGCTCGGCTTCACGAGCCAGTCCATGAGCCCGATGGAACTGCGGGCCTTCGTCGACTGGACCGTGCGGCCGAGGCTCCTCGCGGTTCAGGGTGTGGCGCGCGCGATCGTCTACGGCGGCGGCCGCCGGGAAATCCAGATCCAGGTCGATCCGCTGAAGCTCGCGACATTGGGTGTCGCGCTCGCGGAGGTCGTCACGGCGGCGCAGTCCGCGACAGGCGTGCGTGGCGCGGGCTTCGTGGAAACCGCGACGGAGCGCGTTCTGCTCACGAGCGTCGCCGCCGCGCGCAGCCCGCGGGAAATCGCCGAGGTCGTCGTCACGCAGCGGGATGGCGCGAACGTGCGGCTCGGCGACATCGCCAACGTGATCTATGCGCCGGAGCCTCCGTTCGGCGACTCGCGCATCCAGGGCGAGCCGGACGTTCTGGTGAGCACCGGCAGCCAATACGGCGCCAATACGCTCGAAGTCACTCGCCGCGTCGAAGCCGCGCTGGCGGAGCTCGCGCCGATGTTCGAGGCGCGCGGCGTGAAGGTGTATGCCGGCATTCACCGCCCGGCGAACTTTATCGAGGTCGCGTTGAGGCACGTGCGCAACGCGTTGCTGATCGGCGCGTTGCTCGTCGTGGCATTGCTCGTGCTGTTCCTCAGGAACTGGCGCACGGCCGTCATTTCCTTCGTGACGATTCCGCTGTCGCTGCTGATCGCGGTGGTGGCGCTCAATCAGCTGGGGTACACGCTCAACACGATGACGCTTGGCGGGCTGGCTGTGGCGATCGGTGTCGTGGTCGACGACGCAATCATCGACGTTGAGAACATCGCGCGCCGGGTGCGACTTGCGACCGAGGCTGAGCGGCGGAGCGCGTTCGATGCGCTCGTACTCAATGCTTCGGTGGAGGTGAGGCGGCCCATCGTTCTCGCGACGCTCGTCGTCGGGCTCGTATTCTTTCCGATCCTGCTGCTGCCGGGCATCCAGGGCAGCTTTTTCGCGCCGCTGGCGGCGGCGTTCCTGCTGGCGACGTTCGCATCGCTGATCATTGCTCTCACGCTCACGCCTGCACTCGCGCTCCTGCTCATGCGGCACGGAGCGCATGTTGTGGAGCCTCGGTGGCTGCGTCGGCTGAAAGTGGGGCAGCGTCGTGTAGTCCGGCGCGCCATCCCACACGCGAGGACGCTGTTGATCGGCTCGGTCGCGCTCGGATTGATCGCGCTCGCGGTCGTATCGCGTTTCGGCGTGGAGTTGATGCCGCAGTTTCGCGAGGGGCACTTCGTGGCGCAGCTGTCGGCCCCTGCGGGAGTGAGCCTTCCGGAGATGACGCGGCTTGGCGAGCGAATCAGCCGGAAGATACTGCGGATCGAGGGCATCGATACCGTATCCCTGCAGGTGGGGCGCGCGGAGGCGGGCGAAGACACGTGGTCGCCCAATCGCGCCGAGCTTCATATCGAGCTGAAACCCGATCGGCCCGGCGCGGAGCAGTCGCGCATCGAAGAGGCGCTGCGTGACGCGTTGAAAGGATTCCCAGGCGTTCAGTCGGAAGTGGTGACCTTCCTCGGCGACCGCATCAGTGAATCGGTCTCCGGCGAAACGGCGGCGGTGCAGGTCAACGTCTTCGGGCCCGATCTCGCCACGCTCGATCGGGTCGCAGGCGAGGTGGCCGCGCAGCTACGCACGGTGCCGGGGGCTGCCGACGTGCAGTATCAGGCCAGCGCCGACGTGCCCACTCTGAGCGTCACGCCGCGCGCGGACCGTCTCGCAACCTTCGGATTGCGCCCCACGGACGTGCTGGATTCCGTCACAACTGCCTACGCGGGAACCAGCGTCGCGCAGATCTACGAAGGCAACCAGTCCACCGCGATTCGGGTGCTGCTGGAAGATGCGGCACGCAGCGACCCGCAATCCGTGCGTGACCTGCTGATCCGCACGCCGTCCGGCCGTCTCGTGCCGCTGGCCGCGCTGGCGGATGTCAGCCTCGAGAGCGGTCGCGACAGCATCCTCCACGATCATGGTCAGCGGCGGCAGGTGGTGACGCTCAATCCGACCAACCGGGACATCGTCGGCTTCGTGAAGCAGGCGAAGGCCACCATCGCGGAGAAAGTGAAGCTGCCCGCGGACGTGTACCTGGAATACGGTGGCAGCGCCGAGGCCGCGTCCGCCGCAACCCGGGACCTGATGACTCACGGCGCGGCCGCGTTCGTCGTCATCATCGCGCTCCTGATGCTGGAGTTCGGAAGTTGGCGCACGACCGCGCTCGTGCTCGTCAATGTGCCGTTCGCACTCGTTGGCGCGGTGATCGCGGTCGCCATCACGGGCGCCTCGCTCTCGATCGGCACGTTGGTGGGGTTCGTGACGCTGTTCGGCATTTCGGCTCGCAACAGCATCATGCTGATGTCTCACTACGAGCACATCGTGCAGGTCGAAGGGCATCGGTGGAATCGTGTGACAGCGCTGCGAGGCGTGAAAGAACGTGTCACGCCAATCCTGATGACCGCAATCGTGACGGCGCTGGGTGTGTTGCCGCTGGCCGTCGGCAACGGCGAGGCGGGCCAGGAAGTGGAGGGCCCGATGGCGATCGTCATCCTCGGCGGGCTCGTGTCCTCGACACTGCTCAATCTTTTCGTGATGCCGGCCGTGGCCGCGCGGTACTACGTTTCGCGCGCTGCGCGGGCCTCACCGATCCAATCCACTGAATTGCGGAGCTCGTCATGAGACATCACAGATTGTTGCGCTTCACCGCCGCGGCGTGCTTTGCCACTTTCGCGACGTCGGCGTGGAGCTATCACGTTGCGCGGGAAATGCATCTTCCCGGGGCGGAAGGCTGGGATTACCTGAGCGTCGACGAGCAGGCGTCGCGACTCTATGTCTCGCATGGAACGCGCGTTGAAGTCATCGATACGAAGACTCTGGAACTTGTCGGCACGATCGACCAGACACCTGGCGTGCACGGCATCGCGTTAGCGCCGGATCTCGGACGCGGCTATGTCAGTGCGGGCGCGAGCGGAACGGTGGTCGTGTTCGACCTCAAGACGCTCGCGCGCCTCGCCGAAGTGAAGACAACCGGCGCGAATCCCGATGCGATCCTGTACGAACCCGTGACCCGCCGGGTCTTCACATTCAACGGGCGCGGGCGCAACGTCACGGCCATCGATGCGCGCACGTATGAAGTGCTCGGTACTATCGCGCTCGATGCGAAGCCGGAGTTCGCTGTTTCGAACGCCGCCGGCCAGATCTTCGTCAACCTTGAAGACACGAACGGCATCGCGCGGATCGATGCGAAGACGCTTGCCGTGCAGGCGCGCTGGCCGCTGACGGGTTGCGAAGAGCCCTCCGGCCTCGCGCTCGGGGTCGGCGCGAGGCTCCATTGCATCACCGCGTCAGGCGCTACTTCGCCGTCGGATCGCGCTTGACGTCGCGATCCATGAACTCGATCCAGAAGCCCTGCGGATCGGGTACGAAGAACGAGCGCACCGTCGGGCTGAGGTACACCGGCGCATTGGATTTGCTGAGCGTATGCAGCTTCGCGGCGTGCACGCGCGAAATGATCACATCGTCATCCTTCGACATGAACAGGAAGTGCGCAGTGCCGGGGTCCTGAATGTGGGCCTTGCGAAACTTCTTGTTGTGATTCTTGTACTCGACGAACTCCATCACGACCGGCGAGCCGGGCACCATCGCCTGGGCCATGCGGAACTGCCCTGGCGTGTTCGACAGGGTTTCGTACGCCTTGTCGCCCATCATCGGGCTGAGCCAGAACTTGAAGTCGGGACCCACAAGGCTCTGATACATGCGACAGGTCTCTTCGAGATTGTCGACGACGAGCGTAACGCGCGCCCCCAGCACTTTGGAGTTGGCCGCGGCCGTCGATGCCGGCGCGGGCGTGATTTGCATCAACTGCACCGGATAGCCGTCCGGGTCGCGCACGAAGATCGCGCGGATCTTGCCGGTGATCCCCGGCCAGCCCGACAGCTCCACCGGATTGCCGCCCGGCGTGATGATCGGCGTGCGCTCGTCCTTCAGCGCGGCGAGCGTCTTGTCGAGGTCGCTGACAATGAGCTTCAGGTAGGACGCGCCCGGATCGCTCATCGGCGGGTTGTAAGCCTGCGACTTGATGCCCTTGATCTCGATGGCCTCGATGGTCATCTCGGGGCCGCCCGCCGTGGCCGCGGTGCCGGGAATCGGCAGCAGCGCCACGCGGCTCACCGAATCGTAGGCGTTCTGGTCGCCTTCACCGAGCTCGGCGAACTCCGCGAGCGGGTGGCTCACCATGAAGCGCCGCGTGGCATCGCGCGCGCCCACGAGGCCGAGGCCGATGATGTCGTTGTAGAAGTGGATGAGATTCTGCGTGTCCCCGATCTCGCGGCCCAGATGGCCGGCACGCAGAACATCTCCGGGAGGCAGCGTTTCCGTCGGCGGTGCCGTGAGCGTGGCCCAGCTCGATTGGGCCGAGGCGAAAGGCGGTGCCGCCAGCGCCATGAAACCGGTGACACAAAGCGCGCGAACGACAGTGCGAGTGGAACGTGACACTGAGAGCCCCCTTTTCTTGTAGTCGCGCATCATACTCACCCGCTGTGGAATGGGCTGGCCGTGTCGTGGGCCGCTGTCTGCAGGTTGGTGTTCGCGTCGCCGCCGATCATGGAGATGTCCTGGGAGCGCTGGACGTTGCAACGGCCCGTTACGGTGCCGCCTTGCCGATTCCGATTCCGTTCAGTTTGCCGGTATCCGGCGGCAGAACCGCATCCGCGCCCCCGGCCGCAAACCCGTTGGCTTCGAGAATGGCGGCCAGCAGTCGTGCGTAGTCGGCATTCTCCAGCGTCCCCGTGCGCCCCGGCGGCATGGTGTTCCGGATGCAGTCGAACAATTCGCCGAGGGAATGCTCTTGCCAGGCGGCACGGAAGCCGGAGTCCGCGAGCGCCGGCGCGCCCGCGGAGCCGAGCATGTTCGCCCCGTGACAGAGGGAACATTGCTGTTCGAGGTACAGCTTCTTTCCCTGAGCGGCCTGCGAAGCGCTGAAAGTGCGATCCGCCGTGCCGCTGATCGTCGTGCTGTTTCGATCCGTTCGATGGCATTGGGCGACGGGCGATGCTGCGCTGACCGTGGTCGAGGCGACTGCGGGGCTCGCGATCGGCGCGGCCTGTCGCGGCCCGGTATTCGCGGTTTGCCAGCCCACCGGAAGTGCGAACACGTAGAGGTTGTTGTTGTTGCTCGGTCGGATCTCGGGCGTGATTGCCAGATATCCGGCGGTGTTGACCGCCTGCCCCACACTCACCGCGATGTATTGCCGGTCACCCACGGAATAGGTGATCGGAAACCCGGTGACCTGCGAGCCGAGGTTCGTCTGCCACAAGACCTGACCGGTCTTCTGGTCGAAAGCGCGGAACCGTCCCGCGACGTCTCCCCCGAACAGCAGCCCGCCGCCGGTCGTGACGAGCGAGAGCAGAGCGGCGCGCTGCTCGAACTTCCACGCCGTCCTGCCCGTGCTCGCGGAGATCGCATGGATCGAGCCCACGTTCTGTGTTCCCGGCGCGACCGTGTTGACCGAGCGCAGGCCATACGAGGAAGGCTCTTTGCGACTCGCGATCGTCACGGTGTAGTGCGAGCAGGTGTTCTGCAGTGGAAAGTACATCTCGCCGGTGAGTGGGCTGTACGCGCCCGCCGGCCAGTTCTTGCCGCCGTGAATGCTGGGGCAGACCGTGGCTTCGTCACCCTTCGCCTTGAAGATGGCGCCCGGCTCGACCGTGACTTCGCCCGTGCGCCCGTCGATGTTCGCGACCACGTTCTGATAGATCGTCGGCGTGGCCCACAGGAACTGACCGGTGCGCCGGTCGAGCGTGTACACGATGCCCGTCTTGCCGGGAATCCCGGTGATGACCTTGCGCTTCTCGCCGGGCTTGATCGCGGGGTTGATCCATTTCACCGCGTCCTTCGCGGGGGCGACCTCCGTCTCGAGAAGGATACGCTCGAAGGTATGATCGAGATCCCAGTGATCGACGACGTGCTGGTAGTACCAGACGATCTTTCCCGTCTTCGCATCCAGCGCCAGCGTGCAATTGTGGTAGAGATATTTCTTGTCGTTCCCGCTCAGCAGGAACTTCGGCGCTGGTGAGGTCACCGATGTGCCGATGAATACCAGCCCGAGCTCCGGGTCGTAACTCGGTGGCATCCATGTGCCCACGTGTTTCCGCTCGGCAAAGGGGACATCGCCCCACGTCTCGTTGCCGCGCTCGCCCTGCGCGGGGATCGTTCGTGTGCGCCACAGTTCGCGGCCAGTCTGAGCATCGTGCGCGACGATGACGCACGGCTCGGGGTTGGAGTTGGGCAGCGGATCGCAGCCGCGCCCGCTGAAGACCTTGCCTGCGGCGGTGATCGGGCCCGAAGTCTGGTGTATGGCGGTCTTGTAGTCGCTCACCAGCGTGTTCCAGACCTCTTTGCCCGTGCGTGCATCGAGTGCATACAGGTAGCCATCAGCCGACGTGTCGATGATCAGATTGCCGTGGATGGCGATGTTCCGATTTATGTACGGCGCATTGATGTACTTCTCGATGTCCGCCGGCAGCGGCCGGCGATGCTCCCAGATGAGATCGCCTGTCGTCGCATCGACCGCCTGGATGATGTCGCGGGGATTCGGGAAGTACAGAACGCCGTCGTGCACGAGCGGAGTGCCTTCCTGCGGCCCCGGCTCGAGCCCGCGCGCCCAGACGAGTTGAAGCTGCCGCACGTTGTCGGCATTGATCTGCTTCAACGGGCTGTAGCCCCATGAATCGAGAGTTCGGCGCCACATCAGCCAGTCCTGCTGGGGTGGGTTCGCGAGCATCGCGTCGGTGACGGGCGTGATCCTGGCTTCGAGTTGCTGTGCCTGGGCGCAGCTTGTTATCAGTGTGAGCGCAAGAAAGAAGCGAACAGGCAGCGCTTTCAGCATGAACGTCCCCCTGAATCGTTCCGCCGAATGTACCGGATGAGGCGTATCCTGCGCACGGACAAGCGTGCGGCTCATCCATGAACCCTTACGATAAGATCCCCGACGTGCGCGACGGGCTGACTCGTGAAGAGCGCGTCGTGCTGTACGTGCTACACCAGACCCAGAAAGAGCGTGGCGGGCGGGACGTGCCGACCACCATGCTGTGGGGTCGGGTCTGCGAGCACTTCTATATCAGCCCGGAAGACCTGTCGTTGATGCTGGCGCGCCTCGGCGCGAGCAAGTACAAATAAGAGGGGTGCACTATGATCGCGGTCCTGACCGATCCGATGCGGGAGACGATTCGATGCGCCGAGCTCGCCTTGCACTGCTGGTTGCGATTGCGCTTGCCCCGGTCGCAACGCTCGCGGCCACCTGCGAGAGCCTCGCAAAGCAGAGTGCATCGGGTGTCGATATCACCGCCGCGACAGCTGTTCGGGCCGGCGCGTTCGCCGAACCCGAGAGTCGCCAGTCGCACCCGAATCTGCCCGCGTTCTGCAGGGTTGCGGCCACTCTCGAGCCAACTGCGGACTCGGTCATAGGCATCGAGATTTGGCTTCCTACGTCGGGTTGGAACGGCAAGTTCCTCGCAGTGGGAAGTGGCGGTTGGGGCCGACTGGGATTGGCGGACGTTCGATCTCGAGAGGGATGCGGCGAAGGCGCACGCCGTCAACAAAGGTGTTCTCGAGCTCGACGCGAATCTCTCGGCGTTCGCCGGTCATGGCGGCAAGCTGCTCCTCTATCACGGCTGGGCGGATCAGCAGGTGGCGCCCGGCTCGAGCGTCGAGTTCTACCAGGACGTCGTGAAGGCGAGCCCGAAACCAGGGGAAAGCGCGAAGTGGGTGCGTCTCTTCATGGTGCCCGGCATGGGACATTGCTCAGGCGGCGAAGGGCCGGACGAGTTCGACACGCTCACCGTGCTGGAGCACTGGGTGGAGCAGGGCACTCCGCCGGCACAGATCGTTGCGTCTCGCCGCGCCGGCGGCCGTGTCGAACGCACGCGACCTCTGTGTCCCTACCCGCAAGTCGCTCGCTATAGCGGAACAGGCAGCATCGACGTCGCGGCAAGCTTCAGTTGTCGTTGATCGTTTCCGCGTGCGATGGCATAGTGGTTTCGTGAGCAACGGATTCCCTATCCCGAACACGCAGGGCGCGAGCGCGACGTCGATCGTCTCGCCGGCTGTCGTGCGTCGTTGCTCCGCCGCCTCGATTCGCTCCATCTCGGGTACCTAGGGTCGCACGCTGCGGCTTCGTGCCGGTGCGTCGCGATCCGGATCCACTTCCACCGAACTGATTGCCCGCCTCGCTCCTGACAGCGAGGTCCCGGCCCGGTTTTGCCTTTTGTTTTGGAGTATCCGACATGAATTTTCGGAGGGCGGAGGCTTGCGATGCGGATCGCATCGCGCAGCTTCACGCGGAGAGTTGGCGACGTACCTATCGTGGAATGATGCGAGACGAGTTCCTCGATGGCGATGTGCTCACCGATCGCTGTCACGCATGGCGCGATGTCATGACGACGCTGGGTTCGGCAAAACTCGTGCTGCTCGCGGAAGAGGGCTCGTCCCTTGCCGGATTCATCTGCGTCACCGGCGACCAGGATGTGCTTTGGGGTTCCTACATCGACAATCTTCACGTCGCTGGCGCGCACATGCGTCGCGGAGTGGGCAGGGCGTTGATGAGCCACGCGGCGAGATGGCTTCACGATTCGTACGCGCGATCGTCCGTCTATCTGTGGGTCATGCAGGCGAACGGCCGGGCGCGTCGGTTCTATGAAACGCTCGGTGCGGCCAATGTCGGCGAGCGCAGCCTGCTCGATCCGGGCGGCGGATCGGCTCTGAACTGCAGGTACGTCTGGCGCCGACCCGAGGATCTGGTGCGCGCGTGCGATCCGCTGATGCGGACCGGATAGCTATTCCTGTTTGCTGAGCGCCTCGAGCACCCGGGCGAGTGGTTCCGCGCGCGCGAGCACGACATCCGCCACAGCGGCGATGTCGTTGAGGTCGACTTGGGGGATGGCAATGCCCGGCAAGCGCTCGTCGCTGGCGACAGCGACGATGCGCGCGTCCGTCGGATGCAGCGCGGATTTACCGACGGATGCGCGGAAGACCTCGAGCTTCGGATGCCGTTCGGTCTTGTAGCCTTCGATCAGCACCAGGTCGCACGGGGAAAGGCGCTTCAGGTGTTCGGCCAGGGTCGCCTCCGCGCCATCGCCGATCTCATGCATCTGCACCCAGCGACGCGCTGACGACACGATCACCTCACTCGCGCCGGCCTTGCGGTGTTCGTACGAGTCCTTGCCGGGCTGGTCGACATCGAAGGCGTGGTGAGCATGCTTGAGCGTGGAAATGCGCAGTCCGCGGCTCACGAGTAATGGAATGAGCCTGGTGAGCAGCGTCGTCTTCCCCGAGCCGCTCCAGCCCACGATGCCAAGTACTTTGGTGTCACTCATACGCGCAAGGATAGGGCCTAAAGTCTCGGTTGCGAATATGGTGCGCGTTTTCCGACCCGCGCTGTGCTCCGCGCCGGAAAAAGCGTGTCCGTCGTCACGGTGGGAGACGTCCGTTTCCCCGCCACGTGAACGGGGGCTCGGCGGCTCGCGGCGGATGTGAACCGCATCGTTGGCTGGGCAGCGCTCACCGATGACACTGCCGACCCTTCGACCCTGGAACCGGATTTTGCTCGTGTTGAAGAAAGTACCCGTCGGTCAGTTGAGCGTGGGCATGTACCTGCACGCGCTCGAAGGCAACTGGCTCGACCACCCGTTCTGGCGCAACGGCTTCCTGATCTCGGACGACAAGACCCTGCGGAAGGTGTTGGACTCCGGCGTTCAACACGCCTTCATCGACGTGGTGAAGGGCACGGATGCGCCGCCCGCGGCCGCGCCCCAGCCCGTGCGCACGAGCGAGGCCGCTCCGCCTCCGTCCGTACCCAAGCCCGAACGGGTATCGCTGGCGGAAGAAGTTCAGTACGCCGCGAAACTCCGCGCTCGCTCCGCGCAGGCGATGAAAGACCTCCACGGTGAAGCCCGCATGGGCAAGTCGATCGACGCCGGCGAATGCAGCGCACTCGTCAACGACGTCGCGGAGTCGATCGACCGCCATCCCGATGCATTCCGCAGCCTCGCGCGCCTGAAGACGGCGGACGAGTACACCTACATGCACTCCGTCGCGGTGTGCGCATTGATGGTTTCCCTGGGGCGTGAGATCGGGCTCGACGAAGCCCAGTGTCGCGAAGCGGGCCTTGCCGGCCTGCTGCACGATCTTGGCAAGGCGCTCATGCCTCAGGAGATCCTGAACAAGGCCGGCAAGCTCACGCCGGAAGAGTTCGACATCATCAAGACTCACCCGAGGCGTGGGTACGAGCTGCTGGCCGGCGCGAAGAACATTCCGGCGGGCGTGCTCGACGTGTGCCTGCATCATCACGAGCGCTTCGACGGAACGGGTTATCCCGAAAAGCTGGCTGCCGACAAAATCACTCGGATCGCGCGCATGGGCGCGATCTGTGACGTCTACGACGCGGTGACTTCAGATCGTCCCTACAAGACGGGCTGGGATCCGGCGCATGCCCTGACGCAGATGGCGTCCTGGCAGGGCCATTTCGATCGCGACATGTTCAAATCCTTCATCCGTTGCATCGGCATTTATCCGACCGGATCGCTCGTGCGCATGCGCTCGGGCAAGCTTGCCGTCGTGCTCGAACAGAACTCCGCCGCGCTGACCAAACCGAAGGTGAAGCTTTTCTTCTCGATGAAGTCCAACGAGCCGATCCGGCACGAAGTGCTGGATCTGGCGCTGGACGCGCGCGACCAGATCGAAGCGCCGGAGCCGCCGGAGAAGTGGCGCTTCCCGTATCTCAACGAGCTGTGGAGCGACGTCAAGCGCTGAGGAAAGTCTGAAGAACTTCGCTTGCACGCCCCGGCGCCCCGGCGCCCCGGCGCCACGCTCAGCTATGAGCGATTTCAGAGAAATTCTTCGGACTTTCCCCGAGCCTTCAGCCCTTGCGTTTGCGCTTCGGCACGAATGCGAGAAAGCGGCGCGGATTGTCCACGCTGATCCGGTGCAGGACGTCGTCACTCGCACCGGCCGCTTTCAGCTTCGGCAGGAATGACGTGATCACGCGGCCGTAGCCGCGAAACGCGTCTCCCGAGAACAGCAGGTGATCGGCGAAACCCGCCTCGATCAGCGCCATCACCAACGGCACGACCTGCGCGTCGCCGACTCCGCCCTGGCGATCGAAACCCACGAAAGCGCCGCGCCGGCAGATCGTCTTGTGTACGTAGACGCTCGGGTCGTTGAGATTGCCGAGATGTCCGATCGCGACCCGCCGCGGGTCGACGCCCGCATCCTCCAGGATGTCGAGCTGTTCCAGCGCGGATTTCCCCGGGATGCCGGTGTGCGTGAAGATCGGCAGGTTCGTCGCGAGATGCGCTTTGCCCACCGCGCGAAACACGCGCCGCTCCAGCGCGGTGATCTCGTCCCACGAGCCGATCTCGCCGAACGCGCCGGCGGGATATTCGTCGGCCTGTCGAACGAGCGCGTGGGTGAGCTGCTCCTCGCTCATCGTCGATACTTTTTCCGGGTAGAAAGGCTGCGTGTAGAAGCCCGCACCTTTCACGACCGGCATGCCGGACTTCTTCGCGGCTTCGCGGATGAAGTTGAGATCCGCACCGGCGCCTTCGAGCCCCGCATCCACGATGCAGGCCACGCCGTCGGCTTGCGCGTGGCGCAGCTCTTCGGTCATCAGATTCACGTCTCGCTGCGGATCCGGGCCCGGAGGCGCGGGCGGCGGACCGGGCGGGCGCGCGGCCGGCGCTATGCCCTGCGCGGCTAGCACGGCAGCCGAGGCGGCGCGGAACCGCTCGCTGAAATCAGGCCCCAGTGACAGATGCTCGTGAAACAGCGTCGCGCCACCGCTCAGCTCTTCCGGCGCGTAGTCCTTGAACAGCGTGCGGATGATCGCGCCTTTGGGGAACGTGAGCTCCTGCGCCAGTGCGCTCATCGGCGCCGCCGCGATCGCCACGGCACCTGCCCCAACAACCTTCAACGCCTCGCGCCGGGTCAACTTCGCCATGAATCCTCGCCTTGCCGTTCACTGTGGCGGGATTCTCACCGCAGGGCGGAATCAGCGTCGAGTCGGGAACGTGTGGATGACCGTTCGAGAAAGAGGTGGGTGCCGGCGGCTGCCTATCGCAGCTCGATCGGCGGCAGCCCGTGTTTGGCGCGGGCCTGGGTGCACTTGGCATCCCCGGGCTCGACTTCGCGACACGGCGAAGGCCGCTGCGCGTACGCGACGCAGGTGACGTTCTTGCCGAGCTCCCCCTCGAGCGCGCGGCAGTGGGGGAGCGGCTGATTGGTGCCCGCCATGTTGGCGAGGTGGGCGTTCAGTTTCTCGACGAGCGCGTCGGGCAGGCCCCGTTCCGGCGCTTCCGCCCAATAGAAAGAGACGCGGAAACTGGCGCAGCACGCGCCGCATTGCTGGCAGATGTTCAAGGAGTCAACGGGCCAGGCGGCGGTGGATACCGCCTGGCCCGGTAACTTACCAGATGTCCTTCCAGTCGTGGCCGCGATGGCCGAAATCAGCCGGCACTTCCAGTGCGCCACCGAGATAGCCCATGCGCTTCTCGCCTTGGGCGAGCAACGCCTGGTCACGATGCTCGAGACCCGGCAGCGGGGCGAGCGAGTAGCGATGCGTGATGAACCGCAGGATCGAGGCCGTGTCCTGCTGCGTGTGATCGACGAAGCCTTTCTTCGAGAAAGGCGAGATCACCACCGCCGGAATGCGCGTGCCTGGCCCGATGAGATCGCCCTTCGGCGGAGCGACGTGATCGAACTGCCCGCCGAACTCGTCGTACGTCACGACGACGAGCATGTGCTTCCACTGCGGGCTCTGCCGCAGCCGGTTCACGATGTTCAGCACTTCGCTGTCGCCCTCGGTGAGGCTCGCATAGCCGGGATGCTCGTTCTGGAAACCGACGGGCTTGTAGAACGACACCGCCGGCAGCGTGCCCTTCGCGATGTCATCCAGCAGGTCGCTGCGATCCTTCAGATGCTCGGCGCGCGCTTGCGCGTGTGCCACCGGGTCCAGATCCGCGTAGTAGTTGAACGGCTGGTGATGCGTCTGGAAATCGAGATTGGTCGCGTCCGCCGTGCCGAACGAGTTCGCCTTGTAGACCGTCGTCGTCGTTGCGGTGGCACCGGTGCCGTTCCACGGATTCGCGGCGGCCGCGCCCCAGCCGCCGGCGTACCACGCCCAGCCGACGCCCTTCGCCGAAAGTTGATCGCCGATGTGAGTCTGCGTCTGCGGCTCGAGAGTCGTACCACTCGTGGGGTTGGCGTAGAGCGTGTCGTTGCCGTTCGCATCGGCCGGAGCGTTGCCGCTCGGCTGATACGCTGGCTGCATCGTATTCACCGCGCGATAGCCATCGCCGGCGCCGAAGTAGTCGAGCGGCGCGATGTTGCCGGACTTGAGCGATGTGGGTCCGGTGAGCGCCGAGGCCGGCTGGGTCGGGTTCGCGGCGAGCTGTGGCACGCCCTTCACCGAAGCTCCCAGCACGTTGACCGAAGCCTTGTTGTTTGCGACGAAGGCAGCCGACGCGGTCGGCGCGCAGGCGCAGATCAGATACTGGTGATTCAGGAACGAGCCGCCATATGCGCCCTGGAAGAAGTTGTCCGCCAGCGTGTAGCGACGCGCGAGATCCCAGAGCGCGGTCTTGTCGCCGTCGAAGTAACCCATGACGGTGCCGCCCGAGTCCGCCCACGCGACGTACTGGTCGTTCTTGCCGCCGTCGATCTGCATGATGTTCTCGAAGAACCGGTGATACAGATCGCGGGTGATGATGGTGTTAGAGACCGGGCTGTAGCCGAACTGCGCGGCCGAGTTAGGCGAGTCGATCTGGAACGGCGCGTTGGGCCACACATTCGTGGTCTGCGCCTGCGTGACGGCCGGCGTCTGGCCGGCGGCGGTGAGCCCGCCCCAGGCGGGTGGCAATACCGAAAGAACCGTCTTGCCATCGCGATCCACCTGCTTGATCGACCGCGCGCCGCTCGTGCGCAGGCCGTTGGCGCCGGGGAACGCGCCGAACAGGTTGTCGAAGCTGCGATTCTCGGCGTAGATCACGACGATGTTCTTGATCTCATCGAGAGCGAGGCGGTTGCGCAGCGTGTCGTCGAGTTTGTCGTGCGAGCCGGCGTCATCGAGCGCATCGGCGATGCGCAGGTCGACGAGCGCCGTTTCGTTAGCGAGCGCGTCGTGCACGGTGTCGTCGCGTTCCGAGCTGAAGTCTTCCAGCAGCTTCGAAGACTTCACGCCGACGCGCCGCGCGAGCGTCTCGAGCGCGAGTGTGAATCCACCGCGCTCCATGTCGTCGATTTCCTTCAGCTCGGTGGAGATGGCGCTGACGACGTCGTTGGCTTCCTCGGGCGCGCGGAACACGAGATCCTGTTTCACCGGCGTGGCGGTGTGAGTGCTCGCGTTGTACAGCTTCGTCTTGCGCGCATCGATCTCGGCAACCACGGGGCCGCGACCGAACAGTGTGAATTGACCCTTTGCGTCGGTGCGCGTCGTTTCTTCGTGCGAGTCGCAGCGCGCGTTGTCGTTCTCATCGATGCAGACCACCGCGGACTGGTAGTAACCGTCGCCGGCCACAACGCCGCGCGTGACGGCGCCGCCGTGGCCCAGCGGGTTGGCGTTCACCAGGGCGGCAACGGTCGATGCCACGGTGGCGGAAGCGAGAAGCACAGGAAGCCGATGTCGTCGCAGACGCATAAAAAAAGTCCTCCCAGACGCTGTCGGCGCGACACGGGACGGTCGCGCATTCGAGACAGCCAGTGCGGGCGAGTACAGCAGCGGCCGATAACGCTTTTGTGACAGCGCGACTCGCGCAACATGTTGCAAGTGCTTGTAAGGAATGAAACAACTTCACGGTTTCGATGAGGCTTGAGGTGTCATACGTTCGCAATCCGCGCGCACGAAGCTTCGTGGATGCATCGCTTCTTCATGATTGCCGTGGCTCTGGTCGTCGCCTCGGGCGTCGCACGCGCGCGCGACTCGTCTTCGTTCGAAGTGAACGACGATTCGACGCCCGCGCCGGCGCTTGTCGTGCCGCCTCATCCGTCCGTCGCGGCGATGGAGTCACTCGGACGTCAGCTCTTCTTCGATCGCAGCCTTTCCGCGTCACATACGTTGTCGTGCTCGAGTTGCCACGATCCCGCGTACGCATACGGGCCGCCGAATGCGAAGGCGGTTCAGCTGGGCGGCAAGAACGGTCGCTTGCAGGGCCAGCGCGCTGTGCCGTCGCTGCGTTATCTGCAGAACGTGCCGCTCTTCACCGAGAACTATTTCGATGAGGACTTCGACGAGAGCGTCGACAACGGCCCGACGGGCGGCTTTACCTGGGATGGACGTGCGCGCAATCCGCACGAGCAGGCGCGCCTGCCGTTGCTGTCACCGCTGGAAATGGCGAACGCGCGCATCGAAGACGTTGTCGCCGCGGTAAAGGCCGCACCGTATGCGGCGGACTTTCGCCAGGCGTTTGGCGAGCGCGTGTTCGACGTCGCATCGACGGCGTTCGACGCGATCGTGCGCTCGATCGAGGTGTTCGAGCAGAATGCGGCGGAGTTCTATCCGTACTCGAGCAAGTACGATGCAGCGTTGCGTCACCAGGCCTCGTTTTCGGAGCGGGAGAGGCGCGGGCTCGAGCTCTTCAACGATCCGGCGAAAGGGAACTGCGCGCGCTGCCATCAGAGCGAGAGAGGCTCGAGCGGCGCGTTCCCCGCATTCACGGACTTCGGCTACATCGCGATTGGCGTGCCGCGCAATCGCGCGTTGGCGGTGAACGCCGATCCCAAGTTCTACGACCTCGGGTTGTGCGGCCCGCTCCGTGAGGAGTATCGCGAGCGCGCCGAGTACTGCGGCTTGTTCCGCACGCCGTCGTTGCGCAACGTGACGTTGCGGAAAACGTTCTTTCACAACGGCGCATTCCATGACCTCCGCCAGGTGCTGCGCTTCTATGTCGAGCGCGACATCCATCCGGAGAAGTGGTATCCGAATGGCGAGGCGTTCGACGATCTGCCAGCGAGGTTTCGTGAGAACCTGAATCGCGAACCGCCGTTCGACCGCCATCCGGGCGATGAGCCGGCATTGTCGGAGTCCGAGATCACCGACGTCATCGCGTTTTTGGGAACGCTCACCGACGGCTGGTCCGGCAAATGAGAGAGCAGGGTGTGAATAGATTCGTCGGCCTGGGTGCGCTCGTCATCGTCGCATTTGGCGCGCTGATCGCCGTGAAATCCTTCTCGGGCAACGGCGTGCATGAGCTGACCGCAGCGAGGCCCGCTGCGAAATCGGTGACGGCGCCTGCTGGCGCGCCCGCGGCCGCTGCGGTAACCGCCGCACCGTCCGACGCCACGGCGGGGCCGTTGCCTTCGTTGAACGGGAGCGACCCCGAGATGCGCAAAGCACTCTCGGGCCTGTTCGGGGCCGAATCGATCGACGCTTACCTGCGGCCCACGTCGATCATCCGGCACATCGTGGCGTTCGTCGACAGCCTGCCACGCAAGCACATCGGCGCCGATTCTCAGCCCATCAAAACCATCGTCGGCGGGTTCATTGCAACGGGCGATGAGCAGGCAACCCCGCTGGTTGCGGAAAACGCCGCGAAGTACACACCGTACGTCGCGGTGATCGGCAGGGTCAGCCCGAAACTCGTCAGCGACCTCTACTTCCACTATCACCCGCTCTTTCAGCAGGCTTATGAAGAGCTTACAAAATCCGACGGTCACTTCGACGATCGGGTGCTCCAGGCCATCGACGGGTTGATCGATGCGCCGGAAATCCGCGATCCGGTGCTCGTGATCCGTCGCGAGGCGCTCTACGAGTTCGTTGATCCCAACCTGGAACAGCTTTCAGTGGGTCAGAAGTTCATGATTCGCCTCGGCCCGGAGAACGCCGCCGCCATCAAGAGCACACTGCGCGCCCTGCGCGAATCGATCGTCGCCCGAAGCGCGCCCTGACGGGGCAGCCCTCGTTGACGCGCACCATCGATGCGCGAAATACTCCCGCGGCGCTTGCGCTTGATAAAAAGACTGTGGGGTCACTGCATGGGAGCTCGCCCTTTACGGCTGGCCATCGTCCTTTGTGGCGCATGCCTGGCTCAACCGGTGCTTGCCGCGGACGGCTGCAAGATCGGTGCGATCGCGGAGCTTCCGGTCACCATCAACGGAATGCGCCCCATGATCACGGCGAAAATCAATGGGGAGGACGCGCGCTTCATGGTCGACAGCGGCGCGTTCTTCAGCCTGATCAGCGAGCCCGGCGCGGCTCAATACAAGCTCGACACGCAGCCCGCGCCGTTCAATCTCATGCTCGAAGGCATCGGCGGCGCCAGGCGCGCCATGATCACGACGGTCAAGGAGTTCACGCTGACCGGCGTGGCTGTCAAGAAAGCGCAGTTCATTGTCGGCGGCAGCGCGCTGGGCGGTGGCGCGGTCGGTTTGCTGGGCCAGAACGTGCTGCGCATCGCCGACGTCGAGTATGACCTTGCGAATGGCGCCATCCGCCTGTTGAAACCCGAGAACTGCAAGAAGAGCATGATGGCGTACTGGGCGAAGCCGGGCGATGCCTATTCCGAAATGGAAATTGCGTGGGCCACGGCGGCGCAGCCTCACACGACCGGCACGGCCTTTCTGAACGGCAAGAAGATCCGCGTCCTGTTCGACACGGGTGCGTCGAATTCCATACTGACGTTGCGGGCGGCGGAGCGCGCCGGCGTGACACCGGACAGCCCGGGTGTCGTGAAGGCCGGCAGGGCGCGCGGCATCGGTTCTCGCTCCGTGCAGACGTGGCTCGCTCCGTTCGAGAGCTTCAAGATCGGCGACGAGGAGATTCACAACACGAAGCTGCGCATTGGCGACGTGGGCGGCGCCATGGATGCCGACATGATGATCGGGGCGGACTTCTTCCTGTCCCATCGCATTTACATCGCGAGCGGCCAGCGCAAGGCGTACTTCACGTTCAACGGCGGGCCCGTGTTCAATCTTGCGGAGCGTCCTCTCCCGGGCGCCGAGCCGGAGGATGCGCCGCCGACCGCCGAGGGCGATTCGCCTCAGCCGCAGGTGCCGGAGGGCCAGCCCACCGATGCCGCCGGCTTCAGCCGCCGGGGCGCGGCCTTCGCGGCGCGCCGCGACTTCCTGCACGCGATCGAAGACCTCACGCATGCGTGCGAGCTTGCGCCTACCGAACCCGAATATTTCTACGAGCGCGCCCGCGCCTACCTCGGTAACCGGCAGCCGGCGCTGGCGGTGGGGGACTTCGATCAGGTGCTCAAACTGAAACCGGATCACGTGCCCGCGCTCGTTTCACGCGCGGGGATGACTCTGGCGCGGTTCGAGCAGACAGGGCGCGGAACGGATGGTGAGGTGCTCGCCGACCTCAACAACGCGAGCGCCACGGCGGCGAAGGAAGACGACGTGCGCTTCGAGATCGGCGCGCTGTATTCGCGTGTAGGCGCGTTTGGGCTTGCGATCGCGCAGTACGATCTGTGGCTCGACAAGCACCCGCCGGAAGCGCGCACGCCCGACGCGTACGCTGGGCGCTGCCGATCGCGCGCCATGTTGGGGCTGGAGCTCGATAAAGCGCTGTCAGATTGCAATCGCGCCGTGCGCGGGCGCGACGATGCGCCTTTCTTTCTGGACAGCCGTGGCATGGCCTATCTGCGCATGGGCAACTACGACAAGGCGATCGCGGACTACGACGCGGTGTTGAGGATTCAGCCGAAGAATCCGTGGGCGCTGTACGGTCGCGGGCTTGCGAAGCTGCACAAGGGCAAGACCGCTGAGGGGCAAGCGGATGTTGCCGCGGCCAAGGTGTCCGGGCCGCGTGTTGTCGCCGAGGCTGCGCGGCGGGGACTTACGCCGCCGTAGGCTTGCGGCGCGCCTCATACCTGAAGAAGAAGCCCTCAATCGCCGGGCGGCTGAGAGCGGAACAGAAGGTCGTAGGCGAGGGCCTCGGGTTTCGGGCTCGGGTTTCGGGTTCGGGTTTCGGGTTTGGCTCCGGGTCCCGGGCGGCCCAGGAGGCGCCGGGCGCGACCCAGGGTCCAGGCGCGCGCTGCGCGCCGCTCACGAGACCGGGCTCGGCTCCGTTTTCCAGATCTCGCGAGCGTATTCGGCGATCGTGCGGTCGCTGGAAAACTGGCCCGAATACGCGATGTTCAGCAGCGCTTTCTCCGCCCACGCATTGCGGTTCGCATACACGGCACCGGCGCGCGCCTGCGCCTCCGCATAAGAGGTGAGGTCGGCGAGGTGCATGTAGTAGTCGCCGCTCGTCAACAGCGTGTCGCGCAGGCTGGCAAAGATTCCCGGTTCGTCTCGGCTGAAATGATCACTGAAAACCAGCTCGAGCGCGGCGCGTGTTTCCGTCTCGTGCTCGTAATGCCACATCGGGTTGTACCAGCCGCGGCTGGCCGCGACCTGTTCGGCCGACAGGCCAAACAGAAAGAAATTCTCCTCGCCGGCCGCACGCGCCATCTCGATAGTCGCGCCGTCGCGCGTTCCCATCGTGAGCGCGCCATTCATCATGAACTTCATATTGCCGGTACCGCTCGCTTCGTAACCCGCGGTCGAGATCTGCTCGGAGATATCGCTCGCGGGAATGAGCCGCTCCGCGAGGCTGACGTTGTATTCCGGCACGAATAGCACCCGCAGCCGTCCCTGCGTGATCGAATCTTCCGCGAGCGTCGCGGCGACATTGTTGATGAGCTTGATGATCAGCTTCGCCAGCCGATACGCCGGCGCGGCCTTGCCCGCGAAGAAGAACGTCCGCGGCGGCAGCTCGAGCGCCGGATTCTGGCGCAGCCGGTTGTAGAGCACCACGATGTGCAGCACATTGAGCAGTTGCCGCTTGTACTCGTGGATGCGCTTGATCTGGCAGTCGAAGATCGTGTCCGGGTCGGCGACCTGCCCGGTGGAATGGTGCAGCCACTCGACGAAACGGCGTTTGGCTTCGCGCTTCGTGGCGAGGAAATTCTCCTGCAGCGCCGGATCTTTCGCGTGCGCCGCCAGTGCCTGCAGCTTCGACAAATCGGTGACCCACCCGTCTCCGATGACGCTCGTGATGAGCGACGCGAGCGGCGGGTTGGCCATGAGCAGCCAGCGCCGGGGGGTAACGCCATTCGTCTTGTTGTTGAAGCGCGCGGGAAAGACTTCCGCGAAATCCCGCATCAACCGCGTTCGCAGCAGCTGCGAGTGAATCTCCGCGACGCCGTTCGTGCTGTGCGAGCCGACGACCGCAAGGTGCGCCATGCGCACCTTGCGCTGCGGACCTTCCTCGATGAGGCTCATCCGGCGTTCGCGGTCGGGATCGTTCGGATAGCGTCCGTGCACATCGTCGAGCAGCCGGCGATTGATCTCATAAACGATCTCGAGCTGTCTCGGCACCAGCAGCTCGAAGAACTCCACCGGCCATTTCTCGAGCGCTTCCGGCAGGAGCGTGTGATTCGTATAAGCCAGCGTGCGCACCGTGATGTTCCAGGCCTCATCCCAGCCGAGATGTTTTTCATCCATCAGCACACGCATCAGCTCCACCACGGTCAGGGAGGGGTGCGTGTCGTTCATCTGGATCGCCACGTGCTCGGGCAGGGCGGACCAGTTGCCGGCGTTACGTCGCTCGAACCGCGCGATGATGTCCTGGAGCGAGCAGCTCACGAGGAAGTACTGCTGCACGAAACGAAGTCGTCGGCCGGCTTCGGTCGAGTCGTCCGGGTAGAGCACGCGCGTGACCGACTCCGCAGCGACGTTGCCGATCACGGCGCCGATGAAATCGCCGTGAGAGAACTCCGCAAGATCGAAGTGCTCGGCGGCTGCCGCACCCCAGAGGCGCAGTGTGTTCACACACTTTGCACCGTATCCGACAACCGGCCGGTCGTACGCCATGCCAAGCAGCACCCCGCGGCGATTGGGGACCAGTACCGCCCCGCTTCCGCGCAGTTCGACGCTCGCGTTGAGCGGCACCGCATATGCCCGGCCCGGGCGCGGAATCTCCCAGGGGTCCGGACGTCTCAACCAGCAGTCCGGGTGCTCCACCTGATATCCGTTCTGGATCGACTGCCGGAAGATGCCGTACTCGTACCGCAACCCGTACCCCATTGCCGAGTATTGCAGCGTCGCCATCGAGTCGATGAAGCACGCGGCCAGCCGGCCGAGGCCGCCGTTGCCGAGGCCGGCGTCGGGTTCCTGCTCCAGTATGTCGGCGAGCTTCCAGCCCTCCCGGCGCAGGATTTCTTCCACCTGCGGATGGGCCGCCATGTTGATCAGGTTGTTGTTGAGGGCGCGCCCGAGCAGGAATTCCAGCGAAAGATAGTAGACCCGCTTCGGGTTGGCGCGCTCGCGGGCCTGGCGCGTCTTCACCCACTCCTGCGCAAGCAGGTCGCGCGTGAAGCGGGCGATGGCTTCGAAGCGCTGCCGCGGCCGGGCGGAGGGCGGATCCAGGATGTGCTCGCACAGGAGATAACGTTCGGCCCACGTGTCAGCGCCGGGCTGCCGAAAATCCGCTGGATCCTGCATGGAGCACGCCTCTCGTGGGGAGGCGCCGACTATAGCGACCGACGGTGCTTCTCGGCATCACTCGAATGGAGCGGGCGGTGGCCGGCGCAGCCGCCGCCACCAGCCGGCGAGGGAGGTCAAGGCCCGAGCGGACTCCATACCTTACTGCGCCCGCTCACCGGCGGTCCCTCGGTGCCCCGAGCTTGGCAGGGTGAAGATTCGTCGCCGGATAGACGGGCGCGGCGGCTCACACCGGCGGCACTTTCCACCCGCCGCCCTTGCTCTCCAGGAACGCCGCGACGGCGAGCGTGATGTCCTCGCGCCACGGCGCCGCGACCACCTGCACACCGATCGGAAGCTTGCCGTCGGCGGAGCTGCCACATCGCACGACGGTGACCGGCCATCCGGTGCTGTTGAATACGCCCGTGTACTGCCAGCCGCTGCCGGCAGCGCCAAATCCCGGCGTGCTCGGGTCCGCATCGATCGGCTGCGCCGGTTTCGCTGCGACGGGGCAGAGGAACACGTCGTATTTCGTCATCCACGCAAGCATGCGTGATTTGCACTCGTCCTGCGTGCCCCATGCGTCCACGTACTCCGCGGTCGAGATCGGAGTGAGTGTCGCCATCCGCTCCTTCACGGAAGGCGAGAAGTTCTTCGTGCCCCACTTGTCCGCGAGACGCTTGTAGAACTGCCAGGCGTCGCCGCTCGTGAGCTTCATGCGCGCGGCATTGAGTTCCGTCAGCACGTCGAGCGGTACGTCCTCGGTGACGCTCATCGCCGTGCCCTCGAGCCACTTCGCGGAAGCTCGCACGGTCTTCTTCGTATCCTCATCCGTCGCCGCGCGGTCCACGCCGCCGTTGCTGACGCAGAATGCGACGCGAAGCTTCTTCAGATCGACCTTGGCCGGATCGGCCCACGGGACGGGCGCACAGCTTGCGTCACTGAAGTCGGGGCCGCTGATGATGGGTGTGATGAGTGTGAGATCCTCGACATGGCGAGCCATCGGGCCGATTTGCTGCCACAGATCGAAGACGCCGCCGTATCCGACGATGTGTCCTGTGCGGGGCACGCGCACGCTCGTG
Organism: Gammaproteobacteria bacterium; assembly: GCA_037200125.1. GTDB lineage: Bacteria > Pseudomonadota > Gammaproteobacteria > Steroidobacterales > Steroidobacteraceae > JADGHX01. Next base: position 1,033,598 of record JBBCGS010000002.1, on the reverse strand, counting down.
GGTTTGATGCCGGCAATGCCGTTGTTGTGAGAGGGCCCGCGGATCGAGCCGCCCCAGTCGGAGCCGATGTCGAAAGAGGAGCCGCCGGCCGCTACGATGGCGCCCGCGCCACCCGATGATCCGGCGGTGCTGCGCGTGAGATCGTACGGATTATGCGAACCGCCGAAGAGCAGGTTGCTCGCGGTGCTGATGCCCGAAAGCCCGCCGAGTGTGAACTCCGGCGTGTTGGTCTTGCCGAGCAGAATGGCGCCGGCCTTGCGCACGCGCGCGACCACGGTCGCATCCTTCGCCGGAACGAACTGCTGGCGTCCGACCGTCGCGCCCGTAGAGACGACACCGGCCGTATCGAGCGAGTCCTTGATCGTGATCGGCACGCCGTGCAGCGGCCCGACGAACTCGCCTTTGGCCGCCTTCGCATCGAGCGCCTTGGCCTCTTCGAGCGCGCGCTCGAAGCAGTTGGTGACCACGGCGTTCAGCTTGTCGTTCACGGCGGTCTGCCGCTTGATGTACATCTGCACCGCTTCGACAGCGGACAGTTCCTTCTTGCGCAGAAGGCCCGCAAGCTTCGTCGTCGACATGAAAATAGGATCGCTGGCTGAGTTCATGGTGCGGACCCCGATGGAGTGTTGGATGCGGAGGGCAGGGCGATCAGCCGCTGCCAGCTTGCGAGCGTTCGGCGTGCGTCGTCGCGCGTGAGATTTTCGCGGCCGGGATGGCCCACTTGAGCGCCTGCCTGAATGGCGCGTCCGAGCAGTTCGACCGCTTCGCCGACGTTGGGGCGATGCCGATCGGGCCGCGCGGGTTGGCCGACCAGCGCGGGGAGCACGACGTTCGCGTAGTACGAGTGGTTGTAGATGAGAAACGCGAGGTCCGCCTCGCGTGAGGCGGTCGGGTCGAGTGCCGTCAGTCGCCGCGCGACGGGCAAATCACGCTCCATCGCGGTGAATGCGAGCTGCGCATTGCGCAGAACCTGCTCGGAGTCGCCCTGCTGATTCGCCTGGAAGGCCGCATACATGTCGTGGATGTAGCCACGAGAGGCCTCGCCCCATTGAGAGACGGCGCCAACGGAGAGCACCAGCATCGGCACGCCGAAGTAGAGCAAATGGCGGCTGAGCACCTGACGCGCGGTGAGGCTTTGCTCCCGCGATCCGGCGCCCTCGGCCGAGGTGGCGCGCTCCGCGGATGAACCCGACGTTTCGCGCTCCGTCGTGAGCGCGAGACCCTCACGATTCCGCCGATGACGCAGCTTCCAGATGAATCCATCGAAATAGTAGTGCATGAGCGTCGACGTGAAGCCGACCGCCAGCAGTACGGACATGAGCAGGCGATTGTCGTGCACGGTCGTGATGAGCTCGCCATACGCGAGACACACGAGCACATAGAACAGCGCAACGACCCACCCGCCGCGCCCGTGAAGACGGGCGAACAATCCGGAACGCGCGCGTCCGGGCATCTGCCCGAGACGACGGTTGTATCGCCAGACAATCGCGAGGTACTGCGTCATATGAACGATGCCGAGAGCGGCGAAGCCCACCTTGAACGTCCACCCCGGAGCGAGGCTCTGCATCCACGCATTCGGCGCATACATGAGGTACATGACGCTGAAGGTCGCAACGATCAGTGTGAGCTTCGCGAGGCTGATGACGTACCCGCGTTGCCAGCACCACACGAGATAGATCACGTAGGCCGCCGTGACCAGCAGTGCGATATCTCGCATAACCAGCGTGGTCCATGCGATCGCATCCGGCGCGATCGCCATGATGACGGGCATGTGAGCGGTAGCGTACATATCCTGAAACGTGCCGGCGAGCCATGCTCCGCTGGCGAGCATGATGTAGACGAACCATACCGAGCACAGCGTGAGGTCCATGCGAGCCGCGAGAGCCTTGGGAGCTTCGTTGGCACGGTCGTAGATGCGCATGAATCCGTAGTGCTGGCGCAGGAAGTGCCACGGATCCCAGATCGCCAGCATGATGTAGAGATACAGGAAGTACTCGATGGGCAGTCCGCGATAGTTGATGTACGTCAGCACTCCCGCCGAGAACACGAGCGGAATCACCGGGGCGAGCAGGAAGGTCCAGCGGTATCGGCTGAACAGCTCGACGTCGCCGTAGATTCGGATGAACGTCGGCAGGTGGTGCGCCACTGTGAGCACCACGTGCGTCACGATGATCAGCGACGTTGCATCCCCGGCTGACATCGTGCGAAAGGCAACCAACGCCAGCGCAAGCACGAGCAACGGCGCGGCGATGATGAGAACGGTGTCCTGAACCGGATCCAGCACCCAGTTCTGCGCGCGTTTACGCGCAGGCACGCGCACTGGGCGTGCTGACTCAGATGGGAGGCTTGCGCCATCCACCGCTTTGACTCTCGAGATGACTTGCGACGGCGATGCAGATGTCTTCGCGCCAGGGCGCCGCCACGACCTGAACGCCGATGGGAAGCTTGCCGTCGGCCGAGCTCCCGCAGCGAACGACGACGACGGGCCAGCCCGAACAGTTGAATACCCCCGTGTAAGGCCAGCCTCCGCCCGCCGCGCCACCGCCGCCGGCGCCATCTTCCGCATCGATGGGCTGCGCCGGTTTGGCGGCGACCGGACAGAGGAATACGTCGTAGCCGGTCATCCAGGCGAGCATGCGGGACTTGCAGTCGTCCTGTTTCGCCCACGCGGCGACGAGAGCCGCGGTGCTGATCGGCACTGCCTTCTCCATCGTGTTCTTGCGCTGAGGCGAGATGTTCTTCGTACCCCAGCGGTCCGCCAGTCGTTGATAGAACGCGCCTCCGTCTCCGGAGGAGAGTTGCGAGCGTGCTTCCCGCATGTCATTCAGCGCCGCGACCGGAGCATCCTCGGCGACACTCGTCACGGTGCCCTCGAGCCACTTCGCAGCCTGGCGCACGGTCTTCTTCGTGTCCTCGTCGGTGGCGCCTTTGCCGGTAGCGCCGTTGTCCACGCAGAAAGCGACCTTGAGCTTGCGCAGATCCACCTTTGTGTGATCGGGCCAGGGCACCGGCGCGCAACTGGCGTCCCGGAAATCCGGGCCGCTGATGAGCGGCGTGATGAGTGCGATGTCCTCGACCCGGCGCGCCATCGGCCCTAGCTGTTGCCACAGATCGAAGATGCCGCCGTAGTCGACGATGTGCCCGGTGCGCGGCACGCGCACGCTCGTGGGCTTGATGCCGACGATGCCGTTGTTATGCGAGGGGCCGCGGATCGAGCCGCCCCAGTCCGAGCCGATGTCGAATGCCGAGCCGCCGGCGGCAACGATGGCGCCCGCGCCGCCCGATGAGCCGGCGGTGCTGCGCGTGAGGTCATACGGGTTGTGCGAGGAGCCGTACAGCAGATTGCTCGCTGCGCTGATCCCGGCGAGGCCACCGAGTGTGAACTCGGGTGTATTGGTTTTGCCGAGAACGATCGCGCCGGCCTTTCGAACCCGCGCGACGACAGTCGCATCCTTCTGCGGGACGTATTGCTGGCGGCCGTATGTGGCGCCGGTCGATATGATGCCGGCGGTGTCGAGCGAGTCTTTCAGTGTGATCGGCACGCCGTGCAGTGGCCCCACGAACTCGCCGCGTGCGGCCTTGGCATCGAGCTCTTTCGCTTCGGAGCGTGCCCGCGCGTAGCTGTTCATCACGACCGCGTTCAGCATGTCGTTCACGGCAAGCTGGCGCGCGATGTAGCTCTCGGCCGCTTCGACCGCCGACACTTTGCGCGCGCGGAGCAGACCGGCGAGCTTCGTCGCGGACATGTAAATGAGATCATCGCTCATCGTGCGCTCTCCCTCGTCGGCGCTCGCTCGTCTCGCATCGGCCTGGCCTCGCATCGGCCCGGCCTCGCATCGGCCCGGCTTCATATCGGCCAGGTCTCATATCTGCCTAGTCTCGCATCGGCCAGATTTCAGGTCAGCCTGGTCTCAGATCGGTGGGGCTTTCCAACCGCCCGTCTGCTTTTCGATATGCGCCATCGCGGCGAGCACCACGTCGTCGCGCCAGGGCTGTCCCACCACCTGAATGCCGAGCGGCAGGCCCGGATCCGTCGTGGAAGTGCCCGCGCGCACGACACCGGCGGGCCAGCCCGTCGTGTTGTACTCGCTCGTGTAACCGCCGCCGCGTCGCGCAGCCTCGCGACCCTCGGGCGGCTCGTAGTCGAGCGGGATGGGCGCACGGTTGCTCGCCGGGCAGATGATCAGGTCGTAGCTCTCGAGCCACGCGAGCTGCTCGCTCTTGATGGCGTCCATTTCTTCGGTGAGCCGCGTGAAGTCTCCGCTGCTGACCACGTCGCCGTCGATTCGCAAACCCGGCGAGGCTTGCTGGGTACCGTGTTTCTTGAGCATCGCGCGAATGTGCTCGCGCCCGTCCGCGCCTTCGAATTGCTGCCGGACGTCGCTCAGCTCCTTCATCTTCGGCGGCCGGTCCTCTTTGACCTTGCAACCGAGCTTCGAGAAGTAACCGACGCACTGGCTCACGAGTGACTGAATCTCGGCTGTAGGATCCTGCACGCCGTTGGATTTGTAGAACGCAACGCGCAGCGATTTCAGATCGACCTTCGCGGGATCGCCGAGTGGCACCGGCGCCATGCACGCATCCCAGTTATCGGGGCCGCAGAGGATCGGCATGAGCAACGCAAGGTCTTCCACGCGCCGCGCGAGAGGGCCGGTTTCCTGGAACGAATCGAACGCTCCGCCGTACCCGACGATGTGTCCGGTGCGGGGCGTTCGGCCGAGCGTCGGCTTGATGCCGGCGATGCCGTTCGCGAACGCGGGGCCGCGAATCGAGCCGCCGTAGTCGCTGCCGAGATCGAAGGCCGAGCCGTACGCCGCGACGATGGCGCCCGCGCCGCCCGACGAGCCGCTCGGCTGATAGTTCACGTTGTAGGGGTTCTTCGTGAGCCCGTACACGAGATTCACAGTGCCGCGGCCGCCGCCGCCGAGCGTGAACTCCGGCGTGTTCGACTTGCCGAGCAGAATGGCGCCGGCGGCGCGCACGCGCGCGACGATCGTGGCGTCTTTTCCGGGGACGTATTCCTTGCGACCCAGCGTTCCGCCGGTGCTCACGACGCCTTCCGTATCGAAGGAATCCTTGGCCGTGAAGGGCACACCGTGGAGCGGCCCCTTGGTCTTACCGGCGGCCAGCATCGCATCGGCCTCCGCGGCCTCGGCGAGCGCACGCTCGCGACAGAACGCGACAACGGCATTGATCTTCGGGTTGACCGCATCGATGCGCGCGTAGCAGGCCTTCACGGCCTCGACCGCCGAGATCTTCTTTGCGCGGATCAGTTGCGCGATCTCGGACGCCGAGAGCAGCAGAAAGTCGGAGGACGTGACGGTGCCCGCCGAGTCTGCAAACGCCTTCCAGCCGAAAGCGCTGGCCCCGAGCAAAGCGCCCGCGGCGGCGGCCGTGCCGATGAAGCGCCGGCGTGAGTATCTGCCGTTGGAATGTGCGTGCATGCCGACATCTCCCGCTCTGTGCGTTGGGTTTTTGAGGCTCATCGGAACTCTTTCCGGAGCGTGAACTCCCAGCGCACGGTCGGCATCGCCGAGACCAGCTTGCCGCCGGTGTCGCTGATGTTGGCGCGGAAGTAGCGCTCATCGGTCACGTTGTAGCCGTTCAGCTTGAAGTGCCACGTGTCGCGGTCGTATGTGATGGCCGCATCGATGGGGTTCGAGGCCGGCAGCTTGACCGTCTTGACGCGATCGGCCCACACGGCCGAAAAGTGATTGCCGCCGATGAAGAATCCGATGCCGTTGCCGAACTGGTAGCTCGCGTTGAAGCCGACCTGCGTCTCTGGATCGCCGGTTCGTTCCGCCAACGTCGTGGTTCCGGTGGGGATCACGAGCTGCGGCCGACCGCCGTAGAGAAACGCTTCCGCCGGGAACAGCACCTTGCCGGTCGCGGGATCGAGAATGTCCTGGAAGCCGAGATCACGGCCGCTCACATCGACGTTCGTGCCGCCGGGCACCGCCACGATGTATTTGCCCGACTGGAACAACGCATAGGCCGAGACGAAGAGGTTACGCATCGGCGCGAACTTGATTTCCGTCTCCACGCCGCGATAGCGCGTGCTCGAGACGTTGGCGCCCGCGCCGGGATCCGAAGGCGCGGCCACGTCGGTGCGCGTCTGATCGTAGGCGGCGGAGGTGATCAGCAGCTTGTCGTGGAACAGCGAGGCCTTGATGCCAGCTTCTTTCAAGGTGGCGGAACCGAGGTGTCCGGCCTGCACCACGTTCACCGGAACGATGTTGTTGGCGCCATCGAGCATCAGGCTTGTTTCAGCGTAGGTCGCGTAGGGCCGAATGCCCCACGGCAACTGATGCGAGATGCTGGCGCTCCAGGATTTGCCGGAGTCCGTGCCGCCCGCCGCGAGCACGATGGGTGCTGGCGGATTGAAGCGACCCGGGCACCCGGCGCCGGGGGCCGTGCAGACGACCCCCGCGGCCGGGGACTGGCCGAAGTTTGCGTCGAAAGGTGGCGCGTCCGACGCGTCGGCGTGCGACTTGTCGTACCGGATGCCGAGGAGCAGGTTGGTGTTCCGGAGCACGTCGATGTCGAACATGACACCGGCGCCTTTCTCATCGTAGGTGGAGCGACGCATGGTCGTCGCCGGTGCACCGTTCGCGTAGCTGTTGTCGTCGAGCTGATTCCAGAAGCTGTTGTTCGCGAGCTGCCGGCCGTCGTTGAGCATGATGTCCTGGCGCCAGTCGAAGTCGCCGCCGGAGCTGCGGATGCCGCCAACCGTCTTGCGATAGTTCACGGAAGCCAGCGAGTTGACCTGCAGCCATGCCGGCAGCGAGGGGATGCGCTTGGTGACGGTGATCTTGTCCTCGAACGCGTGGATGTCCTGCTTTTCTCCGTACGGCAGGTACGAGTCTTTCCACGTATCCATGGCGTCGTAGAAAACCTGGTTCTTGACCGTGAAGTCCGGATTCACGTCGTAGATGAGATCGAAGAATCCGAGGCCGAGCTTTGCATTCTGCTCGCGCTCCCAGGAACCATTGCGCCGATAGTCGACCTTCGTGTAGCTGACGGTGCACGGGTTCAACGCGAACCCGGCGGGCAGCTGGCCGCTGAGCGGCTGCGGGCCGCCAGCGGGCATGGCACGCATGATGTTGGCTGCCGCGCAGTTGATCTCCGGATGCGCGTTGAGATACGTGAGCATCGTCTGAGGAATGCCCGCGACCTTCGGCAACTGCGAGATCGGCACCGGATTGCCGGATGCATCGGTCGGCCACGCGAAACGTTGCGTGAGTGCCTGGTTGTTGGCGCTGATGTTGCCTCTGACCGGCGACGCGGCGTACGTCTCCACGTAGCCCACGCGGCCATCGCCGTTCAAATCCAGATTCACCAGCGGCGAACCGCTGACGTATTGGCCGTGGTCGATGAGGTCCTGCGTGACGCGGTTCAGATACGAGCCGCTCGTGATGGAGTGCTGCAGCTGAGTGCCCGTCTCGACCCGGAACGGGCCGAGGAAGTTGTCGCTGCTGGCGGTTGCCTGAAAATACTTCTGCTTGGCGTCCACCTGTTTGATGTAGGTCTTGGAGTCTTCCACCAGGCCGTAGACGTAGTATCCGCCGCGTTTCTGTCCGATTTCGAATGGGCCACCGAGACCAAACGACCCTTCGGCACGGTCGTAGGAACCGACGACGGCCTGCCCGAATCCCTGCATGCCCTGCAGGTAGCCGCCGACTTTCGCGCGGCCGGATTTCGGTGAGATGTTGGTGTAGCCACCGATCTTGCCGAGGCCAAAGATCGGCGACGGCGGCCCCTTCACGACTTCGATGGACTCCATGCCCGCCAGCACCGTGCGTGCGTGGCCCTGCTGGTTGAGGCGCTTCATGCCGCGGTAATAGGTGTCCGCTTGCACAGAGCGCACGTTGATACCGCCCTGCAGGCCGTAGCGCGTCGTCGTGTATACGCCGGGCACCACCTTGGTGAGATCTTCCACCGTGTTGATGCCCATGAGCGTTAGCTGTTCTTCGCTGACGAGCGAGACAGTGCGCGGCGTTTCGAGAAGCGGCTTACTGAAGCCGAATGAGGATGCGCTGGGGGAGTTCGCTATCGAGTTCAGCGGATTTTCCGTCACGCTGATGTCGCTGAGTTGCGTGACATCTTCGGCGGGTTTTTCAGCGGGTTTGGCGTCGTCGGCTGCGAATGAGACGGTGGCCGCGAGGGTGCCGAGGATTGCGGATACGGTTCGCGCTACGAGGGGCGAACCGCAACTCCGAGACGAGCTGCGCATAGTTTCTCTCCGATTCCGGGTCTGCGCTGCGTGCCGCGTGAGGCTGCACGTGCGTGTTGTTCGGAAAGTGAGACGAGGGCACGCGCGCGCACCCTACCTGCTCAGTGCGTCTCGAAGACCTGCTGATACAGCCCAATACGCGTTTTGATCGCGGCGAGTTCGTTGGGTGTTGGATGTTGCGGATCCGCCGCATGAGGCAGCGGCCCGTATTTCATGATCGCCGCGGTCAGCAACAGACGCGCCTTCGTTGACGTGAGGTTGTTGCCTTCGATGAACAAGTTATCGGGATTGACGCGCACGAGTCCTCTCGCGTCACCGCGCGCCGTTTTCACGACGGGCAATCCGCTGAGCACTGCCTTCTGCAGAGCCTGATCCTGGGAGGCGGACATGCTGGAGTAGGGCGCGAGGCCCTCACCTACGATGCCGGCGAGAGGATACTTCTCGAGCAGCATGTCGATGCCAGCCCACGCGTGCGAGAGGATGTAGTCGATCGACTGGAGGATATTGCCGTCGCCGTCCGGGCTGATCACTCCGCGATTGCGATGCGCGGAGTTCGCGGCGATCGGCAATGTCGTGTCGACCAGCAGGCTGAGCCAGTAGCTCGTGTCTTCCACGCTGGGACTGCCCTCTAGCCACAGCGCGCCGGCGTACTTGCCGCTGGCTAGCGCTTTCTGCACGACGTTTACGGCCCGCGCAAGATTCGGGCGGGTTTGTGATGCGTTGTAGGCCCCGTAGCTGAAGAAATCGCGGCCGAGTTTTTCGGGTGGAATGTCGCCCTGGCCTACGTCCGTGCGACGATTCGCCGGAAGGCCTTTCGTGTAGCCGCCGGCGGGCACCGCCCGATAGAAGTCGTAGTTGGCTTTGGCAGCCACCTGGCCGCCATTGCGCTCTATCTCCTCGAAGATTCGCGACGCATCGGGCACGAAGGTCTGTCTCGATTGTGAGAAAGGTGCGTCCGGGCGGGTCGCGACGCCTTCCCACGGCTGACCGTTGGCCTGGCGTGCCATGTACGGCAGGGGATACAGCCCATCGCCGGGTGCGAGCGTCACGGCGAACACGGGCTTGTCCGTCTCGCCTCGCCTCTGCTTCGAGAACTCGCCCCTTGCATTCACGTAGCCATCCGGGGCCGCGTACAACTCCTTTACGTCGGATTCGAGCGGATGAGCCGTGAACATCTCGATGTAGACGGTTACGGGAGCGGCCAGCCGCTGATAGCGCAGCTGGTCGACGGTCACCTGTCCCCACGGATCCTTCTGCAAGGGCAGCCCGTACTGACCGCGAGCCTTGTTGCTCGTGATCAGCGGCGTGTTGTTCTGGATCGTCGCCGTCGGCCCCGAGAACACGGCGACTCTCGGCTTCTCGGCGGCGGCGCCTTGCGCGTGGGCAACGGGCTCCACGCATGCAGCGAGCGCCATGAAGAGAACCTGCGCGCGAGCGCCGACATTTCGTTTGAGCATCGGCGCAGGTCTCTCTCGGGTCAGAACTTGATGGTTTCGCCAGCCAGCGCCGGCGTGGTCTTCGGATGCACCAGCGCATGCGTCGCCTGCTCGAAGTCGTAGCCATAGCCGATCAGCTTCGGCTCTTCGAACGCGCGGCCGAAGAAGGAGATCGTCACGGGCAGACCATCCTTCGTCACACCGGCGGGCACGATGAGATCCGGGAAGCCCGTCTCATTGGCGAAGCTCGTTGCCGAATCCGTGCCGGCGCCCGGCTTCGGCGGCTCCGTCGGCGTGATGAGCGTCGCCGGACGCGGCGACGTCGGGTACACGATGGCATCGAGCCGATACTTGGTGAAGATCGCGAGCATCGAGGATTTCACAGCCGCGAGCTGCTGCTGCTTGAGCGCGATGTACACCGGATCGTTCAGATCGAGCGCGAGACCGGCGGTGTACTTGAGCGAGTACGCCTTCTCGGGGCTCTTGTAGCCGGTGGCCGGATCGTTGGCGCGCGCCACCACCTCATCGAAGCTCTTCGGATAACCCGCCTTCGTGGTTTGCAGGTATTGCGTGATCTGCGCTTTGAACTCGCTACTGACGAGCAGGTTGTAGATCGGCTGCTTCGCCTGGATCAGATACTCGGGATACTTGATCGGATCCACCACGGTCGCGCCCAGCTTCTGGAGTGTGGCGATGGCGGATTCGACGACGCGATCCACTTCCGCGTCCTTGCCCATGAAGTCCCGCGCGATGCCGATGCGGGCTCCCTTGAGCGAGCCGACCTTCAGATATTTCGTGTAGTCCGTTTCAAATTTACCGGCGCTGGTCGCCGTGGCGGCGTCCGCCGGATCCACGCCGGTCATGATGCCGAGAGCGATTGCGATGTCCTGCACGCTTCGCCCCATCGGCCCGCCGGTGTCGAAGCTGAGTGCGAGCGGCACGATACCGTCGCGGCTCATCAGCCCGACCGTCGGTTTGAGCCCGACGATGCCGTTGGCGGAGGAGGGGCCACGCACGGATCCGCCCGTGTCCGTACCGAGCCCGAATTGCGCGAAGGACGCGGCGATGCCCGCGCCGGTGCCACCGCTCGAGCCGGACGGCCCGCGCGTCAGATCGTGGGGATTGTGGGTCTGCAGGCCCATCGAGCTGAAGCCGTTCGGCACGGCGCCGGCCTTCAGAACCTCGGGATCCATCGCGCCACTCACGCTGCCGCCGCTGCCGGCGAACTCACTGAGATTGACCTTCGCGACGATCACGGCGCCGGCGTCTCGCAACTTCTTCACGACGTACGCATCGTCGGGCGGAATCGAGCCCGCGAGGAGCTGCGAGCCGGCGGTAGTCGGCAAGTCGAAGGTGTCGTAGTTGTCTTTGAGGATGATGGGAATGCCGTGAATGGCGGATCTCGGCCCCTTTGTCCTGCGTTCCTTGTCGAGCGCCTTGGCCTGTTCCACGGCCTTCGGGTTCAGCGTGATGACCGCGTTGATGCCCGGCCCTTTCTTGTCGTAGGCATCGATGCGCTTCAGATACATCTTGACGAGCTGTTCCGAGGTCAGCGTTCCCTTTGCGAGCGCCGTATCCAGATCGGCGATCGTCGCATCCGTCAGATTGACCGTCGCTGCGTGTGCAGCCGTCGTGAGACACAGGGAAAGGATCAGCGCAGGGAGCGCTTTGCGCGAGTGGGACATCGTGAGACCTCAGGGTTACTGCGAAGGTCAGACGCTGAGGTCCGGCGCGACCCTACCTTCTATCAGGTCCGGTGGTGGGGTGCTGGAGGCGCGATCCGTCATCCAATGACATGAAAACCCACACGACTGCTGCTCTGCTGTTGCTGCTGGCTCTGCCAGCCGGCTCTTTCGCGGCCACCGAGCCGCACATCGATCAATACGTGCGGCTCACGCCCGAGAACTCCGCGATCGGCAATTTCCCTGCGCGGAAAGCGGCGATTCTCACCGTGAAGTCCGGCGCGGTCGTGAAGATCGATACCGGTGGCGGCGCGGGTTGGCGCAACTCCAAGCAGGATCCGAATGCCTGGCTCAAGGAGAACGGCGTTCCGACCACGATGGACAATCCGGCTCTGCAAGAGACGCAGCTGGTTCTGGAGAAGACGCCGCGCGATGCCGGCATCGAGAACGGGCACCTGCTCGTCGGCCCGATCGCGATCGAGGGCGCCATGCCGGGCGACTCGCTCGAAGTGCGGATCATCTCGGTTGTGCCGCGCATTCCGTACGGGACCACGGGCCGTACTCCCGGAGGCGGTCTGCGCCAGCTCGGCGGCGATCGTCCGCCGAGCAAGGTGACGATCCTCGACCTGAAGCGCAACGTCGGTGTGTTCGAGCCCGGCGTCGAGGTTCCGCTCGGGCCGTTCATGGGTGTCATGGGCGTGATGCCGGCGGCATCGCAGGGCCCCAATCGCCGCAGTGGACCGCCTGGCGCGTTCGCCGGCAACCTCGACTGCAAAGAGCTCGTCACCGGTACAACTCTCTATCTGCCGGTATTCCAGAAGGGCGGGTTGTTCTTCACCGGTGACGCGCACGCCGCTCAGGGCGACGGCGAGATCAGCGGCACGGCCATCGAGACCGCGAACACGGCGACTTTCCAGTTCATCCTGCACAAGGGCAAGACGCTCCTGTCGCCGCGCGCCGAGACGCCGACGCACTACATCACCTTCGGACTCGATCCCGATCTCGACAACGCCATGCAAATGGCGGTCGACGATATGGTCGATCTGATGCAGGAACTGAAGGGCTGGGACATGTTCCGCACGATTCCGCTCGCGAGCATGGGCGTGGATTTTCGCGTGACGCAGATCGTGGATGGTACGAAAGGTATTCACGCGATGATTCCGAAGAAGCTCTTTGTGAACGACAAGACCGACTACTGGTACAAGCCGTGAAGTCGGAGGGAGGGTCTGAAGAACTTCTCTGAAATCGCTTTTCGCTGAGCGCGGCGCCGGGGTGCGCAAGCGAAGGGGTCTCGGAAATTCTGACAGGGGGATACCGAACTCACCCGCCGCCCAAACGTCACGACTACCGTCCCGCTTCAACGCCGCACAATTGTGAGTACTGACTTCGGGCCGTTGGCGCGGCGTCGATGTTCGGTATCCCCCTGTCAGAATTTCCGAGACCCCTTCGCTTGCACACCCCGGCTTCCTGATGCGGTCAGGGCGATTTCAGAGAAGTTCTTCAGACCCTCCCCGGAAATTATTTGCCGTGACGTGGGGGGACGGCCGTGCGCTACGTCCCAGAGGGAAACGCCGAACAACACCCGCGTTCCTCAAGGGAGACAAGCCATGTCGATGCGAACTGGGATCAGAGCATTCGTCGTGCTCGCAACCGCGTTCTGCTCTCTCGCGAGGGCGGATTTCCAGCTGCAGGAAGCTACGATCGATGACATCCACAAGGCCATCCAGAGCGGCGAGACGACCTGCAAGCAGATCGTGGAGGCCTATATCTCGCGAGCGAAGACCTACAACGTCGGCTCGTGCAGCAAGCTGGTGACGGCGGACGGTGCGAAGGTGCCGAAGCTGTTCGGTGCGACCCGCTCGGGCACGCCGGTGAAGTATCCGACCGAAACGGTCGCGCTCGGCAAGATCGTCCCGGACTTCGCCAAGTACACGGGTCTGACTCCGGATTTCGGCCGCATGGAAAAGACCGTGTCGGATCCGAGCGTGTCTCAGCAGTACGGCATGGTGGTCGGCATTCCGCATGCCGGCCAGCTCAACGCGCTCGAGGCGCTCAATATTCGCGGCGAGCGTTCGGTGACGTGCAAGGGCAAATTCGATGCCGCGCCCGGCACGGCGCTGCCGGCCGGCGCGCCCGCGCCCTGCGAAGAGTTCCGCAAGAATCCGGACGCGCTCGAGACCGCGGCGGCGCTCGATGCGAAATACGGCCGCAACCCTGATCTGAACGCGATGCCGCTGTACTGCGTGGCCATGGCGAACAAGGGTATTTACGACGCCAAGGACATCCGCACGACGGGCGGCGCTGACGTCAATTACGCGATGGATGTGCCGCCGAAGGATTCAACGCTCGTAGCGCGCTTGCGTGAGGCGGGCGCGATCATCTACGCGCAGGCACACGAGTCCGAATACAACGCCGGCAGCGGCGACCCGCTTGGCGCAGCGAAGGTGGAGCATCCCTACATTGGGCAGGGCGGCTCGCGTGACTCCTGGGGCGGCATGACCTGCAACCCCTACGATACCGAGCGGGTCACCAGCGGCTCGAGCGGTGGTTCGGGAGTCGCCGTCGCTTCGAACCTGACGATGTGCTCGATCTGCGAAACCACGGGGGGTTCGTGCCGGGGGCCGGCCAACTATCAGGGCGTCGCGCTGACGGTGCCGACCAAGGGCATGATCTCTTTCGCTGGCGCGTTCGGTGCCAATCCTTACCAGGATCGCCCCGGCATCATGTGCCGCACGGTGAAGGATACGGCGACGATTCTCGATGCATTCCGCGACAAGAAGACGGGCAGCTACTTCGACGCGCACGATCCGTACACGGCGCTGGCGCGTGTGATCCCGTCGAAGACTCCTTATGTGGCCGCGGTGAGCAATGCGTCGGCCAGCAAGCCGCTGGCCGGCATGCGCATCGGCGTGATCCGCGCGCTGTTCGTGAAGCCCTCGCCGGGCGCGGCTGCGGTGAGCGACGGTGTCAACCGCGAGCTCAAGGTGCTGCAGTCGCTGGGCGCGGAGCTGGTCGAGGATGTCGACCCGGAGTATCCGGATGACCCGTCGATCGAGAACATGAAGTTCGGCTTCAACGACGCATTCGCGGAAGTGCTGCCGTTCCACATGCCCGAGATCTTCGCGTGGAAGAGAGACGGAAAGTCGCAGTTCTCGCTGGCGGGCTGGGACATCAGCAGCCGCAAGTACTTGGTCGCGCTGTCCGCGCACAAGGCGCCGCTGCCGGATGGCATGAACTTCCGCAGCATCCTCTCCAATCCGCCCACGAATCCGGATGAAGTGACTGGATACACGTTTGCGTTCCAGCTCGGTCAGTACCTGACGTTGCGCGGTGACAGCCGCGTGTACGACTGGCAGACGCTGAATGCCAACGCGAAGTACTTCAACGACGTGCGCCGCACGGCGATGAAGAACTGGGAGAACAAGGAGATGGACATTCGCACGAATGCGGTCACCTTCACGATGAAGCGCCGGGACACGCTGCGCTTGGCGATGACGAAGGTGCTGTATCAGAACAGGATCGATGTGTTCGTGAACCCGGTGAACCTCACCCTGCAAGGCAAGATCGGCGGCGCGCAGGAGCGCAACGGTAGTGGCGGTAGTGGTGGCGGGTTTGGTTATGGCGCCATGCTGGGCCTCCCCGAGGTGTTCGTGCCTGCGGGGTTTGTGGACAGCATCTATGACTTCGAGTTCGCGCTCAGTGCCGACACCAAGAGCTACGAGGGCAAGGAGAGCGCGACGCCCACCAAGCTCGATGGCATTGGCCTGCCGTACAACGTTGGATTCTGGGCCGAGCCCGGCCAGGAAGCCGCGTTGCTGAAGGTGGCCGCCGCGTACGAAGCCGCGACACATCATCGCCAGCCGCCGCCGGCCTTCGGCCCGGTGAAGGGCGAGCCTGTGTCGAAGACGACGATGATGACCACCTCGCGCTGATACGAGACCAGCGGGAGCGCTCGCGGAGAATCCGCGAGCGCTCTCACGCGCACGCCGGCGGGCCCTCGGCGTGACCCGCGCGACAAACCAGAAAACTCAGCTGACCCTCACCACGATCACGATGCTTGCCTGGGATCACCCATGAAACTCCGATTCTTCTCGCGACGAGCGCTAATGCTCGCCACGCTGCTCGCTTTCTCCGCAGCCCAGGGCGCCGCTCCCGGCGCGCCGCGCTTCGACCTCGCCACGGCATCCATTGCCGATGTGCAGGCGGCGTTCGCCGATGGCTCGCTGAGCTCGGAGAAGCTCGTCAACGCCTATCTCGAGCGTCTCGCGGCTTACGACAAGAAGGGCCCGACGATCAACACCGTGATCACGCTCAACGCGAAGGCCGTGGATGAAGCCAGGCGGCGCGATGCCGAGCGCAAGGCCGGCAAGATTCGCGGTCCGCTGCACGGTATCCCGATCGTGCTCAAGGACAACTTCGATACGTTCGATATGCCTACCACCGCGGGGTCTTCGCTGCTCAAAGGCAGCGTTCCGCCTGACGATGCCTTCGTCGTCAAGCGGCTGCGTGACGCCGGCGCAATCATCGTCGCCAAGCTGAACTTGAGCGAGTTTGCCGCGGGCGGCGGTAGCGTCGGTGGTGCAAAGGACCCCGCGGTGATCAAGGCAGGAACGGTGCCGAACGGCTACAGCTCGATGGGCGGGCAAACTCGTAATCCGCACGCGTTGGAATACGGCCCCTCCGGCTCGAGTGGCGGCACGGGTGCGGCCATCGCGGCGGTCTTTGCTCAGTTCGGCATGGGCACGGACACCGCGAGCTCGGTGCGTGGCCCGTCGTCCGTCAACGGTATCGTTGGACTGAAGCCGACGACGGGGCTTCTGTCGCGCGATGGCATCGTGCCGCTGTCGTTGTCGCTCGACACGGCCGGGCCTATGGCGCGTAGCGTTTACGACATCGCCGTGGCCCTGAATGTGATGGCCGGAGTGGATCCGGCCGATTCGATGACGAGCAAGAGCAAGGGCCGCATCGAGAAGGATTACACGGCGTTCCTCAAGAAGGGCTCGCTCAAAGGCGCGCGCATCGGCATCGCTCGTGACTTCAACGGCCAGGATGCCGCCGTCGACGCGGTCTTCAACGCCGCCGTCGAAAGTGTGCGCAAGCTCGGTGCCACGACCGTCGATTTCCACTATCCGGCGTACATGCTGGAAGGTCGTGCCGATGCGTTCAACACCGTCGTGCAATCGGAGTTCAAGGCGCAGATCGCGGACTACCTGAAGACCACCGGTCCGAAGTATCCCAAGACCCTGGACGATATCGCGCGCCTCGCCAACGACCCGAAGACCGGCTATCCCAGCAAAGAGAAGGCGTACGCATTCAAATACAGTGCATCCGTGGCACTCGATCTCGACGATCCGGTGTACCTTGCGGCGAAGAACGAAGGCTTTGCGATGGTGAAGGCGGCGGTCGACGCGGTGATGAAGAAATACAAGCTCGACGCGATCGTATATCTGAGCAGCCCGACGGCGGCGGCGCCGATCGCGCCACCGGCCAAGCCCGGCGTGCGCAGCCCCACGGCATCGGCCTTCAACATTTCGAACATGGCCGGCTATCCGGATCTCGTGGTGCCGGCCGGCATGACCGCGGCGGGCCTGCCCGTCACGATCGACATTCTCGGGCCGGCCTTCAGCGACGGGAAGATTCTCGGCTACGGCTATGACTTCGAGCAGGCGACGCATGCGATTCGCTTACCGAAGAACACGCCGCCGCTACCGGGAGATCTCATTGCCTCCGACGGGCCCAGGCTCACGAGCCTCAAATGAACGAACCCGTCGAAGCTTCGCGGCGCCGATTCTTCGCCACCTGCGCGGGACTCGGCTTGTCCGGTACGCTTCTGCCCGGAGTGTTGTGGGCTGAGGTGAACGCACAGGGAACGGCCAGCGTCGATGCGGCGATGATTCGGAGCGCGGCGAAGCTCGCAGGTCTCGAGTTCAGCGACGCCGAGTACGAGGGCATGGTTCAGCCGGTGAACCAGAGCCTCGCGCGCATGCGCACGATTCGCGCAACGGCGATTCCGAACGATGTCGGGCCGCCGTTCTATTTCAGCCCGCTGACGCCGGGCATGGTGGTGGAGCGCAAGGCTCGTCCGCCACGGTATTCCAAGGTGAAGGGAGTCAAGCGCCCGGCGGATCTCGAAGCCGTCGCATTCTGGCCCGTCAGCAAGATTTCGGCGCTCATCAAGAGTCGCCAGGTCAGCTCGCTGGAGCTGACGCGGATGTATCTCGCGCGCCTGCAGAAGCAGAACGCGAAGCTCAACTGCGTTGTCACGATGCTCCCGGATGTAGCTATCGCGCAGGCGAAGCAGGCCGATGCGGAGCTTGCCGCCGGTCACGATCGCGGCCCATTGCACGGCGTGCCTTGGGGCGCGAAAGACATCATTTCGGTGAAGGGCTACCCGACGACCTGGGGCTCGGGTGCCTACAAGGATCAGGTCTTCGACTACGACGCCAGCGTCGTCGAACTGTTGCGCGAAGCAGGCGCGGTGTTGCTCGCGAAGCTCGCGACTGGCGAGCTTGCCGGCGGCGACCAGTGGTGGGGCGGGCGCACGAACAATCCGTGGAAGCTCGATGAAGGCGCCAGTGGATCGTCGGCGGGTCCCGGCTCGGCGACCGCCGCCGGCTGTGTTCCGTTCGCGATCGGGACCGAGACTGGCGGCTCGATCTTGAGTCCGTCCGCACGCTGCGGTGTCACGGGTCTGCGCCCGACTTTCGGTCGCGTGAGTCGCTACGGCGTGATGGCGCTCAGCTGGACGCAGGATCGCCTCGGCCCGATGTGTCGCAGTGTCGAAGACTGCGCGATCGTGCTGAGTGCAATTGCGAAGGCGGACGGCCGCGATCTCTCGGTAAGCGAAATGCCGTTCAACTGGGATGCGACGCTCGATTGGCGCGCGCTCAAGATCGGCTATCTGCCGGATGCGTTCGCCGACACGGATCGCGACCCGGACTGGAAGCGCAACGAGCAGGCGACTCTCGAAAAGCTCCGCACGATGGGTGCGAAGCTCGTTCCGTTGCGCGTTCCCGATTTCGATACCGAGACGTTGCAGCTCAGCGTCGAGGCTGCGGTGTTCTTCGACGATCTGCTGCGCTCCGGGCGCTACAAGCAGATGACCAACACTTCTCGCGCGGATCGTTTCCGCGTTAGCCGGCTGATTCCAGCTGTCGATTACCTCCAGTCGCAGCGCATGCGCTCGATGATGATGCGTGAGCTCGCGGCGGCGACCGCTGGCGTGGACGTTTATCTGGCGCCGTCCACCAACGGTGGCCCGCGGCCGCCAGAGGGCGCTCCCGCCACGTCACAGCCGCCGGCCGGCGCGAGCCAGCGGCATTCGCAGATGGGGAACCTGGCCTGCTATCCCGGCCTCGCGCTTCCAAACGGCTTCGCAGCGAGCGGCGCGCCGACTAGTGTGCTCTTCATGGCGCAGCCATACGGCGAAGCGAAGCTGCTGGCGCTCGCCAAGGCCTATCAGGACGCAACCGATTTTCATCTGGCGCAACCGCCGGAGTTCGCGGTCACGGGCAAGAGCGCCGAAGGCACTTCAACTGTCGCGGGCGCAGGTACCGAAGGTCATTCGGGGCTCATGGGCAAAGGCGCCGAAGGCACTTCGATGGAGCGTGTTTCGTGATCGCGCACGGCGGCCGGCGCGGCGCGGGGTATGCGTTCGTTTTGTTGTTCTCGTGCGTAGGCGGCGCTGCCACGCCGGGCTTTCACGTCGAAGAAGCCACGATCGCGAGCATCCACGCGGCAATCAAGTCCGGTCGAACGACGTGCCGCCAGGTTGTGGAGGCGTACGTCCAGCGCGCCAGGGCATACAACGGCGTGTGTACGGCACTCGTCACGCGCGAGGGCGGGCCGATCCCGCTGACGAAGGGTTACCGGCGCGCGGGCGCTTCGCTCGTGTTCCCGATGAAGACGGTGAAGGCCTCGACTGTCCTGCCGGACCTCGATAAATACGAAGGGCTGCCGCTCGACTACGGCCGCATGGAAACGACCGTCTCCGACCCGAGCGTGAGCGCTCAGATGGGCATGCGTGTCGGCATTCCGAATGCCGGGCAGCTCAACGCGCTCGAGACGCTCAATCTGCGCGGCGAACGCTCCGTGACCTGCAAAGGGAAGTACGACGCGCCCCCTTCGGCCGGCCCGCTGCCACCGGATGCGCCCGCGCCGTGCGAGAAGTTCCGCCAGCAGCCCGATGCGCTGGAGCAGGCCGCGGCGCTCGACGCGAAGTACGGATCCAACCCAGATCTCGATGCGTTGCCGATGTACTGCGTTACGACGTCCGTGAAAGATCCGTACGACACGAAAGACATGCGTACCACGGCGAACAACGACGTCAACTTCGCCATGGACGTTCCGCCGTTCGACTCGACCGTCGTTGCGAGACTGCGCGCGAAGGGCGCGATCATCTACGCGAAATCCGTCGCGCATGAGTTCAACGGCGGTCCGGGCAATCCCGGTGGGCCGGCGAAGGCGAAGACGAAACTGGTTTCAGGAGGGCAGGGCATGGGCGCGTGGGGCGGCCAGCCGTGCAATCCGTACGACACTACGCGTGTGCCGCGCGGCTCCAGCAGTGGCTCCGGTGTTGCGGTCTCCGCGAATCTCGTCACTGTGGGCATTTGCGAGCAATCGGGCGCGTCCTGCCAGGGGCCGGCGTCCCGCAGCGGGATCACGACGCTGTTGTCCACCAAAGGATTGGTGCCGGACAGCGGCGGCATCGGCTACCAGTGGTTCAACGACCGTGTGGGCATTCACGCGCGCACGCTCACCGATGCCGCGAAAGTGCTCGACGCCATGAAGGATCCGCTCACTGGCTTCTACGACAGTCACGATCCGTTCACCGCCATCCCGACGTCGCTCGTGTCCGTCGAACCGTATGCGAGTTTTTCCGTGGATGACGCGGCGCTGGGGAGCAATCCGAAGCCGCTGAAGGGCCTGCGCATCGCCGTTCTCCGAGAGCACATGGTGAAGCGCACGCGCAATCACGAGGCGATCGTCGACCAGCTCGATCATGAGATCAAAGCCGTGTTGCGCGATCGGCTCGGCGCCGAGCTCATCGAAACCATTACGCCCGACTATCCGGATGATCCCCATGTCCCCAACCTGCGATACACGTTCGCCGACGCGCTATCGGAGATCCTGCCGCGGCTGATGCCGGAGATTTTCTCGAGGCGCAACGACAAGGGCGAGCTGGTCTTCGCCGTGCCCGGTTACGACGTGAGCTCGTACGATTATCTGCTGAAGCTGAGTCGGCGCGAGGCGCCGCTCTCGAGCGCGATCAACATCACGAACTTCGAGACGTTCGGCGCCACCCCGTGCGGAACGTCGTTGTGCGCGGATCTCGCGTTCGACATCGACCGCTATCTGCTCGAGCGGGGCGATGCGCGCATCAAGAACTGGGCCGCGTGGGTTGCCAACGCGAAGTTCCGTGAGGACGCTTCCCGCGCGGGGGCCGAGAACTGGATGGCGGTTCCGAACCACCAGTCCGCAGGCAAAGCCGAGCGGCTCGCGCGCAGCTATATCGCGCGGCTGGCGCTGGCGCGCGTGATGTACGAGAACGGCATCGATGCGTTCGTGCATCCGGAGAACACGGTTCCTACGCCGCGCATCCTCGGGCCGAATGTCGGTTCGATCAGCCTGGATGGCATCACGCCGTTCTTCCAGATTCCGCGCATCGTCGTGCCGGCGGGTGCGACGGATGTCATTTACGAGCCGCGGTACGCGCTGAATGCAGACCGCACGGACTACGTTTCCGTTCTGCCGGACGCTGTGCGGCAAACGAAGCTCGAGCATCCGATGCCCATTTCACTCGCGTTTTTTGCGGGGCCGGGTGATGAGCCGGTGCTGATCAAGGTGGGGACGGCCTATGAGTCGGCGACTCACCACCGGTTTGCGCCGCCGGGCTTTGGGCCGGTCACAGCCAGTCGTTCTCTAAATCATTGAATTTGTTTGATAATACGACTCTGTGCGGAGAATGCGTCGCCTAATCTCCGCACTGGATGCGGAGATTATCCTTGCCGGTGCGGAGAATAGCCGCCATTATCTCCGCACAATATGCGGAGATTAGATGTACATCTGGCAGCGGGAGAACTGGCCAAACCTGACCTGGAACAACGGGCACCTGGCTGTGCTGCTGGGGCAGGTCTCGCGCCAGCAAGGCCATCTGCTAGGCAGAATGCAGCACCTCGGCTTCGACCTGCGTCGTGAGGCACAGCTGAGCACGCTGACCGAGGATGTAGTCCGCTCGAGTGAGATCGAGGGCGAAAAACTCGACACAGACCAGGTCAGATCCTCGATCGCACAGCGGCTCGGCATGGATGTCGGCGGGCTGGTGCCGGTCGACCGCGATGTCGAGGGCGTCGTCGAGATGATGCTCGACGCAACTACTCATTATGCGCAGCCCCTGACAGCCGAGCGGCTGTTCGGCTGGCACGCGGCGCTCTTCCCCACAGGCCGAAGCGGTCTTCAGAAAATAACGGTCGGCAACTGGCGCGATGATAAGTCCGGGCCGATGCAGGTCGTCTCGGGGCCGATCGGTCGGCAGAAGGTGCACTACGAGGCGCCGCCTGCCGCGCGAGTCCCGGAACAGATGGACCGCTTCCTCAGCTGGTTCGCGGCACCCGGCGCCACCGATCCGCTGCTCATCGCGGGTCTCGCGCACCTGTGGTTTGTCACCATTCATCCTTTCGAAGATGGCAACGGGCGCATCGCGCGGGCGATCGCCGACACGGCGCTCGCCCGCTCCGAACGCAGCCCCCAGCGTTTCTACAGTATGTCCGCGCAGATCCGCCGCGAACGGAATGACTACTACTCGATGCTCGAGCGCACGCAGAAAGGCGCGCTCGATGTCACGCCCTGGCAGGAATGGTTTCTTTCCTGCCTGCACCGTGCGATCGAGGGCTCGCAAGGCACTCTCGACGTGGTGCTGGAGAAGGCGCGCTTCTGGGAGCGCTTTGCGCAGCAGTCGCTGAACGGGCGCCAGATCAACGTGCTGAACAGGCTGCTCGACGGCTTCGAGGGGAAGCTCACGACGTCGAAATGGGCCAAGCTCACCCGCAGCTCGCAGGACACGGCTTACCGCGACATTCTCGATCTCGTGGAACGCGGCGCGCTACGCAAGGACTCGGCCGGCGGGCGGAGCACGAGCTACTCGCTCGTCACGGGCCTCGAGAAAAAGTAACGCACCAATCGAAACTATCGCGCGAGCTTCCCTAAGGAATCTTTTCCCACACGAACACTGTGCTCATGAGGCGCCCGTCGTCTCGCTTGGCCGGAGGTGTGGCGAGCGAGAGATGCCCTTCGGCATCGAAAGAGTAGTAACGCTTGGCGGCCTGGCCGATCTGGGCGTAGTTGAGATTGCCGTCCTGGTGATGAACCACACAACCTTCGGCGGTCAGCAGTTCCCACCGGCCGAAGTAGCTGCTGAAGCCATCGGCGGAGCCCTTTGGCGCGCTCTCGCGTCCCTTGCGCACGATCTGCACGGAGAGACGGCCGTTGGCCGCGTAGATGAGCTGGCCGTCGTCGGCCGCGCGAGCGGCGGGAGTCTCTGTGCCGGTGGCGGGGTCGCGATCGCGAATGGCGATCAGCTTCCACGTGCCGATCAATCGGGACGCGAGCGGCGTGGTGGCGTCGTTAGAGGCGGGCGTCTGTGGGGCGTGGTCCGTAGTTGGGCGTGCTCGAGCAGCGGCGGTTCGCTCCGCGACCCTCGATTTCTCGGCAGGAAAGTCCGCAGGGTCGGCATGAGCGACCAGCATCCCGAGCATCGCAGCGGCGACTGTGACCTTGAGCGCGGCGCTCGCCCCGAGCCACCGAGCGACAGCGGTCTTGATCGCAGCGCTCGCCCCGAGCCCAAGCCGCTCGGCGCCCGCGGCTCTGATCGTCGCGCCCGGTCCGAGTCCAAGCCGCCCGGCGCCTGCGGCTCTGATCGTCGCGCCCGGTCCGAGTCCAAGCCGCCCGGCGATTGAGGGCTTCTTGATCGAGCTCATTTCACCGGCCCGTAGTCCGCCGGCGCCTCGCGATGCTGAGTTCCCGCAGCGAAAGCCGCAGCGATCTTCAACAACGTAGGCTCGGAAAATGGCCGGCCAAGAAAATCCATCCCGACGGGAAGGCGCGCCTTCACCGGCCCCGTGATAATCGTCGGGATGCTCTCCTCGTCATCGCCCGCGCGCCGCCCGCTTGCGGACTTCGGCGCCGGCGCCTTCGGATCCGGAATGCGATCCCACACTTCCGTCGTGAACCCGGCAGGCACCGTAATCGCCGGCAAGCCCTGCACGCCGAGAAACGTCCACATCCCGTAGTTGCCGATCCCGTTGAAGTTCGGATCGCGCGGCGTGTTGATCCTCCTTGGCGGCAGCAGCCCCGTCGGATACACCACGGCATCCAGCTTCATCACCGCCATCGCCTGCAGAATGATCTGCTGAATGGCGAATCGCCGCTGCAGCCTCGCAGCCGAGTCCATCACCAGCGGCTTGTTGTTGTTGACCAGCGTGGCGCGCTTGTCGCCTTCATATATATCGGTGAAGAACTTCGACTTCGAGATCAGGTCGTCGATGGTCTTGATGTTCGCGTCGCCACGCTCGCGCAGGTACAAATTGAAGCCGTACTTGCTCTCGCCGACGATGGCTTCCGGCGCGATGTCGCGCAAGGTGAGTTTGCCGGGAACCTGGGCAGGATCCATCGCGAGATCGATCAGCGTGCCCACCTGGTCCTGCGTCGGTTTGCCAGCCGCGTCGACCGGAAACTTATCGGGAAACTGTTTGGTCCACGACGCGTTCTGGAGCGCGGGGAGATGGCGTCGGATGTAGGCCGTGAACAGGCCCTCCGCGGGCGGCTCGACGATGGTGGCGCCGAGCTGCGTCAGTTCCTCGATCGCGTGATCCACGATGGCGATGTTCGCGTAGAGCGGTGAAGAGAAGACGCTCTTGTCCATGTACTCGCGCGCGACACCGATGCGTACGCCCTTGAGGCTCTTCTCGTGCGTGAAGGTTTCGTAGGGCTGGTCGGGCGTGCGGCCGACGCTGAAGGCGGTGAGCTCATCCTTCGGGTCATATCCCGCGATGACCGTCAGCACGCGCGCGGCGTCCTCGACGGTGCGCGCCACGGGCCCGACGCGGGTGTTGAGGCCGATGTTGAACATGCCAACGCGGCTCACCAGCTCCTGCGTCGGTGAGATACCGACGAGGTTGGCGTACTGCGCCGGCGCGCGCACGGACGGGCCCGACTCCTCGGCAATGCCGACGGTCACCATGCTCGTGGTGACGGCCGTCGCCGAACCACCGCTCGAGCCGGCCGGCACGCGCGTGGTGTCGTAGGGGTTGACGATGGTGCCGCCGAACGAGCTGCGAAAGCCTGCGGCGTACTCGCCCATGTTGGCCTTGGCGAGAATGAGGGCGCCGGCCTCGCGAAGGCGCGTGACGAATGTGGAGTCATGCGGCGGACGATCGTTGGCGTAGGGTGCGTCAGCGCCCGACGTCGTGCGCATGTCGAAGGTGTCGTATTGATCTTTGATGGCGATGACGACGCCGTGAAGGGGACCGACGAGCTTTCCGGTTCTGGCGAACTCCGCGTCGAGTTGCGCGGCGGCTTCGAGGGCGTCGGGCATGGCGGGGTCGGCGTCGACCGTGTCCGTCAGGCTGCGCGCCTTGCGTGCGTCGAAGCCCCAGGCTTTGCGTGCGGCGGGGCGCAGGTTCAGGGTGCCGAGTGCGTTGATTCCCTTGGCGTGTGCGATGGGCTTGATGGGGCCGAGGATGCCTTCGGGCTCTTCGACGCCCGGGCCGTTGTAGGCCTTGATGCGGGCGAGGTAGAGGTTGACCAGCTCGACGGTGGTCAGCCGCTTCTCGAGGATGGCGGACTGGATGTCGGCAATGGAGGCTTCTTCGACGCGGAACTTCGTCTTGGCGTGGGCCGTTGCGGCGGCGGCCAGTGCGGCAACGAGGAACGCCGTGCACAGGAGAAAGTAGGGCAGCCGGGCGACCTGCAGGGTCCGCCGGCCGATATGGACTGTCATCGTGAACATCACCGGCTCCGATCGAAGGGCTTTAACTTTCGATAGACGGGCGGGTGGCGGCGTACCCTTCCTCGAAAGATCAGCGAAAGTCTGGCGCGCGGACGGGTGACGCTGGCAAAGGGGGACGCCGGGTGCGCGGCGGACTTCAAGGCTCCGTCTGTCACATGCGCGGCTCGAGCCTGCTATCGCGGAAAGCGGGGTCGAACTCTCGACGCCGCGGGGTCACCGGCGCTGCCCTCTCCCCTGCGACGGTTCTTCGGATCGCTTGCGTCTCGTAGAAGGCACGCTTGAAGGGGTCGTCGATCTCCAGAAGCTCTACGAAGTGGGTGAAGCTCAATGTCTTCAACAGGCGCTCGGCCGGAATGCTATGTGGAGCGGCGGAATGGCGTCGCACGAGCCGCGGCACGCTAAAAACCAGCAGTTCGCGAGATTCGGGGGGCAGTGACCCCCAAATCTGGGGATACGCGTTGTAGAACTGCCGACACCGCCGAAGCTCACGCGGGTTCGGGAGGATAAACGCTTAGACGCGCATTGGCCGAGTCTCCGTGGTCCATCGAGTCCATGATCTTGCTGGATGGCATTCGACTACGCAGGCCAACTCGGCAGAAGAGAACGCGCGCCTGCATCAGCAGCAGCTTCTCCCTGTTGCGAAACCCACTCTCAAACCGTGCGCACTGATAGTGGGTTTGGACTGGACATCAACCGCCCGCAAGATTTGCTCGACAGGCGCTCACATTGCTCAGCGCCCGAGGAGGGCGGTATCTTGTACCGGTGAGCATTCGAGCCGAAACAATCCAAGGCGTCAGAACTCTCGAGATCAACCGGCCCGAGAAGAAGAACGCGTTGACCCTCGCGATGTACGACGCGCTGACGGATCTGCTCAACGCCGCAGGTGCGGACCGCGCCATCCGAGCCGTGCTGATCACCGGGCAGCCGGGCGTGTTCACTTCGGGAAACGATCTGCAGGACTTCATGCAGCACCCGCCCAGCACCGAAGACTCACCCGTAGTCCGGTTCATGCGCGCGCTTCTGGCGTGCGAGAAGCCGGTGATTGCCGCCGTTACCGGCACGGCCGTCGGCATTGGCGTGACGATGCTTCTTCATTGCGACTTGGTCTATGTCAGTGAGGACGCGCGTTTGGCGATGCCCTTCGTCACGCTGGCTTTGGTGCCGGAGTTTGCGGTGAGCCTTCTCCTGCCACGCCTCATCGGGCACGTGCAAGCTGCGGAGAGGCTGCTGCTCGGCGAACCTTTCACTGGCGCGGAGGCTGTGGCAATGGGCATCGCGAACGCCGCACTTCCAGCGGCGGACGTGCTTGCGCATGCGCGCCGCATAGCCGAGCGCTTCAACGCCTTGCCTCCGGATGCCGTGCGTGAAACGAAGCGTCTGATGCGGGCGCCGATGAAGGAGAACATCGCGCACGCAATAGAGTCGGAGAACGCGGCGTTCTACCAGCGGCTCCGCAGCCCGGAAGCCAAGGAAGCGTTCGAAGCCTTTTTTCAGAAGCGCGCGCCGGACTTCAGCAAACTCTGATCAGGGCTCCGCAGGCCTACGGTACGGGGATGCGTTTCAGGTGGTCGCAACGTCAATGTCTTCCATTTCTTCCTATTTCTTTCGGCTTGCGGGGCCGGCCGCCGCAAGCGCAGCGGCCGCGGCAAGCTTGTGTTTGGCCTGCCAGGGTGGCCCGACGGCTCGGCCCATTGCGCGCAGGAACGCGTCGACGTCTTCGCCACTCAGAGCCTCCGCCGCGTCCCCAAACACCTGATCGCGGTCATACCAGTGCACGGACCATCCGCGCGCGCCGGCCGCTGTCGCCAGGGCTTCGCGATACATGACCGAGTCGGCGAATGTATTGGCCCGAGTGTCGGTAATCCGTTCTTGAATGGTCGGCGGAAGCGGGGCGCACACGCGCATCGAGATGCCCGCAATGGGCAGGGGCACGGCGGCGGCGAGTTCATCGAGGCTTGCGCTGGCGCCGTGCGCGGCGGCTGTGTGCACGCGCTCGATGAGCGCGACAGCGTCCGCGAGCGAGATCGCCCGCGACCACGGGCTATTCACGTAACGACCCACTGCCCACGACCCTTCGTGGTGATAAGGATGCGTTGGCAGATCGTGAGTGAGGTCGATGCGCCGGCGATCGAGGAGCTTGCCGCCGGGCGCGAGCGTGACGAGCACCGCCGAGTTACCGTGCTCGGCGACGCCAACGATCGCGGTTTGCCGCGCTCTGCCGCTCAAGACAGGATCTCCGCCCTGAATTTCCGCACGCGTGCGGCGAGCATTACGCGTCCGGAAAGGGGCTTCTTCGAGGATTTCCTTCGGCTCTTGGGTCGCGCCATACACCGCACCGGAGCCGCAATTCGCGCTCTTCAACTCAAACTAAATTCGCGTTTAGTTTGTGTCAAGGATTCGCAATGAGCCCGCGGCTGCGCAAGGCGGGAGGATGCGACAATCGAAGTCACGCTGGGCGGTTCGTTCCTCGCATGGACGATGCATCGCGAAGGTCCGGCGTCCGCCTGGTTGAGCGAGGACCTCAACGCCGTACTTCGGCCTCATCCGACGCGGGGTTCTTCGTGACCTCGGCTCGTCCAATCGGCACGCAGCGCTAGGAATGGTTTTGGGCGGGTTGTGACCGGTCTGGCCTGATCAACCTGCGGCAATCCGCCATGCGCGCCCTGCGGAAGCGGCCCCATCCTAGTGGTCCCAATGCACCGACTATAGCTACTGCCGGTCCGTCCCAGCACCGGCCGAGTGCATTCGAACGTCGCGTACGGGCAACGAGGCACGCCTCCAACGACCCGCCAACTTCTTTTCACGCGTATCGAAATTGCGAACGGCCGCGCATCGAAGTAAGGGCTGGGAAAGCTTTTTGTGACCGATGTTTAGCGGGAGTTGCACGCTGGCTCATGAGCGGCTTGTACGCGCATGCCCGAACGTCATGAAGCAACGCCACCATCCGGCTCGCGGTCGTCTGGCATGCATCGTGCTTTCGGTCACACCGGGGATATTCAGGTTTACCAGCAGGGAGGGGTCCGGTGACCGGTGTGACGACGAGCTCCAGGTGCTCTCGATGAGCACGCGTACGCGCGAAATGTTCGCCCACGACGGTGCGTTTGACGCTGGCACGGCGGAGAACGAGCCGCTGTCGGTGCAGAACACGATCCGTCGCTATCACGATTCGCTCATCCAGTTTCTGCGCCAGCGCCTGCGCGTGCCCGAGGACGCGCTCGATGTGGCACAGGAAACGTATATCCGCATGATGCAGTACCAGGACTCGCGGCAGATCCGCTCGCCGTCCTCGATGCTGTTCCGGATCGCAATCAACGTCGCCAACGACCTCGGGCGCGCCGAGCAGTCGCGCGGCGTACGCAATCATTGCAGCGTCGATGACCTGGACATCGTGTCGGACGAACCGTCCGCCGAACGCCAGATCACCGCGTGTGAAGATCTGGAGCTGCTGTACAAGACCATCGAACAGCTGCCCCCGAAGTGCCGGCAGGTTTTCCTGCTGAGCCGGGTGCGTCGCATGACCTACGGCGAGATCGCCCAGCATTGCGGTATCTCGCGGAAAATGGTCGAAAAACACGTGAGCCACGCCCTGGCGGTGTGCACGCGGAAGGTATCGGAAAATATTTGATCTCGCGAGGTAGGGGGAGCGCGATCGGTCGCGTCTAGGTACTGATGGGCCATGAAACGGGAACAAGTGAACGTCTCCTCGCGGAGGCTGCGCGTTGGCACGCGCGCCTTGCCGCGGAGGATTGCACGGATTTCGATCGCGTGCAGTTCCAGCGCTGGCGTGCGGCCAGCCGGCGCCACGCTGAGGCGTACGAGTCCGCCGCGATCTTTTCGCAGCGGCTCGAGCGCCTTGCGGGCCTCGACGAAACACTCCGATCCATGGCGGACGAAGCGTTCGCCATGGGAGCGGGCGACGAGCCTCAAACGCACGCGGGTCCCCGGCCTTTCCGTTCGCGTCGCGCGCAGCGCTGGATGGTGCCGGCCGCGCTCGCGGCGTCCGTCGTCGCGGCACTCATCGGCGTGCAGCTCAGCGGCTACTTCGCCAAGGGCGCTCCGCCGCTCAGCTACGCATCGTCCGACCAGTCACGCCGCGACGTTACGCTTGCGGACGGCTCCCTCGTGCATCTCGATGTCGACAGCGAGATCAACGTGAGCTTCTCCGGCGCACATCGCGACATCACGCTCGTGAACGGCCGCGCGCTGTTCGAGGTTTCGCACGACGCGTCGCGACCCTTTGTTGTGACGGCGGGACAGTCGCACACGACGGCGTTGGGGACGCATTTCCAGGTCCAGCGTGAGAGCCAGCAGGTGCTGGTCACGCTGACCGAGGGTTCTATCGCGGTGACGGGCGAGCCGTCGCAATCGAAGTGGAGCGAGAGGCTCTCGCCCGGTGAGCAGATCAGCCTGAGCGCCGACGGTCGCGTCCATGAGAAGCGGGCGGTGGATTCGCAGGCTGTCACGAGCTGGTCGCGCGGACGCCTCGTGTTCCGCGGCACGCCGCTCGCGGAAGCCTTACAGGAGGTCAATCGGTACGGCCGGCGCAAAGTGCGCCTTGGCGATCCGGATCTCGCGGACCTGCCGGTGGATGGCAACTTCATCGCCGGCGAGACGGACCTGATCGTTTCGGCGTTCGCGGCGGCGCTGCCGCTGCGGGTCGCGGAGGGCGACGTGGGCGAGGTCATTCTTTTCCGGCGGTACAAAGCCGACGTCCCCTGACTTCCAACCCAAGGCCGAGGATGCAACTCCGCGTCTTGACGTGGGGCGAGGGAACGCTTCCTAACGCGCTTGCGATGGTGCTGGTGGCCATGCTCGTAGCGAGCCGTGCGTTGGCGCAGCCCGAATCGCCGGACGAATCGCGGAATATCCAGTTCAGCATTCCGTCCGGCACGCTCATGGACGCGCTCGATGCGTTCAGCGAGCAGAGCGGGCTGCAGATCATCTACGACCAGAAGGTCACCGCCGGCCGGCAGGCCGCGTCCGTCAACGGCTCGATGGCTCCCGCGCGCGCCTTGGATCGGCTTCTGATGCGGTCGGGTGCCGTGTGGGAGTTCGTCAACGACCGGACCGTGTTCGTCCATCGCGCCACGGACAGCAAAACGGCGAGCCGCGATCTCGCCGATGCCCGCGCGACGCTCGGGCACGCTCCGCCGCTCGACAGCGAGCGCGTCGTGACGCTGGAAGAAATCAAGGTCTTCGGCGATCCGCGCCGCGTGTTGCCGAACGAAGCGAGCACTTCGGCGTTCGGCTTCAACAAGCCGGCGCTCGATACGCCGCGCGCGGTTTCGTTCATCAGCGACGAGACGATGCAGCTCTTCGGGCTCTCGGCGGTGGAAGACCTCGTGCGAGTGGTGCCCGGCACGTTTACCACGACGCGCTTCGGTATCCAGGGTTCGATAGACGTGCGCAACGTTCCTGCGGATTTCTTCATCCGTGGGATGAAGCGCCTCAGCCTTCAGGGCCACGCGCGCAGCGTGCTCGCCGCGATGGACACGATCGAGATCGTGCGCGGACCGCCTTCGCCGATCTTCGGCATGGGCAAGATCGGCGGCTACGTGAATGCGGTGCCGGCGGCGGGGCGCGCGAAGACCGGCGGCTATCTCACCGATCCGCAGGGATTCGTTCAAGGCATCACTGGTGCCTACGACCGCAACGAATGGTCGTTCGGGCTCGGCGGTCCGGCGGATTTCCTGTCGAAGCAGGGCGGCTACTATTTATACGGGCTGCACGAGGACTCCGGCTCCTTCACGCACGGTGTTCCCGTGCGCCAGGACGTGGCGCAGGGCGCGCTTAGCGTGGATCGCTTCATCGGTCCGTTCCGGCTGGAAACGGGTGCCAACTATCAGCGCTCGGAGACCGCGGGCGCGCTGACGGGCCGGCTCACGCAGGATCTCGTCGACCACAATCGATACATCCGCGGCTCGCCGCTCGTGAATCTCGACCAGAACGGCAACGGTGTGATCGGCTATCTCGAGATGCAGAACGCATCACCAGTGCAGGGAAGGCTGAGCGCGGGTAACCAGCCGCTCGTTCAATACTTCGATTGGCCGCGCGACGCGAGCGGCAAGCCGCTGCCGCTCGACCAGTTCCCGAAAGTAAAAGGGATTCCCAAGTCCCTCTACGATTACCTGGTCGTACACCCGGAAGCCGACCCGACAGGCGCGCTGCGCGCGCAGGGCGTGGGCGGCCCCGTGCCGACTTCAGGTTACGTGCCGATCGGCATGGCGCTCGACCCGCGCACCGTCGGCTTCGATACGCTCGATCTTCGGCGGGCCACGGCATTCGAGCGCGACCTGCAGGCGAATCTGCTCACCGGCTATATCGACTTGCTGTACGACACGGATCCGGATTTCACGGTCCGAAACCAGCTGTTCTACGACAGCATGGATCAGTTCAAGGTGTCGAATCAGCCGCTCGGCCAGCGGCAATGGGTCTACGTGTGGGAAGACAAGTTCACCGTGACGAAGCGCTTTTCCAGGCTGCCGTCGTGGTTGCGTCTCGAAAGCCTCGCATCACTCAACTTCCGTGACACCGTCGCGGATGGGAAGTTCGTGCTGGTAGGTGATTTTTCCACGCATCGCACGGACGCGATGGCGCCGGGTTGGAGCCCGGGCAACGAGGGCATGACGGCGAATACGACGTTCGCGTCGCCGATCGACAACCCCGATATCCAGAACGACGGCGCGCCGTGGACCAGCATCTACGCCACGCGGTTCTGGGAGATTGGCGCGGGGGTACTGTTCAATATCGATCTGTTCCAGCGCACGAACCTCACATTAGGAGGTCGCTTCGACGGCTCGCAGGCACGTAACAGGGATTTTTCGGTTCTCAACGTGAACACGGGCACCTCCGCGAATCCGGGTGCCTACACCACCGAGGCCACGACGCGCGGCTGGGATCAAGGGGTGTCATGGAACGCGAGTGTCACGCAGGCGCTCGCGCGCGACATCAGGGCGTACTTCACCATGTCCCACGCGAGCATTGCGCTCGATGCCAACAACAATGCGCTGACCAGCGCGGTGATCCGCAACGGCCACATCGGCGGCGCGGAGCTGAAAGAAGTCGGCATCAAGGCGAGTCTGCTCGGAAACCGCTTGTTCTTCACGGCGGCGGGCTTCGAGCAGAGTCGACTGATGGCGGCGGACGAAGATCCCGCTGTCGTGGCGACGACGTATGCGACGTCGACCGCAACCCGCGGCCTGGAGCTCGAGATCAAATGGGTGCCGCTGCGGAACATGTTCGCCTCGGTATACGCCACGCATCAGCGCACGACGTTCGATCCGAACATTGGTGGCGCGCTGCTCGTCGATGCGCGAACGCTGGGATTTCAGGACGTGCTCGATGCCAGCGGAAAAGTTATCTATCCCGCTGAGGCGTTCATGTACGGTGGCCGGACGCGCATCGTTCTTCCGGACAATGTGCCGGGCTTCGAGACAAAGCAGGGCAATCCGGAAACACAGTTCGGCATGAGCGCGCACTATCGGTTCAATACCGGTATTGGATTCACCTTCAGCGGCAATTATTTCTCGAGCACGTGCTCGGGGCGCATATGCGCGGTGACGCTGCCGGCCGCGACGGTGCTGAACGCCGGCGGCTTCTGGGAACGCGACCCCTGGAGCCTGAAGCTCGACGTATTGAATTTCACGAACGAGCGCTGGTTCCGGGCGCGAAGCGGCGACGCGTTGGGCGACCCGCTCGCCCAGGCGATGCCGGACCGACGCTGGCAGCTGACGCTTCGCTTCACTTTTTAAGAAGACTCAGAAGAACTTCTCTGAAATCGCCCTGACGGCATCAGGAAGCCGGGGCGTGCAAGCGAAGAGGTCTCGGAAATTCTGACAGGGGGATACCGAGCATCGACGCCGTGCCAACCGCCCGAAGGCGGGCTGCGTGCCCCGGTCGTTCCGTGTGGCAGTGCTATCTCCCGCCGGTCAGTACTCACAATTGTGCGGCGTTGAAGCGGGACGGTAGTCGTGACGTTTGGGCGGCGGGTGAGTTCGGTATCCCCCTGTCAGAATTTCCGAGACCCGTTCGCTTGCGCACCCCGGCGCCGCGCTCAGCTACAAGCGATTTCAGAGAAGTTCTTCCGACTTCCCCCCAACGGTAGGGTGTCGCCGTGCGCGGCCGTCTTCTCAAACGACAAGACGTCGATCGTCCCGGGCGGATCGTGAAACGCGCATTCAAGTACACGCTCCTCGCCGCTGCCGCGCTGGTGGGAGTGGCCGGGCTCGCGGTGCCGAAAATCTTCAACGGGACCGCGCCTGCTACCGCAAAGCAGACTCATGAGGGCACTCGCCCCCCAGCCGCCGCGGCGGCGGTCTCGGTCGAGACGGTGGTGCCTGCGCCGCTGGTCGAGACGATTGCTTCCACCGGAACGCTGCGTGCGGACGAAGGAGTGGAGCTGCAGGCCGAGACCAACGGCCGGATCGTCGCGATCAGCTTCACCGAAGGTGCGCACGTCCAGAAGGGCGATCTTCTGGTAAAACTGAATGACGCGGATCTCGTAGCGACACGGGCTCGTGGCGTATATCGCAAGGAGCTTGCGCTCTTGAAGGAGCGCCGCTTCGCTCAATTGCTCAAACAAGGTGTCGCTCGCGCCGAAGAGTACGACACCGCGTTGAACGACCTGCACGTGCAGGAGGCGGAGATCGCGCTGACGGACGCGCAAATCGCGAAAACCGAAGTGCGCGCGCCATTCGACGGCGTGGTCGGGCTGCGCTATGTGAGCGAGGGCGCTTATGTGACCGCCGCGACGCGTGTCGCAACGCTGCAGCGGCTCGATCGGCTCAAGGTTGATTTCTCCGTCCCTGAAAAATATGTGACGCGGCTGCGCGTGGGCAGCCCGATTCAGCTCACCGTGGCCGGGGTCGATCGGCGCTTCGCCGGCGCGATCTACGCGATCGATCCGCGAATCGATTCGGCGACGCGCACGGTGCTCATCCGTGCCGCGTGTCCGAACAAGGAAGCCAAGTTGTTCCCTGGCGCATTCGCCAGCGTGTCCCTCACGCTCGGCGAGATCGACAACGCGGTGCTCGTGCCCGCCATTGCGGTCGTGCCGGGGTTGAACGCGAAGACCGTATTCGTGGTGGAAGACGGCAAGGCGCAGCTGCGCACTGTCGTCACGGGAACGAGACTCGAGGATCGCGTGCAGATCCTCGACGGTCTCAAGGCCGGCGAGGTGGTCGTGACTTCCGGCGTGCTGCAGCTCAGCCCAGGGCAGAGGGTGCGGTCGCTGGCGACGGAGCAAAGCGCGGGCGGCACGTGAAACTCGCTGAAGTCAGCATCGAGCGGCCTGTATTCACGATCGTCGTCTCGCTGCTCATCCTGTTGTTCGGGGCGGTGAGCGTCACGAGGCTCGGGGTGCGCGAGTATCCGTCCGTCGATCCGCCCACGATCTCGATCACCACGAGCTATCCCGGCGCCGCGGCCGAGATCGTGCAGGCGCAGGTGACCGAGCCGATCGAAGAGGCGGTAAACACGGTTGCGGGCATCGACACGCTGACCTCGAGCAGCCGTGAGGGTTCGAGCGTCATCACCGCGCAATTCTCACTCGACACGGATCTGGAGGCGGCGGCGAGTGACACGCGGGATGCGCTGTCGCGCGTGGTCCGCTTCCTGCCGCCGGACATCGAGCCGCCGATCGTTGCGAAGGCAGACGCCGATTCGAACCCGATCTTCGGTCTCAGTCTGTCGAGCGATCATCGCAGCCAGCTGGAGCTCAGTGCGTATGCGGATCAGCTCAAGGAACGCCTGCAGACCGTCCCAGGAATCGCGCAGGTCGATCAACCCGCCGAGAAGCGCTACGCCATGCGGCTCTGGATGGATCCGGAGAAACTGGCCGCGTACGACCTCACGCCGCTCGACGTCAGGGCCGCGCTGAATCGCGAGAATGTCGATCTGCCGTCGGGGCGCATCGAGGGCGCCTCGATCGAATTGCCGGTGAAGACGCTGTCGCGCATGGCGACGGCGGCGGAGTTCAATTCGCTCATCATCAAGCGAAGCGTGGACGGCGTCGTGCGCTTTCAGGATATTGGCTACGCGGAGCTGGGCGCGCAGAACGAGCGCAGCTCGCTCAAGGTGGGTGGCGCGCCGATCGCGGGGCTGTACTTCAAGCAGCAGCCGGGCGCGAATCAGATCGAGATCGTCGATGAGCTGCGGCACCGGATCGACCAGATTCACAAGGAAGTGCCGGCCGACATCCATCTCGAAGTGGCGTTCGACAATACGGCCTACGTGCGCCGCTCGTTGCTGGAAGTGAGCGAGACGGTCTTCATCGCGTTCGCGCTAGTGGTGCTGGTGGTGTTCGCGTTTCTGCGCGAATGGCGCACCACGCTGATTCCGGTGCTGGCCATCCCGGTCTCGATCGTCGGCACGTTCGCGGTGATGAACGTTGCGGGTTTCTCGATCAATACGTTGACGCTGCTCGGCATCGTGCTCGCGATCGGCCTCGTCGTGGACGATGCCATCGTCGTTCTCGAGAACGTCTACGCGAAGATCGAAGCCGGCATGGCGCCGCGGGAGGCCGGCATCGCCGGCACGCGGGAAATCTTCATGGCGGTGATTTCCACCACGATCACGCTCGCGATCGTGTTCCTGCCGCTGCTCTTCATGGGCGGACTACCGGGCCGGTTATTCCGCGAGTTCGGGGTGACCATAGCGGGAGCCGTCGTCATTTCGGCGGTCGTCGCGCTGACGCTCACGCCGATGCTGAGTACACGACTTCTGCGGCAACGGCGTGAGCACAACTGGCTGTTTCGCACGACAGAGCCGTTCTTCGAGTGGCTGGAGCACGGCTATGCCTCGGGTCTCGGGAAGTTTCTGCGCGCGCCATGGATCGCGATCGGCGTGCTCGTCGGCGCCGGAGCGCTGATCTACGTCCTGCTCGGCCTGCTGCCGCGTGAGCTTTCGCCCATCGAGGACCGGGCGCGTATCTGGGTGCGGGCGCGCGCGCCCGACGGCGTGTCGTTCGACTACATGCAGAACGTGATGAACGAGCTGTCTGCCGCAACGGCCGAGCGAGTGCCGGAAGCGGAAATCATGATGACGCAGGTTCCGTCCGGGGGCGGGCAGGGCCTGCAGCTTCCGGTGAACAACGCGTTTGTGCGCGTGTTCCTCAAGGACATCGAGAATCGCAAGAAATCGCAGTCCCAGCTCGCCGAGGAGCTACGGTCGCTGCAACGGCAGTTCCCCGAGCTGCGCCTCAACATCACGCAGGAAGCGAGCATCGGCGAGAAGCGGGCCAACGAGACCGGGCTGCAGCTGGTCCTGGAGGCATCGGAGCTCGACGACTTGCGCGACGGGCTGCCGAAGCTTCTCGACGAGGTGCGCAAGAGCCCGGTTTTCAGTGTCGTCGACAGCGACCTCAAGTTCAGCAAGCCCGAGGTGCGCGTTCGGTTCGATCGCGACAAGGCGCAGGCGCTGGGCGTGAGCGCTCTCGATATTGCGCAGACGCTGCAGACGTCGCTCAGCGGCCAGCGGTTTGGATTCTTTATATACAAGGGCAGGCAGTACGATGTCATCGGGCAGCTCACGCGGGATTTTCGCTCGCGTCCGATGGACCTCGGAAACCTCGCCATTCGCACGGTCGCCGGCGCCGGCATGGTGCGGCTCGATAACCTGATCTCTTTCGAAGAGAGCAGCTCACCCCCTGAGCTCTATCGGTACAACAGGCATGTCGCCGCGACGATCTCCGGCACGCTCGCGAGCGGCATGACGATGAGCGACGGAATCGCGGCGTACGAGAAGGCCGCACGCGCGGTGCTCGATGAGCGCTTCACCACGGCCTTTACCGGATCGGCGCGCGACTACCTGGAGAGCTCGTCCTCGCTCGGCTGGGTATTCGTGCTCGCGCTGGCGTTGATCTATCTCGTGCTCGCGGCGCAGTTCGAGAGTTTCGCGGATCCGCTGATCATCCTGCTGACGGTGCCGCTCGCGCTCGCCGGCGCGCTGCTGGCGCTGTGGTATGACGGCCAGACGCTGAACATCTTTTCGCAGATCGGGCTGATCATGCTGATCGGCCTCGTCACGAAGAACGGAATCCTGATCGTCGAGTTCGCTAATCAGCGGCGCAGCGCGGGCATTGCCGATCCGCGCCTGGCGGTGCAGGAGGCCGCGAAGGCGCGGCTGCGGCCCATCCTCATGACGTCGCTTGCGACCGTGCTGGGCATTCTGCCGATCGCGCTCGCCATCGGTGCGGGTTCGGAAAGCCGTGTGTCGATGGGCGTCGCTGTCATCGGCGGTCTGCTTTGCGGGACGTTGCTGACACTCTACGTGGTGCCGGCGATGTACCTGCTGCTCAAGCGGCCCGCCCGTGAGCGCGTCGCCGCCCCTCCAGCCGCGAGTCTCCCCGGTAGCGGCGCGGATTCTTCCGCCTTGGTCGAAAGCGGCTAACGGCGTCGGCGCGTGATGGGTCGCAAGCTCGAGCGCTCCTGGCCGATGAGCCCGTCGATGCTCCGCGCGTCAAGAACTCCTTCAAGCCAGGTGTCCAGTTCTTCCAGCCGGGATTTTTGAATGCGGGGTTGTACCCAATCGGGTAACTCGCCGAACCGCTTTTGCAGCATGCGCAGCAGAGATTGCTCCTTGCCTTGTCGTAGTCCTTCGGCGCGGCCCCTCATGCGTCCTTTCCGCAGTCCTTTCTCCAGCCCTTGCTTAAGTCCCGCCCTGAGACCTTCTCGCTAGAATGCTCGCCGCAGGCTCGACTGCGCATCATTCGGCAGTCGTGCGATCAGCACGTCGAGTGCTCCTTTCATGTCGTGGCGCGTACGGCTGTGCTCCGTTGTACAGGACGATCGGCAGGATCGGTGCCGTATGCACGTCGCAAGGGGGAAAGCCAGTCGAGCGCCGCCTCGTCAGGTGTAGGGCGTCGCGCAAATCATTTGCGTCATGGCATGCGCAATTTTCACGTGTTCGACGCAGGTAGGGTGCCCCGCAACGGTGCCGTCTGAATCGGCAGACGAGCTGTTTTCTTCGAATCCTTTAGGGAGTGGCAAGGCTTAAGTCATGACTGCAACGATGAGTCGCTTCAGAACGTATGGGCCCGGCACGATTGCCGCGGCAGTGTGGCTCGGCATCGCAGTGGCCCAGACGGTGAGCGCGCAGACCGCCGCCGGACAGGGCGACAAGGTAAACGCGGTGATCAGCGAGCAGGTGAAGGCCGAGCAGGCCGCGCAAGCCTCGCAGAAGCGCGTCGCCGCGCTCGACGAGGAAGCCACTGGCATGCTCTCCGAGTATCGGCAAGCTACCGCGGAGGCCACCGGTCTCAAAGCCTACAACGACCAGCTCGCCACGCAGGTGAAATCCCAGCAGGACGAGCTGACCACGATGGGGCGGCAGATCGGCGAGATCGAGACCACTTCGCGCGAAGCGTTGCCGATGATGCAGAAGATGGTCGCAACGCTTGCGCAGTTCGTGAAGCTCGACATCCCGTTCCTGTCGGACGAGCGCTCGAACCGCCTCGCGCAGCTGGAAGACATGATGACGCGCGCCGACGTCTCGGTATCCGAGAAGTATCGACGCATCGTCGAGGCCTACCAGATCGAGATCGAGTACGGCCGCACCATCGAGGCCTACCAGGGCAAGGTCGGCGAGAAGACCGTGGACTTCCTGCGCGCCGGCCGTGTCGCGCTGCTGTACCAGACGCTGGACGGAAACGAAACGGGCTACTGGGATGCCGACGCGAAGACCTGGAAGCAGGACAGCAGTTACGAAGATGCGATCAAGTCCGGTCTCAAAGTGGCGAAGAAACAGTCCGCGCCCGATTTCATTCGCCTTCCCGTGCACGCGCCGAAACAGGTGACCCGATGATGTCGAAAGGCCAGTTCCGTTTCCGGATGATCCTGTCGAGCGCGCTGTTGCTGCTGACGTGCGCTTCACCCGCGCTGATGGCGGCGGCGCCGGGCAACCTCGACGAGCTTCTCGAGCAGACGCGCTCGGCGCGTGTGCGCGAACAGCAGGCAAACGACGAGCGCGAGAAGAAGTTCGTCGCCGAGCGTGCCAAGCAATCCGAGCTCGTCACCGCCGCGCGTTCGACGCTCGCCTCCGAGCGGCAGCGTGGCGCGGCCCTGCAGTCCGCGTATGACTCGAACGAGAAGAAGCTC
The DNA here is from genome assembly GCA_037200125.1 of Gammaproteobacteria bacterium. GTDB lineage: Bacteria > Pseudomonadota > Gammaproteobacteria > Steroidobacterales > Steroidobacteraceae > JADGHX01. Next base: position 994,149 of record JBBCGS010000002.1, on the reverse strand, counting down.
ACGGAGCTGCAGGCGCAGGTCGAGCAGAAAGCCGGAAACCTAGGCGAAATGTTCGGCGTCGTGCGCCAGGTCGCGAATGACTTCTCGTCGGTCGTGCACAACTCGATCATCAGCGCCCAGTATCCGGACCGCGAGGACTTCGTCGCGAAGCTGTCGCAGGCGAAATCCCTCCCGTCGATGTCCGATCTCGAGCGGTTCTGGTTCGAGCTGCAGCGTGAGATGACGGAGAGCGGGCATATCGCGCGCTTCAAGACCAAGGTCGTGACGCCCGATGGCAAGCCGCTCGAAACAACCGTGGTGCGTGTGGGGCCGTTCAACGCGTCCGTACAGGCTCAGTACTTACAGTACCTGCCGGCGCAGAAGCAGCTCGCGGTCATGCCGCGCCAGCCGACCAACGAGTTCCGCTCGGCGGCCAAACGGCTAGAGGACGCAACCGAAGGCTACGTCAGCTCCGTCGTCGATCCGACGCGCGGTGTGCTGCTTTCGATCTACGCGCAGCGGCCGAATGTCATCGAACGCATCGAGCGCGGCGAGTCGATCGGCTACGTGATCATTCTCGTGGGCGTCGTCGGTGCGATTCTCGCGATCTATCAGTTCTTCTACCTCGCCACGGTACGCGGCAAGGTGCGCAACCAGCTCAAGTTCCCGGACGCGCCGGAAACCGACAATCCGCTGGGCCGCGTGCTCGTCACGTTCAAGGGCGAAGCGCAGCGGCTGGAGAAGGAGCAGGAGGCGGAGGTCGTCGAGCTACGCATATCCGAAGCGGTGCTCAAGGAAGTGCCGAAGCTCGAGCGGTTCCAGTCCTTCCTGCGGCTCGCCGTTGCGGCAGGTCCGCTACTGGGCCTCATCGGTACGGTCGCCGGCATGATCATCACGTTCCAGAGCATCACCGAGTCCGGCTCGAGCGATCCGAAGCTGATGGCGTCGGGCATCTCTCAGGCCATGATCGCGACGTTGCTCGGCCTGGGTATCGCCGTACCGCTGCTGTTCGCCAACGCGTGGCTCAGCTCGCTCTCAAAGGGCATCGTGCAGATTCTCGATGAGCAGAGCACGGGGCTGCTCGCCGAACGGCTGGAGGGCCAGAGCGGGGGTAAGTTCAGTGCTGCAACTTGATACGCTGCTCGCGCCCTTCAGCGCCCTGCACGCGATGCGGGAGCTGGGCGGGCCGATCGTCGACTGGATCTTCGTGACCTGCGTCGTCATGTGGTGCATCTCGATCGAGCGCTTCTGGTACTTCAACCGCATCCTGCCGCGCGAAACGGCGGGTGCGCTCGCCGAATGGCGCCAGCGCGCCGAGCACACGAGCTGGAAAGCACGGCAGATCCGCAAGGCGCTCATCTCGCGGCTGAACGCGGGGATGAGCTCGAACGTGCAGGTGCTGCGTGTGCTGATACCGATGTGCCCGCTGCTCGGGCTGCTCGGCACGGTGTCGGGAATGCTGAACGTGTTCGACTCGATGGCGGCACGCGGCTCGGCCGATGCGCGCTCCATGGCGAACGGCGTTTCCGAAGCGATGATCTGCACGCTCACGGGCCTCGCGGTCAGCATCAGCGGCCTGTATCCGGTGTTCTACTTCAAACGCAAGGTGCGACTCGAAACCGAGCGCCTGGCTGAAAAATTCACTTTACTGAGCTGAGCACATACAGATATGCGACTACGCACACGTCTGGGAAATCAGCACGCGAACGACGAGACCGGCATCGACCTCGCGCCCATGCTGGACTTCGTGATGAACCTGCTCATCTTCTTCATCATCACCGCGGTGTTCGTGAAGGAGATCGGCATCACGGTGAGCCGCCCGAACTCCGCCAACGCGGAGAAGAAGGAGGCGGGCAGCATCGTCGTGGCGATACGGCCCGACGGGGAGATCGTCATCGACAATCGCGCCGTCGACATCCGCGCGGTACGCGCGAACATAGAGCGCCTGCATGCGCAGAGGCCGGAGGACGCGGTGGTGGTTGCCGCGGACAAAGGCGCGCACACGGGCGTTCTCGTCAATGTGATCGACCAGGTACGCCAGGGGGGCGTGCAGAACGTGTCGATCGCCGCATCCCAGGGTTGATACGACCATGATATCCAGGCGACACGCCCCCGAGTCCGAAGAGATCGGCATCGACCTTGCCCCGATGCTCGATTTCGTCATGAACCTGCTCATCTTCTTCATCATCACGACTTCGTTCGTGAAAGAAGCCGGTATCAGCGTGTCGCGCCCCGCGGCGCTGACGGCGGAGAACCAGGAGACCGGCAACATCCTCATCGCGATCCGACCTAACGGCGACATCTGGATGGACAAACGCCAGGTGAATCTTACCGAAGTACGCGGGCTGATCGAGCGACTGCACGTCGAGCGGCCCGATGACACGGTCGTGCTGATCGCGGACCGCGACGCCGAGACGGGCGCGCTCACCAGAGTGATGGACCAGGTGAAACTCGGTGGCGTCAAGGATGTGTCGATCGCCACGGCGCCGAGCGGAGGCTGATCCATGCAGACCCAGACACTGATCGGACCGCGTGCCATACCGATTTTTCTCTTCGCGTTCGCCTGTGCACTCGGCCTCTTCTCGCTGATGTACGCAGTGGTGCACGTTTCCGGCCACGGCGTGAAGAAGGCGGAGATGCTGCAGGCCGTGGACTTCGTTCGCCTGCGTCGTGATACGCAGGTGGAGTCGATGGAACGTCGCAAGCCGCCCCCACCGCCGCCGAAGCCACCGCCACCACCGTCGAAAATACGCGTGGAAGCGGCCAGCGTGCAGGCGGGCGGCGGCGGATTCGCGATGCCGAACGTGAACCTGAATGCGAATGTCGGCGGTGGAGCGTTCCTCGGCCAGATGGGTGGCGGCGGTGGTGGATTGTTCGACGGCGACATCATTCCGCTGCAGCGGATTCCGCCGGCCTATCCGCGCGATGCCGCTCGCAACGGCATCACCGGTTGGGTGCAGCTGGAAGTGCTCGTGAACCCGGATGGCAGCGTACGCAATGCACGCGTGCTCGACGCGAAGCCGAAAGGCCTGTTCGAAGCGTCGGCGGTGCAGGCGGTGTTGCGCTGGAAGTTCAAGCCGAAGGTCGTGAACGGGCTTCCCGTAGAGCAGAAGGGCGCCCAGAAGATTGAGTTCAACCTGAATTCGGGATGAGCGAACGGATGACAAGCAGCAAGCGAAGAATGTGGGCAGCGGCGGCGTGTGTGGCGTGCATCGGGCTCGCCGCCGGTACTTCCTGGGCGGCGGACTGCACGGAGGACAAGGAGAAGACCGCCGCGAGCACCATGAACGAAAATGTCTATCACGGCGTGGAGGAAGCCACGAAGCTGATGGGCAACAAGCAGTACGCGGAGGCCATCGAAAAGCTCACCAAGCTCGGCGAGACGGGCAGCGATTTCGAGAAGGCGGTGGTCTACTACAACCTTGGCCTCGCGCAGTCGGCGAAGAACGACTACGCGGCGGCGGGCAAAGCGTTCGCCAAGGCGGTTTCGCTGAAGGCGCTTCCGCAGGCACAGCAGGAGCAGCTTCAGTACAACCTGGGTCAGATCTACATCGTCGCCGGGCAGCATGACGAAGGCATCAAGGTGCTGCAGGAGTACATCGCAGGCGCGTGCAAGGCGGCGCCCGCCGAAGCGCACATCTTCCTGGCCAACGCGCTCGTCGAGCGCAAGCGCTTCGCCGATGCGCTTCCGCAGATCGATCTCGCGCTCTCCAAGGCGAAGTCGCCGAACCAGAGCTGGTACGAGATGAAGCTCGCCGTCAGCTATGAGATGAAGGACTTCAAGGCGTGCGCGCAGACGCTGGTGCAGCTCATCGGCGTTGCGCCGGTGAAGCCCGACTACTGGAAGCAGCTGTCGAGCATGTTCTTCGAAATGAAATCGGATCTGGATGCGGTGGCGGTGCTGGCGGTCGCGGACCGGCAGGGCTTCATCGACAAGCCGACCGAGCGCAAGAATCTCTATAACGTCTACATGATGCTCGACCTGCCGTTCAAGGCGGGCACGATGCTTCAGGATTCGATCGACAAGGGCAGGGTACCGGCCGACGAAGCCAACCTCGAATCCGTCGCCGACGCCTGGATCAACGCGCGCGAAGCGGCGCGTGCCGAGGCGACTCTGAAGAAGCTCGCGTCGATGTCCGAGCGTGGCGAGTACTTCTTCAAGCTCGGCGCGATGTACGGCGACAACGAGCAGTGGAAGGATTCGCGCGAGGCCCTGCAGAAGGCCTTGCAGAAGGGCGGACTGAAGCGCACCGGCGAAGCGTGGATGCGGCTCGCCGTCGCCGAGAACGGGTTGAAGAACAATCCGGGCGCGATCACCGCCCTGCAGAAGGCCGTGACGTTCGAGGAGACCCGCAAGCAGGCCAGCGAATGGTTGCGGCATCTCACCGGCCAACTGGCCGCGTCCACGGGCTGATTTTGGGGCGGCGGGCGTCTCGTCTCGGACGACCTCGGCCGCACGCCGTGCACAGCCACGTCGTATGCCAGGGCGGCATCACCACGCTTGTCGCTGGGCGGCGCTCTCTGCCGGGGCGCCGCCGATCGTCGGCGGCCTCGCGGAGTTCGCGCCCTCGAGGATCCTCGCGCTTCAGCCGATCCTCGTAGCAGTCGTCACAACTCCTTTGCGGCCCGCGCGTCCTCTGCGGGGTGCTCCTGCTGTACTCTTGCGCGGATGCGGGCCCCCGACCGGGCCCCGGCGAGGCGAAGCGGAGCGTCTACTTGGCATTAACGGCATCCCCCTGGATTATTGCGATCGCTTCCACCCTGTTGCTCACCGCCTGTTCGCGGGACGATGGCGGCCGTGCACAGAACGGGCGCGGCGGAGGAGATAAAAAGACTCCCGAAGCCGGTTACGTCGTGCTGCAACGTGAGGCGGTCCCGTTGCGCCTGGAACTTCCCGGCCGGACCACAGCCTTCGAGACTTCCGAAGTGCGGCCCCAGGTGTCCGGCATCATCAAGGAGCGCCTGTTTACCGAAGGGGCGACGGTCCGCGCCGGTGAACTGCTCTATCGGATCGACCCACGCATCTACGAGGCGGCCCTCAACCAGGCCCGTGCGGATCTCGCCAGCGCCACAGCGACGCGCGATGCCGCCCGAACGCGTGCGGAGCGGCTCGGTGAGCTCGCGAAGTCCGGCGTCGTCAGCCGGCAGGATCTGCTGGATGCGCAAGCAACCGCCGAATCGGCCGCCGCGGCGGCGGAACGTGCCCGCGCCGGCATCTCGACGGCTGAAATTAATTTGAAGTTCACCCAGGTCAGTGCGCCTATTACCGGACGCATCGGGCGCTCGGTGGTCACGACGGGCGCGCTGGTGTCGGCGGGGCAGGCGGAACCGCTCACCACGATCCAGCGAATGGACCCGATTTTCGTCGACATCCAGCAGTCGAGCGCGGCGTTGCTCGCGTTTCGGCGGCAGGTCGCGGGCGGCGGCCTTGCGCGAACCTCGGCTGAAGTGAACCTGCGTCTCGAGGACGGGAGCCGCTATTCGCACGCGGGCGTACTTCAGTTCGCCGAATCGGTCGTGGACATGAATACCGGGTCGGTGACCGTACGGGCTCGCTTCCCGAATCCCGAGGGTTGGCTGCTGCCCGGCATGTACGTGCGAGCCGAGTTCTCGCCGGTGCAGGCGCGCGACGCGATTCTCGCGCCTCAGCAGGGAATTTCGCGCGACTCGAAAGGTAACGCCACCGCGCTGGTGATCAGCACGGACTCGAAGGCGGAGTTACGCACCGTCGTGACGGAACGTACGGTGGGCGACAAGTGGCTCGTGTCGAAAGGCCTGCAGCCGGGGGATCGACTCATCGTCGAGGGACTGGGCCACATTCAGCCCGGGCAAGCCGTGCGGCCCGTTGCGGTGAGCGCGGCGCCCGCGGCGGACGCCGCGCCGGCTGCGACGGCGCCTGAGCGCGGCGCGCCGGCGCGCTCCGATGCTGTGCCACCCGCGCCGGGCGGCCGGCCATCGCCCACCTCCGCGACCGCCGGATAAGCGATGGTCTCAAGGACTTTCATCGACCGCCCGGTGCTCGCCTGGGTGATCTCCATCCTGATCATGATGGGCGGTGTTGGCGGCATCATCTGGCTGCCGGTCGAGCAGTACCCGGATATCGCGCCGCCTTCCGTCAACGTTCGCGCGGTGTATCCGGGCGCGTCGGCGGAGACGCTCGAGTCGAGCGTCACGCAGGTTATCGAGCAGCAGTTGACCGGAATCGACGGTCTCATCTATTTCTCGTCGACCTCGAACGCAACGGGTGTCTCGCAGATCACCGTGACGTTCGAGCGCGGCGTCGACGCCGACATCGCGCAGGTTCAGGTACAGAATAAAGTACAGCAGGCGCTGCCCCGCATGCCGCAGGCCGTGCAGCAGCAGGGGCTGGTCGTGACGAAGGCCAATCCGGACTTCCTCATGGTCCTGTCCGTGTACGACTCGACGGACGTCGCGGAGAGCGGCGACGTCTCCGACTACATGGTGTCCAACATGCAGGACGCCATCGGCCGATTGCCGGGCGTCGGCGACATGCAGGTGTTCGGCTCGCAGTACGCCATGCGCATCTGGCTCGATCCGTCGCGGCTCGCGAGCTACCAGCTGATGCCCCGAGACATCATCAGTTCCATCGAAGCGCAGAACACGCAGGTGGCGGCGGGGCAGCTCGGCGCATTGCCGTCGTTGAACACGCAGATGCTGAACGCGACCGTGACCGCGCGTTCGCGCCTCACGACGCCCGAGCAGTTCAAGCGCATCATCGTGAAGACGCAGCGGGACGGCTCGATGGTGCGGCTGTCCGATGTGGCGCGCGTCGAGCTCGGCAGCGAGGGCTATACGGCACAGGCCCGGCTCAACGGGCATCCGGGCTCGGGCATGGCGATCCAGCTCGCGCCGGGCGCGGATGCGTTGCGGACCGCGGAGCTCGTGAAGGCTGAAGTCGCGCGCCAGTCGAAGGCGTTCCCCGCCGGGTATCAATACGCCTTCCCGCTCGACAGCACCGACTTCGTGAAGCTGTCGATCGAAGAGGTCGTGAAGACGCTCATCGAAGCCATCGCGCTCGTCGTGATCGTGATGTTCGTGTTCCTGCAAACCTGGCGAGCGACGCTCATTCCCGCGATCGCCGTGCCGGTGGTGCTGCTCGGAACGTTCGGCGTGCTCGCCATGTTCGGTTTCACGGTGAATACGCTCACGCTGTTCGCGATGGTGCTGGCCATCGGCCTGCTCGTCGACGATGCGATCGTCGTCGTGGAGAACGTCGAGCGCGTGATGCGCGAAGAGCCCGGCATCACGGCGCGCGAAGCGACCATTCGCTCGATGGACGAGATCCAGACCGCGCTCATCGCCATCGCGCTCGTGCTGTCGGCGGTGTTCCTGCCGATGGCGTTCTTCGGCGGATCGGTCGGCCAGATCTATCGCCAGTTCTCGATCACGATGGTCGCGTCGATGATCCTGTCGGTGGTCGTCGCACTCGTGCTGTCGCCCGCGCTCGCCGCGACGCTGCTGAAGCCGCCGAGCCAGGAGCTCGAGTCGCGCCGCAAGCGCGTGACTCGCGTCATGCACGAGATCGGGGACAAGTTCTCCGGCGGCTTCGAGCGCTTCGCGGATCGCTACCGGGACTCCATCGGCTACGTTCTGGACAGGCCGAAGAGCGTCATGGCCGTTTACGTGGCACTCATCGGCATGCTCGTCGTCGTGTTCGCGTACCTGCCGACGAGTTTCCTGCCCGTGGAGGACCAGGGCAGGGCGCAGCTTCAATACACGCTGCCGCCCGGCGCGACCCAACCCCGTACGATGCAGGCCGTACGGGAGATCGAGCGCTACTTCATCACGGAAGAGAAGCAGGACGTTCCGGTCGTTTTCATGATCGTCGGCCAGAGTCAGGCGGGTGCCGGCCAGAACGCCGGGCGTGGATTCGTCGCGCTCGCGCCGTGGGACGATCGACAAGGCAAGGAGCACAGCGCGGCGGCAATCACCCGGCGCGCAACGGCACAAGTGGGTGCGCGGCTGCGTGACGCCGAGTTCTTCGCGCTGAATCCGCCCCCGGTGCGCGGCCTCGGGCAATCGAGCGGTTTCACCATGGAGCTGCTGAACACGGGCGGCCTCACGCGCGCCGAGTTCAAGGCGGCGCGCGACAAGCTGCTGACGGCGGCTCGCGCGGATCCCGTGTTGACGTCGGTGCGCTCGAACACGCTCGAAGATACTCCGACGCTCAACGTCGACATCGATCAGGAAAAAGTCGGTGCGTTGGGTCTGTCGCAGTCGGACGTGGATTCGACACTCTCGGCGGCGTGGGGCGGCAACTACGTCAACGACTTCATCGATCGTGGACGCGTGAAACGCGTCTACGTGCAGGGCGACGCGCCGTTCCGCAGCCGGCCGGAAGATCTCTCGGACTGGTATGTGCGGACCGCCAATGGCGCGATGACGCCGTTCTCCGCGTTTGCGACGACTTCGTGGAGCCGTTCGCCGGCGCTGGTGAGCCGTTTCAATGGATGGAGCTCGTACGAGATCGAAGGGGCGGCCGCGCCTGGGCGCAGCACCGGCGACGCGATGGCGCGCATGGAAGTGCTTGCGGGCGACGTTCCGGGCATCTCGGTCGAATGGGCCGGGTTGTCGTATCAGGAGCGCAAGTCGAGCGGACAGGCGCCGTATCTGTACGCGATTTCCATTATCGTCGTGTTCCTGTGTCTCGCGGCCCTCTACGAGAGCTGGTCGATTCCCGTCTCGGTGATCATGGTGGTGCCGCTCGGTCTCCTCGGCGCGGCGATCGCGGTGATGCTGCGTGGACTCGAGAACGACGTGTACTTCCAGGTCGGTCTGCTGACGACCATGGGATTGGCCGCGAAGAACGCGATTCTCATCGTCGAGTTTGCCGAACAGGCGGAGAAGAACGGTGAGAGTCCGCGTGAGGCGGCCTTGCAGGCGGGGCGTTTGCGCTTGCGGCCGATCGTGATGACCTCGCTCGCATTCATTTTCGGTGTGCTGCCGCTGGCTATTTCCACTGGCGCGGGCGCGCAGAGCCGTATCGCAATCGGCACGGCGGTGATTGGCGGCATGATCACGGGCACCGTGCTCGCTGTGCTTTTTGTGCCGCTCTTCTTCGTGCTTGTGCGGCAGTTGTGGAGAAGGTCACTTACGCCGGCTGCACAGGTGGCGTAGGAAATTCAGAAGAACTTCTCTGAAATCGCCCTGAGGGCATCAGGAAGCCGGGGTGCGCAAGCGAAGGGGTCTCGGGAATTTTGACGGGGGGATACCGAACTCACCCGCCGCCCAATCGTCACGACCACTGTCCCGTTTCGACGCCGCACAATTGTGAGTACCGACCTTGGGCTGTTGGCACGGCGTCGATGTTCGGTATCCCCCTGTCAAAATTCCCGAGACCCCTTCGCTTGCGCACCCCGGCGTCGCGCTCAACGCCAAGCGATTTCAGAGAAGTTCTTCTGAATTTCCCTAGCGGCCGAACGGTACGCGCAGTGTCACTTCGTAGGCTCGCCCGAGCGGCGAGCCGCCCCGATAGCCCGTCAGCGTGTTCGCGAAAGGTGGATCGCGATCCAGAACGTTCTGGACTCCGGCACCGATGCGAAGCGTGTTGCCGAATCGCGCGCCGAACGGGGATTCGATCTCGTATGCGATGCGCATGTCGAGTGTGGCGAATGAAGAATATGCGAGCCCCGCGTATTGCCCGCCACTCGAGTAGGTGTACACGGCTGCGGCGCTCCACTTGCCTAGTCGCCAATCCGCCTGTGTCCAGAGGCGCCACTCGGGTGGCACTTCCTGATCGTTGGTGCTTACTACGTTTGCGCCGCTGAGCAACTCGTTCGTCGAGCTGAGGAGGTGCTCGCCCCGGGCGCGCCAGCTCACGGTGCCGATGTCGGGAATGTTGTCCCGGTACTGCACGCGCAGCGCGAGGCTTCGACCCGCAGTTCGGGCGTCGCATCCGGCGACGGGCGCGGTGGCGTTTGTGCCGCGGCGGCGGCGGGCCAGATCAGGAACGGCGAAGACAGGAGCGGACACCAGATGGGTGCGCGTTTGCCGCCTCTGTCACGTCCTTTCGCCATCCCGGGGCATTATTCCCAGCCGCGCCTGACACTCGCAACTGTCCGGGAACCGCGGCGTGGCCTCGGCCGCGAAGAAGGGCTTGGGAGCTGACGCTGCGTCAAGTGGGCCCAAGAAGGCGGACCCAAGAAGGCGGACCCAAGAAGGCGGACCCAAGAAGGCGGACCCAAGAAGGCGGACCCAAGAAGGCGGACCCAAGAAGGCGGACCCAAGAAGGCGGACCCAAGAAGGCGGACCCAAGAAGGCGGACCAGGGAGGTGGCCCAGTAAAGGAGCGGCCCGCGAACGGGGCCGCTCCTTCAGCACTTTGCGGCCGGCCGTATCAGTCGTGCCAGCGGAACCACTCGTCCCACGAGCGGTGGTCTTCCGAGCAGTTCTTCGTCGTCTCGATGGCCTGCGGCTTGTAGCCCGGCAGGTCGCTGTCATCGAGCGCGAAAACGAACCAGCGGTTCGGGTTGGCGCCGCCCTGCGGGTGACCGTCGTCGACGTAGGTTTCGAGGAAGTCGTTGTCGTTCGACACGATCAGCGTGTGGCGCGTGACACCGTTCGCGCTGATGTCCGGCCCGAAGGTGATGCCCTCGAGCTTGGCCGGAATATCCGCAGCGGCGTAGCCATGCGCGCTGAGCGCGGCGACCACATCGAGGAACAACGTCTTGGCCGGAGCCTTGCCCGCGAGCTGCGTCTGGCCGGTCAGCTGGCTCACTTCCGTCGCGCCCTTCAGGCTGACGCGGAAGATCTTCTTGAACCCGGCCTTCGAGTTGTCCGCCAGGCCCTTGCCGTCACGCTCATCGACGAGGAACTCATCGTTGTTGATCGCGAGGATCTCGCTGATGGTGCCGTACTTCGGCGCGGCGGCCGTGCCGATATTGGTGAGCTCGTACGCGTATTCGCGCACCGCGCCGGTACGGACGTCGATCTTCACGATGCGCGTGAATGGCGCATTCGTGCCGCCGTCCTGGATCAGCGGGCTCTGCATCGCGCCGACGAGGTAGCGCCCATCGGGCGTGATCGCGAGGCCTTCCATGCCCTTGTTGGCGACGCGGCCGGACGTGTTGCCGGTGATTTCGGTGTCACCCAGCGGCGAGAGCTTGCTCACCGCGAACTTCGCCGGCAGCGCGTAGGAACGGAGGCGACGGCCGCTGTCGCGATCGAACTGATACACATACGGGCCGTACTCGTCCGTCACGAACACCGAGTTGCCGTCGTTCGAAACCCGGATGCCCTCGGGGTCGAGGCGGCCGTTGTTCGGGTTGGTCGAAGGCTTGCCGGGGTCGAAGTTGTCCGAGCGGCCGCTGAAGTAATAGAGCGAGCGGTGACGCTGGTTCAGCGCCGGTTTGCCGTTCTGCACGCCGTAGGCCTTGCCGTCGCCGTAGTACAGCGGGGTTGGGCTCGACAGCAGCGTCGTCTCGGTGACGAACGGTGTGAGCACGTAGGGCAGGGAAGCGCCGGCCGCAGCCTGCGCGAGGCTCAGGTGAAGCGCGTGAAAGCGTGGAATGTAGCTCGTGGTGCTGTCGATGGCCGCGTTGTATACCAGCGCGTTCGGGCCGCGATCCGGCAGCGCGACGAAGCTGTTGCATCCTGCGTAGGCGAGAGCGGAGCCCATTCCGCCGAGCTTGTTACCCGGCACACCGCTCTCGAGTGGTCCTGCGGTTTCAACCGAGTAATCCTGATAAGTGCCGCTCACCTGGGATTCGGCGATCAACTCCACCGCCGCATGGGCAGCGCCGGCCGTCAGAATGGCCGACACGCAGGAAGCAATCAGCGTCAGCTTGCGCATGGAAACGTCCCCTTCATCGCATTGAAATAAGGGGCGCGATGTTGGGCAGGGACTGTTTCATTTTGATTGCGCCCAAGGCGGTGCCCTTCGCCTCCGTTACTGTTGGTCACGATCGAAAAGCGCAGGGTTGAGCCGGATGCCCGATGCCCGATGCCCGATGCCCGATGCCCGATGCCCGATGCCGGGGCGGGCGTCTCGTGCCTTATATAGGCCGAACCACGGCCTGACGGCCCTGTGCACCTCGTGGCACTATCGGCCGGGCCGGTAGTGCCGGCGAGCCGCTCAAGAGATGTCGATGGTCAGGCTAGCGATCTTTTCCCTGCTGATGAGTGCGATGCTGGCCGGGTGTGGGCAGGTGATCGTGTTCGGGCACGTGGTCGGTGACCGACCGGCGCCTTCGGAGCCTCAGCCCGAAGCAGCATCTCCCGCGACACCTGCATCACCGGCGACGCCTGCATCTCCCGCGACACCTGCGCCACCGGCGACGACAGCCTCTCCGCAGACCGCGACCGCCACTCCACAGTCCGCCGCCCCGGCAACGGCAAATGTCGCGCCGGCGAGCACTCAACCGGCTGCAAAGGCGCCTCCTGTCGCACATGTCGTAAAAGCGGTGAATCTCACCGTGACCCCCGAAGCAGCCGCGAAGGTAACGGGTGATGCGAGCCGCTTCGCGGCGGACGCGCTGCTCGAAGCGATCAGGACGGAGTTGAAATCACGCAAGCTGCTCGACGAGCTGGACCCCCATGCGAGTGGAACCGCGGAGATCGTGGTCGATGGACTGGCGCTGCGCCAAACGACCAACGCCGTCGTGTTCGGCTACAAGATGCTGGCCGGCTCGCTCGAAGGCGATGTTCGCGTGACCGGGGCCGAAAGCACCGGATCCACGGGTTCCCGAATCGTGGCGCAGTCGAAAGTGACCCTCGCCGTGAACGGCAATGACAAGAATCCGCTGGGCCCGCTGTATCGCCGGTTCGCGGTCCTGACGGGTGACCGGCTCGCCGGGGTCGCCTCCAAACCGCAGGACCCCACCGGCATCCCTCGGTTCTAACCGCCTCCGCTGCGGCCATTCTCTAAAAAACCCGCACGCAGCTGCGACCAGCGCACGAAAAGCCCTGCGGCCTGCTGCTATAAATGCGCCGAGGCAGCCGCATAGGGAGTCGGCGTGAAGTTCTTCCCGCTCGTGTGGGCCGGGCTCTGGCGAAGGCCGGTCCGATCGATCCTCACCGCAATCTGCATCGCCATCGCATTCGTGCTGCTGGGGCTGCTCCAGGGTGTGAATGCCGGCTTCGACCGCGCGATTGCCAGCTCGCAGCGGGACATGCTCATCACCCGCACACGCGTTCGCGGCGGTCACAACATGCCGATCTCGGCGATCGAGCGGATCCGCGAGATCCCCGGGGTGAAGGAAGTGACCCAGCGGTCGTACTTCATGGGAAGGAAGGGCGACGCCGACGGCCTCGCCGCGATCGCAACCTCGCCGGATATCTTCTTTCGCATGGTGCCCGCCCTCGTCCCCTCGAAAGAGGGGCTGAAGGCGATGCGCAGCACGCGCAATGGCATTCTGCTGACGGTTCCGATGATGGACAACTTCGGCTGGAAGGTTGGAGACACCATTACGATGAGCTCGCAGACGCTGAAGACGGACGGCAGCGGCGATTGGAGCTTCAAGGTGGTCGGCACCATCGGCACGCCGCAGGCACTGCGGCCCCAATATTTCGGCGTCATCAACTATGACTACCTCAACGAATATCGCGTCGAGGATCGCAATACCGCCGAGACGTTCTACTTACGGATCGACGACGGGACAAAAGCCGTAGCCACTTCGGCCGCCGTCGACCGGATCTTCGCCAACTCATCGCACGAGACGCGCACCCAGTCGCAGCAGGCGAACGCGGCAAGTCAGGCGAAGCAGATGGGCGACGTGAAGTTCTTCACGAACGCCATCATGGGCGCGGTGCTGTTCACGCTGGCCTTCCTCACCGGAAACACGTTGCGCCAGTCGCTTCAGGATCGGTCGCGAGAGTTCGCCGTGCTCAAGGCGATGGGATATTCGGGCAACCACGTGCTGAGTCTCGCGTTCGCGGAGGCCTTGCTGTTGTACCTGCCGCCTGCATTGCTCGGTCTCGGCATAGCCCGCTTGCTAGTGCCACTGTGGCAAGAGGAATATGGTTCGATTGGTTCGATCGTCGTATCGTCGGCGGTCGTGGTGGCGGGGCTTCTCTGCGCCGCGGGTCTCGCGTTCATCGGCGCCGCGTTGCCGGCGTCGAGCCTGTCGCGCAGGTCTGTCGCATTCGCGCTGGGAAAGCGGTGAGTCCATGAACATCGCCACACAGACCCTTGCGGTCGCGATGACCAACCTGCGCAACATCCCGCATCGGCTCGGCGGCTCGCTGGTGATCGTCATCGGCATTGCAGGCGTCGTGGGCGTGCTCATTCCGGTGCTGGCCATGTCGCTGGGATTTCAGTCGACGGTGAAGGGCGACGGGCGCGCGGATCGCGCTGTCGTGCTCACTCGTATCTCGACGGCGGAGTATGAGAGCAGCCTCTCGCACGACGACGTCGCCAGATTCATGAACGCGCCGGAAGTGCGACGCGACGCGCACGGCGAGCCGGTCGTGTCGGCGGAAGTCGTGCTCGTAGCGCCCGTCGCGCGCAAGGGCGATCACTCCGACGTCAACGTGACGCTGAGAGGCGTGGGTGGCCAGTACTTCACGTTGCGCCCCGAGTTGAAGCTCATTGCTGGAAGAATGTATCGCCCCGGCAATCTGGAATTGGTGATCGGTGCCGCTGCGCGCTCGCGGTTCGACGGGGTCGAGATCGGCGATCGCGTTCGGCTGCAGGACGGCGATTGGACGGTGGTAGGCACGTTTGCCGGCGGCAACGGATCGCGCGAGTCGGAGGCGATCTCCGATGCGCAGACCGTCATGTCGGCATACAAGCTCAGTACCTTCAACAGCCTGACGGTCGCGCTGAACGATGCCGCGTCCTTCGCTTCGTTCAGGCAAACCGTGCTTCGCGATACGAAGCAGCAAGTGGATGCGCGCACCGAGCCGGAATATCTCGCGTCGGCGTCGAGCTGGATGAATCGCATGCTGCATGTCGTCGCCTATTCGATCGGCGCGATCATGGCGCTGGGCGCGCTGTTCAGCGCACTGAACTCGACGTACTCCGCGGTGGCGGCGCGCGCTGCGGAGATGGCGACGCTGCGCGCGATCGGTTTTTCCGCGGCGGCGGTTGCCATCGCTGTATTGATCGAAGCGATGCTGCTCGCGCTCGTCGGCGCGGCGATCGGTGTCGGTGTTTCGTACGCGCTGTTCGAGGGAGCGACGATCAGCATGTTGGGCGGCGCGCAGTTCGACTCGCAGCTCGTGTACGCGCTGTCTATCACGCCCGCGCTTGCGATCAACGTGATGCTTCTTGCGTGCGCACTCGGCCTCGCGGGCGCGCTCGTGCCCGCGATTCGTGTAGCCCGTTCGAATATCGCGGATACGCTGCACGAGACCTGATCGGAAACGTGGTGCATGGGATACACCGCGTTGTCGCTACAGTATTCATTCGGAAGACCGGTGGGCCGATATCGGGCGTTCCGGCTTCCATAGCTGACGCGACTGGGTGAGAATCCGGCGTGCCTGCCAAGGCTTGTCGCCCGCCCTATAACAATCATATGAGGAGGGAGTCATGAGCGCGTTCCCGCCGTTTGCTTTTGCCAACTGGAAGAATACCGTCAGCCGGCGCGAATTCATCGGCGCCGCAGCCGCTGTTGCCGTCGCTTTGCCCGCCGGGCGGGTGTGGGCGGACGTGTCGAGCGGCTCCGTTCCCGGCAGCGTTGCGGCGCTGAGCCTTTCCGGCAAGCCGATCACTCTTGCCGCGTCCGACATCAAGGATCTCCGCACGGGTTTCGGCGGCCAGTTGCTGTTCGCGAAGGACACCGGATACGACCAGGCACGCCGTGTCTGGAACGGTGCGTTCGATCGGCACCCCGCGCTCATCGCGCGATGCGCGAACACCGGGGATGTGGCGAAAGCCGTCACTTTCGCAAGCTCGCACGGGTTGCTCACGTCGGTGAAAGGCGGCGGCCACAGCATTACGGGCCAGTCGACGTGCGATGGCGGGATGATGATCGATCTGGGTCTCATGAGGGACATACAGGTCGACAAGCCGAAGCGCACGGCCAAGGCGCAGGGCGGCGCGCTGCTTGCCGAGCTCGATTCGAAGTCGCAGGCCTCGGGCCTCGTGACGCCGCTCGGTACCGCCGCGGACACCGGCATCGCCGGTCTCACGCTCGGCGGTGGCCAGGGGCGACTCATGCGCACGCATGGCCTGTCGTGCGACAACGTGCGTGGCTTCGAGATCGTTACCGCGGACGGCAAGGTTCTGCAGGTGAGCGCCGAGCGGGATCCGGATCTGTTCTGGGCGCTGCGCGGTGGCGGCGGCAACTTCGGTATCGTCACTAGCTTCGAGTATCAGCTGCATCCGCTGGATCATCCGGTGCTGGCCGGCGCCAGGCTGTATCCATTGAAGGACACGGCCACCGTTCTCAAGGCGTTCTTCGATCTCGGGCAGCAGGCGCCCGATGAGTTGTTCCTGAGCGGCGGCATCACGGTGGTCGATCCGGGGGCGCCCGTGCCGCCGGGCAAATACGTGGCGATCGAAGTGGTCTATAGCGGCAAGCCGGCCGATGGGGAGAAATTGATCGCTCCGCTGGCGAAGCTCGGCAAGCCGCTTCTCGACACCCTCGTCGCCAAGCCCTACGTGCAGGCGCAGCTTGGGCCGACCGGCGCGGCGCCGCCGGCCCTGCCAGCGGGACTCGGCTTTTACGTCAAATCGGGCTTCGTCAATGAGGTTCCGGACAAGCTGGTGAGCGAGATCATTCACGCCACGAGCAATGCGCCCGCCTGGTTCAACGGGATCGGCATCGGTGCGCTTGCGGGCGCGGTGGCGCGCGTCGAGCCGGATGCTACGGCGTACTGGAATCGGCTCGCGCAGTGGGACCTGCTGATGTTCGGCGCCTGGACGGATCACACGCAGGACGATCGCAACGTGCGGGTATTGCGCGACCTTTGGAAGGCGTTCGATCCTTTCACGAAGGGCTACTACGTCAATACGGAGCCTTCGGAAGGGGAGCAGCGGCTGCGTGCCACTTATGGCGACAACTATCCGAAGCTGGTTCGGCTCAAGGGTAAATATGACCCGGCGAATCTGTTTCGCTTGAATGCGAATATCCGGCCGGCTGTCGCCTGAAGAGGCCCTCAATCGCCGGGCGGCTAAGAGGGGCCTCCGCGGTTCCGCAGTTCCCGTGGTTCTGCGGTTCCCGCAGCTCCCGCAGTTCCGTGGCTCCCGTGATTTCGTGGCTCCTGCGGTTCCGTGGCTCCCGTGGCTCTCTCCAGCCGCCCGGCGATTGAGGGCTTCTCGTCTCTTCTCATCCCATATCGTTCCCAGCGCGATCGGAGTTCCACGGCAGGCAATGCCGGTTAGGCCTCGTGCAGTACACTTCGCGGTCGCGATCCATCGGCCCGGCTGCAGGAGAGGCAATGCTGCGCTCATTCCGTTTATCGATTTCCTTCGTCACGCTCGGTGTGCTCGGGTTGGTGGGCGCTGTTGCGGAGGGCGCCGGCAAGGCCGCCCCGGCGGCGGTCACGCAGCAGCGCATGGAAAACGCGGATAAGGACGCCGGCCAATGGATGTCATACGGGCGTACCTGGGACGAGCAGCGGTTCAGCCCGCTCGAGCAGATCACCGACAAGAATGTGAAGCGGCTGGGTCTTGCGTGGTACGCCGATCTCGGCACCTATCGCGGCGTCGATGCCACGCCGCTCGTCATCGACGGGGTGCTCTACAACGTCTCCGCCTGGAGCATTGCCACGGCCTATGACGGCGCGACGGGCAAGGTGCTCTGGACCTATGACCCGAAAGTCCCCTTCGAATACGGGCGTATCGCCTGCTGCGGCCCGGTGAGCCGCGGACTCGCCGCCTGGAAAGGCAAGATCTATGTCGCCGCGCTGGACGGCCGGCTGATCGCGCTCGACGCGCACACCGGCAAACCGATCTGGTCCACGCAGACGCTCGAGCCGGACCAGCCGCTGTCGATCACCGGCGCGCCGCGCGTGGCCGGCGGAGTGGTGGTGATCGGCAATGCCGGCGGCGATCTTGGCGCGCGCGGCTACATGTCCGCGTACGACGCGGAGACCGGCAAGCAGGTGTGGAAGTTCTACATCGTGCCGGGCGATCCGGCGAAGCCGGACGGTGTCGCCTCCGACTCCATCATGCCGATGGCCGCCAAGACCTGGACGGGTGACTGGTGGAAGACCGGTGGCGGTGGCAACAACTGGGACACCATCGTCTACGATCCGAAGCTCGACATGGTGTACTTCGGAACGGGCAACGGCTCGCCGCATCCGCAGGCCTTCCGCAGCCCTCAGGGCGGCGACAATCTGTTTCTCGCTTCGATCGTCGCGGTGAATGCGAAGACGGGCAAGTACGCGTGGCACTACCAGGAAGTGCCGGGCGAGGAGTGGGACTACGACAGCACCTCGCCGCTGATGCTCGCCGACCTCAAGATCGATGGGCGCGAGCGGCAGGTCATCATGCACGCGCCGAAGAACGGGTTCTTCTATGTGATCGATCGCGCCACGGGCGAGCTGATCTCGGCGAAGAACTTCGTGCCGAACACCTGGGCGTCGAGCATCGACCTGAAGACGGGCAAGCCGGTGCTGCTGCCGGACGCGCACGTCGTCGAGAAGCCGCACATGATGACGCCGTCCGCGGCTCATAACTGGAACCCGATGTCGTACAGCCCGCTCACCGGGCTCGTGTACATCCCGACGCTGGAACAGTGGATGGTGGTGTCGCGGTTGCCGGATGGCGAGTTCAAGTTCGTGCTCGGCAAGACGACGCTCGGCGCGGGCGTGGGCACCTATCCGGAGCTGCGCAAGCAACTCAACGCCGACGTGCAGACGCGCGACAAGGGCTACATCCTCGCGTGGAATCCGGTGACGCAGAAGCCGGCGTTCCGGGTTCCGTCCGAGCTTCCGTTCGGCGGCGGCACGATGGCGACCGCCGGCAACCTGCTGGTGCAGGGAACGATGGACCGCACGCTCGCGGTTTTCCGTGCGGACGACGGCACGAAGCTTTGGGAGTCCGACGTACAGAGCGTGCCGGTCGCGGGGCCGATCACCTACACCGTGCGCGGCAAGCAGTACATCGCGGTGAACGCGGGTTGGAACAACGCCATCGTGCACGGGCTGAACAACGCGAAGAAGCCGTTCTCGGTCGGGCCGGCGCGCCTCGTTGTGTTCGCGCTGGATGCGAAGGGTGTGAAGTTGCCGCCGGCGCCGCCGGCCGAAGCGATCGCGCCGCCGCCTTCCGCCGTGCAGCCGCCGGAGAAGGTGAGCGCGGGCGCGACGCTCTTCGCCACCAATTGCGCCGTGTGCCACGGGCAGAACGCCGTGGGCAGCGGGCCCAAGGATCTGCGCTATCTCCCCACGCAGGCGCACACGGATTTCAATGAGATCGTGCTGAACGGCAAGTACAAGGAGCGCGGCATGGCCGCGTTCCGCGACGTGCTGAATCAGGAGCAGGTGGAGGCGATTCACTCGTACGTCATTTCGCGTGGCCAGGAAGACTGGCAGCCGGTGTTCCTGCCGCAGCCCGCACGCAGATGAGTTCGCGGCCGGGCGCGCGCCTGCGCGCCCGGCCCTCGCCTCGGGCCTCTCGGCCGCCCGGCGCTTGAGGGCTTCTTCAAGCAGCCAAAGATGAAACAACGGCGCCCAGCGTTGGCGCCGCCACGTCCACGTTAGCGAGGTTTGGCTCGCTGCCCTCGATGGGCTAGGCTCGCCAGCCCGCGAGACCTCCCAGCATGAACGCGCCCACCTTACCCAACCGCCTCCTGCCGTTCTCCTTTCACTTCTACCGCCAGTTCATGTGGGGTTGTCTCGGCCTGCTCATCTTCCCGATCCTGAGCCGCGCCGTGTTCGCCTCGATCGCGTATTCCATCAAGAGCCTGACGGATACGGTGCTCACCCTGCGCGACCCGGCGACCGAGGCCGGCAAGCTCACGGCGCCGTTCACGTTGTTCGTCGTGCTCGTGGTGTCGCGCTTCGCGGCCGATGCGGGCGCATGGTTCAGCTCGTACAACACTCGCGCGCCCATGCTCGTGCGCATGAAGGAGGAGGTGTTCGCGTACGCGCAGCGCCTTTCGAGCTCGTACTTCGAGAACACCCTCTCGGGCAAGATCGCGCATCGCACGGTGATGCTGCCCGATCAGGTGCTCATGCTGTTCGACATGATGGTGTTCGACTTCATACCGGGCGCCTGCTTCTTCGTATTCGTCGCGGCTTTTTTCTACATTGCGAGCCCGGCGTTCTGTGCTGCCGCCGTAGTGGCGATCGTGCTGTATTTCACGATCAGCCTCCTCGTCGGTCGCGAATGCACGCGGCGCGCTATCGTGACGAACGAGGCGAAGGCCGCCGTCACCGGCCGCGTGGTCGATGTGCTGACGAATATCCGCAACGTGTTCTTCTTCGCGAACCAGCCGCTCGAGGACGAGCTGCTGAAGCACTACACAGGCGAAGAGCGCGATCGCCGCCGCGCTTCGTATCGCTCCGTGGTCCGCCTGCGCTGCGTGCAATACGTCATGGATATCGCGATGTGGGTGCTGTTCGTCGGCGGGGCGGTCTACGGCTGGGTGCATGGCCTGATCGGTGCGGGCGATTTCGTGATGATCACGGCGCTCACGAGCTCGCTGCTGCAGACCGCGTACAACGTCGGGCAGCGTATCCCGGAGTTCTACGATCAGATGGGTTCGGCTCGCGACAGCATCGAAACGCTGATCGTGCCGGCAACCGTCACCGACAAACCCGGCGCACCGGCGCTGGTGGTGAAGCGGGGCGCGATCCATTTCGACCGTGTGGCGTTCGCGTATGAGGTGCCGTCCGAAGACCGGCGCCAGCGATCTCGCAACATCGTGAAGGATTTCGAGCTGACCATCCCGGCGGGGCAGCGCGTGGGTCTCGTGGGGCCGAGCGGCGCAGGCAAGACGACGTTGATGGGCCTTCTCATGCGCATGCATGACGTGGTCGAGGGCGCGATCCGCATCGATGAACAGGACATCCGCGAGGTCACGCAGGGAAGTCTCAGGCGATCCATTGCGCTGATCCCACAGGATACAACGCTGTTTCATCGTAGCCTGCTCGAGAACATCCGCTACGGCCGGCCCGGCGCGAGCGACGCGGATGTGGAGCAGGCCGCGCGTCGCGCACACGCGCACGACTTCATCATGGAGCTGGAGAACGGCTACCGCACCATGGTGGGCGAACGCGGCGTCAAGCTCTCCGGCGGGCAACGCCAGCGTATTGCCATCGCGCGCGCGATTCTCAAGGACGCGCCGATTCTGCTGCTCGATGAGGCCACCAGCGCGCTCGATAGCCACAGCGAGCAGATCATCCAGGCCGCGATGCGCGAAGCGATGTCGGGCAAGAGCGTGATCGCGATCGCTCATCGCCTCAGCACGGTGATGGATATGGATCGGCTCATCGTGCTCGATCGCGGGTTCATCGTGGCGGATGGATCGCACAGCGAGTTGCTGGCGCGGGGCGGGCTCTATGCGCAGTTGTGGCGGAAGCAGTCTGGCGGATTCAATCCGGTCGCACGGCCCGTCGCGATTCTCGACGAGAGCGCGGATCTGGCCGATCTCGATGAGCAGTCGACGCGACCGGCCGACATGGCGGGCGCCGCGGCGAATCCCGATAGCTAGGAGGAGGGAGGACGAGGCCGATGGCTCGTCGTAAACTCCCGGCTTCCCGCGGTCGTGTCACGACCGCTCATCGAATGAGGAGTCCGTCATGTCGCTCGAGAAAGCTCTGTACACCGCGCAAGCCACCGCCACCGGAGGACGCGACGGTCGCGCCGTTTCATCCGACGGCGTTCTGAACATCCAACTCTCGACTCCGAAGGAACTGGGCGGTGCCGGCGGGCCCGGCACCAATCCGGAGCAGTTGTTCGCCGCCGGCTATTCGGCGTGCTTCATCGGTGCGATGAGGTTTGTCGCGGGCAAGGAAAAGATCGTGCTGCCCCCGGACACCAGCATCACGGGTCGTGTGGGCATCGGCCCCATTCCGACCGGCTTCGGCATTCAGGTGGAGCTGCGCATTTCCGCGCCCGGAGTGCCGCGTGAGACGGTGCAGGCGCTGGTCGAGAAGGCGCACATCGTGTGTCCGTACTCGAACGCCACGCGCGGCAATATCGACGTGTCGCTCGTCGTCGTCTGATCTAGGGGAAGACGCCGTCGATCTGGATGGCGCCGGATCGCTGCATGCGAAAGATGTGCGAGAAACCGAGTCGCACCTTCAGGACCGCGGAAGCGATGTCGTAGGAGGAGATATCGATCTCGCGCATCACGTACTCGCCCGGGCTCAGCACGTGCGAACCGAGCGCGGAGTGGGGGAGGGAAACTTCCGTGGCAACGTGTACGTGCCAGCTTTTTCGGTGCATGGTCGAAACGGGTGGCGGCACTGCTTTGCCGCGTCTTCCTTGTAGTGGACATTTCGAGGCGAAACCCCGGATGTCATGGTTTCATATGCACCCATCGAGCGCGGGCGTAGAAGCCGCAACGGGCCGTGATGGCCATCAAGATTGGGCGGGGCGCCGCGATTAAGTCTGGTCGGCTCCGCCGCGCGCGGAGCCGATTTTTGCGAGAGCTGCGACGCGGATCGCGTTCAGGGCTTCAGCGTGGCGGCGATCTTCCGAATCTCATCCGGCGTGTGCTCGCCCGCGAGCGGTGTTCCCGGCATCAGGTACTTGCCCATCGCGAGCCCACCCACCAGGACCGGCTCATAGCCGAGATCCCGTATCAACTTCGAAGCGACCTCGATCGCCTGCTTGTCGTCGCCGGCGATGGGCATCCCCACGCGCCCGGCCTCTTCGTAGGCCTTGCCCATGCGGGCCGCGCCAATTGCGTTGAAGGCGCGGACGATGTGCGCACCGGGCAGGAGCTCCGCCGACACGACACCGGCGCCTTTCTCGCGCGCCGCGTTCGCGATATCGCCGTCCCGCTGCGGGAACGGATTGCATGCATCGAGCACCAGCTTGCCCTTGAGCGAATCGCCGAGACTCTTGCCGAGATCGGGCAGCGCGCCGTAGGGCACCGCGAACAGCAATACCTCGCCAAACGCCCCGGCTTCCTTCGGGGTGCCGGCGCGTGCGTGGGCGCCGACCTCGGCGGCTAGTTTCTTGTCGCTATCGAGGTTGCGCGAGGCGAACATGACGTCGTATCCCGCTCGCGCCCAACTGCGGCCGATTGCGCTGCCGACGTTGCCGGAGCCGATGACGCCAATTTTCGGTTTCTTGCTCTGGGCGAACGCGACCGGCAGGGCGCAGAGCAGGGTCGCCGCCCCCGCCACCTTGAGGAGGTCACGACGGGGTTGGGAGATATCACGCACTCTCATGGAAGCCTCCTTAGCTTGTTCCTGACACCAGACCGGTCGACGGGTCGCCGTGTTTCACGCACTCGCGAATGCGGCGAGGTTCAGGCGCGGCAGCGCCGGGCTACCTTGCGGCCGGGCGATGTTAGTCGAAAACCCGCGGCCGGGTCAGTGTCCGCCTTCGACTTTGATGCCGGCGTCCGCTAGCGCTTCCGCAAGCTCCACTTCGATTCGTGCCGCTTCCTTCCGCGAGATGTGCTGGAGATGCAGCGTCGGGCCGGTCAGCACCTCGATGCCTCGCTTCAGCACGCTGCCGGCCGCGCGGATGCCGGCCTTATGCTGATCGAATCGCTCCGCGGGGCCGTATTCGCTCATTCCGACATACACGCCGTGCGTGTCGCCGCGCCGATCCGAGTAATCCAGCAGCACGAGGTAAATGTTGGATTTGCCTTTCGCGCCCGCTTTGAACCGCGAAGCGACTTCGTAGGCCCGCGGCAGCCAGCTCACGTATCGCATGGGCAGCCACTCCGGCACGGTCCTGGCCGTGCTGCGCCAGAGTCGCTCGAGCGCGCGTTCGATGTTCTGGGGAAACTCGCCGCGCATCCATAGCTCGTGGATGCAGTGTGCGCCATCGACGCCATCTTGCCCGGCGAGTGCGCTCTCGAGGCGTGCGAGCACGTCCGCCTGGGGCAGGAGCCTGAGCGGGCGATCGTGAGGGCGTGGTGAACGGCGCGGCATGGGCGCCGATATCATGTCATCAAGCGGCGCTCTCAATGAAGGGAGAGCGTGTCCCGCTTCCACGCGATGTCCTGGGATCTTCCGAAGTCGCGCAGCAGGTCTGGCGTGCTTGCGAACCTCACCTGGGCGAGGTCGTCGAGTCGAAGCAGTTCGAAGCGGCGGCGGAATCGCCCGCGCTCTTTCACCTCTCTTACGATGAGGAGCCGCCGCGTTTCAGGCGCGAACCCTGCGTATTCGACGTATCCCAGCTCGGGGTCGTCCGCTCCGGGCGAGAGCACGTCGACCGTCCAGTTGCCCGCGACCTCGTGGAACACCCAGAGCTCGAGCCAGCTTTCCAGCGGCTGTACCGCCAGTACCAGCGCCGGGCCCGACGGAATGGTTTTGGCGGAACCCATCCACGCGATGCCGTAGGTGCAACGTCGCGCGAGTGGCTCTTCGCGCGGTCGGCGGGTGTCTTTGAGCGCGACGCAGGTCTGGCCGGTCTCGCCGGGAGTTGTACTGAGAACGAGCGGACCTTTCTGGGTGGTCGCGGGTTCCGCGCCCCAGCGAATGGCACTGACGCGGGCGGCCGAGTCGACGTACTCGGAGCGACGATCCTCACCCAGCGCTCCCGGATCGACGGCGAGGAGCTCATCGAGCGCACGTTGCGCGGCCGCGGCCGGCGATTGCTGCCGCCTGGCTCGGGCGAACGTCACGGATGCCCACACCGCCGCGCCCCGTGCGCTCACGCGGCTTCGCATCGGAGCGCTCAACTCGCGTACGTCGAGCAGCTCGAGTAGCTGCCGGCGTTCGTTATCCAGCGACATGCGTGCCGTGGGCCCGAGGTTCGGATCGATGCAGTCGGGGCGTGTGAGGCCGAGTACCGCATAGGCGCGCTGTTCGGCGTTTGCGCTCTTTATCGTCAGCACCCGGCGATACAGATCGCCGTCGTAGCACACCTGCATGCGTCTATTGCGCTCGAATGTGCGCATGTGGACGCCGAACTGCTCGACGACCTGGAGGTGCGAGGCGAGCGCGGCGGATTGCGGGCCGTTTCCCGAGGCGGCATCCGCAAGCCGTTCCGCCATGCGCGCGATGGCCTCGAACGGCTCCGCCGTCAGGGATTGCGTCGGCGCGGCCTTTAGATAGGCCGCGCCATAGCTGATGCCGAGCGCTTCGGATCCGCGACCGTCACGGAGGAACCGCAGCACCGATAGCAACTCCGGCGCATCGTTCTCGGTGAGGCCGAGCGGGCGAGCGGCTTCGCGCCTGAGATATCCGCCTCGCTCCTGCCGATAGTTGTAGACCTTGAGGTATTCGGCCTGCTCGCCGCGAATCTCGACCAGGTCTCCCTGGGAGAGCGCCGTGAGCTCGGTCGCGCCGGAGCGCGGCTCGGAGCGGAGTGACGACTGGTCCTGCGCAACGATGGCCAGTGCCGCAGTGAGTGCAAGGAGCATCACCGGCCGCCATCCTTCGCAGGGTCGTGCATACCGATGAGATTCGAGCCGATGAACTGACCAGGGTCCGGCGTCGGAGCGATGATCACCTGCACCTTGTCAGAGAGCTTGTCGGCAACCGTCTTCTGGATAAGGAGCGGGTAGCGCGCGAGCAGCGCGCCCTCGCGCTCCATCTGGCCCGCATTGGATTTTCCCACGAGATCCAGCCGATACGCTTCCGCTTCGGCGAGCCGCTGGCGCGAATCCGCTTCGCCTCGGGCTTCGATACGGCGCGCGTCCGCCGAGCCTTCGGCTATGCGCACGCGGGCGACCTTGTCGGCCTCGGCTTCGAGCGTTCGCTGCTCGATCTGCTTCTGCTTGAAGGGGAGGATGTGCTTCATGGTCTCCTCCTGCACACGAGCGGCGATCACCTGCTCCTGGGCCGCGGCTTCGGCCGACTCCTGCCGGCGCACTTTCTCGGCCTGCGCTTCGAGCTGCGTCTGTTTGACCTGCGACTCCTTGAGCTGCAGCGTGTAACGGATCTTTTCGGTCTCGAGCTCCTCGGCGAGCAGCCGTTCCATGCCGGTGCGGAAGTCCTTCGGCAGATCGACGTTGCCCATGTCCACGCCGCGCAGGATCAATCCGACCGCCGCGAGCTTCGGCGCGAGCTGGCTCGCGATCTCCTTCTGAATCTCGGAGCGCTGGCGCGAGAAGATCTCGCGCACCGAATGCTGGGAGAACACGGGATACACGATGCCCTGCAAGGCGGGGCGCACCAGGTCCGCGTTGAGGTCATCGGGAAACTCTTTCGAGGTCTGCGCGATGCGGCCGCGGTCGATGGCCCAGCGCACCGTCAGGTCGACACCGATCGACAGTCCCTCGCTGGACTGGAACGGCGCCGGCCCGGTGGCCGATGCGCTCTCCGTGGGCCGATAGACCTGATCGCGCGTCGAGTACACGCGCACCTGATGCACGCCGGGCAGCACCATTACCGCGCCGTCGCGGTAGGCGTTCAGGGAGCCATCGAGTGTATTCGCGCGGACGATGATTTCGCCGCGATGCGCGGTGACGAGGGGCGGATGCTTGTAGACGGCGTATCCGAGCGCCACGAGGATCAGCGTAATGATGATGAAAGGCCCCGAACGACTGCCCATGTCCGCAAGACTCCTGCCGGTGAGTTGTATCGCCTGGAGTCGGAAGTCTTGAAGGAGCTTGTGGCAAAGTTGTGGCGTCAAAGTGGCGTGTGCTAGCGTCCGCCGCCTATGGAAACAGCACGGTCGGGCAGGAATATCGTCGTTCTTTCCGACGGCACCGGAAACAGCTCTGCGAAAGCCAACAAGACGAATGTCTGGCGCCTGTTCCAGGCGCTGGATCAAACGCAGTCCGACCAGATCGCTCGTTACGACGACGGTGTCGGCACGTCGTCGAACAAGTATCTGGCGGCGTTCGGTGGCGCATTCGGCTGGGGCTTGAAGCGGAACGTCATCGATCTCTACAAGTTCATTTGCCGCAACTGGCAGCCGGGCGATGCCATCCACGGCTTCGGCTTCAGTCGCGGAGCGTTCACGATTCGCGTGCTGATCGGGTTCATCGCTCGCGAGGGACTGGTGCCGTACCAATCCGAGGACGAGCTCCACCGTAACGCGGTGTCGGCGTATCGCTGCTACCGGTCGAAAGCGTTTCCCGCGAACGGCAAACCGCTCGTCCGGGCGTGTCGATCTCTGCGCGATGCGTTCGTGCGGCTGAGAGACTGGATCAGGGGCTATCCGTCTTATGACGCGATTACGCGCATCGCGGAGTCGCAACATCGTCGCGACGTTCCGATCCGCTTTCTCGGGCTGTGGGATACCGTCGAGGCCTACGGCGTACCGATAGTGGGCCTGAAGCGCGCCATTGACCGCTGGTTATGGCCGCTGGTGTTCGGAGACTTCAAACTCTCGCCGAAAGTCGAGCAAGCACGCCACGCACTTTCGCTCGATGACGAGCGCACCACGTTCCACCCGCTGCTGTGGGATGACCTTGCCGAGGCAACGGCCGGACGGGCAGGGCGCATTCGCCAGGTGTGGTTTGCCGGGGTTCACTCGAACGTGGGCGGTGGCTATCCCGAGGACCAGCTCTCGCTCGTGCCCCTCGGGTGGATCATGGACGAGGCGCTAAAGAATGGCCTGCGTCTGGACCCCGCAGCCGTGCGGGACGTGCGCGTGAACCAATCTCCGTTCGCGAAGCTGTACGATTCCCGCGCGGGCCTGAACTCCTATTACCGCTACTCGCCCCGCCGCATCGAAGTGCCCATCGATCCCGCGGGCATCCCCATTTTTCCTGTGATCCATCGCAGTGTCCTGGTGCGAATGACGCAGGGAACCGATAGCTACGCGCCGTTCACGCTTCCCCACCAGTTCTGGATTCTCGACACCGACGACCAGCTCGTGCCGCTCTCCCCGAAGCCAGCGGAGATGAAGCTGGACGCTTCGAAACCGCCGGGCATCACGCTGGACTCGTCGGACCCCGACGTGGCGACCGCCATTCAGAAGCTCGCGAGGCCGGATCGCCAAGCCATCAGGCTCGTGTGGGATACGGTGTTCTGGCGACGTTGCCTGTATGCGCTCACGGTGAGCCTGACGATTCTGCTCGTCATCTATCCGGTGATTGCGGCGCCGGTCGCGAGCGCGATGACGTGGTTGACAGGCATCGACCGCGCGACGCGCGGTCCGGTGGCCGATATCGTCAATGCGTTCAGCGCGCTGATCCCGAGCTATGTCGCCCCCTGGAAGAACGCGCTCAACGAGCATCCGCTCGAGTTCTTCCTGATCCTGATTGCGATCCTGGGCTCGCTCGCCGGTAGCGTTACGCTCGAGCGCCGCATTCGCGATCGGGCGCGAATGGCGTGGGATCGGCAGTTTCGTGACGGTTACCTCGGGTGGCTGCGCGAGAGCCGCAAGGCGTGGCGCAACGGGTTGACCGTGCTGTTTGCGGTAAGCATGGCCGGTGTGGCGCTGGCGATTTTCTACAAGCCGATGCGATATGCGTTGTGGGCGCTCTCGGCGCTGGCGGCCGGCACGCTACTCATTCAGGGGTTTCGCCTTTTGGGCAGCGTCCAGCGCAAGGATGCGGCCAGCCGAACGAAGATCCAGAGCACGTTCTCGTTGTCGCTGGCCAGGGTGCTGAGGACGAGCGCGCCGTTGCGCGCCGGGTTCGGATTCCTCACGGATCACTTCGCGCCAGCGGCGTTCGTCGTCGTGCTGCTGCTCGGCGCGCTTCTGCTGCTGAATCGCGCCACGTTCGATCTCACGAGCGCCGCCGGTCGCTTCTGTCACGGCACGACGTCGGACTTCACAAAGGACGCGGCGGTGGCGCGGGCGAGTGGGTTCGACACGGCCGATATGTGCTGGGCTTCGGGCATCGTCCTGAAAAAGGGACGCCGTTACGAGATCACGATCGACACGCCGGGTGACTGGTTCGACCGCCAGTTGCAGACCGATGTGCTCGGCATGCCGAGCGAGGGCGTTCGCCACATCATGGCCGCGCCGCTGAAGCGGTGGTGGAGCGAGAACTGGTTCCAGCCTGTGATGCGAATCGGGGACGTCGGCAACGTGGAGAGCCCGCTCGAGCCGGTGGACGACATCGCACCGGCGCTGCCTCCGCGTTGCGAAGCCTCCAACGAGGTCGTCGCGCGGCTGGGCGTCAGCGACAAACTTCCCCGTTCGGAAGCCGAACGAGTGATGGCCTGCAATCCGGTGCCGGCGGATCGCAAGATTCTTCGCGCACGCATCACCGCGGAGGCCGACGGGGAGCTGTTTCTGTTCGTGAACGACGCTGTGCTCAGCGTGCCGGGCGTCACGGAAACGTTCATGAAAAACAATTCGGGCACGGCGTCGGTAGAAGTTCGGCGCCTGGGATTGCGAGCTTCCGCAGCCCAGTAATGGTTTCCCCCGGGCGCGAGCGGTGCGTCAATTCTACGTACTGCTCCGCGCCCGTGTGAACGGTCTCACGAGGCGCGCCGTCTGAGCGCGACATCCGTCACACGCGTTCCGCCAGGACACGCGGTGTCGTCATTCGAAGACGCCGTTTTCCACGATTAGTCGAGGAGCTCGCGTTCGCTTTAATTCGCCCCGAATTGTTCACCGGGGTTTCGAATGAATCAGCTTTTCACAGGTCGTCGTGCGGTTCGCGTGGGTGCGCTCTCGATGCCGCCCGTCGCTCTCTTGTTTGCCGTCACCGCCGAAGCGGCCGCTCCCAAGATCACCGGTACGCCGCTCACGGCCATGACGGTTGGTCAGTCCTACAGCTTCAAGCCGAAGGCGACCGACGCCGACGGCAACAAACTCACGTTCTCGATCGCCAACCGGCCCGCGTGGGCTTCTTTCTCCTCGACGACGGGTGAGCTGAACGGCACGCCGTTCGCGGAGCACGCGAAGGTGTGGTCCGGAATCGTCATCACCGTGTCCGACGGAACGTCGAAAGTGTCGCTGCCTGCGTACTCGCTGACCGTGAAGCCGAACGCGAACAAATCTCCGACCATTACCGGCACGCCGATAACCAAGGCCACAATGGGTGCGGCGTACTCCTTCCAGCCGACGGCCAAAGATCCTGAAGGCAAGTCGCTGACGTTCTCGATCCGCAACAAGCCGAGCTGGGCGACGTTCAGCACGTCAACCGGCAAGCTCTCGGGCAAGCCGACCGCCGCCGGCACCGCATCGTCCATCATGATCATCGTGACGGATGGCGTGACTTCCGCGTCACTGCAGCCGGCATTCAGCATCACGACGTCAACGGCGACCGCAACGAACTCGGCGCCGATGATCTCGGGTACGCCAGTGACCACCGCCAAAGTCGGCTCGACGTATACGTTCACGCCCGCCGCCAGCGACGCCAACCGCGACACGCTGACTTTCAGTGTCGACAACAAGCCGTCCTGGGCGACGTTCAACACGGCCACGGGCCAGCTCTCGGGCAAGCCCACCGCCGCAGGCAGCTTCAGCAACATTCTGGTCCGTGTGAGCGACGGCAAAGCGATGACGTCTCTTCCGGCGTTCTCGATTGCGGTGTCACCTGTTTCGACTGGGTTGCCCGGCGCCGTGACGGTGAGCTGGATGCCGCCGACGCAGAACGTCGATGGCTCCACGCTGAGCAACCTGGCGGGCTATCACGTTCGGTACGGCAAGAGCCCCGACGCTCTCTCGGCTGTGGTCACCGTCGCCAACGCGGGTGTTGCGAACAGCGTGATCGAGGGACTGGCGCCGGGAGTCTGGTATTTCACGGTCTCGGCGTTCACGAGCGAAGGCGCGGAGAGTGACGATTCGGCCGTCGCCAGCGCGACTATTGGTTGAGAAGCGATGGTAGTCTTGGCGGATGACGATGACAGGGCACCTCTGGCCATATCGCGGCATCCGGCCGACCGTTCATGAAAGCGCGTTCATCGCGCCCGGCACCCACGTCATCGGCGATGTACACATCGCCGATGACGCGAGCCTCTGGTTCAACTGCGTCGCCCGCGGCGACGTGAACCGCATCCGCATCGGGTCGCGCACCAATATCCAGGACGGGAGCATCGTCCACGTCACCGGCGGTCGCTTCGGAACGTCCATCGGCAACGACGTGCTCATCGGGCATCAATGCCTGATTCACGGTTGCCGTCTCGAAGACGAATCGTTCGTTGGGATGGGGGCGACGGTGATGGATGGCTGTGTCGTGGAGCGCGGGGCGATGCTCGGCGCCGGCAGTCTTCTGCCGCCGGGCAAGGCCGTGAAGTCAGGTCAGCTCTGGGTGGGGCGGCCCGCGCGATACGTGCGCGACCTGACCCCGGAAGAGCTGGCGGCGAATCGCCAAGCCGTTGCGCATTACGCAGCTCTCGCGCAAGAGTACCGGCGCGTATGGGTGGAATAGCCTATTCCCGCCGCTACGTGGTTGTAACAAAAGTTCTTTGAGCCGATTTTCCGGGTGGGTCTTTTTCGGCAACGCCGTCGCGACGAGTCATCCCCGCATCAAGACAACCGAAACCCGCGAGGCGGTCCGACGTTCGATACGCAGTTCAAAGCGGCGCGGCGCTGCCGGATGATAGCGTCCTACCGACCTCACCTCGCCGCGACCGGACTCATTCAAGTACATGACAGCCACCCCAGCGGGTCAGGACGACACCTCGTTCGACGTTCACCTGCAGTCCGTCGTCGACCTGTCCCGCAAGATGATGGCGAATGTGGTCGATACGGCGGAGCAGATCACGCGGATCAACCGCGCGACGCGCATTCTTTCGATGAACGCCCGCGTCGAGGCGGCGCGGGCCGGCGCCGCTGGTGCCGGGTTCGGCGTTGTCGCCGAGGAGCTCACGCGGCTCTCGGGAGATATCTCTTCGGCGTCCTCTCACATGCTGGACCAGTCGAGGCGCCTGAATGCCGACCTCGACGGCATGATCGCGAACCTGTCGACACGCGTTCGCGACGCGCGCCTGTGCGATCTTGCGCTCACGAACATCGACATCATCGATCGCAATCTTTATGAGCGCAGCTGCGACGTGCGCTGGTGGGCCGCGGATGTCGCCGTCGGCGACTGTCTCGCCCGGCCCACGCGCGCGGCGCGCGACCTCGCGTCCCGACGCCTGAGCCAGATCCTCGACACGTACACTGTGTATTTCGATCTCATCGTCGCCGATCTGGAGGGGCGCATCGTCGCCAACGGCCGGTCGGCTCGCTATCAGGTGGAAGGCGCTCTGGTCGGTGACACCGAGTGGTTTCAATCGGCGCTCGCCACGCGCGATGGCACGCAGTTCGCGTTCCAGTCCGCACATCCTTCGAAGCTCGTGAACGGGCAGCGTGCACTGATCTATTCCTCCGTCATTCGCGAAGGCGGCTCAGTGAACGGAAGGCCGCTGGGCGTGCTCGGAACCCTGCTCGCGTGGGACAACCTGGGGCAGACGGTCGTCAAGCGAACGCCGTTGTCGCGCGCGGAGTGGGGGACGACCCGTGTGTGCATCATCGATGGGCAAGGCACTGTGCTAGCCGACTCCGCATCGGAGGCGCAGGGGATCCTGGACTTTCCGGAACGAACCGCGCTTCTCGCCAATGCGCGTAGCGCAGTGGACGCGAACCTGGACGGTCGCGCTGTTCGCGTGGCCCACGCCGCATCGCCCGGCTTCGAGACCTATCGAACGGGCTGGCACAGCCTGCTGATCCGTCGCCTCGACCGAGGCGCGTGATACAGTGCCATTCACTCCTTTTTTGAAGCGAGGAAATGGCCATGGATCTCGGACTCGCCGGCAAACGCGCCATCGTCACGGGCTCTACCGCCGGGATCGGCTTTGCCTCGGCTGAAGTGCTGGCGCGCGAAGGCGCACACGTCGTCATCAATGGCCGAACGCGGAAGCGAATCGACGCCGCGCTCGCGCAGCTGCGCAAGGCCGTGCCTGCCGCAAAGCTAGAAGGCGTCGCGGCGGACCTTGCGACAGCCGATGGATGCGCGCAGCTCATCGGCGGCGTTCCGGACGCCGACATTCTCGTGAACAACATGGGCATCTTCGAGCCGAAGGCGTTCGAGGATATCGGTGATGCCGAGTGGCTGCGCTTCTTCGAAGCGAACGTGCTGAGCGGCGTGAGGCTCTCCCGTCACTACGTGAAGGGGATGCGGGCTCGCAATTTCGGGCGCATCGTATTCGTGTCGAGCGAGTCGGGCGTGCAGATTCCGACCGAGATGATTCACTACGGCGTAACGAAAACCGCGCAGATCGCCGTCGCGCGCGGATTGGCCGAAACGCTCGTTGGCACGAACGTCACCGTGAACAGTGTTTTGCCCGGTCCCACGGCCTCCGAAGGCGTGGCGGGGTTCGTGGCGCAACTCGCCGCCGCCCAAGGCAAGGATCTCGCCGCCGTGGAGCAGGATTTCTTCAAGCACGCGCGGCCGTCTTCAGTGATCCAGCGCTTCGCGACCACTCGAGAAGTCGCGTCGATGATCGCGTATGTGTGCAGCACCGCCGCGTCCGCGACGACTGGCGCGGCCTTGCGCGTCGATGGCGGCGTGGTTCGCGCCATCCTCTGACCCGATTGCCGCTGCGCCGGCGCTGCCGCTTGTAATAGCGGAACTCCGGGCGGAGCCGCCCGTTTCTCCCGCATCATTTGGAAACCCGCTTGCGCGGGAGAGCGGTGGGCATGAACAGATCAATGCTAGTCATTCCTGTGGTGACGCTCATGGCGTTCATCGGCGGTTGCGCGACGTCGCCTCACGGCAACCTCGCACGCTCGGCCGACCGGCTTGAAAACAATTCCGGGCAGCTGGCCCGGTACGACCACGGTCGTGGTGGCTACGCCAGCAGCGGCTATTCGCGCGAAGCGGATACGCTGGCCGAGAAGGCTCACGATTTCCGCCTCGCTGTCGGTGATTCGCGGGCGGATCGGCGCGACCTGGATCAAGCGTTCGAAAGCCTCTCGCGCTCGTACCACGCGCTTCGTGACGACGTGGATCGCTCGGACAGCCGCGAAGCGCAGCTCGATCTGAAGCCGGTGACGGAAGCGTATCTCGATGTGGAGCGCGAAATGGGCGGCTATCGCGGCGGCGACCGGGTTGCGCGCGACCGCGACAGGAATCCGTACGCTCGCTAGCGTTCCGCGAGCGGACTTCGAACGGTAGTTTCTCCTGTCCAAAACGGAAGTAGCGTCGATGGCTTCCGGGCCTGCGTGGCACAATCCCCGTCGAGGGGAAATCGATGCGCCGTTCAACCGATCGTATTCTTTGCACGCACGGGGGCAATCTTCCCCGGCCTGCCGGTCTCGACGCGTTGCTGGTATACGCCGACGAGAATCGCGCGGCGCTGAGCGGCGAATTGCCGCTCGCCGTGAAGGACGTGGTCGAAAGGCAGATCGCCTGCGGCATCGACGTCGTCAACGATGGCGAGTACGTGAAGGCCGCCAACATGGGTCACTACGTGACCTACATCCAGCCGCGCATCACCGGGTTCGCGATCGTCGACCGCGATCCGTCCATTGCGCCGAAGCGTGGCGGTGTCGCGGAGCGCGATCGACGCGAGTTTCCGGGCTACCACGCGTCGGGCTTATGGTACGCGGGCTCCGGCGGCCCGGTGCGGCCGGGTTTCTCGACTCCCGGCACCGTGCCGAAGATGCCGCTGAGAGAGCAGGTTTGCACCGAGCCGCTGAAGTACATCGGGCAGGAAGCGATCGCGACAGATGTCGCCGCGCTGAAAGAGGGGATCAGGGGCCGCGACGTCGAGGGTTTCATCGCGGCGCTGGGGCCGCTCAGCCTCGGTGCGGGAGTGCGCAACAAACACTACCGCAACGAAGAGGAATACATGATGGCCGTCGCGCGCACGGTGCGCGAGGAATATAAAGCCATCACCGATGCGGGCCTGATCCTGCAAATCGACGAGCCGGAGTTCGCAACCACGTGGATGTTCTATCCGGACTGGACCGTGCGGGACTACCGCAGCTATCTCGAGTTCGCGGTTGAAGTGATCAACCACGCCATCGACGGTCTGCCGGAAGATCGGATTCGCTTCCACATGTGCTGGGGCAGCGGCCACCGGCCCCACGCGAACGACATCGAGCTCAAGCACATCGTGGACCTGCTGTTCCGGATCAACGCGCAGGCGTATTCCTTTGAAGCGAGCAACGCGCGTCATGCGCACGAGTGGCGCGTATTCGAGAAGGTGAAGCCGCCGCCGGGCAAGATCATCGTGCCCGGTGTCGTCGGCCACTCGTCCGACCTCATCGAGCATCCGGAGCTCGTGGCCGAGCGACTCGTGAATTTCGCGAAGCTGGTCGGCATGGAAAACCTGCAGGCGAGCACGGACTGCGGCATCGGTTCCCGCGTGGGCCATGCGGAAGTGGCGTGGGCGAAGCTCAAATCAATATCCGCCGGGGCTGCGATAGCCACCGACATTCTGAAAGGAAAATGAGGCTTAGGATGCGCAAGAACGCGAAGCAGATCATCATCACCTGCGCGCCGACCGGCTCGATCCACACGCCGTCGATGTCGCCGTATCTTCCGGTCACGTCGGAACAGATCGCGACCGCGGCCATCGAGGCCGCGCAGGCCGGCGCATCGATCCTGCATCTCCACGCGCGCAATTCGAAGGACGGCAGCCCCAGTCCATCGGCGCGGCACTTCATGGAGTTCCTGCCGCAAATCAAGGCGGCCACGGCTGCGGTGATCAACATCTCCACCGGCGGCAGCGCCACGATGTCGCTCGACGCGCGACTGGAAGGCGCGAAGGCCGCGCGGCCCGAGCTATGCTCGCTCAACATGGGCCCGCTGATTTTCGACTTCAGCGCCGCCGGCGCGCGAGTCGAGCACTGGCAACACGAGTGGGAGCGCACATACGTCGAAAGCTCGCGCGGCCGGATCATGTACAACGACAACGCCTACATCGAACGCATCATGCGCGAGGTGGGCCAGGCGTTCGGCACGCGGTTCGAGTTCGAGTGCTACGACATCGGGCATCTGTACACGCTCGCGCATTTCGTCGATCGCAAGCTCGTGCAGCCGCCGTTCCTCATCCAGGGCGTGTTCGGGATTCTTGGCGGCATTGGCGCCGATCCGCGCAACCTCTCGCACATGGTGACGATCGCCGATAGCCTCTTCGGCGACGATTATGTTTTCTCCGCATTCGCGGCCGGCCGCAATCAGCTGCGCTTCTGCACGCAGAGCGCGCTGTTGGGCGGCAACGTGCGCGTGGGCCTCGAAGACAGTCTGTATATCGGCCCGGCGCAGCTGGCGCGCTCCAATGCGGACCAGGTTCGCAAGATCCGCACAATTGTCGAGCACCTCGGGCTCGAGATCGCAACCCCGGCGCAGGCGCGGGAAATGCTCGCCTTGAAGGGCGCCGACTCCGTCGGATTCTGATCGGCGCCCGCCATCCGGATCAGGCATGACCCACCTCCGCCGCGGCGAAGTGTGTAGAGAGGTAGGTATGTCATCCCGAGACGATGAATGCGATAGTTCTCGAGCAGGTGGGCACGTTGGCATTCGGGCCGGGCGTGTCGTCGCGTGTGGCGGACGACCTCAGGCAGGCCGGTGCACGCTCCGTGCTCATCGTCACCACGCCGTCCGTGCGCGGCTCCGCCGCGAGCGGATTGCGGATGCGATAAGGGCGCGGGGCATTCGTGCTGCGGTCTGGGACGATGGGAAGACGCGCGTCGAATATACGAAGCGGCTTTCTAGGGATCGCAGCCTGCGGCATTCAGCGCCGCGGGCCCCGCATGTTCTGAGCTACCGGCGGGCTCGAAGTCGTCCATGTGCGAGGCGGCCGTTTCGGCTTCCGGCACGGCGTGCGCGTTCACGACGCGCCGGTGATCGCGCGGCGAGCTCTTGAATCGCATCCGGAACGTTCGCGCAAAATGCGACGTGCTGTTGAAGCCCCATGCATACGCGATCTCACTGATCGAATGGCCGCGCCAGCGCGGATCCGAAATCTGGCGCGCGCATTCCTCGAGCCGGCGGCGCAGGATGTACGCGGAGATCGTTTCCCCCGCCCACCGCGAACACCATGCGAAGGTAACGGGTGGAGAGCTTGTGCCGGCTCGCGATCATGCTCGGCGTGAGCTGCGGATCCCGCAGATGCTGCTCGATGTAGAGCTTCACTTGCGCGTGCCGTCCGCTGATCACCGAAGGGCCGGCGGGTTTTGAATCGAACTCGAGCGCGTACGCCGTTGCGAGCAGTTCCATCAGGTGACGGGCCACGCGTGCGCAGAACTCGGCCGGCAAGCCGCCTTCGAGGCGATCGCAAAGGCTCAGCGTCAACGCGGTGACGGCCGGCGTCAGGCCTTGCGCGGCGAGCAGATGGCGGCCGCACACATTCTCCGGCGACGGCAGGTACTCCGAGAGGATGTTCTCCGGTATCCGGAGCATCACGACTTCGGAGTTTTCATCGAGGCGATAGCTGTGGGGCGCCGCGCTGTCGCAGAGGCTGAACTCGCCGCTCCGGAGCGGGGATTCGTGCCCGTATTGCGCGAACAGGCCGGTGCCGCGCGCCTGCAGGAGCACGGTGAAGCTGCGTGCGGACCGGGAGTCGATGTGGCGTGCGGTCCGATCGATCGAGCTGTGCCCGCAAATCAGTCGAATGACCCGGATGGGCCCGAGCGTCCCGATGCGGAGCTCGGATTCGAAGGTATAGCGCGCGGCGTGCGTGATCTCCGCGGGTTCGACGCGCGATGAATAGAGCTCGTTCCACGTGGCCGCCCGTGTGCGGCCGGGATGATTCGATGCCCGGTAAGCTTCCACTTATCCCCTCCGGACCCATTCGGCGAATGGTGTGGCTATATCCTATAGGATCTGGTGGGAGGGCTGTCTACTGGCTGAACGCCCCAAGGAGCATCGGCCCCAGCTCGTTCATGGGCCCGATGGCCTGGCTGGCCGGTGCCGTTCCAGCCGTGAAACCGTGCTTTTCCAGCGCGCCGAGCAGCTCCGGCCGATCGCTGACGATCTGCACGGGCACGTCCCACGAAGCCCCTTCACCGCTGACGTTGGCCGCAGGTTGGTGGTCGCCGAGCAGCACCAGCACGAAATGCTCGCTCGGCCGCGCCCGGAGATAGCTCGCCAGGACTTCAAAGGCATACCGCACGGAGCCTGCGTAGCTGCCACCCATGTTCGTCCACTGAGGCGTCTCGGTGATGGAGCGCTCGACGTCAGGGGCATCGAACGGGGTCGGCGTCAGCACCCGCGCCCAGTCCTCCTGAAGGGGGGGCGTTGGCCGGAACGGCATGTGAGTGTTGACCGTGGGGAAGAACACGAAGAGCGGTTTGCGCGGCCGCGGCTGAATCTCGCGCGCATCGAGCGCCGCCAGGGAAAACTGGTCCGGAATGCGCCACCACCCGAACTGCGGGCCGCGGTAGTCGAGCGCTTCCGAGCCGTAGATCTTGTCGAATCCGTAGAAGGCGCCTTCGGGCCAGTTCTGCTTGAGGCCGGGCATCATCGCCACCGCCCGATAGCCCGCCGCCTTGAACGTCGAAGCGAGGGTCGGCCGATCCTGCGTCAGCAGCAGGGCGTATCGATCCGGGTCCGCGACATTGATGCCGGACAGGAAGCTCGAATGGGCAAACCAGGACGAGCCGCCGAACGTCGGCGAGGTTACGAACGCCGAAATCACCCGCCGCCCGGTCTCGCGCGCGGCGGCGGCAAAGTGCTCGCGGGCCGGATTCACCACGCTCGCGATTTCGGGGCGGTCGTAGGTGACGCGCCCATAAGATTCCATGAAGACCACGAGAACGTCGCGGCCGTCGAGGCCCGCAAGATTCGCTTGCAGCGGCGGTGAAGCCGGCAGGGCGCGCGCGGCGCGGCTGCTGGCAAAGGTGTCGAGCACACGCGAGATCTGCTCGGCATACGTGTGGCTCACGGGCGTCGAGAACTGCGGCACCCGGGGCACTCGATCATCGAGCCGCTGAACACCGAACAGCGCGATGAGCAAGACAGCGGCGATGCCGAAGCCGATCTGTGCTCTTCGATCGCGAAGCGCGCGGTCGATCGTTCCCAGCGACCATCTCGCGCCGAGGTACAACAGCGCCAACGCGACGACGAGCGCGATCGCTCCAACAACCACGATCCAAATGGGCGCGACGGCGGTGAGCATCCCAGCGAGAGCGCTTACGTGCTGAGCGTCCCAGTAAAGATTGATCTCGCGCCCGTAGAGCGCTGGCGCGGTGACTTCTCCATAGCGCCCGATGGCGAACAGCACGAGCACGACGGCGAGGAGCGCCAACACGCGAGGCGATGTGCGCCCGAGCGTCGCATTCGAGATCGAGAGCGCCAGGAGCAGCACGGCGACTTCGATCGATAGCTCGCCCGGCCACCGAATGCCGAGCGTCGGCCAGATGTTGTGGAACGTGATCGCGCCGTTGATCAGCAGCAGAGCCCCGATCACGAGCGCGGCGCGCCTGAAAGTATTCAGGCGCGTTTCCGGGCGCGCATTCGTCATGCGGGCTCGCGTGAACGGTTCCGCGCCGCCTCGCGTTTGAGCCAGATCACATCCGTGAGAAAGGAGCGCGCGAGCGCAAGCAACGCGACCGCGGCGATAGGCTCGCTCGCCGTGCGCGGGAGGAATGGCGCCATCACGAGAAGCAGGGCAACGGTCTGCAGCACCGCTACCGTCTTGCGCCTGAAGCTGGCGGGAAGTGGCGCGCGGAGCCAGGGGAAGGCAAACGCGGCGAGCACGAACGCGTATCGCAGAACGCCCGACAGGACTACCCACGCGCTCGCCTTTCCGAACTGCCACGCCAGAACCGCGAGCGTGAGGATGAGCAGCGCGTCCGTCTCCATATCGAAACGTGCGCCGAAGCGGCTCGCCGTGTTCGATCTGCGTGCCAGCCAGCCATCGACGCCATCCAGAGTCGCTGCTATCGCACCGACCGCGAGCACGACGTATTGAACGGAGCCGCTCACTCGCTCGCCAACGAGTGCGGCGAGCAGCGCGACCAGCACACCGCGAGCGGCCGTCGCGAGGTTGGCGGAGCCGATGGACCGAAACGGGTGGTGTGCCGCCAAGCCGTGCAGAACCAGCACTGCGCCCACGCCGAGAACGACCAGCGTCTTGGCGACGTACCAGGGGCTGAGGTCGAATCGCGATTCAGCCGTCATCGCGAGCCACAGCGATAGAAGCACTAGCGCTAAGATGCCGCCCAACGCGCTGCGCAGCAGCTCTCGATGGGCGGGTTGAGCAATCAGCATGTCACTGCAGTCACTGGCTTTCTGGATCGCGAGTCCTGGTCGCGGTGAGCTTCGCACGGAAACGCTGCCCGCTCTTGCACCAGGCGACCTGAGGATACAGGCACTTTACAGTGGCGTGAGTCGCGGCACCGAGTCGCTCGTGTTCGGCGGCCACGTGCCGCCCGGCGAGTACGACCGCATGCGGGCTCCCTTTCAGGCCGGTAACTTTCCCGCTCCGGTGAAGTATGGGTACGCGAGCGTGGGTCGGGTGGAAGAGGGGCCGCCGGGCCGGGTGGGCGATACGGTTTTCTGCCTTTATCCGCACCAGCAGCGCTATGTTCTGCCCGCGGCTGCGGCGCATCCGGTGCCGGCCGATGTTCCGGCGGCACGAGCGATCCTCGCGGCGAATCTGGAAACCGCGTTGAACGGAGTCTGGGACTCGGGGGTTGGGCCTGGCGACCGTGTCTCGGTAATCGGTGCGGGGAGCGTCGGCTGCCTCGCCGCATGGCTGATCGCGCGCATTCCGGGGTGTGACGTGGAGTTGGTGGATCTCAACCCACGGCGCCGCGAAGTCGCGGCGCGACTGGGTGTTCGGTTCGCGCATCCCGATTCCGCGCGCGAAGGCGCGGACGTTGTGCTGCATGCGAGCGGCTCGTCGGAAGGGTTGGCGCTGGCGATGCGCGTCGCGGCGTTTGAAGCGACCGTCGTCGAGCTCAGCTGGTACGGTGATCGCGCAGTGACGGTGCCGCTCGGGCAGGCGTTTCACTCACAGCGCCTCACGCTGAAGTCTTCGCAGGTTGGGAGTGTCGCGGACTCGCGGCGCGTCCGCTGGGATCACGCGCGCCGCCTGCGGCTGGCGCTCTCGTTGCTGGCGGCGCCTGAGCTCGACGTGCTCATCGACAGCGAAAGTCGTTTCGAAGACCTGCCGCGGGTGATGGGTGAGCTGTCGCGTTCGGCGGGCGACGTGATCATGCACAGGGTTAAATACGAGGTTTGAGATGTACACGGTGTGCGTTCGCGATCACATGATGATCGCGCACAGTTTTTCCGGCGAAGTGTTCGGACCCGCGCAGCGCATGCACGGCGCGACGTATGTGGTGGATGTCGAGTTTCGACGGAGCGAGCTGGACGCGGACGGCATCGTGGTCGACATCGGCCGGGGCGGTGAAGCGCTGCGCGAAGTGCTGGCGGCGCTGAACTACCGCAATCTCGACGAAGAGCGCGACTTCGCGGGTCGCAATACCACGACCGAGTTCCTGGCCAAGACGGTGTTCGACCGTTTGCGCGCTCGTATTCATGAAGGGCAGCTCGGCCCCTCGGCGCGCACGGTGGAGAGCATGCGCGTGACGTTGCATGAGTCGCACGTGGCGTGGGCGTCCTTCGAAGGCCCGATTGCCTGACGTGCGCGCGCGATCGCTCGAGTTCCTCATACCCGGCGATCTTCAGTCCGCGACGGGCGGCTATGGGTACGACCGGCGCATCATCGCCGGGCTTCGGCAACTTGGCTGGCGCGT
Organism: Gammaproteobacteria bacterium; assembly: GCA_037200125.1. Lineage (GTDB taxonomy): Bacteria > Pseudomonadota > Gammaproteobacteria > Steroidobacterales > Steroidobacteraceae > JADGHX01. The sequence continues at coordinate 952,638 of JBBCGS010000002.1, read as the reverse complement.
GAACATTCGAGGGCTGGAGGAAAGTTTCCCGTTTCCGACGGCTGCGGCGCTCGAACAGGCGGAGGCGGTCTTCTCCCGCATTCCGGACGAGGAGCTCGTGATGGTCGATGGCCTCGCGCTCGGCGCGATGCCGGAGGTGGCCGAGCGACACGCGCAACGCGTGCGCCTCGTGGCGCTGGTTCATCATCCGCTTGCGGCGGAGACGGGGCTCTCGCGCGAGATCGCGAGCCGGTTGGAGCAAGCGGAGCGGGCAGCGCTGCGATCGGCGCGGCACGTCGTCGTTACGAGCGATGCGACGGCAACCGCGCTCGTTACCTACGACGTCGATCGAGCCCGGATCTCGGTGATCGTGCCGGGCACTGATGAAGCGCCTCGCGCGCCTGGTAGTGATGATGGCATCACACGTCTGCTTTGTGTCGCAACGCTGACGCCTCGCAAAGGTCACGATCTGCTGATCGAATCGCTCGCAGCGCTCGCGTCCTTGCCTTGGAGGCTAACGTGTGTGGGAAGTCTCACGCGAAGCGCCGACACGGTCGCCGCGCTCCAGCGGCGAATTCATCGGGCCTCACTTGAGGATAAGGTCGCACTGGTCGGAGAGTTGACCGGCAGTGCGCTGGAGGCCGCATTCCAATCCGCGGATCTCTTCGTGCTCCCGACTCGCCATGAGGGATACGGCATGGCGATCGCCGAAGCGCTCGCGCGCGGAGTACCGGTGATCAGCACCCGGACCGGAGCCATCCCCGAGCTTGTGGGCGCGGATGCGGGTTTGCTCGTAGCGCCAGGCGATGGCACGGCATTTCAGGATGCGCTCGCGCGTGTGCTGCGTACCCCGGCGCTGCTGGCGTCGCTTCGAGAAGGCGCTCGTCGCGCCCGTGACAACCTGCCGCGCTGGGGGCAATCCTGCGCGGCGATGTCTGAAGTTCTCGAGCGGATGATTCCGGCATGACCGGCTTTTCCCCTGACTGGCTCGCGCTCCGCGAGCCCGCCGACACCCGAGCGCGGGACGCGAGCCTGACGGCGCTGCTCGGGCGGAGAGCGTCCCGGCATTCGCCGGCCCGTTTCATCGACCTCGCCTGCGGAACCGGCGCCAATCTCCGCTATCTCGCGCCTCGCGTGGAAGGCGAGCAGCAATGGCTGCTCGTCGACACCGACGCCGCCCTGCTCGACAGGATCGGCCCCGTTCGGGATTGCCGGCTCGAGACGCGGCGCCTCGACCTGTCGACCGGTCTGCGTGCGCTCGACTTCGCGACCGATGTAATCGTCACGGCGTCAGCCCTTCTCGACCTCGTATCCGATCGATGGCTGGTGCAACTCATCGAGCAATGTCGCGCCAGCCAATGCGCAGCGCTCTTTGCGTTGAGCTACGACGGGCACATTACGCTTGCGCCGTCGGACTCCGATGACGAGTGGATTCGCCAGCTCGTCAATCGCCACCAACTCGGGGACAAGGGATTCGGCCCCGCGCTTGGCCCCGGCGCATGGCAACGAGCCTGCGAGCTTTTCAGGGAAGCGGGGTATCAGGTGCGCACCGCGAAGAGCGACTGGAATCTGGCGCCATCAGAGCGCCTTCTTCAGCAATCCCTGCTGGAAGGTTGGGCCGACGCGGCGATGGATCTGGCGTCAAACGAGGCCGATCGCTGTCGCCAATGGCTCGCGCGCCGATCGGCGCACGTGGCAAATGAGACGTCCCGCATGACAGTCGGGCACGAGGATGTGCTCGCGCTGCCTCGCGAATGAGAGCCTACGAAACGCGCGCCACTTCCGCGGTGTCGGATTTTTCCTCGGACACCGCCGTCGCGTTCGCGCGCAGGTCGCAGTCGAACAGCACATCTTCCCCCGTGCGGTAGATCCGGGGCCGTACCTTCATGCAATCCTTCAGCAGCCGGCGCGGCGCCATGCGAATCGCCGGGCGGCCCTCGCCGATCAGAAGCGGCGCCACGGCGATGTGCAGCCGGTCGAGCAGGCCCGCTTCGAGGAACGCTGAAACCGTGACGCCGCCGCCTTCGATGAAAATCCGGGCGCAGCCGCGCGCACGCAGCTGACGCACCAGATCGTGGAGATCGAGCCGATCGTCCACGTATTCCACTTCGAGCTCCGTCAAGGTGGTGCGAGATGCGGTGCCGGCGGCGCGAGCGCTCACCCGAACGGTTTTCGCGTCCCCATCACTGAACACATGGTGCGAGTCGGCGAGCCGGCGTTTCGGGTCGAGCACCACGCGCAGCGGGTTGTCGCCGGAAACGAGGCGGGTGGTCAGCCGGGGGTTGTCGTTCTCCACCGTACGGGCGCCCACGATCACGGCATCGCAGAGCGCGCGCAAACGGTGCAGGTGAAGGATGTTCTGCGGACCGGTCACGAAACAGGCATCGCCGGAGGTGGTGGCGATGAAGCCATCGAGGCTCTGGCCCAGGTGCCCCACGATGATCGGTCGCGAGGCGTTCGCACTGCTGATGGGCAAATAAAGATCCAGCAGGTCGCGGCGCGGATCGTCCGCCGGGAGCGCCGGGCACCACCCCGACGACGGTTGCCAGCGCAGTACCGCACTCCCGTCGTCATCGTCGAGGGCCTCGAGGCGACCGTCCTGGCCGAGCGAAAACAGGCATTCCTGTTGCGGATCGAACGATCCCAGCGCCTGGCACGCCGCCTGGGCGATGAACCACCCCTCGACCGCGAGCTCGGCTGCTGTTTGGCCCATGTAGTCTCCCGCCGCGAAAACGCTGATTTCCAGCAAGCCTAGGCTATCCGTACACGGGGTAGAGTACGAAATTGCGGCCACGCGCGCGTGGTGGAGCGAGCGCGGGCGTTACCGTGAAGTGCGGGCGGGGCGTTTCGTCATGCCCGCGCCGTCCGCGGGCGGTTCAGGGCATCGCGCAACTGAAGTTGGCCGCCTCGTCGATGCTCCCCTGGCCGGAGTAGCGAGCGACCTTGGGATAGGGGCAGAGCGGGCGAGTGCGTACCACCTTGTTGTCCACGACGCGTGACGCATGGAGAACGTCCGGCGCATTGCCTTTCTCCACCCAGTCGACCATCGCCGACACGGAATCGAAGCGATCCGTGCCGTTGCCGCCCGAACAATGCGTCATGCCGGGCACCATGAAGAGGCGGAAGAAGTCCGTCGTTTTCGGCCCGACGCGCGTCGTTACCCGCTCGTAGTAGTTCACACCCATCAGCGGCTGCAGAACCTGGTCCGCCCAGCCGTAGGTCATCAGCAGCTTGCCGCCGCGAGCGCGGAACCTGGACAGATCGGTGCTGCCCGCATCGACCTTCTTGCTCCACGCATCGAGCAGGTGAGTGTCGCGGTCGAAATCGAACGTGAGCGGGTCGTAGTCGGGCTTCGGCGGCGTGAACGCGAGATAGCGCATCGTGTTGTCGGCCAGGTTGAAGTCGGCGGCGCGGGCGCCGGGCGCGGCGGGGACGATGAAGTTCATCCACGCACTCGCGGGCGCGACGCCGCGCGCTCCCGCAACCAAAGCTTCGCTACCCGGCATGTAGCCGGGGAAGATCGTTTTGCCGTTGCCCTGCGGGCCGCTATAGACCTTCGCGACCGCGTCCGCCTGCGCGGGAGTGAGGCAGTTCGCGTCATCCGCTCCGGCCGTGCACGCGGCCACGTCTTTGCGCGGATCGAAGTTGCACTTGCGCGGATCGTCGATCAGGCCATCCTTCACGCCATCGGTGGCATCGCATTTCTCCAGCACCTTGCTGGCGACGAGCGCGAGTTTCTCGGCCGTGAGCGATGCGCCGGCGACTGCTTTCTGATTCCACATCGCACCGATAGTGAATCCGGTCTGGCTCACCCACGGTGCGTTGACGATCAGTCCGTCGAAATCTTCCGGATAGCGTTGCGCTTCGATCAGTCCCTGCCGTCCGCCGTTGGAGCAGGAGTTCCAGTAGGAGCGCGCCACGGGCTTCGCGTAATACTTCTTGGTGATCGCCTTCGCCGTCGTCGCAGTCAGGTGAACGGCGCGATAGGCGTAGTCGATCGCCTTCTGCGGATTGCTCATCACGAACGTTGCGCCCGCTTCCTTGCGCGAGTCGTGGCCGGTGTTCGTCTGTGCGAATGCGAAGCCCATCTGGACGGCTGCGTTGCGTTGAGCGACGCGGCCGGGGTCTTCCAACGATTCACCCGCGTGGCCGCCGTTGCCGATCATGTAGAAGCGGCCGTTCCAGCGCGGCGGCAGGTTGACCTCGAACGCAATCTCGGGTTTCAGCACGCCGGTGATGCGACAGTGGGCCGGCGTCGTGCTGTCGGCCACGACCTGCGCGGCGTGAATCTCCGCGAGCTCTTTGCTCTTGTACTTGCCGATCTCCTCGCAGGACATGCGTGGCGTGGAATCGGCCTTTGAATAGTCGACCTGCGCGGTCTTTACATCGGCGAAAGTCTGGGCCTGCGCCTCGCAGGCGAGGCCGAGGCTGGCGAATGCGATGAGGCGGAGCGACCGGGATGTGTGAGACATGTTCTTGTGACCCCCTGCGAACCAGGGTCGCATCATCCGTCGCGCATCGCCCGGAATCGAGGACTGGCTGCCCTCGAAACCATTGGTCAGACCGCCGCGACCTCGGCCTTCGTGAATCGCGCCGACGCCGTCGATCCACGTGCGGCGGATGTGCATGCGATCGTCGAACGGCACGGCTCGGCGGCCGGACGTTCCGGGCCGGTGTAGCGGATGACCGTCCTTACGAGTGCTCGCGCCGGAGCGCCCGGGCCTCGAGCGAGCGCGATTTGCCAGTGCCGAACCGCAGGATCTGCGTCGCGAGCCGGCACTCGACGAGGAACGAGCCGAACGCGCCCGTGAGGCAGATCATCGCCGCCACGAAGAGGATGGCGATCGCCATCGACAGATCGGTGTCGAGGAACGCGCTGGCGAACAGCGCCATCACCACGAGCGACACGAACAACGCCGAAGCCGCGCACAGTGCGATGGCCGCGTTCGTGTACTTCGCGCGCCGTGCCAGCATGCGAAGGCTCGCTTGCATGTCTTCCGTGTGCAACCCCGTCGGGCCCGTGTGCTGTTCGAGATAACGCGCCCGGTCGATGATGCGCGCGAGACGCCCCGTGAGCACGCCGAGCGTCACGCCCACGCCTGAGAGCAGGAAGACAGGTGCCACCGCGGACTGAATGAGGTGAACGATATCCATGAGCTAATGCGTCATCGCGAGCGGCAGGCCCGCGGCGCTCGACGCGAAAGTTGTGTGAACCCGGCGCCGCTGAACTGACATAGCCACCTGAAAATGATCGGCCGTCGGCCCTTCGAAGGCACCGGCATTGTACGCGGCCGCGGCCCGTTCGAGCGCTTCTTTACCGCCGGGAAAGCCACCACCATGCGAGCAAAGCGAGCACGGCAGGCACGGCGAAGACGACCAGGAAGATGGGGAATTCTTCCGCCGCCGTGTAGCCGGCGCGCTTTACCCCGAACCACATGTTGCCGGCCGCCGCCAGCAACCACACGGGGATGAAGGCCAGCGCCCAGGTCGCGATGGACGCGGCCAGCGTCGCTTTGCCGATGAGAAGAAATACGCCGAGGAGCACGACGCCGCCGGCGACTACCAATACCGTATGCACCTGTCACCCCTGCGTTACGTGCCGACCCGGAAGGGCGGACATTGCCACGAGCCTGCGTGTACGCGCTACCGCCGTCTCGTTTTCAGGGCCACTTCAGCGGTGCGTAGATCCGCAAGGGTGTCGCTACGCCGAGCGCTTTGAGGCGTTGCTCCCAGCTCGCGGCGTCGAGGTTGCTGTCCAGCTTCCCACTGTTGGTGTCGAGCACGAAGTAGCGCGTTTCGGCCTTCCCTTCGAAGGGAAGATCGTTTGTGTAAGACCGACTTTCGGCCGAGGGTGCGCCCTCAGCGCCCGCGACTATCGTGGCGGAGACGGCGTACGCCGCAATGGGTCCGCGCATCACGACCTTGCCTCCGCGTTTGACCAGCTGGGTCTCGCGTTTGGAGTCGGGCTGCAGGTAGTAGCCATTTGGCAGGGCGACCACGGCCGTCTGGGCCGACATGGCGCACGCCGCCAGCATGAGTGCGAGCGAGCCAAGGATGGTGTTCCAACGAAGCAGCATGGGTACCTCTTTCGGAAGGTGTGGGCGTCAATGTCTTTCGAGGGCGTCTTCTAAACGAAGTTCACCCCGGAAATCCACCCTGGAGGCGGCTTCATGACGGGTCGCGCGATGCCCGCCCACACGCGTGTCCGGTGCGCAGGGCGCACGGGTGATAACCAATCACCTATCGAAGCGATGGTCCATGCAACGTAGACTGCGTGCCTATGGACAAAGCAGACACCGTCATCATTCGCCGAAAGTGGAACGCCGCCGACACTACGGAAGTCGGTGTCGACACACTGTGGGATCTCCATTTTCGAGACGAGCCCGGCGGAGTTTGTCGGGCCCTGCCGCGTGCGTTCCTATCCGCCTACGTCTGGTGCGACAAGCTCCCGGCGGGTGGGTTGGCCCACCAGTGCCGGGCGGATCCGCCCCCGCCGCACGACCTGCTCGTGTGCATCCTGCCCGGCGATAATTTGGCGGGCCTGTACAACGGCTTGCGGACGAAAGCGCGAGGCTAGAAGGGCGGTCGAGCCACGCCATTTGAGGCTGGTACGAACCGGCCTTGGTCGCTAATCTGGCGCCCATGCGCTCTCTATTGCTCATTGCGACGGCGACGCTTGCGGTCGCTCTCGCAGGCTCCGCGGTCGGCGAATCGGCCGACTCCTACGCGGGCGTGCGCAAGGAGTTTCAGGAGGCGTACGCGGAGGCCGGGAAATCCGATTCGGCCGCCACCCATGACAGCGAGGCCCTGAAGGGCTATCCGCTCTATCCGTATTTGCAGGCCGAGCGCTTCCGGAAGGCGTTGGGCCCGGATGCCACGACGCCCGAGGACGTGGACAAGCGCGCCGCCGTCTTCGTAGCCGAGCACGACCCCCAGCCGGTCGCGCGACGCGTGCGTCGCGTCTGGCTCGAGAGCCTGGCACGGCGGGCGCAGTGGGCCGTATATCTGGAGGCGTACCGGGCCGCGAACCCCGACGATGCCTTGCGTTGCCAGAGCTTCGTCGCGCGGATCGCCCTCGACAAAACCGACGGCCTGGTGCGAGACATTTCGGCGCAATGGCTCATCACGCCTCGCAGCCTGCCGGAGTGCAAGATCCCGTTCGACTGGATGAAGGAGCAGGGCGTCCTCACGACCGACCTCATCGAACAGCGGGTGCGTCTTGCGCTGAAGAGCGGCGATGCGCCGTTCGCAAAGCAGATGATCGAGCTGCTCCCCGCCGAGCGCGCCGCGCCCCTGACGCAATGGGTCGCGTTGCTCGAGAAGCCGCAACCGAATATCGACGCGCTGATTGCGTCTCCCGCCAAAGCCGTGGATGGCGCCGCGCTGTTGGCGGGCTGGTCGCGCCTCACCCGCGTCGATCCTACGGTGGCGAAGGAGCGGTACACGCAGTTCGTTCGCGCCCGCGACCTCAGTAGCCAGAGCGCAAGCCCCTACGCGCGCGCGCTCGCCTTGCGGCTCGCGTTCAACCGAGATCCAGCGGCGCTCGACTACTTCCCGCTCGTCTCGGTGGCGGATCGCGACATTCAAACTCTCGAGTGGTGGACGCGCGCCGCGCTCTGGTCGGGCGACTGGAAGCGGGCGGCGGAGACGATCGCGAGCATGCCGGATGCGCGCCGCGACTCCGCGCGATGGCGCTATTGGTCCGCGCGCGCGGCCGAACATGCGAAGGACTCGGAGCGGGCCCAGCGCCTCTATGACTCCCTGCGCAGTGATGACAACTTCTACTCCGCGATGGCGGCGGGGCACCTGAAGCGCAGCGTCGCGCCCAACGTGCAAGCGCTGCCTGCCGCGCCGGAGATCCAGACGGCGCTCGACCGGCTCCCGGCGTTCGTGCGCGCGCGCGAGTTGTTCCTGAGTGGCTTGCGCCAGGATGCGGCGCTCGAGTGGCAGTTCGGCTTTCAATCGCTGTCCGAACCGCAGCGCCGCCAATCAATCCACCTCGCCGCGAGCTGGGGTTGGTACGACCAGGCGGTGGCCACGGCCACCGCCGAGCGCGTCTTCAACGACTACGATCTGCTCTATCCCCGCCCGTTCGACGCCGAGGTGCTGAAGGCCGCGCAGACCGCGCGCGTGCCGCCCGAGCTCGTCTACGGAGTGATCCGGCAGGAAAGCCTGTATCGCACCGATGCCGTGTCGAGCGCCGGCGCCCGGGGGCTGATGCAATTGCAGATCGACACCGCGCGTAGCACGGCCCGCTTCCTCAAGCTGCCGAAGCCGGAGCTCACGGATCTGTTCGTGCCGGCCATCAATACGTCGCTCGGCGCCGGCCACCTTCGCATGCTGCTGGACCGGTTCGACGGGCAGCTGCCGGTTGCGCTGGCGGGCTACAACGCGGGCCCGAATGCGGCCGCACGCTGGTTGCCTGAAGAGTCCATCGATGCGGACGTGTGGATCGAGAACATCCCCTACGATGAGACCCGCGAGTACGTGCAGCGGATTCTCTGGCATCGCCTGATGTTCGCGTGGCTGGCCGATGAGGCTCGCGGGGAGCAGACGGGCGTCTCGCTGGCGCCCATCACGGCGCTCCGTCCTTCGACGTCCGACGTCCGCCTCGCGGGCTCGGAATAGCCGCAAAACGTTACGGAACGCCCGCAACCTCTTTGGTGCGAGATCGCGAGGCCGGGCTCTTCTTTTCTACTCGCTCGCGCCGCTGGGCGGCGGCGCCGGGAGTTCTTCGGCGGTGAGCGTCGCGGAATTGATCACGGCGGGATCGTCACGCAGCTTCAGGTAGAGCCCGCTCTTCCCCGGATGCGGTACCGGCAGCGCCCGCCCCGGAAAACCCTCGGGTACCGGAACGGGCTCCTTGAACTCCCGATCGGCCGAGAACGAGTCGACGAGGAACAGGTTCGACCCCGTCAGCTTGCAGGCCTTGTCGACGGCGGGAGGGCATTGCAGAGCCTGCAGTTCCGGCAGGCGCACGAGCGTGACGAGCGGCTGCCAGTCACCGGCAACGCCGCCGGCGACGACGCGGAATTTCAACCGCCCGAACGCCGACGCACCGAACGCTTTGGCGGGGTCGATGTTTGCCACGGCGACTCGGGTGTCGGCCAGCGTAAGGCCGCGATTGGCAAGACTCAGCGTGGTCGCGAAGGCTTCGTCTTCCGTGGCCACCTCGATGCTCGCGTCACGCGCGAAGCTGGCGGGCGATTTCGCTCGAATGGAGAACGTGAGCCGCGCGTCCTGCGGTAGCTGATCTTCGCTTGCGAGCTGGATGTTGTGGTCATCGCCGCGCGCCAGCTGCACGCTCTTGCCGAGCAGGTCCACGCTGGGGCGAGGCGCCGTCACCGTGACGTTGACGAACGAAACGCGGCCGTCGCGCAAAGTGACCTTCGCTTTGGAGGTTTCCCCTTGCTTGAGGCTGGTCGCCGGTGCGCTGGTGGCGGCTTGCGTGCCGGCGTCAGGCGGCACCGCCGCCGCGGGCGTCGCCGGTTTCAGCGCCATCGGCAACGCACCGGTCTCCACACTGGAGGCGGACTCCACGGGCACGAAATCGAATCCCTTGAGTGAAAGTGTCGCCACTTCGTCGAGCCGGCTGCCCTTGAGCGTACCCTGCGTTTCGCCCGCGTGGATGACGAACGTCTCCAGGCGCCCGGCTTCGGGGAACGCGCGTAGCTCGACGGGCTGCGCGTCCTTCGCGCCGAATTGCGAGACGAACAGCGTCATCGCGCCGGGCTCCGCCTGCTGCAGCGGCAGGTTGATCTCGACCTCGTTGGTTTTCAGCGGTGACCATTCGACCTGCAATTCCTTGCCCGCCGGATCCTTGACCATGATGCGATCGATGCACGCGACGCTGCCGGCCTGCAGATGGATGGTGTTCGCGCGCCCCACGATCAGCGCGCCGTCATCCGTCGATGAGCGCGCCCAAGGTTGCGCGCGTGCGTTGACCAGCTGGAAATGCGGCCCGTCGAATTTCTCGAAGCCCCAGTAGCCGTGCAGCGAGCCCTGCACTCGATCGGCGAGGCTTGCGGTTGCGAGCGCGGACGTGTCGATGAGAAACCCGCCTCGCACGGCATCCGCCGAAGCCGGCAGATCCAGCATCTCGCCATTCTGGCCGGTGAGCCGAAGCGTCGTGTCGTGCGCGTATTCCGTCGAGAACACGAGCGGCGCACCTTCGACGGGCAGCACCAGCGAATCCCGGCGTGCGCAGTAGATGTCCTTAGGATTCACCGCGTGCAGCGGCGGCGGTTGCGCCTGCTCGATGGCGGGCAGCGCCGCGACCAGAACGGACTTCGGCTCGTGAAACGACGGCGGCGTGTTGAGCGTCAGTGCGAGCTGATTGCCGGTGGCCGTTGCGAGCGCGGGAATGTACTGGAAGCTCGCCGTGCGGAACGACTCGAAGAGCCGCGCGAGATCGAGCACCGACGAGATGTAGGGGCTGTAGTAACCGTAGTTCGCTTCGGGCGTGAAGCTCGCAGCCATCGCAAGGTCGCTTGCCGGACCCGACGTGAGCGCTTCCACGATGGACATGCTGTGACCATCATTGAGGATCAGCGACTCCTGCCCCTGCATCAGGCAGGGCGCCTGCAGCTGCGGAATCTTGTCGAGGCACTTGTCGTCGACCTTGATGCCGAGGCTGCGGGCGAGCAGCGGCGTGGCGGTTTTCAGCGCGACCGGATCACCCGCGTTGAAGGCGCGGATGGCCGTGAGGTAGCGCTCGAGACGTGAACGATCGAGCGTCGCCTGGTTCAGATCCTGCGAAGCGCGGACGAATGCGCCGGGCCGGCCGCGCACGGCGCTCACCATGGTTTTGAAATCGCCGCCGGTTTCGGGGGCGAGGAAAATCAGCACCTGTTGCGCACCGTCGGGAATGCGTGCGCTCAGGCCTTTGGCGACGCAGTCGCGCTTCCATGTCGCGCACTGGAAGAACCAGTTCTTGGGCGGAGGATTCGTCGACCCGCGCAGGAACGCGACCACCATCCGGTAGTGCTCGGATTGCGTGTCCGGAAAATCGCTCTTGATGGCGAGCGTGTCGCCGGCGGCGAGGTGCGGCACTTGCGCGATCGGCAGCGTGGTGGCGCCCCGGGTTACGTTGACCTCGAGCGTGGGGCCGGCGAGGTCGAAAGGAGCGGGCCCGGCAGCGTTCGCGTCAGCGACACCCAGCGTGACGGCGAGTGCGAAGGCCGGGACGACGGCCGGGACGACGGCCAGGACCGGGGCCGGGACGAGGGCCATGACGGAGGTAAGGGCGGCGGGGGTCGCGGCGGCGATAGCCCGCCGCCAGCGGCGAAGTCGTGATCTCATGGGTGCGGGATCGTAGGCAAGTGTGCCCCCACCCGCAAACCATGTTGAAGCTTTGCGGGGGCAACCTGTCTCCGCTTCGCTACACCCGCATGCCGCCGTCCACGTCGATGCAGCGGCCGGTCACGAAGTCGTTCTCGACGATGAACTGGGCCGCCCGCGCCACTTCGTCCGGCGTGCCGGGCCGCTGGAGTGGAACCGAGCGCAGCGCTTTCTCCAGCATCTCCGGACGCATCGTGGCGACGATGTCCGTCGCTATGAATCCGGGCGCGATGGCGGCGGCGCGGATGTTGAATCGCGCAAGTTCCTTCGCCCACACGACGGTCATCGCGGTGACGCCCGCTTTCGCGGCGGTGTAGTTGGTCTGCCCCGCGTTCCCGTGCCGCGAGAGGCTGGAGATGTTGACGATGACGCCGCCTTTGCCGGCCTTGATCATGCGTTCGGCTGCTTCACGCGCGCACAGAAATACGCCGGTGAGATTCACGTCGATGACGGCTTGCCATTGAGCAAGGCTCATTTTGTCGAGGATCGCGCCATCCTTCGCTTTCACGAGCAACGCGTCGCGGATGATACCGGCGTTGTTGACCAGGATGTCGAGGCTTCCGAAGTCCCGCACGACGGCGTCCATCGTGCGCGTGACGTCTTCTTCCTTCGCAACGCTGGCCGTATACGCGCGCGCGGTGACGCCGTGTGTGGCGCATTGCCGCCGCGTTTCTTCGAGTGCCTGCGGGTCGAGATCCAGCAATGCGATGTTCGCGCCCTGTTGCGCAAAGCGTAGGGCGATCGCGCGGCCGATCCCTCGCGCGGCGCCGGTGATGACGGCGACTTTGGACTTCAGTTCCAACCCGAAAGGCTCCCGTGATTTCCAGTGCGCGCAAGACTGGCGTATCACGGGAGCCGCGTCTACCCCGGCTTGGCGCTTCAGCCCCGGACGGGCGCCAGGCGTAGATGGGGCGGTAGCCGCGCATTCGCGGCGGTACACTGGCCGCATGCTATCGCGGACGTATCTGCTGTCGCTTCCGGAGCGTGTTGTGCGCTCCGCGCTCGGGCTCAGCGCGGGCCTGCTTCGTGAAGTCGGCGAGGTGGTGTTGCCGCGAGGTGTGCGGCAGACGCAGCTGTACAAGAGCCTCGTGGATACGACACTGCGCTTCGTGATCGAACAGGTCGGCGGTGCTCAGGGGATCTATCCCGCCGATCAGGCTCAGCCCGATGATTTTCTCATGAGGCGTGGCGCCGGCAACGCGGTCGAGTTGCTCGGCATCGTCGCGTTTCGCGTCTCGCCGGTTTGGGTGCTCGCGGCGCTGGCGGATCTCAGCGGACTGGGGCGACGGCTGATTCCGGAAATCGCCGACGCGCTCAAGGCGCAGGGCCTGCTGGAGAAGGACACCCGGTTCGAGAGCGTCGATCAGCTTCTGGATGGACTCGAGAAGACTTCGTCACGTCTCGCGGACACCTTCAACACACCGCCACTGGATGTCGACGGCCTGAGGAAAGAGTGGGCGGCGATTCGCGATGAGGCGAGCAGCCTGAAGCCCGCCGCGCTGCCGTCCCCCGCGAAGATCGGCGATCAGTGGGAAGCGCTCAAGCAGGAGTCGGCGAGGCAGGGGCGCTCCGTTTTCGAGACGTCCTCGGTGATGGCGGTCGCCGCCGTGCGCGCGTTGCCGGGCAAGGCGCTGTGGCTGTCGAGGTCGGCGCGCGTCGGCGCCGCGCATACGGGCAAGATTCTGTCGACGGCGATTCTCGATCACTACAGTCAGACGCTGAATGAGTTGCATGAAGTGGGCTACCTCACTTATGCGAAGCGACAGTTGAGCCCGTATGTGCGGGCGTCGGTCGATCTGTTTTCTCCGGAGCGGCGAACGCTTACGCAGAAGTTGCTCGAGAAAGTGCGGAAGGACGACTTGTAGGAGACCACTGACGTCGATTGCGGCGGCGAGCGACTTTCGCGAGAGCGCGGCTATTGGCATGTTGTTGGGCAGAGCGGATCAACCGCTCAAGGGAAGCCCGATGCGAAAGACTCAGGACTCCGGGAGGAAAAGCGCTCGTCACGCCGCGGCGAAGCTGCGAGGCGGCTCGTCCGCAATCTACCCGCTGGGCCACTGCCGACTCGCACAAAGCCGAGTTCCGTGATCGGGCAGGTGGCGAACACCACTGGTCTACTCGTTCATAGTGCACATGGCCAGCGTAGCGCATGGCGAGCAACGCATTCATGTCCAGAAGGAACATCATGGGAAGTCCTCCAGCGCCCGACGGACGTCCTCCAATGTCATCGGAGGAACGCCTGGCGGGAAGAGGCACGCCTTTCTCAGGTCGCGCGCGCAGCGGCGACGGCTGCGGGTGGGCATCGCATGAACGGGCAGGAGCTACGGCCTGCGTCAGTAGCTAGCGCAAGTTACGCTGGGAGATGTCTTGCCTTGCTAAGGCGAAACGGCCTGCGGCGAGGCGAGCAGCGCGCAGATCGCGTCGTGCAGTTCTTCTTCGCGAAGCGGCTTGTGAAGCACTTCGAGCCCGCTGGTCGCGATCGTTCGGATCTGCTCGGGGTTCGTGTCGCCCGTGATCAGCACGGCGGGGATATCGGCGTTGAACTCGTTTCGGAGAGCCGTTACGACAGCAACGCCGTTCTCATCATCACGTAAGCGATAGTCGCAGATCAGCACGTCCGGCGGGCGCGTGCTCGTGGCGAGCTCGCGCACCGCCTGCCGCCCGGACGGCGTGGCGATCACCTCGCAGTTCCACTGCTTCAGCAATGTGCGCACGGCATCGAGGACCAGTTCCTCGTCGTCGACCACGACGACAAGTGTGCCCGACAGATCCCGCCTCGCGCCGATGGGGCCGCTCAGGCGGAACGCCGGCAATTCCACCGGTTCGGCCCGCTGCAGATCGAGCGCGAAAAGACTGCCGTGCCCGGGACGCGAGCGCAGGGTCAGCGGGGTCAGCAGGAGTCGCGCGAGCCGATCGACGATCGCCAGCCCGAGGCCGAGTCCCTTCGAGCGGTCACGAGCGCGATTGCCTACTTGATAAAACGCCTCGAACACGAGCGACTGCTCGTGGGGCGCGATGCCGATGCCTGTGTCGTACACCGACACGCGCAGCGCGCCGCGATGGCGCCGGCATCCCACCACGACACGACCATGATCCGTGTACCGAATGGCGTTGGAGACGAGATTACGCAAGATCCGCTCCACCAACGCAGGGTCGCTCTTTGCGAACGCCGAGCATCGATGTATTCGAAGCTCGAGTCCTTTCGCGCGTGCCTGTGGTTCGAACTCCAGGCGCATGCGACCGAATAACGGCGCCAGCGCGAACACCGTGATCTGCGGATTCACCGCCCCCGCGTCGAGCTTCGACACATCGAGCAGCGTGCGGAACATGTTGTCCATGATCGACGCGCACTGGCGCACCTTCCCCAGCAGCAGGCCGGTTTGATGCGCGAGCTGAACCTGGGAGAACGCACCGAGATAAAGATTGAGCGCGTGAATGGGTTGCCGCAGATCATGGCTGGCCGCCGCAAGGAAGCGTGACTTCGCGATGTTCGCGACCTCGGCCGTCTCGCGCGCCTTCTCGGCGGCGTTCTTCTGAATCGTAAGCTGCTCGATCAGCTCGACGTTAGTGAACCGCAGCCGCATCGACTCCATGAATATGCTGTTGAAGAGCTGCCGCGACCACAACAGGATGAGGCTGATCAGCAGCAAGCCCACGGTGAACGCATTTTGCTGCGTCCCGCCCTGCAGCCCCATCCCGATGATTCCTGGAATGATCGACGGGAGGAAGAACGCGAGAAATGTCCGGTAGTGCGGCCCGTAGCTGAAGAGGCACGCAACTCCCATGAAAATGAGCGCAACAGCGAACGTGTACTGAAAGACGAGCTGCCCTTCGGGAAACAGGAACAGCGAACCGACGCCCCACAGCGCGCCGGATATGAACGATCCCGTGCTCGCCTGGCGTAGCCAGCGGCGCGAGGTCGATGGACCGAACTCGACGCGCCGGAATCGAAGCCAGTCGACGGCTCGCAGCAGTGTAAGAACGACGAAAGCGGTAGCCCACGCGTAGAGGAGGTGCCTGGGCACCACCGCGCGGAACACGATCACCACGAGACACACCACGAACAGGCCACCGAGAGAAGCGGTGGGCACGCTGCGATGAATGAATCGGGCTTGTTCTGCCTCCAAGGCATCCTGAAATTGCACGCCGGGCAAGCTAGCGCCCGCAGTGATGTGACACAACCCATACTTCCGTATGCCCCATCGCGGGCGACGCGGTTGTTCGCTCTCCGATTCAACATAGAGGCACGGCGCGACTGCCGGCAAAACGTGAAGCACGTCGCGTAGCGCCTGCCACTCCACATACTTCCGTACAGATGGTGCGACACATTCAAGCTGTTAGCCTGCGGCCAATGCGTATAGCGGACTCAGGTCTCCTCGAATCTCTCTCAGCGGAGAATCCTTGTGGCGAGGATCTCGAGGACACTCAGCTACTGGCCTCCTTCGATGCCTATCGCGTCTTCGGCCAGTCCGCGCCGCTCTCCGAAGAGACCGACTGGCGCGAAATTCGTGACCGATCTCTCGAAGCGCTGCGCAAGAGCAAGGATCTGAGGTTGCTCACGCACCTGGCGGGTTCCGTCGTGCGCACCGAAGGTTTTGGAGCGCTCGCGGAGACATTGTCCGTAGGCGCGCGCTGGTTCGAGATGTGGGGCGGCGAGTTGTTTCCGCGCGTGGATGAAGACGCGATCCTGCGTCGAAACGCGCTCAACGGCTTCGCCGACCGCATGGCTGTCGTGGATGGGGCGCGCCGCGCGCCGATCCTGAAGCACGCGCAGCTCGGTGCCGTATCGATCCGCGATATCGAGATGGCGACCGGCCAGCTCGCTCCCACCGAGGGTGAAACCGCCTCGATGGACAATGCGCAGCTCGGCGCGCTGCTGTCCGCAAGCGCGGATGACGACCTGAAGGCGCTATCGACGCAGCTGAATCAGGCCGTCGAGAGCCTCAAGTCGATGGAAGCCGCGATGCGCGACCAGGGTGGCGCGCAGGCCGCTCCCGAGTTCGACAGCCTTTGCGTGCCGCTCGCGCGCACCCTGAAGCTGATCGACGATCACCTGGCCACTCGCTCACCGGCCGCTTCCGAAGCGGCGGGAGAAACAGGCGGCAATGCCGCCGCCGGTGGCGCGGTGGCGGTGGGCGCAATCCGCAACCGGCAGGACGCGACTCGCGCGCTCGATGCGGTCGCCGCTTTTTTTCGCACCAACGAGCCGTCGAGCCCCATTCCGCTGCTCCTCGAGCGCGCGAAACGTCTCGTTGCCAAGGATTTTCTCGAAGTGCTGGCGGAGCTTGCACCCGAAGCGCTCGGTCCGGCCAAAGCGGCGAGCGGCGTACGCGACTCGGCCGAAGCATAGGGTGACTAACCGCATTTTACGGGAGATCTGACGTGGCCAAGCCAAGCAGTCAAAAGTTCATCGCGCGCAACCGCGCGCCACGCGTACAGATCGAGTACGACGTCGAGGTCTATGGCGCGCAGAAGAAGGTGCAGATTCCCTTCGTCATGGGCGTGCTCGCGGACCTCACCGGGGACGCGAAAGACCCGTTGCCGGGCGTCGACGACCGCAAGTTCGTCAACATCGATGTCGACAACTTCGACGAGCGCATGAAGTCCATGAAGCCGCGCGTTGCTGTCAGCGTGCCGAACACGCTCACCGGCGAAGGCAGCATGCAGGTGGATATCACCTTCGAGAGCATGGATGACTTTTCGCCGGCCGCGGTGGCCCGCAAGGTCGATTCGCTCAACAAGCTGCTGGAAGCGCGCACGCAGCTTTCGAACCTCATCACCTATATGGACGGCAAGGCCGGTGCCGAGGATCTGATTGCCAAGGTGCTGAACGACCCGGCGCTGCTCAAGTCGCTGGCCGATCAGGCCAAGCCGAAGTCCGGCGAGTAAGGGGACACATCCATGGCCGAAGCCAAACAAGCAGTAGCGGAAGTCGCGGTCGCGGCCGATGCGGACCAGTTCGCGAGCCTTCTGCAGAAACAGTTCAAACCGAAGACCGACGGCGCCCGCGTCGAGGTGGAGCGCGCCGTGCGCACGCTAGCCGAGCAGGCGCTGCGCGAAACCGCGGTCGTGTCGGACGACGTGGTGGGCACGATCAAGGCGATCATCGCCGAGATCGACAAGCAGCTCACCGACCAGATCAACGTCATCCTTCACAACGAGCGCTTCCAGCAGGTCGAGAGCGCGTGGCGCGGGTTGCATTACCTCGTCAGCAACACCGAAACCGACGAGATGCTGAAGATCCGCGTCATGAACATCTCCAAGAAGGAGCTGGGCAAGACACTGAAGAAGTATAAGGGCGCGTCCTGGGACCAGAGCCCGGTCTTCAAGAAGCTGTACGAGCAGGAATACGGCCAGTTGGGCGGCGAGCCCTATGGCGCGCTCGTCGGCGACTACTACTTCGATCACACGCCTGGCGACGTCGAGTTGCTCGGCCAGATGTCGCAGGTCGCGGCCGCCGCGCATGCGCCATTCATCGCGGGCGGTAGCCCGTCGCTGATGGGCATGGACTCGTGGCAAGAGCTCGCGAATCCCCGCGATCTCGCCAAGATCTTCGCCGCTCCCGATTACGCCGCGTGGCGCTCGCTGCGTGAGTCCGACGATGCCAAGTACGTTGGCCTTGCGATGCCGCGCTTCCTGGCTCGTCTGCCGTACGGCGCGAAGAGCGACCCGGTGGAAGAGTTCGAGTTCGAGGAAGAGACGGGCGCGGGCGATCACAGCCGCTACACCTGGGCGAACGCCGGGTATGCGATGGCCGTGAACGTCAATCGTTCGTTCAAGAACTACGGCTGGTGCTCATCGATTCGCGGCGTGGAGTCCGGCGGTGCCGTCGAAGGCCTGCCCGTGCACACGTTCCCGAGCGATGACGGCGGCGTCGACATGAAGTGCCCCACGGAAATCGCGATCAGCGATCGTCGTGAGTCGGAGCTTGCCGGCTGCGGCTTCATGCCGCTCATCCATCGCAAGAACTCCGACACGGCGGCCTTCATCGGCGCGCAGTCGTTGCAGAAACCCGCCGAGTACAGCGATCCGGATGCGACCGCCAACGCGCGCATTGCCGCCCGCTTGCCGTACCTCTTCGCGAGCTGCCGTTTCGCGCACTTCCTGAAGTGCATGGTTCGCGACAAGGTCGGCTCGTTCAAGGAGCGCGCCGACATGGAGCGCTTCCTCTCCGACTGGATCATGGGCTACGTGCTCGGCAATCCCGAGAACGCCGGCGAAACCCTGAAAGCGCAGAAGCCGCTCGCCGCGGCGGAAGTGAAGGTCGAGGAGATCGAAGGCAACCCCGGCTACTACTCCGCGAAGTTTCACCTGCGTCCGCACTATCAGCTCGAGGGCGTGAACGTCTCCCTGAGCCTCGTTTCGCGCCTGCCGTCCGCCAAAGCGGGCTGAGCGCTCCATCCATCACTTTTTGCAACTGAAGGAACCCGACCATGGCAGTGGACATGTTTCTCGAGCTCGACGGCGTCAAGGGCGAGTCGGTCGACAAGGCACACAAGGGCAAGATCGACATCATGTCCTGGCAGTGGGGCATCGCGAACAGCGGTACGTTCCACCACGGCAGCGGCGGCGGCGCCGGCAAGGCCTCGTTCCAGGACATCACGATCACCAAGTTCGTCGACTCCGCGTCGCCGGACCTGATGCTCTTCTGCGCGAACGGCAAGCACTTCCCCAAGGGCAAGATCATCGTCCGCAAGGCTGGTGAGAACCCTCTGGAATACGTGCACGTGGAGTTCGAAAAGGTGCTGGTCACCGCGTACAACACGGGCGGTTCGGGTGGGCAAGAGCGCCTCACCGAGCACGTTACGCTGAACTTCGCGAAAGTGAAGATCGAATACACGACGCAGTCGGAGAAGGGCGGCAAGGGCACGCCGCACGCGTTCTCCTGGGACATCGCCGCCAACGCCAAGGCCTGATGTCAGCGCCCGCACTATTCGCCGCCGGAGATCTCGGGGGTTGTTTCGCACAGTTGCAAAACGATGTGCGGCGACAGCCTGCGGACGGGAAGCTGCGCGTGTTCCTTGCGCAGCTCCTCATGGTCAACGGGGATTGGGATCGCGCCCTCACTCAGCTCAGCGTCGCGGCCGAGCTGGAAGCGAGCGCACTGCCCATGCTCCACACCTACAGCGCGGCGATTCAGTGCGAGCGTCTTCGGGCTGATGTCTTTCGCGGGGCGCGTTCCCCGCTGGTGCTCGGCGAGCCGGTGCCCTGGCTCGCCGGTTTCCTGCAGGCCCTCGCGCTCGAAGCGGATGGCAAACCGGAGCAGGCGGCGAGCCAGCGCGCGGAGGCGCTCGAAGGCGCCGCCGCGACGTCGGGTTCACTGAACGGCACGTCGTTCGAGTGGATCGCCGATGCGGATTCACGCTTGGGGCCGATTCTCGAGGTCTTGTTGAACGGCGCCTATTACTGGGTGCCGTTTGAAAGAATCTCGCGCATCGTTATAGAAGCACCGTCGGACGCGCGCGATCTCGTCTGGCTACCGGCGCAGTTCACCTGGACGAACGGCGGCGAGGCCATGGGCTTTCTGCCGGTTCGCTACGCGGGCTCCGAAAGCAGCCAGGACAATGCGGTTCGTCTCGCGCGCAAGACCGAGTGGCGCGCGCTTTCCGGCGACGGCTATGCGGGCCTCGGCCAGCGTGTGCTTTCGTCCGACAGGGACGAGGTGGGTCTTCTGGACGTGCGTGAGCTCACGCTCAACGCAGCGGCGTGAGGCCTGCTCACCATGGCTCAACTCAGCCTGCGCGAACGACTCCAGCCGGCGCTGCTCGATCGGCTGATCGACGACGAACGGCTGCTGACGCGCTACGAGTTCGCATTCAAGCGGAGTGAGCTTCAGCGTCTCGGCGTTCCCGAGCGCGATCTGACCGGCATTCTCACCGCGCAGGGCTTACGTCCCGCGGATGACGAATCCGACGCCGCGACGAGTAATGCCACGACACTTCGCCTCACGCTCACCGCACCGGGTGGGCGCGTTTCCCTGGTGCAGCTGAAGGCCCTCGTTCTGAAGCCGCCGGGCAAGCCAACCGGCGCGCCGTTACACAGTTTCTGCGACATCACGGCCCGCAACGTGGTGAATAGCTCCGTTGAAAGCGGCGAGCTGCGCGCGATTTCGATGCGTCGCTTGCGTGACTACGTCTGCCGTGACTTGGGCGCGCTGCTCAACTGCGCGAGCCTCGAAGCTGTCGTCGACCTCAGCGCGTACCCGTACGTGCAGGGCTCGGTGGTGAACTTCGGTATGCCTTCACTGGCGGGGCGCACCGCGCGCTCGGTGGACCCGCAGGAGATCGCGGGAACCATCGAAGCCGCAATTCGCCGCTTCGAGCCCCGGCTGTCGGCGCTGCGCGTACAGCCGGAACTGGACCAAGAGGGCAACGAGACCCACGTGCTCGCGTTCCGGATCGAAGCGCAGCTCTGGGGGCAGCCGCTGCCTCAACAGCTTGTTCTGCGCACGAGCATCGATGTCGATTCCGGGAACGTGAGTGTGTCCGAATCGGGGGCGGGGTAGCGATGGACCCGCGCCTGCTCGACTACTACAACCGCGAATTGCAGTTCGTGCGCGAAATGGGCGCCGAGTTTGCTCAGGCGTATCCGCGTATCGCCGCGCGGCTCGGCATGGACGGCCTCGAATGCGCGGACCCGTACGTCGAGCGGCTGCTCGAAGGTTTCGCCTTCCTCACCGCGCGCGTGCAGCTGAAGCTGGATGCGCGCCACCCGGATTTCTCCCAACACCTCATGGAAATGGTCTATCCCCATTTCCTCAGTCCCACGCCTTCCTGCGCCATCGTCGAAGTGACGCCGGACATGAAGGAGGGCGGCGTTCACGGCGGTCATCGCATCAAGCGCGACACCAGCCTTCGTGCGCCGCTCGTGAAAGGCGAACGCACGTCGTGTGAGTTCCGAACTGCGCACGACATGACGTTGTGGCCGCTGACTGTCGTGGAAGCGAAGTATCTCTCGGGCTCGGGAGCGCTCGCCACACAGGGAATCACGACTGATGGCCGCGCTCGCACGGCCATCCGCTTGCGCCTGAAATCGGCGGCCGGTGTGAATATCAATTCACTGCCGCTCGACTCGCTCACGTTCTTTGTGAAAGCGACGCCCGACATCGCGCATCGAATTTTCGAGCAGGTTACGGCCGATTGCCTCGGCGCCTACGTTCGCGGAACGCGGCCGGGAAGCCCGGTGCATTTCATCCCTGCGAAGAGCGTGAGACAGCCAGGCCTTGACGACAGCGAAGCGCTGTTGCCAGTCACACGCCGCTCGTTTCAGGGTTATCGGCTGCTGCAGGAATACTTCGCGTTCCCGGAGCGCTTCCTGTTCTTCTCGCTGAACGATCTGCGCGCCGCTGTGCGCGATTGCGACGGCGAGGAAATTGAGATCTATCTCGCGATGGAGCGAGCGCAGGCCGGTCTCGAGAACGCGATCGACGCCTCGCACTTCCGGCTGTATTGCGCACCGGCGGTGAATCTCTTCCCGCGCACGGTGGATCGCGTGCACGTGAGCGCCGCCGAAACGGAGTATCACCTCGTGCCGGACCGCAATCGGCCGATGGACTTCGAGATTCACAGCCTGACGGCGCTCGAAGGCATCGGCGCCGGCGGCGAGTCGATCGCGCGGATTCTGCCGTTCTATGCGGTCAATCACGGCGCGACCCGGCGAGCGGCGGGTGCCTACTACACGCTGCAGCGGCGGCCACGGTTGCTCTCCGCGCGCCAGCAGCAGGCGGGTGCGCGCTCGGGTTACGTCGGCAGCGAGTGCTTCATCGCCCTGGTCGACGCGGGCCAACGCCCGCTCACGAGCGAGATTCGCCAGATCGACGCGCAAGCCCTGTGCACGAATCGCGATCTGCCCGTGCAGATGGCGACGGGGCAGGGACGTACGGATTTCACGGTTGAAGGTGGCGCGCCCGTCGAGTCGGTGCGTTGTATCGCGGGCCCGAGCTATCCGCGGCAATCGCCCGCCTTCGGCGCGATGGCGTGGAAGCTCATCAGCCATCTGTCGCTCAACTATCTTTCGCTGGTCGAGCAGGCGCCGGAGAGCGGCGCCGAGATGTTGCGCGACCTGCTCGCGCTGTATGCGGATCCGAATGATGCCGCGGCCATGCGGCAGATCGAAGGTGTGCGCAATGTGAGCTACAGCCCGGTCGTGCGCCGTATTCCGATGGTGGGGCCGATCAGTTACGGCCGCGGTCTGGAAATCGCGCTCACGGTCGACGAAGCCTCGTTCGAGGGCGCCGGTGTCGTCGCGCTCGGCAGCGTGCTGGAGCGCTTCTTTGCGCGCTACGTCTCGCTGAATTCATTTACTCAGGTACGCCTGCAGTCGACGGCGCGCGGCGCCGTTAAAACCTGGCCAGTGAGGGTGGGATGTCGACCGCTCGCGTGAATCCGCTGGCACGGCTCGAAGAGCAGCCTCACCGCTTCAGCCTGTTCGCGGCGCTGCGCCTTCTGGAACAGTCGCGCGCCGCGCAGCCGCGCCTGGGCGAGTCGCGCAAGGCCGCGGACGATATCGTGCGGCTGGGTCAGGCGCCGCACCTGGGCTTTGCGCCCAGCGATGTTGTGTCGACCTCGACCAACGAAGAAGGACAAGTCTGTCTCGAACAATACGGCTTTGGGCTCTTTGGCCCGAACGGCGCGCTGCCGCTGCATCTCACCGAGCTTGCGTATGAGCGCCGGCGGCAGAAAGAAGACGAGACGGTCGTCGATTTTCTGAACCTGTTCCAGCATCGGCTGATTTCACTGTTCTACCGCGCATGGGCGGACAGCGAGCCGGCCGTGAGCCTCGACCGGCCGGAGAGCGATCGCTTCCGCGCGTATGTAGGTTCGTTGTTCGGCCTGGCGCCAGACAGTGCGCATGACGCCGATGCCGTACCGGATTTCGCCAAGCTGAACCGCGCTGGCCGTTTCGCCGCCCAAGCGCGTTCGGCGGATGGGCTCGAAGCGGTTCTCGCGGATTACTTTGGCATTCCAGTTGAAGTGCGCCCGTTCTCGGGCGCGTGGCTCGATATCCCGGCTGATCTGCACAGCCGTCTTGGCGAGCAGCAGTTGGGGATGAGCACGACGCTGGGCGCCTCGACCTGGCAGTGCCAGCACAAGTTCGAAATCGTGCTGGGGCCGCTGCAGCGGGATTCATTCAGCGATTTTCTGCCCGGCGCGCGTGGCCTCACGGAGCTTCATGCGCTCGTGCGCCTCTACACGAACGACGAGTGGGCGTGGCAAGTGCGGCTTCTCATGCGTGACGCCGATCTTCCGGGCATGCGTCTCGGCGGCGCTGGCGCACGCGGCGCCAGTACGCCCGGCGGGCCAGGCGTTGGCGGCGTCGACGGCCACCTGGCCGAGGGTGTTTCGGGCGGAGCCAGCGCGACAACCGTTGATGCCACCGGTCGCGCTTCCGGCGATGCCGCGTCGGCCGCTGGCGAGCAAGGCAATCAATTGGGCTGGACGAGCTGGCTCGGCGCGCGCCGCGCGGGGGCGCAAGACGTAGTGATTCAGGACAGCCGCGCGGGTGCGGCGGCAAACACCGCACCTTCGGGAGAGCATCATGGGTGATATCAATCGCGTCGCGCTGTTCGGCAAGCTCAATAGCCTTGCCTACAAATCCATCGAAAGCGCGACGGTCTTCTGCAAGCTGCGCGGCAATCCGTACGTGGAGCTGGCGCACTGGCTCCACCAGATCCTGCAGCAGCAGAGCTCCGACGTTACGTGCATCATCCGGGCGTTCGACATCGACCCAAGCCGTCTCGCGCAGAATTTCACGGAAGCGCTCGATCGCCTGCCGCGTGGTGCGACCTCCATCTCCGATCTCTCATCGCACATCGAAGACGCCACCGAGCGCGCCTGGGTGTGGTCGACGCTGAAGTTCGGCGATTCGCAGATTCGCACCGGCTATGTGCTGCTCGCGGCGCTGAAGACGCCGTCGCTCAGGAACGTGCTCGCGAGCATCTCGCGCGAGTTCGAGAAGGTGAAGCCAGACCCGCTCGCCGAGGATTTCGCCAAGATCGTTTCCGGCTCGCCCGAGGGTGCGCTCGGCGCGAACGATGGCTCGCAGCTCGCGCAAGCCGTGCCGGGTGAAGCGAGCGGCGCGATGGCGCCGGCCCAGCTCGGCAAACAGGAAGCGCTCAAACGCTTCACGGTCGACCTCACGGAGCAGGCGCGCCAGGGCAAGATCGATCCCGTCGTCGGACGCGATGACGAAATTCGCCAGATCGTCGACATCCTCATGCGACGGCGGCAGAACAACCCGATTCTCACGGGCGAAGCGGGCGTCGGCAAAACCGCCGTCGTCGAAGGCTTCGCGCGCCGGATAGCGGCCGGCGACGTGCCGCCCGCTATCAAAGATGTATCACTTCGCGCGCTCGACGTCGGCCTGCTGCAGGCGGGCGCGAGCATGAAGGGCGAGTTCGAGCAACGGCTGCGCCAGGTCATCGACGAGGTGCAGTCCTCGCCGCGGCCCATCGTGCTGTTCATCGACGAAGTGCACACGCTGGTCGGCGCCGGTGGCGCGGCCGGCACGGGCGATGCGGCCAATCTCCTGAAGCCCGCGCTCGCGCGCGGCACGCTGCGAACGATCGGCGCCACGACATGGGCCGAGTACAAGAAGTACATCGAGAAAGACCCCGCTCTCACCCGTCGCTTCCAGACCGTGAAGATCGACGAGCCGACCGAGGAGAAGGCGGTACTGATGATGCGCGGGATCGTTTCGACGATGGAAAAGCACCATCGCGTGCAGATCCTCGACGAGGCGCTCGAAGCGGCCGTGAAGTTGTCGCATCGGTACATTCCGGACCGTCAGCTTCCGGACAAGTCCGTCAGCCTGCTGGACACGTCTTGCGCGCGCGTGGCCGTGAGTCATCACGCGACGCCGGCGCAGGTCGAAGACAGCCAGCGGCGGCTCGAAGCGCTGCAGACCGAGCTTGCGATCATCGGCCGCGAAGCCGCCATCGGCATCGATACGATCGAGCGCGAGCGTAGCGTCAAGGACGGCATCCAAACTGAAACCGCGCGCCTCGAATCCCTGCGCGCGATGTGGAAGCGCGAGAAAGCGCTGGTCGACGAGATTCTCGAGCTTCGCGCGAAGCTGCGCGACGGGGCCATCGAAGGCACCGAGAAAGCGGCCGCTCTGGCGCGCCTGAAGGAACTGCAACTCCAACTGGATGGCGAGCAGGGCGACGCCCCGCTGGTCCTCCCAAGCGTCGATGAGCAAGCCGTCGCCTCCGTCGTCGCCGACTGGACCGGCATCCCCATCGGCCGCATGGTCAAAGACGAAATCGCCACCGTCCTCACGCTCGCGAGCACGCTCGGCCAGCGTGTCATCGGCCAGAACCACGCGCTCGAAGCAATCACCAAGCGCCTGCAGACAGCGCGCGCCGGCCTCGAAAACCCGAACAAGCCGATCGGCGTATTCATGCTCGCCGGCCCTTCAGGCGTAGGCAAAACCGAAACGGCTCTCACGTTGGCCGAAGCGCTGTACGGCGGTGAGCAGAACCTCATCACCATCAACATGAGCGAGTTCCAGGAAGCGCACACCGTCTCGACTTTGAAAGGCGCGCCTCCGGGCTACGTGGGCTACGGCGAAGGCGGCGTGCTCACCGAAGCCGTGCGCCGAAAACCGTACAGCGTGGTGCTGCTCGATGAAGTCGAGAAAGCGCACCCGGACGTGCACGAGATCTTCTTCCAGGTGTTCGACAAGGGCGTGATGGAAGACGGCGAAGGCCGCCTCATCGACTTCAAGAACACATTGATCATCCTGACGACGAACGTCGGCACGGACCTGATCATGGGCATGTGCAGGGACCCGGAGCTCCTGCCGGAGGTCGAAGGCATTTCGAAGGCGCTGCGCGCGCCGCTGCTGAAGACGTTCCCGGCGGCGCTGCTCGGTCGTATCTTTGTCATTCCGTATTACCCGCTGAGCGACGACATGCTCGGCCGGATCATTCGCCTGCAGATGGACCGCGTCGCCGCTCGCATCAACGTCAATCATGGCGTGACACTGAGCTACGACGACGACGTCGTGAAGCTCATCGCTTCACGCTGCACCGAGCCCGAGAGCGGCGGGCGAATGATCGACGCAATTCTCACCAGCACCGTTCTGCCGCGGATCAGTCGCGAGTTTCTCACGCGCCTTGCCGGTACCGGCACGACGAGCAGCGTGACGCTCGCGGTGAAGAGCGGCGACTTCCATTACCAATTTGCCTGAAGGACGACAGAGCATGAACTTGATCAATCGGGTGCAATTCCTGACGCAAGCGAACGACATGATCAACATGTACGACCAGGACAACCGCTGGTTCATGTTTCTCACGGGCGGTGTGTGGGAGAAGGATTGGCTTTCAGGCCAGTACATCTGCGTCGCGCACGAGTGCTACCAGAAAGTCCCGCATGCGACCGCGGAGCTGTTGCTGCTCGGAGATACGAAGATCCGCAAGGAAAAGCATCTGGTCTCGTCCTTCAGCTTGTCGAGCGCGAAAGACGAGACCGACCCGGAAGTCGCAAACCTGGTCGCGGACATCAACAAGAAGCGCAACCTCTACCAGCAAACGGCGAAGCCTTACGACCCGGTGAAGGACAAACTCGAGAAGCTGGCGCCGAACAAGCCGCTGCCGGTGGCCGACGAGGGCAGCATTCTCTCCACGCGCGGCTGGAGTCCCATGCTGAACGACGCGTTCATCATGGGTGGCGCGCATGCCAACATCAATTTCTTCCTGGCGCTCAATAAGGAGGAAGGTGAGAAGTGGGGCGCGATGCGCTCGATGACAGTGAAGGATCTCACGGCACGCTACGAGAAGATTTCGAAGGGGGGCTCGCCGGCGAAGCTCGATGACGCGGAAGTCGCGAAGGGCACGTGGCTTCGCTTTTTCCGCGAGAACCCGCAGATGCTCTGGGACGAGGAGCGGAAAATACCCCGCGTGTTCATGCGGGAGCTGATCGGCCTCGCGAGCTTCGGGTACAAGCCCCGCTTCAATCCCAGCCAGCTTGGCTTCCTGTGCGCCGATGAGTCCAAGGCGGACGGCGCCACGCTCCCGAAGTACATGGCGGCGCTCCGTGGGGTGGGCTTCGAGGTTCCGAACAAGGAGAAGCTGCTCCAGACAGTCGGCAATTTCCTGTTCGAGGACGCGGGCGCCCTCACGAAGGCGGCGGCGTGAATCGGACCTGCGTCCCGAAGGATGCTGGCATTGCTTGCCATTGCCCGCCCCATCAGGTACTTACCGTAAGTAGGTACAACATAAGGTCGGCAGCCTATGGCTCGCGCCAAAGTAGTGGAGTTCGACTACTACCAGTTCATGCAGCTTCTGCGGCGGGCAACCGACGCCGGCAAGCGCATGGATCGGTCGGATCCCGGCTGGGCGGACTATGTCCGTCAGCATGGAATCAACGAAGTGGCGGCCACGGCCATTGCGCGCCAGAAGTTCGAGAGCGCGGTCCCCGTCATCATCGCGGAAGGGCTGGACAGCGACGGCCTGTACTTCCATTCGAAGAACGAAGAGGCCTGTCTCCGGCTCGTAACCCTCTAGCCTCACTCTTTATATATGGGCTGCGGCTTGCGCCGCGCGGCCCCTCAGCCTGACGGGGAAGGCTGAGTCCCATGGTGCAGCCCCTTACCCGTTCCGTCGGTCTCGCAGGTCCGAGCGAGCTGAACAGCGCGCGCCTCACCAGCCTGTCGGGCGAAGAGGAAATCAGCCGGCCGTTCCGCTTCGAGCTTCGATTGCAGGCGGACGGTTTGATCGACGCCGACAAGGTGCTCGGCAAACCCGTGGGCGTGCAGCTCACGATCGACGGCAAGGGCACGAAGCGCTTCTTCCACGGCGTGCTGACGGAGTTCGCGCACGTCGGATTCGGCGAGCGCTATCACGAATACTACGCGGTGCTGCGCCCGGCATTCTGGCTGCTGACACGGCGGGCGGATTGCCGCGTGCTGCAGAACATGTCCGTGCCCGACATGTTCGCCGACGTGTGCCGGAGCGCGGGCTTCAACGATCATCGTTCGACCCTGAACGCCGCCCACTACGAGAAGTGGGAGTATCGAGTTCAGTACCGCGAAAGCGATTTCGATTTCCTGAGCCGCCTGCTCGAGCAGGAAGGCATTTACTACTACTTCGAGCATTCGAAGGATCGTCACGAACTGGTGCTCGCGGATGACGTGGGCAAGCTCACGTCCGTGGACGGATATGCGAACGTTCCGTACTTCCCGCCCACGAACCCGGCGACGCAGCGGACGCGCGATAACCTCTCTTCGTTCTCGGTGATGCGATCGTTCCAGCCGGGCGCGTTCGCCTCGCGGGAATACGACTTCGAGCATGCCGCGTCCGACATCGGCGGCGCGTCCTCGGTGGCGGGGCGCAAAGATAGTTCGCGTTTCGAGCTGTTCGAGTATCCGTCGGGCGCGACCAAGCTCACCGCCGCCGGCGTCGAGCGCATCGCGAAGCTGCGCGCGCAGCAGCTGCAGGTCTCGCAGAGCGTGGCGCGTGCCGGCGGCGATTGCGCCGGACTTACGCCGGGACGGGTCTTCACGCTCACGGATCATCCGCAGAAGGACCTCAACAAGAAGTATCTCGTCGTGTCCGCGCGATACGAGCTGCGTTCCGACGAAGCGCAGTCGGTTGGAATCAGTCGCGAACCGACCCGGTCACAGGAGCCGCAGTTCCAGGTGAGCCTCGACGCGGTCGATGCGCACGAGCCGTATCGGCCGGCGCGCCTCACGCCGAAGCCGCTCATCCAGGGCACGCAGACGGGTTTCGTCGTCGGCTCCGGACAGAAGGACCAGGAAATCTGGACCGATAAGTTCGGCCGCGTGAAGGTGCAATTCCATTGGGATCGGGCGGGTCACGGGCATCCGGAGAAATCCTGCTGGGTACGCGTGGCGCAGGGCTGGGCGGGCCGCAACTGGGGCATGCAGCACGTGCCCCGCATCGGGCAGGAAGTTGTCGTCTCGTTCCTCGATGGCGATCCGGACCGGCCGCTGGTGATCGGCAGCGTCTACAACTCCGAATCCATGCCGCCGTATGCGCTGCCAGACATGCAGACGCAGAGTGGCGTGAAGAGTCGCAGCAGCGCGAGCGGCACCGCCGAGAACTTCAACGAGCTGCGCTTCGAAGACAAGAAGGGCTCCGAGGAAATCTACCTGCACGCTGAAAAAGACATGCAGGTGATCGTCGAGAACAATCAGACGATCTCCGTCGGTGCCACCAAGAAAGACAAAGGCGATCGCACGACGACGATTCAGCACGATGACAAGCTGAAAGTCGGCAACGACCTCACCGTCGAGATCACCGGCAAGGAAACGCACACCATCACGAAGGATCGTGCCACCAGCGCGAAGGAGAGCGACGCGCTCACTGTCGGCAAGAAGTACACGCTGACGGCGGCCGACCAGATCACGCTCGAATGCGGGCTCGCGAAGATCGTCCTGAAGAAGGACGGCACCGTCGAGATCTCCGGCAAGGACGTGAAGCTGACGGGAACGATGAAAGCCACCGTCGATGCGACACAGACGGCCATCTTCGGCACGCAGGTGGACGTCAAAGGCACGAAGACGGCGGTACAGGGCAGCGGCACGCTCGATCTCGCGTCGAGCGGCATCGCGTCGCTCAAGGGTTCGCTGACTAAGATCGGATGAACGCCTCACTCATGAAGGACAGTATGGTTTCCGCATTCGATCCCACTTCGCAGACCAGCGCGTCGAGCCTTACGCGGCGGCTGGCATTGAGCAGCGATGCGGCAGCCGTGCTGGCGGCCGGCGGCAATGTGCGTCGTTGTCTCGATGAGCTACTGGAGCTCGGGCTGCCGGCGGATGCGCTTGCGGTTGTCGCGCGCACGTTGCCGAAACGGTATGTCGTTGCGTGGGCGTGCGAGTGCTTCAAGGGCGCGCTGGCGAGTCTTCCGGCCGCGACGAATGTCGATCGCGCGGGGCTTTCGTTGGCCCAGCAATGGCTGGTGGATCCGACTGAAGAGAAGCGCCGGGCGGCGCTGGATTTTGCGGAAGCGGGTGAGTTCGGCACACCCGGCGCCTGGATCGCGGCGAGCGCGGGCTGGAGTGACGGGAGCCTGTTGCCGCGGGGATATGACCCGATTCCGCCGCCGGATCACCTTCCCGCGGAAGCGGCGGTAGCCGCGCTTCGACTCGCCGCGAGTCAGAGCAGCGACTACGCGGGGACGATCAGCGGCTTCATCACGCGTGCGCTGCAGATCTTCGGGCCTCCGTTGCAGGAGGCGCGTCAATGAAGCCCGCCGCACGCGTAAGCGACATGCATGTGTGCCCGATGCTGACACCCGCTGTGCCGCCGATTCCTCACGTCGGTGGGCCAGTGCTGCCGCCAGGTGCGCCGACGGTGCTCATCGGGAATCTGCCTGCGGCGACCGTCGGTAGTCAGTGCCTATGCGTCGGTCCACCCGACGCGATCATTCTGGGATCGATGACAGTACTGATCCAGAACAAGCCCGCCGCCCGAATGGGCGACACCACAGCACATGGCGGTTCGATCGTCATGGGCTGCCCCACCGTGCTCATAGGAGGCTGACCGGGAGCTCATCCGGCCGATCTCGATGTACCTTACTTTCGAAGTCATCAGCGCTAACGCTTCGCAGCTCGGTGCCCACCGACGCAAGGTGTTTTCCGTGGACGGCGGTCGCATCGGGCGCGCGCCCGAGAACGACATGGTGCTGCCCGGCGTGGGCGTGCATCGGCATCACGCGACGGTGCGGTTCATCAACGGAGTGTTTTTCGTCGAGGGCGTGGGCACCAATGGCATCGCCATCAACGATCCGGATCGGGTGTTGCCACGGAACGAGCCGTACCCGCTCAAGACAGGCGACAAAGTGTTCATCGACGAGTACGAGGTCACCGTGACCGCTTCGGCGACGGCGCCTGCGGAGCCGGCGGCGCGGGCCCCCGAGCGTGAGTCGGTGCGGCCCATGGCGGAGTCCACTGGGCCCGGCGCGCGTGCGCCGCTCGTGGGTGGCGCAAGTGAACCGGCGGAAGACCTCGATCCGTTGCGGAAGCTCACGGGTGGCGCGCCTGCGCAGCCACGCACGCAGCGTCCCGTTGAGTCGTCCTGGAATCATTCGTCGTCTCTGCAGGATCACTTCACTCCGCCGCCGGTGCCGCCGCCCGCAGCTGCGTCGGGCAACGTGATTCCCGAGAACTGGGATCGCACGTCGTTCGACCGATCGAAACTCCAGCCCGCGGCTGCGCCGCCGCCCCAGCGCGCGGCGGCATCACCCGCTCCGAGCGCGCCACCGTCCCACGGCGCACAAAGGTCCGCACCCCCGAGCACGCATGCAGCGCCGGTAGGTACTGCGGCCAGCAGTCGCGCCGTCCCGCCGGCCTTAACGCAGCGCGCGCCTGCGCCTGCCACGAGCAACTCGCCATTCGACTGGGAAGCCTTCCTGCGCGCCGCCGGCGTCGACGCCTCACGCGTCCCGCCCGAAACCGCCGCCATCATGGGCGACATTCTCCGCGGCGTCGTGCAGGGCCTGATCGAAGTCCTGCGCGCCCGTACCGAAATCAAAACCGAGTTCCGGATGCCCGTAACCCAAGTGAAGGTCTCCGAGAACAACCCGCTGAAGTTCGCGGCGAATGCCGAGGACGCGCTGGGCAACCTGCTCGGCCGCCGTAACCCGGCATACCTGCCTCCACAGGAAGCCTTCGAAGACGCCCTCAACGACGTGCGCTTCCATCAGGTCGCCATGCTCGCCGGCGTGCGCGCCGGCTTCGAGAACCTGATGAGCCGCTTCGACCCGGCACAGCTGCGGGAAATGTTCGACCGGCAAGGCAAGCGCGGCGGCCTGTTCAGCGGCAAAGGAAATTACTGGGAACGCTACACCGAGCGCTACCAGGAAATGACCGCCGACCGCGACGAAACGTTCCGCCGCCTGTTCGGCGAAGAGTTCGCGCGCGCGTACGAGCAGCAGCTGAGTGTCTTGAAGCGCAACCGCGCAGGTGCGCAGTGACCGCCGTCGCCCCGCGCGCACCGATTGCGCAATCGGCTGGCCCATCGCCAGCGACGTTGACGAGACCTGCGGCCAGCGCTTCGCCGGCCGCGCCGACAAGACCGGTCGGGCATGCGCCTTCGCGTGAGATCAGGCAGCGCGTGTGGCGCCTGACCGTGACTGCATTTCTCGCGATGTGCGCGTTCGCCTTTACCGCGTGCGCCCCGAAACCCGTGAAGCCCACCGAAGCCCACGCGCAACTCATCGTCAGCGGTGACGTGAACCCGGACAGCTCGGGTCGCGCGTCTCCCATCGTCGTGCGTCTTTTCCAGCTGCGCAACGACGGCGAGTTCGCCACCGCCGACTTCTTCGCCCTGTATGACAAGGAGAAGGAAACCCTCGGCGCAAGCTTCATCTCCCGCGAAGAGTACGTCCTGGCGCCCGGCGAAACGCGCGCGCTCGAGCTCGCCGTCAACCCCGACGCACGCTTCATCGGTGCGCTCGCCGCCTATCGCGATATCCGCGCGGCGCAGTGGCGCGCGGTGACGCGCCCGCCCGGAAAAAAGCTCATCGATCTGCTCGGCAAGACAGTCCTCGTGCTGAACGTGGGCAAAGACAACCTGACGCTCGGCGTCAAAGACTGAAGGGCGCCCGCACGCATGTCAGACAACAATCGCATCGTCTGGTCCGAAGGTCTCTTCCTCAGGCCCCAGCATTTCCAGCAGCAGGAGCGCCATCTCGAGACCTGGATCGAAGGGCGTGCGGGCTCGCTGCGTCCGTATGCGTGGGGCTTCACGGAGCTCGAGATCGAGCGCGACCTGCTCGCGATCGGCAAGCTCGGCCTGCGCCGCGCGCGTGGTGTGTTTCCGGATGGCACCCCGTTCGCGATGCCGGACAACGAGCCGTTGCCGGCGCCGCTCGAAATCGGTACGCAGCTACGCGATCAGGTGATTCACCTCGCCGTGCCGCTGCGCAAGTCGGGCGCGCTCCAGTCCACGCGCGCCGGAAACGGCGGCGAGCTCACGCGCTATCGCACGCGGGACCAGGAAGCGCGCGACGTCACGACGGACTCCGCCATCGCGACGGAGCTCGAGGTCGGCGCTCTCAATACACGGCTGATGGCGCAGAGCGAGCCGGCCGACGATTTCGCCTGCATCCCGCTCGCGCACGTCGTCGAATGTCGCGCGGACCGGCAAGTGGTGCTCGACGATCGGTTCATTCCGACCGCGCTGAAGACGAGCGCGGCCAGCCGCCTCACGACTTTCCTGCTGGAAATGCAGGGCCTGCTCCATCAGCGCGCCGAAGCGCTGGCGGCGCGCGCCGTCGCTTCCGGTCGCGGTGGCGCCGCGGAAATCGCCGACTTCCTGATGCTCCAGATCATCAATCGCTACGAGCCGGTCGTCGCGCATCTCGCGTCGAGCCCGTCGCTGCATCCGGAAGAGTTGTTCCGACTCGGGCTCGAGATCACCGGCGAGCTGTCGACGCTGACCGCGACGTCGCGGCGGCCGCCGCGGTTCCCGACTTACCGACACGATGCCTTGCGCGCGACCTTCGACCCCGTGATCAACGCGCTGCGCGCCTCGCTCAGCGTCGTGATGGAGCAGAACGCGATCCCGATCCCGCTCGCTCACAAGAAGTTCGGCATCAGTGTCGCAAGCGTCGCGGATTCGAGCCTGTTCGAGAGCGCCGCGTTCGTTCTGGCGGCGCGCGCGGATGTGCCGTCCGAGGATCTGCGCCGACGTTTCCCGGCGCAGGTGAAGATCGGCTCCGTCGAGAAGATTCGCGACCTGGTCAACCTGCAGCTGCCCGGCATCGGGCTGCAGCCGATGGCGGTCGCGCCCCGGCAGATCCCGTATCACGCGGGCTTCGCGTATTTCGAGCTCGATCGCGCGAACGAACAGTGGCGCGCGCTCAAGGGCGCGGGTGGCATCGCCATTCATCAGTCCGGCGATTTCCCGAATCTCGCGATGGAACTCTGGGCGATCCGAGGGTGAGG
This sequence comes from Gammaproteobacteria bacterium, assembly GCA_037200125.1. Lineage (GTDB taxonomy): Bacteria > Pseudomonadota > Gammaproteobacteria > Steroidobacterales > Steroidobacteraceae > JADGHX01. The sequence goes on along the minus strand of JBBCGS010000002.1, from coordinate 918,402 downwards.
CAGCGTCGCGCATGAGTCAGGACAACCGCAACCCACCGCCTCGCGACGACGGGCTGACCCCGCGCGATGTGACGATCCTGCGCCCGCGGCCCGGTGCCGGGCGCCGCCCGATGCCCGCTGCGCCAACGAGCCCACCACCTGCGCCCGCGCCCATACTCCCGCAAGGGTATGTGCCACCGCCAGCCGCGCCAACGGGGCGCGATTACTCTGTTGGCGCATCGCTGGACGAGCTGGCCACGGGCGTCGCGACCCCTCTGGTACAGGCCGCGGTTCCGCTGCTGGCCCTCGCGGGCCGCTTGCGCGGCCAGATCGCCAACGCCGATGTCGAAAGCCTGCGTCGCCAGGCGATGCAGGAGATCCGCACGTTCGAAGAGCGCGCGCGCCGCGCGGACGTCGCTGCCGAAGACGTGCTCGCCGCACGCTACGCACTCTGCACCGTGCTGGACGAAGCGGTTCTCAACACGCCTTGGGGCGCGCAGAGTGACTGGTCGACGCAGTCGCTGCTCGTCACGTTCCACCGCGAAGCGGCGGGCGGTGAGAAGTTCTTTCAGATTCTCGAGCGCGTGTCGGGCGAGCCGCGGCGCTATCGCGCGCTGCTCGAGCTGCTGTACGTGTGTCTTGCGCTTGGCTTTGAGGGCAAGTACCGGTTGGACGATCGGGGCGCCGCGCACCTCGCTGAAGTTCGCGAGGCGCTCTATCGGCGCATCGAAGGCGTGCGCGAGAGCGTCGAGCCGGAGCTTTCCCCGCGCTGGAAGGGCGTCGAGGATCGGCGGAACGCGGTGCTGCGCTTTGTGCCCCTGTGGGTCGTCGCGGCGGCGTGCGCCGTGCTGCTCGTGGGTGCATACATCTACTTCGACGCCAGGCTCGGCGCGGAGGCGGAACCGGTGAGCGCAGCGCTCGCGCGCGTGGGCCTGGAGTCATTCGAGGCTCCGCCGGTCGCGGCGGCGGCGCCGACCAGCGGCTTGCGCGAGCTCCTCGCACCTCAGATCTCGAGCGGACGCGTTTCGGTGGAAGAAACCGGAGACCGCACGCTCATCACGCTCACCGTGACCGACCTGTTCGCGTCCGGCAGCGGCACGGTCAATTCAGGCTACGAGAGTTTGGTGCGCGAAGTAGGGCGCGCGCTCGAGAGCGTTCCCGGTCGCGTTCTGGTGATCGGCCACACCGACGACCAGCCGCTGCGCTCGTTTCGCTTCAAAGACAACTACGAGCTGTCGCGGGCGCGTGCGTTGCAGGTCGCCGGCCTGCTGCGCTCGGTCGTGAAGGACGGCTCGCGTATCGAGGCGGCCGGCAAAGGCGCGCTCGAACCGCGCTACCAGCCGGTGGATCAGCCGGCGAACCGGGCGCGTAACCGGCGCGTCGAGATCATTCATCGAAGGGCGGCCTGAGATGGGCGCCCTATTCAAGAACCGTACGTTGCTGGTCCTCCTCGGGCTGTTGCTCGTCGCGCTGCTGATCTGGTTCGCCGGCCCGTACTTCGCGTTCGCCGACTACAAGCCGCTGGAGAGCGTGGTCGCTCGACTGGTGACGATCCTGGTCATCGTTGCCGTGTGGGCGGTGGTGCTGCAGGTCAAGCAACTGCGCAGCTCCCGCGCGAGCGACAAGATCGCCTCGGAGGTCGTGGGGCGGAAGGAAGAGGCGGCGGGCGCAGCCGATTCAGCCGGCGATCCAGCCGACGCCGCCCAGCTTCGCAAGCGCTTCGAGGAAGCGATCGACGCGCTGAAGAAGTCGAAGCGCAAGGGCGCGGCCAATCTCTACGAGTTGCCCTGGTACGTGATCATCGGACCGCCGGGCTCGGGCAAGACCACCGTGCTGGTCAATTCAGGCCTGAATTTCCCGCTCGCGCAGAAGTTCGGCAAAGATGCCCTGCGCGGCGTCGGCGGCACGCGCAATTGCGACTGGTGGTTTACGGACAAGGCGGTGCTCCTCGATACCGCCGGCCGCTATACGACGCAGGATTCGAACGCTCGCGCGGACTCGGCGGGCTGGATTTCCTTCCTGCAGCTGTTGCGCAAATTCCGCAGCCGTCAGCCGATCAACGGCGTCATCGTCGCGCTCAGCGCGTCGGACCTCCTGACGGCGGATGAGAAGGAGCGCGAACGTCACGTGGCCGCGATCCGCGCGCGGCTCGATGAAATCGGCCGTACGCTGCGTATCGATGTGCCGGTGTACGTGCTCATCACCAAGTGCGATCTCCTCGGCGGCTTCACGGAGTTCTTCGATGACCTCGGCCAGGACGCGCGGGCGCAGGTGTGGGGTACGACCTTCCCGATCGAAGCCACCGAGTCGGGCGGTGCGCCGGAGCTGTTCGAGAAGGAGTTCGGCCGACTACTCGAAAGGCTGCAACAACACATGCTCAGTCGCATGGAGCGCGAGCGCGACGTGCGCCGTCGCGTGGGCATTCTCACGTTCCCGCAGCAGATGGCCGCATTCGGCCCGATGCTCGGCCAGCTCCTGAAGCGCGTCTTCACAACGACGGACTTCGACAACCAGATTCTCCTGCGTGGCGTGTATTTCACGAGCGGTACACAAGAAGGCACGCCGGTGGATCGCGTGCTTGGCGCCATCGCGCGTTCCTTCGGCGTGACGAGTGCCGTCGCGCCAGTCGCTTCCGGGCGCGGCAAGGCGTTCTTCATCGAGCTCCTGTTGGGGAACGTGATCTTTCGCGAGTCTGGCCTCGCGGGGATCAACCGACGCCTTCAATTTCTGAAGCTTGGAGCGCTGACCGCCGCCTACGTCGCCTGTGTGGCGATTCTCGTGTTGGGCGTGCTGGGGCTGACCCTCAGCTATCGGGCGAACGCCGCCTACATCACTGAAGTCGACACGGCTGCGAAGTCACTGGACGCAACGAAGCTCGGCGCTAGCGCGGCCGCGCTGCCACCGGATGCGCTGCTGCCGCGACTCGATTCACTGCGCGCGGCCTCCGATACCGCGAACCGCTACAACACCGATATCCCGTGGCGCATGCGCTTGGGTCTGTATCGTGGCAAGGCTCTGGGCGAGTCGGCGCGCGACGCATATCAACGCGAGCTGAACGGCGGGCTGCTGCCGGTGATGGCCTCGCAGTTCTCGGAGCAGGTGCGCTCGAACGTCGCAACGCCAGACCGGTTGTACGAGTACCTGAAGGGCTACCTGATGCTCGGCGACGCGAGCCATCGCGATCCGGCGCACTTGAAGTTCCTTACAGAGATCGAGCTGCGCCGGATGTACTCGCGCGACTCGGCAACGCGCGATCGTCTTGGCACGCACTTCGAGCGGTTGCTCGCGAGCCGCGACAGCCTCAGTTCCGTCGCCCCGAATCGCGAGCTGGTGGATCAGGCGCGCTACGCGTTGCGCACGGCATCGCTGCCCGTGCTGATGTACAGCCGCCTCAAGCTGGAACACGCGGGCGATGCGAAGCGAGCGCTCCGCCTCGACCTGGCCGCGGGCCCGGGCGCCGATCAGGTTCTCGTGCGGGCGAGCGGCGCTCCGCTCTCCGATCCTGTTCCCGCGCTGTATACGCGCGACGTGTTTCGCGAAGTGAACACGACGGGCAAGTTCGACGTGATGAAGCAGTTCGCCGAGGACAACTGGGTGTTCGGCGGCAACTTGCTCGATCTGCGCAACAGCGGCTCGCTCACGTACGAGATGCTCAATCTGTACGAGCAGGACTACATCCGCACGTGGGACGCGGTTCTGCGCGACGTGAAGGTCAAGCCGGCCGCGGATACCCGCGGGCTGATCGAGCGACTCGCGATTCTGTCGAGCCCCGCTTCGCCGCTGAAGGGCTACCTCGCGGCGGTGGCCGTCAATACCGACTTGCTGAAGCCGGCGGTCGATGCCGCGGCGTCGAACAATCCGGTGCAGGCCGCTAGTGCGGTGCTCTCGGCGAAAGCGGCACAGCTGTCGAACGTGCTCGGCGCGCCGCCGGCCGGCGCCGACGAGCCGGGTACTGCGGTCTCGAAACACTTCGAAAGCATTCGCACGCTCATGCAGGGGCCGCCCGGTGCGGCGCCGATCGATGCCGTGCTGGGCTCGTTGGGGCAGACCCACAAGCAGCTCCAGGCCATGGGCGGTGGGCTCGGCGCGGTAAGTGCGCTGGATTCGATTTCGAAGTCGGGTCAAGGCGATGCGCTTCAGAGCCTGCGGGATCAGGCGAAACTGCTGCCCGAACCGGTTGCGTCGATGGTGACGCAGATCGGTTCACGCAGCGAATCGGTGGCGGTGGGGCAGGCGCGTGACGAACTGTCGCGTCGCTACGAAGAGCAGGTGGCGCGCGAGTGCCGCGAGCTGATCGAGGGCCGTTATCCGTTCTCACGCACGAGCGCCAACGACGTGCCGCTCGCGGACTTCGGTCGCGTGTTCGGCTATGGCGGCGTCTTCGATGCGTTCTTCCGAGACAACCTTGCCGCGTTGGTGGATGTGTCCCGCACTCCGTGGCGCTGGCGTGAAGGCGCTACCGCCGTTGGCGGATCGCCGGCCCTGTTGCAACAGTTTCAGCAGGCCCAGCGCATTCGCGATGTTTACTTCAAGGCTGGCGCGCAATTGCCGGAAGCGCGCTTCAACCTGACGCCGGACACACTCGATGCCAGCGCGACCCGCTTCGCGCTCGATCTCGACGGCCAGCCGTTCGAGTATCGGCACGGTCCGCAGCAGAGCAAATCGCTGGTATGGCCGGGTGGCGGAGTGGGGCAGGCCGCGGTGGTCTTCGAAGAACGTGCCGGTCCTGGCGCCAACGTGGTGAAGCAGGGTCCGTGGGCGTGGTTCCGCGCGCTCGATCAGGCTCAGGTGCGGCGCGATTCCGATACACGTCTTGCGGTGACCTTCGCGGCCGGCCCGCACGCGATGCGCGTTGTGCTCGATGCGGCGTCGATTCGCAACCCGTTCGCGCAGAACGCGCTTGCCGGGTTCCGCTGCGGAGTGCAGCCGTGAACCGGCCGGCAATCAACGTCGGCTTCTACGGCAAGCTTCCTTGCCGTGGGGATTTCCTGCAGCGGCGTGCGCCCCAGGGCTTCGTGGATGTGTGGGACGCGTGGCTGCAGGAAGGACTTCATGAGAGCCGGCAGCGCTTGCAGGACGCGTGGCTCGATTCGTATCTCACGGGCCCGGTGTGGCGCTTCGTCCTGTCCGCGGGAGTCTGCGGCGCGGGAGTCTATGCGGGCGTTCTCGTTCCGAGCGTCGATCGGGTCGGGCGTTACTTTCCGTTGACGGTCATCGCGCAGCTCACGGCGGAAGAATGCCCGCTGGGCGTCGCGTGTGGCATGTCGAGCTGGTTCGAATCCGCGGAGTCGCTGGCGATCGAGGCGGTGTCGGCCGAGGCGCTGGATTTCGATACGTTCGACGAACACGTCGCGCTGCTACGCGAGCGGCTCGACGCTGAGGTTGCTATGGAGTCGGCGCAGCTTACGCAGCTGTTTCGCGACGAAAGATTTCCGGCTGACGGGGCTCGTTGGCAAGTTCCACTTGGCGCGGTCGACTCTCTGCAAAGCGCGGTGAACGTTTACGCGTGGCGCGAAATGAACCGCACGTTGCAGCCTCTGGCGCTCTGGTGGACGCAGGGCTCTGGTGCCCTTACGCCGAGCTGGCTCGCGACCCGAGGGTTGCCCGACTCGCGCGCAAGCGTCGCCATGCTGACGGGCGAATGGACGCGCGCGGAGTGGGCAACGATGCGCGCTGAGGAGTACGGCTGATGTTGCTCGCGCTCAGCGTCGTAAGTGAGCAGGGCACCTCGCTTGGCACGGCGGCCTACAAGATATTCGATGAGCGCGGCGGATCCATCGGGCGCGTTGCCGGCAACGACTGGGTGCTGCCGGACGCGCAGAATTTCGTGTCGAGCCGCCACGCGCGCGTGAGCGCGACCGCGGGCGTGTTCTTTCTGGAAGATACGAGCTCGAACGGCACGTTCATCAATGCGCCGGATCGGCTGGCCTCGCGCACCGAGCCCCAGCGCCTTACCGATGGCGATCGGCTGTACATCGGTGATTACGAAATCATCGTGCAGCTCATTCCGAGCGCGCCAGCGGAGATGGCCGCGCGCGCCCCAGCGCCTACGATGGCCGATGCGACGCGCCTGCAGGCCCCCGCGGCGTCGCGCTCGCCCGCGCCGGCAGCGCTGCTACCGCCGCCTTCCGCGCTCGGACTCGGCACCGTCGATCCGCTCGCCGCCCTCGGCGCGGCTGCTGCTGGCTCGGCGGCGGGCATTGCCGATCCGCTTGCGGCGTTCGATGGCGGGGCGTCCGGGGCGTCCGGCCCGCTCGCCGCGCTCGGTATCGATGCTTCGCGCGTCGACGCCGACGTACAAGCCGCGCTTCTCGCAGGCCTGCGTGCAGGCTTCAACGCGCTCCTGACCAAGCTCGACCCGCAACAACTCGAAGAGCTGTACGAACGAAAGCTCGAGCGCACAGCCATGCTCCCCCTCGGCGGCAACAAGGCCAAATACTGGGAGATGTATCGCGCCCAGTTCGAGGAAATCGCCCGCGATCGCGACGCGCATTTCCGCGAGCTCTTCGGCGAGCAGTTCGCGCTCGCCTACAACGACCAGTTGCGCAAGCTCGCGGACGCCGCGCGCCCGAGCGGACCGCGCTGAGCCATGTCCGCGCAACCTCAGGGTCGCAATGTGTTCTCGTGGCGTTCGGCCGCCGCGACATCCCGCGGAAACGTGCGCGGACACAACGAGGACGCCGTGCTCGAGCGTCCCGATCTCGGCCTGTGGGTCGTTGCGGACGGCATGGGCGGCCACAACGCCGGTGACGTTGCGAGCAACATGATCGTGCAGGCGCTGGCGCACGTGGTCCGGGGCTCGTTGCCCAGCGCGCGGCTCGACGAAGTCGAAGACCGGCTGCGTGCCGTCAACGAAAACCTTTATCGCGAGTCGCTCGACAACCAGGCGGGCATGAGTGGCAGCACGATCGTCGCGCTGCTCGCGTTCGAGCGGCATTGCCTCAGCATCTGGGCCGGCGACAGCCGCGCCTACCGAAGCCGCGAGGGCGCGCTCGAACAAGTCACCCACGACCATAGCGAGGCGCAGGAAATGCTCGATGCGAGCGGCGAGCATCTGCCCGAAGCAATGGCGTCTAACGTCATCACGCGCGCCGTTGGCGGTTCGCAGGAGCTGTTTCTCGACATCGAGCTACGCGAGCTGCGTAACCACGACCGCTATCTGTTGTGCAGCGACGGTCTCTACAAGGAGCTTTCCGAAGCGGACATGGGCCACCACCTCACCGGCAACGATCCCGAGGGCGCCTGCAACGCGCTCATGAAACAGGCGCTGAACGGCACGTGTAGCGACAACGTGTCTGTGATCGTCGTGCAGTTCGCAGGCCCATGAACGAATTTCGACAGGCGCTGGATGCGCACGCCGAGGGCCGGCTCGACCTCGTCATGCTCGAACGCGAGCTGAATCTCGGTCTGGCGCGCCAGCCCCAGCTCGCTCCGGCGCATGGTGCGCTGATTGAAGCGCTATATCGCAGCGGACGGATCGCGGGTGAGAGCTACCTCAAGCTCACCGGCGTCATTCGGGCCTTTCAGCAGAGCCAGCCGCGTGTGAACGTGCAGGTCGCGCCGTCCGCGTCGGCTGCCGTCGCGGAAGACAAGACTCAGTTCCGCGCGCCGAAAGCCGCGCCTCGAGCGACCGGCGCTCCCGCCGGCGCCGGCGCCGACGCCGACGCCGGCACCGACGCCGACGCCGACGCCGACGCCGGCACCGACGCCGGCACCGACGCCGGCACCGACGCCGGCACCGACGCCGAAAAGACGCAGTTCCGCGCACCGCGTGCCGCCGCCGCTGCGGCGAACGCCGCGAACACCGGCGCGCAACCGGGGGCGCCAACCGGCACGAGCGGCTTCACCGACTCACGCGTGCCGACAGGCTCGCGCCCAACGAGCTCCAGCTGGAGCGATCTCGGCCGATCCGTCGCGGAAGGCGCGCAGCTCAGCGCCGGCAGCATCGTGAAAGATCGCTTCGTGCTCGAAGAGGAGCTGGGCCGCGGCGGCATGGGTATCGTCTTCAAGGCACGCGATCTGCGCAAAGACGAGGCGCAGGATCGCAATCCCTGGGTCGCCATCAAGCTGCTGAACGACGAGTTCCGGCGCCACCCCGAATCGCTGAAGGCGCTACAGCGCGAGAGCCGCAAAGCGCAGCATCTCGCGCACGCGAACGTCGTCACCGTATACGACTTCGACCGCGACGGCGGCAACGTCTTCATGGTGATGGAGCTGCTCGAAGGGCAGTCCCTCGATCGAATCATCCGCGACAATGAAGGCTCCGGCGTCGGTAACGAGCGGGCCTTGCGCCTCGTGCGGGACATGTGTCGCGCCATGGCGTACGCGCACGAGCAGGGTGTCGTGCACTCGGACTTCAAACCCGCGAATGCCTTCCTCACCAGGGAGAATGTGGTGAAGGTGTTCGACTTTGGCATCGCGCGCGCGGCCAAACGCACCGACATCAACGCGACCGGGTCGACGGGCTCGACGACGTTGTTCGACCCGGGCACGCTCGGCGCGCTCACGCCCACGTACGCCAGCTGCGAGATGATCGAAGGCCTCGAGCCGGACTCGCGCGACGATGTGTACGCCATAGCCTGCGTCGCGTACGAGCTGCTCACCGGCAAACACCCTTTCAACCGTGTTTCGGCGGTGGACGCGCGCGACAGGAAGATGATCGCGAAGCGCCCGCGCGGGCTGAAGCGCAACCAGTGGCGCGCGATCCAGCACGGCCTCGAGTTCAATCGCGAGAATCGCACGACATCGGCACAGCAGTTCATGAACGAGCTGATGCCACGCAAGCGCAAGTCGTCGACCGGCATCGGTATCGCGGCGGTTGTGGTGATCGGCCTGGTCGTCGCCGGTTTCATGGTGCCAGGCTATCTCGCCAAACGCCGCGAACGCGCGCTCGCCGAGGCATTGGCGGCGGGGGACATCGCGAAGCTGGATGCGCTGATACAGCAGCTGCGAGCGCTTGCGCCGGAGCAGCGTGCCGCGATCATGCTGAACGAAGGCGCACGCGCCGGCCTCATCAAAGCCTTCGAGGGACGTATCGATGCGGCGACGGACGCGCGGCGCGCGGATCCCGACTTCCGTGCCGCCCGTACGCTGCTCGATGAATTGCAGGCCTTCCTGCCGGATTCGCTCGCCGCCAAGGATTTGCAGGACCGCCTCGTCGCGCGTGAGAACGACGAGATCAAGCGGCTCAGCGACCGGTTCGACGACTATCTCAAGCGCGGTCTGCTCATCGGAAGCCAGGGCGGGCAGAACATAGGCATGGTGCTCGAAGCGATCCGCAGGATCGACGGGCAGAACCGCCTGCTCAGCGATCCGCGTCTGCCCGGTGCCTTTGCGGCGGAGACTTCGAAAGCCCTGCAAGCCGGCAATGCGACGCTGGCGCAGGCGCTCGTCGCTGCCGGTCTCTCGTTCGATTCGAGCGACAACACGCTCACAGACCTGCGCGACCAGGTTCAGCGAGCCATGGGCGTGCAACAGGTCGCCGCCCGCCGTGGCGTGTTGGAGACCGGCCTCGCCGGGCTCACCGGGGCGCAGGCGGCGTTCGCCGATCTCGACGGGAAGCGCGCCGAGCTGAATGAACTGCGCTCGATTGCGCCAGACAGCGCCGTGCTTGCGAGCGTCCAGCAGCTTGCGCAGCGAGGTGTGAGCCAGCAGACGTCGACTCTGCTGGGTGCGGGCCAACCCGGGCAGGCGCTCGAGCTGATCGCGCGTTACACGGACTTGCTGCCCGCTTCGTTCGTCGACCAGCAACGTCAGAAGATCATCTCCGCGCGCGGCGCGCTCGCTGCGCAGGAGACGGCCGTCGCGCGGATCAAGTCGCGCATCGATACGCTCCTGCAAGGGCAGAAGGCCGACAACGCGTGGAGCTCGGAGTTCGATCACGAGCTTCGGCAGCTCACCGCCTATGTTCCCGCGAACGATCCCTACATGGCGCAGGCGAAGGCACGGGTCGCGACCGGTTACCTCGAACAGGCGCGCACGTTCCGCAGCTCGCAACGCCTGACGGAAGCGGCGCGAATGCTGGATCAGGCGCGCGCGTACGCTCCTCAGTCCGCCGACCTCGCTGCCGAAGGCAAGCTGTTGGCGGACGCGCGCGCGACACAGGAAACGGCGGCCCAGCAGCGCAACCGCCTCGCCCAGCTCGATGCGTTGAAGACCAAGCTCCTCGTGCAGGCGCGCGCGAACGAGGTGAACGAAGCGCTCGCGTCTTTGCAGGAGCTGCGCGCAAATCTCGACGCGAACGATGGCTATATCGCCGTGCAGGCGCCGGAGGCGATCGGTAATGCTTACCTGCGCCTCGCGTCCAGCGCCGCGCGTGATGGCCGGTTTGCGAATGCCGTTAGCCTCACGGGCCGTGCGAAGGACATGTCACCGGGCCTTGCGGATATCACGCCGGCGAGCGAGCGCTACAGCCGCTATCAAGCTATCGAGCAGACGCTGAAGTCCGCGACGACCATCGATGCCGCGGCGGCTCGGAGCGAGCTCGACCGTCTCGGTCGACAGGATGCGGGCGAATCCGCCGCGGTGAATGAGCGGCTTGCACGAGCGCTGGTGACGCGCATTCAGTCGAGCACCGATCCGGCCGCGGCGAAGCGCCTGACTACGGTGGCACAGCAGGTGTTCGGCGACCAGGCTGTTGTGAGGAAGTTGTCTCAGTCGCAGACGACGACTGAGCGCGCGCCTGCGGTGACGTCGCCGCCGACCGCGGCTGGGGAGTCAGCGGCCGCCGGAAGCGACGCTGCGGGAGGCGCGGCGGCGGTCGGCGCTACTGGCGCTGCTGCTGCGACAGGCGCGAACGTGTCTTCTGCCAGCGGCGCTGCCGGTGCTTCGGCGCGCGCGGGGCAGGGGAGCCCACGTGTGGCGATGGCGAAGCCCGGCGCGGCTCCAGGCGAGCAGGCCGGCACCGCGCGGCTACCGCCGGATATTCCTTGTTCGGATCGACTCGCCGGCTACGGCAAACGCAAGCAGGCGGTGTGCTACGACACCTTCGAGGGTGGCGGACGCGGTCCCGATCTCGTCGTGGTGCCGTCGGGTGGCGGCTTCGCGAAGCCGTTCGCTGTCGGCCGCCTCGAAATCAGCAACGCGGACTACACCACGTATTGCTCGCGCACCGGCCGTTGCACGGCGCCTTCCGGCGCGGGCGAGTATCCGGTCACCGGTCTTTCGATCGAGGACGCGCGCGCATACGTAACCTGGCTCTCGCAGGTAACCGGCGCCCCATACCGGTTGCCGACGGACGCCGAGTGGACTTATGCGGTCACGGCGCAAGGTGGCAGTACCGATGTCAGCTCGGTGAACTGTCTCGTCGAGATCGGCGGCAAGAAGGTGCGCGGTGTGGCGCTCGAACCGGTGCAGTCCGGTAGCGCAAACGGCTGGGGGCTGTACAACGCGCTCGGCAACGCTCAGGAGTGGGTGATCTCCGGCTCGTCCACGCTCGTACGCGGCGGGGCGTTCAGCGACAACGTGTCGTCGTGTACGCCGGAGTCCAAGCGGCCGCACGCCGATTCGGGCGACGCCGTCACCGGGCTGCGCGTGGTGCGCGACCTGCCATGAGCGAGGATCTCGCGACCCGGCTGCGTTCGCTCACGCGGGATTATCACGACGGCCGGCTGAACCTCGCGGCCTATCGATCGATGCGTGCGGCGTTGCTGGATTCGCTTGTGGCGAACGGCACTGTCGCGTCCGCGGCGGCTGCCGTAGCCGTCACGCAGCCGCGCGCGGGCGGCTGGCAGCACTCGGATGCCATCACGCGGCCGGGCAAGCCGAGGGGTGCATCAGGCGTTCCGGATGCGCTATCGGCGCCCGGTGCGCTCCCTGCGCTCCCTGTGCCCACTGCGACTTCGGCCTCCGGGTCGTATAGGGCTCCGCAGTCGAGCGATGCGCCCACGCTACCTTTGCGGGCTATCGTCATCACCGTCGTCGTGCTCGCTATCGCGGGCGCGGGTGTCTGGCTGTGGCTCGGGCGCTCCTCATCGGGCGCTGCGGCTTCGAGCGCCGCGCCGACGGCGTCCGAGCAGAACCGCATTCACGGCCGGTTGACCCAATTCACCGAGCGCGGCGACTGGAGCGATGCGCATCTCGCCGCGTTGAATACAGATCTCCTCGAGCTCGGTGGCGCAAGCCTTTCGGAGTCGAGCAGCGCACCCTGGTTCCTGCGCTTCGTCGATGAGCTGCGTCAGCGCCTGAAAGAACAGCAGGCGCTCGCGTCCACGCCGCTGAGCGCGAACAACAGCCCGCTCGCCGCGTTGGCGGTGACGATGGGGCTCGACTTGAATGCGCCCGACGCCGCGATCCACATCGCCGCGCTTCCACCGCCGCGCCCGCCGCAGATCGCGGCTACCCCGTCGGCGCGAAACGGGAAGACGTCGAATACTTCGGAAGCCGCGAGCATCTCTCACGGCGTTGATGGCGAAGTGACGTCGCCAGCCGTCCCGCCAGCCGCCTCGACGGCTGTGGGTAACGACGCCGACTCGAGGTCCGGGGCAGCCTCCCCGATGAGCGCGGGAGCGAATGTTGGCGCGGCCGCAGGAGCCGGGGCATCGGCGAACCTCAACGCGGACACCCACGAGGGCGCCTGTCGCGCGGAGCTGGCCGGCTCCCGCCGCCCGTTCTGCCGCGACAGGCTCCCCGCCGGAAGCGAAGGCCCGCCGCTCGCGCTCATCCCCGCCGGCACGTTCGACATGGGCGGCACCGCCGCACCCGAAGAGCAGCCCGTTCATCGCGTCTCGATCCGCGCGCCATTCGCGATCTCCATCTACGAAGTATCACAAAGCGAGTTCAAGGAATTCTGCGAGCACACCGGCCGCGCGTGCCCGTCGCAACCCTGGTCGGGCGATGACTATCCAGTCGTCGACGTGAGCTGGGATGACGCGCGTGCCTACACGAACTGGCTCTCGAGCGTCACCCATCAACACTACTCGCTACCCAGCGAAGCGCAGTGGGAATACGCCGCGCGTGCGGGCCGTACCGGTCTCTTTCCGAGCGGCGATGCGCTGTCTCCGACCGATGCCAACTACTCAATGCTGGCAAAGCAGACCTCCGCCGCGCGTCGCGGCCAGAAGTTCAACGCCAATGCGTTTCGGCTCTTCCACACCGTCGGCAACGTGCGCGAGTGGGTGGAAGACGCATGGGCACCGGGTTTCACCGGAGCGCCAAGTGACGGCACGGCGGCCACGGCGCCGCAATCGGCGCGGCGTGTCGCTCGCGGCGGCTCTTACGCCGACGGCGCGGCGCGCTTGCGTCTTTCGATGAGGGAAGGTCTGCCGGCAGGTACGCGCGACGCGACGACCGGATTCCGAATAGTTCGCGAACTGCCGTAAGGGGTTGATGAGAAGTGCGCAAAGTGAATTTTGCCGGTCTTGCGGCGTTGACGTGCTGTTCGCCGCTGCTTGCCCAGGTTCCACCCGGCGCAACTCCCGGCGGTGCGTTGCCACGCGTGGAGCCGGCCGTACAGCCACCCGCTCGCGGCGGCGAGCTGTTCGAAATCCCGCGAGTCTACGACCGTCCGCTCGGGCTCGAAGAGGGGCCGCGCATCATCGTGAAGTCCTTCAAGCTGCAAGGCGCCGCGGATCGCCCGACGCATCACGTGAGCATGGCGGAGGCGCAGGCGATTCTGGACACGGCGCGAACCGCGCAGCCTGCGCAGGGCTTCTCGATCAACCAGCTACAGGATGTGGCCAACAAGGTTGCCGCTTACTACCGCGAGCGTGGCTACATTCTCGCGCAGGCATTCGTGCCCGCGCAGCAGGTGACGAACGGTGAAGTCATCGTGCAGGTCCTGGAAGGGCGCCTTGCCGGCGTAGTCGTCGAGGGCAACAAGGGCTACTCGGCCGATACGCTTCGGCGCCCCTTCGATTCGCTGATCGGCGCGCCGCTCGACAAGGATTCCATCGAGTCCGCGCTGCTGACGCTCACGAATTATCCAGGTGTCACCGCGTTCGGCGTGCTCGGCGCGGGTCGCGAAGTCGGCACGACCAATCTCACGCTGCGCGTGCAGAGCGAAGATCGCGTTCGCCTCGAGAGCGTCGTCGACAACTACGGCACGCAGTTCGCGGGCGAGTATCGCGGGCAGGTCACTCTCACGCTCAACGATCCGCTGCACCGGGCGGACCGACTGAAGCTGACAGGCCTGTACGCCCGAAGTACCTCGAGCGGCGATTCGCATGGTGCGTACGGCGGCCTCGACTACGAGATTCCGCTGTTCAGCCCCAACGATTCGTTGCGCCTGGTTCACCTGACCAATGCCTACAACGTCGGCGCCGCCGCGGCCGCCGTGACGGCCACGGACAGTGAAGGCGACACGCGGGTCGACGAGATTGGTCTCCGCCACGACTTTTCGCGCACGCGGCTCGGCTCCGCGAGCATCGGCCTCGCCTTCAACGTGAAGAGCGCCACGTTCAAAGCGCCGCCCACCGTCGTCTATGAAGACAAGCTGACCACCGCGCGTCTCGCTGCGCAGTGGGAACGAATCGACACACGTTTCCGCGGCGTGAACCGTATCGCGCTGTCTTACACGCACGGCTTCAACGGTCTGCTCGACTCGCTCGAGGCATACAACCCCGCGGACACGACGGCGAATGCGCACGTGAGCCGGCTCGGCGCGTCGGGCGAGTTCAACAAAGTGAACGTGCAGTTGCAGAGATTGCAGCGTCTCACGCAATACACCTCGCTCATCCTGCGCGTGGATGCGCAGTTCACGAACGACCCGCTCGTCTCGCTCGAGCAGTTCTCGATGGGGGGCCCCGACAGCGTGCGCGCCTATCCGGTGGCCGAAGTGCTGGCGGAGAAGGGCGGCGTTGCTTCACTGGAGCTCGTCACGGGCGCGCCAGGTTTCGCCGGCCGCCCCGCGTTCGGCAACACCACCTGGGGCCAGGCGCTGCAGGTCTCGCTGTTCGTGGACTACGCGAATGGCTCTCTGAACTCGCCAATCACGCCGTCCCAACCCGGCAGCAGCCATCTCGCGGGAGCCGGTGTCGGGGTGCAGTTCAGTCTGCCGGGCCGTGTGTTTTCACGGCTGGACGTGGCCACGCCACTGACCGATCGCGAGCCGAGCAATCATCGCGATCCGCAGTTCTATTTTCGTTTCGGGATGAATTTCTGAGCAAGGACCGACCCATGCACATTCGCACGACCTTCACGTTCGCCACGCTCGGCCTCGGCGCCCTTTCGACCGCGATTGCGGGGCCGAGCGGCGCTGTCGTCGTGGGCGGGCAGGGGGCGATCTCGACACCGTCGTCCACCACGACGGTGGTCGACCAGTCTTCGCAGAACCTGCAGGTGAACTGGAACACCTTCAACGTCGCGGCGAACGAGAATGTGCGGTTTCACCAGCCGTCGTCGTCGGCGGTGGCGTTCAACCGCATCCTCGATCAGAACCCGAGCCAGATCTTCGGGCGCATCGATGCGAACGGGCAGGTGGTGCTCGTCAACCCGAACGGGCTCCTGATCGGGCGCACGGCGCAGCTCAACGTCAATTCGCTCGTGGTGAGCTCGCTCGATGCGATCGACTTCGATGCGAGCAGCGGCCGCTATCGGTTCTCGACCAATCGGCTCGATCCTGGCGCGGTCGTCAACGAGGGAACAATCACCGCCGGACCGGGTGGTTCAGTCACGCTGCTCGGCGGGTATGTCAGCAACTCCGGCAGCATCGTTGCCGACTACGGCACGGTGAACCTCGCGGCCGGGCGTGCCGCAACGCTCGATCTGGCGGGCGACGGCCTGCTTCGACTCGAAGTCGGTGCCGACTTGCTGTCGAATGGCAGCGGCGCGGTAGCCGCCGTCGACAACAGCGGCAACATTCAGGCGAACGGCGGGCAGGTGCTGCTGACCGCTAATGCCGTGCGGGACGTGTTCGCGAACCTCATCAACAACAGTGGTGTCGTGCGTGCGAATCGCATCGACAACTCGGGTGGCACGATCAAGCTGCTTGGCCCGGAGGGCACGGTGCTTTCGAGCGGCGTGCTGGACGCATCCGCAGGCGACGCCGCGAGCACTGGCGGATCGGTCGAGATGCTCGGCGAACGCGTCGGGCTCACCGGCAGCGCGGTTGTCGATGTTTCCGGCGCGGTGGGTGGCGGCACGGCGCTCATCGGCGGCGACTACCAGGGCCACAACCCAGACGTGCTCAACGCGAAGCGCGCGTATGTGGGCGTCGACGCCGCGATCAACGCCGATGCGGGCGCGACTGGCGATGGCGGTCGGGTCATCGTGTGGTCCGACGATTTCACTCGCTTCGATGGCCAGATCAGCGCGCGCGGCGGCCTGTTCTCCGGCAACGGTGGGTTCGCCGAGGTCTCGGGCAAGCAGTCGCTGGCGTTCACCGGCGGCGCGAATATGACTGCCGCTCATGGAGCGTGGGGCACGTTGCTCCTCGACCCGGACGCGATAAACATCGACAGCACCGCGGGCCCGGCGCCCGCATTGCTCGCGGACGGTGTCTACGATTTCACCGAGGACGACGGCACCGGCCCTGTGAGCGTGGGCGTCGATGGGCTCACCACGCTGCTGCATTCCACCGACGTGACGCTGAACGCCAAGACCAACATCACGCAGACCGCCGACCTCGATCTCGGCAGCGATGCCTTGGCGACCCGCTCGCTCTCGCTCGTCGTACAGAACGGCACGATGTCGTTGGGCAATATCACCATGAACGGCGGCAGCCTGTCCGTGACCGCGAGTGGCGCGGTCACGCTGGGGGGCCTGCTGCGAACGACGGATAAACCCGTTACCGTCGACGCCGGCTCGATACTGATGACGGGCACGGCGATAGACACGGGCACCGGCGCGGGCCTTGGAACGGTGTCGCTGCACGCGCTGACCGGCGACATCGAGATCGGGGGCCAGCTGAAGACGGGCGACGCGACCGTCTCGGTCATATCCGACAACGGCCTGCTCACGATGGATGCCGGCTCGCTGGTCAATGCCGGGAACGCCGGCATCACGCTGCAAGCCCGGAACGCGGTCTCGCTCAGTGGCACGGTGATCGCGAACAACGCGCCGGTCCAGGTCACTTCGACCAACGACACGATCACGATGCTCGGTGGCGCGTCGTCGATTTCCGCCGGCAACGGCACCGTCACGCTGTCCGCATCGGGTGACGTCACGCCGACGAACATCCAGACGTCAGGGTCGGCGTCGATTACATCGACGGCAGGCGACATCGTCGATGACCCCAATGCGAACACATTCGTCAGGGCCGGCACGCTGACGCTGAGCGCAAACGGCAACGGTCACAGCATCGGCAGTTCGCCGGGTCACATCGATACGAACGCGGACACGCTCATCGCAACCGCCAAGAGCGGTGTCTACATCACTGAAGAAGATGCGCTGACCCTCGACAACGTGAATGCGGGTGGCGGGGAGATCGCCGTGACGGCCAGCGGCGCGATCGCGGTCGGCGCAAACAAGCTCGTGCAGACGATCAATGCGCCGATCACTCTCACCGCGAACGGCGCCGGCCACGGCATCACGATGGCCAGCGGTTCCTCGATCACCGCAGGTAACGGCGCGGTCACGTTGACGGGTTCCGGCAATGTCCTACTCGGGGACGTGCGGACGACGGGCAACGCGACGATCACCTCGAGCCTCGGAAACATCGTTGAGAACGCGCCGGGAACGCAGGTCCAGGCGAACGGGCTGACGCTGAGCGCCGTGAACGGGGCCATCGGCGCTTCCGTCGCTCAAATCGAGACGAGCGCGACGATGCTCAAGGCGACTGCGGCAAACGGAGTGTTCGTCAAGGAAACCGATGATGTGACGCTGGACACCACCAGTGCCGGCAGCGGTGGTTTTTCCCTCATCGCGGGCGGCGACATCACAGTCGGCGCGGGCAAGCAGGTGTCGACTACGAACGCGCCGGTCTCGATGACGTCAAGCTCGGGCGGGATCGCCATGGGCAGCGCTTCCGGAGTCAGCGCGGGCAACGCGACCGTGACGCTGCTCGGGCACAACGACGTCACCGTGTCGAATATCGTCACGACGGGGAATGCATCGATCACCTCGCAGACGGGAAACATCCTCGACGACACCACGACGAACACGTTCATCCAGGCGAACGCGCTAGCGTTGAGCGCAACCTCCGGGAGGATTGGCGACTCGGGCGCGGGCGGAGAGCTGGACACGCAGGTTTCGACGCTCAAAGCGACGGCGCTGAATGGCATCTACGTCGCCGAGACGGATGGCGTGACGCTGGACGATATCGACGCAGGCAGCGGCGCTCCGCTCAGGCTGACCGCCGGCGGCGACATCGCGCTCGGTGCGAACAAGACGGTGAGCGCGACCGATGCGCCGATCTCGATCACGTCGACCCTCGGCGGGATCGCGATGGGCAACGGCTCCGCGATCAACGCGGGTAACGGCGCCGTGACATTGAACGGACACAACGACGTCCGGGTGTCCAACATCACGACGACGGGCAACGCATCGATTGCTTCAACGAACGGGAACATCGTCGACGATCCGACGACGGGCACCGTCATCAAGGCGAACGGGCTCACGCTGAGCGCGACCACCGGAAAGATTGGCGACTCGGCCACGGGCGCGGACATCGACACGCAGGTTGCGACGCTCACCGCGACGTCGGCGCATGGCGTGTACGTCACGGAGCAAGACGCGCTTACGGTTGCGAACGTCGGCGCCGGGGACGGCGCGATTGCCGTGACGGCCGATGGCGCACTCACGCTCGACAACAACGCCGTGGTGGCGACGAGCAACGCGCCCGTCTCGCTGACCTCGACCAATGGCGCACTCTCGATGAGCTCGGGCTCCGCGATTACGGCAGGCAGCGGTGCGGTCGCGTTGTCCGCAAAGGGCAACGTGGGCGTGAGAAATATCACGACCACCGGTAACGCAACGATTGCCTCGACGACGGGAAACATTACCCACACAGCGGGGACGCTCATTCAGGCGAACGCGCTGACCCTGACGGCGTTGGCCGGCGCCATTGGCGCCTCGGGTAGCGGTAGCGAGATCGACACGCAGGTTACGAGCCTCAAGGTGACCGCGGCGCATGGCGCTTACGTCAATGAGACGGATGGAGTGACGCTGGACGACGTGAGCGCCGGCGACGGCGCGTTCGCGCTGATGGCCGCTGACGTCACGGTCGGTGCGAACAAGACCATTGCGACGACCAACGCTCCCATATCGATTATCGCGAGCACCACCAGCATCTCGATGGCGGCGGGCTCGGCGATCAGCGCGGGTAGCGGGACGGTTGACTTGAGTGCGTTTGGCGATGTGGGGGTGACCGACATCACCACGACGGGAAGCGCGTCCATTGCTTCCACCACTGGGAACATCGTCGACGACTCCGTCGCGGGAACGCGTATTCGCGCTGGCGCGCTGACACTGAATGCGGCGGCGGGCGCCATCGGCGGCGCGGCGGCTGGTGCCGACGTTGATACGCAAGTCACGACGCTTGATGCGTTGGCGGCGAACGGTGTGTACGTGCGTGAGCTGGATGGTGTCACGCTTCAGAACGTAAGGACCACAACCGGAGACGTGAGTGTCACCAGCGATACGGGTGACATCGTCGTTGCCTCGGTCATGGCGCCAAACCAGGTGACGCTTGCCGCCACTGCGGGCGCCATCGCCGACGACGGCAGCGACGCCACCGTGATCAATGGCGTGGGCGGCGTTTCGCTGAGTGCCGCGACGGGAGTCGGTACGGTAACCGACTTCGCGACGGTGGCAGGCTCCTCGATCGACGTGCTGACGAGCGGTGCGCTTACCGCATCGGTGACGAGCAACACGGGCCAGATCAACCTCAATATTTCCGGGACGCCGGCGCTGGGAGCTGGCGCCATCACTCTCGGCAGCGGCACGGGGCGGGGTGGCACGGTGATCCTGCAATCGGCCGGCGACCTCAACGTCGCGGGCCTCACGGCTGGCGCCATCAACATCGGCGCGGGTAACACGACCCGTGTTGGCCTGGTCTCGGCTGGCGTTCTCACTCTTCCGGCGGTCGGCGGTTTTACGGACTCGCCGGCGAACTCGCTGCTCGTGCGCGGTGCCACCGATGTGGTGGACAACGATGCGACCCCGCGCGATCTGGCTTTTACGGCCAATGCGCTGAATTTCCAGTCCGGCTCGGCGGGTGGCGCCACGGTGCTCGATACGAGCGTCAGTCGACTCGATGCGACGATCGGCAACAACCGGGACCTGACGGTCAACGAAGCGGACGGCATCGCGCTGGGCACCGTCTCGGCTGCGAACCTCGTCGTCAGCGCGGGCGGCGCGATTTCGGACGATGGCGATGACTCGACGCGTCTCACGGCCTTCGGCGTCAAACTCACAGGCACGGCGCTCGGCGCGGCGGGCAACGAGCTCGACACCGACGCGATGATGCTCGATGCGACGGCGTTGGCCGGCGGAGTTTTCCTGCGTGAAGTCGACGACGCGGCGCTCACCGCCCACGCGCTTGGCGGCGCGGTCGATGTGCGCTCCACGGGTGGCGCGCTCACCGTTACGGAGGCCACCGGCACGGGCGTGGCGCTGACGAGCGGGGCAGGCAGTCTCACGGTGTTCGGCGCCATTGAAGGCGGCAGCGGTCCGGTGAACCTGACCGCGATCGGAGCGAACAGCGCCATCAACCTCGCTTCGACGTTGAACACAACGGGTGACGCCACGCTCACCGCGGGCGGCGCGATCGTGGTGGACAGCGCAAGCCACATCGCCGCACGCAACCTGACGGTGACCGGATCAGGGATCGCCAACGGCTCGCAGCGTCTCAACACGAGTGTCGACACGCTGACCGCCACAGCGCGGAACGGGGATATTTTCATCGCTGAGGACGACGCGCTGTCGTTGTCCGCAACCGCCACGGGCGGGCAGGTCGACGCCCGTACTACAAACGGTTCGCTTACCGTGACCTCCGCGATTGGCAATGGCGTCACGCTCTTCGCCGGTGGCGATGGCAATGCGCTTACCGTGAATGGCGCTGTGAACGGCGGCGGCGGTGATGTGGCGTTGGTGGCTTCCGGAGCTGGCGGACAGATCGATATCAACAACACGGTGAGCACGACCGGCAGCGCGCTGCTCGAGGCGGGCAGTCCGACCGCTCGCGGCGCCATCACCTCCAACGGCAGTCAGGTCGCCGCCAACCTGCTCTTTGCGTCCGGCGCATCGATCGGATCGAGCGGCTCGCAGTTGAATACCGCTGTGACCACGCTGAGTGCCATCGCCAGTAACGGTGGCGTCTACATTCAGGAGGCTGACGGTCTCGCTCTGACGACGGGAGCAACAGGCGCCGTGCAGGTGGCGACTCTCAACGGCGCGTTAAACGTTTCGCTGGCGAGCGGTGACGGTGTGAATCTCGCGGCGGGCGGGGCCGGCAACGATCTCACGGTTGCGGTGGGTGGCGGTGTGACGGGTGGCACTGGACCCGTGACACTCACAGCGGGCGGCGGCATGACGCTCGACGGGTCCGTGGCGAGCGCGGGTAACGTGACGCTCACGACGGCGGGCGCGGGCACGGTGGCACTGAACTCGTTCGTCGCGGCCGACCAGCTCACCATCACCGCCGGCCCGGCGAACGCGCGTGGCGCCATTGTGGCGGGCGCGGGCAATCAGATCATGGCGAACGCCGCGACGCTGCGGGGCTCCGCAATCGGTGCCGACACCGCCAGGCTGAGTACCACTCTCGGTTCACTCGATGCGCAGGCCTCGAACGGCGGTATCTTCGTGACCGAAACCGATGGGCTCACGTTGAACGCGGCGACGACGAACGGCGCGCTGGACGTGCGTACCTCGAGTGGCGCACTCACCGTCGCCTCCGCGATCGCCGATGGCGATGTAACGCTGGAGTCGGCCGACGCAATCGTCGCGGCGGCAAACAGCAACGTCGCGGGTAACACGGTCAACCTCAAAGGTTCTTCGATCGGCAGCGGCGGCGCGCGCCTGAACACCGCGGCGACCTCGTTGAACGTGACGAGCACAAACGGCGGCGCTTTCATCAACGAGGCCGACGGTCTTGCCCTGACGGGAAGCGCGTCCGGAGGCGCACTCGACGTGCAGGCGGGCGGTGCGCTCAACGTCGTTTCAGCGAATGGCGACGGCGTTGTGCTTGCGACCACAGGCGCAGGCGCGGGCATCACAGCGAACGGCGCGGTGAACGCGGGCGCGGGTCCGCTGACACTCGCGGCGAATGGCGCGGGTAGCGGCATCACATTGAACTCCGCGCTGAGCACTACGGGCAACGCGACGCTTACCGCAGGCTCGTCCGCGAGTCGCGGTGCGATCGCCGCGGGTGCGGGAAGTCAGATCAGCGCGGCTTCGCTGACCGCCACCGGCTCCAGCATCGGAGCTGCGGGAAGTCGGCTGAATACCAGCGTTGGCTCGCTCAATGCCACGAGCACGAATGGTGGCACTTTCGTGACGGAGGCCGACGCGCTCACGCTCACCGCGAACGCGACCGGCGGCGCACTGGATGTGCAGACCGCTAACGGCGCGCTCGTTGTCAACGGAGCCAAGGGTGCTGGAGTGACCCTAACGGCCGGTGGCGCTGGAAGCGGCATTGCGCTGAACGGCGCGGTGGATGCCGGCACTGCGGACGTGACACTCGCCGCCGGCACGGTTGCGAGCCGCAGCGCCATCACCGGCGGGTCCGGGAATCTGGTGACGGGCACGACGCTCACGGCAGTGGGTTCGAGCATGGGGTCCGCCTCCGGCGCCGTGAATACGAGCATCGACACGCTGAATGCCAATGCGAGCACGGGCGATGTCTATGTCCGTGAGCAGAACGGGATCAGGCTTGCCGACGTGCGCGCGGGCGGCAAGGTGGATATCGGCGCCGCGAGCGGCAATATCACCGTGAGCTCGGTGAGCGCGTCAGGCGACGTGAGCCTCGGCGCTGGTGCCGGCGCCATTGCCGATGACGGCGACGACAGCACGCGACTCGCGGGCGGAGCGGTCACGCTGCTCGCCCGATCGATCGGCGGCCCCTCGACACTGGCGGGCGCCACGCTCGACAGCAAGCCCCGTCTCGATATCGATGCCACGAGCCTCGACGCGACATCAACGGCCGGCGGCATCTTCATCGATTCGCGGAACGGGCTGGCGAGCACGAGTCTTCATGCCAGTGGCGGGGGCGGATGGCGATATCGAACTGCTCGCCGCGAACGGGGACCTCAACCTCCTGAGCGTGAGCGCGTCGGACACGCTGCTGCTCGCAGCCGGACGCAATATCCACGGCTTGCCGACTCTCGGCACGATCAGCGCGCGGGCCGCGGAGCTGCGCGCGGGTGGCGCCGATTCAACGGAAGGGCACATCGGCACGCTGAGCCAGCCGCTGTCGCTGCAGCTCAGCGCCGGCAACACGCTGCGCATGTTCGTGCCGCAGACGGTCGATCCGAACGACCCGAATCGCGCGCCGGTCCACGCTGCCTTCGGCGGGCGTCTCCTCGACCCTGAGCTTGTTCGGCGCGCCGAGCGCGCTCGCGCTGCAGGCGGGCTTCGGGCAGTTCCAGAGTATCAGCGACACGCAGTTCACCTCGCCGGCGGAAGCGCTGGTGCGCTCCATCCAGAACCAGACCGCCACGGTGCAGAGCGTGCTCGGGCTCGACTGGGCCTCGTTCGATCCCAACGTCAGCCTGTTCGGCACGCTCGATCCGTCGGTGTGCCTGCCCGGCGATCAGCGCGATGAGGAGCAGAGCAGCTCGGGTTGCTAGGGAGTTCTTGACCTAAAAGGAAATCACCCTGTTCCGGGGTGGACCTGCCCGCCTCTCAGCGGACCGACCCGCGTTCTTTGGCGTGGGCGCGGGACCGGATGCATTACTCTTGCCCGACCCCGCACCGATAAGCGGGCACCCCTTTCGGTCCGGGTCTCATCGAGGAGCAGCTGTGTCAGCACGTAACTATCGCCCGTTGCAGATGCATCGGATTCCCTACACGGACCTGACCGAAGCTCAGGTGACCCAGGCGCTGAAGCCCACGGCCAGCGGCCCCACCAGCAAATCCGCCCTGTCGAATGTGCTGGCGGGCAAGAAGCTCAAGATCGTGACGGATGACGGCCCGACGCTGGAATACAACTTCCGCACCGGCCGCGAGCTCGAGCTGTCGGAGAGCGGCGGCAAGGCGATCAAGGCGGGCTACGGCGCGATGGAAGATCGCAGCCTGGTGCTGGTCTCCCACATGATTCCGGGTACCCAGCGCGGCTACCAGCTGGTGGTGGATCAGAAGTCCGGCCTCGCCACGGTGTTCGAGGTGTCTTTCAGCGGCTATGCCGGCCAGGAAACCGCGGCCGCCGCGGCGGCGAAACGCGAGCCGCAGTTCAAGAACGGCAAGCGCAACCGCGAAGCCCAGCGCAAGGTCTGGTTCGGGTACGTGGACCATGGCGGTGCCAAACCGACTGGGCCGCCACACTTACACCAACCGGCTCGAAGGCAAGGGCATCTACTGGAAGCAGGACACCGACGTCGAGATTCTCGAGTTCTACCTGACCATCCTGTATTCGAACTTCATCGAGCTGACCCGCTTCGGGGGCGAGATGACGGTGTGCGCGCCCACCGACTACATCATGGTGAACGACCATCAGTTCATCTACTCGCGTATCGAGTGCGAGTTCTCGGGCACGATGACCGTGCAGCTCATCGACCTCTTCGACATGACGCAGAAGGGTGTGCGCCTCGGCCTCACGGACAAGGACGAGCTGGAGTACTACATGTACACCGCAAGGGCGAGATCACCGGCCAGATCGCAACCTTCGAAGTCTTCGGCAACAACGCCGAGACGCGTCCCCGGCCCGCGTCGGGCGTACCGCCCGATCGAGACGTTCGAAGTCATGACGGACGCGGAAGTGAAGGACCAGGTGATCAACCACGCGCACGCGTTCGGCGATGGCAAGGGCAGCGGCGCCGCCGGCATGGGTGGCTACAAGAGCGAGCAGATCACGCACTTCGCCGGCAAGAAGCTGACGGTGCGCATGGATAGCGGGCCGAAGATCGACTATCAGTTTGTCGACGGCAACCAGCTCAAGTGGCGTTACGAAGGCGACAGCAACTGGCGCGACGCCTTCTACGAAATGTACGAGCCGGATGACGAGCTGTACTTCTTCGCACACTTGCTCGATGCGCAGTTCCCGCGTTCCTGCGCGATGGTTGCGCTCGACATGAAGAACGGTCTCTCGACCGTCGTGAAGGGCACGACCGGCACGCCGTTCCGGAACAACGAGACGCATCCGACCTATTACTTCGGCGTGTTTCAGATGGACGGCGGGCCGACGCCGCCGACCTATCTGCGCCATGGCTGGACGGATGAGATGGTGGGCGATTGCGTCACCTGGAACTACCAGAAGGGCAATCCGGGCCTCACGTCGATGCACTTCTATGCGACGCCGTCGACATACTCCTGGATCATTTTCCAGCCCGATGGATCTGGTGGCCTGCAGTGGAGCTCGCCTGGCTGGTATTCGAAGTTGCGCGATGGCGTGTACATCATGGCCTGGGTCGAAGAGGCCTGTAACGGCACGCTGGGCGTCATCTGCTTCAACCAGCGGATCATGCACGACGCGGGTTTCGGCTTTCACGTCGGGCGCACCGGGCTCAGCCTGAGCGTGGTGGGCGCGCGCGCGCGTCACGCCGGCAAGTTCGAGGTGAAGAAGTACCTCGGCCTCAAGTCCACCTGAGGAGACACGCATGACCGGGATCAAAGGCAAAAAGAGCACTCGGCGCGCGTTCTTCCTGAACGGCGGCGCGGTGCTGGGTGCGGGCGTGGCGGCGACGGCCGGAGCGGCGTCGTTGCGGCCCGCCGAACAGCGGCGGGGCGGCGCGGAGGATCGGGAAGCGATCCGGAGCGTGCATCTCGCGTTCGTAGCTCTGGTCGAGAATCAGAGCTACGAGGCGGCGGCGGATCTGTTCGACGAGCAGGGCCACGTGCGGCTCAGCGGTGCGAGTGCGACCGGCAAGGCCGCCATCGAGCGGCTGTTTGCGGATCAGTACCGCAATCAGAAGCTCGCGACTCTGCACGGCGCGTATCGGCAGACCCCTTCGCAACGGAAGGACGAAATGAAGGTCAGCGAAGACGGCTTGCGGGCTACGGCTACGTTCCACTGCGAAGTGGAGCTGTGCACGCCGCTGAAGGACGACTGTACGGCGGCGCAGATGGCTCGACTGCAGGGCCAGGTGGCGAGCCGTCGGTGGGAAAGCGGTCGGTTCGAGGCGAGCTACGTCAAGACGCGCGGCCAATGGAAGATGGCGTCGGTGAGCTACATCGCGTCGTAGACGCGGCCTCGCGCTCTTGCCCGCCGGTCACGGCGAGGTCGCCGGGCTCGATGCGGCTCGCACCGCCCTCGAATACCGGGATCAGCCGGGCGATGCCGCCGACGGAATAGCCCGGCTGATCCGCCGTAAAAGCGATGACCGCCGATTTTCCGAGAGTCGGCGCCTCATCCGGTCTGGGCTGCGGGCTCGATGACGACGGCGGCCTCCGAGGTCTGCGTCACATACGTGAGCGACTCCTGGAGATAGAGCTTCACCGACGTCTCGGAGTGGCTCAGGTATCCAATCGAAATATCCTGACCGAGATACAGGTTGAAATCGCCGCCGCGGGTCGTGAGCACGACGCCGCCCTTGATCGCGGGACTCCAGATGATCTCTTTGTCGACGAGGGCCTGGATGTGCTTCAGCACCGGGTAACCATCATCGCTGCCAGCGGTGATGCGCGTGTACGGGTCCGCACCGAGCAGGAGCGCATACGGGCCGTTGACGCCCGCCAGGCGAAGCTGGTTCACCGCTTCGGCGACCGTGTCCTGATACTTGCGAACGTCGGTGGGGAGCGTGAGCTTGGGATTGCTCGTGACCTGGCGAATGCCTTCGACTCCGGCGCCCGGGTATCCCTCGAAGACAACGTGGTCTTCGGCGAAGGCAATCGTTTTGGCCGCATCCTTGAGCGGTTGCCAGTCCGAGTTGTTCGAGCCGCGCTCGACATCGTCGATCGCATGCCGCGAAAGCTCGAACGGGACGCGTAATTCCAGCACCGGTTTGACTTCCCGCTGCGAGACCTGAAGGCCGCCGCACAACGGCGCAACTTCCCGGGTGTGCCCCGTGCCGATGGCGGAGAGCTCGAAGCCCGTGGGGCCCTGGATGTCGACGACGCGGCGTGCCGCGAGGTAGCGCTTGAGCGTGCGCGTCGCTTCCTGCTCGATCTGAGCCCACGCGCCGCTCGAAACAGGCGCCAATTCGCGATGCAGATTGTTCACGTTAGTCCTAGTGCTTCAGGGAGCCGATACACAGAGATCCATCCGCTCGCGACTGCGCCGAACCGCTCGCGGAAGGTGAGTTGGGTTGAGAGGGCGGCGGATCAGCAATGGCCGGAGCTGGCCCTGCTTGCGTCACGCTATCCAGAAAGGTGGCCGAAGGGATGAAGAACAGCGTTCCGGTGATGGCGCGGCTGAAATCCAGAAGGCGGTCGTAGTTGCCCGGTGGATTGCCGATGAACATGTTCTCCAGCATTCGCTCGATTCGATGAGGCGAACGCGTGTAGCCGATGAAATAGGTACCGAACTCGCCCTTGCCCACATCGCCGAACGGCATGTTGTCGCGGACGATTTCCAGCGCCACGCCGTCCTCGACTATCGAGGTGAGCGCGTTGTGTGCGCAGGAAGGTTTGACGGCGTCGTCGAGCTCGATGTCGGAAAGCTTCTTGCGGCCGATGATTCCTTCCTGCCGCTCGATCGATAGTTCGTTCCAGGCTTTGAGGTCGTGAAGGTACTTCTGCACGATCACGTAGCTTCCACCGGCGAAGCCCGGATCCTCCGCGCCGATGATCGCGGCATCGAGGCATGCTTTCCCGACGGGGTTTTCGGTTCCATCGACGAAGCCGATGAGGTCCCGGTCATCGAAATATTTGAAACCGTGCGTTTCGTCTTCGACCGTCAGCGCCGACCCGAGCCGCGCCATCATCTGGGTCGCGAGCTCGAAACACAGATCCATGCGGGCGGCTCGGATATGAAACAGGAGATCGCCCGGCGTCGACACGGCATGATGCTGGCCGCGCACCTCGCGAAAAGGGTGCAGATCCCTGGGCCTCGGTTCGCCGAACAGTCGCCCCCAGGCCTCGGAACCGAAGCCCAGCACGCAGGAGAGCTCGCCATCCAGATCTCGAAAGCCCACCGCGCGCACGAGGGCCGGGAGGTCGGCGCAGAAGGCGCGAACGAGGCGCGCGCTTTCTTCGCTCTCGTTCAGTCTCGCGACGAGGAATATCGCCGAACGCGAGAGTCTGGCGGCGACCGCCTGGCTTTCAATGGAATCCACAAATCGCTCCGCTGGATCGGCCGTATCTTAAACCTACATTCGTTCGGCGTGTTCGCCGGCTTGCCCGGCGATGCGCGCCGGATGGCTCGTTTGTTCAGGAATCCGCCGATGACGTCGAGAATCCGCATCGGGCGCGCCCCCAGGCGTTGGGCTATCCTGCGGTGGACGAGGAGGGGCGGTGAAAGATGTAGTGCTTGGCCGACTGCGCGTTTCCCGGGTCTACGAGGACGACGCGGTCATTCCGCTTTCGGTCGCGCTGCCGGCCATCACCGCGCAGGATCTTGCCCGGCTCAAGACCTGGTATTGGGATGCCGACCTCGCGGACGAGCCGAGTCGGGCCAGCATACGCATCAGCGTGCACAGCTTCGTCCTGCGGGTGGACGACCGTAACATTCTGATCGACACCTGTTGCGGGAACGACAAGAAGAGAAGCCTCCCGCCGGTCAGTATGCAAAGCTGGCCTTACCTCGAGAATCTCGCGCGCGCCGGCCTGCGGCCGGAAGACATCGATCTCGTGATGTGCACGCATCTGCATTTCGATCACGTCGGTTGGAACACACGCCTGAAGGATGGGAGGTGGGTGCCGACGTTCCCCAACGCGCGCTATCTGTTTGGGCGGCGGGATCTCGAGTTCTTCAGCAAACAACGCCACGAAGCGTTACATCGTGAAGCGTTCGAAGACAGCGTCGCGCCGATTCTGGATGCCGGTCTGGCCGATCTCGTCGACTCCGACAGGCCCATCCATCGGGAGATCGGCGACGGGATATGGCTCGAGGATGTCAGCGGACATTCGCCCGGGAATCTCTGCGTTACCGCCAAGTGCGGCGCGGATCGGGCGGTGTTCTCCGGCGATTGCTTTCACCACCCGATCCAGGTGGTGCGTCCGGATGCCGGGTTTTTCGCGGATGAGGATCCGGCGAAGGCGAGCGTCACGCGGCGGCGTCTACTCGAACAGTATGCCGACACCGACGCGATCTTCTTCCCGGCGCACTTCACGGGCGCGACCGCCGGGCGAGTCGAGCGTGTCGACGCCGACGAGCTTCGATTTCGATACCTGCAAACTTGACGGGGGAGTGTCGAACGATGAAAACAGCTGGAGTATCTCGCCGCGGGGTTCTGAATGGTTCGGTCGCACTGGCCGCCGGGGTCGTCGCGGGTGTTGTTGCGCGACCGTCCGTATCGGTTGCCGCCACGGCTTGCGGCGGTTTCTCGCGCGAGGAGTTCATGGAGTACGTGAAGCTCTTCAACGCGAACGACCCACGGTTCATCCGTTACTACCATGACGACGTGGTGTTCGAGCTCGGCACCACCGTGATCAAGGGGGCCGCGGCCATTCGCGATTTCTATGTGCCGGTCAAAGCGCACATCCACGAGACAGTGGAAGTCGCGCAGTTCGTTTCCGATGCGACCGGTATCGCTGCGGAGCTGCCGACGGAGTTTCGGGTCTACAAGGACTGGGAGAACGGATTCTTTCAGCGGCCGCTCAAGGCCGGCGAGGTCATGCGCACGGTCAGCTTCGGCTTTTATGAAGTGAAGGACCGGAAGTTTCACCATATCCGCGCTTCGCGCTACAAGCAGATTCACGACTGGCGGATGGAGTCGGCCTGATTTCGTTCAGTCGTCGCGCCGCCGCCCCGGTGGCCGCGCCGGCCAGACCGATTGCGATTTCGCGGGCTCCGAGTGCGCACCTCGGCTGGCCGCTTCGCGCAATTTGTCCTTCTTGCTCTTGCGCGCGCCCTTGATGCCTCCGGTTCCGGGACTCGCTGCCTCCGGTGTGCTCGCCGTCGGCTCGAATCCGGGCAGCTGCTCGCGTTCCAGCCGGAGACGATTGCGTTTCTCGATGAGTCGGAAGTGCGCTTCGGTGGCGGCGCTTACAAAGCTCACGGCGACACCGCTCGCGCGCGCGCGGCCCGTGCGACCAATACGGTGCACGTAGTCGTCGGTGGAGCGGGGCAGGTCGAAGTTCACTACCGCAGGCAGATCCGTCACGTCGATGCCGCGTGCGGCGACGTCCGTGGCAATCAAGGCTTGCAGGCGCCCAGCCTTGAAGTCAGCGAGCGCCTGGGGTGCGCGTGCCCTGGCTGAGCTCACCGTGCAGTGCCGCTGCGGTAAACCCCAAGCGCTGCAGTTTCAGCGCGATGTGCTCCGTGGCGTACTTCGTGGCAACGAAGACCAGTGTGCGCTTCCAGTCGTGATGTTGAATCAAATGGCGCAGCAGTTGGGTGCGGCGCTCCGGATCAACGGCGATGGAGCGCTGCTGAATGTCCGGCGTGGTCTCGGCAGTGGCCCCGATATCGATACGTACCGGATCACGTAGCAGCAGCTCCGCAAGAGACTGCACAGCCGGCGGAAAGGTTGCGGAGAACAGCAGGTTCTGGCGCCGGTCGGGCAGCAATGCCAGTACGCGAGTGAGCTCGTCGGCGAAGCCTTCATCCAGCAAACGATCCGCTTCGTCGAGCACGAGCGTGCTCACCGCGGACAGGCGCACGGCGTTGTGATCGGCCAGATCGAGCAGGCGGCCGGGAGTCGCCACCACGATATCCGCGCCACCGCGCAAGGCCATCATCTGTGGATTGATGGATACGCCGCCGAACACCGTCAGAACCTTGATCGGCTGGGGCAGGTAACGACTGAAGCCCCGAAACGATTCGCCTACCTGGTTCGCGAGCTCGCGCGTCGGCACCAGAACGAGGCCACTGACCTCCCGATCGCTCGCCGCGATGGCGCCCAGTAGCCGCTGCAAGATCGGCAAGGCGAACGCGGCTGTCTTGCCTGACCCTGTCTGCGCGCACGCCCGCACGTCCTGGCCGCGCAGGATCGGCGGAATGGCAGCCGTCTGGATGGGCGTGGGCGCCGCGTAGTTCGCTTCGCCTATGGCACGAAGCAGCTCGGTGGACAGGCCCAGTTCGGAAAATGACATGCGGCACGGGAAAGGCGTGATTGAGAGGCGCGGGATGATACCCGCTACCGGCAAGTCCGCGGCCCCCGTTGCCAGCCAGCGCCGGGGGTAAAGCTGCTAGAATCCCCGGCCGCCCCGCAACGCGCCGTATGCGCAGAACGTGCGTGTTGCCGCCTGCCATTGCGAGCTCGATTCCATGACGTTTCCCGATCTGCAGCTGCCGCCCGATCTCATCGCCGCCCTGGCGAAACAGCAGATCACCGAGCCGACGGCCGTTCAAAGCGTGGCGATACCGGTGCTGATGGCCGGCAAGGACGCGTATCTGAACGCGGAGACCGGCACCGGCAAGACCCTCGCCTACCTGCTGCCCCTCTTCATGCGCATCGATCTCGCGCAACCGGCGACTCAGGTCGTGATCGTTGCGCCCACGCACGAGCTGGCCATCCAGATCCATCGTCAGTCCTGTGACCTCGCGCAGAACGCGGGCCGTGCGCTTCGCTCGGTGCTGTTGATCGGAGGCACGCCGACGGATCGACAGATCGAAAAGCTCAAGGGCAAGCCGCACGTCGTGGTGGGTTCGCCGGGGCGTATCGTGGAGTTGATCGAGCGCGGCAAGCTCAAGACCGCACATCTGCGCAGCATCGTCATCGACGAGGCGGACCGGCTGCTCGACGAGGAAAGCCTGAAGTGGATTCAGAAGCTCGTCAGCGCGGCGCCGCCGGCGCGGCAACTGATTTTCGCGTCCGCGACGATTGAGCCGCAGACCCGGCAGGTGATCGCGGGCTTATCCCCGGATGCGGTGGTGGTTCGCCCAGGTGCGGCCGCCGTCAACGAGAACATCGAGCATCTCTACCTGGTGTGCGAAGAGCGCGACAAGCCGGACGTTTTGCGGAAGCTGCTCAACGCGTTCGATGTCCCGCGATCGATCGTGTTCGTCCATCGCAACGAGGTCGCGGAAAGAGTGGCCCTCAAGCTCGCGCATCACAAGCTGGCGGTTGCGGATCTGAGCGCCGAGCTCGACAAGACGCAGCGCAAGCATGCGATGGATGGAATTCGAAGTGGCGCTATCCGCATCATGATTGCGACCGACGTCGCTTCGCGCGGTCTCGACGTCGTCGGCGTAACTCACGTCTTCAATCTGGACGTGCCGACGCTGAGCAAGGCGTATCTGCATCGGGTCGGGCGCACGGGGCGCGCCGGCGCGAAGGGGCTGGCGATTTCGCTGGTCACGGAAGTCGAAGCTCGCCTCGTGCGCCGTTACGAGAAAGAGCTGGGCATCGTCATGCAGTGTGTGCGAGTTCGTGATGGGATTGTGTCGAGCACCAGAGACCCCTTGACCCGCAACGTGCGCTAAGAAGGCTCGGCTCGTTGCCATCTCGGAGGCGAGGGCGGGGCCGCTACTGCGCGGTGAGCCCACCGTCCACGACGAGCGCGTGACCGACCATGAACGAGGATTCGTCCGAAGCGAGGAATAGCACGCTCCGCGCGATCTCGGCGGGATCGGCCATGCGGCCGATCGGCGTTCCGGCAAGCGCGGCGCGCTCGACTTCGGGATCCTTGAACCATTCCTCGAGCATCGCCGTGCGCGTTCCGCCTGGGCAGACGGCATTGATGCGAATCCCATCCTTGATGTGATCGAGCGCGGCTGACTTCGTGAGCCCGACCGCTCCGTGCTTGGTGGCGCAGTAGGCCGTGACGCCAGCCGTGCCGATGAGCCCGCCAACCGAAGCCGTATTGATGATCGCCCCGCCGCCCGTGCGCTTCATGGCGGCGATCTCGTACTTCATGCAGAGGAAAACACCCGTCAGGTTGCGCAACCTTCCTCGTTCGAAACGAAGGGCCGGCGGAAGTTGCCGGCCCTTGCGTCGTCGCTGCCAGCGACGATTTACTTGAGCAGCTTCTCGATCGCGTCGTTGAACGGTTGAGAGTCCGGCGTCACGCGGCTGTCGAAGTATTGCGTCACCTTGCCGTCCGCTGTGACGAGGTACTTGTTGAAGTTCCACTTCGGTTCCCGCGTCTGGCGCGCGAGCTCCTTGAACACGGCATTGGCCTCGGACCCCTTCACGTGCTGGGGCGCGAGCATCGTGAACGTAACGCCGTAGTTGATGTAGCAGGTGTCGGCCGCTTCGGCCTCGTCTTTCGCTTCCTGGTTGAAGTCGTCCGACGAGAATCCGACCACCACCAGTCCGCGGTCCTTGTACTTTTCGTACGCGGCCTCCAGGCCTTTGAACTGCGGCGTGAAGCCGCAATGGCTCGCGGTGTTCACGATCAGCAGCGGCTTGCCGGCGAACGCCTGGCAGAGGTTCACGCTCTGCGAGGAGTGCAGTTTACGGAACTCCTGGTTGAGGAAGGCCGGGCACGACGGTGCCGCGGGGGAGGCCGCCGCCGCGGAAACCCGCGGCACGGGTGACGCCAGAAGCAATGCGGCCAGCGCTGCGAATACACTCGAGATCTTCATCAAAGTCTCCTTTCAAACACCACGTGTCCGCCAACCATCGTCATCGTCGGCTTGATGCTGCGGATCTGCGCCACCGGCACTGTCATGTAGTCGCGGTCGAGCACGACCAGGTCCGCCTGCTTGCCGGCCTCGAGCGAGCCGAGATTCTTTTCCTGGAAGAACAGATACGCGTTCGAGCGCGTGTGCGCGATCAGCGCTTCCTCGCGCGTCAGCGTCTGATCCAGCACCTTGTTGCCGCCGACATCGAGACCGCTGACCACCCAGCCGAGCGTCACGAACGGGCTGTAATGCGAAACGATCGTCGCGTCGGTGCCGAGGCCGAACACGATGCCGCTGTCGGCAATCTGTCGCAGGGGCATGTGCGCCCCCCGCTTGCATCGCGGCCCCGTGGACGCCGAGTGTCATGCCCATCGCCTTTGCGCGTGCGATGTTGGCCGGTGAGATGTCGTAGACGTGACCGAGCGTCCAGCGCAGGCCCGTGATCGGCTGCGTCTTGTTCACTTGCTCGAGCGTATCGAGCAGATCCGTGACGGCGTTGTTGTTGATGACGTGCTGGTGAACATGCCAGCCAGCGCGTGCCGCCGCCGTCGCGAGCTTGCCGTACTCGCTCATGATCTGCGCCGGCCAGTGATCCTTGCGAGGCGCGAGATCGAAGAACGGCCCGTAGAGCACTTCGCCCAGGCCAAAGATCCCGTACTGGCCGTCGAACTGGTTCGGCCGCGTGCGCGCGATGAGCTCCGCGGCCTTCGCCGCTGACGCCGGGTCGGTCGCGTTGAAATTCAGCGTTTCCCAGAGGCGAACCGGAAGCGCGCCCTTGGCCGCGCGCGCGGCCAGGAAGTCCGACTGGCCCAGGCTGTAGACGCCCGTGAGGCCCGTCGAGTTGAGCTCGTGCATGAAGTCCGTGAGGTTCTGGTCGCGCTGCGCCGGTGAGACCCGAGGCATGGCGTCGTACAACGCATAGGGCGGCTGGAACGATACGAGACCCTGCGCCGGGCGGCGCGCGCCATCCGCCGGATTCAGGCCGACGGCTTTGAGCGCGAGGCTGTTCGCATAGACGGTGCCGTAGCCCTCCTGCACGAACAGCGGATTCCTCGGCGCCGCGCCGTCGAGTTCCTCGAGCGTGAAGCCGCCGGGCGCATCGGCGAACTGCTTCTGCGTCCAGCCCCCTTGCACCATGATCCAGTCGCCGGGTTTGAGGCTCGCGGCCTTGGCGGCAAGGATCCGCAGCGCTTCGCGACGCGTGTCGACGCCTTCGAACCGGGCCTGCTCGTGCCAGGTTTCGACGCCGCGCGTGAAGTGGAAGTGGTTGTCGATGAGGCCCGGAATGACGGTGGCGCCGGCGACGTCGAGGGTTTTCGTGTTCTTGCCGGCGTAGCGCGCGATCTGCGCGCTCGTGCCGGTGGCGACGATGCGGCCGTTGGTGATGGCCAGGGCTTCGACGGTTTGGAAAGCCGGGTCGACGGTGAGGATCTTGCCGTGCGTGATGATCGTGTCGGCGGGCTGCTGGGCGAAGGCGGCGGCGCTCGTGAGGAGCGCGAGCAGCCCGAAGCAGGTGGCCGCGACATTGTGTATCGCGCGCAGGACGCCGAAGCGGTGATCGGGGGCAGCGATGGGCATGTGAGCCATTCTCCGAGCCGCTCTGCGGCCGCGATCCCGCGCAGTGGATGGTTGTGAGGGTCCGGATCTTGGGCCCGGACGGTCAAGAGAGCATAGCGTTTGCGCGGGGTGGGCAGCCACGCCGCCTTCGTTTCGATCCAACAATTCTAGAAAGCAGGAGTCTCGCATGGTCCCACTCAATGCCCGTCTCGCCCTTGCCGCCGCGGCCGCCCTCGCGTTCCTGCCGCTGGCCGCGCCGGTGATGGCCCAGAAACAGATCCTGGAGGACCGGCCGGTCACGGACAAAACGCTGCTCGATCGCATCAATATCCAGGACTTCCTCACGCGGTACTACTACGACCTGTCCGTCGGCAAAGCGCACGCGCTCGCCGAGTACTTCACCGAGGATGCCGTGCTGGATGTCGACGGCACGGTGGCCAAAGGCCACAAGGAGATCGCAAAGCTGTATGAGCGCCCCGCGGGCGCGGCGGCCACGGCGCCGAAGGGCTATCGCCGCGGCAACATGATCCTGTCGAACCCGATCATCAACATCGAAGGTGATGTCGCCACCGCGCACCTGCTCTGGACCGGTGTCATGAACGAGGGCGTCGGCAAGCCGCCCAGCCTGTACGAACAGGGCCGCGAGTACACCGAGCTGAAAAAGGTGAACGGGAAGTGGCTCATCAGCCGGCGATTCATCAGCTCGGATAGCGGGCTGCCGGACAAATTCGACGCGACGTGGAAGCCTCGCGAGCATCGCTGAGGCGTGCGGAACAGGTCGGTCGGGGCTCGCTCGAGCCCTGGCCGATCCGCCTCGCCGATCGATCACGGCCATCGATCCACCCAACTGGGCGCCGAAGTAGAGGCTGGCGCATCACTGCGACAGCAGCGCCCCATAGCCTTCCACGCGCCCGCTCATTCCGAGAAGGCGCACGCCGGCACGCAGCGCGTGGGGCATGCTCGATACGACCGGGACTTTGCAGCGTTGCTCGAGAGGCGCGAGCAGATCCAGCGTGTGCAATCCGCCGCAGGACACCAGCAAGGCATCCGCGTTCTTCGTTGATTCGAGCACACTGACGCTGAACTCGAACAAGCCATCGCGGGTTACGTTGTGGATGTCTTCCACTTTCTGGACGCCCAGCCCGCGAATGATCAGCACGTCAAAGCCTTCCTCGTACAGGAAGCTCTGAAGTCTGCGATTGACCTCGTCGTCGTATGCCGTGGCGACCGCCACCCGTTTACCGCCGACGCTTCGCAGCCCCTCGACTACAGCGGTGCTCATGCTCACGGCGGGGCGACCGCTTGCCTCGGCCACGCGCTGCGTGAGCTCGCGATTGAAAGCGGCGCCTTTGTAAAAGCTCAAAGAGGTTCCCAGGAGGGCGATCGCCGCGGCGCCTTGACGTGCGAGCTCCGCAGCTGTCGGGGCAATGCGATCGAGAACGGCGTCGTACCCGGCGGGCGTCATCGTCGCGAGGCCGACACTTGCCGACCGAAAGCGGACGCCGGCGGGATAGAGGAGGGTTGCCTCAGGCGGCACCGCGGATTCGACGGGCGCCAGCAGGCCGAGCACGGGTGTGCTCGAAGCGCTGTTCGGGTCAACCACCGCGCTGGCCATCGCCGTTTCAGCACGTCGCGACGAGAGATCACTGCCAAGTCTCTTTGGGAGGGGGTGCATCTTTTTTCAGGGTAGCAGTTTCGCGGCCCTGGCGGCCGTGGAAGCGGTAAGGTGGGGCGCATGAAAGTACTGCTGTTCGGCGCGACTGGCATGGTGGGGCAGGGCGTCCTGCGCGAATGCCTGCTGGCGGATGACGTCACGAGCGTGGTCACGGTCGGGCGAACCCGCGTGCAGGCGGATCACCCGAAGCTTCGCCAGATCGTTCACGAAGACCTCTATGACTACCGGGCGGTCGAATCCGAGCTCACGCCGTTCGATGCATGCTTCTTCTGCCTCGGAACCTCATCGGCCGGAAAGACCGAGGCGCAGTACAGGCGCGTCACTTTCGACCTCACGATGGCGGTCGCCAGCACGCTCGCGCGATTGAATCCCTCGATGGTGTTCGTGTACGGGTCGGGCGCCGGCGCGGATAGCAGCGGCGCCGGGCCGGTCATGTGGGCCAAGGTTCGCGGGCAGACGGAGAACGCGCTGCAGAAGCTGCCATTCCGGGCGGTGTATGCGTTTCGGCCGGGCGTGATTCAGCCACTCCACGGCGCCACTTCGAAGACGCGGGCGTATCGTGTGTTCTATTCACTGACTCGACCCTTGCTTCCGATCGTCCGCAAGCTGTTTCCGAAATTCGTGCTGACCACCGTCACGATCGGGCAGGCCATGCTCAACACCGTGCGTTACGGCGCGCCGAAGACAGTGCTGGAAGCGGCGGACATTCAGGAGAGGAGCCAGCCACCGCGCGTCGGCTGACGCTATTGTTTTTCCGGCCCCGTCGGCGGCATCTGATACCCATGCCGCGTCATCCGCGCATCCGGCTTCAACTCGCACGGCACGCAGTCCGGCCAGTAGAGCGGGGGCACGCGCCCGCTCACCGGATTGCGGTAGTTGAACCACATCGGCAGGATGCCGGGCCATTCGATTGTTTCGCCCGTGCCGCCGCGGAAACCGTCGGCGCGCTTGCCCAGATCCGTCATCAGGATGTCGGGCGCGAGCCGCGCGACCAGCGGGCTCGGCGGCGGGCGCGGTGAGCCGGGCGGCTTGTCCTTCACGCCGGACCAGCCGGCTTTCCAGCCCGCCATCGTGAAATAGGGCTCGTCGATTTCCAGGCTCCACAGCCGCCAGATGCCATTCTCGAGCACGGTCTGATCGTTCGGATACATGCCGGACATGATCGACGCGCCACCGCGCCCGCCCAGGGCGGAGGACTGCTTTCCTGTATCGGGATGGAACAAGCGCGTGCGCAGATTCGCGGAGCGCCCGTCGGCGGAGATGTTGACGACGGGTTGTATGCGCCAGTGAAACGCAATTCCCGCGCGCGTGGCTGGAGCGGTGGTGCCATACATCGCCGTAGCCGCTTTGGAGATCCGTTCGCGGCCGATGTAGTAGCCCGCGAACGGCGACTGCTTGCTGCCGCCCGCGGCGAAAATCGCGCCCATGTTCGGCCACTGGAAGTCATCGATGTAGTAACCGTAAGCGGCCGAGACATTCTCGGTGCCGTCGTACGCCATCGATCGAGTGAGGCGGCGACGCGCTTCGGCGAGTTGAGCGGCATCCGTCGA
This sequence comes from Gammaproteobacteria bacterium, assembly GCA_037200125.1. GTDB lineage: Bacteria > Pseudomonadota > Gammaproteobacteria > Steroidobacterales > Steroidobacteraceae > JADGHX01. The sequence goes on along the minus strand of JBBCGS010000002.1, from coordinate 880,001 downwards.
GGTCGCGGCGCGCGCGCCGCCCCTGTCAGTCGTGACGCCGAGCATTGGCGGCAACGAGACGTTTCGCACCACGCCCTCGCTTCCCCAGCCCTTGAAGTAGTCCGTGTTCATGATCGGGTAGACGTGCAGCTCCTTGAGCTTCCACGACCCGTTCTCCTTCACGAAGCGGTTGCGGAACACGCTGAGCTCCCAGCGTGCCGTGCCCTTGTCGGCTTCGCCGATCATGCCCAGGTCGATGCCGCGGCTCAGCGCCTCACGGCCACCGGGCAGGACCCGCACCATCGTGTCGAACAGCGGGTGATCGTTGAGCTGGCCGTGCTGAAGTCCGGCGGCGCCCATTTTCTCCATCACCTGGCGCACGCCCTTGGGGCCGCGGAACGTGCCAACCCCTTTGATCTCGGCGGTGGAGTCTTCGTCGAACAGATCGACGACGTCGTCCCACATCTTGAGGTCGACGTAGTAGCCGTACGCGTGCTGCAGATTGCGAACGGCGTCTTCGTCGTTGAGGCGATCGATCTTCCGCATCGACGACGCGAGCGATTCCTTGCTCGCCGGGGCAGGGCCGGCGGGCGGCGGCAGCGGCACACCGCTTTCATCGACCGTGAAGTGATACGGAATCAGCGGCAGATCGGCGCCGTTCTGGTTGGTCCAGCCGTCCTCGTAGCTGCCGGAATACTGCGCGTGGTAGTGAGAGAGCGAAATCTTCCAACCCTGCGCCTCGCGCACATACTCGTTCTCGTAGATGCCGCCTTCGATGCGGGTTTTGCCCTTGCCATCACCGAGGAAAGAAAGGCTCATCCAGCGCACTTTGGCGGAGCGCCCGTCCGCCGACAGATTGGCCAGCGGCTCGTCGATCATTTCGGTGTGGAGCGCGCCGGGTGGAAGGCCGCGTTTGCCGCCGCCGCGGCGCTTGAGCCAGTCCGCGATGGCCGCGCGCCCACCGGTGACGGTTTCGGTGCCTCGAATGAACGTTGCGTTGGCGGTGAACAGGCTGGCCATCTCGTCCCACTGGCCGGACTGCCCGTAGTGCGCGTAGCTACGCTGGAGGTCTTTCACCTGGCGAATGCAGATCACGCGGTCGACGTCCCGGGCCAGCGTGTCGACATCATCGGCGGCATAGGTTCGCACGCAGGCGAAACTCAGAAGCAAACACGGGAGCGCGCCGGCCGCACGGAATCGTATGGACACGTTGAATCCCCCCGCCGTGATCTTGTGATGCAAGAGTAAGGGCTCGCAAGGCCGCGGCCAAAATCCCGCGCCGCGAACCTCAATTATTTGTTCCGGCTGGCGCAAGTCTCCGCCTGTCTGGCGGTCAGGACGCTATGATCGCGGCACCATGCGTCCCGTTACCGTTTTTCTGCTCATCGCCAACGTCGCCGTTTTCGGCGCCCAGCAACTGTGGGGCGATGCGCTCCTGATCAACTTCGCGCTCTGGCCACCGGGGCACTTCGCGCTCGATGCCGACGTCAGCGTCGGTTTCGAGCCGTGGCAGCTCGTGACCTACGCGTTCCTTCACGGCAACATCCAGCACATTTTCTTCAACATGTTCGCCCTGTACATGTTCGGGTCCAGCGTCGAGCAATATCTGGGGTCGACGAAATTCGCGGTTCTGTATTTCGCGTCCGTGGTGTCGGCGGCGGTGACACAGCTCATCGTGGTCAGCTGGAGCGCGGCCGGAAATCCGGTGCCGACGCTAGGCGCTTCGGGTGGTGTGTTCGGCCTGCTGCTCGCGTTCGGATGGCTGTTCCCGCGCAACCGGGTAACGCTCATCTTTCCGCCGATTCCGATGCCGGCGTGGTTATTCGTGACGCTCTACGGGCTCGTCGAGCTGGGCAGCGGAGTGTTCGGAACGCAGGTAGGGGTCGCGCACTTTGCGCACCTGGGCGGCATGGTCGGTGCGTTCGCGGTGCTCTTGTTCTGGGGCCGCCAGCGCGCCTGAACGTGTTTCCTAGGGCGAGTAACGGGTAAAGACGAAGTCGAGGTCCCGCGCGGGCTCGTGGCATCCGAAGCAGGTCTTGTGTACCGCTTCATCCGCCGGCTTTCCGTCGTTGAACTGAGCGAAACCCCAGCCGCCCGTTGAAGCGTATTTCTTCGAGTCCTTCACCATGAACTGCACATTCGTGGCGGGGCCGGACACGAAGGATTCGCCCAGGAGCTTCTTGAGCGCTTCCGTTGTCGGTCCTTTATAGCTCTCCGCCGCAGGCGCCTGGGTCCACGCGAGGCGGGTGATGATCGTGCCGTCGGGAAACGGGCGCTTGCCTTCCCGGTAGGCCTCGATCGCGATGTCGTTGCCCAGTTTGGCGCGCAAGTCGTTGCGCTCGCCGCCCACGCGGGCCACGGTGATCAACTTCCAGTCGCGGTATCCGGCGGGAAGGCTGATTCCGTAGATCGGTGTGGTGGCCGCTCCGTCCGCTTGTCCAGACGCGGGGACCACGCACGCGAACACGCACGCCAGTGCTATTGGAATCTTCACGTATCGTTTCTCCCGATCCATTTAGCGACGCGCGGGGCCTGGTATCCGCGAACCGCGGCGAGCAGTGACTCCACGTCCGGCTCGACGATGAGCATGCCGCGGTGGACAGGCTTCACGAACGCCTCGTCAACGAGGTGATCCAGAAACACGGTGAGTCGATCGTAGAAGCCATTCACGTTGAGCAGGGCGCAGGGTTTCGAGTGATGGCCGAGTTGTGCCCACGTCCACGCCTCGAAGATTTCCTCGAGTGTGCCGATGCCGCCGGGCAACGCGATGAACCCATCCGACAGGTCGGCCATGAGCGCTTTGCGCTCGTGCATGGAGCCCACGACGTGCAGCTGCGTCAGGCCGGTGTGCGTGAGCTCGCGCTCATGGAGAGAGCGCGGAATCACACCGATGACTTCGCCGCCTCGGGCCAGTGCGGCGTCGGCCATCCGCCCCATCAGCCCGACCGAGGCTCCGCCGTATACCACCCCGATTCCCGCGACGGCCAGCGCCTCACCGAGGCGAACGGCCGTTTCCGCATAGACAGGGATACGCCCGGAGCTCGAGCCCGAGAAAACACAAAGACGCACGACTCGTTCCCCTAGGGTTTGCAATTGAGAGTAATTCTCATCTAGTATCTGGCGCTTCACACAGCGGGGCAGCCCAGTGCACGATTCATCGCTGAATATCGAGATCACGCGCCTACAGCGTACGTTGAGAGCTACCGAAGACAGACTGTCGGAGCTGCCTCCTCAATGCGACGAGGCGCTACCGAACGCCCTGTTGATCCTGGCCGTTCAAAGAATGCTCAAGCGAGACGGTGTCTCCGTAACCGCGACCGTGCTCTGCAGGCTTGCCGATGCGGTTCGACACGGCCCGCCGCCGCCGGCTTCGCGAGCGATCGACCTCACGTCGCTGCAGAGCTGAGCTCTCACCCAGCTATTCCCCCGGCACGCGCCGCGCGCTTACTGACCGGACAAGCGCTTCCCGAACGACACCGCGTAGGCCGGTGATCGGAACAGCAGAATGGGATCGTTCGTCGGAGCGATGCCATCCGCCATGATCAACGGGTCGAAGTTGATCGGCTCGCATGCCGTTCCTTTCTGTTGCGGCGTCGCCTGCGTGATGGTGAGCGTGCCCGCGGTGAAATGCTTGCGCGTCTCCGGCCATGCCAACGTGGGATCGACCTCGGGATCGCCGGGCTCGCCGACGTACACGATCATGTCCCAGATCGCCGGCGCCTTGCGCGTGCGCTCGATGAGATTCTTCTCGAGGAAGTCGTGCGGCGCGGCCTTCATTTCCGCAGCGGTCATCTCCTTCGTGCCATCGCGAGGCACGAACCGCCATCTCACCAGGTGCTGCGTGCCCTTGGCATCGATGAACTTGAACGTGTGAACGCTGAAGTAAGTCGTTTGATAGTAGTTCGCTGTCGGCGTGTGATGGCTCGATAGCTCCGTCAGCGCTCTCGCGTCGGGATGCGTGGCGGCGTAGGCCTTGAGTTTCTCCGGATCGGGCTGGCCGGTCTTGGGGTCCGGCTTCGCCGCGATGATGGCGTCGCGGAACGAACCCGGGGAGGTCGCGCCGAAGATCGGCACATTGATCATGGTGATGTGCTGAAGCCCGCCGCCGGGAATACGAAACTCGAGCCCCATGCCACGCGGGGCCGGCGCCGCGTCGGGCACGTCGGGACTGCCACCTCCGAGCGAGAACCGCGCGACTACAGGAATTGGCTTGCCGGAAAAAAGGGGCGAACGGCTGAGCGTGGCCGCGTCGCTCTTCCCCACAAATTCACCGGCTGCGCACGTGCCTTTGATGTGGTTCCTGCGTTGCCCGGCATGCGCGCCGAAGGTGCCTTCGAAGGCGTCGATCATCTGCGGGGCAGTGACCTCGGGGGCCGCGGCGGGCGCGGCTAGCGCCGACAATGGAACCCCAGATGCCGCCGAGGCGAGGGTGAGGAGCGCAAGCCGCGTGCTACGGCGTAACGGAGACGATTTCATTTGGACGATCCTTCGGTTTCGAGGCTGTGATCACGAGACCCGCGTCAGGGTGCATCGATTGCAGCGAGGTGTCACCAATACCATCGTGCAATCGAAACACGGTTGGCGGTGTGCTGTCATCCTCCTCACAAGAGGAGCGTCATCCTGAATCAGCGCGTCCCTGATCTTGCGGGAGCGCGTTCAAGGCCAGAATCCAATTCCAGCGCCCGGCGTCGTATTGGCCCGATCGAGCGGACACCGTGTAGCATCGCGGCGCTTCCACGGCCGCGTCCGCACGCGTTGATGAGGAGAGACAGATGGCGATGACCGAAGGCTTCATGGATCGCGCCCGCTCAGCCGGCCGAGGATTGCTCGGCACCTGGGTCAAGATCCCCGCGTTCGAAACTGTCGAATTGCTCGGCCACGCCGGCTTCGATTTCGTCGTGCTCGACATGGAGCATTCGCCGCTCGCGCTCGATCGTACGTATGAGCTCATCTTCGCAACCCAGCGCATGGGCATGGCGGCACTGGTGCGCATACCCGATCAGCAGGGCACACCGGTGCAGCCGCTGCTCGACGCGGGGGCCGACGGGCTGCTCGTGCCGCGTGTCACCAGCACGGAGGTCGCGGCGGCGATCAGCGCAAGGATGGTCTTCAGCCCTGCCGGGGAGCGCGGCCTGGGATTCACTTCGCGTGCGGGCCGCTGGTCGCTCATGCCTCTGCCTGAATATCTCGAGCGCGGCGACAAGCAATGCCTGCGCATGATCCAGCTCGAAGACTGGGCGACGCTCGAGGCGGCCGCGCAGTACGCGGCGCTCGAGCATGTGAACGGGCTCTTCGTGGGGCTCGGCGATCTGTTCCTGTCGAGCGGGCGCCCCGCCAGCTCACCCGAGGTGCAGGCGCTGGTCGGCTCGGTGCTCAAGGCCACGAAAGACGCCGGCATCCTGTCGGGCATCGCGGCGGGTACGCCCGCCGAAGCGCGAAGCTATCTCACCATGGGTTATTCGCTCGTCATGGTGAGCAATGACGCCACGCTCTTCGGGCGCGCGGCAGCGGAGATGGTTCGCGCGAGCCGGCAAGAAGCGGGCGGCTGAGTGCTCTGCGGGCGGGGCCAGCCCGAGCCGCCTCAAAGTCGATATGTAGTCATGGCGCGGCCGGCCGCCGCAATCGTTTTGCGAGGAGCGCTGCTGGAAACGCGTGTGCGTCAAAGCGACGGCCAGGTGTTTCCAAAAGTTGTCGACGTCACGTAGGGCGGCAGCCCAGCGGCATGCCGTCGGGCTGCGTGATCCGCTATCCGGTCGGCAACTGCTTCAGCGCATCCGCATCGGGCTCGATGCCCGTGACGGCAATCAGCCGCGCAATCGACATATAGCAGCCGATCGTCAGCACGATGTTGACGACGAGCTGATCCGACCCGACTTTCCGCAGAGTCGCCAGCGTCTCATCCGAGCACGCGATGTGCAGCACCACTTCATCGGTGAAGCGTGCCGCCGCGGCAAGCAGCGGACTCAACTGGGCATAGTTGCGGCTGGCGATGGCCGCGAGCTCGGCATCCGTCAGCCCCGCCGCGCGACCTAGCGGAATATGGTGATGCAGCTCATAAACGCTGTTCGACAGGTGCGCGACACGCAGGATCACCGTCTCGCGCAGTTTCGGCTCGAGCACTTCGGGACTGGCGACGGCCCGGCCCAGCTGGCCCTGCGCGTCGAACAAGGGCTGCGAGGCGAGGGCGCAGATGCGCACGACGTTGAGCGGCACGCTCGCCAGCGTCTTCCGCGTGGCCTCGGGCAGCTTGGACACATCCGGATATGGAATGCGCGGCATGGAGCCTCTATGCTTGTATCGCTAGACGTAACGATAGTTTCGTTTTAGTGGCCGCCCCTTTATCGCGTAAGCCCCTGCCGAAGGCAATAGAGATGCTGTTCGATACCCACGCGCATGTCCTGTCCGCGGATCTTCAGCGTTACCCGTATTCGACGCTTCGCGGCGGCGCCAAGCCGCCCGTTAATCCGGTCGTGTTCCCGGTTGAGGAACTGGTGCGCGCGTTGGATGCCGGCGGCGTCGCTCATGCGTGCATCGTTCAGCGCGCGACGCTTTACGGTTACGACAACCGTTACGCGCTTGACGCCGCGGCGGCGTATCCCGATCGCTTCGTGCCCATCGTCGTGCTCGACGCGCAGGATCCGGCTTCGCCGGGATTGTTGAAGGACCTCGCGGCGAAGCGCCGGCTCGGCGGGTTGCGCATCGTCGCGCCGGAGCTGACCGAGAAGGACACGGCGTGGCTCGACAGTGAAGACGCGCTGGGGTTGTGGCGGGCTGCGTCCGATCTCGCGTTGCCTGTCACGATCATTCTCTTTCGCAAGAACAATGAGGCGGGCCTCGCCGCGCTGCTCGGCGTTGCGCGGAAATTTCGCGCCGTGCCGATCCTCATCGACCATGTGGGTGTGCCCCACGCGTCGACGCCGGAGACGCGGTACGCCGCTTCGCAGGGGGTCATCTACGTCGTGCCGCCGCCGCCCGGCTTCGGCATTGCCGAGAGCGTCGCGGAGTTCGGCAATCTCGGGCACGTGCACTTCAAGGTGACGGACATCAATTTCGATCGGGTGGAAGGGGCCCACTTCGACAGCGCCGCGTTCGTTCGCGCGCTGGCGGACCGCTTCGGCGCGGAGCGCCTGCTGTGGGGATCGGATGTCGGGCAGAGCCCGGCGCCCTATAGCGAGAAGGTCGAACGGCTGCACGCGTCCGCCAAATTGCTGAGCGAGACGGAGCGCGCCCAGTTCTTCGGCGGTACGGCCCATCGCCTGTACGGCAAGGCGCTCGGGTGAGCGGTGCCGCGCCGGAGCTGGCGGGCGACGGCCCGCTGATCGACTGCCACGCCCATGTCTGGGGCCCCGGCATGCCGTTCGTGAGCACCGCCTGGACGCGCCCCACCCATGTTTATTCGGCCGAGAATTTCCTCGCCGATCTCGACGCCCATGGCGTGCGCTACGGCGTCGTCGCGGCGGCCAGCCTGTTCGGCACCTACAACGATTATTCGATCCGAACCGTCCGTGAGAACAAACGGTTACGCGCAACAGCTAATGTCGATCCAACCATCGATCTGTACACGCTGGAGGCGATGAAGGCCGACGGAATCGTCGGCGTCCGACTCCAGTGGTTCTTCAAGAATCCGCTACCCGACATCGCGGGCGACGACTTCCAGCGCCTGTGCTATCGGCTACGCGACCTGGGCATGCACATCCATCTCAACATCGAGGGCGACCGGCTGGTCGAAGTCGCCGGGCGCGTGATGGATACCGGCGTGAAGCTCGTGATCGACCACTTCGGCTGGCACGATCCGAAGCCGCGCCTTGCCGCGCCGAGCTATCAGGGCATGCTGCGACTTCTCGACCGGGGCAATGCCTGGGTCAAACTCACGTCGGGCTTCCGCCACCCGGACGAACACGTGCCGGATTGGAGTCTTCCAGTCGAATACGCGCAAGACCTGCTCCGGCGCTGCGGCACCGGGAAGCTGCTCTGGGGGAGCGATTCGCCGTTCGTGGGTCACGAGCACGTGGCGAGCTACGCCCTGGCCATCGAGCGATTCAATCAGTGCGTGCCCGACGCCGCGACCCGTCGCGCGATCGGCGAAAATGGCTATCGATTTTATTTCGGCGCTTGAAGCACAGAGGGCGTGGATGGCAATCGGCAAGCTGATTCAGGACGAGAACGAAGGCGAGGCGCCGGCGAGCCCCGGTGGCGTCATGGCCATTCGCCTCGTGCTCGAGATTCTCGAGGTGCTCGCGACGCGGCCGTCGGTCGGCGTGACGGAGCTGTCGAAGCAGCTCGACACAACGAAGGCCCGCGTGTACCGGCACCTGCGGACGCTGGTCGATCAGCGTTACGCCATTCAGGACCTGGGCAGCGAGCGTTACGCGGCCGGCCCGCGTCTGATCGCGCTCTCGCGAGTCGCCGCGCTCACGCCGGATGAAGGGCTGGTGCGCCTCGCGCGTCCCACCATCCATCGGCTTCGCGACGAGTTCGGCCACACGGTCAATCTCTCGCTCGTCTACGGCGACAGCGTGTCGATCGTCGAGACGCTACAAGGCAGCGCCTTTATCGGCGTCGTGATGCGCACTCACTCCGGCCTGCCGCTGCATTCCACCGCCGCAGGCAAGCTGTTGCTCGCCGAGCGACTCTCGAAGGGCGTCGCGTTGCCCACCGGGCCCTTCGAGAAATTCACCGAGAACTCGATCGTCGATCCGGAGTCGCTGCGCATGGAGCTGCAGCGTGTGCAGGAGCAGGGCTGGGCGAGCGCGCCCGAGGAAACCGTGCTCGGCATCAATGCGTTGAGCGCCCCGGTTCACGACCATCGCGGCGAGCTCGTCGCGATGATCTCGATGGTGAGCTCGATCCAGTTCATCTCGCGCCAGCCGTCACGCGCGCTGATCGACGCGATCAAATCCGCCGCGCTGGAAATCTCGAGTGCGCTGAAGCTCTGAGGCGTTTGAGGGTGGCCCCTCGCTCGCTGCGCCATGGCGTCTTGCTCGGCTTGTGCCAGCGGCGCCGAGGCAATCTCGCGCTCAGCCCAGATGCCGTAGCAGGAAGGCGACCAGGTCGCGCGTATAGCGCACCGTGACCGCCGCGCCCACCATCCGATCGAAGCCGTGAATCGCGCCCGGATAGAGGTGCGCTTCCACCGAGCATCCGGCGGCGAGCAGCCGGCTCGCGTAGGCCAGATCGTCGTGCACGAAGAGATCGAGCTCGCCCACGGCAACGAACGCCGGTGGCAGGCTCCTGACATTCGCAGCCAAGCCGGCGATCGTCGCCGGATCCGCCGGCGCGCCGGAGAGATACGCGGACCAGCAATAGCCGTTCGACGCGCGAGTCCAGATGTAGCGGCCGGTGCGCGGATCGGGCGCGGTGGCGTCGATCGATCGGGCGGGCGGCATGAGCATCGGATAGATCAGCGCCTGGCAGGCCAGCGTGACCGCCGAGTGTCTGTCTCGCGCGAGCATCGCCAGCGCCGCAGCGAGTCCGGCGCCGGCGCTCTCACCGATGAGACCGATGCGCGCGAGCGGAATCCCCAGCGCCTCCGTTTGCGCGGCGAGCCAGACGAGCGCCGCGTGACAATCCTCCAGCCCCGCCGGATGCGGATGCTCGGGCGCAAGTCGATAGCCAACTGAAAGGATCGTGCAGCCCGTTGCGCGCACCAGCTCGATATTGCGAGCCGCGTCCATCTCGGGCGAGCCCATGACGAATCCGCCGCCATGGATGTGCAACAACGCCGCTGTCGATGCGCGCTGCTTCGGCCGATAGAGGAGGCATCGAATGCCCGGCGCCGCTTCGCCGCCGCCGGAAATCGTCAACGCTTCGATGCCGACATCGAGATGGGTCGCCGCATCGGGCATGGCCGACATTTCCGTCATCGCGGCCCGGAAGCCGGGCAACGTTTCGGCGCTGAGGTCGATCGGCGGAAAGCCCTCGACCAACGGCCAGAGCTCCGCATCGACATTCCGGTCTGCTGCCACGTTCATTCCCCCCTCGAGATCGCGTTGGACACTATCAGCTGTGTTTTGTAAGCTGAAACACAATATCGAAAAATAAGCTTTGGCGAGGGGGTTCCTGTGCGCTCGAGCATGAGAGGCGAAGTGCGCCCGGCCACCGGCGCGCCGAATTGCGGCTGTGCTGAAGCCGGAACGGGCGGCGGCTGATGGCCGCCGGCGCGGTGGCGGCGGCGGATACCCTTTCCAGCCCCTCGTGGGTTGGCGAAGCGCTCGATGGCAGCGGGCCATGGTTGCTTCGCTCGAAGGCGCCCTGGTTGATCGGTCTGCTCATGCTGTTCGACTCATGGGACAGCGTGGTCATCGCTTACACACTTCCCGTTCTCATCGGCCAATGGCAGCTGTCGCCGCTGCAAGCCGGCTCGCTGATTTCCGCAGGCTATGGCGCGCAGTTCCTCGGCGCGATCGTCTTCGGTTCGCTCGCCGAGCGTTACGGCCGCCTGCCCATTCTCAAGTCGCTCGTTGGGGTCATGAGCGTGCTCGCGATCGCTTGCTCGATGGCGGCGAGCTACAACCAGCTCATCATCCTGCGCGCGCTGCAGGGATTGGCGATCGGCGGCGCGCTGCCGGTGGCGATCTGTTACATCAACGAAGTCGCGCCGACCGCAACGCGCGGGCGTTTCTTCGGCACGTTCCAGTTTCTGATGACGAGCGGCTTCGGTCTCGCCGCGTTGTCCGGCGCGTTCCTGATCCCGAGCTTCGGCTGGCGTGTGATGTTCGCGATCGGCGCGGCGCCGCTGCTCGTGCTGCCGTTCACGCTGACGCTGCCTGAATCGCCGCGCTGGCTCGCGGGCCGGGGCCGCACGGACGAGGCGGCGAAATCGCTGGAGCGGCTGGGCTGCGGCGCGGTGCCGCCCGCGAATGCGCGGCCGCCGATCCCGGGGAGCGGCGAGAAGGTGCCTTACGCGATGCTGTTCGCGCGAGACGTGCGGAACACGTCCATCGTCACCGCCTTGCTCTGGTTCCTGACCTCGCTCGTCTCGTTCGGGCTCGTGACGTGGATCCCTTCGATCTACGTGAGCATGTTCAAGATTCCGGTCGCGGATGCGCTTCGCTACAACATCATCGTTGCGATCAGCATCTTCATCCTGCCGATCTTCCTGCGCCAAACGATCGATCGGATCGGCCGGCGTCCGCCGCCGATGTTCGGCACGGCGATCGGCGGTCTGGCGCTGCTCACCATGATCTTCATCAACGGCAACGCCACGATCCTGCTGGTTGGCCTCGCGATCGTCGGCCAGATCGGCATCTCGATCGGCTCCATGGTGCTGTGGCCCTACACCGCCGAGACCTATCCGACGCGCATTCGCTCGCTGGCGCTCGGCACGTCGAGCAGCGTCGCGCGCGCGGCGTCGATGCTGACGCCGCTGCTGGTGGGCGGCGTGATGCAGGCGACGGGGTCGGTCACGCTCGTGTTCCTGGTTTTCGGGCTCGCATCGGTCGCTGTGGCGTTGCTGTGGCGGTTCGGCGTCCGCGAAACGGCCGGCCGGAAGATGGTGGACTGATCTCCTGTCTCGTCCTGCGATACGATGTGCCGAAATTTTGAGGAGCAGCCGCTTTGACACCCGAACAGAGAGCCAGCGCGACCCAGGTGCTCTACATGAACATGATCGACTACTGGTACGAGGTCGATCTGAAGGGCGGGGCGGGCGTCTCGGAAATGTACGTCGAGGATGGCATCTTCCACGGCGGCCCCGGCAAGCCGCTGGTGGGCCGCGCGGCAATCGAGCAGTTCTACACCTGGCGGCAGGATCGTGGCGCGCGCACCTCCCGCCATGTCATCACGAATTTCCGCGCCGAGTTCACGGACGAAACGCATGCGACCACCTACTGCGTGATGATGCTTCATGCCGCCGACGGCAAGCCGGTGCTGCCGACGGCGCCGCCGATCATCATCACCGACCTCATCGACCGGTGCGTGAAGTGCGATGACGGCAAGTGGCGCTATCTCGAGCGCACCTTCGTGCCGCTGTTCATGGGTGGCGCGGCGCCGACCGTGCCGCCGGAGTCGATCGCCGACAACTTCAATTCCGGCCAGAAGTAGAGGCTGACGGAATCCCTCCGGAGACGCACATGTTTCGAGAAGCATCCATCGGGCGCTACTACGAGGAAAAGCCGCAGCTCGTGGGCAAAGGCATTCGCACCTGGATCACGCGCGGCGCGAATTTCGCCATCGTATGCAGCGTGGGTGAAGCCGGCGCCCTGCTGAGTGGAACGGCGAAGGACGAACAGTTCGTCTACGCGCTCGAAGGCGGCGTGACGGTTTTGTCTGGCGGCGAGAGCGAGACTCTGGGTGTCGAGGATCTCGCCATCCTGCCGCCGGGCGACTGGACGATTCGTTTCGAACAGCCCGGTCAGGTCGTGCAGCAAATGACCGCCGATGAGGCGCTGGCGAAGCAGGCGGCGAATGCGGCGCTCTATGCGAACGGCGCGACTGAAGTCGCGGCGCTCGAGCCGTGGCCCGAGCCGGTCGGCGGCTATCGCTTGCGCCGCTATTCCACGCTCGAAGCCTATGCGCGCGGCGGAATGGTGCATGCATTTCGCACGCGCAAGCTGATGATGGTGCCGTATGCGCGCTTCCTCGAGCCGCGCGACGAAACACAATTGACGCCGCATTCGCACGCCGATTTCGAACAGGGATCGGTCGCGCTCGAGGGCGACTGGCTTCACCATCTGCGCGTGCCCTGGACCGCGAACAAGCGCGACTGGCGGCCCGATATGCATTTGAGCGTGGCGAGCCCGTCAACGACGATCATTCCCGCGGGCGTTATTCACACGTCGCAGGGCATCGCGGGCGAGGGGATGCGGCTGGTCGATGTGTTCGCGCCGCCGCGCGTGGATTTCTCACAGCGCGGCTGGGTCGACAACGCAGCGGACTATCCGATGCCGGAAGCCAAGGTCGTTAGCTGAATGACTACATCGCAAGGGGCTGCGTCGGCAGGCGTAGTGTCGGGGCCGGTGTCGGGCTGGTTGGCGCGTTTCGCAGAAGCGCTCGCCGCGCCGGCACGTGCGGACTGGGGCCAACTGTTCGGCGACGAATGCTACTGGCGCGACTTCGTGGCATTCACCTGGAACATCATCACGCTCGAGGGACGTGACGCGATCAGCGCCATGGCGCGGGATCACGCGTACACCATCGGCGCCAAGAATTTCGCGCTGGACGATCCCACGCTGCCGAGCACCGACGAGACGCAGGGCTGGTTCACCTTCACCACAGCGACCGCGCGCTGCCGGGGGCATGTCCAGCTGCGCGACGGCCGCGCGTACGTGCTGGTGACGGCGATGCTTGCGCTGCTCGACTACGAAGAAGCGGGTGGTGCGCGCCGGGCCGATGGCATCGCGCATCGCGCCGAGAAGGGTCGCCGCACGTGGCTCGATTGGCGCGAGGAAACCGCTCGCACGCTCGGGCATAGCGTTCAGCCCTATTGCCTCATCGTGGGCGGTGGCCAGAACGGCTTGATGCTCGCGGCGCGCCTGAAGCGTTTGGGCGTGCCGGCACTGGTGATCGATGCGCTCGAGAAGCCGGGCGACGGCTGGCGCAAGCGCTACCGGTCGCTCTACCTGCACGATCCAGTATTTCTCGATCATTTCCCTTATTTGCCGTTCCCCGATCACTGGCCGCTCTACACGTCCAAGGACAAGATCGCCGATTGGCTGGAAATCTACGCCAAGGCGATGGAGATCGATTTCTGGGGCGACAGCCGGTGCACGGCCGCGCGCCGCGACGAGAAGAATGGCGGATGGAGCGTCACCGTTACGCGTGGCGGGGAGACGCTGACGTTGCGGCCGACGGAGCTCGTGCTCGCCACGGGCCTGTCGGGTGCCAAGCACGTGCCTGCGATTCCCGGCGCCGAGCGTTTTCGCGGGCAGCAATATCACTCGGGTGATCATCGCAGCGGCGCGGGCCTTGCGGGCAAGCGTTGCCTCGTCATCGGCTCGAACAACTCGGCGCACGACATCTGCGTCGACCTGTGGGAACACGACGCGCGGGCGACGATGATCCAGCGCTCGCCCACCGTCGTCGTGCGTGCGGACACGATGCGCGAAGTGTCGAAGAACATTTACTACGCGCAGCCCGGCGCGGACATCGACGTTGCGGACATGTGGTTCGCGCTCAATCCTTTCCGCCCGCGCACGGCGTTCGAGAAGGGCTTCACCGACTACCTTCGTGGCATCGACGCGGATTTCTATGCGCGCCTCGAGAAGGCCGGCTTCAATCTCTGGCACGGCGAGGACGAGACCGGGTTCTTCATGGAGTATTACCGCCGCGCCGGCGGTTACTACATCGATGTCGGCGGCTCCGAGCTGATCGCCTCCGGCGAGATCAAGGTTCAGCGCGGCGAAGTCGCCGAGATCGTCGAAGACGGTTTGCGCATGGCGGATGGCACCTTCCTGCCCGCCGAGGTCATCGTCTATGCGACAGGCTATCGGCCGATGAGCGAATGGGTCGGCCAGCTCATCTCGCCCGAGGTCGAGCGAAAGGTCGGGCGCTGCTGGGGCCTGGGTTCGGGCACGGAGTACGATCCGGGTCCGTGGGAAGGCGAGTTGCGCAACATGTGGAAGCCCACGGCGCAGGAAGGGCTCTGGTTCCAGGGCGGCAATATCATGCAGGCGCGGTTCCATTCACTGCATCTCGCGCTCCAGCTCAAAGCGCGGATGGAAGGCGTGCCGACGCCGGTGTATCGCACGCAACCGGCTAAAGTCGGGCGGAGCGCCTCGAGCTGAAATCGTGGCGCATCCCCGCGCCCGGGAAGCCAGTTTCCTCAGGAGATCTCCATGAGTCGCCACTCCGACCGCTCGATCATCGTGACCGGCGCCGCCGGCGCCATTGGCTTCGCCACCTGCCAGATTCTGGCGCGCGAAGGCGCAAAGCTGCTGATGGTCGACATCAACGCGGCCAGGCTTGCCGAACGCACCGAAGCGCTGCGCGCGACGGGCGGGCGTGTCGAGAAATGCGTGGCGGATTGTGGCGAGGAAGCCGACGTGAAGCGCTACGCGCAGGCGGCGATCGACGCGTTCGGCCGGATCGACGGTTTCTTCAACAACGCCGGGGTCGAGGGAAAGCTCGCGCCGACACATGAGTACGACGTCGCGGAGTTCGATCGCCTGACGCGCGTGAACATGCGCGGCGTGTTTCTGGGGCTGCGCTATGTGCTGCCAGACATGGTTCGGCGGGGTTCGGGGTCGGTGGTCAACATGGCGTCGATCGGCAGCGAGCGGGGGCTGGCCGGCGCCTGCGCGTACAACGCCACCAAACACGCGGTCGTGGGCCTCACGCGCACCGCTGCGAGCGAAGTGGCGCAGAAGGGCGTTCGCGTGAACTGCGTGATGCCCGGCGTTATCGAGACGCCGCTGCTGCTCGAAGTGATCGAGCAGCTCTTCCCCGGCAATGTGAAGGGCGGGATCGAGAAGCTCGGCCAGGTCGCGACGCTCAACCGCCTCGGCAAGCCGGAGGAAGTTGGCAACGTCGTATCCTTCCTGCTCTCCGACGAGGCGAGCTACGTGAACGGCGCCAAATGGGAGATCGACGGCGGCGCGCTTGCTACTATCCGCAACGACGTCTGAACTTCAACGAGAGAGCGCCGGCCATGATGAAATTTCTCCCTTTCGCATGGGTCGTCGTGCTCTTTTCGATGCAGGCGTCGGCTACCGACTACCCGGCCGCGCAATCGCCGGCTGTTCCGAATGGCACCGGCTACGTCGACATTCCAGGCGCGAAGGTCGCCATCGATCCGGCGCACCCCTACAAGGTCATCATCGACGGGCTGAATGCGGCCCCTCAGCCGACGGCGCTGCTGCCGGCGATCGGTCGCGCGAGCCTGGTCGTTAACGCGCTGACGGTTGCGCGCGTGCCGGCCTCCAATCGGAAGGTCGTCCTGATTTTTCACGGACCGTCGGTCGACGGGCTGCTCAAGAACGATGCGTATCGCGCTCAATTCGGCGTGGACAATCCGAACCTCAAAGCGATTGCGCAACTCATCGCCGCGGGTACCGAGCTGTTCGTGTGCGGGCAGCACATGGCCAACCACAAGCTCGGGATCGAGATGCTGGCGCCCGGCATCAGGCTCTCCACCGCGGCGAGCATCGTGCTGATTGCGTATCAGAATGACGGCTACGCGGTTCTGGCGGACAAGTAGACGGCATCGCGCGGGCACTCCTCAGGCTCGACAGACCCCGTTCGGCACCGGCGCGCGTCGACTCTCAGCCGCCGAAAAAAGTTGTCCGGGCGATGTCGAGAACCCCGGCGCGGCTGCGACTTCCCTGCGGAACGTCCCGCTCCGGGACGAGTAGCCCACCTGAACCGGAAGGAAAATTCGATGAAATTCATGCTGATGATGAACACGCCGCGCGGCACGGGCGACTACCAGATCAATCAGTGGACGCCGGAAGCGTTCAATGCGCACATCCAGTTCATGAAGGACCTGAACCGCGACCTCCTGAAGGCGGGCGAGTTCGTGGACGCGCAGGGCCTCACCCCGCCGGGCCAGGCGAAGATCGTTCGCTTCGGCAAGGGGGCGCCGATCGTTTCCGACGGCCCCTTCGCGGAGACGAAGGAGTTTCTCGCGGGCTTCTGGATCATCGAGGTCGACCGGCCGGAGCGGGCCTACGAGATTGCGGCCCGCGCGTCCTCCGCGCCGGGCCCTGACGGCAAGCCGCTCGTGATTCCGATCGAGCTTCGTCAGGTCATGGGCGTGCCGATGCCGAACGAGGGATGACCGCATCGTCCGCCCGAAGTGTCGAGCACCTGTTGCGCGAAGCGACGCCACAGGTGCTCGGCGCACTCGCGCGGCGCCATCGTGACTTCGCGGCGGCGGAGGATGCGGTTCAGGAGGCGCTGCTTGCGGCGTCGATGCAATGGCCGCTCGAGGGCGTGCCCGAGAATCCGGCAGGCTGGTTGTACAGCGTCGCCCTGCGGCGCCTGACCGATCACCAGCGCGGCGAGATCGCGCGCCGCCGCCGCGAGGATCTGCTGGCAAACGAGCTCGCGATCGAGGAAGTCCCCGCAGCGTCGATCGATGAAGCGTTCGAGCCCGAGCAGGACGACACGCTGGTGCTGCTCTTCATGTGCTCGCATCCCTCGCTCACCGGCGCTTCCGCCATCGCACTCATGTTGCGGGCGGTGGGAGGGCTCACCACGCGACAGATCGGCGCTGCGTTCTTCGTCTCCGAAGCGACGATGGCGCAACGGATCAGCCGTGCGAAGCAGGCGATCCAGGAGTCGAAAATTCCGTTCGATCTGCCTTCGGCGCAGGAGCGTGCGCAGCGCCTCGACGCCGTCATGCACGTTCTGTATCTGATTTTCAATGAAGGCTACGCAAGCTCCTCCGGCGAGATGCTGCAGCGGGTGGATCTGTCGAGCGGAGCCATTCGGCTCACGCGTGCGCTGGAAGCGTCCGTTCCCGACGCGCCAGAGGTCGCCGGCCTGCTGGCGTTGATGCTGCTCACCGATGCGCGCCGCGCCGCGCGTACCGGCCCCGCCGACGAGTTGATTCCGCTCGATGAGCAGAATCGCGCGCTCTGGGATTCGTCGCTCATTCAGGAAGGCACCGGGCTCGTCTCGAATGCGATGTCGAAGGGGCGGATCGGCCCGTATCAGCTGCAGGCGGCAATCGCCGCGTTACACGATGAGGCGCCCACGACCGAGCTCACCGACTGGGCGCAAATCGAAGCGCTCTACGGGCTGCTCCAGCACATGAGCGACAACCCGATGGTCGCATTGAACCGCGCCGTTGCGGCGGCGATGGTGGAAGGCCCGGAGGCCGGCCTGCGACGGATCGATGCGATCGAGCGGGACGAGCGGTTGACAGGGCACTATCGCATCGACGCGGTACGCGCCCATCTTTGCGAGCGCGCCGGCCAGCGCGATCTCGCGCTCGAACACTATCGGCGCGCGGCCGAACGAACGGCAAGCCTTCCGGAGAGAAACTACCTTCTGACCAAAGCCGCGCGACTGGCCTCGCGCTAGCGCGGCGTAGCGCTGGCCGCGGTCGTCTGAAGATGCGTGACGGGCGCCGGCATCGGCGTGACGTTGATGACTTCCGCAGCGAGATCGGTCTGCTTGAACCCCGTGACCGTGAGTAGCGCCTCGAACGAGCCGGTCTGCGTGTGCGGATGAGTGCGCAGGCTGCTCTCGATCTTCGCCAGCCCCTCGGGCGAGGTGACCGTGCGCACGATCTGCAGCACGCCGGCATTGCGCGCGCCCGCCGTGAAGATCATCACGTTGTTGCCGGTCGGGCCGATGAATTTCGCGGCGAGCGCGTAGTCGACGTGTTGGGCGCTGAGCGTGCCCTCCGGCGTCAGCGTTTTGCCGGTCGCGACGTCCGTGATCGTCGAGCCCGCGCTGCTATACCGATAGCGGGACTGAAGCGCGTAGTGGCTCCCCAGTGCCCCGAGCCGCACCATCGGCCCGAGATAGATGACGTCGTTGTTCCGGATGGTCTCGGCGGAGACATCATCCTGCGCCACCACCTCGATACGGCGCCCCGGCCGATCGATGATGCGCAGGATCGACGCCATGCCGACGGCCACCGTCTTCTGCAGCATCGTCACGTAACGCTGGCCGCGCTCCGTGGCGAAGGAAGGGTTGCTGGCGAGCAGGGCGCGCAACTCCTCGCTCGAGTTGATGCCGGCGTCGCGCACCATGAGCGTGCGGCCGGTCTTCGGATCGGTCTGCGTGAACATGAAGAGGTCACCCAGGATCAGGGTGACCGGCCGATTGCTCTTCACCATCTCCGACCACAGCTCGCTGTCGCGGACTTGCGCGATTTGCGGGT
This sequence comes from Gammaproteobacteria bacterium, assembly GCA_037200125.1. Lineage (GTDB taxonomy): Bacteria > Pseudomonadota > Gammaproteobacteria > Steroidobacterales > Steroidobacteraceae > JADGHX01. The sequence continues at coordinate 861,250 of JBBCGS010000002.1, read as the reverse complement.
CGGACACCGGCGCCGGCGTGCCCGCGCGACTCCATAAGTAAATATTGGTAGCTAGCGACACAACGAGCGCGGCGCATGCGGCGGCCGCTGCCCACTTCCATCTCGAGGGCGGCGGCGGAGACGGTGGAGAACTGTGTGGCGGCGGTTCCGGAACGTTCACCACGCTCGGGGTCTCGCACCGGGTGACGGTCAGCCGATAGCCACCCTTCGGAATGTCGAATCGCAGCTCGTCTTCGCGGCCCGGCCCGGCGTAATACTCCGCCAGCTTCTGCCGCAACGTTCGCACCGACACGCGCACGATCGAGTGCTCCGCGCCGCTGAACGAGGGGTCTTTGCCGAAAACGTCGAACGCGATTTCGGTTTCTTTCGGGACTTCGTTGCGCGCAGACCGCTCGGCGAGATAGCTCAGCAGTTTGCGCGAGGTCTCCGATTTCGCCAGCAACTCGGAGCCCAACACTGCATCGAGCTGTTGCTGAACACGTTCGGGGGGCAGATCGGTCACGCGCGGCAGTATGGACCGCGAGATTCAGGCCGTCGAGGCGCGTGGCGACCGTCAGCCGAACGTTAGTAACGTCGCGCTAACCGTATGAGACTTCCGCAATCACGGGCCTTGCGCGACAAAGCACTGCGTAGACGTTTGGCCGCACGCGGCCGGCGCACATTCGAGGGGGCTTTAAGTCAGATGCATATCGGCTGGAAGGTGGCTGCGGCGGGCTGCGCCGCGCTCGTGTGTGCGGTCGCGGGGTGGGCGGCAACGGCTCCGATGGACAAGCCCGCTGTCCAATCTCCGGGCTCCGTTGCGAGCACGCCACCGCCGAAGCACTGGGACGTCCTCGGCAAGTATTGCGCCGACTGCCACAACACCACGGACTGGGCCGGCGGCATCGCCTTCGATGCCCTGAGCGCGGACGACATCGGCAGCGACTCCGAGACCTGGGAAAAGGCGGTGCGCAAGCTCGAGACCGGCATGATGCCGCCCGCCGGCAAGCCGCGACCCACCCGCGCCGTGCTGGAGGAGTTCGCTGGCGAGCTTGCGGCGAGGTTGGATAAAGCCCAGCTCATACGCCCCTATCCCGGGACTAAATCCCTGCATCGACTGAACCGCACCGAGTACGCGAACGCCGTTCGCGACGTGCTCGGCCTGGAAGTCGACGTCACGACCCTGCTGCCCGCCGACGACTCGGCCGAGGGTTTTGACAATATCGCGGACGTGCTCAGCGTCTCGCCCACGCTGATCCAGAGCTATGTCTCCGCTGCGATGAAGATCAGCCGCCGCGCGGTGGGCGACCGGACGATGCAACCGACGCTCGTCAAATATGCGGCGCCGTCCGGCCTCTCCCAGCAGGAGCATATCGAAGGGCTGCCGCTCGGCACACGCGGGGGCATCCGCTTCACGCACAATTTTCCGCTCGATGCGGAGTACGAGTTCCGCATCGCCGCCGGCACCGGGTTCCGTTTTGCGGGGCCGGCGGGCGGGCCCGCGCCGCTGCTCGACGTCACGCTGAATGGCGAGCCGATCAAGGTCGCCGATCCGCGCAAATTCCGTATCAAGGTGCCGGCCGGGCCGCAGCTGGTCACGGTCGCGCTAGTGGAACAGCGGCGCTGGGTCGGCGTCGATGACCTGTACGCAAGAGCAGGCGGGCGTCGTGATGACTTCGAGAACCTCACCATCAACGGCCCGTTCGATGCGACCGGGCCCGGCGACACGCCGAGCCGTCGGGCCATCTTCGTGTGTCAGCCCGATGGCGCCGCGGCCGAGACGCCGTGCGCGCGGCGGATTCTCACGCACGTGGCGACGCGCGCGTTTCGCAGGCCAGTGCCGGACAACGATCCGTCCATCGATCTGCTGATGCGGTTCTACGCCGCGGGCCGCAAGGCAGGTGACTTCGATGCGGGCATTCAGCAGGGCGTCGCGCGACTGCTCGCCGACCCGCAGTTCCTGTATCGCATGGAGGCCGATCGCACGGACCTGGCCGATGGCGCGACCTATCGCATCTCCGACTACGAGCTTGCGTCGCGGCTCTCGTTCTTCCTGTGGAGCACCGTGCCCGATGAGGAACTGCTGAAGGTCGCGGGCGAGAGCCGGCTCAGTGATCCGAAAGTGCTGGAACAGCAAGTGCGACGCATGCTCGCGGACCCGCGTTCGAACGAGCTCGTCGACAATTTCGTCGGCCAGTGGCTGCACCTGCGTGAGCTGCGCAACGCCCAGCCTTCGGATCGGGACTTCGACGAGAACCTGCGGCAGGCGTTTCAGCAGGAAACGCAGATGCTGTTCGAGCACATCGTGCGCGAGGACCGGCCGGTGATCGAGCTGCTCGATGCGAACTACACGTTCGTGAACGAGCGGCTTGCGCGTCACTACGGCATCGACGGCGTGCGCGGCAGCTACATGCGGCGCATCTCGCTGCCCGAGAACTCCCCGCGTCGAGGCGTGCTCGGCCAGGGAAGCATTCTCACGGTGACGTCGGTCGGCGATCGCACGTCGCCCGTCATGCGCGGCGCATGGGTGATGGAGAACCTGATGGGCGCACCTGTGCCGCGCCCACCTCCGGGTGTCGAGGCCGATCTGAAGGCGGAAACAACCGCAACGCCGAGCACCGTGCGCGCGCGCCTCGAGCGCCATCGCGAAAGCCCGTCGTGCGCGATGTGCCACCAGATCATGGATCCGATCGGCTTCTCGCTCGAGAACTTCGATCTCGTCGGGCGTTGGCGCGATCACGATGGCGCAAGCCCCGTGGATACGAGCGGACAGCTCATCGACGGCACGCCGCTGTCGAGCCCGCAGGCGCTACGCGAGGCGCTGCTTTCACGCAAGGACTCGTTCGTCACCGCGTTCACCGAGAAGTTGCTGACGTACGCGCTCGGTCGCCGCATCGAATACTTCGACCAGCCGGCGATCCGCGAAGTCGTGCGCAACGCCGATCGGCAGAACGATCGTTTCTCGGCGTTCGTGCTCGGCATCGTCGCGAGCGAACCCTTCCAGTTCAAGGCAAAGGCAACTCCCAATGAAAAGAAAACTCAGACCGCCGGCCGCTAGCGCGGAGCTGTCGCGCCGGACGATGCTGCGGGGCCTCGGGCTGGCGGCGTTGCTGCCGATCGTTCCTTCGTTGGTGAGCGCGCAGGGTGCCGGCGCCGGGCCCGCTTCGGGTGCCGCGCCATCCGCTCCGCAGCTGCCGCTGAAGACGACGGGCCTCGAACACATGGGCACCGTCGTGCCGGATGTCGAAGCCGCCGGCAAGTTCTACGGGCGCCTCTTCAATCCCGAGCTGTACAAGGAAAAAGAACCGCCGCTGCGTTACTACGTGACGCTGGGTGTTGGCTATCTGGCGCTGGGCACGCGCGCGAATCAGCCGAAGGCGTTCTTCGATCACTTCTGCGCGCTCGTCACGGACTACAACGCGCCGGCCATGGCGGAGGAGTTGAAGGCGAAGGGCCTGCCGGCCGGGCGTTACGGAATCATTCCCGACCCCGATGCCATCGGGCTGCAGTTGCTCGGCGTGCCGGGCGGGCTCGCCAAATCCACCGAACCCGCCGGCCGCATCGTCGAAGGCGACGCGCTCGTGAAGCCGATCGGCCTGCACGAAGTCGTTCTGCACGTGCCGGATGTCGAGAAGTCTCTCGTGTTCTATCGGCGGTTTTTCGGCAAGGAAGCGCACAGCTCGCACCGGGCCGCGGCATTCGAGATTTCCGGAACGCGCCTCGTGATCGAGGCGTCGAGCGCGGGCGAGGAGCCGCGCGTGAACCGTATCGGCATCAAGGTGAACAAGTTCGATGCCGGTGCCGTCGGCAAGGAGCTGACGAAGATGGGCGCCACGCTGGAGAAGGGCGCGTCGAAGGGCGCGCTTCGTTTGCGCGATCCGATCGGTCTCGGCATCGAGCTGTTGCCCGCTTGAGTCGAAAGGAGCCACGCACAATGAACTTCCTGACGAAACGGCATCTCTCGCGGCGCGCGGTCCTGCGCGGCGCCGGCGCGATGCTGGCGTTGCCGCTGCTGGATTCGATGATCCCCGCCGGCGTTGCGCGCGCTGCCAATGCGCAGCCGCGTTCCCGCCTCGCGTGCATCTACGTCCCGCACGGGGCGGTGATGAGCAAGTGGATGCCCGCGCAGGTGGGCACCGGCTTCGAGTTTCCGGAGACGCTGAAGCCGCTCGAGCCGTTTCGCGAGCGGATCAACGTCGTCAGCGGGCTCTATCTGCCGAATGCTTATGGGCAGGACGCATCGGCCGGTGCGAATCACACGCGCTCGTCCGCCGTGTACCTCACCGGCGCCAAGCCGGGCACGGGGTCGGAGGCGGAGCTGGGCGTCAGCGCCGATCAGGTCGCGGCCAAGCACATCGCGCAGGACACGCCGTTGCCGTCGCTGGAGCTGTCGATCGAAGACGGCGGCCTCAGCTGCGGAGCCGGCCTTTCATGCGCTTATCGAAACACCATCGCGTGGCAGACGCCGAAGTCGCCGCTGCCGATGGAGAACAATCCGCAGGTCGTGTTCGAGCGGCTGTTCGGCGACGGCAGCACTGCCGCCGAGCGCGCCGCGCGACGCGAGGAAGCACGCAGCCTGCTCGATTCGATCACGGGTGAGGTCGCGGGCCTGCAGAAGAAGCTGCCGGCGAGTGATCGCACACGCCTCGACCGGTATCTCACGGACGTGCGCGAAGTCGAGCGGCGCATCGCGCTCGCCGCTCAGCAGGTGCCGCAGGGCCTGAAGCTTCCGACCGCGCCGAGCGGAATTCCTGACGACTTCGACGCGCACATCAAGTTGATGTTCGATCTGCAAGTGCTCGCCTGGCAGGCCGACGTCACACGTGTGACGACACTGATGCTTGCGAAGGAAGTGAGCAACGCGGTGTATCCCGCGAGCGGTATTCGCGACCCCTTCCACAACCTTTCGCATCACTCGAACGTCGCGGACAACATCACGAAGCTGGCCCAGCTCAATCAGTACCACGTGAAGATGTTCGCGTACCTGGTGCAGAAGCTGAAGGAAACGCCGGACGGAGACGGCACGCTGCTCGATCATTCGATCGCGATGTACGGCAGCGGCATGAGCAACAGTAACCAGCACGATCACGATCCGTTGCCGATCGTGTTGGCGGGCGGCGCTTCCGGAAAGCTTCAAGGCGGTCGGCACATCAAGCTGGCCTCGAAGGCGCCGCTGTCGAACCTGCTGCTCGCGATGCTGGAAAAACTGGGCGTGCCGGACCAGGCGTTCGGCGATAGCACGGGCGCCGTGGAGATCTGACGATGCGCGTGAGGGGGGGAGTTCTTGCGACACTGTCGCTGATGGCGCTGGCCTGCGCGATTGCGCAGGCTCAAAGCAGCGCGGGCGCGTCGGCGCCGGGTCCTGGCCATGGTTCTGTGCAAGGCATCGGCGACATTGCCGAGCGCGGCGACATCGAAGCGGTGCGCGCGCTCGTCAAACGTCGCGTCGACGTGAACGCTCCAAGCGCCGACGGCACACCGGCGCTCCACTGGATCGTGCGCATGCAGGACGTCGAAACGGCGCGCCTGCTGATCAAAGCCGGCGCGAAGGCCGACCTGAGCAATCGCTACGGCGTCCGCCCGCTTCATCTCGCCATCAACAACGGCGACGTCGTGATGGTGAAGCTGCTGCTCGCCGAGCATGCCGATCCGAACTCCGCCGACACGACAGGCGAGAGCTGTCTCATGATGGCGGCGCGAGTCGGCAACCTCGACATCGTCAAAGCGCTGCTCGATAAGCGCGCTGCGGTGGACGCAGCCGATCCCGAGTATCACCAGACGCCGTTGATGGTCGCCGCACGCGCGGGCTACGCGCCGATCGTCAGCCTGCTGATCAAACACGGCGCAAAGGTCGACGCCCAGACGCGCACGGGCGAAACGCCGAAATTCCGCACGCCGGGCTCGAACAGCGGCTCGAAAGGCGCGGGTATCGTCCGCGGAGGCTGGCCCGAGCGCGGCGAGCGCGACCCGACGCCCGGCGCGAAAACTCCGCTTCTCTACGCTACGCGCGAAGGCCACGACGATGTCGCGAAGCTGCTGCTGGACGCGGGCGCGAGCATCGAGAAAGCCGACGCCGACGGCGTAACCCCGCTGCTGATGGCGGTGCTGAACGGCAATGTGCCGCTGGCGCGGATGCTGATCGCGCGCGGCGCGAACGTAAGGGTCTCCGACTGGTACGGCGAAACACCGCTGTGGGCCGCCGTCGACCTGCGCAATATCGACGTCGCCGGCCCGAGCCACGACAACGGCATCGATCGCGAATCGGCGTTCGCGCTCGTCAAGCTGCTGCTCGACAAGGGCGCGGACCCCAACGCCCGCACGAAAGAGTCCCCGCCCCAGCGCCGCTGGATCACGCGTCTCGGCTCGCTCTCCTGGGTCGATTTCACCGGCCAGACGCCGTTCCTGCGTGCCGCACTCTCAGGCGACGTGAAGACCATGCGCCTGCTCCTCGAATACCACGCGGACCCCAACATCAACACGTTCAACGGCACGACGCCGCTCATGGCGGCGGCCGGTGTGAACTGGACGGTCTCGCAGACCTACGACGAAGGCCCTGGGCAACTGCTCGAAGCCGCGAAGCTCGCGCAATCCCTCGGCAACGATGTGAATGCGACGAACGACATGGGGCTGCAGGCCATTCATGGCGCCGCCAATCGCGGCGCCGACGACATCATCCGATTTCTGGTGGAGAAGGGCGCGCGACTGGACGTCGCCGACAAGCAGGGTCGTACTCCGATGACCTGGGCGAAAGGTGTATTCCTCGCCACCCACCCACCGGAAGCGAAGCCCAGGACTATCGCTTTGCTAACAAAACTACAGGGCGGGTAGTTCTCACCAATCCATTTACTGTTTTTCGAACGAGCAGGGGGAATCATGACCAAGGTAGATAAAACCGTGGCAGGCCTATTGCGGGCCGCCACACAGTCTCGCGCGTTGAGAGCGGGCGCGTGCGTGCTGGCGCTCGGCGTCGGCGGAAGCGCTTTCGCACAGGAGTCTGCGGAGACCAGCCCGACACCGGTGATGGAGGAAATTCACGTGACCGGCTCACGCATTCAGGTCAGTGGCATGACGACGCCGACGCCCGTCACGTCGCTCAGTGCGGATGACCTGCATGTGATGGCGCCGACGACGCTCGCCGCGGCCATCACGCAGCTGCCGCAGTTCACGAATAGCGCGGTACCCGAGGGCGCGCCGTCGGCCGGATGGACGGGCGCGTCCGGTGCCAGCATTCTCAACCTGCGCGGTGTTGGCCAGAACCGCACGCTCGTGCTGCTCGACGGCCGGCGCGTCGTCGCGTCCACTCGCAAGGGCACGCTGGACGTGAACCTGCTGCCGGACTCGCTCGTCAAGAGCGTGGAAGTCGTGACCGGCGGCGCATCCGCCGCGTACGGCTCCGATGCGGTGAGCGGTGTCGTCAATTTCATCCTCGATGACAAGTTCGAAGGCCTCAAGTCGGACATCCAGGGTGGCGTGACGGAGCTCGGCGACAACAAGAATTACACGGTATCGCTCGCGGGCGGCACGGCGATCGGCGAGCGCATGCACCTGATCGGCTCGGTCGACTACTACAGCGCCGATCCGATCACGGATCCCACGCGGCGCGACTGGCAGCAGAGCCAGGGCCTCATCACGCTCCCGGCCACGAGGCCAGCGGGCACGCCGGCGCGCATTACGCGCTCCAACCTGCGTTCGACGCAGTTCACTGAGGGCGGACTCATCACCGCTGTTCAGGGTGGCGCGTCGTCGACCCTCCAGTACACGCAGTTCCTGCCGGGCGGTGTGAACGCGCCCTTCGCGAGGGGCACCGACTTCACGACGTCGGCGCAAGTGGGGGGCGATGGTCAGGACCTCGCCTGGTACAACTACTTCACGCCGGACACTTCGCGCGGCAGCGCGTTTGCGCACCTCACGTTCGATCTGACGGATCACGCCTCGGTGTTCGTGCAGGGCCTGTATGGCATGGGCGATACGTCGTACCTGTCGCCGCCGTCGGGCGGCCAGTTCCAGACCTGGGCGCCGACGATCTATTGGAACAACGCGTATCTTCCGGCCGACGTGGCCGCGAAGATGCCGGTCAATTCCTCCTTCACGCTGGGTCGCGCCGGGGACCTCGACTACGGCGCCAGCAAGGCGATCGAGCAGGAGAACATCCTGAAGTCGGTCACCACCGGCCTGAAGATGGACATCGGCGATTGGAAGCTGGACGGCTACTACCAGTACGGCCGCACCGACTCCAACATCAACATGGACAATGCGATTCGTCTCGATCGCATCTACCAGGCGATCGATGCGGTGAAGGACCCCGTCTCCGGCAACGTCGTGTGCAGGTCGTCACTGACGACTCCTGGCAACGGCTGCGTGCCGCTCAACCTCTTCGGTGTGGGCTCGCCCTCGCAGGGGGCGATCGACTGGATCACGCAAGACATCTCGCAGAAACAGATCGTTGAGGAGAACGTGGCGGACGTGGCGATCTCCGGCTCGCCCTTCAACGACTGGGCGGGACCTGTGACGATGGCCGTGGGCGCGGCGTGGCGCGAGGAATCGTTCACCCAGGCGGTGTACCCCGTCGAGCTGCACGCGCTCGACATGCCGACCAGCGCCCAGGCGACCGCGCTCGGCTATCGCGGCCTGCCGGCGGTCTACTCCGGCAACTCGAACATCTTCGAGCGCGGGCCTTCCGCCGCTCCGAGCGGCGGGTACAAGGTGAAGGAAGCTTTCACCGAGATGCAGTTCCCGTTGCTCGACGACAAGCCCTTTGCGCGTGCGCTGAACCTGAACACGGCCGTGCGCTACGCGGATTACGAAGGCAGCGGCGGCATGTGGGCCTGGAAAGCCGGCGTCGACTGGTCGCTCAACACCGACGTGCGCTTCCGCCTCACGCGGTCGCGCGACGTGCGTGCGGGTACGCTCTCCGAGCGCTTCGACACCTCGCGCGGCCCGGGCAACGTGGTCGATCCGCAGTCGGGTTCGTCCGTGCAGTACGCCGTCAGCGTGATCGCCGACGGCAATCCGAACGTCGATCCGGAGCAGGCCGATACCCTCACGTTTGGAGTCGTCTACCAACCCTCGTGGCTGGAAGGCTTCGCCGCGTCGATCGACGCGTTCGACGTCAAGATCGCCGATGCGATCGGGCAGCTTGGCGCGCAGACGATCGTCGACCAGTGCCGATTGGGCGCGACGCAGCTGTGCAACTACATCGAGCGCGGCAGCGATGGGAAGATCTCGGTGATCACCAACACGTTCATCAACACCGCACAGGCCCGGGCGAAAGGCGCCGACTTCGAGTTTTCGTATGCGCGGCCGGTCAGCTGGTTTGGTGGCAACGAGCGCATTCGCACGCGCCTTCTCGCAAGCTATGTGAAGGAGCTGTCGACCACGCAGGTTGGCGCAGCCAAAGTGGATCGCGCCGGCCAGACCGGTCTGCAGGGCGGCTCGCCGGACTGGCAGGGCAGCGTGTACCTGACATACGAGCGTGGGCCGTTGTCGGCGACGCTGCAGGAGCGCTACATCAACAGTGGCACCTACGATGCGACGTACATCCAGGGCGTCGATATCGACGACAACGGCGTCGCGTCGTTTGCGATGACGAACCTCGAGGTCTCTTACCGCGGAGACCTGACCTCCAAAGGCACGTGGCAGACGTATCTCAACGTGACCAACTTGTTCGACAAGGATCCGCCGCTGGTTGCCACATGGGGTTTCACAGGATCGACGCAGACGAACACGGGACTGTTCGATATCTATGGTCGTCGCTACAACCTCGGCGTGAGGTTCAACTTCTGACGACCTGATGCGCAAAAGTCGACGGGCGTGCGGCTTCCGGTGAAGGCCCCCACTGCTCGCTCCTGGAGCCGTATTGCCCGCTCGACGCTATCTCTTCGGATATTCCGTAAAGACGTAATCCGCCTGCTTCGCGATCTGACGGCAGGCGACGCCGCATTTGGCGTCGTTCGCCTGTGGCGGCTGGTGAACTCGGAGAACGCGAGCCCGCCCGGCACTTTGAGGGTGTACCGGTCCTGGGCGGAACTGGCGGCTCCCGCACCGCCCGTCGGCAACTGGCGACGGCGCGTCAGGGAGGCGGAGTCGCTGTAGAGTGTCGCGGTGACCGGCGCCGGCGCGGCGCCCGAATGCGGAAAAGCGGACAAATCGATGAGCGACGTGTGGGCCAAGCTGGAAGGGCATGCGATCAACGGCGCGTATCCTTTGCTTCGCTATCTGGGGGCGACGAATCACAGCGTCGTCTTCCTCACGGAGTCCGCGAAGCTCGCGCGCCACGAGCTGGCACTGAAGCTGGTGCCCGCCGTTCCGGCGCTCGCCCAGCTGCAACTGGCGCGATGGCGGGCGTCCGCCGCCCTGGTCCATCCGCGGCTCATTCAGATCTTCGATGCCGGCCAGTGCCAGATCGGCGCGCGACACTTCCTGTATGTGGTGACGGACTACGCGGACCAGAACCTTGCGCAGCTGCTCGAGCGGCGCGCGCTCACGGAAGAGGAAACCCGGGAAATGCTGGAGCCCGTGCTCGACGCGCTGGCCTTCCTGCATGAAAGGAAGCTCGTGCAGGGGCGCTTGAAGCCTTCGAATGTGCTCGTGGTGGGGGACCGGATCCGGCTCGCGAGCGACACGATTCGTCCTTTCAGCGAGACTGGTCGTACGAGTCGCGTGACGTCCGCGTACACGCCGCCGGAAGCGGGCGAGGGCACCCGGACGGCGGCCAGTGATGTGTGGGCGCTCGGCATTACGCTGTGTGAGGCGCTTACCCGACAGGAGCCGTCGGGCCTCCACGAGGGCGAGATGTCGTTGCCACCGGAGTTGTCGCCGGTGTTTCGGGGTGTCGTCGCGCGAAGCGTGAATCGTCGGGCGCGGAGCCGGCCTACGGTGAACGAGCTGCAAGTGTGGTCGCGCGGGGCGCAGCTGGTGGCTTCGCTGTCCGCCTCGGGAGCGCACCGGGCACCGGCTGCAGAAGCGATCTCCGATTCGGGGGACGCATCGCCGATTCGTTCGGGTGGGGTCGCGCGGACGTCTGCCGAGCGGCGCTGGATGGGGCTCGTGCTCGCGGTGATCCTCGGCGCGCTCGCCTTGTTCGTGCTGGGCTGGGCGGCGATTCGGTCCTCGGATTCGCATGCGGCCGCGACGAGCTCGAGCTCTGGCGGTTCCGGGAGCGCGCGTGACACACTGGATGCCGGCGGGGCCCAGAATCGAGCCTCCCCCGGTCTTATTCTTCGAGCCCAGACATTCACGCGCAGCACCCGATGAGCGGACCCGAGACGGCAAAACGGCTGACAGACTGGTTCCGCCAATGGCGGCTGCCGCTGCGCAAGTTCCTGATCGGCCACGGTGTAGTGTCCGGGGCGGACGTGAACGATGTGGCACAGGAAGTGTTCCTGAGGCTCCTGCGCTACGACCGGGCTGAGCTCATCGAATATCCGCAGGCCTACCTCTTCAAGATGGCGGCCAACGTGGCCAACGAGTGGGCCATCCGTGCGCGCAGCCGACGTCCTCACGAGTCCAAGTGGCTCACCGGGCTGCTGGCGGAAGACTGCCCTGAGCAGGACGCGGCCCGGGCCGAGGCCTGTGCGGAAGTCGAGCGCGCCCTGGCGACCCTCCCGCCCCGGCAGCGCGCGGCCCTGAAGCTGCAGTTCAGCGAAGGGCTCGGGCGAGCGCAAATCGCCGAGCGTCTCGGTACTAGCGAGCGCGCCATCAAGCGCGACCTGATGAAGAGCTACGAGAAGCTGCGGACCGAATTGAATACCGACCTGTTACGGATGCTATCTCATGGACAAGAGTGACCGCCGGGCGAGAGCCGGCGCGGAGGCCGCCGAATGGTGGGTCCGCATCGAAACGGGCGAGCTGTCGCGCGGCGATCGCGAGCAGTTCGTGGATTGGCTGCGCGAATCCGCCGTACACGTCGGGGAAATGCTCCGCATGGCGGAAGTGCACGGCGCGCTGGAGCGTTTCAACGAGTGGACCCGCGTACCCACCCAGGGCGCGCTTAGCGCACCCAATGTCATACCGCTCGCCTCGGCGGCTTTCGGGGCGGAGCGTGTGCCACAATCCCCCGTCCCCATGGTGCGCCGCCGACGCTTGACGGTGGGTCTGGCACTCGCGGCCACACTGGCCGTGTTCGGAGTTTTCCTGAGCCTGATGCTCAGTGCCCAGGTCATTGAGACTGGCCGTGCCGAGCGGCGCAGCGTTACATTGGCGGATGGCAGCGTCGTCCAGATCGATCCCGAGTCGCGGTTGCGCATTCGCCTGCGCAAGCACGAGCGCGATATCGACCTCGAGCGCGGCCGTGCGCTGTTCCGCGTGGCGAAAGATCCGAACCGGCCGTTTCTGGTCCAGGCGGAAGGCACGCGGGTACGGGCCGTCGGGACGCAGTTTGGCGTGGAGCAGGATCGCGAGGGCATCGTCGTGACCGTTGCCGAGGGCAAGGTCGCGGTGCGCGTGGGCGATACCGCCGCCGTTCGCGCCGGCGGCGGTAACGACGGCGGGCGCACGTTCGGCCAGGTAAATGGAGTCAGCGTGCCCGCCGATGTGCTGGTGAGCGCGGGTGAGCAGGTTGTGGTCCCCGCACGGGGATCGGCGGCGCCGGTGCGGGCGGTCGACACCGAGCGCGAGCTCGCGTGGGCCGCCGGCAGACTGGTTTTCGAGAACGAGAGCGTTGCGGACGTGATCGACGAGTTCAACCGTTACAACGTCGTGCAGTTGCACGTTGCGAAGGGAGCTCTCGCGCAACGCGCGGTGACCGGCGTTTTCGACGCGTCTGAGCCAGAGTCGTTCATTGGGTTTATGCAATCGGTGGCTCCGGTGAATGTACGCCGGGCCGGACAGGACATCACGATCGCGTTGGCGCCCTGACTCCATGCGGGCAGGGAGAGCACGCCGCGCGGAGTGCGCAGCCCTCTAGAGCTGCGAGGAGTGTCGGCCGGTCGCGTCCTTGGTAGAGGGGGACGAGCTGCTGCACACCGGGGTTCCACCGCGGGGTTCGGTTCTGTGGGGAAGGGGCGCGCGAATCGTCGCGTCGGCTTTACTGTGCCTGTCGTTCGGCCACGCCCTCACCAGCCTGGCGGCTGCGCGCCTGCAGCTGAGTGATTCGCGATACACGCTGAACATTCCGCGCCAGAGCCTGAGCTCCGCGCTCAAACAGTTCGCGCTCGAGACAGGGCTGCAGGTTGCGCGTCTCAGCGATGAGCGCGACGAAGATCCCGTCGTGGGTCCGCTGGTGGGCAGTTACACAGCCACGCAGGCTCTCGAAGCGCTGCTGCGTGGAAGCGGCTTCGACTCTCGCATCGTCGATGCGCGCACGATTGCGATCGTGGCACGGGCCAGGCGCGAACCCGCAGGTATTCCCGCGCCGGCCCGTACGAAATCCGGCGAGCGTTCGGAAGCCGCCGGCGCCCCGCCGGGTCAGGCGGCGCGAACTTCGCCCCCGGGGCAATCGCAGGCCGCGGCGTTGCCTGACACGCTCGACACCAAGCAGGAAGTGCTCGTCACGGGCTCGCGCATCCAGACTTCCCTGGGCATGTCTTCGCCGACGCCCGTCAGCGTGATGAGTGCCCGCGAGATCTCCTCTCTCTCATCCCGCGGCCTCATCGATGCCATGTCGCTGATGCCGCAGTTCCTGATGAACTCCACGCCGACCAATGCGTTTTCGTTTGCGAGCAACGCGGGCCAGAGTTTCCTGAATCTGCGCGGCCTCGGTCCCAACCGCACCCTGGTGCTCCTCGATGGCCGGCGCGTGGTGTCTTCTTCCCGGCTCGGGTCGACCGATATCGGTGTCTTTCCGACGGCGCTCATCAAGCGCGTCGAAGTGGTTACCGGCGGCGCCTCCGCGGCCTATGGATCGGATGCGGTCGGCGGCGTCGCGAATTTCGTGCTCGATACCGGCTTCACCGGGGTTCGGGCCGAGGCGCATCGGGGCACCACGGAACGCGGCGATGGCGGCGACGTCGGCGTGTCGCTCGCTGGCGGCCAGTCCTTCGGCGAGCGGCTGCACGTCGTGGGCTCGGTCGAGTATCAGCAATCCGAGCGCATCGAGACCTACCAGGGCCGCGACTGGTTCCAGGGCTGGGGCCGCGTGACGAATCCCCAATGGACCGCGACTCACACCGGCCCCGCCATGTTGACGTTGCCGGACGTCACGTCGACGCGCTACACGTTCGGCGGCCTCATCAACCAGCCGGGATCGGCCCTCGATCGGCTCGCGTTCCAGCCGGACGGTTCGTACAAGCCCTTCCAACCCGGTCCCATCGCCAGCATCGGTGGCGGCACGTATTCGCAATCCGGCGGCGTGGGCGACAACTACGAAGCGGATCGCACCGGCGACGGCTCGCTTCTGCCGGGATTTTCGCGGGGCAGCGCTTTCGGTTACGCAAGCTATGAATTGACCGACGATGCGCGCGTGTTCGCGCAGGCGCTGTATGGGCACAGCCGGGTCGACTTCGTGAATGTCGGCGCGGTGCAGTTCGGTCAGTGGCAGGCCACGATCTATCGGGACAACGCCTTTCTGCCGCAGCCCCTGCGGGACATCATGCTGAGCGAGGGATTGCAGCAGTTCGGTCTCTCGCGCATGGCGAGCTCGGCGGATCTTGCGCGGGCGCGGGACATCGTCGCAAACGACACGTACTCATTCACCGCCGGACTGCAGGCACTCTCCGGTGGATGGCGCTATTCCGGCTACTACCAGTTCGGGCAGAACGACGGCGACACGACGCTGCGCGATTTCGTGCGCACGGATCGCCTGTCGATCGCACTCGATGCGGTCAGAGATCCGGTATCGGGCGGCATCGTCTGCCGCTCTACACTGTTCAATCGTAGTAACGGCTGCGTGCCTATCGATCTGTTCGGCGCCGGCCGGGCTTCACCGCAAGCCCTCGATTACGTGCTCGACGACAAGTTCGGGCACGTCACGGTCGATCAGCACTTTGCGGAAGTCTCCGCGGACGGGCCGGTCGCCGCGGGTATCGGCGCGGGACCCGTATTGCTCGCGGTCGGCGCGTCGTTCCGCGAGGATCGCTTCGCTCAATACGCGGTGCCGTCGGATTCGAGTATTTCGACACCTGCGAACGATCCGAGCCAGGGGATACAGGGCATTCCCGCGGCTTTCGTCGGCTCCTTCGTGCACCAGTTCTCGTCCTTTCCGAACCTGCGGGGCGCGTACACGGTAAAAGAGGCGTTTGGCGAAGCGCGCGTGCCGCTCTATGGCGGCGAGCAGGACGTGCGCAACGCCACCATGAGTCTCGCGACACGCTATGCCGATTACTCGGGAAGCGGCGGGATCTGGGCCTGGAAAGCCGGGCTCGAAGGTCACCTGACGCGCGACCTGCGTCTACGCGGCACGGTTTCACGCGACACCCGCGCCGCCAATCTCTCCGAGCGGTTCGATTTTCAGAACCGCGGCTTCACAGTGCGCGATCCGCTGTTCGGCAACACCGTGTATTCGCTCAGCGCGACCAGCACGGGCAACCCGTCGGTGGAGCCCGAGAAGGCCGATACGGTCACGGTCGGCGCGGTCTATCAGCCGACGTGGCTCGACGGACTATCGATGTCGGTCGACTGGTACAGCATTCGCATCGAGGATGCGATCGGCCAGCTCGGGCCGCAAGCCATCATCGATTCCTGTTTCGCGGGGGTTACGGCGCTTTGCTCGCTGATCACGCGCGATACCCAGACCAACGAAATCGTGTTCGTGCAGAACAAGTTCCTGAACGTCGCGCAGGCGCGGGCGATGGGCACGGACTTCGAGGCGCAGTTCACGCACGACCTGCATCTTCTCGGGGGCGCGGGCGAGGCCGTGAGCGTGCGGCTCGTCGCAAGCTGGCTCGGCGAGAACTCCATGCGGCTCGCGAATGGCCCGAAGCTCGATCGCGCGGGCCAGACCGGCGGCAGCGCCACGGGATATATCGGGCTGCCGGATCTTCAACTGATCGCCGCGCTCACGTATCGCAACGGGCCGTGGCAGGCCTATCTGCAAGGGCATTTCATCGACAGCGGCATACTCGACGCCACGCTGCGGCAGGGTGTGGACATCGATGACAATACCGTGGCGTCGGCGTTCTACACCGACTTGCGGCTCTCGTACACGCTTGCGGGCGACGGCGGCGACAACTGGGAGATCTACGGGCGGGTCGATAACCTGTTCGATCGCGATCCGCCGCGCGCCGCCGACTTCTCCGACTTCAACGGCGCAACCGATACCAACGAGACTCTGTTCGACGTGCTCGGCAGGCGTTATACCCTCGGCGTGCAGGTGCGCTTCTGAGCGCGGGCGGCAGCGGGGTTCACGCATCGTTTTCCCGCCGCCGCGAGCGCGATGGGCGCGACAATGATCGATCATGGTCGGCACGAGACCCCCTTGCAGACAGGATGCCGATGAATAAGACCGTACGGGGTGCGCGGTCGGACCCCGCGCCAGGCGAGCGCAGGGTGGGGGACCGATTCGGCCTGCGGTCCGGTCTTTGTTCTTTGGTGGGAAAATACTTATTGGGGGAGGCACACTCATGATTCGAGCCACATTGCTCGGGCTTGCGATGCTGGCGCTGTCGGCGGTTGCCGGCGCCCAGACGGTAATGATTACAGGGGCGAACTCGGGGATCGGGCTCGAGTTCGCGAAACAGTATGCCGCCAAGGGCTGGACGGTGATCGCGACTCACCGTCGCTCCGACACGCCGAAGTCGCTCGCGGATCTTGCGGCCCAGTACAAGACGTTTCGCATCGAGAAACTCGACGTCACCGACAATGACGCCGCGCTCGCCCTCGCCGCGAAGCTCAAGGACGTGCCGATCGACGTGCTCATCAACAATGCGGGCGTGTACAACGACCGCAGCCAGTGCAAGGGCGACGACGAAGGGTGCGCCGGCGACTGGGACGTCGAGAGCTTCGGCAAGATGAAGTATTCGCTGCTCGACACGATGATGGCCGTGAACATCAAGGGGCCGCTGATCGTCTCGCAGGCCTTCTACCCGAACGTGAAGGCCAGCAAGCAGAAGAAGCTCATCGCGATCAGCTCCAGCAACGGCACGCTCACGGGCGAAAAGCAGCCGCGTGCGGGCACGATCTTCTACCGCATGACCAAGGCGGCCCTGAATCGTGAGATGCAGATCGTCGCGGCGTCCGTGAAAGAGGACGGCGTCACCGTGATCATGTACAACCCGGGCCCCACGTTGACCGAGCACCAGGAATACCTGGACGGGAAATATCCCGGCATGCTCAAGACGTCGTTCACCGTGGAAAACATGATCCGCACGACCGAGAAGGCGACGATCAAGGACACGGGAAAATTCCTGCGCTATGACGGCGCGACCGAGCCCTGGTAACCCATGTCCACCGATCAGAATGCCGCGAGCCGCGGCCTCGGCCGGCTGCTGTCGAAAGTCGCGCCCATCGAGCCCCGGGAAGTCCCGGCGGTAGTGATGGCGTTCTGCCTCTTCTTCTGCGTATTCGCCGGTTACTTCGCCGTGCGTCCGGTGCGCGAGACGATCGGTACGCTGCTCGGCAAGCAGCGCGTGGCCGATCTCTTCGTGATCACCTGGATCGCGTCGCTCGCGATCATTCCGATCTACGGCTACCTCGTGGGGAAATTCAGGCGCAGCGCGTTCCTGCCTTGGATCTACGGAGGCATCGCCGCGTCGCTTGCGATCGTGGGCGTGGTGCTGAAGGCGGACGAAGGCAATGTCGCCTCGGGCACGTTCTTCTACGTGTTCATCAGCGTGCTGAACCTTTTCATCGTGTCGGTGTTCTGGAGCTTCTTGCTGGAGCTCTTCACGCAGCAGCAGAGCAAGCGGCTGTTCGGCATCATCGCGGCGGGCGGCACTCTTGGGGCGCTCGTTGGGCCGTTCGTCACCGACTTCGCCGTGTCGAGGATCGGGAACAGTGGCGTGCTGTTTTTCGGCGCCTTCATGTTCATGCTCACCTTGTTCTTTCAGCGGGCGCTCATCGCCATCTGGAACCGGGATGCGGCGGCCTCGGCCAGCGAGAGTATCGCCGGGGACGTCACAGGCGCGCGGGTGCGCGGCGACCGGCCCATCGGCGGCAATCCGTTTGCGGGGTTCTCGAAAGTTCTCTCTTCGCCGTACCTGCTGGCTATCGCGCTGTTCGTGGTGTTCATCGGAACGATCAATACGTTCCTGTACTTCGAGCAGATGCGTCTCGTCGAGGCGGCGTTCGCGAATACGGCGGACCGCACCCGCATCTTTGCGCGCCTCGACTGGATCGTTCAGACGCTCACCGTCATCTGCCAGGTGTTCCTGACGGGCCGGATCGCTTCGAAGCTGGGTCTCACGACGCTGCTGGTGATCGTGCCGCTCCTGATGATCGGGGGATTCCTCACGCTTGCCGCAACGGGGACCCTCATGGTGCTCCTCATCGTGTTCGTCGCGCGTCGCGTCGGCGAATACGCGTTCGTCCGTCCGGCGCGCGAGATGCTCTTCAGCCGGGTCGATAACGAAACGAAGTACAAGGCGAAGAACGTCATCGACGTGCCCGTCTATCGCGGGGCGGACGCGCTCTCCGCGCAGGTGAAGAATTTCATCGAAGGCGCGGGAATGACGCCTGCGCATGTCGCGGTCATCGGCGCGGGCCTCGCGGCGGCCTGGTTCGTGAACGGCTGGTATCTCGGGCGCAAGGCCGACGCGGAAGACGGCGCGCAGGCCGCGTCCGCAAGCGGCACGCGCGCGCACTGAAGCTAAGCACGCGACGAGGGGGGACTGAAGATGCGATCGGCCCAAGTAGCGCGGCGGGTGTACTGAGCATGCGTTTTTTCCCAGTCGTGCAGCGTTTGCTCCTGCTCGCGCTCATTCTCGGGCCCGCCGGCGCGGGCGCGCAGGATACGGTGGCCCTCTCATTTACGCCTGAACAGGCCGATGCGGGGCGTCGTGCGTACGCCGCAAGTTGCGTGATGTGCCATGGTCCGCATCTGAGCGATGGCGCAACTGGCGCGCCGCTCAAAGGGCCGGTCTTCATGCGCAAGTACGGCGGGCACAGCGTGCGCGACCTATTCGAGATCGCGCGCAGGACAATGCCCACCGGCAACCCCGGCTCGCTCGACTCGCGGACTTATGCGGCGCTGATCGCGTATATCCTGCAGGAGAACGCGGTCATCGCCGGGCAGAGCGCGTTGCCGGACGATCCAGCGGCACTCGCTTCCATGATGGTGCCGGCGACCGGCTTCAGCTTCATGGATTATTCGCCGTACACACCGCGCACGGTCGTTTCGCTTCCCAACCCCCTCGACCACTTCTCGCCGGTGGGGAGTGACGATCTGGCGGACCCGCCCGCCAAAGACTGGCTGACGTGGCGACGCGGCTGGAACGGGCACGGCTTCAGCCCGCTCGCGCAGATCACTCCCGCCAATGCCTCCGGTCTGGAGCTCGCGTGGAGCTGGACGTTGCCCGCCGGGTCCACCGAAAGCGTGCCGCTCGTGCGCGACGGCACGATATTCATGCAGAGTTTCGGCGAGGTCGTGCAGGCGCTGAATGCGAAAACCGGCGATCTGCTCTGGCAGTACAACCACTCGCTCGAGCCGGGTGTCGCTCCGTTTCACAAACGAGGCATCGCGTTGTGGGGCGATTTGCTGCTCTTCGCGACATCCGACGTACATGTCGTGGCGCTCAACGCGCGTACCGGCGCGCTGGTGTGGGACACGAAGATTGGCGATGCCAAGACGCGGGAAGGTATCAACGGTGGCCCGCTCGTAGCCGCCGGCAAGGTGATGATCGGAACCACGGGCACAGGCGTTGGCGCGAAGCCCGGCGGCCCGCAGCTCGTTGGGCTGGATGTGCGGACCGGCAAGGAGCTCTGGCGCTTCGGCACGATCGCAAAGCCGGGCGAACCGGGCGGCGATAGCTGGAATGGTGTGCCATTCGAATCGCGCAGCGGCGCTTCGGTCTGGACGCCCCCCAGCTACGATCCGCAGACAGGTCTTGTCTACTTCGGCACCGGCAATACGTACGATACGGGTCCGTTGCTGCCGCCGAAGAAAACGCGCGGTGTCGGCAATGAGGCGCTGTACACGAACTCGACGCTGGCCGTGGATCCTGAAACCGGCAAGCTGGTGTGGTACTTCCAGCACTTTCCGGACGATCAGTGGGATCTCGACTGGGCGTTCGAGCGGCAGATCATCGATCTGACCATCGAGGGCAAGCCGCGCCGCGTACTGATCACGGCGGGGAAGATCGGAATCTACGACGCGCTCGATGCGAAAACTGGGAAGTTCCTGTTCTCGATCGACCTTGGCCTGCAGAACATCGTGACCGCGATCGATCCGGTGACGGGCCAGAAGCACGTGAATACGGCGCTGTATCCGGACGCCAAGAAAGTCCGAATGGTGTGCCCGCATGGCGCGGGCGCGAAGAACTATCTGCCCGCGTCATGGAACCAGCAGAGCGGAGTCTTGATCATGCCGCTCAACGAAGCGTGCATGGACGTCTATCCGGTGCCGGGCGGCGGCGGAGTCAGTGGACTCTCATCCGGCGTGAACTGGGGCATTCGGCCGCGCCCCGACAGCGACGGGAAATACGGGCGACTCGAAGCGCTGGATCTCACGACACGCAAGCCAATCTGGACTCAGCGGCAGCGCGCGCCGGTTTCATCGGGCGTGCTGACGACGGCGGGTGGGCTTGCGTTCGCCGCGACGTTCGATCGCGTGTTCCACGCCTACGACAGCGCGAACGGAAAAGAGCTGTGGAGCCGGCGCCTCAACGACGTGTCGAGCTCGAGCCCCATTTCGTTCTCGGTGGATGGAACTCAATACATTGCTCTCGCGGTCGGGGAGGGCGGGTTTCACATTCGCAGTTTCGCGCCGCTGGTGCCGGAGTTGCGAAGTCCGCCGAATCGGGGCGCGACGCTGTGGGTGTTCGCGCTGCCGTCGCACTGAAAGTTAATCACAGAGGGGGATTGGCATGATGGCTTCCAGAGAGGTTCGAATCGCTGCCGCGTCGCTATTGTTCGGCGTAGCGCTCGCCGGTCACTCGCTGATCGGCAATGCAGCTGCGCCCGCATGCGATCGCGCGTGCCTTGAAGGCGTTGCCGAGAAGTATCTCGCGGGCATGCTCACGCATGACCCTTCGAAAGCGCCGATTGCGAAGGGCACACGCTACACCGAGAACGCCGTCGAGCTGCCGCTGCCGGATGGCCTTTGGCGCACGATCGATAGCATTGGAAAGTACCGGCTCTATGTGAGCGATCCGCAGCAAGGGCAAATCGGGTTCTTCACCAAAGGCACCGAGAACGGGTCGCCGGTGCTGATTGCCACACGGCTGAAAGTGGTGAACGGCCAGATTACCGAGATCGAGTCCTATGCGCCCCGCCTGACCGACACCATCACCGCCGGCCCGAGCAGCGTAAAGCGCACGGACCAGCTGGGCGACACGCCCCGGAAGCAGTTCTTGACCGCGTTGCCGGCGGACAAGCGCCTGCCGCGCGAGAAGCTCGGGGCCATCGCAAGCAGCTACTGGGGCGGCCTCGAGAATAATCATGGCGATAAAGTGCCGCCGTTCGCGGATGACTGCGTGCGTCTCGAGAACGGTACGCAGACCTCGGGAGTGCCACTCGCGGAAGGCGCCAAGCGGGCGACGATCAACATGAAGTGCGCGGAGTCCTTCGCTCTGGGTTACTACCGTGAAGACACGCGGATGCGTAACCGGCGCATGCTGGTCATCGACGAGGAGCGCGGCCTTGTCTATGCAGGCTGCTTCTTCGACCACGACGCCACGGTGCGCCAGTATCAGGTGAAGGACGGAACCACGCGAACGGTGACGAACACCGGGCCGTGGACCTGGGGCACGCACGAAGTCTTCCAGATCAACGCCGAAGGCAAGATCAGCCAGGTGGAAGCGGTGTTGCTCTCCGTGCCCTATGGGCAGCGCCCGGGCTGGGACACCGGCATGCACTTTCCGAGCGATCAGGCGAAGAAGGACGGATTCAAGGAGTATTGAGCGCCGCGTAGGGCGGCCTCGGGACACGGCCCCGCGAGCGACCCCCATCGCTCGCGGGGCTGGGCGTGAGACGCGCTGGCGAGGCGGCCGGTTGGGGAATTGGCTGGCCTCGCCTTCTCGCCTTCTCGCCTTCTCGCCTTCTCGCGTTCCGGCTGTATCTATTCCCAGCCGGTCGGCGAGTTGTACGGCACGTTCAGAACGCCAATCGCCTCGATCTCGTGGATCTGGCCACCCCAGATCTTGAAGATGTGCATCGCCGGCATGTCGAAAGCGCGCTGGTTGCTCATGTCGGCTTCGTCCCGATTCGGGTTGCCGGTGATCTTGAATTTCTTCTGCGTCATCGGATGGCGGAAGTGCGAAAAGCCGATCGCAAGCCCGGTCACGGTGTCGGCGACTTCGACGCGGCGGTCGTCGATGGTGGTGATGTACTGGAATGCGCCGGAGTCGATTTGCGAAGTGCAGTCCTGCAAACCCAGGAGGCCCGGCGGCCGGGGCGCGCCGCCGCCGGGAACGGCTCCGCCCAGCGAAGGACCGCCGAAAGGCGCCGTGCGCATGCCGTTCTCGTGACGTTCGCAATCCGGCGCGAACGGCGCGAGGTGACCGTTGTTGTTGTCCAGCGCGTCGTAGTACGACTTCGCGATGTGAATCATGCGGCCGTGTGAATCCGCGTATTCGTCGGGAATTTCGAGCGGGATGGCCGGACGCGGCTTCTGCAGGTTCGGGCTGTCGGCATCGCGCATGGCGACGACCAGGTGCTCGGCCTCGGTGATCTTGCCGTTCACGACCTTGAGCCGGAAGCCGAACTGTGTGGGCTTGCCGTCGTTCTGCATCACGACGAGGCCGCCGACTTCCTGCAGGGTGGGGTCCGCCACCACGATCTTGAAGTCGGTGGGCGCGCCGCTGGCGGTCTTCCACAGGCCTTCGCCTGCCTTGATGCGCGTGACGTTCTCCACGACCCTCGCGTTGCTGGCGAGCGGCACCTTGCCCGGATCATGCGCGACCAGCGCGTTGAGGTACGTGTCCGCGAGCTTGAGCAGCGCGCCGCGATCGAGCGTGGCATCGGCGGCTTGAGCCGCCCCCGTCAGCACGGCCAGCGCGATCGCGCCCAACCATACGGAGTGCTTCGACTTCTTCATGTTCAACCCCCTGAGAATTTGCGGACGTCGCCAAAAGCCGAGCTGTTGGCCTGATACAGCGTACAGCGGCGCCCGCTGTTGAGTTTCAACCCAACGGCTTCTGGCCATTCGATGGACCGGGTTCGTTCGGGAGGGTCGTACAGGTCCATGGCCAACGTTGACCTGTATGTGTGCCGCGAACGTGCGGATTCGAGGCGTGACGCCGCGTCGAGGGGATGCCATGCTCCGCCCGATGAAACGAACCGAGCAGCGCTATCTGGTGAACGACGTCGAGGTCACTCTCGTGCGCGATGAGACGGGCGCATTGTGGGAGTGCGAGCGCTGTCGCGGCCAATGCGAGCACATCTTGCAGGCGGTGGCTTGGATGACATTGCGGAGTTGGGCTGGGGATTCGCACACCAAGCCGGAGCTTCACTAGGCATCGAGCCCGAATAGCTCGACAGGCTGGCGTGAATCGTTTCGCGCTCCGTTGAGCTGCCCGTTGCAGCATGAACACTTCGGCCGAAGCGACCGCTCGGCCGAAGCGACCGCATCCGCATTGGTGCGGCATCCGCGCGGGACGATCGTCGCGACGATGCTTGCGTCGAGCCTCGCCTTCATCAATGTGCCGGTCGCGCTCGCCGCGCTCGCCGCGCTCGCCGCGCTCGCCGCGCTCGCCGCGCTCGCCGCGCTCGCCGCGCTCGTGTGACTTTCCTTTAGAAGCTCGCGTCGAAGCAGATCTCGCCCTGCACGGCCACCTGATACGCCGAGACCCGCCGCTCGAAGAAGTTCGTCAGTTCCTGCACGTCCTGCAGCTGCATGAACGGGAAGGGGTTGCGGACGTTGAATTGCGGAGTGAGCCCGAGCATGACGAAGCGCTGATCGGCGACGTACTCGAGGTACTGCCGCATCTCGCGGCGCGTGAGCCCGATGACGCCGCCGGAAAGCACATCGTCCGCGAACTCGCTCTCGCACTCGACCGCCTCGATGATCATCGCGCGCACCTGGCGCGACCACTCTTCATCGAACAGCTCCGGCTCTTCCTGTCGCACGGTTTGGATGACCGAGAACGCGAACGCCATGTGCGCGCTCTCATCGCGGAATACCCAGTTCGTGCCCGCGGCAAGCCCGGGCAACAGGCCTCGTGAACGCAGGAAGTACACGTAGGCGAACGCCCCGAAGAAAAACAGCCCTTCGATGCAAGTGGCGAAACACGTGAGATTCAGCAGGAATCGACGGCGGTCGTCGACGCTGCCAATGCGCCCCACCGAAAAGACTTCATCCGTCCAGCGTTGGCAAAACTGAGCCTTGCGTCGGATGGACGGAATGTTATCGATGGCCGCAAACGCCTGCGCACGCCGGGTCGGGTCGGGCACGTAGTTGTCGAGCAGCGTGAGGTAGAACTGGATATGCAGCGCTTCCTCATACAATTGGCGCGAGAGATACATGCGCGCCTCCGGCGCATTGATGTGCCGGTAGAGGCTGATCACCAAGTTGTTGGAGACGATCGAATCGCCCGTCGCAAAGAAGGCGACGAGCCGTTCGATGAGATGGCGTTCGGCGGGCGTCATCCGCTGGCGCAGGTGGCCGAGGTCGATCTGGAAGTCGATCTCCTCCACCGTCCAGGTGTTCTTGATGGCTGCGCGATACATCTCGTAGAAGCGCGGATACCGCATCGGCCGCAGCGTCAGGTCGAAGCCGGGGTCGAGGAGGGCGGAGGGCGCGCGCACGACGGACTCCACGGCGCTCACTGGCAGGCCTCGCACGATTCCGGATTTTCGAGAGAGCACGCGATCGCGCTGGCATCCGACGTTTTCGCGGCGCTCGATACGGTGGTCTTGGCGATTGCGGTCGCGGGTCGGGAGCGCAGGTAGTAAGTGGTCTTCAACCCTCGCTTCCACGCATACATGTACATGCTCGACAGCTGCCCGATGTTGGGGCTCGCCGTGAACAGGTTCAGCGATTGGCTCTGGTCGATGAAGGCGCCCCGATCGGCCGCCAGATCGATCAGTGCGCGCATCGGGAGCTCCCACGCCGTGCGATAGATGGCGCGGAGCGCTTCCGGCACGCCCGCGATGGCCTGCACCGAACCGTCCGCGAGCTTGATCGTGTTGCGCATTTCATCGGTCCACGCTCCCAGCTGCTTCAATTCCTCCACGAGATACGCGTTGATCTGAATGAAGTCTCCGGAGAGCGTTTCGCGCTTGAAGAGGTTGGATACCTGCGGCTCGATGCACTCGTAGCAACCCGCGATGGACGCAATGGTCGCTGTCGGCGCGATGGCCACGAGCAGGCTGTTGCGCAGGCCGTGCGCCTGTATGTCGCGTTTCAGATCTTCCCACCGAAGCGAATCGGACGGCTTGACGTCCCAGGCATCGAACTGCAGTTCTCCGCGCGCGGCGCGCGTGTCGGGGAAGGTCTCGTGCGCGCCGTTCTCGCGCGCGAGCTCCATCGAGGCGTGCAGGGCGTGGAAGTAGATCGTTTCGGAAATGCGGGCGGAGAGTTTCCGCGCTTCGTCGGAGTCGAAGGGCAGGCGCGACTGGAAGAACACGTCCTGCAGACCCATGATGCCGAGCCCCACCGGGCGCCAGCGCAGATTCGACGCGCGCGCCGTCGCAACGGGATAGAAATTCAGATCGATCACGCGATCGAGCTGCCGAACGGCGAGCTCCACGGTGTTCGCGAGCTTCTCGAAGTCGAAGGCTCCGCCGGCCATGTGACGCGCCAGGTTGATCGACCCCAGGTTGCAAACCGCGGTCTCGCCGCCGCTCGTGACCTCGAGAATCTCCGTGCAGAGATTCGAAAGGTGCACGACGTTGCCGGGCTTGGCGGTCTGGTTGCACGCGCGGTTGGACTTGTCCTTGAACGTCATCCAGCCGTTTCCGGTCTGGGCGAGCGTGCGCATCATGCGCAGGTAGAGGTCGCGGGCGCGCAGCGAACGCTTGGCGAGGCCTTGCGCTTCGGCCTGCACGTAGGCGTGCTCGAAGTCCGCGCCGTACAGGTCCGTGAGCGTGGGCACGTCTTTCGGATCGAACAACGACCAGCTGCCGTCTTCCTCGACCCGGCGCATGAACAGATCCGGAATCCAGTTGGCGAGGTTGAGATTGTGCGTGCGGCGGGCGTCATCGCCCGTGTTGTCGCGCAGTTCCAGGAAGGACTCGATGTCGGCGTGCCACGTCTCGAGGTACGCGCAGGCCGCGCCTTTGCGCCGGCCACCCTGATTGACGGAAGCCACCGAAGAGTCGAGCGTCTTCAGCCACGGAACGATGCCGTTCGAAAGCCCGTTCGTCGCACGGATCAGCGAGCCTTCCGAGCGAACGCGATGCCACGCAATGCCGATGCCACCCGAGAACTTGGAGAGCAGGGCGACATCCTTGTAGCGGTCGTAGATGCCTTCGAGCGAATCTTCCGGCGAATCCAGCAGGAAGCAGCTGGAAAGCTGCTCGTGGCGCGTACCCGCGTTGAAGAGCGTAGGCGAGCTGGGAACGTATTCGAGCCGTGAGAACAGCTGATACAGCTCGGTTGCCTGCTGCACGTTGGTGCTCAACGCCACGGCGATGCGCATCCAGAAGTGCTGCGGCGTCTCGATCACCTGGCGACGGGTGGGATGCTTGAGCAGGTAGCGATCGTAGACCGTGCGCAGCCCGAAATACTCGAAGCGGCGCGTCTGCTCGTTCTCGATGGCGGCATTCAGCTTGCGTGCGTGTGCTTCGACGAACTCGGCAAGGCGCTCGTTGATGAGCCCGGCGTCGAAACCGACGCGAATCGACTGCGAGAACGAATGAACGCTCTGGCCCTCGACTTCCTTATCGATGAATCCCGCCAGCAGCCGCGCGGCGAGACGGGAGTATTCGGGCTCCTCGAACATGAAGGAGGCGGCGGTGTGGATCGAAAGCTCGTCGAGCTCGCGCGTCGTCGCGCCATCGTAGAGGCCGGCGATGGTCTTCAGCGCCACGCGCATCGGGTCCACGTCGGCGAGCCCTTCGGAGCAGCGCGTCACCGCGCGCACGATCTTGTTGACGTCAACGGGTTCGCGCGCGCCGTTGCGCTTCGTCACGCGCATGGGCGCACGGCTCGTCGCGGGCGACGTGAGCTGGAAAGAAGGTTGTTGAGGTGCGGGCGCCTCTGCGGCGCGCGTGGCAATTTCTACGTTCATCGCGGAACTCCCCCGAGTTCGGCCGAAGGGGAGCGCGGGTCACGGCGGCAGGCGGAACGCGGAAAATCGGGCCGAAAAATCGGACGATCGCCGCGCGAGCTTGCAAGCGTGGCCTCCAAGCTCCCCCGAGCCTGACAGCCGTTCGCCACACCCTTTCAGGGCGTGACGGCCGCGGCAGGTCTTCGGGCTTTCGGGCTCGCGCTCTCGTTCGAGGGCGCATCTACTGGGCGGGCTTCCCAAGCTCGAGTTGAGCTCAGTGCCGTGTCGCCGGTCGTTCCCGATTACCGCTGCGGGGCAGCTCCGGAATTGATCTTGCGATCGCACCGGATTCCCTATTATCCCTACCCCTTGGGGTAGAGACCGCTGGCGGACACAAGATATTGGGGGTCCACGCGTGTGTCAACAACATGTCAATTGACAGCGGCGGTCTCGGTCCATAACGTGCCGGCCCGTCAGCGGCGCTTGCCCACGCGGGCGAGCTTAATAGGGAATCCGGTGCGATCGTCGTCACGATCAACTCCGGAGCTGCCCCGCAGCGGTAATCGGGAACGAACGGCGCAAACAGCACTGGGCTTGAACGAGCCTGGGAAGCGCGCCCAGTAGGTGAAGTCTCTTCGCGAGACATCGAGCCCGAGAGCCCGAAGACCTGCCGCAACCGTCGCGCGTGAGCGCGGCGCGCGGCTCGTGGCTCTCGTGGGTGGGGCGGCCGGAAGTACCTCAGCGGCATCGTGCCCGCCGTTGGCTGCTTTCCGTGCCCGCATTCCAAAACCGGGCCACCTGCGTTCCGACGGATGCGCCTTCAATGCCTGTACCGGATCCCCATCGTTGCCCGCTTTGCGGTGAAGCGAATCTTTGCGCCGTTGCGAGCGGGGTCGGTAACTGCTGGTGCTTCAGCCTGGAAATTCCCGACGAGGTGCTCGAAAGAATCCCCGAAGAGGCGCGACAGCGCGCCTGCGTGTGCCAGCCGTGTGCTTCCGGCCGCAGGGACTCCAATTCGCCCCTCGTTCGAATGCGCCAGATCCTCCGCAACCGCGGCTGAGCCTGTTCGTACACCAAATGCAAAGTGAGAATGAGATGACTGATCACGCCCCCCGCAATCCCGCCGCTCCTCCGTTTCGCGCGGAGCATGTTGGCAGCTTGCTGCGTCCCGCTGTTCTGGTGGAAGCGCGCAAGCGGTATCAAGCCGGGCAGCTTTCCGCTGAGAACCTCCGCGAGCTGGAGAACGAGGCGGTTCGCGAGCTCGTGCGCATGCAGGAAGACGTCGGGATGCGCGCGGTGACCGATGGCGAGCTGCGGCGCGGATCGTGGCACATGGATTTCCTGTACCAGCTCGGCGGCGTCACGCCGCAGAAGGACAGCCTGAAGCTGCGCTTCCACAGCGAGTCGGGCGATGTCGAGTTCACCGGCTCGACGGCGAAAGTCACCGGTCGCCTGAAGCTCACGCACACCATCTTCGGCGAGGACTTCGCGTACCTGAAGTCCGTTTCGCGCGCGGTGCCGAAGCTGACGATTCCCTCGCCCAGCATGATTCACTATCGCGGCGGCAGGGGAGCGATTTCCGAAGAGGTCTATCCGGACATGGACCTCTTCTGGGCGGACCTCAAGACCGCCTACGCGGACGAAGTGGCCGCACTTGGCGCGCTCGGGTGCACGTATCTGCAGCTGGATGACACGAGCCTCGCGTACCTCAACGACCCCGCGCAGAGAGCGCATGTGCTCAGGCTCGGCGGAGACCCGGAAACGCAGCATCGCGTGTACATCGACGTGATCAACGGCGCGCTGGCGCGCAGGCCGTCGGGAATGACTGTGTGCACGCACCTGTGCCGCGGCAACTTCCGCTCGTCGTGGGTGGCGGCGGGAGGCTATGACGCCGTGGCCGAGGCGCTGTTCAATGAGCTCGAAGTCGATGGCTTCTTCCTCGAATACGACGACGATCGTTCGGGTGGCTTCGAGCCGCTGCGCTTCGTTCCGAAAGGGAAGTACGTGATCCTGGGGCTCGTGACTTCCAAGCACGGCGCGCTCGAGAGCAAGGACGATCTGAAACGCCGTATCGATGCGGCCGCGCGTTTCGTGCCCCTGGATCAGATCTGCCTGAGTCCCCAGTGCGGCTTCGCGTCGACCGTGGAGGGCAACGCGCTCAGCGAGTCGGATCAGCGAGCGAAGCTCAGCCTGGTGGTCGAAACGGCGCGTGAAATCTGGGGCGACTGAATCGCGGTGACCGCGGCGGCGGACGCGAGCTTGCGTCCGCCGTCAACGGCGGCGCGCTACGCTCGCGTGTCGAAGCTCAGCCGTCGCGTCAGATGACGCCGACTATCGGCCGAAAGACTATTCGGCGTCATACGCGGCACGCGCCGTCGACGACTGCAGATACGCGGGGCGTACCACGCGTCTCCACCACGTAATGAATCCGGTGAGGAACAGGATCGTCGGAGCGAGTCCCGCGATGAGCCAGATCGCCTTGATCGGCCAGCCGCCGAAGCTCCCGACGTGCAGCGGTCCAACCCAGGTGAGAATACGGTCGCCCCTCGACAGCGCCGCCTGCGGAGGCGCCGGCAGCACTTCGCCGGAGTACCGATCCAAAAAGATCGTCGTAAGGTTCATCGCGACCACGGGCGTGGGTCGCTCGGGCGAGAACAGCACCTGCACCGGATCGCTCGCGGACGACGGCAGCACGACGCGCGCCGCGTATTGTCCGGGCACTTGTTTCGCCGCGCGCGCAACCAGTGTGCGCAGAGGCGGGTGCTCATCGACCGCCCCGGCTAGCGCGACATTCGACACGGGCCGGCTCTTCGTTGACTGGGGCGAGAGCGCGGTGACCACCGCCCGAAATTGTTGCGGGAAGGTGAAGCTCAGCGCCGTCACGGCCCACAGCAGGATCAGCACAACGGCCCACATCCCCGTCGCACCGTGCAGTTCCCAGAGCCGGCGCTCGCGATTCCCGCTCCACCTTACCTTCAGCGCGCGCCGCCATCGCTTCCGTCCGGGCCACCAGATGACGAGCCCCGTGATCGCAAGAAGGATCAGGCACAGCGCACCCGCGCCATTCACGCGCTCACCCACCTCGCCACCGAGCAGGTTGAAGTGCAGGTTCTGCAAAGACGCGACGAACGAGTGATCCGGCAGCTCGCCCAGCACCGCGCCCGTCGAGGGGTCGGCGAGCACCGTATGGAAGCCCTCATGGTCCGTGACGTACGCGAGATAGACCGGCCGCGCCGTCGTGGGTGCATCGACCCCCACGATTTCTCCACGGGGGTACTCAACGGCGATCCGGCCCGCGACTTCGGCTATGTCGAGTGTGATGTCCGGCGAGCTGGCCGTGAGCAGGCGAGGGTTTTCGAGGCGCTGCAGGTCGATGCGGAAGAGCAGCGCCGCACCGGTCAGGCTGATCACACACAGGTACAGCCCCAGGGCGATGCCGAGCCAAAGGTGCACTTGGAACAGTGCCCGGCGCGGAAGGCTGCTCCGCCAGCTGAGGTACGTGCTCGACATGGTGGGCCGGGAGTCTAGAAGGCGTCCGGCGCGCCTGTCCCGTTATTTAACGTTCCGTAACGGCCTGTTTTCCAGGCCAAACTGTTGTCGCAACGGACCTTACGTCATCTGCTGGAGGTCATTCACGTGCGATTGCCGGTGCGACTTCCGGCCTGCCGCCGGACCCGCCGGGTTCGAGGCCTTGCAGGGCACTACGCAAATGTGCATGGCGCGCCGGCGCTCAGCCGCGTGGAGGTCGCGCCGGCCAGGCCCGGCGGAAATTGAACCGATTTGTCATCCGGGAAGCCGCGACTCAGAGACGAGTGCTGAACGTCTCGCGGAACAGCTTGCACAGGCCGTTCTCTTCGAAACACGTCTGGCCGCTGATGCGGCCGCTGACGTTCTCGAGCGGCGCGACCAGCCGCGCCTTCTGCCGAAACTCCGCGTGCGTGGAGAAGTATGAATACTTCCCTCCGAGCGAACGGTCGGTCTTCCACAGCGGTTTCACCGGCTGAATCCCGCCGACCAGCGCAAGGCTCGGGTTCGTGTCGAAAATAAACTTCGTCGGCAGCGGGCCGAGTTCGAGCTTGAAGTCGGAGGAGTAGAGGATCCAGCCTGGCGTAATGGCGGCGGTGAACACGACTTCGACGTCATCGCCCGGCTTGGCTTCAGCCGGAACCACGGCGACCTGCCAACTTACCGCCGCAGCTTCAGCTGCCGCACTCGGGCTGCCGCCGGCCGGGCTGTCGGCCGCGACGAGTGACGTTGCCCACACGGCCGCGAGCAGAGTGGGGAGGAAGGTGCGCATCTTGTTCATGGCGGTGATCGCAATCTGCTGACGAGTACCCATTCAGCGCTCGATGCTAGCGCGCCAGCCGATCACCGCCGATCGTACCGCTCATGACTTTTTGTAAGAGCGTGATATGCGAATGACATGTGCGCCGACCTCCATGAGCCTCCGCCGACCATCCGGTAGTGCACGATGTTCGAACTGGTGTGGCTATTTGGCGGCTGCGTGCCTGGAAATGAAGAGTCGAACCGGCGGGGTGATACCGTGTGCCTGGGCGAAATTGCCCGTGTTGATGGCGAGGCTCATCAGGCCGCTCGAATCGACGTACAGGAGCGGTTGACCCGTGGGCACGTCGCCAAAAGTAGCGACGTAGGGTACGGAGAAGGATTTTCCGCCCACCTGGACGCCGACCTTCTCGCCGAGCCGATAGCCGAGCTCGCGAAATCGTTCCGCTTTGACATCGGTGATGAGGTTGCCGAACGGGCCGTCGAGGGCCACGACATGACCTTCGAGGCCCCGCTCATCCAGCGCTGCGGCGGAGAGTGTGAGGCGAGTGAGTTTCGCCACTGTGGGCCCGGCTTTCGTCCAATCGTCGCCGCGGGCGAGATGGGCCGCCGCAGGGGAGAAGATGTCGCGGCCATGGAACGTCGCCGAGTGCGGACCCGGCAGCATCCAATCGGGATTCGTGATCTCGTGTGCGCTCTCCACGCCATCGCGGTCTTCAACCTGCGTCAGCAAGCCGTTGTCGGGAAGCACGAAGTACTGACCGCGTTTCGATTTCGCGATGATCGGCCGCCGATGCGTCCCCACACCCGGATCGACCACGCCGATAAAGATCGTGCTTGCCGGGTAGTACAGCGAGGCTCTTGCGAGAAAGCGTGCGCCATCCGCCACCGAATAGGCGGGCACCTGGTGCGTGAGGTCGACGATGCGCGCGTCGGGCGCGATGCTGAGCATGACTCCCTTGCATATCGCAACCGAGTCATCGAGCGTGCCGTAATCCGTCATGAAGACAATGATCGGTGGTGTGGAACGCGAGGGCACGGCGGCGTCCACCGGTCCGAGGAATACAGCCCAGGCCAATGCGGCGAGGAATAGTGTTTTCAGGCGCGTGTTCATCAGGCCGTCCTCGGTGCGGGTCGTTGTAGTCCGCAGCGAATTGTAGCTTAGAGGTCGCGCTCGAGGGCTCGGTCCACCGCCGTCATAGTGCCCCGGCATAAGCTAAGGACAATTTCGTGGTGTGGATCACGCATCGCGCGCCCGCCTGAAATCGAAATGTTATCGGGGCGCCGCTAACGTGCGTTCGTGCACGACGATTCATCCAGAACACACCGACGCCGCTTCGATTTTCGTACGCTGAGCTTGGCTGTGACGATGCTCGGCGGCTATGCGCTGTGGACACTGAATTTCACGGCCTTGCCGCTATGGCTATCCGCGCCGCTGGGCGCGTTACTTCTCACCTGGTATGGCTCGCTCCAGCACGAAACGATTCACGGACATCCCACGCGATCGAAGCGCGTCAATGCGCTGATAGGCGGCCTGCCTCTGTCGCTATGGGTGCCGTACGCCATCTACCGTGAGACCCACATTCGACATCATCGGCATTCCGCCCGCCGGCTCACCGAGGTGGGGCACGACCCTGAATCGTTCTATTTGCCCCCCGGCCATCTCGCCAAAGCGGGGCGCCTTGCGCGCATCGCGTTGCAGGCGAACTGCACGCTGGCGGGGCGGCTCGTGTTGGGACCTGCGATTGCGATAGGCACCTTTGCGGCAAGTGAGTTGCGCAGGGCGCGCTCGGATCGGCGTTATCGTCGGGTCTGGCTGCGGCACGCGTTGGGTGTGGCGGCTGTGCTGGCCTGGGCTGTCGGTGTTTGCGGCATTCCGCTGTGGGTGTATCTGTTCCTCGTCGTATACCCGAGCATTTCGCTGACTCACCTTCGTTCGTTTGCCGAGCATCGCGCCGACGATCATTCCCACTTGCGCACGAACGTTGTCGAGGCGGGCCCCGTGTGGTCGCTTCTCTTTCTGAACAACAATCTCCATGTCGCGCATCACATGCATCCGCACGTGCCGTGGCATGAGCTACCGCGCGTCTGGCGCCGCATGCAGCGCACGACATTCGGCGTGGGCGTCGTCTTTCACGGTGGCTATCGTGAAGTCATCAGGAAGTATCTATGTCGGCCCTTCATCACGGCCGAGCATCCGTCCGCGCTCGCGGAGCGAGAATGATCGCGGCCCTGCCGATGTACGATTTTCCCGAGCTCCAGTCCGCGCACGATGATCTGTGGTCGGCGGTCGCGGGCCGGCTCGCAGCGGCCGGCGTTCGAAACGTGCCACGCAGCCTGACCCGTGATCTGGATCATCGGGCGGTCTGGCGTCACCCCGAATTGTTGCTCGCGCAAGCGTGCGAGTATCCGCTCGCGAAGTCGTTCGACGAGCATCTGATCATCGTTGCCACGCCGCGCTATTCGGCGCCAGGCTGCGTGGGCATCCTTTATAAGAGCGCCATAGTCGTGCGCGCCGAGGATCCGGTCGGATCCCTCGCCGGCATGCGAGGGCGGCGCTGTGTGGTCAACGAGCTCGACTCCAATAGCGGCATGAACCTGTTGCGCGCGGCGCTGGCGCCGCTCGCGGCGGGCGCGCGGTTCTTCGATTCGGTGGTCGTGAGCGGCTCGCATCGGCGCAGCCTCGAGATGATCGCGGCGAACGACGCCGATGTCGCCGCAATCGACTGCGTGACGTTCGCGCACCTGCAGAGGATCGATCTTCCCCTGACTCGCAAAATCCGAGTGCTGGGCTGGACGCCGCCGAGCCCGTGCCTGCCGTTGGTGACCGCGCGTACGATCGGCGCGGGGACGCTCGCTAAACTTCGTTCGGCGCTCGCCGCGGTCTTCGTCGATTCCGCGTTGACGCCTGTGCGGCAACGCCTGCTTCTCGACGGGATCGATCTGGCTCCGGATGCGACGCTGAGCCGGGTATTGAAGCTCGAACGGGACGCCGTAGAGCTACGCTACCCTCACGTTCATTAGCTTTCCCTAGATCAGGCCCAACCAGCGTCCGGCGACGACGACGGCGGTCCACGTCCTGACCGATTTCGATCGGCTCGGCGGAGTCGACTGGTCTCTCAAGGCCAACTACAACAAGACGACTGTTCCGGGCGTGCGCGCCACACCGCCGCAGCTTGCGGCACAGGGCCTCACCGTTCTCGATCCCACCGCGTTCTCGGGCCTGAGCGACGCGCAGCCGAACTACAACATCAATCTTGGCGCGCAGTGGGCGCACGGCCCGATCACGATCGGCCTGCACGAGATCGCGCACGACACGACACAGGTCGTTCAGGGCGACAACGGCGCCACCACGGGAAGCACCGTCACGTTCTACACCACGCGTTCAGGCGTCATTCCGGTCACGAACATCGATCTCGGGTATGAGGTGCTGAAATCGCTGAAGCTCACCGTGGGCGCGGAGAACGTGTTCAACCGGTACCCCGGCAAGGTGAACGCGAACCTGCTGGCGGCGTATCAAAAGGCGGGATTCCCCTTCGCGGCGGGACAGTATGCGAACGGCCCTCTCGGTATCAGCGGCGGTTATTACTACGTGAAAGGCGCATACACATTCTGAGCGGGGCAGTGACATTGTGGTCACATCGCGAATCGGATTCGCCACATGAGAAAGCGTCATGAGCGAAAGCACTGTTTCAGGTCATTTGTGTCTTGTTCGGTGCGGTCGCGGCTGCATACATTGCCGCTGCGTCAGGACATCGAGTATCGCGGGCCTATGACTGTCTATCGCGGGGTTGTTCTCGCAGCGTTGAGTTGTCTTTCGTTCGGTGCAGCCGTGGCCGCGTATTCGGAAGAGGGCAGCGAGGAGATTCCCCGGTCGAAGCCGGTGAACCTCCAGGTGCTGCCCAAGGATCTTTCGGCGGCGAAGCTCGGCAAGCTCATGAAGCGCTTCGAACAGGATCTCGGCGTCAAGTGTAGCCACTGTCATGTGGAGAACCCGCAGACACTGAAGCTCGACTACGCCTCCGACGAGAACCCGAGGAAGCAGAGCGCACGGATCATGATTTCCATGCTCACGGACATCAACGAGAAGTATCTGGCCCAACTCGGAGGCGACGCCCGCTATGCCGTGCCGGTGACCTGCGGCAGTTGTCATCAGGGGCAGACGAGCCCGCCGGCGTTCGAGGGGAAGTGGCGATGAACCTGAAACTCAGGCGGCTCGGGTTGGCGCTCGCGCTCTCATTCGCCACGTTGCCGGCGGCGTTTGCGCAGATCGCCGTGAAGAACCAGGGTTACATCCCCTACAGCGACGCGCCGATCTTCTACCGCTCCGACGACATCAACGATCCGGTCGCGAAGGCGCGGAAGAAGCTGGAGCAGGGCAAGGCGGATCTCGTCTATGACGAGAAGGATCACGGGTATCTGAAGTCCGTGCTGAAGCTGCTGGATGTTCCCGTCAGCTCGCAGACGCTCGTCTTCTCGAAGACCAGCTTTCAATATCCCAAGATCTCGCCCGAGCATCCGCGCGCGCTCTATTACAACGACGACGTGTACGTGGGCTCGGTGCACGAGGGCAAGGAGATCGAGATCGTTTCCTTCGACGCGCGCCAGGGCGCCATCTTTTACCTGCTGCACGAGCAGAAGGCCGACAAGCCCGCCTTCGAGCGAGCCGAGCTCGACTGCACCCAGTGCCACATCGCCGCGGGTACGCGCGGGATTCCCGGAGTTCTGGTGCGATCGGTACAGCCGACCGGCACCGGCACGCTGGTGACCGGCGCGTCGACTTACATCACGGACCAGGACAGTCCGTTCAACCAGCGCTGGGGCGGTTGGTATGTCACCGGCAAGCTCGCGGACGGCACGCTGGCGAACGCGACCGCACCCGACGGGGCCTCGGGGAAGGACGTGAAGCTCACGACGCTGGAGAAGCCTTTCGACGCTTCCGCGTATCTCACGCCGGGAAGCGATGCGGTTGCGCTTCTGGTGCTCGGGCACCAGACCCAGATGCACAACCTCGTCACGCTCACCAACTACAAGACGCGGATCGCGCTGCATGCGTTGGCCGGTCAATCCGCCGCGGCGGGTTCGGCGGAGGGCGCGGTTGCGCAGGTGTCCGCGGATGCGCCACTGCCTGAAGCGACCCGCAAGCAGTTCGAGCGACCCGCCGAACAGCTGCTGCGCTATCTGCTGTTCGCGAACGAAACGGAGCTTCCGTCGCTCGATGCGAAGAGTGTCATCGCGTCGTCCGCCTTCGCGCGAGAGTTCGCCGCACGCGGGCCGCGCGACTCGAAAGGCCGGTCGCTACGGGACTTCGACCTGAGCACGCGGATCTTTCGCTACCCGTGCAGCTATCTCATCTACTCGGACGCCTTCGACGAGCTGCCCGAACCGTCGAAGACCTACGTGTATCACCGCCTGCTCGAGATCCTGAGCGGGCGGGACAAAGACGCCGATTTCGATTCGCTGTCGGCCCAGGACCGTCAGGCGATTCTCGAAATCCTGCTCGAGACCAAGCCCGGTCTTCCGCAGGAATGGCTGGACTACGCGCAATCACACCATTTGCAGCAGAGAGGAACGCGGAAATGAGAACCTTCTTGAAGATCGCCGGGCTTGCAGTCATTGCATCCGGCAGCGCGGCGGCAATGGCCGCCGACAAGCTCGACGGCCGCTGGGATGCCCAGCTCGTCCGGGGCGACAACGTCATTCCGTTCCGGCTCGATATCTCCGGATCGGGGCCGACGCTCAAGGGCACGCTGTACGACGGCTTCCGCCCGTACGAAGACACCACGAGCGCGAGCTTCAAGGATGGCCAGCTCACGCTGAACATCGAGCACTATCTCACGACGATCTCGGCGAAATTCGAAGACGGCAAGCTCGTCGGAACCGTCGTCGCGCAGAACCGCGAGAATCGCGCCGACTACAAATTCGTTGCCGCGCCTCATGTGGATGCGCCGCCCGCCGCGGTCAACGCGCCCGCGATCGCGGGTTCGTGGGAGATCCCGCTCGAGGCGCCATCTTCGAAAGGCGAGAAGGCCTTCCGCCTCATCGTCGACCAGAAGGGTGCCGAGGTCGCGGCCTCGATCCTGCGCGTCGATGGCGACACAGGCGCGTACAGCGGAACGTTCAAGGACGGCAAGTGGGTGCTGAGTCACTTCGACGGCTCACGTCCGGGTGTCATCGTCGTCACGCCGGGGAAGGAGGGCACACTGGAAATTCAGCAGCGGGTGGACCGCCCGCAGCAGACGGCCGAGACCAAGAGCGGCGGCGAAAAGGCGTATGGCGAATCGGCTCCGGACGGTCGTTATGCCTCCAAGCTCGTTGCCTACCGCACGGAAGTCGCGCGCGCGAAGGGTTTCCCGGAGCCCGCCAACTATCTGACGCACACCACGGCGCGTGACCCGAACGAGAAGTTCGCCTTCAACTTCAAGGATGTGAATGGCAAGCCGGTCTCGAGCGACGATCCGCAGTTCAAAGGCAAAGTGATCGTTGCGATCGTGACCGGTACCTGGTGCCCGAATTGCCACGATGAGGCGCAATACCTCGTGCAGCTCGACAAGAAGTATCGCGAGAAGGGCCTGGCCATCGTCGCGTTGGACTTCGAGGAAGCCGAGCAGCAGGACTCGCTCACCCGCGTGCACGCGTTCGTGAAGCAGTATGGGGTGAAGTATCCGTACCTCATCGCCGGCGCGCCGGCGGAGATGTGGGAGAAGGTGCCGCAGCTCGTGAATCTCAACACGTGGCCCGCGACAGTGTTCGTTGGACGTGACGGCACGGTCCGTGCGGTGCATGCGGGTTTCGCGTCCCCCGCGAGCGGTGAGTTCCATGCCCAGCTGAAGAAGGAGTTCTCGGGCCGCATCGAGCAGTTGCTCGCCGAGAAGGCGCCCGCGCAGTTGACGTCCGCAACGGAAGCGAACGCTGGCTCTTCGGCGCTCGTTGCCGACGCTCGCTGAGCGTTGCCCAGCAGGACAAGGAATCCTGACAATGAAAACGCTGCTGAGAACAACCACTCTCGCGATTCTCGTGGGTGGCGCGTTACCTGTCGCGTTTGGTGCGTCCGGCGCTTCGCCGGACGCCATCAGCGGACGCTGGGATGCGGTGCTGCTCGATAACGGACCGCCGGTGGCCTTCCGCCTGGACATCTCCGGAACCGATTCGTCGCTCAAGGGAACGTTCTACGATGGCTTTCAGCCGTACGAGACGACGACGAATGCGACGTTCAAGGACGGCAAACTGGTTCTGAAGGCCGAGCATTACCTGACGACGATCAGCGCGGATCTGAAGGACGGCGCGCTGATCGGCGACACCGAGCTGACGGGGCCCGGCTATCACCTCAAGTATGGTTTCCGGGCCGTTCGTCACGTCGATGCGCCAGCCGCGACCGCGCGGAACGTTCCGTCGATCGACGGTGCGTGGGAGATTCCGCTGGATTCGCCCTCGTCCAAGGGCGAGAAGGCGTTCCGTTTCATCGTGCGGCAGAAGGGGGCGGAGGTGGCCGCTTCCATTCTGCGCGTCGATGGCGATACGGGCGCCTACAGCGGTGCGTACAAGGACGGCAAGTGGGTGCTGAGTCACTTCGACGGGCAGCGCCCGGGAGTCATCGAAGTCAGTGCGCGCAGTGATGGCACGCTCGACGTGCTGGCGCACAACGAGGCGATCATCCACGCCTTGCAGGGGAATGACAGCAAGGGCTACTCGGAAGAGCGCTATGGGGATGCGGCGCCCAAGTACATCGCCTACCGCCCGGAAGTTGCGCGCAGCAAAGGCTTTCCGGAGCCCGCGAACTTTCTGACGCACACGACGGCGCGCGATGCGAAGGAGCGGTTTGCGTTCAACTTCCCGGACGTCAACGGCAAGCCGGTCTCGAACGAGGATTTCAAGGGCAAGGTGGTGCTGGCGATCGTGACCGGCACCTGGTGCCCGAATTGCCATGATGAAGCGCAACTCCTGGTCGAGCTCGATCGGAAGTACCGCGACAAGGGTCTTGCGATCGTTGCACTCGATTTCGAGGAGCCGGAGCAGCAGGACAGCCTCGTGCGCGTGCATGCGTTCGTGAAGCAATACGGCGTGAAATACCCGTATCTCATCGCGGGCGCGCCCGCTGAGATGTGGGAGAAGGTGCCGCAGCTCGTGAATCTCAACACGTGGCCCGCCACGGTGTTCGTTGGCCGTGACGGCACGGTGCGAACGGTGCACTCGGGTTTCGCGTCGCGGGCGAGTGGGCAGTATCACGCGCAGTTGAGAAAGGAGTTCACCGAGCGTATCGAGCAGTTGCTCGCGGAGAAAGCAACCGGCGCGGCGACAACGCTGACCGATGCGTCGCGGACCGGCGGCGACGCTGTCGCGCGCAAGCTGTAGTCTTTTCCGTTCCTGAATCGCGCCCTGGCTTGCGGGGCGCGATCGATCGCGCTGGATGCCTTCGCGTTGCGACGGTAAGAGTACGTCGCCGTAACAACTCGGTTAGATAGCGAAATGGGATGTTCGATGGTTTCCCGAGGTGTAACCGGCATGTACGAGAGTAGATAACAGAGCGTGATCTCTGGCGGCTCTCATGTCCCTCCGTCATCCGG
This sequence comes from Gammaproteobacteria bacterium, assembly GCA_037200125.1. Lineage (GTDB taxonomy): Bacteria > Pseudomonadota > Gammaproteobacteria > Steroidobacterales > Steroidobacteraceae > JADGHX01. The sequence goes on along the minus strand of JBBCGS010000002.1, from coordinate 821,244 downwards.
AGATTCGCAAATCGTATTTGTTCGCCGCTGTTGAGTTTGAAACACTTCGCCTGTGCATGACGCGTAAGCCTCGCATCGAGGCTTCCCTGTCAGGTGATCCGTAGACCGTCCGGTCACAAGGAAAGCAATTTTCGGGAAGAGAAGAGCGCGGATTGCGCAGGCGCCCACGCGTCCGCGCGAAACCGATCGATTTTCGTGGTGATTTTTTCGAGAACGAAGTTATGAATAAACAGGTCTTGCGCCTCGCAATTGTCGTCGCAATGCTCGCGGCTGGCGCGCCGGCGATTTCGCACCACGCCTTCGCCGCCGAATACGACATCGACAAGCCCGCTACCTTGAAGGGCAAGCTCACACGCACCGAGTGGGTCAACCCGCATGGGTGGATCCATGTCGACGTGAAGGACCCGAAAGGCAATGTAATCAACTGGGCCTGCGAGTTCGGCAGCCCGAACGCGCTTCTGCGCAGGGGCCTGCGCAAGACCGACTTTCCGATCGGCGGCGAAGTCACCGTCAAGGGATACCTCGCCAAGAGCGGCAAGCCCATCCTGGCGGCGACGACCGTCCGGCTGCCCAACGGCCAGGACTTCTACGCGGGCTCCAATAACGCCGACGCTCCGAAGCAGTAACCGCATATGTTCGGATCTCGTACGGCTCTATTTTTCGGGCGCACGTTGCTTGCGAGCGTTGCATTCGCTGTCGTAGTCGGCGCCCCCGCGACGGTTGTAAATGCGCAGGATGCCACTACGGCTTCCCGGCCCGGCTTGCCTCGCGGCACAGATGGCAAACCCGATCTCACCGGCATATGGGAAGCGCTGAGCACGGCGGAATGGGGCGTCGAGCCGCATGCCGCACGCAAGGACGCGCCGGCAGGCCTCGGCATCGTCGAAGGCGACGTCATTCCGTACCAGCCGTGGGCGCTTGCGCGTCGTGATCAGAATTTCGCGAAGCGCGCGAAGCTCGACCCGCTGGCGAAGTGCTTCATGCCGGGCGTACCGCGCATCACGTACACGCCTTTGCCTTTTCAGATCTTTCAGTCCGAGAAAGAGCTGACGTTCCTCTACCAGTACGCGCACAGCGTGCGCACGGTTCATGCGAACGGAGCGCCGCATCCGCCCGGGCACATCGATTGGTGGCTCGGCGACTCGCGCGGTCATTGGGAGGGTGACACGCTGGTCGTGGACGTGACCCACTTCAACGATCAGACGTGGTTCGACCGCGCCGGCAACTTCCACAGCGACGCATTGCACGTCATCGAGCGCTACACCCTCATCGGTCCTGATCACATCGAGTACCGCGCGACGATAGAGGATCCGAAGGTGTTCACCCGGCCGTGGAACATCAACCTGGTTCTCTATCGCCACAAGGAAAAGAACTTCCAGCTTCTGGAGCACGAGTGCTACACGTTCGACTACGAGCGGTTCTATCCATGAGTACCGCATCTCGAATTTGCCAGGGTGTCGTGTGCGTCCTGGCGCTGAGTACCGCTGCTGCGGCGGACTGGCAGCCGGCCCATCTGCCGGATGGTCAACCCGACGTGCGCGGCTTCTACAAACCTGAAGTCGAAGGCACCTACTCGCTGATCCGGCCGGCGCGCGCACCGGGTATCGAGCAGCTCGAAAAGATCGATCAGACTTTGAAGGCCGGCAAGAAACTGCCACCGCCGGAGAACTCTCGCGTCGTCGATCCGGCGGACGGGCAGATTCCCTATCAGGCCTGGGCCCGCGCGCGACAGCAGGAAACCGAGGCGAACATCGAAAAGTGGGTCAAGCCCGAACACATCGACCCGCAAGCGCGCTGCGTTCCCGGCGGCGTGACACGCACGTTGTTCTGGTCGCAGCTCGAGATTCGCCAGTATCCGGGCTACGTCGTGTTCGTGTTCGACATGAATCATCCGTATCGCGTGATCCCACTCGATGGGCGTCCCCACATCCCGGAAAAAATAAAACTATGGATGTCCGACTCCCGTGGCCATTGGGAGGGCAACACCCTCGTCGTCGACGTGACGAACAGCAACTCGAAGCATCGCCTGAGCAACGAGGGTGATTTCGCGAGCGACAAGGTGCACATCACCGAGCGCTACACATTCATCGACGCCAACAACTTCAAACTGGAACAGAGATACGAGGATCCGGCGGTGTACACGCAGCCATGGACGCTGGCCTCGAGCTTCTCCCGAGCGCACAAGGATGAGCCGGACTACGAATGGTGGGAGATGGAGTGCCACGAGGGTGAGCACGACGTCGAACATCTATATCAGGGCGACAAGTCCAAACCATATTGATTCGAGGGTCTCTCAATGACGATCGAGGCGCGCAAGCGCAAACCCGCAGCGCACCTGCTGGGTACTACAATCATTTCCACCGCGCTCGGCGCGGGTTTGCTGCTGCCGTCCGGGCGCGCCTGGGCGGTTGATGCCGCCGACAGCGCCGACGCGGCGGGGCCGGAAATCGCGACGGTGGTGGTCACTTCGCGAAACCGCGAAGAGTCCGTGCAGGATGTGCCGATCCCGGTGTCGGTGGTCGGCGGTGCGATACTCGAGCGCGATGCGGTGGTTGCTCTCGAAGATCTCGTCAAGAAGGCGCCGGGTCTCGAAGCCACGACACCGAACTCACGCCGCACCGGCATCTCGATTCGCGGCATCGGCAAGTCGGCGGGCAACGATGCGCTCGAGGCGTCGATGGGCGTCATCGTCAACGGGGTGTTTCTCACCCATCCCGGCATGACCTACCAGGACTTCACGGATCTCGACCGCGTCGAGCTGTTGCGCGGTCCGCAGGGAACCCTGCTCGGCAAGAACACCACCATCGGCGCGCTGAACTATGTCAGCCGCGCGCCGAGCTTCACTCCGCAAGGTTCGGCCAACTTCTTCGCAGGCATTCGCACCACGCGCAGCGGGAACGCGTCGTACTCCGATGCCATCGTCGACGACGTGCTGGCCTATCGCGCCTCGATATTCGTCGACAAGCAGGATGGTGACATCGCCAACATCAATGCCCAGGGTGGCCGCACGCACGAGAAGAATCGCGAGGGCGGGCGAGTGCAGCTCCTTTACAAGCCGTCGTCGGACCTCTCCGTGCGTCTCGATCTCGACTATGCGGAGTCGAACGAGCGCAGTAACACGCAGCCGACGATGGCCCTGCCCACGACGTATGACGATGGGTCGCCGCGCGCGACGGCCGCGAAGACGACGTATCTCAGCCGTTTCGACCGGGCGTCCTTCGCCGGCTACGTGCCGCTCGTCGGTGTATGGACGGAGGAAGACCTCAACCAGATCGTGCCGGTGCTCACCCGGAATGATGGCGCCAGCGTCCAGGTGGACTGGGATCTGGGCGGTGCCACGCTCACTTCGATCAGCGCGGTGCGTAACTACTATTTCGACGCGAAGAACGACTCGGACTACACGAAGTACGACGTGGGCTGGGGCGGCAACCATATCGATGCCGGCCAGACGTCCGAGGAGATTCGGCTGTCGTCGGCCGTCAATGAGCGCTTCGACTATCAGGTCGGGCTGTTCTATTTGCACGGCTGGAATGCGTCGTATAGCCGAACGTTCTACGGGCAAGACGCGGGAGCGTGGTTCGCGAGCAACGCGTCCTACAACACGCTCTACGCCACTGCGGCTGGCCGTGAGCTCCTGAACGCGTCGCTGAACAACGTGTACTCGACGACCGTCATCAACCCGGACACGAAGAGTTACGCGGGATTTGGCCAGGTCAACTGGCATCTGGCGGACAAGACCACCCTCACGCTCGGGTTACGCGACACCTACGAGAAGAAGACGAACGCGACGACCAAGCTGCCGACGTTCTTCGACGGTTCGGCATTGAATGACCTGGGCGCCCTGGGTGCCACGCTCGGTGCGACCGCCGCGCAGATCGCGGCCGCCAACAACACGCGGACCACGACACTGGGCGCATCGTTCAGCAAGCAAATCGGCGTGCCCGTGAAAGGCAGCGCGCTGAGCTGGCTCGTGAGCCCGAGCTATCAGCTCACGGACGACTCGTTGCTGTACGCCTCGGTCGCTTCGGGGGAGAAGTCCGGCTCCGTTCAGTTCAGCAGCACCGGAGCACCGCTGAATGTCGACCCGGAGAAGGTGTTCGACATCGAGGCGGGTATCAAGAGCCTGCTGTTGAATCGCACGTTGCAGCTGAACGTCAATCTCTATCAGACGCGCGTCCGGGATTACCAGCAGGTCACGAGTATCGTCGATGAGCTGACCACTCAGCGTCAGAACGACGGCACGCTCTACTATCAGTCGGTCCTGGGCAACATTCCCGAGATTCGCGCGCGCGGCCTCGAGTTCGATATCGCCTGGAGTCCCAGTCACGACCTGAGTGTCAGCCTCGGCGGCGCGTACAACGATGCCATTTACACGGACTGGCGCACCGGCACGTGCCCGGGGGAGCTCAACATCACGGCCAAGAACGTGGTGTGCGATAACACCGGAAAGACGGTGGTCGCCGCGCCCAAGTTCACCGGCACCGTCGACGTGGATTACCGTCACCCCGTGTTCTCGGGGTTCACGGCACACGTCTGGGGAACCAACGTGTATCGCACTCGGCAGAACTTCGATGTCACGTTGTCGCGGTATGCCTGGCAGGGGGCGTATTCCGTCACGGACCTCGGCGTCGGACTCATTGGCAAGGAGGGCAAGTTCGAGGTCGATCTGCTGGCACGCAATGCCTTCGACACGCAGTACACGACCAGTGTGAGCGGCGCGGGAACGGATCGCGTCACGTATGACGGCATCGGGCAGCGGCGCTGGGTCGGGGTGGTGTTGCACGCGCGGTTCTGATCCGCAACTGCATCGATCGCGACAGTCGCCGGCTCGGCGGCTCCATTCGAATCACTTCGAATGAGCGCGGAGTCGGCGATTCCCGGTGTTTTTCGGCTTACCAGCCCACCGCCGCCGAGTCCGGGCTGCGCGGATCGGAGGCTCCAAGTCGCCGCTTCGTTCGCGGATCGATCAGGATCGACTCCGCATCACCCCACGTGTGCCCTTCCGCCTCGGGAGAGTTCGGGTAGAGCTTGCGCGTCGCGAGCTTGTGGCCCTGCGCCTCGAGCAACGCAACCGTGTCCGGCGAGGTGAAGAACGGCTCGTGATTGATCACGTCCGGTTGCCATTGATGATGGAAGCGTGGCGTGTCGACGGCCTGAGTAACGCTCATGTGAAAGTCGACGACGTTCGTGATCACCAGCAGCACGGTGTTGATGATCGTCGGCCCGCCGGGGCTGCCGGTCACGAGGAAGGTTTGCCCGTCTTTCAGTACGATCGTCGGCGTCATGGAGGAGAGCGGTCGCTTGCGCGGCCCCACGGCGTTGGATTCGCCCTGTAGCAGGCCGTATCCATTGCGTACGCCTACTTTCGACGTGAAGTCGTCCATCTCGTTGTTCAGCAGAAAGCCCGCGCCCCCCACCGTTACGCCGTTGCCCCACAGGCCGTTCAGTGTGTACGTGATGCTGACCGCATTGCCTTGTGAATCGACGATGGAGAACTGGGTTGTCTCGGTGGACTCCGGCGGCGGAAGATCCGCGGGCGCCAAGGCGGAGTTGGGCGTGGCGTGCGCGCGGTCGAACGTGCTCATGCTCTTGTCGAGATAAGCGCGGTCGAGCAGCGACGCGACCGGAACCCGCACGAAATCCGGGTCGCCCAGGAACTGCGCACGATCGCGGAACGCACGGCGCATGACCTCGGTGAAGAGGTGGATCTTCGCGGCGGAATTGAGGCCGAGGCTTGCCACATCGTGTCGCTCGAGCATGCCGAGCATCTGCAGAAGCGCGATGCCGCCGGAGCTCGGCGGGGCCATCGTCACGATCTGGTAGCCGCGATAGCTTCCTTGTAGCGCGGGCCGCTCCACCGCGCGGTACGCGCCCAGATCCGCGAGCGTGATGAGGCCGCCGTTCGCCGCCATTTCGCGCGCGATGAGCTGCGCGGTCTTTCCTGAATAGAACTCCTGTGCGCCCTGTCGCTCGATTCGCCGGAGTGTCGCGGCCAGGTCGGGCTGTTTGAACACCTCTCCCGGCTCATATGGACGAGCGTCCCGGAGGAAGACGCGCCGGGACTCTGCGAATCGTCCGAGCAATGCGGAACTGGCCTGCATGTCGCGTGCGAGCGCGGGACTCACGGCAAAGCCTTTTTCAGCCAGACGGCGCGCAGGCTCCACCAGTTGAGCCCACGTGAAGTGATGCGAACCGTACTTTTCGTACAGGAGCTGCAGCCCCGCGACCGTGCCCGGCACGCCGGACGCGAGATGTCCGACCGTTGAGCGGCCGGGTACGACATTGCCGTTCGCGTCCAGGAAAAGGTCGCGGGTCGCGGCGGAAGGCGCCATTTCGCGGAAGTCGATCGACGTGGCGGTGCCGTCGGCGAGCCGCAGTACCGCGAACCCGCCACCGCCGATATTGCCCGCTCGAGGGTAGGTGACCGCGAGCGCGAGGCCGGTTGCGACGGCGGCGTCAGCCGCGTTTCCGCCGCGCTGGAGAACTTCCGTACCGACTCGGGAGGCGAGCACGCTTGCCGAGGCAACGATGCCGTGTTCGGCCTCAACGGGGTCGCGCTGAGCCCACGCGGCGGGCGTCAGGATCAACCAGGTGAATATCGAAACAGCGAGGGCACGCAGAGCGCGTGGGCTCGCCAGGGCAGTGGGACTTCGCATCGCTCCGGGAGGGTAGCGCATGCGCGCCGCATCGGCACGTTTTCGCTTGCCGGGGCATGACGACATAGCAGACATTCATTCGGTTCACGCTGCGCTCAGGTCTAGAGTGCCCGCGCGAGGGCCGGCATTGTGGGGCCGGCCCGCATCCTTACCCCATTCGAGAGAGGCCAATATGAAGAACAGAATGTTCGCGGCTGCGACCGCGGGCGCGTTGCTGCTGGCCGCGGTTGCCGCGGTGAGCGCCAAGGACGTGGCGGTTTCACTGACCGGAGAGCAGGAAGTGCCGGCCGTGACGAGCGCCGCCAAGGGCGCCGGCAAGATCACGATTGGCGATGACAAGAGCGTTTCGGGCAGCATCAAGACCACCGGCATCACCGGTGTCGCCGCCCACATTCACGAGGCGCCCGCAGGCAAGAACGGCCCGCCCGTGATCACGCTCGAGAAGAAGGGCGACAGCGAGTGGGCCGTGCCGGCAGGTTCCAAGTTGACCGACGCACAGTACGAGAGCTTCAAAGCGGGCAACCTGTACGTGAACGTGCACAGCGCCGAGCACAAGAGCGGCGAGATTCGTACCCAGCTCAAGCCCTGAGGCTCATCGGATCAGTTATCGCTGACGCATGGGAGCGGGGCGGCCGGTCGTCCCGCTTCCAGTCGTTCCCCGTGCCCGCGTGGCAGGAACTTCGCGGGAACGTCGGCCACCGCATCGCTCGCCGCAACAGAAATCACGTCGCGCGTATGGTCGCGCGTTCCGCACGGGTCCCGGTTAAACGGGGACCCTCACTCGGGCAACCAGCACAGCACGCGCACCTTCTCCAAGAGGGCCGGATAGAGTCTTGCGAGGTGGGCGAGTGCGGAGCTGTCTACGGCCGCGACGTCCGCTTCATAGCCGGCAACCATCTCCACGCTTTGCCGATGCGAGCCGCTGAAATGGACGGATTCGAAGAACTTGTAGACCTCGACCGGCGTCTGCAGCGCCGCCCGAACGAAATTCCCCAGGCTGAGCGAGTCGGACTCGTTCACCGCGTAGCGGCGGTCGCGAAATGCCGAAAGCGTATCGGCCGACTCCTGTGCGCGAACGATGACGACACTACCGAAACCGTGGGCTGGCAGCGATGCGATTCCTGCAGTCATGGCTTTGCTCCGCGGGAGTGAGACGACTGGGCTGGAGGCTAGCGGCATTCAGATAACATTGCGGTCGAAAGCCGGACCAGTGCCGCGCACCGCGTGTCCGGCGCCGCGAAGGTGGTGTGCGTGTGGGACGCGTCTCCCGGCAGTCGGCTTGGAGCTACGAATCGCCCTGTTTTCTCAATGCTTACAGTAATATACCGAGGCGTGCCGCGCACTGCGACTCCGGAGCATGCGTTTACAGATGGCCGTGCGGTGTCCGTCGGGTCGGCGGGGCAACGCACGCCGCGAAACGCGCCGGGTCTCGCAAACGTGGCCTGGAATGCCACGCTGACCTGGGCGAATCCGGCACTGGTGACACTCGAGCGGCAGATGGAAGTGCCGCTATACGGTGATAACCCTGTCGAGATGGGAGTGACCGATCAGAACGCTCCACAGATACTGAATCGCATCCGCCAGGACGCCGCTTACCGAACGGCGTTTGCGCAAGCGTTCAAGGGCGACGGCGCGGCGGTGAGCTTCCCGCACGTCATCAAGGCGATCGCGGTGTTCCTGCGTGGCCTCGTATCGGCGGACTCGAAGTTCGATCGTTACCAGCGCGGTGAAGTGAAGCTCAGCGCGGCTGAAATGCGCGGCAAGGATCTGTTCTTCGGCGACAAAACCGGCTGCGATCATTGCCACGGCAGTTTCAACTTCAACGATCAGGTCACGTACGTGAACGCTCGGGTGGTCGAGACGCCGTTTCACAACACGGGTCTCTATAACATCGATGGGAAGGGTGGGTTTCCGGCGCCCAATCGCGGGCTGTATGAAATCACGGGCGCGCCGGAGGATATGGGACGCTTCCGCGCGCCGAGCCTTCGCAACGTCGCCGTCACAGCGCCGTATATGCATGACGGTTCCATCAAGACGCTGCGTGAGGTCATCGACTTCTACGCGGCGGGCGGGCGGCGGATCGCTGCGGGACCGCTGGCCGGAGACGGTCGGTTGAGTCCATATCGCAGCGAGCTCGTTGGGGAGATGAGCCTGACTGAAGTGGAGAAAGCCGACTTGCTCGCGTTCCTTCAAACGCTGACGGACGAGTGTTTCCTGTCGAATCCTCGATATTCGGCACAGGGGGGCGCGGTCCTCGGAAGTAGCATGGCGCGGGGCTGCAAGAGCACACCCGATCGGCGATGTGGAGGCGGTTGCTAGCGCGCGCCTGGCCGCCGCAAGTGTTCTCAGTACGCTTCGACCGAGAGTGATGCGCGGCGCGTTGTGCTGGAGCCGGCGCCGCCACGTCCGCCACATAGCGACGACCTCTCTTGTCCCAACGGATGCGGGCCCCGTCTACCCTGAAATCCATCTCGCCGCGGCGGCTCTGAGCGACGCCTAGCGCCCCACCAGCGTGATGATGACGTACAACGCGCCCGCGCCCAGCAGCGTCATGACAGTCGTGAGAAATTTCGGGTGCGCGTGGTGGCTTTCCGGAATGAGATCGCTCGCGCCGATGTAAAGGAAGAAACCTGCGAACAGGGCCAGCACGAGGCCGAACCCTTTTTCCGGAAGCGTGAAGAGAAGCGTGGAGGCCACCCCGGCAATCGGCGCTAGCGCGTCCATCAGCAACCAGCGCAGGCCTTGCCGGCGATTCCCACCGTCCTTGAGCACGACACTCATGGTGTTGATGCCGTCGGAGAAGTCATGCGCCACGACGGCAACCGCGACGATCACTCCGGCCGGTTGGGAGGTCTGGAAGGCGAGGCCAATGGAGATCCCGTCCAGGAAACTGTGCGCGACGAGGCTGCCGGCTCCCAGAGCGCCGCGTCGAACCGGGCGCACGTTCTTCGAATGGTCGTGCCCGTGATCATGATCATGATCATGACCATGATCGTGGGCGCCGTGGAGCAGCTGAACACGATCCAGAACGAGATAGAGCAGGAAGCCGAGCGCGGTGAACGACATCAGCACGGCGGGCGAATAGAACGGCAACCCCAGGCTCATCGCTTCCGGAAGCAGGTCGAAGAACGACACCGCCACCACCGCGCCCGCGCTGAATCCCAGCACGAGATGCAGGTTGTCCTTGAGTCGAAGCGCAAACCAGCCGCCGGCCAGCGTTGCGCAGAATGCGGCGGCGGCAATTCCAATCAGAAGCATTCGGCCAGTCTATCCCGCCTGATGAATCGGCATCCACCATTGCGCGCGCGTGGTGAGCTTTGGGACCCGGCCGCTAGTTCGCGGTGGTGGTCTTCGTGACGGAGGCGGGCTGGCCGGCAATGCCGCCGTCCGTGAATCCAAATCGGGTCAGCGGGAGGTTGCGCTCCTTGAGCAGCTTTTCCACCAGCGCAACCGCTTCCGGATGGAAGATCGAGGCTTCGCCACCCGTCTGCACCCCGTACGCCCAGTCCAGCACGGTATTTCCCTTGAACTCCTTGCTGCGCTCGAAGGTGCCGCGACGCTGGCTTACGACGGTAAGGTCGCCGCCATGGTCCACGAGCAGCTGAATCGCAGCGGCGAAGTTCTTATGGGCGGCGCCGTGCAGCGCGGTCACGTTGTCCTTGTTTGCGGCATTGACGTCGATGCCGGAGTCGATCAGAAGCTTGATGGCCCGCAGTGAGGTCTCCGGACCTTCGATGTCCTGCATGAAGCCCTTGGTGAAACCCACGCCCGAAAGCGCCGCGAGAGCGGTGGTGCCGTCTTCCGTTGGAATCTTCGGATCGGCTCCGTGCTCCAGCAGAAGCTTCATCACGGTGTAGTCGCCGCAGAGGGAGGCGCGCAGGAACGGCGTGGCGCCGGCTTCGTTCAGCCAGGTGGCCTTGATGGCATTGCGCATCTCGGTGTCATCCTTGACGCGCGCGTTGGTGTCCGCACCCTTTGCGATGAGCAGCTTGATGAACGCCAGCAGGGCCTCGCGATCGATCGGCGGCGGCGGCATCGTGCCGTATTCCATCGAGCGGTCCTTGATCGCGAGGTAAAGCGGACTCCATCCTTTCTGGTTCGAGAGGTTGACGTCGGCGCCGTGCTCGATCAGCAGCTTCGCGAGGTCGAGATAGACGTTCTGAACAGCAACGACCAGCGCGGTGCTGCCGTCGCCGGATTGCTGGTTGACGGGTGCGCCTGCGGTCAGCAGCGCTTCGACGACCGGGGATGCGTTCTCGCGCACGGCGAGGATGAGCGCCGTCAGCCCGCCTTGGGGGTCCTTGGGACCCGACGCTTTGGCGGCGGGCTGGGGTTTGGCCAGATTCGGGTCCGCAGGGGCGGCGTTGCGCGCCGGGACTTTCCCGCTCGTGCCGCGCTCGGTGACTTTCGAGCTCTGCGACGCGTTCGCGCCGTGGGCCAGCAGGAGCTTCACCACCTCTAGATTGTTTCGCTCCGCCGCCCACATGAGTGCGGAAGTGCCGCGATAGTTTTCCGCCGCGTTGATGTCGGCGCCGGCCTTCAACAACAAGCCAACGCTCTCGGCGTTGCCCGAACGCGCGGCGAACATGAGCGGAGTCGACTCGTCGGCGAGAACTCGTCGCCTGGCATCGGCGCGCGCGCTCAAGAGCAGCTCGATCATCGGCGCGCTGCCGTTCAGCGCGGCGAGGTAAAGAGGGGTGGCGCCCAACGGTGTCGTGGCGTTGACGTCCGCGCGAGCCTTGATGAGCAGGCGAGCGGCGTCGAGAGTGTCCCAGCGCGCCGCCCAATGCAGGGCGGTCGTGCCGTCCGCTTGCGGCTGGTTTACGTCCGCCTTTCCGGCGAGCAGTTCCTTCACCGCCACGAAGTCGCGTCGCTGCGCGGCGTCCGCCACGGGGCTCGCGGCCGGGGGCTCGGCGACGATCGCGGCAGCTGGCGCCGCAGCCGCGGCCCCGAACGCCGCGACGTCGATGACGGCCAGCGCGATGCCCGACAGTGCATGCAGGACGAGTTTCTTCACGCCCTGGACCATCAGATCGAGACCACACCGTCGCTGTCGCCGAAGGTCTCCGCTTCAATGTCGTACATGTGAAGAATCGAGAGCAGAAAGTTCGACGTGTGACCTTTCTCGACGAGATTCAGGCGCGCCTTGTGGCGCCCGGCACCGCCACCGACGAGCATCTGGCCGACGCCCACGTGGCTGTGCTGGTTGGCGTTGCCCATGTTGCTCGTCCACAGCAGCAACGAATGGTCGAGCAGCGTGCCGTCGCCGTCGGGCGTTTCCTTGAGCTTCTTCAGGAAGTACGCGAGCGTGCCCATGTGGTAACGATTGACCTGCGCCCATTCCCTGCGACGCGCCGGGTCTTCGCCGTGGTGCGAGGCCGGATGATTCGGCGTCATGATTCCCGACTCCGGATACACCGTTCCACTTTCGTCGCGGCAGAAGAGCAGGGAGCTCACGCGCGTGATGTCGGCCTGGAAGGCGACGTGCTGCAGGTCCCACATGAGCTTGATCCGCGCGTCGATGGACTGCGGCTGACCCTCGGGCTTTTCCATACCGGCAATCGCGCCCGACCGCGAGGCGGCGAGCTGCGCCCGGCGCTCCACTTCGCGCACGTTTTCCAGGTAGTCGCTGAGCTTCGACTGATCATCGCCCGGCAACGTCTTCTTCAGGTCGGTGACTCGCTCGAGCACCGCGTCGAGAATGCTGGCATCGGCGCGACGGCGGGCAATGCGTTCTTCAGGCGTCGCTCCGTCTCCGAACAACTGCTCGAAGATCACGAGCGGATTGACCTCGTGCGGGAGCGGCCTGCTCGGGCCGGCCCAGGATACGGAGTTGGAATAGGCGCAGCTGTATCCCCACCCGCAGACACCTGTATTGGCGCCCGGATCCTCAATTCCGAGCTGCATGGAAGGCAGCAACGTGTTCTGCCCGTACTTCTGCGCGACCACCTGGTCGACGCTCACGCCGCAGTGGATGTCGGGACCGGAGGTTCTCTTCGGCGGCGCGCCCGTGAGCGAGGCGGCTGCGCGAGCGTGATCGCCACCGCTCGAGCCCGCCGGGGGCATCGAGGAGGTGGCGTCCAGTCCCGCGCACAAGGTGAGCATGTCCTTGTAGGGATCGAGCGGTTCGTGAATGTAGCCGAGCCCGACGTTGCGCCCCGGTGTCCGGGGCTGCTCGGTCCAGCGTCCATCGTGCCACCACGTCGTCGCCCAGCCGTGTGCGGCAAAGACCGCGACGAAACGCGGTACCGGATTGGCGGCGGTCTTCGCGAGCGCCGTCCCGGCGGGAATCATGGAGTCAAGGAGCGGCAATGCGAGCAGGGCGCCCGTTCCGCGCAGAACCGCGCGCCGACTCAGGTGCTTCTTCGTAATGAACATCACTGGGCTCCTTGAACTGCCGCGACGCGCTTTTCGACGGCCTGGTTTTTCTGAAACGAGTCGCTCTTCACGATGCCTAGAACCAGCGCGGAGAACCGGTCGTCCCTGGCGTCGGCGTCCTTGAGGATGCTTCGCACGACCGGCATGTCGTAATACTCAACGCCTCGGCCGAGGGCGTAGGTCATCAGCCGAATCGTCATCGTTTTGATGAACTCCGGCGAGTACGTCATCAACGCCTCGCGCAATTGCGAGACGCCATTGAACCGCGTGCCATCGACGAGCCAGCCGGACAAGTCGAGCGACTGGCCGGCGTCTTTCGTGCGCACGCGTCCGATGCCGTCGAAGCTCTCCATCGCGAAGCCAATGGGATCCATCATTTGATGGCAAGCGGCACAGGCGGGGTTCGTCGCGTGTTCCGTCATGCGTTGACGAAGTGTCTGTAGCTTCTTGCCGCCGGCGGGGTTTTCTTCTTGCGCGGCGAGCCCCGGAACGTTCGGTGGCGGATCGGGAGGACGCACCCCGAGGATGTTCACGTCGACCCACTGCCCGCGCCGGATCGTCGAAGTGCGATCCGCGTTGGAGGTGACCGTGAGGATCGCGCCTTTGCCGAGCAGGCCGCGGCGCATGTCGAACTCAGGACCGAGCTCCACCCGGCGGAACTGGCTGCCGTACACGTTCGGAATGCCGTAGTGCCTGGCAAGACGCTCGTTCAGGAAGCTGTATCGCGCATCGAGCAGCTCCCGCACGCTTCGATCTTCGTGGAGCAGCGATGCGAACAGCATCTCGACTTCCGTGCGGAAATCCTGGCGCAGGTTGTCGTCGAAGTTCGGGAAGATGTCCGCCACCGGCGCCGCGGCGTTCAGGTTGCGAAGCTGGAGCCATTGCCCGACGAAGTTGCTTACGAGCTCCTGCGAGCGGGGATCGGCCAGCATGCGCCTGACCTGTTGCTCCAGCACTCGGGGCTCACGCAACTTGCCGGCACTCGCGAGGTTGAGCAGTTCCTGATCGGGAATCGTGCTCCACAGGAAAAACGAAAGGCGCGACGCCAGCTCCAGGTCGCTCACCGCCCAGGACTGCCCGGGCGCAACGCCGGCGGGCGCAGGCTCGGTGCGATAGATGAAGTGTGGGTCGGAGAGGATCAACTGCAGCCCGATCTGAACGCCTTCCTCGAAGTCCCCGCCTTGCTCCCGCGTCTTCCGATACAGCGCGAGAATCGCCTTCAGATCGTCGTCGCCAATGGGTCGGCGAAACGCGCGCAATGCCAGGTCCGTGAAGATCTTCGAAGCGCACGCCGTTTCTTCGGCGGGCTGAGCCGGCCGGCACGTCAGGGCTTTGTCGCGGCTCGCCGTGCTGGCCGGTCGCTTGCCGCTGTAGGGGCCGAGAATCGTCATCGAGTTCACGTGCGGCGCGAAATTGAACCCATCCAGGTTCTGCGTGAGCGTGGTGCGTTCGAAATGCGCGTTGAGATCGTCGCGCGGGCTCTCGGCCAGGGACACGAAGGTGAGTCCTACCGTGCGCATTCCGGCGCGCACCGCGATGCGTACCGGATGCTCGTCCTTTGGCGAATTGCGTTCGATCTCGGCATCGATGTCGTAGACCTTGACGGTCTGGCCGTCGACGCTCAGCTCGAGTTTCTCGCCCGCCGTATTCCCGAAGATCCCGCCAGCGTTTGTTCGCACCGGCGTCCAGTTGAAAACGTACTCGCCATCGGCGGGGAAATAGTGGCGCACCATGAGGCCGCCGCGCGTGCCGAAGGGCAGGCCTTCGATGTGGCGATCCTGGGAGTAGTCCGGCGCCGCGTGATAGGTCGCAAGCTTCGGCTCGGTTTCGTGGCCGAGCGCGAGGCGGCTTATTTTCGAGGCCGCCGATACGTACGCGCCGACCAGCGCCGGAGACGAGCCGAGCGTGCCGGCGATGTTGTCGAAACCATAGCTCGAGTCGTCGACCGGCAGCATCGACCCCGGGTCTATCTCGAGCGCAAGCAGGTCGCGGATGGCGTTCGCGTACTCACGGCGATTCAGTCGATGCACGCCCGGCGGTGGAATAGAGGCGGGGGCTTGGGCCGCCGCTTCGTCGATCTTCGCTTCGATGACGTTCACCGCGGCCAGCAACTCCGAGCGGAGCGGGCGGTGCTTGCCGTAAGGAGGCATTACCCCGGCGCGCAGCTTGGCGATGATCTTCTCGCCGGTCTCGGCTTCTTCCCCGATGTGAGCGACGTCGAGGGTATCGAGCGCGAGCCCACCGGCCCAGTCCGTGGCGTTATGACATTCGGAACAGTGGGTATCGAAGAGCTTCTCGACGATGGCAATGCGTTTGTCGGCGGAAGCGCCCGCGGCGGCGTCAGCGGCCTGAGCGGAGTGGGAATGGAAACCGAACAGCATCGCGGCGGCGCAGGTCGCCATGGCGATGCGCCTCGAGTATTCATCAACGCCAACGCCGAACCGCCAGTACAAGCAGTTGTCCCCTCGTTGCCCCGTATCGCGATGCGTCCTTCTTAGCTCGGCAACCCACCGGTGTCTACGGGCGGCCAATGATGGTATTCACACCAACAGGCTGCACCGTCCCCCCACGCTGCGTGGCACGGCCAAAAAACGGCATCCCGACCGGGTGAACATACAACGTTGTCACCGTCAACGAAAGTTGAGACGGCATTGCGCGGCGATTCATCGCCTTGCGAGCGAGGCGTGCGGGCGCGCGCGGCCCGGGCTCGCGGCTCAGCCGCGCTTGCCGAGCGCGGCGTTCAGCACGCCGAGAAGCTGGGTGGCCATCGCCTTGTTCAGCACGACCTTGCCTTTCGGAGCCGGGCGCGCGCCGGCCGGGGCTTTTTTGCGGACGATCCGCTTGCTCCCCGAGGCGGCGGCGGCCTGCTCGCGGTCGTCCGCGATGGCCTGCGCGCGCTCGTGGAGCGTATCCAGCGCGGACAAGAACGCCGTTCGCTGGGTCGCCGGGAGCGCTGCAAGCCATTGCTCATTCAGCTTGGCCGAAGCGGCATGCAGGCCATCGCGCACCGCCTTGCCACGCTCGGTGAGAGTGACGTTCACCGTTCGCTGGTCGGTTGGATCGGCCCGCTTGCTGAGGAAGCCACGCTTGATGAGTCGCGCGATGAGCCGGCTTACATGCGCCTTGTCGAGGCCCGACTCCGCGCAGATACGCCGGAACGAGGCACCGCCCAGCGACCCGGTCAGGCCGATGATGCGGTATTCACGCAGATTCAGCCCGAAGTCGCGCTGGTACTGCCGCTCGTGCATGCGATCTGAAAGTCTCGCGAGCTTGTGCAGGCGGAACGAAGCGAACGAACGGAAGCTTTTCGTTTCGGTGGGCGTCTTGGATTTTTTGCGCATTCGCCGCGAAGTATAGCGCGCGGCCTCGCGACTGCCCGCCTCACGAACGCGCCGAGCGACGCGCGTGTCATCGATTGGGCCGCGCCACTAATCTGAAGTCCGCCGAGCATTCGCGGAAGGACTAGCCCCATGGCAACGGTCGAACCACGCCAGATATCCACTGCCGCAAGCTCGGTTGAATCGCCTCGCGCGATGGCGGAACGAGTGCTGGTGCTTCTCGAGCTCACGCATCGGCCTTTGCGATGGACCGAGCTTTCCGGCGCTCTCGCTCTGCGTCAGCGGGAGGGCCAGCGCGTGCGCCAGTGGCTGGCCGACCAGCGCTACATCGTAGCCGCCGTCGATCCCGCGCAACGTGACGGAGAGCCGGCTCAGGATGTCTGGTGCCTCGGTGAAAAGGGCCGCGGCTGGTCGAGAAGCCGAAGCGCGCTCGCCGTTCCCGATCGGCCGTAACCGCGGTACGCCGGCCTTCGAGTTATGCGCCTGGCGTGTTACGCGCCAGCAGGTTCTGGATGTCCTCGCCGCTGAGCGTTTCGTGCTGGAGCAGCGCTTGCGCAAGCGTTTCGAGCTGGGCGCGCTGCTCGCCGAGGATGCGCTGCGCTTCCGTGCGAGCCGCGTCGATGAGCTTGCGCACCTCGACCGCGATCACCTGGGCGGTCTGTTCCGAGATATTTTGCCGACGCGCCACCGAGTGCCCGAGGAACACCTCGTCGGTGTTCTCGCCGTACGCCACGGTTCCCAGCGCTTCGGAAAGTCCCCAGCGCGTGACCATCGTGCGCGCAAGCTGAGTCGCCTCTTCGATGTCGCCCGCGGTTCCGGAAGTCACTTTCTCCGGGCCGAAGATCATTTCCTCGGCCGCCCGGCCGCTCATCATGATGGCGAGGCGTGAGTTCATCTGCTCGAGGGTGACGGACAACTGATCCGTCTCGGGCAACTGCTTGACCATTCCGGTCGTCCGGCCGCGCGTCAGAATCGTGGCCTTGTGCACCGGATCGGCCGCGGGCACGTGCAGCGCCACGATTGCGCGGCCGCCCTCGCGATAGGCGGTGAGGCGCTTCTCGTCTTCGGTCATCACGTGGGTGCGCCGTTCGGCGCCCATGGTCACGGTGTCTTTGGCATCCTCGAACTCCCGCATTCCCACCGTTTCCCGGGCACGACGCGCGGCGAGAAGGGCGGCCTCGTTGACGAGGTTCATGAGATCCGCGCCCGAGAAGCCCGGCGTGCGCCGCGCAATGAGCTTGAGGTCCACCTCCGGCGCGAGTGGAACCTTGCGGAGGTGAACCTCGAGAATCCGCTCCCGGCCGAGCACGTCGGGATTGCTGACGACGATCTCGCGATCGAACCGTCCGGGGCGCAGCAGGGCGGGATCGAGCACGTCCGGGCGATTGGTCGCGGCGATCAGGATGATGCTCTCGTTCGATTCGAAGCCATCCATCTCCACGAGCAGCTGGTTCAACGTCTGCTCGCGTTCGTCGTTGCCGCCGCCAACGCCCGCGCCCCGGCGCCGGCCGACCGCGTCGATCTCATCCATGAAGATGATGCATGGGGCGCTCTTCTTCGCCTGCGTGAACAGGTCCCGCACGCGCGACGCGCCGACGCCCACGAACATTTCCACGAAGTCCGAGCCCGAGATCGTGAAGAACGGCACGTTCGCTTCGCCGGCAACCGCGCGGGCGAGAAGGGTTTTGCCGGTGCCCGGCGCGCCCACCATCAATACGCCGCGCGGAATGCGTCCGCCGAGGCGCTGGAATTTCTGTGGATCGCGCAGGAAGTCGACGATCTCCTGCAAACGCTCCCTGGCTTCATCGACGCCCGCGACGTCGGCGAACGTGACCCGGCCGGAGGCCGCGGTCAGCAGCTTCGCCTTGGATTTGCCGAGACCCATCCCCCCCGCGCCGCTGAGCCCCGGCATACGACGCATGAAAAACAGCACGAGCCCTACCAGCAGCAGCGTCGGGATCAAAGCGCTCAACACGGCGGGCCACGCGGAGCCGCCGCCAGCGGGAGCGGCTGTCGCCGTGATGGAGACCGTTTTTTGTCGCAGCAGCCTCAGCAGGTCGGGATCGTTCATCGCATACGTGCGAAAGAGCCCGCGATCGGTGTATGCGCCGACGATCTCGTTTCCGTCGATCTTCACGGTGCGTACGCGGCCTTGCTCGACGGCATCCAGGAACTGCGTGTACGGGATCGTTTTGCTCGCCGGCAGGGAGTGTTTGGCCTGGTAGAGATTGACCAGCGCGATGGCGACCAGCGCCGCGATGACGCAGCTTGCGAAGATCCGCAGCGGCTTTTGGGTCAGCTCCATTGGGCGCCTTGACCTTTCAGACGGATAACGAACTCAGCCCGCATCGTCGCCCCCAGTCATGGAAGCCAGTGATCGCAGCACCCAGCGCCGCCCATTGGTGCGGAACTCCGTGCGGGATAGCGGCAATACATCGATGCGCCAGAAAGAGGGCACCTGCGCCTGGATCACGTGGACGATCGCCGCGCGGATCACGGCGGCGTGGGTCACCGCCACAGTATGGCCCGGGTCGCGACTGCGCTCATGCATCCATGCCGCCACCCGTTCGAGAACCTGCGGGATGGATTCGCCCCCATGCGGTGCCGAGCTCGGATCGCGAATCCAGCGCACCAGCTTGCGCGGCTCGCGCAACAGCAGTTGCTGGAAGCGCAGGCCTTCCCAGCGCCCGAAATCGCAGTTGCGCAGGCGCTCGTCCGGGTTCGCCGTTAAGTCAAGGGCGACGGCGGTCTCGCGTGCCGCGTGAGCGGGACTGGTCCAGCACTGGTCGACCCGGCCGAGGGAACCGGCCAGGCTTTCCGCCTTCTTCTTGCCGATGTCGTCGAGCGAGTCATCGCCGCCGAACGTGGCTGAGCGAAGCGCGCGAGTCGTCGCATGGCAGATGAGGGTTATTCGAGGAGCCATGTTCGTCTAATGGACGTAGTGGGCGCTGGCGGCGCTGAGCGCGCATTATCCCGCGGCGACAGGAATTTTCCGCCTTAAACTTGTTTCCACATTTTTCCTGAGGAAATGCCTATGGCCACACCCACCGAACAAAGTGCCGCCGCCGCCGCCCCAGCCGCCGCCGCGCCGGTTGCGATTCCCGTCAGGAAAGTCATGCCGTGGGCGGTCCTCGGAAGTCTGGTCATGGTTTTCGCTTACTACTTCGTGGGTGCGGAGCAGGGCGCGACGTCGGTCGTGAGCGGCATGGGGGTGCACGAGTTCGTGCACGACGCCCGCCACCTGCTCGGCTTTCCTTGCCACTAGCCCAGCATCAGACGCGCAAGCAGGAAAACTAACCATGGTCGGTCGGCTCATTCTTTTCGGGTTGATCATCGGCATCGCGGCCGGGCTGCTGGCCTTCGGGTGGGCGAGAGCCTTTGGCGAGGCGCAGGTGGAAACGGCTATCGCCTTCGAATCCGCGCACTCCGAAGCGCATGAAGAGGCGGGAGCCGAAGCGGCCGGTCACCACCATGAAGCGGCCGAGGCCGCCGAGCCAGCCGGCACCGAGCCTGCCGATCATCACAACGAGGCCGCCGAAGCGGCCGCCGCGGAGCCGGCGGGTCACCATCACGGCGATGAAGAGACTGAGATCTTCAGTCGAACGGTGCAGAGTGGCATCGGTCTTCTCACCGGACTGGTGGTTGTCGGTGCGGGCCTGGGTTGCCTGTTCGCGGTGTTGTTCGCGCTGGCATACGGGCGTATCGGCGCGATCTCGGCGGGCCCCACGGCGGCGCTGCTTTCCGCGCTCGGGTTGTTGTCGGTGTATCTCGTGCCGGCGCTCAAGTATCCGGCCAATCCGCCCGCGGTGGGCGAGCCCGACACCATCCGGCTGCGAACCGGCCTCTACTTCCTCATGGTCGCGATCTCGATCGCCGCGACCGTCGTCGCGTGGATGACGCGGCGGCGACTGCTCGCGCGCCACGGCGCCTGGAATAGCTCGGTCGCGGCGGTGGGCGTGTACCTCGTCGTGATCGCGCTCGCCTTCACCGTTCTGCCCACGATCAACGAAGTGCCGGTCGGCTTCCCAGCCGACACGCTGTGGAGTTTCCGCGTTGCCTCGATCGGGCTGCAGACGGTTCTCTGGGGCTCGATCGGCGTGATGTTCGGCTACGTCGGCGAGAGGACGATGGGCCAGAATCGCTAGCCGAATCCTTGGCCCAGATCGTTAGCCCAGATCGTTAGCCCAGATCGTTAGCCATGCGTCGACGGGGCCGCATTTGCGGTCTGCGTCTCATCGAACAACAGCAGCCGGCCCGCGTTCCCGAGCCCAATGAAGGTGCTGACGTTGTGGAGCAGCGCCGCGATGATCGGCGCCTGCAGTCCCAGAACACCCGCCCCGGACAGCACGATCAGCCCGAAAGTGAATCCCAGCCCGACCCCGACGTTCACATAGATCGTGCGCCGGCAGCGCCGGCTCAGGCGGATGCAGGTGCCGAGCCGCCGCAGATCGTTGGTCATCAGTGCGATATCGGCGGAGGCGAGCGCCACATCGGCGCCCTGCGTCCCCATCGCGACACCCACGGCGCCCGCGCGCAGCGCGAGCGAATCGTTGATACCGTCACCGACCACCATCGGGCGGTGGCCGATCTTGATCTCGTGCATCACCCGATCCATTTTCTGCTCGGGCAGCATGTCGGCCCAGATCTCCTGAATGCCGATCTCGTCCGCCACTTGCCGCGCGACAGGTTCGCGATCGCCCGTGAGCAGCACCATGTGTTCGATGCCGAGCCCCTTCAGATCCTGAACGGCGCCTTGCGCGCTCACGCGCAATTGATCGAAAAAGAGCAGCCAGCCGAGGAAGCGTCCGTCGCGGCTCACGCCGGCGATCGGTCCGTTGTGCGAGGGCGGAGGAGGCGCCGCCACCGAGATGCGTTCGAAGAGGTCGGCACGGCCGAGCGCCACCACTTCGCCGGCATAGAGGCCTGTGACGCCGAATCCACCAAGCTCGCGCGCGTCGTCGATCACGAGACGTTCGGATTTGGGAACCGCCGCGGCGGCGGCGCGGCTGAGCGGATGGTTGCTCCCGGCGCCCAGGCTACCGGCAAGCTGTCGAAGCGCGTTGGGGTCGACGCCTTCGGCCGGCACCAGCGCGGCCATGCGCAGCTCGCCCGTGGTCAGCGTTCCGGTCTTGTCGAAGATGACGGAGGAGACATCCGCGAGGTGCTCGAGGAACCCCGAGCCCTTGATCAGGATGCCGTGCCGGGAGGCCACCGCGATCGCCGCCACGGCGGTTGCCGGTGCCGCGAGAACCAGTGCGCACGGGCAAGAAGCCACCAGCACCGCGAGCATCGCCGGCACGTTGCCGCTCAGAAGCCACGTTCCGCCGGCCACCAGCAGCACCAGCGTCATGTATTGCCCGGCATAGCGGTCCAGGAGTCGCGTTACCGGCGGCTTGGCATGTTCGGCTTCGCGCATCAGTTCGATGATGCGGCCGACCGTGCTTTCCTGGCCCACGCGAGTCAATTCGAGGTGCACCAGGCCGTCGAGATTCATCGCGCCGGCCAGCGCGGCGTCGCCTTCGTGCACTTCGACCGGCACCGACTCACCGGTGAGCGATGCCAGGTCGAGGCTCGAGTTGCCCTTGCGAATGACTCCGTCCGCCGGCACGCGTTCGCCGGCACGCAACTCGATGACGTCGCCGACACGCAGCTGCTCGTTCGGAACCGTTTCCGTAGCCCCGCCGGGCAACAGACGACGGGCATCGCCGGCGGTCAGGCGCGTGAGTGCTTTCACGGCTTCGTGGGAGCCCAGCATGCTGCGCTCTTCGAGCACATGGCCCACGGTCATGATGATGGGCAACAGCGCGGCGGTCATGAGATCGCCGGTCGCCCACGCGGCGATGAGCGCCAGCGCGACGAGACGATCCGTAATGCCGTGCAGGCTCGGGTGGCGCAGGCTCGCCCATGCCTCGACAAAAACCGGAACCGCAACGAGCGCGGCGGCGATGCCGGCGACGAGCTCCGCGATGCCTCGTTCGGAAGGCAGGAAGTAACTGATCGCCGTCGCCACGAGCAGCAGGCACAGCGCCGCGAGGGCGAGCGACAAGCGCAACCCGAGCATCAGCCGTTCGACGCGGTTGAGGAGTGCTCCGGGGCGCGGGCCATGATGACCGGCGGCGGAAGACAGATGGTGCATGCCGCTCATTTGGCTTTTCTTCCCGGTAGTACGAGGCGCGTTCCGCCTTGCGGATCGACCAGTGTGGCCGATCCGGCGCGGTTCATGATGTTGGTGACCTGCTCACGATACTCCCGCAAGAGCAGTGTGCCGCGTGTCTGGGGCGTTGCTTCCTGCTCGAGCGCGAGGATGCCCGCGGTGTTCACGCTTGCGCTGCTGAGCAGTTCTTGCGCGGTGGCCTGCGCTCCGCTCAACAACTGATCGCGAAGGCGATTGGCCTCCTGCCGGCGCCGCTCCGCGTCGGTACGCGCAACCGCCACGCCGCGATCGGCGGCCTGGGTGGCGATCAGCACCGCATCGAATGCCGATTTGGCCTGCGGAGGCAGCCAGGCAGTCATGTCGATGCGTTCGACTTCGACTCCAAGGGACGCGCCGCCTTTCGCGAGCTCATGCAGGCGCGCGTTCATGGATTGCAGAAGCGCGTCGCGCACTTCGCTGCGCAGGGCTATCGCGGCGCTGTTGGCCCCTTGACTGCCGGTCTGTACGACCAGAAAGTCATTCAGGTTCCGTCCCGCCGTGACGCGCACCGTTGCGGAGTGGAAGAGGCGATCGAGCGCCGGCGACACGTGCGTCTGCGCTAGCGAGTAGCGGGTCGCGTCACTGATGCGATAGATCAGCGCCGCGCTCAGGAGTACGACGTTGCCATCGCCGGTGAGATACGCCGAGGCATTCGCCGGCATCGACTGTGTCTTGGCGAATGGCCCCACCAGGCTTCGCGCCTTTTCCGTTGCCGGCGGCAACGTTCCGACTTCCTGGCTCAGTTGCCTGTCGGGCCCGGGCAGTAGCCGGATCTGCTCGATGGGCCGCGGCCAGGCAATCAGCAGCCCCGCTTCCTTGGTTCGGACGATGCGACCGAATCGCTGCACGACCGCCTGACTATCGGAGGGGATCTCGTGCACGTTGCTCAACAACCAGAGCAACAGGAGCAAAACGCCCGCCACATACACCGCGCGAAAACCGATGGCGACGGACTGCGCGATCGGACCCGGTGGTGGTACCGGGGGCGGTCCCACCCGCTCCGGGTGTTCGCCCGCGCCAGCGGTGTGCGCCGGCTCGTTCACGGCGTCTTCTTTTTAGCCGCGTCGGCTGCAGCGACAGGCGCCCCCGCGGCTACTGAGGTGCTTGCACGTCCACCTGCGCCTGCGGGGCCATCGACCAACACTCGAAACGGCGCGGCATCTGTCCGTAACACGACACTCGTGTTGCGGCCGATGACCTGATTCATCGAATCGAGCGAACGCAGCGTGGTGTAGAGCCCCGGATCCGTCTGATAAGCCTTCGCGTAAGTGCGCGCGGCCGCTTGTTGCGCATCGGCCTCGGTACGTGCCGCCTGGGTTTTCGCTTCGGCCACTACTTTGCGCGCATCGCGGTCCGCATCGGCGCGGATGGCGGCGGCTTGCCGCAAACCTTCGGCGGTACGTTCGGCCGCGACGGTTTCTCGTTCGGCGCGCATTCTCTCGACGGTCGCCGCGAGCGTCTCATCGGGGAGCGTCATCCGCTCGACGCCGACCTGGCGGATATCGATGCCGTAGACCTCCAGCATGCGAGGCGCAACCTGCTCGCGCAGCTGGTTCTCGAACGCTTCGAGACGAACCCGGTCGGCGCTCACGTTGACGAGCTCGCTGAGCTCGAAGTTGCTCGAGGTGATATGCATGGCCGCGCTCACGAAGCTGCGCAGCTGGCGCGCGGCTTCGTCCGGCTGGTTGCGCACCGAGCGCAGAAACTGCCGTATACGCTGCGGATCGTTGGGCACCTGCCACGCGACGTATGCCTGCACGAGCACGCGCAGACCGTCACGTGTTCCCACATCCTGCAAGCCGGTGGAGGTGGTCCGCAGCCGCAGATCGATGGGAATCGTGTTCTCGAAGGGAACCGGTAACTTCCACGCGAGCCCGGGATCGGTGACGACGCGACTCGGATTACCGAATCGCGTGATAACGCCCGCTTCGCCCGCTGGGATCATGACGATGCAGGCCGCCGCAACGGCGGCGACCAGGATGGCCGCGGCGACACCAATGCGCGCCGGCGCGCCGAACCCGTGATGATCGTCATCATGATCGTGGTCGTGATCATCGTCATGGTCATGGTCATGGTCATGGTCATGGTCATGGTCATGGTCATGATCGTGATCGTCATCATCATGAGGCCGTGCGGTGTGATCGTTGGACATGACTTATGGCTCGGCGGCGGTCGGGTAAAGGGCCTTCATGAAATCGCGCGTCCTCATTTCGACGGCCGCGCCTCGGGCCCGAACGGCTCGCGCGCGCTCGGCGGTATGCCGCCTTCCGGCGCGGGCGGCGGCGATAGCAGCTCGTTGAGCGGGTCGCTGGACGTATCGTTCTGCTGTTCGGCGGAGCGCAGGTCGAAGATCGGCGCTTGCGCCGCGCTCAGGCGATGATCGATCAGGATCAGCGGTTTCTGCGCGAGCGCCGCCCGCAGGCCGGTGAGCGAGCGCTCGAACAGATACGCCTGACCGGCCTCCGCATGGGCTCGACGCTCGGCGGCAAAACGGTACGCATCGGCATCGGCCGCGCGCAACCGTTCGGTGGCGGTGGCATCGGCGGACGCGGTGAGCTGGTGCGCCTCCTGCTGAGCGACGCCGGCCACGCGCTTCGCGCGCCCCCGCTCGTTCGAGATGCTCGCGCTCGCGTTGATCTGCGCCGCCTGCACGGCGTGATAAGCCGCGGCGGCGCCAGCGGGCGGATGGATTTCCTCGATCAGCACGGAGACGATTTCGAGCCCCGCGCGATGACTGTTCACGTCCGCGGTGAGGGCGTCACGCATCGAGGCGGCCACCGTCTCGCGACTCGCGCCGAGCACCGACTCGAGCGTCCGGGAGTTGAAGTAGCGCAGCGCCATGCGGCTGCCCGCTTGTCGAATCAGCGATTCGGGATCGGCGACCGCGTAGTTCGACTGCAGGGCTGCTTCGTCCGACAACCCGACCCGATACAGCACGCTGATCTCGGTGGCGACGCTTTGGAAGCCTTGCTGGCCGCTGCCGAGACTCGCAATGAGATAGTAAGCCTGACCGGAATGCGCGGTTTCCCACAGCCGATTCAGGCTGGCCTGCGGGACATCTTCCGCACCGATCTGCTGCGCGTCGTCCTTTGCCATGCTGTCCACGCCGATGGCCACGGAGTGAATGGTGCCAAACTCGACGGGGCGCAGGCGCCCAAAGGGCCATGGCAGTATCAGGTGCAAACCCGGGCCGAGCACTTCGACCGGGGCGCCGAAGCGTTCGTAGATACCGCGGTGTCCGAGATCGACGAGCTTCAATCCGGTGAGGCCCCAGCAGAACAACGCCGTGATCAACAGCGCGGGCAGGAGGGCGGCGCTCAGGAAGGAGAGAGCCCAGCTGCGCGCGAAGTCGAGGCCCAGGTGGGTGCGTAACAACGAGCCGGGTGAGCGTGGGCGGCCCGTGAGCGCAGCGACCAGAACGCTATCCACCACCGCTCTGGCCTTCGCGGCGGCAGGGCTCGGCAGGAACAGGCGTGCGAACGCGCGCAGCGAAAGCTCAACGGCAATCAGGACCGTGACTACCGCAATCGCGTACTGCGGCCACCGCACCCAATCGAGCATCGCGCCACGACCGAGTTCGATACAGGCGGCGACTCCGAGCAGGACGGTCACGAGAAGGAGCAAGCGACGTAGCGCCGGCGCTTCCGGCAACTGCGGTTCCGGGAACTCCGCGATCGTGCGTTGTGCGACCAGTGAAGTGAACGTCAGCGCGAAGGTGAGCGCGCCACCGATGTTGGCGCTCGTGGAGCTGACCGACGGAGCAGAGCCGGGCCACAGCAAGCGCACGACCACGTAGATGACTACCGCGCTGGCGGGTATGACGACTGCCTGGCCGAGGCGCGCTGCGGATCCGGGGTTCTGCAGAAGTCGCGACCAGCGGGCGTTCGCGGCGGCGGGCGATCCGGAGCGGAAGCGTGCGGTCGTCAGCGCAAGAGTGCCGAGCAAGCCGGCCAACGCAAGGAGCAGCGTTGGCAGCACCGTCCCGGCGAGCCCACCTACGATCGCTTCATGTGCGACGGCTTGGAGCGCGATCCCGCGCGGTAACGCGTCCGCGCACAGCAGCCCGGCCATCGCGAGGGCGAGAGCTCCGTACACCATGGCCAGTCGTCGCACGAGGCGATGAGAGCGAGGCACTACGAGCTCGGCCGACTTCGTGTGATCCGTTTCGGGGGTGACCATGGGTGCTACGGTAGGGCGGCGCGGTATAGTAGCGCAGAGTGTAGGGCATCGCAGATCGTGATAAAGACCGCGGCACTGTTGGTCCTTTTGATTTCCATCTCCGTCGTGGCCGCGCTGCTGTACGGTCGGCACGCTCGCATGGAAGACCGCCTCCTGTCAGTGTTGCCGAATGCTGCCGCCTCGGACCCCGCCCTTGTACGCTTCGCCGCCGACGAAGCGGCACCCGTGTATGCGAAACATTGCGCGTCCTGCCACGGCGCGGACATGCGCGGCCGGTCGGACCTGGGCGCTCCAAACCTCGTCGACGCCGTTTCCCTCTACGGCAGCGGCGACGTCTACGACATCGAACGCACCGTGTTGTATGGCATTCGTTCCGGAGAGTCGAAGGGGCGCGACATAACCTCGATGCCTGCCTTCGGGCTGACGGGAGTCTTGAGTAGCGCCCAGATCCAGAGTGTCGTCGAGTACGTCCTGCAACTCAGCGGGCGTGCCTTCCAGCCGGCGCCCGCCGCCGACGGACGCGAGCTGTTTCTTGGAGCGGCGGGTTGCTTCGATTGCCACGGACCGGATGGACGCGGCAATACGGATTACGGGGCGCCGGATCTGACCGCTAATGTGTGGAACAGCGGGGGCGACCGGCAGGCGCTCTTCAATGCCATCTACAACGGTCAGCGCCACATCATGCCCGGATGGCGGAGGGCGCTGAGTCTCGTGGAGATTCGCGCGCTGGCGGTTTACCTCCACGAAGCCTCTCATCCGCCCCAGACAGAAATGAAACTCGCCGGAGAGCCTTGAAGATGTCGGTTGCTCCGGAGAAACGCTCGCTGCGGATCCGACGCCTGCTCGATGTGGCGTCGTCTACCCCGCATCGCTCGGCGGTACTGTCTGCTTTCGCGGTATTCGTCGGGCTCGTGCTCGCGGGGCTGGGGCTGTTTCGCACGGCCCCCCGGCACCTGGTGAAAGTGCCGCCCGGTTACGTCGCCCTCGTCAACCAGAAGGGCGTTCTCGTCAGCGACTGGATCACTCAGACGCAGAGTGATGAGGGCGTCGGTTTCGATGAAGCGAGCCCGGCCGCGCGCAAGGCGGTGCTCGAGCGGATGATCGACGAGGAACTGCTCGTCCAGCGCGCGCTGGCGCTCGATCTGCCGGAAACCACCATCGACGTGCGCGACATCATGACGGTCGCGGTCAACAATCAGATTGCCGCGCAGGTGCTCGCCCGGACGCCCACCGAAGCGGATTTGCGCGCGTTCTATGAGGCGAACCTCTCGCGCTACACGCAGAGAAGCGACATGACCTTGGTGGATCTCGTGCTGGGTGTGGGGGGTTACCAGAATGCGGATCAGACCACCGCACAGGCGCTGGCCGACGCCGCTGAAGCGGTCTATCAGCTGCGCGCAGGTGTACCGCTCGATCAGGTGCGGGAGCATTTCGGCCTCGTGAGCTCCGGGCGCATGGAGCAGGCCGCCGCGTCAGACCTCCTGGCCAGGCGACAGCTGGGCCCGAAACTCTATCCGGTTGCGGAAGCACTGCGTGACGGTGAAGTTTCGGACCCGGTCGTCGAGACCGACGGCGTGCACATTCTCATCATGCAGCGGCATGAGCCGGCGAGGGTGGCCGACTTCGCCGCCGCCAGGTCGCGTGTGTACGACGATCTGCGAACGGACGAAGCACAGCGCGCGACTCAAGAGACTCTGAAGGCGCTGCGCAGCCAAGCGGAAATCGTCTATTCGCCCGAGCAGCCACAGTGAAAGCGCCGCGCTGGATCGTGCTCGGCCTGCTGGCGCTGTGGGTGGGCCAGGCCTGCGCCGAAACGCAGAGCGTGAGTTACTCCACCTGGGTGATCTCCGGCAAAACCGTCACGCTGCGATTCCTGTTACCCGTTCCTGACGCCCAGCGATTGATCGGGCGCGACATGCCCGTTGCCACTGTTGCGAAGCTCGCGCAGTACCTGCTCGGAACGGTGTCGGTACGTTCGGCAAGCGGTGCCTGCGAGGCGCTCGATCAGGGCTATGACCTCGGCCGGGTCGATCCGTTGTCGGTGGGCGCTGGTCTGTATGGCTTCGAAATCTTTTATCGATGTGAGGATCCACGCCAGATAGTGCTGCGGGATGACGCGTTGTTCGCGCGTATTCCGGATCATCTCCACATTGCGCGGGTTTACCAGGCGGGGCGTGACGTCGAGCATCTCTTCACGGCGAGCGACCGGCAATGGCAACTTCCCGACGACGGTGCGCTGAGAAGGCCGGACGCGGCGATGTATCTGCGCCTCGGTGCCGAGCGGGTCTTGCGTAACGCCGACCTGCTTTGCGTCGTTCTGGGTCTGGCGCTGGTCATCCGGAGACGTCGCGACCTGGCTTACGCGGTTCTGGCTCTCGCGCTGGGTTACAGCGCCTCCATCGCGATCTCGCAGGCCGGTTGGATCACGCCCGTCGCAACACCGGTGCACGCGTTCGTCGGCCTGCTTGCCGCGCTTGCAGCGCTCGCGGTGGTTCTTGCCCGAACGGAGAAACGGCGGCCAATCGTCGCCGGATGGATCGGTCTGCTGCTGCTCGCTGCGATCGTCGCCGCGTCGATCGACCGCGCGGCGGCGGCGTGGCTGCTGCTGGGTGGAGCGGTCATTTCCGCCGGGTTCTCCGCAGCTACTCCGCGCGGTGAAACCTCGCCGATGGTGGCACCGCTACTCGCGGCGGTGCTCGGCTTCCTGGACGGATTTCTGTGGGCGGCGGCAATTGAGCCGGCGCGGCTAGCGTCGCAGGTCGAGGTCAGCTTGCTGACGAGCATCAATCTCGGTGCCTTGCTCATCGAAACGGTCGTGGCCGGTCTGCTCGTGGGGGCACTGCTGCTGTTCCGCATGCGCGGCTTCGAACGTACCCGCGCCTTTGTGATCGATGCCAGCGCGGCGGTTGTGGCGGGATGCGGCACGTTCTGGCTCGCCACTCGCTTGTGGGTCTGAGAGGCTTGCCTTGAACATCAGGCCCTCGAAGCGGGCCTGACCGCCACGAAATCCGCGGCGCATCGCCGCCGCGGTCATCCGATCAGAACCTGACGCGCACTCCCGCGTATTCCGCACGGCCCGGCGTCCGGAACGTGAAGACCTCTTCGTACTTCTCGTCGAACGCGTTCTCGACGCGGGCGTAGAGCTGCACCTTGTCGGTGATCTTGAAATCGCCGCCCAGGTCGACCAGCGTGAAGGAGTCGAGCCGCACCTGCGGCGTCGGGATCACGAGGGTGAAGTTGCTGTCCAGCTGCGCGCCGTTGTAGCGCACGGTGAGATCGAAGCCGAGCCGCTGCTCGATGCCGCGCCAGCCGACATTCAGGCTTGCGATGTTCGGTGCGCGCCGCACTTCCTCGACCATCTTCCGCGTGGCGGTGTCGAACTCCTTCGCATCGAGGTGGGTATAGCTTGCGTCGATGCTCCAGGCGTCCCCGATGCGCGCATTGAGCGATATTTCGACGCCTTTCTGCGTCGAGTCGTTCGGCTTGTTCAGCGGGCTCGAGAAGAAGTTCGCGTCGAATGTCGTGAAGATTTCGTCGCGCAGCTTGTTGTCGAAGTAAGTCACGTCGATGCGCGCGCGGTGGTCGAGGAAGCTCTGCTCCACGCCCGCTTCCCAGCCGTGCGACTTTTCGGGCTTGAGATTCGGATTGCCGGTGAAGGTATCCGGGTCGAAGCCGAAGAGCTCGAAGATCCCCGGGTTCTTGGTGCCCGAGCCCGCCGCGGCGTGCAGGCGCGTGCCGCTATCGAGCTTGTAGCTGCCCTGCAGCCGATACGTCGTGTCGCTGTCGAAGCGACTGTTGTCGTCGTAGCGGAGCGAGGCGCCGAGGCCGATGCGGTCATTGATGATCGCTTCGTACTGCGCTACCACGCCCTTGGTGGTCAGGCTGCGCTCGAGACCCTGCTCGTCGGTGAGGAAGGGGCCACGATTCTGGAAAGTCTCACGCTCGTAGTCGAGCGCGCCAGTCAGGCTCTGCTTCACGGCGTCGCTGCCGAAACGCACCGTCGTTTCGTAGGAATACCGCTGGCGTCCACCGTCGTCGCCACCGCTCAAGTCGTTATTGGAGAAGCCATCGCGCTTCGCGTCCACGCCCTGCACCTGAAGGGCGTGCGACCAGTTGCCGCCGAAGGTGTCGAGCTCTCCTCGCAGCAGGCCATATACGGCGCGGTTCTCGTAGTAGCTGCCCGGCGAGTCGACGACGAACCCGTAGTTCGGGCCCGGCGGGAAGTTGAAGTCCTGATCGTTCGCGTCCGCCTTGGTGCGGCTGTAGCGCACGACCGCCTTGACGCGGGCGTCGTCGCTCACTGAATAGATGAGCTTGGCGGAGGCCGCCGTGTTGTCCGAGCCCAGGTCGCGCGAACCGTTCCGCGCCGTCGGCGTGCCATCGGTGTTCTGGTAGCCGGCGCTCAGCGAGTAGTCGAGCGGCCCCGCGACCCCGGCCGTGCGGGCCGACAGATCGACGGTGCCGAAGGAGCCGCCCTCGAGCCGCAGGCGTGTGCCTGGCATTTCTCTGCCGGTGAGGGTGATGTAGTTGATGACGCCGCCGATCGCGTCCGAGCCGTAGAGCGCGCTCTGCTGGCCGCGCAGCACCTCGACCTTCGCCACGTCATCGGCGATCAGGGTCGCGAAGTCGAACTCGCCCGCGTACGGGTCGCTCGCCTTGATGCCGTCGATCATCACCAGCGTCTGGTTGCCCTCGGCGCCGCGGATGCGGACCTGGGTGAATTGACCGGCCCCGCCGCTGCGGCTGACGGCGATGCCCGGCACGTCGCGGAGGATGTCCGACAGGTAACGGGTCTGGCGCTGTTCCAGGTCCGCCGGCGTCAGCACCGTGAACGAGGTGCCGAGGAGGTCGGCACGGATGCCGTCGCCCGCGCGGGTTGCCGTGACGACGACTTCTTCGTTCAGGTCATCGGCCTTCGGGGCGGTCTGGGCGAGGAGGGTGCCGGGTACGGCAAAGAGGCAGGCGGCTGCGCCGACTGCAGTAGTCTTCTTGTGCATGGGATCCCTAAGGATGGTCTCGTTATAGCCGCAAGTATGGGCGGGGCGTCGTGCGGCTGAAAAGTTAAAAGCGATAGACCGCTGCCGCTGCGACGTTACGCTACGTTTCTGCGGAAAAAGCCCTACGTCACGAGATGTTTATCAACGGTAACAGGGCGACAGCGGAGCTCGTGGGCGCGGACTATATGTTGGTTGCGCCTAACTTCAAAACCGTACAGCGGCGCGACGGTACGTTGGCTGAATAAGAGCGGACCGCTCGGTTGATGATCGACCCATGAGTCTTTTCACTTTCTGGACGCTGTTCGCGCTGGCCTCGGTGGTGCTTGCGGCGGGTGCGCCTGCGATTCGGCACAGTCTGGTCGGGCCGCTGCTCATTGCCGGCTTTGGCGCGGGGCTGGTGCTGTTCATCGGGGAGTGGCAGGTGCCGCCTGTGGTGCTCGCGGCCCTGATTGCGTCGCTCGCGCTGATACAACTTGTCGGGACTCCTGAAGGCGACTTGCGGCAGCCGAGGTGGTACCGGATAGCAAACGGTGTGGCGCTGCTCGGCGGGGGCTTCATCGCTGCGCAGGGCGGTGCCTTTCTCGTCAGCCAGGGCGCGCCGGCCATGATCGCCTTCCCGTGCTGCGCGATGCTCCCGGTGCTTGCCGCGGGGCTCGTGGCGCTGCGGCCGGACTTTGCGCCGCGCAAGCTTCGTGACGAGGCGGCGCTGTTCCTGCTGGCGTCGGGCATCTGCCTCGCCGCCGTGCCCGAGGTCCTCTCGGGCTGGACTTCGGCGATGGTGCTCAACGCCTCGGCGCGTGGGGAAGCGGCGACCGCGATTCCGGTTTGGGTTCTGGTGAGCGTGGGTGCGGTCGCGCTGGCTGGCGCGGCCTCGCGACGCTGGAGGCGTAACTGACGATGTTGTCGATGCTTGAAAACGGCCTGTTCGCGTTGGGGCAGGTGCTGAGATTCCCGGTGATGGTGCTGCTGTGGCTGTGCGTGTTCGCCACGATCTTCGTGGGCGCCGCGTGCGTGGTGGAGTGGCTGGCGCGGCGGCGGGATCGCGGGGACTTTCGTCTCTCGCGCTGGCTCGACAAGGGGCCGGTGCTTGCCGCCAGCGTCGAGCGCAGAAACGAGTTGCCGCTGGCGTTGCGTGGGCTGGTCGAGCAGGTATCGGGGCGCGTCGCGCAGGGTCCGCTCGGCGGCGGCGATCTGGAGAACCTCGTGCTCGAGCAGGAAGAGCGGGCCCGTCACGGCGCGAATCTCGCGCGGGCGCTGGTGCGCATTGGTCCGAGTCTCGGCCTCATCGGCACACTCATTCCCATGGGCGCCTCGCTCGCGTCACTCTCGAGCGGCAATCTGCAGGCGATGGCCGGGCAGATGGTGGTTGCGTTCACGACGACCATCATCGGGCTTGCGACGGGGACGGCGGCCTATGTCGTAACCACCATCCGCCAGAAGTGGGCCAGCGAAGCGGTGCGCGAACAGCGCTATCTCGCCGAGCGTGTGGCGGGCGAGTTGGCGGGCCAGCCGGTAGGCCATCTGGCAGGCGAGGCCCGATGAGCGCGAGCGTCTGACCGTGGGTCGCTTTCTTCGACTGCCGCCGCCGGACGAACCGCCTGAGGAAGATCCCCTCGCGGGTGTCGCGAACCTGTTCGACGTGTCGATCGTGTTCATCGTGGGCTTGATGATCACGCTGTTCTCCGTCTATCGCATGGGCGATCTCGTCGATGCGCAAAGCGAAGTGACGCTCGTGAAGACGAATGCGCAAGGGGAGCGCGAGATCATCACGAAGAAGGGCACCGAGATCAAAGCGTACAAGGTGACGGACAAGGCGCTGTCCGGTAACGGCGAGCGACTCGGCGTGGCGTATCGGCTCGCGAACGGGCAGGTCATCTACGTGCCGGAAGGCGCGGATGCCGGCACCGGCGCTGGCACCGGCGCTGGCACCGGCACTGGCACCGGCACTGGCACCGGCGCTGGCACCGGCACCGGCACCGGCACTGGCGCTGGCACTGGCACTGGCATCGGCACTGGCACTGGCACCGGCACTGGCACTGGCACCGGCACTGGCGCCGGGGGCCGAGACAGAGGCGGCCCAAGCGATGGCGCCAGTGGCGCACAGCCGCCGGGTGATGCGGGTGCGAAGCCTTAGTCTTGCGCTAGTGCTGCTGTTCATGGCGTTCGCGGCCGTCGCGAAGCCCGTTCGCATCGTTTATCTCTATTCCGACGGCAACATCCCCGGCACGGTGCGCGCTTACCGGCAACTGCTCGCCGAGCGGCCGGATCTCAAGGACCAGGTCACTCTCGGTTATCTCGCCGAATCCGTGTTCGACGAAACCGATGCGAAGGCGATGACCGGCGCCGACGTGCTCGTGCTCGACACGATGAACGAGCAGATGCTCGAGCGCTTCAACCAGGCGCATAGCGTGGACCTGCTCGCCGACGTGCGTCGTCACGGCGTGGTTCTCGGCGTCGGCGAGGGCCTGCTGCCGAAGGAGCGGTATCTCGAACAAGGTGTCGATTGGGATGCTCGCGCCCGCGCGTACTGGGCTCATGCGGGTGCCACCAACCAGCTCGCGCTGATGAAGTACGCGCTCACCAAGGCCGGCGTTGCCGGGCTCACGGTGCCCGAGCCCGAGCGGAGTCTGGACTTCGGCTACTACTACCCTTCCGCCTCAGGCGGGCGAGCTTTCGCCACCTGGAATGAGTTCGACGCGTGGCGCCGTGAAAACGGCAAGGCGCACGCCGGCCGCCCACGCGTCGCAATCGGCTTCTACAAGTCGACTTACTACACCGGCGACACCGAGCTGCTCGATTCGATGATCGCGGAAGTGGAGCGGCAGGGCGCCGACGCCATTCCGTATTTCGGCTATCCCGGCGCGTTCGCCACCGAGAAGATGCTGTTGGACGAGCACGGCGCGGCGCGCGCGGATGTCGCGCTCGGATTCATCTTCAACTTCGCGGATTTCGATTCGTCGAACGTGCTGGCGAAAGTCGATGTGCCGATCATCAACCTCGTGAGCCTCTATGGGCGTAGCGAGAAGGAGTGGCGATCCTCCGCGACCGGGCTCTCGATGTTCGAAGGCACGTTCCTGATGGCGGTGCCGGAACTGGCCGGGACCGTCGCGCCGACCGTGGTCGGCAGCAAGGAAAAAGTGCGCGATCGGGAGACCGGGCTCGCGGTGGTCGTCACGCATCCGATTCCGTCGCGGGTCTCGATGGCGGTGGCGCGCGGGCTGCGCTACGCCACGCTGCGCTCGAAGCGCAACGCGGATAAACACATCGCGATCCTTTACTACAACTACCCGCCGGGTAAGGCGAACATCGGGGCGAGCTATCTCAACGTCGCCGAATCGCTGGCGCGAATGCTTCAGCGGTTGAAGCGCGAGGGCTACGACCTCGGCGACGCGGATCTTGCGGCGAAGAGTGTGCTGAGCGACATCACGACGAAGGCGCGCAACGTCGGCGGCTACGCGCCCGGTGAGCTGGCGGAATTGCTCACGCACGGCGGAGCGGCGCAGGTGAGCGTGAAGGAATACACGCGCTGGCTGGACGGTTTCCCGCCGGCCTTGCGCGACAAGATCGTGAACGACTGGGGGCCGCCGTCGCGCACGAAATTGATGACCACGTCCGAACGCGGCGAGATGTCGCTCGTCATTCCGCGCGTCCAGTACGGCAACGTGATCCTCATGCCGCAGCCGGCGCGCGGTTGGGGTGAAGATGCGGAGAAGATGTATCACGCGAAGGATCTCGCGCCTCATCATCAGTACGTCGCCAGTTATGCGTGGCTGAAGAACAGCTTCAAAGCCGACGCGGTTGTGCATGTCGGCACCCACGGCACGCTCGAATGGCTCGACGGCAAGGATGCCGGGCTCTCCGAGGAAGACGCGCCCGATGCGCTCATTGCCGACCTTCCAGACATCTACATCTACAACGTCGATGTGGTCGGGGAAGGGCTCGTTGCACGACGCCGCGGCATGGCGGCGCTCGTGGATCACATGGTGCCGCCGTTCAAGAAGGGCGGGCTGTATGCGGATCTCGCGGCGTTGAGCGAGTCCATCAACGATCACTCGGTGAATGAGACCAAGAATCCGCAGCTTGCCGAAGCATACGCGAAGTCGATTACGGAGCAGGTTGCGAAGCTGGGCCTCGCCAAGGATCTCGGCCTCGACCCGACGAAGCCGCTCGACGATGAAGCGATTCATCGCGTCGAGAATCAGCTGCTGGTGCTGAAGAACGAGAACATTCCCTATGGGCTCCACACGTTCGGGCTGACGCCGGAGAAGCCGCTGCGCGAGAGCACCATCGATGCGATCGTGAGCGCCGATCGAAGCCTGCTCCCGAACAAGGCGAAGGTTGCCGCAGGCGACATGGAGCAGCGGATTGTCGCCAGTGGCGCGGCGGAGCTTGGTAACTTCGTGCGTGCGCTATCGGGTCACTTCCTCCCGGGAGGCACTGGCGGCGAGCCGATCCGCAACCCGGACTCCTACCCGACCGGCAAGAACTTCTTCGGCATCGATCCGGACAAGGTGCCCAAGCCCGCCGCGTATGCGCTCGGCGTGAAGCTCGCCGACGACATGCTCGCCCAATACGTGGCGAAGCACGGGCGCTATCCCGAGAAAGTCTCGTTCGTGATCTGGGGCGACGAGACGATGCGGCACGAAGGCGTGCTCGAATCGCAGATCTTCCATCTGCTCGGCACGAAACCGGTGTGGGATGTGCGCGGCAAAGTCGTCGGCGTCAGCGTGATACCGCGCCGGGAGCTGAAGCGGCCGCGCGTCGATATCGTCATCGCCTCGGCGGCCGAGGGCATGTTCAACAACGTCACGCGCCTGATGGACGATGCCGTGCAGAAGGTGAAGGCGATGGACGAGGCGGAAAACCTCGTGCGCCAGCACTACCTGAAAGCGAAAGCCACGCTCATCGCGAAGGGCTACAGCGAGAAGGATGCGGATCGGTACGCCGGCGTGCGCATCTTCGATGAGCCCCCCGGCCAGTTCAACCTGAACACCTCGACGATCGCGGCGGCGAGCGGCACCTGGGATACCGATCGCGGCATGGCGGACGACTATATCAACAAGCTGGGTCACGGCTACGGCAATGGCTTCTGGGGCGAGGCGATGCCGGATGTGTTTCGCATGGCGCTCTCTGGCACGGACCAAGTCGTGCACAGCAGTTCCACGATGCTGTACGGCGCGCTCGATAACGACGACATGTTCATGTACATGGGCGGTCTTGCGAACGCGATCCGCAGTCTCGATGGGAAGAGCCCCGAGATGGTGGTGACGAACACTCGCAATCCCAGCAAGCCACAGATGACCTCGATGGACGAGTTCCTCGGCACCGAGTTCCGCTCGCGCTACGTCAACCCGACGTGGATCGAGGGAATGAAGAAGGAGGGCTATGCGGGCGCGGGCGAAATGCGCGCGTTCGTCGAGTATCTCTGGGGCTGGAAGGCGACCGCGCCCGATCTTGTCGACGACGCGATGTGGAAGGAAACCTTCGACGTCTACGTGCAGGACAAACACAAGCTCGGGCTGAAAGCGTTCTTCGACAAGGACTCGCCCTTCGCGTATCAGGACATGACGGCGCGCATGGTGGAGACGATTCGCAAAGGCTACTGGAAGGCCGACGCCGCCACCGAAACAAGGCTGATCGAGGAATACGTGAAGAGCGTGCAGGAGCACGGCGTCGGTTGCGCCGAGTTCACGTGCGGCAATCCACGCCTGCTCGAATATGTGCTCGATCGCGGTCGCGAGTTGAATGTGCCGGCGCCGGCGCTGGAGCGGTTCCGCGAATCCATGGAGGTGCAGATTCGAAGGAGTATTCCGGTGGCGGCGCGTGCGGCTGAAGCGTTCGTGAAGCAGAACGAAGCGCGGTACGCACAGGCGAACGCCGCCGGCGCGGTGAGTGACACCAAAGCAGCTAGGGACACGGTGAGTGACAGCAAAACGGCCAGCAGCGCGGCGAGTGACAGCAAAGCCGCTGGCAGCGCGGCGAACGGCAAGGCACCGGGTGAGAAAGCGACGCCCGTCGGCGCGAGCACGCAGCTTCGCGGCTATCTGATGGAGCAGGAGCAGAAGGCCACGCAGGCCGTGAGCCAGGGCCGCGCGCTCGTGCGCGACACGCCGTGGGACTTCCTGTGGATCGCACTCCCGCTGCTGATGTTCCTGTTTGCGTGGCGTTCACGGTGGCATTCCAGATGGAACGGCGCGCGGGCCGGCGGGGCATAAGAGCGGCGCTTGCGGCCGTGGCGGCTGTTGCCGCGTCGTTTGCATTTGTCGCGGTTGGCGCGAGCACCTCGGTCAGCGCGTCGGCGTCGGCTTCGAGCGCATTGGGCGCATTGGGCGCATCGGGCGCATCGGGCGCATTGAGCGCATTGAGCGCATTGAGCGCATTGAGCGCATCGGGCGCCGAAGTCGCGGCGGGCGCGCCCCTCGTCATGAGCACTTCGGATGTCGGCGCCTACGAGGCGAGCATCGCCCCGGGAACCGGCGATCTCGCCGTCGCGTGGTACGACACCCGTGGCAAGTACGCGCAGATCTTCGCGCGTCTCACTGGAGGCGCGGAGCCGGTCTCGCGCGAGCTGCAGCTCACCCACGGTCGACGGAACGCATATGAACCGTCGTTGCAGATGGCTCGTGACCAGATCTTCATAGGTTGGTACGACAAGATGCCCGGGAGCGGCGAGCTCACGGCGCGCCTGGGCTCATGGACACGTGAAGGCGTCGCGCGCTGGACAGTACGACTCTCGGCCAACGGCCACATGGGGCGCAACCCGGTGATTCGCATCGCTGGCGATCGCGTGTTCTGCGCCTGGGTCGAAGGTTCGGGCCCCCACGCGCCAGACGTGTGGTTCGCGTGGTTCGATCTCGAGGGCCGTGAAGTCGTACCCCGACGGCGCGCGGCGGTCGCGAGCCGCACGACCTGGAACCTGAATGCCGCGCTGGACGGCCAGGGGCGGGCATGGGTGGTGTTCGATGCCAAGATCGGGACGCGCCAATCCGAGCTCTATCTGGTGCGCGCCGAAGCGGACGCCGTTTCAGTACAACGCCTCTCGAATGACGATGGAGCGGCGTCCGTCTATCCCGATATCGCGTTCGAGGGTGCCAAGGGCGCGCTGACGTGGTTCGACTCGCGCGATGGCAACACCGAGGTCTACTTGCTTGCCGGTGATGCCGACGCGCTGTTCCAGAGCCCCGTGGATCAGAGAGCCCACAGGGTCACGACATCGAGTGGTAGCTCCGTTGGCGCGTACCTCGCGTGGAATCGTGGTGTCGTGGGACTAGCGTGGTCCGACGACACCGAAGGGCAGTACGAAATCTACTTCCAGACGTTCGACGACGCAGGCGCTCCGAGGGAAGAGGCGCATCGGCTTTCACGCAGCGATCCCTGGTCCCTGGTCCCGGCGATTGCGCCATGGGGCGCCGGTTTCGCCCTCGTCTGGAACGAGTATGTGCCGGCAAAGAAACAACCGAAGATCTCGTCCCGCTCGAAGGTGGTGATGATGCTTGCGCCCACCGCCGCCGTCGCACCTGGCGACCACAGTCTCGCCTCGTATTGACGGGGCTCCTCTTCAAGCGCGGTCCTGCTTCCCCTCGGGAACGAGCAGTTCCGCGAGCACCTTGCGCAGCTCGCGGATGCGCGGCGGCTTGCTCAGTACGCGGTCCACATGTTTCGGCGTGTTGCCTTCGGCGATCAGCCGTTCGCCCCAGCCGGTGAGCATGACGACGGGTGTCTGCGGTGAGCTTTCCTTCACCGCGGCTGCCATCGCACGACCGTCCACATGCGGCATGCCCAGGTCGGTGATGACGACTGAGATCGCGCGGCCGCCCGGGCGGCAGGCGCTGCGGAACACATCGATCCCGTCCCGGCCACCGTTTGCGGTAAGAATGGTGTGGCCGTCCAGCTCGAGCGTATCGCGCAGCGACTTGAGCACGGTCGGGTCGTCGTCCACCAGCAGCAGTGTGAGTCCGGAGGGCACGTTGAGGGAGAGGGCGCTGTCGCTCGCCTTCTCCGATGCGCCGGCGATCGTGAAGAGCAGGCGAATCGTGGTGCCCGCGCCGGGCGCGCTATCGATCTCGATGGAGCCGCCATTACGCTGCATGGCTCCGTACACCATCGCGAGCCCCAGGCCCGTGCCGCGCTCGCCCTTGGTCGTGAAGAACGGCTCGAGGCAGCGGCGGCGCGTCTGCTCGTCCATGCCGCTGCCCGTGTCGATGATTTCGATCATCGCCCGCTCGGGCTGGCCGTCCGCCGCGCGCGTGCCGGTGCGAAGCGTGAGCGTTCCGCCCCGAGGCATGGCGTCCACGGCGTTGAACACGAGATTGGTCAGCGCTTCGCGGGTTTCGCTGTCGATCCCCAGGGCGGCCTGCGTTCGGACGCCCAGCTCCGTTCTGATCTCGATGACGATGCCGCGCTGCTGAGGAATCGCCTCCCATCGTGCGCGGGTGAGCTCGATGGTCTGGCGGACCAGATCGTTGAGAAGCATCGGCTGCAGCTCGCTCTGCGAGTCGCGTGCGCGATAGAACTCTCGCATGCGCGCGACGGTTTCCGCCACATCGCTCGCGGCTTGCTGGATGGTGAGCAGACTGCTTCGCGCTCGCTCGCTCAGGCCGGTCTCGTTCTCGAGCAGCGAATCCGTGTAGAGCATGATCGGCGAGATGGCGTTGTTGATGTCGTGCGCGATTCCACTTGCCATCTGCCCAAGCACTCGCAGCCGCTCTTGCTGAATGATCGCCTGTTGAGTGGTGCGCAGCTCTTCGTACGCCCGTTCCAGCGCGCCGTGCATCTGCGCCTGGTTGGCGGCCAGGGCCACGTGCTCGCTCAACTGTCGCAGGAACTCGCATTCGCCGCTGCTGAAGCTGTTTGGCTCGCGGCGCGCGGCGATGAGCACGCCAAAGACTTTGCTCTCGATCTGCAGCGGCGCCGCCACCATGGCTCGGAGGCCGGCGGCCAGCAGCCGTTGAGGGAACGGGAAGTGATGCTCGGCGATATCGGGTTCGTACACGAGCCGGCCGCGCACGCAGCGGGACAGCCCGTTCTCGTCGATGGGAATGCGCGCGTGATCGACGAGGGACATCGCTTCGCCGAGCTGTGTGCTTGCGAACCCCACCGCGGCAACGGTGAGCATGCGTTCGTCGGCGTGATAGAGAAACACGCAGGAGAAATCCAACGGCAGCTCTTCTTCGAGCGTGCGAGCCACTACCTGCAGGATGCTCGGGAGATCCTGCCGTTCGCCGATCGCGCGAGTGATCTGCTCCAGCAATCGCAGCCGCTGCAACTGTGCGCTGAGCTTCAGCTCGCCCACTTTGCGAGCCGTCACGTCCTGCAAGGCGCCGCGCATATGCGCGACCTTGCCCTCATGCATCACCGGACGCGAGATGGTCCGTACCCACTTGCGCACGCCGAGCGCGCTGACGAACTCCAGCTCGAGGTCGTACGGCGTGCCGTGCGTCAGGGCCTCCTGAAGCGCGGTTTGGAGCCGTTGGCGCGACTCGCCGGGATAGAACGTGAGCCCCAGTTCCTTGTTCGGTTCTTTCGCCGGATCGAGGTCGTGAATGCGCGCGACTTCCGTCGTCCAGCGACCGGCGCCGGTGGCGGGGTCGAAATCCCAGCCGCCGACGCTTGCGAGCCGGCCGGTCTCTTCCAGCAACTCCTCGCGGTAGCGCAGTTCTTCGAGCGTCTTGCCCAGTTCCGCTGTGCGTTCGGTGACCCGCTGCTCGAGCCGGTCATTCGCGGCGCGCAGTTCGCGCATCGCGAGCAGGCGGCCACGAAACAGCCACACGCTGATCAGCATGAGCAATAAAAGGGCCGCGGCGACGGTGCTGTAGATTCGCTGAGGCGCGACGGTCAGCGCGTCCCACTCGGCGCCGCGTACCTCGGACGCCATGATGAGGTAAGGGTCGTCGCTGCGAACGCTTATGCCGGCACGCACGTAGTTCGCGGACGTGAGTCTCTTCCAGGTGAAAATCCCGTTGTCGGTCGTGAGCTGGCCGTTGGTCCGCGCCACCATCCGCGACCACAATGCGGGGTCGGACCGCGCCAGCGTGTACTCAGCGCGGTCCGGGAGCACGAACCCCCATTCGAGATTCGGGTCCGCCGCCTTGAGCCAGTAGCCGCGCGAGTTCAGCAGTCGCAGTCGATGGCCGAACGTCGAAGAGGCTTCCCGCAGCCGCGTGATCGCCTGGCCCCCCAGTAAATTGATGGCGTATACGCCGCGACGCCGGCCCGCGGCATCGAACACCGGGATGGCGAACCGCACGGTGGGCTTGAGCGGCTGCTCGATCCGCCCATTCTCGATGTTGAGATCGAATGCGGAGATATAGATCTCGCCGGCCGCGAGCCGGTTCGCTTCCTGAACATAGCGCCGGTCGGCCTTGTTCTGCAGCTGATCCGGCGGGACCCGGGCGCCGCCCTGATTGATGCGGAAGACCTCCTGCCCACTCGCGTCAATGAAGCGCACCTGGTCGTAGATCGGCGTTTCCACGCTGAAGAAGGCGGCCCGTCGCGCGGCGCGTTCGAGCGCGCCGGCGTCGCCGTTTTCGAGGTAGCCGCGTAGCGCATCGCCGTCCGCCAGATAGCGAAGGTGGGTGACGGCGGGACTGAGCTGGTCCTGCATCAACTGCGTGAGCAGGTCCACCCGGACGATTTCGCGTTCTTCCTGCCGGGTGACGGCTTGCGCGGCCTCGTGGCGGTAGAGCACGTAGCACAGCGCGAGGATGAGCGCCGAGCCCAGAATCATTGCGGAGACCGTCGCTACCTGGGCGGTAGCGGGGCGCGGTGCGCCTGTCACTTCCTGCTGTCCCCTTTTCGGTATCTTCCGGATAAGGGTGAACAAACTATCAGAATGCGACGCCGCCTGCGCCGCGACACGTGTCTCTTACCGTTTGCGCGCGGCAACAATGCCCTCACCGCCGAGAGGGCATTCGTGATGGTGCGCCTCAGCGCGGGTGAATCTGGGAATGCATCCGGTCGTCCGCATGGAAGAACTTGCGCGCGTGTGCCAGCAATTCGCCATCGGTCGGGTGGTCCGCCGCCTCCAGGCCGGTGACCTTCGCCGCCAGGGCGGGGTTGCGGCTCTCGAGATAGCTCATCAGCTCCTTCCTTGCGTTCCCCGGTCCCGCGACGAGGATGGCGCCCGCACTCGCTATCTCATGAGCCACCTTTTCCAGGTACGCATGATCGACGGGAACATGGCCGCTGTCGCCAGAGTTGGCGTGATGATGAATATGCTCTCCGTGGTGCGTGCTTTTCACGACGACGTGTTCGGATTCCGTTGCGTTGAAGTGAAATACTTTCGCTTCGCGATGGTCGAGCCAGACCAGTGCGTGATAGTGATTGCTCATGGGTTCTCCGCGAGTGTCAGGTGGTGAACGGTGTGGCTAGAGTTCCTGTCGCAGGACGATCATCTTTTCCTGCGACATGTCCTTCATGGATGCGGGGATGCCGCCCGTGCCGTAGCCCGACTGATGTCGGCCGGCGAACGGCATCCAGTCGGTGCGGAACGCGGTATGGTCGTTGATCAGGACTGTTGACGCATCCACCCGCTGAGCGACCCGAAGCGCCGGACCGATGTCGTTCGAGAAGACGCTCGCCTGGAACGCGAAGGGCAGCGCGTTCGCGGCCTCTATGGCGCGATCGAGCTCATCGAATCCATAGACGCAGGTCACGGGGCCGAAGATTTCGAGCTGCGATACCTTGGCATCGGCGGTCGGTTCGACGAGAACGCTCGGCAGCAGCGTCGTCTCGGAATAGCGGCCACCGCCGATCATCCTGGCGCCCGCCGCCCGCGCTTCTTCGATCCACGATTCGACACGCTCGGTCTCCCGAGGATGAATGAGTGGCCCGACCTCTGTTTCGGGCAGCAGCGAATCGCCCGTATGCAAGGCAAGCACGCGTGTGGCGAGCCGCTCGGTAAATGCCGCCAGTATCGACCGGTGCACGAAGATGCGTTGGACGGAGACGCACACCTGGCCCGCGTGGTAGTAACCGCCTTTGACGATGGGCTCGATGATGCGATCGAGGTTCGCGCTCCGATCGACGATGACCGGCGCGGCGCCGCCGTGCTCCAGCGCGCATCGCGTGCCAGGGGCAATGCGCGTTCGCAAGTACCAGCCCACACGGGCCGAGCCGATGAAAGACAGGAACGCAACCCGCGGATCGGTGGCCAGACGTTCCGCGAGCGCATTGTCGGCGGTGATGAGCGTTTGACACCAGCATTCGCTCAGCCCCGCTTCTCGCAGGAGGGCGACCAGCCTCACACACGACAACGGTGTTGCCGGCGCCGGCTTCACGATCACGGGGCAGCCCACCGCAATGGCGG
The DNA here is from genome assembly GCA_037200125.1 of Gammaproteobacteria bacterium. Taxonomy (GTDB): domain Bacteria; phylum Pseudomonadota; class Gammaproteobacteria; order Steroidobacterales; family Steroidobacteraceae; genus JADGHX01. Next base: position 777,196 of record JBBCGS010000002.1, on the reverse strand, counting down.
GCGCTACCTGGTGCACGATCAGATTCAGCGGGTGATTGAATGCGGACAGCGCCGCCACGACGCCAATCGGTTCGCGCGTGGTGAAGGCCCAGCGGCCGTCGCTCGCGGGCGTGAGGCCCATCGGGACTTCGCGGCCGGCGAAATTCCGCAGTTCTTCGGCGGCATTTCGCAGGCCATCGATCGCTCGCACGACTTCGACCGCGGCATCCTTCGCGGGCTTGCCGCCTTCCTGCGCGATGAGCTTCGCGAACTGCGGCTGACGCGCCTCGAGAAGGGAGGCGGCGCGATGAAGGAGGGCCATCCTCTCGTGCGCGGGTAACCGCCCGTCGCGATTGCGCAGGGTCCGGGCCGCAAGCTCGAGTTTGCGTTCGAGCGCCTGCTGGTCATCGGTCTCGAGCTCGGCGAAGGCGGCGCGATCGAACGCCTGAACGACACGCAACGTTGGGGGCATCGTTAGGCTTCCTTCGTCACGGGCAGGCGCTGACGCAGTTCCTGGACCAGTACGCGCTCGTTTTCCGAGTAGTCCACGGGAACCGCGACGAGATGGACTCCGCCGTCCGTGAACGCCTTCTCGAGCGTCGGCACCAGCTCCCCGATCGTTTCCACGCGCGTGCCGCGTGCTCCGTAGGCCTCCGCGTATTTCGTGAAGTCCGGATTGGTGAATGACATGCCGAAATCCGGAAACCGATCGACGGCCTGTTTCCATCGAATCATGCCGTAGGCGCCGTCCGCGATGATGAGCACCACGAGGTTCAGTCGAAGGCGAACCGCGGTCTCGAGCTCCTGGCTGTTCATCATGAAGCCGCCGTCCCCGCACACCGCCATCACGCGCCGTGTCGGATACAGCAGCGCGGCCATCATCGCGGAGGGCAAGCCCGCGCCCATGGTCGCAAGCGCGTTGTCGAGGAGCAGCGTGTTCGCGATTCGGGTGCGATAGTTTCGCGCGAACCAGATTTTGTACATGCCGTTGTCGAGCGCGAGGATGCCGTCCGCGGGCATCACCGCGCGTACGTCGTGCACGATCCGTTGCGGGGTAAAGCGATCTTCGGTGTCCCGGGAGGCGATTCGCCTCAGGATGCCTTCGCGAAGCGGCAGCAGCGCCTGCGCGTTCGGCATTCGGCCTTCGATGCGATCGGCGAGAAGCCGAAGCGATGTGCCGAGATCGCCGATCACTTCCGCCTGGGGAAAATACACCTGCTCGACGTTCGCGGGCAGATAGCCGACGTGGATTACCTGCGGCCCCTGTGCGCCCATGATGAACGGTGGCTTCTCCACCGTATCGTGACCGATGGTGATGATGAGATCCGCGCGCTCGATCGCCTCGTGCACGTAATCGCGCTCGGATAAGGCGGCGGTGCCGATGTAGAGCTCGGTGCCTCCCGGCGCCGTCCCTTTGCCCATCTGGGTAGTGAAGTAGGGAATGCGCGAGCGGACGACGAACTGGGCAAGGTCCGAGGTCGAGCGCGGTCGCGAGGCCGCCGCGCCGAGCATGACGAGCGGCTTGCGCGCCCGCAGGATCATCGCCGCCGCCCGATCGAGCGCTTCGGGGCTCGCCACCGGAAGCTCGACCGGATGGGGCGGGATCAGCGGCGTGTCGTCGCATTCCTCGTGCGCGATGTCTTCGGGGAGCTCCAGATGAACGGGCCCGGGCCGCTCCTCGCTGGCGATGCGGAACGCCTCACGCACGAGGGTGGGGATCATTGTCGCGGAGGCGATCTGGCGCGAGAGCTTCGTCAGCGGCTTCATCGCCGCGACGGTATCGACCATTTGAAAGCGCGCCTGACGGGCCGAGCGGATGCCTTTCTGGCCGGTGATCATGATCATCGGCATCGCGCCCAGCAGCGCGTATGCCGCGCCCGTGGAAAGATTCAGCGCGCCAGGTCCGAGCGTCGCGATGCAGACGCCGGGCTTGCCCGTGAGCCGGCCGTGGGTCGCGGCCATGAATGCGGCGGCCTGTTCGTGCCGTGTCAGGATGAGCTCAATGGAGGACTTGCGAAGCGACTCCACGACATCGAGATTCTCTTCACCCGGTATGCCAAACACCCGGTCCACGCCCTCGTTCTCGAGGGCGGCGACGAGCAGATCGGAAGCCTTTACCAACGGTTTCTCCCCGGTTGCGGGGCGACTATACGCTGCCGGGTTCTGTGTCGGACTCCCCTTGAAGAAAGGGGCGGCCATGAGCGCCGCCCAAGCGCGGGCCGGGCTGCGGCTGGCCGAGCACCTCCCGGCTGGCTTCGGTGAGTCACTCCGCCGCTGGCAACTCCGCCCGATGCTGGCTCACGGAGCTGCCGTCATCGCGCTTCAGCCGCACGAAAATCACCGTCGAGACGATCGTCAGCACGCCGAGCGCAATCAACGCCTGGTGAATGCCGTGAATCATCTCGGTCGCGCTCGAATTGAACCGGTCGGGCACGAAGAACGCCGTGGCCAGCGAGGCCGTCGCCACGCCGAAGCTGATCGCCATCTGTTGCCCGGTGCTCGCGATGGTGCTTGCGCTGCTCGCGCTCTGCGGGTCGACATCGGCGTACACGAGCGTGTTCATGCTCGTGTACTGAAGCGATGTGAAGAACCCGAAGCAGAACACCTGCGCGACGATCAACCACACCGGCGTGCCTGGCCCAACAGTCGCAAACAGCATGATGAGGAGGCCGAGCATCAGCGTGTTCGAGATCAGGATATTGCGGTAGCCAAACCGTGCCAGCAGCTTCGGCATGGTCATCTTCAGGCTCATGGCCGCGAACGTCTGCGGAATCATCAGCGCGCCGGACTGAACCGGCGTGAAGCCCATGCCAACCTGGTAGAGCAGGGGAAACAGAAACGGCAGCCCGCCGATCCCGAGTCGCGTGAAGAAACTGCCGCTCACCGCCGCACGAAACGTGCGTATGCGAAACAGCACGACTTGCAACAACGGATGCGTTTCGGAGCGGGCATGAAGCCAATACCCCAGCAGCAGCGTGAACGACAAGGCGAGCAACCCGCCGATCTCGCGCGCGCTGAGCGTGTGCTCGCCGAACACCTCGAGCACGTATGACAACAGGGCAACGCCGCTGCCGAACAGAACGAACCCAACGGTATCGAGCGGAACTCGCTGCGTCTCGCGGTAATCCGGCAGATGCCGGTACACCATGTAGAGCCCCGCAAGACCGATCGGGATGTTGACGAAGAAAATCACGCTCCAGTGCAGATAGCCCACGATCAGGCCGCCCGCGACCGGCCCCACCATCGGACCGATCAGCCCCGGAATGGCCACGAAGCTCATCGCGCGAATGAGCTCCGACTTGGCGAACGTGCGCACCATCGTCAGGCGGCCGACCGGCAGCATCATCGCTCCACCGCAACCCTGCAGAATACGGAACGCCACGAGCCAATGGACGTTGCGCGCGATGCCACACAAGAACGAGCCCGCCACGAAAAGACCGATCGCCGAGGCGAACACGCGCCGCGTGCCGAAGCGGTTCGCCATCCACCCGCTGAGAGGGATGAACACGGCCAGACTGAGGGTGTAGCTGGACAGCACGGCTTTCATGCTGAGCGGCGCGACACCGAGATCGTGCGCGATCGTCGGCACCGCCGTGTTCAGGATGGTGGTGTCGAGCGACTCCATGAAGAACGCGACCGCGACCAGCCATGGGAGCATTCGGCGGCTGGAGTCTTCGGCTGGCGGCACTAGGGCGGGGTTTTCAGGCGGCGTCACGTGATCACACTATGAGCATCGGGGCGGTCAATTGCACCATCGTGCCATCCTCCCGATCGGTTTCATCCGAAATGCGCCGGGAATCCGCGGAAACGGTCCCGCAGTGCCGTTCTCGCATCCTGTCGGTCAGGAGATCCCGATGGGAGAGCGCCACCATGCAAGCGATATCCGCGCGTGAATTGCCGTTGGGCGCACATGTGATCACGCCCCGTCGCGGATACCTGCATCATGGAATCTATGTGGGCGACGGCAAAGTCGTGCACTACGCGGGTCTGGCGAACGGCTTGCGGAGAGGCCCGGTGGAAGAAGTCCCGCTCGGCCGCTTCGCGAGCGGCCGGCCGTTCTGGCTGAGGCCGAGCCCCGCACCGGCCTTCGACGCCGCGGAGATCGTGTGCCGCGCTCGCTCCCGCGTAGGCGAGCGCCGCTATCGTCTGTTTACGAACAACTGCGAGCACTTCTGCGAATGGTCTGTTCGTGGCGAGCCGCGCAGTTTGCAGGTCGAAGCGTGGCTCAGGCGGCCGGCCAGGATGGTGCTCACGACGATGCTACTCATCTGCGCCGCCATGGCTCCGTGGAGCCCTTCCTCAACGGCGGATCACGAAGTGGCGGTAGCTCACAATCAGGACTGACCCCACATCCGCAGGAGGTTGTGATAGCAGCCGGTGAGGGTGATCAGCGACGGGTTCTCGCGCGCCTGCTGGCTCAGGCGCACCAAAGCCATATCCATGTCGAACAGCAGGCTGCGCTGCTCATCGCTGCGAATCATGCTCTCGATCCAGAAGAACGAAGACACTCGCGCACCGCGCGTCACCGGGGTAACGCGATGCAGGCTGGTGGCGGGGTAGATGACCATATCCCCCGCGGGCAGCTTGACTGTGTGCACGCCGTAAGCGTCTTCCACCAGCAACTCGCCGCCGTCGTAATCCTCGGGCGCTGTCAGGAACAAGGTGGCGGAGATGTCGGTGCGGATACGTCGCCCGCTCTGCGCATGCACGCGCATCGCGCCGTCAACGTGACTGCCGAAATTCATGCCGCTCGTGTAGCGATTGAACAGCGGCGGATACACCTGCTTGGGTAGCGCCGCTGAAAAGAACAGCGGGCTGCGCCCTAACGCCGCAATGATCTCCTCGCCGATCTCGCGCGCCTCGACGGACTCCTCGGGCAACTGCTGGTTGTACTTGGCCTGTGCGGATTGGTGGCCCGAGGTGATGTTGCCATCGACCCACTGCGCAGCATCGATCCGCGCGCGAAAGCGCGTGACCTGCTCAGGTGTGAGCACCTTGGGGATCTGTAACAGCATGATGGCTCCCTGCGCGGGCGTGAGCGTTTCGCGCGACACCCGCGTCCCCGGCCGGCATGGCCGGGGACGCGAATATCCGACTACTTGAAATAGTAGCGCAGTGTCACGGAGATGGAACGCGGAGCGCCCGGCAGTACCCGGTCCGGCCGATTGTTGTAGCCGCCGTAGTAATACAGCTTGTCGGTGAGGTTGTTGCCGTTGAGCCGTAGTTCGTACTGAGGCTGCACATAGGCCACCGTCGCGTCGACGAGGACGTACGTGGGAATCTGCGACCCCGGGTCGTTGCGATCGGTCAGCCAGGTGCCTTTCTGGCCGCGTACGCCGCCGCCGACTTCAAAGCCACCGCCGAGCCGGTACACCGTCCAGATGTTGCCTGCGATCTTCGCGACGCCAAATGGCGTATTGCCATTCACGTTGAGGCAACGGGTGGTGGCCAGCGCGCAGAAGGCATGCACATCAGTGATGGGGCCGGTCGGCGTGCCGTTGGTGTTGGCGATCGTGCCGAACGGCGAGGCGTCGATGATCTTGCCATCCATGTAGGCGAAGCCGCTGTAGAGGTCCCAGTCGCGCGTGATGGAACCGCTGGCTTCGAGCTCGATGCCGTCGACGCGGCGCTTGCCGTCGGTGACTGTCGTTGTGTTTGTCGGATCGACCTCGCGCGCGTTGGTCTTTTCGTTGCGGAAGATCGCCGAGCGCAGCTGGATCGCGCCGACATCCCACTGGCCGCCGAGCTCGTAGTTCTGGTTCTTTTCCGGATCCACGTTCTGGCTGGACGCGGACAGGTTGGTCTGCGCCGTACGACCGCCAAAACCCGTCGGACTGTCGCCCGTGCCCAGTTCACCCGATGGGTTGAACGAATCGCTCCACGACACGTACCAGGACAACTTCTCGGTCGGCTGCCAGATGAGGCCAACGCGGCCACTGACCATGTTGTCTGTACGTGAGAACGGGCCGGCCGCGACGCCCGCGCCGACTGTGCCGGGGGGAGCGATGGACACCGCGCTCGCATCGGCCTCGTATCGTTCATGGCGCACACCGACCAGCGCCTTCCACTGTTCGGAGAACTCGATCTGATCCTGCACGAGGAAGGCAACGCTCTTGCCTTCGGCGAGCGCCAGCAGGTTGGGAGTCTTCGTGTAAACCTGCGGGCCGACCAATTGCGGGGCCAGGATCGGCGAGGTCACCGAAGGCGCCTGCACGCCGGCGGTCGTTGGATTCGCGTCGAGCAGGTAGTTCTGGCGATGGAGCCGCTCACGAGACAGTTCCAGGCCCGCGAGCAGGGAGTGCTTGATCGCGCCGGTGCTGACTTTCCAGGTGAGGTCGGTCTGGTTGATCAGCGCGTCGTCATCGTTGTCGCGGCTGCGGTTGGTGTCGTGATTGCGGATCACCTGGATGAGGCTGAGGGGCGTCGCCGCCGTAACGGGCGTGCCATCGGTCGCGGTGGGCACGATGCCTTCGGTGATGGTCGCTTCCGTCTGTCGCTGATAGTTGGCCCAGCGCAGGGTGTTTTTCAGCTTGAGCGAGTCGCTGAACGCATGATCGACCTTGAACGTCGCGATGCTCGTGTCGTAGTGGGAGAAGTCGTTGTTGGCGAAGCCGTAATACGTGCGAGGCGACACCTTGCTGAATCCCAGGAAGGTGCCCTTGCCCTGGTTGATGAAGAGCGCCGGCTGAGCGTAGTCGGTGACGCTGTCTTCTTTCAGGTAGTAGTACGACAGCGTGGCGTTGGTGGCGTCGCCAATCTGTGTCCAGAAGCTCGGCGCCAGGCCGGTTTTCTTGACCGGCTCCGGGTACCGATAGCTGCCCGAATCCTCGAGCAGCCCGACGACGCGCAAGGCCGAGTTGTTGTTGTCGGCGACGGTGCTGAAGTCGGCCGTCACGCGCTTCTGGTCGAACGACCCCGCCTGCAGCGCCACTTCCCGATGCACATCGCGATCGGCGACCTTGCTGTCCTGATTGACGAGGCCGCCGGTAGAGCCGCGGCCGAACAACAAAGAAGAGGAGCCTTTGAGCACCTCGACCGATTCGGTGTCGAACAGATCGCGGTTGTACTCACCCAGGTCGCGCACGCCATCGATGAAGAGATCCGCGCTCAGCGGAAAGCCGCGCAGGAAGAACACCTGGTTGGCCTGCGTGCCGCCTTCGGGCGCCGCATAAGAGATGCCGGGGACATTGCGAAGCGCATCCTGCAAAGACGTGGCGCCCTGCGAGCGAATCAACTGCTGGGGCACGGTGTTGATGTACTGAGGAATGTCACGCATCGGCGTGTCGGTGCGCGTCGCGGTGCCGGTGCTGTCAGTGGTGAAGCCGTCCTCTTCGGTTGTCTCGACCTTCACACGAGGCAGCGCGGTTGCTTTCTCGGGCGGGGGCTGCGGCGGATCCGCGGCAAACACCGCAGTCGCGACCGGCATGGATAAGCCGGCGATCAAGGCCCCGGCAAAGGGAGTACGGCGTTTGGCTTTCATGTCTTTTCAGTCCCGAATCGGAAAACTTGTAAGGAATCGGTAAGACTCACGGCGGCTTCAACCGCAGGTGAGCGGTCGCGACCCTAATAGGAAGCATTCGTATTAGCAACTGGAAAACCCTGTGAAAGCCGATGTTTTCCGGGGTCTGGATCGAACTGGAGACAGGCAAGAAAGGTATGTGCCCGCGGAGGCCGCAAAGGTTGCGGGACGTGTAAGAAAAGCCGTTCCGAAGTCCGCCAATCACCGAAAGGAGCGCGCGACAAGACTCTCGCGGCAGGACCTCGCAGCGGGGGAACCGCGAAGTCGAGCGGGTTTCCCGATGAGTGGCTCTCACGCTTCCGAGCCGACGGCGCTGATCTGCTTCTTCAGGAAATGCTCGCGCCACAACACGATCGATCCCGCGGCGATGACCAGCGGCGCGCCGATCCACACCGAGAGCTTCGGGATCTCGTCGAAGAACAGATAGCCCAGGATGACGGCCATGATCATGCTCGTGTACTCGAGCGGCGCGATCGTGGACGCTTCGGCGTAGCGATAGGAGTACGTCATCAAGAGCTGGCCGAACACGCCGAACAAACCGGCGAGGACGATCAGCAGGGATTGGCTCAGCGTCGGCACCGGCCACCCCTGGATCGCGGTCAGGCCCGCGCAGACCATGAACGTGAGGGAAAAGTAGAACGTAATCGTGATCGCATGCTCGCCGCCACTCATGGCGCGCAGGGACGTCATCGCGATCGCCGCGGACAAGGCGGCGCCCAGCGCGGCCAGCGAGCCCATCGATCCCTCTGCCCCGAAGGACAGATGGGGACCAATCATGATCAGCACTCCCACGAAACCCAGCGCCAGCGCCGTCCAGCGATAGCGGTGAATCCGCTCACCGAGAAACACCATGGCGAGCACTGTGATGAACATCGGCGACGCGTACGTGATCGCGGTGACGTCGGCCAACGGAATCATCGTGACCGCCGCGAACAGGCAGAACATGCTCACGGTTCCGGCCAATGAGCGCAGGGCATGACCGCGCCAGTTGCTCGTCTTCAGCAGATGCGGTCTGTGGGTACGCCACGCAATCAGCGCGAGGACCGCGACTGAGATCACCCCTCGCGCAAAGATGATTTGGCCGCTCGGAGTGTCCTGGCCGAGCAGCTTGACGCATAACGTCATGCCGGATAACAGAACGAGCGAAGCGAGTTTCAGACCGATGCCCAGGACCGGGCGATGGCGGGGAGGCTGTGCGGCGTGCAAGAGCGAGGAGTGGCGTGACCGGCGAACGAACCATGAGCCGTCCCACCCCGGCTGGCGCGCGAACGCCGGCCGGCGGGGATCAGCGCATTACTTCTTCTTCGCGGGCTTCGACTTTGCCGGCTTGCTTTGCGCCTTCTTGGCGGCGGGCTTTTGTTCGGGAGTCGCAGGTGCCGGCGACCGTGCATAGTGTGAGTTCATTGACATGGTGATCTGGCCTCGGAGTCATGTGTAGGTCGGGCAGCACTTTAACGGGTTTGCGGGCGTTCGTGCCGACAATGCACCGCCGCGGATGCCGGGCCGCGGTGGGTGATATGCGCTGGCGGTCGCACGCAGCTCACACGCATCTCTGCCCTTGCCCGCCAGTCGCGTTTCGCGATTCAGGTGCTCGCAGCCGCGAGTGCCGCCAACACCCGCTCGCTGCGGAAGGGCGCCCGGCGTATTCGAACCCCCGTTGCGTCGTAAATCGCGTTGGCAATCGCGGCGATCACGGCTTTGTGGCTGCATTCGCCCGCGCCGTAGGGCGCGAGGTCGGGGCGGCCCGGCGTCGGATCGCCGTTGACCAGCACGACGTCGATGGATTGCGGCGTGTCCGAATGCCGCAAGCTGGGGTATGAAGCCCAGTTGACGCTCGTGACATTCTCCGTGTCGAAGGTGACCTCTTCCCAGAGCGCACGGCTCAGACCGTGCAACATGCCGCACTCCACGGTGTGACTCAGGCCCTCGGGATTGATCACCAGTCCGCAGTCGTGTGCGCACACGAGCCGCTTGGCCCACACACGCCCGGTCTCCCGATTCACTTCGACTTCGGCGATGACGACGGCAATGGTGTTGCTGCGGTAGGTGTACGCGATGCCTCGGCCCGAGAGTGTTTTGCCGCTCGATGCCGCCGCGAATGGCTTCGGTGACGGGCGCGCGTCCCATCCAAAAGTCTTTGCGGCGGCACGCACAGCGGCGAGGGAGCGCGCTTTGCGGAACACCTCATCTTCTTTCGCCTGTTCGAGCAGATCGAGGCGGAACCGCACGGGGTCAGCCTTGGCCGCCGCCGCCAGCTCGTCGATGAACGACTCGAAGGCGAACGTTACCTGCGGTCCATTGGGATCGCGCAGATTACCGGTCCGCAGCGGTGTCTCCCAGATCATCGGCAGCGCGACGATGCGCGTTGTCGTGCGCCGATTCGCAATGGCGTACATCGAGGTCGGCGCTTCGACACTGCCCTTCGCCGGGCTGGGAGGGCGCCGGCCCATGAGCTGCGCAATCAGCACCGTGTCGGGTTCGTTGTACCAAAGGTGGTTGTAGTCCGCGGCACAGGCGTCGTACTCGAGCGCCACCACTTTGCCTTGATCGTCCAGCCCGCCGCGCATCTTGAAGACGTGCGCAGGGCCTTTGGTATCCCAGCCCGTTTCTTCTTCACGCATCCACTGCATGCGCACCGGGCGGCCGAGCTCTTTGGCGAGGAACGCGGCTTCGAAACCGGCATCGTCCGCAGCGGTGCGGCCATACACTTGCGGGCCATCCATATAGACGACGCGCACTTTCTCCTTCGGCATATCGAGGAACTTCGCGACGCCGATGCGCAGGCCGTACGACTTCATGTCGTTCGAATAGATCGTCATCTGCCCGTCGGAAGGGTCGGCCAGCGCGTGTGCCGGTCCAATGGATGAGTGTCCCTGAAAGGGCACTTCGTAGTCGGCTTCGACAACCTGCCTGGCACTCGCGAGCGCCGCGGTCGGGTCACCCTCAACCTTTGCCTCGCCGGCTGAAGTGGGCGTGGCACGCCGCATGTAGTCGAACAACTCGTCGGAGGACGGGAACGGCGCGGCGGCGGGCCGTTTCCATTCCGTCTTCAATTGTCTCGCGGCGCGGATCGCCTGCTCTTCGCGCTCGCAGATCACCGCGACATAGTTGCCACGGCTGACGACGCGAATGAAGCCGGGCACATCGGCCACCGACGATTCGTCGATCCGCTGTAGCGTCGCGCCTGCGAACGGCGGCCGGACGTTGCGCGCGTGGACCATGCGCGGCAGCTTCATGTCCACAGCCCACTTCAACGATCCGTCCACCTTGCCGGGAATGTCGTAGCGCTTCAGTGACTGTCCGACGACGCGCAACTCGGTGACCGGCTTTATGGGGGCTTTGCCGGTCGCGGCGTCGACGTTGCGTCCGGTGAGAGCGGCGTTGAAGCGTTTCCCGCCGACCAGTTGAGCGTAGCTCACCTTCTTCGCGGGATCGGACTTCAGCGCAATAGTGGCGTTGGCCACCGCGAGCATTTCGACCGGCGCGCCGAGATGCTGGCTACCGAGGTCCAGCAGGACTCGCCGCGCTTCGGCCGCCACTCGGCGCATCACCAGGCCATCGCGCTCCACGCCGTCGGAACCTCCCGAGCCGCCCTGGTCAGGCGTGATGTCCGTGCAACCCATCACGAGGCGGGTCTTGTCGTAGGCGATGTCCAGTTCGTCGCACATCATCTGCCGGAAGGCCGTGCCCGTGCCCTGGCCGCCATCGGTCTTGCCGACGTAGAACGTTGCGCTGTTGTCCGGATGAATCACGATCCACGTGTCGACCTGCAGGAAGTCGGGATCAGGGTAGGGGCCGGCGGGGGCCGCAGCCGCGGCTGTCTGCGCGAATGCGTTTGTGCCGGGCATAGTGCCGACGCTCAAGCTGATCACCAGTGCGCCGGAAGCTTTGAGAAAGCTTCGGCGCGAGGCCTGAGTGAGCCCGGGGATTGCATCTTCCACCGCCTTCGGCAGCTGCAGGAGGTTGCTCACTTGCCTTCTCCCGCGGCTTTCGTCGCGCGCACCGCGCGATGGATCGCCGCCTGGACTCGGTAGTAGGTCATGCATCGGCACAGTGCGCCGTCCATCGCCGCGCGGATCTCGGCATCGCTCGGATTCGGATTCTTGTCGAGCAGTGCCTTGGCCGTCATGATCTGGCCGTTCTGGCAATAGCCACACTGCGCGGCCTGCTCGTCGATCCAGGCTTGTTGCAGCGGATGCCGCTTCCCGTTCTTCGAGAGCCCCTCGAGCGTTGTGACGCTACCGCGCACCGCTGATACCGGCGTGATACAGGAGCGCGTGGCCACCCCGTCAATGATGACGGTGCACACGCTGCACTGGCCCATCCCGCATCCAAAGCGAGGCCCATGCAGATCGAGGTCGTTTCGCAGCACGTAAAGGAGAGGCGTCGACGGATCGACGTCCACCTCGTGAGTCGCGCCGTTGACGCGCAGTTTGACGATGCTCATGACTAACCTCGGCGGGACGCGGGATTGGTTGCTCAGGGGAGACTAGGGCAGCCCCCGTGCGGATTCAACGCGAGGCTACGCGCTGGCTCATGATGTTCGAGTGCTCGAGGCGATCGGGCGGGTTTGCGTGGCCGGTCTGCGGTCGCCGATTCGGTACGCTGGCCGAGAGTCAGTCGTTTGGTGGGCTTTGGTGGCATTCTGAGTCGTGGGCCACTCCCGGCGCGCCGCCCGGCAAATGGCATTAGAATAGCTGCCAATTTGCATCAGAGGTCTTCCTTGTGCCATCGAGTGTCATCGACTTCCTGGGCGGTCCACGACTGTTCGGCACGCGGGCTGCGGGCGTTGACCTGCTCGCCGAGGTAGAGAGAGGTCTTCCCGTGCGCGCCTATGAGGCGGTCATCGCGGCGTTGGGACTGACGCCGGCTGAGGAGGATCGCCTCCTTCAGGTCAGTCTGCGGACCCGCGCGCGCTGGAAACGTCGTGCTCGACTGGATCCAGCGACTTCGGATCGTCTCGTGCGACTTGCGCGAATTCTGGCTCTCGCCGTGATGGTGCTCGAGAGTCGCGAGAACGCCGTGGCGTGGCTTCGTGAGCCTAGCGATGCGCTGCGCGGGCCGTTCGCCGCTTGCGGCGATTGCGACCGACCCCGGTGCCGAGAAGGTATCGAACATGCTCTATCAAATGGAGCATGGGGTTTATGCGTGACGCTCACGGTCTTTCGACTCGGGAAGCATGCGTACCGGGCGCAACTGTTCGGTGGTCAAGGCGGGTTATTCGCAAGCGGCCGGTGGACGCCGCGGGGAAGACCGGTCGTGTACGCGTCTGCCAGCATCTCGCTGGCGATGCTTGAGTACACCGTCAACTATCGACGTCGCGGTTGGGTTCCGGCGACCGTGCTGGGGCGCGCCACGATTCCGTCAGGCGTTCGTGTGCAAAGCGTGTCGTCGAAAGACCTGCCGGCCAATTGGTATGCGGCGGACGCGCCGACGGAACTGCAGAAAGTCGGCGGAGAGTGGCTGGAACGGGGTGAAACCGCGGTGTTGAAGGTGCCTTCGGCAATCGTGGTCGAGGAGTGGAATTACCTGCTGAACCCACTCCACGCGGATTTTCGGAAGCTCAGGTTCGGCGCGCCGAAAGTCTTCAATTTCGATCGTCGAGTAGCGCGGTCGAGAACGAGATAGCGCGCGCGAGCGTTGCTCAAAACATCCTGAGAAATTCGCCGGCTGCCTGCATACGCCCGGATAGGGCGCGCGGCGGTCGCGGCGATGGGGACGAACCACAAAAAGTCACAAACGCACACGTGCTCGGGTGGGGCGGCGGCCGAATCGCCCGTCTGAAGGGGAAGACGCTTGGCCAGTCACCGGAGCAGGGTTCCAGAAAAATGAAGATGACACGACGTGAGTTCACCGCCGTTGCGGCGGGCGCGATGGCGGTTCAAGCGGTCTCCCGAGTCGGCCTCGCAAGTGCGGTCGCGAGCTCGTCCGATCTCTCGACGTTGACGTTGAGCGAGGCGGCCGCCGCGGTTCGATCGGGCTCCGTGACGTCGACCCAGCTCACCGAAGCGAGCCTCGCGCGGATCGCGGTGTTCGACCCGAAACTCGACGCCTTCATCACAGTGCTGAAGGCCCAGGCCCGCGCGCAGGCGGCGCAGCTGGATGCCGAGCAGAAGGCCGGCAAGCTTCGCGGGCCGCTGCACGGCGTGCCGCTTGCCATCAAGGACATCATCGATACGGCGGGCGCGCGCACGACGGGAGGGAGCGCACTTTTCGAAGATCGCGTGCCCGAACACGACGCGGTGGTCGTGGCGCGCCTGAAGGCCGCCGGGGCCGTCATCATCGGCAAGACGAACACGCAAGAGTTCGCGATGGGCGGCGGCGAAACCTCGTTCTTTGGGCCCGCGCGCAATCCATGGAATCTTGCGCACAACACCGGCGGCTCATCGTCAGGGTCCGGCGCAGCGGTGGCGAGCTGCCTGAGTTATGGCGCGCTCGGCACGGATACGGGTGGCTCGGTGCGCATGCCGGCGTCGTATTGCGGAATCGTGGGGCTGAAGGCGACGTACGGTCTCGTCCCCATCCGCGGGATCATGCCGCTCACCTTGTCGCTCGACCATTGCGGCCCGATGACCCGCACGGTCGCGGACAACGCGCTTATGCTGAATACGATGGCGGGTTACGACAAGCTCGACATCACGAGCGCGGAGCATGCGAAGGAAGACTACGTCGCACAGCTCGCCCAACCGATTTCGGGACTGCGCCTGGGCATACCGGTGGGTTATTTCGACGGCGTCAACCCCGAGGTTGCGGCAGCGGTCGAAGCCGCCACGGATCTGCTGGCGAAACTGACGCGCGGCGTGAAAGAGGTCGCTCTTCCAGGCGTCACGCATCTGGGCAACCTGGGCACGTTGGGCGAAACCCTGGCCTGGCACGAGGAGTACTTCAAGCGCGCTTCCGGGAAATACATGCTTCCCGAGCGCCGCAGATTGCAGACGACCGCTGAATCAGAACCGAAAGCCGTCGACTACATTCGGACGAAGTGGGAGATCGAGACGCTCCGGCGCAAAGTGGACGATGCGTTCTCCGACTTCGATCTGGTCGTGCTGCCGACGCAGAGAATCCTGCCACCGACGCTCGACGAGCTCATGAAGCGTGCGATGGATCCGGCGGCGGCGAACCCGCTCGTCACCTCCAACTGCAGCCCGTTCAACGTGCTCGGCATTCCGGCGATCTCGCTGCCGTGTGGGTTCAGCAAGAGCGGTTTGCCGATCGGCCTCATGATCGCCGGACCGCGCTTCTCGGAAGGCAAGGTGCTTGCGCTCGCGCAGGCCTATGAGAACGCGACCGAGTGGCACAAGAGAAAGCCTCCACTCAGCGCGAGTACGCCGGTGCCCGCGCTCGCCAGCGGGTGAGACGCGCGCATCACCGAACATATCGACGCTAGCGGGCGCGCGATCGGCGTTGCCAGTCGCGTGTAAGCGTGACGAATGTCATGTGGAAGACATGAGGCCTGGGCAGTCATCGAAACTGCCCAGGCCTACTTCAACGGCGAGTTCTACTAGTCGACCTTGCCTTCGCCCTTCACCTCGACATCGCCGGGGTTCTCCACCACGAACATCACCACCCGGCGGTTGTGCGCGCGGCCTTCCGGCGTGTCGTTGCTGTCGATCGGCATCGACTCTCCGTACCCCTTGGCGATCAGCTGTGCAGCCGGCACGCCTTGCGTGGCGAGTTGCTCACGCACGGCATCCGCGCGCTGCTGAGAGAGCTTGAGGTTGTACGCGTCGGAGCCGCTGCTATCCGTGTGACCCTGCAACTCGATTCGCAGACGCGGATACTTCTTGAGATCCTGCGCAACGCTGTTCAGCACGGGGCGGGAGTTGCCGGCGAGCACCGCCGAGTTCACCTCGAAGGTGACACCCTCGAGCACGATCGAACCCTTGCGCGGGCAGCCGAGCAGATCGACGGCCACACCGGGCGGCGTGTTGGGGCACTGATCCTGATTGTCGAGCACGCCGTCGTGATCCGAGTCGCCGATCGGCGGGGGCGGGGCAGGAGGCGGCGGTGGCGGCGCCGCTGGAGGTGGCAACGAAGCGACGACGGGCTGCGCCTTCGCGCCACCGAACGCGTACGTAAAGCCGAGCGTACCTACGTAGTCGCGCAGCTTGCCGTTGGCGCCGGCGTCGTCCCAGCGTGCCTTGAGGTCGGGGCGCAGAGAGAAGCTCTGCGATCCATCCGTGCTCTCCCAGAGTTTGATGAAGAGACCGAGACCGGCTTGTGACATGAAGTCCGTCTGGTTCTTGCCGGGGCTGGGCTCGTTGCTGAGCGCGCCGAGACCCACGCTCACGTAGGGCGAGACGCGGCCGTCTCGATTCATCACGCCGAGCAGGTCGAGCGACGTTCCCCACAGGCTGAGATCGCTGCGACCGGGGGCCACCGCCGACCTGCGCGCCCGTGACGTTCAGTTCGGTACTGAGCCAGCGATTCATGTGACGGCCGATGCCGAAGCCGTAGAGCCAATCCTTATCCTGCACGGGCCGGTCGTTGTCGACGGACACGCCACCGAAGTTTGGGTTCACGTACCACTGGCCGACGTCATCGGCGCTGGCCAGCGCCGAAATGGCCAATGCCGGGATGGCCAATGCGCAAGCCTTAACAATCGCCTTCATCATTCGATCCTCGTTGTCAGTGTTCTAACGCGAGAGTGAATGACGAGGCGAAGATCCCGATCCCTGCATCAAACGAAGTACTGGATTACAGTACCGCCCCGACCGTGACGTAAGACAAGTCCAAAGGCGTGGTGTGAACGAGACACGAAGAATGCTGGCGGCGCTGCAGCGCTGCCTCAAGGCACAGGGCATGACCTACCGGGCCCTGAGCAAGGCGATCAATCTCAGCGAATCGTCCGTCAAGCGTCTTTTCGCAGACGGCTCTTTTACGCTGGCGCGACTCGAAAAAGTCTGCGGCGCGCTGGACATGACGGTTGCGGATCTTTCTCGCATGGCAGGCAGCGCGCGCGTCGCGCAGTCGCAGACCGATACGTTATCGCTGGAGCAGGAACGGCTGCTCGCGCGCAATCCGCCGCTGCTGGCGTGCTTCTATCTGCTCTTGAACGGCCATTCAATCGAGGAAACGCGCACGCGACTGAAGATTTCGTTACGCGCGATGCGCGATCTGCTGAGTGCCCTGAGCGCCGCACGACTGGTCGACGCGGGCGCGAAGCAGCCGCTGCGCTTTCACGCGCGCCTGCCCATCGCGTGGCGTGCTGATGGGCCCCGTGCGCAAGCTCTATGAGCGGCAGGTGCGCGCGGAGTTCCTGCAGGGTGCGTTCAGTGCGTCGAACGAAGCGCTTACGTTTCACTCCGCGGAGCTGTCCTCGGCGTCAGTGCGTGTGTTGATGAGGAAGATCGAGCGGTTGGCATCTGACTTCGCCGATCTCGCGGCGCTCGATGTGAACGTGCACGCGCGGGAGAAGTCGAGCGTGGCGCTGCTGCTGGCGTGCCGGCCGTGGGTGTTCTCGATGTTCTCGCCTTACAGGAGTGGTGGCGCGGCGCGCGCGTGAAACGCCCGCGAACCGCCTACGGTGATACCGGGGTTCGAGTTGCCGCCACGCGGCGGGCGTGAACAGCGACTCCGTGCGCACTCAGAACCATCCCAATGCCTTTCCGACGCTGAGGGCAACGGTAACCGCCGTCACGATTCCGCCGCATACCCACAGCACGGTTTTGTGGAAGCCCCGGAGCTCTGCGAACGCAGTGCTCAGACCGTCGATCTTCTGAGTCAGATTCCTGTCGACAGTCTCGATCTTCTGAGTCAGATTCTTCTCGACGGTGTCGATCTTTTGCGTGAGGTCTTTATTGACCGCATCGATCTTCAGGTTGAGATTCTTCTCGACGGTGTCGATCTTTTGCGTGAGGTCTTTATTGACCGCATCGATCTTCAGGTTGAGATTCTTCTCGACGGTGTCGATCTTCTGCGTGAGGTCTTTGTTGACCGCATCGATCTTCAGGTTGAGATTCTTATCGACACTGTCGATCTTTGCGTGAAGCTCTTTGCTGGTGTCATCGATCCGGTCGCGCAGCAGGGCCTGGCCCGCGCTCAGAGTGGCGTGGCTCTGGTCGATCTTGTCCCGCAGGGCGATCTGCATCGGCAGGCTCTCCGCGGAGAGCTTTCGGACGTCTTGTTTCACGTCGTCGAGGCCGGCGCGAAGGTACGCGATGTGGGTCTCAATCGTCTCGTTCGCCGCCATTCGGATCGGGTCCCGTTCGCAAAGTACTGCGTTCATGTGAGTTGCGCGATCACTCGGGGACGGGAAGTTAGCGCGTCGATTGAAGTTCGTCTACGTGTATGAAAGTACGAGAATTTTGGCTCTCGCTGCGCGTATCGCAGGTGACTTTCGCAGTGGTGCGGGCGAGCGGATCAACGCAGCGAAACCGATGAGTGTCGCCTTCGTGACTTCTTGCGCAGAGGTGATCGAGCCGTGTGCGGCAGTGACCCCGCTTTTCCTTTCGGCTGTTGCGGCATCGAGGCTGGCAGCCCAAGCGATGAGTCCCAACGTCCGCAACGTTCAGCCCGAGGCGCAAGCGTCCCTTGGCTGGCTCGCGTCACCACGACCGTTTGGATGCTTCAAAAGAACCGTTACCCCTCCGCACGAACAAGGGTAGGGCCTCCGCCCACACCGCTGCGGTTCACTGATGCAGAGGAATGCGGAAAATGTTCTGCAGTCGTTCGGTTCGGGTGAACACGTATGTTTCGACATCCGGCCCGGGGGAAAAGCCGCCGGTCGCGTGCGCGAGGAGCCCTTCCTCCGATTTGAAGGGCAATGCCGGAATCTGCGGCGGCGCGCCTTCGGCAAGCGCGATCGGCAGGGTTCTGCCGTAGCTCAGCGAATCGATTGATTTCGAGCCCACCTCGAGGTAGAGCATCCGGCCATCGCGTGACCAGTGAGTCGGCCAGTAACCGTTGCGCGTCCAGCGGTAGGTCTCGCCACCGATTCCCACGATGGAGGTCACGCCGACTCCGTCGATCACAGCCTGCACGGCTGCCCATTTCCCATTGGGCGACACGCTGTGGAAATCCAGTATCTGCATGTCGAGCACACGCTGGTTCGAGGTGCCGTCCGCTTTCATGCGGTGGAGGTAGTTCGCCTTGTCGCCCAGCAGCCGGAAAAAGATATTGCCGCTGCCATCGAAGGCCGGCTGGTCCGCGCCGCGAACCAGCAGCCTGGGCGGCGCGGCGCGATCGAGAGGGGCAACCCAGAGCTGCGATTCCCCTTCGTGGTCGACTGCGAAGGCCACTTGTTTCTCGTCACTCGAGATGTCGTAACTCGCCAGCGCAAGGCCGGGAAGCACAGCGTCCCGCTGGCCCTGCTGAACATCCAGCCGCCAGAGGTTGGCCGGCTTGTCCGAATCGCCTGCGGCCAGGAAGTACAAGTGCTTCGCATCGGGCGAGAGCCACGGTGCATAGGCGCCGTTCCCGGCGGTAATGCGTCTTTCGCCGTTCGCCTCGTGTATCCAGATCGCTTGTCGCGGCATGCCCAGTGAGGTCACCAACGACTGGCCGTCGGCGGCGACGGCGACACCTTCTTCTTCGGTGGGGCCGAAGGTGATCTGCTCAGGCTCGCCGCGTGGAAAGCGCTGACGCCACAAGTGCGAGTGACCTGCGACATCCGCCGCGAAGTACATCCACTTGCCATCTGGAGACCACGCCGCCGACCTGCAAGTGCCCCAGGGGGCCGACCGGCTCACCCGCCGAGCCGCCATCGAAGGGGACCCGGCGACAACGTTCCCATGTTCCGGTGCGGTCCATCTCGACGACGAGCAGCGATGTTCGATCCGGCGAGAGGTACGAATAGTGCGCCATCGCCCGTTCGTGAGCCGGCAGATAAATTTCGCGGTGATCGGAGCGATCGTCAGCCGACGTCACGATGCCCATGTGCAGGCCGTTCTTGATCTCCGAGTAGAGCACCTGCCGCGCGGAGATCCAGCTCAATCCCGCGGCATTGCTCAGGAGCAGGGCAGGCTCGCCTCCGGTGGGCAAAACCGTGTAGGTGTCCCAGCTCAGGGTGCCGTCGCGCTTCGATATGTAAGTGTAGGCAACGCGGTTGCCATCGGGAGTAAACGTGGGCGCGTAGATCGGGCCGGGAATGTTGGTGAGGCGAACGGGCTCGCCATCGGGCAGAGGCTTCACGTACACCTGGCCCGTGCTCAGGAAGGCGGAACCGCCGCCGATGAACGCCAGCATCTTTCCGTCCGGCGAAAGCACGGGTGCCGTGGCGGAATCCCCGAGGTCTGTGAGCGCTCTGTATTCCGTTGGGGATGTCACTGGACCTGGCGGCGCACGGAAATAGAAGGCCAGCACGGCTACGAGGCACAAAGCGACAAGCGTGGCCGACCCGATAACAACGTACAGGGGGCGAGGCGGGCGTGCGGTCCGTGCAGCTTCGGGCTGCGCTACATCAGCCGGCGCTGCGCCTGTCGGAGCTGCGCCTGTCGGAGCTGCGCCCGTCGGAGCTGCGTTCATCGGAGCTACGTTGGTCGGAGCTGCGTTGGTCGGAGCTGCGTTGGTCGGAGCTGCGTTGGTCGGAGCTGCGTTGGTCGGAGCTACGTTCGTCGGCGCTACGCCCACCGGGGCGACATCAGCTTGCGGCACCCTGGCCCGCAGCTCGGTCCCCGGCAATACGAGCCGTTCGGCGGTTCGCGCTTCCGCGCGCGCCACCTGCACCGCTCTCACCGGAGCGACGAACTTAAAGCCGCGACCCGGCACCGTGAGAATGAACCGCCGCTCCCCGGCGGTTTCACCCAGCGCGCGGCGTATGGTCAGGATGCACTGGTTGAGATTATTTTCCTCGACGACGGCGTTCGGCCAGACGGCGCGCATGAGTGCGCCCTTGTCGACGAGCTCGCCCGCGCGCTCGACGAGAAAGCGAAGCGCCTCATAAGCCCGCGCCGGCAACACGATGGGTTCGCCCGCAGCCGAGACCAGCACCTGCAAAACCGTGTCGAGGCGGAATCCGCTGAACTCGTAATCGGTCTGGGTGCTGAGCTGATCCACGGCGGGGCGTCGGTGGCAGGCGCGCAGGAAGAACGCTTGCGACTATAACGTACTGATTTTCGGACACAAGCGCTCTCATTCATAACGATTCACAGTTTTCCAAAGCGCCCTCATGCGGGTTCGGCGACCGTGCGCTCGTCCTCGATACCCACGCGGGGATCGATGCATCCACCATTTCCCGGAGCCACGAAAATGCAAAAAAACAGATCGCCACGAAAAATCATGCAGTTGATCACGCTCACCGGGCTCGCCCTGCTGGGTGTGACACTCGCCGGCCAGGCCAGCGCGGGCTGCTCCCCTCTCGCGAAAAGCGCAGACCCCCTGAGCAAGCCGGACTCGTCCGGCAAGGTCGAGATGGGTGCGACGGCCCTGCCCGCGGTGTTCACCCGTGCGGACGCCACCGCCGGCCGGCTCATGCTGGTCCACAATAACCAGGGGTCTCACGACTCGATCGTCGGCCTGTGGAAGTTCGAGATGCTCGCCAAGAGCACGAGCGCGAACAAGAATCCCATGCCGGATGGCGCGCTGATCGATTTCGGCACCGCCGCCTGGCATGACGACGGTACGGAGCTCATGAACTCCGGCGCTCGCAAACCCGCCGACGGCGATTTCTGCCAGGGCGTATGGGAGCAGGCCGGGCCGAACGAGTTCGTGCTCAACCACTACGCGCTGGCGTACACCGACGGCGCTTACACGGGCCCGGTCAACATTCGCGAACGCGTGAACCTCGATCGCTCAGGGAAGAAATTCACCGGCGTGTTCGTTCTCACGGCGTACCTGGCCACTGCCGTTCCGGGGCATGAGTTCGACCAGACGACGCCGCTGGTCAACATCACGGGCACCATCAAAGGCACTAGGGTGACTGTGGACTGATGCGATCCCGATTGCTGTCTCGCTGCGCGCCTCTCAGGCGTGGCAGCGAGCGGTAATCAATTGGACAATCTGATCGTCGTGCGGATCAGGAGTCCGAGCTCGCGAGGTGGCGCATCATCCCGAGCCCCGCGAACAGCACCGCGCCGATCGCCACCGCGCGCCACGGATTTCGGCCGATGAAGCTTGCGGCTCCCGCGAGCGTATCGACGGCCACCTTCCGCGCGCTCGGTTCAACTTCCGCGAGCGCGCGACGTGCCTGCTTGAGTCGGCCCTTGGTACGCGAGCGCAGCTCGTCGAATGCGGGTCCTTGTTCCTCCTTGAGGCTCTCGAGCAGTTCGCCCGTACTGTCGATGAGGTCGTGCAATTCTGCCGCAAGACTGTGGGTGCGTTTCATCTCAGCTCCGCTGCGTTTCGCCTACCGGGTTGGCGCTAATGTAGGGCCTGAGCAGAGCAGGATGTACCGGGCGATGGCGCTACCGACTGTCGGATCACTCCTACTATCGCGCACGAGACTACGATCTGGTTGCCACGGGGCCGGGAACTTTGCTTCTGTTCAAGGCTTTCACCCGGTGCGGTTTTTGCCGGAAGTTACAGGAGATCGGCTCATGCCCGCCGAGAGACCGAGATCGACAGTTTACCTGGCGCTGCTCGCAATGGCGGCGGCGGCAGTGCCATCGCTGGCGCCGGCGGCTGACGACCCCGTCGCTGCCAAGCTGAAAGCCTGGGATCCTGATAACGATGGAACGCTCGACTGGGCCGAGGTGAAGAAGGCCGCGATCGCCCGCTTTCACACGATCAACCCTGACAACGACGGTACGTTGGACGCGAAGGAAGCGGCGCGCGCAAAAATCAGCAAGAAGGCGCTCGTCGCGGCGGATCCGGACAAAGACGGCACGCTTGACGAGAAGGAGTACCTCTCCATCGTGGAGCAGCGCTTCAAGGCGGCCGACCCGGATCACAATGGCACCGTCTCACTCGCGGAGCTCAAGACACCCGCCGGCGCCTTGTTGATGAAAGCGCTCGAGTAACGCTCGTGCCCGCCACGGGGAGGTCTGGCGGGTCTACGAGAACGTTGCTCGATTACCCTCATCCAGTCCGGCTGCGGAAGTCCGCTGTGCGAGTGCCGAAAGAAGTTTCGCGCGAGTGGCTTCGGCTGATTCCGCTGCCGGCAGTTCGACGGTCAGAACCAATACCGCAGCGTCAGCCTCGATAGTTTTCAAATAGCAGCCGCGAACGGCGGATTCGTCAACCACGCTTTTCGCCGCTGTGAGCGCCGCCTCCTGTACTTTCTCGATCGGTGCTGTGCGCGAAACCCGAATGTTGATCGAGAGCCGCGGCGAGGTTCGCATCGCAGTCAGATTCAGGATGACCTGACTGGCGGCAAGACTGTTTGGGAGCACAACCTGGCGATCGTCTCCCGTTCGCAGCGTCGTGTAGCCCAACGAGATGAGCTGCACCGTTCCGATTTCGGTGCCGGTTGGCGTCGCGACCTGCAGGCGATCTCCCAGCCGGAAGGGCCGGTAGATGGTAATGGCAATGCCGGCGATGAGATTGCCGAGTGTGCTCTGCGCAGCCAAGCCGATCACGACGGAGGCGATACTGGCCCCTGCGAGCAGGGCATTGCCCATGGATCGCAGCACAGGCACGAGATGCGCGTACAGGATGAGTACGACCACCCACGTCAGCGCCGACCCCAGCTGCTGCAGAAAGCTGATAGTCGTGAGGTCGGCGTGACCTTTGCGTGTCATGGCGGCGTGCACCGCCGCGCGCAGCGCTCGCGATATCAGCAACGCCACGATCACGAAGAACGCAAGGTAGATCAGCGCGCCGAAGAAACTGTCAGGCCTCAGGATCGCGAGGATGTCGGTTTCACCGATTTTCAGATCGTGCATCGACGCGTGCTCCGGTCGTGGAACGCTTTCGCGCGTGCGACATCGTTCACGCCGAAGGAACCTGATGAAGGCCAGTCACGTGAGGCAGCAGCATGTGGCGTGCCGCGAGGACTCCCGTCCAGCGTGCGCCCCTCCGGTCGCCGGGCAATGTCGAGCCGGGAAGAACTCCCGGCGCCGGCTTGCCAGGCGGACGCCAAGGTGACTATGTTGTCGCCCATGAGCGAAGCCAAACAGAAGTTGAAGGGCGCGCTGCTCGCCGTCGCACTGGGTGCCTTGCTGCCAGTGGCGACTCCGGCGCAAGCGGCGGGTGGTTACCAGATCTACGTCAGCAACGAGAAATCCGGCGATGTCACCGTGATCGACGGTGCAACCCTCAAGGCGGTTGCGACGTTCCCGGTCGGCAAGCGGCCGCGCGGCATCCATGCGAGCCCGGACGGCAAGACCGTTTATGTCGCGCTCAGCGGAACACCGATCGAGGGGCCGCCGGAGCTCGACGCCCAGGGCAATCCCGTGTTCAAGCGGGATAGCAAGAAAGATGACGACGACGATGACGACGTCGCCGCGGATAAGTCGGCGGACGGCATCGGCGTGCTCGACGTTGCCACACGCAAGCTGGTGAAGAAGATTTCCGTCGGCTCAGACCCCGAGGAGTTCGACATCAGCGATGACGGCCGGCATCTGTATGTCTCGAATGAGGACGTGAAGACCGCCAGCTCCGTCGATATCGCCAAGGGCAAGGTCGACCATATCGTCTCCCTGAGCCAGGAACCCGAAGGCGTGGCGGTCACGCCCGATGACAAGATGCTCGTCGTCACCTGCGAGACCGGTGGCGACGTGTTCTTCATCGATATCGCCACCTTCAAGGTGAAGGGGCAGGTCAAGGTGGGTTCGCGGCCGCGCTCGGTCGCGTTTCTGGAGGGCGGCAAGTTCGCCGTCATTCCGTCCGAATCCGCCGGCAACCTCTATGTTGTCGATACGGCTCAGATCAAAGTCGTGAAGACGGTTCCGCTGGCGAAGGGCTCGCGTCCGATGCGCGTTCGGGTGTCTTCCGATGGTGGCAAGCTTTACGCGAGCACCGGTCGCGGTGGCAGCGTCGCGGTGGTGGACACCAAGAGCTTCGCGCAGATCGACACCATCACGGTTGGCAAGCGGCCGTGGGGCATCGTGCTTTCACCGGACGGCAAGTACCTCTTTTCCGCCAATGGGCCATCGAACGACGTGTCGGTCGTGGACCTCGCGACCAACAAGGAGATCGCGAAGGTGAAAGCGGGCGAGAGCCCGTGGGGTCTTGCGGTGGTCGAGACCGCGCAGTGATCTGAACGCGGGGTGGCCCGCACCGGCGATGGCCGGCGTTACTCTGGGAAGCTCGCCGTCGTAAAGACCGGCCGGTGAGCGCAAAGACGCGGCTGCATCGGCGATCCGGCACGCCGGCCGGTTCCGCCTCGCGCTACTGACCGACCAGATAGGTCTGCTGCGCAATCACGCTTCGCGTAAACCCTTCCTTGTATACGCGAGCTCGCAGCGTGACCGGCCCCTCGATGCGGATCGGCTTCTCGTAACGCGCATCGCTTGGCCCCGGCACGCTGCCATCCAGCGTGTAGCGGATCTCGGCGCCGGGTACGCTGCTCGCCAGTGTCACGCTGACGGGGTGGTCGAAGCTCCCGCCTGCCGGCGCGAGCGACGGCGGTGACAGCACATCACGGCCCGGCAGGCTCTCGATCCAATTGCGCAACAGCGCCACACCTTGCGTATCGATGGTGTTGCGCGCCAGCGGCGGCATGCGGATCTCGCCATTGGTGTCGACGCGCATGAGAGCCACCGAGCGCCAGGGGTCGTGCGGTGAAATCACGCGCGCGCGATCCACGTTCTGGTCGATCAGCACCGGGCCGTCGACCAGGTGCTGCTGCGCCAGCGGCGTTTCGTAGCGCGCGTCGAAATTGGCTACGGTGCCTCCGGGGCGGTGGCAATGCCCGCAGTTGCTGTCGAGCCAGGAGCGCGCCCGGTCTTCGACGCTGCGGGTGGCGTCGTCCGGACGCGCGAGCGTTGGGAATGACGCGATGTCGCTCTCGTTCAGCGCGGCATCGAACAGCCCGAGCCGATTCCAGCGGCGCAGCTGATTTTCGGTGACGCCATCGGCGTAGTGCAGATCGCGATTCATCTGGCGCGTCTTCGGCCCCAGCGTGCCCGTCGTATGGCTGTTGTGGCACACCAGGCAATCCTCGCGGCTCGGGTAGTACCAGGACTGGACGTGTGTGCCTGCGCTGTCGCGGACCTTGATGTCCTCGTGCAGACCTTCGGCCGGCACCAGGTCGGCATCGCTCAGATCCGCGCGCCACTTGTAGGTGACGCCATAGACGCCGCCATTGCGATCCATCACCAGCAGCCGCGTCTCCAGCCGCCGCTTCTGCTGGGGCTGGGTCGCGTCGGTCGGCAACTCGAAGGTCTTTACGAACACGGTGCCGGGCGGAAACGTCCAGTCGCCGGTGGGCGAGAAGGCCACCTTGCCCTCGGGAATGGCCGCGAAACGCGTCTTCACCGCTCCATCGGACCAGAACGCGAGCACGAGATCGTAGGGGAGCAGGGTCTTGGCAGGCTGGAGCTGGCGTAGGGCGGCAAATGCGCCCGTTTGCGACAACAACGGCGGGATGCCGCCGCTGGCCGTGTCGGGCATGTTGAGCCATGGCTTCGCGGGCAGGCGTTCCGCGGCGGCTGATGGCGCTGGCGCCGCTGAACCGGGCGGCGAGGGCGCGGGGTTGCCTGCGCAACCCGCAACCCAAATCGCCAAGAGGCACGCTACAACTCGACCGCTCATTTCTCGGGAATCCTCACCAACGTCGCTTTCCCTAAGAGGGTGACACAACGCGCGCGAGGTAAGTTCGGCTGCGCGGCCGCTTCAGTCCTGATGCAGCCCAACGGCAGGTACCGCGGGCGCGTCCGGTTGCGACCCCGTGGCGGGCTGAGCGGCACGCCCACCAGCGCCAGCGCCGAAGCCCGGCGCCGCCTGCGGATTCTTCTTCAGGTCGTTAGCGAGCTGGGTGACGTAAGCGCGAATGGCCTCCACATCGTCAGCGGACAGCGTCTTGTCGAACGCAAGCATGCCGTTCTCGGTCAGGGCGCCTCCGAGAACCACCGACTGGAAGCCCCCCGGAGTGTGGATGAACCCCGAGTAACGCAGATCCGGGAAGCCGCCCATGCCGCGCGCGTTTTCATGGCAGATCGGGCAGTTCTGGGTGTATTTCGCCTGCCCCAGCGCGAGCTGCGCCGGGGTGCCGAACTGTTCCGGCGGGTTGAGCACCGGGACCCCGGGCGCCTCCGGAGGCGGCAGCGTGACGTCGCCGCCAAGCTTGTAGACCAGCACCCGATTGGCCGAAGCCGCGCCGGCGCCGCCAGCCACCACCGCGATGTACTGCGTGCCGCCGATTTCATACGTGACGGAGCCGGGAGCGATGCTGGCGCCCGAGTCCACCGACCACAGCTTCTCACCCGTATCGGCCCGGAACGCGGTGAAGTTGTGCGGCAGGGTGCCCTGGAACACCAGGTTGCCGGCGGTCGTCATCGTGCCGGAGTTCGCGACGCCGTCCTTCGCGCGCCAGACTTCCTTCTGCTTCACCGGATCCCACGCGGTCAACCAGACCCCCGCGCCATCGAGCTTCGGTGCCGGCATGTCGGGGTGTTTCGCGACGTTGATCGACAGCAGCTGGTTACCCATCTTCGCGCCGGCCTCCGCCACCATGCCGTAGGTCGCGTAGCGAACCCCCAAATACATCAGACCCGTATTGGGATTGAAGGCCTGCGGATACCAGACGTGTGTCTGGAACGGCACGACGTACCAGCCCTTGTTGGTCACGCCGAAGTTCGCGTCCTCATTGATGATGGGCTTCCAGTTGTTGGCCTTGTCGAAGCCCGTCAGCCAGTTTGCGAACGGCACGATCAGCTTCGCGCTGATGACTTTGCCGGTAGCCGCCTCGATCACGTAGAAGAGCCCGTTCTTCGGCGCCTGCATGACCACGTGCTTCTTCTCGCCGTTGATGACGAGATCGGCGATGGTGAGCGGCGAGGTGTTGTCGAAGTCGAAGTTCTCTTCCGGACCTGCCTGGTAATGCCAGCGGTAGTGACCGGTCTTCGCATCGAGCGCCACGATCGACGAGATGAACAGGTTGTCGCCGCCGCCGGGCGAGCGCACTTCGGCCGGCCACGGCGCGCCGTTGCCGGTGCCGAAGATCACGAGGTCGGTCCGCGGGTCGTACACGATGCCGTCCCAGGGTGTGGCACCACCGCCGGTCTTCCACCAGTCGCCCTTCCAGGTCTTCGCCGCCATCGCCATCATGTTGTCCGATGCCGCGTGGTCCGGACCGTTGGCGGGGTTGCCGGGCACGGTGTAGAACTTCCACAGGAATTTGCCTGTGTCGGCGCTCCAGGCGGACAGATAACCGCGCTGGTGATACTCGCCGCCGGCCTGGCCGATGAACACCATCCCGCTGCCGACGCGCGGCGCGCCCGTAATCGACATGGCGTCTTTCGGGTTGGTCGTCTGGGCTTCCCAGATCTTCGTGCCCTTCACGGCATCGACGGCGACCAGACGCCCGTCGAGCGTGCCCCAGATGATCTTGCCCTTCCAGAACGTGACGCCGCGGTTCGAGTTATTGCAGCAGAGGCTGGTGGCCGCCAGCTCGCGCGGCACCTTCGGGTCGTACTTCCACAGGAACTTGCCGGTCACGGCGTCGAAGGCGTAGGCCTTGCTCCAGGGCGTCGTGACGTAGATGCGCCCGCCAACCACGATGGGGGTGGACTGCCACTGGCCGCGCTCGGTCATGTCGGCATACCAGGCGAGGCCCAGTTGGCTGACGTTGCCCGCGTTGATCTGCTTAAGCAGGCTGTAACGCTGCTCGTTGTAGTCGCCGCCGTGCATGGTCCACTCGGCGGGGTCGCTCGTGCCGACACCCTTGGCGCCGTCTGTCTGCTGATTGGTGGAGCAGGAAACCGCCCCGAGCGCGCAAAGCATGGCGAGCACCGGTCTTCGCATCGAATCCCCCAAAATTCTCTCGAAATACAGCGTGTTCATTGGACCACGCAAGCGTAGCCGAATCCCGGACGTTCTGGCCGCCGAGCCAGCTGGCAGTCAGGAAAATTCAGGACTTTCCGCCACTCCCCCGGCGCCGGTTTTGCTGCTACCGTGATATCCAACGAGATACATGGCAATGCAAGGAATGCAGGGCGCTGATCGGGGAGTCCTTTTCTTGCTGTCTGGTGATTTGTCCGCACCGATCGTTCTCTGGCACGGCATCGATCTGCGTTGGGCGTACGTCGATCTGTTGCGAGGAATCCGGCGCCGGGTCGGTTGCCCGGAACGCGCTCAGGACGTGCTCCACGACGCGCTGGTGCGAACCGCGCTCGTCCACGAGCGGTCGCCTCTCTCTGAGCCCCACGCCTACCTGCGCACGGTCGTGCGCACCGTGCTCGTCGATCAGCATCGGGACCAGGCTCGCTGGGTCACACCACTCGATGCCGATGTGGACGCGGAGCCGGACGCGGCGGCGGATCTCGCTCCCTCCGCCGAGCGAATGGCGCAGCTGCAGGAGTGCCTGGCCGCCGCGCAGCGCGTGCTGGACCAGTTGCCGCCCAGGCGGCGCGAGGTGTTCTGGCTATTCCGCGTCGAAGGCTACGCATGTCGCGAGATCGCCGAGCGCCTCGGTCTCTCGCTCAAGACCGTTCAGAACCATGTCATGCGCGTCATCGTCACGCTTCGGGATGCCGAGGAGATGATGGGTTGAAGCCCGTGCGCGAACAGGCTGCGCAGTGGCTCACGCTCATGCACGACGCGGCGGTTGACGATGCGCAACGAAGCCAGTTCGAGAGATGGCTCGCCAGCGACGCGAGCCACGCCCGCGAGTACGCGGCTCTCGAGTCGCTCTGGCGACGACTCGATGGCGCGCAAACCTGGAACGATCTTGCCGACGGTCTGGCGCGCAAGCGCATCTCGCGCCGGCAGGCCCTGAAGCGCGGCGCCGGGATGCTCCTTCTGGCGAGCGCTGGTCTGGGCTCCGCCGGCTATATGTACTGGCGCGATGCGACTCTCCTGCAACTCGCACGTCGAAGCGATATAGGAAAGACACTGCGGTTTGCGGCTGCGGATGGCAGCACTGTCGTTCTCGGCGCAGCGAGTGAAACGCTTCTGCGGTACTCGCACACGCGAAGAAACGTGTCGCTGCAACAGGGAGAAGCGATTTTCGACGTTGCTCGCGATGCCGACCGCCCGTTCGTCGTGCAAGCTGGCGCGGTTCGCGTCACCGTGCTGGGCACACGCTTCGCGGTGAGCAGGCTCGTGGACCGTGTTCGTGTCAGCGTCGAACATGGGCAGGTGCGGATCGAGACGGGAAGCTTCTGGCGGCGGCAGGGCCTGATGCTGGGGGCGGGGCAGGTTGCCGAGCTCACCGCCGTGCCGAACGAACCGGCGCGCCTGGAAAAGACCCGGGCCGATGTGACCGCGGCGTTCGCGTTCGAGCACGGTTTCATCGACTTGCAGGGTGCGGATCTTGCCGAACTGGCTTCAATCTTTTCCCGATATCGCTCGATGCCGGTCCGCGTTGCCGGCGGCCGAAACGGGGTCGCCGATCCGCGCGTGACAGCTTCTGTCAATGCCACGGACGTCGAAGGCTTCCTGCTCCACGCGCTATCGCGCATGGCCCCGATCAGGGTGACCCGCGCGCCGGACGGCACCATTCTTCTCGCGCCGGCTTAGTGAGCCGAAGGCTTGAGTAGTTTCGGCTTCTGTCCCGTCAAGCAGGGGTAATCCGTCCCTTTGGCCCGGAGCCCCCATGTCCCGAAACCGTTTCCCGCTGGTCACGTCAGCCGTCGCCGCCGTGCTGTCCCTGTTTTCCACGCTTGCGCAGGCCAAGCCGGTCGAGGTCGACCTGCCGGCGCAGCCGCTCACCGCTTCGATCCAGCAGCTGTCGCGGCTTTCGGGCCTCTCCATCGGCGGGGATGCGACGCTGGTGGATGGCAAGAGCGCCCCCGCGGTGAAAGGGACGTTCGAGCCGGTGGATGCGCTGAACAGACTTCTGTCGGGTAGCGGGCTCAAAGCGAACGTCGACGGCAACACCCTCATCATCGCCCGGGCCGCCACCCGGCTGCGGGAGGTGTCGGTCGATGCGCAGGCCCCCGAAGGCGCGGCGGAGCTCGGGTACAAGGTCGAGACCGTGCGCAACGTCGGCCCGTGGGGCGAGCGCAGCCTGCGGGAAACGCCGTACTCGATGAGCGTGATGTCTTCGGAGCTGATCGCGAACACGCTGGCGCGCGACACGGCGCAGCTCTCGAGGATGAACCCGACGATCCAGGCTTCGACGCCCAATGCCGTGCTCGAGGGTGCGTCCCAGGTCATCGTCCGCGGTTTCAGCAATACGGTCGCGCAGGATGGCGTACCGACGCGCTTCACTTCCAACTCCAGCGGCATCTCCCTGGAGGATGTCGAGCGGGTCGAGGTGTTGAACGGACCCTCGACCTTCCTCAACGACGCGTCGAGTGTCGGCGGCGTGGTCAATTTCGTCGCGAAGCGCCCAACGGCCGAGCGCCTGACCAACTTGACGGTCGGCAATTACGGCGGCGAGCAGTACTACGTGCATGCGGACCTCGGCGGGCCGATCGATAGCGGCGGAAAGCTTCGCTATCGCCTGAACCTGGTCGGGCAGGACGGCGATACGGTCATCAAGGGAGACAATATTCAGCGCACGCTGGCGAGTGGCGCCGTTGATTGGCAGCCGACGGAGGACCTGCTCGTGCAGCTCACTGCATCCCGCCGCAAATTCAAACAAGAAGGCTCGCCGCCTTATTGGAATAGCACGGGCCCGCTCGCGTATACGTTCGTGCCCGATAACAGAGGACGGTATACACAGGACTTCGTGGGTAGCGACTCCGTAACCACGAAGTACGGCATACGCACGACGTGGAAGATCAGTGATGCCGTCACGCTGCGCGCGAACTACGTCGACAACACCGTGAAAGGCGAGTTCAACGTCGCTGCTCGCAACATCATCGTTGACCGGACCACGCTTAATCAGTTCCTGCTGCCGGGCGGACCTGCGGAGTACGACGACCAGGGCGGTTCGACTTATCTGGATTTCTCCTTCAACACCGCGCGCGTAACCCACAAGTTGACGGTCGGGTATGGGGGAGATCTCTATTACGCCTATGCCTCCACGAATGCCCCGACGTTCGTGCAGGCCAACGGACTGAGTTTCGACAATCCTCAGATACCGCGCCCGCCTTTCATCGCGACCTTGCCGCGGGTTCGCTACAACCAGAACTACAGTCGTCGCGACGGATTCAAGCTGGGCGACGACATCCAGTTCAGTGAGCAGTGGTCGGCGCTCGTGGGCGCGAGCTATTCGCGCATCCTCGACTTGTCGCGCAACGTGGCGGGCGTCACCACCAATGGCTATCAGGATCACAAGGTCACGCCGACGATGTCGATTCTGTACAAGCCGATTCCCTGGCTGACGACGTATGGGACTTATATCGAGGAACTGGAAGCCGGGACGCTGGTGAGCCAGAACTACAACAACTTCGGCGAAGTCCTGAGCCCGTACGTCAGCAAGCAATACGAGCTCGGCGCAAAGGCCGACGCGGGTGGCATGTCGCTGACCGCAGCGCTGTTCCGCCTCGAGAAGCAGAACAGCTATGAGGTGCCGACCTTGCCGCGGCCCACGCTCACCAAGGACGGACAGCAGAACCACCAAGGCGTCGAGCTCACGGCCACCGGCAAGCTTACGCAGAGCCTGACGATCGTTGGCGGTGTGACATGGCTCGACGCCAGCATCGACAAGACCTCGAATGTCGCGATCAAGGGCAAACGCCCCACGCAGGTCGCCGACAAGCTCATCAAGCTTTACGCGGAGTACAACGTGCCCATGTTGCCGGGGCTTTTCCTCACCGGCGGTGCGTACTACACGGGCAGCAGCTATGCGGACGGCGCGAACGCTATCCAGGTTCCGAGCTACACGGTCGGCGACGTTGGCGCTCGCTATCTGACCGGCGTGTTGGGCCGTGAAACGGTGTTCAGGCTCGATGTGCAGAACGTGACGGACAAGGCGTACTGGGCTTCACCTTTCGCGATAGGTGAGCCGCGCACATTCGCGTTCTCAGCGACGATGAAATTCTGAGCGCGCGCGGGAGCGGGGCCGCGTGCCGGCGTCATTCGTGCGATACGTGCCCTCGCTGACCCGCGAGCTGCGATGGGCTGTGCCGCTGGCTGCGTTGGGACTCATGAGCCTCGCACTCCTGCGTCCCGCGCCGGTCATCCCGCCGACGGCGTTCGCGCATTCGGCGACGATCATCGACTCCATGGGCGATGCGGTTCAGGTGCCCATGCCGCCGCAGGGCGTTGCGTCGGTCTATCTCCCGGAATATCTGCCGCAGACGCATGCGACTGCGTTGCTGCTGCGTGCTGGAAGCGCCGAAGAACGAAAGAAGTTTCTCGCCGGCAGATGGGCCTGGCTGTTTCCGGAGTTGGCGGACGAGCACTATTGGTCGGACGAGTATCCGTATCCAGTCAACATGGAGTCTCTCATCGCGGTGAGGCCGGGCGATCTGCATTTCGGTTTCACGTGGTTCCAGGGCGTGCGCTACGGCGCGGCGGAGCTGCGTCAACTCGGTGTCACGGCGCTCGCGACTTTCCTCCCCGAGAAATTCCAGCCACCGGACCCGCCACAGCTGCGGTCGCCGAAGATCGCGGAGAGCGAGTACCACATGTTCGCCTGGGTTCGGACGATGAACGCGGCGCTGGGTCAGCCGGAGTTCGGCGAGCGGGTGATCGCCGAGTACCTCGACCAGGTGCGGGAGCTGCACGAGGAACTGCGACCGGAGACTATCCCGGAAGCGCAGCGGCCGCGAGTTCTGGGCATGAATGCGCCCATCGACGATTGGTCAAACGTTTCCGTCACGAGCGATGACAACGAGCGTCTCGCGACGCGTGGCACGGGCAGAAAATTGCGAACCAGCGGCCGCTACCAGGAAGCCGAGCGCGTGCTCGCGATGAACCCCGACATCATCATGAGCAATCCGCGTGACCTGTATCGGGACGTGCGTTGGCGCGGATTGCAGGCCGTGCGGGAACGACGCGTTTATGCGGGCCATGCCGATTTCAGCCGCTTTATCCACGACATCGACAACCTCGCTCTGGCGGCGCGCTGGCAGGCGGAGATCTTTCACCCGGATCGTCTCGAGCCGACCGTGCGAGCGCGCATGCGCGCGTATTACCGCAAACGTTACGGGATTGAGATCGGCGATGAGCGGATCGATGCTCTGCTGTCCGTCGACCTGAACAAGGACTCGCAAGGGTACGCGCGCTTCCAGGCGGCCCCGCATCCATGACGCACGGTGGTCTCCAGCGCCTTGCTCCCTATGGCCTGATCGTCGGGCTGATCGCGGTGGTCGTCGCGTCGCTGTGCATCGGCAGCTATCCGATGTCGTTCTGGCGCGCGGCCGGGATCGCGGGGCATCTGGCTCTGCCGTGGTCGCTGCCCGATCCGTTGCCGTGGCCGGCGAGGGATCTGCTCGTTGTGCAGATCATTCGTCTGCCGCGGGTGCTGCTGGCTGTGTTCGTCGGCATTGCCCTTGGCATTTCCGGCACGGCCCTGCAGGGCATGATGAAAAATCCTTTGGTGGGACCCGATCTCGTGGGTGTGTCGAGCGGAGCCGCCTGCGGGTATGTGATTGGCGTGTTGCTCGATCTTCCGCCGGGTGGCTGCCTGGCGTTGGGTTTTGCGGGCGGAGTGGGGGCGATGGTGTGCACCTATGCGCTCGCGCGTCTGGCGAAGGGCACCGAGGGCGTGGGGCTCATCCTGTCGGGCATCTTCATCAGTGCCTTCTGCATGGCGTGTGTGGGGCTTGCTCAGTTTTTCGCCAACGATGGTCAGCTGCAGAACATGACGTTCTGGTTGCTGGGATCGCTCGCCCGGGCCGAGCCGCACACGGTCACGCTCATGGCGGTGCCCGTGCTGGTCGCGGGCTCGATTCTCATGCTGTTGCGCTGGCGGCTGAACCTTCTATCGCTCGGTCCGCTGGATGCGGCATCGCTGGGTGTGCGCGTGGGATTCTTGCGGCTGCTCATCGTTGCGCTGGTGTCGTGGATGGTGGCGGCGCAGGTGGCCGCGAGCGGCGTCATCGGCTGGGTGGGGCTCGTGATCCCGCACGTTGCTCGCATGATAGTGGGGCCCGATCATAGGCGTCTCTTGCCGGCATCGGCCTGGCTCGGTGGTCTGTTCGTGCTGCTCGTCGACGATGTCACGCGCGTGCTGCGCACGGAGATTCCCGTCGGTGTGCTGACGAGCCTGATCGGAACGCCTTTCCTCGTGTTCCTGTTCTGGAAGCGAAAAGCAAAAGGATGGATGAATGACTGAAGTCACGCATTCACGCGCGCCGGCGGCCGCGACCGGAACGAGCGCGGGTTTGCCGGGGCGGCGCGGTTGGGCGCTGCCCGTCTTGCTGGCCCTTCTGCTGTTGGTTGCGGTCGTGGTGTCGATCGGCTTCGGTGCGTATCCGATGTCTTTCGGGCGCGCCATGCGCCTGTTCTGGGAGACTCTCTGGCCGTTCTCCGGCAACCCGACGCCAGATCTCGCGGCGATCCGCGAGCAAACCGTGGTTGCCGTCATTCGTCCGCCGCGCATCCTCGTCGCCACCTTCTGTGGTGTGGCGTTGGGACTTGCCGGAACGGCGCTGCAGGGGATGATGAGAAACCCGCTGATCGGTCCGGACCTCGTTGGCGTTTCGGGTGGCGCGGCTTTCGGCGGCGTGCTGGCGATGTTGATGAACTGGCCGATCGCGGCGGTGATCGCGCTCGCGACCGCGGGGGGCGTGGGCGCCATGCTCTGTACGCTGGCGCTAGCTCGATTGGTGAGCGAGCGCAACGATGGTATTCCGCTCATCCTGGCGGGGTTCTTTGTTGGAGCGTTCTTTCTTGCCGGCGTGGGGCTTCTGAAATCCTTGCCGCTGGAATATAGCTGGAAGCTCCCGGGCATCGTGTACTGGCTGCTGGGTTCTTTTCGCGGCGCGGATCCTACGAAAGTCTGGGTAATCGCGGTGCCGACGCTCGTGGGTGGCGCGGTGTTGATCCTGCTGCGCTGGCGGATGAACCTGCTGTCGCTTGGCGATCTCGACGCGGCGTCACTCGGTATCGACGTGCGCTGGCTGCGCTGGGCGATCATTGGGATCGTCACGATCATGGTCGCCGCGCAGGTGGCGGTGTCGGGAGTCGTGGGGTGGGTGGGCCTCGTCATTCCGCACTTTGCGCGAATGCTGGTCGGGCCGGATCATCGTCGGCTCGTTCCGACGGCGGCGTTGTTGGGCGGACTTTACGTGCTGTTACTGGACAATCTGACGCGCACGATGAGTGGCGGGGAGCTTCCCGTGGGTGTGCTTTCCGCTTTCTTCGGAACACCGATGTTGTGCTTCCTCTTCTGGAAGACGCAAACCAGAGGCTGGAGCGGTTCATGAGCGCGGTGACTTTCGAGAACGGTGAGAACGACGAGAACGGCGGGAGCGGCGGGAACGGCGGGAGCGGCGGGAGCGGCGGGAACGGCGGGAGTGGCGGGAGTGGTGGCGACGCGGTGCCAGTGCCCGACGCGGTGGCTTTCGCGTTCGAGGGCCTCGGCCATGCGTATGTCGCGGAGCGCTGGATTTTCCGCAACTACGGCGCGTCGCTGCGCAAGGGTCAGGTGTTCGCGCTGCTGGGTCCGAACGGGCGGGGCAAGACAACGCTGCTGAAAATTCTGCTCGGGGTGCTGCGCCCGAGCGAAGGGCGCGTTACGGTCAATGGCCGCGTGGCCTTTGTGCCGCAACTCTTCCAAGTGAGCTTCGACTACTCCGCGCTCGACATGGTGTTGATGGGGCGCGCGCGCAAAGTGGGCCTCTTCACGCAACCTTCACCCGTGGATGAGGCCGCCGCGCTCGCGGCGCTGGATCGCTTCGGCATGGCACATCTCGCGCGGCGGCCGTTCCACGAGATGTCCGGCGGGCAGCGCCAGCTCGTGATCTTCGCGCGAGCGCTCGTCGCGGAGGCCGACATCCTGATTCTCGACGAGCCCACGTCCGCACTCGACCTGAAAAACCAGGGTGTGGTGCTGGAGTGGATCGACCGGCTGTCGCGAAAGGAAGGGCTGACGGTGCTCTTCACGACGCATCATCCGCATCACGCACACGCCGTCGCCGATCAGGCGATGCTGATGCTCGGACAGTCGGAGTACGTGTACGGAGCAACGTCCGACGTGCTGACGGAAGCCAACCTGCGCCGTCTTTACGAAGTGCCGATGTGCAAGGTCGGATTCCAGTTCGAAGGCCAGGCTCGCGAGACGCTCGTGCCGGTCTATCCAGGTCTGCGCGGCGTGTGAAACTGCAGACGCGACTAGTCCGGAAAGTCGCCGTGTTCAGTCTCCTGCTGGCACTGCACGGCGCCATGTTGTGGTTGATTCTCCAGCCGACGATGCTCACCCTCGCGAACGCGCACGCCGGTGCGTTGGATGTCGTTCTGCTCGATGCGCCGGCGCCGCCGTCGGAAGCCGAGCCGGACGTTGCGCCGCAGGCTCTTCCGTTGCAGGTGAATGTTTCGGAGCCGAGTGTCATCGAGCCGTCCGAGGTTTCGGCCGAAGAGCCGAACGCCGCCAACACCATTTCGCCCGACGCACCGGGTAAACAGCCACCCTCCACCGGCGCGAGTGGCGAGCCTGAGCTCAAAGCGCCGGAGTTCGAAGCGGACTATCTCGCCAACCCCGCGCCCGCTTATCCGGCGCTGTCGCGCCAACTGCGCGAACAGGGTGTGACGACGCTGCGAGTGCGGGTGGCGGCCGATGGAAACCCGCTTGCGATTGAGATCGAGCGAAGCAGCGGCTACGAGCGGCTGGACCGGGCGGCTATTTTCGCCGTGGAGCGCTGGCGGTTCGTGCCGGCGCGGCGGGGGAGTGTGGCGGTGGCGGCGTGGGTCATCGTGCCTGTGCGGTTCAACCTGCGCCGCTGAATGACTCCGCGCACATCGATACGCGTCATGGCTTGGCGCGAGGTGAAGAGGCGCCGCCCGCCTGGCCTTCGTTCGAATCCGCGTGGATTTGTACGGGCAGCGGAGTGCCCGTCGGCGGCGCGGTTCGTGCCACTTCGGCCTGGCTGATGAGGTAGGCGCGCAGCGCCTCGGTGTCCGTTGGCTTCAGCCGGCCAGCGAAGGACACCATGCCGCGTGCGCTACGCGTTCCCTCGAGCACCACCGAATCGAACGCAGCCTGATTCACGATCAGCTGCGAGCGCCGTAGATCGGGGAAGGCGGCGCGAGCATTGCCGCCCTGGCCGTGGCACATGGCACAGTTGGCCGAGAAGACGTCACTGCCGTGCGCGACGACCTCCGCCGAAGCGGTTTGCGTTGTCTGGATGAAATCCGCCTGCTGATAGGGCGGAATGTCTGGAATCTTTGCCGTGCCGCCCAGCTTGAACGCGAGCATCCGCGCGCCGTTCTCCGCGTAATACCCGCCCTTTGGCGGGCCACCCACCGCAAGCGCGACATACTGCTCGCCGTCGAGCTCGTACGTGATCGCGCCGTTGAACACGCCGGTCTTGATGTCGTACTTCCAAAGCTCTTCGCCGTTCGTGGCCCGGTAGGCCGAGAACTCGTGGTTGGGCAGGTTGCCGTGGAAAACGAGTCCGCCTGAGGTGGCCAGCGCGCCTCCCGTCAACTGAACACCTCCGGTGCCCGGGGGGAATGGGGGCGTGCTCCACACTTCCTTGCCAGCCACGGGATCGAACGCGATCAGCCGGCTGATGAAGCCGCGCGGCGCGTCGGGGTGGTCGGCGTAATACCGCTGCGTGACCGCCGCGCCTCCTGTACCGGAATTGGGGCGCCCGCGGATGGGCGTGTAGTCGGCCGGCGGATTGGACATCACCTGCCACATGTCTGTGGACGGGATGTACACGTATCCTGTCTCCGGGCTGTACGCCATCGGCTGCCAGGCGTGCGCGCCGGCCGGCCCGGGAAGCATGTTGAAGGGCTTGTTCGTCGCGTAGTAACGCGATTCCGGCACCTCGATCGGCCGGCCCGTCTTCATGTCGACACCCTTTGCCCACGTCTGTTTCGCGAAAGGGTTGGCCGAGATCAACTCGCCGGTCGCCGCGTCGAGGATGTAGAAGAAGCCGTTCTTCGGCGCCTGCATGACGACGTGGCGTTCTTTCCCGTCGATCTTGAGGTCCGCGATCATGATGGGCTGGGTGGCGGTGTAGTCCCAGGTGTCGCCCGGCGTCTCCTGGTAGTGCCAGACGTATGCGCCCGTGTCCGGATTGAGCGCGACGATCGAGGAGAGATATAGGTTGTCGCCGCCTTGCGGGCTGCGATATTTCTGGTTCCAGGGACCGCCATTGCCGACGCCGATGTACAGCAGGTGCGTCTTCACGTCGTAGACGATCGAATCCCAAACGGTGCCGCCGCCACCGAGCTTCCACCATTCGCCGGTCCAGGTTTTCGCGGCGCGTTCCATCGCCTCGTTCTCGAAGCCTTTCGACGGATCGCCGGGCACGGTATAGAAGCGCCAAAGCTGCTTGCCCGTCTCCGCGTCGTAGGCGGTCACGTAACCCCGCACGCCGAAATCGGCGCCGGCGTTGCCGATGAACACTTTGCCGTCCACGACACGTGCCGGTCCCGTGATGGAGTAGGGCCACTCCTTGTCGACGGTGTTCACCGACCAGACTTCCTGGCCGGTTGCGGCGTCCAGCGCGACCAGGCGGCCATCGAGCGTGCCGACGATGATCTTCCCGTTCCACGCGGCAAGGCCGCGCGTGTGGATCCCACAGCAGATGTTGATGTTCCACTCGCCGGGCACTTTCGGATCGTAGAGCCAGAGCTGCTTGCCGGTGCGCGCGTCGTAGGCCGTCACCTTGCTCCAGGGCAGCGGCTGGTAAAGCACGCCGTCGATGTAGAGCGGGGCGCCTTCGACCGGAAGGTTGGTCGGGAAGTCCGTGTACCAGGCGAGGCCCAGCTTCGCCACGTTCTGCGTGTCGATCTGCTTGAGGCGCGCGTAGCGCTGCTCGTTGTAGTCGCCGTTGTAGGTCATCCATTGCGAGGGCTCGCTCGTCGCATTGAGCAGGCGTTTGGCGGTGACGTTGGCGGGCGCTTGTGCCTTCGGCGCTTCGGGAGCGTTGCCGCACGCGGACACCACGGCGGCAAGCAGCACGGAAATACAGAATCTGCGCATGAAAGCTCTCCAGTCGCGCGCGCCGTTTGCGGCGCTTGTTGTCGAAATTCATGCTCATTATTCTATTGTTCAGCGGTTTGAGGCGACTGAGCCGGCGTAGTGGTCCACTCCGTGCGCGGGCCCGGGAGATTTTCCCAGCCGTCGCGAGGTACGCTCTGAACGGGCCGCTCATCCTCGATCGTTGTTAATTGACGTCCGGGCACTTCATGCCTGAACACACCCGCTGGCAGCCATCCAGAATCTCATTCTCGGAATTGAAACTCGTGTTCAAGCGTCTCGCCACCTGGCTCCCGCTGTCGATGGGCACGCCTTAGCCGCCGACGCTGGCGAGCTCCCCACGCAGAATCCCGGATTCGGGCCAGCAATAGCGCTCCGGCGATATAGAGACCGCTGAGTGCGATCAACGCGCCGAGGGTGGTGCCGGTTCTGTCCATCACCGCATCCTCTTTCTCATGTACGTCATGACGAGCAGCGTGCCTGGCCCGATGACATAGGGATGGCCGACACACTCCGGCCAGATGGCTGGCTCGGGAGGTTCAGCGTGAGCGCTGTGCTCCGTGCGCGCGCCTTTCATCCATCGCGCAAGGCGCTGAAGCAATCCCGTCGTTTCGCGCGCCTGTCCCGCATGAGTCGTGTTCATGTTCATAGCCACCTCACTTGCCGCAAATGATGCGTGTGTGACGCGGCTTGGCGTAGACATCGCCATATTATGATTTCGCGCGGGTGCCTTCGATTTCTTAACGCCGCGCTAACACCGGCGCGGTAGCGCGCCGTCCGCGCGAATTCGGTCACCCAACCGAATATCGGCGGGTCGCCG
The DNA here is from genome assembly GCA_037200125.1 of Gammaproteobacteria bacterium. Taxonomy (GTDB): domain Bacteria; phylum Pseudomonadota; class Gammaproteobacteria; order Steroidobacterales; family Steroidobacteraceae; genus JADGHX01. The sequence goes on along the minus strand of JBBCGS010000002.1, from coordinate 736,906 downwards.
GAACTTCAGGAATTTCTCCCGGGCCTGCGGCGACAGGCATTCCCTAGAATCCCCGTCGACGAGAAGTCGGCCTGCGTCCGGCCGCGCTCAATAAACGACGAAGAAGGGGAGTCCTCTTGAGATTCGTGGAATCACCGCGGATATGGCGTTCTTTTGCCTGCGTATTCGCATGCGCCGCGCTTAGCGGTTGTCCTTGTTCGGGCAGGTCACGAATGTGTTCGACAAGGGGTACCAGACCGCGGGCCGGCTCGGCGCATTCCAGCGGCGTCAATGCGTCAGCGCATACACCACAAAGTTCACGCCCATGCGTAGACCCAGCGACGCACTTTCCGCCGGATAACGCGGATCGTCGGCCCACTGGTAGGAATCGCCAAGGTCGTTGTTGAAGGCGATGGCCACCATCACGCGCCCGTCGTCATCGAGAATCGCACGCCAGTGCGGCGTGTTGCCATCGCCGAGATAGCCGGCTCTGCCGCTCCATTCATCGAAGTGCGGCACCATGTGCTTGCCGTCCAGATCGTAGACGGTGTGGAACAGCGGATGATCGTCCGGCAGGTCCACGATCTCACGGTCCGGAAAGACGCGGCGCATGCCCTCGGTAAAGCCTGCCCACTGGTCACTACCGAAATAGCTGTCGGCAAGCAGGAAGCCACCCCGCAGCAGGTATTCGCGCAGCTTCTTGACCATGTCGTCGTCAAGGTTCCAGTAGCCCGCCAGGCCGACGATGAGATACGGCCAATCGAAGACGTCATCGCCGTCCTCGAGGTTGACCGGCTGTTCCACTGAACGCACGTCGATGGTGGTGAGCCGCCGCAGAATGCTGGCGAAGTAGCGGTCGCCGCGCGGATAGTCCACCGCCCAGCTGGTGCCTCCCTGACGCCAATCGCCGTAGCCGCCGCGAAAACCACCGGAGGGATACATCAGCCGCGCCACCACGAAACCGGCCGGCTTGTCGTAGTCCGGCGGCACCGGCGAGTCGTCCGCTTCGGCCTCGAAGCTCTTGTAGACGCGCCATTCGCGCTCGGCCAAGGCTGTGCCGGCCGCTAACAATGCGGCGAGGGTGAGCAGTAAGGTCCATTGGCTACGGCGGCTCATTGGCGGAAGCTTAATGCCGTCCGGACAGAAATGCAGTAGTGCGGCGGGAGTGCAGTAGTGCGGCGGGTCGCTCGTCGATGGGGCACGGCACGACCATCAGGATCGACGCCGACAATCGGGGCGTCATGATGCAGTCTAATTAGCTCGACGAGTGACTGTGCTGAACGGAATGTTGCGGCAAGCGGAGGCGCTTTCGCTGCCGCATTTCATTGGAATGATGCTGACGCGCGTACGCCAGGCCGTCCCTGGTCCACGCTGTCTGAAGGATCATCGCGGTGGAGTGGCTCGTCGCGACGAGCCACTCCAGCTACTTGCGCCGGCGCGCGCCTGAGAGAATGTCTTCGCCGATGCGAATGAGCTGAAGCCCCGACTCCGCACCGAGTTTCTGCTTGATCGCGGACTGATGGTTGGCCACCGTTTTAGGGTTCAGTCCCATCGATTCGGCGATGTCTTTCACCGGTGTTCCCTTCACCAGCAATCGCAGGATCTCGAACTCGCGCGGCGACAGGTTCGTCGCGGATCCCGCGGTCGATGAGGTGACACGCAGCGCGAGCTTCTGCGCCACGTCGGGGCTCAGGTATTGCTTGCCGCGCGCAACCATATGCACGGCGTCGACGAGCACGTTCGGCGCGCTCGCCTTCGTGACGTAACCGCTGGCACCGGCCTTCAGCGCGCGATCGGCGTAAATGCCGTCCTCATACATGCTGAAGATCAGCACGCGGGTTCTTTCATCGCGCGCGAGGATTCGCCGCATCGCTTCGATGCCGCTGATGCCGGGCAGGGCGATGTCGAGCACCACGACGTTCGGTTCGAGCTTGCAGAAGCGATCGTACGCGTCCGCGCCATTGTCGGCTTCGCCGACCACGACGATGTCGCCGCGCCTCTCGAGCAGGCGGCGGTAGCCTTCGCGTACGACGGCGTGATCGTCCACCAGCAGCACGGTGATCTTGTCCACGGCGAGAGCGGGGCTCACAGGTGGCCTTCCGCTGGCATTGTCGCTTCCACGGTAAAGCCTCGGCCCGGAGAGGTCTCGATCACCAGCGTGCCGCCCAGCATTTCGGTGCGTTCGCGCATTCCACTCAATCCCATGCCGGGTCGTCGCTCCTCGGGATTCATGCCTTTGCCGTTATCCGAAATGCTCAGCACGATTTCGTTCGGAGCCCGCGAGCGGTTCAGCACGATGTCGATGCGACTCGCCTCGGCATGCTTGAAGCTGTTCGTAAGACCCTCCTGCACGAGTCGGTAGATCGTCAGGTTCAGATGCTCCGACAAGTTGTCGAGATCGCCACTGGCGCTGAAGGAGAACTGCGTGCCGGGCAGTCGCTGCTGCCACTGCTCGACACAACTCTCCACCGCCGCCGAAAGGCCAAGCTCATCGAGCCCTGCGGGACGAAGCCGGCGGATCATATCGCTCACGACGCCGTGGATGTGATCAACCGTTGCCAGCATGCGTTGCGATCGTCGCTCCCGGGTCTCGCGGTCATCGCCATGGCTGTCCGCGACCGCATCCAGCTTGATGGCGTTCAGGTACTGCCCGAGCTCGTCGTGCAGCTCGCGGGCAAGATGCTTGCGTTCGGCCTCGAGCGCGCGAAGGTTCTGGCGCGCCAGCTCGCGATTTTCGGCGAAGGCCTCCGTGAGCCTCGCTTCCGCCTGCTGCCGGGCTCTCAGTTCACCCAGGGCAAGCCGGTAGCGCCGCCACGACATCCACATCAGGCACAGCGCCAGCACGAATACGACGATGGGCCATTCGTCGAGTTGCAGCTCCTCATAGCCGCGCGTGAATGAAAACACCCGCTCATTCAGTTCGAAATGCCCGGCAAGGAAGCCGGCCGCGACTGTCACGGCGCCGACGATGGCGATGTCGCGACGAATCGAAGGGTGTGTCAGCGCTGATGCACCCGGGGCCAGAATTGACTGCTGCATGAACGAAACTCCCATACCGGGAAAAACTCCCGACATGTCCGGGAAGGACTCTCTGGTGCGATCTTGCACGTTCCCGGAGACTTCCGGCGCCGCGATTTTCCGCGGACGAATGATTACAGGTATCCGTATCGTGAGTCGATCTACCCGCCGAGCCGCTCTGTTTATTTCCACCACGGCCATGACGGCCGTTTCGCTGACCGCCGTTGCGGCGGATAGCGATGCCCGCGCGGAAGGACCTCTGGCGACTGTCGTCGTTGTCGGGACCGCCCCGTTGCCCGGCGCCGAGGTGGATCGTTCGGACATCGCCGCGCCGGTGCAAACCGCTTCCGCCGAGGACATCGACCGCACGCACGCGCTGGATCTCACCGGCTTCATGAATCGCACGCTTGGCGGCGTCTACGTGAATGAAGTGCAGAACAACCCGCTGCAGCCGGATATCAACTATCGCGGCTACACCGCTTCGCCATTGCTCGGCACGCCCCAAGGCCTGTCCGTCTACATGGACGGCATGCGCCTCAATCAGCCGTTCGGCGATGTGGTGAGCTGGGATCTGATTCCGCGCGAAGCGATCTCGACGATGACGCTGATGCCGGGCTCGAACCCGGTTTTCGGTCTCAACACACTCGGCGGCGCGCTTTCGCTGCGGACGAAAGACGGCTTCAGCGATCCGGGGTATTCCGTCGAGCTGAACTACGGCTCGGATAGTCGCCGCCAGATCACGCTCGAAGGGGGTGGTCATACCGACAGCGGCTTCTATTGGTACGGCACGGCGAACAAGCTGAAGGAAGATGGCTGGCGCGATGACTCGCCGACCGATGCCGGCCAGGCATTCGCCAAAGTAGGCTGGCGCAACGACACGACCGATGTCGCGCTGACGGGCGCCTATGCGGACACGGACCTCACCGGCAACGGCCTGCAGGACCTTCAGTTCCTTCGTCGCGACTACGACAGCGTCTACACCAAGCCCGACAACACCAAGAACAAGGCGTACCTGTTCAACCTCACGGCGTCCCAGAAAGTCAGCGATGTCGTGACGCTGTCGGCCAACGCGTTCTACCGGAACATCAAGACGCGGACCTTCAACGGCGATATCAACGACGACTCGCTCGGCGAGTCGCTGTATCAGCCGAGCGCGGGCGAGCGCGCGGCTTTGACGGCGGCGGGTTATACCGGCTTCCCGACGAGCGGCGAGACGCAGGACAACACGCCGTTCCCGAAGTGGCGTTGTGTCGCGAACATCCTCACGAACGAAGAACCCAACGAGAAGTGCAACGGACTTGCGAACAGGACGGGTACGCAGCAGCACGACGGCGGCTTCTCGGTGCAGGCGACGTTCTCGTCGATGCTCGCCGATCGGCGGAATAGTTTCACGGTGGGTGGCGCTTTCAGCAACAGCACGGCGCATTTCACGCAGTCCTCGGAGTTCGGCTACCTCACACCGGATCGCGGCATCGTGACGGTGACGGGTCCCGGCGCCTTTGCCGATGGTTCGCAGGATTCGGAAAACGCGTTCGACGCGCGTGTCGATCTCACCGGCGATACCGAAGTCCGCAGCCTCTACTTCACCGACACATGGGACGTGGCGCCGATCGTGCACCTGACTCTTTCGGGTCGCTACGATCACTCCGAAATCACCAATACCGATGCCCTCACGCCGGGCGGTGGACCTGGCTCGCTCGACAGCAAGCAGACCTTCTCGCGCTTCAATCCGGCGGTGGGCATCACGGTGACGCCGAGCGACGCGCTCACGGCGTACTTCGGATACAACGAAGGTAGCCGCGCGCCGTCGGCGATCGAGCTTGGCTGCGCCGATCCCGAGAATCCCTGCAAACTGCCCAACGCGATGGCGGGTGATCCGCCGCTCGACCAAGTGATCACGCGTACGTTCGAGGCGGGTGTTCGCGGGCGCGCTTCGGACAATCTCGCGTGGAACGTCGGCGTGTTCCGTGCCGATAACCGCGACGACATCATGTTCGTGGCGGATGACACGTCCGGCTTCGGCTTCTTCCAGAACTTCGGCAAAACGCGCCGGCAGGGCGCGGAGGCGGGCGTGAATGCGCGCCTCGGCGCGTTCGATGTGGGTGCGAATTACACCTTCCTCGACGCCACCTATCGCTCGGAAGAAGAAGTGCTCGGCGAGGGCAACAGCACCAACGAGGAGGGCGCGGGCTTCGAAGGCACGATCGATGTGCATTCGGGGGATCGCATCCCGCTCACGCCGCGGCATATCTTCAAGGCGTTCGGTGCGTGGCACGTCCTCCCGCGGCTCACGATCAACGCGGACGTGATCACGATTGCGGGTAGCTACGCGCGCGGCAACGAGAACAACGAGCACGAGCCGGATGGTGTGTTCTATATCGGGCCGGGCAAGACGGGCGGCTACACGGTTGCGAATCTGGGCGTCGACTACCTGCCAATAGCGGCGCTCACGCTATTCGCGCAGGTGAACAACCTGTTCGATCGCGAATACTACTCGGCCGCGCAGCTCGGCTCGACCGGCTTCAACGCCGCCGGCAATTTCGTGTCCCGTCCGTTCGCCGGCCCGATCGTCGATGGCGAGCGGCCGTTGCTCGGCTCGACGTTCTACTCACCGGGCGCGCCACGCTCGTACTGGGTCGGTGTCCGCTACTCGTTCGGCAAGTAGCATCGGGAAGAAAGTACCGATCGATTCGGGAGTTTCTCCGTGGTCAGGCCTCCAGCGAGTGTGAAAGTCTCGGACTTTCCGCCCGCTGGAGTGCTCTTCGTGAAAAACCAACCGAGCCTGCAACAGGGCGCTCCGCTTCTGGTCCCGGGCGGGAGGGTGGAATGCGTCTCCGGCCGGATCGACGCCGGCCTGCACATGCTGCATTTGCCGGACGGCTCCATTCCGCTGAGTGAGGGCGCCGCCGCCATTCTGAGGCTGTGCAATGGGCGACACAGCCGTGCCGAAATTCAGCTCCAGCTGCAAGCGCTGGGGTATTCCCAGTCCTGCGCGTTTCTCGATCCCTTCCTGGATGCGGCGCGCGCCCGCAGCTGGGTCGTCGATCTGAAGCTGCCCGTCGTCCGATCGTTCCAGATACCGGTGTGCGTCGAGTATTGACCGCATTCGGCGCGGCCTCCCTGATCGCCGCCTGGTTGAGCGCTTCCGCCTGGGCGCCGGATCCGTCCTATGAAATTTACGTAACCAACGAGATCTCCGGAGACCTCTCGCTGATCAGCGGTTCGACGCTGAAGGTCGAAGCCACGGTGCCGCTGGGCAAACGCCCGCGCGGCATCGAGGCGAGCGCGGATGGCAAGTCGCTGTTCGTTGCGCTGAGCGGCAATCGCGTGCTCACGCGGATCAAGGTAGGCATGCGTCCGCGCGCGGTCGCCTTCACGCCAGACGGCGCAAAGGCGTATGTGCCGGGCGAGCTCGATGGGAGCATCACGATCATCGACACGCAGAAGCTCGGGATCATTGGAACGATCCAGCTGGAAGGCGAGGTGATGCGCCCGATGGATGCGGTGATTTCGCCGGACGGCCGGTCGCTCTACCTCAGCACCGGGCTCGGCAGGCAGGTCATCCACGTGGACACGCGCATCGACAAGGTCCTGCGCGAGGTGACGGTGGGGACGCGGCCGTGGGGACTCGCGGTGAGCCCCGATGGGCGGCGCATCTTTTCGGCCAACGGACCGTCGAACGATGTCTCCGTCATCGATGCGGATTCGTTCAAAGTGATCGCCACGATTCCCGTTGCCAGCGGGCCGTGGGGTATTGCCGTGGCGAGCCGGCCGTCGCACTGATACACGCGGGTATCGAGCGTGCCGGACAGAAGATCGGCCCCGTGGGGTCAGCCGTTGCCGCTCGGCAATTTCACCGCGTGCCGACCCAGTTGCCTGCGCCCGACGGGGCTGAACTTCTGGCCCGCCGCAAGCTGGCAATCGATGACCATGTTCCGGCACAGCGCGCCGCCGAAGATGCTGGCGACGGCCGCGTCGGCCGCATCGCGTCCGATGCCGACGCGCACGAGGCCATTGAGGTGAGCCAGGCGAGTGGCATCGAAGATCATCCAGCTGCCACCGATGAAGCATTCGAAGCACGCGTGCATGTCGGGCGGGTCGAGCTGGTAGGCGTAGCCGGTGAAGTAGCGCGCCGGAATGTTCAGCGCGCGACACAGTGCGATGCCGAGGTGCGCAAAATCCCGACACACGCCGGTTCGTTGCGTCACCGTGTCGTAGGCGGAAGTCTCCGGATTCGTGCTCCCGCGCAGGTACTCCACGTTCGAGTGAATCCAGTCGGTAATCGCTACGACCTGCGCGTGCGCGCCGTCGATCTTGCCGAACAGATCCCAGGCCAGCCGGCCCAGGCGATCGGACTGGCAATAGCGACTCGGGAACAGGTACTGCAACTCGTCGGCCGTCATCGCGGCGACCGGCGTCGCCGCCAGCTTTTTCGCGGCGAGCAACTGGTAGTCGCAGTCGACGGAGGCGGTGTAACGAACGGAGAGTTTCTTTCTCTTCCCGGTCTGCACTCGCACGAACCGGTTGCCGGAGCCCTCGGCGAGAAATTCGCTGAACGTCACTTTGGGCGTGATCGAGAACTGCTCCTCGAGCACGACCTGCGCGCTATTGCGCTGGGCGTGCACGCTCAGGATGAGCGTCGACGGAAACCGAATCTCATAGTCGATTTCGCACGCGACGTTGAAGATCACGCCGGCGCCGCCACGGGAGCGACCGCCGGCACTTCGTCGGTCCACACGCGGAAGCTTTCCAGCACATTGGGGCCGAACGTCGTGCTGATCGCGACATCGGCCGCGTCGCGCCCGCGCGCGATCAGGATGCGCCCGATGCGGGGCGCGTTGTTGCGCGGGTCGAAGGTGTACCACCGTCCACCGATGTAGGCTTCGAACCAACCGGCGAAGTCCATCGGCGCGGCGTTCGGCGGCACGCCGATATCGCCAAGATAGCCGGTGCAATATCGGGCCGGGATGTTCAGGCATCGGCACAGGGCAATGGCGAGGTGCGCATAGTCGCGGCAGACGCCGGTGCCTTCGTTGAACGCTTCCGACGCGGTCTTGGTCGGGCGTGCGAACTCGTATCCAAATTTGATGTGGCGATTCGCGAAGTCACACACGGCCTGCACGCGATGCCACCCGGACGCCGCGCCACCACCGAACATCTTCCAGGCGATCTTGGACAGGTTGTCGGTGTCGCAGTAGCGACTGCCGAGCAGATACACGAGGGTCTCTTCGGGCAGAGACTCGACCGGGTGCTGTTCGGCGGTCAGCACGATCGGATCGTACGCACCCGAGTCCCAGATCACCGCATCGGTCGTGATTTGAATCGGCCCTGCGGGCGCCACGAGTCTCGTCACCCAGTTGCCGAAGCCATCCCGGTACAGCGTCAGCGGCACCGCGGGGTTGGTGAGCAGGTCGTCCCGACGAAGCAGGTGGCTGCTGCGCGTGTAATGCGCGTGCAGCGTAAGAAGCATCGGCGTGGGTTGCGGGCAACGAAAGAGCAGCTCGTATCCGAATCGAATGTGCACCAGACCTCCGGGCACGCGCGCGGGGGCGGTGCGTGGATTTCAACGTGTGCTGGTCGGCGGTGTTCCGTCCCGATCGGCGTTTGGCGGACCGACCGGAAGGTCGGTGCGGTGGCCGCGGCCGCCGCCTCATTTCAGGGCGCGTGCGCGTCCGAAGCGTCCATGGCGACGTCCGGCAACTGCCGGAACACGGTGCGCACGCCTTCGCTCCACTGCTTGCTCAGCTCGGTGAAGTAGGGGTCGCCGGGCGCGAAGCGGTAACGGGCGGCGAGCTTCAGCCGGTCGCGCTCGTAGTAGGCGAGATCGATCGGCATGCCCACGGAAAGATTGCTGCGCATGGTGGAGTCGAACGACACCAGCACGCATTTGATCGCGTCGCTGAGCGACGTGTTGGGGCTGATCACGCGATCCAGAATCGGTTTGCCGTACTTCGCTTCGCCCGTCTGGAAGAAGGGCGTGTCACGGCCGGCCTCGATGAAATTACCTTCCGCAAACGTGCGGAACAGCCGCACCGGCTCACCCTTGATCTGCCCACCGATGATGAACGAGGCGTTGAACGGGTTGTGGCTGCGGGCGAGATGCTCGCCATCGCGCCGTTCGGTGTCGCGGACGGCGTCTGAAACGAGCGTGGCAACATCGAACATCGTGCGCGCTTTGTAGATGCCACCGGTCGCGCTGGCGTCATCCGCGCGTTGCTTCAGCAGGCTGATCACGGCTTGTGTGCCTGCGAGGTTGCCAGAGCTGAGCAGTACGATCGAGCGATCGCCCTCCCGCTCGAATACCGTCATCTTGCAGAACGTAGCGATGTTGTCGACGCCTGCGTTCGTGCGGGAATCCGAAGCGAGAACGACGCCACCAGGCAGTAGCACCCCAACACAGTACGTCATGCGAGGCGAGTTCTTGGGGAGGCGATCATTGAGGGCATGTTAGCCCTGTTTCCTCGCTTCGAGTGCGATATCGGTGGCGAGCGCGGCCGCGAGCCGATGAGCCCAACGTTGCTGCTCGGCCGGCCGCGCGAGCAGGTCCTGGCGCAATTCGACGAGCAGCGCGGGGTTAGCGGCGTAATCGCCGTACACGAGCAGGCCGTAATAGTCCTCGGGCGCGACGGCGTAGGGCACGTTGGCGCCCACATTGAGTGCGTTGTCTTGCAGGCGCAGGCGCTCGAGCGTTGCTTCGGCGAACGCAACGCCTTTGTCGTAGATGATGCCGGCCTCCCACGGGCGTGCTTCGCCATGGAACGTCGGCGTAAAGCTGTGGATTGCGACGATCAGCGTCGGGCGGCGGGCGCGCCGGCGTTGTTCGAGAAGGCGCTCGACGGCGTGATGAAACGGCTCGAAATAGAGCGCCGCGCGTCGCGCGCGCTCAGCGGCATCGACCGCGGCGTTGGCCGGAATGTCGGTGCTTTCGGAGCGGGTGACGATGCTCGTCGGCGAGGTCAGCGGCCTGTTGAGGTCGATCAGCAGGCGCGAATAACGGCCGAGGAAGGCGGGCGCATCAATAAGGTGCGAGAGCGCGCGAGTGACACCGGCGGCGCCGATGTCCCAGGCGATGTGGCGGCCCAGTTCCTCGGGGGAAAGCCCCAGCCCATCGTATTCCGGCGGGATGAAATTCGAGGCGTGCTCGCAGAGGAGCACCACCGGCGAAGAGCCGTCTTCGTTGAGGATTTCCACCGCCGACCGCTGCGGTGATTCGGGCTGCTTCGTCACGGGCGACACTCTGCCACATCTCACGGATATAACGTGTCCGGTAGAATCCGCGCGCATGATCGTTCACCTCATCGACGGGACCTACGAGCTCTTCCGCCACTTCTACGGCTTGAGGCGCTTCAACAAGGGCAAGGACAAGCCTTTCGGCGCGGTCGTCGGTGTCCTCAACACCTGCCTGCAGATGATCGAGGAGGGCGCTACTCACCTCGGGGTGGCGACGGATCACGTCATCGAGTCGTTCCGCAATGAGCTCTGGGCCGACTACAAAACCGGCGAAGGGGTCGACCCCGCGCTGATGGCGCAGTTTCACCCGCTCGAGGAAGCCCTGGCCGCGATGGGCGTTGCCGTGTGGCCGATGGTCGAGCTGGAGGCCGACGACGCGCTGGCTTCGGCGGCGACCCTCGCGGCCCGCGATCCGCGCGTGGAAAAGGTTTCCATCTGGACGCCGGACAAGGACCTCGCTCAATGCGTGCGGGGTGATCGTGTCGTGCAGGTCGACCGTAAATCCCAGGCCATCCGGAATGCGGAAGGCGTGAAGGCGAAGTTCGGCGTGGATCCGCCGCTCATCCCGGATTTCCTTGCGCTCGTCGGCGATACGGCTGACGGTTACCCCGGTCTGGACGGGATAGGCAAGGTGAGCGCCGCGCGGCTCGTGTCGCGCCATGGGCCGCTGGAGCGGTTTCCGGAGAATGTGCTGGAGGGTGAGCGCCGGGCGAACGCGCTGCTGTTCAAGAAGCTCGCGACGTTGCGCACGGATGCGGCGTTGTTCGCGAACGTCGATGAGCTCGAGTGGCGCGGCCCGACGGAGCGGTTCCAGCGGTACGCGGCCACACGGCTCGGTGATGAACGCGTCGCGCAGCGAGCTGCGAAGGCGAAAGCCAAACTCTGACGGGATCGCGCGTCTCGGCGCCACTGGAGTAGCACGCCCGCTGCCGGGCACTACGCTTCAGCCGAGTGTGGCTTTGGCCGTGCCGATCACGGCTTTTGTCAGTCGCGCGAGCATCGGCACCTGAAGCCTGCTGTGTTGCCAGTACAGCGGTACCGGCAGACGTTTGCCCGGCATGAGCTCGACGAGCGTGCCGGCTTCGAGATGCTCGCGCACGAGTGACAGCGGATTCATGCCCCACCCGATCCCCGCGACCGTGCCGTCGATGAATGCCTGCGTCGACGGCAGCCAGTGCGACGGCGTTTCGATGTCGCGACGGCAAACCCGACGAATCCACAGCGCCTGCAGTCGGTCGATGCGGTTGAAGGTTAGCGCCGGCGTCCGCGCGAGCGTTGCGGCGCTCACTCCGTCCCGAAAGTATTTCTTGATGAATGCCGGATTCGCGACGGCGACGTAGGTCATTCGACCAAGAGCCGTGCTGTTACAACCCTGCACAGGCTGAGCGATCGCCGTTACCGCCGCCAGCACGTGCCCCGACCTCAGCAAGTTGACGGTGTGCTCCTGGTCATCGAGAGACACATCGAGCAGCACATCTTCCGTTTCGCGGAAGGCCGCGATGGCTTCGATGAACCACGTGCCGAGGCTGTCCGCGTTCACCGCCACGCGCAGTGTGACGCGCTCGCCGGCGTTGCCCGGTTGCGAGAGACTGGGCAGCGCGCCGCGCAGATCCTGCTCCAGCATGCCGACCTGCTCGATGTGCCGGCAAAGCAGCCGACCCGTATCGGTCGCGGTACAGGGTTGCCCGCGCGCGACCAGCACGGCGCCGAGCCGCTCTTCGAGCAGCTTGATGCGCTGGGAAATGGCCGACGGCGTGACATTCAGCACCCGCGCGGCACGCTCGAAACTGCCTTCCTGGACGACGGTGGCGACGGCGGCGAGCGCTGGGTAGTCGAGCATGGGATTAAGAGATAGTTAACGATGTGAAGGAAGTTTAAATGGACTAACCCCGTGCCGGCCAGCACCGTGAGCGCATGTTTCCCGCCGCATTTACCACGGGCTTTGCGTTGTGCGCGACGTTGATCGTAGCGATCGGCGCACAGAACGCCTTTGTCCTCAGGCAAGGAATACGCCGGGAGCATGTGGCGCCCACCGTCGTCTTCTGTATTTTGGCGGACTTCGTGCTGATCGCCGCCGGCGTTGCGGGTCTCGCCAGGTTGCTGGGCGAGGCGCCGGGGCTCACGACTTCCTTGACGGTGGCGGGTGGAGCGTTCCTGTTGTGGTATGGGATTCACGCCATTCGGCGCGCGATGAAGCCACGGACCCTGCGGCCCGGCGCGGGCAGCGAACGCCTTTCGCTGCGCAAGGTGTTGGCGCAGGCGGCCGGATTCACGTTCCTCAATCCGCACGTGTATCTCGACACCGTGCTGCTGATGGGCACCGTGGGCGCCCGGCAGGCCATGGACGGTCGCATCGCGTTCGTCGGGGGCGCCGCGTGCGCAAGCGCGGTCTGGTTCACCGGCCTGGGTTTCGGCGCGCGGCTGCTCGGCCCCGTGTTCGCGCGCCCGACGGCGTGGCGGAAGCTCGACACGCTCGTGGGCCTGACGATGATCGCCCTTGCCGCGATGCTGCTCTGGCAAGCCCTCTCGCACTAGCGAACGCTCCGACCGAAACCGACTTTCCCGGACGACTCCCGATCCCCACGATCGCGGGGGTTGTGCGATCATCGGCCGAGGGGAACAGGGACGTCGAAGCAAAGAAGAAGGGGGCGACCTTGGATGCTCGCGATGGCGGCCTGACCACGGGCCGTGGAAAAGTTGTGCTCGCTTCCAGCCTGGGCACCGTATTCGAGTGGTATGACTTCTATCTGTATGGCTCGCTCGCCGCGATCATCGCGAAGCAGTTCTTTTCGGGACTGAACCCGACCGGCGCGTTCATCTTCGCGTTGCTGGCATTCGCCGCGGGTTTTGCGGTTCGCCCGCTGGGCGCGCTGGTGTTCGGGCGGCTCGGCGATCTCGTGGGGCGCAAGCACACGTTCCTCGTCACCATCCTGATCATGGGTTTCTCGACGTTTCTGGTCGGGATTCTGCCCAGCTATGCAAGCGTCGGCGTCATCGCGCCCGTGGCGCTCATCGCTCTGCGGCTGCTGCAGGGGTTGGCGCTCGGTGGGGAGTATGGAGGTGCGGCGACTTACGTTGCCGAGCACGCGCCTCACAATCGGCGCGGGCTGCACACGAGCTTTATCCAGACGACCGCGACGCTTGGGCTATTCCTGTCGCTGCTGGTGATTCTCGCCTGCCGTGCGTGGCTCGGGACGGAGGCGTTCGAGGCGTGGGGCTGGCGTATTCCGTTCCTCGTGTCGTCGCTGCTGTTGGCGATCTCGGTGTGGATCCGGTTGCAACTGAACGAGTCGCCGCTGTTCCTGCGGATGAAGGCGGAAGGCAAGCGCTCGACCGCGCCACTCACCGAGAGCTTCCTCTCGAAGAACGGTCGAATCGTCTTGTTGGCGCTGTTCGGCGCGACGGCCGGGCAGGCGGTGGTGTGGTATTGCGGGCAGTTCTACGCGCTGTTCTTCCTGACGCAGATTCTCAAGATAGATGCGACGCCGGCGAATTTGCTGGTGGCGGGCGGTCTCGCGCTGGGCACGCCGTTCTTCGTCCTGTTCGGCTGGCTCTCCGACAAGATCGGACGCAAGCCGGTGATCATGGCGGGTTGCCTGATCGCGGCGCTCACGTATTTTCCGATCTTTCACGGGCTCACCTGGTACGGCAACCGGGCGCTGGCCGAAGCGAGCGCGGCGAGCCCGGTTGCCGTGGCCGCGAACCCGGCGGACTGCCGCTTTCAGTTCAACCCGATCGGCACCAAGCAGTTCACCACGTCGTGCGATGTGGCGAAGTCGTCGCTCGCGAATCGGGGCATTCCCTATGAGAACGTCTCCGCGCCGCCGGGGACGCAAGCGACGATCCATGTCGGGCAGGTGGTCGTTGCTTCGTATGAGCGCGGCACGCCGAGCTCGGCCGAGGACACGAAGCGATTCGATGCGGAGTTGCAGGCCGCGCTCCTCAATGCGGGATATCCGGACAAGTCCGACTCCTCGAAGCTGAACGTGCCGATGCTTCTGGCGCTGCTCACGCTGCTCGTGGTGTATGTCGCGATGGTTTACGGGCCGATCGCGGCGTGGCTCGTCGAACTATTCCCGACTCGCATCCGCTATACGTCGATGTCGCTGCCATACCATATTGGAAACGGATGGTTTGGTGGCTTTCTGCCGACGACGGCTTTCGCGCTCGTCGCTACAACGGGCAACATCTATCAGGGGCTCTGGTATCCGATCATCGTTGCGGGGGTGACCGTCGTCGTGGGTACGCTCTTTCTTCCGGAGACGCGGCACGTCGATATTTCGAAGTAGCGGGTTGGATGGTGTGGCCCGCCGCCTGCCGGAACAGGGGAGCCCTGAAGCCCGCCGCGCCCGGTCGTGCGCTGTAGGATCGCCGCTGCTCAAATTCCAAAGGGGGGGCTCATGAACAAGTGGATCGTTTCGCTCGTCGCGGTTTGCGGCGTCATCTCGCAGGCGCCGGCACAGGCGCAGCAGGCATCACCCCCGGCCCAGCAGCCGCCACCGCCGCCGGCGCGCGCCACGTGCACGCGCGCCGCCCTGCAGTCCGCGGTGGATAGCTACCTCGCCGCCCAGAAGGCCGGCGACCGCAAGAAGATGGCGTTCGCCGACAAGGTGAAGTACCTCGAGAACATGAGCGAGGTCGCCGCCGACAAGGGCCTTTGGAACACGGCCCTGCCGATCAGCTTCTCGCGCAGCCTGCTCGACAAGGATCGTTGTCGAACGTTTACAGAAGTGATCGTGACGGAAGGCTCGCATCAGTACGTTGTCGGCACGCGCCTGAGCGTGGACAAGGACAAGATCACCGGCATCGACAGCCTCGTCTCCGACAAGGGCGACTGGCTGTTCAACGCCAACGCGTACCTCAAATACTCCAGCAAGGAAGACTGGAGCGCGCCGAAGCCCGGAACGGGCGCCACGATGCTGCAGCTCATCAATGCCGGCAACAACTACCTGGACCTGTTCTCGGACAAGTTCGTGAAAATCCCCTGGGGCAAGCCCTGCGCGCGGCTCGAGGGCGGCGCCTACACGAATCGCACGGCCGACCCGAACGCGAGCTGTGAAATCGGCATCCCGCCGGGCGTGCTGTACATCGTCAACCGCGACTATGTGGTCGACGAGGAGCAGGGCGTGATCAACATCTTCTGCCGCTTCGGCAACAGCGCCACCGGCATGCCGGACTCCCATACTTTCCGGCTCGTGAACGGCAAGATCGCGAACGTCCACACGATCAGCGTCAACCTGAACCCGGAGCGCCCTTCGCCGCAGGCGGACGACAACGGCGCGATCCTCCGCTAAACGCGGAATCTGCGACTTTCGAAACCCAACCGGGGTTATGGTTCGCAACGGCGGCGTGATACTCACGCCGCCGGTTCGTATCGATAATTAAAACCGGATATCGGAGCGCTTCGGCGCGGCGGCACGCGGGATGGCGGCCGCGGGGGGTCGGAAACGTGAAATATCTGCCTCTGATCTGGGCAGGCATCTGGCGCAAGCGCAGTCGCGCGGTGCTGATGCTCCTGCAGATGTCGAGTGCGTTCCTGCTTTTCGGCCTGTTGCAGGGGTTCAATTCCGGGCTGAAGCAAGTCATCGCCAAGGCCCATGCCGACCGGCTCTACATCGCCAGCAGCGTATCGCTCGGCGACCCGCTGCCGATCAGCATGCGCAGCCGCATCGAGGGACTGAACGGCGTTCGGCACCTCACGCCGCGCGCCGGCCTGCCGGGCAATTACCAGAAGCCGGGCCAGGGCGTGCCGGTCGTGGGCGCCGATGCCAGCACCTACTTCAAGGTCTACGACGAGATCCGCGTCTCGCCCCAGCACGTCGCCGCGCTCGAGAACAGCCGGACCGGGGTCATCGCGGGTCGGGAAGTGATGGCGAAGTACGGCTGGAAGATCGGCGATCGGGTGGTGCTGCAATCCCCCCAGCCTACGAAGGATGGGTCGCGCGATTGGGCTTTCGACATCGTGGGCACATACGATGTCGACGATCAGCCCGCGAACAGCTCGATGGCGCTCATCGCCAACTACGCGTACGTGAACGAATCCCGACTGACCAACCGGGACAAGGTCGACATGTACGTCGTGACGATTACCGATCCGGCGGATGGCGGCAAGATCGGCCTCGCCATCGATAACCTGTTCGCAAACTCCACGAACGAGACGACCACGCAGTCGGAAGGGGACTTGCTGGCGGGCCAGCTCCAGCAGGCCGCGGATCTGGACTTCATCGTCGGCGGCATCATCGGTGCGGTGTTCTTTGCGATGTTGTTCGCCACCGGCGCGCTGATGATGCAGGCGATCCGGGAGCGTGTGCCGGAGCTGGCCGTGCTCAAGACCATGGGATTTTCGGATCGCCAGGTCATGGGGCTGATCCTGGCCGAATCGCTCACGTTCTGCGTATTCGCGGCGGCGGTCGGCCTTGGCATCGCCGGGGCGCTGTTGCCGCTGGCGCACGGTCTGATCGGCATCGCGTCGATGCCACTCATCGTGCTCGAAGCCGGCCTCGGCTTCGCGGTCCTGCTCGCACTCATCTCGGGCGCCGTGCCGGCCTGGCGGGGTCTGCGATTGCAGATCGCCAGCGCTCTGGCGCGCGGCTAGGAGGCAACGCTATGTCATTCTGGACGCAAACCTCAGCGCTGACGACCACGGGCCTGCGCGGACTCACTCAGCGCAGTGGCGCAGCGCTAGTGACCGTCATCGGTGTGACGACGGTCGTCGGCGTGCTGGTCTCGCTGTTGTCGATGGGCGAGGGCGCGGAGATCTTCACCGGTAAAAGCGCGGCGCCCAACGAGGTGGTCGTGCTCGGGCGCGGCGCGCCCGCGGCTCCACAGAGCGTCTTGCCCCGGGAAGCCGTGCTCGCCGTGCAGGACGCGCCCGGTGTGAGGCGTGCTGCAGACGGGTCCCCGTACGCCGTGGCGACCGTCATGGTGAACGTGAATGCCGTCAAGAAGGATGGCAAACGCGGCCGCGTGTACATCGTTGGGTACACGTCCGGCGTGAAGCTCGTGCAGCCGTATGTGAAGGTCATCGAAGGTCGCTGGTACAAGCCCGCCGTGCACGAGGTGATGGTCTCGGATCCGATACGGAAGATGTATCGCGGCATGAACGTCGGCGATCACATCAGCCTGCGCGGCAATGACTGGGAGATCGTCGGCGTATTCGCAGGCGTTGATTCGCTCAGCGACAGCGCCGTGCGCGCGGATGCCGACACCGTGATGTCGGCATTCGGGCGCACCACGTTTCAGCAGGTGAACCTGCAACTCGAGTCGCCTGCGGATATCCCGCGTTTCAAGGATGCCGTGACCGGCAACCCCGCGATTACCGTCGACGTGAAGACGCTCGCGCAGAACTTCAACGACGGCTTCGGCCAGCTCAACCGGCTGCTCGATTTCGTCGCCTATTTCGTGGGCACGGTGATGGCGAGCGGCGCCATCTTCGGCGCATTGAACAGCCTGTACGCCTCGGTGGACGTGCGCCGGCAGGAGATCGCGACGCTGCGCGCCATCGGCTTCAACAACGGGCCGATCGTGCTGTCGGTACTGATCGAGGGGATGCTGCTCGCGCTGCCGGGCGCGTTCCTTGGCGCGGCGATCGCCTGGCTCCTGTTCAACGGGAACATGGTGAACACCAGCGGGCTCATCTTCAAACTGTCCGTCACACCGCACCTCGTGCTCGTGGCCACTTTCTGGGCGCTGACGATCGGCTTGATCGGGGGCTCGCTGCCCGCGCTGCGCGCGGCCCGGCTGCCGGTGGCGATGGCGCTGCGGCCGACCTAGCGTTCCTCGGCGTGTCGAGGGGGTGCGCGAGTACGCGAAGCGGAAAACTCGAGGCCTGCGGTTGGCCCCCTGAACCGTTTCCGTCGCCCGACCAGCGAATCGCTTTGCCCGACCAGCGAAACCCGTAGCAATCAGACCATGTGCCCGGGACCTGTTCGGGCGACTATTGGCGGATGAAAGACGCGAGAAGACGGCTGCTACTCATGGGCCTGGCCGCGGCGGCGCTGGCCGGTTGCGGCAAGACCCCACCGCCCGCCGACCCGGCGCCCATCGTCGTGGTGGCGGCGCCGCTCGTCCGGGAGGTCCGGGATTGGGACGATTACGCCGGCCGTTTCGAGGCGGTGGACGCCGTCGAAATCCGCCCGCGCGTCTCGGGCATGCTGGAGTCCGTGCGCTTTCGTGACGGGCAGAACGTGAAGAAGGGGCAACTGCTGTTCACGATCGACCCCCGGCCGATCGAGGCGCAGCTCGCGCAGTCCCGGGCGCAACTCGCCCGAGCGAAGGCGTCCCAGGCGAATGCCGATGCCGCCCTCCGGCGCGGCAAATCACTGAGCGGGAGCCACGTCATCAGCGAGTCGGACCTCGAGCTCCTGTCCGCGCAGGCGCTGCAGGCGGCGGCGGACGTCGCGGCAGCCGAGGCGAACGTGCAGGCGAGCTCGCTGAATCTCGAGTTCACGCGGGTCGCCGCGCCCCTGGACGGGCAGATCTCGCGCCACCGCCTCACGGCCGGCAACCTGGTCGAGGCGGGCGCGACGGTGCTGACCACCATCGTGACGCTCGATCCGATCCGTTTCGTATTCGATGCACCGGAGGCCGCGCTCCTGAAGTACAAGCGCGAGCAGGGCGGCGATTCGCTCGGGAACGACGTCGACATCCGGCTGCAGGATGAGACGGACTTTCACTGGAAGGGGCGCATCGAGTTCATCGACAACGCGCTCGATGCGGGCTCGGGCACGATTCGCACGCGGGCGGTGGTGGAGAACCCGAAGGGGTTCCTCACGCCGGGGATGTTCGGGCATATGCGGCGCTTCGAGTCGAAGCCGGTGAAGGCGATGCTCATTCCCGACGAGAGCGTCGTGAACGACCAGACGCGCCAGATTGCCTACGTCGTCGGCGCCGATGGCGTCGTCCAGCAGCGCACCGTCGAGCTGGGGCGGCTGATCGAGAACATGCGCGTCGTCCGCGCGGGCTTGAACGCAAGCGACAGCGTGATCATCAGCGGCGTGCAGCGCGCTCGGGCCGGGCGCAA
Organism: Gammaproteobacteria bacterium; assembly: GCA_037200125.1. Classification (GTDB taxonomy): domain Bacteria; phylum Pseudomonadota; class Gammaproteobacteria; order Steroidobacterales; family Steroidobacteraceae; genus JADGHX01. Next base: position 717,657 of record JBBCGS010000002.1, on the reverse strand, counting down.
GGTGAGCCCGCAGGCCGGCCAGATAAGCGCGTTCCCATCGGGCGTCTCGCGCGGCGAAGACGGTCGACTGGATATGCCCCCGGCAGCCAAGGGGGGCGGTGCGCAGGGGACCGCGCCGTGAAGATCGCGCACTTCTTCATCGACCGGCCCATCTTCGCGTGTGCCGTGTCGGTGATCATCACGCTGCTCGGAGCCATCGCGCTCCCGCGCCTCGCGGTGGATCAGTACCCGCGCATCGCTCCGCCCACCGTGAGCGTCTCGGCGAGCTACCCAGGCGCGTCGGCGGAGGTGATGGCGGACAACGTCGCCGCTCCGCTGGAACAGCAGATCAACGGCGTCGACGACATGCTCTACATGTCGTCGCAATCGATCGGCGAGGGGCGCGTCTCGATCACCGTGACGTTCCGGCTCGGCACGGATGTCGACCTCGCACAGGTGAAAGTGCAGAACCGCGTGCAGACGGCGCTGCCGCAGCTTCCGCAGGAAGTGCAGAACCTCGGCGTGAGCGTGCGCAAGGGCGCCGGGGACACGCTGCTGATCGTGCACGTGACCGCGACCGATCCGACGATGGATCGCAAGTTCCTCGCGAACTACGCCAGCCTGCAGATACGCGAGCGGCTGCTGCGCGTGCCGGGCGTGGGCGATGTCGGCGTGAACGCCGCGCGCGATTACGCGATGCGTGTCTGGATCGATCCGGACAAAGCGGCGGCCCGCAATCTCACCGTCAACGAGATCGTCGACGCGCTTCGCAACAACAACGTGCAGGTTGCGGCGGGCGCCGTGGGCGCGCCGCCGTTTACCGAGAATCCGGCGTCCTCCCAGCTGATCGTGCAGACGGCGGCCAAGCTGTTCACGGCGGATGAGTTCGCCCGCGTCATCATCAAGCGGGATACCGAGGGGCGCATTACGCGCATCTCGGATATCGGGCGCGTCGAGCTCGGCGCGCAGAACTACGGCATCAACGCTTACAAGAACCGCGAGCGGGCGGTGGCGCTCAGCGTGACGCAGGCTCCGGGCAGCAATGCGTTGGAGGTGGCGGACGCGGTTCAGGAAACGATGCGCTCGATGCAGGCCGACTTTCCGTCGGGCATCGCGTACGAGATCATCTACAACCCGAGTGAGTACATCCGGGCGTCCGTCGTGGAGGTTCAGCGGACGTTGATCGATGCGACGATTCTCGTCGTGCTCGTCGTCATTCTGTTCCTGCAGAGTTGGCGGACGGCGCTGATTCCGCTGCTGGCGATTCCGGTATCGCTCATCGGCACGTGCGCGGTGCTCGGCGTGTTCGGGTTCTCGCTCAATAACCTGTCGATGTTCGGGTTGGTTCTCTCGATCGGCATCGTCATCGATGACGCCATCGTGGTTGTGGAGAACGTGGAGCGACACATGCGGGCGGGCATGCCCGCGAAGCAGGCTGCGCACGTCACCATGGACGAGGTAGGTGGCGCGCTCGTCGGCATTGCGGCCGTGCTTGTGGCGGTGTTTGTGCCGACAGCCTTCATGGGCGGGATCGCGGGGCAGTTCTACAAGCAATTCGCGCTCACCATCGCGAGCGCCACGATAATCTCGCTGGTCGTCTCCTTGAGCCTGACGCCCGCGCTGTGCGCCATCATCCTCAAGCCGCACTACGACTCTGGCAAGCACAGCTGGATTGGCGCGCTGGGTGCGCGCATGGCGCGCGGCTTCGACAGGTTCGGCGAACGTTATGGCGTGCTGGCGCGAAGGACGATTCGCGCCAGCACGCTGATGCTCGTGCTTTATGGCGGCCTGCTGGCAATTGCGGGTTGGCGGATCATCGATACACCGCGGGGCTTCATTCCGCCGCAGGACAACGGCACGGTCTCGATGTCGGTGCAGTTGCCCGTGGGGGCGACCCTTGCGCGCACGGACGCGATCACGCAACAGGTTCTCGACATCATTCTCGCGACGCCCGGTGTATGGGCGACGTCGACGTATGCGGGGATCGACGGTAACGGCTTCAACCTGCAGTCGAGCTCGACACAGCTCTGGCCGGTTTTCGATCCCTGGGACGTGCGCTTGCCGAAAGGCCAGACCGCGACGAAGGTCATCGCGGATCTGAAGCAGCGCTTGTCGGTGGTCACCGGCGCGGACATCCGCATCAGTCAGCCTGCGCCCGTGATCGGGCTGGGCTCGGCTGGCGGCTTCCGCATGATGATCGAGGATCGCGGCGGTAACGGTTACACCGCGCTCGAGGCGGTGGCGCGCGATATCGCGGACGCCGCCGGCAAAGATCCGGCCATCACCAACACTTATGTGGGTTTCAACAGCCGCAGCCCGCGTTGGGATGCGCGCGTGGATCGCGACAAGGCGGAGATGCTCGGCGTCCCGTCGTCCAGCGTCTTCGCGACGATGCAAACGTATCTCGCGGGCACGTACGTCAACAACATCAACCTCATCGGCCACACGTTCCAGGTCATTGCGATGGCCGATGCGCCGTTCCGGCAGGACACGGCGTGGGTGGGCACGCTCAAGACGCGATCGGAGTCGGGCGCGATGGTGCCCCTCAGCTCGGTTGCCACCTTCGAGCCCGCGGTCGGCCCATTCAAGGTCTTTCGTTACAACCTGTATCCGGCGGCGGACATTCAGGGCGAGACGCGGGCCGGCGCCTCGACCGGGCAGGCGATGGCGGCCATGGAGCGCATCGCGCGGGCGCGCCTGCCGGCGGGCTTCACTTTCGAGTGGACGGATATCGCTTATCAGCAGCAGCTCGCGGGGAATGCCGGCGCGCTGAGCTTCGTGCTTGCGGTGGTGTTCGTGTTTGTCTTTCTCGCGGCGCTGTATGAGAGTCTGACGTTGCCGCTGGCGGTGATTCTGATTGTGCCGATGTGCCTGCTCGCGGCGATGCTCGGCGTGAACTTCAGCGGTACGGACAACAACATCCTCACGCAGATCGGCATGGTCGTGCTGATCGGGCTGGCGGCAAAGAACGCGATCCTCATCGTCGAGTTCGCGCGGCAGGCGGAAGAGCAACTCGGCATGACCCCAGCGGAAGCGGCGGCACACGCGGCGCGTACACGCTTGCGGCCGATCATCATGACGTCCGTGGCATTCATCGCCGGGGTTGCTCCGCTCGCCTTCGGGTCCGGCGCGGGCTCCGAGATGCGGCACGCGCTCGGAATCGCCGTGTTCTTCGGGATGATCGGCGTCACCGTCTTCGGGCTATTGTTCACTCCGGTGTTCTACGTGGCATGCCGCTGGCTGTCGGAGCGCTTTCGCCGGCGGCCCAAAGCGGCGCCATCGCCACCGATAGTGGGAACGGCGGAGACCGCCGCGCACTAAGCTCGAGCGTGAGGTCTTCGTTACCTCGGTTGAGGGATGCGGGGGATACGGTGGACTGCCGTATTCTTCGCGCCTGCGTCTATCTGGAGCAATGCATGACTGAGTCTTCCGCGTATGTTCCGCCCAAGGTGTGGGTCTGGAACAAGCCGAACGGCGGCACGTTCGCGAACATCAATCGCCCGATCGCCGGGCCCACTCATGAGAAAGAGCTCCCCGTCGGGCGGCATCCGCTGCAGCTGTACTCGCTGGCGACGCCCAACGGCCAGAAGGTGACGATCCTGCTGGAAGAGCTGCTGGCACTCGGCCACAAGGGCGCCGAGTACGATGCGTGGCTCATCAAGATCGGCGAGGGCGACCAGTTCGGCAGCGGGTTCGTGAAGGTGAATCCGAACTCCAAGATTCCGGCGCTGCTCGATGTCAGCGGACCGACGCCGATTCGGGTGTTCGAATCGGGCTCCATCCTCGTGCACCTCGCGGAGAAGTTCGGAGCGTTTCTGCCGACGGAACCGGCCGCGCGCGCCGAGTGCCTGTCGTGGCTCTTCTGGCAGATGGGGTCGGCGCCGTATCTCGGGGGTGGTTTCGGGCATTTCTACGCCTACGCGCCCACCAAGATCGAATACGCCATCGACCGGTTCGCCATGGAAGTGAAGCGCCAGCTCGATGTGCTCGAGCGGCGCCTCGGCGAGTCCGAGTACATTGCCGGTGATCGGTACACCATCGCCGATATCGCGATCGCGCCCTGGTATGGCCAGGTCGTCAAGGGCCAGGCCTACGGGGCCGCCGAGTTCCTGAGCGCGCAGGAATACAAGAACGTGTTGCGCTGGACGGATGCGATCTTTGCGCGACCGGCGGTGATCCGAGGACGGATGGTCAACCGGACGTTCGGCGAGCCCGCGAACCAGTTGCACGAGCGACATGATGCGAGCGACTTCGACACGAAGACGCAGGACAAGATCGCACCCGCCAAGTAGCGCTCAACGGCGGGCTCGGAACGCTGCCGGCAACGCCACGCCGAGCGTAAACGTGAGCACTTCGCGTTGCGCTCCTTTGCCGTGCGCGGAGCGGGCCCGGCCCGGGCAGTCAGACCTCCGCAGTGCCAAGACGATGGCCGGTCAAAGACCGTATTCGTATCGCTGAGCCGCCCCGACTGCCGAACGTTCCCAGGGTAGTGCATGCGCCAGCGCGGCGAAGGTCGTGAGAGCGACCGCCGTTGTGGCGAAGTATCCCCAGCGAAGCGCTTCCTCGGGCGAATACGCGGCGAAGATCGCGCTCAGCACTCCGGCGAAGGCCAGCAGGACGGCGCTGGTCCGGAAAATCTGGCCGCGCGCGCGCAAAGATTCGGCCGCACCCAGGCAGCACAACGCGAGCAGTAACAGGCGCGCGTTCAGCTCCAGACCAAGGGCCTCGAAAGACCGGCTGAACTGGAACACGGTGTCGTCGCCGATCGGATCGATCTGCACGCACAGCACGGAAGCCGCACACAGCCAGAAGATTCCGGCGGCGGGGAAGGTGCGAGCCTCATGCGAGGACTGAATCCAGTGATTCAGCAGCAGCCCGGCGGACAGGAAGAACAAGGCGCACGACAGCCAGTCCGACAGGTGCCCATCGACAGTCTGCAAGTCGAGCGACGCGCTGAGCATCGACATGGGCCATGCGACCAGCGCGGCACCGATCACGATGAACCCTCTCAATGCGGGGATGCTGGAAAAGGCGGGCGCCTGCGTTCTGCGCGCGTGACTGAACAGGCCGGCGGAGTTCGGGAGCATGGTGTGGATCAGAACCATCATTCCGACGAGCTCGGAGCCTTCTTCGAACGCGGAGCGGAACGGGCCGAGATACCACGGCCACTGGAAGGCCTTCTCCAGGAATTCCTGCCCCCCGACGCTGATCAGGATGCCGAAGCCAAGGATGAGCCCCGGCACTCGTGAGCGCTCCGAAGGCGTGATCCACAACTGAATGAACGACCACGCGCAGCACCCGAGCAGCACGATCAGGAAGGGCAGGTATGAGAGCCACGGGCCCATCTCGAGCACATCGTCGATGCGTTCGTGCAGTGAGCCGATTTCGTCGGCGGAGAGGGCGAGCAACATGCCGGCGACTACGCACCACGCGAGCGCCGTTTTGAAGTTCGTGTGCCGGAGCCTGAAGTAGCCGTCCGCCGCGTGCAGGCTGGCAAGCAGCAACAGGATTCCCGAGAACCACGCCGCCGCGACGTTTTCGTTCGTCAGGTTGAGTGGCGCGAGAAACAGGGCTTTCCCGAATCGAAGCACCGCGGTGGCGAGAACCAGCGCTCCGCTGACGATCACCAGCGTGCGCAGGTACGTGGCGGCGCGTTCGTTGCCTGGCAAGTTCATTGTTCTGCTGACCCCCGTCAGGTTTGCCTGGACCAATGGCCAAGGCAGGGGCGAGGGTTAGCAAGAAACTTACCCGCGAAGGTTCCGCTAGTCGTCTTTGCCGCCGGTGAGCGTTTGACTTCACCCGCTGCACCCCATAGGCGTCGAAACCGCGCCTCGAGACGGCGCTCGTGTCGAGTAGAAGCGGCAGGAAAATTTCGCCCCCGCGTGGATTTTCTTACAACCGCTGCGCGAGACTGGCGTCGTTCGTTGCGGCGGTCGTGCTACCGCGTCCGGCGTGTTTGGGCTGCGAGGCCATGAGGCCTTTACGTTCCTGAGCACGATCGATCAGCCGCTGCGCCACCTCGTTGCGCGCTTCCCCGTAACTCGTGCCCGCTGGAAACTCGAACACTTCGCTCGGATCGAACGGGTTCGTGAAGCGGACCGGGGGCGGTTCCGCTGTGGCGACCTCCGCCGCTGGCGGTTCCGGCGCCCGCGGTTTCGGCGTCGGCGTGACGACGGGCGCCGGCGGCGTCACGGCGCGCTCGGGCGCGCGCTTCGCAGGCCAGTAAAAGAGAACGAGTGCAACGGCGAAGGCGAGTATCGCCAAAGTCGCTGGCAAGGCGACCGACGGGCGACGTACACGGGTCGCTGTTTCGGGGGCGACGAGCGCGACTTTCGCTCGCGTGGGCACGGCGGAGCGCGTGCGGGCGGCGTTGGGCACGGCTACGGTCTCAGCAACGGGGGCCGTTATGGGAACGTAAGTCTCCTTGGGAACTGGAGCCATCTGGCGAGTCGCCATCTGGGAGCCTGGGACCTCAGGGACGGCAGCCGACTCAAGAGCCGCAGCCTCGGCGGCGACCGCTACCTCCGCGATCGTGACTGCGGGAATGGCGGTTCCGCGAACCGGCGTAGCGGAAATTGCCGGCCCGGCAACGCCCCTCTCGGGCACCGGCGCCGCATTCGCGACCGGCGGCGAGTCAGCCGCCTGCTCAGCCGCCTGCGTCAGCCACTCGAGATCGGCGGGGCTGAGTTGCAATTCAATCGTGTCTTCGTCGTGAATATCGCGGGCGAGCATTGCGCGTCTCGAATTCGGGGATTATTTCGGCGAGCCTGTTGCATCAAACGTGCCGCTAAACGGGAGCTCCTCGTCGACGCCCTTCTCTCCTCAGGGTGGTGCTGGCGGTGGATCCGCCGGCGGTGTCGCGTCGAAGCGTTCCGCCTTGCCGGCCTCATTGAACGAGCGGTCGCCTTCCACACAGATGTCAAATTCGGTGTAGACCCGATCCCGTACGCGCCTGTACTGGTTCACCGCTGTGAACGGCACCGGTCCGCGCCGTCGATATGGCTCATCGGGCCAGCCGCTCGCGATCCGCATCAACGTCCTTGCAACCGGTGAAGGAGCGGGCGCAAGGTCCGAAGCACCCCACACCGGAGATTCACCGTGGCATCCGCGACACCTGATTTCGCGCAAGGCGTTCCTTTTGCCGGCCTGACCGAGGGCGAACCGTTTCTCGGGCACGTCGGTGAAGAAGAGATCATTGTCGTGCGCCGGGGCAACGAGCTCTTCGCGCTGAGTGCTCTGTGCAGTCACTATCATGCGAACCTCGCCGGCGGGCTCGTGGTGGGCGAGTCGATTCGATGCCCGATGCACCACGCCTGTTTCGACTTGCGAACCGGTGCGGTGCTGCGCGCCCCCGCCATGGACGCGATGACCTGTTGGCGTGTCGAGCGGCTCGATGACACGGTCTTCGTTCGCGAGAAACGGCCTGCGCCCCCGCGCGTCGCGCCGACATCGCGCGCGAGCGCGCCTGGCTCAGTGGTGATCGTCGGCGGTGGTGCCGCCGGCATTGCCGCGGCGGACACCTTGCGACGGGAGGGCTACGAAAACGCGATCACGCTCATCAGCGCGGATGACACCGCGCCTTACGATCGGCCGAATCTTTCGAAGGATTATCTCGCCGGCACCGCGCCGGAAGCCTGGATGCCGCTGCGGTCGCCGAAGTTCTACCCGCGCAACAAGATCGATCTGATCCTGAACGCGCGTGCGACCCGCCTCGACGCGGCCGCGAAGCGGCTCACGCTCGCGGACGGTCGCGAAATTCCCTTCGATGCACTACTACTCGCGACCGGTGCGGATCCGGCGCAGGTGACGATTCCCGGAGCGCCGCCGGACTACGTGCACTACCTGCGTACGTTCGCCGATTGCCGCGCGATCGTGGCGAAGGCCCCGAGCGCTCGACGTGTCGTCGTCCTGGGTGCGGGCTTCATTGCGCTCGAAGCGGCCGCATCGCTACGAGGGCGGAATATCGATGTCCATGTCATTGGGCGCGAGCAAGTGCCGATGGAGCGCGTGCTGGGCACGCAGCTGGGGCGGTTCGTGAAACAGGTTCACGAGTCGCACGGCGTCGTCTTTCATCTCGGCACGACCATCACGGGCATCGACGACCGCACCGTGCATCTCGGCGACGGGACGAGCCTCGATGCGGATTTCGTGATTGCCGGCATCGGCGTGCGTCCCTCCGTAAGTCTCGCCGAACAGGCCGGGCTCACCACCGACGACGTGGTTCCCGTGGACAAGTATCTGCGGACTCGCGCGCCCGGAATTTATGCGGCCGGCGACATTGCGCAGTGGCCCGATCCGGTTTCGGGCAGTCGAATCCGTGTTGAGCATTGGGTCTTGGCGCAGCGTCAGGCGCAAACCGTTGCGCGAAATATTCTGGGCGCCGGTGAAGTGTTCGCGGCCGTTCCGTTCTTCTGGAGTCAGCACTACGACGCGACGATCAACTACATCGGTCATGCGACGAGCTGGGATCAGATCGAAGTCTCCGGCGATATCGCCGCCCGGGATTGCGCGGTTCGATATCTGCGCGCCGGCCGCACGCTTGCGATGGCGACGCTGTCGCGTGATCGGCTGAATCTGGAGACGGAGCTCGCGCTGGAGTTGGAAGCGCGATTCTGAGTTTTCCTGTCGAGGCGGCGGGTCCGATGCTAGGATGCAAGAAAAATGACCAAGGGAGCCAAGGTCGACAATGCGTATCGCGCTCGTGCTGGGTCTCGCCGCCGCTTTTCTTTGTAACTCCGTCGAAACATTCGCCGCCGCGCCGCTGCCCGCCGAGGCGTTCGGGACGATTCCACAGGTCACCGAAGTCGATCTCAGCCCGAGCGGAAATCTGATCGCGTGGTGCCACACGCCGCCGACGGGTTCGGCGGTGGTGGTGATCTTCGATGTCGGCACGCAGAAGTATCGGCGCTCGATCCCGCTCGAACCGGGGCTCAACCTGCGCTCGATCACCTGGGCGGACGACGAGACACTGCTCTTAACCGTGAGCACGTTTGCGACGTATGGCCGTAGCGAGGCCTCGGATCACTTCGAGGTCTTCCGTACGTTCGCGGCGGATGTCGCGGGCGGCAAGAGTCGGATGCTGCTCATGACCGACGGCGAGCGAGGGTTCGTCACCGGTGCTTCGCTTCTGGCTGCGCGTACGGGCAAGCCGAAAACCGTGATCATGTCGACGTATGATTTCTCGGCTGCCGCCGCGCGCGGCGCCACCGACTCGCGGCTCGCAGGCGGGCGCGGTGATTCCGGGTGGACCTATTCGCTCTTCGAAGTGGACATTCGCACCGGTGCCGGTCGCCGCATCGAGCAGGGCAATCCGTTCACGAGCGAGTGGGTGGTCGACAACAACGGCGCCGCGGTTGCGCGCGCGGACTGGAATCCGAAAACCGAGCGGTTCAGCGTGCTGGCGAAGGAGGGCGGCGGCTGGCGCGAGATCCTGCACGAGGAGCATAACGGTACGCGCGATCTGCACGGACTCACCGCTGATGGCAAGGCCATCATGATCAGCGCGGCGAACGATCAGGGGATGGAGCGGCTGGAAGCGCTTCCGCTCGACGGCTCGCCGCGCACAGTGCTGTTCGAGGAATCCGGCAACAGCATCGCGTATGTCATTCACGATCGCTTCACGCGCGCGCCCGTCGGTGTGATGCTCGGCGGGCAGGATGGCGCCGTGCACTGGCTCGATCCCGATTCGGAACGGCGGGCGCGCTCGGTAACCGCGTCCTTTCCGGGCAAGAAAGTGTCCGTGTACTCGCGTGCGGAGAATAATCAGCGAGTGATCGCTGAAGTCGAGAGCCCGTCGAGCCCTCCGGTGTATTACCTGGTGGACTTCGCCGCGAAGAAAGCCGACGTCGTTGGCGAAGCGTATCCCGAGCTTGCCGACGCCAAGCTCGGTGAGGTTCGCATGCTGACTTACAAGGCGCGCGATGGCGCGGAAGTGCCGGCCTACCTGACTCTGCCGCCGGGCAGCGCTGGCAAGAACCTGCCGCTCATCCTGTTCCCGCATGGCGGGCCTGAAGCACGCGACGACTACGTGTTCGATTGGTTCGCGCAGTTCCTGGCCGCGCGTGGATACGCCGTCCTGCAGCCGCAGTTTCGCGGCTCCACCGGTTTCGGCGAAGCCTGGCGCAAAGCCGGGTATCGGCAGTGGGGCCTGCTGATGCAGGATGACCTCACGGACGGCGTGAAGGCGCTCGTCGATCAGGGTGTCGCCGACCCCAAGCGCGTGTGCATCGTCGGCATGAGTTACGGCGGCTACGCCGCGCTCGCCGGGGCCGCGTTCACGCCGGATCTGTTTCGCTGCGCGGAGAGCGTCAACGGAGTCTCGGATCTACCCGCGATGCTGAGTTACGAGAACGCGCGCGGAGGTGAGGAGTCGGACAGCATCGCCTACTGGCGCAGCCACATTGGTCCGGGGACGGATCGCGCGGTGATCGAGAGGTCTCCCGCGCGCGCGGCCACGCAGGTGAAAGTCCCTGTGCTGCTGCTTCACTCGACGAAAGACACTGTCGTGCCGTCCATTCAATCCGAGATCATGGCGCATGCCTTGAGCGTGTTGGACAAGCCGGCCACGTTCGTGCGGCTCTCGGGCGACGACCACTGGCTTTCGCAGACCGCGACGCGCTTGCAGGTTCTGAAGGAGACGGAGAAATTCCTGCAGGCCAACCTTCAGTAACCTCGCGCCGCCCGCGGACGCGAAGTCGCCGAAGCTCGTCGACCTGCCGGCGAATGCGGTGAAGGGGGTTCCGGCAGGCGGCGGAGACAGTGAGCGCGGACCCGCTGCCGCGGTCGTTCGTCAGCGAATACGCTGGCTTTGCTCGGGGCGCTTCACACCCGCCGGCATGCCCGGTCGGATGAAATCCACGACGTAGGTGTCGCCATCGAAGCTCACGACGCTGCCGATGAGGTCGGTGCGGACGTGAACTTCGCGTTTCACGTTGCCTTCCGGCTGGGGCTTTTCCTGGATGATGATCATGCGCACCGGCAGCTTGCCGTCGCGCGCGAGCGTCAGGTGCTCACCGAGCTTCGCGGCTTCCGCCGCACGATTCGGTTCCGGCGGGAGCTTGCTTTCATATCTGAGCACCCCGGCGGCGGGGTGGCCGAAACGAGAGGCGATGCAGCCAAGGATGATCGCAGTGCCATCCCCCGCCACGGCAGAGAGGCTGTGCAAACGATTCGCGGGTTTGCCACCGTAGGTTGCAAAGGCCTCGACGAGACTCAAGGTGGCCATGTGTTTTTCCGTAAATAAGGCCGTGCCAGCGTACGCTACTCGACCGCCTCAGGTCGTAAATTCTTCCACGGAGCGCACCGTGAGGGCGCGAAGCCTGCGATGGCGAAGCCCGCGCTCGGTGGCCGACACATAGAAAGTTCGGCGAGGGTGACGCTCTTCACGTATAGTCGCCCCCGGCTCGTAAATTTCGCCTTGTCAGCCCTTGGTCCTGCGCATTTCGCGCTCCTTCCGACCAAAGACCGCCACCTCGGAAATCTACGCATCCTGGAGGCGGGCCGCGAATCCGCCACGCTATTTCCTTAATTTGCAGGTGTCTGAAGTGACCAAGCTCTACGTCGGAAATCTTCCCTTTGATGCCACCGAAGACGCGGTACGCGCGCTGTTCGCCTCCCACGGTACGGTGGAGAAGGTCTCGCTGATCACGGACCGCGACACGGGCCGTCCTCGTGGCTTCGGCTTCGTCGAGATGTCGAATGCCGATGCGTCGCGTGCGATGCAGGCACTCAACGGCACCGACTTCTCCGGTCGTTCGCTCAAGATCAACGAAGCGCAGGATCGCGCTGGCGGTGGTGGTGGTGGCGGCGGTGGTCGCGGCGGCCCGCGACGCTACTAAGGCGACACGCGCGAGCGCTCGTGCGGGAATCTTCCGCGCGGCGCTCGCGATCGTGAAAAGCCATGAGGCTGTCGAGAAACAAGAAAGTGGTCCCGGTCTGGGATCGTCGGGACGCGCTTCGCAAGGGGCGCGCCGCCGCCGAGACCATTGGGGCCGCTTTTCCAGATGCCGAGTCGGTCAGTGTGCAGCTCGAGTTCCTGTCGAACTCGGCGCCGGCGCACGTGCCGCAGTCCTTTTCACTCTTTCCACCCGCCAAGGCGCACTTCGTCTTTCCGTGCCCTTATGGCGATTGTGACGGCGTCTACGACCTGCAGGCCGTAGCGCTCGATACGCTCAGCCGTGAGCGCCGGAACACGAAGGGCTCGTTGAAATGCGTCGGGACCCGGTCGCACGAGCGGCTGGCCGGGCGTTTGTGCGGGCTCGAAGTGAATTATTCCATCACTGCGAAGAATCGCAGTTCGCGGTGAGCTCGCTGCGGTGAGCCGCACGCGATGATGGGCTCGCGCCGACAGGCGCGAGCGAACCTAATGCGCCATTCACGGCGCTCTGCGAGTTCTCCCAACGGTCGGGCTGACGAGCGGCGAGTGCGCGATGGCGTATTTCTCCAGCGCCTCGGAGTCCAGCATTCCGCGCACGCGATTGGTACCGGCCGCCAGCACGGCATAGCCGTCGCCGCCCCCCGCCAGGAACTCGTTTGACGCGATTCGATAGTTCGCTGTCGGATCGATGGGCTTGCCGTTCAGGCGCATGCTGCTCGCGTCGATGCGCGCACCGGGCGCGCCCGCTTCGCGCCATTCGTAAGTGAACCCCGCGGAGACCTGAAACGTCGAGCTGCCACCGGTCCATTGCTGCTCGAGCAGCGCATGCAGCTGCGCCCCGTTCAGCGTGACGGTGATCAGCGAGTTGCCGAACGGATGCACGTCGTGGATATCGCCGTAGGTGATTCGGCCATTCTTCGCCAGCAAGTCCGTGCGCATGCCCGAGGAGTTCATCAACGCAATCTGCGCGCCGCCCGCATCGGGCGCGGCCGTCGCGGCGAGATGCGCATCGGCGACCAGGTCTCCGAGCGCGGACTCGCCCGCGGGCGATGCGCGGCGCGTGATGTCTTCGCTGATGCGGGCGATCACGCGCTCTGTGAGTGGCGCGGCGTCCGCCGTGTAGGCATCGGCCAGGGCCTGTACTTCCGCATTCTTTACGCTCGACGGCTGCCCGCTGGTCACGGCGACTTGCGTCGCGCCGCTGCCGATCACGTGATGACTGACCGGATCCAGCGTCAATTCGATGTCAGTGACGAAGCGCCCCTGGGATCCGGCGCTCGTCACGAGCCGCCCGTTCCTCCGGCAGATATACGTGCGATGCGTGTGCCCGCTCACGACGACGCCGATGGCGGGATCGAGCCTGTCGACGATCGGCAGAATCGCGCCGTTGAAATCCGGGCACGTGAGGTCGTCGAAAGCGGCCGAGGAGGTGACGCCGCCCTCGTGGATGAGCACCACAATGACTTCCGCGCCCTGCGCGCGCAGCGCGGGTACCGCTGCATTGATGGCGGCCGACTCTTCGCTGAACGCAAGATTCTTCACCATCGCCGGTATGACGAGTTGCGGGACGCTGTGGACGACTGCGCCGATGAAGCCCACCTTCAATGCGCGGCCGTTGCCCAGATCGAAAGTCTTGAGCGCGGAGGCGGGAAACACGGGCTGCCCGGTGCTCGTGTCCGTGACGTTGGCCGCGAGATACTTGAAATGCGCGCCCGCGAAGACATGGCGATGGCACGACGTCTGCGCGGTCTCGGCGGCGCAGCCGCCGCTCTGCATGCGCCGAAGTTCCGCGAGCCCGTGATCGAACTCGTGGTTGCCGACGGAGGTGAACTCGAGGCCCGCGAGGTTCAGCGCTTCGATGGAAGGCTCGTCGTGGAACAGCGCCGAGTTCAACGGCGAAGCGCTGATCAGGTCGCCCGCCGCGACCACCGCGGTGAGCGGGTTCCGCGCTCGCAGTTGCGAGATGACGCCCGCGAGCTCGGCGGCTCCGCCGGTGAGCAGCCGGCTGGGCGGCGCGGACGGATCGGATGACGGTATCCGCGTGCCGTCGGCAGGCGTCGAAAGCTGGCCGTGAAAATCGTTGAACGCGATCAGCGTCAGATGCAGCGGCGCGCCGCTAGACGGGGGAGGCGTTGCGCAACCCGCCAGTGCCATCGCAAGCACCGCCGCCGCGAACCCCATTTCGCGCATGAACCTCATGCGGTTATTCTGACATGCATCTCGACAGCCTCCAGCGGGGGGCGCAGGACCCACGGCATGAAATCTTTTGATCGATGGTCAAGGTTGTTCGGCTGGACGGTCGCACTCATCTTCGCGCTCGGCCTGCAGGCCACCGCCGAGGCGGCCACGAAGCGCAAAGTGATCATCGATCAGGATGCGTTCGGCCCGGCGGGCTCGAATCTGCAGGCTATCCTGCTTCTGTTGCAAGCGGAGGACGTCGACGTGCTCGGCATCACCGTGACGAGTGGCGACGGCTGGCGCGACGAAGAAGTCAGTCACACGCTGCGGCTGCTCGAAATCGCAAAACGCACGGACGTGCCCGTGTATGCGGGCGCCGTCATGCCGCTGCTGAACTCGCCCGCGAAGACGAAGGAGTGGGAGCGGCAATTCGGGAAGCTGTACTACAAAGGAGCGTGGACCGAGGTCTGGCCGGATCAGGGCGTGAAACGGGTGCCGTATCACGAACCGTCGGTTGTTCCCGAGTCGCCCGCAGGCGTACCGCGCATCAAGGCGGCGGCGGGGAGTGCGGCGGAGTTCCTCGTGCGCGCCGTGCGTCAGTTTCCCGGGGAGGTCTCGATCATCGCGGCCGGCCCGATGACCAATCTCGCGCTCGCCGCGCGGCTGGATCCGTCGTTCGCGGCGAACGCGCGTGAGCTTGTCTTCATGGGCGGCAGCTTCAATCCAGTCGCGGCCGACAACAGCTTCGCCGCGGAGTACGCGAACGCGCCTCGGCGTGAGTTCAATATGCGCTGGGATCCGGAGGCGGCGTCACTCGTGTTGCACGAGCCGTGGCGCCACATCGTCGAAGTGCCGGTGGATCCGACGACGCGTACGTTCTTCAAGAAAGAGTTCTTCGAGCAGATCGCCAAGGGGCGCGCGCCTTTCGCCGACTATCTGGTTCGCTTCGGCGAGTCGTACCCGATGTGGGACGAGCTTGCGGTGGCGGTGTGGCTGGACCCATCGCTCATCACGCGCAGCCAGACGTTGCTCGTGGATGCGGATACGAGCCCGACCGCTGGCTACGGCAACACGCTCAGCTGGACTGCTGGCGAGTCGCCGGGCCTGGGCGAACGCCCGGTACAAGTTGTGTTCGATGTGGACGTGCCTCGCTTCGAGCGGATGGTGGTGAAACTTTTGCAGCAGGCAGGGTCTCACTGACATGTGCCGGAACATCAAAACGCTATTCAACTTCGAGCCTCCCGCGACGCAGGACGAGATCCGCGCCGCCTCGCTTCAGTTCGTGCGCAAGTTGAGTGGCTTCAATACGCCCTCGAAGGCCAACAAGGCCGCGTTCGATCAGGCGGTAGCCGAGGTCTCGGCGGTGGCGAGTACGCTGCTCGCGTCGCTGATCACGCTGACCGATCCGCGCAACAGAGAGGTGGAGGCGGCGCGTGCGAAGGAGCGATCCGTCGCGCGCTTCGGTGCGAAGTAAGCGCGATGGTGGAAACTCCTTAGTCGGTACGCTAGAGCCACTCGAGGGCTTTGGTGCAATCGGATTGCAGATTGGCGCCGCCCGCCACAGCGCACGTCGCCGCTCCGCCGCACTTTAGTGCCCGGACAAGGAGCACCCAATGAACAAAACCCTCCTCATCACAGGCACCTCGAGCGGCCTGGGCGGTCTCGCGGGTTGAGCAGGGAAGGGCTGGAAGAGATTCCGGCCCTTCTTTGATTTCATCCGCCGTTCACCGGGAAGTGCGCGATTGTCCTGCCGGATTCAGAACAGCGCCGCGTGTGCGTCGCACGCATTTCTGTACGTTTACACCACGAATGCGAATCGTCTGTGCGCGTCACGCGGGGTACGGTTCCGCTCGCGCGATTCATCGACATCGGCGACCGATGTTTCGTATTTCCGTGACGGAAATTATCGTTGCCACATATTCGATACATAACTTAGAGTTTACGCATGAAAAAAACAGCACCGACTTCGCATACACCCGACCCGGAGTATCCGGATGTTCCGTATCCGATCATCCGGCCCGCCGTTGGGTCTCCTTACTACATCAGGCCGGACAACGGACTAGTCACGTTTCTTTCTCCACCTGGCACTCCGCCGTTGACCTCGGAGTACGTTCGTCGAGAACTCGAGGATTTCCCATGACGTATCTTCTCGACGTCAACACATTGCTTGCCATGCAGTACCAGGCGCACGTGCACTACGCACGGGTTAACACTTGGGCTGCCCAACTGTTTGCGGAGCGAGACCAGGGGAAGGTTGTGTTTGCCACGTGCCCGATAACGGAGCTGGGTTTCGTCCGTATCGCGAGCGGCAAGGCGGGGCATTCCGTGAGTGTGGACTCGGCACGCTCCGACCTTCATACGCTCAAGTCGCGCCAGAAAATGCTTTTCATTCCTGACGACGTTCCCGCGCGTCGACTACCGGCCTGGGTGCTCAAGTGGGGACAGACGACTGACGGCTTCTGCTGGCGTTAGCGAAGGCTCACGGCGGGCACCTCGCGACGCTGGATAGGTTCATTCCGGGTGCGGTACTCATTCCCGATGAGGCGCGAGCGCCGCTGACGGTAAGAGAAGAGGGTGTGCTTTCGTGTTGGGCGCCGCCGTTGTGCACGGGGGCGCTGCCGGATTCAGCGTCGTGGCGGTGATCTGACGCGGCGAAAGCGGACCCTGTCCCGAGCGCCCGCCGCGTTAGCAGCGGACGCTCGATTAGGGCACTACTTCAGGACTTTACGAACGGCGGCAGCAATGCGCGCTTCGTCAGGAATGACGAGCGCTTCAAGCGGCTCGCTGTAAGGCACCGTCGTATCAGCGCCGGTCACCTGAATGATCGGCTTCTTCAGCGACGAGAACCCATGCTCCGCGATATCCCCCGCGATCACCGCGCTCACCGACGCGTGGCGCGGCGCCTGGTCGACCAGCACGACGTGCCGCGTCTTCGCAACCGACTTCAGAATCGTGTCGAGGTCGAGCGGCGCGATGCTGCGCGGGTCGATCACTTCGGCGTCGATGCCTTCGGCTTTGAGTGCCTCGGCCGCGGCGAGCGAGCGCTGAACCATCCAGCCCGTCGCGACGATCGTCACGTCCTTGCCGGCGCGGCGGATTTCCGCCTTGCCGAACGGCACGAGATGCTCGCCGTCCGGCACTTCGCCGTGCTCGAGCGTCAGCATGTAGTGGTGCAGGAACACCACCGGGTTGTCATCGCGAATCGCCGTCGCCATGAGACCCTTGGCGTCCGCCGCCGTTGACGGGATCACGCACTTCAACCCCGGCCAACCCATGAAGAGTGCCGCGAGTGAGCCCGTGTGCTGCCCGGCCCAGCCGGCCGTGAAGCCATAGCCCGCCTTCAGAACGAGCGGCACTTTCACCTGGCCGCCCGTCATATAACGGAACTTGGCCGCTTCGTTCACGACCTGGTCCATCGCGACCAGCATGAACTCCGCCATGTAGAGCTCGATCACCGGTCGCAGGCCCGCCATCGCGGCACCCACGCCGATGCCGATCTCGGCGGTTTCGGAAATCGGCGTCACGCGCACGCGATCGTGCCCGTAGCGTTTCACGAACTCGTGATTCTCCGTGGTCGCGAGGTTCTGGCCGAAGTAGAGCACGTTCGAATCACGCGCCATCTCCTGGTGAATGCCTTCGTCGATCGCGGCAATGAAAGGAAGATTTGCCATGAGAGTAGTTTCCTCGTGTTCTCAGGCGAAGTTGTAGTCGAGAGCCGACTCGTTCTTCGGGAACGGGCTCGCGAGCGCGAACGTGACGGCCGCCTGCATTTCGTCGGCCACCTTCTTCGTCAACTCGTCCGCCGTCGCGGAAGTGAGCACTCCATCCTGAACCAGCTTGCCGCGGTAGCGGGGCACCGGATCGCCGCGCAGGGCGGCTTCGTATTCTTCGCGCTTGCCGAACACCGCAATCGCTTCGTGCTCGGGGTAGTGCAGCGGCACACCCGGCGGCGCGATGATGTTGCCGTGTGCGGAGAGTCGATACACCTTCGACTCGACCAGCGTCGGCCCGCCGCCCGCGCGCGCGCGCTCGATGGCGTCGCCGACCGCGTCGTACACCGCCAGCGGATCGGTGCCGTCGATCGTGACGCCCGGCATCTCGTACGAATCCGCCTTCACCGAGAGCGGGCGGCCAGCCGCCGCGTTCGCATCTTCCTGCGCAGTGGTCGTCACGACGTTGTAGCCGTTGTTCTCCATCACGAAGATCACCGGCAGCTTCCACAGCGAAGCGATGTTCAGCGTTTCATGGAACGCGCCCTGCTTGCTCGCGCCATCTCCGAAGAAGGAGAGCACTACGTCGCCCTTCTTGCGAATCTGCGCGGCCCACGCGGCGCCGGCGGCGTGCGGAATGCCCGCGCCCACGATGCCAGAGGTGCCGAGGAAGCCGTTCTTGACGTCGGTGAGATGCATCGAGCCGCCGAGGCCTTTGCAGATGCCATCCACGCGACCGAAGATCTCCGCCATCAGCGCTTTCGGATCGCTGCCGAGCGTGATCGGATAGCCGTGGCAGCGATACGTCGCCATCGCGCCGTCGCCTTTGCGGAAGTGCGCGAGCGAACCGACGATCGACGCTTCCGCGCCATCGGCGAGGTGCGTGTGGCCGCGGATCACGCCGGGGTGGTCGGTGAACGCGCGCTTGACGCGCGTCTCGAACTCTCGAATGCGCAGCATCTGGGTCAGGATCCAGATCTGCCGCTCGGCATTGGGTGCCTGAACGCTCATGTGTTTCCCCTCTGGGTGTGAACGCGGGTTGCCAGGAATTTCTCGCGCGCGGCGGTCACCACGCGCTGGGTCTTTACGAACGCTTCAGTGGCCGCCGTTTCCAGCGGCCACTTGCGCATGTATTCGTTGAGCACTTCGACGCCGATCGGCCCGTCGTAGCCAATGGTCCAGACGGCATGCAGGAAGCCCGCGATGTCGAACTCGCCGTCGCCGGGCAGCAGGCGCTTGTTGATCACCGAGTCTTCGAACTTCTGCGGGATCGCGAGGTAGCCGTCGTTGATCTCGACACCCAACGGAATGTCGCGCGGAACGTGCAGAATCATGTCGAGCGGCGTGGTGCCGGTGCGCTGCATGTGCAGGTTGTCGAGCATGATGCCGCCGTTCTTCGCGCCGGCGCCGCGCACGATCTGACTCACCTGATGGAGCGACGGGGCGCGGGAGAACGCGGCCGGAAGCATTTCGAACAGCACCACGGTGCCGCGATCCTCGGCCTGCTTGCACAGGAAGCCGAACTCTTCGGCCATCTTGGGCACGTCGGCCACGTCGTTGCCGAGGTCGCCGATCTTGATGTGGCGCGCGCCGAGCTTCTCGGCCGCTTCCAGCAGCAGCGCGCGCGTGGTGTCGGAGGCCTTGCGGCGCTCGCCGGTCGTGAACCAGTCCAGCAGCCATTCGACTTCGATGTTCACGATGCCGTTGGCGCTCAGGATCTGGCTCATTTCCTCGAAGCTGTATTTCTTGCGGATCTCGAGGAGGTCCGCGTGCCACAGGCCCATGCCTTTGAAACCGGCCTTTGCGGCGGTTTCCACCCGCTTGCGGAAATCGTGGAAACAGCGCTGCTCGTGGATCGCGTCGGCGCCAACGGCGAGTGTCCAGTACGAACCGAGGAGCTCGATCGGATTTGTCGTCGTGTTCATGTCAGGCCCGCCACTCGTTGCCTTCGAGAATTTCCACCAGATATCGCAGGAACTCCGACGCAAGGCGACCATCCGCAACTCGGTGGTCCACCGTGAGGCTGAGCTCGGACATCGGGCGAACATGGATGCCGCCGCCGAGGGCGACTACGCAGTCGCGCTGGCGACCGACGGCCAGGATCGCGGACTGCGGCGGGTTGATGATCGCGGTGAAGCGGTCCGGGCCGCGTGCGCCGAGATTGGAGAGACTGAAGGTGCCGCCTTCCAGTTCCGCTTGTTTCAGGCGGCCTTTGAGGGCGCGGTCGACGCAGTCGGTGCGGCGGCGGGCGAGCTCGGTGAGGCCGAGCTGCTGCACGTCGTGGATGACGGGGACCAGCAGGCCGTTTTCGACTGCTACGACCAGGGCGATGTGCGCGCCGTGCGCCGGGACTATGGCTGCGTCGGGCGAATTGACGTCGCCCTGGAAGGTTGAGTTGAGCGCCGGGTAGGTGAGCAGGGATCGCGCGATTGCCTGAAGCAGGAAATCGTTCACCGTTACCTTGGGCGCACCCGTCGGAAGCTGGGCCGATAGCGCCGCGCGCCTGGCTTGCACGGCCGTCCAGTCGACGGACTGGCTGACGATGAATTGAGGGATCGTGGAGGCGCTGATCGTCATCGAGCGCGCGACTGCGCGGCGCATGCTCGAGAGGGGCCGCGGCCCTGATGGCGGCGCCTTTGCTTCGATCGCACGGCGCACGTCAGCCAGCTGAATGCGGCCACGGGGCCCGGTGCCGCGCACCGTTCGCAAGTCGAGACCGCCCTGCGAGGCGAGCCGGCGCGCGACCGGCGAGCACATGATGCGTACGTTGCCCGCGGGTGCGGAGCTGACCGTTGGATTCACCGAGCGCGCCGAAGTGGTGGCCGAGGTTTCTCCTGACGCGACGAGCGGCGCAGTGGCCGGCGCTGCGCTGCCGGCCGGCGCGCGCGACGTGATGCCCGCGCTGCTGTTTGCATTGGCGCCGACCGCCGCGTTTGCACCGCTGTTTGCCGCCGTGGCCGCCGCATTCGCGCCGCCGCCTGCCGTGCCGGGAGCCGCACTCGCGCCGCTGCTGGCAGCCGCGCCCGCCGCAGGCGATTCAGCCTTGTCCGTCTCCAGCCAGGCGGCCTGGTCGCCGATATGCACTTCGGCATCCACCGCCAACAGCTGCTCAACCAGCCGCCCGTTCTCCGTCGCTTCGATCTCGACCAGCGACTTCTCGGTTTCGAGCTCGAGAATGGGCTCGCCTTGCGTAACGGTATCGCCAACCTGCTTCAGCCAGCGCACGAGCCGGGCGTTCTCCATCACCAGGCCGACCTTTGGAATATCTAATGCGACGCGTGCCACTTCGCGTTACCCCTGCGTGCCCAGCAGTTCGCGCGCGGCGCGCACGATGTTCTCGCGCCCCGGAAGCAGCGCGCGCTCCAGCTCCGGCGCGAACGGAATGGGCACGAACGGGCATCCAACGCGCGTCACCGGCGCATCCAGCTCATCGAACAGCTCGCTACCGATGCGCGCGGCAATCTCGGCACCGACGCCGCCATTCAGCACGGCCTCGTGCGCAATGAGCGCACGATGCGTCTTCGAAACCGACGTTGCGATGGTCCGCATATCCAGCGGCAGCAGCGTGCGCAGGTCGATCACTTCAACCGAAATGCCCGACCGCGCCAGTTCTTCCGCAGCCTCCAGCGCCGTCGTCACCATCGCCGAATACGCGATGAGTGTGAGGTCGTCGCCCACGCGCGCAACACGCGCGCGACCGATCGGCGGCAGTTCAACCGTCGCCGGCATCTCTTCGCGCATCGTGTAGAGCCGCTTGTGCTCGATGAACAGCACGGGGTCTTCCATGCGTATGGCGCTCTTCAGCAATCCATAAGCCTCGAGCGGCGAAGAGGGCGCAACAACGATGAGCCCCGGCACGTGAATGAACCACGCCTCCAGACTCTGCGAATGCTGAGCCGCCGCGCCACCCGCCGCGCCAGCCTGAGTCCGAACCACCATCGGCACGGACAGCTGGCCGCCCGACATGTACCGATATTTCGCGCTCTGGTTGACCAGGCAGTCGAGCGACAACGTGGCGAAGTCGATGAACATGATTTCCAGCACCGGCCGCAGCCCGCACAGTGCCGCGCCAGTCGCCATGCCCGTAATTGCCGCTTCGCTGATCGGCGTATTGCGTACACGCGTTTCGCCATGCTTCTGCGCAAGCCCACGCGTCACGCCGAACGCGCCGCCCGCCGCGACGTCTTCGCCGAGAAGATGCACAGCCCGGTCGCGCGCCAGCTCTTCGTCGAGGGCGCGGCGGAGAATCTCAATGAATGTCTGACTCATGAATCGTTCAGCCCGAAATGCCGTCGAGCGAGACGGATTTGTAGACGTACTCGCCGACCGTAGACGGCGCGGGGCGACCCGCGGCGCGAGCGCGCTCGACAGCATCGAGCACCTGCCGCCGGGCGCCTTCGACGGTCGCGTCGATCTCACCCTGCGCGAGGCCTTGCGCGAGCAGATGCCGCTTCAGGCGCTCGATCGGATCCTTCTCGCGCATGGCGGCGATCTCGTCTTTCGTGCGGTATTGCTGAGCATCGCCCACGAAGTGGCCCGCCATGCGGTAGGTCATGCACTCGAGCAGATACGGCCCCTCGCCGCGCCGAATCGACCCAATCGCATCTCCCGCGAACTCGTGGACCGCGAGCACATCGTTGCCGTCGATGGTCCTGGTGGGCATCGCATAGGGAGCCGCGAATGCGCTCACCTTCGAAACATTGGAATGCTCTTCACGGGTGGTGAACTCGGCAACACCGTTGTTCTCGCACACGAAGAGGATCGGCAGCTTCCAGAGCGAGGCGAGGTTCAGCGTCTCGTGCAAGACACCCGCGCCGGTGGCGCCATCGCCGAAGAATACGACGCTGATATTCGAATCACCCAGCGCCTGCGCGGCCCAGGCGGCACCCGCCGCCAGCGGCAGGTTGCCCGCGACAACTCCGGTGGCCCCCAGCACGCCGTGCTCGGCGTCGACGAGATGCATCGACCCGCCACGCCCGCGACACAGCCCGGTGTCGCGCCCGATGATCTCGGCAAAGGTGGCTTCGATGTCGCTGCCCTTGGCGAGCACATGGCCGTGCCCGCGATGGCCGGTAAATAACTTGTCTTCGGACGTGAGGTGCGCGCAGACGCCGACAGCGACCGCTTCCTGACCGGTTGAAAGGTGCGGGAACCCCGGCACCTCGCCCGACGCCGCAAGCCGTTGCACCTGCAACTCGAACTGGCGGATGCGGCAAAGGCCGCCGAGCAGCCCGTTCATCGAGCTGAGCGAAATCGAACCCGGATCTTTCATTACACCCCACCTGAAACGGCGCCCACGCAAGTACGCGGGCGTTGAGCCGGCCCGGCATTATAGAGAGTGCGATGTGGTGGTTTGGCCCCCCCGCGAACAGCGTGTGCTCTGTCCGTGCTGCGACCGCATTGGCAGCCGAAGTTTGCGCGATGGCGCCGAATGGGATTTATCCGCAGCTGCAACGTTGCGCTGAAATCGATAAAGAAAGGTTGCGCATGACGCTTCGGACCGCCGTGATTCTTGCCTTCGGGGCAGTGCTGGCCGCCGCCTCGGCGGGTGCCGGCGCGCAGGGCACTGTGCCGCTTTCCTATACGATTCAGCAGGCCGAGGCCGGGAAAGCCGCTTACGCCGCCAACTGCGTGGCGTGCCACGGCCCGCATCTCGCCGATGGCCCCACCGGGGCGCCGCTGAAGGGCCCCGTGTTCATGGCCAAGTACGGCGGCAAGAGCGTGGCGGAGCTCTTCAACCTGACCAGCAAGACGATGCCCACGGCGAATCCGGGCTCGCTGGACCCGCTTGCCTATGCCTCCCTGGTCGCGTTCATCCTGCAGGAAAACGCGATCGTCCCCGGGGAAGTCGCGTTGCCGGCGGATCCACGGCAGCTGGTGGCGATGATGGTGCCGGCGGGCGGCTTCAGCTTCATGGCTTTTTCGCCGTACACGGCGCAGAAGACCGTCACGCTGCCAAATCCCCTGGATCATTTCACGCCGGTCAGCCCCGAGGATCTTGCAAACCCGCCGCCGAAGGACTGGTTGACGTGGCGCCGCGGCTGGAACGGCGACGGCTTCAGCCCGCTGACGCAGATCTCGCCGGCCAACGCTTCCGGCCTGCGAGTGGTCTGGAGCTGGACGCTGCCTGCCGGTTCGACCGAAGGCGTGCCTCTCGTTCGAGACGGAACGATCTTCATGCAGGGCTACGGCGACACGGTGCAGGCATTGAACGCCGCCACCGGCGACCTGCTCTGGCAGTACAACCACACGCTCGAGCCCGGCGTCGCGCCGTTTCACAAGCGCGGCATGGCCCTCGGGGGCGATCTTCTCTATTTCGGTACATCGGACGTGCACGTCGTTGCCGTGAACGTGCGCACCGGCGCGATGGTGTGGGACACCAAGATCGGCAACAACAAGCTGCGCGAGCAGCTGAACGGTGGCCCGCTGGTCGCCGCCGGCAAGGTGATGGTGGGAACCGCGGGCACCGGCGTGGGTGCGAAGCCCGGCGGTCCGCAAATCGTCGGGCTCGACGCGCTGACCGGCAAGGAGCTGTGGCGCCTCGGCACGATCGCGAAGCCAGGCGAGCCGGGTGGCGATAGCTGGAACGGCATTCCGTTCGAATCGCGCAGTGGCGCATCCGTCTGGACGCCAGCGAGCTATGACCCGGAAACCGGCCTTGCGTACTTCGGCACGGGCAATACGTACGACACCGGTCCGCTGCTGCCGCCCAAGAAAGTGAAGGGCGTGAGCAACGATGCGCTCTACACCAACTCGACGCTCGCCGTGGATCCGCAAACCGGCAAGCTGGTGTGGCACTTCCAGCATTTCCCGGACGACCAATGGGATCTCGACTGGGCGTTCGAGCGCCAGCTCGTCGACCTCGACATCGACGGGCGGAAGCGCCGCGCGGTGATCACGACCGGCAAGATCGGCATCTACGACGCCCTCGATGCCAGAACGGGCAAATTCCTGTTCTCGATCGATCTCGGCCTGCAGAACATCGTGAGCGCGATCGACCCGGTGACGGGCCGCAAGAAGGTGAACACCGCGCTCTACCCGGGCGACGGCAAGGTCAAGATGGTGTGCCCGCACGGCGCGGGCGTGAAGAACTATCTGCCGGCCTCGTGGAATCAGAGCTCCGGCGTTCTGGTGATGCCGCTCAACGAAGCGTGCATGGATATCTTCCCGGTGCCCGGTGGCGGCAACGTGAGCGCGTTGTCTTCCGGCATCAACTGGGGAATCAGGCCGCGTCCCGACAGCGACGGCAAATATGGCCGGCTGCAGGCGCTCGATCTTGCGACTCACAAGCCGGTGTGGACGGTGCGGCAGCGTGAGCCCGTGTCGTCGGGCGTTCTCACGACGGCGGGCGGGCTCGTATTCATCGGAACGTTCGATCGTGTGTTCCACGCCTACGACAGCTCCAACGGCCAAGAGCTGTGGAATATGCGGCTCAACGACGTCTCGAGCTCCAGCCCGATTTCCTTCGCGGTGAATGGAAAGCAGTACATCGCGGTGGCGGTGGGTGAGGGCGGCTTCCACATCCGCAGCTTCGCGCCGCTCGTGCCGGAGCTGCGCAGCCCGCCGAATCGAGGGGCGGCGCTCTGGGTATTCGCGCTGCCCTGACGCGCCTCGGTTGGCGGCTTTGCACGGGAGCCGCGCGGTCCGCCGAACCTTGGGCAACGCGTTGGGCCGTCGCGCGTTGCCTTGCGCGGATTCGGTCCGCCTTAGCGGGCGGTGTTGAACGTGTCCCGCGTCATGCGCCATTCGCCGTTGGGCTGGCGACGATAGATGCGCATGAAGTTGCCGGCCGAGTGCGTCGGGGCTCCGCCGGCCTTGGGCGTGGCATCGACGGTGAAGGTGCCGCGCTGATAGGCGAGGTCGCCGGAACTGGAGATAACCGTCTCCAGCGGCGTCCAGGTCTCAACGAAACTGGTGTTCTGGAAGGCGCGCTCCATCGCTTCGATATTCGCCTTCTTGCCCGCGAGCGGCGCGCGGCCCGACGAGATCATCATGTGATCTTCGGTCGTCAGGCTCGCAAGCGTGGCGCTGTCGCCATTGTTGATGGCGCCCAGATAGAGCTTGTTGAACGCCATGATCGCCGCTTCGTCCGCGGCGGTCGACCGCGCGGCGGTTGCCGCGCAGCCGACGAGCGAGACGCCCGCGACGAGAGATATGAAAGCCAGCGGAAGGAGCGTCGTTCTTTTCATAGGGATCACCATGCCTCCGGTACGCCATCGTAGCGCAGAAACTGCCCCGTATCCTTCACCGTCGATTTGTCGATGGTCTTGATCATGTTCCCGACGGTGAACGACGTCTTGAGCATGGTGGGATTCTCCTTGAGATACGCCTGATGCTCGGTGAGCGTAGGCCCCGGGTTCAGCATCAGCACGGTGATGCCCGCATCTTTCAGCGACGCCGCCACGATCTGCATCTCGCGATTCAGCGCCGCCTTGCTCATGCGGTAGTAGATGGTGCCGGGACGCACGGGTTTCTCGCCGGTGATGGTGCCGTTGCTCGAGCTGATGGCGACGATTTTCTTCAGCCCGCTCGCCTTCACGTTCGGCAGGAACGACTCGGTGACCAGCAGCGGCCCCTTGATGTTCACGGACATGATCGTGTCCAGCAGCGCGTAGTCGAGCTTGCCGAGCGTCTGCGTCGTCCAGTCGCCGGGGCAGCCTTCGTCTTCCGCCTTGCAGTTGCGCCGGTCGTTGTAGACGCCGGCGTTATTGATGAGCACGTCGATCGGCGTGTTCGCCATGCGCGTGGCCAGGGCGCGCACCTGTTCGACGTTGGTCACGTCGAGTGATTCGATGCGAATCTTGCCCGGGTACTTGGCGTCGAGATCGGCGAGTGTTTGCGGCGGCTCCTTGCGCCGGTGAGTGACGATGACGGTCCAGCCTTTCGCGGCATATTGAGTCGCGAATTCGAGGCCGATGCCGGAGTTCGCGCCGGTGATCATCACCGTCTCGGCGTGCGCTTGCCCGGCAAGCGTGAGCTCACCAAGACCGATCGCCAGCAACGCGACCCAAGTACGTTTCCAACCTGAACGGATCATCGGTTTCTCCAGACGCGGTTATTCCTGACAAGGAAAGACCGGCCAGCAGTCGAAAAGGGCCCCCATCATGAAGGCGTCGCGTCACGTCGCGGACAGTCCGAAGCGACTGTTCCGCGTGACGGCCGCGGGGCTCGATGCGCGGGCGGTTGGCATGGGGTTCGACGTTAGGGTCAGACACACACAGCCCCCTTTTCGATCCCGGAGGAAACCTCGATGCGAATCCGTTTGTCCTGCCGCCTCGGCGCGGCACTCGTCATGCTGGTCTGCGTTGCCGGCGCGCAGGCGCAGGGCGCCCCCAAGTGCGACAACGCCTGCCTGAAGAAACTGGTCGATTCGTACTTCGTGGCGCTGGTGGCGCACGATCCGTCGCGGGTGCCGATCGCACCTGCCGCGAAGTTCGTCGAAAACGTCACGCCGACGAAAGTGGGCGAGGGGCTCTGGAAGACCGCTTCCGAAGTGCCGACGACGTTCAAGATCTATGTGCCGGACCCGGTCGCGCAGCAGGTTGGCTTCATCGGCGTGCTGAAGGAGCAGGGCAAACCGATCGAGATCGGTCTGCGCCTGAAGCTTGCGGCGGACGGCAAGATAGCGGAGATCGAACACGTCGTCGTGCATATGTTGCGCGACAACGTGCTCGATAACCTCAAGACGCCGCGTCCGGCGTTCCTCGCCGCGGTGCCAGCCGGTGACCGCATGTCACGCGAAGACATGCTGAAGGACGCGTCCCGCTACTACGAGGCGATTGTCACCAGCAACGGCAAAGCCGCGCCGTTCGCGTCGGACTGCGTTCGCCGTGAGAACGGCATCCAGACCTCCGGCAATCCGCCGCCGCCGCAGCCGGGCCGCGAAACCATGGGCGCGATGGGCTGCTCGGATCAGCTCGACACCGGCGTCATGAGCTACATCAAACGCATCGAGCCGCGCCGCGTGTGGATCGCCGACGTCGAGCACGGTCTCGTGTTCGGCCTCTCGCAGTTCCGCCACCCGATGAAGGAGCGGGTGTTGAAGATCGTCGGCGTGCCGGGTGTCGACCACCAGGATATGAATTTCGAACCGTTCGACCTGCCCGCGGCGCATGTCTTCAAAGTGCAGGGCGGCCGCATCCACGAGATCGAGGCGCTCGGCTTCATGGCGCCTTACAACGCGAAAACAGGCTGGGAATAAATCGCTGTATGCACGTCGCCGCAGGCGGGTTTCGCGGCGACGTGCGTTAAGCATCACAAGAGCCAGAAAATTCTTGCTTGTGATTGAGGGGGATTGAGACATGCGGTTGACCGAGATGCCCGTTCGCACGGCCGTCGCGGCGGCGCTTGCGCTTTGCGCGAGCCCGTCGTTCGCATTGGCCGATCACGGCGCAATGCACTTTGATATTCGCCAGCAGACGCTGGCTGGCGCCCTGACCGAGTTCGCTCGCCAGAGCGATCGGCAGATCCTGTTCTCTACGGAGACCGTTGGGCGAAAAGAGACCCACGGCGTCAAAGGCGAGCTGGACGCGGAGACCGCGCTTCGGTCGCTCCTCGACGGCACCGGCCTGACTTTCCGGACAACCGCGGAAGACACGATTCTGGTCGTTCCGCGCGGTGAAGGCGTGCAGGCGCAGCCGCTCTCGCCGGTCTCGCTTCGATTGGCGCAGGCCGCGCCGGCCGCGAGCCCCCGCCCAGCGGAGGTCAGCACCACTGCGGAGCCTTCCGCGCCCACCGATGACGGCGCGACCCAGCAGGTGGTGATCACCGGTTCGCGCATTGCCCGCCGCGACTACACGGCGACTTCGCCGATCGTGACCGTCGACTCGGAGAACTTCGAGCGTTCGAGCACCGTCGGTGTCGAATCCGCGCTGAATCAGCTGCCGCAGTTCCAGCCGGGCGCGACACAGTTCGATGCCGCTCGCAACATTCAGTCAAACGCCTTTGGCGGCGTCGGCGCCGCCACCGTGAACCTGCGTGGCCTTGGCACCAACCGCACGCTCGTGCTGATCGACGGCAGGCGCGCGGAGCCGGCTGATGCCACGCTCGTGGTGGACGTCAATTCGATTCCGTCCGCTGCGATCAGCCGTGTCGAAGTCATCACGGGCGGTGCCTCGGCGGTGTACGGCGCGGACGCGCTGGCCGGTGTCGTGAACTTCATCCTGAAGGACGATTTCCAGGGTCTCACCGTCGACGGCCAGTCGAGCATCACCGAGCAGGGCGATGGTTCGGAAACGCGGTTCAACGCGCTCTTCGGATCGAGCAGTGCCGATGGTCGCGCCAACGTGCTGCTCGGTGCCGACTGGACCAAGCGCAGCGCCATTGCGCAGGCCGATCGCGACTTCTACACGAACGGCTGGGCCGATCCGGGTACACCCGGCGGCGGCGTGCGTCGCCCGTCGTGGCGGCCGGCGAATGCGCCGGACCAGCCGAGCCGTTCCGCGCTCGACGGGGTCTACGGCAGTCCGGGCGTCTCCAGCGCACTCGTCAACAACTACTTCAACACCGACGGCACGCTGTTCCAGGCGGGGCCGGTCATCGGTTACGACGGCAACGACCCGAACATGATCGTGCGCTCGAACGGCACGTTGTCGCAGCAGGACAATCCGGGCCTGTTGTCGAGCCCGCTCGAGCGTTACTCCGCGTTCGGCCGTGCGCGCTACAAGTTCACGGACAACGCGACGGGCTACATTCAGGCGAATTTCAGCTCGACGCAGGTTCAGTCGCGCATCACCTACAACGCCGCGGTGACGTTCTGGGGCGCGTCGATTCCGTTCGATGCGCAGCATCCGGTGCCGACCGAGCTTGCGACGCTGCTCAATTCACGCCAGAACAACACCGCGCCGTGGGCGCTCGACCAGACCACCGTCTTCGCGGGGCCCGAGCAATCGCGCACCACGAGCAACGTCTATCAGGTGCTCGCCGGCGTAAAGGGCGCGATCCCCGCGATCGACTGGACCTATGACGTGTATGCGACGGAAGGTCGCACGACCACGCTCACCACGCTCGATGGCGGCTTCCTGTCGCTGCAGCGGTATCAAGACGTGATCCAGTCGCCGTTCTACGGCAAGGGTTACGTGAAGGATATCGGCAACGGTTTCCGCATCAGCTGCACATCGGGTCTCTCGCCGTTCTCCACCGACCCCGTGACGCCGG
Organism: Gammaproteobacteria bacterium; assembly: GCA_037200125.1. Taxonomy (GTDB): domain Bacteria; phylum Pseudomonadota; class Gammaproteobacteria; order Steroidobacterales; family Steroidobacteraceae; genus JADGHX01. The sequence continues at coordinate 687,759 of JBBCGS010000002.1, read as the reverse complement.
ACTGCCTCGATGCGGTTGGCGTGACGATGAAGAACAACACCAACTTCGAGCAGCAAGTGTTCGAAGCCAACCTGCAGGGTGGGCTCTTCAACATTCCGTCGGGTCAGGTGCGCGCGGCATTCGGTGCCTCGTATCGAAAAGACACCGTCGATTTCACGCCGGACAGCCTGCTCAGCACGGCTTCGGTGGACGAGCAGCCGATCGGCCTCTATGCCGTGAGCAACACGTCGGGCACGACCACCGTGAAGGAGCTCTATGCGGAGCTGCTCGTGCCGGTGCTGCATGACCTGCCGATGGTGAAGGCTCTCGAGCTGGAGCTGGGTGGACGCTACTCGGACTACAACACCGCCGGCGGCCAGAACACCTGGAAGGCGCTCGCGAACTGGACGATGACGGACTACCTGTCTTTCCGCGGCGGCGTGCAGCGCGCGGCGCGCGCGCCGAACACGGCGGAGCTGTTCTCGGGGCAGACGCTGAACGTGGTGGGCTTCGCGCCCGGCGATCCGTGCGCCACGAATACGCAGGCGCCGTACGGTAACGTGGCTTCGAATCCGAATCGTGCGAAGGTACAGGCGCTGTGCTCGGCCATAGTGGGCACCGGCACTTCGCGTTTTGATCAGAATCCGAACACCTATACCGGCCCGTTTGGCTTCTTCCCGTACGAAATCGAGCAGCTCGCCGGCAACACGAAGCTGGCGCCGGAAATCGCGCGCACCTGGACGATGGGCGCCGTGTTCCGTTCGCCGTTCGAGAATCCGCTCGCCGACAAGATCACGGCATCGCTCGACTGGTATCACATCACCATCGATGGCGAGATAGCGCCGATCGACCCGGCGACGACCTACGCGCTGTGTCTCAATGCGAACGGCACGAGCAACCCGAGCTACTCGATCGACGATGCGGGTGGATTCTGCCGCTTCATCGATCGCGACCCCATTACGGGCGACCGTCACAGCGTCGATGCGCCGTTCCTGAATCTCGGCGGATTGAAGACGAGCGGCATCGACCTGCAGCTCAACTGGCGCGCAAACCTGTCGGACCTCGGCCTCTCGAGCCTGCCGGGCACGCTGTCGATCAACTACCTGATCAACTATCTCAGCTCGTTCGAACAGCAGGGCAGCCCGGGCGCGGCGTTCCAGGAGTACGCCGGCACAGTGGCGAGCTCTCTCGGGAGCCTGAGCGGGCAGTACCGCTGGCGCTCGTTCATGACGATCGGCTACACCCTGCCGACCGTGAACGCGCAGCTCACGTGGCGTCATCTGCCGGCGGCGGACGATGGAAGCGTAGTGACGAATCCGCTGAGCACCATCCAGGGCCTGCCGTCGTACGACATCTTCAGTCTCTCCGGGGCGTGGGAGCTTTCGGATACGTTGGCGTTGAGAGGCGGTGTCGACAACCTGTTCGACAAGCAGCCGCCGATTGCCGGCGCGAATCCGGGCGTCACGAACAATGCCACCAATACGTACCCGAACTACTACGATGTGCTCGGGCGGCGCTACTACGTTGGCCTGAAGCTGAAGTTCTGAGGCACGGACACACCATGAAGCACCTTGTCTCGAAGCTTTCCTTCGCGTGCCTGTTCCTGTGCGCATTCGTCGCGGCACGCGCGGACACGGTGCTCATCACGGGCGCGAACTCCGGCATCGGGCTGGAGTTCGCGCGCCAGTACGCGGAAGCGGGCTGGACGGTGTACGCCACGCATCGTCGTGCCGAAACGCCGGAGACGCTGCAGGAACTGGCTGCGAAGTACAGCAACCTGCACCCCGAGCGCATGGATGTGACGAGCCACGATGAGGTGTATGCGTTGGCCGCGAAGCTGAAAGACACGCCGATCGACGTGTTGATCAACAACGCGGGCGTCGTGATCCTCGGCGGTGAGGGCGGTGCCTGGCGTGGGCCCGGCGCCGACACCGACGGGCAGAAGTTCGGCTCGCTGAACTACGACGAGTTCGATGTGTTCATGCGCACGAACGTCGCGGGCCCCGCGCGTGTCACCGAGGCGTTCTTCCCGCTCGTGAAGGCGAGCAAGCAGAAGAAGATCATCGCGATCAGTTCCTCGAACGGCATGATCACCGGCAAGCCGCTCGGCGGCGGCATCTACTGGTACCGCCTCAGCAAGGCGGCGCTCAACAAGGTGATGATCTCCATCTCCGCGGACGTGAAGAAGGATGGCGTCACGGTCGTGATGTTCAATCCGGGCCCGGTGCGCGTGGAGAAGCAGGAAGGCGTGGAGTTTCCCGGCATGAAGCCGACGCCGGTGGTCGTGAAGAGCATGATCCAGGTGATCGGCAAGGTCACGCTCGCCGATACCGGCCGATTCCTTCAGCACGATGGCAAGACCCAGCCATGGTGATGAGCGACGGCCGGCGCGCATCCCCCCGCGCGCCGGCTGTCGCAACTTGCCGGAGTGCCGGTGAGCGGCGAACCGCAGATAGCCTCGGCTACGAGTCACGCCTGATATTCCGGCGTCGCAACTTGCCGGGTGCCGGTGAGCGGCGAACCGTAGTCGCTCGCGCGAGGCTCAGTGCTTCGCGGTCAGGATGATTTCGCTTTCCGAGGCGCGCGCCGAGGCGATCGGGAAGTAAGCCTCCAGCGCGGCGACAAACGCATCCTGCTCGCCGGCGCGGAACATGCCGTTGACCCTCAAGTGGCCGAGTGACGCATCGGCGATATGCACCTGCACCGGGCTGTGCTTGTTCATCTCTTCCACCGCGGCGTCGAGCGCAAGGTCTTCGAGGAAGATGCGCCCATTGCGCCAGCCGGTGACCTTGGCGATGTCGATGGTTCTGACCGATGACGGGCGCGGCGGGCGATGCAGCTGCGAGGTCGACTCGACCTCGGCAATGAGTTGCGTGCCCGGCGTGAGCACGGCTTCTTCGTTCTCGTTCTGTGCGACCCGTACCTTGCCTTCGATCAACGTCACCTGAACACGCTCCGCGTCCAGGCGGACGTCGAACTGCGTGCCGACCGCGAAGATTTCATGCTCCCCGGCGCGCACAACGAACGGGCGCCGCGGGTTGTGAGCTACCTGGAAGATGGCCTGGCCTTCCTGCAACTCGACACTGCGGCGTTCCGGCGTGAAGGCGACGCGGATGCGCGATTTCGCGTTGAGTACAACCGTCGAGCCGTCCCGAAGCATAAACGAAGACTGCTGGGCGATGCCGGTGACGAAGGTTTCCACGTTGGCCGCTTCGCGCGCGAACGGTGCGATCGGGAACGCGGCACGCCCTTCGAGCCAGAGCGTTCCGCCGATCGCGAGAGCGCACACGCCGGCCGCGACCGCGCCCATCCACAGGCGACGGCGGCGAGTGTTGCCCATCGCGAGCGCTTCCTGTCGCAAGCCGCTCACGTCGGCGCGGCTGCTTTCCTGGCGCAGCATGGACACGAGCCGCTGCAGTTTCTCGAATGCTTCCTGGTGACCCGCGTCGGCGTCGCGCCAGTCGGCGAATCGCGCGCGATCTTCGTCGGTGCAGCCAGGCGCGCGCAGGTGCGCGTCCCACCACGCCGCTTCCTCCTGGATCCGCGAGCGGTCGTCGGCTGAGTAGGTGGCGTCCTGCATGGGCATGCTCAGCGATCCACCCGTTTCAAAATGTAGGCATTGGCGCGGGACATGTGTTTTTCGATGGTACTGACCGCCATGCCGAGCTGGCGGCCGATCTCCTGATGACTGAGCCCCTCGAGGTGGTAGAGCACGAACACGCCCCGGGTTTTCTCGGGAAGCTCGTACAGGGCGGTCACCATCTGCTGGAGGCTCTGCGCGCCCAGCAGTGAGCGTTCCGGTTCGAACGAGGGGAGACCGGTCCCGTGGATCTCTTCGTCGTACGCCTCATGAAACCCGGCGGCCCGCGCCATGCGGCGCCGATGTCGATCCCGCAGCAGGTTGGAGGCCGACTTGAACACGTAGGCATCCAGGCATTCGTTGGATTCGAGGCCCGCGCGGCCCGCCAGCCGCACGAATACTTCCTGCACCATGTCGTCGACTTCATCCCTGGGAACGGCGTGTTTCTCGAAGTAGCGCTTCAAGGGCACGCGCAGGCGCACGGACAGCGACTTCAGGGCGTGAGCCTGCCCGTCGATCGTGCTGTCGCGGGCTTCCCAGGAATCGTTCTGGCCGGACATAGGGTTCACGGAACCAAGGGGCTTACACCATAGGGCAACGCAAATCTCACCCCAACCCGCCTGCCTGGAGGGGTTTTTTCGTCGCAGGCGACCGTGCGTCGGCGCCCGGGAAAGTCTGAAGAACTTCTCTGAAATCGCTTTTCGCTGAGCGCGGCGCCGGGGTGCGCAAGCGAAGGGGTCTCGGAAATTCTGACAGGGGGATACCGAACTCACCCGCCGCCCCATCGTCACGACCACCGTCCCGCTTTGATGCCGCACGATTGTGAGTACTGACCTCCGGCCGTTGGCGCCGCGTCGATGTTCGGTATCCCCCTGTCAGAATTTCCGAGACCCCTTCGCTTGCACACCCCGGCTTCCTGATGCCGTCGGGGCGATTTCAGAGAAGTTCTTCAGACTTTCGCCGAGCTGAGCGGGGTGAGCTGCTCCATCGTCGTGGGGAGCAGTTCGCTTACGGTGGGGTGGATTCGGACGTGGCTTTGAACCTGCTGGTGGGGGGTTCGCGCATACACGGCGTCGAGCAGGGAGTGGACGGCTTCGTCGGCGCCCGTGCCGAGCAGCGAGGCGCCGAGGATTCGTCCCGACGTCGCCTCGGTGTAGATCTTGAGGAAACCGTTCGTTTCGCCTTTCTCGATGGCCCGCGAGACACGCGTCATCGGCCGCTTTCCGACGAGCGCCTGGAGGCCGAGCTTGCGGATATCCGCCTCGTTCATGCCGATTCGGCCGAGCGGCGGGTCGGTGAATAGCGCGTATACCGGCACGCGATCGGTGTACTTCCGTCCAGCCTGGGAAAGCACGTTGTCGGCGACGATTTCGTAGTCGTTGTATGCGGTGTGCGTGAAGGCGCCCTTGCCATTGCAGTCGCCTAGCGCCCACACGTTCGGATTCGAGGTGCGGAGGGACTCGTCGACTTCGATGTAGCCGGACTTGTCCGTGCGGATGCCGGCTCGGTCGAGGCCGAGGTCATCCGTGTTCGGCACGCGTCCCACGGCCAGAAGCACGTGGGAACCTAGCTCGCGCGGAGCGCCTTCCCTGCAGTTCACGTTGACGGACACGCCTTCTGGGCCGTTGAGCAGGCTGATGCACATGGCGTCGAGCCGAAACGAGATGCCTTCGGCGCGCAGGAAATCCTGAATGGCGAGCGACACGTCTTCGTCTTCGCGCGCGACGAGGCGCGGCCCCATTTCCACGACCGTGACGTGACTGCCGAAGCGGCGGAACATCTGCGCGAACTCGAGGCCCACATAACTTCCGCCAACGACGATGAGATGCTCGGGCAGGACATCCAGATCCATCATCGAGATGTTCGTGAGATAGGGCGTCGCATCGATGCCGGGAAACGGCGGGATTCGTGGCCGGCCGCCGACGTTCAGGAAAATCTTCTCGGCGGTGATCTCGGTGCCGTTGACGTCGACGGTGTCGGGCCCGACGAACCGGGCGTGCCCGCGAAACACGCGGCCGTTCTCCAACCCCGCCAGCCATTGTTCGAGAGGGTCGCGGGAGCTTGCGACGATGGCGTCCTTCCGCGCCTTCACGCGGCGCAGGTCGACGCTCGGCTCACCGCTCGAGATAACGCCATAGTCGGACGCACGGCGCGTCACATGAGCGGCGTACGCGCTCGCGACCATCGCTTTGGTGGGGGTGCACCCGTTGTTCACACACGTCCCGCCGAACGGCCCACGCTCGACGATGGCGACTTTCATGCCGCTGCCGGCGAGCCGGCCCGCGAGGCTGGGGCCCGCCTGCCCGGTGCCGATGATGAGAGCGTCGTACGTCGTGCTCATGGCTGAGGCTCCGCATGGTTGCCCGCGGCGATGATACAGCCGACACCGCGAAGTGCCGTGCCTCGCGGACAAGAAGGCGGAAACAGACAAATGAGCGGGCGTTAGGGTCCGCGGCTTCAGCTCGGTCCGCGTTTCGCGGAGGCGAACGGCACCACGCCGAGCCAGATGGGTTCCAAAAGCGCCGGGCGGCCGATATCTTTCGCCGAACCGCGGCGCGGGCCGGTCGAACGGCTTATTTTCGCGGCAAGAACACGGAGGGCTCGGGTCACCTCCGGAAGGTCGGGTGTGGGGAGGTCGTTTCTGGCAATCCGGCAGCTCACCGCGGCTTTGCTCTGCGTGCTGGCGATGAGTCTTGCGCGCGCCGCACCGGAGGGCGAGACGCGTGGCGCGTCCGCTCGGCTCGGGATCGTGATCCGGGGCGGGCTCCCGCTCGATGAGGCGTTACAGGAGCTGGCCCGCCAGAGCGGCATTCAGGTCGTTTTCTTTTCGCGGATCACCGCCGGGCGCAGCGCCCCGGAGTTGTCTGGCGAATACTCGCTGAGCGACGCGATGACCCGGCTGCTCGCCGGTTCCGGTCTCACGTTCCGCCAGGTCAACGCGCGTACGGTTGAAGTGCGGCAGCCCCCGCCGGGCTCCGCGCGCTCATCCGGCAAGTCGCGGCCGGGCGGCAACGCGCGGCGGTCGAAGTCCGCGCCCGCTTCCAACGAACCGATGGAGGAAGTGCAGGTGATCGCCACGGCGGAACAGCTCGTAGCGACCCGAATCCCCACGCCGCTGAGCGAAATCCCGCAGAGCATCTCGATCATTTCCAGCGAACAGATTCGCCAGCAGAACGCGTTCGATCTGGGCGACGTCATGAGCAACACCCCCGGCATCGCGACCCGCCGCGAAACCTCACTCGACGAGAGTGCGTATTCGCGCGCGTTCCAGGTCACCTCCTATCACGTGGACGGGGGTGGGGCGCTGAAGCCTGAGCTCATCCCGGGTCTGAACACTTACCTCGGCGCGCCCGACATGAGCGAGTTCGATCACGTCGAGGTGCTGCGCGGCTCCGATGCGCTGTTCACAGGCAACAGCAATCCGGGCGGCACCGTGAGTCTCGTGCGCAAGCGCCCGCTCCCGATGCCGGCATTGCAAATGACCGCAACGCTGGGTTCATGGAACAACTACCGGATGGAGCTCGATGCGAACAGTCCGCTGACGGACGACGGCTCGTTACGCGCGCGCGCCGACGCGGTCTATGCGAAGCGCGATTACTTCTTCGACCGGGCGCATCTCGAACGTAAGAAGATCTTCGCCGCCCTCGAGTACGACTTCACTCCCACGGCGACACTGACGGCGGGCGCGACCTACCAGTGGGACGACGCGTTACCTGTCGTGGGCGGCCTGCCGCTGTACACGGACGGCCGCGATCCGCACCTGCCGAGAAATACCGCGCTGACATTCGACTGGGCGCTCTACAACACGCGTTGGGGCGAGACGTATCTGCAATACCGACAACAATTCGACGATCACTGGACCTTGAGGCTCAACGCGGCGGCCGGTCGAACGACTGTGGACTACGGCCTCGGCAGCTTCGGCGGGTCGACGATCAACCCGAGAACCCTCAGCCTGGGCACCCCGAGCGCCGGCTTCAGCGTCCGCCCTATGCACTACACGCTGGGCACCGCGGACCTGACGCTCACGGGCGTCCTCAATTGGCTCGGCCTGCGTGAAGAGATTGCGATCGGCGGTGATTTCACGCGGGTGAGGGCGCGGCAGGTCGGGGTGACCTACTTCGGATTCGGTCCACCGCTGGTGGATGTGCGAACGTTCGACCCCTCCGTTTATCCGGATCCGCGGGGCACCCGCCCGCCCGATCTGTCGGCGGCCTTGCGATCGATGCTGGAGCAGTATGGAGCCTTCGTCTCGCTGCGCGTCGATCTGCCTGACGGATGGTCGGCGATGGCCGGGGCGCGCATCGCGAGCGACACGCTTCGCATGGCCGGCAGCGCGTCGCTCGGCGGCTTCGACTTCGGCGATCTGGCGAGCGAGCGGGGTAGCTCCGACGTCGTCACGCCGTTTGGCGCGTTGCTGTACCGGATCGACGATCACTTTACCTGGTACTCCAGTTACGCCGACGTGTACCTCTCCCAGACCTCGCGTCCGCTTCGCGCAAACGGCGAAGCCATTGGCCCCGCACACGGCGTCAACCTGGAGTCGGGCATCAAAGGCGTGTGGCGCGACGGTGCGCTCAACGCCTCCCTGGCGGTGTACAGAATCACGCAACGGCATGTTCCGGTGAATGACACGGCGCCGCCGCCGCCCGGAGTGTCGGATTGTTGTTACGTGAGTGGCACTGTGCGCAGTCGCGGCGTGGAGCTCGAGCTCGATGGCGAGCTTGCGCGGGGCTGGCTCATCGGCAGCGGCTATACCTACAACGCGAACAAGACGGCGGCGGACGGCGGGATTCCAGCGAACTCCACTCCGCGTCACCTGTTGAAGATCTGGACGAGCAACAGACTTCCGGGCGCGTTTTCCCGCTGGACGGTGGGTGGGAGCTTGCGCGCCCAAACAGCGGCGCGGGGCAATCGACTCCTCACGTGTAACGGTCAGTTTCAGGACTGCGCGCCCAGCGAGGTCGTGGGCCAGCATCCCTACGCGGTGTCGGACCTGCGCGCGGGCTTCGAGGTGGACTCGAACTGGCAGGTGGCGCTCAGCCTGAACAACGTCCTCGACAAGCGCTATTACCTGTCGCACAACACGCCGGCACAGGTTGTCTGGTACGGCGAGCCCCGCAATTTCATGGTCCGGATCGACGGGAAGTATTGACCCTTCCGCGCGCGGATTGGGTCTGAAACACGCTGCGGAGTGCGTGAAACCGTAGCGCGACACGGCCCGCCGACACTCCAGTGAGCGATCTCTTCATTGCGCCGGGAACTTCGTGGGCGCAGGTTGCTTGCCGAGTGCGCTCGCCAGCGCTTTCGCAATGTCCCGCAACTGAAGCGGTTTGGCGAGCACGTCGCGCGCGCCGGCCGCGAGAGCCCGCGCGGCCAGCGTCGGTCCGGCGTAGCCACTCATGAGAATGATCGGAATGTCGGGGCGAATCGCCGCGATCTGCTCGGTGAGCTGCGAGCCGGTCATGCCGGGCATCGTTTCGTCCGAGAGCACCGCCGAGAATCTCTCGGGGTCGCTGCGGAAGGCCTGCAGCGCCTCGATCGGGGAGTTGAACCCGACCGGTTCGTAGCCGAGCCCCGCGAGCATTTCTTCCGCGAGGAGCACCAGCATTTCCTCGTCGTCCACCAGCAGAATGGCCGCTCCGTCGCCGTAAGCGACCTGTTCCGCCTCGACGATGGCCGGATTCGCGCTGCCGTGCCTCGGCATGTGGATCGTGAACGTCGTGCCGCGCGCGACTTCGCTCGTCATGTCCACGCCACCGCCCAGATCCGTGACGATGCCATGAACGAGCGAAAGCCCAAGGCCGGTGCCGACGCCGACACCCTTCGTCGTGAAGAACGGATCGAAGATGCGCCGATGCAAGGCCGGATCGATACCGGCCCCGGTGTCGCTCACGACCAGGCGCAGGTATTCCCCCGGCCCGAGCGTGCCCGTCATGAACGGGCGGGCGGCATCGAGGGTCGCGCAATCGAGGCGCACGGTCAGCGTGCCGCCCGCTTTCATCGCGTGAACGGCGTTGGTGCACAGGTTGAGGACAACCTGATGGATCTGCGTGGCATCGCCGTTGACGGCCGCGTCCTCCGCATGTAGCTCGAGCACGATGTGAATATTCTCGGGCAGGGAAGCCGTGAGAATCTCGAGCGCCTCCACAACGACCGACTGCACGTGCACGGCCGTGCGCGGCCCCACGCCGCTGCGACTGAACGCGAGAATGCGTTCCACGAGAGACTTGGCCCGCTGCCCGGCGCTCATCATGCTGTCGACGTAGCGTCGGAGCGCGCTGCCGGGCGGCGCCGCGTTCTGCGCGAGCTCTCCGTAGCCCAGCACCGCGCCGAGAATGTTGTTGAAGTCGTGCGCCACGCCACCCGCGAGCGTGCCCATTGCTTCGAGCTTCTGCGACTGCAGAAGACTGGCTTCGAGCCGCCGGCGATCCTCTTCCGCGCGGCGCTGATCGGTAATGTCGTTGTTGGTCTCGAGGATCGACTCGATGTTGCCATTCGGCCCGCGCTGCACGGCCCAACGGCTCGCGACGATCATCTGCGTGCCGTCGCGGCGGGTGTGGATCAGTTCGCCGTCCCATCGGCCGCTGCGCGCGAGCTCTTCCCACACGGAGTCGAACCGCACCGGATACTGGGTCTTCAACAGGTCGTCGGCGGTGCGGCCGATGGCCTCTTCGGACGTGAAGCCATAGGTGTCGCTGGCCGCGCGATTCCAGTACCGGATGACGTTGTTGCGATCACGGAGGATCACGGTGTCGTGCGTGAGATCGAGGAGCTGCGCCTGTTCCTGGACGGCGGCGGTCATCTTGCGCGCGAGCTTCGTCGCACGCGCGCGCAGGGTCGTTTCAGACCAGGAGATTCCGAACAGCAGCAGCGAAAGCGGGATTCCCGCCGCCAGCGCGAGCAGCGAACGCGAGCCCTGCAATGCGGAGCCGGCGGCGTGCCCGAGGGACAGCCGCAAAGTCCAGTTCTGGCCCGACAGCGAGAAAGGGATCTGCGTCGTCAGCATCGCCGTCGCGGGGTGGGTGAGCGTTTCCTGCCCGCGCGGATTGGCGTAGATGGGGGTCTGCTGAGGCTGCTGCCCCGCCTCCCACACGGAGATGCCGAGCGGCAATGTCCGGTCGCGCAGCACGTCGGTGATTACTTCGTCGAGATGAAACGCGACGGTCACGTAACCCTCGAGCGCCGTGCGCCTTTCATCGAGCGTCTGTGGCTTGATGTCGTGCCGGTATACGGGCGCGAACAGCAGGAAGCCCGGGCGCGGCTGCGGTGTCGAATCGATCACGAGATTCACGCGGCCGGAAAGGCTCACCGCGCCTGTGTCGCGCGCCTGCTCCAGCCCGCGACGGCGAATGGGCTCGGTCGTCAGGTCGAATCCGAGCGCGCGCTGGTTCACGCCGCCGGCAGGCTCGATCAACGTATTGATGATGTACTCGTCGCGCGCCTGCGCGGGCCACAGGCTGAACTGCGCGTCGCCGGCGTCGCGCATGCGCTGTTCCACGCTCGGGATGGCATTCGCGGGCACGCGTTCCGCGTAGTTGATGGTCTCGATCGCGGGGTAGGCATTCGACAGCTCGAGCCGATCGACGAAACGCCGCCATTCCTCGCGCGACACCGACTCGCTGGCGGAAATGAGTCCCGCCCCGGCCTGGATCACTTCTTCGAAGCCGAGCATCTCCTCGCGCATCCCGGCGGCGGTCTGGCGCGCTTCGCTCTCGAAGTCCGAGCGCACGCGGTCTTCGGCCTGGCTTTGCATGATGTACCACCATGCAACCGTGGAGGCGAGGGACACCGCCAGCACGACGAACGGCAGCACCGTGGACGCGCGCAACCGTGCGAGCCAGCCCGTCTCCTGAGCGGCAAGGTCCGGCTCGAGCTGCCGCGTGGATTGGTCTTTGGCCAGAGGAAACCCTTTACGCCCGGACGTTCTGAATGGCGGACAGCAAGGCGTGCTGGTTGAATGGTTTCACGAGTACGGCGCTCGCGCCAAGCTCGCGCGCGAGGGCCTCGCGGGCCGCATGGCCACAGGCCGTGATGTCCGCCGACATCGCGATGATGGGCGTGCCGGGCATGACCTGCGCAAGCTGCATGACGGTGTGGCGGGCCGCGCGATGGGGCGCGGGGACGTCGGCCAGCACCAGGTCGCAGCGCTCCTTCAGGGCCTTGGCGCCGGTCAGGTCGGCGACGCCGAGGGCGTCGTTCCCGGCCATTCCGAGCCATTCCACGATGAGCGCCCGGATCAGGCGATCCGACTCGAGGACCAGCACGCGGCAGCGCGCGGAACCCGCCTCGGCCGGGGGAGTCTTGTCTGTGTTCAGCATGTTCATCGTGGCGAATTCAGCCCCGGCGCTGTTACCGCAGGGTTTTCTCCCCCGCTGTGAATATTTCGCCTGTAATACGGGGCAGGGTTCCCCTGTTTGCGGATTTTGTGCGATTGTCTCCAGCACCGTCGCGGGAAGGGCAGCCGTCGTGGATACGCCGACAGATTCTCAGGGTTTGGCAGCAAATCCGGTACCAAATCAGGCACACGTCCTGGTCGTCGATGACGACCGCGATCTTTGCAACCTCGTCAGCGAATACCTCGGCCAGAACGAGATTCGCGTGACGGCGGTGAGCTCGGGCAAGCAGATGCTGGAAGTGATCGGCCGCGAGGCCATCGACCTGCTGCTGCTCGACCTGCGCCTGCCGGGTGAGGACGGCATGCAGCTGGCACGCACGGTGCGGGCCACCTCCAAGATGCCGATCGTCATCCTGACGGGTCGCAACGAGGAGGCGGACCGCGTGATGGGCCTCGAGCTCGGTGCGGACGATTACGTCACCAAGCCCTTCTCGCCGCGGGAGCTGCTGGCGCGCATCCGGGCGATCATGCGTCGTTCTCAAATGGAGGCGACGCCGACCGCGCGGGACGAAAGCCTGCGCGCCTACCGCTTCTCGGGGTGGGAGCTGAACGTGAGGCTGCATCGACTCAAGGCGCCGGATGGGCGGCAGGTCGAAATCTCCCGGGGCGAGTTCAGCCTCCTGTGCGCGTTGCTGTCTTCGCCGCAGCGGATTCTCACGCGCGACCAGCTGCTGGAGCTTTCCCGACTCCACTGCACAGAGGTTTACGATCGCTCCATCGACGTGCAGATCCTGCGTCTGCGACGGAAGATCGAGGCCGATCCGGCCCAGCCTCAATTCATCCGGACGGAGCGGGGCTCCGGCTACTACTTCGACTCCACCGTAAAGGTCGTGCGTTGACACGACCCGGATTACAGCGGTAACACGAGGGCGCGCCCCCGCAATTCTCCCGAAAGGGCACCGGCCAAGACTGGACTCCAGGTTGATACAGGAGTCTCGCCGTGAATCGCACGATCCCGATCCTTTCCATCCTGGCGGTGACGACGCTCGCCGGCTGTGTCGCGGAGTCCCCGCGCCTGGCCGAGCCTCCGCCGGCACCGCTGGTCCCCGACACCAACGTCTACTTCTATCCCACTGCGGGCCGGACGATCTCGGCCGAGCAGCAGGATCGCGACCGCTACGACTGCAATCAGTGGGCGGTTCAACAGAGCGGATTCGATCCGAGCCAGCCGAACCTGCCTCCGCACCAGCGCATGCGGATCGTGGCGGGCGGCCCTCCGCCGGGCGCTGCGGTCGGCGCTGGCGCCGTGACGGGCGCATTCGTCGGCGCCGCTACGGCCAGGCCCTGGGAGTCCGGGCGTGGCGCGCTGATCGGCGCGCTCGCCGGCGCGGCACTCGGCGGCATCGTCGAATCCGAACGGGACAGTGAAACCAACCGGCTTCAGGCGCAGGCCGATGCGAACTCCAACCGCGCGCAGAGCGCCGCGCTCGAACAGAAGGCCTCGCAGTTCAGGCGCGCGATCGGCGCGTGCCTCGAAGCGCGCGGCTACTCAGTGAAGTGAGGTAATGAACATGATCATCAGGAGCAGGATTCTCGTTCTGGCGCCGCTCGTCGCGGTGGCCTTGCTGGGCTCGGCGCAGTCGTTTGCCGCCGATCATGGCGGTGGCTATGCCAGGCAGCAGGGAATGCATTTCGATACGCGGTTCTCCCACAACCAGTATTACCACGACCCCGGTTACTCGGTGCGCGGCATCCCGCGCGGCGCGTACGAGATTCACCATGGTGGCGGGAGTTACTGGTATCACGGTGGCGAGTGGTACCGACACAATGGAGGTGTCTCTATTGTGATCGGTGCGCCGATCGGTGCTTTCGTTCCGGTGCTGCCGCCGTATTACTCCACGGTCTGGTGGGGTGGCGTTCCCTATTACTACGCGGACGACGCGTACTACACGTGGGATGCGCCGGAGAACCAGTACCAGGTCGTCGCGCCTCCGGCCGGGATCGAGTCGGGCGGCACCACGGTGACACCGCCGAGCGACAAGGTATTCATCTATCCAAAGAACGGCCAGTCGGCCGCTCAGCAGGATCAGGATAAGTACGAGTGTCATCGGTTCGGCGTCGAGCAGAGCGGCTTCGACCCGACGATGGCCGACGGTGGCGTGTCGGCCGACGTGGCGGCGACGAAGCGTTCGGACTATCAGCGTGCCGACGCGGCCTGCCTGGAAGGCCGCGGATACACGGTCAGATAGGCTGTTCCGTCAGGGGCGCTGCTCCCGCGTCGTGGTCAGGGCCAGAGCGGCCACGCCGGCGGGCAGCGTCGGGCGCGAAAGAGCGAACTGAGGGTAGCGGCGGGCAGCAGGAACTCGATCCACAGCAAAACCCGCATGGGCGAGAGGCCACGCATCGCGGCGATCCTGGCGATGAGCCACGAGCCAGCGACCGCGTCGACACGCTGGCAGGGGCGGGCCACTGCCAGCGTGTTGCGCCCACTGTCACACCTTGGGGAAGTTGGCGTCGATCTGGCTGCCATCGGGGATCTGGCAGTTACCGCGACCGCCACCGGCCATGCCGCTCGACGGATGTACCAGTCGGAACGTGCAACGCATGTACGTGCCATCAGGCGTCTGGAGGTTGGCAACGACCTTGCCGGAGTAGTGCTTCACGAACTCCGGACCCGCATCCCAGTAGCCCCAGCCACCGCGACGCCAGCCCGGGCCCCAGCCGCTCCAGAGTGGCCCGAGGTTGTCCACGGTGGTATCGGTCGTGATCTGGAAGAACTGGCCGTTGTACGTCTTGCCGTCGGACAGCGTGGCACTCATCGTGCCGGACACGTCGTCACTGCTCTGCCAGGTGAAGTTGACAGGGTTCTTGCCGGACGCGTTGTTGCCGTACCCGGTGCCCATCGTCGCGCAGCCCGCGACGAGCGCGGCCACCGCGAGCGGCAGTGCCGCCGCCTTGATCGAGAGAGATTTCATTTCGCTTACTCCTTCCTTCGTGCCGGCCAGCGAAATGCTGGCCGGTATGCGATGAGAGGTTGAGCGAGGAAATTCTCCGGACGATTTCCGCTTCACCCTGCGCGAGTTGCAGTTGAAATGCCCGCCGACACGGCCGGGCAACGCGAACGCGGGAACTTGCGTCCGACGCCGCTCACTGTCGCGAACCTTCCGTGTCGGTTGAATCAACGGGCAACACAACCCGCCACGCCTGGCTCGGGTGGTGAGCCGCCCAGTAGACCGCGCCGAACCCATAGGGTGACAAGCGCACGCGCGGGCCGTTTTCTTCCGACGGGTCGCGATCGGCGGCGACCGACACCGAGTCGACTTCATCCGGCTCCGCGTGGATCGACAGGACGCGCCCATCCCTGCGCATCGTATCCACCACGTCTTCGCAGCGATCCAGCGACCCGGGCCCGCTCAGGTCGAGCGCCACGAACGACATGTCGACCTGCTTCACCCAGCTCAACTGAAATTCGGGGTGGTCGTTCAGCAGCGAGCTCAGGAAGCCCGCGTCGTGCGGATTCGGGACGTCAGGCGTGAGCTCGACGATCAGGTGCATGTCGCACGCGGGCGGCGGGGCCGCGTGCGCGGCGGTGGATCCGAGCAAGACGATCGCGCCTATCGGGAGTAATGATGGGAAGCGGGTTTTCATGGCGATCTCCTGAGGCTCAATGTTCGGGGTAGACGTTATCGCGCGCGTACCGGCCGACTGATTTCGGGGTCGGGTCCGTGTGTTTCGCCTGAAATCCGGGGTCGGTTGGCCGCAACCTTGCGGCTATCCGGGCCATGCAACTTCGCAACGCTGAAAACGCCGCTCGCGGCTCGGCTTTCGTCAAGGCATTCAGGGGAGGTCGGCATGAAACGTGAGATTCCAGGTGTACGGCCTTACAGGAACCCGGCGGGCGGGTGGGGCGCGCTGCGCGCGGTCGCGAACACTGTGCGCGAGCAGATGGATGTCGCCGATGCCTCGCGCACCCTGTTGCACACGAACCAACCCGACGGCTTCGATTGCCCGGGCTGCGCATGGCCTGACAAGACGCCAACGTCCACCTTCCAGTTCTGCGAGAACGGCGCGAAGGCGGTCACGTGGGAAGCGACGCGCAAGCGCGTGACTCCGGAGTTCTTTGCGACCCACACAGTGTCATCGCTGTTGAAGCGGACGGACTTCGAGCTGGAGAGCGAAGGGCGGATCACGCATCCGATGGCCTACGATCCCGCAACCGACACGTACCGCGTGATCGAATGGGGCGAGGCATTCCAGCGGATCGGCGCGATCCTGCGCTCACTCCCCGATCCCAACATGGCGGAGTTCTATACGTCGGGCCGCGCTTCGAATGAAGCGGCCTTCCTCTACCAGCTCTTTGCGCGCGAGTTCGGTACCAACAACTTTCCCGACTGCTCGAACATGTGCCACGAAGCCACGAGCGTCGGGCTGCCGCGGTCGATCGGCATCGGCAAGGGCACCGTGTCTCTCGATGACTTCGATCATTGCGAGCTGCTGATCGCGATGGGGCACAACCCCGGCACCAACCATCCGCGCATGATGGGCACGCTGCATGAGATGGCTCGCCGGGGCGTGCCGGTTATCGTGTTCAATCCGCTGAAGGAGCGGGCGCTGGAGCGCTTTGCCGATCCACAGGACCCGATCGAGATGGGCACCTTGGGCGCGACGCCCATCGCCACGTCTTACTACATGGTGAAGGTCGGAGGCGACGCGGCCGCGATGAAGGGCGTGATGAAAGCCGTGCTGGCGCTGGACGGTGCGCTGGATATGGACTTCATCTCGACGCACACCCGCGGCTTCGAAGCGTTGCGCGACGATCTGCAGGCCACGCGATGGCAGGACATCGAAGCCGCCAGCGGCCTGAAGCAGGCGGATCTGGAGCGAGTGGCGGTGGCCTATGCGCGCTCGAATGCGACGATCGTCAGCTACGGAATGGGAATCACGCAGCACATTCGCGGGACCGCCAACGTACAGCAGATCGCCAACCTGCTTCTGCTACGAGGGAACTACGGAAAGCCCGGTGCGGGCATCTGCCCTTTGCGCGGGCACTCCAATGTGCAGGGCGATCGAAGCGTTGGCATCACGGAGCGGCCGACGACGGCGATGCTCGACCGCATCCAGGCGGCGTTCGGCTTCGCGCCTCCGCGCGATCACGGGCACGATGCCGTTGGTGCGATGGAGGCTATCATCGCGGGGCGCTCGAAGGCGCTCGTCTGCCTGGGCGGCAATCTCGCCGTTGCGCTATCCGACTCGGCACAGTGCTATACGGCCGTTCGCTCACTCGACCTGTCGGTGCATATCGGGACGCGCCTCAATCGTTCACATCTGCTCGTGGGCAAGGAGTCGTTCCTGCTGCCGTGCCTCGGGCGCACCGAGCGCGATGCGCAGGCCGGTGGCGAGCAGTCGGTCACGGTGGAAGACTCGATGTCGATGGTGCATGCGTCGCGGGGCCGGCTATTGCCGGCTTCGCCGCAGTTACGGTCGGAACCGGCGATCGTTGCGGGGATTGCGCAGGCCGCAATGCCTGCCAGCCGCGTTCCATGGAGCGATCTGATCGCTGACTACGACCGCATCCGCGCGGGAATCGAAGCGGTATTTCCCGATTTCGCCGACTACAACACGCGCATCCGTATCCCGGGCGGATTTCGTTTGCCGCTGCCGCCCACGCAGCGAGTGTGGCCGACGTCGTCCGGAAAGGCGGAGTTTCTCGTGTTTCCGGGTCTCGGCGAGGATCCGCAACCCGATGGCGCGGAAGCCCTGAAGCTCACGACCTTGCGCAGCCACGACCAGTACAACACGACGATCTACGGTCTCGACGATCGCTATCGCGGCATCTTCGGGCGACGCGACGTGTTGTTCATGAACGAGGCCGATCTCACGGCGCTCGGTCTCGAGCACGGTGATGTCGTCGATGTGGAGAGTGTCGTGGACAGAACGCGGAGCCTGCGAATGGAGCGACTTACCGCGGTGGCGCATGACATCTCGCGCGGGTCGGTGGCCACTTACTATCCGGAAGCGAACGTTCTGGTGCCCCTCGGTTGGCACGATGCGGATAGCGGCACGCCTTCCTACAAATGCGTTCCGGTGCGCGTCTCGAAATCGAGCGGCTTCAGCCGAAATGCGTGACGTCGTAGACGAAATGCTCCTGAAAGTCGACGTAGCGAGTATCGCTAAACATCGACCAGGAGCTTACGCATATGAAACTGTTGAAGGCCTCTCTCGCCGCGATCGGCGCGCTATTCCTTGCGGCATACGTAACATCGGCGAGCGCCGCGCCGGTCAGGAACATCGTTCTCGTTCACGGTGCATGGGTGGATGCGTCCGGCTGGAAGCCCGTCTACGATCAGCTTACCCGCGAAGGTTTCCACGTCACGATGGTGGAGGAGCCGGAGACGTCCTTTGCCGACGATGTCGCCGCGACGAAGCGAGTGCTGGACCTGCAGACCGTTCCGACGCTGCTCGTCGGCCACAGTTACGGCGGCTCGATCATCACGGAAGCCGGGGTGCATCCGAGAGTCGCCGGACTCGTCTACGTCGCCGCTCACGCGCCGGATGTCGGTGAGAACGAATCCGCGCTCGGCAAGCGGACGCCGAGCGTTCTCGGCAAGACCGCCGGCGCGATTCGCAAGACACCGGGCGACTTCACCTACCTCGACCCCCCGCAATTCCTGAAGCTGTTCGCGCCGGATCTGCCGCGTGAGCGCGCGGAGTTCGCCTCGCGTTCGCAGGTGCTCGCGGCCGCCTCGGTGTTCAGCACGCCGCTGACGGCGGCGGCCTGGAGATCGAAGCCGAGCTGGGGAATCGTCGCTGCGAGCGATCAGATCATCAGCCCCGATCTCGAGCGCTGGTACTACCAGCGCGCCGGCAGCCACACCATCGAGATCAAAGGCGCCAGCCACGCCGTATTCGAATCCCACGCGAAGGAAGTCGCGGCGCTGATTGCCGAAGCCGCGCGCAGCTTCAAGTAACCCGCGTGCCATCCAAGCCAGGAGTAACCGAGAGGATGAGCTGGGAGCACGGTCGTGAAGCGCGCGCGGCTCGCGCTTCACGATTGCATCTGAAACCGGGTCGCGGCCCGGCGAAATCGCTCGTTGATCCGGCGCGGCCATGCTTGCGCGCAGTTCTTCAACCACAGGGGTGACCATGAATACCGATCTCACCAAAGCCCGCGTTGCCGTCGTGACCGGCGGCAGCCGCGGTCTCGGGCGCAACACCGTGCTCAGTCTGGCGCGACGGGGCGTCGTTTCGATCTTTACCTATAAATCGAACGCCGCGGAGGCCGGGAAGGTCGTTGCGGCGGTCGAAGAGCTGGGCGCCAAGGCGATTGCCTTGCCGCTCGACACGGGCGACGTCCACTCCTTCGACGCGTTCGTATCGGCGCTTCGTCAGGCGTTGGACTCGCTCGGAGTCGATCGATTCGACTACCTGGTCAACAACGCGGGCACATCGCATCACGAGCCGTTCGACAAGACCACCGAAGCGCAGCTCGATGCGCTCTATGACGTCCATTTCAAAGGCGTGTTCTTCCTGACGCAGAAGCTCCTGCCGTTGATCAACGACGGCGGGCGCATCGTGAATCTCTCGAGCGGCCTGACGCGGATCGTCGTCCCGGGCAGCGCGGCCTACGCGTGCATGAAGGGCGCCATCGAAATCCTGACGCGCTACCTCGCGAAGGAGCTGGGGCCGCGCCGGATCGCCGTGAACACAGTGGCGCCGGGCGCGATTGCCACGGACTTCAGCGGCGGCATGGTGCGCGACAACCCCGAGCTGAATCGGCGCGTCGCCGAAATGACGGCGCTCGGCCGTGCGGGTGTGCCGGATGACATCGGCCCGATGATCGCCTCGCTGCTCGCGGAGGAGAATCGCTGGGTCAACGCCCAGCGCATCGAAGTCTCGGGCGGCATGTCGATCTGAAATGACCGGATGAGCGGCGTCCTGGAACCTCGCCAGGACGCCGTCGGTTCAACGTCGCCGGGCGGGCACGTCGCGGAGCACGCCGAACAGGAACGCTCCGGACCACGATAGCAGCAGCAGTCCGTTCAGCGACTCGACACTCGCGATGAGTCGGAGCGCGCCGACCGGCACGAGATCCCCATACCCCAGTGTGGAATACGTCTCGGCCGCGAAGTAGAAGAAATCGAGCGCGGCCCGATCAGATGACCCGCGCAGCCCCCCGAGCGACAGCACGTTCGTGCCGACGGCGTAGGCGCCGGCATAGAGTGCGACCTCGGCGAGATGGACCGTGACGAGCGAGGCAAGAATGACGACGATCCAGCGCCGCGAGATGCGATGTCCGTTCGAGACGCGCGCGAGAAAATGCAGCGCCTCGTAGTGAAGCGCCGCCGTGGTGACGAGCATCACCAGGGAGAGTATGGCCGCGGTGACGATCTCGATATCGAGGGAGGCCCACGTCTGCATCACGTTGAGTACACCTTGGCGGCAGCCGCAGCGGTCGGTCGGACCACTGCGGCTCGCCGCGTGCCGAGTGTGTTTCCGACAGCGGGATCAGCCTTTATTCACGCTGCGCGCACGCGAGATGAGCGCGTCGACTTGTGGCTGGGCGTCCTTGACGGCCTGTCGAACGCAATCGCCGCCGTCGTCGTCCGCCATGGGGTCGGCCATCGTGCAGACCTTGCGCGCGGCATCCAGTACGTTGTCTTTCAGAATCGCGACACCGGAGTTCAACGTCAGCACGTCGAGGGTCGTGGCGACATGGGCGGTGACGGTGACCTTCTGGATCGGGCCGTGAGTCGCAGGGTCGTATGGGGTGGTCTTCACCTTGGTCGCGCTGATCGTGATTTCCTGCTGCGGCTCGTCCGCCTGCGCGCGGCTGCCGAGAACGGCGAGTGCGCAGACGACAAACGCGATGGTGAGGCCGGTGCGCAGGGAGTCCTTACGCATCGTTACAGTGGAAGCATTCATCGTGAAATCTCCTGTGGGGTCGAGAGCGGCACGTCGCCGCCGATTACAGGAAGATTGTCAGGCAGGATTCGCGCGGCATGATTTCGGCCGGAGGGATGTATGTTTCATCTGGCATACGGAGAATGGCCTCGCGGAGTAAGGCAATTCCATGATTGGCGTGTCGCTCGGGTTGTCCCGAGTTCGTCGCATGTCGGACCGGTCTGGTCGGACACCGGGAGTGCGAGGAGGAAATTGTGGCGGTGAAATCGATGCGTTGAAGTTTTTTTCGCGGGGGGAGGGGGCGGACCACCCCCTTTTCCCCTCTAATGTGACATGTCCAATAGGTCTCTCCTCCTGGAATGGCGGCAGCGGTGGAACCGGAGTCTTTTCCAGTTCCTTCGGCGACGGGTGCGTTCGGCCGTGGACGTGCAGGATCTCGCCCAGGAGACCTACCTGCGCCTGCTTCGAGCCCGCGATCTGAGCGAGGTTCGCAATCCCCAGGCCTACCTGCTGCAAGTGGCAAGCCACGTCGCGCTGGAGTGGTGCGACCGGCAGCCGCGCGGCGATTCGATGGTGGTTCTCGATGAAGACATGCTCGTTGACGGCCGGCTACCGGAGCTCGAGCTCGATGCGCGGCTCTCGCAGCAGCGTCTCGAAGAAACTCTGGCCGCGGTGTCCCCGATGATGCGCGCGGTGCTGCTCCTTAGATTGCGCGACGAGCGTTCGTACCAGGAAATCGCCGCCGAGCTGCGGATCACGGACCGGCAGGTCCGGCGGCATCTGGCTCGCGGCTACGAACGCCTGCGCCTGGCAATGGAGGGCTGACATGACGCGCGAGAACGAAGAAGCGACTTCGATATCGGAGCAGGCCGCGCACTGGTGGGTCATGCTGCGCGACCCTGACGCATCGGCCGGCGATAAGCGTGAGTTCGTGGAGTGGGTGACTCGCGCGCCGGATCGTGTGGAGGCCTGCCTGCGTGTCGCGCGGGTGCACGCGGCGGTGGCGCGCGCGGACGTGCGCTGGCCGCGGACTTCGCCCGAGGCGCTGGTCCGCGATGCCCTGGCGGCGCCCGACGATTCCGTTGTCCCGCTGTATCCGCGCAGCCCTCGCAAGCGCGAAGAGGTACGCCGTGGTCTCTCGCGACCGTGGGCGGTCGGCTTGGCTGCGTCCCTGTTGCTGGCGGTGTGCGCGGGATGGTGGTTCACGCTCTCGAGTCCCGAGCAGTTCCAGACAAAGGTGGGCGAGCAGCGCTCGGTACTGCTCGCGGACGGGTCGCGCGTCACGCTCAATACCGCGTCGAAGATCGAAGTTCAGCTGCGGTCGGATCACCGGGTCGTTCAGCTCGTGCAGGGTGAAGCGTTGTTCGAGGTCGCGCATGACACGCGACGCCCGTTCGATGTGCATGTGGGCGATGTCGTGGTACGGGCCGTCGGCACACAGTTCGATATCGATCGACGGGCGAAGCGCACGGTCGTAACCGTCGTGGAGGGGCGCGTGGCCATGATCGCGGCCGGGTCGCGCACCGATCATCTCCCGTGTTGTCCGCAGCGGATCGCGTAGTTGTCGATAGCGCGGGTCCGGGCGTGCTTCAGCATGGCGTCAATCTGGCCGAAACCACGGCCTGGACGCAGCGACAGCTCGTGTTCCAGCACCGCCCGCTCGGCGAGGTGGCCGACGAGTTCAATCGCTACGCCGTGGGACGAATCGAGATTCGCAGTCCGGCGCTGCGAGAGCAGGAAGTGACCGGCACGTTCAGGTCGGACGATGTGGCGTCGTTCATCGCCGTGCTGGCGGGAGTTCCGGGCGTGCATGTCGCTGATGACGGCGCGGGCGGCTATGTCGTCACGTCGGATGAATCCGCGGCGCCACGGCGATGAGCGCCGTCGTAAATCGAAGTTGCACGGGTCTTGCGGTGGCCCTGGGGCTGGTGTGGGCCTGTCTCTTCCAGGGGGGTGTGCGGGGCGCGGAGCCGACGGGATATACGCTGCACATCGCGAGTCAGCCGCTCGACAGCGCGCTTCAGGATTTCGCCAGGCAGACCGGCATTCAGATCATCTTCTTCTCGCGCCTGACCGACGGATATCGGGCGCCGGCGCTGGATGGGACGTATTCCGTCGACGCGGCGATGAAGGCCCTGCTGGCGGATTCGAAGCTGACTTTCCGGCGAGTGAATGCCAAGACGATCGAGATCGAGCCCTCCCGTCGGCGGACGGATCGTACCTATTGATGGAGGTGAGTCACCATGTTGAACGATGACCGGATTCACGTGTACATCTCTCATGCCAACCCGCTGGTCGCGGCGGGGCTCGAGGCGGCGTGCCGCGCCCAGGAGGATTTCCGCCTCGTCGAGCAGCTTTCGTCCGCGACCGTCGCGGTCACGGATTACGAGGGCGGGACGCGCATGCTCGCTCCGCGGCACGGAGGCCGGTGCCGCGTGCTCATCCTGACCGACGACGAGAGCGAAGTGAGCATTCGCCGGGCGGTGGAGCTCGGGATCGGCGGCTACCTGCCACTGACGTCGTGCCTGGCGTCCGTGGTGCAGGCCGTTCGCTGTATCCATGACGGGGGCACCGCCATTGCGCCGAACGTCATGACGAAAATGGCGATCAGTCTGCGATCCCGCCCGCTGACCCAGCGAGAGATCGAAGTGCTGCGCCTGATCATGCAGGGCCTGCCGGACAAGGCGATTGCGCGCAGGCTGGAACGAAGCGTCGGCACCGCGAAATCCCACGTCAAGGCGATCCTGATGAAGCTCGATGCCTCGAGCCGTGTCGAGGCGGCGGCGGTCGCGCGGCGGCGGGGACTGGTACCCGAGAAATCGATGGCGATGCCCGCGTCATGATCGATCCGCGGCAAATCGTCTTCATCGTCAGCGGCAATGCCGGCGCCCGGTTCGACCAGCGGCACTTGCTGGCCGGGCACGGGTTGCACACCTCGCAATCGCCCGGTCGGGCCACGGCGTGTACTGCGCGGTCAGGTGAAAGCCATGATCGCCACCATCACGCCGAACAGCCATGCCATGCCGGCGATCACAACCCAGAGCGGGTTGAGATCGTCTGGTTCGTCGCGGACCGGCGATTCGGTTGCGACGGACCGGTTCGGGAAGGTCTTCAGGATCGCGCTCATTTGGATTCCTCCGTATCTCGAACGTGTCGAGAGCTTCGGAGGGCGGCGTGTCCGGTCGATTGCGCGCGCGACGCGCCCTGTTATGAATGAAACAAGGCGGTCTTCACTACGCCGGCGTCCGCTGAACCGCCGCGATCGTTGCGGGTGACCGGAGCGCCAGCGCCACGGTAGCGAACGTGCCGATCGCGATCACCGTGGTGGCGAAGTAACCCCACCAGAGCGTGTCGGGAGTGCTGTAAGCCGAAAAGATCGCACTCACCCCACCAACCGTCGCCAGCGACGCCGCGCCGGAGCGATATCCGGCGCCGCGGGAGCGCAGGGATTCGCCCGCACCCAGGCAACACAGAGCCAGCAGCACCAGCCGCGTGTTGAGCCGCAAACCAAACCAGTCAATCGTGGAACTGCCGGGGAAGATGTTCCGGTCGCCAATAGGATCGAATTGAACACACATCGCGGAGGCCGCGCAGAGCAGGACGACAGCGCTCGTGGGAAAGGGCTCGCGCGTCGTTGCGGAGGCCCAGTGGCGCACGACAAACGCCGCGGCGAAGAAGAACAGCGCGCACGACATCCAGTCGGAGAAATGACCCAGCGCCGCTTGCTCGGCCATCGACGCGGTGAGCGCGGCGAGCGGCCAGGCGATGAGGGTTGCGAGAATCAGGATCGGCCAGCGAAGCGCCGCGACGCCGCTGAACGCCGGGCCGCCCGCGGGGCGGGTGTTCTCGAACAGGCCGAACGAGTTGGGCAGGGTGGTGTAGACGAGGATCAACATTGCCGCGAGCTCCGACCCTTCCTCCAGCGCGGAGCGGAACGGGGCGAGGTACCACGGCAGGGTCACGATCCGTTCCATGATCTCCTGTCCGCCGATACTTACGAGCAGGCCGAAACCCAGCACCAGCCCCTTCACCTTCGGGCGTTCCGACGGAGTGAGCCACAGCTGCACGAAAGACCACGCGCAGCCGGCGAGCAGCACGACCAGAAACGGGATGAACGACACGATCGGCCCGGTCTTCCATTCCTCGATGCGCTCGTGGAGGCACGCGATCTCATCCAGAGACAGCGCCATCAGCATCCCTGCGATCACCCACCAGGCGAGGGCCGCTTTGAAGTGGATGCTTCGGAGACGGAAGTAGCCGTCGGCGGCCAGGAGGCTTGCCAGCAGCAGCAGAGTCCCCGAGAACCACGCGGCCGCGACGTTCTCCTCCGTGAGGTTCAGCGGCGCGAGCCACAGGAAATAGTGCGTTCGGAAACGAAAAATCAGGGTGGTGAGGACGAGCAGGGCGCTGGCCGCGATCAGTACCCGGAAGCAGGTCTTTCTCAGGTCGTTGGCGTGTGGGGTCATGCTTGTTATCCGCCGAAAGCCCGGACCAGGCGCGGTTGTCTGCGGTAGCAAGCAACGGGCCTCGAGGCTTCCGACCCAGACGCCGCGGAGCGCGACACGTCCTCGTTACGATGTGCGTCGGCTGTGGCGCGGGCGCCGCATGACTGTTCGAGGTTTACAGGCTGTCCGCAGTTCCAAAGGGAACAAGGCGCCAACTCCAGTGTGGGCAAGCACTAGCCTGCACGATGCCTCTACCGTGAGCTTGCTCCGCAGCTTTCCGCTCGGAGCGCCGTTTCACGAGGGGGTTTCCATGAAGAGATCAATTCTGCGGCCGCGCGCGATCCCGGCGGCCGTTGCCGCCGCGTTGGGTGCGGGCGTCCTGCCGTTGCTTTCCGTCCACAGCGCGTGGGCGCAGAGTGCAACGGACGAGGCGGAACCCGTAGCTGAAGTCGTAGTCACCGGCTCGCACATTCTGCGGCGGGACTTCGACGCCTCGAGCCCGATCATGACGGTCGACTCGCGCGCGCTCGATAGCATCAGCACCGTCGGCACGGAAACCGTGCTCAACCGCCTGCCGCAGTTCACCCCCACCGGTACTCAGTTCGATACCAGCTCGGTCAGCGGCACGGCGACCTCGAGCCCCGGCATCGCGACGGCGAACCTGCGCGGGCTCGGGTCGAACCGCACCCTCGTGCTGATCGATGGCCGGCGCGCGCAGCCCGCCAACGCGACGCTCGCGGTCGACATCAATACGATTCCCACCGCCGCGATCAAGTCGATCGAAGTGATCACCGGTGGCGCATCGTCGGTGTACGGCGCGGATGCCACCGCGGGCGTAGTGAATTTCGTTTTGCGCGATGACTTCGAAGGCCTCGAGGTCAACGCCCAGACGGGCGTCACTGAAGTGGGCGACGGCGCCGAGACGCGTTTGAGTGCCGCTATCGGCAAGAACTTCGGTGGCGGGCAGGGCAATGTGTTCCTGGGCCTCGAAGTGGCCCGCCGCAACGAGGCGCGGTATTCCGGGCGCGACTTCTACGAAAAAGGCTGGAAAGATCCCGGCACCGTCGGGTATGGCCTCATCAACCAGGCTGGCTACGCGGCCGGCACCAATACGCCTTCGCAAGCCGTGATCAACAGCCTGTTCCCGGGCCAGGCGGCGGGCTCCGTCAGCTCCGCCAACACGTTCTATTTCAATGCCGACGGCAGCCCGTGGCAGGCGCAGGGCGCAGCCAACTACAAGGGCCCCTACAACCTGGCCATCAAGGTCGGTCCGGGTGGCACCGTCAACGAGAGCTTCCTCGATCGACTCGCTTCGGATCCGCTGGACCGGTACTCCGCATTCGGCAAGGCGAGCTTCGCGATCAATGAGCATCTGACGGCATACCTGCAGGGCACGGTGTCCTCGACCGCGGTCGATACCGTGTATGCGTACAGCCCGGCGATCACGATCTGGAGCGCCAGCATTCCCACCGGCGCGGCCAATCCGGTGCCGGCGGGGCTGGCCGCGTTGCTGGCCTCGCGCCCCGATCCGACCGCGAACTGGACTCTGTACCGGCAGTTCGATTTCTGGGGTCCGATGAATGCCCGCACCAAGACCAGCAACTACCAGATCACCGGTGGCCTGAAGGGCACGCTGCCGATCTCGGACTGGACGTGGGACGCGTATGCGTCGAATGGCTCGACGAGCAGCACGATCAACATCGGGCACCTGCCGTCGTATCAGCGATACCAGACGGTTGTGAGCTCGCCGGGCTATGGCGCCGGCCTCAGCATCACCGGCAACTACGGGCAGGGCATCAAGTGCACGTCGGGGCTTGCGATCTTCGGCGGCACCACGTCGCAGGATTGCTTCGACGCCATCGACGCGAATCTTGCGCAGAACACGGACCTCGAGCAGAACATCTTCGAAGCCACCGTGCAGGGTAAGGCGGTTGATCTGCCGGCGGGCGAGCTGCGCTTCGCCGTCGGCGCCGACTACCG
This sequence comes from Gammaproteobacteria bacterium, assembly GCA_037200125.1. Taxonomy (GTDB): domain Bacteria; phylum Pseudomonadota; class Gammaproteobacteria; order Steroidobacterales; family Steroidobacteraceae; genus JADGHX01. The sequence continues at coordinate 660,539 of JBBCGS010000002.1, read as the reverse complement.
GGGTGACAAGTTCAAGTTCAATCCGGGGTCGCTCAACGCATCGAACTCGGTGCTGGAAAACCCCATCGGATTGTTCGCGGTCAGCTCCGCTCGCGGTACCACTACGGTTCGCGAGGCATACGCTGAATTTCTGGTGCCGCTGTTGAAGGATCTGCCGGCGGTGAAGAAGCTGGAACTGGAGCTGGGTTACCGCACCTCCGACTACAACCTCGCCGGCACCGTCAGCACCTACAAGGGTCTCTTCAACTGGACGCCGGTGGACATGCTGCGTCTCCGGGGTGGCTATCAGCGCGCCAATCGCGCGCCGAACATCGCCGAGCTCTTCCAGGGCGGCACCGTCAGCACGGTGAGTCTCGCCACAGGCGACCCGTGCGCGGTGGACACGGTCGCGCCGTGGGGCAACGTCGCCGCCAATCCGAATCGTACGCAGGTGCAGGCGCTCTGCCGCGCGATCATCGGCAACAGCACCTCCGGATTCGATACACGGCCTGGTGGACCCGGCACCTATGTAGGCCCGTTCGGATTCTTCGCGCAGGACAACGCGATCATCTCCGGCAACCAGAAGCTCGAATCGGAACAGGCTTCCACCTGGACCTTCGGCTTCGTGATGCGCTCACCGGCCGAAGCGGCCCTGTTGCGCGACCTCAGCCTGTCGGTCGACTTCTACAACATCGAGATCACCAACGCGATCGCGCCGACGGATGCGCTGACGGTCTATGCGAAGTGCTTCAACTCGGATGGCGCGAGCAACCCCGGCTACACGTTGACCGACGCGGGTGGATATTGCTCGCTGATCCATCGGGACGCGGTGAGCGGCGATCGGCAGTCGGTGAACACCCCGTTCGTCAACACGGGTGGCATCAAGACGCAGGGAACAGACGTCGAGCTCAACTGGCGCGCGGCGCTTGCGGACATGGGAATGGCGAGCGCGCCGGGCCGCTTCTCGGCCGATATCGTCATGACCTTCCTCAGCTACTTCAAGACCCAGGCGACCAACACCGCGCCGTTCCTCGACAGCATGGGCACGCTGAACCAGGGCGGCCAGTATCGGTGGCGTTCGTTCACGACGCTCGGCTACTCGTTCGGCAACTTCGACACCGGCTTGACCTGGCTGCACCTGCCCAGCGCGGCGCCGGCGCAGAAAGTACAGAGTCCGACCACGAGAATCCTGGGCGTGCCGTCTTACGATCTCTTCGGTCTGCAGGCGGCTTGGAATGTCACCTCCACTTTCGCGGTTCGCGTGGGTGTGGACAATATCCTCGACAAGGAGCCGCCGGTCGTTGGTGCCAACCCGGGCGTCAACAACGCCATGGGCAGCACGATGCCCGGTTACTATGACGTGCTCGGCCGGCGCTATTACGTTGGCGCGAAAGCCAGGTTCTAACTCTTGTTCGTAACCGAGGCACAGATGCAACCGCTTGCGAAAATAGTCGCTTCGATGGCGTTGACGGCGAGCCTGGCGATGGCTGCCGGCTGCGGCGGAGGGGCCGCGCCTGCGGCGGATACACGGCCTGCGGATGAGAAAGCGATACGCGATCTCGTCACGCAGACCGTGGATGCCGCCGCGAAGCGCGACATGGATACGTACCTGCGCTTTTACGCGCCGAATGCGGCGTTGGTTCTGCCAGGATTGCCGATCACCTATGGTGTGGCGTCGCCGAAGAAGAACGGCTTCCCGGAAGGCTACGCCATCAAAATGGATACAGCGAAAGTCGAGATCGCCAGGTCTGGCGATCTTGGCTACGCGTTCGGCACATACGAACAGACGGCGCCGGACCCTAAGACCCATGCACTTGCCGACTCTGTCGGCAAATGGATGGTGGTGTTCCAGAAGCAGCCGGATGGCTCGTGGGGCGCCATCGCGGATACCTACAACGTCGATCCACCGCCATGAGAGGCGCGGGAACCATGATGCTTTCGTTCGCGACGCTTCGGCGTTTCCTCGTGCTGTGTGGCGTCGTCACTGTCCTTGGCTTCACCTCGCTGAGCCAGGCGGCTACGGTTCTGATTACGGGTGCCAACTCCGGTATCGGCCTCGAGTTCGCGAGACAATATGCCGCGAAGGGCTGGACGGTGATCGCTACACACCGGCACTCGGATACGCCCGCGTCGTTGGCGGAGCTGAGCGCGAAGTTCAAGAACGTGCGCGCGGAGCGCATGGATGTGCAGAGCCCGGAGGAGGTGCACGCGCTGGCGGCGCGCATGCGCGGGCAGCCGATCGATGTGCTCATCAACAACGCCGGCATCTTCAGTCTCGGCGACTGGCTGGATCGCGCGGACAATCGCCAGCACTTCGGCACGCTCGACTACGCCTCGTTCGATCAGTTCATGGAGATCAACGTGCGCGGGCCGCTGCTCGTGACGGAGTCCTTTATCGACAACGTGCGCGCCGGGACGCAGAAGAAGGTGATCTCGATCACTTCGACGATCGGGACGATCAGCAAGCCGGAGATCGCCACCAACGCGTTCTGGTATGGCATCAGCAAGGCGGCGCTGAACAAGGCAACCGTGACCTTGGCCGCCGTATTGAAGAAAGACGGCATCACCGTCGTGCCGATGCATCCGGGTGCTGTGCGCGTGGAGAAGCAGGCCGCCCTGAGCGCGCCCGGCATGATCGAAACACCCGATGCGGTGCGCGCCATGATCGGCACCATCGATTCGCTCACCCTGAAGGACACCGCGAAGTTCACGAACTACGACGGCAAGAATCTGCCCTGGTAAGAAATTCGACGAGGGCGGGGTCCATTTCGTAGCCGTGGCCGGTCTAGTGTACCGGTGCCTACGCATGGTCGCGCGGGAGGCGCACGCTGGGGGGGATTGTGGTGTCCGCGCCGAACTCTTCATCATTCGACCTGCAATCGGTCGATCAAGGGCAGCGTGCTCTTGCCTGGAAGCAGGCGGCTGGCCTGCATTTTCCCGGTCTCAAAGTCGAGTCACTGCGTGCGGACCCTCTGTATGGGTCGATCCAGGGCAGGCAGTGCGGGCCGGGGCAGATCTGGAGCATCGTTTCACCGGCTCTTTGCGTGAACTACGAGCCGCTCGCGGCCACTCGCCGCGTGCAGTCGGTGTTCTCGGTCCTGCTTCAGGTGCGAGGGGCAACCACTGTCAGCCAGCACAATCGGCACTCGGTGCTGAAGCGAAATGATCTCTGTTTGCTCGACGGCGTCGTGCCGTTCCAGCTGGAAGTGACAACTCCCCGGTCGGAGGTCATGTTCCTGCGCATTCCGCGCGAGCTGGTGCTCAGCCGTTTTCCGGCTCTCGAACATCGCACGGCGCAGGCATTCGACCACGAAGACCGCGGCACTGTGCTCTTGCGGCAGATGCTGCTCGGCTTGCTGGATTCGGCTCCTCTGCTGGACGACGAGCAGTGCGCGGTGGCGCTCGTGGGTGCCGCGCAATTGCTGGGATTGGCGAAATCACCGCGTGGCGCGGCCGTGCAAAGTGTTCCGTGGCGGGTGCGCAGCGCGCTGGCCTGCATCGACGAAAACCTTTCGGATCCGATGCTGAACGCATCCCGGGTCGCCGATAAACAGGGAGTGACCCGGCGTTGGCTCGACCAGATTTTCCTGCGGACGGTGGGATCGTCATTGAACGCCCAGATCTGGATTCGCCGCCTCGCGCAGGCGGCGAGTGACCTGCGTGACGCCCGGCAGGGATCACGCACGGTGACCAGCGTCGCGTTCTCGCTGGGATTTGCCGACGCGGCGCACTTCGCTCGCTCGTTCCGGCGTCGCTACGGATGCAGCCCGAGCGAGTGGCGCTCGCAGAACTGACAGCCTGACTGTGTCATCGCTGGGACGGCACGCGTGTTTCCGGCACGCGCAGTGGTGCCGGCCGTGTGGCTCACTCGACTTCCCCCTCCCATTTCGGCCACAGTCGGGCCCGCTCTCACGCCGTGGGGATGTGCCCGATGAGCTCACCGGAGCAGCTCGAGGACTGGCGCCAGCGCGCGTTGCGCGTGGAGGAAGAGGTGGCGAAAGCCATCGTCGGCCAGCGCGACACCATACGTCTCATCAACGTGGCCCTGTTCGCGCGTGGGCACGTGCTGCTCGAAGGCGACGTGGGCGTCGGCAAGACGACGCTCCTCCGCGCGTTTGCACGCGTGGTAGGCGGGGATTTCGAGCGCGTGGAGGGCACGGTCGATCTCATGCCCGGCGATCTCGTCTATCACACGTACGTTGATGCTGACGGCAAACCCCGCATAGAGCCCGGCCCGCTGCTGCGTCATGGTGAGCGGCTGGTCACCTTCTTCTTCAACGAGATCAACCGCGCGCGACCGCAAGTGCAGTCGCTTCTGCTGCGTGCCATGGCCGAGCGCACCGTCTCCGCCTTCAATCGGCAATTCCAGTTCCCCAGCATGACGGTGTTCGCGGATCGTAACCGCGTCGAGAAGGAAGAGACGTTCGAGTTGGCCGCGGCGGCGCGCGATCGGTTCATGTTCGAGCTGAGCATGCCCACGCCTTCGGAACCGGAGGTGCGACGTGCGCTCGTGTTCGACCCCTCATTTCACGACGTGGATGCGCTGCTGGAGCGCGTTGCCGCGGGCGTGTTGCCTTGGGAAAAACTCAACGAGATCGGCGCCGCCATTCAGCGCAGCGTGCAGGCGAGTGAAACGCTCGAGCGCTACGTGCTGGATCTCTGGGACGCCACGGTTTCACCGCAACGCTTCGGCATTCGCATTGAAGGCGTGGATATGGAGAAGCTCGTGCTAGCCGGCGCCAGCCCGCGCGGCATGATGTCTCTGATGCGTGCGGCACGCGTAGTCGCCTGGCTTGCGGGGCGCACGCATCTCATTCCGGGTGACATCTACGCAGTGGTGCCTGCAACGCTGGGTCATCGTGTTTTCTTCACACCGGTGTACGAGTTGCGCCGGGCCGAAATCTCGGACGCGCTCGTCGCGAAGATTCTCGAAAAGGTACCCACGCCGCGCTAGAGCCCCTCCAGATCATGAGCGACCCCGGCGAATTTCATTATCGGTTGCCGCGAAGGCTCGGTGCGTGGCGGCCCGGATCGCATCCGGCCACGAGCCTGGGCACCGGTCAGGAGTTCGTCTCTCACGCGAGCCTCTACGATCGGCCCGATCCGCGGCGGCTCGATCTGCGCGCGAGCCTGCGTGACATTCGCGGTGACTGGCTCGTGCGGGTGAGCCGGCAACGCGCGGCCGTACCGGTGCAGGTGATCGTGGATGTCTCGGCTTCGATGGCTTTCGGCTCATCGCGGCCGAAGCTGCGGGTGGTGGCGGATTTTGTCGAGGCGCTCGGTCTGAGCGCCTTTCGTGTGGGTGATTCGCTCGGCATGGCGGCGTTCGACGAGAGCGAGCGGATGGATCTCTTCGTGCCCGCGCTCCGCAACCGTGGCATGGGGGCGCGTATGGCTTCGCTGCTGAGAGATTGCGCGGCAGGTGGAAGCGGAGCGAGCGGGCTCGAGCAGGTGGCGATGCGTTACGCCGGGCGCGCGGGACTGATCTTTCTCGTATCGGACTTTCACTGGCCGCTCGAGCGACTCGAAACGACGCTCGATCTCCTCGCGCATGCGTATGTCGTGCCGATGATCAGCTGGGATCCCGCGGAAACACAGCCCCCGGCCGAAACCGGCCTGCTCTGCGTCCGGGAGGTGGAGTCGCGATCCCAACGGACGCTGTGGATGCGACCGAAACTGCGCGCGCGCTGGCTCGAGGCCGTGGCGCAACGGCGCGCGGAACTGACGGAACGCTTCGCCCGCAGAGGCATCCGGCCATTTCACCTGAGCCGTCATTTCGAAGGTGAGGCGATGTCGCGCTATTTCCTCGAGGCAACCGCGTGAACTTCGCGTTTGCTCTCGCGGCGGTTCTGGCGACTCAAGTCGCGGTGGTCGAGCAGCCCAGGTCGTTTGGATACGTGGTTGGAGATATTGCGACCCAACGCGTGCTGCTCGAAGAGCAGGGGCATGCGTTCACGCCGGGGACGCTGCCAGCGCCCGAGCCACTCGGCAACTGGGTGGAGCGCCGCGCTACGCGCGTCGAGCACGACGCGCGCGGACGCGGTTGGCTCGCCGTCGACTACCAGATCATGAATGCGCCGCAGTCGCTCAGGCTCGTGACGCTGCCAGCGTGGGAGCTCCGAGCGAAGAGCTCAGATGCCAGGTTGGCTGTTCCGGAGTGGCAGATCAGCGTGGCGCCGCTCACGCCGGAGCAGCCGTTCGTGCAGGTCGGGCTGGGTGGGCTGCGTCCGGATCGGGCGGGTCCCTCGGTAGACCTGGTGCCCATCCATCGCTGGATGACGATCTGGCTCGGTTCCGCGCTCGTGTTGAGTCTGTGGTGGGCAGGATGGTGGAGCTGGCGAAACTGGCGCGCAGCCTCCCGGCAGCCGTTCGCGAAGGCACTGCGTGAGATTCGCGCCGTCGACGAGCGCTCTTCGCAAGCGTGGCTCGCGCTTCATCGCGCTTTTGATGCCACAGCCGGCCAGGTCGTGCAGGCGGAAACACTACCGTTGATGTTCGTGCGCGCGCCTCGATTCGAGTCACAACGTTCCGCTATCGAGGCGTTCTTCGCGCAGTCGAGCGCGCGGTTCTTCGATACGGCAGGCGCTGCGCCCGCGCTTTCAGTGCGCGCGTTGTGCGCGGATCTGCGCCGAATCGAAAAGCGGCACGAGACATGATGGCCCACTTCGATTTCACGAGCCCCGGGTGGCTGCTATTGATGCCACTGGCGCTGCTGCCATTGTGGCGTTCCCGACGCGACACGCTGGCATTCTCGTATCTCGGCTGGCTGCCTCGCGATCGTGTGGGCCAGCTTGCGGGCTGGCTCTGGCGCGCGTGCGCCGTGATCTGCATCGCCAGCGCCATCGTTTCGCTAGCCGGGCCTGGCCGTCCGGAAACGGAAGTGATGCGCACCGGGCACGGCGCGGAAATCCTCGTGCTGATGGACCGCAGTCGAAGCATGGACGAGCACATGATGCCGAGCGACTGGCGGAGCATCGATCCGCTCAGCCGCTTTGCGCACCTGAGTCGCGGCCCGCAGAAGTCCCGCGTGGCGCGCGAGCTTCTTGATAAGTTCGTTACACGGCGGCCGGACGATCGCTTCTCGCTCATGTTCTTCAGCACGCGCCCCATGAATGTGGTGCCGTTCACCCAGCACGATGAAGTCGTGAAGGCCGGCATCGCGGCCGGCGCCGCGGGCAATGGGCTTTCCGACACCGACGTGGGTCGCGCGTTGCTCGCGGCGATCGGCGAGTTCGATCAGCGGGAGTACACGGGTAGCCGAATCATCCTGCTGGTGTCGGATGGCGGCGCATTTTTGCCGGATACGGTACGCACGCTGATTCGCTCACGCCTGCTGCGCAATCGCGTTTCGCTCTACTGGATCCACCTGAAGTCATACAACAGCCCAGCGCTCGATTCGCAGGAGCCGGGCAGCGAAACGGCGCCCGAAGTCGCCCTGCATCGTTTCTTCAAGACGCTGCGTACGCCGTATCAGGTGTATGAGGCCGAAGTTCAGGAGGATCTCGCGAAGGCGGTGGCGGATGTCGGCCGCCAGCAGAATTTCCCACTCGACTACCTCGAACAGTTGCCGCGTGCGGATTTCAGCCGCGCGTTCATTGCGCTTGCCGCGGTGGCATGCGCGATGCTGTTGGCGGCGCGTGCGCTGTTGCTGAGAAGATGGGCATGAGGCGGCACACAGCGCATCTCGCATTTGGCGTAGCCGTGCTCGCATGCGCCGCGCTTGCCGGATATGAGGGAGTCCGGTTACGCGAGGCATCGCGCACGAATGAAGCCATCGCTCGTTCCAGCGCAACTCCTGGCGCGCAGGATGTCGCGCCGCTCGGCAACCTACCCGAGGCACAGTTCGCTGAGGCTGCGGCGCTCGCGAAGCAAGGCCGCTACAACGTTGCGCTCGAGCGCTACAAGGCGGTGAGCCGCGGCAGCCGTGCGGATCTGGCAACCGATGCGCTCTACAACGCGGCCAATCTCAATTTTCGAGAGGCACTGAAGGAGGAAGGGCCGGACTCGGCGGTCCGCATGCTTCCGCTCATCGAGCTCGCGAAGCAGAGCTATCGAAGCGTTCTGCGCCGGGACCCGCGGCGCTGGGACGCGCGCTACAACCTGGAGCGTGCCCTGTGGCTGGCTCCCGAGCTCGACGAATCCTTGTCGTTCAGCGTGCCGCGCAATACTGAAGAGCGCGTAATGAGCACTCTCCGCAGCACCGGAGGTGACCTGCCATGATGAACGGCGCGCGCGCATGGAAGGCTTTCGAGCCGCGCGTGCTTTGGATCGCGCTGTTTCTGCTCCTCATCGCGTTGTTCCTGCCTCGATTGAATCTGCGTCACGACACGTTCGAATACATCGTCTTCTTCGACATCACACAGAGCATGGACGTGCAGGACTACGAGATCGACGGGCGGCCCGTCAGTCGTCTCGACTACGCACGGGATTCCGCGCGGCGCGCGTTGCGCGAGCTCCCGTGCGGCTCGCGCGTGGGGTGGGGCGCTTTCGCCGAATATCGCTCGTTGCTGTTGCTTGCGCCGGTCGAGGTCTGCGGCAACTACAACGATCTTCGTGCCTCGCTCGATCAGATCGATGGGCGCATGCGTTGGGCGAACGCGAGTCAGGTCGTGAGGGGCGCGTACTGGTCGGCCCGCACGGCGCTCGCGGAAGGGAGCAAGCCGGATGTGATCTTCATCAGCGATGGCCAGGAGGCCCCGCCGCTCAATCCCGCTGAGCCGCTGTCCATGCCTGATGACGTGCGACCCGGACAGGTGCGTGGCTGGATCATCGGCGCCGGCGGCGACACGCCCCAGCGAATTCCGCGCTCCGACGCGGATGGCCACCGCATCGGATATTGGCGAGCGACCGACGTGGTCCAGCTTCGAACGGCGGACGGTCGCGGAATTCTCGGCGCTGAGCATCTATCGGCGCTGCGCGAGCCTCACCTGCAATCGATCGCCGCCCGTGTGGGTTATTCGTACGCGCGGCTGAGCGAGCCCGATTCCATCGGCGCGGCGATGCGAGACAAACGTTTCGTGCGGCGTGCCACTGCACCAACAGATCTGTACGGGATTCCTGTGGCTCTCGCGGTACTTCTTCTCGTGCTGCGATTTCGGCCTGCGGCCAACGCACCCTAAGGAAAAAATGGGGCGTGGGCAAAAAGCCCACGCCCCCAGTCGTCAAACACCTGCTACTGGAAGTTGCGACGGAAGCTCAGTGCCACCTCGCGCCCGCGCGCGGGGCTGCCGGTGCGGTTGTCGGTCACCCCTCCGTTGATATTGCTACGCGCCGGCGCGAGCGCGTACCAGTAGAACTTGTCGAACAGATTCTCGGCGGAGAGCGCCAGTTCCCACTTGTTGTCTTCCGGTGAGAAGCTGATGCGGGCATTGGCGACGGTATAGCCCGGTATCTTGTTGTCGCTGCCTCCGAGCTGGGGCAGGTACTGGTTTCCGTTGCTACGGCTGCCCTGATAGAACGCGTCGAGCCGCGGAATGAGCGACCCTCCGCCCACGTGGAACCGGTACTGCACGCCCAGGCTGCCCGAATACTTGGCCTGCACGTCGTAGCTCGGATCCACATAGCCGAAGTTCGTCAGGCCATCCTTGGTCGGCCCGTCGTTCGACTTGAAGTCGAACCAGGCGAGGGACGCGTTGATCGCGAGATCCTGGATGGGGGTCGCCGTGATCTCGAGCTCCGCCCCTCGATCCTCACCCGGCGCACTCTCGTAGACAATCCACGGCGAGCCTGGCGTACCGGCCAGCGCCGTACCCGCCGGACACAACCCACCGGGAGGGAAGTGGAAAGCCGGCCCTGGGTCGAGGTTGGCGATGGCGTTGCACTGGGTTCCGTTCGAAGTGAACACGCGCGGATCGTAGTCATCCTTGAACACAGCGAGGTTGATGCGCAACCGACGATCGAGCAGGTCCAGCTTCGTGCCGATTTCGTACGAGGTCAGCTCCTCGGCCGGGACCGGAACGCGTTGCTGGCCCTGCGTGAACGGCCGCGGCTGCGCGCCGTCGGAACGGAAGCCGGTCGAGACCGTGCCGTAGACCATCGCCTCCGGGTTGAACCGATAGTCCATGCTGGCCTTCCAGTCGAAGTGGTTCGATCCGTACTTCAGCTCGCCGGGGATGATCAGATACGGGGCGTGATCGAAGGCGTAGGTCTTCTTCTCATCCGTGTAGCGCCCGCCCGCCGTCACCGACAAGGCATCGGTAATGGCGAACTGACCGTGCAGGAAGGCGGAGGTGCTCTTCGTCGTGAAGGTGTCGTTCTCATTGAAGTTCGGCAGGATCGCCGCGAACGCCGGCAAAGTCACATAACCGCCGAGATGCGAGTGGTCCTGATACCGGTATGCGCCAGCCGTCCAGTTCAGCCGCGTGCTGATAGCCTGGCCGGAGAGTCTCGCTTCGAGGCTCCTCTGCTGGTGGCCCTGCAACTCGTAGGTGTGGTTGAGATCGATGGGCATCTGGTCGCCATCGCCCATCCAGTCGCTCTCGTAGGTGCGATAGCCGGCGATCACGCTCAGGTTCAACGTGTCCGTGAACTGGTAGAGCGCCTTGCTGGAGACGTTCCAGGCTTCCGTGGTCCAGTTGACCGGGAATGACTTGCCGCCGATTGGATCGATCGGGTTGGCATACGTCGTGAACGGGTTGCCGGTGAGGAAGCGATCGTCGGCCGTGAACCGGATCCCGTACTTCGGGAACACCACGTTGTTGTCGTAGGTGAGGTTGAAGCCGGGCGTGTCCAGGTGGCGTGTCAGCTTCGAGTCGACCGCGGGCTCCTGGTCCGTCTTCGAGTAGTCCGCGGCGAGACCCAGTTCGAGCTTCTCGGTCGCAAGGTACCGGAACATCAGACGCCCGGCGTTCGTCTCCGATCCGCCACGCTTGGCAATCCTGCAGTCCCCTTTGTTCTCCTTGTTGGAGGGCACCTGCGTCGGGAACGAGAAATTGTTGTCGGCCGCGCTGCCGACCGGCACGACGTCCGGCTGGCCGTTGGGCGCGCCACCCGCCGAGCCATCCGCGCCGAGGCCATCGCCAATTCCAGCGAGTTGGGGCGTGCCGTTCGCGCGCATCTGGCAGGTGAAGTCGAGCACGTCCTGGTAGCCGTCGATCTGCTTCGAAACGCCTGTCACGCGCGCATAAAGCTTGTCGGTCACTTTGAAATCGTAGATGCCACGCAGGTCGAGCCGGTGCCGGGTGCCGTAGGTGAGCTCGAGGCTTCCGGTGTCGTCGCCCTTGGGCTCCTTCGAGATCAGGCGGATGGCGCCACCCAGGCTGTTCTTGCCGAACAGTGTGCCCTGCGGACCGCGCAGCACCTCGACGCGTTCGAGGTCGAGCAGGTCGATGGCCGAGCCGGTGAGCGTGCCCTGATAAACGTCATCGATATAGACGCCTACCCCGGGATCCGAGGTGAAAATGTAGTCACTGGTCTGAACACCACGCATCGCGATGAACGGTGTCGGGCCACTGAAGCTGCCCTGGGGCCGGATGCTGGCGTTCGGAATCACGAGCCCAAGGTCCGTGACATTTGTCAGGCCTTGCTGTTCGAGTTGCTCGCCGGAGACAGCGGTGATGGCGAGCGCTGTGTTCTGCAGGTTTTCCTGGCGGAACTGAGCTGTGACGATGACTTCCTGCAGAGTGCCGTCGTCCGCCGCGACAGCCCACGCCGGCGTGGCGAGTGCGATGGCGGCAACGGTCCAGGGCAGGGCAGGTCGATTCAAAGCGCGCGCGACCGCACGCGATACCGATGCACGTACTGAATGCATGAATTCCCCCTTAAATTTTCGATCAGAAACACGGCGGCAAACGCGCTTCGATGCGTGTTTGCACCCCCCAGTGCCGCGCGCCCCCTGCTATTCGAGTTATGGGTCGGGGCCGCAGTTATTGGTATCGCCTATATCCTATATGCGCTCGGGAGGGGCAACCAGCGAAGTCTCACCGTTCGTACGGTGGCGGGACAGGTCGTACGTATGATCGGCGCGACATCATGGAAACCGTTACAGCGGGCGCGGCGGGTCCGGCCATTCAGGCGCGCGCCGGCCGATCATCCCGGCGACACGTCAGCGCCGCGATATCGCCCCGAAAAAGAGCACGAGGCCGCCGACCTTGACCTATCCGGCGGCAAACGGTTACCGGACCTATTCGAGCGTGTTAGGGTCGGCCGCTTCCATCCGTGGCGGATTCAATGACCAACATTCACTTGATCGGCGGCGAGAAGGGCGGCGTGGGCAAATCGCTCGTGTCACGCATCCTCGCGCAATACTTCATCGACCATTCGATTCCGTTCATCGGCTTCGACTCCGACCGGTCGCATGGCGCGCTCATGCGCTTCTATTCCGGTTACGCATCGCCCGTGCTCGTCGATCGCTACGAAAGCCTCGATGCGATCGTGGAGGCGGCGACGGAAAATCCCGAACGCCGCGTCCTCGTCGACCTTGCCGCCCAGACGCAGGAGCCGCTCACGCGTTGGATGGATGAATCGCAGCTCCTGTCCGTCGCGCCCGAGCTCGGTCTCAATATCCGTTACTGGCACGTGATGGACTCCGGCCGGGACTCCGTGGATCTGCTGAAGCGGCTGTTCGATCGGCATGAGAAGGGGTTCGGCTACGTCATCGTCCAGAACGAGCTGCGCGGCGAGGACTTCGCCATCCTGAAGAGCTCGGGCCTGCTGGAACGCGCGGCGACGTTGAATGCGAGCCTCGTGACGATCCGGCGGCTGCACGAGCCATCGATGACGAAGATCGACGCGATGAGCAGCAGCTTCTGGGCCGCAACCCAGCCCGAGGACAAGGGTGGTGCGAAGCTCGGGATTCTCGAACGCCAGCGGGTGCGGTCGTGGCTGAAGAGTGCCTACGAGTCGATCGGCCGGATCGATCCGTGAATCGTCGATGAGACAACTGTCGCGCTGAAAGTCGCCTGTAAGGTTTTGGCGGCCCCCCGATGGGGGCGCCGCAAGCTGTTGCCGGATGCCAGCGCCTCGATGCGTTTCGAAAAAGGGACGGCGTTGCATAGCGCTGAAGCCCGGCTAGCCGGCCGCCTGAATGGAGCTCCCGAGCACTTTGTTCAGCGCCTCGCCGAGCGCGCGCCGATCGAAGGGCTTGTCGAGCCGCATGCGGATCCCGAGTGAGGCGAGGTCCTGAGTCACGCGGTCCGGGTAGCCTGACGTCAGAATGACCGGCAATCCCGGGCGCAGACGCATCAGCTCGCGCGCGACGTCGGTGCCGGAGAGGCCGGGCATGCTGAGGTCCGTGAGCACCACGTCGAACGCCTGCGGGCTCTCGCGCACCTGCGCGAGCGCTTCCGCGCCGCTGTGGCAAACCGTCGCGCGATAACCCAGCGATTCGACCATGCGCGCGACGGCCGATGCGAGACTCTTCTCGTCATCGATATAGAGCACATGGCCATAGCCGAAGAGCGGGGCGGACACCTCCGATTCGCCCGCGACGGCGGCGGCAACGGCTTTCGCGTCAGCGGCCGGGATCAGCACTTCGAATGTCGCGCCTTCCCCGGCGCGACTGCGCGCCATGATCGTTCCGCCGTGTTCCTTCACGATGCCGTGTGCCACGCTCAGGCCCAGCCCCGAGCCGCGGCCAGCCGTCTTGGTCGTGAAGAACGGCTCGAAGATGCGCTCGAGCGTGCGCGCATCCATGCCTTCGCCGGTGTCCCGAACGCGGATACGCGCGAAGCGTCCGGCGGCGGGCCCCGCGTCGAAGGCATCCAGCGTGACGTCGATGCGGCCGCGTTCGCCCCGGATCGCCTGCCACGCATTCGTGCAGAGATTCATCACGACCTGGTGGATCTGCGTGGGGTCGGCCATGACGAGTGGCGCATTGTCTTCGACGTGAAACTCGATCGAGACAGCGGCGGGGAGCGAGGCTCGCAGCAACCGCACGGAGTCCGCGATGACCGGGGCCAACGCGGTCACCGAGCGCAGCGAGGACTGCTTGCGACTGAAGGTGAGGATCTGCCGAACGAGATCCGTGGCGCGGCGTGTCGCCGCGGCAATGGCATCGAGGCTCGCCACTACCGAATGAGTCGGCTCGACATCGAGTCGCGCGACCTCGACGTTGGCCGTCATGGTCGTGAGCAGATTGTTGAAGTCATGTGCGATGCCGCCCGCGAGCGTGCCGATGGCCTCCATTTTCTGGGCCTGGCGTAGCTGCGCTTCGAGAATGGCGCGCTGTTTCTCCGCGACCTTGCGCTCGCCGATGTCCTGCACGACCGCGATGTGTTTCGAGCTGCGAGCGCCGTCTCGCAGAAGTGGCGAAACGGAGAGCGCAACCCATACCTCCGCCCCTTCGTGCCCGAGGAGTCTCAGCTCGAGGACGAACTCAGACACTGCGCCTTGCGCGAGCTGCGCCATCCGCTGTTCGTAGCGGACGAGATCTCCCGGGTGGATGAGCTGCTCGAAGCTCAGCGTCACAAGCTCCTCGTGCGCGTAGCCGAGAATTTGCGCGCACTTGTGATTCACTTCGAGGAGCTTGCCCGTGGGTGTATCGATGTAGGCCACTCCCACAGCGGCCTGCTCAAAGAGTGCGCGAAAGCGCTGTTCGCTTGCGCGCAGCTCCCGCACGGCTCGCAGCTGCTCCGTGACGTCGTGTGCGAGGCCGCGAATGATGTGTCGGCCGTCATCGAGACGACGTTCGGAGTTGTGATATTCCCACTCGCGCACATCGCCGCTGGCGGCGCGCATGCGCATCACACCGTGTGCGCTGCCTTTGTCGAGAATCTCGGCCAGATAGGTCGAGAACAGGTGCCGTGTGTCGGGAACGAGAAGGTCCTGCAGCTGGCGCCCGACCAGCGCATCTCGCGGATAGCCGAGGGCTTTCTCCGCCGCGGCATTCACTGAGAGGAGCGTGCCATCCACATCATGCGTGCAAATGAGGTCGTAGCTGTTCTCGACGAGATCGCGGTAACGGTCCGCGTCGGGCTGCGCGATGCCGTGCGTCGCGTCATGAGTCAGCGCGGGCTCGACCGCCGCGGAGAGGTCCAGCACGACAAGCGAGTTGCCCAGCTGCGCGGCGAGTGAGGCATCTTGCTCGGGCGACGCGGCCGAATGGGACACCTCGTATCCCAGTGCCTGCAGCTCCGTGACGAGGAGCGCCGCGTTGACCGGCTCCGCCCCGCGCACCAGCAACTTAGTCCGTGGGCTCACGCGACCCCCTGTCTTTGTCGAAACGGCCTGGGTGCAAGAGTACACCTCGGCGCTGACGACTTCGCCCGCCCGTTCGATGCAAGCTTACGCGGGCGAACCAAGCGTGAAAAAACAGCCTGTCCATTCAAGCATTCATTCGCCGGAAGGCCGATGGTCACGATGCCATGACCATGAAATTACTTCTTCAGACAACCATTGCCCCCGCCGCGGATGACTGGTCGATCGACCGGTTCGCGCTCCTCGCGTCGTTCTTGCGACGGGAACGAGACAAGCTGGGGCGACCGCTATTCGACGTGACCGCGCGCGATCGCGATCCGCCCGGTTCGCCGGACTCGCTGCTCTCGACCCTCGGCCGAAGCGACTTCGATCAGCTGTGGCTTTTCGCAGTCGATACCGGGAACGGCCTGTCTCCGGAGGATTGCGGCGGGATAGACGCGTTTCGCGCCAGAGGCGGAGGCCTGCTCATCGCACGAGACCACATGGATCTGGGCTGCTCCGTGTGCGGGCTGGCGGAAATTGGCGCCTCTCAGCATTTCCACACGCGCAACGTGGACTCCAGCGCGCCGGGCGTGAGGGACGATCCGTACACGCTCGCGATCTCCTGGCCGAATTTCCATTCGGGCGCCAACGGCGACTATCAGCAGGTCGAGGTTGTCGAACCCGCGCACGAGGTCATGCGCGACGTGCCGTTTCTTCCGAGTCATCCGCATGAAGGCGCCGTCAGCGCGCCGTCGGGCTCGCGCGCCCGGGTCATTGCCCGTGGCAGGAGCAAGGCAACGGGTGCGGTGTTCAACATCGCCGTGGCATTCGAAGCGGAGGGCGAGAAGGGCCGCGCGATCGCGCAGAGCACCTTCCATCATCTGGTCGACTACAACTGGGATCCGCGCGCCGGCGCACCGAGTTTCGTCGAGGAGCCCTCCGGCGACGGCATGCTCCGCCGTCCCGAAGCGCGCGCGTCCGTGCATCGATATGCGCGCAACGTCGCGCTCTGGCTCGCGCGTCTTCCCACCGATTGAGCGATCGGGCGCGGGACGAACTCACGTCGGCGCGGTGTCCCCGCGAATGCCGATCAGCCACACGACGGGACGACGGGCGGAACCATCCTCACTGTGATTTCGCCGACGCCTGCACGTACTGCGTGTCGCTCGGCCCGATGCCGGTGATGAGCACCGTGGCCGGGCTCTCGCGCGTGAACGCGAAGTGGGCGAGGTTCGATGGCTCGGTGTAGAAGCCGCCTGCGGCAAGCGGTTTCACTTCCGCCTTGGAGGCGTCATCGCCATACCCGAAGAACCATGTGCCCGAGACGACCATCGCGGTCCGCGCGTCGCGATGCGTGTGAGCCGCGATCTTCGTATTGGCCGGCACGCGTATCTCCAGCGCATAGGGCCCGGCGACCTGCGGATCGCCGTACAGAATCGTAGTTGTGATGCCGGCCACACCCGAGGTTCCCGTTCCGGCGCCGCCGCGCGCCAATGCATCGACTTCGGTCGCGGTCAGCCGCCGCTCACCGCGAGGACCGGCGATCGCCGCCGGCTTCGCGGTATCGAGAAAGGAACGAATGGCGGCGACGGTGGCGACGGGGTTCTCCTCCATCAACCAGTGGCCGGAGCCAGGGATCATCTTTTCGTGCACGTCTTCGGCGGCGAACTGCATGACCGTGGCCATCATCGGCCCGAAGGATGAAGCACCGCCCACGGCGAGCACCGGCATCGTGAGTTTGCCCGCGGCCATGAACGCCTTGTTGTCGATCACGTCCTGATCGAACGCGGCGAACTGCGCGAATCCGGCGTGCATCGCCCCCGGCTTTGCGTACAGGCTTGCGTAGTGGGCGCGAGAAGCCTCGCTGAACTTGCCGGGGTCGGCGGAAAACTCATTCCAGAAGCGGTTGAGATACGTGCGTTCGCGCCCCTTCACGATTTTCTCCGCCTCGGGCCCGCTGAACCGGAAATGCCACAGGAGGGGAAGCTTGAGGATTTCATCCCAGGGGCCGACGCCGGGCAGCGGCGCGTCCATGATGACGAAGCGAGTAACGCGACCACGCTGCTCGGCCGCGAGCGCGTAGCCCACCATGTTGCCGATGTCATGCGTCACCAGATCGAACTGCTTCACTCCGAGCGAGTCGAGCAGGGCGGACATGTCCTGTCCTTGCGTCTTCTTGTCGTAACCGCCCGCCGGCCGCGAGGAGAGTCCCATGCCACGCAGATCGGGCACGATCACGGTGTGATCCCGGGCCAACTCGATGGCCAGCGCGCCCCACATGTCTCCGGTCTCACCGTAACCGTGCAGCAACAGCACGGCAGGGCCCGATCCGCCCACGCGAGTGTTGAGCGTTACGCCGTTGGCGGCGATCTGTTGGGTCTTGAACGTTGCCGGAAACGGTACAACCTGCGCGACGGCGGAGGTTGCGCAGGCGAGGGCGGCAATCAGGAGAAGAGCGCGGTTCATGTGGAAGCTCCAGCGATGTCCGGCCTGGAGGGACCAAGCCGGTTGCGGCTCATCTTGCCGGGCGCTTGCGCGGTTTCCGTGCGACCATGCCCGCGAACTCGTTCGAAGGGATCGCACATGTTGTCCGCTGATGAATTGGCGCTTCTCGAAGCGATTCGCGAGAGCGGCAGCCTGTCCCGCGCCGCCGCCCGGCTGGGCAAGGCGCCATCCACTGTTTCCCACACCGCCCGGCAGATCGAAACGCGCTTCGACGCGCTGCTGTTCGACCGGCGCCGCTATCGATTGCAGCTCACGCCCGCAGGGCAGTTGCTGGCGTTGGAGGCCGCTCGACTCAGCCAGGATGTCGCACGGCTGAGTCAGCGCGTGAAGCAGGTCGCCGACGGGTGGGAAGACCGGCTGCGGATTGCGAGCGAGGAGTTGCTCGAGTTCGACACGCTGCTGCCCGTGATTCGCGGGTTCGACGCATTGGGTTCGGGTGTGTCGCTCCGGTTGACTCACGAGGTGCTGGGCGGCAACTGGGATGCGCTCCGCGATGGTCGCGTGGATCTCGTGCTGGGCGCGACGAACGAGCCGCCGGTGATTCCCAAGCTGCGCTGGTTCGAGCTCGGGGTGATGGAGTGGGTCTTCGCGATTTCGCCGCGTCATCCACTCGCGAAAATTCCGCAGCCGCTCGAGCACGAGGCCATCGCCGCGCACCGGAGCGTCGTGGTGTCGGACTCCTCACGCCGACCCGATGTACGCAGCTACGGTGTGCTTGGGGGCCAGGTGATGCTCGCGGTCCCCAATATGCACGCGAAAATACTGGCCCAGCGTGAAGGGCTCGGCGTGGGCTGGCTGCCGCGCGCGCGGGTGCAATCTCTTTTGAAACGCGGCGAGCTCGTGGAAAGACGCACGGCCGATCCGCGCGAGCCGAACACGCTCTATGTCGGTTGGCGGGGCGAGAGCGAAGGACGCGCGCTGACGTGGTGGGTGGAGCAGCTCAAACAGCCGCGGCTGGCCGCGCGGCTGGTGAAGGGCATCGATCGATTCGCGGCGCGATGAAGCTCGGATCCGTCGGCGCGCGCGTCTATGAAGCGCGCTCCACCTGCTGCTCCTCCGAGAGCGTGCAGATGGCTTCGGGCAGCGCCTCGAGGCGCTCTTGTGGGATTGGCGCGCCGCTGGCATCCGACAATCCATAGGTGCCGTTCGCGATCTTTTCCAGCGCGCGGTCGATTTGCTTCAGGCGCCGCAGGTCCCGCGTGACCAGGTTGCCGTCGAGCTCCAGAGCCGCGAGCTTCTGGGCGTCGTCCTCGTACTCCCGGGCGCGGTCCGCGTTTTCCTCCTTCACGCGCGTTTCGTCATCGAGATCCGAGTTTGTGGTGGAGCTCAGTGTCGATTGCAGCTCCAGCAGGCGCCGCCGCTGGGTGTCGATGAATGCCGCGGTCAAGCCGGAGGTGCGAGCGTTCATGGTGGGCTCCCGATGTGTTTGCCAAGGTGATACCCGCAAGTATCGTCCCGCCGCCTGTCCGGCGTATTGATCGAAAGCGCTCAACTCCCGAGTTGATTGGGATCTCGCCACGCACGCTCGAACGGCAATCGCCACGCGTGCGGGGCGATCAGCTGGTGGATCGCGTTGGGTCCCCAGGATCCGGGTGCGTAGGCGCGCACGGGCGGCGGAGCCTCGAGCAGCGGCATTGAGATGGCCCACAGGCGTTCGATGCCTTCGGCGGTCGTGAAGAGTGTTCGGTCCCCGCGCATCGCGTCCAGGATCAGCCGCTCGTACGCTTCCAGCACGTCGCCGATGAGCCCGGTGTCGCGCATCGCGAACTGCAGGCTGAGCTTGTCGAGCCGCATGCCCGGACCGGGGCGCTTGCCGTAGAACGACAGCGACATTTTCGAGGCATCGGCGAGATCGAAGGTCAGGTGATCGGGTCCCTGGTCGCCGACGCCGGAGCCCGGCGGAAACATGCTCTTCGGCGGCTCCCGAAACGCGATGGAGATGATTCGCTGGCCTTCGGCAAGGCGCTTGCCGGTGCGAAGGAAGAACGGCACGCCCGCCCAGCGCCAGTTGTCGATCGAGCATTTCAGCGCGATGAAAGTCTCGGTATCGGAAGCGGGGTTGACGCCGGGCTCACTGCGGTAACCGATGTATTGCCCCCGCACGACATCGGTCGGCACGATAGGCTGCATGCTGCGAAATACTTTGTTCTTCTCCTCGCTGATGGGCACCGGCTCCAGCGAAGTGGGCGCCTCCATGGCCACGAATGCGAGGATCTGAAACAGATGGGTCACCACCATGTCGCGGAACGCGCCGGTGGGCTCGTAGAACGCGGCGCGGGTCGCGAGGCCGATCTTTTCGGGGACGTCGATCTGCACGTGATCGATGAAGTTGCGATTCCAGATCGGCTCGAAGAGCCCGTTGGCGAAGCGGAACGCGAGGATGTTCTGCGCCGGCTCCTTGCCCAGGAAGTGATCGATGCGGAAGATCTGTTCTTCCTTGAAGACTTCGTGGAGCTTGGAGTTCAGCACCACCGCGCTCTCCAGGTCGACCCCGAACGGCTTCTCCATGATGATTCGCGACCGTTCGACGAGCCCGGCTTCGCCGAGCATACGAACGGCCGACAATGCGGCGGCGGGTGGCACGCTGAGGTAATGCAGGCGGCGGCATTCGGTGTTCAACGACTGCTCCGCTCGCGCCACCGCGGCCGTGAGAGCCGCCGCGCCGGCGCTCAGCGGAACGTAGTCGAGGCAGCGCGCGAAGTTGCCCCACTCGTCCTCGGTGAATTTCCGGGCGGAGAACTCATCGAGCGCGCCGCGCGCGACGCTGCGAAAGCCTTCCGCGTTGAGCTCATCGAGCGAGACCCCAATGATCCGGCAGTCCGGAATGAACCCGGCGCACGAAAGATGAAACAGCCCGGGCAAGAGCTTGCGCCGGGCCAGATCTCCGGTGGCGCCCACGAGCACCACCACCTGCGGAAACTTCGGTCCAACGCCGGGAGGGACTTTTGCCACGCTGCACGTCACGGTGTCTGGGTCGGGGCGCATAGGATAGCGCGCGCGAGGGCGCGGGGGCCTGGCTACCGGTCTTGGTGCAACAATCTGGCGTGCGCACCAGAGTGGCAAGCCCGGCGAGGAGCCGCCGGGGCCGAGAGACTTACGCCGCTTTGGCGCTCGAAGGCGTGCTGGTCGCGGCTTCGGCTGCGGCGGGCGCGGCGAGCTCGGCGTGGGATCGGCTCGCTTCGTCGGCGGAAGCCTTGGCGGGCTGCTCGGATTCGCCTTCGTTCATGGCTTGTTTGAAGCCTCTGACGGCGCCGCCCAGATCCGACCCGAGCGTCTTCAGTTTCTTGGTGCCGAAGACCACGAGGGCGACGAGCAGAATGATGATCAGGTGGCGAGGCGCGAACAGATCCATGAGGAAAGCCCGGTAAATGGAACTGGAAATATCATGGCATCCGGGGCCGCGTGGCGTACGTCATTCGCGCGAAAATACGACGCCGATGCATCTTTCCGACCAATAGCGGGTCTGCGAAAGGCTGGCGTAAGGTCCATGTGCTTGCGGCGTGCCCGCGACAGACCGGGTTTCGTCGCGCGCATCCACGGGTCGCGCGGTACTCTTGCGCGCTCATGATTGCAGCGACCTTCCGCCAACTTGTCTGCGCCGCCGTGCTGGTCGCCGGCGCAATGCCGATCTACCCGGCGGACACCTCCGACGACGAACGCGCGCTGACTCCCGGCAGTGCACTGGGCGCGGAACATGCGAGCTCCGGGGGGGTGCGCTATCGCATCCCCATGGACCCCGGGCTTGCGGCGGAGTTCACGCTTCGCCAGCTTCGCGGCGCCACCGAAGTGCGCCTGGACGATGGCGGGGGCCGCTCATACGCACTCCAGATCGAGGCGGGCCGCTGGGCGCGGCTGGAGCTGCCGATCGTCGGAACAGCCGCCCGCACCTGGACCGTGACGATCCTTCCGCGACGGGCGGGTGCCACGGTCGACTACGAGGTCGGGTTGAGCGCCACGCACGCCGCCGGCCCTTCCGACACCGCGCTGCTCGCGGCCTTCGCGGCTTATGTTGAAGCGGAGAAACTGCGTCGCGCGAACATCCGCGAGGGCGCGCTCGCGGAACGCGATGCCACGGCCATCGCGAATGCCCGCGATCGGTATCAGGCGGCAATCGATCGAGGTACGTCCGCACAGGCAGGCTGCGTCACGCGACGA
This sequence comes from Gammaproteobacteria bacterium, assembly GCA_037200125.1. Lineage (GTDB taxonomy): Bacteria > Pseudomonadota > Gammaproteobacteria > Steroidobacterales > Steroidobacteraceae > JADGHX01. Next base: position 638,783 of record JBBCGS010000002.1, on the reverse strand, counting down.
GCCCGCATCGGCCTTGCTCGTCTGGAAGTCGGGCTCGGCAACTACGTCGAAGGCAGCAAGCAATCGCGCGCGGCGCTCGCGGAGCGCTGCGAAGGCGACCTCGCCGAACAGGCGCAGGCGGCGAAGACCGACGCGATGGCCGCGGCGTATGAAGGCGACTTCAGCGCCTCGAGCGACGCGCATGAGCGTTCGCTGGCGCTCTACAAGCAGACCGGCGACGCGTTCTATCAGGGTATCGAGCTCGGTAACCTGAGCGAGGTGTACGCGAAGCTCGGCGCCACATCGCGGGCCCTCGACGCGGCACGTAACGCGCTCGAAATCGCGGAGCAGACCGGCGATTCCCAGGGCGTTGTGTACAACCGCGCGGGCATCGGCGCGATTCACCTGTCGCGCGGCGAGCTCGCCGCGGCGCTCGACTCCTATCGCCAGACGCTGCGCGACCTGGAAAAACAGCCGTATCCGATGATCGAGGGCGAGACCTATAACGGCCTCGGCATCGTCCACCATCGCATGGGCGACGTCGACCAGTCGTTGCGCGCCTACACGAAGGCGGAGGCGATCTGGAACACCACGAACAACCGCGTCGGGATGGCGCAGACACGCATCGACGAAGGCGAGCTGCTGCTCGAGAACGGCCGCCGCGACGACGCCTCGCGCTCGTTCCAGCAAGCGCTGGACATCGCGCGCGCGGATGGTCTCAAGAGCCAGGAGGTGCACGCGATGCGCGGCCTCGGTGCGAGCGCCGCGTCGGCGTCTCGCTGGGAGCAAGCACGCGTAGCGTTCGAAGCATCGCGCGACCTTGCGCACGGCATCGGCGAAGTGGCGGCGGAGTCGTATGCGTTGCGCGCGCTCGCCGACCTCGACGCGCGACGCAAGCGCTTCTCCGAAGCCGAGGCCACGTATGCGCGCTCGCTCGCCCTCGCGACCGATGCGGGGGATCTCGGTGGCGAGGCCGGCACGCTGGCGGCTCTGTCTCGAACGCTCGCGGATGCGGGAAAGCTCGCCGAGGCGCGTACCGCAATCGAACGGGCGCTCGTCATCATCGAGCGGCAACGCGCCGAGATCGAAGATCCCAGCCTGCGCACTGGATACTTCGCCTCGCTGCGCTCGTACTACGACACGCACATCGATGTGCTGATGGCGCTGGAGCGGCGCGAGCCGGGCAAGGGCCATGCGTTCGCGGCGCTGGTCTCCGCGGAGCGCGCACGAGCTCGCGCTCTGCAGGACAGCCTTGCCGAACACGCCATCCGCATCGATCGCGATGTTGATGCGTCTCTCGTTGCGGCGACGCTTGCGGAACAGGAGCGCCTGCGTACCGCGGCCTGGCAACTGGCGCGCTTGCCGCGCGGCGCGGCGGGCAACGGTGCGCGCGACAAGCTTGTGGCGGAAGTCGATGCGGCGAGCCGCAGCCTCGACCAGGCGCGCGGGCGTGTGCGGAGTGCGAGCCCGCGGTTCGCTCAGCTAGCCGACCCGCAGCCGCTCACGCTCCCCGAGCTGCAGCGGCAGTTGCTCGATGCCGATACAACGGCGCTGGAGTTCTGGCTCGGGGAACGGCACAGCTATCTGTGGGTCGTGACCTCGCAGGCGGTGCGCACGTTCACGCTGCCTCGCTCCGCCACTCTCGAGCCGGTGATTGCCGCATTTCGGGAGGCGCTCAGCGCATCGCCGGCCGCATCCGCCGAAGGGGGAATCGAGGCGATCACCGCTCGAAGCGAGGGGTCGCAGCGGGCGGTTCGCGCGCTCGCGACGAAGCTGGGCTCGATGCTGTTCCCGACACCGCTCGGTGCGGCCGCAAAGCGCCGGCTGGCGATTGTTGCCGACGGCGGGCTGGACCTCGTCCCGGCCGGCGTGCTGGTGGCGCCGGGCGAGGAGGGCGCGCTGTCCTCGCGCCACGATCTGACGACGTTGCCTTCGCTCGTCACGTTGCGATGGTTGCGGACCGCGAAGGCGGCGGCGCGTGATTCGCGGCAACCGGCGCCCACTGCCGTCGCGGTGTTTGCGGATCCGGTCTTCCGCGCGGATGACAATCGCCTCGGTGTGCGTTCGGCTTCGCTGGACGAGCCGCCTTCTATCACGCGTTCGGCGCGGGACTTCGACATCACGCGTCTCGCGCGTCTCACCCAGTCGCGTAACGAAGCGATGGCGATCGCGGGCCTGCTGCCGCGGGAACGTTCGTGGCTTGCCATGGACTTCAGCGCTACGCGTGAGGCGGCGCTGCATGCCGATTGGCGTCAGTATTCCATCGTGCACTTCGCGGCCCACACGCTTGTCGACCTGAAGCAGCCAGAGTTGTCGGGCATCGTGCTGTCGCTCTACGACCCGGCCGGCAAGCCGGTGGATGGCTTCGTCCGCGTGAGCGATATCTACAATCTCGATATGCCAGCGGATCTCGTCGTGCTCAGCGCGTGCGAATCCGCGGTGGGCAAAGCGGTGGCGGCGGAAGGCATCTTCAGTCTTTCGCGAGCGTTCTTCTACGCTGGCGCGCCGCGTGTGCTCGCGAGCCTCTGGCTCGTCGACGATCGCGCGACCGCCGCATTGATGTCGCGGTTCTATCGCGCTTTGCTGGTCGAGAAGCGCTCACCGGCACAGGCGCTGCGCATCGCGCAGGATGAACTGGCGAGCCAGCCGCGTTGGCAATCGCCTTACTACTGGGCGGGTTTCGTGCTTCAGGGAGACTGGGTGCGGAGCCCATCGTCGTGACTGCCGACGCCAGCGCGGATACATCGAACTCCGGCCGCTCGCGCGAACTGAGCGAAAGCGCCTTCCAGGCGTTGCTCGAGCGCCTGCGAGAAGAGGGTCCCTCGCCGCAGGTCACCTACGAAACCCTACGCAAACGACTCATCGCTTTCTTCCGGCTGCACGTGCCAACGCAAGCGGAGGCGCTTGCCGACGAGGCGCTGGACCGCATGGCCCGGCGCGTACACGAGGGCACGCCGGTGCGGAACGTGTACCTGTACGCACTCGGCATCGGGCGCCTGCTCGTACGGGAGAGCCGCGCGCGCTCGGTGCGCGAAGATACCGCCGCGCGTGACGCGACCCTTTTCGGAGACACCGAAGCGGATGTCGTGGCTCGCGAGGCTCTGCACGACGCGCTGCTCGCGTGCATGGACGGTCTGCCTCCCGATGGCGCGGACCTGATCGTGGAGTATTACTCGGGTGGCAGCGGCGTGGTGCGCATCGAGAAGCGGCGCCAGCTTGCCGAACGGCGGGGCCTTGCGCTGAATGCGCTTCGAAACCGCGCGCTCCGATTGCGAGACATGCTCGAGAATTGCATCGCGCAACGGCTCGCCGCGCGTGATGGATCGCCGCCGCCGCACACTGAGGATGACTGAGAAACATCCACCATGATTTCGCCAACGCCCGAACAATTGCGCAGCCTGCTCCTGCACCGTTTGCCCGAAGACGAGGCACAGCGGCTGGAAGAGCAGCTCATGCAGGACGCGGACGTGGCGGACCTGCTCCAGCACGAGCGGACCGATCTCGTGGACGACTACGCCCTCGGTCGCCTCGGCGCCGATGAGCGGGCGGCCTTCGAGCGGCATCTTCTCGTCGATCCGGTGATTCGCCAGCGCGTGAAAGTGGCGCGAGCCTTGCACGACATCGCCTCACGGCGTGCCGATGAGCCGCGCCTCGACGGGCGCGTGCAAGCGTCCAGTAAGTCAGCGGCGGCTGGCAAAGTGGCGCCTTGGAACCGCTGGCCCGTGCGCGCAGCCGCTGTTTTCGTCGTATGCGCAGTCGCCGTCGCGGTGTCCATGCGTGTGAACAAGGAAGCCGACGTGGCGCCACCGGCGACGGCGGAACAGCCGCTTCCGCAGCCGGCGGTCGACGCGCTCGATACCGGGCCGTCGGACGTCACTGGAACGCGCGCGAGCATCGTCCTGCTCGCGGATCTTCAGCGCGGTGGCGAGGCGCGGATCGTGCGCGTGGCGCCGGGTGCGGGGCAGGTGCGCCTCCAGGCCGAGACCACGAGCAGCGATTCTTCCTTGTCCTATCGCCTGGCGGTGACGGACGAATCGGGCGCCCGCCTGTTTTCCGCCGAAGATCTCCGCCCGATCGAGAGCGGCGGCTATGTGTTCGTCGAAGCCCTGATCCCCGGCGCAAAGCTCGGCACGGGTCGGCGCACCGTCACGCTCGAACCGCAGGCGCCGGGCGTCGAATCCTTCACCTGGCAAGTGGACGTGCGCCCGCCGCCGAACTGACCCCCGATCGCGCTCCCGCGTGATGTTTCGCCGTTTCTCCCCACTCGGGGGTGAACGAGAACATTCTCCGGGGAGTCCTGCGATCGATGACGCCTGGGTCGGAAGCCGCCTCGCGGCTGCTCATGGAGCAGGTGGGGCAGACCGTGCGTGCCGCGTTGAGGAGACGCTCCGGCCTGTCCCTGGCCGAGGACGACTCGCGGGCTGAAAATCTCGATGCGCTCGACGTGTATCAGGATGCGCTCATGCGCGTCTGGGAGCGTCTCGGGGAGCGCTCGCCGGGGCGATACCGACGTTGCCGACCTGAAGGCGTATGCCACCACGGTGGCCTACAACCTCTGGTCCGATTATCTGAGGCAGCGAAACCCGAGGCGCACCAGCCTCAAGAATCGCCTTCGCTATTTCCTGTCACATGCACCCGACTACGCGATCTGGGAGGGGCCGGATAGCGCCCTGAGCTGCGGCTTGCGCGCGTGGCGCTACGGAACCGTCGCTGCGGATCAGGCTCGCATCCAGCGGGTGCGTGACGACTCGTCATGGCTGCCGCCCCAGGCCAAATCACTGGAGCGCTATTCGGTCGCGGACTGGAATCGGTTCGTCGCGGCCGCTTTCGCGCGGCTCGGTGGCGCGGTGGCATTCGATGATCTCGTCTCGCTGGCCGCGAAGGTGCTCGAGGTGAGGGAGGATCGGATGGAATCGCTCGATGCGGACGGTGACGGCGATCCCGGGATCGCGGCGCTCGCCGACCCGGCCCGTCGCACGCCGGATCTCGAAGTGGAGCTGCGCGGCTCCATCGCGCGTCTCTGGGCCGCGGTAAGGGATCTACGAGCCGACTACCGCTGCGCCTATCTCCTCAACATCCCGGGCCCCGGCAAGTCGCGCGGCGACATCGAAGTGTTCGTCGAGCTCGGCGTCGCGCGGATAGCGCAGATCGGTGCCGCGCTGAATCTGAACGAGGGTCAGTACCTCGCTGCGTGGAATGCTCTCCCACTCTCGCCCGCCGATCGCGCGGATGTCGCGTCTCTCGCAACGGCGGAGGAAAAGTTCTGCTTGCTGTGGAAGTACCTCCCGCTGGGGGATGCGGTGATCGCGCAGCTACTGGGCATCCAGCGGCAACACGTGATCAATCGCCGAACCATTGCGCTTCGGGAGCTGGCCCGCACGTTGGGCCGCGCGGGTCTTTAGCGAATCAATTGAGTGCGGCCAGCGCCTGGGAGGCGCACACGTCGCCGCGGTGCGGCCGCTCTCCGCAACCACAGTTTCGCCGCGCTGGGATTCGCCTCGGTGCCGAGCCCCTTCGCGAGGAGCACGCCCAGCGTCGCTTCGGCGACAGTGTTGCCAGCCTGCGCCGGTTGACGCAGCGCTTCCGCGAGTTGCTCGAAGTCACCGCGCTCGTACATCGCGTACCACTCCGCCGAACGGGCCGCCAACTCGCGCGCATTGCAGTCCTGAAAGCTCGGCGCATGCTGCCCGGAGTCGACGACTACCGCATGCGCGGCCGCCGCGTTGCTGGCGCCGCCGGGGGTTTCGTTCCTTTCCACCACCGCCAGGCCGACGCAAACGGCCACAACCGCCGCGAGCCCCGCCGACATCCGCAACGGCCGTTCGAACCAGCTCCGAATGGACTCGAGCCACGACGTTGTCGATCGCCGCGGTGTCGGGGCACGAAACGAACTGACGAACGTCCGCATCTCGCGCAACTCGGTGTCGCAGCTGTGGCATTCGTTCATGTGAGCTTGCAGAGGGCCCGTAAGCGACACCTTGCCTTCGGCAAGCGCTTCGATCTGCTCGTATGAAAGGTGGGAGTTGTCGCGCACGATCGAGCGCAGCAGCGCCCGCGCTCGCCGGACATTCGAGAGCGCGCCAAGCCGCTTGCCGCACTCGACGCACTTGCACAGGTGACCGTCGATCTTCGCCAGCTCACGCCATGGCAGGTCCCGCCGGACGTACTGCGACAGCTGGGAATCGGAGCAATGAGTGTTTGGGCTGTCCATTGGAATGGAGATGACGTAACAGGGGGCCGGATATTGCTGACGGGCAGTCGTTCGTCGCTCAGGTGGCGATACGCGTGGTCGCGTGCGCCACGGATTTTCCGTCGCAGATCACTTCAACAGACGCCTCCGCGTCCGCGCCCTTGAGCGCCTTGCGTTGCTTCTCCTCTTTCGGCCCGGCGATCGTCGCGTCGAGCTGAATCGGCCCGCCCTTCGAGGACGCCGGCGCGAGCGGCTGCTGGGCCGTGCCGAGATTCGGGAAACCGGGTGCCGAAAGGGCAGCCTCGGTGGTGCATTTCAGCGGAGGCGTACTGGCGAAGGTGATTTTGGCACTGACCTTCACAGACTGTGCCGCGTGCCGGGCGGAGACCGAAATCTTCGCGGCCGGCGCGGCCTCGGCGTCGATCTGCGAACCCGTATCCGACGCCTCACCGGGTTTGATCTTGACTGGAACCGTCTTCGGATCGCCGTGCGGTGTGGTCCTGCCCACTGCGAGGATTTCGCTCCGGAACGTCCACGCCAGCGTGGCCAGCGCGATGAACGCCACTGCGGCGACGGCTTTCTTGTACTGCTGCAGTTGTTTCTTGAGGCTCACGAGCTCCGCGCGCACCTCACTGACACGCATCGTCGAAGGGGCCGCACCCCCCCGAGCTTTGGAAAACCGGTTCGTTTCTCCCAGGTGCACTACAGCCAGCGTGATGTCGTCGCCACTGCCGTTCGCCGAGGCGTGCTCCAGAATCCGCGGCAAACGTTTCTCGACCTGGCTCACGCCATCCTGTCGCACCATGTGCAGGAAATCCGTTCCGACCTGGCGGAAATCCGCGTCGGTTCGGAAGGAGTTGGAATAGCCATCCGTCGCGAGCATCAGCAACGCAACAGTGCCTTCGATTGCGATGATCGAATGGCGAAAGTCCGCAGCCGCATCCTGGCGACAGATCGATGTCGTGAACTCCCCGGTCAGACGGCCATCGGTCGGAATGGGGTGCGAGGCGGTTCCATCCGGCGCGACGACGAGCGCATCTCCGTCACCAATCTGCAGCAGCAGAATCTGGCGTGACGTGACCAGCGCGGCGATCAACGTTGCGCCATAAGCGAGTGCCGTCTCGGCCTCCACCTGCGATCGTGCGTCGGCCCCGGCACCGGCCGCGAGCGTTTCCCATTCCTCATCGGTGATCGGTGTGCTCTCGAGATGGCGGCGAAACTGATCTGTCCACTCGTCGACGATCGCCCGCGGCAGTTCCGAAGAAGCGATCCGCGTCTGCCCCTGCGCATCGGCCGCGTCCCAGGCGGCGGCGATCCGGCGCATCGCGCTGAGCGCGGCATCGACCGCGAATCGCGAACCGTGAGCGCTGCGAAAATGACGGGCGCCACCGTGCCCATCGGCGACAGCCGCGACGACATATCCCTGTTCGTTGGCGCCGGCTTGCCACAGCGCGAGCGCGTCCTGGTTGGGCAATCCGTCGCGAACGTGCGAGACGCCGCAGACCGAAGCTCCGGCCACGCGCACGGGGCGTGGCACCAACGCGGGTGTGGCGACGGCATTCACCATTCCACCGCCTCGTTCGCCGAGGCCGAGCCCACCAGGGCGGAATCGAATACGTGCGAAGCGGCCTCGATGCCAACGCGCGAAGTCCAGCGAATCGCCTGAATCAGGGAGCTCGCATCCTGCACGCGCAACGGCTCCGAATCGTCGCCCTGAAACCGCTTCAGCGCGGCGACGTCGACGTCACGCCCGATGGCGACAGCCTTGCGCACCGCCGGCCGGCCCCAGCGCGAGGCCATCAGCGCTTCGAGCCCTTCGTCGAAATCCTGTTCGTTGGTGTGATAGCCGTCGGTCACGAGAATCAGGGCAGGGGACACGGCTCTCTCGGGCATTGGCGGAACTTCCATCGCGGCCGCAACGAGCTTCAGTGCGAGGCCGAGGTCCGTGTGTCCGCCCGCAGTGACGTCCTGCCAGCGCAGGTCGAAGATGGAAGTCGGCTTCTCGACGTGCCAGCGCGCGCCATCGGAGAACGTGATCGCCCGCATCAGCACGTCCACGTTGGGATTCGCCTGCGCCGCCGCCCGAAGATGCGGAATCGTTTCGTGGATCGCGACATTGAGCGACTGGATCTTGCCTTCCGCATTCATCGAGCCGGACGTGTCGAGCAGCCAGATGACGTGCAGCTCACGCCGCGCAAGGGTTCCGCCGGGATGCTTTTGCATGGGATTACCTGATCACCGCCGGTGTGGCGCCGATCTGGATGCGCACGCCGCGTTCGATGCGAATGCTGCGGCCGGGGTTGAGATCCCGCACGCCGCGACCTACCGTTTCCACGCGCCACGTCTCGGTGGACAGGTTCTTGAGGCCGAGCATCTTCGGATCTTCGGGATTCGCGGCGACCATCGCGACGATTCCGTCACCGGCGCTCGCCTTGAGCATCGGCATCTGACTCTCGGTCAGTCGCACGTTCACCGTCAGCGGGAAGCTGTTGCCCGCGACCTCGAGGTGCTCCACGCGGGGCGCGTCTTCCCAGGTTTCCGAGCGCTGGCCCCAGGTCTCCGAGCGCGTCACGCCGCTCGCCACCGTCTGCGACGGCGTGGGCCGGGCGGCGGGCTTCGCCACGGGCGCGGCGGCGGGCGCGCCATCGAGCACCTGCGAACGAATCAGCTGTGATCGATTGGGCGACAGCTCGCGCGCCTTCATGATCACGCCGGCCAGCATCGCGAACGTCGCAACGGCGATGACGAGTTGCACGATCGTGCCGCCGTTCGAATCCCACGCCCCGTGGAGCAGCGCCACGATGCCGAGCCCGACGAGCACGAGCTTCTTCGCGCTGGCCGGCCGTGTGGCCGCCATCCCGATGTAGTAACCGAAGATGCCGGCCCAGGCGCCGTGACCCGCGATGTTCTGCAGGACGCGCGGGATCATCAGCTGGCTGGCGAACCCATCGCTGACGAGATGCCAGTCGGCGTAGACGATCTGCTGGGGCACGAACTGCAGCAGCGTTTCGTTCAGCGTGAAACCGAGGCCCGACGCGACGCCGATGAGGATGCCGTCCAGCGGCTCGACGACGCGAAATGCCGAAAGGAAATGGCCGCGTTCCGGAATACGCCGGGCGGCCCAGACACCGAGTGCCACGGGAATGGCTTTGAGCGTTTCTTCCGGCAGGCCGGCCGCGAAGAATCCCTTGACGATGGAGGCCAGCGAGAACGAATCGCCGAGCTCCTTCACACCGAAATCGAGAATGTGGACGATTCCGAGCAGCGGGCTGCTCACCAGAAAGTAGGTCACGACCGCGACGGCGGGGATCAGCCAGAGCGGCGCGGGCTTGCCGATGATTCGGTACGCCGCGAACGCAAGCCCGCTCGTTATGTATAGCGCGAGCACGATGATGTACATCGGAAGCTTGACGGTGGTCCACTTGGTCACCGTGGCGATGCCGCCGGGCACCACGTGATCCGGTACCTGACAGAAGCAGCGCACGTCGTAGGTGGCGCCGGACTGCAGAAAGCCGAACAGAAAGACCACCGCCGCCACGGTAACGATGCCGGGCCAGAAGTAGCCCTTGCTCATCACGGTGCGCCAGTTGGTTTGAAGAGGCAGCAGCTGGGAGCGGGTCGGGGTTTCCCCGAGAGGTTGCTTCATCGAGCCGCCGGGGTGCTTGTTGTCCATCGAAGGTACCTGCCCTGATATTGATCCGCGTGATGCGCGGTCTGGTTGTCGTATCCGAACAGGACGGGGAGGCGAGGCGGATATTGCTGGCGGGTGCAACGACTCTTGACGGCGGGCGGTTGGCGCTTGAATGATGAGAAGGAGGAACGCGCAAAGACGCGCCCCGCCAACCGGCCCGCAGGATCCATGTCGCTAAATATCGGACAGACGCTGAAAGTGCTTTCGACCGGCGGCCGTTGCACGGTGGAGGGCGCTGCTCGGCGAGGGGCGGTCAGGGCTGGGTTTACCGGGTCTCGTTCATGGGCCGTGTGTTTGCCCTGAAGTGGTACAACGACCGGGTGCTCCAGTACGACAAGCGCCTGCGCACACGCCTGCAGACGGCCATCGATCATGGGCCGCCGTCGGCCCGATTCCTGTGGCCGTTCTCACTGGTCACGCTGCCGGACGGCGGCCGTCTCGGTTACCTGATGCCGTTGCGGGACCCGCGCCTGAAGGAGATGACCGCGCTCCTCAACCCGCGCGGCGGCTCGGGCGATGCGGTGGCGCCGAGTTTCCGCGTGCTCGCGACCATCTGCTGCCTGCTGGCGCAGGAGCTCCATGCGTACATGCCAAGGGCCTGGCGTATCAGGACCTGAACGCCGGGGAACCTGTTCTTCGACCCGGACAGCGGCCAGATCTCGGTGTGCGACAACGACAACGTCGACATCGATGGCGCCCCGAGCGTCATGGGTGGCGTGTGGGAATACCAGGCGCCGGAGATCGTGCTTCGACAGACCGGGCCGACGCGGGCGACCGATCTTCATTCGCTGGCGGTGATGTTGTTTCGCATCCTGCACATCGGGCACCCGCTGGTGGGCCAGCGCGCGCTCCAGTTCAGCAACCTCAGCGATTTCTCGACCATCCGCAGCCTCTTCGGGACCGATCCGCTGTTCGTCTTCGATCCTCACGACGCCTCCAACAGGCCGATTCCCGAAGAACAGAGTCTTCTGCTTGCGTACTGGGCCCTCTACCCGAGCTTTCTCAAGGATATGTTTACTCGCGCGTTCACCGACGGCCTGCGCGAGCCAAAACATGGCCGCGTTCAGGAAACGGAATGGCGGCTGACGATGGCGCGCCTGCGGGACAGCGTCATCACGTGTACCTGCCGCGCCGAGAATTTTTACGATCGCCAACGTGTTGGAGCGGCGGCGACGCCGACATTTTCGTGCTGGTATTGCGGCTCGGCGTTGCCGGTCGTGCCACCGCGTATCGGGATCCACGCGACCCACGAGGGGCCGCAACGGCCGCCGCGACACGTGGTGGTGTGCTGGACCCGGGAGCCCGTTTGCTGGCGTATCACTGCGAGGGCGGGGCGTATCAGGTCGATGCTCCCACCGCGCAAGTGGAGGGGGCAGCCCGGCAGCCTGAGCCTGAGTAACGCCTCGCGGGCCGAGTGGACATGCCGGTACAAGGACGAAGTCACCCGGGTCGCGCCGGGGGCGCGGCTCTTGTTGAAGGACGGAATGCAGATTCAGTTTGGGGCGACGCGCGGCGAAATCCGGATGTAGGCGCCGGATGTAGGCGCCGGACGTAGGCGCCGGACGTAGGCGCCGGACGTAAGCCCCGGATGTAAGCGATGTAAGCGATGTAAGCCCCGGATGTAAGCAATTCGCAGGGCGCCGGCAATATCCGCCGCGCTTTCGCGTCCTGACAGGACAGTGACCGCAACGTGCCGGGGAGTGTCCTGAAAATGAATAACGAAGTCGCCCACCGCGCTGCGTGGGCTGTATGGCCGGTTCGGTGAGCAGATCCTGACCCAGCCCGCCGCGGCTCGCGAGCCTGCTGCGCGATGAGTGCCCCGAACGCCGTCCGGAAATCTCGGCGCTCGTGAAAGCGCTGGAAGAGCAGGTGCCTCAGGACCTGCTGAACAGCCACTCGGGCGAGCCGCCACGCAGTCTCGCGGCGCGCCTCTCCAAGCGCCTTTCGGAAGAACATCTGCTCGCGCGGGATGCGTCCAGCTGGGCCGTGTGGGCGTGGGCGCACGGGCTCGGCCTCGGCGACGAATACCGCAACGATGAAGCGCGCAGCGAGCTCGTCGCGCCGAGTCCGTTGCCGCCGGACCCGATGCCGGTGCCCGCACCGGTGCCCGCGCCGGTTCCCCGGCCCAACTCGTGGCTCGTGTGGGCGGCGGCCGCGGCGGTTCTGATCGTGGGCGCCATCCTCGCGCAGCGTACCGTCTTCAAGACAGCACCCCCGCCGCACATCGCCAGCGTCGACGTGCCGAAGAGCGTTCGCGTCGGCAAGCCCTACACGTTCGTCGTGCCTTCGACAGCGCGCGGCGGGTGTCGTATCCGTCGAGCGGCACGTCGTCGAGAGCAACGTCAAATGGGATGCGCAGACGAGCGACCAGAAGGTGTCCGGCATGGACACGTTGATCAGGGAACGATTCAGTACGCGTTCGATCGGAGTCGAAGCCTTCGAAGAACACGTTGCAGTTCGTGCTGATCGATCGTAACGGCCAGCGCAGCGAGCCGCGGACCGTGTCCTATGAAATTCTGCCCGCGCCGGTTGTCTGCAACGAGTGCGGCACGATCACCGATACGAAAAGGTCGACGAGAAGCGCAAGCCCAAAGGGATCGGCGCCGCGGCGGGCGCGGTGATCGGTGGGGCTGGTCGGTCACCTGATCGGCAAGGGGCGGGGCAAGACCGTCGCGACCGCCGCCGGCGCGGTGGGCGGAGGTGTCCGCGGGCAACGCGATCGAAGGGCACATGACGACCTCCCACTGGGAAGTCACGGTCAGGACTCACCGGCGGTCGCAAGCAGACGATCGAGATGGACACCGAGCCAAGCTGGCGCGTGGGGCAGAAGGGTGAAGCTCATCGATGGGGAGATCGTGAACGCCGCTCCGTAATGCGGTCCGCGGATGCGAGAGCCAGCAAAAGAGGAGGTGTAACGCGTACGCTACGCGAAATAGCTGGCAGGGGGAAAAATGAAAAGACCGTATCCGATGCTTTTTCTGTTTGCCGTCGCTGCTGTTCGGCGCCGCCGCGAGCGCGGAGGACTGCAACCGCGATTGCCTCAAGCGTCATCTGGACACCTACCTCGACGCGGTCGCCAGTCACAAACCGGAAGCTGCGGGATTGTGGGGTCGGTTTTCGCCAGACGGAAAACGCAGTTGTCATCCCGGAAGGACAGGGCGCCTGGAAGAATGTCACCGGCCTCGGTTCCATTCAGGCGCCGTTACCTGGACCCCGTTCAGAGTCAGGCCGGTTACTTCGGCACCGTGAACATGGGCGAGGAAGAGGCGGTGGTCGCCATCCGCCTCAAAGTCCAGTGGAACCAGGTGACCGAAGCCGAATGGTTCATCTCGAGAAAGAGCGACCCCGGCCTGACGGGCGAGCCGGCAAGACGCCATTCAATATCGATACGCTGCGCGCCACGCTGCCGGCGCAGCGCGTGGTGCCCAAGGCCGAACGCATGCAGCGCGAAGCGTTGCAGGCCGTGGTCAACTCCTACTTCGACGGCATCACAGCCACAACGGCTTCATCGTCAAAGGGCATCCCGGTTGCTCGCGCTATGAGAACGGTTTCCCGACGTTCAATACGCCGATGAAGGACGGGATGGATATTGGCAACAACGGCAAGACGGATTGCCGGACGCAGGCGACTTCGGCGTCGCCATCGTGACGATCCGCAATTTCTACGTGCTCGACGAAGAGTCGCAGGCGGTGATGGTTTCGGCGATGTTCCGCCGCGAAGCGCGCAATCCCAAGCGTCGCAACGCCTTTACCGAGGTGTTCCACCTGGACCACGGCAAGATCCGCGACATTCACGCCGCCTTCTACTATCCGGCGGAAGATCGCCCGGTTCCGAACTGGCCGCCGTACGACGGCCTGTATCCACTGCCGTCCAGCTACAAGTAACCGCTCGGCCGGAAGTCTTCCACGCGACTACAAGAATCGGAGGCACGCCCATGCTTACCAACAAGATGTTCGTCCGCCGCCATCGCATGCATCGCCCTTGCCGCGGGGCACGACCGTCTTCGCCAGGTGACGCCGACGTCATGCGCGAGGCGAAAGATCGCGGCGAAATCGAGAAGCTGATGTGGGACTACGCCCGCGCGCTCGACACCGGCAATGCCGAGGCTTATGCCGCGGTGTATACGGTCGACGGCGCCTTCGGCGAGACCAAGGTCGTGAAGCGTTGAAGAAGATGATCAACGACCTGAACAAGTCACGCGAAGAACGCAAAGCCAAGGGCGAGGCGGTGGGCGGGCACGCTGCACATGACGACGAACCACTACATCGAGTTCATCGACAAGGATCACGCCCGCATCCACAACTACTGGCTGACGGCGTTCGTGCCGCCGCCGACCGCGCCGGGCGCCGCACGGCCCGAGGCGCGTGTGCCCGCGACGGGCCGGGGCGTGGATGATCTCGTGCGCGTCAACGGCAAGTGGCTCATCAAGAATCGCAACGTCGCGCCGAAGGACTGACCCACGGCGCGGATTCGGCTGAAGGTACAGGCAGGCACGCCGGCGCGGGCACGCTCACGCCCGGTGTGCTTGCCTTCCGCGGCCGAGGGAACACGGCTCGAACGCGGTCGGATCGTCCGCGCCGGGAAATGGTGAGCACGCGCACGTCGAAAGTCATGTGGCGTGCCACCGAATACGGTATTGTGGCCGCGTTGGTAATCTTTTCGCCTTGTCTTCTTGGCCTCCGCCGCGCCGTTTCTGGCGCCACTGAACGGCCAATCTGCCATTCCCAAAAGCCTCCCGACTCGCTGCAAGGCCGTTGCCTTTCAGGACTGATTTTTCTTTTTTTTCTGGGACTCTTTTTTATATGACAAAACTCTACGTCGGCAATCTCCCCTTCACAGCCACCGAAGACGCCGTGCGCGCGCTGTTCGCGCCCCATGGCACTGTCGAGAAGCTGTCGCTGATCAGCGATCGGGAGGACCGGCCGCGCGCGGGGCTTCGGCTTCGTCGAAATGTCTTCCGCGGATGCCTCGCGTGCGATGCAGGCGCTCAACGGACAGGACTTCGACGGTCGTCCGCTCAAGATCAACGAAGCGCAGGAACGCGCTCGCTCAGGTGGCGGTGGCGGCGGTTCGTCGCGCTACTGAGTCTTTCGGCTTCCGGACGCTCCCGGCGCACTTGCGCCGGGAGCTATCCGTGCGACCGTGTTTCGTTTGATGGAGGAAAGTCGCCATGACCTCGATAACTTCGTTCGTGAAAGCCCACGCGTGCGTTTGTCATCGACAGGGACAATATTCTCACGCTGTCTCTCAGGGACGATCGTGATCCAGTCGGGCCAGGCGGCGAGATTGTGTACACACTCGTGTACGGAAACCGCACCCAGCGGATGGGACGTCGAATCCTGCGACCAACCTGCATCTCATGTTGCCGTTGCCCACGGGCACGACATTCGTGTCCGCGACGGGTGGCGGTGTCCTCGAAGGTCGGGACGTGCACTGGAGTCTGGATGCGCTGCGGGGAATCAGTCCGCACGACAGCAGGTTGTCGTTCATGTAAATGATGACTCCCAGCCGGGATCGGTATTGCAGACGGACGCGAACCTCACCGGCGACACCGCGAACGGCACAGAGTCTGGCCGTGCGACGTCGGTCACGCGCGTTGCGACGGATCCGCCATTACAGGTTGCGCCTGGAAGTGTCGCCCTCGGCAGTGCGGCGGGGCGAAGGAGTTGTCACGCTCGCGACCGTCACCAATCGTGGCGCCGGGACGCCTGACAAACGTTGTGCTTCAACTGCGCCTGCCGGAGGACGCGAACGTTGTCTCGAACGAGTTGCTCAGCAGCGCAGCCACGTGCCCCGCAGGCTCGGCGACCTGGCACAGGGATGGAGCTCGGCGTCGTGGAGTCTCGGCACACTGACTCCAGGTCAGGCGGTGACGGTTTCGATTTCCAACCGATGCTCAGCAATCTCAGTACGATCAGCGCCATCAGCACCAAGCTCCAGCGCATCGAAGCGATTGCGACTACCGCGAAGGACACACTGCGACTGCTGCTCGAGCATTCGTGATCGATACCGACGAAGCGCTGACGGTTGCGGCGGAAGAGGATCGCGATCCCGTGTCGCCCGGCCGGGCGCATCAACTACTCGATCACGTACGGCAATCGTTCCGTGAATCCTGTGACCGGCGCGAGCCTGCGCTTCCCGATTCCTCGCGGCACGACGCTCGTGAACGCCGTCGGAGGCGTCGTTCAGGGTGAAGACGTGGTCTGGGACCCTGGGCGATCTGGCCGGTGCAACCGGGGGCCGGCGAAAGATCTCACTGCAGGTCGCTTCGAACACGGCGGCGGGTGCGCTGATCCAGGTCGACAGCATCACGATCTCGGGCACCAATACCGCGGCCGGCCCGGAACAGGCCGCTGCGACGGTCGTCACCCGGGTCGACGCGTCGCCACGCCTTAATGTGACGGTGGCTGCCGCTCCGGATCCAGTGCGATCAAACGAAACTCTCGCGACGACAGTTCGCGTCACCAACGAGTGGCAATTCGACCTCTTCGACCTAGACGTGCAGTTGCGCCTGCCGCCCTATGGTCAACGTTTCGCATCGTCCGCGCTCGTGCCCGCTGGCACATGCGCGCCGGGCAGACACCAAATTGCGATCCATGGGAGCTCGCCCGTTGGACCGTCCCGACACTGCATGCGAATGAGACGGTTGTGCTCACCGCACCCTCGAGGATCGTCGGCGTATTGCCCAACGGACACCTCTTCGATGTCCGCGCCACCGCGAAGGCAGACACAGGCGAGTTCTCCTCGACGAATCGTGTGATCCTCCTCGGAAGTCGCGTCGACTCGGATGGCGACGGTATCGCGAATCCGTTCGACAACTGCAGCGCCGTGCCCAATCCGGACCAGCGCGATACGGACGGCGATGGTTACGGCAACCGATGCGACGCGGACCTCGACGATTCCCAGTTCGTGAACTTCGCCGACATGGCAATTTTCAAAGCCGCGATGGGCACCTCCAACGCGAACGCAGATCTGGATGGCAACGGCATTGTGAACGCGGCGGATCAGGCGATCTTCACGAGCTTGTTCGGTAAGGCGCCGGGGCCCTCCGGGCTCAGGAACTGAGTCGTCGCAAAGAATGCTGGAGAGAGCAAGAGCTGCTCACGGCCGGCGGCCCGAACGCCGCTGGACCTGTGAGCACTCTTCTGACGAGATCTGCCTGGCTCGCGAGCCCCGTGCGGGTAAAGATCGATTTCACGTGTGTGCGCGCTGATGCCTAGCTTCGCTGCAGCGGCGCGCAAGGAGAACCCCTTTGCAAGCAGTGCTGCAACGTCCGCCTCGCGCGGCGTTATAGCCAGGTCGAGACGCAAGAGCCTAGGATCCACGTCCAAACCCGATTCGGGGTCGAAGAGCAGGAGCATCCAGCTCGGCATGCGAAGCGTCCAGGCGGGACAGTGGTGTGAAAGCGGCGCGAGCAGCAGCGATACCCAAAGCGGCGGAACTGTACGAGGCGCAAATCAGCCGTGGGCTGGAGGGCAACCCCGACGCAGCCACGGAAGCCAGGTTGATCCTCCAGGATCTGTTTCCAGAGAAGATCCGGCTCATATCCAAAGAAGACGGGAGCCTTTGGGCCAGTGGGGCTTATCAGACCGCGGCCCTGCTGAAAGTCGCAGGAACACGTGGTCGGGATGACAGGATTTGAACCTGCGACACCTACGTCCCGAACGTAGTGCTCTACCAGGCTGAGCTACATCCCGAGGGATCAGAATTTCCGCGTGGCCTTCAGGGGCCTGCAGGGCGGCAATCCGGCGAAGGGGGCGCAGTGTACTGAACGAGCGCAGCGGCATCAAATGTTCGATGTGCCTGGCCATTCAGGGATGCCCGGACCGGGTTTGCGACCTTCCGCCGCCGCCGGGCGGCGTGTGCCCGCGCTCGCAGCATTGGCCCGCAAAGCCGCGTCGGCACGAAGCGGTGCCGGCGCAAAAACGGCAAGACCACGAGAACGCCCGCGCACCGCTACGGTTTCTGGGCGGCGGCCCCGGCCCCGCCTGCGGGCTTGTCGGCAGGCTTGTCGCCCGGCACTTCAGCAGTTTCTGCTATGGCTTCCGCAGGCTCGATCAGATGAGTCGGATCGTCTCCGGCGAATAGCTGCACCGTTGCGCCTTCGACCGGCCCTATCTTCGCCGTGTCGCTCACCAGCAGCTTCACCTCGCGATCGAACTTCAGTGTCCCGTCGACTACGGACTCGGCGCCGATGACGATACGCGGCGTGCGATTCATGTCGTTGCCGAAGTCGGGTTTCTGCACGTGAATGCCGCCCTCCACATGCGACCCGTGCCCCAGTTCGATGTCACCAGTGAACGTGCTGATGCCATTCGTCACGTGTGCCGCATCGATGCGGATGCCGCCGTTGATGTTTTTTACGCTTCCGCCGACATCGGTGCCTTTGCCGAGGCGAATAGTGCCGTTCACAGCATCGATGTCATGCACGATTTGCGTGCCGTTGCCGACCTCGATGCCGCCATTCACGGTACGCGCGGAGTTCGCGGTGACATTCGCACCCAGGTGAACGCCGCCATTGACCGTGGCTGTTTCGCCCACCTTGGCGCCGTCACCGACTGTCACTGACCCGTTGATCGTGGTGGCGCCTTCCGCAGTAGTGCCGGCGGGCACGTCGACCGGGCCGTTGACTCCAGCTGGCCCGCAACCGGTGAGGCACGTGGCCGCAACCGCCGCGAGAAAGGTCAGGATTGCCGTGGATGAGGTTTTGAGAAGCATCGCGGTCCTCCCTTCGTGCCTATATATAAGTATCCGTCGGATCGGAAGCCCTCAATCGCCGGGCGGCACAGATCAAGAGGGAACTTTCCGGCCATGACACCCGAGCCCAGCTCGCGGTTGCACGTGCGCCAGCGACCTTCAGGTCAGGTGGTGTGGTCCACTGCGAATCGCGCCAGTGCGCCGAGCGCCTGTTTGTAGGGCGTTTCGGGCAGGTCGGCCAGCGCGGCCAGCGCCTTGTCGGATTCCGCACGGGCGAGGGCGGTGGTGTAGTCGAGCCCGCCCGTCGAGTCGATGGCGGAAATGATCGCTTCGAGCTGATCGATGCCGCCATTTTCGATGGCGTGCCGAATCACCTGCTGCTGCGCGTCCGTGCCGTTCTTGAGCGCGTGGATCAGCGGAAGCGTGGGTTTGCCTTCCGCAAGATCGTCGCCGATGTTCTTGCCGCGAGTGGCGGGATCCGAGCGATAGTCCAGCACGTCATCCACCAGCTGATACGCCGTGCCGAGGTGGCGCCCGTATTTCGCAAGCGAGCGCTGCAGTTCTGTGGGCGCGTTGGCGAGCACCGCCGCCACTTCCGCGCCGGCCTCAAACAGGCGCGCGGTCTTGCGATAGATCACTTCGAGATACCGCTGCTCGGTGGTCTCGGGATCGTTCGCATTCATCAGCTGCAGCACTTCGCCCTCGGCGATGACGTTCGTGGCGTCGGCCATGATTTCCATCACGCGCTGGGAACTGAGCCCGGCCATCATCTGGAACGCCCGGGAATACACGAAGTCGCCCACCAGCACACTGGCCTGGTTGCCGAAGACCTCATTGGCCGTGTCCCGGCCCCGGCGCATGGATGAGCCATCCACCACGTCGTCATGCAGAAGCGTGGCGGTATGGATGAACTCTATGAACGCCGCCGCTTCGAAACGCGCCTCGCCCTGGCCCTCACAGGCCCGGCTGGTCAAAACCACGATCAGGGGCCGCAGGCGCTTGCCGCCACCGGCGATGATGTGTTCGGCCACCTGGTCCACGAGCGGCACGGCGCTCTTGAGGCGGGCGCGGATCACGCTGTCCACGGAGGCCATGTCGGAACGTACTAGGGCGCGGACTTCTTCGAGCGTCATTAGAGGGTTGCGTCGCTACCGGGTGCCTTGCGGGGTCCCGCATCCTATCCGACGGCCCGGCTTACGTGAAACGGCGCTGCACGGTCCGGCCGAACGGAGGCTAAGTGCGTATCTGGCTTGAGGAAAAGCCGGTTTGACCGGGTGGGGGTCGCTGAGTAGAATGCGCGACCTTTCGTCGAGTCGACGGTCCTTTCTGGAATATCCCTCATGTACGCGGTCATCGCCACCGGTGGTAAACAATACCGGGTTACTAAAGACGCCACGCTGCGCGTCGAGAAGCTGAATGCCGAGCCCGGCTCCACTGTGGAGTTTGGCGAGGTCCTGCTCATGGGCGAAGGCGCCGATGTGAAGCTGGGCACCCCGCTGCTGAAGGGCAGCAAGGTCTCCGCCACGATCGTCCGCCACGGCAAGGGCGAGAAGGTTTCGATCGTGAAGTTCCGCCGGCGCAAGCACTACCTGCGCCAGAAGAACCACCGTCAGGCCTTCACGGAAGTGAAGATCACGGATTTCACCGCCGGCTGATTGCGGCATTCGATTCAGGTAACAGCACATGGCACATAAAAAGGCAGGCGGCAGCACTCGTAACGGCCGCGATTCCCACTCCAAGCGTTTGGGCGTGAAGCGGTTCGGCGGCGAGAGCGTTATCGCTGGGAACATCCTCATCCGTCAGCGTGGCACGCAGGTGCACCCGGGTACGAACGTGGGCATTGGCACCGACCACACGCTGTTTGCGACGGCGGCTGGCAAGGTGTTCTTCAAGCGCAAGGGCGCTGAGCAGCGCATGTTCATTAGCGTGGTTCCCGAGGCTGAGGCCGCTAACTGAAGCTGTTCGCTCCGTTTTGAGAATCGCACCAGCCCCGGCCTAGCGCCGGGGTTTGTGTTTATGAGATCAAGAGGCCCTCAAGCGCCGGGCGGCTGAGAGGCGCGGCGCGTAACTCGAGCTCCAACTTGTAACTGGCAACTCGTAACTCGCTGTCCGCTGTCCGCTGTCCTCTGTTCGAATCCCCTGGAATGTCACGTCAATGAAGTTCGTCGATGAAGCACGACTGAAAGCGCAGGCCGGTAACGGCGGGCGCGGCTGCGCCAGTTTCCGGCGTGAGAAGTTCGTGCCGTTCGGCGGGCCTGACGGCGGCGACGGCGGCAATGGCGGCAGCGTCTATCTGCGCGCGGCTCCGGGCATCAACACGCTCGCGGATTTCCGCGTCGAGCGCACGTTCCGGGGCGGCACGGGCACGGCCGGCTCGAGCAACGGCTGCACGGGTGCGGGCGGTGAAGATCTCTACGTGCCGGTGCCCATCGGCACCCTTATCGCGGATGCGGAGACCGGCGAGCAGCTCGGCGATCTCGTGCGTGAAGGGGACACGCTGCTCGTCGCACGCGGTGGCAAGGGCGGCTGGGGCAACACGCGCTTCAAGTCGAGCACCAATCGTTCGCCGCGCAACTACGGCCCGGGGTTGCCGGGCGAAAAGCGCCTGCTCGCACTCGAGCTGAAAGTCATCGCGGACGTCGGCCTGCTCGGCCTGCCGAACGCGGGCAAGAGCACGCTCATCAGCGCCGTGTCGGCCGCGCGGCCGAAGATCGCGGATTATCCGTTCACCACGCTGCATCCGAATCTCGGCGTCGTGTCCGTGGGCGAGCATCGCAGTTTCGTGATGGCCGACATCCCTGGGCTCATTGAAGGCGCGGCCGAAGGCGCGGGGCTCGGCATTCGCTTCCTCAAGCATCTTCAGCGCACGCGCGTGCTGCTGCATCTCGTCGACATCGCGCCGCCCGATCCGGATGCCGATCCGGTGAAGGACGCGCGCTCCATCGTCGCGGAGCTCAAGAAGTTCAGTAAGGATTTGATCGAGAAGCCGCGCTGGCTCGTGCTGAACAAGATCGACCTGCTGCCGGCGAAGGAAGCCGAGGAGCGCTGCAAGGACATCGTGCGTCGCTTGCGGTGGAAGGGGCCGACTTATCGGATCTCGGGCGTGACGAAGCAGGGCACGAAAGAGCTGATGCAGGATGTGATGCGGTTGATTGAGGAGACCGCGCCGCCCAAGGATGACGCTGAGGATTAGTCCGCGCCCTTCCGCGCAAAGCGCCGCGAGCGACTCTAGTGAAGCGCCGCCTTCTGAACGACGCGCGGCAGAACCACTTCCGCTTCCAGGCCGCATGCTTCCCGATTGCGCAGCGTGAGCTGGCCGCCGTGCCCAAGCACGATGTCCCGGGCGATGCTGAGCCCGAGGCCCGTGCCTTCCACGCCACGCGCCAGCGCCGCGCGTGCGCGATAGAACGGTTCGAACACGCGATCCATCTCTTCCACCGCGATCCCGGGCCCGCGATCGGCAACGCGAACCCTCAGGGAGGAACCGTCTTCGAGCGTCACGCTCGCCTTCTCACCGAACTTCACCGCGTTGTCGATCAGGTTCGTGAGGCACCGCTTGAGCGCCGACACACGGCCCACGTAAGGCCGCCTCGCCTGGCCGCGAATGGAAACGCTGCGCCCCATCTCCGCGTACTCCTTCTGCATGCGGGCGAGGAGGGCGTTGATGTCGATGGGCTCGTCCGCTTCGGGGTTCTCCATTCCTTTCAGCGTTGCAAGGGTCGAAGTCACCATGCCGGTGATTTCATCCAGGTCCCGATTGAGCGGGTCACGCGTGGCGTCGTCATCCAGCGTCTCGACGCGAAGGCGCATGCGAGTGAGCGGCGTCTTGAGATCGTGAGACATCGCGGCCAGGGAGCGCGCCCGATGCGTTACGTACTGCTCGACCCGCGCCTGGGCCAGATCGAAGGCCACCATCAGCCGGCGCAGTTCCAGCGCGCCGGTCGGCGTGACGGCGCCGATCTCGGCGCGACGCCCGAGTGAATCGGCTTCGTCCGTCAGCTTCGCGAGCGGCCGCGTCACGCTGCGCGCCATGAAGTACACACCGCACGCGAGTGGCGGCAACAACATGAAGAACGAACCCAGCAGGGACGACCGGTGCGCTTGAGGCGCAATGGCGAGCGCGATGATCTCGGGAATGGCGACGCACGCGACGACAATGGCCAGCATCCGTGCGAACAGGCCATCCGGCAGAAGGCCGCTTACGTTTCGACTCAGCGCCGTGGCGCCACCCGAACTGCCGCGACCTTCCTGCTGGTTCATTCCGCCTCCACCGTCGTGCCGAGTACGTACCCGTCGCCGTAAACGGTCTTGATGATCCGCGGTGCACCGACGTTGTCACGAAGCAGTTGCCGGAGGCGACTCACGCGCACGTCGATGCTCCGGTCGAACAGCTCCGACCGCCGGGTGCTCGTGAGCTCGATCAGCTGATGACGCGACAGCACCCGATTCGGGTGCGACACGAAAGCCAGCAGTAAGCGGAACTCCGCGCCGGTGAGCGTGTGGCGCGTGCCTTCAGAGTCCGTCAGTTCACGCGCGGCGGTGTCGAGGTTCCAGCCGGCAAAGCGATAGCGAGAGACTTCCCTTACATCCGGCTTACGGGGCGCGAAGTCCCAGCGCCGGAGCACGTTGCGCACGCGTGCCAGCAGCTCGCGCGGGTTGAACGGCTTCGACAGGTAGTCGTCGGCGCCGATCTCGAGGCCGATGATGCGATCCACTTCGTCGCTCTTGCCGGTCAACATAATGATCGGCATCTGACTGGTGGCGCTCAGCTGGCGGCAGATGGTGAGGCCGTCTTCCCCGCCGGGCAGCATCACGTCCAGCACGACGAGGTCGATTCGTTGCGTCGTCATCAGACGGCGCAGGCTGCGACCATCGGCCACCGCGGTGACGCGGAAACCGTGCTTTTCGAGGAACTGCGAGAGAAGACTGCGAATTTCCCGGTCATCGTCGACGACGACGATGTGTCGTGCGTTCGCCGGATGAGTCGCGGGGCCCGGATTCTGTGGCGCGCGCGCCTCAGAAGAAGTCATGTTTGGTGTTTGCACGGAACGCTTTGGCAGATTGTTGCGAGCAAAGTTTCCTGCATACGCGTGGCGTAACATTCCTTAACACTCTGAAGGCCCCTCGCAAGGGTCGCGGGCTTTCACGTTGCTAACGTCCGCCGCGGATGAAATCCCGCAGAAGACGCCAACGTGCCCTGGCCATGCGAATGGCCTGGGGCTTCAGTCTCCCATTGCTCGGGCATGGTGCGACCGTGTTCGCTCAGGCGTTGCCCCAGGCGGCGCCTGTCCCCGACTCGAGCTTCATCGTAAGCAACATCCGCGTCGAGGGGTTGCAGCGCATCTCCGAAGGCACGGTTTTCAACTACCTGCCGGTGAACATCGGCGACCGCGTTACCGCCCAACGGGTGCGCGAGGCCGTACGGGCCATCTACGCCACCAACTTCTTCCGCGACGTGCAGATGCGGCGCGACGGCAACGACCTCATCGTCGTGGTCATCGAGCGGCCGGCGATCGAAAGCTTCGAGATCACCGGCAATAAGGAGATCAAGACCGAAGACCTGCAAAAGAGCCTGAAGAACGTCGGCCTTGCCACCGGCAAGACCTTCGACCGTTCGGTGCTCGACCTCGTGGAGCAGTACCTCAACGAGCAGTACTTCGGCCGCGGCCGGTACAGCGCGCGCATCGACACGAAAGTCGAGGACGTGCCGGGCAACAAGGTCAAGGTGAAGATCGACATCAAGGAAGGTAAGCGCGCGAAGATCCAGCAGATCAACGTCGTCGGCAACGAGGCGTTCACCGACAAGCAGGTGCAGGAGGGGTTCGAGCTGCACACGCCGAACTGGCTCTCCTGGTACAAGCAGGACGACCGCTATGGCCGTGAAGCCCTGCAGGGCGACCTCGAAAAGCTCCGATCCTTCTACATGGACCGGGGCTACGCGAACTTCGCGATCGAATCCACTCAGGTCGCGATCGCGCCTGAGAAGGACGACATCTTCATCACGGTCAACATCAACGAAGGCAAGGTCTACAACATCAGCGACGTGAAGCTCGCCGGCACCTTCGTGGTACCGGAAGCTGAGCTGAAGCGCTATGTGCTGATCGGCAAGGGCGACCAGTTCAATCGCAAGCTGATCACGACGACGCAGGAGCTGATCCAGAACCGCCTCGGCGCCGACGGCTACGCGTTCGCCAAGGTGGACCCGGTCCCGACGCCGAACGACGCGACCAACGAGGTCTCGGTCACCTTCTTCGTCGATCCGGGCAATCGGGTCTACGTACGTAACATCACGTTCAGCGGCGAAACCGGGATCAACGACGAAGTGCTCCGCCGCGAGATGCGCCAGCTCGAAGGCGCCTGGCTGTCGAACATCGCGCTCGATCGCTCGAAGCAGCGTATCCAGCGTCTGCCCTACGTCAAGAAGGTTGATTCGGAGACGACGCCCGTCGCCGGCGCGCCCGATTTGGTCGATGTGGATTTCAAGATCGAGGAAGGCCAGAGCGCCGAGCTCGGTGGCGGCATCGGTTATTCCGAGTCGCAGAAGTTTTCACTGCAGGGGAATATTTCCGACGCGAACTTCCTCGGCAGCGGCGAGCGCGTGGCGGCGGAAGCGAACACCGGTGCTTATGCGAAGGTGTACAGCTTCTCGCACACCAACCCGGCGCTGAACGCCGACGGTCTGAATCGCACCGTCGATCTCGTCTATCGCGACATCAGCCAGCTCACCTCGGTGTCGTCGGACTTCTCCACGAAGACCTGGCTCACGGGTTTGAGCTATGGCTACCCCATCGCCGAGCAGCAGGAAGTTCGGTTCGGCGGCTCGTGGTCCCACGTGGAGCTGGCAACGGCTTCGGGCAGCTCGCAGCAGCTCGTGGACTGGGTTTCCCAGAACGGCAAACCGACACACACCAACTTCGCCGGCTTCCAGATCGACGGCTCCACGTACGAGGCCTTCGAGCTCAATGCGGCGTATGTGTTCGACAGCCGCGATCGCACGCTCTTCCCGACGCGCGGCGGGCTGCAGCGTCTCACCTTGGCCGCGACGGTCCCGGGGAGCGAAGTGGAATATGGGAGCGCGGATTATCTCGCGCAGCAGTTCTTCCACATTCCGCTGATCCCACTCATCAAGCAGATTCCCATCAGCGCGACGTTGCACGCGAGCTATGCGATGCCGTTCGGCAAGACGACTTCGGTGCCGCCGAATCGAAACTACTATCTCGGCGGCCCGGACTCGGTGCGCGGCTTCCGCGAATCGACCCTCGGCCCGCGCGACTCGTTCGGCAACCCGTACGGGGGCGACTTCGGCTTGAGCTCGCAGATCGAGGCGATCCTGCCGATGCCGAAAAAATTCGAGCAGAGCGCGCGCGTCTCGCTGTTCGTCGATGCCGGCCAGACCTACTACCTCGGCGGCACGAAGTTCACCGACAAGGCGGGCTTCCCGATGGATACCTCGTTCAAGCTGAGCGAGATTCGCGCTTCGACGGGGCTCGCCGCCCAATGGCTCGCGCCGCTCGGTCTCTTCCGGTTCAGCTACGCGATTCCGCTTCGCTACAAAAAAGCGAACGATTTCGATTATGGCGACGAGCTCGAGGGCTTCCAGTTCTCGATCGGTCGCGCGTTTTAGTCGGCAAGGATCAGATATGAATGCGATTCGAATCGCCGCGGCGTGTGTCGTTGGCGTGCTGGCGCTCACTTCGTGCAAGAAAGTCCTCAATAATGACGAGGAGTCTTTCCACACCCGAATGGTGAATCTCATCTCGGATTCGCCGACGGTGCAGTACAAGATCGATTCGACGATCGTGAGCAGCACGGGCTATCTCTCCGGAACGGCGCTGGCCGCCGCGCGCCCGGGGGATCACAGCATCAGCTTCCAGGTGCTTCGCCCGGCGTCGCTGGTGTCTACGGATACGACGGACCCGATCGATCTCGGCGGGTCCTTCAGCCGCAGCTATACGAAGAACACCGACTACACGATCTTCGCGTACGGCACGCTCGCCAATATCCAGACGCTCATCACCGACGCGCCGAGCGGGCAGGCCGCGGTCGTGGATGACAACATCGAGATCACGGTGTTGAACGCCGCAGCCTCGCAGCAGATGTTGACGGTGTACGTCACCGTGCCGAACGCGGGCATTACCGCGCCCCAGAGCATCGGCACGATCAGCCCCGGCAGTCGCACGACCCCGAGCACGCTGAAGCTCGTGCGTCCCGCGAACTCGACGGACACGACGTCCGACCTGACGAGCGATCTCACGTTCGAAATCCACGATGCGTCGGGCGCGGTGATCTTCACGTCGCCGGTGCTCACCACCACTGAGAAGACGCGGTACCTGTTCGCGATCACGCCCAACATCGGGCCCGGGCCCTCGCCGGTGCAGCTGCTGGCGATCGATGGCAGCTCCGGCGTCTACACGAACACGACGGACCAGGCGGCCCTGCGCCTCGTGCACGTGTCGTCGGCTACGCCGACGCTGGACGTCTATCGCGCGACGCAGCTCACTTCGCCGCTCTTCAGCAATATCGCGTTTCGTGATCACAGCCCTTATGCCGCCGTGCCTCAGGGAGTCATCGACCTGCTAGGCGTACCTGCGGGCAGCACCGCGCTCCAGTTCCTCTTCATCAAGGAGTTCACCCTGCTGCAAGGCTCGAACGTGAGCGCTTACGTGATCGGGCCGGCCGCCTCCGTTGGCGCGAGCATCCAGACGGACAGCAGCCGCAGTATTCCGACGCAGGGATCGTTCCGCTTCCTGATCGCGGCGCCGAGCCGGAGCACCACCGATGCCACGCAGGGGCTGGATATCTACGTGACGATTCCGGGGCTGGTGCTCGACTTCAACACGTCGACCAGCGTCACCACCGACGACGCCGCGCAGTTCAAGCGGGCCACCGCCCTGATTTACCAGGGCGTCACGGACTACATCACGTACAAGCCGGATACGCCGTACCAGGTGCGCATAATGGAAACCGGCACGTCGACGGTGGTGCTGGATACGACGATCACCGTGCCGGCGGGCGCGGTGCAGACGTACGTGGTGAACGACGACCCGGATACGGGCGCGCTCGAGCTGATTCCGGTCGACGACGCAACGCCGACGCCGTAACCGGCGCGGAAGGGCGGGAAGTTCAGGGCAAACGGCCGCAGGACCTGCGGCCGTTACGCTCGAAGGGGCCTAGGAGGCCTTCTTCGCCGAGGCTTCGGTCTCGGCGGCGGCCGCGCGAGCCGCGCGGTCACGCACCAGACGCAGAACAAACATTCGACGACCGGCCGGTGTGCGGCTGAGGGTCGGGGTGGCACGCGGGGCCGCGCGGAGTGTTGCTGCGTCTTTGGCGTTCATATCAGGACATCCCTCGGATGCGCGCCGCGAGACGGCTCTTGTGCCGGGCGGCCTTGTTGCGATGGACGATCTGCTTGTTGACCATGCTGTCGATGATCGGAACGGCAACGGCGTAGCTCTTCTGAGCGTCGTCCTTCTTGCCGGTGGCGATGGCGTCGGCCACACCACGGATCGCGGACCGCATGCGAGAGCGCATGGTCACGTTGTGGGTGCGGTGTTTCTCAGCCTGACGTGCCGCTTTTTCAGCGGACTTGGTGTTCGCCACGAATACTCCGGGAATCGACCTTAAAAAGGGGGCGGTAGTGTCGTTTCGGGGGGCTCCATTGTCAACGCTGAATAGCGGTTCTGGGCTGGAAGTTCGGCCACATTTTGGGGCGTTTGGCGTGGTGATGGGGGGTGCAAGGTCCTGGGCGTGGCAATGGCGGGGGTGAGGTGTTGAAACCCCCGCCGGGTCCCTTTCCGGCCGAGCCGCCGCCTTTGGGCTCGTTTGTCGGAAATCCGGAGTCGGATCGGGAGTGGACTCGGATCCGGAGTTGGCGTGGTGGGGAGGGGGAGGCGCTTTCCAGCCGCCGGCGATTGAGGGCTTCTCGTCTGTATAGTCGCCCCGCAAAAGCGCGGGCGGGGCCGGTTTGAGCGGAGCCATCTTCAAAAGCACAGGCCTCGTAGGAGCATTCACGCTCCTCTCGCGGATAACCGGCCTCGTGCGGGAAATGGTCTATGCCCAGGCGTTCGGGGCGAGCGCGCTCATGGACGCCTTTCTGGTGGCCATCAAGATCCCCAATTTCCTGCGACGGCTGTTTGCGGAAGGCTCCTTCTCGCAGGGCTTCGTGCCCGTCATTTCCGAGTATCGGTACAAGCGAAGCCACGAAGAGACGCGGGAACTGGTTTCAGGCGTGGCCGGCACGCTCGGGGCGGTGCTGTTCGTCGTCACGGTCATTGGAGTCGTGGCCGCGCCGGTCCTCGTGCTGATTTTCGCACCGGGGTTTCGGGGTAACGAGGGGAAGTTCGAGCAGGCGGCGCAGATGCTGCGGCTTACGTTCCCGTACATCTTCTTCGTCTCGTTCACGGCGCTGTTCGGGTCGGTGCTCAACAGCTACGGACGGTTTGCGATTCCGGCGGTCACGTCGACGTTGATGAACGTCGTGATGATCGTGGTCACGGCCTGGCTCGCGGCGGGGAGCGCGAATCCGGGGATCGTGATGGCGGCGGGCGTGTTCGTCGCGGGGGTGCTGCAGGTTGTTTTCCAGCTGCCGGCGGTTGCGAAGCTCGGGCTGCTTTCGTGGCCGACGTGGCGGCCGGCGCTGGAGGGGGTTCGGCGCATCGGCAAGCTGATGCTGCCGGGGATCGTCGGGTCGTCGATGGCGCAGATCAGCTTGCTGCTCGACTCGCTCATCGCGTCGTTTCTCGTGGATGGCAGCATTGCGTGGCTGTATTTCGCCGATCGGCTGATGGAGTTTCCGCTCGGGGTTTTCAGCATCGCGCTCGCGACGGTGATTCTGCCGGGGTTGTCCGCGCATCACGCGAAGGCTTCGAAGGAGCGGTTTTCCGCGACGCTGGATTGGGCTTTGCGGTTGACGCTGCTGCTCGCGACGCCGGCCGCGGTGGGGATGCTGGTGTTTGCGGGGCCGATCACGGCGACGATTTTTGGTCGCGGGCAGTTTGATGCGCGCGACGTGCAGATGACGTCGTATGCGTTGATGACGTATTCGTTCGGGATGCTCTTCATGAGCTTGGTGAAGGTGCTGGCGCCGGGATTCTTTGCGCGGCAGGACATGAAGACGCCGGTGCGGGTGGGGATGATCGCGCTTGGGGTCAATATAGGGTTGAACCTGGCGATTGTGCTGCCTGCGGCGCGGGCCGGGTTTCCGGCGCCGCATGCGTTGTTGGCCATTTCTACCTCGCTGGCGGCGGGGGTCAATACGGTTTTGCTTCTCCGGGGGCTGCGGAAGGCGGGGGCTTATTCGCCCGCTGCTGGCTGGCCGGCTCTGATGGGCCGCCTCGTTGTGGCGAATGCCGTGATGGGTGGCGCTTTGATCTGGATGAGCGGCGATCTCGGGAGCTGGATGGCTGCCGGCACCCTGGCCCGGGTGGGCCGCTGCGCGCTGTGCATCGGCGGTGCCGCGGCCCTTTACTTCGGGACCCTGTACGCGCTGGGCCTGCGGTATCGGCACGTGGCGCATGCTTACTGAGCGAAGAGGCCCTCAATCCATCCTATATACTGGCCACCTTTAGCAGTTTTGGCGCCCATGGAGCTCATTCGCGGACTTTCCAGCCTGCGCCCGCGTTACCAGGGCTCCGTCCTGACCATAGGCACCTTTGACGGGATTCACCCCGGTCATCGGGCGCTCATCGATTCACTGCTGGCGCACGGCCGGCGGCTCGGTCGCCCGGCCATGATGCTGACGTTCGAGCCCATGCCGCGGGAATACCTGGCGGCGGCGAACCCGCCGGCGAGGCTTACCTCGTGGCGCGAGCGGTGGCGCGTCCTGCAGCGAACCGGGCTTAGCTACGTGCTGCAGCTGAAGTTCGATGAGAAGCTGAGGTGCGTGACGGGCGAGGGGTTCACGCGTCTGCTGGCGAACGAGTTGAAGGTCGCCGCCGTGGTGATCGGCCACGACTTCAAGTTCGGCAAGAATGGCGAGGCTTCCGCCCCCATGTTGTGCGAAGCCGGGCGACGCTTGGGCTTCGAGGTGGATGTCGTAGAGCCCGTGCTCATCGACGGGCAACGCGTGAGCAGCAGCGAAATCCGCGCAGCGCTCGCCGCCGGCGACCTGAAGAAGGCGGAAGTGCTGCTCGGCAGGCCCTACTCAATGGTCGGGCGCGTGGTGTTGGGGCAGCAGCTCGGGCGCAGCCTGGGTTTCCCGACAGCGAACCTGAGGCTCGGCCGCAAGCGCACGCCGTTGCAGGGGATCTTCGCCGTGCGTGTGCGCGGTATCGACGGGTTGCCGAATGCGCCCGGAGTCGCGAGCCTCGGCACGCGGCCCACGGTGGGGGGCACGGTGCCGCTGCTCGAGGCGCATGTGTTCGACTACAGCGGCAACCTGTACGGCCGCGAGATCGAGGTGGAGTTCGTAGCGAAGCTGCGCGAAGAGTTGTATTTCGCGAGCCTCGACGAGCTGGTAGTGCAGATGAACTTGGATGCCGCGCAAGCGCGCGCAATTTTAGAGGCTTGATAGAGAATTTCCGTGTCCGATCAGTACAAGCACACGATCAATCTTCCGCAAACCGACTTCCCGATGAAGGCGGATCTCGCGAATCGCGAGCCCACGATGCTGAAGCACTGGGAAGACAGCGGCCTGTACCAGAAGCTGCGCGAAGTCGCGCGCGGCCGGCCGCGCTTCGTGCTTCACGATGGCCCGCCGTACGCGAACGGTGAAATTCACATCGGCCACGCGGTCAACAAGATCCTGAAGGATCTGGTCGTGAAGTCGCGCACGATGGACGGCTACGACTCGCCGTACATCCCCGGCTGGGATTGCCACGGCCTGCCGATCGAGCTGCAGGTCGAAAAGAAGTTCGGCCGCCCCGGCGGAAAGCTGGATGCGAACCAGTTTCGAGCGGCGTGCCGCGCGTACGCGCAGTCGCAGGTCGATCTGCAGCGGGACGCGTTCAAGCGCCTCGGCGTGCTGGGCGACTGGAACAATCCGTATCTCACGATGGCGCCGCGCTTCGAGGCGCAGCAGATCCGCGCGTTCGGCAAGATCATCCGCAACGGCCATCTCTACAAGGGCGTGAAGCCCGTGTACTGGTGTCTCGATTGCCGCTCGGCGCTGGCCGAAGCGGAAGTGGAATACGAAGACAAGACGTCTCCGGCGATCGACGTTGCGTTCAACGTCGTCGACAACCGGGATTTCGAGCGGCGCGCGGGTCTTGCGAACGGCAAGCTCGGCGACGCGCACATCGCCGTCGTCATCTGGACCACGACTCCGTGGACCCTTCCCGCAAACCAGGCGGTCGCGCTGCGCGGCGAGTTCCGCTACGTGCTCGTTCGAGCGGAGTGGGCCGGCGACGAACAGCACAAGCACAAGCCGTCGTTGCTCGTGTTCGCGGCGGATCTCGCGGACGCCAGCCTCAAGCGCTACGGCATGGTCGCGGCCGACTCATCGCTTGCCGAGTTCGACGGCAAGGCGCTCGAAGGGCTGAAGCTCAGTCATCCATTCCAGGATCGGCAGGTGCCGGTCATCCTCGGCGATCACGTGACGCTCGAAGCGGGCACCGGCGCCGTGCACACCGCGCCGGGCCACGGTCTCGAGGACTTCGCGGTCGGCAAGCTGTACAACCTGCCGGTCACGAATCCAGTCGGTAATGACGGGCGCTTCCTGCCGGATACGCCGCTCGTTGCGGGAATGAAGCTGGACGAAGCGGGCGCGCTCATCCTCGAAGAGATGAAGACGCGCGGCCGGCTCGTGCATCACGAGCAGTACAAGCACAGCTACCCGCATTGCTGGCGCCACAAGACGCCGGTGATCTTCCGCGCGACACCTCAGTGGTTCATCAGCATGGACCAGAAGGGCCTGCGCGCGAACGCGCTCCGCGACATCAAGAAAGTGCAGTGGACACCGGGGTGGGGCGAACAGCGTATTACCGGCATGATCGAGAACCGGCCGGACTGGTGCGTGTCACGCCAGCGCACGTGGGGCGTGCCGATCGCGCTGTTCGTGCACAAGACGACCGGTGAGCTTCACCCGCGCACGCAGGAACTGCTGGAAGCGGTTGCCGGGCGCGTGGAGAAGGGCGGCATCGAAGCGTGGTTCGCGCTCGAGCCCGAAGAGTTGCTGGGTGCGGAAGCGGATCAGTACGACAAGGTGAAAGACGTCATGGACGTGTGGGCCGACTCCGGTCTCTCGTTCGAATGCGTCGGCGCCGATCGTCCGGAGATCCACGCGCCGGTTGAGATGTATCTCGAAGGCTCGGACCAGCATCGCGGCTGGTTCCACAGCTCGCTGCTGATGAGCGAAGCGCTCTACGAGCGCGCGCCGTACAAGGCCGTTCTCACCCACGGATTCACCGTGGATGACAAGGGCCGCAAGATGTCGAAGTCGCTCGGCAACGTCATCGCGCCCCAGAAGGTGATGAGCTCGCTGGGTGCGGACATCATTCGCCTTTGGGTCGCGGCAACGGACTACGCGAACGAGATCAGCGTTTCGGACACGATCCTCAAGCACATGGCGGATTCGTACCGCCGCATGCGGAACACGTTCCGCTATCTGCTCGGCTCGCTGCACGGGTTCGATCCGGAGCGGCATCGGGTGCCGGTGGCGGAGATGGTCGCGCTCGATCGCTGGGCGCTCGGGCGTGCTCGCGTGCTGCACGAGGAGATCGTCGCCGCGTACCGCAAGTACGAGTTCCATGCGATCTACCAGAAGATCCACAATTTCTGCGTCGTGGATCTCGGCGGCATCTACCTCGACGTCATCAAGGACCGCACGTACACCATGCCGACGGAGAGCGCCGGGCGCCGCTCCGCGCAGACCGCGATGTATCACATCGCCGAAGCCATGGTTCGCTGGCTCGCGCCGATTCTTTCGTTCACGGCGGAAGAAATGTGGAAGTTCCTGCCGGGCAAGCGGCCGGAGTCGGTGTTCCTCACCACGTGGTATTCGCTCCCGGAAGTGCCGGCCGATGGCATCGAGTGGGACAAGCTCCTGGAGCTGCGTGCCGGCGTGCTGAAGAAGCTCGAAGAGAAGCGCGTGAAAGGCGAGATCGGGGCGCCGCTCGAAGCGGAGGTCGACCTGCAGGTTCCGCGCGCGGCGTTCGACAAGCTCAACGCGCTCGGTAGCGAGCTGCGCTTCTTCCTCATCACATCGGAAGCGCGATTGAGCGCCGTCGATGCGGCGGAGCTCGAGAAAGCCGGCGATGCGGTCGTCAACGGCGCCGCGATCTTCGTGCATCCGACCGACGCGGCGAAGTGCGAGCGCTGCTGGCACCGCCGGCCGGAGGTCGGCTCCATCGCCGCGCATCCGACGCTGTGCGAACGTTGCGTCATCAATATCTCCACGGCCGGTGAGAAACGGGTATTCGTATGAAGGACGCGAGTGGCTGGCGCTGGCTGCCGCTGACCGTGGTCGTCATCGTGATCGACCAGGTCACGAAGCTGCTGATCGTTGAGCACTTCAACTACGGTGAACGCCTCAATCTGCTGCCGGTGCTGGACCTCACGCTCGCGTACAACACAGGCGCGGCGTGGAGTTTCCTCGCGGCCGAGTCGGGGTGGCAGCGCTGGATGTTCTCGGGGCTCGCGCTGGCCGTCGCCGTCGTGCTTGTGGTGTGGCTCAAGCGGCTGAAGGCGCGTTCGCAGGGGCTGCTGGCCTGTGCGTTGTCGCTGATTCTCGCCGGGGCGCTCGGCAACGTGATCGATCGAATCCGGCTCGGGCACGTCATCGACTTCGTGCTCGCGTATTGGGACGAGCATGCGTTCCCGATCTTCAACGTCGCGGATTCGGCGATCACCGTCGGCGCGGCGCTGCTGCTGCTCGATGCGCTTCTGGAAACGCGCCGCTCCAAGGGGCGGAGTGAGGACCGCGTGAAAGACACCTCGGCAACATCCTGATGAAAGTTCTGCTCGCCAATCCCCGGGGATTCTGTGCCGGCGTGGATCGCGCCATCGATATCGTCGAGCGCGCGCTCGAGCTCTTCGGTCCGCCGATCTACGTGCGCCATGAAGTCGTGCACAACCGTTACGTCGTCGATCGCCTGCGTGGCCTCGGCGCCGTGTTCGTCGAAGAGCTGGATCATGTGCCCGAGGGCGCGACGGTCATCTTCTCCGCGCATGGCGTGTCGAGCGCGGTCGTGTCGGAAGCCGCAAAGCGCGGTCTGCGCGTGTTCGACGCGACGTGCCCGCTCGTCACCAAGGTGCATATGGAAGTGCATCGTTACGCGCGCGAGGCGCGCGAGGTGATTCTCATCGGCCACGCGGGGCATCCCGAGGTCGAAGGCACGATGGGTCGCTTCGATGAATCCTTCGGCGGCAAGATTCATCTCGTCGAGAGCGTCGCGGACGTTCAGAAGCTGGAGATTGCCGATCCCGCGCGCCTCGCCTTCGTGACGCAGACGACGTTGTCGGTCGATGACACGGCGGAGATCGTCGGCGCGCTTCGTGTGCGCTTCCTCGCGCTCGCCACGCCGCGCAAGGAAGACATCTGCTACGCCACGCAGAATCGCCAGGACGCGGTGAAGAGCCTGCTGGAGAAGTGCGACGTGCTGCTCGTCGTGGGCTCGCGCACCAGTTCCAACTCGAATCGCCTGCGGGAGCTTGCGGATCGCGCAGGCATGCCCGGCTATCTGATCGATGGCCCCGAGGATCTGCGCCGCGAATGGTTCGACGGCAAGAAGGCCGTCGGCGTCACGGCCGGCGCGTCCGCGCCCGAGCTGCTCGTGCAACAGGTCGTCGACAAGCTGCGAAGCTGGGGCGGCGAAGCGCCGAACGAAACGATCGGTCGCGAAGAGAAAGTGTTCTTCACGCTGCCGCGCGAGCTACGGCGCACCGACGACGGCCCGCGCCGCTAGGCACGAGGGCACAGCGGCCCTCTTAGCCGGCTCGCGGCGAAACGAGGTCAGTTGAAATGCGCAGGAGATATTCGCGGTCGCCGGCGCTACCGGCGCGGAAGCGCTAGACCTGCAGGCCAATCGACCGCATCAGCTCGATGCCGTTGCTGCGCGTGACCACACCTTCCCGCAAGTGAAAGTCGAACGTCATCTTGCCGTCGACGATCGCGTCCTCGAAATGCACGTTCCGAAGCGCGCTCGCGTCGGGGAGCTCGAAGTCCGTCAGCGCAAGGTCGTGCGTGCTCACGAGCCCGATGGCGCCACGCTGCATGAACGCCCGCACGATGCCCTCCGCGCCGACGCGCCGATCCTTCGAGTTCGTGCCCTGGAGTAGCTCGTCGAGCAGGAAGAGCAGGGGTAGCGGCCCATCCATCAGCTGCACGAGTTGCTTGAGCCGCGTGATCTCCGCATAGAAGCGCGAGCTGCCTTCGTGCAGCGAGTCGTTCACGCGAATGCTCGCGCCGACCTGAAGCGGCGTCAGGCGCAACGACGCGGCCCGCACGGGCGCGCCTGCCATCGCCAGCACCGTGTTGATCCCGACGGTTCGCAGCAGCGTGCTCTTGCCGGACATGTTGGATCCGCTCACGAGCAGCACGCGCGTGCTCCCGCAAAGGCTGACGTCGTTGCGAACGCATTGAGCGGCAGGCAGCAAGGGATGCCCCAGCGCCTTCGCTTCGAAGCATGCCGGCCCGTCGACGATTTCGGGGAGCGTATCGTCGGGGTGCTCGTATGCGTACGCGGCGAGCGAGAGAAGTGCCTCCAGTTCGCCCAGGACATCGATCCACGGCGTCACGGCCGCGCCATGCGATTTGCGCCATCGCTCGGCGGCCAGCGCCGTATGCAACGGATAGAGCAACGGCAACTGGAACAGCGCGAGGAGGATGTTCCGCCGCGCTTCGACGAAGCCGACGATCATGCTCAGCTTTCCGATCGTTTTCGAAGCGGGCAGGGTGTGCGAGGACAACCTTTCAGCCAGCTTTCGCAACGGCGCCGCGGTGAACGCCTCCCGTTCGATTCGCGTGAGCAGGCCGGCGAGGAGCCGCAGGTCTTCGAAGGCGTTCTCGGTGCCCTGGACGACGCTCTTGATCGGATCGCGCAGGCCGTAGAGCACGAAGCCTTCGGCCGCGAGCACGACGAGCAACGGCGTGATCGTCCCCCATACGGCCGCCACCACGATGCTGGCAATGGCGAGCGCGGGCAGAACCACGGCGAGCGCGAAAACGCCGCGAGCCTGAAGCGCGTTGGCCGTGCGGGCCCACTGCAGCAGCGCGTCCGGTTGCACGCCAACCCGGGCGGACGCGCCTTCCAGCGCGAAGTCTTCGCGAAGGTCGAGCCGCTCCCGAAGATCCGCGATACAGGCGTTTCGGACGCGGATCGTTTCCGCGTCGACAGGCGCCTGGAGCCAGCGGGCGAGGGTCTCCTCCCCCATGCGGGTGCGCGCCGCGGAAAGGAGCTCGAACAGGCTGCCCCGGCCGAAGAGGTCGACGTCAGCGGCGTAGACGTGGTGAGGCGTATCGAAGCGTTCGCCGCCCGCGCCGGTCCCCATCCAGCGGTCGTCGATGCGTGCGATGCGCGCTTCGTAGAAGGCGATCGCGCGCTCGGCGTGCGCCCGCTTGCGCCGTACGGAGACGTGATAAGTCACCAGCGCCGTGAACGCGGCAATTGGCAGCAGCAGCCAGAGCCCGGAGATGCGCGGGCCGGTGGCGGTCAGGAACACCGTCAGGATGATCAGCACGACGGCCACTAGCCTGAACGCCCCCATCCGCGCATCCACGGATGCGTAATGGGCACGAAGGGCTTCGAAGCCTGCCTGGCGCTGGAGATAGGTGTTGCGGGGGTTCACTTCAGGCGGTGCCGGGTATCGGCGAAGGCTTTGTCCACCGCAAGGTGATTGTGCCGGCAATAAAGTTTGAATGTCACGCTTGCCTGCCCTGAGTATCGTGCCAAGCTGCGGCGCCCGCAGTGGCACTGGGGCTGTGGCACATGGGTCGAGGGGGACTTGAGATGCAGAATTACATTCGGCGGCTGGCCGTCCTGGCGGGGATTTCCCTGATCGGAGCTTCCGCAGGGGCAGGGGCTCAGCAGGTCGCCGATCCCGGCTTCAAGAGCGTGGGGCGTGGGGCGCCGCTGGCGGCGGACCTGCGCAAATACGAGATCGTCGGCCCGTCCTTGCGCGGCAATTTTCCCCCGCCCGCCAACGTCCCTATTCCTCTCGATCCCAACGACCTTGCCAAAGGCCGCGGAGCGCCGCCGGCCGGTGCCGCCGCCCCCGGCGCGGCCGCGCCGCCTGGCGCCCCCGGTGCGGCTGGCCCGCCCCGCCAACCGGGTGTGCCCGCGACACCGCCGCCGCCCACGCCCGGCGCTCCCCAACCACCGGGCACGTTCACGGGTTCGGCTCGCGACGGCGCGGTGCCGCCGGGCATAAAAGCCCTTCCGGTCGATCTCTTCACGACCAAGGACTTTTATAAGGACAAGGCGCTTTGGACCGACCAGCGCTACTTCCGCTGCAATAGCCCGGCCGCCATCGAAGAGCAGTGGGGTGCGAACGGCCAGCGCCTCATCACGGCCGACGGACCGAAGACAGCGGCCTGGGGCTACTGCGATCGGGACTTTCCCCGCGCAGCCATCGTCAGCCCGTACAGATTCAAGACGGCCCAGGAGCACTACCAGGCGCTGCTCGAGGAGACGAAGAAGCGCGGCGGCCCGACCATACACACGTATGCCACGGTTCCGGGCGAGTGGACCGGCCGCTACATGCACCCCGCTCGTACGCCCGGGAACGTTTGGTGGTACCGCATGCGGAACAACCAGGCGTCCACGATCCTTTCGTTGCTGACGCCGGAGTATCAGCAGCGCACGGTGCAGTGGATGTTCCACGAAGGGCAGCAGAACGTCGCGCACTGGCCATCGCAGTATTGCTGGCCGGAGGGCTTCATGCGCCGCTGGCACGAGGCGGCGACCTGGGAGTGGGACGTCACGGTCACCCCCAATCTCGTGAACATCACGGCCGGCGTTGCGCGTAACTTCCTCACGAACATTCACATCGGGCGTGAGTTCAACATGACCGGCGCGGTCCCGCGTCTCGGCGCGGACGTGCCTCGCTGGTATGGCGAGACGATCGGCTTCTGGGACCATGACGTGCTGATCACCTGGACGTCGAACATCCAGGGCTGGTTCGCGCATGGCGCGTTCGAATACTCGAACAAGATGCAGACCATCGAGATCTATTCGCCGAACCGCGATGCGAGCGGCAAGTTCATCGGGCTCAATCACGAAGCGATCTTCTACGACCCCGACGCGCTCGCGCAGCCGATCCGCATCATCCGCAA
Organism: Gammaproteobacteria bacterium; assembly: GCA_037200125.1. GTDB lineage: Bacteria > Pseudomonadota > Gammaproteobacteria > Steroidobacterales > Steroidobacteraceae > JADGHX01. The sequence continues at coordinate 600,017 of JBBCGS010000002.1, read as the reverse complement.
CTACATCAAGACGAGCGGCTTCGAGCAGGGCGACCCGTACGTCTTCATCGAATGCATCCCGACCATCTACCCGCTGAACGGCAAGGCCACGCCGGTCTCGCCGGGCCAGACGATCGAGTACCAGGTGCCCGACATGTATGGCCGCCCGTGGGCCAAGATGTGGGAGCAGTACAACGAGCAGGGCATGGAGAAGCCGGCGGAAAAAGATATTTTCACGTTCGATTGAGACGGTCCGCGTTTTGCGGGCGCCGCTCATGAGCAATCGAAAGACGACTCGAGAGGAATGACCAATGAGAGTGAGACGTAGCGTTTCGGGCGGCATGGTGGCCGCTGCGCTTGCGGTCGCCGTGACCGCTACGATGATGGTGGCTGGACCCGCATCGGCGCATCATTCGTTCGCTTCCTACAACATGGACCAGGTCAAGGTCTTCACCGGCATCGTTACCCGGGTGAACCCTGACGCGAATCATCTGCAGATCTTCTTCGCGGTCATGAACGATGAGCGCAAGAACGTGATTCGCGACGCCGACAACAAGCCGGTGGTCTGGGCCGTGGAAATGGGCGGCTCGGCGCAGTCGGCGCAGGAAGGCATCTCCGTGAACAGCTTTCCGCCGGGCACGATTTTCAGCGTTGCCATGCACCCTCTGCGCACCGGTGGTCCGGCGGGCAGTCGTGTTAATCCTGGCGCCGTCTTCAAGTGCCCCGAGAAAAAGCCGCCGGCGGCCGGCAAGCATTGCGATTCCGTCGAAGGGAATCTTGCGATCGGCAAGGGCGATCTGGCCGCCCCCAAGGAGTGAGGCCAGCATGAGTCTCGGGCAAGGGCTTGAGGACAGTGCGATCAGCCAGGCGATCAAGGTGGCGGGCTGGATCATCCCGCTGCTGCAGTCGATCCACATCGTCACCATCGGCGTGGTGTTCGTCTCGAGCCTGATGATCGCGTTGCGCGTGTTCGGCCGCATGCGCGCGGATGAGCCGTTCCCGGTAGTGTGGAAGCGCTTCGCGCCGTGGATGTGGATCGGGCTCGTGGTGATGGTGATCACCGGCGTGTTCCTCGTGCTCGGCGAGCCGGTGCGCGAGTTCACGGCCCTGTCGTTCTGGCTGAAGATGACGTTGCTCGCGGTCGCCGTGATTATCACCGCGATCTTCGGGCGCACGTTTGGTCCTGCCGCGGCTTCGCGCGCCGCCGGCTCGGCGGCGCAGGCCGCTGGCGCTTACGCGCCGACGCGTGATGAGTTCTCGCCGGGCGCCAAAGCCGTGGCGGGCGGGATCATGGTGATCTGGCTCGCCATCATCTTTCTCGGGCGGGCAATTGCCTACGACGTGGAAGTGTGGGGATCGCTCTCTCTCCACGGCACCTGATTTTCTCACCCTCACAGTTCGTTTCGAACGTCAGGCGAATACATGACGCTGATGAGTCTCGTACAGGGCATTCAGGATTCGGGCATTGCCGAATGGATGCGCACTTCCGTCAAGGCGATGCCGGTCGTGGAGTCGATTCACGTGCTGGCGGCGGCAACGGTCTTCGGAACGATCTTCATCGTGGATCTGCGCCTGCTCGGCGTCCCCAATGTGCGCCGGCCGTTCACGCGCATTTCGGATGAGATGTTGCGGCTGACGTGGACCGCGTTCTTCGTTGCGCTGATCACGGGCGCGCTGATGTTCGCGGCGAATGCGAACACGTATGTGGAGAACACGGCGTTCCGGTGCAAGATGGTTTTGTTGCTGCTCGCCGGGCTCAACATGGCGATTTTTCAGCTCGTGACGTTCCGGACAGTGGGCAACTGGAATACGGATGTGCGGCCGCCTACGGCGGCGCGGGTGGCGGGGGCGTTGTCGATTCTGGTTTGGTTGAGTGTGATTTTCTTCGCGCGGTGGATCGGGTTTACGAAGGGCTATCACTTCGAGGCGCCGCCGGCGGATGTGAACTTTTCGTTCTAGCGGCGGGCCTGTCGGGTCGACGCGGCAGGATGATCTCTTGATCCACACGATCGGGCATTCGAATCACACGATCCTGCGGTTTCTGGAGCTACTGAGTCTTCATCAGGTCACCGCGGTGGCTGATGTTCGCTCGACGCCTTTTAGCAGGCGCAATCCGCAGTTCAATCGCGAGCGGCTGAAGCAGTCGCTCGCCGAACGCGGTGTTCGGTACCTGTTCCTGGGAGAGGAGCTGGGCGCGAGGAGCAAGGATCGGGCTTGCTATAGCGAGGGGAAGGTCGTCTACGCGAGGCTTGCGGCGACAGATCTGTTTCGGGAGGGGACTCGGCAGCTGAACGCCGCGGCGAGTGAGCGCCGCGTGGCTGTCATGTGCGCGGAGAAAGACCCTCTGGAGTGCCATCGGACGATTCTGGTTGCGCGGCGGCTCGTGGCGGATGGGGTCGAGGTGTCACACATCCTGGAGACGGGTGCGCTCGAGACACACGCGGAGGCCATGGCCCGTCTTCGCGGGCGTCTGGGGATTTCCGGGAACGACCTGTTTCGAAGTGATGGGCAGCTCGACGACGAGGCGTATGAGATTCAGGGGCAGCGCGTTGCCTATGTGGAACCCGCAAAGCGCGGGTGAACGGGTCCCGAATAGCGGCGAAGCGCACAACGCGGCACGGACGAGCCGAGCCGAGCCGAGCTGGCTGAGCTGAGTCGAGCTGGCTGAGCTGAGTCGAGCCGAGCCGAGCCGAGCTGAGCTGGCTGAGCCGACCCGACCCGACCCGTAGCTGCGAACGCTAAACAGCGCATTGATAGGAAGCCTGGGTCTATCACCGAACAGAGAGATCCGGCGCAGCGCCGCTATCAATGGGTGCGCGTCAACAACGACGTCGTGCTCGCAGCGATCGCGACTGGCGTCGTGCTGGATGTTCTGTTCAGCCAGTTCTGAGTTCGCGCAGTTCTGAGTTCGCGGCGAGCTGAGTCGCGATTCTCCAGAGACGCCGCGGCGACGCCGGATTCTTTCGTGCACCGATTGCCGCTGGCGAATAGTCCCATAACCCTGCCGATCTTCATCGACTCGATGGAGGCCCGGAGTTGCTCGAACTTCGAGTCGACCTTCTCGGCGAGTGAGTCGAGGGGCCGCATTCTCGAGGCGCACGAGGCCATCGGCGCCGCGCGCTGAGTCCACAGGACCGAATCGGTCGCTGTTCGGCTACGGCAATGAACGTCCCCCCTCGATTCAGGCCACTGCCGCAATCCCGGTTGTATGCTTTCTTCCACGTGCCATCGGCAGGGGCCCGCCCATCCCGGGGACCTTGTCGGCATGGCGCTGGCCGCCCCTGCAGGAATGCCTGGGCAACAGGCATCAACAAGGCAGGGTCATGGGAGCATCCAGGCGATTTCCGTTGGTTCTTATCGGCGTAGGCGCGGTGGCGCTGGCGCTCTTCGGCTGGACGTTGTTCCACAAGAAAGCCGCTTCCAGAACCGCTCCGCCTTCGGTCACGGCCATTGCCGTGGGCAAGGTCGAGCGGCGGGACGTGCCGGTGTCGATCAATGCCTTGGCGCAGGCGCAGGGCTGGCAGGCAGTGGTTGTCCGCCCGCAGGTAAACGGCCCGCTGCTGCAGGTGCCGGTGCGCGAAGGCTCGGATGTGACGAAGGGGGATCTCATCGCCGAGATCGATCCCACTCCATTCCGCCACATGCTGATGCAGGCGGAAGGCGCCCTGCGTCGGGACCAGGCCCAGCTGGATCTCGCCCGGCTCAAACTCACCCGATACCGGCAGCTGGCCGAGCAGCACACCATCGCCACGCTGGATGTCGACACTCAGGCCGCCCTGGTCGATGAGCTGGAAGGCACGGTTACGGTTGACCGCGGAGCAGTCGGTGCGGCGCAGGTGAACCTGACCCGCACCCGCATCGTCGCGCCGATTTCCGGCCGGGTCGGGGTTCGGCTGGTCGATGCGGGCAACCTCGTCTCTACGACTGACACTGCCGGGATTGTCACTATCAACCAGATCTCGCCGATCGCGGTCACCTTCACGGTGCCCCAGGGTGAGTTCCAGCGGCTCTCGCTGGTATCGGAGGGTTTCCGCAAACCGCTCGTCACCGAAGCCTATGCCCAGGAGAGCGGCGAGCTCATGGACACGGGCGAGCTGGTGGTGGCCGACAACCGCGTGGATCCGAACACCGCCACCGTGCAACTCAAGGCTCGCTTCGCGAATGCCAGGCAGCACCTGTGGCCGGGTCAACTGCTGAACGTGCGGCTCACCCTGGAGACCTTGCACGACGCATTGGCCCTGCCCACCATCGCGGTCAATCAGGGGCCGAAGGGACCCTTCGCGTACGTGATCGAAGACGACACCGCGGTGGTGCGGCCGCTGGTGATCGACGTGCGGCAGGATGAAATCACAACCGTGAAATCCGGCGTGCAGCCGGGCGATGCAGTGGTGACCGAAGGGCAGGGCTCGCTGCGCGCGGGCGCCAGGGTCTCCGTGCGGCGCACCCCCGAGCCCCCAAGTACATGAACATCTCCGCGCCCTTCATCCGCCGCCCGATCGCGACCTCGCTGATCGCCACGGCGCTGCTGGTGCTCGGAATCATCGCCTACGTGCGCCTGCCCGTGGCCGCGCTCCCGCAGGTCGACGCGCCCACCATCCAGATCAACGCCGGTCTCCCGGGCGCCAGCCCCGAGACCATGGCGTCGAACGTGGCCACTCCGCTCGAACGCCAGCTCTCGCAGATCGCGGGCATCACACAGATGACCTCGAACAGCAGCCTCGGCTCCACCAACATCACGCTGCAATTCGATCTCGACCGCAACATCGACGCGGCCGCGCAGGACGTGCAAGCGGCCATCAACGCCGCCGGCGGCCAGCTGCCAAACAACCTCCCGAGCCCGCCGTTCATGCGCAAGGTGAACCCGGCCGACAGTTCGGTGCTGGTGATCGCGATGACCTCCGACACGATCCCGCTGAACATCGTCAGCGACTACGCCGACAACATCGTCGCGCAGCAGCTCGCGCGGATGAAGGGCGTGGGCCAGGTCAACTTCGGCGGCGCGCGCAAGCCCGCCATCCGCATTCGCATCGATCCGCGCAAGGCCGCGGCGCTCGGCCTGCAGCTCGATCAGATCCGCGCCACGCTCGCGACGGCTACCGTGAATGCACCCAAGGGCCAGCTGCTCGGCACACAGCAGACGCTCACGGTCTACACCGACGACCAGGCGCTCGACGCGAAGACCTGGAACGACGTCATCGTCGGCTACCGCAACGGCGCGGCGATCCGCGTCAGCGACCTCGGCGGCGCCATCCTGAGCGTAGAGAACACGCAGGGCGGCGCATGGAGCGAGGTCGGCAAGGGCGGCCATTACGAGACGCTCAAGTCCGGTCCCGCGATCCACGTCCTCGTGCAGAAGCAGCCGGGTGCGAACGTCATCGAGACCGTCGATGCCATCAAGTCCGCGCTTCCGCGGCTGCGTGCCGCCGTGCCCCAAGGCATCGATATGAGCGTAGTCGCCGACCGCACGCTCACCATCAGGGCGTCGGTGCGCGAGGTGAAGATCACACTGATGATCACCGTCGTGCTGGTGGTCGCGGTGATCTTCTTGTTCCTGCGCAACGTCATGGCCACCGCCATACCGTCGGCGGTGATCCCGGTGTCGCTGCTGGCCACGGCGGCGGTGATGTTGCCGGCGCACTTCACGCTCGACAACCTGAGCCTCATGGCGCTCACCATCGCGGTGGGCTTCGTGGTGGACGATGCCATCGTCATGGTCGAGGCGATCTGGCGCCGTATCGAGCACGGCGAGAAGCCGTTCGCGGCGGCGCTCGCCGGCTCGCGCGAGATCGGCTTCACGATCCTCACCATCTCGATCTCGCTGATCGCGGTGTTCACCCCCGTGATGTTCATGGGCGGCGTCATCGGCATCATCATGCGCGAGTTCGCGCTCACACTGAGCGCGGCGGTGCTGGTGTCGGTGGTGCTGTCACTGACGCTCACGCCGATGCTGTGCGCGCGCTTCCTGAAGGCGCCGCGGCCGCCGACTTCGCGCGTCATGAAGGGCCTCGAAGCCGGCTTTCGTCGGCTCGAGACGAGCTACGCTCGCGGGCTCGATGTGGTGCTACGGCACAAGCTCACCACGCTCGTGATGTTCGTGTTTACGATCGTGCTCACCGGCATGCTGTACGTCACTTCGCAGACCGGCTTTTTTCCGCAGCAGGACACAGGCTTCCTGCAGGGCACGGTGATCGCGCCGCAGGGCTCGCCGTTCGCCTACACGGAGAAGAGGGCGATCGAGGCGATGCGGATCATCGCCGCGGATCCCGACATCGACGAGGCTCACTACAACGCGGGCGGCGCGGCCCAGGCGTCAGTCAACGTCGCCCTGCGCTCGCGCGAGGATGGCCGCACGGCCAGCGCCACCGACATCATCAACCGCCTGCGGCCGAAGCTCGCTGAAATCGTCGGCGCCCAGGTGATTCTGCAGGCGATGCAGGACATCACCGTCGGCGGCCGCTCCGGCCGCGCCCAGTACCAGTACACGCTGTCCGATGGCGACCTGGACGAGCTGAACGAATGGGCGCCGCGCCTCGTGGACGAGCTGCAGAAAGTGCCCGAGCTGAAGGACGTCACTTCCGACCAGCAGTCGCAGGCCCCGTCCGCCAATCTCACCATCGACCGCGACGCCGCCGGCCGCTTCGGCATCTCGCCGGCCGATATCGATGCCGCCATCTACAACCAGGTGGGCCAGCGCCAGGTGGCGCAATACTTCACGCAGCTCAACGCGTACCGCGTGGTCATGGAAGCGCCGCCGGATCTGCAGATCGGGCCGGAGCTCTTCAACTCCGTGCACCTCATCTCGCCGCGCACCGGCAAGGCGGTGCCGCTGTCGAGCCTGGTGAAGGTGGACACGTTGAAGACGCGCAGCCTTTCCATCTCGCACCAGGGCCAGTTCCCGGCATCGACCATCTCGTTCAACCTCGGGCCCGGCGTGTCGCTCGGCACCGCGACGGCGGCGGTCGAGAAGGCGCGCCGGTCTCTGGGCCTGCCCGCGACGCTGCAGGGCTCGTTCCAGGGTAACGCGCAGGCCTTTCAGGAATCGCTCAAGGATCAGCCGATACTGATTCTTGCGGCGCTGCTGTCGGTGTACGTGATTCTGGGCGTGCTCTACGAGAGCTACATCCATCCGCTCACGATTCTCTCGACGCTGCCTTCGGCGGGCCTGGGCGCGCTGCTGGCGCTGCGGCTCGCCGGGCACGACCTGGATGTGATTGGCATCATCGCCATCATCCTGCTCATCGGTATCGTCAAGAAGAACGGCATCATGATCGTCGATGTCGCACTCACGCTCGAGCGCGAGCACGGGCTCGATCCGGAAGAAGCGGTACGGCGCGCCTCGCATCAGCGGCTGCGGCCGATTCTCATGACGACCGCGTGCGCCTTTCTCGGGGGCTTGCCGATGATCATCGGCGATGGCACCGGCTCGGAGTTTCGTCAGCCGCTGGGCTGGGCGATCGTTGGCGGGCTGGCTGTGTCACAGGCCATGACGCTGTTCACGACGCCGGTGATCTATCTCTATCTCGACCGCATCCGCCGGCGGTTCGAGCATGGCGAAGAGACCTCGCCGCCCGCGACGTCGAGCAACGCGGCGTCCTGATTACCCGTCCTTGCTCCGCCGCACTCGACTCTCCAGCACCTCGACAAATAACCGCGCCGCCGGCGAGGGCGCGGTCGACTCGCGCAACACAATGCCCGTCTGCCAGATCTCCGATGTCAGGCGGAACGGAATCTCCGTCAGAACGCCGCGCTGTTCTTCGATCCGCATCTGCAGCGCACTGCCGACAGTGAGCATGTCGCTCGTGGCCAGGAGCCCGTTGAGCGCGGCGATCGATGCGTTCTCCACGATCGGCAACGCCGGCCGGATACCGGCCTGGGCGAGCAATGATTCGAACGCGGGCTGGGGAAGGCTCCTGCGCATCGGCAACACCCACCGGATCGCCTTGAAGTCCGCGCTCGACAACTTGCGCCGCCGCGCCAGCGGATGCCCGGCGCGCCCGAAGATCACGATCCGGTCATCGATGAGCGGAATCGTTCGCACATCGGGAAACTCCCGCGCCGGCGCGAGCCCCCCGACGATCACGTCGACCTCGCCCGACCGCAGCCCTTCCATCAACTCGTCATAGGACCCTTCGACCAGCGCAACGCTCAACTGCGGCGCGCGCCGAAGCACTTCCGCCGTCGCGTCGGGCACGATGTGGGACGCCATGGACGGCAGGCATCCGACCGTGAGCCGGCCTTCCGTGCGACCGCGAAGCTCCGCGACATCCTCCTGCGCGTGCCGCATCTCGGCGAGCATCAGTCTGATGCGCGTGAGCAGCGTTCGTCCGCGCGGAGTCGCAACGAAACGCCCCGCGGCCAGATGATGGAAGAGCGGCACCTCCAGCACATGCTCCGCCTCCCGCAAGCTCTTGTGGACCGCGTGCCGCGAAACGCCGAGTCGGGCCGCCGCCGCTTCGATCGATCCGAGATCGAGCAGCGCAACGAGTTGCCGCAACCTCTTGGTCGACGCATTCGCCAGAAAATGATTTGCAACGGGAGAGCGCTTGCCCGCGCGGCCACGCGCGTGCCCCTCGTGCTCCAGCGCAGCCGCTGCCGCCAGCGTTTCGATCGCTCGAAAGCGCGTTACCACGAGCTTGCCCGCGGCGGTGGGCGCCATCTGCCCACGAGCCCCCGCGAACAGCCGGGCGCCAAGCACACGTTCGACCTGGGCAACCGCCTTGCTGACCGCGCCCTGCGACTTGCGAAGCAACACCGCCGCCCGCGTCACCGTGCCGGCGTCGGCCACTCGGGTGACGCAGAGAATCTGTCGCATCCCGACCGTGCCTTGCGGTCTCTTCATGCCGAAAGGCCCGATATTTCGGCTCCGGCGAGCGGCCGAAACCATGAGAAAAGTTCCAGATGCATTCCTTTTGGGCCGCGGACGTTGCAAGCGCCGTGGCCGTCACTAAACTCGCCGGACCCGTCGCCCCAGGAATCAGCAGGCATGAACGTCGCCCAGGTCGCTGCAGAAATCTTCAAGCGGGAAGGGGTCAAGCACCTCTTCGCGTATCCGCTCAACGCGCTCACGGAATCGTGCGCGGCCGTCGGCATTCGTCCCGTGATCGTGAGACAGGAGCGCGCCGCAGGCAACATCGCGGATGCCGTCGCGCGCATGACGAGCGGCGAGACGGTCCCGGTCGTCGCCACCCAGCACGGCCCCGGCATTGAGAACCTGTTCGCCGCGGTCGCGCAGGCGTATGCGGAAGGGGTGCCGATGGTCATCGTGCCGGCGGGCTACCCGCGCCGGCAAACCTGGGTGTCTCCGAACTTCAATTCGGCGCTCAACTTCCAGCACGTCACCAAGGCGTGCGAGCAGGTGACGACAGCGGATGCCATCGTTCCCGCGCTCCGCCGCGCCTTTACCCAGGCGCGCCAGGGCCGGCCCGGCCCGGTGCTGGTGGAAGTGCCCATCGACATGTGGACGGAGAACGTCCCGGGTGAGCTGGTCTACGAGCCGATGCCCAAGATTCTCACGGCGCCGGATTCGAAGGATGTTTCCGCGGTGGCCGAGGCCCTGCTGAGCGCCAAGCGCCCGCTCCTGTACGTCGGGCAGGGCGTGCACTACTCGAAGGGCTGGGACGCCCTGAAGAAGGTGGCCGAGCTGCTCGAAGCGCCGGTCACCACCAGCCTGGGCGGCAAAAGCGCATTCCCTGAAACGCATCCGCTGTCGCTCGGCTCCGGCGGCGTCGCGATGCCGGCCGCGGTCCACCAGCATGTGGTGGATTCGGACGTCGTCTTCGGCATCGGTGCCAGCTTCACCGAGACGAGCTTCGGCATCCGCTTCCCGACGCAAGGGAAGAAGTTCCTGCAGAACACGAACGACCCGTCCGCTCTCAACCGGAGCGTGCCTACCCATCGCGCGCTGCTCGGCGACTCGCGCCTCGCGCTCGAGATGCTGTACGAAGAGCTGAGCGATCGCCTCAAAGGCAAGCCGCGCGGCCTCGCGGCCGACGTCGCGGCGCGCATTCGCAGCCAGAACGATCCGTGGCTGAAAGAGTGGTCGAAGTACACGGACAGCGAGGCGACCCCGCTGTCGCCTTACCGCGTGATCCGCGACATCATGAAGACCGTCGACGTGCCGAATACCATCGTGACGCATGACGCCGGCAGCCCGCGCGACGAGCTCTCGCCGTTCTGGAAGTCGGTCACCCCGCTGAGCTATATCGGCTGGGGCAAGTCCACGCAGCTCGGCTACGGCCTGGGGCTCGCGATGGGCGCGAAGCTCACCTGCCCGGACAAGCTCTGCATGAATTTCTGGGGCGACGCGGCCATCGGCATGACCGGCATGGATTTCGAGACGGCGGTGCGTTTCCCGATGCCGATCCTGTCCATCCTGTTCAACAACTTCGGGATGGCCATGGAGTTCGAGCTGATGAAGGTGTCGCGTGAGAAGTTCAAGTCCACGGACATCTCGGGCAACTACGCGGACTGGGCGAAGTCTCTCGGCGGCTTCGGCCTGCGCGTGACGGAACCGTCGCAGATCATTCCCGCCATCAAGGCGGGCGTGGAGGCGACACGCAACGGCCAGCCGGCCTTGCTCGAGTTCATCACCACGCAGGAGAAGGTGTACTCCACGTGGACGCACAAATACGGTAGCTGAGTCCGTTATGCCGCCGCGGGCGCTTGCCCGCGGCGCCAGTCGCTCTCTTGCCGTAGGCCTGGTCCGACGGTGGCCCTACCACCGCAGCCCCTCGATCCGTTTGTCGCGGTTCGCAAGAATCCACTGCGCATGCTCGGCCAGGCACGCATACCCGAGCGACTTCAGTAGCTGGAGCCGATGCCCGCGTGACTGAGTGCTACGCAGCTCCCGAGCGGCGGTCGTGAAGAGCCTGCTCATATATTTGTACTGCCGAATCAGCGAGCGATCCGATTTCTCACTGACGTACGTTTCCAGAATGGCCGCGTAAACGGGCAACAACGCCAGCAGCCAGAGCAGAACCGTGCGGATCGGCGCGTCGAAGATCTCGACGCGGCTACGAAGCAGCATTTCGGTCGCGAATCCCAGCGCGAGGAGTAGCCCCGCGATCAGCAAGCAGTGACCGAGCCGCTCGGTGATGTGCAGCCGTCTGCGCAACCCCGTCGTGCGCGCGCGATAGTAAGCAAGCTGCCCGGAGCCGGCGGTGCCTTCCTCACCCACCCATTCATCGATCGCGACCGAGAGGCCGGAGTGGGGCGGTGAGCGATCGCGCGATTCGAGCGGCAGCGTCACCGAGCGCATGGCGGCGCGGATCCACTCGAGCTCGTCGTCCTGCTTCTGCAGGAAGGTTTCGTGCGCGAACTCCCCGTCGCCATGGGGATTGACGCCCGCAATCTGCCAGTAGAACTCGACTCTCAGCCCTTCCGCGAGCGCGCGGTAGTCGAGGTACTTGCGGTGCCAGCTCTTGCGGTGAGCCCACTGTGCGAAAAGAAATCCGACCGCGAACGTCGCCAGCACGCCAAGGATGAGAGTGGTCGCGATGGAGCCCTGGTTCTCCTTCTTGAAGGACACCAGCAGAAGGAGCATCAGCGCCCAGAGCCAATAGCGAACCTGCAGGGCCGACCCGAACGCATTCCGGTAATGCCTGCCGAGCCAGTCGGCCGCGCAGAAGGTCGCGTGCAGCCGCTCGAGGCGCGGCGGTATTTGTTCCGGCGTTTTGCAGAGGAGCGAATCCGGCTGGCCGCGAATCGCCTCGCTGTACCGGGCGATGTCGAGGTTGAACTCCTCGATCCGGCGCAGCACTGTGGTCAGCAGACTCGGAATGTCCTTCCCATACGACTCGCCGCGATCCGTGAACCCGAGCACCAGCACGGAGCCAGGATCCGTCGCCGGCGCGGACTGGCGCGAGCATCGAATCTCGTACATCAGATCGTTGTCCTGGATCGCCAGCAGCGGATTGCCGACGGGCTGCGCCTCGTCCGTGCCGTTCGCCATCATGCCGCGGCGTCGGTACTGCACGACGCGCGCCGTGCCGGCGCGATGCCCGGCGTCCTTGCCGTCCCATACCGCGATCAACAGCGTGCTGTAGCGGGCGATGAGGCTGCCGGCGTGCTGAAACTCCAGGTCACGCTGCAGGTCGGGCGCAAACCGCGCGAGCTCATCCGCGCTCACCGCTGGCGCCACCTGTATCTGTTCCGAAATGGGGACGAGCCGGTCGAAGATGGCGCGGGAGGCGTCGGAGGTCAGGTCCGCGCGGCACAGGGCCACGGACTTGGGCAGCAAGCAGATCAATCCCAGCCCGAGCTCGTGAGCGATTTCGGCGGCGAACAGGTCCGCTCCTTCGGCCATGGAGCTCAGCAAGGTGGGCCGCGCCCCCGGATAGGCCGCGACCAACCGCTCCAGCAGCGAGTGAATCGCCGTGCGGATCGGCCCGACCTCCTCCGGCACGAGATCGCGGTGCCCGGTGACACCGACGAGAAATGGGATATTGCAGAGCCCGGTCGAGCGCTCCATGATGCGCGCTCCCGCACGATGATTATTCTTGCCTCCAAGGCTACCAAGAAAGTGCGGAGCTGCAACGAGGTCTTTTCGCTGTGGGATTGAAAACCCTGCGAATCTTCATCTCCTCGCCCGGCGATGTCGCGCAGGAACGGCTCATCGCGCGCCGGGTCATCGGGCGTCTCGACTCCCAGCTGGGCGACACGCTGAGCCTGGAAGCGGTGTATTGGGAGAACCATCCGCTCCTCGCCACGGCTTCATTTCAGGAACAGCTGCCCACGCCGTCGCAGACGGACATCGTCCTGTGCGTTCTGTGGACGCGGCTCGGCACGCCGTTGCCGGGCTCGATGAAGCGCGCCGACGGCAGCGGCTACGCGTCGGGCACCGAGTTCGAGTTCGAGGATGCGATCGAGGCCCACCGCCGCGGCGGCAAGCCGGAAATCCTCGTGTATCGGTGTACCGCGCGGCCGGAGTGGTCGGCGGACGCCACGCTCGCGGCGGAGCAGATTGCGCAGAAGGACGCGCTGGACCGATTCGTCACGCGCTGGTTCTTCAACGAGGCGGATCGCACGCTGCGCGCGGCCTTTCATTCCTTCGGGTCGCCGGCGCAGTTCGAGGAACTGCTGGAAGCGCATTTGTCGCGCCTCGTCCGCGCGCATCTGCCCACCGGCTTTCAGATGCACGCGGCGGCCCGCGCGTGGCGTTCGGGCTCACCGTTCCGCGGCCTCGAGCCGTTCGAGTCGGCTCACTCGGCGGTCTTCTTCGGCCGGACCGCGGCGATCGCGAGCGTACTGCTACGCCTGCGCCGACAAGCGGTGCTGGGCAAGTCGTTCGTGCTCGTCGTGAGTATGAGCGGCGCCGGCAAATCGTCCTTGTTGCGCGCGGGTGTGCTGCCACTTCTCACGCAGCCGGAGGTGGTCGGCACGGCGACTCGCTGGCGCTGTGCCATCGTGAAGCCATCGGAGGGCCAGGGGGATCTTTTTGGAGCATTGTTGAACGGCCTGCGCCAACCCGCGGCGCTGCCGGAGTTGGAAGACTCGCCGCGCGATGCGGAGCTGCTTGCGCAGCGGGTGGTGGCGACGCTGGCCGCCGCGGATGCCGGCTCCTCATCTACGTCGCGTTCCGAAACGCATCTCGCATTCTTCGTCGATCAGCTCGAAGAGATCTTTTCAGACGAGCGAATCTCCGCGGCCGACCGGACGCGATTCATCAGTGCGCTCGGCGCTCTCGCGCGGAGCGGTCGCGTGAGCGTGCTGGCCGCGGTTCGCAACGACGTATACCCGCGACTCGCGGAGTTGCCCGAGCTCATCGAGCTGAAAGAAGGGGATGGGCAGTTCGACCTCCTGCCGCCGAACCTCCGCGAGATCGGGCAGATCATTCGTGCGCCCGCCACCGCCGCCGGCCTGCGCTTCGAGGCGCGGCCCGGCACGGGCGAGCGCCTCGACGACACCATTCGCGATGCCGCCGCCAAGAATCCCGGCGCTCTGCCGCTGCTCGAGTTCCTGCTCGAGGAGTTGTACGTAAGGCGCAGCTCCGAGGATGTGCTGACGTTCCGCGCCTATGAAGAGCTGGGAGGCGTGGAGGGCGCGCTGACCCGTCGCGCCGAACAAGTTGTAACAGGTGCCGGCCCGGAGGCGCTGGCCGCCCTGCCGTCGGTGTTCCGCGAGCTGATGGCGCTCGGCCTGGAGGACGACTCGCGCGCGCTTCGCCGGACCGCGAAACGCACGGCTTTCAGGACCGGGCCGGCGCAGGCGCTCGTGAATGCGATGTTGGACGCGCGGCTGCTGGTCGCCAGCGTCGATGCGGAGGGCGAGCCGACCGTGTCGCTCGCGCACGAGGCGCTGCTCGAGTTCTGGCCGCGACTCTCGGAGTGGCGCGAGACGAATCGCGAGAACCTGCGCGTGCGTGCGCGCCTGACCGCCGCCGCCCAGTTGTGGGAACGCGAGAAGCGGAGCCCGGATTTCCTGCTCGCGCGCGGTAAGCCGATTGCCGAAGCGCGTGGTCTGGTCGCGGATGGCGTGCCGATCTCGCCGCTCGAGACCGAGCTGCTCTCCGCCTCCGTGAAGCGCGCAACGCGTTTCCGTCGGTTGCGGGACGCAGCCGTCGCGGGCCTCGCCATTCTTGCGGTGGCCGCGAGCATCGCCGCCTACGTGGCGCAGCGTCAGTCAAAAGCCGCGAGCGTTCAGGCCACTACAGCGCGACGGACCTCGGATTTCATGGTGTCGCTGTTCTCGATCGCCGATCCGGAGGAAAACCGCGGAGAGACGGTGACGGTCCGCGAAATCCTGGACCGCGGCGTCGACGAGATGCGCTCGAGTCTCGTGGAAGAGCCGCAAGTTCGCGCCAACCTGCTGCGTGCGATGGGGCAGGCGTACGGCGGGCTCGGCCTGTATCCCAAAGCGGGTGCGATCCTCTCTGACTCGATCACGGCCGCCGAAGCGGCGCGGGGTCCGGAGGACCTGCTGAAGGCGAATCTCGCACTCGCGAACGTCAAGTTTCAGCAGGCCGATTACGCTTCAGCGGAGAAGCTGTATCGCCAGTCACTTGCGCAGGCCACGTCGCTGGATGATGGAAAGAGCCCGGCGCTGACCGAGGCGCTCAACGGCCTTGCAGCCAGCATCTACGAGCTCGGGAAAGTGAAGGAAGCCGAGGAGTTGTATCGACGCGCGCTTGCGCTCGATGAGCAGCGTCGCGGCGAGCAGCATGCCGACACGGCGCGTTCGTTGAGCGGGCTCGGCGTGATGTTCTTGTACGAGGGGCGCTACAAGGAGGGGCAGCCGCTCCTGACGCGTGCGCTTGCCATCCGCAAGACGGTGTATGGGCCGCGGCACGTGAAGGTCGGGGAGACCTTGAACAATCTTGGTGCGCTGACGTACCAGGCGGGCGACCCGGCCGCCGCCCTTCGCTATTTCCAGGAGGCGCTGCCGATCTATCGCGCCGTTTTTGGCGACGACCACCCGGAAACCGCCCCCCTGCTCAACAACATCGGGCGCATCGAGCTGCTGTCAGGAAACCTCGCCGCCGCCGAAACCAGCCTGACGGAGGCGCTCGCGATCTACCGGGCACGCCTCGGCGAGCACGCCGATCTCACGTTCGATCTCAACAGCCTCGCAATGATTGCCATACAGAAGAATGACTTGCCCAAGGCGGAGGCGCTGTTGCGCGAGGCGCTGGCGATCGGCCGGGCCCGCAAGCACTCCCTGACGGGCCAGATACTGGGCAACTACGCGCAGCTCTACGTCCGGACGCACCGTCTTCCCGAGGCTCGGGAGGCGCTGCGCGAATCCGCCGAGCTCATGACGGCCGAGTACGGCGACGCCCTTCAAGGTGCGGAAGGGTGGCGCCAGGCGGTGCTCGATAGCATCGCCGCGGAGGAGCGCATCGCCTCGGGCGAGTTCGACGAGGCGGAACGACTGCTCGTCAAGTCATTGCCGGTGCTTCAGAAAAGATTCGGAGTGGGCGGGTTGTATTCGAGCCAGACACTCGAACGATTCGTGGCCTTGTACGTGAATTCGGGACAGCACGCGAAAGCTGCCGACTATCGAATGCAATGGGTTGCCGCGACCGCGCGGCGTTGAGCGCTGGCCTGCGACGGGCGAATTTATTTCCGGCATCCGCGGTGGTTGATTGCGCGAAATAACGTCAAATGCGGGCCTTGCGCACTGTTTTGAAGTGTTACGCTCCCAGTGCGTTCTAGAACTCGAATAACAGCAGCGAGCGCCCAATGCCTCGCGCGGTGATCACCGGGAGCTGCATCATGACCAGAACCTCCGCCATCTGGACCAGACTCGCCGGACTTTCCGCGGCGGCGACACTGTTGTTGGCCGCTGTGCCGTCGAACGCGCGTACCGTCGCTATCGATTTCGGCGACTCGTTCGCGACTAGTGGCGAGCTCTTCACCTCGTTCGGTCAGCCGGGAACAGGTGGCACGACCAGCTTCGATTTGAACCTCGGGGCCGGCGCGCAGGCGTACGACTTCTGCTTCAACGCGAACGGGTTCGTTTCGCTCGCGGCCGCCGGCGGGTCTGGCTGCACCTATAGCAGTACGCCGACGGGCGATTTCCTTGCGCCTTACGCCGCACCGTTCTCCACCGCTGGCACCAACACGTCATGGTCCGCCGGCCTGCTGGGTCTGGGCACGGCGCCTTTCTCGGTGGACAACACCACCGCCGCATACCGCTTCATCTGGGAAGATTCGGTTTCAGGTGCCGCGACGGAGCTCATGCTGGTGAATCGCGACGCCGGCAACTTCGATATCGAGTTTCGTTATGGGAACCCGTTCGCGCTGGATCCTGCGGTGTCGACCGGAGTGCCGACTGGCGGGCTGCAAGGGTTCACGCTGGGTGACACCACGTTGCCTTTGACCGGCAGCAGCACCGGCTTCTCCGGTTCCAACCTCTATCTCTACAGCTTCGTGAACGGGGTGTGCACGACCTGCGGCGGAACCACGCCCCCTGTTGGCGAAGTGTCGGTGCCGGAGCCGTCGACCCTGTTCCTGATGGCCGCCGGGCTGCTCGGTCTCGTGGTTTATCGAAGCCGGCGCAATCGCCGGGGCGTGACGCTGCGGATGGTTGCGGCGAGCTAGTCGCCGGGCCGGCTCAGCTCTTTCCGTAGAGCGACTTCTTCAATCGCCATCGTTTGTGTGACCACGGCCAGTCGGGCGGGGCCGCGCGGATCTGCTCTTCGCACAGCCGCGCGTAACGTTCGGTGAGCTCGCCCGTCGTCAGCCGCTGACCCCCCGGAACGAGCGGCGACAGCGACAGTTCGTAGTAGCCGCGCTTCAGACGCCTCATGCCCACGAAGAACGCCGGGTACTTCGTGACGCGCGCGATCTCTTCCGCGCCCATGTAGAACGCCGTGTCGCGATTCAGGAAGCGCGTCCAATGCTTGTGCTCGCTGGTGGTCGGCTCCTGGTCCGCAACCATCGCCACCGCGCGCACGTCCTTGCCGTGTTTCAGGATGTCGGCGAGCAAACCCTTCGCGGGAATCAGCCGGCTGCCGAACTTCGTGCGGATCGCGAGCATCTCGCGCTCCGCCCAGGGATTCTTCAGCGGCTTGTACGCCGCATCGACCCGATACCCGAGCTGTAACGACAGCCCGAGCAGCATCCACTCCCAGTTGGCCTGGTGAGCGGCGACGAGTAGCACCGGCTTGCCCTGCCCGAGCAATTCCTTCGCCGCCTCGAGATTCACCATCGTGACGCGGCTACGCACTTCGTCCGCCGACAGGGTCGCGGCCTTGATGAGCTCGACCAGCACCTCGGCGAAGCCGCGGTAGTAGTCCCTCATTACTTCCCGAAGCTTCGCTTCGTCGAAGTCTGGAAACGCCTTGATCAGGTTCTCGCGAACGACGTGCTGGCGATACGGAAACACCCGGTACGCGAGCCAGCCCAGAAAAGAGGCAACCCCATAGAGCACCGAAAAAGGCAGATGCGACAACACCCGCACCCACCACGCCGAGCGCGGCGGAGCGGGCCGCATGCTTTGCGTAGCCGCTGTCTGCGGATCCACGCCGCGGGGATTAAGCAACCTTCGACCTCAACGCTAGTTGATGGGCTGCGGCTTCGCCGGCGCGTCGGGCGCGGCGGGCGGGCTGCCCGGCGAACCGATGAGCGCCTTGCCGAACTTCGGCCCGAGCCAGCGCTCGACGTCATCGATGAGCGTGAATACCGCCGGCACCACGACGAGCGTGAGCGCCGTCGACGTCAGCAACCCGCCGATCACCGCCACCGCCATCGGCGCGCGGAAGGAGTTGTCGCCGTGGATGCCGAGCACCGTGGGCAGCATGCCCGCGATCATTGCGACCGTCGTCATCACGATGGGCCGCGCACGCTTGTGGCCGGCTTCGAGCAACGCGGTGAAGCGATCCTTGCCCGCGCGCATTTCCTCGATGGCGAAATCCACGAGCAGGATCGAGTTCTTGGCCACGATGCCCATCAGCATGAGGAACCCGATGACGACGGGCAGCGAGAACGCCATGCCGCTGATGAGCAGCGCAACCGCCGCGCCGCCAATGGCGAGCGGCAAGGCGGACAGGATGGTGATCGGCTGAAGCACACGCGCGAAGAGTAGCACCAGCACGGCGAAGACCATTAGAACGCCCGTGCCCATCGCTATGCCAAAGTTGGTGAAGAGCTCGGTCTGCAGTTCGACGTCGCCCGTCTCCACGACGTTGACGCCCGAAGGCAGGCTCTTCATCACGGGCAGGGCATAGATGAGCTTCATCGCATCGCCGAGCTCCACGCCGTTCAGGTCCGCTTCGAGCGCGACGCGCCGGCTCTGGTTGTAGCGGCGGATGCGCGTCGGCCCCTCGCCGAAAGTGATGTCCGCGACCGCCTTCAGCGGCACCGCGTTGCCGGTCGCCGTCGGCACCGGCAGGTTCTCGAGCGTCGATAAATTCCGCCGCGCGGATTCGAGCAGGCTCACCCGGATCGGCACTTGGCGGTCGCTCAGCGAGAACTTGGCGGAAGACTGCGGGATATCTCCAAGCGTTGCGATCAGCACCGTCTGGCTGATCGCCTGCACCGTGACGCCCAGCTGCGCGGCGAGATCGAAGCGCGGATGGATCACGATCTCCGGCCGCTGCAGGTCGCCGTTGATGCGCGGCTCGCGCAGCTGCGGCAGCTTCTGCATCTCCGCAATGACCTTCGCCGCGGTTCCTTCGACGAGCGGCGGCTCGTCACCTGTCAGGTAGAACGTGAGGTCGCGCCCCTGCGCCGCGCCCTGCGTGTTCTGGAAGTTGATGCGCGCGTCCGGAATCAGCTTGAGCTCCGCGAGCGCCTTGCGCTCCCACTGCTGCTGGCTCAGATCGCGCTGCTTGCGCGGCACGAGCGACACGTACAGCACGGCGTTGCGCACTTCGCCGCCATCGCCACCGCCGATGGATTCGACGACGTTCGCGACTTCCGGATATTTCTTGAGGATCTGGAACGCCTCATCGGACACGCGCGTGGTGTCGTCGAGCCGCACGCCCGGCGGCATCTCGATCTGCAGCACCGAGTTGCCGATGTCCCCGGCCGGAATGAACGACTTCGGCACGAGCCCCAGCGCGAAAATCGACAGCGCGAAGAAGAGGGTGCCGCCGCCGAGGGTGATCCACCGATGGTGGATGCATCGGTTCAGAAAGCCCATGTACCACGTCATCACCGGCCCATCCGTGTGATGCGGGAGGCTGTCGGGCCGCAGCGTATACGCCGCGATCACCGGCGTGATGAGGCGGGCAACGAGCAGCGAGAAGAACACCGCCGCCGCCACCGTGAGCCCGAATTGCTTGAAGTACTGCCCCACGATGCCGGACATGAAGCTCACCGGCAGGAACACCGCGATGATCGTCGCGGAGGTCGCCACGACCGCCAGCCCGATCTCATCGGCCGCATCGAGCGCCGCCTGGAAGCCGCTCTTGCCCATGCGCATGTGGCGCACGATGTTCTCGATCTCCACGATCGCATCGTCCACCAGCACGCCCGCGACGAGCGACAGCGCGAGCAGGCTGACGCCGTTCAGCGTGAAGTCGAACCAGTACATGAACGCGAACGTCGGAATCGCCGAGAGCGGAATCGCCATTGCCGAGATGGCGGTGGCGCGCCAGTCCCGCAGAAACAGGAACACGACGATGACGGCGAGGATCGAGCCCTCGATCAGCGTGATCATCGCCGACTCGTACTGCAGCTTCGTGTTGTCGACGCTGGTGAAGACGTTGTCGAACCTCACCTGCGGGAAGTCCTTCTGGATCTTCGCGATCTCCGCCTGAACGTCTTTCTCCACCGTGACGTCGGACGAGCCCTTGGAGCGGAACACGCCGAAGTTCGTCGCCGGTCGTCCGTTCAGCTTCGAGAGGCCGCGGATCTCGGCAACGCTGTCGCGCACATCCGCGATGTCGGAGAGTCGGGCGATGCGCCCGCCACGCAGGATGATGTTGGTCTCGGAGAGCGCCTCCGCGGTCTTCGCGCTGCCGAGCACGCGAATCGCCTGCTCGCCGCCACCCAGCTGCGCGCGACCACCGGGCACGTCGAGGTTGAGCGTGCGCAGCTGCGCGTTCACTTCCACCGCCGTGATGCCGAGCGCCTGCATGCGTGCCGGGTCGAGCTCGATGCGGATCTCGCGATTCACCCCACCGCCGCGCGAAACCTGCGCCACGCCCTCGATCGACACGAGCCGCTTGGTCACGGTGTTGTCGACGAACCAGGACAGCTCTTCTTCCGTCATCGCCGTCGTGCTGACGGCGTAATAGACGATGGCGCCGCCATCCACGTCGATGCGCTGGACCACCGGCTCCTGAATGCCGTCAGGCAGATCCGCGCGCACTTTCGAGACAGCGTCGCGCACGTCGGTGACCGCGCGATCGACGGGCGTGCCGATCTGGAACTCGATGCCGATGCCGGCCGAGCCTTCCATCGCCGTGGATTCGATGTGCTTCACGCCACCGATGCTGGCAACGGCACCTTCGATCTTCTGGATGATCTGCGTCTCGATCTCCGGCGGCGCGGCGCCCGGCTGCGAAACGCTGACCTGCACGAACGGAAACGAAATGTCCGGGTTCTGGTTGATGGGCAGGCGGATGAACGACACCACGCCCATGAAGAACAGCACCACGAACAGCACGACCGGCGACACGGGGTGCCGGATGGCCCATGCCGACATGTTCTTCATGAGCGGTCCGCCGCCGCTCTTGGCGCGACGACGTTCACCGTCTCGCCCGGCCGCAGGAACGCGCCGGCGGTGGTGATGACGCGTTCGTCGCCCTTCAACCCGTCGGAGATCACGAGGCCTTCCGGCACCGTGTTGCTGACGCGAACGGCGCGACGCTCGGCCTTGCTCTGCTCGTTCACGACGAGCACGAAGGTGCCCTGCGAGTCCGAGAGCACGGCGGTCTGCGGCAGCACCGGCCGTTTCGCCGAGCCGACGACCACTTCACCACGCGCGAACGCGCCGGGCCGCAGCGCCGGGTCGGGCTTCAGCGCGATGCGGATTTCGCCGAGGCGCGAGTTGGGGTCGATGATCGCGCCGAGCAGGCGCACGGTGCCTTCGAACGGCTTGTCGATCCCCGTGAGGTAGACCTGCGCCGCCTGGCCGACGGACAGCGCGGCGAGATCGCGCTCCGCCACCTGGCCGCGCATCTCGATCTCACCGTCGCGCGCGAGGCGGAACAGCGCTTCGCCGCCGGGGCTCGCGGTCTGGCCGACTTCGGCGGAGCGCGTCAGCACGATGCCGCTCGACGGCGCGCGAATCTCGGTCTTGCCGAGGCGCGCTTCCTGCTCGGCCAGCTGAGCGATGGCGACTTTCACGCGGGCTTCATCCGTGGTCGCCGTGGCGACGCGGCGCGCGGTTTCTTCGGCGGACAAGGCGCCCGATGCGGAAACCGCCTGCGCGCGGCGAGCCTCGGCGGCCGAGAGGGCGGCCTGCGCCTTCGCTTCCTCCACGGAAGCGGCGAGCCGATTGAGCTGCGGGCGAAGCACCGACTCATCGAGGCGCGCGAGCACCTGGCCCTGCTTCACGCGATCGCCCGCTTCGACCAGCACCGCGATGATGCGACCGCTTTCGCCCTCGGGGCTGATCGGCATGTCGTACCGCGCATGGATGGTGCCGGTGAAGGTCACCGTCGACGTCACGGACTTGATGCCCGGCGCGGCGGCGCTCACGAGCGGCAGCGACTCCTGCGAGGCCGCTGCGCCGCCGCCGGGTGCCGCCGGCTTCATGAAGTGCCGGGCCACGCCGAGCGCGATCAGCACGAGCAGCAGGACTCCCCCCGCTATCGCCCAACGCCCTGGGTTGTTCCGGATGAATGCCGGGATGGGTGACGGCGGCTCCGTAACCACCGGCGGCGCGTCGTGCGGCGTGCGTTCGCGGTTGAGGTAAGTGATGGAGTCGGTGCGTTCGACCGGAAGATGAGGAGGCTCAGGGTGTGCGCTCACGATGGGTCCCTCGAAAAAGTCATGCGGGCTTGGGTGGCCCGTTGCGGATTTCGGCGCCCGCGTAGGACAGGCGATAGGGTCGGGAAGTTTAATCCCGGTGGCCCGGGCCGCTCGCAAAACGCGTCGGCCGGACATTGGGCTACGGCGAACGGTCGCCGCGCACGGCCGACGGCGCGCCCGCGCGGGTTGCGGATCGCCGGCCCGCTCGCGCCACCTGTCGCAAGGCTTACTGAAGGTGGTGCCGACTCACGGAATCGAACCGTGGACCCCATCATTACGAATGATGTGCTCTACCAGCTGAGCTAAGTCGGCAATTTCAAAACAAACCTGCCCGACGGCCTCTCCCAAGCGGGCCCTCCGGCGCAGGGGCGCGGATTCTACAGCTTTTTTCGGAGCCGAATCACCAGATCGATGCCCGCGACTTCCATCCCGGGCGGGGGCGGGGGGAGGCGGCTGAACTCCACTTCCGGGACCGCGAGGTCCGTCAGGGCGCCGGTGGCTTCGTCATGGAAGTGGTAGTGCGGCACGACGTTGGAGTCGAACCAGGCCCGGGAGCCATCCACGGACAGCTGGCGAATGAGCCCTTGGGACGCGAACAGGTTGAGCGTGTTGTAGACCGTGGCCTTGGACACCCGCGCGCCGGCCCGGCGCAGGCTCGCCAGGATCTGCTCGGCGGACAGGTGCTGCGGCGCCGACAGCAGCAGTTCCGCGATCTGGACGCGCTGCGCGGTAGGGCGAATGCCACTCGTGTTGAGCCGGCGGTAGCAGTCTTCGGTGAGATGCTCGGCCGGGCGGTCGACCAGGGCCATGGCTTTCATGGGGTCGCATTATAGACGCGCCGCAGGGGAAATCGCCCTTCAGGATTCCGGGGTCGTTCGGCCCGGGCCCGACCGGACCTGAATAATTCGAAATTTTGGCAATTATGCAGATCGCTTCTGCGGTGCGCTGGCGCGCATCCTCCGCGCCCCCCGACATGGGGTCGGGCAATGGAGGGTTCACGGATGGAACAGAGGAAGAGGGTCGGCCGCATAGCGGTCGGAAATAGTGAGGGAAATAGTGAGGCGGCAAGCCCGGCGGCAGCCGCAGCGCCGGGTGCTGCGAGCAGGCGGCATGGCTCGATTCGGAGGCGGGAATCCGGAGCAAACCGCGGCGGCGGTTCAGTTCGCGCGCACGGAACGGGCGGCGGGCGTCAGCTCGGCTTCACCGCGACGGAGCTGCTGGTCACGCTCGGGGTGGCTGGCGTCTTGTTGTCGCTGGCGGTGCCGGGGTTCGCGGCGCTGACGCGATCGGTTGGCCTGAGCTCGGCGGCGAATGAGCTGCTGGCGGCGCTTCACATGGCGCGGAGCTCGGCGGTTCTGCGGGGTCTGCCGGTTGCGGTTTGTCTTACGGCTGACGATAGGACGTGTCTCGCCACTCCGGACGCATCCGCCACCGGCTGGCTCGTGTTCGTGCCGGGCGGGGTGGCGGTGGCGGTGGCGTCGAGGCCGGTCGTCGTTGGCGAGGTCCTCACCCGCTTTCATTTACCCGGCAGGCTCACGGTAAGCGCGTCGCGACCGACGGTTACGTTCTGGCCTGTTGCGCGCGCGGCGGCCACGAGCACGTTCGATCTGTGTGATCTCGGAGGTGCGGGGCGCTCGATTGTCGTCAGCCAGACCGGGCGGCCGCGAGTGGCGGCGGAGGCGACGTCATGCGCATGAAGCGTCAGCGTGGCTCGCGAATCGCTTTCGCGTCAGCGGCAAGGGCACGCAACCGTACGGCGCCGGGTATGGGTGCCGGGCCAGTGCGAAACGTAGCGCCGACGCCGATGGTTAGTGCGTTGCGGACGATCGCCGCGTTCGAGCGCGGCTTCTCGATGGTCGAGGCGCTCGTTGCACTCGTGATCGTCGCGGTCGGTTTGCTGGGCATTGGCCAGTTGACGGTGACTGCTCTGCGCGAAAGCTCCGCTGCGCTCGGTCGTACGAAGGCCATCTATCTCATCAGCGACATGATGGAACGCATCCGCGCGAACCCTGACGGCGAAGATGCATACGACTGCGCCACCTATTCTGGTGGCCCAACGGAACACGGTTGCGCACCTTCGGGCGCACCCGCGCGTCCCTGCGGCGCTCGCGAGTTGGCGGAAGACGATCTCGCCCGCTGGCAGACGCTCGCGCACGATGCCTTGCAACTGGTCGGGCCCGGCATCTGCGATGCGAACGTTACATATCTGGCCGCGGCTTCCGATTCCGAGCCTGCAACGTATCGGGTGGAACTGTCGTGGACCGAGCGCGGATCGGAGACACCGGTCACGTTGGCGGGGGAGTTGGTGATTGCCGGCGGCCGCTCATGACGCGGCCCGCACCAGAGTCAGCGCCCACTGCAATGATGTCGGCGGGTCGCCGCCAGCCTCGCGACCTCAGGGTGTCGACCGGTCACCGCGAGGCTTGTGGCTTCGCGGTGCGGGCGCGTCGGCGCCAGGCTGGCGGCTTCACGCTGGTCGAGTTGATAGTCGCAATGGCCATCGGCCTGATGACGGTGATCGCCGCACTCCAGATGCTGGCTACTACGCGTGACGTTTATCGTGTGAACGAGCGTGTCGCGAGGCTACAGGAGCAAGCGCGTACCGCGTTCGCCGTGATCGAGCCTGACGTCGAAATGGCTGGGTTCTATGGCTTCACACAGGCGGCGGAAACCGTCCGGCTCATTCGCGGCGGCAACGCCAGCGCGGTAGTCGCATCGGCGCTGGCACTACGCCAGTTTCCGCTTCGGTTGGGTGGCGCGCTTCCGGCTGCGGTTGGCGGTTTGCCGTCGGGGGCGCATTCCTGCGGTGTGAATTTCGCTGTCGACGTTTCCATGCCGGTGCAAGGCTCGAACAACACGTTCGCGCTCGGGCGCTCGCCGGCGTCCAGCTGCGATGCCTATCAGGGCAGGCCGCAGGCGGGCGCCGATACGTTGGCGTTGAGGCGCGTTGGAACGCAGCTCGTCACAGCGGAAGCGAGTCGTCTCCAGATCTATGCGGCGCGTGATACGAGTCGCAGCGCTCAGTTCCTGTTCGTCGACGGCAACGCACCGGGTGCGATCGATGACGATCATCAGGTGCACGACCTCGTCGTTCGGGCGTACTACGTCGCGCGCGATTCGGTCGGCCGAAAAGACGCTCCCGCCCTTCGCGTGAAGTCGCTCACGCGTTCCGGCTCCGGGATCCTCTTCGACGAAGATGAAGTGATGACCGGCGTTGAGGATCTGCAGGTGCAATTCGGTGTGAGCCTGGAGGGGAGTGGCCGCGCGAGTCACTACGTCGATCCGGGCTCGCCCGAGTTGCCTGCGGCGCAGGTCGTATCGGTGCGCGTCTGGTTGCGTGTGCGCGCAGAGGAGGCGGAGCTGTCCTTCGTCGACACGCAAACGTATCGTTATGCCGACGTCGAGTTCACGCCGTCCGGCGCCGCCAGACACTTCCGCCGCGTGCTCATGAGTCGCACGATGACGCTGCGGAACGCGAGGTCGACATGAACCACCCTTCTCAACGGGGCGCAGCCCTGGTGATTGCGCTGCTGCTTCTCGTCGTCCTCACGTTGCTTGCGACTACAAGCATGCGCACGGCCGTCGCCGAGTTGTGGATGGCGGGCAGTGAGCGGTTCCATCGCAAGGCCGTCGAGGCCGCCTCGGCCGGTGTGGAAGCGGCGATTGCTCGGTTGCGCGCGAGCGCCGGCGGTGTGGGCGACGAAACCTCGATCGATGGTGGGTCCGCGGACGCGCCTTACACCGCGACGATTCGACGCGCCGGCACGGAAGCCTCGCTGCCGGGGTCGAGCACCGAGAAGTTTGTCGGCGAGCACTTCGAGATTGAAAGCACAGGCTCGGCCTCGCGGGGTGCACTGGAGGAACAGGTGCAGGGCGTGCTGGTCATCTCGTCCACGAATGGCGTGCGTACGTTTCGAAGCGTTGGCAAAGGGCTTGGCGCGGAGGGCGGTCCATGATGGCGCTTGCTTTACTCGCACTCAGTCTCGCGACGGGCGGTGCTGCCGAGTGCGCCCGCGTTGCCGCGGCTCCTTCATCCGTTCGCGTCGAGTACGATTCGCGCACCTCGGCAGTGGGGCGCATGAGCGCGCTGATCTTCTCCGCGTCGAGCGACGGCGAGCTGCGGGCGCTCGATGCCGACTCCGGTCGCGTTCTGTGGACATTCTCCGCACCCGAGGCGCTTGCGGCTACGGCGTACACCGACCGCATGACCGATCTCGCAGTACTGCGGTTCGACGCGAATGGAGACGGCGTCATCGACGCGTCGGGCGGCGATCGCGTGTGGCTCTATTTCGGGCTCAAGCGCGCCGGCTCGTATTACTACGCGCTGGACGTATCGCGTCGGACGCCGCGTATTCTCTGGACCGCAGGCGCGTCCGCGCTCGCGGGCCTTGCCGAAGCCTGGTCGACGCCCACTGTGGCCCGCGTGCGCATTGCGGGCGCCACTCAGAACGGCGAGCGGTTCGTGATTGTCGTGGGCGGCGGCTTCTCGCGGGATTCGAGCGCGGCGGGGAATCACCTCTTCATGCTGGATGCGGCGTCTGGCCGCCTGTTGTGGTCCGCGGGACCCGATTCGAGCAACGACCTCGCGCTCGCCCACATGACTCACGGAATCGCCGCCCGAATCGCCACGCTCGACATCGACGGCGATGGATTCGCGGATCGCCTGTACACAGCCGATATCGGCGGCCGCGTGTGGCGCTTCGATGTCTGGAACGGGCGCGCGCGAGACCGATTGGTGACGGGCGGCATGTCGGCCAGCCTCGGCACTGCGGAACCGTTGCCCACATCGCCAGCGCCATCGGATGCGCGGCGGTTCTTTACGGCACCCGATGTCGCGCTGATGCAGCCGCGCGGGCAGAACGCCTGGTACAACCTCGCCATTGGTTCCGGTGACGGTGACGACACGCGCGCGACGAACGTGAGCAACCGGTTCTATTCGCTTCGGGATCACGATCCGTTCGTGATGCGCTCGCAAGGGGACTACGACGCGACGTCGCCCGTGCTGGACGCGGATCTCACGCCCATCACCGCTGGTGCGCTCGATGTGCCGGACGACTCGACGGGTTGGAAGCTGGATCTCGCGTCAGGCGAAGCCGTTCTCGCCGAGCCCGTAACGGCAAACGGCGTCTTGATGTTCACCACGCACGTGGCCGGCGCATCTGTCGACGGCTCTCTTTGCGCGTCGGGGGACGTCAACCGTGTCTACGCGATTCGCGTCGAGACGGGCGCAGCGGCGCTCGACCTGAACGACGACGCGAAGATCACCGACGCGGATCGCTCCGCAGTGCTCGAACAGAAGGGAATCCCTCCAGCCGCGCGCATCGAGACTCCGGGCCCGTCGGCTGGCGCGCCAACCGGACCGTCATTGCCCGCGACACCCGGAACACCCGGAACCCCACCGGCCGGCACGCCCTCCCGCGCCCCAAGATGCCTCGTCGGCGCCGAAATCCTGAATCAATGCGTTCCACTCGATACCGTACTCCGCACCTTCTGGAAGCGAACGTCGGTGGACTAAGAATGCGTGAAGAGCTTCTCTGAAATCGCCCTGACGGCATCAGGAAGCCGGGTTGCGCAAGCGAAGGGGTCTCGGAAATTTTGACAGGGGGATACCGAAGTGCGCCGTGAGAAGGCACGGCATCCCAGTGGGTGCGAATCCCACCCGGCAAGGGTCGCTCCAGCCGGAAGCAACCGGAGCAGCGGCGAAGGAAAGCAGTTGAAGCCTCCGGTGCAGAAGGTCACGAGAGGTGACTTGGCGAACATGCAGGCCGTAACGCGAGTGAACGCTGAGCAGGTCCCGAAAGCACCCAATGCGGAAGCCGACCCGGACTTTGGTACGGGGAAGGCTGCCATGAGCGGGGAAGTGAGCGGCAGGTGCACCCGAACATTCCGCCGGGATAGTGGCGATGGCATGCATGGAAAGAGGGATGACGAGGCAACACGGGAAGCGAGCTTGCGTGATCCGGGAGGAGGATCAACCGGCGACCCGCGAGGGATGGGCCGGGCGCGAGCCGTGGCGGAGAGGCGGTTAGTACCAAGGAAGCCGGGTAATGCCGGTGGAGGGAAGCGGCCTCAGTTCAAGGGCGACGCAAGATGTAGCGAGGAGCGGGAGATTGGGGAACCTATCAACTCCTGAGAGTGTTCAGAAGCTGCAGAAGGCGTTACATGCCAAAGCGAAGGAAGCGCCGGGTTTCCGCTTCTACGCACTGTACGACAAGCTGTATCGGGCCGATGTGCTCTGCCACGCCTATGAGCGCTGCCGTGCGAACGGCGGAAGTGCGGGAGTGGACGGGCAAGGGTTCGAGGCCATCGAAGCGTACGGGGCACAGAAGTGGCTCGGTGAGCTGGCGCAAGAGCTGAGGGAGAAGAGTTATCAGGCGCAGGCGATCAGACGAGTCTATATCCCCAAGCCCAACGGCAAGCTTCAGGCCGCTGGGTATTCCGACGATCCGCGATCGTGTGGTGCAGACGGCGGCGGTGCTGGTGCTGGAGCCGATCTTCGAGGCCGACCTGCCGCCCGAACAACACGCATACCGGGCAGGTCACGATGCGCTGAGTGCTGTGAGCCAAGTGCACAGCCTGCTCAACCAAGGTCATTGCGAAGTCGTGGACGCGGATCTATCCGGGTACTTCGACACGATCCCGCACGAACCGCTTCTGAAGTGCGTAGCGCGTCGGGTCAGTGACCGGCAGGTACTGCATCTGATCAAGATGTGGCTCACCGCTGCGGTGGAAGAAGCCGATGGCCACGGCGGGATCAAACGCACGACTGGAAACCGCGACAGCAGGCGGGGTATTCCTCAGGGTTCTCCGATCTCACCGTTGCTCTCTAATCTGTACATGCGACGGTTCATTCTGGGATGGCGGAAACTGGGTCACGCCGAGCGGTATGCAGCGCAGATCGTCAACTATGCCGATGACCTCGTGATCTGTTGCAAAGGGCGGGGGGAAGAAGCCCTGCGCTCGATGCGGCAGCTCATGCAGCGGCTGAAGCTGACGGTGAACGAGGAGAAGACCCACGTCTGCCGCGTGCCGCGGGATCACTTTGACTTCCTCGGCTACACCTTCGGGCGGTGTTACTCGCGACGCACGGGACGAGCCTATCTGGGCACGCGTCCGTCGAAGAAGAGTATCCGGCGCATGGTTGGAACGATTAGCGCCGAGACCGCCCGGGCAAAGGTAGGCCGCAGCGAGGAGTACGTGATCCGGAGTCTGAACCGCAAGCTTGCCGGCTGGGCGAACTACTTTCGCCTGGGTGCGGTGAGCGCTGGATATCGGGCCCTGGACCAGCATACGACGTTGCGGCTGCGTCGGTGGCTCTGCAAGAAGCACAAAGGAAGGCGAGTGGCAGGCTCGCGCTACCCGGATGCGTACCTGTACGGCAAGTTGGGACTCATCCGTCTATCCAAGCTGACGCAGAGCTTTCCGTGGGCGAAAGCGTGATCTCTTGTCCGGGAGCCGGATGCCTTAATAGGGCCCGTCCGGTTCGAAGAGCGGGATGTGGAGACGGAGCTACGGGTCCTCGATTGCGACACCGCCAGACGAAAGGGGCGGCAACAGTTGAGAGGACTCCTACGGTCACCGCGCCACATCTCGACTCCACCGGCGGCGCCTCGCCACCAGCCCAAAGTCAGTACTCACATTATGCAGCGTCGAAACGTAGCGGTCATCGGGACGATTGGGCGGGGGTTGAGTTCGGTATCCCCCTGTCAGAATTTCCGAGACCCCTTCGCTTGCGCACCCCGGCGCCGCGCTCAGCGACGAGCGATTTCAGAGAAGCTCTTCACGCACTCCTAGCCGCGCGCGGCCAGCTTCCCTTCGAGATGCAGCGCCAGCTCCGCGATGGTCGGAAAATCGAACAGCTCGGTGAGATCGACAAGCCCCGGATATTCCTTGTCGATGTTCTCGTGAATCTCGATCAGCTTCAGTGAGCTCGCCCCGATCTCGAACAGGTTGTCGTTCAGGTCGACACGCTTGCCCTCGAGCGCCGCATCCACGATGGCCTTGAGCTGATCCGCGATGGCCGAGCGCGACTCCGTGGTCGGCCCGCGCTGCGCTTCACGCAGTGCGCGCAATTCCGTGAGCTGCGCATCGAACTCGCCTTCCACGTAGCTTTCTTCGAGCAGATGCCGCTGGATCTTGCCGCTCGTGGTCTTCGGAATGCGCTTGACCGGCACCACTTCCGCCACCTCGACGCCGGTGTTCTCGTTGATGAGCCGAGACACCTGATTCGCGAGCGGCAGAAACTCCTTCATGTCCGACCGATGCAGCACGAACACGACGAGCTGTTCCGTCTGCTCGCCCTTGCGCCGCACGCCGGCGGCGACGATCTTGCCGAGCTCCATGCCATCCGCGCGCTGCGCGATGTTCTCGAGATCGTGCGGGTAGTAGTTCTGGCCGTTGACGAAGATGATCTCTTTCGCACGCCCGGAGATGTAAAGCTCGCCTTTGTGGATGAAGCCCAGGTCGCCGGTGCGCACCCAGCCATCTTTCGTGATCGACGCCGCGTTCGCTTCCGGATTCTCGAAGTACCCGCGCGTGACGTTCTCGCCGCCGATATAGACGTTGCCGACCCGTTCGTCCGGCATCGGCGAATCATCGTCCGCCGCGATCATGATCTTGCTGTAGGGAATGGCGGTGCCTTCGCTCATGAGCTCGACGGCATCCTTGTCCGTCTTCGCCACGGGCACGACGGTGTTGCCGACACCGAGCGAATCGCGCTTGAAGGAATTGGCGAGGTACGGCCGCCCGAGCGGCGGGAACGCCATCGCGAGCGAGGCTTCCGCGAGCCCGTACACCGTGAACATCGAATTGCGCGACAGCTTCGCCGGCGCCATGCGCGTGAGGAACTGATCGCACAGCTCGGGCGAGATCGGCTCCGCGCCGTTGAAGATCAGTCGCACCGAGGACAGATCGAGCCCTTCGATCGACCGATCGCCGAGCACTTTCAGGTAATGCTTGTAGCCGAAGTTCGGCGAGCACGTCACCGTCGCCCGGATGCGCGACGCGAGCTGCAGCCACAGCAGCGGCCGGCGGATGAACAGTTCCGTCGGCATGAGATGGCTGTGGATCCGATTCGCGAACATGAAAATGTGAAAGCCGATGAGCCCCATGTCGTGCGTCAGCGGCATCCACGACAGGCTCACGTCGTCTTCGGTGAACTTCGCGCCTTGCTTCGAGCCGCGGTGGTTCGCGATGATGTTCCCATGCGTCAGCACCACGCCCTTCGGCTCGCTGGTCGACCCCGACGAGAACTGAATGAACGCGGTGTCGCCCGGTTGCGAGCGATAGATCTCGCCCGGCTTCGAGATATCGTCGAGCTGGTCGACGAGGAACGCCCGCTGCCGCAGCCCGGTGAACGTCTCCGCCTCGCCCGCCTGCGTGGCAAACGCGCCGATGCGCTCGAGCGAACGCCTGTCCGTATAGATGAAGGGCCTGCCGAGCTTGCGCGCCACGCGCAGCAGCTTGTGACGATGCTCGTCGCTGATGCCGAGCGCGATCGGCACGGGCACGATGCCGCCGAGCACCGCGCCCCAGAACGCGTCGATGAACTGCTCGTTGTTGCCGAGGAACAGGATGAGCTTGTCCCCGCGCCTGGCGCCCAGCTTCTGCAGATGAAACAGAATACCGAGCGCGCGCTCGTACAATTCCGCGAACGACACCTTGCGCTCTTCGTTCTCGCCTTCGAGATACGTGATGGCGCGGTTGGCGGTCCGGTTGCCTTCGATCAGCTCGGTGAGTGTGCTCGGGTTGAACATCAGCGACGTTCCAGCCTCATGAACAGGGGGTTCTTGGTGCGCAGGTTGATCTGCGCCTCGAGCTCTATCGGGCGATCCGCCACGAAGGTGAGCCGGTAGCGGCGCGCGACCTTGTACAGGTGCATCAGCATTTCGTAAAGGGCGAGGGTTTCCCCGATGCAGTGGCGGGGGCCCGCCGCAAACGGCATGTACGCAAAACGCGGCCGGTCGCCTTCGTGTTCCGGCAGAAAGCGCTCGGGCCGGAACTTTTCGGGATCTTTCCAGAATTGCGGGTGCCGATGGAGTACGTACGGGCTCAGCATCACGCTCATGCCGGCCGGCACTTCGAAGCCGCCGAGGGTGTCGGGGCCGATCGTGCGGCGGGAGAGGATCCAGCCGGGCGGATACAGGCGCAGCGCCTCGTCGATCACGGCGTGCGTGTAGGCGAGTGCTTCCATCTGAGCGAGGCCCGGAGCGGTTTCTTCCGGCGCGGCGTCGAGCTCCGCGTGCAGCTTTGCTTCGATGTCGGGATGCTGGGAGAGGAGGTACCACGTCCAGTTGAGGGCGCTTGCGGTGGTTTCGTGGCCGGCCACGACCAGCGTCATCACTTCGTCGATGAGCTCGCGCTCGCTCATTGCGTCGCCGGTTTCCTTGTCGCGGGCGTTCATGAGCATGCCGATGAAGTCGGGGTGCTCTTCGTGCGCTTCGCGTCGGCGGTTCACCAGCGCCGAAATCACTTTGCCGAGCTGGCGGAATTTGTAGGCGAACTGCAGGTTGCGGGCCTGTTCCTTCGTCACCACCTCGAAGGGGTTGCCGCCGGCCTGCCGCGCGAGGCGGTCGAAGTCCGGACCGAAAATGGAACGCAGCACGATGTCGAGGGTCAGCTCGCTCATGTCTTCGGTCACGTTCACGAGCTCGCCGCGGGCGGCCTGGGCTTCCCACTTGTGGATGAAGCGTTCGGTGCAGTCGTCGATCAGGCGGTTGAACTCGGTGAGCACGCGCCGGTGGAACATGGGCTGCATCATGTAGCGCTGGCGTTTCCAGAAGTCGCCTTCGCTGGTCATGATGCCGTTGCCCAGCAGGATCTTGACCCGGTCCAGCCCCACGCCCTTGGTGTAGTTGCGGTGGTTGGAAACGAGGACGCGCTTGACGTCGTCGGGGTGGTTGACGACCCAGGTGTAGCTCTTGCGGCCCGGGGCGTAGACCCGGTAGGTGTCGCCCAGCTTCGCAAAGAGCTCCATCATCCTTTCGAGGGAGTCGTCGGTGGAGCCGACGTCGAACTGCAGCTCGGACTCGGGGGGATCGGGTTTGATGGCGTCGGGTTCGGTCATGCGGTTCTGTGCTGTAAAAGCCGGGCGATCTTACCATCCGCCGGGAAGACGATTGGCGCCTGCGCGGGCGGCCACCGGGAAGACGATTGGCGCCAGTGCGGGCGGCTACCGGGAAGACGATTGGCGCCAGCGCGGGCGGCGAGCGCCGCGCGGCGCTCCGCGTGACTGCGGTGAGTGCTCGCGAGCGCGCGTTCTTGTCGCCCGGCGACCGAGGGCCTCTTGGGGCAGGAGCCACGCGTGGCGCACACGTATCCGCCTTGTTTCAGCGAGCCTTATCCGGGAAACTGCGCGCCGTCGCGCAACCGTGCGCGTACCGCAGTTTGCAAGCAATTACCCAGAAGTCAGCGCACAGCATGACGGAACCCGATCCGGGCGGCGGCGGCCTGCGCAACTCTATTTATCGGCGGGTCACGCGGTCGGGGCGGCGCATGACCGCGAGCCGGCGGCTGTTGTACTCGCTCGTGGTGCCGCTGGGGCTTGGGATCATTCGGCTCTGGTGGGCGAGCTGCCGTGTGGTGAAGGTCGAGGGGCAGGAGCACCTGGAGGCGGCGCTCGCGAAGGCGCCGTCCCTCGTGCCGTGTTACTGGCACCAGCACCAGCTTTTCTGTGGCAAGTATCTCGTCGATCAGGCTCGTCTGACGGACGCGGCCGGCGCGCCGCGCATCAAGGTCGGGTGGCTCATCAGTCCGTCGGTGGACGGTGAAATCGGGGCGATGATGGTCCGGCGATTCGGCGGGCACGTGATCCGCGGCTCGTCGACGTCCAGCGGCGCGTTGGCGTTGCGAGATTATTATCAGGCGCTCGTGAAAGACGGCGTATCGCCCGTCATCACACCGGATGGGCCGCGGGGGCCGCGCTTCGAGTTCAAACCGGGGGCGATTCTGTTGGGGCAGATGTCGCAGCGGCCGATCCTGCCGATGGCGTTCGCGGCTTCGCGGGCGTGGCTCATCAAGTGGGACAAGTTCGTGGTGCCGGTTCCGTTTTCACGCATCGTTATCGCGGTGGGCGCTCCACGTTACGTGCCGCGCGTGACCGATGCGGCTTCGATCGAGCGGACGCAAGGTGAGTTGAAAGCCGAGTTGAAGAATCTGTATCAGGTGGCGCGGGCCGCGCTGGGCAAGCGCGCGTCATGAGCAACGGCGAGGCTCCCGAAATTTCCGTCGTGATTCCTGTGTGTAACGAGCAGGAGAATGTTGGGCCGCTCGCGCAGGAGATTGCGACGGCGCTCGCCGGGCGGCGGTTCGAAGTGCTGTTCGTGGATGACGGCAGCACTGACGACACCGCGTCGGTCGTGCTCGCTACGCGGGCGGCGATTCCGCAGATCCGTCTGCTGCGACACTCGTTTCGGAGCGGGCAGAGCGCGGCGGTGACGTCCGGCGTGCGTCATGCGCGCGCGGAGTGGGTGGGCACGCTCGATGGCGACGGGCAGAACGATCCGGCGGATTTGCCGAAATTGTTGGCGGCACGTCTTTCGCCCGGCAATGAGAACGTCGCCTTGTTCCAAGGGCACCGGACTACGCGAAAAGACACGGGCTTTCGCAAACTTCAGTCGCGCATCGCGAACGGCGTGCGCTCGCGGATGCTTGGGGATGGGACGCCGGATACCGGCTGCGGCATCAAGCTGCTGCATCGGCCGGCGTATCTCGAGTTGCCGAAGTTCGATCACATGCATCGCTTCCTGCCGGCGCTGTTCCAGCGCGCAGGCGCGCGCGTGATTTCGGTGCCGGTGAATCACCGGCCGAGAATGCGCGGCACTTCCAAATACGGGATGCTTAATCGCCTGTGGGTGGGCATCGTCGACATCTTCGGCGTCATGTGGCTACGCCGACGTTACAAGCCAGGCCTCTCGGTTCGCGAGGAATGATTCGATGGCTTCGCCGATGAATACAGTGATCGCGACGGTGTTCGGCGTGGTGCTCACGCCGTGGAAGCTCATTGGCTATGTGGGCGTGCTGTTGTTTGCGGGGCGTTGGGTGTTTCAGCTTGCCGCCACTCGCAAGGAGGGCAAGCCGACCATGCCACGCATCTTCTGGACGATGAGCGTCGCGGGGAGCGGGTTGCTGCTCGCATACTTCATCTTCGGCAAGAACGATTCAGTGGGCGTGCTTTCGAATCTGTTTCCGATGGGTGTCGCGCTCTACAACCTGATGCTGGATATACGCGTGGGTCGCGGTGACGCGCGCAATGGGTGAGTCGCGCGAGGCGGCGCGGCTCGGCGATTTGCTGTGGCTTGGGCTTGTTGTGATCGTGCTTATCGGCACGGGGCTCGGAATGCGGGCGCCGTGGCCCGCGGATGAGCCGCGGTTTGCGCTCATCGCGCGCGAGATGGTGCACACGGGGGAGTGGTTGTTTCCCCGGATCGGCGGCGATCTGTATCCGGACAAGCCGCCCGTTTACTTCTGGATGCTGAGTGTCTGCTACTTCCTCACCGGGTCGTTGCGGGCGTCGTTCTTGATTCCGGCGTTCATTGGCGCGTGCACGATCGCTGGGCTCGTGTATGACCTCGGGCGGCGGATGGCGGGGCGGGCAAGTGGGCTCGCGGCGGCGGTGACGCTCGTTTCGAGCGTGCAGTTTTTGATGACGATGCGTGGGGCGCAGATTGACCCGGTTCTCTGTGCGTTAACGACGCTGTCGTTCTACGGGCTGTTGAGGCATTTGCTGTTTGGGCCGGCGTGGGGATGGTATTTCGTCGGCGGCGTTGCGGCCGGCGTTGGGGTTGTGACGAAGGGCGTTGGCTTTCTGCCGCTGCTCGTTTTGATTCCGTATGCCGTGCTGGGTGCGCGCGGCTTCAGCGTGTGGAGGATGTCGGCGGCTGCGGCCGGCTCCGGAGGCGCGGGCTTTTCGGATGCGCCTGCGGCCCCTGGCGGCGCGCCGTCGAAGTGGCGGTGGGGCCTCGTCGTCGTCGGCTTTCTGCTCGGCGTGTCGGTGTGGCTCGGGCCGATGCTCGTCGCGGTCGCGACTCGCCACGATCCGGCACTCGTCGCCTATCGCAACGAGATTCTCTTCCAGCAGACCGTGCATCGTTACGCGGCGGCCTGGCATCACGTTGAGCCGTGGTACTACTTCATCCTCAACGTCATTCCGGGGTTGTGGCTGCCGTTCAGCCTGCTGCTGTTCTGGCTGGTGCCGCGGTGGGCCGCGGCCTGGCGCGAAAAGGACGCGCGCGTCTGGTTGCCGCTCGCATGGGTGCTGCTCACACTGCTGTTCTTCTCGCTGAGCACCGGCAAGCGCGGCATCTACCTCTTTCCGGCGCTCCCGGCACTCGCCCTCGCAGCCGCTCCTTACCTGCCGGATCTCTTCTCGCGTCGCGGGGTGCGCTGGGCGAGTCTTGCGCTAGGTGCGTTCGTAGTGCTCCTCGCGGTCGGCGTGCTGGTCATCGATGCTTCGGGTAACCCGAAGCTGCGCACGCAAGCGGCTGAGCAGGGCATCGATTCGCTTGCGCCCATCGCCGTGATCGCGGGTCTTGGCGCGCTCGCCTGGCTCGTAGCGCTCTGGAAAAAGCCTCTCCTCGCGTGGCCCGCCGTGCTGGCCGCGGTGGCTCTCGTCTGGTCCTACTGGATCACCCCCAGCATCGACGGCCAGCGATCGGCCCGCGACTTCATGAGGAAGGCGCAGGCGCTCGTCCCAACAGACACCGACCTGGGCCTGCTCGCTTACAAAGAGCAGTTCCTCCTCTACCTGAACCGCCCCATCGTGAATTTCGGCCACGCACGCTGGCGCGAAGGTTCGCAGGAAGCATTCGACGCCTCGGCCTGGTTGAACGAAGCGCCTGGCCGGACGCTTCTCATCCCGGAATCCGCTCTCGCGCCGTGCTTCGTAAGCACCTCGAAGCAGCTCGCAGGCGAGTCGAGCGGCGATCGCTGGGTCCTGGTGCAGGGTCGGGCCGAAGCAAGCTGCGTGGAGAAGGGCGATCGTGCGAGGGCCATCCGCTATCGGCCACCGATTCTCGACGCAGGGTAGGTCGAATATGTCGGCTACTTTCAGGTGCAGGGCGACCTGATTCCAAGCGGCGACAGGACGTTAGCTTGTTTTCCTTCCGAACTGTGCCAGAATCCAGCGCGACCTTACGGATAATACTGACCGTGAACTGTGGTCTGGGTCGTGGCGAGCGCAGCCCCACCTCGCGCAAACTCATGGCATTCCCTGGGGAGAGTTAATAAGTCGGATGTCGACCCTGCCGCCCGATAAGACATCGGAGTTCACGGCTTCGGACATCTTGTCCGCAGACGCGTGGAACGGGCGTACGGCCCGGCCGGTGCTCGGCCTCGACGTCGCGTGCACGAAGATCGCGGTCGACTTCCAGAACATGCGTCGGCCGGCGGTCGACGAGACCCTCCGCAAGAATCTCGAGCTCCTCCGGGAAGCCACCAATAGCGACTGCGCGTTCGCAGCCGTGTTCGGCCCCGAAGATCCGCTCACCTTCCAGGACATCCAGGTCGCCCGCAGCTCCTTCGCCCAGTGCCGGCCCGAAGCCCTCCGCGGTGAGACGCTCGATCGCTTCCCCTGGCTGAAGCAGCGCTCCGAGCACCTGCGCCTCTCCGAGCTGCGTGACACCACCGCGCCTCGCCGCGAACAGATGGCCGAGGCCAGCCGCTTCTCCGAACTGCAGATCGGGTCGGCGATGCTCGTCTCGTTCCGCGTCCAGGGTAAGCCCGCGGGCATCCTGGGCCTTGCGCATGACCTGCCGCGCGGCGCGTGGGACGTGAACCTGCAGCTCATGCTCAAACTCATTGGCACGAGCCTCGCGACCGGTCTCGAGCGCATCCGTATCGAAGCGCGCCTCGCCAAGATCGAAGAGCGCATGACGCTCTCGCAGTTGGCTGCCAACGACGGCCTGTGGGACTTCGATGTCGAGAGCAACGAGGTCTACTTTTCGCCCCGCTGGAAGGCGATGCTCGGCTACGGCGATGACGATATGCGCGGCTCGCCGGACTGGCGCAGCCTCGTGCATCCGGACGACCTGTCGCGCGTGCAGTCCGCCATTCGCGATCATGTGGCCGGCAAGATTCCGATCTTCGAGAGCACGCATCGCATGCGCCACCAGAACGGCGAATGGCGATGGGTGATCAGCCGCGCGCACGCGCGCGTGGACAAGCACGGTCGGCTGCTCCGCCTCGTCGGCGTCGAGCTCGACATCACCGAACGCAAGATCTACGAAGAAGCGCTGTTCCGGGAGAAGGAGAGCGCGCAGATCACGTTGCAGTCGATCGGCGACGGCGTCATCACGACGGATGCCAATTCGACCATCGACTACATCAACCCGGTGGCCGAAGAGCTGACGGGCTGGCGACTCGAGGATGCGATGGGGCGGCCGGTGGAAGAGATCTTCCGCGCCTTCCACGAAGAGACCTGCGAGCCGCTCGAGAATCCGCTGTCGGTCTCGATTCGCCGCATCCGCCCGATCAAGTCGGTGCGCCCGATGCTGCTGATCCGGCGCGACGGCAACGAGCTTTACGTCGAGAGCACGGCGGCGCCGATCCGTGATGGTGCGGGCCATGTGGGTGGCGGCGTGCTCGTGTTCCACGACGTGAGCGAGTCGCGCGAGCTGAATCGGCGCCTCTCGTATCACGCGAGCCACGATTTGCTCACCGGCCTCGTGAACCGCCGCGAGTTCGAGGCGCGCCTCGAGCGCGCGCTGAAGAGCGCGAAAGCTCGCGAAGCGTCGTATGCGCTGTGCTACCTCGACATCGACCAGTTCAAGATCGTCAACGACACCTGCGGCCATAGTGCTGGCGACGCATTGCTCGGCCAGGTGGGCGCGCTGTTGAAGTCGAAGGTTCGCTGGCGCGACACGCTGTCTCGCCTGGGCGGCGACGAGTTCGGCATCCTTCTCGAGAGCTGCTCGCTCGATGAAGCGATGCGTACCGCTGAAGCGCTGCGCGAAGCCGTGCGGAATTTCCGCTTCACGTGGGAAGACCGCGTGTTCCGGCTCGGCGCCAGCATCGGTGTGGTGCCGATCTCCGCGGATAACGCGGACTTCGCATCCATCCTTTCCGCGGCGGATAGCGCGTGCCAGGCGGCCAAGGAAGGCGGCCGCAATCGGGTACACAGCTTCGCCGAGAACGACATCGAGCTCATGCGCCGTCGGCGCGAGATGCAGTGGGCGGCGCGCATCAACGCGGCGCTGGAAGAAGGGCGGTTCGAGCTGTTCCGCATGCAGATCCAGCCGCTGCAGCGTGTGGACCCCGGCCAGCATTACGAGTTGCTCATTCGCCTGCGTGACGAAGGCGGGCGCATCGTCGCGCCGAACGATTTCATTTCGGCGGCGGAGCGCTATGGCATCACGCCCGCGATCGATCGCTGGGTGATCGAGAATGCCTTCCGCTGGCTCGTGTCGGAAGCGGACGAGCGCGAGAAGCTGTCCTTGTGCTCGATCAATCTGTCGGGCCAGAGCCTGGGCGACGACAAGTTCCTGCCGTTCGTGATCGATCAGTTCCATCGCAGCGGCATCGATGCCTCGAAGATCTGCTTCGAGATCACGGAGACCGCGGCGGTTGCGAGCTTCTCGCAGGCCAACCGGTTCATCCAGGCGCTGAAGGAGCTCGGCTGCAAATTCGCGCTGGACGATTTCGGCACAGGTCTCTCGTCGTTCGGTTACCTCAAGCACTTCCCTGTCGACTTCCTGAAGATCGACGGTTCGTTCGTGCGTGAAATCCTGCGCGACCCGATCGATCGCGAGATGGTTCGCTCGATCAACGAGATCGGGCATCTCACCGGTAAACAGACCATTGCCGAGTTTGCCGAGAACGCCGAGATCATTCAGATGCTCACGAGCCTCGGCATCGACTATGCGCAGGGGTATGGGATTGCGCAGCCGCAGCGGATTTTGAAGTCGGCGGTGGCTTAGCTCCCGGCGAGTCGGTCCTCGTCTTGAGCCGGCGCGTTTGCGAGTGTTTCAAACTCCGCCTCAAATGTGTTGAGCGCGTGAATTACCTCCGCGTAACGAGGTTGCATCCTGAGCGCGACCCCCGCCCCCCGAAGTTGTTCTCCGGGCTTGTACAGGATCGCGTGCTCGACTTCCCAAAACATACCCACCAACATCGACATCAGCTGTATCTCGGCTCGCACCCGGCAGCTATCGTCCAGGCGTCCGTGATATTTGAGCGCGAGCGAGTTTGCGCACCCGGGTAGCGGCGGTACAGGATCGGGCGTCCAGTCGGGAAAGCGACGGCGTAACACCTGATCGATCTCGAGTACCCGACACTTGGGGAACGCGAGGATCCTTACGCCCGCCAAGTCGTTCAGCGTCGTGAGAGAGGGAGTGGACTGGCCGCCTCGCTCGAACCCTGTGAGTTCGGTGCGCCGCCTGAGGGACTCGATGGCGCTATCGCTGTCCTTCACCCGCGACTTGACTACCAGTTGTTCGTGTCTCGCGAGGCTTTTCCACACCGGCAGCAACAGATGTCTCACCTGCGTTTCGAGCTCTGTGGTGACCCGCCGTACTCCGGGCAGCAAGATGGAGTACTCCTCCCTGAGATGATCCTCCACCTTGCGCGGGCTCATCGTGAGTAGACCGCTTCGATCTGCTCGCGAATGGAAGGGCTGGGTGGTTTCAGGCAAAAGAACTGCCATTCGCCGGTTGGAGCTGCGACCGCAACGCGCGCCTCCAACTCTTCCGGGGCGAGAGAGTCGACGAGTTGGTGGCTGAAGAGCATTTTCTTGCGCACATTGACGTAAGTCCCGTGTCGGTAGTCGAACACGAAACCGCCAGAGTCGAGAGCGTCGGCCTTTCGGGTGAACACGCACATCCTGAATGCCTCGTCGTCCAAATTCGATACACAAATTATGCGCGCCCTCCCGAAGACTTCAACAGGAAAGCGCGCACGCTCGCGCGCCCATCACGAACGTACGAAGCGAGTTTGAGCGAAGGCGAGATTCGCGCGAATTACCGACGATTCGCGCCGAGCAAGGCGCTTGACTACGCGCTCTTGAACTGCAGCCGCATCGACAAATCGACCGCACGAACGTGCTTCGTGAGCCCGCCGACCGAAATGAAATCGACGCCCGTCGCCGCGATCGCGCGCACGGTATCGAGCGACACGTTGCCCGAAGCTTCGAGCTTCGCGTAGCGGCCGCGTTCGGTGTTGAGCGCGACGGCCTTGCGCATCTCGGTCTCGTTGAAGTTGTCGAGCATGATGATGTCGGGCTTTGCGGCGATAGCCTCGGCGAGCTGTGTCATGTTCTCGACTTCGACTTCCACCTTCAGCCCCGGCACGTGCCGGCGCGCGGCCTGGATGGCACCGGTCAGCGAGCCGGCGGCCGTGATGTGGTTCTCTTTCACGAGAACCATGTCGAAGAGTCCCATGCGATGGTTCGTGGCGCCTCCGCACACGACCGCGTACTTCTGGGCGGTACGCAACCCCGGCAGCGTCTTGCGCGTATCGAGGATCGTGCATCCCGTGCCGGCCACCGCTTCCACATAGCGCTTCGCTTCAGTCGAGACAGCCGAAAGCAGCTGCAGGAAGTTGAGCGCCGTCCGCTCGCCCGTCAGGATCGAGCGCGCGTTGCCTTCGATGTCGAACAGGTTCTGCGCCGGGTTGATGCGCTCCCCATCGTCCGCATGCCAGCGCAGCCGCACGCCTTCATCGACCTGGCGGAACACTTCCTCGACCCACGGCCGCCCGCACATCACGGCGCTTTCGCGTGTGATGACGCGCCCGTGGGCAAGCTGATTTTCCGGAACGAGGCCGGCGGTGACGTCGCCTGTGCCGATGTCTTCTCGAAGTGCGGCCTGCACCTGCGAGCCAAGGTCTCTGGGAAGTTCGCGCATGATCGTGTGCCTCTCGAAGACATCGAGGGTAAAACAAAAAGGCCCGGCAGTGGTGCCGGGCCTCTTGTGCGGCCAGTCGCGGAGCGTCAGGGCAGGGGCTAAGTGCCTCGCGCAGAAGCAGTGCTCGTTGCCCCGGGACGCGAAGCCACCGGCGACCGCACGGGTTTTCGAGAGATCAGAACGGCAGTTGGTGCGTCGTGCCCACCATGCACATCAGCATGGGAATGGACAGCACGAAATTCGTGCGCGAGGCATACAGCGCCACCTTGCGCGCCTTGGCCTTCTCTTCGTCCGTCGCCGGCTTGATGCCGAGGATCTTTTTCTGGTTCTGCCAGATCGGACCCCACACGTTGAGCAGCATGATCGTGCCGAGCCACGCGCCGATGCCGATGATCACGAGGCTCAAGTCGGCGCCGCCGCTCGACAACCCGAAGGTGAACGCCGGCATGAACTTCGGCCCGAGCAGCCAGGCGCCCGCAACCCAGGTGACCAGCGCCGCCCAGCGAAACCAGAAGAGCGCGCGCGGAGCGACATATTTCGTGATGCCCGCGCCGCCGGGGCCGCCCTTGTCCCCCGCCGCTTCAGCCAGCGCCGGCACCTGCACGGCATTGAAGTAGTAGAGGAGGCCGATCCAGAACACGCCGGAGACGACGTGCAGCCAGCGCGCGAAAGCGAGCGGGTGGAACTCGATCTTGCCGCCGATGCCGGCCGCCAGCGCGAGCGCGATCACAACGGCCAGGACGATGCCGAGAATCAGCGACTGCTTGTGGTTGTTGAGTGGATTCATGGTTGCCTCGTGACTCCCGGGAGGATTGGACACGCGTGTGGCCAAGTTATTGTTCTGAAATGGCTTGGGCGGCTTCGTAGCGGGTTTGAAGAATAGGCGGGTACCCCCCATAATTCAACGCCGCCGCGCGCGGGCCCCTGGCAGCGCCGAACCATCCAATGAGTCACAGTGCGAGCGATCGCTCCTCCCCACCCGGCTCACCGTGTATCAATGTTTGCGTCCTCGCCACTGCGGGTTACTGCGTCGGTTGCCTGCGCACCGGCGATGAGATCGCCCGATGGCGGCAGATGAGCGGTCCCGAGCAGTGGCGGCTCATCGATGCGCTGGCGGAGCGACGGGCGCGGCTCGCGCCATCGCCCCCGCCGCCACCAGACGGGGATTCCGATGAAAGTTGAAGCCCAAGTCGGTGCTGAGTACGACACGAGGCGCGACCCACGCCAACACCGGCTGGTGCGCCGGGCCTGCGCGAGAGCCTATGCGAGGACAATGGTCGCCGGGATAATGGCGACCGCGATGCTGTCGGGGTGTGCCGTAGCTATGCTGGGCGGGGGCGGCGCGTTCCGGCGGCGCCTCAGCGAGCTCCGCTGGCGGAACGGGCGGTAGCGCTTCGGTGCCCTCGGGCGGCGGAACGGCCGGAACGAGCGGCGGCAGGGCGAACGCCGCAGGCA
Organism: Gammaproteobacteria bacterium; assembly: GCA_037200125.1. GTDB lineage: Bacteria > Pseudomonadota > Gammaproteobacteria > Steroidobacterales > Steroidobacteraceae > JADGHX01. The sequence continues at coordinate 556,384 of JBBCGS010000002.1, read as the reverse complement.
AGCCGGTGTCGCAGTCCGTGGTCGACAGCTCGATTTCCACGGCCGTAAGGTCGCGATTCGGCGCCCATTCGACGCTGAAGGCTTTCAAAATCGTCGTGGATACCCACGATGGGATAGTGACCCTCCAGGGTCGGGTGAATACCGTGGCCGACAAGAGTGCGGCTCAGGCCGAGGCCCGCGCCGTCAGTGGCGTGAAGGGCGTGAATAATCAGCTCACCGTGCGCTAAAGAAGCGTGCGGCAGTTTTGAGAGGTCAGTCAGATGGAAGTGGTCGAAAAAATCAAAGCCGAGCTGTCGTCGGCGCCGGTCGTGCTGTTCATGAAGGGCACGCCGGACTTTCCCCAGTGCGGCTTTTCCGCGCAGACCGTGCAGGCGCTGCGCCTGCTGGGCGCGAACTTCAAGCACGTGAATATCTTCGAAGAGCCGGAGCTGCGCGAGGCGCTGAAGAAGTATTCGAACTGGCCCACCTATCCGCAGCTGTACGTGAAGGGCGAGCTCATCGGCGGGTGCGACATCGCGCTCGAGATGTATCACAACGGCGAGCTCAAGACGCTGCTGCAGGAAGCGGGCGCCACGAGTTGAGCGTTCACCGTCGGCCTGTTGAGTGAAGCCGCGCGAACGCGCGGCTTTGCTATTTGGGCGGCGCGGCGGAGCGGGCCACGGGTATGCGCGTCGATTCAGCGCATCCCATGATTCTCAGGTGCCGATGCGCAGCACGGGTTTGATGGTGTCGCCGCGCTGCATGTCCTGAAACGCCGTCGCGATGTCTTCGAACTCGTAGAAGCGGATCAGGCGATCGAACGGAAACCGTCCCTGCTGGAAGTAGTCGATCAGCATCGGGATGAACGTCTGAGGCGGGGCGTCGCCGCCCACGATGCCCTGGAGTTTTCGGCCGCCGGCGAGCATGTGAAACATCGGCGGCTTCCAGTCACCGCGCGGTGACGTGACGAAAGCTCCCGTGCCGCGTACCGAAAGGCACTCGAGCTGCTGCGTATAGATGTCCGGTATCGACGTGGTGTTGAGCGTGAAGTCGACGCCGCCCGGCACGAGCTGGCGAAGCGCCTTCACGACGTCGCCGTCGTTGGAATTCAGCGTATCCGTGGCGCCAAGCTCTTTGGCCAGCGCGAGGCGTGCCGGCAGCACATCGACGGCGATGATGCGTTCCGCTCCAACGAGCCGCGCAGCCATGATTGCCGAAAGCCCGACGCCACCGGTGCCGAACACCGCAATCGAATTACCCGCGCCGACTTTGAGTGCACGGATCACGGCGCCCGAGCCGGTGATTACCCCGCATCCGAGCGGGCCGAGAATCTCGAGCGGAACATCCTTAGTCACCTTCACAGCTGTTCGCTCGCCCGCGACCACGAACTGCGAAAACGACGACTGCCCGAAGAACTGCGCGTGAATGCGTGCACCGTTCTGGCTGAGCGCGCTGGTGCCATCCATGCGTAAGCCGCCGAAGTTTCGCGGCATCATCTCGGCGCAATAGATTGGCGCGTTCTGCCGGCAATTCGGACAGACTCCGCACGACGCGCCACTCAGCACGACATGGTCGCCCACCGCAAGCGACGTGACCCCCGCCCCAAGCCGCTCGACGATGCCCGCGCCTTCATGCCCCAGCACGACGGGGCGGGGCGTTCCCGGCCCCATGCCCGCATGCACGCGGACATCGGTGTGGCACACGCCCGTCGCAACCATGCGCACGAGCGCTTCGCCAGCGCGTGGCTCTTCGAGATCGAGCGTCTCGAGAACCGGGGTGGCATTTCCTTCGCGAGAAACAGCAGCTGTGGTTTTCATTATCGTCCCGCTGACAAGAAGCCCTCAATCGCCGGGCGGCTGGGAGAAGAGAATCAATGCAATGCCACGCCACGCCACGCCACGCCACGCCATGCCACGCCGCGCCACCGGCACGTCACCGTCACCGGGGGTCGATTTCTATTTCCCGAATTCCGGCGGCTTCGGAGGCGCGGCGGGTGGCACAGGCCGCGCTTTCATCGTGATTTCGCCCTTCCAGGGCACTTGATCGCGACTCGTCCAGCCGTTCACCTGGAGATGCTTGAACAGCCACACGCCGTTGCGCTTCACCAGCAAATCGTTGCGCGTGCCGATGCCGAACACGAAGTTCGTGTTGTAGTCCACGTTGTACTGAACGATCTGGTAGAAGCTCTTCACGCGCGCACCGGGCTCGCCGTCCGGCGTCTGCTCAGGCGTCATCAGAAAATGATTGAACAGGTGCTGCCGCCCGAACCACCAGCTCTGGCGCTCATACCAAAGCGCTTCTAGATTCTTGAGGATGGCCGCGTGCCCTTGAACGCGCCCCTGCCAGAGGTGATCGAAGTACGCATCCTCAGCGAAGCAGGCAACTGCCTGCTCGCCGTCGGCTAGGTCGATCGCCCACGAATACTTGGCGAACAGCTCCTGAATATCGAGCCGGTCTTCAGCGGAAAGTTTGTTCATGCGACGTAATGCCCCGTGGTAAGCGCCGAATCCGGAACCCACATGCCGTGGAACGTGGCGCGCACGCGCACCGGCAACCTCAGCAACGCGAGCGGCCCGTCTTCAATGCGCTTGGCGTTGAGGATGGCAAGGTCGCTGCGATTCTCGGCAAGCCGATTCACGAGCGTGAGCAGATAGCCGTCGCCCTCGGGCGCCCCGGGCTTCACCACAAAGTTCGGCTCCTGCACGCCGCAATCCGGCCCAGGCACCCACGTCTTCAGCTCACCGTTCGAATGGTCGATACAACCGATCGCGCCGAGCCCCATCGAGCCCGCCGCCGCGCTGGGTGGGCGGCAAATGGTGTAGCCGTAGCGATACGGCTTGCCGGTGTAGCGATCATCGATCTTCGGCATCTCACAGGGCGCCTGCTGCAGCACTCGCGCTTCGAACGTCTCGCTCTTGCCCTCGAGATCGAACGAGAGCCGCGTGAGAATCGGCGGCGACCCCTTGAACGGCGAGCCGTCGTAGCTCGGAAAAAACTCGAAGCAATTGCCCTGGTACAGGCACACGTCGAGATGCAGTTTCGAGCCTTCGTTGTGCGCATTCATCATGTGCCCGGCGCTCACGGCGGGCCCATGGAACCAGCGCACTTCAGTCGAGCGGCCCCGTCGCGGAAACACCGCGTAGTAGCTCTGCTTGTCCGGATGCCACTGATAGAACGGCCCGCCGCGCTTGATGGTGGCGAGATCCGTGATGAGCGGAAAGAACGGCACGATCACATGCGTATCGGTCACCGCGAAGTCGTGGACCATGCCGGGGTAGGGCATGTCGAACCACATCTGGTGACTGATCTTGCCGCTCTCGTCGAGAATGACGAACGCGAAGTCGCGCGTGGCGTCGCCCTTCGCCTGGTACGAGAACCCGAGCATCTCATTGGTGTGCAGGTCGAGCTTCGGATGAGCGGTGAAGCTCACCGCATCGAAACGCCCGCCAAAATCCCACGGCGCACGCGTCTTCAGCGTGACAGGGTCGACCTCCATCGGCAGCGAATCCTCCTTGAGCACGAGCAGCTTCTTGCCGTGCCAGACCACGCTCGTATTCGCCGTGCCCTGGTTCTTGCCCGCGACGCTTGGGTCGTTGGTGTAGCGGTTTCGATAGCGGCCGAACAAGGAGCGCCGCGCCTGCTCCTGCAACTGGAAGCGCTCGGTGCGCACCCAACGGCTTCGGTAATCGACGTGCCCGTCTTCGAACCGAAACAGATGGACCATACCTTCACCGTCGATGAAGACATCGTCCTTCGTCATCGGCGGGTACTGCCGATCGGGCCCGCAACGGAAGAGCGTGCCGTTGAGATCGCGCGGCACGGAGCCGGCGATCACCTCGAGGTCGCGCGCGTCCGACTCGAGCCGCACCGGCTGGCCCCAGCCCTTGTAGAGCGGAATGTCAGGGAACACCACATCCATCGAACGACCCCCTCGGACGGTGCTGGCCGGGCAATGCTCGGCGACAATGGACCCGCCGGCAAACGATGCCGGACGACTTACCCGCAGCGTGGCAAGCTGCGCGCCCTCCAGCGAGAGAAGATCATGAGCGACACACGGGAAACAAGAGAAAAGCTTCGCGCCCTCGGCACGGCCATCACGCCGGAGAGCATCGCGGGCAGCGCCGCGCTGGTCGCGCCGTTACACGCCCGTATCGACAACTCGGACGTGAAAGTCTCTCGCGACCTGCGCTACGGCCCGGCGGACCGCAATCGCCTCGACGTGTTCGAGCCCGCGAAAGACGCCTCGGCGAAGCGCCCGGTGCTGGTGTTCGTGCACGGTGGCGGCTTCGTCATGGGCGACAAGTCGGCGCCGAACAGCCCGTTCTACGACAACATCGGGCACTGGGCGGTTCACAACGGCATGATCGGCGTGAACATCACGTATCGGCTCGCGCCCCAGAGCCAGTGGCCCGCCGGCAGCGACGACGTGGCGCTCGCAGTGAAATGGGTGCGCGAGAACATCGCCGCTCACGGCGGCGACCTTGGCCGTGTGTACGTGATGGGCCAATCCGCAGGCGCCGTGCATGTGGCCGGCTATGTGGCGCGCGAGTTCGGCAATCTCGGTGGCCGCGCACCGGCGCAGGGGTGGAAGCCCGCTGGCGCGCTCCTCATCTCGGGCCTGTACGACACGGACACGATGGATCGCGAGATGCGCTTCCGCGCCTACTTCGGCGAGGACGAGTCGAAGTACGAGAACCTGTCGTTCGTCGCGGCGCTCGCGGGCGCGAACGTGCCGCTGCTCGTCGTGCTCGCGGAGTTCGATCCGCCGGACTTCCTGAATCAGTTCGTCGTGCTGCTCGAAACGCACGTGCGCCGGCAGGTGCCGATGCCGAGGTTCGTGCAGTTGATGGCGCACAACCATTTCACGACGACGTGGCGCATGAACACGAGCACCGACACGCTCGGGCCGGAGCTGCTGAAGTTCGTCGCCGAGACGTCGAGCTAGAACGTCGAGCTAGATGTTGGGTGTTTCGGCCGGGGTTTCGGCGGCCGCTTCGGCCGTCGGCGCGACGTCATGCCATCCGAGCGAGCAGGCGCGCGCGTCAGCGTCCCGATAGGCGCCGACCAGTTGGTTGGAGACGTGGCAGAAGATGTCCGCCGTGCGCTCCGCGTCGTACGACGCCGAATGCGCTGAAGCCGAATCCCACTCGAACCCGGCCACGGTCACGGCCTTCGCGAGCACCGTCTGCCCGAGCGCCGCGCCTGCCAGCGACACGGTGTCGAAACACGAGAACGGGTGGAATGGATTGCGCTTGATCTCCGTGCGCGTCACCGCCGCGTTGAGAAACCCGAGATCGAAATGCGCGTTGTGACCGACGAGGATCGCTCGCCGACAGGCGTACGTCCGCACGGCATGGCGCACTTCGCGGAAGATGCGCTGGAGCGCATCCTTCTCGGGAATCGCGGGGCGCAGCGGGTGAAAAGGGTCGATGCCCGTCACCGCGAGCGATGCCGCGTCCAGCTTCGACCCTTCGAACGGAATGACGTGAAAGCTGTGCGTAACGCCGCGCCGGAGCACGCCGTTCTCGTCCATCTCGATGAGCACGGCGGCGATTTCGAGCAGCGCGTTGGTCGCGCTGTTGAAGCCGCCCGTCTCCACGTCGATGACGACGGGCAGGAAGCCGCGGAATCGTCGCGCCATGAGTCGGGCGCCCGGATGGGCGGCGACGGGCGGGGCTTGCGCTTCCTGTTCGTTCGGCAAAGGGCGATCCGTGAGTGGGGGTTCGGCGGGACTTCGAAGGCGAGGGGCGGAGCTTACCGCGCGAGGCGCCAGGCGACGTGTTCGCCCGCGCGCATGGGCACGAGCTCATCCGGGCCGTAAGGATAGTGTACTGGCACGTCCCACGCGTCCTTGACGAGCTTGATTCGCCCCGTGTTGCGGGGCAAGCCGTAGAAGTCCGGGCCGAAGTCCGACGCGAAGCTCTCGAGCCGGGCGAGCGCGCCAGCGGCTTCGAAAGCCTCCGCGTACAGCTCGATGCCCGCGTGGGCCGAGAACATGCCAGCGCAGCCACAGGCGGCTTCTTTCGTGTGGCGGGCGTGCGGGGCGCTGTCTGTACCGAGGAAGAAGCGCGGGTCGCCGCTGGTGGCGGCTTCAACGAGCGCCACGCGGTCGCCTTCCGTCTTCAGCACCGGCAGGCAGTAGTAATGCGGGCGAATGCCGCCCGTGAAGATGGCATTCCGATTGTGCAAGAGATGTTGTGGAGTGATGGTGGCGCCAATACCCGGGCGCGCACTCTGCACGAACTCCACAGCCCGCTTCGTCGTGATGTGCTCGAAGACGATCTTCAGCTTCGGGAAGCGATCGGCGATGGGCAGCAGCACTTCGTCGATGAAGCGCGCCTCGCGGTCGAACACATCGACGTCGTTGTGCGTGACTTCGCCGTGCACCTGGAACACCACGCCCAGCTCGCTCATGCGCTCGAGCACGCCGTAGACGTTCTCGATGCGCGTGACGCCCGAATCCGAGTTCGTGGTCGCGCCGGCGGGGTAGAGCTTGAAGCCGTATACGAAGCCGCTCGACTTCGCGCGATTCACTTCGGAGGGGTCGGTGCGATCGGTGAGATACAGCGTCATCAGTGGCTCGAATCGCGCGCCTTTCGGCAGCGACTCGAGAATGCGCTTGCGATACGCCGCCGCCAGGTCCGTGTTCGTCACGGGCGGCTTGAGGTTCGGCATGATGATCGCGCGCGCGAACCGCTCGGCCGTGAGCCCGATGACCGCGCGCAGGGATTCGCCATCCCGCACGTGCAAGTGCCAGTCGTCCGGACGGCGCAGGGAGATTTCCGTCGCTCGGGAGGCCGTCACTTCGGGCGCTCCAGCCCGTCGAGCAGACCCTGGCGCAGCAGCGCTTCGAGCGTGAAGCGCACGCCGAAACCGGTGACTTCGGTGTTGATGTGCCCGAGGCCGCCGTTACGCGTGGCGGAGGACAGATCCACATGCGCCCAGGCGACGTTCTCCGGCACGAAGCGGCTCAGAAAGCGCGCGGCGAGAATGTGATCGCCCTTGCCGTCGACCGCGCACTGGACGATGTCCGCGACCTTGCTTTCGAGGTCGCTGTCGAAGTCCGAGTCGAACGGGAAATTCCACACGCGTTCGCCGCTCGCGCGGCCCGCTTCCACGAGCTTGCCCACGAGCGTCGGGCGATTGGTGAACACGCTGCTCATCCGCTCCGTCAGCGCGTAGACGCTGGCGCCGGTGAGCGTGGCGTAGTCGATGATCAGCTTCGGCTGAGTGCGCCCGGCGAGAGCCAGCGTGTCGGCGAGCGCCATGCGCCCCTCGGCATCCGTGTGGATCACCTGAATCGTGACGCCGTTCGCCGCGCGCACGATGTCCTGCGGTTTGTAGCCGTGCGGACCGATCCGGTTCTCGGTGATGGCCAGCCACGCGTCCACCGCGATGGGCGCCTTCAGCTCGGCGAGCGCCACCAGGGTTGCCAGCGCAACGGCGCTGCCCGACATGTCCGTGTGCATGTCGAGCATGGACTTGTGCGGCTTCAGGTTGATGCCGCCCGTGTCGAAGATGATGCCCTTGCCGACCAGCGCCACGTCGGGCGCCCGCGCCGATTTGGCGCGCGCCGGCCGGTAGCGCAGGTGGACGATGCCGGCGCCCGGCTCTTCGTTCGCCGCCGCGACGGCCAGGAACGCGCCCGCGCCGAGCCGGCGAAGGGCGGTTTCGTCCAGGAAGCGCATCGATAGCCCATTCGTGCGGGCTATATCAGCTATCAGCTTTCGATAGCTGCGCGCATCGAGCTTGTTGGGCGGCATGGCGGTGAGCCAGCGCGTGAGATTGTTGCCGCGGGCCGCCGCCGAGGCTTGACGGATATCTACTTCGTCCCCAGCCAGCAGCACGATCTCCCGTAACGGCTTTCGCGGCTCACGCGCGGAGCGGAACGAGGGTAGGGCGAACGAGTGCGCGAACGTCGCTGCAAGCAGCGCTTCGAGGTTGGCGGCGCCCGATGCGCGGTCACCCGGCGCTGCGAGTGCAACGGTGTCCACAGCGCGGGCCGAGGCTTCCTTGAGCATTCGCCCGGCGAGCTGCAGGCGCTCGAACGGTGAGGCATCCGCTTGCAGATAGCCGACGACCGCGAGCGTGTGCCGCGAGTTCGCGAGCGCTGTACTGCGCACGGTGCCACTGCGCGGTTTGGAGCGCGCGTGCAGCTCTCTCCAGCGTTCAGGCTCCGGCAGATCGGCGAAGGCGCGGGGTTGGGCAATGTCCGCCACGATCGTGAAGATCGCGTCCCATTGGCCGGCGCGCGCGCTCGAATTGGCGCGCGCGCGCGTGACTCTCGGTAACTGCGCGGCGTGCTCGACAGGGGGTAGAGATGGCATGCAACAGGTGCTTCAGCGTGGGTGGGTTTGCTTGACCCACAGGATTGAAAACCGGATCATTAGCGCGCTTTTTTTGTGGCGCAAATTCGCTCGCAACGGCCGCGCATCCTAGCATACGGTGCGCGCACAACTTATCGCCGCGCTCCTCGCGCTGGCAGCACGGCGAGGCTCGACCCGACCGCATGACCGACTCCCCCAAGCTCGAAGATCTCGATCCCGTAGAAACGCAGGAATGGCTGGAGTCGATCGACTCCGTGCTCCGCACGCACGGCTCTGAACGTGCGCATTTCCTGCTCGAACGGCTCATCGACCACACGCGGCGCGCCGGCGCCTACCTGCCGTTCAAGCCGAACACGGCTTACGTCAACACCATCTCTCCGGGCCAGGAACACGACTATCCCGGCAACCGCGCCGTCGAGCGCCGGCTGGAAGCGATCCTGCGCTGGAACGCGCTCGCGATGGTGGTGCAGGCCAACCGCATTTCCTCGGAGTATGGCGGCCACCTGGCGAGCTACGCCTCCAGCGCCACGTTGTATGAAGTGGGCTTCAACCACTTCTGGCGCGCGCCTTCTCCCCAGCATCCGGGGGACATGGTGTTTTTCCAGGGCCACTCTTCCCCTGGCGTGTACAGCCGTGCCTACCTCGAAGGCCGGCTTACCGAAGATCACCTGAAGCGCTTCCGGCAGGAGGTGGGCGGCGGCGGCCTTTCGTCGTATCCGCACCCCTGGCTGATGCCGGACTTCTGGCAGTTCCCGACCGTGTCGATGGGCCTTGGGCCGATGATGGCGCTGTATCAGGCGCGCTTCATTCGGTACATGGAGAACCGCGGGCTCGCGAAGCCCTCCGACCGCAAGGTGTGGGCCTTCCTCGGCGACGGCGAGATGGACGAGCCGGAGTCGATGGGCGCGCTCACCATGCCGGTGCGCGAGAAGCTCGACAACCTCGTGTTCGTCGTCAACTGCAACCTGCAGCGTCTCGACGGGCCGGTGCGCGGCAACGGCAAGATCATCCAGGAGCTCGAAGCCGCATTCCTCGGCGCGGGCTGGAACGTCATCAAGGTGCTCTGGGGCTCGCGCTGGGATCCGCTCCTCGCGAAGGACACCAAGGGCCTGCTCCGTCGCGTCATGGAAGAGTGCGTCGACGGCGAGTACCAGAACTTCAAGGCGAAGGGCGGCGCGTACACGCGCGAGCATTTCTTCGGCAAGTACGACGAGCTGAAGGCGATGGTCGCCAACATGTCGGATGAGGAGATCTGGAGCCTCAACCGCGGTGGCCACGACGCGCGCAAGGTTTACGCCGCGTATTGGGAAGCGACGAATCACAAGGGCCGCCCCACCGTAATTCTCGCGAAGACCGTGAAGGGCTTCGGCCTCGGCAAGGGTGGCGAAGGCCAGATGGTGGCCCACCAGCAGAAGAAGTTCTCGGAAGACGACCTGCGCGTGTTCCGCGACCGCTTCAATATTCCGGTGGCCGACGCGGATCTCGACAAGCTGCCGTTCTACAAGCCGGCCGAAGACAGCGAAGAAGCGAAGTACATGCGCGAGCGTCGCATCACGCTCGGCGGTTCGCTGCCCGTGCGCACGCGCACGGCTCCGCCGCTCGCGGTGCCCGATCTCGCGGCGTTCGGCGCGATGCTCGAAGGCACTGGCGAGCGCGAGATCTCCACGACGATGGCGTTCGTGCGCATTCTCACCGTGCTGCTGAAAGACAAGAACATCGGCAAGAACATCGTGCCGATCGTTCCGGACGAAGCGCGTACGTTCGGTATGGAAGGCTTGTTCCGCCAGATCGGCATTTACTCGGCGGTGGGTCAGCTCTACACGCCGCAGGATGCCGAGACCCTCATGTCCTACAAGGAGGACAAGAAGGGCCAGATGCTCGAAGAGGGCATCAACGAAGGCGGCGCGACGTGCTCGTGGATCGCGGCCGGCACGGCCTATGCGAACCACAACGTCAACATGGTGCCGTTCTACATCTACTACTCGATGTTCGGCTTCCAGCGCGTCGGCGACTTCCTCTGGGCCGCGGGGCGACATGCAGGCGCGTGGCTTCCTGCTCGGCGCCACCGCGGGTCGCACGACGCTTGCCGGCGAAGGTCTGCAGCATCAGGACGGTCACAGCCTCCTGCACGCCAGCACCATCCCCAACTGCGTGGCGTATGACCCCACGTATGCGTACGAGCTCGCCGTGATCATTCACGACGGCATGCGGCGCATGTTCGTCGAGCAGGAAAGCATCTTCTATTACATCGCGGTGATGAACGAGAACTACGTTCAGCCGGCGATGCCGCAGGGTGTGGAGCAGGGCATTCTCAAGGGTGCGTATCTCCTGCAGATGGGCGGGCGCGGCAAAGTGCGCGCGACGCTTGCGGGCTCGGGCACCATCCTTCGCGAGTGCATTGCCGCGGCGACGCTGCTCGAGAAGGACTATGGCGTGCCGACGGATGTCTTCTCCGTCACGAGCTTCAACGAGCTGCGTCGCGAAGCGCTGGAAGTGGAGCGCTTCAACCTTCTGCATCCGGGCGAGACGCCGCGCGTGCCTTACGCGCAGCAGCTCTTCAAGGATCGCGATGGCCCGGTCGTCGCCGCGACGGATTACATGCGCACCGTGCCGGATCAGATCCGTCAGTGGGTGGGCAGCCGTTACGTCACGCTTGGCACCGACGGCTACGGCCGGTCGGATTCGCGCGCCCAGCTGCGCAAGCACTTCGAGGTCGACCGCAATCACATTGCGATCGCCGCGCTCCGGGCCCTCGCGGATGAGGGCAAGGTCGACAAGGCAACGGTCACGAAGGCCATGAAGAACCTTGCAATCGACCCGAGCAAGCCCGATCCCTGGAAAATCTGAACTTCATGTCTGCGGCGGCGGGGTCTCCTTCAATCCCCGCCGCGCAAGGCTGATTAGGATCTAAGCAATGGCCCGCCTGATCGACGTTCGCGTGCCCGACATGGGCAGCTTCAGCGAAGTCGCGGTCATCGATGTGCTCGTAAAGCCCGGTGACGCGATCGAACGTGAAGCCTCGCTCATCACGCTCGAAACTGAAAAAGCCACCATGGATGTCCCTTCGGACGTCACGGGTGTGGTTGAGAAACTGCATGTCACCAAGGGTGGCAAGGTGTCGCCGGGCGATGTCGTCGCCACGGTGCGCGTGGAAGGAGACGCCGCTGGGGCGGGCGACTCCGCGCCTGCCGCCGGTGCTTCCGCAGGGAGTTCTTCTGGTGGCGGCTCCGCCTCCACCGCTGGGGCAGCGGCCGGCTCCGCCGGCGCGGGGAGTTCGTCGGCGAAGCCGGCAGCCGCAGCGTCGGGAGGCACGCCTCCTGCGGCACCCGCTGCGCCTGGCAGTGGGCCAGTCGCGACGCCGGCCGCAACAACCGCCGCGCCCGCCAGCGCGAGCGGCGCTAACGGTGCCGCTGCCGGTAACGGCGCCAGCGTGCCCGCTGCGTCGGCGATCCTGGGCGGCCGCACCGATCTCGCTCCGATCAACGAAACCGGCTTCTCCAGTGCCCATGCGGGCCCCTCAGTCCGTCGCTTCGCACGCGAGCTGGGCGTCGACCTGTCGCAGGTCACCGGCACCGGTTTCAAAGCGCGCATCACTCACGACGACGTAAAAGCGTTCGTGAAGAAGGCGCTCGCCGGCGGCGCTCCGGCGGCCGCGGGCGGCGCCGCTGCGAAGGGTGGCGTTGGCCTCCCGAGCGTTCCGCTCGTCGACTTCGCCAAGTTCGGCCCCGTCGAAACGAAACCGCTGTCGCGCATCCAGAAGATCTCGGGCCCGCGCCTGCACGCGAGCTGGGTCAACATCCCGCACGTCACGCAGTTCGACGAAGCCGACATCACCGACCTCGAGGACGTCCGCACGAAGCTGAAGCAGAAAGCTCTGCAGGAAGGCATCAAGCTCACGCCGCTCGCCTTTATCGTGCGCGCGTGCGTGAAGGCGTTGCAGGAGTTCCCGTACGTCAACTCGTCGCTCGACGCCACCGGCGCGAACCTCGTGATGAAGAAGTACGTGAACATCGGCTTCGCGGCCGACACACCGAACGGTCTCGTCGTGCCGGTCATCGCGAACGCGGATCGCATGGACGTCTATCGCATCGCGCGTGCGCTCGGCGAGCTGTCCGAGAAGGCGCGTGCCGGCAAGCTGAGCGCGGCCGAAATGCAGGGCGGCTGCTTCACCATCTCGAGCCTCGGCGGCATCGGTGGCACGGCGTTCACGCCGATCATCAATGCACCGGAAGTGGCGATCCTCGGCATCTCGAAGTCCAGCCACAAGCCGGTCTACAAGGATGGCGCCTTCATTCCGCGCTTGATGCTGCCGCTGTCGCTGTCCTATGACCATCGCGTCATTGACGGTGCGATGGCCGTGCGCTTCACCACGTATCTCGCCGGCGTGCTCGCGGATCCGCGCCAGCTGACGGAGGCCGTGCTGTGAGCCGCGTCGACGTCACTGTTCCGGATCTCGGGGGATTCGACGAAGTCCCCATCATCGACGTGCTCGTGAAGCCGGGCGATGTCGTCGAAGTCGATACACCGCTGGTCACGCTCGAAACCGACAAGGCGTCGATGGATGTGCCGTCGACTACCGCCGGCAAGGTTGTCGAAGTCCCCGTGAAGCGGGGCGACAAGATTTCCAAAGGCACGGTGATTGCTCGCATCGAAGCGGATGGCGCCGGCGCTTCGGCCGCGCCAGCTGGCGGTGGCGCCGCGAGCGCGGATGCGGGCGGCTCGGGTGCCTCGTCGTCGGCGCGCCCGGCTGCCCGTCCGGAAAGCAGTGGCGACACGGTGCGCATGCCGGCGCCCGATGTCTCCGCGAAAGCGAAAGCCGATGCCGCGAGCGCATCCGCGCCGGCGAAGTCAGCAGGCACTGCTTCAGCCGCCTCTGCGTCCGGCGCTGCCGGCGCTGCCGCGTCAGGGTCTGCCGCGTCAGGGGCCGGTGCATCAGGGGCTGGTGCATCAGGGGCCGGTGCCGCTCCCGCCGTGTCCACCGCGTCCAGCAGCACGTCAGGCTCGACATCCGCCGCAAAAAACGCAGCGTCGGGAAGCGGTTCCGCGCCTGCTGCTGCCAAGGCGTCTTCATCGGCCGGTGCGGCGAGCACTGGCACGCAGGCCGCCGCGCCCACCCAAGTCGAAGGCGCCGACCGCAAAACCCAACTCCTCGTCCTGGGCGCCGGCCCCGGCGGCTACACGGCCGCCTTCCGCGCCGCCGACCTCGGCCTGCAGGTGACACTCGTCGAGCGCTGGGCCAGCCTCGGCGGCGTGTGCCTCAACGTCGGTTGCATCCCGTCGAAGGCCCTGCTGCATGCGGCAAAAGTCATCGACGAAGCCAACGCCATGGCCGCGCACGGCGTCGCATTCGGCAAGCCCACGATCGATCTCGACAAGCTGCGCAACTGGAAGGAGAGCGTCGTCAAGAAGCTGACGGGCGGCCTCAAGATGCTGGCAAAGCAGCGCAAGGTCGACGTCGTTACCGGCAACGGCAAGTTCATCTCGCCCAACGTGATCGAGGTGAAGGCGGACGACGGCAAGGTGGAACGCATCGCGTTCGACCAGTGCATCATCGCGGCGGGCTCGGAAGCGGTGAAGTTGCCCGGCATGCCGGACGATCCGCGCATCATCGATTCAACCGGCGCGCTCGAGCTGCCGCCTGATGTAAAACGCCTGCTCGTCATCGGCGGCGGCATCATCGGCCTGGAAATGGCCACGGTGTACGAAGCGCTCGGTGTGAAAGTGAGCGTCACGGAGCTGCTGCCGGGCCTCATGGCCGGCGCCGATCCGGATCTCGTGAAGCCGCTCGAGAAACGGCTGCGCGCGCGCTACGAAGCGATCTACCTCGGCACGAAGACCGTCAAGGTGGAAGCGCTGAAGGAAGGCATCCGCGTCACGTTCGAAGGCAAGAACGCGCCCGCCGAGCCGCAGATCTATGACCGCGTGCTCGTCTCCGTCGGCCGCACGCCAAACGGCAAAGTGATCGGCGCCGAAGCGGCCGGCATCACCGTAACCGAGCGCGGCTTCATTCCGGCGGACAAGCAGCTGCGCACGAACGTGCCACACATCTTTGCGATCGGCGACATCATCGGCCAGCCGATGCTCGCCCACAAAGCGATGCATGAAGCGAAGGTCGCCGCGGAAGTCGCGGCGGGCGAGAAGCGCTCGTTCGATGTGCGTGCGATCCCATCAGTGGCGTACACCGATCCCGAAGTCGCCTGGTCAGGTCTGACCGAGACCGAAGCGCAAGCGAAGAACATCCCGTACAAGAAGGGCGCATTCCCGTGGGTGGCGAGCGGCCGCTCGCTGTCGCTCGGGCGCGATGAAGGCTTCATCAAGGTGCTGTTCGATCCCGAAACACATCGCGTGCTCGGCGCCGGCATCGTCGGCCCGAATGCGGGCGAGCTCATCGCCGAGCTGACGCTCGCCATCGAAATGGGCGCGGACGCGACGGATATCAGCCTGACGATTCATCCGCACCCGACGTTGTCGGAGACGGTGGGTCTTGCGGCCGAAGCGTTCGAAGGCACGCTGACGGATCTCTACATCCCAAAGCGCTGATCCAGCGCTTCGCGTTACCGGCCGCTGCTGAAGAAACCCCGCCTCGTGCGGGGTTTCCCGCTTCAGGGCGCACGCGGCGTCATGCCTCGCTTCTCTCGATGAAGATGTCCCGGTACATCGTGTAATTCGTGAGGATCATGATCGGTATCGAGATGAGGAGGCCGAGGCCGAGCGGGATGATCGAAACGATGACCAGCAGTATGGCGCAGAGACTGAAGACGAGGCCTGACAAAATGTTCTTGAACGAGCCGACGAGGCTCATCCTCATCGCGGTTCCGGCGGGCAGGTCGTGCAAGACGATCAGCGGCGCAGCCAGGTACGTCGCGGCCGTTATCGGGATTGCCAGAGCGAGGTACACGAGCAGCGCCAACATATAGTTCGCGGACAGCATCAGTGAGGGATCCGGCCGCCCCGTATCGAACACCGCCTGCCTTGCCGGGCCCGTGCCGACCAGGATGGCCAGCGACACAAAGAGCGCGACCACCGTCAGCAAAAACATGGCGCCAATGGCGAGCAGGGACATCGGCTGCTTGTGTACCCCACCGAACAAGGTGGCCACTTCAAATGTGCCCGTGCGTCGTTGCGTATCCGCCGCCATCACGATGCCCGCCGCGACGAAAGGCCACAGGAAGGGCGTGATGAGGCTCGAAAGGGGGATGAGCGACGCCACGATGTAAAACAGCAGGAGCAGCAGCATCGCCAATGCCCATTTCCCCGGCCGTGCGCGCAGGAGCTGCCACGCGTCGCCAATCCACGCCGCGCCCCGTCCGCCCGGCACGCGGCGGCCGTCGGGAATGAACGTCTCGTGAGAATCCGCTCCGATCGGGTCGACCGGATCGCCGACGTGCGCTGTCGGCGGTGTGTAGGGATTGCGAGGGTCGGTCATGTTGCTTCCCTGGTAGATCGCGATTGGCGTGCTCCGCGCCGATTGTGCCCTCTTGCAGCGGCTGCCGCGACTGCGAATGCAAGCCTTTGGTAATCCCGGAAGCGCTCGTGGAACCGCTGTTGTCGGGTCGCTGACGCTATCGGCTTGACGTCAGGTTTTGCAGCATCGCCCGCACCTGCTCACGCCACGCATCGCTCTTCGTCGTGGCGACGATGTGCTCCAGCGCGAGCACGTAGGCTACGTCCTGCGCTTTGTCCGCAGGTGCTGCGATATCCGGCTCGATGCCGACGATGTTCCAGTTCTTGCCCGTCGCGACATTTACGGTCTTCAGAAATGGCACGCCCACGGTGAAATGATCCGCCGCCTTCATGGGTAGCGTGGCGTTTGCGCCTCCCTTCGTGCGCTCTCCGACGACTTTCGCGTGTCGCCAGGTACGCAGCGCGTCGACGAGCGCTTCGCCGCCCGAGAACGTTGTGCCGCTGGTCAGCACGAACACCGGCCTGTCGGCGGGGTAACGAGGACCGCGCGTCGTCGGATCGGTGAAATACTGGAAAGTGTCCTGCGGCCTTCGTCCGGCCAGATCGAAGGCGTGAAGGCGTCCTTCGACAAAATAGCTCAGCAGGAAAGCCACGCCGTCCGGATCGCCGCCCCGGACTTGGCGCATATCCAGGATCAGCGCGCTCGTGTCCTTCACGAAGCTCATTGTCGCGGCAGCGGTCTCCGCGATCATCGCGGGGTTCGACACCGTCGTCAGCACGACGAGACCCACGTTGCCCTCCAGATGCTCGACGCGCGTGAAGCCGTTATTGCGGATCACGGCCTCGGCGCGCGACATCGCCTGACGTTCCGCCTCTGACTTCGGCGACGGCTGTATGCCGGTGGGAAGCGGCGGAATTTCGCCCGGGACGTAAGAGACCCGGAAATGCGGGTCGCCGCTTGTTTTGCGCAGATCTTCCTGGAGTTGGTCCGCGAACGCCTCGGGGCTCGTGAGCGCGCGGTAGCCGCCCTTCGCCGCCTTGCTGCGAAGGGCGGCGTCGATCGCCGGGATGTCTTTCGGTTCGATATACCTCTCGTGAATGCGGGCCAGTGCTCCATCGATGACCCGGACTTTCTCCGTCTCGGTCAGCGTGGAGTCGGCGAAGGCGAACAGACTGAGCGACGCAAGAACGCAGGCGACGAACGCGCGCAACTTTCCACGCCCGGCGGGCATCGGCATGATCTCTTCCCCCGTGGATGCCCGACGTGAGCATCATGCGCACTGTATATACAAGGTATATCCAGTGCGCCAGTTACATTTGTCAGGTCGCGACGGATGAACGCGGTGCCTAGGCGCGCGCGGCACAATTCGAGGGCACTGCATTTTCATAGCTTGCGGCCATCTGTTGCCGGTGCCCACGCGCCATTCACCTCTAACCCGAAGATCGCCTCGCCGCCTCCCGCCACCGCTGCCGGTACTCCTCGGCTGTTGGCCGGTAACTTGCGGATTGCTGCAACCAGCTGTGGAAGTATTGTGTTCAAGGAAGCACATGAAGTCGCTGCTTCCACCACCCCAGAACCTCGGAGGATAAGTCCATGCGTAACATTGCTTTTTCGATCTTGCTGGCCGCCATTGCGGTGCTGCAGATTGCGGTCGTGTCGTCTGAGCTGCGGGACTCTGGCGCGCGAGTCGCGGCGGCTCGGAGCGTTGAGTCCGGCGCGCGGTACGTCGTTGCGTCAAACGAGACGGACCGCAAGGCGTCGGCGCTGTGAGCGAGGGCTGAACGCGCGTGCGATCGCGACGTACGCGCGACGTTTCGGGGATGGCTCGTTTGGGTGTTCGCCTCGACTTTTTGCAGTGGATGCCAGATGTTCGGCGAGGCAACCGCTATATGCTGCGTCTCGCACAACTATCCACGGAATCCCGACTCATGGCCGAAGCGCTTGCTGTCTTGATCGGAGAGCTGAGCCATGCGGACCACACTGTACGCAGCCACGCTGCTGTGCAGTTGGGCACCATGGGTGACGTCAGGGCCACACACGCGTTGATCCAGGCGCTTGGCACGGAGCGGGAGTTCTTCGTGCGCGAATACATCACGTGGGCTCTCGTGCGCATGGGCGACACCGCCGTGCTGCCCCTCTTGCTGTTGCTGAAGAACTCGAACCCGCGCGTACGGCACTGTGCCGCGCACACTCTGAGCAAGATCGGCGATCCTCGCGCCCTCGAAGCTCTGATCACTGCGCTCGGCGACAACGATTTGTCGGTAGTCACCCGGGCCGCGTTCGCGCTCGGCGAGATCGCGAACGTGGCGGCGATTCCCGCGTTGCTGGAACTGCTGGGGCGCGAAGAGCGGGAGCTTCAGGCAGCGCTGGTCTTGGCGGTGGAGCCGTTCGGGCGCTCAGCACTGCAGCCCCTGGTCCAAGCGTTGGAGCATGTTGACTGGCGCGTGCGCGAGCAAGCGGCAAGCATTCTCGGGATCCTGGGACAGCCGGACGCCGTGAAGGCGCTCGCGGAGGTGCTCAACGACGACCACTCACAGGTTCGTTTCGCGGCCGTGCAGGCACTGGGCACGCTCGGCGGCGTCGACGCGATGCTGGCAGTGGAATCGATGTTGAACGATCCAGACCGTCTCGTGCGAGGCATCGCCTCGAGGATGCTGAGCCGCGCATCCGGCGCCGGCGGGGCCGTGTCCTAGACGAGCAGGTCAGATGCTCCACGGGAGCCAACACGAGTTGAGTCAGGTCTCCCACCCACGCCACGTATCCGTCGGGCCGAATCAACACCGCGGTGGAGGAGGGGGCTGCGCTCCTTCGATTTTATCGGCCGCGGTGAAGGGGTGTTGCGCCTACCCGGTTTGCGACGACGACCTGGCAAGCTGAAACCGCTCGAAGCGATCCAGTTCCTCTTCGATTTTCACCTTGTCCGCACGCCGCGGACCCTTGCCGATCCACGTCCACTTGCGCACCAGCAGCTTGCCACGCTCACGGTCCGTCTTCAGATCAAGCGCGGCCGCAACGCGATCGCCGATGATCGTCGGGCACGCGAAGTATCCGAACACGCGCTTCTCCTTCGGCACATACGCCTCGAAGCGATGTTCGTAGCCGAAGAACAGCAGCGAGCGCTTGCGCTGGTTCATCAACGGATCGAACGGCGAGAGGATGTGCACCAGCTCCTCGGGAGGTGATGGCGGCGCTTCCAGCGTCTCGGGTTTCGCATAGTGCCGCCACTTGCCCGCACCTTCGATCTCCACCGGCACCAGCTCGCCGCGACGAACGCGCGTTTCGAGCAGCCGGCGTATCGCGGGCTTGCGGGGCGCATCGAGATAACACGCCGATTCGGCGCTGACGATGCCCTGCGCCCGCAGCGCGCGATCAAGCAGATGGTTCAGTCCGTCGCGTTCGGACGCGGCGCGCGGCAGGCGCTCCCAGCCGAAGTGACGCGTCATCAACTCGTACGTCTTCAGCATGCCGGCGCGCTGGCTGATGGTGACGAGGCCGCGGTAGAACGCGAGCTCCAATGTGCGCTTCGAGGGCTTACGGCTTGCCCACTCGTGGTCCTTCTCGACCAGCGTGTCATCGTCGATGTCGCGGATCGTGAGCGCGCCGTGTTTGCGAATGCGCGCAAGCACTTTTCGCACGTCCGTGTCCTTCACTTTCGAGAACCACGTGCTGCGCGCCTGCGAGTGACGCTTCATGGCCCGCACATAGAAGCGCATGTCGCGCGTCGGCAGGTAAGCCAGGGCGTGCGTCCAGTATTCGAACACCGTCTTGTCGATGGATTGCGCGCGGTGCAGGTGCTCGCGCTGATATTCCGGAATGCGCGTGTACAGAATGTGGTGATGGCAGCGCTCGATCACGTGAATCGTGTCGATCTGCACGTAACCGAGGTGCTCGATCGCGGCGAGCGTCGCGCCCGCATCGTTACCGAACGGCGCGCGCGTGTCGAGCCGCTGAGCGTGCAGCCAGATGTGTTTGGCATGCGCCGGGCTGAGGGGAACCGGCCGTGTCGTAGGTCGCGCCATGGATGGGCGCGTAGTGTACGGTAGTAGGAGGGACGTGCGTACATACGCGGGCCGTCTGGATCGACGGCCGGCGTCACGCGAGCGCAACGCCTTTCATCCGACGTTGAGTTTGCGGCCTGCCGCTTCGAGCTGCGGCCACTCTTCCAGCGGAAACAAACTCACGCGAAATCGCGGCGGCGCATCTTCTGTCGCCTGCATGCGATGTCCAGAGATTCTTGCCAAATCCGGCCAGCGCACGATTCGCGCTGGAATGTCTTCATCGCCCCGACTCAATACAACGACGTCAGTCCGCGGCAGCAGACTTTCGACGCCCTCCGTCCAGCTGCACCAGGACTGGATGCTGTCCGGGCCGGACTCCCCGCGCATGAAGCCGAACTTCGCGACGTGGACATCCATGCTCTCGCGCTCGAAGTACTTCTCGAGTGCCTTCTGCTGCTCGGAATAGGTGATCGCGAGGCTCACGAGCTCGAAGGCATGAGCGGCGCAGTCCGTTTCCGCGTCGGGCGGCAGGAATGGCTGCCAGCTGTCGTCGGCCCTGTGAAGCAGCGTCGCGCTCAACGGCCACGGTCTTTCCTGCATCGAGCGTTGCGCCTCGGCGAGGAGTCGGGAAAGCCCGGCTGTGTTGTCGGCTCCCGTTGCGAAGAGCACGCCCCGATTGGGGATGGCCACCACCGGCTCGCCCTGAACGTCGAGTGACTTCCAGACCGCATTGACCAGCACGAACGACTCTTCAAAGGTCACGTCGGAGGCGATCTGGAAAACCCCGTCGCCCAGCTCTTGCCACGACGGCCGCTCCAATGCGGCAAGGTTTGCCCGTGCGCGATCGAAGATCGTGTCGTGCGTTTGTCCCCAAGGGTCCGCCGCGTCCGCCGTCACCCCCGGTCATGTGCTGCCCGAAGTCGTACATGAGCACGATGTCGAGATCGCCGTGCCAGGGTTTCGACAAGGGCTTCGGCACGCCGCCGGGTTTACCGCGGCCGTCGATCTCCACGCTGACGAGTTGATGGCGGGACCGCAGACAACCGTAAATGTGGTTCGCGGCGACCTGCCACAGCTTTGGCACCTCTTCCTCGCCGCCGAGGATCAGGTTGAGATACTTCTCCAGGAGGACACTTCGCGCCGCGCGCGGTGCGCGGGAATACTCGAGCCATGAGTTGTCGACGAAGAACTTGCGTGTGTCCTCCGTGTTCATGAGTGCGGCCTCGGCCGGATCGTAGCGCCAACCTGATGCGCCCTGCTCGCTGGCCAGCTGGACCAGTTTGCGCCCGAAGCCATCGCGGGTCGGGGAGAGGCCCAACCAGTCTTTCCACCCCATGAGGTTCCGCCCTGGCGCTGTTGTTTGCGCCATTCTAGAGGGGATGGTGGACGCGGCGGCGAATCCTACGGCCGTTCCCCAGTGGATTTCGCATCCGCCGAGGTATAGTCGCCGCGTCACTCAGGCCATCGGAGAGCGCATGACCCGGCTCAGCGTCGCCAGCAACCGGCTCGTCAGGCCGCGACTCGCCATTCCCGTTCCCGCGCTGGAGAAGTTTCTGGACGAACACCGGCCGCTGGGGCGTGACGCGTTTCGTTGCGATCCGCCGCGCTGAGAGCTCCGTGCATGAAAACCCATGAGTAAAGCCCCCACCTTCGGCGCCACCTACGTCCCTTCTGGCGCGGAAGTGGACGTGCGCGATTGTCCGGTGGACGGAAAGATTCCGGAGAATCTCAGCGGCGGCTTCTACGCCGTCGGCCCCGATCCGATGTACCCGCTCGCGCCGGGCAACATCCCCTTCGATGGCGATGGCCACGTGCGCCTGTTCCGCATTCGAAACGGCCGTGTCGACTATCGCAGCCGCTACGTGAGAACCGAGCGGTACCTTGCCCAGGACAAGGCGCGGCGAAACCTGATGCCGATGTATCGCAATCCTTCCCTGGACGATCCCAGCGTGAAGGGCCTGAGCCGCAGCACCGCCAACACGCACGTCATCCAGCACCGCGGTCTGCTGCTCGCGCTGAAAGAGGATAGCCCGCCGAGCGCGCTCGACCTGAATACGCTCGAGACGCTCGACCCCGTCTACACATTCGATGGCCAGCTGCCGCGGGATCAGCCATTCACCGCGCACCCGAAGGTGTGCTCGACCACCGGCAACATCGTCGCGTTCGGTTATGAAGCGCGCGGCTTCGGCAGCGACGTCATCGCTGTCTTCGAGATCGACAAGCATGGCCGGAAAGTGTGGGGCGCCGATATCCGGATGCCCTACGTGGCCGGCATTCACGATTTCGCGGTCACCGAGAATCACATCGCCTTCTTCCTCATGCCGATGGCGATCGATCACGAGCAGATGAAGCGCGGCGGCATTCACTGGTCGTGGGATCCGGGCAAGAAGTCGTATCTGGGTTTCATGCGCCGCTACGGCGACGGCACCGACTTGAAATGGATCGAAGGTCCCACGCGCGGCGGCAGTCACACGCTCGGCGCCTTCGAAGACAGCGGCAAGTTGTACTTCGATCGGGAGATCACGGCTGCAAACCCGTACCCCGTGATTCCCAACAAAGACGGCGCGCCTCACGATGCCGCGGCGGGCACCAGCTATCTGCATCGCCTCACGGTGAATCTGAATGGCAAGAACAGTGGTTACGGCATCGAGAAGATGTACCCGCTGATCGCGCCCTTGCCGCGGCAGGACGATCGCTACAACACGGTGCCGTACCGTTATGGATTCATGGGCTGCCCCGACCCGGCCGATCCCGTGCGATGGAAGGCGGCCTGCTACGCACGCATCGACCACCAGACACGTTCATGGCAATTGTGGAAAGCGCCCGCCACCGTCTCGCTGGGCGAGCCGCTGTTCGTGCCCAGCCGCATGGATTCGCGCGAGGGCGAGGGCTATCTGCTCGGCGTCGCCTGGCATCTGGATCAGGCGCTGCGCGCCGATCTCGTGATTCTGGATGCCGAGCACGTGGAGGAAGGGCCCATCGCCACGGTGCATCTGCCCGTTCAGGCATCGCCGCAGATTCATGGCTGGTGGGTGCGGGAAGATCAGTATCCGGCGTGAGGGAGCGTCGCCCGCGCAGCCGCGTGCTATCGTCCGGCCACCCGCAACGGCGAGCACCCGAATCCGTGAAAAAACTGAAACACGAAGCCGAGCTGTTCAAGGCCGCGCTGCTGGCCGCGATGAAATATGCGGAAGGGCGCGGCGCCGTCGAGTTCGAGGCAACGGACTCCGCGAGTCAGAAGTTGCTGTACGTCTACCGGCTGCTGGTGCACGACAAGATGATGCAGCCCCTGCCCGAAGACCAGGTCGCGGAAGCGACGTTGCGACACAAGCTGGCCATGTGGTATTCGAAGCAGCTGCCGAAAGATCATCCGCTGCTGAGCTGACGAGCGGCGCGATTCGCGCGCCATCGCGACCCGCACGAACCCTTCGGGAAGTCGCAGCCGCCGCGCCGCTTCCGGCCGGTGATCCGTCGCGGAGGAAATTTCCGACTGTCAGCAAAAAAGTTCATTCATGTTCGCGTGACAATGGCCGATTATCCCGCCGGCCATTGAGATTCAGCCGCGAGATGGTGCGGCACGCAGAGGTTGGCTTGAGAGACATCGTGAGGCAACGATCGGTCGCAGGACGCGTCGGTTTCCTGCTGATTTGTTCTTTTTTTGCATCAGGGACGTGTCAGGCCGCCAGCTCGGCCGTGCCTGTCTCGATCACCCGTTTCGATCTTCGCGGTGACGACTACACCCTGGTCGTCCACCCCACTCAAACGGATCCGCCAGACCCGTACATGGGCTCGTGCGAGCGCTTCGAGGTGCGCGGTACCTATCGGTCGCTGCGCGGCTGGGCGAAAGGGCAGCAAGCCGGGTTGAGCCGGCAGGGGCACCGCGAGGCGCTGCAGTTCCTGCAACAGGCTTTCATCGC
Source organism: Gammaproteobacteria bacterium (assembly GCA_037200125.1). GTDB lineage: Bacteria > Pseudomonadota > Gammaproteobacteria > Steroidobacterales > Steroidobacteraceae > JADGHX01. Next base: position 532,758 of record JBBCGS010000002.1, on the reverse strand, counting down.
CGGGAAGGTCATCGATCTGGGGTGGGTTGGCACGGGCTTCGTGCCGGTGGACGCCGGCAAGCCCTGTATCGTGAAAAGCCTGGCGCTACAGCTGCTGAAGGATGATCTCGGCGACCACGTGCTGTCTTACCACGACGCCAGTTCGCCGAATCCGGCGGGGTGAGCGTCAGCCGCCGCGCTGGCCGGCCGGCGCCACGCGACGGTGGATTCGCTGACAAGCCGCGCATCACGATGTGCGCTGGGGCTCGAGGGCAGGTTGCGCGGCCGCCGGCTCGGCGCGATGGGCCCATCCACGAACGAAAGGCGCGAGGATCAGACAACCGACGCCCGCGGCGACGCCGAACCAGCCGACGGACTGGAATACATGCAGGGAGCTGGCGAGCGAACCGGCCGCATTCAGCGCTTGCTCGCCCGCCGTGTCGGACGACGCCAACGAAGCGATCAGTGCGCTGATGTACTGGGCCGCCGATGAGGCGAGCAACCAGATGGCCATCATCGTCGACACCAGCACCGGTGGTGAAAGTCGGGTCAGCTCCGACAACCCGATGGGCGACACGAACAGTTCGCCCGTCGTGTGCAGCAGGTAGGTCATCGTCAGGACGATCAGGGGCAGGCGGAAGCTCGCATCCATGAGGTCGCCGCTCGCCACGATCACGAGGAAACCAGCGCCGACCTGCAGCAGCCCGAGCCCGAACTTGGTCATCGGGCTCGGGTCGAGCCCGCGACGCCCGAGCAGGGTCCATAGCCACGCGAACACGGGCGCAAAGATCATGACGAACGCGACATTGAACGACTGCACCTGAGCCGCCGTGATGCTCGCGTCGATCCACACGCGATGCGCGGCGGCTGGCGCGGCGTCGAGCATCGCGCGCGTTCCAAGGAAGATCTCGCTGCCGAACAAGTTGAATGCCAGCGGGTGGCTTACGAGGGTGAGATTCGTGTGACGGTCCGCGAAGAGATTGAGCGACGTAGCCGCCTGCAGAAAGAGCATCCAGAACAGCACGGCCGCGCCGGTGAGCATCAGTGCAAGGTAGAGCCGCTGGCGTTCGACACGCGATCTGGATCGATGGATGTAGCGGCCGACGTAGCCCAGCACGGCAAGCGACGAGAGCAGCAGGATCCAGCCGACCAGTTCATTCTTCTGCATCACCCCGCAAATGAGCACGAGTGACAGCAGTGACCCGAGATACACCGCATGCTCGCGGGTAATGAACCCAAAGACAGGCTGCTTCAGCCGCGCCAGGTCTGGCGGTTCGCCCTGCCCCTGCAGGAGCCGCTTGCCGAGCACGAAAACAATGAGCCCGGCGATCATGCCGGCCGCCGCGAGACCGAAGCCCCACGACCAGCCGTAGTTGAAGCCGAGATAACCGCACAGCAGGGCGGCCCAGAACGAACCGATGTTGATGCCGAAGTAATAGAGCGTGAAGCCGGCGTCCTGCCGCGTGTCGCCGCGCGGATAGAGGAGGCCAACGAGGCACGAAATGTTGCCCTTCAGAAACCCTACGCCCATCGCGATGAAGGACAGCGCCAGGAACAGCAGGTTCACGAAGAAGGGATCGCGCGCCTCGGTGCCAAGCGTGAAGCCGCCGGCCGGTATGCTTGCCGCCAGTGGCGCGCCTTCGGGCAACCCCTCGACATGCAGCACGCCTGACGCGTCCTGACTCATCGCGTAGTTCTGTTCGCGATACACCACGGCCAGCTTGCGCGCTTCTCCCTGATGAAGCGTCGTCACGGGGAAGCTCTGCCCGCCGACGGCAAGCACCTGCTTCGCCGGCGGACCTTCGATCGCCATCAGAAGATGCCCGGCGACGAGCAGCACCGCGCCGAACACGACGGCGCGCCGCGCACCGATGTATCGATCCGCGATCACCCCGGCGAGCAGCGGCAGCAGGTACGCAAGTGTCGTGAACGAACCGAATGCGCGCGCGGAGAATCCGTCATCGAACAGAAAATGCTGCGTGAGATAGAAGATGAGCAGGCTGCGCATCCCATAGAACGAGAAGCGCTCCCAGAACTCGACGAAGAACAGGATGATCAGCCCGTGCGGATGATCCCGCCGAAGCTGCACGGCCACGGGCCAGGCGGTGACGACGGTGAGCACGATCCCGATGAGGATGATCGCGCTAAGCATTGCGCGTGCCGATCACGGGGAGCGGGCTCTCGAGCATGTGCTGGAGTGTGTCATGAACGACGCCGCGCGGAGACTCGCGATGTCTCTTTCGCGAGTCTCCGCGCGCGTCCGCCCAGGCGCGCGAGTGTCAGCGGCCCTATCAGAACTGCACACCGACGCGGCCAAACACGAAACGTCCCGGGATCGGGTAGAGCGTGCCGTCGAAGCCGTTGATCGTGCAGCTGCGGCACACCGGCGTTTCCCGGTCCAGCACGTTCTGCACGCCCAGCTGCAGTTTCGTTGGCATGTTGTGAACTTCGGGACTCCAGCTTAGCGACAGGTCCGTGTAGATCTCGCTCTTGATCTTGTTCGTGCCCGGGTTGCCGGTGGCGTAGTACGACGCGGCGGTTGCGCCGTTCGTGCAGAACCCCAGCGGGCCCGGCGGGCTCGAGAAGCCGACGAATGCGAACGACGCGGTGAGGCCGCCGCAGCTTTCGGTGATGGAGTCGATGTAGCGACTGGTGAGCTGCACGCCCCAGTCCTGGTACTGCCAGCCGAGCGTGAGCGTGGACTTCCACTTCGGGAACCCGGCGCCCGCGACGCCAAGCTCGGTGCCCGCACGTTCGGTCGACACGATGGTGCCACTGGGTCCGGGCGTCTTCTCCACATACTTCAGCAGGTGAGTGTTCTGCCACGAGAAGCGGAACTGGCCGAACGCAGTGGGCTGCGTCGCGCCCGAGATCGACCAGTCGATGCCGTTCGTGTCGATGCCCGCGATGTTGTCGAGCACGGTATCGATGCGAAGGATGTCGCCCGTGGTCGCGCGCGAGATCGAGTCGCAATAGAACGGGTTCAGCGTCGTGACGCAGGTGGTCAGGATCGCGGTGGCGTCAGGCGCTTCGATCGCGCGGTCGAGCTTGATGTCGTAGTAGTTGACCTCGAACACGGCGGTGGAGAGCCCGATCTTGTCCGCGAACTCGTTCGCGCTGAAGGTGAAGCCCGCCGTGGTCGTCTTCGCTTTTTCGGGCTGCAGGTTGGGGTTGCCGCCGGTGGTCAGACCGACCTGTGAGCTCGACGCCGTGAAGTTCGCGGGCACGCCCAGTCGCGTGCAGTTCGCCGCGAGCGTGCCCGTGGCCCCGGAGCAGGGATCGGAAATCGCCGCGTCGAAGCGCGAACCGGAATTGAACAGCTCGCCGATGTTCGGCGCGCGGAAGCCTTCGGAATAGCTGCCGCGGACCACCAGGCTCTTCACCGGCGCCCAGGTGAGGCCCGCCTTGAAGACCGTGGTGGTGCTGAAGAGGCTGTAGTCGGACGCGCGTACCGCGCCCGAAAGATCGAGCCTTTCCGCGCCCGGAATGCCCTTGAGCAGCGGCACGACGACTTCGCCGTAGTACTCGGTGACGTCGAACGAGCCGTCCGTGGGCGAGGTTGGCGGATCCGCCGATTCGCCGCGCACCACCACCGAATCCGGCGTGAACCGGCCGCTTTCCTTGCGACGCTCGACGCCCACGGCCACACCGACTTCGCCGGCGGGCAACTCGAACAGATGGCCCGTGATGTTGGCGGTGATGTCCGCCAGCGATTGAGTGCTCTCGTCCTTCTCGGTGTAGGTGACGTAGTCGAGCATGGCCGGCGTGATCGAGCCGACGCCGCCGAACAGGTTGAACGGCACGCAGCCGAAGGTTGCCGCGCATACGGCCGGATCGCCGAGCGCCACGGAGAGATTGCGCGCGTTGAAGTCGCCGGTTTTGCGCTGGTTGCCGTCGTTGCGGAACCAGCTTCCCGTGACATCCCAGAACCATTCGCGCTGGCCGGCGGAGAAGTGCCCGTCAAAGCCCGCGCTGACATTCAGCGTGTTCACCGTTTGCTCGAAGATACGCGGCCCGGCCTCGACGGGGCGCCGCGCGAGCGTGTCGATGTTGCTGGAGTCGAGCCTGATGCCGAACGGGTTGTAGAGCTGATTGGCCGGGATGACGACGTTCTCCATCCAGATGCCGCTCGCGCCACCGGGCCCGAAGAACAGCGGTTCCGGCGCCGCTACCGCGGTGGACGTGCGATTGCTGAACGAAGCCGACGTGTGCATCGTCACCGTGTCCGCCACATCGAACTCGGCCTTGGTGAACGCGTTGATGCGCTTCACCGGCGTGCCGAGCAGGTTGGCGGGCTGCCAGTTGTAGCGATCGCTCAGCTCGAAGCAATGGAAGTCGCCACCGCAGGGGTTCGCCGCGCTGTACGCGGGCAGGTGCCCGGTTTGCCCGGTGTTCGTCGCGCCGTTGTTGAGCGTGATGCCGACATAGTTCGCGCCTTCGCCGTTCGGATCCGGAATGCGCGGATCGGTGAAGAAGAACCCGCCTTGCGGCGAGCCGGAGCTCAGGCCGAGGGCAAGACCCGGAATCGGAAATTCCGAGATGGCTCGGTCGCCGGCATAGATGGCCTTCTGCTCGTCGTAGCTCGCGCTGAAGAACACGCGCGATTTTTCGCCGTGCGTGCCCCACGACAGATCCACGCGCGTCGACTGGCCGTCCCCTTCCGTGTAACCGCCGTAGTAGCCGGTGAGGGTGGCCTTGTCTTCGTAGTTCCTTTTCGTGATGACGTTGATGACGCCGGCGATCGCGTCGCTACCGTAGATGGTCGATGCGCCATCCTGCAGAATCTCGATGGATTCGATCGCGGCGGCGGGAATCGTGTTGAGATCCACCGCGCCCGAGACACCGCTCGCCGAAGAGCCGTGCACCCAGCGCCGGCCGTCCACGAGCACGAGCGTGCGTTTGGCGCCGAGATATCGCAGATCGATTTCCGAAGCGCCGGTGCTGGTTCCGGAGCCGTCGGGCGGGAATCCGAGGTTGCCTGCCGCATTGTTGGTGCGGTTGATGGACGAGCCGGCGATCGGCAGGGATTGCAGGTAATCACCGAGGCCGACGAAGCCGGATCTCTCGATGTCTTCGCTCGAGAGCACCTGCACCGGCGAGCGTGCCTCCAGCGGATTCTGCCGGATGCGCGACCCGGTCACGGTCACTTCTTCCACCGGTGCTTCCTGCGCGAAGGCGCTCGTCGCCGCCGCGGCCGCGAGCACCAGGCCCACGATGTGCGCGACGGACATCCGGCGACTGGCGCGCGTTTCCGCTTGCTGGTGTTGTTTGAGAATCATGTGCTCTTCCATCCCCGTAGTACGTTTTAGTGTCCCCCTTCCGCCCGCGGATCCTTGCGCTCAACTCATGATTTCCGCTGCGATCTTCTGCTTGAGTCGCCGCCGGAAACGAGTCGGTCCCTGATCGATCGCGAGATCGATGTGCGCAGTGCGCGTAGTGGCCATGCCGATCTGCACCGCTTCGAGGATGGCCTTGTCCTCGAGAAACGCGTCGCGGACCGACTGCGCGAACGCCTGCGACACCGACCTGTCGCCGGGCGCGAAGTTGCGCGTCTGAAACCAGAAGTAACGCGTGGTCGTCGCATTGACCGGCGTCATGAAGTTGTAGCTGTCCATCACGAATGTGTCCGGATGCAGGCTGCCATCCGGTGCGCCGGTTCCGGTGGGTGCGAACACGGCGCGAATGATTGCGTGAGACGGGAAGCGAACTTCGTAATGCTGCTGGCGATCGGTGCGACCCTTGAAGCGAACGAACTTCGCGTAGAACGGCGCAACGTCGTCATCGAGCATCCAGCGCGAAACTACCATGCCCTCCGGTAACGCCGCGGTAACGAGCGGCGTTTGTTCACAGCCGGATGCGCCGAACGAAGTCGCATGAACCCACGCGACGTGCGACGGATCGAGCAGGTTGTCGGTGATGTAGAGGTAATTGCACGCGACGGTCATCGAATCAGGATCGGTACGCCCCATCTCGGCGTCGTCCCAGCCGGTGACCTGGAAGATTTCTTCGACGCGCGCATCCTGAGGCGCGCCCATCCACACCCACAGGAAGCCGTATCTCTCGGCGATCGGATAGCCGCGCACGCGAGCGGTCGGCGGAATCGCGGCATTTCCCGGTACCAGCGTGCACGTGCCGGACGAGTCGTAGGTCATGCCGTGATAACCGCATTCGATGCGGTCGCCGCGCAGCCGACCCATCGAGAGCGGCAGCTTTCGATGCGCGCAGGCGTTTTCGAGCGCGACGGCTTCGCCGCTTTCCTTGCGATAGAGCACAATCGGCTCATCGAGAATGCGCACGCCGACCGGGGTGCGGGCAACGTGCGTGGCGATCTCGGCGACATACCATGCGTTGCGAAGAAAAGGCTCGGATGGCGTCGGGCTACCTGGCATCCGCTGATGCTGGACTGGCCACAAATGCCGCATCCAGCCGCTTTGCTTGCGATACACTTTAGTTTTTCTAAAACCTCATCGTTTCGCACACGCATGGCCCGTCGACGCAATCAGCTGCCGCCTTTTCGCGCACTGCAGGCATTTCACGCGCTCGCGGAATCCGGCAGCGTGTCGCGGGCAGCCGCGGAATTGCAGGTTTCGGCCGGGGCCGTCAGCCAGCAGATCCGCCTGCTCGAACGTCATGTGGGTGTGCCACTCGTCGAACGTGCGGGTCGTGGCGTCGCGCTGACCTTGTTCGGCCGCGATTACTCGCGCCATATCGCAGTGGCGTTCCAGACCTTGCTGAAGGCGCAGGAGTCCATCGAGCGCACGGCGAAGGCCACGGACATCTCGCTCAGCGCATTGCCCTCACTCGTGAGCACGTGGCTCACGCCGTGCCTGTTCGAGTTCCGCGAGCACCACCCGGCGGCGTCGCTCCGGCTGATCGGCTCGGAGGATGAGCCGAAGGACGATGGCGAGGTCGATTTCCGGATTTCATACGGACATCGCGTGCGCGGTTATCCGCGCTTCGCCGAGCTGTTCGTGGATGGCGTCATTCCCGTGTGTTCGCCGGCCTTCGCCCGGTCCGTGTCCCTCAAGACGCCGGCCGACGCTCCGCGCCTGCCGCTGATCCACATCGAGTGGGATCGCGATTTCACGCCGCTCCCGACCTGGGGCGACTGGTTTCGCAGCGTGGGTTTGAACGTGCAGGACACGTTGCCGGGGCTGAGCTTTTCGCTGTCGAGCGTCGGCATCGCGGCGGCCGTCGCGGGTCACGGGCTGGTGCTCGCGCAGTTTTCCATGGTCGAGGCGGACATCAAGGCGGGTCGGCTGCACGTGCCGTTCCATTCGAGCTTGCCACTCGCGGAACCGTACTTCGTTGCGTGGAGCACGAGCGCACTCAAGAAAGTGCATGGGCCGCTGCTGCTTTCGTGGCTGATCGCCGCCGGCCGCGCCAAGCAGACTGAGCGCAAGTAGCCTGACCTACTGGGCCGTGCCGATGTCGCGGTACGTGTCGAAGGTCGTGGTGTCGAGCGTCGTGCTCGCGACGAGCTCGCGCTTCTCATCGGCATCGAGAAACGCCGGGTGGCCGGCGCTCCAGAGCACGGTCTCATCGAACGCGATGGTGGGGTCGAAGATCTGCCCGCAGATGTCGCCGGGCGATGAGCCGCACATGTGGAAGTGCGCGTAACGGGGGCTGCCGAACACCACGCAGCTCCAGCGGTCGATATCCGACAACGCCGGCCGCGGGAAAAACGTGAAGGCGTTGATGCCCGCGTGCCATGAGTTCAGGGCCCAGGTGCGCCCACCGCCAAACAGGTTTCCGACGCGCTCGAACTGCGCCCGCGCTCGCGCCACCAGGGCCGGATCGCCTTCGATATGCTCGATCTGGCCGTTGTTCACAGTGAGCGTGAGCGGTGAGGGCAGCGGCAGGATGTCGTTCCCGTAAGCGTGGGTATATGTCGAGGTAAGTGCCTGAGTCAGCACGAGCTGGCCGCTGAGCCCGCTGGCTGGGATCGGGGGCACGATCATCACCGGGAAATTCTTCACCGTGAAGCCGCCGTGACGCTTCCGCGCGAGCCGCGCATCGTCGAGCTGCATCGACAGGTTCGTTCCCTGCGGGCAGCGAATGGTGTAGGAGCTGGCGCTGTCCAACAGGGCCGTCAGCCGCAGCTGGATTTCTTCCCATACATCGTATGGCGTGGTGGCGAACTCGCTACCCAGAAAGGCGAGATCGAGCGCGTAGCTCATCGTCTTCGTGCCCGCGCCGGGCAGCGGCGCGAAGCGCAGTTGATCGCCGATGCGATTGAGGAAAATCGTATGATCCGCGGCGCCAATGGCGGCCATCATTTCGGGCGGAACGCTCTCCGGTCCCGCCGCGGGTGCGATGGTCATTGTTCGCACGCGTGCGCCGAGCTCTTGCGCGCGGCTCGCGATGAACGGCGGCAGAGCCGGATCGTAGTGCGTGCTGCCTTCCGGCTCGACGATGAGCAGCACCGTTTCCCCCGGCGCGAACCCCCGCGCAGCCGACCAGCAGATTGAGTGCGCCGGCGGCGGGATCGCCCGTCGGGCGTGTGTGTGTTGTGCTCATTTTTGGTGAAATTGGGTAAAGGCGAAACATTGCGTTCACATCGAATTTAGTGTTGTCGTATGACGTGAAGCTTGTCAAGCGAGCACGAGATGACGATCGACACTCTCTGGTACACACGATGTCCCGCGCCCACGGCCGCATCGATCGCGATTCGCGAGGGCTGGCTCGCCGCCGAGTTCGAGCCTGATGGCATCGCCGTGCGTTCGCTCGCATCGTCGTCGGACCAGAAGGTTCATCTTTCGCATTACACGCACAGCCAGCCGAACTCGTTTCGCTTCGGCGGTTATGTGCCGCCGCTCGTGTCCGCTTCGCGCGGCGGCGATCTCAAGATTCTCGGCATCGCGTGGCCGGACCGATCCGCGGCGGTCTTCGCGTTACCCGAGTCGGGAATCAGGACAGCGGCGGACCTGCGCGGCAAGCGCTTCGCCGTGCCGAAGCGGCTGTCCGACAGCATCGACTGGTGGCGCGCGCTCGTAATGTCGGGGTTCGCGCATGCGCTTCACGTCGCGGGCCTCGATGCGGGCGATGTGCGGATGGTGGATGTCGAGATACAGAAGCCGTACGTCGCGGATGCGAATGCGGGCCAGGCTTCAGGGCAATCTCTCTGGGGCGCGCGTAGCCAGTTCGCAGTTCAGCGCGACGAGATGATGGCGCTGATTCGAGGCCAGGTGGATGTGATCTTCAGCGACGCCGCGATGGGGACGCTGGTGAGAGCGTTTCTCGGCCTGCATCCCGTCGTGGACCTGTTGGCGACGGAAGAGAGCGGCGACGTGCAGGGCGGGCAGCCACTCGTGCTCACGGCGAGCGCTACGCTCATCGATGAACGGCCGGATCTCGTGGATCGCTGGCTCGCCCGTTTGCTGGATGCCGATGCGTGGGCGCGCGAACACGCGGAGCGCGTAACGCAGATCGTGGCACAGGACACCGGTTTGCCGGAAGAGTTCGTCGCGGCGGCGTATTCGCCGCGCGTGCATCGCCAGCTCGACCTGTCGTTGTCGCCGCTTCGGGTCGCGATGTTCAAAGACAAGTACGACGGCCTGCTGACGCGAGGATTCCTCGCGGGGCCGTTCGATTTCGAGGCGCTCATCGACACGGGGCCGCTGCGGCGTGCGCGGGAGTTGCACGCGCAGCGTCACCGTCTCGACCGGGCGTCATGATTCACTCGTGATGGGTCGAGATCCACTCATCGAGCAGCCGCACGCCGAATCCCGTCGCGCCTTGTGGTGACAGGGCGGTGTCCTGCTCCGCCCAGACCATGCCGCCGAAATCCACATGGGCCCATGCCACGCCGGGCTGCACGAAACGCTTGATGAATTGCGCGGCGATGATGGAGCGGCCTTCGTTCGGTCCCAGGTTTCTCATGTCGGCGATGAGCGAGTTGAGGTGCTTGTCGTAGGCCTCACCCATCGGGTACTGCCAGAGCCGGTCGCCGGTGCGCTCGCCCGCGGCGATGAGCTGAGAGGCAAGTGGCCCGTCATTGCAGAACAGGCCCGCATACTCCTGCCCAAGCGCAATCACGATAGCGCCGGTGAGCGTCGCCATGTCGACGATGACGCGAGGCTTGTAGCGTTCCTGCGCGTACCAGAGGATGTCGCAGAGTACGAGCCGCCCTTCGGCATCGGTGTTGATGACTTCGACAGTCTTGCCCGAGAGCGTCTTCACCACGTCGCCGGGCCGCTGCGCCGAGCCGGACGGCATGTTCTCCACCAGCCCGCAGATGCCGATCACGTGACAGCGCGCTTTGCGCAGGGCGAGCGTCATGAGCGTGCCCGCGACGGACGCCGCGCCACCCATGTCCATCTTCAGCGTTTCGAGCCCTGCGGTGGGCTTGATGTTGATGCCCCCGGCGTCGAACGTCACACCCTTTCCGGCGAGCACGATGGGCGCTCGCTTACCGCGACCGCCGGTTCCGTCGTACTCGCAGATCACGACCTGCGGCTCGAAGAGCGAGCCCTGCGAAACGCCCAACAGGGCGCCGAAGCCGAGCTGCTTCAGCTTCTTCTCGCCCAGCACTTCAACCTTGATGCCGTGCTGGGTGAGTTGCCGCAGCCTTTGCGCGAACTCCTTCGGATACAGCACGTTCGGAGGTTCCGCAACGAGGTCGCGCGTGAGGAACACGCCGGCCGCCACAGCCTCGAGGCGCTTGAAACGCGTTTCGCAGGCGCGAGCCCGCGGGGTGACGAACGCGATTTCCGCGAGCGTCGGTTGCGATTCTTTGCGGCGTTCGGTGCGATAGCGATCGAAGCGATAGGCGCGCAGCCGCGCACCGAATGCGATGCGCGCCGGCATGTCGGCGGCATCCACCGCCGCGCTTTCGAGGCCGGTCGTGTCCACCACGAGCGCTCCGTCGACGGAGCCCATCGTGTGGGCGCAAAGCGTACCGCCAATGTTCTCGAAGACCGCGGGATTCGCGTCTTTCAAAGGGCCGAGGCCGACGATGAGAACGCGTGAAACGTCGAGCCCCGCGGGTGCGAGTACCTCACAGACTTCCGCGGCGGATCCTTTGAACTTCGCGACCCGGCACGCGCGCCGCAGCTGGCCTTGGCATTTGTTGTCGAGCTCGGCGGCCGGCCCCTGCCACTGCGCGCCTGGCTCGACGAAAACGGCGATGGCATCGACGCCGGACGGGGGTTTCGGCGCGAAGCGGATTTTCACGTTGTCGTCACTTTCCTGCGAGATGCCACACGAGGCTGTTGATCATGATGCCGCCGAGCACGAGCCAGGTAAACAGAATTGCGCCCAGCGCGAAGGCTCGCGCGCTCGTCTTCACCAGATCCACGAGTCGTGTGGCGAGGCCGAGCGCCGCCATCGCGGTGGCGAGTATCAGGTTGTCGGCGCTCGCGATACTCGAAGCGAGTGCGGGCGGTGGCTGCAGCACGGAGTTGAATGCCGCGACGGCGATAAAGCCGAGCGCGAACCACGGGAGGGGGATGGCTCGCGTGCGCCCTGGCGACGAGGCGTGCTTATCGGTAGCGGCGGGTGCCGACTTCGAGACATACGTGGACAGCAGTACCAGGAAGGGAGCGAGCATCATCACGCGTACCATTTTCGTGATGACGGCGGTGTCCGCCGCGACGGGGCCGGCCGCGTGACCGGCGGCGACCACCTGTGCGACCTCATGGATCGTGGAGCCGACGAATACTCCGTAAGCGCTCGGCGAAAGGTTCAGAAGCTGATGCGCGTAGGGGTAGAGAACGGGGTACAGCAGCATCGAAATCGTTCCGAAGACGACAACGCTGGAAACGGCCGCCGCCGTGTGCGCCGTGTTCCCGCGAATGATCGGTGCGGTCGCGACTACCGCGGCGGCGCCGCAGATGGCGCTGCCCGCACCGACGAGCACAGCGGTTTCCAGATCGATGCCGCGTATCCAGCGGCGCGCCAACATTGCGAGCGAGAACGTGCTGGTGAGCGTGATCGCATCAATGACGATCGCTGGGGCGCCGACGGCCGCGATGTCATGAAAAGTGAGCCGGAAGCCGTAAAACACGATGCCTGCGCGCAGCAGCCACTGCTTTGCGAACGTGATGCCCGCGTCGTTCGCGACGAAGCGCTCCGGAATGCTGTTACCAACGCAGATGCCGAGCACGATGGCGATCGTCAGCGGGCTGATGCCGTGGGCGATGAAGAACGGCAAGCGGCTGAGTCCCATGGCGACGGCGGCAAGACCGAAGCCAAGGGCGAGTCCTGGGAGCCACGCCCAAACGTGCGCCACACGGGACCGCTCGAAGGGCCGGGCGGCGAGGGTGCGATGGGCGACGTTGTTTCGATCCACGGGGCCGCGACTGTGAGCCGCGTCGTCCGGCTCGTGAAACGAATTGTTTGCGTATGATCGAGAAAGCCAGTCGTTCGATGAACCTCACGCTGCGGCAACTGCAGATCTTCTGTTCAATCGCGCGCACGGGCAGCACCAGCGCGGCGGCGGAGGATGTCGCGCTCTCGCAATCCGCCGCCAGCGCCGCGCTGAACGAGTTGGAGCGCGTGCTCGGTAGCCCGCTATTCGACCGCGTGGGCAAGCGGCTCGTGCTCAACGACAGCGGTCGCGCGGTTCTTCCGGCCGCACTTGCGTTGTTGGATGGCGCGGAAACACTCCTGTCGGGTGTCGAATGCGGTCGCGGCGGCGGTCGGTCGAGCATCCATCTCTATGCCAGCACCACCGTCGGGAACTACCTGCTTCCGCCGCTCCTCGCGAGATTCAGACGTGACTCGCCGAACACGGACATCCAACTGCTCATCGGCAACACGCTGGACGCGGTCACCGCGGTCAGCCAGTTCGAGGCGGATCTCGGGCTGATCGAAGGGCCCTGTCACGCCTCGGAGATCACGGTGATCCCGTGGATGCTCGATGAGCTCGTCATCGTCGCCGCGCCCGAGCACCCGCTTGCCAGGGATTCGGAGCGCGGCGCGCTCACGCCGGAGCGGTTGCGCGCGGCGAAGTGGCTCATGCGCGAGCCGGGGTCGGGAACGCGCGAGTCGATCGATCACGCGTTGCTGCCGCATCTGGGGCGGCTGCAGGTGGACATGACGCTCGGAACACCCGAGGCGATCAAATACTCGGTGGCGGAGGGTCTCGGGCTGGGCTGCCTGTCTCGTGCGGTGGTGGCGGATCTCGTATTGGCGGGGCGGCTGCGTGTGCTTGCGACATGCCTTCCGCCGCTTACGCGGCAGCTATCGTTGATTCATCACGAAAAGAAGGTGCTTTCGCCGTCGCTGCGGAGGTTTTCGGAGTCTTGTCTGGGCGTAGTGCCTTAACCGGGTACACCTATTGCTGCCTCTCTGTGATTCGGCACTCGTCGAATCTTCCACCGAGGGGCTCGCAATGAAGCGCAACGACGATTCCAAACGCCAGGTCGGCCACGGCGGCGAAACGCATCAGCAGGTGCCGCATGACGACCCGCACACCGGGCCGAAGGCTGCGAAGACCCATCTGACCACGAATCAGGGCATCCGCGTCTCCGACAACCAGAACAGCCTGCGCTCCGGCGAGCGCGGCCCGACCTTGCTGGAAGACTTCGTCCTTCGCGAAAAGATATTCCACTTCGATCACGAGCGGATTCCGGAGCGCATCGTGCATGCGCGCGGTAGCGCCGCCCACGGGTTCTTCGAGAACTACGAATCGCTAGCGGACATCACCAAGGCCAACCTCTTTCAGCGGCCGCGGCAGAAGACGCCGTTGTTCACGCGCTTCTCCACCGTCGCTGGCGGCGCCGGATCGGTCGACACTCCGCGCGATGTGCGCGGCTTTGCCGTGAAGTTCTACACTGCCGAGGGCAACTGGGACCTGGTGGGCAACAACATCCCGGTTTTCTTCATCCAGGACGCGATCAAGTTTCCCGACCTCATCCATGCCGTAAAAATGGAGTCGGATCGCGCCTACCCCCAGGCGGGCAGCGCCCACGACACGTTCTGGGACTGGGCATCGCTCATGCCCGAGACCACGCACATGCTGATGTGGGCGATGTCGGATCGCACGCTGCCCCGCTCATTGCGCACGATGCAGGGTTTCGGCATTCACACGTTCAAGCTCGTGAACGCGCGCGGCAAAGCGACGTTCGTGAAGTTCCACTGGAAGCCGAAGCTGGGCGTGCAATCGACGCTGTGGGATGAAGCGCTGAAACTGCAGGCGGCGGACAACGACTATCACCGGCGCGACCTGTTCGAATCGATTCAGAGCGGAGCCTTCCCGGAGTGGGAGCTCGGGATCCAGGCGTTCGACCAGCGCTTCGCCGACAAGCTGCCGTACGACGTGCTCGACCCGACCAAGATCATTCCCGAGGAAGTGCTGCCCGTGCGACCGATCGGCCGGATGGTGCTCGATCGCAATCCCGACAACTTCTTCGCCGAGACCGAGCAGGTTGCTTATTGTCCCGCGAACATCGTTCCAGGCGTTGATTTCACAGACGATCCGCTGCTACAGGGCCGGCTGTTCAGTTATCTCGACACACAGAAGTCGCGGCTGGGGACCGCCAATTTTCACCAGCTGCCGATCAACGCCCCCAAGTGCCCTGTGATGAACATGCAGCGAGACGGGCAAATGCAGATGAACGTGCCGAAAGGGCGCGCCAACTACGAGCCCAACAGTCTCGCGGCACATGGCGAGGAAGGAGGGCCGCGCGAATGCCCGATGACCGGATTCGTGACACACCCTGGCCGCGCCGAGCACGAGGAGCAGGGCGACAAGCTGCGTGTGCGCGCGGAGCTGTTCGCGGATCACTACAGCCAGGCGCGCATGTTCTGGCGCTCGATCACGGAGAACGAACAGGCACACGTCGCATCCTCTTTCGTATTCGAGTTGTCGAAAGTGGCGCTCGAGTTGCCGCCGTCGCGCATGGTCTCCAACCTGCGCAACGTCGATGAGGATCTGGCCGCGCGCGTGGCCAACGGGTTGGGTATCGAATTGCCGGCGAAAGCCCGCCCGGCACGCGCGCCCATCGATCTGAAGCCGAGCGATGCGCTTTCCATTCAGAAGAACATGAAGGCGACGCTGAACGGCCGCGCCGTCGGCATTCTCTATGCGGACGGTTCGGATGCATCCGATATCAATCGGATCGTGGCGGGCGTCGAAAACGCGGGCGGCAAGGTCGTGCGCATTGCGCCGAAAGTCGGTGGCGCCACGCTGTCGAATGGCCGGGTGCTCGAGGCGGACGGGCAGCTTGCGGGAACCCCCTCGCAGACCGTCGATGCGATCGCCGTCATTCTGTCCGAAGCGGGCTGCGCGGCACTGCTGAACGAAGCGGCGGCGGTTCAGTTCGTCATGGACGCGTTCGGGCACCTCAAGGCGATAGGTGCGAGCGAGGCGGCGGCGCCGCTGCTCGAAAAGGCCGGCGTGCGCAAGGACGAAGGCGTGACGGCGCTCGACCGGAAATTCCTTGCAGCCGCCGGCACGCGGTTCTGGGCGCGGGAGGGGTCAGTGCGGACGCTCGCATAGAGCCTGCCACCGGCCGTTCCGATGCTGATTCTCTACGAGGCGGGCCTCTTCGCTTCGCGCCTTCTCTTGCGCCTACGGGCGGCCGACGCTGCGGGAAGAGTAGCCACGGCGTACATTCCGCCTGAGCGTGCGATCACACCGCCGTAAAGCGCGATTCCAGCAAATCGATCTCCCGCACCAGGCGGCGCGCGAGGTCGTCCGGCAGCTCGCGCGCTCGGGCCATCCGGAAGAGCTCATCCCGCTCGGCGCGCAAGCCCGCGACCCGCAATTCGCGTTCGATCTGACCGCCGCGCCGGGCGCGCGCGGCTTCCTCGCCCTTGCGCGAATGCCCGTCGATCCGTTTGCGATACAGATCCATGATGCGCGCGCTGGCCTCGGCGTAGACGTCCGCGTCGCTGCGACCCTCGCCCAGATCGTGCTGGAGCTGTTCGATCGCGCGGATGGCGGCTTCGGCGGCGGCGATCCGCGCGCGATCCTCTGTCTCATCCTCCGAAGGCTCGTTCGGCAGCTCCAGCCCCTTCAGCAGGCGGGGCAGGGCGAGCGTCGCTGCCAGCAACGAGACAATGATCACCCCGGCAGCGAGGAAGATCGCGAGATCCCGCGCCGGAAACGGCGTGCCATCACTCAGCGTCAGCGGCAAAGTGATGACACCGGCGAGTGTGATAGCGCCGCGCACGCCCGCAAGCGACGTCGCCGCCACGAGGCGCCAGCCTGGCTTGGCGGGACTGCCGCCGCGTCGGCTCTCGCGATACCACGAAACGCGAATGGATACCCAGACCCACACGAAGCGCAGGAGCGCGAGCAGCGCGTTGATGGCGATCACATAGACGATGAGCCACACGGGATCATGATGGCCCGCTTCACGCACCACGCGCGCGGCGCCGTCGGCAAGCTGCGGTAGCTGTTCTCCGAGCAGCACGAAGATGACGCCGTTCAAAGTGAATTGAACGGTGTCCCACACCCCGCTGCGACGAACGCGCGTCACGGCGAGCGCGCGGCCGGTCTGCTCGGCGTAGCTCATCGTGATGCCGGCGGCGACCGCCGCGAGAATGCCCGAGCATTCCAGCCGTTCGGCCAGCAGGTAGGCGCCGAACGGAATCAGCAGGCTGATGAGAATCTGCGAGGCCGTGTCCTCGCCGAAGCGACGGGCGATGACGTCTTTCGCGCGTGTGGCGGCCCACGTGACCGCAACGCCGATGGCGACTCCGCCGAGCGCCAGCCACAGAAACATGCCCACCGCAGCAGTGATCGAGAACGCGCCGGTGAGCACGGCCGCGACCGCAAAGCGCATGCAGACAAGGCCCGATGCGTCGTTCAGCAGCGATTCGCCTTCGAGAATGTGCAGCAGCCTCTTCGGGATGGGCGCGCGCGCCGCGACCGCGGAGAGGGCGACCGGATCGGTCGGCGACATGATGGCGGCGAGCGCAAAGGCAACGGGCAGCGGCATCGCCGGAATCAGCCAATGGATCAGGAACCCGAGCCCCAGCACGGTGAACACCACGAGCCCGACGGCGAGCTCCAGAATCGTCTCCTTGTCGCGAAACAGACCTTCCTTCGGGATGCGCCAGCCGTCCAGAAAAAGAAGCGGCGGCAGGAACAGCAGGAAAAAGATGTCCGGATCGAGCGTGACGCGCGACGGCGTACCCAAGGCAATGAGTGCACCCAAGCCAATCTGCGCAATGGGCAGCGGCAGGGGGATCGGGACCGCGCGGGCGATCCAGCTGCTCACGACGACCGCGAGCAGCAGGAACAGGGAGATTGTGATGTTCTCCAAAGGGTGAAGCTCCGTCTTTGCGCGATCGGGGAAGTCCTATCTTATGGGATGTTCTGTCGGTGGTACGGGCCTACGGAGAAAACTCAGCGAGTAATCGATGGCGAACAGCGCAGCGTTTCTCGCCAGCGCAACGCGCAGCCGGCGAACCGGTGGAGGTTTACTCGACTTCGCGAGATTCGATCCGGAATGCTTGATGTCATCGAGGATCGGGTTTCGGCATGATGCGGGCACAGATGTCACAGCATTATTCCAAGCGCCCATCGCGGAGGCCGTCATCAGCCTGGGAATCGAGGCGACTGGGCGCTTCGATTCAGCGCGCTTTTCTCGACTGGCTGATGCTCTGCCGGGCTATCCAACGCGCTTGCCGATAAAGGCGATTCAGATGGGAGTTTCTGCCGATACCGCCTCTCTTGCGTTTCATAATGCCCACGAGGAAGTTGGCTTGCGGTTGGAGAGCTCCGATGGTCGTCGGGTCTTACAATTGCAGAAACACGAATTCACGTTCAGTCATCTTCATCCCTACTCGAGCTGGGACGAGTTTGCAGCTGAAGGCAAGCAGCTGTGGCCTCTTTTTGCAAGCGCAGCTGGCGCTGAGCGCGTTGTGCGTGCCGCCGTTCGTGTCATCAACAAGCTCGAGCTTCCCGTGCCGATTCGCGATCTGTCGCAGTACGTGAGCTTGCTGCCCATGTTGCCGTCGGCACTGGCCGGGCCTCCCGATACGTTCTTCATGCAGCTCCAGTTTTCGATGGCGCATCTGGTGCCTGGCTGTCGCTGCGTCGTGAACGTTGCGAGTGGATCGCAGCCGGAGACAGCACTGGGAAAAATTCGTTTCGATTCCCAGCCTGCAGTGGCTGCACTTGCGGTCTGAGAAATTGAGGCTCGATCATCTGGCGTCACTTGGAGGCGATTGGGATGGTCGGGGTAGCGCCGCCCCAAACCAGGACGCCATACAGAGAGCCTCGACGATTGTGCTGCCTCTGCTCTACCAAGCGGTTTCGGTCGGCGCTGGCGGTTGGGCGGCTCCTCATATCACGGCCAGCGAGTCAGGCGAAGTTATCGAGCTTCGGCGTGAACCGCCCGCGTGCCGGTGCGTGGGGATCGCGTCGGTTTATTGGTTTTCTCTTGCCTGCGGCTTAGTGTACGGCAATGCCCGACATCGCTTTCATCGGCCTCGGCAGAATGGGCGCCGGCATGGCCGCGCGGCTTCTCGCGAGCGGTTACGCCGTCACCGTCTACAACCGCACGCCTGAAAAAGCCGACTCGCTCGTTCATGCGGGGGCCCGCGTTGCGCGTACTCCGCAGGAGGCCTGTAACGGCGCCGAGGCGATAGTCTCCATGACCGCAGACGATGAGGCCTCGCGCGCGGTGTGGCTTGGTGCCAGCGGAATACTCACTGCGGACGCCGCTCCCGATGCATTCGCGGTGGAGTGCTCTACGCTGTCGCATGACTGGGTGCTGGAGCTCTCCGTCGCCGCCTCGAACCGGGGGCTGCGCTATATCGACGCGCCGGTGACCGGTTTGCCCGAAGCCGCGGCTGCTGGCGCGCTCACGTTGCTGGTCGGCGCGGCGGCGGCGGACCTTGAAGCCTGCCGTCCGCTGCTCGAGGCGCTCTCACAGCGCATCATTCACTTCGGACCTGTCGGCACGGGCACGGCTTACAAACTGATCGTCAATCTGCTCGGTGCCGTGCAGATCGCTTCCGCCGCCGAGAGCATGGCGATCGCGGAGCGAGCGGGTCTCGATCTTGCGGTTGTGGCGGACGCGATTGCTTCCGGCCAGGCCGCGAGCCCCCAGGTGGTTCGAAACACGCGCCGCATCGTCGAGGCGAACCATGATCGCGATGTCGTGTTCACTCCGGCCCTGAGGCTGAAGGACGTCCGATACGCACTGGCGCTCGCGCGGAAGCTCGGCATCGGAAGTCCCTTCGGTGCGCTCGCCGGTACCTTGTTTCAGAAGCTCGTCGATCTCGGACATGAAGACGCGAATGAAAGCAAAATCATCGAAGTGAGCCGCCGGATCGAATGATGAACAGCGAAGTGCCCGGACAACGATGGCCGAAGCGGCTCTGGCTCGTGCGTCACGGTGAAAGCGCGGGGAACGTCGCCAGCGCGATCGCGCGCTCATGGGGTGAGCTGAAAGTCGACGTCGCGGAGCGTGATGTCGACGTGCCTCTCAGTGCCACGGGAGTCACGCAATCCCGCGCGCTGGGCAAGTGGTTCGCGGAGCTCGCGGCGGATGATCGCCCCAACGTATTGCTGACCTCGCCCTATCTGCGCGCAAAGCAGACAGCCGATCTCATCCGTGAGGCGGGAGGTCTGCTGGATACCGCTCGTCCCGCAGTGCGCGACGAGCGGCTGCGGGAGCGCGAGTTCGGAATCCTCGACCGGCTCACGCCGTCGGGTGTAGAGGAGTTGCATCCCGCGCAGGCGGAGTTCCGGCGCGTGATCGGCAAGTTCTATCACCGGCCCCCGGGCGGCGAGAGCTGGTGCGATGTCATTCTCCGGCTCCGCAGCGTGCTGGACACGCTCAGTCTTCACTACGCAGGCGAGCGTGTGCTCATCGTCGCGCATGAAGTGGTCGTGCTGTGCTTTCGATATCTCATCGAGAACCTCGACGAAGCGCGGATCCTGGCGATCGACGCGGAAGCGGATATCGCCAACTGTGGCGTCACGGAGTATGAATGCGCGCCGGGCAACGATCCGGGCGGCGCGCAGATGCGCCTGATCCGCTACAACTTCATCGCGCCCCTCCGCCAGCACGGGGCGCCCGTCACGTCCGCCAAAGATATCAGCTACGCGCCGCGATGATCGGTGCCGATCGCGGGCAGCTCAGCGTTGTCGATCGCGAAGCGACGCGTTGAGCGCCGTCGCGAGCGCCGCTTCGCCGCTGATGAAATCTTTCCACGCGAGCTGCTGACCGATTCGTCTTCCCTTCTCGGTCAGCTTCAGCCCTTCCGGGGAAAGGGTCAGCGTGTAGTCCTTGCCGTCGATCGTCAGCGCCCGCTTCAGATCGCCTTCGAGTTTCGTCATGATGGGCTCCCGAGCTTTTGCGAAAACTCCGCGCTGAGTCGCGGGAACTCTTCCATCGGCGGAAATTCCGGGTAGCTGTGAGGCGCCTGTGTCATGGCGAACGGCAGCTTCGTTCGCGTCCAGGTCTCGACGAAGGGTGCGAACCAGGAAAGGTCGTCGTCCAGCATCGTGACGCGGATGTTCACGAACTCCGGAAGGAAGCGCGTGAACATCCAGCTCATGCACTTCGGGCAGAAGAAGTGGCGTTGCTCGGGGTTACGCAGCCCGCCGAGCATCGGATCGCCGCGGATCACTTCGAAACCCGGCGTCGGGATCGCGGCGCTCAGGGAATAGGCGCTCGCGCTCATCTTCTGGCAACCCCGGCAATGACAGGCCATGGTCAGAATCGGCTGCGCGCTGATGCGGATGCCGACCTCACCACAGCGACAGGAGCCGAGTGAGGGCAGTCGCAGGTTGTTCATGAGGCTCCCTTGTCCGTGATGATGCGGCTCATCGGGATGTCGTGCGGTTGAGGGTGGATCGTGTCCAGCTCCGCTTCCGCAAAGGCGATGGCGAGCGTCCGCGGGCGCGGCTGGCTCGCGGCGAGCGTGCGATCGTAGTAGCCGCCGCCGTAACCGAGACGATAGTGCCTGCGGTCGAATCCCACGAGCGGCACGATCAGCACATCGGGCACCACGATTTCACGCTCGCCCGGAATCGGGATGTTGAAGAGGCCGCGGCTCATCGGCGCTGCGGGGCGCCATCGCCAGAACTCGACCGCCGCGTTCTTTTCCGTCACCACGGGCAACGCCGCGATTCCGCCGGCTTCGATATGCCGATGCGCGAGCCCGCGCACATCGATCTCGCTGCGGAAGGGCCAGTAAATCCCGACAATTTTCGCGCCACGCAACTCGGTGGCGAGCTGTTCGAGAATCGGGGCGCTTCGCAGTTGGCGCTCGTTCGGCTCCTGCGGACGCGCTTTGATCAGCGCTTCACGCTGCAGCTTGCGCCACGCGTTCACGTCCTCCCAGCTGGTCGACTTCGGTGGCGCAAGGCGCTCGAGCTCGCGCATCGAGCAGGCAGGTGAACTGAACTCGCTTTCATTCATAGCAGCATCCGCAAGCGTTCGAGATACGCCTGCTCGTCGGGCATGCGGTTGGCACGCTGGGCTTCCCACAGCGCCTGGCCGAGCGGTTCGAGCATCGCGTGCTCGGCGGCGTGCGCATCGCCGAGCCTGGCGGCCAGTTTGCGGTGAACCTCCGCGATGCCCCGCGGCCGGTCGGTGGCCACCTGCTCTCGAATGGCGAGATGCATCCCCATGTGGAGGAATGGGTTCGGCTGCCCGCGCTCGGGTGTGAACTCGGCCGCCAGCGCGGCGTCGCCGGCTTCGAGCCACCGCACGTACTCGGGATGCTCCACGATCACGGCGGCGAGCTGTGCTTCGAGCGGCTCCAGCGGTTGTTTGGCGCTGAATTTGCGCCACGACTCGAGGTACATGCGACGAAGCTGTTCTCGGGATTGTCCGGCGAAGATGGCCATGCGTCTGGGACTGCCTCGTGAGCGCCGCGGTCAGCGCGCGCGCTTGCGCGCGGTGGCCTTCGCGCTCTTCGCGCGGGCGGATTGAACGGCGGCCTTGCCACCCGGCTTCGCGGCGCGCGCGACCGGCGCTTCCGACTTCGGCAAGTCTTTCGGCGGCGTCTTCAGCGTGTATTCGCAAAGGTCGCTGATGATGCACTTCGGGCACGCTGGCACCCGCGCGAGGCACACGTAGCGGCCGTGAAGCAGCAGCCAGTGATGCGCGTTGTGCTTGAACTCTTCCGGCGTGACTTCATTCAGTTCCTCCTCGACGACGAGGGGGTTCTTGCCTGGCGCGATGTTTGTGCGATTGGCGACGCGGAAGATGTGCGTATCCACCGCGATCGTCGTGTGCCCGAACACGATGTTCAGGATGACGTTGGCCGTCTTGCGGCCCACGCCCGGCAGCGATTCCAGTGCCTCACGGTCGTTCGGCACTTCGCCACCGTGCAGAGCGACGAGGCGTCGGCACAGCTCGATCAGGTTCTTTGCCTTCTGGTTGTACATCCCAACCGGCTTGATGTACGGCTTCACGCCTTCCTCACCCATCGCGAGGATCGCCTGCGGCGTGTGAGCGACCGGAAACAGCACGCGCGTCGCGGTATTGACGCTCTTGTCAGTGGTGTGCGCGGAGAGCATCACAGCGACCAGCAGCTCGAACGGCGTCGAGTAGTTCAGCTCCGTCTTCGGATCGGGGTTCGCTTGCTGAAGGCGGCGGTAGATCGCTCTGATACGTGCCGGGTTCATGTCGTTTGCTGGCTGATCGTGCTGGCTGGCGGGTTGTGTGGGCGGGCGGATGTGTCGCGGATCAGCGCGCCTCGTTGCGCGCCGCCTGTTTGCGGGCGGCAAGCAATTCGGCGTTGGCCTGCGCACGATGCGCGATTCTGGAATTGTGCGCGTCGAAGCGTTCGCGGTTCGCCGCGGGCGCCGGCGCGGCGTACTGAACGACGAGCGACGCTCGCGGCGTCATCACGATGCAATCGACGGGGCAGGGCGCGATGCAGAGCTCGCATCCTGTGCACAGTTCGGCGACGACAGTGTGCATCTGTTTGCGCATGCCGACGATGGCATCGACGGGGCAGGGAGGCAGGCACTTCGCGCAGCCGATGCAGCGGTCTTCGTCGATCAGTGCGACGAGGTCCGGGCCTTCTACGCCGTTGGCGGGGTTGAGCGGCAGCGGCGCGCGGGCCGTGAGGCGCGCGAGTGCCTGGATCGTCGCCGCGCCACCCGGCGGGCACTGATTGATCTCGGCGGCGCCGCTTGCAATCGCGTAAGCGTAGGGCTTGCAGCCTTGGTAGCCGCAACGCGTGCATTGCGTTTGCGGCAGCAATGCGTCGATTGCGTCGGCGGCGCTGGCGGCCGCCGGGGCTGCGGAGGATGGGTGCCGACCGGTCACGTCACTTTCATGCCAGGGGTGGCGCCGCTGTCGGGTTCGAGCAGGTAGACGCCGGGGCCGTTGTCGCCACTGGCGGCTAGCACCATGCCCTGGGAGAGGCCGAACTTCATTTTTCGCGGGGCGAGGTTGTACACCATGACGGTGAGACGACCTTTCAATTTTTCGGGGTCGTAGGCGGATTTGATGCCGGAGAATACCGTGCGTGTTTCGGTGCCCAGGTCGAGCGTCAGTTTCAGGAGCTTGTCCGCGCCTTCGACGTGTTCCGCGTTGGCGATGCGCGCGACGCGCAGGTCGACTTTTTTGAAGTCGTCGATGGAGATAGTCGCGTTGTCCGGGGTTGTTGGGGACGCCGGTGTATTGGCTGTGCCGCTCGCGGCGCTGCGCGCGGCTTCGGAGGGGGCGATCGTGGGCTGCGCGAGCTGGGTTGCCGCGGACGTGGTGGCGGCAGCGCCGCCAGCCTTGGTCGGGACGGCGTTCGCGGCAGAGACACCGGGCGTCGCGCCGCCAGCCGCGGCCGCTTTCTGAGAGTCGTTCACTTTGTCTTTCACTCCGTCGAACAGCGCTTCGAGCTGTTTGGGGTCCACGCGCTGCATGAGGTGCTGGTAGGGGTTGATCTTGTGGTCGCGCAGCAACGTGCCGGCGTCGTTCCACTTCAGCGGCTCGATCGCGAGGAACCGCTCAACCGCCTGCGCGAGCGCCGGAAGCACGGGCTTCAGATACAGCGTGAGCAGGCGGAATACGTTCAGGCTGACCGAGCACACTTCCGCGAGCTTCGCGTCGTTCGCACGATCCTTCGCGAGTTCCCACGGCGCGTTCTGCGCGATGTAGGCGTTCGCGATGTCGGCCAGCGCCATGATCTCGCGCGTCGCGCGACCGAGTTCACGCTCGTCGTAGCAACGCGAGATCGTCGCCGCCGCCGCCTGCACCTGCCGCAGGAGATCGCTATCGAGCGGTCCAGCGCTCAGCTTGCCGCCGAAGTGCTTGCCGACGAACCCCGCCGTGCGGCTCGCGATGTTGACGTACTTGCCGATCAGATCGCTGTTGATGCGCGCGATGAAATCGTCCGGATTGAAATCCAGGTCCTCCACGTTCGCGTTGAGCTTGGCGGCGATGTAGTACCGCAGCCACTCGGGATTCATGCCGATCTCGAGGTAGCGCAGCGGCGAAAGGCCGGTGCCGCGCGACTTCGACATCTTGTCGCCCGAGAGCGTGATGAAGCCGTGCACCCACACGTGGTTGGGCACCTTGTACGGCGGCCCTGCGAACTTCAGCATCGCCGGCCAGAAGAGCGTGTGGAAATAGATGATGTCCTTGCCGATGAAGTGAATCTGCTCCACGTCCGGATCGGCGAGGAACTGCGTGAAGCTGCGCGGCTCGCCGTGCGCCTTCGCCTTGCCCTGGTCGAAGTAGCTCTTCAACGAGGCGAGGTAGCCGATCGGCGCATCCAGCCACACGTAGAAGAACTTGCCTGGCGCATCGGGGATCGGGATGCCGAAGTAGGGCGCATCACGCGAGATGTCCCAGTCCCCAAGCTCGCGATCGCCTTTACCGTTCAGCCATTCCTTCGCCTTGTTCACGACTTGCGGCTGCAGCCGGCCCGGCGTTTCGAGCCACCCGGTCAGGAACTCCACCGACTTGGGGTCGGAGATACGCAGGAAGTAATGATCCGAGGTCCGCAGCTCCGGCTTCGCGCCCGTGAGTGTCGAATAGGGATTGATGAGATCCGCGGGCGTGTTGACGATGCTGCAGGACTCGCACGCATCGGCGTACTGATCCTTCGCGTGGCAGTTCGGGCATTCGCCTTTGATGTAGCGATCCGCCAGAAACATCTTCTTCACGGGGTCGAAGAACTGTTCCACGGGCTTCAGGTAGATGAGCCCGGCTTCTTTCAGCCGCCGATACACGTCCTGCGACAGTGCGGTGTTCTCGGGGGAATGCGTCGAGTGCCAGTGGTCGAACGCGATGTGAAAACCGTTCAGGTATTTCGGGCGATCGGCGGCAATGCGTGCCACGAGCGCCTCCGGCGAAATGCCTTCGCCTTCCGCCTTGAGCATGATGGGCGCGCCGTGCGCGTCATCCGCGCCGACGAAATGGACCTGGTTGTCCACCATGCGCTGGAAGCGCACCCAGATGTCGGCCTGGATGTATTCCATGATGTGGCCGATGTGGAAAGGGCCGTTGGCGTACGGGAGGGCGGTGGTGACGAATAACTTGCGGGGCATGCCCGCTAGTTTACAGGCAAGGCGGCCTCGATCGCCCGGCCAGCTTGGACGAAAGACGCCCTCGATCGCCGGACGGCTTGCGGGATGAAGAGACCCTCAATCGCCGGGGCGGCTAAGAGGCGGCCGGCGACGGACCCCGGAGTTCCGCTCCCAGCCGTCCGGCGATCGAGGGCCTCTTCGGCGGCTCAGCCGATGTCCTTCACAGCCTCGAAGCGGCTCTTGTTGATGCCCTTCTTGTAGGCCTCTTTACCCGTAATCTGCCGCGAATCCAGCAACTGCTGAATCGCCGTATCCATCGTACGCATGCCGAACGCGCCGCCGGCCTGCATCGTGTTTTCGAGCTGGTCGAGCTTGCCCTGGCGGATCAGGTTCGAAGCCGCCGGCGTATTCACCAGAATCTCGAGCGCGGCCACGCGGCCCTGCTTGTCCGCCCGCTGCAGCAGCTGCTGGGACACCACGCCGCGCAGTGAAGTCGAAAGCATCGTGCGCACGTGCGACTGCTTGTCCGACGGGAATACGTTGACCATGCGGTCCACGGTTTGCGCGGCGCCGTTCGTGTGCAGGGTGCCCATCACGAGAATGCCCATCTCGGCGGCGGTCACCGCGATGCTCATCGTCTCGAGGTCACGCAACTCACCGACGAGAATGACGTCCGGATCCTCGCGCAGGGCCGAGTGCAGGGCGTGCGCAAAGCTCTGGCTGTGCACACCGATCTCGCGCTGGCTGATCAGGCAGCTCTTGCGCTGATGCACGAACTCGATTGGATCCTCGATGGTGAGGATGTGCCCTTTCACGCGCGAGTTGATGTCGTCGATCATCGCCGCGAGCGTGGTCGATTTGCCCGAACCGGTCTTGCCGGTGACGAGAATCAAGCCCTGGTTCGCGCGGCACATCATGCGCACCGACTCCGGCAGCTTCAGCTCATCGAGCGTGAAAGCCTTCGAGGGGATCGCCCGGAACACCGCGCCCATGCCGTTCAGCTGGCGCATCACGTTCACGCGGAAGCGCGCGCGGTCGCCGAGGTTGTAGGCGAAGTCCGCGCCGTCCTTGTCTTCGAAGCGATCGAGCGCCGGCTTCGGCATGATCTCGGTGAGCGCGTCCTTCACGAAGTTGATTTCGAGGCGGTCCGGTCGCAGCGTCATGAGGTCGCCGTACTGGCGGATGCGCGCGGGGTCGCCCGCGATGAAGTGCAGGTCCGAGCCCTTCTTGTCGAGAATCTCGTTGAGGTACGTGTCGATGGCGGCCATGGGTCAAGCGTCCGCTTTCTGCGTGCCGACCATGGTGCTCGTCATGTCGAGCTTCGGGAGCACGCTCGTGTCGGTCACATACTTCTGGAACAGGCGCTTGTCGGACGCGTAGGGATACGCGTCGTCCGGATCGATTTCCTTCGCGGTGATCGCCGCGAGCAGCGCCTGGTCGAGCATCTGCATGCCGACGTCACGCCCGGTCTGCAGCTGCGCGGGAATCTGGTGCGTCTGATCCATCTGGATCAGCTTGCCGATGGCCTTCGTCATCACCATCACTTCGCACAGCGCGCGGCGTCCGCGCGAGTCCGCGGTTTTCACGAGCACCTGCGTCACCACGGCGAGCAGCGACTGCGCGAGGAAGCTCTTGGTCTGCTCGCGCTCTTCGATCGGCAGCGCGTCGATGATGCGGTCGATGGTCTTCGCGGCGCCGGTCGTATGCAGCGTGCCGAGCACGAGGTGGCCGGTTTCCGCGGCGGTCATCGCCATGGAGATGGTCTCGGCGTCGCGCAACTCACCGACGAGGATCACGTCCGGGTCTTCGCGCATGGCCGCGCGCACGCCTTCGGCGAACGTCGGAATGTGCGTGTTGAGCTCGCGCTGGACCACCTGGCTGTTCTTGCTCCGGTGCACGAACTCGATCGGGTCTTCGAGGCTGATGATGTTCAGTCGCCGCGTCTGGTTCAGGTGGTCGATCATCGCGGCGAGCGTGGTCGACTTGCCGGTGCCCGTGGAGCCCGTCACCAGCACCATGCCCTGGTGGTAGTCGCAGAGCTTCGTGACGATGGGCGGGAGCTGCAGCTTCTCGAGCGTCGGCACTTCCGTCGGGATCGCGCGGAACGTGGCGCCGATGCCCGTCTCCTTGCGATAGACGTTCACGCGGAAGCGGCCGCCTTCGCCAGAGACGTAGGAGAAGTCGAGGTCGTGACCCTTGGAGAAATGGTCGGCCTGGTTGCGCGTGAGGATCTCGGTGAGATAGCCCTCCAGCTCCGGCTGACGCAGGTCGCGGAATTTGATCGGCATGAGATCGCCATGCAGCCGGAGCATCGGCGGGACGCCGACGGCCAGATGAATGTCCGAGCATCCCTGCTGCGTGCCGAGTTTCAGGAACGCATCGATGCGCGCCAAAGTGCTTGCCTTTTCGAGGGGTTACGACCGGTCCGCGAGGTTTAACGCGGACCTTGGTCCCGATCAAGGAGAGGGGGGTGAAAATTTGACCTAACGCACGGGAATTCGCAACTTTGCCTCCCGGCGGGGGAGCCCTCAATCGCCGGGCGGCTGAGACGGGCGCCCCGAAGGCCTGCGGGGCGCGCTCCGAGCCGCCCGCCGATTGAGGGCTTCCCGACCCTACTCTTACATGAACTTTTCGAGAGCGGCCTTCAACTCTTCCATGCTCTGAAAGCGCTTCGTCTTATCCACCGCCATGGCGCGGCTGACAACCTCGCCCAGCGCCGGCGGCAGGTTGGGGTTGGCCTCCGTGGCGGGCCGAGCCTTGCCCTGCACGTGCTGGTACATCACAGACATGTGATCCCCACGCGAGTAAGGCGGCACACCCGTCAGCATCTCGTAAAGAATCACGCCGACCGCGTAGATGTCCGCCCGCTCGTCGACCTTCTTGCCGAGGATCTGCTCAGGCGCCATGTACTTCGGCGAGCCGATGACGTAGCCCGTCTTGGTGAGCTGCGTATCGCCCTCACGCTGAGCGGCGGCGACACCGAAGTCCACGATCTTCAACAACCCTTCCTGGTTGATGAGCAGGTTCGCGGGTTTGAGGTCGCGATGAACGATGCCGACCTGGTGCGCCACCGTCATGCCCGTGCAGATGTCGCAGCCGAAGCCGAGCGCGCGGCGCAGCTCCATGGGCTTCTCGTTCACGATCTCGCCGCCGAGCGTGTGCGAGGGGAAATACTCCATCGAAATGGCGTAGTTGCCCTGGATGAACAGGAAGTCGTAGATGCGGATGACGTTCTTGTGCGTGATCTTGCGCGAATAGCGCAGCTCATGGACGAAGCGCTTCATCACTTCTTCGTCCTGCGACACGTTCGGGTTCAGGAACTTGAGGATCAGCCGCTCGTCGACGACGGTGTCTTCCATCAGCAGCACCGTGCCGAAGGCGCCGCGGCCGATGCGATCGATGTACTTGTAGCGGCCTTCGATGATGTCGCCCGACTTGAGCGCGTTGATGTCGAGCTTCGCGGCCTGCTCGGCCTGGCGGGCCGCGGCGGCGATCGAGCTCTCGGACATCAGCATCGTGCGTTGCTGTTCGGTGGTCGGCGGCGGGGCGCTCGCCTGCGGCGGGCGCACGGCCGAGGGCGGCGGCGTCGACGCAGCCGCCGCGCCGGAGCCGGACCCGGACCCCGACCCGGACTGCGGGAACGCCGTGGGCATCGCCGCAGGCATCGAGCTGCCGCTGGCGATGCGATTGTCGAGATCCGCCAGCGCCTGATGCGCCATGCGCGAAAGAGTCTGGTCCGCGGTGTTGGCTTGCGCCTGCAGCTCCGAGCGCACCTGATCGGCGCGGCGTTCGTCGGTGAGCTTCGCGATTGCCTGGATGGCTTCCGCGCGGATCTCCCGCTCGGGCCGGTTGAGGAGGGGCAGGATCGTATCGACGGTCTTCGCGTCACCGAGCTTGCCGAGCGCGCGCACGACAATCGGCATCGCTTTGGGATTCGCGCTCGCCAGCATCTCCGCAAGACGCGGTAGCGCCTTCTTGCTGCCGATCTCGGCCAGCGCATCGACGGCGCGTTCGCTGACCCACCAGTCCGTGTCTCGGGTGGCTTTGATGAGGCTGTCGACCGCGCGCTCGTCCTTCGTCTGGTTGAGGATCTCGATGGCCGCGCGGCGCAGGTCCTCGTCCTTGTCCTGCACGAGGGTCAGCACGGCCTCGATCACGCGCGGGCCGCCGATCTTGCCGAGCGCGTCGGCGGCGCGGCTGCGCACCCACCAGTCGCTGTCCTTGAGCGCGCCGAGGAGGTGGCGCACGGAATTGGCGGTGCCGACTTCGTTGAGCACTTCGACGGCGGCGCGGCGGGCGTATTCGTTCTCGTCCTTCAGGATCTCGATCAGGTGCTTGATCGTCTCCGGATGGTTCGCCTTGATGACGACATCGATCGCCTTGTTCTGCACGTCGATCTCGGGGTCGCGCAGCAGCGCGGCAACCCGCTCGATGTCGATGGGCCCATCCATGCGCTGCATGGCCGACAGCGCGGCGGCGCGGATGAGCTTGTTCGGATCGCGCAGCTGCCCCTGCAGGGCCGTCTGCACCTCGCGCGTGTTGAAGCGCGCGAGGATGTTGATGATGTGAACGCGGGCGATCGGGTCCTTGCCCTGGATGCGCCCGACCAGCTCCGACACGGACGACGCGTCGACGATGTCGCCGATGACACGGAACAGGGCGGCCTTTTCGTTGGCTTCCTGCGAGTAGGCGGCGGCGAGCAGGTCGCGCACGCCGAAGCGGTTCTTCTGCGCCGAGATGACGTCGAGGATCGCGGACTTGGAGATGCCCGGCGTGTTTATTGCGTCGAGCAGGATGCCGGGCGGGAAGTTGCGGCTGCTGGTGAGCGCCCAGGAGATGCCCGCGATCACGCGGGGGCTGCCTTCCACGAGCCCGCGCACGAACATCGGGAATGTCTTCGGGCCCACGAGCGCGGTCAGCACTTCGACGAAGGCGACGGTCGCGTTCTTGTCCGATTCGGGCAGCGCGCCGAACACCGCTTCGATCGCGGCCGGGCCCAGATCCTTGAGCTTGGCGACGGCTTTCTGGGTGGCCGGGTCGGCGGCGTTCTGGCTGGACCGGATCTCCGTGACCAGGCGATCCGCGCGCAAGTTGGAGAAAAAGCTCATTCAGCCTTTACCGGGGCCTTCTCTGCCCACACGAGACCGCCCGCGCCCGCCCCGTGGCGCGGGGTGTGGCGACGTGTACGCGTGGCAAGACCTGATTGATCGTTCTTCCGGCCCTGAAGCAAGAACAGAGCCGGTGCAGGATTATGCCACAGGCGAGCCGCCGTTCTGTCGGGCGGGGACCGGGTTTCCGACGAGCGGGCCGCCGCGGCCTTTTCGCATGAGCGGCCTGCCGCCCGACGCACTACAATCCCGCGCCCGCCCGCTTGCTCGGCCCAACCTTTCCGGAAGAGTGAATGTCTGAGGACGCCCGCACGGCCGCCATCAAAGCGGCTCTCGACGGTTATGTAGACCCCTATCTTGGCGACACTCTCGGCGCGTCGCAGGCCGTGAAAGCCGTGGAGCCGCGCGCGGATGGCTATCTGCTGCGCATCGAAGTGGGGTTCCCGGTCGGCGGGCCGGGCGGCGGCTATGCGGCGGAGCTCGAACCCGGGTTGCGCGCGCATCTGCGCACCGCCGGAATCGATACACCCCTTACGCTGGAACTGGTCGCCGCAATCCGCGCTCATTCGGTGCAAAAGCAGTTGAAGCCGCTGGTGGGCATCAAGAATATCGTAGCCGTCGCGTCCGGAAAGGGCGGGGTCGGCAAATCCACCGTCGCGGTCAATCTCGCGCTCGCGTGGGCGGCGCAGGGCGCGCGCGTAGGGCTTCTGGATGCGGACATCTACGGCCCGAGCCAGCCGCTCATGCTGGGGCTCGAAGGGCAGCGCCCCGGCTCGCCGGACGGCAAGACGCTCCTGCCGCTGCAGGCTCATGGCATTGCCGCCATGTCGATTGGATTTCTGGTCGACGCCGAGCAGCCCATGGTGTGGCGCGGGCCGATGGTTACGCAGGCGCTCACCCAGCTCCTCTCCGAAACGCGCTGGGGCGAGCTCGACTATCTCGTCGTGGACATGCCGCCCGGTACCGGGGACATTCAGCTCACCCTCGCTCAACGTGTACCTGTCTCGGGCGCGGTCATTGTGACCACGCCGCAGGACATCGCCCTCGCCGATGCGCGCAAGGGTCTCAAGATGTTCGAGAAGGTGTCGGTGCCGGTGCTCGGCATCGTCGAGAACATGAGCCTGCACGTCTGTTCGAACTGCGGCCACGTGGAGCACATCTTCGGCGCCGGCGGCGGCCAGCGCATGGCCGAGCAGTACGGCGTGAACCTGCTGGGTGAGCTGCCGCTCGACGCGAAGATTCGCGAAGAGGCGGATGGCGGCAAACCGACCGTGGCAGCCGCGCCCGATTCCCCGCGCGCCAAAGCCTATTTCGACACCGCCCGCCGCACGGCTGGCGCGCTGGCGCGTCGCGCGCGCGACCGCAGCAGCCTCTTCCCCAAGATCGTCGTCGAAGACACCTGAGGCGGCGGAAAGTCGGAAGAGCTTCTTCCGAAATCGCTTTTCGCCGAGCGCGACGCCGGGGTGCGCAAGCGAAGGGGTCGAGGGAGAAATGACAGGGGGCTGTCGAACTCAACCCCCGCTCAACCCGGGCGGCGTGCGCTCCGATTCGGCTCCCCGACAATTTGAGTCTGCCTTCCGGCTGACGGCACGGCGCAGCTGTTCGACAGCCCCCTGTCATTTCTCCCTCGACCCCTTCGCTTGCACACCCCGGCTCTTCGATGCCGTCAGGGCGATTTCGGAAGAAGCTCTTCCGACTTTCCGCCGCCTCAGGTGGCGATTTCGTCGTAGCCCCGATTCAGGAATTGAATCAGGCAGAACCCGTGACCGAACGGGTCCGCGAACAGCGCGATGTGGCCCCAGTCGTGAGTTCGCGTCGGGCCTTCGGGGGTCGCGCCCGCGGCTCGCGCTCGCGTGCAGGCCTCCTGAATATCCGGGACTACGAAATCGAGATGCACCGGCGTCCAGTGCCGTGAATAGTTGCGCCCACTCGCGGGCGCGGTGCAAGAGACACTCCCGGCAGGCTTCTCGAGCAGATAGATCGCACTCGACGCACCCAGCAACTCGACGCCCGAGTTGCCGAAACGGCGTCCCACTGTGAGATCCAGCGCGCGGCAGTAGAAATCCGTGGCTACCGCCAGGTCGTCGACATCGATGTTCGCCAGAAGCTCCATGGCTCACTCTCACTCATGTGGACGACAGAAACTGCTTCGCGAGCTTCAGGCCCTGGCCCTGATAGTTGGATTTGATTTCCTGGCCGTACAGTGACGACGGCACTTGCGCCATGCGCTCGTAGCGCAACCACCCGATGATCTGTGCGTGCTCCAGCAGAAACGGCACTTCATGCGAGCGCACTTCCAGCACGCCGCGACTGCTGCCGGCTTTTCCGGTCTGCGCGTTCCAGCCGAATCCCGGATCGAAGAAGCCCGCGTAGTGCACGCGGAATTCGCCGGCGCGCGTGTCGTACGGCAGCATCTCCGCGGCGTATTCAGGCGGTACGGCGATGGCTTCCTTGGTCATCAGGATGTAGAACTCGTCGGGCACGAGAGCGAGCGTGCGGCTTCGGTGGAAGCGGATGGGCTCCCAGAAATCGCGCGGATCGTAGTCGCGCCGCTCGAGGTCGACGCGCTTCGTGTTCTTCTTCGCTCGCCAGCCGATGAGCGATTCGGCCTCGCCGCTGCCGATGAGATCGATCGTAAACGGCAGCATTCCCGGCTTGTCTTGCGAGCGACTCGCGGAGTCCGCGATGGCCCCCGCTTCGAGCAGCGCGCGCCACTCGGAACTCGCGATCGCCTTGGGCGCCGCCCCGCGCGAACGGCTGAACCGGAGCTGGTTCAGGCGAGTGCCGGTGCGCGCGACGATGCTGAAGCTGCGCGGTGCGATCTCGATGTAGAGCTGGCCGCGATAGCCGTCTTCCACTTCGTCGAAGTGAGTCGCCCCGTCGGCGATGAGTCGCGTGAGGATGTCGAGCCGGCCCGTGGAGCTCTTCGGGTTGGCGAATGCGGCCACATCGCTCCTCAGCGTGAGGATTTCGGCGAGGGGCACGACGTACACCTGCCCCTTTTCCAGCACAGCGCCGCTTTTCAGGTCGATGCGGAAGCGCTCGAAGTCGGGGTCGAGCTCGCGCATTTTGTCGAGCACCTTGACGTCGCGGCCCGGCAGGAAGCTGGTGTCGACGCGGTACGCGAACTCACCCAGCCGCAGGTCGATGCTCGCCGGCTGGATCTGGTCCGCCTCGATGCGGCCGAACAGTTCCGTCGCCTTGATTTCGCCGTTGGCCACCATCGCCTGGATGGCCTGACAGGGCAGGATCCCCGTGCCGACAGCCTGGCGGACGGGCTCGATGCTGGTGGCGGCTGCTTCCGGAGTTCCCAACGACACTTCCCCTGAATCTTCGCGCGATGGATTGCGCGGAAGTATACGGCCTCGGGGGAGCCGGCGGCGCCGTCAGCCGCGTTCGACGGACTTCAGTTCCAACTGCAGCTCGCGCTTGCCCTTGTTCACCTGCTCGGCGCGGACCGGGAGATAGCCCAGGCTCGGTGCGATCCAGAGGCGGGTGAGGCGCTTCGCGCCCTTGCGCTGGCTCGTGTAGATCACGGTTTCCAGCTTGCCGGCGGGCGTCTCGAGCGTGGCGTTGCCTTCGTGGGTGTACTGGTATTCCTTCACTTCGTCCTTGTCGATGAGCTGGAAGCTCTTCGGCGACTCGCCGGCGGCCAGCGCGCACATGAGCGCGACCTGCACTGAGAGGCTGTCCTGCACGCCTGGGGTCAGGGCTGCGTCCACCGGCTTGTTTTCCGCGATGCCGGTGACGCGCATCGTCTTCCAGTCGAATTTCAGCGAGACGTCTTTGTCGGTGTCGGCCGAGCCGTCGTCACCGACGTACGACAAGGGTCTCACCTTGCCGTCAACCAGGGACATGTGGCTGATCTGCGTGATCGTGTCGGGAATCGCGAGGCGGAAGATCCCGCGTGCGGTATTGCTCGACTGGTACGTGTACTCAGTGGGGCTCTTGCGCGTGAGTTGCAGGGTGGAAGTGCCTGCGCCCATGCCGCGCCATTCCACGTCGAAGGTGATCTTGAAGGGTTGCGGGCAGTGCGATGCCACTGATGCGTCCGCCGCGGCTGCGGGTGCCGAGTGCGGAGCGAGCATCGCAAGCATGGCCGCACCAAGTGTCGCGGCGTGTGGAGCGTGAGCTCCGTGCGTGCCGCGCATCACTCAGTGCTCCTTCGCGGTGTCGAAGTCTTCGATGACCGGCGCATCGAGCGCGCGCCCGTCGAGCCAGCCTTTGCCGTCGCGCCAGGCGAGGCGCTCGTCGGCGAGCCAACCGATCACTTTGGGCAGGATCACGTGCTCGGTCTCGAGCACCCGGCCGGCGAGATCGTTCTGCGTTTCGTGAGGGCGCACCGCAATTCTCGATTGCAGAATGACCGGCCCGCCATCCAGTTCCGCCGTGGCGAAGTGCACGCTCGCTCCATGCTCCGTGTCGCCGGCCTCGAGCGCCCGCGCGTGCGTGTGCAGTCCGCGATGTTTCGGCAGCAGCGCCGGATGAATGTTGAGGACCCGCCCTTCGTAGCGGCTCGTGAACTGCGGCGACAGCACGCGCATGAACCCGGCCAGCACGATGATTTCCGCGCGATGCGCCTCGATCGGCTCGATGAGTCCGCGCTCGAAAGCCGCGCGGTCCGGAAAGGACTTCCACGATACGACCGCGGTTTCGATACCCAGTTCCCGCGCCACGCCGAGACCGCCGGCGCCGTCACGATCCGAAATCACCACGGCCACGGTGGCGGCGATGCGCCCGTCGCGGCAGGCTTTCGCCACGGCCTCCATGTTGGAGCCGCGGCCTGAGATGAGGATCGCGAGCTTCAGCACGGAGCCTGCGTGAGCAATGACCCTCTAATGGGGTCGAGCCTCGAGGACTGTGTGCCGCGAGGCCCCATCACTCGTGGATCACGACGCCGGCGGTGCCTTTGCGCACTTCGCCGATCAGCGTCGCGCTTTCGCCGCGCTCTGTCAGCAGGCGAAGGGTTTCATCCGCACGCTCCGGCGGGACCACGGCGATCATGCCGATGCCGCAGTTGAAGGTGCGATACATCTCCGCGTTATCGACGCGCGCGGTCTGCCGCAGCCAGTCGAACACGGGGTCGTGATGCCAGGCGCCGCGCTGGAGATGCGCTTCCATTCCATCCGGCAGCACGCGAGGGATGTTGTCCGTGAGGCCGCCGCCGGTGATGTGCGCGAAACCGCGCACCGGAATTTTCTTCGCAAGCTCGAGGCACGACTTCACGTAGATGCGCGTCGGCGCAAGCAACCGGTCGTACAGCGTCTTGCCATCGAGAATGGTTTTGTCATTCGCGCCGGCGACCGTCACGAGCTTGCGGATGAGCGAGTAGCCGTTCGAGTGCGCGCCCGACGAGGCCATGCCGATGATCGCATCCCCGGGCTGCGTGCGCGTGCCGTCGATGATGCCGTCCTTCTCCACCACGCCGACGCAGAAGCCGGCGAGATCGTAGTCTTCGCCGTGATACATGCCGGGCATCTCGGCGGTTTCGCCGCCGACCAGCGCGGCGCCGGCCTGCACGCAGCCTTCCGCGATCCCGCGGATCACGGCCTCCGCCACGTCCACGCGCAGCTTGCCGGTGGCGTAGTAGTCCAGGAAGAAGAGGGGTTCCGCGCCCTGCACGACGACGTCGTTCGCGCACATCGCCACGAGATCGATGCCGATGGTGTCGTGCCGGCCGGTGTCGATGGCGAGGCGCAGCTTGGTGCCGACGCCATCCGTGCCGGACACGAGCACGGGCCGTTTGTAGCCGGCCGGCAGTTCCACCAGCGCGCCGAAGCCACCGATGCCCCGCGAGAACTTCGGGCCGCTGTGTGCGTTTCACCAGCGGTTTGATGCGATCGACGAGCGCGTCGCCCGCGTCGATGTCAACGCCTGCGTCGCGGTAGGTAATGCCGGGAGCCTTGTTCATGTCGCGAGGAAGAGACCTGTGTCGGAAGGGGCGGTGCCGGGGGCCGTGGGTCAGCCGGCGTGTGATATTGTACAGCCCGCCGCGAGGGGCCTGTCTGGGTTATGGGCATCGTGGCCCAGCCGCAGTGGATGCCCATAACCCAGACAGGCCTCCTAGCGCGCAGGTCCGCGCCTTCGCAGGCTGACTAAACCGCCAAAATGCCTTACCGCCCGACGCCTTTTTCCTTCGTGCTCTGCCTTGCCGTCGCGGCCATGGCCGCCGTGCTGGCATCGCCCGCCGCGCTCGCTCGCGCCGTTCGTGTCTATGACGTCGAGATCAGGGGCGAAGCCACCGGCTCCGTCCTCCAAGAGGCCATGCGTCGCGTGCTCGTGCGGGCCACGGGCCGCCGTGAAGCCGCCTCGGATCCGACGTTCAGCGCGCTCGTGACCGATGCCGCCCGTTATGTGCAGAGCTCCCGCAAGGTGGCGAACGGCAGCACGCTGATCGTGTTCGACGGGGCAGCGGTGGAGCAGGCGATCACTTCCACGGGCCGCTCCGTGTGGGATAAGGACCGCCCGTTCACCTTCGTCGTGTTCTCCCCTGCGCTCAGCCCTCAGGCGATCGAAGCCGCGCGCCCGGAGCTGGACCGGGCGGCTGAATCACGCGGGTTGCCGATCAATCTCGCTCCGGTGGCTGTGGTGGACAGCACGGGTGTCGAGCTTCCGCGCGAGGCTGTGCTTCAGGGCGCGCAACGTGTCGGTGGAGATGCCGTGCTGATCGCGCGTGCGGATAACGCTGCGAACCCCGGCACGTATCAGTGGACGCTGCAGACTCAGTTTGGAAGCGAAAGCTGGACGGGCCCGCTCGAAGCCGGCCCCAATGGCGCTGCGGATGCGCTCACACGCGCGCAGGAGGCCACTGCCGGTGTTGCTGAGCTGGAAGCCGTCGTGCAAGTCGCCGGCGTTTCCACGCTGAACGATTACGCAGCCGTCAGTCGTCTGCTGGAAACCATTCCCGGGCAGAAGAAGGTCAGCGTCGCAGAGACCAATGGCACCACCGCCACGTTCAACGTGCTGGTGCGGGGTGGCGCGGACACCGTGGATCGCGTGCTCGGCAACTCGCCGCGCCTCACGCGTTCCGGTAGCGCCAACGGGCAACTTCTCTACACGTATCGCCCTTAGCGAGCGGTCGTCACCCCGGTGCGGCACCTACCGAATCTCATCTGTTTGATGCGCATCGCTCTGGTATGGCCGGTGGCGAATGCGCTCGTCGAAGAGAACTACGGTCTGGCGCTGGTGCTATTCGTCATCGCTGCGGTATCTGACGGGCTCGACGGCTATCTCGCGAAGCGCTTTGGCTGGACGTCGCGGCTCGGCAAGGTGATTGATCCGCTGGCTGACAAACTGCTGCTCGTCACAGTGTTCATCACGGCCGCGTGGCACGACCTCGTGCCGTGGTGGATCTCGGCCGTGGCGATTTCGCGCGACATCTTGATCGGGCTGGGCGCGCTGACCTTCCGGCTGTGGTTCGGACCGTTGAAGGGGCGGCCTACCGTGATCAGCAAGGTCAACACGCTTTTCCAGCTCGGCTACATCGCGGCCGTGATGCTCGTTGCAGCGGTCGGCATCCTGCCTCGGGACATCGTGGATGCGCTCGGGTACGTGATGGTTGTCACCACCGTGTTGTCCGGTGGGGACTACCTGTACCAGTTCACCAAGCGTGCGTGGGACCTCCCGCCTGGGCCCGTTGCGGCGTCAGCCGGCGACGCCCCGACGTTAGGCTGCGCTCATGCAGCAGCTGCCTCTAAGCGTCCGCATTCCGGATCGCGCGGTCTTCAGCACCTTTCTTACTGCGCGCAATATCCAGGCGGTGGATCACCTCACGCTCGTCGCTGGCGGGCATCGTTCCGAGACCACATGGATCTGCGGGCTGCACGGCCACGGCAAGACGCACCTGCTACAGGCGGTGTGCGTCCAGGCCAGCGAGAGTGCGCAGGCCGCGTACTACCCGATGCGCGATCTGGCGAGCCTCGGAGTCGGGGTGCTGGAGGAGTTGCCACCGCTTGCGTGCCTCTGCATCGATGACGTGGACGCGATCACCGGTAAGCGCGAGTGGGAGCGTGCGCTGTTCGTAGTGCTTAGGGACATGCAGGGAGCGCGGCGCGCGGCTCGTACTGTCCGCCGAAGTGCCGCCCGCGCTGATCCACTGGTCGCTGCCAGATCTGGGTTCGCGCTGTGCGGCCAGCGCGGTGTTTCAACTGCGTCCGCTGGATGAAGAAGAGCAGCAGGACGCGCTCAAACTGCGCGCGCCGCCGTGCGCGGCGTTGAACTGCCGGACGACACACCGCGCGTTGGCTGCTGCGGCGATTCCCTCGCGGACATGCGCACGCTCTACGAACTGCTCGATACGCTGGACGAAGCGTCATTGATTGCGCAGCGGCGGCTGACGGTGCCGTTCATCCGATCTGTTCTGAAAGACAACGAGCCCGCCGGCTGACTTCTGACGCGTGCCGTCGCGGCGTCTGCGATCGGTACGTACGCTCCACGAAGCAGTGGTCGCAAACCTGGCGCGAGTCGCGTGCCACCCGTCGTATGGCGCTGCAAAGCCAAGGCCAGTTTACGCCGCTCCGCACGAGGAGTAGCGGCGCGCCCATCGACAGGGGAGCGGCCCCCACTGAGCGGGAGCGCCCGCTCCCTCGACGAGTACCGAGAATCCGCCGCGATTACCTGACCGCCGTCTCTTCCAACCTCAGTGCAAGTGACGCGACCCGTCGCCCCAACACCTGAGCGAGCACCTTCTCGTCTTCGCTGAGCTCCGGTGACGACCCCACGCTTGCGACGTGAGATGGCGCCGTACGGTGTGCCGCCAGACTTCGTGACGTTGACCGCGCGTTCCGTGTAGGGAATGCCAACCATTATACATGCCGTGGTGAAGAAGCGGCAGCATCATCGAGAGCAACGTCGACTCCTGGCCGCCGTGCATGGACTGAGTCGACGTGAAGACACCTGCGGGTTTGCCGCTGAGTTCTCCCGCTGCCCATAGCGCGCCGGTGTTGTCGAGGAAGTATTTGAGTGGCGCGGCCATGTTCCCGAAGCGGGTAGGGCTGCCCATTACCAGGCCGGCCGCGTTGCGTAGATCTTCCAGCGTCGCGTAGGGCGCGCCGCTCGCCGGAACGAGTCTCGCCGGCCCTTCGCTCTCACACACCACGGGCGGCACGGTGCGCAGCCTTGCTGACGCGCCTTGCACGCTTTCAATGCCGCGGCACACGTGGCGCGCCAGTTCCGCCGTCGCACCAGTTCGTGAGTAGTAGAGCACCAGAATTTCCGGCATACAGATGACCTCGACGGCACCTCGCGGCCGCGCGGGTGACAGTAGCTGGTTCGGTGCGCACACGTCGAGCGCTGCGCGAACCGCTGCGAGCGTCTTAGCGGGGCTCGCCTGCAATGAGAACTGCATTGCTGCCTCCGAATGCGAAAGAGTTGGACATGAACGTGTGGACGCCTACATCCCCCACGCGGCTCGTTCGGTACGTAGTCGAGGTCGCACTCCGGATCCGGTTCCCGGAGGTGGAGAGTCGCGGGCAGGAAGCGTGCGCGAAGCGCTGCAACGGTCGCCACGAACTCGAGTGCGCCAGCGGCACCTAGCAGATGACCATGCGCGGATTTGGTAGAACTCACGGGTAGCGATGATGCGTGTTCACCGAACACTTTCCGGATTGCCTGCGTCTCCGTGATGTCCCCAACGCGTGTGCCCGTGCCGTGCGCGTTGATG
Organism: Gammaproteobacteria bacterium; assembly: GCA_037200125.1. Lineage (GTDB taxonomy): Bacteria > Pseudomonadota > Gammaproteobacteria > Steroidobacterales > Steroidobacteraceae > JADGHX01. The sequence goes on along the minus strand of JBBCGS010000002.1, from coordinate 492,611 downwards.
TAACCGATCTCGCTCTCGCGAGGCATGCGTCGTTCAGTGCGGCGAGCATCGCTGCCGACTGCCCCGCGCTCGACGGCAAGCAGATATGGGATGCGTCGGACGTGCAGCCGAAGCCGAGGATCTCGCAAAGTACCGGTGCGCCGCGTGCCATGGCACCGTGAAGCCTCTCCAGCACGAGCATTGCAGCGCCTTCTCCCAGCACCAACCCCGAGCGGTCCCGCGAGAAGGGTTTGCATGCTTCGGCGGAACGCGCGCATCCACGCTTGCAAGGATGCGCATCGATTGCCAAGCCCGCACGACAACGGGTGTCATGCATGCCTCTGCGCCACCGACGAGCGCGCAGTCGATTCGACCGTCGCGCACCGCCCGAAATGCTTCGCCGATGGCGACTGCGGAGGAGGCGCATGCGATCGAGTAGGTGAGATTCGGACCCGTGAGGCCGAATCGGATGGAAAGGTGCGAGGCGGGCGCATTCGCCATCGCGGAGAGCACGGCCAGCGGTTTCGGGCGCGTGCCGTGGTACCACACGTCGCGGTGCGCCTCTTCCATCGAGTGCGCGCCGCCTCCGGCCGTGCCGAGATACACGGCTGTGCGTTGGCGGAGCGAGTGGTCGTCCAGCAAGCCACACTGCTCGAGCGCTTCGCGCGCGGCGTGCATCGCGTAGCGCGTGACCGGATCGAAGAGCGCCCGGTCCGACACGCTGAGATTCACCTCTTCGCCTTCCAGCAGCGGAAAGCCGCCGGCTACCGGCGAGGAGACCGGATCGGCCGCGATCAGCCGGACGCCGGACCTGCCGGTGCGAAGTGACTCCGTGAGCTCGGGCACCGAATTGCCCAGCGCGCACACCGCACCAAAACCCGTGACTGCCACGCGATTAACCATAGCGGCGTGCCTCACGAGTCGTGAGCCGGTCGACGCTCGCCGCGAGGTCCGACAGCGAGCGAAGCTGTTGAAGCTCATCCGGTGGCAGGGTGATGTCGAAGTGGCCTTCGACGGCAAACACGAGATCGATCGTCGAGAGCGAGTCGATGCCGGCCTCACGGAATGTGATGGCGGGTGCCATCGCATCGAGGGGCCGGTTCAGGGTCTCGGCGGCGAGCCGCTGGACGGTGCTGAGCGATTGAATATCCATTCCATTTTCCTTCCATTGGTTTCGAGGTCTTCCATGAGGGCTCCTCCAGGAGCCCTATTTCACGAGCAGTTCGAGCTCGGGCAGGTCGTAGAGCAACTGGGGTTGTTCCGCGCACTTGTCTTTCAGCAATCGCATCGGGGCATCGTCTTCCAGGCGTCCGGGCGGCGTGACCGCTCTCGACACACGCGGAAAGATTTCCCAGTTGTGCCAGTGTTCTGGCGCGCGCCGCAGTTCGCGCTCGAAGCAGGTGAACAGCGCGCGCGTGAGCATGAAGATCGACTGCGGTTCATCGAACGCGAGAAACCGACGCGAATCGAGTGGGCGGCCGAGCGTGACGCGCAGGCCGAGCTGCTGGGCGGGGGTCGCGAACACCGGAACGACCAGCGCATCCGCGCGCAGGGCGAAGAACGCTGTGCCGGCTGCGGCACGCAACATCCGACCGAAGAAGGGCGCGGCGATGGTGTGAGTAATGTCTTCGAATGCGTCGGGCATCATCACCAGCCACTCGTTGCGCTCCAGTGCGCGCAGCGCTGCGACTACGCCACTGAAACTGCCGAGCAATGTATTGGTGTCGATTCCGCTGCGTCCGAACAGCCGATTGAGGCGTGGCGGCGTGCGCGACGGGTCATAGAACAGGTTGATCGGCCTATGCAGACCGACGCGATGGACCGCAGCGACGAAGCCGATCGGCGCGGGGCCATAGTGAGGCGCGGCAAGAATCACTGGCCGCGTTCCATCGAGCATGGGCGCCGCGAGTACCGCGCCTTCGAAGACCACGCGTTTCTCGAAGAACCGGCGCAGTTCTGACGGCGACAGCGCGAGCACATGACTCAGCAGCAGCCGGGATCGCCACCGAGACTCCAGCACCGCGCGGGTGAAGTAGGGGCCACTCGGCGCGTCACGGAGGTCCCGCAATGCGTGACCGACGCGCTTGCCCTCGTGGATGCGTTCCGGAAGCAGCGACGACACATGGAAGGACACAGAGCCCGTCAGCCGGTACGCCGCAGCGGTGATCAGTGACGTGAGACTCATTGCGGCCCCTTCACGCGATTCAGGAACGCGGTGAGCACCGGGCCGTACTCCGGCGAGTGCGGGATGCCGCCGTGGCGGGCGTCGAACAGCACGACCTCAGTCCGCACGCCTGCCCGGCGAAGCTCGCGGTACATGCGCACCGACAGCGCCGCCGGCACTCGCTCGTCGGACGGGCTGGTGAGCAGGAGCACATCGCCGCCAAAGTGGCGCAAGGAAACGATCGAGTCGATCGACGCGAGACCCGGCTCGATGTGGGGTTTCACCAGCGGCTTTGCGTACCAGGGAATCTGGCTCCGTGCCCACGCTTCGGCGCTCGGCGCAGTTGCTTCGAGCACGAGCCCGTCCGCTGGGCGACGGCCCGCAATCTGCGCGGCGACCATGCCGCCAAGCGAGAAGCCGTAAAGCACGCGCTTCTTGCCTGCGGAGGTCTCCAGCGCGGCGGCATAGTCGTACACCGCCAGTGCGTTCTCCAGAATCACCGTGGCTGTTGGCGCGCCGGTGCTCTCGCCATACCCCGGATAGTCGAACAGCAGGACGTCCGCGTTGCGCGCCAGCGCCTCGAGTGCGTCAGCGCCCTCGATCGAGCGATGGAACGAGTCCCCTCCGCAGAACACGATGAGGGCCTGGCTCTGCGGATGATGGGCATGCGTGATGCCAATGAGTCGATCACCCCGATGGATGACGAGATCCTGCACGGCGTAGCCTCTGGCAAGAACGGCGGTGCGCGGCGCGCGGTCGGCGGACATGAGGTTCGCCAGGCCGACATCCACATTGACGCAGCCGCAAGGCGTGAGCGCGATGCCGAGCAGTACGGCGCACGACCCGAGTCGGGAACGGTTCATTCATGACCTCCTACGGAAGCGACGTGCCGATGAGGATGCGTTGCCGCTCGACCACGGCCGCGAGCGCCGCGCCGGTGCGTTCCCGGTCGCAGAAGCGGGACTGAAGCTGCATGCGCAGGAGGCACTCGACGTCTTTCATCTCCTCACGCGCCTGCATCCAGAGCACTCGCGCGGATTTCAGAGGCAGGTACGGCGCGGCCAGCCAGTCCGGCGGCGGGTTCGCCAGATCGGTGGCGAGCCACAGCAACAGACGCCCGACGAGGTTGCCGAGCGAGAGAATCTGCCCGTCCGCGTCGAACGCGTCGTTGTAGTGGACTTCAACGAGCCGGAACCCGCAGTGCCCGCCGACCGAACTGAGTGCGAACACACGCGGCTTGTGGCGCATCACCAGCAGGGCTTCCAGCGTCGAGAATGCGTGGAGCTCGCGGAGAAACGGAACCATCACGCTCGTCGAAGTGACACAGGGAAGCTGGTCCGGATAGGAAATGATGGTTCGCGGTAGCGTGGGGTGCCCGACGAACGCGTGGGAGATCTCCGCAGCGGTGCGCAAGCAATCCGCAGCTGGCCAGGAAACGGTGGCGGTGATGGGCCCGCGCGTGATGAGACAAGGCCGCGTGCGGCCGAGAGCGCGGGCAAACGCGATCGAGCCCTCCGTGCTCGGCGAAATGATGAGCACGTGGGCCGACACGCGTGCCAGCGTGCGGAGCGACCGATGAATCGACAGCGGCCGCGCAAAGCGGAATGCGAGAGAACGGATCATGCCTGGGGGTCCTTTCCGATGCGGTGGATGGAGCGGGCGAGTAGAAAGGCGAGCGACAGCGCCATGACGGAGAGCAGCGCGACCAACGCCGCCTCACCGACGACGTGCCAGTGGCCGAACGGTGCGCTGTCGCGGACGACCCAGCGGCGCGCGATCTCGCTCGCGCCGTGGCCGATATCCGTGCCGAGCATGGCGAACGTGTAGGTGAAGTAAGCGATCGCGATCGCGCCGAATGCGCTCAGGAGTGCGAGCTGCCTCAGTGTCGGCAGGCTGTCGCGGGCGGCGTGACGCAAGGCCCGCCACGCCTGGCGGGCGCTCGTACGAATCTGCTCATGCAGATTGGGCATGCCGCCGAGATCGGTGAGCAGCCAGTAGCCGTCATACTTCAGAACAGGGTTCAGCGTGTGGAGCATCAGGAAGTGAGTCCACGCCATTGCTTCGACGAACGGCATGGCGCCTGACGCGAGGTATGCGCCCCCCAATGCGATGAGGTACGCGCACTGGAAGTAGACGCCACCCGCATCAACGGCGGCGCGCTGCAGGCGTGGCAGCATCCACGCGCCACTCACTTCCGCGTAAAGAACGGGCATGCACCAGTACACGCCAAGGCCGATGCCCCCGTGTCGCGCGCCGAAGCGGGCGCACGCGGTGAGATGCCCCAACTCGTGAACGACGACGCCAAGCATCGTGAGCGCGACGGAGCACACGATCTGTGCGCCGGAAAGCGGCGGTGAAACGGCCGAGTGCCCGCGCTGGATCACCAGCAGTTCGATCAGCACGAGCGTCGTGATGACCATCGCGGCCGCCGGGCGCGTGAACAGCCAGCGTAGCGGCAGGAGTATTGGCGCGAGCACCTGCGTTGGCACGATGCGTTGCCGGCAGCGGATAGGGCACTGCCCCTGCGCACGCTGCTCCGGCGCGTGAAAACAATCCGAAAGAACCTGCGCGCTCAGCACTTCGCCCACGATCTCAGGCGACACAAAGAACCCCAGGCGCGCCGATACGCGCTGTGCGACCGCGCCGAGGGTGGTGTGCGCGCGGCATTCTTCGAGCACGAGGGCGACCCCCGAGCTCACGACGAGATGGCGGTCGTCCACGGCGACGATGAAACGCTCGTCGCCTTCGTATTCGTCGAACGGCTTCAGCTCGACGTCGGCGCGCAGCCGCGGTGTGATGGTGTTGTTCATGGGTGGCGGAGGGCTCGCCCTCGCGGAGCGAGGGCGAGCCCGATTGCCGTGCCTTCCGCGCTCAGTTCTTGAAGCTGCAGCTGCATTCCCAGTCCGGGCTGAGATTCGGTGCGCCTACGGGAATCGCTTGCATCTCGAAGCGGGCTTCGAGCTCGGCGATGGAGAAGGCGTCGCGGTCGGCGAGGGAACGGTCGGGCGTATTCATGAGAAACTCCTTCCTTGAGTCGGTTTGAGATTTTCGGTTGCTCGTGAAGCGGATGCCTCACGAGTGGCGCGAAGTGTGAAGAAGCGAAGCTCGCGTGGCTTCCTGCAAATCGACTGCAAACGTGTAGAAATGCCTGCGCCGCAGCGAAACGCGCTCGCGCGGTGCTCGCGGAAGGGGAGCAAAAGTGATCTGCAAAAAATGCCTGGTCGCCGGCCGTGTGCAGGGTGTCTTCTATCGCGCCACTGCGGCCCAGCGTGCGCGTGAGCTAGGGATCAGGGGCCACGCGAAGAATCTTCCCGACGGTCGAGTGGAAGTGCTCGTTGTCGGCGACGCAGAGGTGGTGCTGAGCTTCATCGAGTGGTTGTGGACCGGCTCTTCAGCGTCAAAGGTCACGTCCATCGACGCGAGCGAGGTCACGCTTCACCCGCACGAGCACCCCAAAGGCTTCAGCACCGGCTGAGCCGCGCGCGGTTGCTGCGGTGAGAGACGCAGCTTTCGTCGTTCCGTCATGAGCCGGTCATCACCTGCCGGGTAGCTTCGGCCGTGCGCGGATGCGCGGCTCGCTCGGATTGCTTGGGAAGAGGGAAAGATCGTCATGATTCATCGATGTCTCGCGCTCGCTGTTCTGTCTCTTGCCAGTGGTGCCGCGTTGGCAGCGCCTGTCACGCTTACGGGGAGCGGGCAGATCTTCAGCACGGATACTGACGATGGAATCTTCGGTATTCCGTTTTCCGGCCCGGTGGCCGTCGGCACGCCCGTCAGCGTGTCGTTGACTTACGACCTTGGCCTTTTCGGCGCCGACGCCAATCCGGGCTCGCCCGGCGTTGGCATCTACAGTGGCGGCGGAATCTCCGCTCGCGTTCAGGTTGGGAACGACGTGTTCGAACCGACGCTCATCCTGCTGGGTGTCTCGCCGGGCATCGCCAGCCCGACGCTGACGACCTATTCGTTCGGCTTGCTGAGCGGCGCGGGTGTGCCGCCAGGGCAGCTGCAGGCCTGGAACTTCAGCGTCAACTTCGAGCTGGAGAGCGCCAATCCCTCGGACGCGCTGCCCGTCGGTCCGCTGGACCCGGCTTCGTTCCTCAATTTCCGGCTCAGCTACCAGATCCAGCAGGGCTTCGATCCCAATCAGTCGCTGAATCAGTTCGACCGATTCGATGCGTCGCTCGCGCCCGCACCCGTGCCGCTGCCGGCGGCGGCGTGGCTTCTGCTTTCGGCAATGGGTGGGCTCGGGGCGTTGCGCCGTCGCCGGGCTCGCTGAAGGGGCCACTCGTGCCGACGGCCTTGCGTCGGCGACGATAGGGCTTCAACGGCCTGCGGACTTCACCGCGGGCGCGCGACTGGTGTCGGCGTCGAGGCCCATGTCGTCCGCGCCGTTGTAGCGCGTCCACTGGGCCATCACGAGGTTCGAATAGTCGCGCCGGCCGACGCTGCCGTTGTAGCGGGCGAGGGCGCGCGTGACGCTGTTCTTTTCCTTGCGCAGATAGAAACGCAGGATCGCGCAGCCCATGCGGATGTTCTGCGGGATGCGGATGAGCTCGTGCCGCTTCAGGCCGAGCTGCTCGGGCCAGAAGGGCATCACCTGCATCAGGCCGACGGCGCCCGCCGAGGAAACGGCGTAATGATCAAAGCGGCTCTCGACGTGGATGACCGCCATCACGAGGCCGGGAGGCAGGCGCGCTTCGCCGGCACGCTGCGATTCGCAGATCACTTCCTTGAGGATGAGCATGCGCTCGTCGTGATCCTTCACGGTCTTGCGCAGGCGCGGCTCCATCATTTTGTACCAGACTTCGCTCTGGTAACGATCCTCGAAGCACTCGGCCTGCGCGATCGTTCGCTGCACGACTTCGCGCAGCTCGGGATCCTTCTGCTGATCGGCGCGTGCCGCGCCGCTGAAAAGGAAAAGCAGAGCAATGGCGGCCGCGCCGCCGGCGCGAGCCAGCGACGCGCGCGCCAGCGCGACGCTATTTCCCCATTCGCGAGCGAATGAATGCCAGCGCATCGTCGAGCGGGAACTCGGTGCTTTCGGTGTCGCGGCGGCCGCGGTATTCGAGCTTGCCGGCTTCGATGCCGCGCTCGCCCACGACCAGCCGGTGCGGAATGCCGATGAGCTCCGCGTCCGCGAACTTGACGCCCGGGCGGGCGTCGCGGTCGTCGTAGAGCACCTCGATGCCGGCGGCGTTGAGCTCGGCGTACAGCTTGTCGGCGACTTCGCGGACACGTTCAGACTTCTGCGCTCCGATAGGCACGAGCACCACGTGGAAGGGAGCGAGCGGCTCCGGCCAGATGATGCCGCGCTCATCGTGATTTTGTTCAATCGCAGCCGCCACGATGCGCGTCACACCGATGCCATAGCAGCCCATGTACGGCGCGACGGACTTCCCGGATTCATCCAGCACCGTCGCCTTCATGGCTTCGGAGTAGATCTTGCCCAGCTGGAAGATGTGCCCGACCTCGATGCCGCGGACGATCTTGAGCTTGCCGTTGCCGGTGGGGCTCGGGTCGCCTTCGACGACGTTGCGCAGGTCGGCAACGTGGGTCGGTTCAGGCAGGTCACGACCCCAGTTGACCCCGGTGAAGTGGAAGCCGTCTTCATTCGCGCCCACGCCGAAGTCGCTCAGCGCGGCAACCGTGCGGTCGACGATGAACGTCACCGGCTTGCCGGCCGGGAAATGAGGGTCGACCTTGGCAGGCCGCACGAGCACGGCGTCCGACGTGCCGTTGGCACCCGTTGCCGGCGTCAGTAGCGGGCCGAGAGAGCCGAAGCTTGCGCCAAACGCCGCCCGCACGCTCTCCGCGCTCGCCTGCCGCAGCGGCGTGAACACCTGCGGCAGCTTGCTTACCTTGATCTCGTTGAGCTGGTGATCGCCACGCAGGAGGAACGCGACGAGGTCGCCTTCCTTGCCTTCGTACACCAGCGTCTTCACCGTTTTCGTCACCGGCACCGAGAGGAATTTGACGAGGTCGTCGATCGTCTTTACGCCCGGCGTGGCGACTTTCTTCAGCTCTTCCGCCGGCGCCGCGCGCGGAGTAGCCGGTGTAATCGCTTCGGCGGTTTCGATGTTGGAGGCGTAATCATCGCTATCCGAGTACGCGATCGCGTCCTCGCCGGAGTCCGCGAGCACCTGGAACTCACGCGACGTCTTGCCGCCGATGGCGCCCGAGTCCGCTTCCACCGAGCGGAAGTTCAGGCCCATGCGCGTGAACATCGCCGTATACGCCTTGTGCATGTCGGCGTAGGTCAGGCGCAGCGACGCTTCGTCTATGTGGAACGAATACGCGTCTTTCATGATGAACTCGCGCGAGCGCATCACGCCGAAGCGCGGGCGGATCTCGTCGCGGAATTTCATCTGGATCTGATAGAAGTTCACCGGCAGCTGGCGATAGCTCTTGATCTCGCGCCGGGCGATGTCGGTGATCACTTCCTCATGCGTCGGGCCGACGCAGTAGTCGTTGTCGTGCCGATCCTTAAGGCGCAGCAGCAGGCCTTCGGCGCCGATCCGATCCCAGCGCCCGGTTTCCCGCCACAGCTCGGCCGGCTGGATCGCGGGCATCAGGAGCTCGAGCGCCCCGGCGCGGTTCATCTCCTCGCGGACGATGTTCTCCACCTTGCGCAGCGTGCGCAGCCCCAGCGGCAGCCAGGAGTAGATGCCGGCCGAAAGGCGGCGGATGAGCCCGGCGCGCAGCATGAGCTGCTGGCTGACGATATCCGCCTCGGCAGGCGTCTCTCGCAGGGTGTTGATCGGGTAGTGGGACAGTCGCATCGCTGATGGTTTCGCTGCGCGGGACGGTAAAAGGGTCGGGCATCTTAGCAGGGGTGTCCCACCGGACGCGCCCGGCTGCGAAGACGCCCTCGATCGCCGGGCGGCTGAAGAGGCGCTCGATCGTGCGCTCCCAGCCGCCCGGCGCAGCCCAAAAGCGCCCCCGGCCCACGCTGCCAGCGTGCCTTGGTACCATCCGGCACCAATGGAATCAGATACCCGTCCGCCCCCGCGCAGGGGCTTCTATCTGCTGCCGAACCTGCTGACGACTGGCTGCCTGTTCTCGGGCTTCTACGCCATCGTCGCGGCGATCGACGCGGCCAAGCCCGGGAATGGGAATTTCCAGCCGGCCGGCATTGCGGTGTTCATCGCGATGATCTTCGACGGGCTCGATGGGCGCATTGCCCGCATGACCCGCACCGAGACCGCCTTCGGCAAGGAATACGACAGCCTCGCGGACATGGTTTCGTTCGGTGTGGCACCGGCGATCGTCACGTACCAGTGGGGCGTCGTACGCATCGCCGAGTACGGCAAGGAGTGGGAGCGGTTCGGCTGGCTGGCGGCCTTCTTTTACGCCGTTACCGCCGCGCTCCGGCTTGCCCGCTTCAATGCCCGCTCGGCCACCACGGACAAGAACTACTTCGAGGGGTTGCCGAGCCCGTCGGCGGCGGCCATCGTCGCGGCATTCGTGTGGTTTTCGAGCAAGCCGCCGCTGCGGGAGCCGGGGCTTCCGGGATTGATGGCGGCCTTCGTGATCGCGGTGTTCGCCGGCCTGCTGATGGTGAGCAGCTTCAGCTTTCCGAGCTTCAAGAAGTTCGATATCGACCGGCGCATCAAGCGGGCTTACATGGTCATCGTGCCGATCTTTTTCGTGCTGATCGCAATCGATCCGCCGACGATGCTGTTCTCTATTTTCATGACGTACGCGCTGTCCGCACCGGTGCTGTGGATCGGCCGGCGCATCCGCCGCGCCATGCGCGGCGCCCCCGCCGGGATGTCCTGATGGACCGCGCGCGACGCCTCGAATACCTGCGCGCCATGGGCGTAGAGGCGTGGGAGCGGCGGGACTTACCGCCCCCGCCGTTGGCGCCGGTTGCCGACGTGACTGGGTCACCGCCAGCAAGCGAGGCCATCGCGAGCGCGACTGCTACGCCGCTGCAAGTGGCCTCTTTCGAGGCGGCCCTTCCCGCGGACGCCGCGCGACCCGGCGCGCAGTTCGCGGTGACGCCTCCCGCGCGGCGCGCCGCCTCGCCTGAGCCGCCCGCCTCAATACCCCCGCAACTCACGTCGCCCCCGGCAGAAGCCGCGTCGGTTCAAGGCACGCGCTCACGCCCGGCCGCAGCGGAGGCACTGGCCCGCATCCCCGTCATCACCCCCGGCCGTGCCGCCGGCACACCCGTGCCACCGGACATCGACGCCCAGTGGGAGGCGGTAAAAGCCGAGGTCTTGACCTGCACCCGGTGCGGCCTCCACTCCACCCGCACCCAGGGCGTATTCGGCGTAGGCAATCGCCGAGCCGAATGGCTCGTCATCGGCGAGGCGCCCGGCGCCGAAGAAGACCGCCGGGGTGAGCCTTTTGTAGGCCGGGCCGGCCAGCTGCTCAACGCGATGCTCGTGGCCATCGGCCTGCCGCGGGAGCAGGTGTTCATCGCGAACGTGCTCAAAAGCCGCCCCCCCAATAACCGCGATCCGAAGCCGGACGAGGTGGCCGCCTGCCTGCCGTACCTCATGCGCCAGATCGCACTGCTCCAGCCCCGGCTCATGCTCGCGGTGGGCCGCATTGCGGCCCAGAACCTGCTCGCGACCGACACGCCTTTGGGGCGCCTGCGGGGTCAGTTGCACCACTTTGGCGAGCTGAATACACCGCTGATCGTGACGTATCATCCCGCCTACCTGCTGCGTACCCCCGCCGACAAACGCAAGGCGTGGGAGGACCTGAAGTTCGCGCGCAGCACGTTCCAACGGCTGGCTTCGCAGGATCAGTGATGGCAACCGCGCCGGAATTGCTGGCGACACCCGAGGTGGTGATTCGCACGATGGTCGAAACCGATGTGCCTTCGGTCGTCGCCATCGAGCGCGCGGCTTATCAATTCCCATGGAGCGAAGGCATCTTCCGCGACTGCCTGCGCGTGGGCTATGTGTGCCGCGTGGCCGTCTCGGCGGATGAGGTCATTGGCTACGGCGTCATGAGTGTCGGCGCCGGCGAGGCGCACATTCTCAATCTCTGCATCGATGCGCACTTTCGTTGCCGTGGTGTCGGGCGTCGCATGCTCGAATACCTCGTCGATCGCGCACGTGCCGCCGGCATGAGCGAAGCGTTTCTCGAAGTTCGTCCGTCGAACACCGCCGCCATTCGGCTCTATACCTCGATGGGTTTCGAGCAGGTGGGCATTCGGCGCGGTTACTACCAGGCGATTGGTGGGCGCGAAGATGCGTCGGTTCTCAAGCTGGTATTGCCGGCGCGGCGTTCGCGCTCCCCCTGAACAGGACTCAAAGAAAAATGCTGATTTCGAAGCCGCTGAGCGCGCTTTCACGTGCGCTCGTTACCGCGGCATGCGTGCTCGCGTTGTATGGCCCGTCACTCGTCGCCGCGCAGGACAAGGCCCCACAACCGCCGCCGGCCAATACCTCGCCGTCCGTAGCCGTGCCGACCCCGGCGCCGGCCGTGCGGCCCCCAGCGAATCTGAAAGTGAAGCTCACCACGCTCGAGGAGTGGGATACGCAGATGGACATCCTCGTCCGCCTCACTCAGCAGGTGTACGCCGGGCAGGCGCCTCAGGACCTCGGCGGGCACGATCTGCAGTACTACTGGCAGCAGTACGTGTTCGGTTCGGCGACAAAAGACAATCTCGACAACTTGCGCGAGAAAGCGCAGAAGCAGTCGGTCGCGAAAGACACCGCGGGCCTGCAGCACACGCTGGACGAAGCCTCCGCGATCATCTCCGCGGAACACGCGAAGATGTATGCGGTGACGATGTTTCTGACCGCGCAGGCTCCCGTCGTCTATCACCAGTATCAGCTCGGCCCCTGGCTCGTGCGGGCCACGGACGCGGACCGCCAGGGCATCAACGATCGGGTGACGTCGACCTACGAGTATCTTGCGAAGGAGCTCGACGAGGCCGTCAAGCAGCCGGACCTCGAGAGCCTCGACGCGATCTCACAGCGCTTTTACAAGCAGATCGCCGCGCCGGTGGCGTTCTTCAACGCCGAACGTGCGCGCATGGTGAAGGCGCAGGCGAATCTGCCAAACCCGGTGGCCGTCGCTTCTCTCAAGCGCGGTGACCAGCCCTGCCCGGCGGCCGTGCCGCCGGTGAAGGGGCGCGACAAGCCGGGGCTCGGCACGGACTTCCCGTCATCCGAAACGTTCTATCCGCCCTCGGCGAAGCAGAACGACGTCGAAGGCGCCGTGACTGTGCGCGTGGCGATCTCCGAAACGGGCTGCGTGACGAGTGCCGAGGTCGCGGGAACCTCCGGCGTCGCCGAGCTCGACGAAGGTGCGCTGAAGCTCGCCATGGCCGGCAAGTACGCTCCGGGCGCCGGCGCGGGCGACAAACCCGTAGCGGGCTCGCTGACCTTTCGCGTGAAGTTCGAGCAGCCGGACGCCTTCGGGGCGGGCCACTAACGACACTTTTCCAGGCGTGGCGCCGTCGTTGCCCGACGGCCCGCCGGGCGCCGGCGCTGCTATCATGCGCGCCCGTTTTCCAGGCTCCCGATCGTGACCGAGACAGTCGCCGACCAGATCCGGCAACGCAGAACCTTCGCCATCATCTCCCACCCCGACGCTGGAAAAACCACGCTCACCGAAAAGCTGCTGCTGTTCGGGGGCGCGATCCAGATGGCGGGCACGGTGAAAGGGCGCAAGGCCGCGCGCCATGCGACCTCGGACTGGATGCGTCTGGAGCAGCAGCGCGGAATTTCCGTGACCTCGTCGGTCATGCAGTTTCCCTATCGCGAGTCGATCGTGAACCTGCTGGACACGCCCGGTCACGAAGACTTCTCGGAAGACACGTACCGTACGCTCACGGCCGTGGACTCCGCGCTGATGGTCATCGACTGCGCCAAGGGCGTCGAGGAGCGCACCATCAAGCTGATGGAAGTCTGCCGGCTGCGCGACACGCCGATCATGACCTTCATCAACAAGCTCGATCGCGACGGCCGCGCGCCCATCGAGCTGCTCGACGAGATCGAGCGCGTGCTGAAGATCGGCACGGCGCCGATCACCTGGCCCATCGGCATGGGGCGCGATCTCAAGGGCATCTATCACCTGCTCGAAGATCGCATTTATGCGTATGAAGCGGGCAAGGGCGGTCGCGTCGGCGAGAACCTGACGATCGACGGGCTCCAGAGCGACGAGGCACGCGAGTTCCTCGGCGACATGGCGCGCCGGTTCGACGACGAGGTCGAGCTCGTGAAAGGCGCGACGAACGAGTTCGATCCCGACGCCTATCGCGCGGGCAGGCAGACGCCGGTGTTCTTCGGGTCGGCCATCAGCAACTTCGGTGTCGAGGAGCTGCTGACCGCGTTCACGACGCACGCGCCCGGTCCGCAGCCCCGCGCCACGCGCGTGCGTGCCGTGCAGCCGCTCGAAGACAAGCTCACGGGCTTCGTGTTCAAGATCCAGGCGAACATGGATCCGGGGCATCGCGACCGCATCGCCTTCATGCGCCTGTGCTCCGGCCGATACGAGCGCGGCATGCGGCTGTATCACGTGCGCCTGGGGAAGGAGACGCGCGCGGCGGATGCGCTCACGTTCATGGCCGGCGACCGCGCGACCGCCGAAGAAGCGTTCGCGGGCGACATCATCGGGCTGCACAACCACGGCACCATCAACATCGGGGATACGTTCACCGAAGGCGAGAAGCTCTCGTTCACGGGTATCCCGAATTTCGCGCCCGAGCTGTTTCGGCGCGCCGTATTGAAGGATCCGATGAAGATGAAGGCCCTCGCGAAGGGGCTTTCGCAGCTGTGCGAAGAGGGCGCGACGCAGCTCTTCAAGCCGCTGCGGAACAACGACATGATCCTCGGCGCGGTCGGCCAGCTTCAGTTCGAAGTCGTCGCGTTCCGCCTCGAGGACGAATACAGCGTGAACTGCGTGTTCGACGGCGTCACCGTGTACACCGCGCGCTGGGTCACCGGCGACGAGCGGAAGATCGAAGAGTTCCGCATCAAGGCGTACGAGAACCTGGCGGTCGATCACGCGGGGCAGCTGGTGTACCTCGCGCCGTCGCGTGTGAACCTGCAGTTGACGCTCGAGCGCTGGCCGGAACTGAAGTTCAACGAGACGCGCGAGTCGGCGAGCTGAAGCGATAACCGCCGCACGTTCGGCAGGAGCACCTCATGGCCGTGTCTTCCGGGGCAACTTCGCTGCAGGCGCGCGCGCGCGGGGTGCTGTTGCGACGGCCGGTGATCGGCTGGGCGCTCTGCGACTGGGCGAACTCGGCGTTCGCCACCACGGTGATGGCGGGCTTCTTTCCGCTGTACTTCAAGCAGTTCTGGAACGCGGGTGTCGCGGCGACGGAGAGCACCTTTCGCCTGGGTCTCGCGAATGGCGTCGCGAGCATCATCGTCGCCTTGCTGGCGCCGCTGATCGGCGCCGTCGCGGACAAGGGCGGCGCGCGTATCCGGCTCCTCATGCTGTTCACCGTGCTCGGCGCGGCGATGACGGTTGGGATGTTCTGGGTGGCGAAGGGCGAGTGGGTGGCCGCCGCCGTCCTGTACCTCGTCGCGTCGCTCGGCTTCTGGGGCGGGAATCAGTTCTACGATTCGCTGCTCACCGATGTGGCGGAAGAGAAGGATTACGACCTCGTTTCCGGTTACGGCTATTCGCTCGGCTATCTCGGGGGCGGTCTGCTGTTCCTCGTGAACGTGCTCATGGTCACGAAGCCAGCGATGTTCGGTATCGCCGATGCGAGTGAAGGGGTGCGCCTCTCGTTCGTGACCGTCGGCGTGTGGTGGGTGCTGTTCACGGTGCCGGTGCTCTTCTGGGTGGATGAAAAACGGGCGGCGGCGAGGTTGCCGGTGGGGGCTTCGATTCGCGCGGGTTTCGCGGAGCTGGCCGGCACCATTCGCCACATCGGCGGCGACCGGACGCTGCTGTGGTTCCTGCTCGCGTACTGGTGCTACATCGATGGCGTGAACACCATCATCAAGATGGCGGTGGATTACGGGCTGTCGCTCGGTCTCAATCAGTCGGCGCTGATCACGGCGCTGCTCATCACGCAGTTCGTGGGCTTCCCGGCGGCGCTCGCGTTCGGGTGGCTCGGGCAGAAGGTCGGGCCGCGCGCGGGTATCTTCATCGGGATAGCGGTCTACACGGGCGTTGCGGTCTACGCCTACTTCCTGAAAACCGAAGCCGAGTTCTACGTGCTCGCGATCGTCATCGGGCTCGTGCAGGGCGGTGTTCAGTCGCTGTCACGGTCGCTGTTTGGGCGGCTGGTGCCGGCGGGGAAGGCGGGCGAGTTCTTCGGGTTCTACAACCTGATGGGCAAGGCGGCGGCGATTCTGGGGCCGCTGATTACGGGTATCGTCGCGCTGACGACGCACGATTCGCGGCTGGCGATCGTTTCGATCTCGATACTGTTCATCGTTGGCGCCGCGCTCCTGACCCGAGTGCGCCTCGCGCCCGCGAGTCGGTGAAAAAAACATAACACCGCTCGCCGCGGCCGACGCGGATTCCGTCGGAGGGCAACCTCGCTACGCCCTGGCCGGTCGGAACGATTCCGGTGCGGGACTGGTAGAGGAGATCGCGGCGATGGCGGCTTCGAAGCGGCAGCGCCAGTCCGGCGAGCCACGCGTACTTCGCGCGCCTGACACGATTCGAAAGTCTCAGCCATCCCGCGAGCGGCAACGGCCGCCGCCGCACCCACCTCGGTGTGGCGGGCGATACGCAAACGAATGCCGCTTCACCAGGCAGCGGGGTCGAGTCCATACGCCGTCTTCAGTCCTTCGTAGAGTCGCGGGTGGCGTTCCTTCATCTCGGTCGGGGCCTCGAAGAACACCTCGGTGGCATAGGCGAAGAACTCTGACGGATGTTCCGCGCCGTCGGGTTCGATCAGCGTTTCCTCTTCCGCCTCCACCGCTTCACAGTGGGCGTCGAACTCGGTGGCGAGAACGGCGTGCCAGTCCCGCAGCGATTCGCTGCGATCATCGACGTCAGTGAAAACGCCATCGACGCTGTTATCGAGATAGTGGGCGAACTCGTGAAGCACGACATTGCAGATGCCGCCTTCATCGAGCGGCTCCTTGATGTCGCGCCAGGAGAGGATGATGCGCGACGTGTCGTGCGCCTCGCCCGACAGCACGTCCTCGAACTCCGTGACGACGCCCGCTTCGTCCTCGGTGGTGCGGTTCACGACGAACTCGTCGGGATAGAGGAGCACGCTCATCAGCTGCTCATAGGGTTTCACGCGATGGCCCGCGATGAGCAGACAGGCTTGTGCGGCGACGATGAGTCGCATCTCGTCCGTCACAACGAGGCCGTCACAACCCACAAACCGGACTTTGCGAAGAAACTCGAGCACCAGCGGTTCAAGGCTCGAACGCAGGGGCGCGGGCATGCGCGAGTACAGCGGAAGCGACGAGCGCAGAATCGCACGCCACTCGGCGGGGAATGTTTCCGCGACACGGCCGGTACGGAAGCGCGACACTGCCTGCTCGAAAGCCGCAATCGCCGCCGGCCGCGCCTGATCGCCGATGTCGTTGCCGAAGCGCAGTCCCGCGTAGCTCATGAGCAACCCGTTCGCGCTCATTGCGAGATCCGGTCTGCGCGTGGCGACCGCCAGCGCATAGGCGAGCGGCCCTTCGTGAGATTCGCGCGCGGCGCCCGCATCCGCGAGCTTGCCGCAAAGCTTCTCGTAGGCGCGTGCGAGCCGATCCGCCGGCGTACGCCGCGATGTGCGACTCACGTGCCACGCGATGACAATCAGCCACGCAATGAGCCCCGCCGCCAGCAGATAACCGAGAATCCGCCAGTCCGGCGTGTCGAATCCCAGCCAGCGCAGGAGGTCGATCTGCGTGTTGAAATCGAAGTGCACGACACGCTCGTTCCACCAGTCGTTGGCCGCATCCCAGCTCTGGCGGATATCGGTGAGCCACACGGATTGCCGCAGGATTCGCGCCGTCGCCGAGCCCGAGTCGGGCAGCAGATCGAGGAGCCCGCGGCGCAATCGCTCCGGCGCAACGACGGCTGTGGGATCGACACGGGTCCAGCCGCGCCCGTCGAGCCACACTTCCGCCCACGCGTGCGCGGCGGATTGCCTCACGAGGTAATACTGGCGAATGGGATTCCACTCGCCGCCCTGATAGCCGGTGACCACGCGTGCCGGAATGTTCGCCGCGCGCATCAGCGTGACGAACGCGGAAGCGTAGTGCCCGCAGAACCCGCGCTTCGTGTTGAACAGAAAGTCGTCGACCGAATCGAGATTCAGCAAGGGCGGCGTCAGTGTGTATTCGAAGCCGCCCTGTCGGAACAGGTCGAGCACGGAAGCGATGTATTCCTGATCCGTCGCCGCGCGACCGCGCATCTCTTTCGCGAGAGCCACCGAGCGCAGGTTCCGATTCGCCGGCAGCCGCGTGTCGACGCGCCGGGCGATGAGCGGGATGGGGCCGTCCGATCGCGTCCGCGTGTACGAGACGGCGTTGTACGTGATGAGTCGGGTGACCGGATCGTTCGCGACAAGCTGCTGGTCGAACGTCAGCCGCACGCGGCGTCGATTGGGCGATTCGGTCACCGTGTCGAGCGCGAACCACCAGCGCTCGGAGCTCGGCTCGAGCGTGACGCTGTACCGGTATTCCTTCCCCTCGTAATGGAGCGGCGAACGCACGTAATACTGGCCAGGAGTCTGGCGCCACGTGTAGCCGTCGAAGTCGTGCAGTACGGGGCCGCGCCAGTAGCGCTCTTCAGGCGGCGGCGGATCGGATTCGAAGTGAACCCGGAACGCCGGCTCTTCGGATTCGCCGAGCGAGGAGATGCTGCCGGGGCTCATCGAATCGCTGAGGCCGGTGGTTGCGCCTTCCGTCTGCGGCAACGTCCAGAAAACGCCGGCCATGCGCGGGAAGAACAGAAAGAGCACGAGCGCGAGCGGCAACGCGAGCAACAAGCTCCGCGCGGCAAGCAACGCGATGGTGCGATTGTTCACGCCGACGTTGCCGCGCGTGGTGACGCCCAACGCCGCACAACAGATCCACGCGTGGACGAGATAGAGCGGCGCGCGCAGCAGGCTCTGGCGATCGAGGCATGCGGCGAGCAGCAGGAACAGCGCTGTACCGATGACGATGTTGCGATCCCGCTGGTTGTGCGTTTCCAGCAGCTTCAGCGAGCCCATCACTATGAGCAGCGCGGTGCCGGCGCTCAAGCCGTTCACGGTCTTGAACTGCGCGAGCACCGCTAGAAGCAGCAGCACCATCACGCCGGCTTTGACCCAGGTGCCCGGCAGTCGCACGGGCCGAAATTCGTGCGCGAATCGCCACACAACGCACACGAAAGCCGCCGCAGTCGCCCACAGAGGCGCGCGATCGATGTGGAGCAGCACCCCGCTCAGCAGTGCGGCCGCCGACCACGTGAGCGGTTCGAGGGATTGGCCGTTCCTACCGCGCATGGTTTGCCCGGGGCAGCCCGCGGTATTGGCCGCTGCTCGCGCGCATGCTTTGCTCGGGCAGCCCGTACGATTGGCCGTATCTAGCGCGCATCGGTCGCTCTGGGTAGCCCGTGGCGCGCAAGCGCTTCGAGGCATCGATGGCGGTGCCGCAGGCCGCTGTCCGGCTCGAAGACGTGACCCGGCATCGCAAGGCCATAGCGTTCGCCGCGGCTTTCCGCGTCGACGATCCAGCGGGCGAGCTGTTCGAGGCGCGCTTCCACGTCGAGGTGGCGCAGCTGGGCGAAGTCGAACAGCCGAAGGTCCGCGCCGAGCGCGCTGTATTCCTTCACGAGGAGCGGCGAGCCGCGCGCATATGCTTTCCACGCGACCTGGCGCGGTGAATCGCCATCGCGGAAGGGCCTCAGGCTCAGCCATTCATCGGCGCCGGCCAGCGCCATTGTCCGAGTGCCGGCCTTGTGACCACTCTCGAGCGGCATCGGCGTCGAGCCGTGCGGGCGCGGATAGACGAGCACTTCGATGGGCAGATGCACCCACGTCCACGCGCGAAACAGGTTGTAGGGATATGAGGTCGAGATGTGAAGCCGATCGATGCGTAGCACGCCGCGCTTGGACGTGGGCAAAGGCACGTTCGCCTGGGCTTGCCCGCTCATCGGGATATCGAGGCCGCCCGTCTTGCCGTCGAACGCGGCGACTTCGATCCCGTATCGCGCGAAGCGCGCGTCATTGCCGAGCGTGACGTAAAAGATACCGGGCGTTCCGGCGAACATCGGCGGCGCCGACGCGCTGACAAAGGACACCCGCAGCAGGTTGCGATGACACTGATGCATCGACACCAGCGCAAACCCGCCAAGCAGGAACGTGAGGAACAGCGCCGCGCTGTTGGCGTAGTTGAGCCCCGCGATCAGCATGATCGCGAGCATCGCCCCGAACGCCAGGCCGAGGCGCGTGGGCAGGATGTAGATGCGCCGGCTGTGCAGAGTGAACGGTGGGGCGTCGGGGCCCTGCCGGCGCCGGGCCCAGTTAGCAATCCTGGCTCGCAGGAATTGCCTGATCTTCACGGCGGCACGGGCACCGCGCGAATCAACTCGGTGGCGATGCCGACGCCCCCCGCGCCAAGCGCCGCGTCGCGCCGCTCGAGCCGGTGCGATACCACCGCGGGAAAGACAGCCTGAACGTCGTCGGGCAGTACAGCGTTGCGCCCGGCGACGTAAGCCCAGGCCTGCGCGGCACGCATCAGGCCCTGGCCCGCGCGCGGCGACAATCCAAGCTTCAGGTCCGCTCGTTCACGGGTGCGCGCGACGAGTGCCTGTGCGTAGTCCAGCAGCGCGTCTGAGATGAACACATTGCGGACGGCGCTCTGCAGCTCGATGACGCCTTCAGGCTTCAATGCGGGCGGGATCGCGTGCAGCAGGTCGCGGCGCGCGCCGTTTCTGAGCAGCTCCCGCTCGTGCGCGGCATCGGGATAGCCGAGCGTCACGCGCATGAGGAAGCGATCGAGCTGCGATTCGGGCAGCGCGAAGGTGCCGAGCTGCTCGTGCGGGTTCTGGGTCGCGACGACGAAGAACGGCTCCGGCAGGCGCCACGTCGTGACATCGGCGCTGACCTGCCGTTCTTCCATCGCCTCGAGCAACGCGCTCTGGGTTCGCGGGCTCGCGCGGTTCACTTCGTCCGCCAGCAGCAGCTGGGTGAAGATCGGGCCCTTGCGGAAATCGAACTGCTGCGTGGCGCGGTCGAACACCGAGACACCGATGATGTCCGCCGGCAGCAGGTCGCTCGTGAACTGCACGCGTTGCCAGGCAAGCCCCAGCACGTGCGCGAGCGCGTGTGCGAGGGTGGTCTTGCCGACGCCCGGCACGTCTTCGATGAGCAGGTGGCCGCGCGCCAGCAGGCACGCGACGCAGAGCCGGATCTGGTGCGGCTTGCCCAGAATGATTTTCTCCAGCGCCGCGATCGCGCCCTGGAGGGCTGCGCGGCTCGCGCCGCTCGCGGCGACCGCCCCCGCCTGGGCGAGAACGCCGCTGCTCGCGGACGCCGCGCTCGCGGCGGAGCCTGCGGCCGGAGCTCGGCCGGCGGTCGCTTCGCCGCTGCCCGCGGTATCGTTCACTGGTCGCCCTTCAGGCTGCGCACGCGCGCAAGCTGCGCTTCGAGGCTCGCGAGCGTGCGTTCGAACTCCGCGATGCGTTCGCGATCCTGCGCCACCACCTCGGGCGGTGCGTTCTTCACGAAGTTCTCGTTCGCCAGCTTCTTCGCGATCTTGTCGCGATCGAGGCGGGTCTTTTCGATCTTCTTCGTGAGGCGCTCGATCTCCGCGTCCGCGTCGATGAGGCCGGCCATCGGCACGAGAATCGTCAGCTCGCCAATGAGCGCGGTCGCCGATTGCGGCGCCGAGGCGCCCGCCACCAGCGGCGTGATGCTTTCGAGCCCGCCCAGGCGCTCGAGGTACGGGCGATGTTTTTCGATGCGCGCACGATCGCTTGCCGACACGCCGCCGGTGGCGGCGAAGGTGTCGGAACCGGTTTCCGTCGCGGCCAACGTCCCTGACAGCAGCACCGCCAGCTTCTTCGAAGGCGCTATGTCCATGCCGCTGCGGATCTGCCGCACGCCGAGAATGAAGCTGCGAATCCACTCGATCTCGCGCTCCGCGTCCGCGTCTCGCGGATACTCGCCCGACGCCGGGAAGGGTTGCAGCATGACTGTCTCGCCCTTGCGGCCGGCAAGAGGCGCGGCGAGCTGCCAGATCTCTTCCGTGATGAACGGCATCAGCGGATGCAGGGCACGCTGGAGCGCTTCGAGCATTTCCGCGAGCGTCTGGCGCGTGCCGTGCTTCGCAGCCTCGCTCGATGTTTCCGACTGCATCACGGGCTTCGTGAGCTCGAGGTACCAGTCGCAGAACTCGTACCACGTGAACTCATAGAGCGCGGTCGCGGCGAAGTCGAAGCGATATTCGCGCAGGGCGTTCTCGAACTGTTCGAGCATCCGGCTGAAACGCGAACGGATCCAGCGGTCGGCGACGGAAAGCTCCGTTGGCCCGGGCGCAGGCGCGGTCTCGCCCACCGTCATGCTCACGAAGCGCGCGGCGTTCCAGAGCTTGTTGCAGAAGTTGCGATACCCCGCGACGCGCGCCAGATCGAAGCGGATGTCGCGGCTCGGCGAGGCGAGGGCGGCGAAGGTGAAGCGCAGCGCATCCGTTCCGTGCGGCGCCATGCCGGTCGGATACTGCTTGCGCGTGTTCTTCTCGATGGTCGCCGCCATCTGCGGCTGCATGAGGCCGGACGTGCGTTTTGCGACGAGCGCTTCGATGTCGATGCCATCCACGATGTCGAGCGGGTCGATGACGTTACCCTTGGACTTCGACATCTTGTCGCCGAGCTCATCGCGGATGAGCCCCGTGATGTACACGTCGCGGAACGGCACGTCGCCCATGAAGCGCAGGCCGAACATCATCATGCGCGCGACCCAGAAGAAGATGATGTCGAAGCCGGTGACGAGCACGCTCGTCGGGTAGAACCTCGCAAGCTCGGAGGTCTTCTCCGGCCAGCCGAGTGTCGAGTAGGGCCACAGCGCCGAGGAGAACCACGTGTCGAGCACGTCGGTATCCTGCGTGAGCTTCGTGCTTGCGGGAATCTCGAACTTCGCGCGCACCTCCAGCTCGTCGCGGCCGACAAATACGCCGCCCTGCTCGTCATACCACGCGGGGATGCGATGACCCCACCACAGCTGGCGGCTCACGCACCAGTCCTTGATGTTGCGCATCCACTCGAAATAGATCTTCGAGTAGTTCTCCGGCACGAAGCGGGTGCGGCCGTCTTCCACCGCCTTGATGGCGGGCTCGGCGAGCGGCGCGATCTTCACGTACCACTGGTCCGTGAGATACGGCTCGAGCACCGAGTTCGTGCGATCGCCGCGCGGAACCATCAGCTTGTGCTTGTCGATGCGCTCGAGCAGGCCCGCCTCGTCGAGTTCCCGCACCACCTGTTTGCGTGCTTCGAAACGGTCGAGGCCCTGGAAACGGGTTGGCACGTTCTCGTTCATCGCCGCGCGCGGCGTGAACACGTTGATCATCGGCAGCTCGTGGCGCTGGCCGATCTCGTAGTCGTTGAAGTCGTGGGCCGGTGTGATCTTCACGGCGCCGGAGCCGAACGCCGGGTCGACGTACGTGTCGGCGATGATCGGGATCAGCCGATCCGTGAGCGGCAGCCGCAGCTTGCCGCCGATGAGCTTGATGTAGCGCTCGTCTTCCGGGTTCACCGCGACGGCGGTGTCGCCGAGCATCGTCTCGGGACGCGTGGTCGCCACGACGAGGTGGCCGGAGCCATCCTCGAGCGGGTAGCGAAGGTGCCAGAGGCTGCCTTCTTCCTCCTCCGACTCCACTTCGAGATCGGAGAGGGCGGTGAGCAGCACCGGGTCCCAGTTGACCAGGCGCTTGCCGCGATAGATGAGCCCTTCTTCGTGCAGGCGGACGAACGTCTCGACCACCGCCTTCGACAGGCCCTCGTCCATCGTGAAGCGGTCGCGCGACCAGTCCACCGAGTCGCCGAGCCGGCGCATCTGGCCGTTGATCGTGCCGCCCGACTGCGCCTTCCACTTCCACACGCGCTCGACGAAGTCTTCACGCGTGAG
This sequence comes from Gammaproteobacteria bacterium, assembly GCA_037200125.1. Taxonomy (GTDB): domain Bacteria; phylum Pseudomonadota; class Gammaproteobacteria; order Steroidobacterales; family Steroidobacteraceae; genus JADGHX01. The sequence goes on along the minus strand of JBBCGS010000002.1, from coordinate 469,476 downwards.
GTCGGTGCGCTTGATGCCTTGCGCGTTGAGCTGGCGCTCCACCACCATCTGGGTGGCGATGCCCGCGTGGTCGGTGCCGGGCTGCCAGAGAGTGTCGTCCCCGCGCATGCGGTGGTAGCGCGTGAGCATGTCCATGAGCGTGTGCTGGAAGGCATGGCCCATGTGCAAAGTGCCGGTGACGTTCGGCGGCGGGATGGCGATGGAGTAGCCGGTGCCCTTCCCCGAAGGCGCAAACCACCCGTTTGATTCCCAGCGCTCGTAAATCCGCCGCTCGATCTCGTGCGGCGCGTACACCTTGTCCATTAACCCACTCAGTTTCCGGCGAGCGGGCGATTATAGGTTATGCGTGGTGGGCGACCAGCCGCGGTCCTTATAAGTGCGAAAGCGCGCGCGTCCGGACTGCCGGCGCGCCGGATCGCCGTCGATGAACTCCGCCACGCGGCGCGCTTCGGCGACACAGGCCGGGACTTCGGGCGCCAGGTTGACCAGGACGTCGAAGCCGCCTTGCGGGGTGGGGGAGGACGTCAGGAGCACCGGTGCGGCGGCAAAGCCGGCGGCCGTGATCGCTTCGTGCGGTACGAAGCTGCCGTCGCCGAGCGTCCACAGGAGCTCGTCGAAATCTCGGAGCTCTTCGATGTCGGTGTGCCAGACGAGCACGGTGTTGCCGGCCTGGTAGGCCTTTTCGACCACGCGGCAGGCGGTGCGCAGCCGGTCGCGTGGGGCGTCGGACTCGATTACGTAGAAATCTACGCGTGTGCCGGATGAGGTGTCGGCCGGTGCGGCATTTGGCGGGGAAGTGTCCGTGCCTTCGCCGTGCGCGGGCGCGCCGCCAAGGGGAGCGCCACTGCGGGCGGTATCGCCAAGGGGAGCGCCACCGGGGGCGGTATCGCCGGGGGGAGCGCCACTGGAGGTAGCGTCGCGAGGGCGACCGTCACCCAGGGCAGCGTCATCGACGGGCATTTGGCTTGCCTCTCACCGGCAACCGCGGCGGCGTCGCTCGCGGCGAGCGCGCCCGGTTTGCCGGAAAACGCGGCACGCTCACGCGCCCCGCCTTAGCGCCCGGCGCGATGAATGAGGAAGTCCGCCAGCATCGCGGTCGGGCGCCCGGTGCTGCCCTTGTTCGCGCCACCCTGGTAGGCCACGCCGGCGATGTCCAGGTGGGCCCACTTCATGCCCTGCGTGAACTTGCCGAGGAACGCCGCGGCCGTGAGCGCGCCGCCCTCGCGGCCGCCGATATTCGCCATGTCGGCGAAGTTGCTCTTGAGCTGCTCGGCGTACTCCTCGGTCAGGGGCAGGTGCCAGGTGCGGTCATCCGCGCGAACGCCGGCCGCGACGAGCTCGCGCGCGAGCGCATCGTCGTTCGACATGCAGCCCGAATGATGCGCGCCCAGCGCCACGACACACGCCCCGGTGAGGGTGGCGAGGTCCACGATGCACGCGGGCTCGAAGCGCCGCGCGTAGTGGAGCGCGTCACACAGCACGAGCCGGCCTTCCGCGTCGGTGTTCAGGATTTCGACCGTCTGACCCGACGCGCTGGTGACGATGTCCCCCGGCTTTACGGCGCGGCTGCCCGGCATGTTTTCGGCCGCCGCGACGAGGCCGACGACGTGCAGCGGCAGGCGCAGCGAGGCAACGAGCGTCAGCGCGGCGATCACCGCCGCCGAGCCGCTCATGTCGAACTTCATTTCGTCCATCGCGCCCGGGTCCTTGAGCGAGATGCCACCGGTATCGAAGGTGATGCCCTTGCCCACCAGCACGATGGGCGCTTTCGGCGCCTTCGGGCCTTTGTATTCCATCACGATGAACCGCGGCGGCTCCGCGCTGCCCTGGCTCACGGCGAGGAAGCAGCCCATCTTCTCCTTGCGGATGCCGGCTTCGTCGAGCACGGTGACCTTCACGGAAGACTGGGCTTTGCCCAGCGCCTTCGCCTGGTCGCCGAGGTAGGTGGGGGTGCAGACGTTGCCGGGGAGATTGGCGAGATCCCGCTGGACCTTGGCCGCTGCGGCGATGGCCGCGCCATGCGCCAGCCCGCGCTTTGCGGCCGTTGCACCGGCGCCGCGTACGGGGCCGGCGGTCACAGTCTCCAGCGCGGGCGGCTTGCCCTTCTTGGCGGATTTGAGGTCGTTGACCTTGTAGAGCGTATTACCCACCACTTCGGCGATCACGCGGCCGAAGTAGTAGTCGTCGAGATCGTTGAACGATGGGCGCGCCACGGCGAACACCACGTTGGCGATCCGCGTGCGATTGAGTGCCGTGACCACCGCCGCGAGCGCCTTACGGAATATCTTGCGGTTGTAATTCTTCTGGCTACCCAGGCCTACGAGCAGAACGCGGATGGCTTTGACGCCCTCCAGGTCGCCCACCAGCACGGTTTCGCCGGTCTTGCCCGGGAAATCCCCGCGCGCGACCAGCTTGCCGAGCTTGCCGCCGGCGGCCGTATCGAGGGCTTTGGCTTCCTCGCTGAGCTCGGCGTCTTCGAACACGCCGACCACGAGGCAATCGGCCTCGAGCGTAGCCAATCCCTTGCTCCAGACATCGAACTGCATTCTTGTTCTCCGGACTCGAGGCGCTACTCGAGTTTTTTGGCGTTGAGGCCCGGGCCGGTCTGATTTAACGTACCCGCGCTTTCGAGTGCGAAGCGCTGCGGGCCGGCCCTGGGGGGCGGGGAGTTTCTAGGTAGCCTCGCTCCGTAGTCAAGTTTGATGGCCCGGGCGTGGCCACGCGTCCAGGCAGGCGGCAAGAGCCACGCTTCTTGCCCGGGCGCGCCGCCGCCTCGATCGAACCTGACGCTCCGAAAAAAGCGCCGCGGGCGACTTTTCTCCAATTAAGGAAGCGCTTTGCGTCGGATTCTAGATCGATACATCCTGAAAGAGCTGTTCCTGAGCTGGCTCGCGGTGACGGCCGTCCTGCTCGTCATCCTGCTGACCTTCCAGGTCGCCAAGGTGCTGGAGCGCGCCGCCGAGAGCCAGTACCCGCAGTCCGTCGTCCTCGAGCTGATCTGGCTCAGCGCCCTGCAGAACCTGGCCGTCATCACCCCGGTCGGCATGCTGTTGGGCGTGCTGCTGGCGTTTGGCCGGCTGTACCACGACTCGGAGATGGCTGCGGCGCTCGCCTGTGGCGTGGGTCCGTCGATCCTGTACCGGCCGGTTTCGATCCTCACCGGCCTCGTCACCGCCGCGATGGCAATTTTGACGTTGTACATCGGCCCGCACGCCCTCTCGCAGACCCTGTCGCTGCGGAGCGCGGCGGTCCAGCAGGGGCAGTTTGCGCCCATCGCACCCGGCCGGTTCCGGACTTTCGGCTCGAGCGACGTGGTCGTCTACGCGGAAAACGTCGAGGACGACGGCACGCTGATCAATGTCTTCATCGAACGGGATCGCGGTGGCACGGTCGAGGTGGCGCTGGCGCCGCGCGCGAAGCATAACGTCGACGCGAACGGGCTGACCCACACCATCACGCTCTACAACGGCGAGCGTTACGAAGGCGTGCCCGGCAGCGCGCGCTTCCTGAAACTGCATTCCAGCGAGATTCTGATCCCGGTCGAAGTGCCGAAGCTTACGGACGCGGTGGTGAGGCTCGAAGGCGCGGCCACCAGCGATCTCCTCGGCAGCAACGATCGCGAGAAGCGTGCGGAGCTCGAGTGGCGCATCGCCATGCCGGTGATGTGCCTCGTGCTGACGTTCATCGCCGTGCCGCTGAGCCAGCTGCGGCCGCGCGAGGGGCGGTATGCGCGGGTGGCGCTCGGCATCCTCATCTATTTCGTGTATTCGAACTTTCTGTCAGGTGCGAAGGTGTGGATCGCGCGCGGCACCGTGCCGGAGTGGCTCGGGTTGTGGTGGGTGCACATCGTCGTGGTGCTGCTCGGCATGGTCGTGATCTACGGGCCGAGATGGCTCGCGCGGGCACGCTACCGACCCTATGAGCCGGTGACGGCATGAGGCAGCTGGACGGCTACATCATTCGCGCGATTCTCGGGCCGGTGGCGCTCGTGACGGCGGTCGTGCTGGTGCTCAGCGGGCTCTTCCTCTTCATCGGCCAGCAGGACGATATCGGGCTCGGGAGCTACACCGCATTCGACGCCGCGAAGTATGTGCTGCTCAATCTGCCGGAGCAGGCGTGGGCATTGCTGCCAGTGTCGGCGCTCATCGGCGCATTGATGGGGCTTGGGGCGCTTGCGCGCGGCAGCGAGATCACCGTGATCCGGGCGGCGGGCATCTCGCCGGTGCGCATCGCGATGTCGGCGCTGATGGCGGCGGCAATATTGATTGTGCTCGAGGTGGGGCTCGGCGAGTTCATCGCGCCTCATCTGCAGCAGGCGGCGCGGCAGAACAAGGCCTTCAGCAAGCTTGACGAAGTGACCTTCGGCGGCGGTGGCGGCGCGTGGGTGAAGGATGGCAACCTCATCATCAGCGCGGCCCGTCAGTCCGGCGAGCGCCAGTTCGGCGGAATGATGGTGTTCGAGTTGTCGCCTGATCATCACCTGAAGGCGATCGGGCATGCGGATCGCGCGAGCTCCGGGGCCAACAGCGGCTGGATGCTGCGGGGATATACCGAATCGCGCTTCGCTTCGGATCGTGTGCTCACGCGGCCCATCGGGGAGCGCATGCTTCAGACGCCGGTGACCGCCGAGTTTCTCGGCCTCGCGGTACAGAATCCGAATGAGCTGGAAGTGATGTCGCTCTACAGGCTCATTCGTTACTACCAGCGGAACTCCTTGGATGCGCGGCCGTACATCTTTGCGTTCTGGTCGCGCATTGCGCGCACGCTTGGAATTGCGTTTGCCGTGTTGCTCGCCGTGCCGTTCGTGCTCGGGTCGTTGCGATCGGCGGGGGCGGGGGCACGCACGATGGTGGGGCTCATCGTGGGTATCGCGCTGTTCCTGCTTCAGCGGCTGATCGAGAGCGGGACACTCGTGTTCGATCTCAATCCCGTCATTCTCGCGTGGATTCCCACGGCGCTGCTCGGCGTGGTGAGCGTGTCGCTGCTCCTTAGAGCCCGGTGATCTTCAAGATAAGCCCTGCGTCGGGGCAGCCCATTTATCTGCAGATCATGCAGCAGATCCGGGACGCCATCGAGGCGGGCGTGCTTCGGTATGGCGATCTGTTGCCAGGCATTCGCAAGCTTGCCGAGCAACTCGGCGTCAGTCACACCACCGTGGCGAAAGCGTATTCGGAGCTCGAGCACGCCGGCGTGCTGGAGTTGCGGCCCGGTTCGGGCGCTTTCGTCGCGGGCGGGCGCTCTACGAAGTCGCGGAGCGAAAAGATCAAGAGCGCCAAACAGCGCATCAAGAACGTTGTGAAGTCGCTGCAGCACGATGGCTTTTCTGAAGAGGAGATCCGTCGTCTGTTCGAGGCGGAGTTGCTGCTTCCGCCGGCTCACCGCGAACTCGTGTGAGCGATGCTCTGGGCCATGGCGGCGCGCGGCGGCTGAGTCTCTTTCACGCATTTCTGCACGAAAACACCACGAACCAGTGTTCGTTCGCGCGCCGGGCCCCACTAGCCTCGCGCGCATGCCCTCGCAGCTTCATGAATCGCACCTGCTGTTGTTCCGGAATCAGCCGACGCTTGCCGTCGAGCTGATTCGCGGTGCGTTGGGTGTCGAATTGCCTTGGTTCCGGGAAGCTCGGGTGGTGTCTGCGGATCTCACCGACATTCAGCCCACGGAATATCGCGCGGACATGGTCATTGAGTTGTCGGCGGACGAGCCCGTGCACGGAATCGTCGTCGAGGTGCAACTCTCTGTGGATGATCGAAAGCGTTTTGCCTGGCCGGCGTACGTAGCGAGTCTGCGTGCTCGGCTCGAGTGCCCGGTACTGCTGTTGGTGGTGACTGCGGATGACGCGGTGGCGCGTTGGGCTGCCAGGTCAGTGAGCATGGGTGGCTTGCATCACTTCACACCATACGTGCTGGGCCCATCGGGCGTTCCGGAAGTGACCGACGACGTGCAGGCTCGCGATAATCCCGAGCTTGCTGTTTTGTCAGCGATGGCCCACGGGCGTGATGCCGATCCCGCGCGAGCGATTGAGATCGCGCTCGCAGCGCAGAAGGCGAGTGTCGGGCTCGACGCGGATCGCTCGCGGATATATGTTGATATCATCATGAGTTCTCTGGGCGAGGCGGCGCGGGAGGCGCTGACGAATATGGCGACACAGAAGTACGAATATCAGAGCGATTTCGCGAAGCGGTATGTCGCGCAAGGCAGGGCGGAAGGTGAGGCCCTCGGCGAGGTCCGTGGCCGCGCCACGCTCATCGCGCGGCTGCTTGCGGCGAGATTCGGGTGCGCTGAATCTCAGGTTAACGAGCGGATCGCGCGAGCGCCGATTGCCGATCTGGACGCGATCGGCGAGCGCCTGCTGACTGCGCGCACGCTGCGGGACGCGCTGGGTTTCGAATGAACTCCGGCGACTTGGGCCGGTACTAGACTGCCGTCTTCAGAATACTGACGACACGCGGCTCCATATACGCCTTGAGCCCGAGCTCGGAGTACGTGCGGCGTGTAAGGGGAGGGCTTGAGAACAACCGTGTTGCCCGTATAGAGCGCGGACACCAGCGGCCCGATCGCAAGATTGATGGGCGCGTTCCACGGCGTGATGATCCCCGCCACGCCGAGCGGTACGTAGCGCAGCTCGATGCGCCTCTCCGCGTCATCGACGATAGTCTCGGTCGCGAAGCCGATCTTGAGCATGCCTTCGGTGAGCGTCGCCGCGCGATTGATCTCATCCTTCGACTGCTGCACCGGCTTGCCCTGCTCGCGCGTGAGCAGCTCCGCCAGCATGTCGGCGTTCGCCTTGAGCACATCCGCCATGCGCTGGATGGCGGTTGTGCGATCTTCGAACGAAAGTGCGCTCCACGAAGAAAAAGCGCGGCGGCCCGCTGCCACTGCGCGGTCGAGCTCTGCTTTTCCCGCCGCCGGGCAACGCGCGAACACTTCGCCCGTCGCGGGGTCGATGACGTCCAGATGGCTCGCCGCGCCGACGCTCTCTCCATCGATCAACAGCGAAAAATCCGTGCGAAGAGCGGTCTTTTCAGCGGCCTGCGCGAGTGACATGAGGGCTTTACCTTCCGGCGGCAAATAGCTGGTATACGGGGGGGAGCGGATTGTTCGACCTCCGCCAAGGCCGTACCATACCAGCCCTTTTTGAGGCCTCCCACCCGCACCCCATGTCACGCGTGATCCCGACCTGCAAGGCTCCCGATCCGAACACTCGCACGCCGAAGTTCAAGGCGCCGTCGGGTGCGACGGACGCTCACTGCCACATCTTCGGCCCCGGTGACCGGTATCCGTACGCGGAGGATCGCACCTACACTCCGCCGGACGCGCCGCTGTCCCGCTTCAAGGAATTGCAGGCGCAACTCGGCCTCGAGCGCGCGGTGCTGGTGAATGCCAGCTGTCATGGCAGCGACAACACGGTCATCGTCGATGCCATCGCGCAGAGCGGTGGCAAATATCGTGGCGTCGCCAACTCGGACGACACGTTCACCGAGAAGACTTTCGAGACGCTGCACTCGCAGGGGTTCCGCGGTGTGCGCTTCAACTTCGTGAAGCATCTCGGCGGCGTGCCGGACATGGGCGAGTTCTGGCGCACGATCGATCGCGTGAAGCCGCTCGGCTGGCATGTGGACCTGCACTTCGACGCGGTGGACATCCCGTCGTCGCAGGAGTTCATCAACAAGCTGCCGATCCCGTTCATCATCGACCACATGGGTCGCGTCCCCACGAAGGACGGCCTCGAGCAGCCGCCGTTCAAGGCACTCCTCGAGCTCGCGAAGAGCAACGAGAAGTGCTGGGTGAAGATCAGCGGCGCCGAGCGCATTTCGAGCGCGGGCCCGCCGTTCACGGATGCCGCGCCGTTCGCGCAGGCCCTCATCAAGGTCGCCGCGGATCGCCTGCTCTGGGGCACCGACTGGCCGCACCCGAATATCTCGAAGCACATGCCGAATGACGGGGACCTCGTGGACCTCGTCCCTCTGTTCGCGCCCGATGCCGCGACACAGAAGCTCATCCTGGTCGACAACCCGCATCGTCTCTATCAGTTTGGCGCGTAGCTCAAGACGCGCGAGGAACGACTCTCATGTCCACCGAAGATACCGTCCGTCGCGAGCCCATCGAAGGGTTCGACGACGTTCCGGGCACCACGCTGTTCGACGCGCAGCGGGCGCGCCAGGGCTACTGGATCAACCAGTTCTGCATGTCGCTCATGAAGGCGCCGAACCGCGAAGAGTTCAAGGCGAACGAGGACAAGTACCTCCGCAAGTTCGCCATGACGGACGAGCAGCGGGAGGCGATCCTGAAGCGCGACTGGCAGCGCATGATCCATCTCGGCGGCAACATCTATTACCTGTCGAAGCTCTTTTCGACGGACGGCAAGTCGTTCCAGTTCGTGGCGGCCACGATGACCGGCCTCACGCAGGACGACTACGCAAAGATGATGCTCGAGGGCGGTCGCACCATCGAGAACAACCGCAGCAAGTCGGAGTGGGCCAAGTCAGGCGGCCCGGCATTCGGCAGGAAGAAATAAGTGGCCAAGATTGTCGCTAGCGTCAACGTTTCGCATGTGCCCGCCATCGGCGCGGCGTGGGACAACAAGAAGTCGCAGGAACCGTACTGGAAGCCCCTGTTCGACGGCTTCGATTTCTCCAAGAAGTGGATCGCGGATCTCAAGCCCGACGTCATCATCCTCGTCTACAACGATCACGCGTCGGCGTTCGACGCGAGCATCATTCCGACGTTCGCGCTCGGTTGCGCCTCGGAGTTCCCGCCGGCGGATGAGGGCTGGGGGCCGCGCCCGGTGCCGACCGTCATCGGGCACCCGACGCTTGCGAGCCATCTCGCGCAGTCGCTGATCCTCGACGAGTTCGACATGACCATCATCAACGAGATGGACGTCGACCACGGCCTCACCGTGCCGCTCACCCTCATGTTCGGGCAGCCGGACGCGTGGCCGTGCCGGATCATTCCGCTGCCGGTGAACGTCGTGCAGTTCCCGCCGCCGACGGGCAATCGCTGCTTCAACCTCGGCAAGGCGCTGAAGCGCGCCGTGGAGGCGTGGCCGGAAGACCTGCGTGTCGTCATCTTCGGCACCGGCGGCATGTCGCACCAGTTGCAGGGCATGCGCGCGGGCCTGATCAATCCGGAATGGGACAAGCGCTTCCTCGACAGCCTTTCGACGGATGCCGAAGTCGCGCGCAAGATCCCGTTCATCGAGTACGTGCGCGAAGCCGGATCCGAAGGCATCGAGATGGTCATGTGGCTCATCTCGCGGGGCGCGCTCGAGCAGGACGTGCGCGAGGTCTACCGTTTCTATCATGTACCGGCTTCGAACACGGCGCTGGGTCATCTGATTCTCGAGAACGAGAGCTTCAAGAAATGACTATGAAACTGGTGGTGGCGGGTCAGGGCGCCTTCGGCATCAAGCACATCGAGGCGCTGAAGAACATTCCGGACGTCGAGATCGTCTCGCTCGCCGGCGGCAGCCTCGACTCCACGCGTGAAGTGGCGCAGAAGTACGGTATCCCGCACTTCTCCACAGACCTTGGCGAGTGCCTCGCACAGCCGGGCGTCGTCGCCGCCATTCTGGCCACGCCGACGCAGATGCATGCGAAGCAGGGCATTCAGTGCATGAAGGCGGGCAAGCACGTTCACATCGAGATTCCGATCTCGGACAACCTCGAGGACACGGAAGAGTTGGTGAAGGTGCAGAAGGAGACGGGCCTGATCGCGATGGGCGGTCACACGCGTCGCTTCAACCCGAGCCACCAGTGGGTGCACAAGAAGATCAAGGCGGGCGAGCTGAAGGTGCTGCAGATGGACGTGCAGACGTACTTCTTCCGCCGTACCAACATGAACGCGCTGGGCAAGCCGCGCTCGTGGACGGATCACCTGCTGTGGCACCACGCGTGCCACACCGTCGATCTCTTCCGGTACCAGACCGGGGAGACGCCGAACAAGGTGTTCGCGCTCGAAGGCCCGCATCATCCGGAGCTGAAGATCGCGATGGACATGAGCATCGGGATGAAAACCCCGGGCGGCGCGCTCTGCACGCTGTCGCTGTCGTTCAACAACGATGGGCCTCTCGGAACGTTCTTCCGCTACATCTGCGACAACGGCACGTACATCGCGCGCTACGACGATCTGTATGACGGCAAGAACAACCAGATCGACGTCTCGAAGGTGGACGTCTCGATGAACGGCATCGAGCTGCAGGACCGCGAGTTCATCGCCGCGATCCGGGAAAAGCGCGAGCCGAACGCGAGCGTGCAGCAGTTGCTGCCGACGATGCAGACGCTGGACAAGCTGGAGAAGTGCTTCTCCACCTGAGCGCTGCCGCCTTTTCCGCGAGCCGGATGGTGCGGCGGGATACGCTGATGACTCGCGAGCGCGAGACCGTTTGTCCGCCGAGCTGCACAAGGTGGTCCGGGCGCGGATCGAGCGCGATTTCAGGAAAGCATAGATGTCCACCACCATCCACCCTTCCGCAATCATCGAGCCCGGCGCCGAGATCGGTGCCGACTGCTCGATCGGGCCGTACTGTCACGTCGGCGCGAACGTGCGGCTCGGCGCGTCGAATGTGCTCCATTCACACGTGGTCGTCGCAGGACGAACGACGCTGCTCGAGGGCAACGAGATCCACCCGTTCGCGTGCATCGGGTCCGTGCCCGAAGACAAGAAGTTCCGGAAGGAGTTCGTCACTTACACGCGGATCGGCCGCGGCAACGTGTTCCGTGAATATTGCACCGTGAACGCCGGGAGCCTGCCGGAGCAGGCCACGGTGATCGGCAACGACAGTCTGTTTCTTTCCTACAGTCACGTCGCTCACGATTGCATCATCGGCAACAACGTCGTCATCAGCTGCGATTCGAAGCTTTCAGGTCACGTCCAGGTGGACGACAACGCGGTGGTCAACGGCAAGACCGGCGTGGTGCAGTTCGTGCGTATCGGGGCGTTCGCATTCGTGGGCGGCATGAACAAGGTCGCGAAGGACGTGCTGCCGTTTGCCATCGCGGATGGTTACCCGGCGGTCATGCGCGGAGTCAACAAAGTTGGCCTCGAGCGCGCGGGATTCAGCGCGCAGCAGATTCGCGACATCCGCTCGGCCTACCGGACGCTGGTTCGCGAGAACATTACGCTGGCGGAGGCGATTGCGCGGCTGAAGAGCGAGTTCCCGGATCATCCGCAGGTGTCCGCCATGGTGGCATTCGCCGCGGCGAGCACGCTCGGGCTCGCGAGACCGCGGATTTTCCGGAACGAGGTCGAAGTCTAGGCGGCCGCGCGTCGGCGGTATGATCCGTGGCGCTCAGTCTCACTTACTCGGAACATCGACCGCCGCCGGACCTGGCGCCGTGGGTCGCCTGCTTCTGGCGGTCCATCGCCAGAATGTGCCGGCGGTCAGCCATCGAGCGCGTTCATCATCGCCGGCGGATAGCGATCGCCCTTCACGGAGAGCGTCTCGACAGTCGCGGTCAGCTCCCGCAGCTCGGCTGCGCTGAGTTTCACGTTCATGGATGCCGCGTTCTCCGCCTGCCGCTCGCGGCGTTTCGTACCGGGAATCGGCAGGATCTCTTCACCTTGCGCTAGAAGCCACGCGAGCGCGATCTGCGCCGGCGTCGCTCCCTTGCGCTGAGCGAGCCCGCGTACCGCATCCGCGATCGCGAGATTGTGCTCGACGTTTCCATCGACGAAACGCGGCTGATTACGTCGCGCGTCGTCTTTCGGCAGATCCGACAGAGAACGAAAATTACCAGCGAGAAAGCCGCGCCCGAGCGGGCTGTACGCAACGAACGCGACGCCCAGCTCGCGGCACGTGGGAAGCATCGAGGTCTCGGCGCCGCGAAACCACACGGAATACTCCATCTGAACCGCTGCGATCGGGTGAACCTTAAAAGCTTTGCGCAGCGTTTCCGGACTGCATTCGGACAGCCCGATGTGCCGAATCTTGCCGGCCTCAACGAGCTTCGCGAGCGCGCCGACCGACTCCTCGATCGGCACCGTCCGATCGATTCGGTGGAGATAGAAGAGGTCGAGGTGATCCGTGCGCAAGCGCTGCAGGCTCTCCTCGCAGGAGGAGGCGATGAGCGCTGGCGAGTTGTCGACGGTCAGCTTGCCTTCCTTCCACGCGAGCCCGCACTTGCTTGCGAGGAAAACCTCTTTTCGCCGCGCGCCAAGCGTCGCGCCCACGAACTTCTCGTTCGCTCCGAGCTGGTAACTGGCGGCGGTATCGAGATGCGTCACGCCGCCGTCGATGGCGGCGAGCAGCGTGGCCGCGGCCTCCGCGTCGTTGCGCTCGCCATACCAGCCGACGAGGCCCATGCAGCCGAAACCGAGCGCGGAGACGCGCTCACCCGTGTTGCCGAGAGGACGTGTTTGCATCGAGCCTTTCCGTATAGAAGCAGTGGCCGCGTGGAACCAGTGGCTGTGTAAGAGCGCCGGCCGTATTGAAGCGCCGGAGGAACGGCGCAGTGACCGAGTGGCAAACGATATCGGACCGTCGGCCGCTTGTCTCGCGCCTCGCCATTGAGCTCGCGGGCAGGTTACGGGGCCGCCGCGGCCAAATGCTTTACTTCTTACTCTTAGCCGCCCGGCGATTGAGGGCCGCCTTTCTTGGGCGCCCCTAGCCCGGCGCCCCAATCCAAACCGACTGCTGATTCACCCACTCCCGCATCCCCGCGACCCCCAGCTCCCGCCCATACCCCGAGAGCTTGACGCCCCCCACCGGCATGCGCGGATCAGACGCACTCACCGAATTGATAAACGCCCCACCCGCCGAAATCCGACGCGCGAGCGCACGCGCGCGATCGACATCGCGACTCCAGATAGCGCTGCTCAACCCATAGCGTGAGTTGTTCGCAATCGCCGCGGCCTCATCGGCATCGCGTGCGCGCAGAACCGCGGCCACCGGCCCGAACGTCTCCTGCGTCATGACAGACATCTGCGTAGTAACGCCAGCGAGTACGGTGGGTTCGTAGTAGTACCCGCGCCCAGCATGCACGTTACCGCCCACAAGAGGACGCGCGCCCGCGGAGACGGAGTCCGACACCAACACGTGCAGCGATTCCCGTAAATCGGCGCGCGCCAGCGGCCCGATCTGAGTCGCGCGATCGAGCGGATCGCCGCGACGAAGCTTCGACACCTCGCTCACGAGCCGCGCTTCGAACTCTTCCGCGACTCGCGGCGTGGCGATAAAGCGCTTCGCAGCGAGGCATACCTGACCGCAGTTGGCGAAGCGCGCTTTGACGGCCGCATTCACCGCGCCTTCGAGATCCGCGTCATCGAGCACGATGAAGGCATCCGACCCTCCCAGCTCCAGCACGGTCTTCTTGCACGCCGCGCCAGCCTGCGCCGCCACCGCCGCGCCGGCGGCGGGGCTGCCCGTGAGCGTCACGCCTGAGACACGCGAATCCGTAATGACGCGTCCGACGCGCTCAACCGAAACCATCAGGTTCTCGAAGACGCCGTCCGGAAATCCCGCCCTTTTCAGCAAAGCCGTGACAAGCCGTGCGCACCCTGAAACATTGGGTGCGTGCTTGAGCAGCACCGTGTTGCCGGCCATCAGCAGCGAGACCGCACACCGGAAGATCTGCCACACCGGGAAATTCCACGGCAGGATCGAGAGCACCGTCCCGAGCGGCAGGTAAGAGACATAACTCAACGCCGCGCTGGTATCGATGCGCTCGTCCGCGAGCCAGCCTTCGGCATGAGTCGCGACGTACTCGCAGTTCCAGGCGGATTTGTCGATCTCCGCTTCGGCCTCGGCAATGGGTTTGCCCATCTCGAGCGTGATCATGCGCGCGAGAGTCGTTTTCTCCGCGCGCAGCAGCTTCGCGGCCGCCCGCAGGGGCACGGCACGCTCGGCGCACATCATGGCGCCCCAGGTCGGGTTCGCTCGACTGGAGCGCTCCAGTGCCGCTTCGATTTCTGTTTCAGTGAGGTAGGGGAAGGCGCCCACGGTTTCACCCGTGGCAGGATTAATGGACAGTGGCATGCCATGAAGTATCGAGACACGCTCCCTCCCGGTTTTGCCTCAAGCGGAAGAGCGAATTGCCACCCAGGGAAGGTGCTTGCGATGCGCGGAACGCTTCGTTGAGGTAAGGTGCATTGAAAGCCAGAGCCTGCCGAAAAGGGGCCAGAGGTTTTTGCGAAGAGGGGGTGCACTTTGGACGTCTACACCACCGCCGCCGTGCCGCGCGGCGCGCGTGCCTCGTATTGGAACGAGTTGTACGCGCGCCGGTTCGCGCAGGTGACGTTCAGTCCCGTCGATCGGGAAGGCTTCGAGGCCGAGCTGCGCGTGGGCTCCGTTGGTCCCATTGGCATCGCGCGGGTGCAGTCGAAACCGACGGACATCGAACGCAACCGCGCGCATATCGATCGCAGCGAGAGCCGGATTTTCTCGTTCCTGTTGCAGGCTCATGGCAGCGGCGTGTTCTTTCACTACGGTCACGAGACGCGGATGGAAGAGGGCGATTTCGCCCTGTGCGACAGCGCCGCACCCCATCGATTCATCTGCTCCGAAGGCACGGAGCTCATCATCCTCCGTACCTCGCCCGACGTGCTGCGCTCCTACCTGCCCGACCCCGAGCAGCTCTGCGGCCTGCGCCTGGCGGCGAACAAGGGCATCACCGGCACGGCGGCGAATATGGCACGCAAGTTGTGGAGCCTCGCCGAGAACGGCATGCCCGAGAAGTTCAGCGCCATGGTGGCGCGGAACGTGCTCGACATCATGGCCACGTCTTACGCGATGGCGTTCGACACGCCGTTGTCGGATTCCTCTGCGGTGAGCGCACGCAAGCTGCAAGCCAAGCGGTACATCGAAGCGCACCTGCGCGAGCCGGATCTCACGCCCTGCACCGTCGCCAACGCGCTTGGCATCTCGCCCCGCTACCTGCGCATGCTCTTTTGCGGCGGCACCGAGAACGCTTCGCGGTACATCCTCCGGCGCCGGCTCGAGGAGTGCGCCAAACAGCTGTCGAGCGCGCTCTGGCGCGGGCACACGATCACCGAGATCGCGTTTTCTTCGGGATTCAACAGCGCCGCGCACTTCACCCGGGTTTTCCGGGATGAATACAGCGTGACGCCGAGCCAGTTCCGGCATTCCCATCTGTCCTGACTTCCTCTTTTAGAGCGAACTCGTTCCGCCTCAGCGAAGCGGTTCGCGCCCGGCTCATGCGAGCGTAGCGCTCCGTCCATCCAGGAACAGGGCCGAAAGACAACATGATCGACGTAAGCCGGGGCGGCGCGGGTCCGGGCGAGGAGCGCCCGGTTACGTTGCATCAGGTGCGCACGCTCGCCTTCGGGGCGGGATGCTCTGTTCAATGTGCCGGCGCGCTGGCCGCGCGCAAGGCGCGATCGGTCTTCCTCGTAACGGCGCCGCCGCTGCTGGATATGGCGGCCCCGCTCATTGGCGAGCTACGCCGCGCCGGCAGCGAAGTCACGGTGTGGTCGGATGCGCGCCAGGAACCCACGATCCGGGACTTCGATGCCGCGCTGGCTGTGGCACGCGGCGTGAAAGCTGACGCGGTGGTCGGGCTGGGCGGCGGCAGCGCCATGGACGTCGCGAAACTCGTCGCCGCGTTTCTCGACAGCACGCAGTCCGTTTACGACGCATTCGGAGTCGGCAAGCTCGTCAGCCGGAATACGTATCTCATTTGTCTGCCGACCACTTCGGGTACGGGCAGCGAGGTGTCGCCGATCGCCATCCTGCTCGATGAAGCGGATGAGCTGAAGAAAGGCGTCGTAAGCCCATATCTCGTGCCGGACGCCGCATATGTGGATCCGCTGTTCACCGTGACCATGCCGCCCGCGGTAACGGCGGCGACGGGTATCGATGCCTTCACCCATTGCGTTGAGGCGTACGCCAACCGCTTCGCGCACCCGATTGTCGACAACTACGCGATCGAAGGCATTCGGCTGATTTCGCACAATCTCGTGCGCGCGATCGAGAACGGCAAGGATATCGAGGCGCGCACCGCCGTTTCCCTCGGAAGCCTGTACGGCGGAATGTGTCTTGGGCCGGTGAACACGGCGGCGGTTCACGCACTGTCTTACCCGCTTGGCGGCGAGTTCCATATCGCGCATGGCGTGGCGAATGCTGTGCTGCTGCCCCACGTGCTGGCGTTCAACCTGCCGGCGGCGCCGAAGCGCTACGCGGAAGTGGCGATTGCGCTCGGCGTCACAGCGGCCGCCACTCATGAGGAGACCGCATTGCTCGGTCTCGAGCGGGTGCGCGAGCTGTCACGCCGGTGCGGGCTTCCCTCCACGCTCGGCCACTTCGGTATCGACGCCTCGTCGATCGATCGCATGTCCGCCGCGGCGATGACGGTGCAGCGGCTGCTCGAGCGCAATCTTCGCGTCGTCACGGAGCAAGACGCGAAAGACATTTATCGGGCGGCGTTATGATCGCCCCGTGTGAAACCCAAGCATGTGAGATTCGCTTATGACCCGAACGGAACGCCTGCTCGCCACCACTGAGCTCCAAGGCCTGCTCGCGGAATACTGGCACGACGTGGACACAAACTGGGGTCGCACCGCGCCGGAGTACTACACCGAAGACGGCATATTCGAAGGGCCGGAGGCGAGCTACCAGGGGCGGCAGAAGATTCGCGAGTTCTACGAGTGGCGTGTGAAGCGCGGCAAGCGCCTCGCCGTACATGCGGTGAACAACTTCCGCGCCCAGTTCGAGGACGATGACCACGCCACGTGCACGTGGTACATGCTGCTCTACGCGGCGGACGGCGTGCCCGTGCTGCCGACTCATCCGCCGATCCAGATTGCGCTGGTCACGGACAAGTGCGTGCGCGACGCGAACGGTCGTTGGCTCTACGCGCACCGCAAGTTCGAAGCCTGGTTCCAGGGCGGCACGCCGCCCACGAACCCGAAGCTTTGAGGGAAGCTCCGAAAAACGTCGCTGAAATCGCTCGACCCCTGCGCTTGCACGCCCCGGCGCCGCGCTCGGCTACGAGCGATTTCAGCGACGGCTTTCGGAACTTCCCCTAGCGCCCGCCCGAGACCGAGATATTCGCGCCGTTGCAGTAGGAGGCGGCGGAAGAGGCCAGGAACAGAATGGCCTCTCCGACTTCCTCCGGCGTGCCGATGCGGCCCATCGGCACGACATCCTTCACGACGGCGCGGCGGCTTTCGCTGAGCATCTCGGTGTCGATCGGGCCGGGCGAGACCGCATTCACGCGAATGCCTTCGCGCCCGACTTCGCGCGCGAGCCCCACGCAGAAGGCGTTGATCGCCGCCTTCGACGCCGCATACCACACGAACTCCCCGGGCGAGCCGTACTCCGTGGCGCGCGATGACAGCAGCACGATCGAGCCGCCCTTGCCGCCATGGCGTGTGGACATGCGCCGCACGCCTTCGCGTGCGCACAACATCGCGCCGGTGACGTTCACGTCGATGACTTCGCGGATCTGCGCGGCCGGCGCATCGGCGAGCCGATAGGGCTTCCCATTGACGCCGCTGTTCACGACGAGCGCGTCGAGCGTGCCGAGCTTCGCATCCACTTCGGCGAAGAGTTTCGTGATGTCTTCTTCCTGGCTCACGTCCGCGCGAATCGCCGCGGCACGGCGGCCGGTGGCACGGATTTCCGCCGCTACCTTCTCCGCGGCTTGCGCGTCCCGCACGTAGCTCAGCGCAACGTCATAGCCCTTCCGCGCGGCGAGTTTCGCGGTCGCCGCTCCAATTCCCCGGCTGCCGCCGGTGACGAGAATGACGGGTGCTGACATGGTGTTTGATCCTTGCGGAAGTGGCAGTTGATTGCGGCGGAATGCGGGTGGAAAGGGCTTTCACGCCCTTCGAGCCGTGTAGTAACGTCGGCGGCAAATGATATACACGGACGCTCGCAAAACGGCACCCGCGATCGCGTGGGTAGCGCTGATCTTTGCCGCATTGGCCGCGGGGGTCGTGCCCGCCACGGCGCAAGATGCGAGCCGGCCGCTGCGCGTCTATGGCAACACCAAGACTCTCGAGCTCGCGCCGGTGCTGCTCGCGGCGGACCGGGTGCACAAGACACCGGTGACGGTGACGAACGGCGGCATCCCCAATCTTTTCAACCCCGGCGAGGCGGATATCGCGACGAACGCGGAGACGCAGGCGCTGCGGCAGTCGGTCGACCATCCGAACCTGCGCATCATCCTCACGGTGTCGGAGGGGTTCTATCGCATCATCGCGCGTCGCTCTTCGGGCGTGACGAAGCTCGAGGACCTGCGCGGCAAGAAGATCGCGACGTTTGGCCGTACGTCGTCGGCGTTCTATCTTGCGAAAATGCTCGGCACGGTCGGGCTGAAGGAAAGCGACGTCACCCTCATCACGAACGTAGCCATGGAGAAGGTGCCGGACGCGATGAAGCGCGGCGAGATCGACGCCATGACCGTGTGGGAGCCGGAGATTCAGAACGCGCAGGACGCGCTCGGTGCGGACGCGATCGAGTTCCAGGACCGCCCGGTGTATCGCGAGCTCTTCAATTTGAACACTACGGCGGAGAACCTTGCGAACCCGGCGATGCGCGCGCGGATCGTGTCGTTCGTGCGTTCGCTCATCAAGGCGTCGGCGCATATTCGCCGCGAGCCAGGGGATGTGTGGCCGCTCGTCGCGAAGGCCACGGGCTACGATGCCGCGCTCATCGCGCGCGTGTGGCATCACGAGGGTTATCCCGGCACGTTGGTGAGCGACGTGCTCGACGTCATGACCGAAGAAGAAGTGTGGGTTGCGAAAGAACGAAATCGCACGCCCCGCACGCGGGCCGAGCTCGCTTCGCTCATCGACACCAGCGTGTTGAAGGAAGCGATCGAGCGGAACCTCGCCGAAGAGCGCGAAGCCCCGACCACGCAGCGCCTGCGGCGGTTGCAGTTCCGGGTCGCGGGCGAAGAAGCGGTTCGGTCGATCAAGCGGCTGCAGTACGCATACACGCACTACACGGAAGCCGCCCAGGCGGGCGAGCTCGCGAAGTTGTTTGCGAAGGGTGCTGTCAGGTCTCCTGCGGATAGTGTTCAGGCACTGGGGGCGAATGGCCGTCTGAACACTGTCCTCTTTCTCTCGCCGGTGATCACGCTGAACCCGGACGGCAAGGGCGCGAAGGGTCGGTGGCATGCCATTGCCCTGCGTGGCACATACGGTGAGTCGGCGAGCTGGGCCGGTGGCATCTACGAGAACGAATACGCGCTCGAAGATGGCGTGTGGAAGATCGGCAAAGAGCAGTACTTCCCGCAGTACGCCGGGCCATACGAAAACGGCTGGCACAACGTGGTCAACGACAAGGGGGAGCAGCCCAGGCTCGTTCCTTATCACTACACACCGGATCGCGTCGGGACGCCGATCCCGCCGGAGGTGCCGGCTTCGGCGCCGCCCGTCGCGGCCGCGAACCTGCCATCGCTCGAAGCGCGCGTTCAGAACCTGAACGACGAGTCCGCTGTCTTGAATCTGCAGAGCGCTTACGGTTTCTACTTCGATCGCAAGATGTGGGATGACGTCGCCGATCTCTTCACCGCGAACGGCACGATGGAGCTGGAACAGCAGGGCGTCTACGCCAGCGCGAAGAGCATTCGCCACGCGCTCGAGCAGTTCGGGCCGCCGACATTGAAGGACGGCGAGCTGAACGACAATCCGCAGCTCGACACGATCGTGACAATAGCGGCGGACGGTCGCTCCGCGAAGGCGCGCGGCATGCAGTTCAGCATGACAGGCGTGAACAACGTGGGCGCGCGCTGGGGCACGTCGATCTTCGAGAACACGTACGTCAAGCAGGGTGACGCGTGGAAGATCGCGTCGGTGCACCTCTACCCGCGCATGAAGGCGGACTACGCCAAAGGCTGGGCGCACGACGCGCAGCCGGCGCAGGGACCGAACAAGGACTTTCCGGCCGATAAGCCGCCGACACAGAAGTTCAGTATCTATCCGACGTTCTTCGTGCCGAAGATCCAGTTTGCGAACCCGGGCGCTGCCACAAAGGCGAGCGCGAAAGCGCCGTCGCCCGCTCGTACGGAAACCGAGCTCACGGCGCGCCTCGCCGAGGCGGAGCGCGGGCTCGCTGTTGCCGAAGCGTTCACCGGCGCCGAGAACGTCTCCGACGCCTACGGCTACTACATCGACGAGTTCATCTGGAACGACTGCTCCGATCTGTTCGCCGTGAACGGCCGCAAGGAGCTTTCCTACATCGGCACGTACATCGGCCGCGAGCGCATCCGCAAATCGATGATCGTTCGCTACGGGAACGGTGGTCGTCGCGGTGTCTTCATGGCGATCCACCAGAAGACCCAGCCGTTCGTGACCGTAGCGGCGGATGGGAAATCCGCGCGCGTGCGGATGCGGCTTTACCAGGTCAACTCCCAGGCGGAAGGCGACGGCGGCTACATTGCCGGCATCTACGAGAACAAAGTCGTGCTCGAGGACGGCGTCTGGAAGATCGAGGCGATGGACCTCGACTACACGTGGACCACCGGCTACAAGGCCGGCTGGGCCAACGTGAAGGGGGCCGAGGCAACGCGGTTCGCACCCAGCGCGGCGCCGTTCCCCTATCCGCCCGACGCGCCGCTGCGCGGCGTGACCTACCCGCCATTCCCGAAGATCGATTCGATGGCATTTCACTTCCGGAATCCCGTGTCGGGCCGCGAGCCGCCGGTGTCCCTGAAGTAATCCGCCCGTTTTCAGGTCGCAAACATGAATACGTACAGCGCTGCGGATCCGCGCTCGCAGCTTTCCACAGCCGCCCCGGCGGCGAATGCCCCAGCGGCGCCGTATGCCCCCAAAGCCGGGCCCACCGAGTTCGCGGCGGCCGAGTACGTGAAGTTTCACGACATACCGCCGAGCGAGGTGTTCCCAGGCGCGCGCACGTGGTACTCGCGTGGCCAGAATTTCATTGTGGCGTACTCCGAGGTGACATCCGAAACGGTGTTCACGCGCAAGAACGTCGATGAATACTTCGTGCTGTTGCTGGACAAGGACAGCGAGGCGACGCTTTCAGGCGGCGGTGAGCGGAAAGAGGTCGGCGGCTACACCCTCTCGATCCTGCCGCCCGGCGAAAGCTCGGTGAAAATTTCGCGCGGGACGCTCGTCCGCGTGATTTCCGCTTGCAACGAAGATGTGGTTGCGAAGTGCTCGAACGCGCAGGCGTATGCGAAGGCGCATCCGAACATTCCATCGTTCCAGCCCTGGCCGGATCCGCCGGGTGGGTTCCGCATTCGCAGCTACAGTCTCGACGTTCCGCCGAAAGAGGGCCGCTTCGGCCGCATCTGGCGCTCGACGACGATGATGATCAACGTGCTGCCGCATGAGATGCCGCGCGATATCTCGAAGCTGTCGCCGCATCATCACGATGATTTCGAGCAGGGTTCGCTGGCGCTGGGCGGCTCTTTCACGCATCACATTCGCTGGCCATGGATCGCGAACATGCACCAGTGGCGTAACGATGATCACGAGGTGTGTCCGGCGCCGTCGATCGCCGTGATCCCGCCGCCGGCCATTCACACGTCGGCCGCGACGGATCCGCGCGGTAATCAGCTGGTAGACATCTTCTCGCCGCCGCGACACGACTTCTCGAAAATGCCTGGCTGGGTGCTGAACGCGGACGAGTATCCGATGCCATGACGCAGGAGTTGCGCGAAGCTCCCATCGTTGATGCGCACGCGCATATCTTCACGCAAGACATGCCGCTGGGCGCGGCGGCGTGGCACAAGCCCGATTACGGTTTTACCGCTGAAGATTACCTCCGCACGCTCGATGAAAACGGCGTGCATTTCGGCGTGATCGCCGGGATCAGCATCTACGGCTACTACAACGACTACATGCTGGAGAAGCTGCGCAAGTACAAAAGACTACGCGGCACGGTGAACATTCCGCCGACCACGGAGCGCTACGTTCTCGAGCAGATGAAGCAGGATGGTGTGGTCGGCATCCGCCTGCAGCTTGCGCGTCGTAAGGATCTGCCGGACCTGGACAGCGAGGAGTACCGCCTGCTGTTCCGTCGCGTCGCCGATCTCGACTGGCACGTGCATCTCGTCGTCGAAGGCCAGCGATGGCCGGGCATCCTGCCGCCGCTCGAAGCGTCGGGCGCGAAGATCGTGATCGATCACTTCGGCCACCCGGATCCGGATAAAGCGGAGAGCTGCGAAGGCTTTCAGGCGGTGCTTCGCTCGGTCGAGAAGGGGCGCACGTGGGTGAAGCTCTCCGCGGGGTACCGGTTGACGTGGGAGAACAACCAGAAGCGACGCGATCCGCGTGCGGATGAGCTGGCCCGCCGCATCGCGCGCAAGCTGCTCTACCACGCCGGGCCCGAGAGGCTCGTGTGGGGCAGCGATTGCCCGTTCGTGGGCCACGAGCCTTCCGTCTCCTATCGCGACACCATTGATGATCTCGCCGCGTGGGTTCCGGATGCCGCGGCTCGCGGCAAGATGTCGGCCACCGCGCTCAAGCTGTATTTCGGCTAACCCAGGCGCGCTGGCGTCTGTGTCGGCCGCGGGGATCTGACCGTATCGTCTCGGGGCGAAACCCCTCTCGCCCCGGCGGTGCGCGGGGCGGCGGAGCGAATAGCTTCCGCCGCCGCCGCGGTTGGCGAGCTGCCGCGCGCAGCGCGGGCGACGGCCCGATCTAGCGCTCACCTCGAGCCCTCGGGGGCCAGTCGCCGTTCAGCGGATACCCCGGCCGATAGGCGTTCGATTGCCGCCCACGGCCCCGCCCGGCTTAGAGGCGGGCGGGTCGCCGGGTTATCATCGCGCCCTCCGATTTTCCCGCACCTTCCGGAAAGTACGCGCCACATGATCATCGACTGCCACGGGCACTACACCACCGCACCGGCCGACCTGCAGAAGTACCGCGATGGCCAGATCGCCGGCCTCAAGGATCCGGCGTACGTGCCGCAGAAGGCGAATCTCAAGATCAGCGACGACCAGATCCGCGAGAGCCTCGAGGGCGCGCAGCTCAAGTTCCAGCGCGAGCGCGGCACCGACCTCACGATCTTCTCGCCGCGCGCCTCCGCGATGGCGCATCACATCGGCAACGAGACCACGAGCCAGAACTGGACTCAGGCCTGCAACGACCTGATCAAGCGCGTGGTAGACCTCTACCCGGACAACTTCGTGGGCGTGTGCCAGCTGCCCCAGTCACCGGGGGTCGCGCCGGCCCATAGCGCGGCGGAGCTCGAACGCTGCGTGAAGGAGCTCGGCTTCATCGGCTGCAACCTGAATCCCGATCCGTCGGGCGGCAACTGGACGGCGCCGCCGCTGACCGACAGGCACTGGTACCCGTTCTACGAAAAGATGGTCGAGCTCGACGTGCCGGCGATGGTGCACGTGAGCTCTTCGTGCAACCCGAACTTCCACGCCACGGGCGCGCACTACATCAATGCGGACACGACCGCGTTCATGCAGTTCATCACCGGGGATCTGTTCAAGGATTTCCCGACCATCAAGTTCATCATTCCCCACGGTGGCGGCGCGGTGCCGTACCACTGGGGCCGCTATCGCGGGCTCGCGCAGGACATGAAGCGCCCGCTGCTGCCGGACATGATGAAGAACAATGTGTTCTTCGACACCTGCGTCTATCACCAGCCCGGTATCGACCTGCTGTTCAAGGTCGTGCCCCGCGACAACATTCTGTTCGGGTCGGAGATGGTGGGCGCCGTGCGCGGTCTCGATCCCGAGACAGGCAATTACTACGACGACACCAAGCGCTACATCGAAGCGCTGCAGCTCAGCGACGCTGAGCGGACGAAGATCTACGAGGGGAATGCCCGCCGCGCCTATCCGCGGCTGGGGGCGATTCTCGACCGGAAGAAGTAGTTCGGGAGCTTGCGGGCGGGGTCGATCGTCAATCCCGGACGAAAAGCCTCCCGCCTTCGAACGTCTTCTTGCGCACCACCTGGTAGCGTTCCGCGGCCGCGTTGCGCTTCATGAGCAGCTCGATCAGCTTGGGATTTTTCGTGAGCTGGTCGCGCATGTTCCGCTTGTAGGCCGGCAGCTTCGCCTGGATCCACACCGCTACCGCATGCTCTCGGGGCCCGTTCCACCCGACTCCCCCGAAACCGCTCGCACCGCCGCCCCCCCCGCGCGACTGGCGCACGCTGTCGGGCACACCGGCCTCTGCAGGCGGCCTGCCCGACCGGAAGATCCGTGCCGCCTCCTGCAGAATCGGCGCAGTGTCGGCTGCGAATAGCGATCTGATCGGGAGTGCCCGATTGCCTGGGTGGCTCGAAGCCCAGGAAATCGCGATCTCGACATCGCCCCAAGCGCTTTCCGACGCGCCGAGGCGGGCAATGGCTTCGCAAAGGTCGGCGCTCACGCCATGATCAACGGCTGCGTCGAACGCCGCGAGGCTACTGGTCGTAATCGCTGCGAGGGCTGCGGTCGACGCGTAGTTCAAGGCGATGGCTAATTGCTCCGTCACTCTGCGTTCGAAAGGCCGCTCGGCGGCGGAATCTTCGAGCTGCGCTGACGTCGCCAACCGCGGCGGGACACGAGACAGCGCTGTGAGCACGAAACTCCCGCGTTCCGTCTGGCCCATGCGTACGTTGCGCATGTAGTCCGCTGCCATCTGCGGCTTGTGAGAGGTGTAGTGGCGCATTGGATGGATCGCCGCGCACGCCGCTGCTTGAATCATCTCGAAAGTAGATGCCGTGAGACGCAACGCGCGTGCGAGCGACACAGTGCAGTCACTTGCATCAGGATCGGCCAGGCGAATTCGAATGACATCATCCGAGGTACGCGAGACGTCCGTCAGGATCTCGATCTGGTCGCGCTCTTCCCACCTGTTCGAGCGTTCGCAACGCTTCTGCGATCCGGTGTGGAAAATCGTGCCAGCGAGTCGAGAGCGGCACATCGATCGCTGTAGCGTCCTTGACGAAGGAGACCCAGTGATTGGCGGGATCGCCGTACTCCCGCCAACCGTGGGTGCGCAGGTACATGACCATGTCATCCGGGCGCACGCCGCTCAGAGTCGCGCGATCCTTGATGTCGACTTTCATGGGAACACTCCCGAGCCCACGCGGCTCATCAAATTACCCAGTGCATCGCGGGACCAGCAGGTCGACCCTGATGAGGTCGCGATAGTTCTTGGTGCCGAGCGGGTAGCGAAAGCCCTCAGTATCGCCTTCGGGACAGGCGGTGCATTTCAGCTGCACTTCGAGGCGAGGCGAGCGGATTGTTCCGCTTCCTCCCGACTGGTGAATGATCCAATCGACGCTATCTTCATCGACACCCGGCCTGCAGGTCGCAAGGCCGGCTGCTGCTGCGGCAGCGTGAATGAAGGCGTTTCCGAATTGTTCTTTCTGCCTGTTGAGTTCCATGGCTTGCAATCAAAAGCGTTGGGAAGCGCGAGTGTGCCCAACGTGTTTGGCTTGGACGCGGCGTGAAAATACGCCAGGCGTGGGGCGTCGCAATCGCTACTCCAGCGCGATGCGCTCGGCGTCCGCGCCCGGCGCCTGCGGTACGTCAGGTGTGAAGGATCACCCGGCCGCGACGCGAGTGAAAGCGCCATCCCTGGGCCGTCTTCACGAACACATCGGCGAACTCACCGACGAGAATGCGGGCGTCGGCCTTGTAGCCGAACTGCGGATCCGGCGACTGCTCGGGGCCCATGAACAGAGTCACGCGGTGAACACCGACGGCGCGGTCGGCGGACTCGACGGTGATGCGCGCGTTCGAGCACGTGTGCCGTCCGACGCGACCGGCGGGCCGCGCCTCGAAGGATTTCCGGATCGCTTCGCGGCCGCCGATGATCGCATCGGGCGTGATCGGCCGCGCATAGGTGGCGTCTTCGGTGAAGAGGTTGTCGAGGTGCGCTTCGTTGCGCAGATCGACGGCCTCGAAGAACTCGTTGATGAGCCGCTCGCAGGCGCGCTCGATCAGCATCGTTTCGATTTCGGTCGGCTTGCTCACGATATCCCCTGGCTGGCCCGGCGCCGCATGAGCGCGGGCAGGGTTGCCGCGCGCCCCATAATTCGCCCTACTTGTACTTCAGCCCCATCTCCGCGAGCTTCTCGCGCATCTTGTACATGTCGAGGCCGAGCACGCCGGAGGCGAGCTTCTGGCGCTTTTCTTCCTCATTCGCGGTGCGCTTGTTGGCGGCTTCGGCGACTTTCGCGGCATCGGCGCGCGGCACGATGCAGACGCCGTCGTCATCCGCCACGACCACGTCGCCTGGCTCGATGCGCTGGCCGGCGCAGATCACCGGCACGTTCACCGAGCCGAGGCTCGCCTTGATCGTGCCCTGGGCGAACACCGCCTTGCTCCACACGGGGAAGTTCATCTGCTTGAGCACAGCGATATCGCGCACGCCGGCATCGATGATGAGGCCCTTCACGCCGTGGGCCTGTAGCGAGGTGGCGAGCAGATCACCGAAGTAGCCGTCCTCACAGGAGGATGTCGGCGCGACGACGAGGATGTCGCCCGGCTTAACCAGTTCCACGGCAACGTGGATCATCCAGTTGTCGCCCGGAGGGGCCAGCACCGTGACCGCCGGGCCGGCGATGACCGAGCCGGGGTAGATGGGGCGCATGTAGGAGCGCAGCAGGCCCGTGCGACCCTGGGCTTCGTGGACGGTGGCGACGCCGTGTCTGGCAAGAGTTTCGACGGAAGCGGCGTCGGGGCGTGCGATTTCGCGCACAGCGATACCTAGGGTCATGTTGGGTCCTGGCGGGGGAGGGAATTGGAATGGCGCCGAGTATAGCGAGGGGTGGCGCGGGGGTGCCAAGGAGGGGTGTTGTTGCGGGTCGCGCAGCGGTGGAGGGTGCGGTTATCGGCCGTTGCGCCCGGCGGCGTGACGTTTCGCCGGCGCAGGAGGTCCGCAATCGCCGGGCGGCCGGCGGAAGAGCGCCCCGCCTAGCAGCCTCAGTCCGACAGGCAGCTAGTTCGCGGGCGAGCTGGGCAGCGCCGGCTCGGCGGGCTTTGTGCCGATCTTCTTAGCCGCGGGCGCCTTCGTGTCCGCTTTCTTCTCGAGCGCTTTCAACATTTCTTCCAGCGGCCGGAACAGCGCATCGTATTTGTAGTTCGGAATCTCGAACCACCAGCCCTTCACGCGCGCCTCGAGCTTCTGCACTTCGTCGGCAGTCTCCTTGGCGGTCGACCGCGGAACGATCGAGACCAGCCGGTGGTCGCCGTCGAGCCGGCCGGTGATCTGCAACTCCAGCCCGTCGAACGTGCGGAACGTTACGCGCGGCGGCTGGGTGATCGGCGTCGCGTCGTCTTTCTTTACGTCCGTGAGCGCCAGCAGCACCAGCGCCGAACCATACCCGTTCGCGGCGGTTGGGCTCGAAAGCTCGCGTCCCTTGGGCACGCCGGTGACCGTGAAATCAGTCTGCTCCTTCTTCTCGCGTGCCACCTTGTAGGCGGGACCGCTTGGCACAGCGACCTCGATTTCCTTCACGCGCGCTTCCGGAATATCGAACAGCGTGGCGTCGAGCCAATGTTTCGGGTCCGCGTCCGCCTGGATCATCGGCGTCGCGAGCACGCTCTGCTTCGCGTCCATCGCGCGCACGTAGCCCGACTTTGCGCCGGACGTCTTGCCGATGATGATGCCGTGCACCTGCTGGGCCGTCACCGCTTCGACGCGCGTGCCGGCGGCGGTAGGCGTGTTCACATCTTCCACGCCGAGCTGCGCGTACTTGCCGGGATCGCTCGTTTTCGCCTCGACCGTGTCGAGCGAGCTCAGGTCGATGAGCAGCTTGCGCACCTTCGTCGTATCCGCCGGA
The DNA here is from genome assembly GCA_037200125.1 of Gammaproteobacteria bacterium. Classification (GTDB taxonomy): domain Bacteria; phylum Pseudomonadota; class Gammaproteobacteria; order Steroidobacterales; family Steroidobacteraceae; genus JADGHX01. The sequence goes on along the minus strand of JBBCGS010000002.1, from coordinate 441,806 downwards.
TACTCGCGCTCGCCGACGATCCAGCCCGTGGGCTGCTTACGCAGCGTCGCGCGCGAGCCGTCGCCCTTCGAGATGCGCACTTCGGTCACGTCGTTGAGCTGCGCCTTCAGCGCCTTCATCACCGGCGTGCCCGCCGCGTTCTCGGCGATCCGCACTTTGCGCGACGACAGCCACACCGCCAGCACAATGACGAGGATCGCTGCGACGAGCAGCATCCCAACTCGACGCGCGTTCATGATGCGCTCGCCTCCGCCTTCGGCAGGGTGAACTGGCTGCGCTGCCTGCGGCGCCAGTAGCCGTAGCCGGCGATGAGCCCCACGAAGAACAGCGGCAGCACCACGATATTGAGGATCATCAGATTGCGCCGGAGCTTCTCGATCTCCTCGTTCAGCTGGAGCCGCACGTCACGCAGGCTCTTGCGGATTCGCACCTGTTCCTGCTTGAAGCGATCGAGCTCCTGCTCCTGCTCGGCCGAGAGAATCATCGAGGACTTGTCGTCCCGGCGCGATTGCATCTGCGTGAGCTTCTCTTCGGTGGTCTTCAGCTCTTCCTCGAGCTGCTGCTCCTTCGCGCGGAAGCGATCTTCCGCGTTCCGGCGCAGCGTCTCGACGCGATCGAACGGCCGCGTGAACGTGGCACGGCCGCGCACGCTGATCAGGTCCGAGCTGCCGCCGAGGTTGTCCATCGCGTTCGCGACGAGGTCGCCGTTGTTCGCGATGGCGCTCGCCACACGCTGCCCGAAGAAGTTCTGCGAGCGCACCCACATGAAGTCCTGCAGCATGTCGGTGTCGGCGATGACGATGAGATTGAGCGGCTTCGCCGACTCCTTCAGCACCGCGCCCGTGGCGGTGACGCCGGCCGGCGCGCCGTTGGGGAACGCCGACTTCACGTTGCCGGTGAGGCGCGCGCCGAGCGTGTATTTCTCGCCGGTGGGCTTGAAGCCCTCGCGCAGCTGCGCCGGATCGAGCAGCATCGCGAAGCGTTGAGCCGGAATCACGGCGGACTGGTCGCTCGAGGTGATGAGCGGCTCGAAGCACGGCTGCGCATTCTTCGCGTCGCAGGCTTTCTCCGCCGTCCCGACCTGCACGCCTTTGCCCGCCGCCAGATGCCCGACCGTCGCGACGTTGACCGTGTTGAGCCCGGCGTCCACGACATCCTTCTGGTTGAAGCTCGACGCGTCGAGCCCGAGGATGCCGAGATGCCGCACGGGCTGATCGCCCTGGCGCATCGCCACCTGCAGCGCATGCCCGAGATCGCCGATCACTTCCTGCGGATTGAAGTCGACGCCCCACGCCTTGAGCAGGGGCCCCGGATCGGATGACTTGTTCGCCGTCATGGCCGCCATCGGGTTCTGCGGGTCGGCGCCGGCGGTGTCCGTTTCGGCGACAGGGTCCACGAACATGAGGATGCGCCCGCCGCGCATCGCGTACTGATCGATCGCGAACTGCGTGGCGGGGGACAGGCCCTTCGGATGCACGATGACGAGCACATCCACGTCGGCGTCGATGCTCGTGGCCGTCGTGGGCACGGGCTTCAGGTCGAAGAGCTCCTGCGCCTGCGTGTACATCACGGGCGACTCGTGCTCCTGGCCGGTCTGCGGGTCGAGCCCACCACCCATCGGGATGCTGGTCATCCAGGCGACCACCGGCTTCTTCGGCGTGGAGAGCTGATAGATCAGCTTCATCACGTCGTACTCGAGGAACTCTTCCTTGCGCGGGTCGAAGAACTCGATGGCCTGATGCCCATCCGTCGAGTTGGTGCCCGCGAGGCCGAAGTAGAGGTTCTGCCCTTGCTGGACGGGCGCGCCGCGCACGCCGAGCTCCGTGGCGCGGTCCTCGTCATCCGAGAACGGCTGCGGGTCGATGATCGAAAGCCGCAGATTGCCGTTCGAGCGCGCGACCAGTTCCTGCAGCAGATCCCGCACGCGATTGCCGTACGTTTTGATTTCCGGCACGCCGTTCGCGGCTTTCTCGCTGTAGAAGAAATAGAGGTTCACGGGCTCCTTGAGCCCTTTGAGCAGTCTTTCCGTGCCTGGCGCCGTGCTGTAGAGGCCATTCTGCGTGAGGTCGAGCCGCCAGCCGCGGAGCAGGCTGCCGAACAGGATGGTCAGACCGACGAACAGCAGTGCGAGCGCAATGAGGGCACCGCCACCGAGTGAGCGCTTCGTCATATGCGGTTACTCCGCCTTCCGGAGGTCGAGCGCCACCGTCGTGGCCAGCAGGAAGAAGGCGATCAGCATCGCCGAATACAAGATGTCGCGGATGTCGATGACGCCTTTGGCGATGGCTTCGAAGTGAGTGAGGAACGAGAGCGACGCGAGCCCATTCGCGACCGCCTGCGGCAGGATCGCGCTCGCCCATTCGGTGACGATCGGATATCCGAGCAGCAGGAACACGAGACCCACCGCCACCGACAGAATGAGCGCGATCACCTGGCTGCGCGTCAGCGCGGACATGCACGAGCCGATCGCGAGATACCCGCCCGCCATCATCAGGCTGCCGACGTACGCCGCGAAGATGGCGCCGTTGTCGGGGTTGCCGAGATAGTTGACGGTGATCCAGAGCGGGAACGTGAGTACGAGCGCGATGGCGACGAACAGCCATGCCGCCAGGAACTTGCCGAGCACCGCCTGCCATAGCGTGATGGGTTGCGTGAGCAGCAACTCGATCGTGCCGCTGTCGCGTTCTTCCGCCCACAGGCGCATCGAAACGGCGGCGCTCAGGAAGAGATACAACCAGGGATGCCAGTTGAAGAACGTCGCAAGGTCCGCCTGGCCGCGCTCGTAGAACGCTCCGAGGTAGAACGTAAACGAGTTGGCGAGCACGAGAAAAATCAGAATGAAGACGTACGCGAGCGGCGTGGCGAAATAACTCGCCAGCTCACGGCGCAAAACGATTCCCACTGAACTCTCCCTTAGAAGCCTGTCTGAATCATGTTCATCTGCCGCGGCGGAGCCTCGAGGGCTTCTAGACCGTTATTGTTCTGAACACTTCGTCGAGCCGACCCGACTCGAGATGCAGTTCCTCGAGCTTGAACCCCTGCCGGGTGGCGAGCTCGTTGAGCGCATTGAGCACGGTCTGCCCGGACTTCGGCAGCGCCGTGAGGCGCGCCTCGCGTTCCACCACTTCCACTTCCGCGACCGCCGGCAGCGCGGCGATGGCGGCTCTCGCCGCGGCCAGCTGAGCCGGATTTTCGAGGCGCAGCGACACGGCGTTGTGATAACGCGAACGGGTGGCGAGACCCTGCGGCGTATCGTCCGCGACCACCTTGCCGCGCGCGATGATAATGGCGCGCGAGCACACGGCCTCCACTTCCTCGAGGATGTGGGTCGAGATGACGATGATCTTGTCGTGCGCCATCTCGTTGATGAGCGTGCGCACTTCGTGCTTCTGGTTGGGGTCGAGACCGTCGGTCGGCTCGTCGAGGATCAGCACCGGCGGGTCGTGGATCAGCGCCTGGGCGAGCCCCACGCGGCGCCGAAAGCCTTTTGAAAGGGTCTCGATGGTCTGTGCGAGCACCCGTTCGAGCTGCAGCCGGCCGATGACGTAGGCGAGCCGCCGTGTGCGCACCTCCCCGCGCAGCTTGCGCAGATCCGCGATAAACAGCAGGAAGTCGTACACCGTCATCTCGCCGTAGCTCGGCGCGCCCTCGGGCAGATAGCCAAGGCTGGCCTTGGCGGCGAGCGTGTCCGTTTCCACGTCGTGGCCGCAGATGCTGGCTTTGCCGCCCGTGGGCGTGATGAAGCCCGCGAGCATGCGCATGGTGGTGGTTTTGCCGGCGCCGTTCGGGCCGAGGAACCCCAGCACTTCGCCTGGGCGAACCTCGAAGCTCACGTCGTCAACCGCCGTGAGTGCCTCGTAGCGCTTGCTCAGATGTTCCGTCTTGATCATGCGATGGCGCTCTAGAGCGGGGCCCGCTGGAAAAAGTTCCCCCGCGACTTTCGGGCGCGCGATTCTGTACGGGGCCGGATGATAAATTCAAGGAGCCATTCCGTTACTCCGATCGACGGCGCGGATGGGCGATCGACGGCGCGGCGCGCCGATCAGCGGCGCGGCGCCGGTTTGCGCGTTCCCCAGAATGCAAACACGAGCGCGCCGCCGACCATTCCGCCCACATGCGCGAAATGCGCGACACCGGCGTTGCGCTCGAACAGGCCCAGCAGCAACTCCAGCGAGCCGAAGATCAGCACGAAGATCCAGCGCGGAACGGCCTTGACACCATCCACGACCGCGGCTTTCGGGTCGACGATGGCGTAAGCGAGCAGCAACCCGAACACGCCGCCCGAGGCGCCGGCCGTCGCGGTGGTGTAGGCCGTGACGGCCGCCCACACGAGCCAGATGCCGCCGCCCGCGATCACGCAGGCGAAGTAGTAGACGAGAAAATTTCGCGCGCCCCAGAGCTGCTCGAGCCGGCGGCCGAAGAACACCAGCGCCGCCATGTTGACGAGCAGGTGCGGGATGCTGATCTGCATGAAGGAGTACGTGAGCAACTGCCACGACTCGAAGCGATAGGTGTGCCACGGCCACAGCGCGAGCCGGTCGCGGAACTGCGGGCCGAAAATGAAGTAGCACAGGAAGACGAGCGCGTTGGCGACGACGATGGCGCGCGTCGCGGGCGGCGGGGGTTTGAACATCGGTCCGGCAAGTCTACCGGAGCGCGCCTCTCAAGCGGCGGCTCGCACCGAATCTGTCAGGAAGCGCACCAGCTCCGGAGCCGTGCTGTAAGCGGCGTTGAACCTGAGCCGGCTGTTGCTGATGCGTTCCGGGCTGAATAGCGCACCATTGGCCAGCAGGATGGAGTTGTCGCGCGCGCTGCGCACGAGCGCATCGACGTTTACCGATGCCGGCACGCGCCCCCACAGGAAGATGCCGCCGATCGGGCCGTCCGGCGCGACGTCGAACTCCAGGCCGGCGGACTCGAGCGCGGCCTGCGCATCCCGCCGCATGCGGGCGAGGCGCGCGCGCACGAGCTGCACGTGCCGCATGAAGCGGCCGCTGTCGAGCACCTCGGAGGTCATGCTTTCGAGCAGTCCGGAGCCGGACAGCACCGACAGCACCTTGCGCTCCACGAGCTGGGCGATGATGCGCGAATCGGCGGCGACGAAGCCAAGGCGCAATGCCGGCCCGATGAGCTTGGTGAAGCTGCCGACGTGGATCACGTGCCGAAGCCCATCGAGCTGCGCGAGCCTCACGGCGGGGCCGTCGTACAGGTCGCCATACACGTCGTCTTCGATGATCGCGAACGCGTGCGCTTCCGCGAGCGACAGGATGCGGTGGCAGATCGCCGGATCCGTGTTCGTGCCGGTGGGGTTGTGGAGCAGCGTCTGCATGAAGAATGCACGCGGACGATGCGTGCGGCATGCCGCCTCCAGCGCTTCCATGTCGGGCCCATTGGACCTGCGCGGAATGCTCACGAGCTTCACGTGATGCGCGCGCAGCTGCTCGAACAGCACGAAATAACCGGGATCTTCGACGAGCACCGTGTCGCCGGGCGCAAAAAGAATGCGCGCGATGAGATCGAACGCCTGCGACGCGCCGAACGTCGTGACGATGTTCGCCGGCCCGCACGCGATGCCCCTTTGAACGAGGCGTTCCGCCAGCTGCTCGCGCAGCTCGCCCAGGCCTTGAGGCGGGCAGGGCATCCACGCCTGGGCGCGGCGCTGCTGCGTGAGGCGTGCCATCAGGTTTGCGGGCAGCGCTTCCGCATACCACGGTGTCGGAAGGAAGCCGCAGCCGCCGGCAATGATCTCCGTCGATGACGCAAGCGACGCGCGCACGAGCGCCATCGCATCCAAGCCAGGGTCCGTCGACGCTTCGATCACCGGCGGCACCGGCGCCACCTTGCGCTGGGTGACGAAGAAACCGCGGCCCGCGCGGCTTTCGATGACGCCGCGCGCGACCAGCCGGTCGTACGCATCCACCACCGTGAACGGGCTCGCGCCGACGAGCTTCGCGAGCTTGCGGATCGAGGGAATGCGCGCGCCATCTGGAAGCTGGCCGTGCCGGACCAGCTTCGTGAGCCGCTCGACGATCTGGTCGACGAGCGGGACGGTGGAGGTGCGCGAGAGCTCGAACATCAGGTGACCATGATGACGCCCGTGGCGGCGAGCGCAACCGCCATCGACGCGTTGAAGGCCAGCCGGGCGGTCGGCCGCCGCAGAAGTCCGCGCAGCGAGCTGCCAAACAGCGCCCACACACCGATGCAGGGCAGGTTGATGAGCATCATCACCGCGAGGAGGTACGCCATGGCCGGCACGATGCCCATGTCCCGAGGCATGAAGAGCGATACCGCCGACAGCGACATCACCCACGCCTTGGGATTCACGAACTGGAACGCGGCGGCTTGGAGGAAGGTAATCGGCCGCGGTGTCGCGCCCTCGGCGACCTCACCGCTGCGAAGGAGCTTCCAGCCGAGCCAGAGCAGGTAGGCGGCGCCGGCCCATTGGAGCACCGTCTGGAGGACGGGCCAGCGCGTGAAGAGCGCCCCGAGGCCGGCGCACACCGCGACGAGCTGGATCGCGCAGCCCGCCGAGATGCCGAGCATGTGAGGCACGGTCCGGCGGAAGCCGAAATTGGCGCCGGACGCCGTCAGCATCACGTTGTTCGGTCCCGGCGTGATGGACATGACGAAGTAATAGGTGGCGTAGGGCAGTGGATCGAACATGTGTCTTCCCTCCAGACAGGAGGCAAGGTATCTCGCACGTGGCCGCGGCGTCAGACACGGAAGTCAGTACACTCGACACACTGTACTGGCCCCGGGCCGATACGGCCCTAATAAGAAACTGACCCTGGAGGTGTAGCGATGAGACTCTCAGCGATCGTTCTGTCGGCGTGCTCCGTAGCGGGATTGCTCGGCGCGGGTTGTGCGATGGGGGCGGAGGCGCCCAAGTACGTCGAAGGAGTTGTCACGGCGGTCGACAACCCGGAGGCTCTGTTCACGAGCCCGGACCCGAAACTCAACAAGAACAAACAGGCGGCCTACAAGATCATCAAGGAACTGCTCGAGGCGGGGCACTGGGAGCGCGCGAACCTGTACCTGACCGACCGCTACCTCCAGCACAACCCGCTCGCCACGTCGGGCCGGGATACGGTGGTGAAGTTCTTCACGGAAACGCGGAAGGCGCAGCCGAAGCCGATTCCGGAAAAGATGCAGACGAAGGTCATCTCCGTCGTTGCGGAAGGCGACTACGTGGTCGTCACGTTCCCGCGCCACTACCAGGATCCGAAGGACCCGACCCAGTCTTACTGGACGACGTGGGTCGACATGTGGCGTTTCGTCGATGGCAAGGCCGACGAGCATTGGGATAGCCAGACCAAGGCCGACCTGAAGCCAGCGCCGTAACGCGCCGGCCGGCCCGAAAAAAGGCGCCGCAGGCGCCTTTTTTCCAATAGGCAAAGGCTACTGAGTGGGTGGGAGCTGGCCGCCGAGCCGGTCCGCCGCGGACCGCAGCACCGGCAGGAAGGTGTCGACCATGTCCCGCAGCGAAACGCGCGACGCCTGCGCGCCCACGTTCATCGCCGCCACCACTTCCCCAACGACATTGCGCACCGGTACCGCGATCGAACGCAGCCCGATCTCCAGTTCCTGGTCGTTGAGCGCGTAACCCTGCTTACGCACGGTCAGCAGGATGTCATCGAGCTTCTTGCGAGAGGGCACGGTGTGCTTGGTGTGCGCGCGGAAATCCGTCGACGCGAGTTGGGTCGTCAGAACATCGGGCTCGAGATGCGCGAGCAGCACGCGACCCAGCGCCGTGCAGTAACTCGGCACGCGACTGCCCACGCGCAACGTCACCGACATGATGCGGCGGGTGGCCGAGCGCGCGACGAACACGACCGAGCCTTCTTCCAGCACGGCGACCGACGAAGACTCGTCCAGCGTGCGACTCACCTCTTCCAGCAGCGGCTGCGCGGCGATGGGCATGGGCGCCGTCGAGAGATAGGCATAACCGAGGTTGAGCACCTTCGGTTGCAGGAAGAACGTGCGACCGTCCGTGCCGGCGTAGCCGAGCTCGCGCAATGTATAGAGACAGCGTCGAACCACGGCGCGCGTCAGGCCGGTGGCCCGACTCACGTCGGCGATGGTGAGGCGTCGATCGAAGCCGGTGAACGAGCGGATGACGTGCAGCCCGCGCGCGAGCGAGGTCATGAAATCCGGATCGCCGGCGCGGAACAACAGCGAGTTGTCGGGCTTGGCAGGGGTCGTCATGGGTGGGGGCGAACGGTAACCGAACCGCGCGCGCGACGGAAGTTCCAGCGGCGCAACACTCACCCTAATCCGGCGAAAAGGGCCCTCGGCCGGTCGCATCGTGCGGTTATCGACCTTGGGCCGGCCTTTACGCCGCCGCTACAATCCCGAATATCACGTCTTGAGGTTTACCCCCATGCCTGAGGCTTTCATCTGCGACGCCGTCCGCACGCCCATCGGGCGCTACGGTGGCGCGCTGTCTTCCGTGCGCCCCGACGACCTGGCCGCACTCCCCATTGCCGCGCTATTGAACCGCAATGCTTCGCTCGAGCCCGGTGCCCTCGATGAGGTGGTGCTCGGCTGCGCGAATCAGGCGGGCGAAGACAACCGCAACGTCGCGCGCATGGCCAGCCTGCTCGCCGGCCTGCCGGTGGACGTGCCGGCGCTGACGGTCAATCGGCTGTGCGCGTCGGGGCTCGACGCGGTTGCCATAGCATCCCGCGCGCTGAAGGCGGGCGAGGCGCAGATCGTCATCGCGGGCGGCGTCGAGTCGATGTCGCGCGCGCCGTTCGTGATGCCGAAGGCGGATACGGCGTTCAGCCGCCAGGCCGAGATCTTCGACACCACCATCGGCTGGCGCTTCATCAATCCGCTGCTCAAGGCGCGGTACGGTGTGGACTCCATGCCCGAGACCGGCGAAAACGTCGCCGCGCAGTTCGGCATCAGCCGCGAAGATCAGGACAAGCTCGCGCTGCGCAGCCAGCAGCGAACCGCGGCCGCCTACGCGCGCGGATTCTTCGAGCACGAGCTCATTCCCGTGCGGATCCCGCAGAAGAAAGCGGCGCCTGTCGTGGTGAGCCGTGACGAACATCCCCGCGAGACCACGCTCGAGCAGCTCGCGAAGCTGCCGACGCCGTTCCGCACGAATGGCACCGTGACGGCGGGCAACGCGTCCGGCGTGAACGACGGCTCGTGCGCGCTGCTCATTGCCACGGAGTCCGCCGCGCGCCGCTTCGGTCTCACGCCGAAGGCCCGCATCGTGGCCGCCGCCTCGGCGGGGGTCGAGCCGCGCATCATGGGCGTCGGCCCGACGCCGGCCGTGCGCAAGGTGCTGGCGCGCGCGGGGCTGTCGATCGAGCAGATGGACCTCATCGAGCTCAACGAGGCGTTCGCTTCGCAGGGGCTCGCCGTGCTCCGGGCGCTCGGCGTCGCCGACGACGCGCCTCACGTGAACCCCAACGGAGGCGCGATTGCGCTCGGTCATCCGCTCGGCATGAGCGGGGCCCGCCTCGCGACCACCGCCACCTGGCACCTCCGGGAGACGCAGGGGCGGTATGCGCTCTGTACGATGTGCGTGGGAGTCGGTCAGGGAGTCGCTTTGATTCTCGAGAGGGTCTGACCGCGCAGAGGTCCAGCGGAGGCTGATACCGCTTCCAGCGCGGACAAGCTCCGATACTCCGGGCGGCGCAACCTGCCAAGTTGCGCACGGTCGGGAAGGGGGTTCCGGTCATGGCGGCGAAGTTCTACGGCTGGAAGCTGCTGGCGGCTTACTGGCTGGTCCTGTTCTCCGTGCTCGGCTGGCTCCCCTATGGCTCGGGCATCGTGAATACCTGGATGGCCGAGCGGCTCGGCTTCGACCGCACGATGCTGGGTGTTCCCTACTCGGTGCTCATGCTCGTGAGCGGGCTGCCGGCGCCTCTCGTTGCGATGCTCGTGGTGCGCAAGGGCATGCGGTTCGCGATGATCGCGGGGAGCCTGATGTTGTTGGCGGCCAGCCTCTTCATGGCGCTGGTGGCGAACTCTTTCTGGGCGGCGGTATTTGGCGGCGGCGTGCTGGCGGGGCTGGGCGTCGTCGCTGGCGGCGCGCTTCCCGTGCAGACTTCCACCATGCGCTGGTTCGTGCGTCGGCGCGCCCTCGCGTTCGCGATCATCCTGTCGGCGGGCGGGATTGGCGGCGTATTCGCGCCGCCGCTGCTGAACTACGCGATCTCCCGGACGGGTGACTGGCGCACGGGCTGGTGGATCTTCGCCGGCTGTGCCGCGATGTCGTCCGTCATCGCCTTCCTCTTCGCGCGCGATCAGCCGTCCGATCTCGGGCAGCAGCCCGACGGCGACGCCGTTTCAGCGGTCGCGCCGGTCGCGGAAGCGAAAAAGACACGCACCGTGCATCACACCGACGAGCCCTGGACGGGGCGCGAGGCCGTGCGGTCCCCAACGTTGTGGCTGCTTCTCGCCTGCATGTGCGGGATGAGCATGGGCTACTCGTGGTTCTTCTCCCACGGCGTCGCCCATCTGCAGGATCTCGGCCATTCCAAGTCCGTCGCCGCCTTTGCCGCCTCCTCGATGGCGGCGACGACGCTGTTCGGCAAGTTCGCCGTTGGGTTGCTCGGGGATCGGGTGGAACCGCGCTTCCTGTTCGGCGCGGCGGTGGCGCTGTTCGGTGTCGGCATGCTCCTGGTCGTGCACGCGCGCGACCCGCTCAGCCTCTACACATTCGGCATCTGTCTGGGCGCCGGGTGGGGCGGGGCGCTCACCTGCCTGATGACGATTCTCGCCAACTATTACGGGTCGCAAGCCTATCCAGCGGCGGTCGGGGTGACACTCGCCGTACAACCGCCCGTCAGTGCCATATCTCCTGCACTCTCAGGCTATCTGTATGACGTGTATGGCAGCTATGCTCCGACGCTCTACACGCTTGCGGCCCTGTGTTTTGTGAGTGCGCTTCTACTGACGCGCGCGCGGCCGCCAATGCGGCCCACTGTGAGAGTGGCCGCTCGGGCGTAGCTACGCGTGTCGGCAGGCGGCAAAAGCCACGCTTTTTGCCGCCGGAAAAACCTGATGGTCCGAAAAAAGCGCCGCGGGCGATTTTTTCCAATAGAGCAAGACGAATGATCAACGAAGGGGAACTGCTGTGGACGCCGACGGCGGAGCGCGTGGAGCGCTCGCATATCACGGCATTCACGCGCTGGCTCGCGAAGGAACGCGGCCTTCATTTCAACGACTACGACGCGCTGTGGGACTGGTCCGTCACTGACGTCGAAGGCTTCTGGCAGGCCATCTGGGACTGCTACGGCGGCATCGCCACCACGCCGCATCGAGCCGTGCTCGAGTCGCGCAAGATGCCGGGGACACAGTGGTTTCCCGGCGCGCACACGAACTATGCGGAGCACGTGCTGAGGCACGAGCGGCCGAATGCCACCGCGGTCCTGCATCTTTCCGAGCGACAGAAGATCACGGGTCTTTCGTGGGAAGAGCTCGGCGGCAAGGTGCGCGTGCTCGCCACGCAGTTCCGCAAGCTCGGCTTGAAGCCGGGTGATCGTGTCGTCGCGTGCTTGCCGAATATTCCCGAAGCGATGATCGCGATGCTGGCGACGACGAGCATCGGCGCCATCTGGTCGAGCTGCGGGCCGGATTTCGGCACGCGCGGTGTGCTCGATCGCTTCACGCAGCTGTCGCCAAAAATCCTGCTCTGCGTGGATGGCTATCAGTACGGCGGCAAGCCGTTCAGCCGCCGCGCCGAGATGGAACAGATCATCGCCGAGCTGCCGACGCTCGAGCGCGTGATCTACCTGCCGTATCTCAACCGGGAAGACAAGGCGCTGCCCTCGAAGCACGCGCTGCTATGGGACGATCTCTTCGATCATCCACCGGTGCCGAAGAGCGAGTTTCAGTTCGAGCACGTCGACTTCAACGCGCCGCTGTGGATTCTCTTTTCCTCCGGCACCACCGGATTGCCGAAGGCGATCACGCACAGCCACGGCGGCATCATCCTCGAGCAGCTGAAGGCCCTGCATCTCATGTGGGACCTGCACGCCGGCGACAAGCTGTTCTTCTTCACCACGACCGGCTGGATGATGTGGAATTTCCTCGTCAGCGTGCCGATGGCCGACGTCGTCCCCGTGATGTACGACGGCAACCCGGCGTGGCCCGACCCCGACATTCTCTGGAAGATGGTGGAAGACACCGGCACCGCGATGTTCGGCGCAAGTCCGACGTATCAGGCGATCCTCGCGAAAGCGGGCCTGCGGCCGGGCCGCAAGTTCGATCTCTCGAAGCTCGACTCCATCATGCTCGCGGGTTCACCGGTGACGGCCGAGTGCACCGCCTGGTTTTACGACAACGTGAAACGCGACCTGTGGGTGGCTCCGGGCAGCGGCGGTACGGACGTCTGTTCAGGCTTCGTCGGCGGCATCGTCACGGAGCCGGTGCGGGCGGGCGAGATCCAGAAGCCTTGTCTCGGCGTCGCGGCCGCCGCGTTCAACGAACGCGGCGAGAAGGTGGTGAACGAAGTGGGCGAGCTCGTGATCACCGAGCCGATGCCGTCCATGCCGGTGTTCTTCTGGAACGACCCGGACGGCCGTCGCTACTTCGACAGCTATTTCGCGGAATACCCGGGCGTCTGGCGCCACGGCGATTTCTTCAAGATGAACGAGCGGCGCGCCTGCTTCGTGCTCGGCCGCTCGGATGCGACGCTCAACCGTCACGGCGTGCGCATCGGCACCGCCGAGATCTACCGCTCGCTTGCGAACCTGCCGGAGGTCGACGACTCGCTGATCGTCAACCTGGACCTGCCGGGCGGGACGTTTTTCATGCCGCTGTTCGTCAAATTGCGCAGTGGCAGGACGCTGGACGAGGCGACCACGGAAAAGATTCGCGCCACGCTCCGGCGCGAATATTCTCCGCGGCACGTTCCCGACAGGATTTTTGCGGTCGACGATATTCCGACGACGCTGACCGGCAAGAAACTGGAAGTGCCGGTGCGCCGCATTCTCATGGGCGTGCCGGTGGAGAAGGCGGCAAACCGCGATGCGGTTGCCAACCCAAAGAGCCTCGACTACTTCATCGAGTACGCGAAAACTCAGCGCGATTACTCTTTAAATAAATAGCGGGCGCCAACCGCCCGACGCCATAGGCACCTCCCATATGGAACAAGTACAACTGATCATCGGCGGCCGCGACGTCGCCGCCGCGAACTCGGCGACTTTCGCCCGCCACAACCCGATCACCGGTGAGGAGGCGACGCGCGCCGCCGCCGCTTCCGTGGAAGATGCGAGGGCCGCCGCCGATGCCGCCGCCGCCGCGTTCCCCAAGTGGTCGGCGCTGGGCCCGAGCGCGCGTCGCGCGATCCTGAACAAGGCCGCCGAGCTGCTGGAGGCACGCGCGGGCCAGTTCGCGACGCTCGTGATGGCCGAGACCGGCGCCACCGCGGGCTGGGGTCATTTCAACATTCATCTCGCCGCGGGCATGTTGCGCGAGGCGGCCGCGATGACGACGCAGATCCAGGGCGAGGTCGTGCCCTCGGATATTCCGGGCAACATGTCCATGGCGCTTCGCCAGCCGGTGGGTGTGATCCTCGGCATCGCGCCGTGGAATGCGCCGATCATTCTCGGCGTGCGCGCGGTGGCGATGCCGCTTGCGTGCGGCAACACCGTGATCCTCAAAGCGTCGGAAGTGTGCCCGGCGACGCATCGCCTGATCGGTGCCACGCTGCGCGATGCGGGTATGGCGGATGGCGTGATCAACGTCATCACGCACGAGCCGAAGGATGCGGAGAAGGTCACTGATGCGCTGATCGGCCATCCGGCCGTGAAGCGTGTGAATTTCACGGGCTCGACGCGTGTTGGCAAGATCATCGCCGCGCTGTCGGCGAAGTACCTCAAGCCCTGCCTGCTCGAGCTCGGCGGCAAGGCGCCGCTCATCGTGCTGGAAGATGCGGACCTCGACCAGGCCGTCGACGCCACCGTGTTCGGTGCGTTCGCGAACCAGGGCCAGATCTGCATGTCGACCGAGCGCGTGATCTGCGACGAGAAAGTCGCGGATGCGTTCGCGGAGAAGCTCTCGAAGCGCGTTGCCGCGCTTCCGAGCGGCGATCCGCGCAAGGGCGATGTCGTGCTGGGTTCGGTTGTGGGCCAGCCGACCGTTGATCGCGTGCGGAAGCTCGTGAAGGACGCCGTTGCGAAGGGCGCAAAGCTGCTGACCGGCGGCGATGCACAGGGCACGGTCATGAAGGGAATTGTCGTCGACAGGGTGACGCCCGACATGGATCTGTTCCGCGAAGAGAGCTTCGGACCGCAGGTGTCGATCACGCGCGTGAAGAGCGCGGACGAAGCGGTGAAGCTCGCCAACGATACCGAGTACGGCCTGTCCGCCGCGATTCACACGCGCGACATCGCGAAGGGTCTGGAGCTCGCCAAGCGCATCGAGACGGGCATCTGCCACATCAACGGCCCGACCGTGGCCGATGAGCCGCAGATGCCGTTCGGTGGCGTGAAGGCGTCGGGCTACGGCCGCTTCGGCGGTCGCGCCGGCATCGATGCGTTCACCGAGTTGCGCTGGATCACGATCCAGCTCTCACCTCGGAAGTATCCTTTTTAGATCGGAAAAAAGTCGCCATCCATGGCGCTTTTTTCGGACCTCGGCTTCGCTGCCGGCGGCAAAAAGCGCGGTTTTTGCCGCCTGTGCCGCCGCGTAGCTACGCCCGGGCGAGCGCAAATCCGCGCCATGTGAACCGCAATGCCCGGCCCTTGCGCCGGGCGTTGCGCTTTTGAAGGGGGAGCTTCATGGCAATCGTTCCGCAGGGCGTGAGTCCGACCGACTTCGCCGAAGCGCTGAGACAATTCGAAAGCGCTGTCGGAAAGGACTGGGTCTTCAGCAAAGACGAGGATGTCGACCTCTATCGGGATGCGTATTCGCCGTTCTGGGGCGAAGAGGAAGAGCGCCGCGCCTCCGCCGCCGTCGCGCCGGCGTCGGTCGAGCAGGTGCGCGCGGTCATGCGCATCGCCAACAAATACAAGGTGCCGATGTATCCCGTGTCGACGGGGCGCAATCTCGGCTACGGCGGTTCGGCGCCGAATCACACGGGCAGCGTGGTGCTCGATCTCAAGCGCATGAATCGTGTGCTCGAGGTGAACGAAGGCAACGCGTATGCGCTCGTCGAGCCGGGCGTGAGCTACTTCGATCTCTATCGCCATATCGAAGACCGCAAGCTCAAAGTGTGGCTCGATGTGCCGGACCCCGGCTGGGGCAGCCCCGTAGGCAATTCGATGGATCGCGGCGGCGGGTACACGATGCCGCAGTTCCGCAATCACTTCGATGCGCACTGCGGGCTGGAAGTGGTGCTCGCGAACGGCGACCTGCTGCGCACGGGCATGGGCGCGATGCCGAACGCGAAGACCTGGCAGGAATACAAAACGGGCTTCGGGCCGTGGATCGATGGCATCTTCTCGCAGTCGAATTTCGGCGTCGTGACGAAGATGGGCGTCTGGCTGATGCCGGAGCCCGACGCGTACATGACGGGCACGGTGACCGTGCCGAAGCACAACGATCTCGTGCCGCTGATCGAGATCCTGAATGTGCTCGAGAACAGCCGTGTCTCCAATGGCATGAGCGATCTGTCGAGCCCCGCGATGGGCCTGCCGGGTGGCGATGGCGTGAAGCCGCCGGATGCGGCGCTCCTGGCGCTGATTCAGAAGGCGATCGATGGCGATCCATCGGGCCTCGATGCGAATGCCGCGTCTCGCGGGCAGCCGGTGTGGGCGTGCACGCTCAAGTTCTACGGGCCCGCGAAGGTGTTGCCGCTGCAATGGGAGTTCTGCCGCGAGAAGTTCGCGAAGATTCCGGGCGCCAAGTTCAGCCAGGGCGAGTTGCTGAAGATGCCGCTCACCGCCGAGCAGAAGCTGAAAGTGCACAAGCCGGAGTTCGGGTTGCCGTCGCTGTCGATCTTCAGCATTGGCGCGCGCAGCGCGACCAATCCCACACCGACGAGCGGGCATCAGTGGTTTTCGCCGATCATCCCGCGCACCGGGGAGGCGGTGTTCGAGGCGAATCGCATCTTCACGAAGGCGGGGCGGGAGTATGGGCTGCCGGTGGCGCCGTATTCGATTCCATATACGTTCTGGGAGCGGTCGTTCCTGTTCCTGTTCGGTTTCCCCGTGACGCACGATGTGGCGCGGAACCGCAAGTCGCGCGAAGGGTTCAAGAAGCTCGTCGAAATCGCGGCCGAGCACGGATTCGGTGAGTACCGCACGGCGCCGGCGTATCAGGACCTGATCATGAGCACGTACTCGTTCAACAACCATGCGTTGTTGAGATTCCACGAGACGCTGAAGGATGCGGTGGATCCGAACGGAATCCTCTCGCCGGGGCGCTATGGCATCTGGCCGAAGAACCTGCGGAAGGGGCGCGCATGAATGCACGTCAAACATCGCCAGTAGCCGCGACCGGCCGCGGCTCGAGCCGCGCCTTCGGGGCGGCTTCAAGAGGCGCTTCTCCCGCGCTTGTCGCGAGGGCTTCGGCAGGCGTTTCTTTTGCGCTCGCCGCCAGGGCCTCGAGAGTCACCGCCTTACTCGCGCTCACCGCGATGCTCGCCACCGCACAGGTGGCGTTCTCAGCCGAACCCGCAGACGCGAATAAGGGCGCCGCGCGGAATGTCGGCCAACTCACATACGACAAGTGGTGCGCTCCCTGCCACGCGCCGGGCCCCGACCATCCGGGCACGCAAGCGCTCGATGCGCTCTACCGGGGCGGCAAGCCCGGCGCGCTCATCCAGCGCACGGATCTAACGCCTCCCATCGTGAAGCAGTTCGTCCGCAAGGGCGTCTCCGTCATGCCCTTCTTCCGAAAGACCGAAATCAGCGACGCGGAACTCGACGCCCTGGCGGCGTTCCTCTCGAAGCGGAAATAGATGACCGACATCGTCGTACCCATGGACCTATGGGATACCGATGACGAAGGCGTCATGTTCCTCTGGATATATGCGGATGGCACGATCGTCGAGAAGGGCAAGCTCATTGCGGAGCTCACCGTCGAGAAAGCGCAGCTCGAACTGAGCGCCCCCGCCAGTGGGCGGTTGCGCATCCTCGTGCAGCCAGGCACCCTCATCCGCAAAGGGCAGGTGCTCGGTAAGATCGAGCGCATCTGATCGGCTGTCGAATCGATCTCTTCCGGATCGGTCGAGCCTGCCAGCACGAGAATGCCGCCGCCTGCTGTCGCGCGGTGTTGGGCAACCGACAAGCTCTCCCCAAAGGCCGATCCATCCCGCGGCGACCTGTCTGTAGAATCGCGCGCCATGGTCTCACCCTTCGCGCCTGCCCGTCGGCGGCACGCGCTCGACACCTCCCGTGCATAAGCTGAGTGGCCGCTGGAAGCTGGGTCTCGCGTTCGCCGTCGTCACGGCGGCGTTCTGGGGCGTACTGCCGATCGCGCTGACCATCGTGCTGCGGACTGTGGATCCCGTAACCCTGACATGGATGCGTTTTCTGACAGCGGCTGCGATGCTCGGGGTCATTCTTGCTGTGTTCCGGCAGTTGCCGAAGCTCTCGACCATCGGTAGTAGAGGCTGGCTCGTGCTCGGCCTTGCGCTCTTCGGCTTGTCCGGCAATTTCGTCATCTATGTGATCGCGCTCGGGCATGCCTCGCCGACGATCAACCAGGTGGTCACGCAGCTTTCGCCGATTCTGCTGATGCTCGGCGGAATCGTGGTGTTCCACGAGCGCTTCTCGTGGATTCGCTGGGCGGGCTTCGCGTTGCTGCTCGTGGGGTTGCCGCTGTTCTTCAATCGACGGCTGCCGGAGCTCCTGAATCTGCATTCGGGGCTCGGCCTCGGTGTGGCGCTGCTCGTGTTGTGCTCGTTCATCTGGGCGATCTACGGCCTCGCGCAGAAGTGGATGCTACGGCGGCTGCAAGCGCAGCAGGTTCTGCTGCTGCTCTACATTGGCTCGACGCTGGTGCTGCTGCCCGCCGCGCATCCCGCTTCGATTCTCAAGCTCGATGCCCTTCAGGCCTGGATGCTCGTCTTCTGCTGCGTGAATACCGTGATTGCATACGGCGCGTTCGCCGAGGCGTTGAGGCACTGGGAAGCCTCGCGTGTCGGCGCGACGCTCACGCTCACTCCGCTGTTCACGATGATCACGATGTGGATTCTCGAGCGAGCGACCCCCGGCCTCGTGAAGCCGGAGCAGCTCAACGTGATGAGCGTGCTGGGCGCGCTGATCGTGATCGGTGGGTCGATGTTGTGCGCGCTGGGCGCATCGCGTGCCGCGCCGGTCGTCTCATTGGAGCAGCCAGACGGCGGCGTCGCTTCGCGCTGAGGCGCGGATCGCGACGACGAGGCGCTCCCGTTCCGGAATGAAGAGCCCGGTTCGCGAACCGGGCGATGTGGCGAGCCGGCCCGCACGAGAATACTTGCCGCCGGCGGCGATTCCGAACACGTCGACGTAGCCATCCCCGCACAGCACGTAGAGTCGGTTGCGCTTCGCGTCGAGGAACACGTCATCCGCGTCGGCGCAGGTGTCGAGCGTCGCGACCGCTTTACCGGTCGGCACTTCGACCTGCCGCTCGACGAGGGAGATGGTGGAACCGGTCCGCATGTCGAAGGCCGCCAGGCGCGCCGGGTGCCGAAATATCGCGATGACGCGGCCGGCCACGGGGTCGAGCGCCAGCGCGAAGTTCTCGTGCAGGGTTCCTGTCGGCCACGAAGCGATCTGAGTCCCGGATGCGCGTGAAACGACGGCGATCTCCTCCGCCGCCGGAACGTTTACGAAAATCCGGTCGCCATCCGGTTCGAGCTGGAAGCTCTCGGCGTGTTTCTTCAGCGGGATGTCGCCGATCTTCTCGCGCTTCACCGGGTCGATGATCGCGAGCGCGCCGGAGCTCGCGCCATACCCCACGTACACGCGCTTCGCGGCGGCATCCACGCGTAGGTTGTCGGGATCCGCGCCGACTCGAATCGTTGCCACCAGCGCGAAGTCCGAGGCGCGGAAGACCCGCACCGTGCCTTCGCCTCCGTTGGCGACGTAGATCGAGTCCGTGGTGGGCTCGTAGGCAATGCCTTGTGGCTCGCTGAATCCGGGCACCGTGCGCAGCAGGCGCTTCTCGTCGAGGTCGACGATGCCGACGCTGTCGTTGCCGAGCTCCGCGATGTAGAGCCGCTGCCTTCGAGCATCGTAAGCCAGGTGATCGATGCGCCCCGCGACATCGCCCAGCGATATTTTCGCCTCGACGGCGATCGGCGCGGCTTCGGGCGCCGCTGTCGCGGGCGAGATCAGCAATGAACATCCGATGCCCAGCAGCGCGCAGAGCGCGAGCATGCGTCCCATGTGCCACTTGAGCCAGAACGTCATGAAGCACGCGAGTGTGATGAGCGCCAGGAGCACCCCGTTGATCGTGGACAAGACCGGTACATCGATCCTGACGATACCGCCGATCGCCGTCGATTTCATTTCGCCGAACAGCGTGTGAAGCGCGAACCAGAGCGCCAGGTTCGCAATGACGCCGACGACCGCCGCCGTGATGGCCGCGAGCGCCCCGCTCAGGGCTTTGTTCTGGCGCAGCCTTTCCACATACGGCGCGCCAAGGAATATCCAGAGAAAGCAGGGGATGAACGTGACCCACACGGTGAGGCACGCGGCGAGGATGCCGACGAGCAGGGGATTGCCGACATCCGCCGACTGATATCCCGCGAGGAATCCGACGAACTGCACGACCATGATGAGCGGCCCGGGCGTGCTTTCCGCGAGCCCCAGGCCGTCGAGCATCTGTGAGGCCGTGAGCCAGTGATAATTCTGAACGGCTTGCTGAGCGACGTACGAGAGCACCGCGTACGCGCCCCCGAACGTCACGACAGCCATCTTGCTGAAGAACACGCCGACTTCGGTGAGCACATGCGTGCGACCCGCGAAGATCGCGAGCGCCGCGAGCGGCAGGAACCAGAGGGGCAGCCACACGGCGAGCACTTTCAGCGCGCGCGCGGCGGAGGGCTTCACCTGCGTCAGGCGCGATTCGTCGAGCCGCGGCGCGGGTGCCTGCGACGCGTTCTTCGCATGGCCGCTCGTTCCCAACAGATCCGTGCGCCCCGACCGCGTCCACAAATACCCGAACACACCCGCGAACAACACGATGAGCGGAAACGGCACGCGCAGCAGAAAGATGGCGACGAAAGCGAGCGCGGCGATCGTGATCGCCAGAGCACTGCGCAGTGCCCGTCTGGCGATCCGCAGGATCGCCTCCACGATCAGCGCCACGACCGCCGCCTTGAGCCCGAGGAACAACCCGGCGATCAGCGGGTGATAGCCCCACAGCGCATACACGAGGCTGAACGCCATGATGGCGAGGAACCCGGGCAACACGAACAGCACGCCCGCAACGAGCCCGCCACGCGTGCCGTGCATGAGCCAGCCGATATAGGTGGCGAGCTGCTGCGCTTCCGGGCCGGGCAGCAACATGCAGAAGTTCAGCGCGTGCAGAAAGCGCTCTTCGCCGATCCAGCGCTTCTCCTCGACCAGAATCCGGTGCATCACCGCGATCTGGCCGGCGGGCCCGCCGAAGCTGAGGAGCGCGATCCGGGCCCAGGTCCGGGTGGCTTCCCGCCGCGACAGGGCGGGCGCAGCCGCCCCTTTCCTGGGGATGGCGGTCGAAACGTCCAAAAACTAACACCTCTGTGCCTGTCCGGCCCCGGTCGAGGTACCCATCATAGCCGCAGCCTGATTACCACAAGTGGTGTGCCGTGGATGCCCTCTACGTTCTCCTGATCGCCGCGGTCTACGCGCTGACGCGCTGGCTCATCTGGGCCGTCGCACGGCTCGGAGGTGTCGAGTGAACTGGATCTACTGGTTGAGCGGCGCGCTCGCCGCGGCGCTGACCGTCTATCTCGTGTACGCGCTCCTCAAAGCCGAGAAATTCTGATGACCTTCGAATCCATTGCGCTGATCGCGGTATTCCTGCTGGTGGCGCTCGTTTGCGTGAAGCCCCTCGGTCTCTACATCGCCAATGTGGTGGAAGGGCAGCCGATATGGCCGTTGCGCATCGGCGCTCCGGTTGAGCGGCTGTTCTATCGCGCGAGCGGTATCGACGCGAGCCGCGAGATGGGCTGGAAGCAGTACGCTGTCGCCCTGCTCGTGTTCAATGCGCTCGGCGTCCTGGTGGTGTACGCGTTCCAGCGCCTGCAGGTCTGGTTGCCGCTGAACCCGCAGCAGTTCGCGGGCGTCACACCGGATTCGTCGTTCAACACGGCGATCAGCTTCGTGACGAACACGAACTGGCAGGGCTATTCCGGCGAGTCGACGATGAGCTATCTCACGCAGATGGCGGCGCTCGCGGTACAGAACTTCCTGTCGGCGGCGACCGGCATCGCGGTGGTCGTGGCGCTGATTCGCGGGCTGGCACGGCATGGCGCGAAGACCATCGGGAATTTCTGGGTCGATCTCACCCGCATCACTCTCTATGTGCTCATGCCATTGTCGGTGGTGCTGGCGCTCGTGCTCGCATCGCAGGGCGTGATCCAGAACCTGAGCGCCTACAAGGCGGTCACCACGCTCGAGCCCGTGACTTATCAACAGCCGAAGCTGGATGCGGCCGGCAAGCCCGTGCTCGATGCGAGCGGCAACGCCGTGCAGGAGTCCGCGACCGCGACGACCCAAACGCTGCCCATGGGGCCCATCGCCTCACAGGAGGCGATCAAGGAGATCGGCACGAACGGCGGCGGCTTCCTGAATGCGAACTCGGCGCACCCGTTCGAGAACACCAACGCCTTCACCAACTTTCTCGAGATGCTCGCGCTGTTCGTCATTCCCGTCGCGCTGACCTACACGTTCGGCCGGATGGTCGGCGATACGCGGCAGGGATGGGCCGTGCTGGCGGCGATGGGGATCATGCTCGTGGCGCTGATGGCGCTGGCCGTGCACAGCGAGCAGGTCGGCAATCCACTGCTCGCCGCGCAAGGTGTCGACCAGGCGGCCACGGCAAACCAGCCGGGCGGCAACATGGAAGGCAAGGAAGCGCGCTACGGCATCGGTGCATCGGCGTTGTTCGCGACGATCACGACGGCCACGTCCACCGGCGCGGTGAACACGATGCACGACTCCATGACTCCGCTGGGTGGCTTCGTCGCGCTGTTCCAGATGCAGCTCGGTGAGGTCATTCCGGGCGGCGTTGGCAGCGGGCTGTATTCGATGCTCATCTTCGCGATCATCGGCGTGTTCATCGCCGGCCTCATGATCGGCCGTACGCCCGAGTATCTCGGCAAGAAGATCGAAGCGTTCGAAGTGAAGATGGCGTCCGTCGCGATTCTCGTGATGCCGCTGGTCGTGCTGGTCGGTACGGCTGTCGCGGTGTCCGTCGATGCGGGCAAGGCCGGCGTCGCGAACCCCGGCGCGCATGGGTTCTCCGAGATCCTTTACGCGTTCTCGTCCGCCGGTAACAACAACGGTAGCGCGTTCGCCGGGCTTTCCGCGAACACGCCGTTCTACAACGTGGCGCTCGGCCTTGCGATGTGGTTCGGCCGGTTCTGGCCGATCGTCGCGATCCTCGCGATCGCCGGCTCGCTGGCGCGCAAGGCGCGCTTGCCCGTGAGCGGCGGCACGATGCCGACGCATGGCCCGACGTTCGTGATCCTGCTCATCGGCACGGTGTTGCTCGTGGGCGCGCTCACTTTCGTGCCGGCGCTGGCTCTTGGGCCAGTGGTCGAGCACCTGATGATGTGGAGCTGATGATGACCCGCCAGAAACTGTCCATGTTCGATCGCGCGTTGCTGTTGCCCGCGATCGGCGCCGCCTTCCGCAAGCTGGATCCCGCGGTTCAGTGGCGCAACCCCGTGATGTTCGTCGTGTACATCGGCAGCATCCTGACTACGGTGCTGTGGCTGCGCGCCGGGATTGGCGCGGGCGAGGCGCCCGCCTGGTTCATCGGGCTCGTGGCGCTGTGGCTATGGTTCACGGTGCTGTTCGCGAATTTTGCGGAGGCGCTTGCCGAAGGGCGCAGCAAGGCCCAGGCGGCCGCGCTGCGCGGGCTCAAGCAGACCGTGTTCGCAAAGAAGCTCGTCGAGATCGACGATCGCGCGCGGCATTCCCGGGTGCGGGCCGATGACCTGCGACGCGCGGATCTCGTGCTCGTCGAGGCCGGTGACTACATTCCGGTGGATGGCGAAGTCGTGCGCGGCGCGGCCTCGGTGGATGAGAGCGCGATCACGGGCGAATCCGCCCCTGTCATCCGCGAGTCCGGCGGAGACCGCTCGGCCGTCACCGGCGGAACGCGCGTGCTGTCCGACTGGATAATCGTCAGCATCACGGCGAATCCCGGCGAAACCTTTCTCGACCGCATGATCGCGATGGTCGAAGGCGCGAAGCGCCAGAAGACCCCGAACGAAATCGCGCTCACCATCCTGCTCGTGGCGCTGACGCTGGTGTTCCTGTTCGCGACGGCAACGCTGCTGCCTTTCTCCATCTATAGCGTGGAAGTGGCGAAGCTCGGCACGCCGATCACCATCACGGCGCTCATCGCGCTGCTGGTGTGCCTGATTCCGACGACCATCGGTGCATTGCTGTCCGCGATCGGCGTAGCCGGCATGAGCCGCATGATGCAGGCGAATGTGATCGCCACGTCCGGTCGCGCCGTCGAAGCCGCGGGAGACGTGGACGTGCTGCTGCTCGACAAGACGGGCACGATCACGCTCGGCAATCGCCAGGCTTCCACGTTCATCGCCGCTCCGGGCGTGACGGAAGAAGAACTGGCGGACGCCGCGCAACTGGCTTCGCTCGCGGATGAGACGCCCGAAGGCCGCAGCATCGTCGTGCTGGCCAAGCAGCGCTTCAAACTGCGCGAGCGCGATCTGACGTCGCTGAAGGCGAGCTTCGTCGCGTTCTCCGCGCACACGCGCATGAGCGGCGTGGACGTCGCCGGCCGGCACATTCGCAAGGGCGCGGCCGACGCGATCCAGAAGCACATCGAGGCACAGGGCCAGGTGTTCCCGAAGGGTATGCAGAGCGTCGTGCAGGACATCGCCCGCCGCGGCAGCACGCCGCTGCTGGTGAGCGAGGGCGCGCGCGTGCTCGGTCTCATCGAGCTGAAGGACATCGTGAAGGGCGGCATCAAGGAGCGCTTCGGCGAGCTGCGCCGCATGGGCATCAAGACCATCATGATCACGGGCGACAATCCGCTCACGGCCGCGGCGATCGCGGCGGAAGCGGGAGTCGATGATTTCCTGGCGGAGGCGACGCCCGAAGCCAAATTGAAGCTCATCCGCGAGCATCAGGCGCAGGGGCGTCTTGTGGCGATGACCGGCGACGGCACGAACGACGCGCCGGCGCTCGCGCAGGCCGACGTCGCCGTGGCCATGAACACCGGCACTCAGGCGGCCAAGGAAGCCGGCAACATGGTCGACCTGGACTCGAACCCGACCAAGCTGATCGAGGTGGTCGAGACCGGCAAGCAGATGCTGATGACTCGCGGCTCGCTGACCACGTTCAGCATCGCGAACGACATCGCGAAGTATTTCGCGATCATCCCAGCCGCGTTCGCCACGACCTATCCGCAGCTGAACGCGCTCAACGTGATGCATCTCGCGAGCCCGTTCTCCGCGATTCTGTCGGCGGTGATCTTCAACGCGCTGATCATCGTGTTCCTGATTCCGCTCGCGCTGACAGGCGTGAAGTACCGGCCGCTCGGCGCCGGCGTGCTGCTGCGGCGGAATCTGCTGGTCTACGGGCTCGGCGGCATCCTGATTCCGTTCGTCGGGATCAAGCTCATCGACGTCGGGCTCGAGCTCGCGCGTCTCACCTGAGTGAGTGACTCAATCATGAATCCTTCGGTATTTCGTCCCGCACTCGTTCTCCTGGCTCTGCTGACGCTGTTGACGGGAATCCTGTATCCGCTGGCCATCACGGGTATCGCTCAGGTGGCGTTTGCCGGGAGCGCGGGCGGTAGCCTCATCGAACGCAATGGCGTGCCGGTCGCCTCACGACTCATCGGCCAGAGCTTCACCGATGCGAAGTATTTCTGGAGCCGTCCGTCGGCCACGGCGCCGATGCCGTACAACGCCGCCGCATCGGGCGGCTCGAATCAGGGGCCGCTCAATCCGGCTCTCGTGGATGCCGTGAAGGGCAGGATCGCGGCCCTGCGCGAGGCGCATCCCGACCAGACAGGCCCCGTGCCGGTGGATCTGGTCACGACGTCGGCGAGCGGGCTCGATCCGCATGAGAGCGTCGCCGCCGCGCTGTATCAGGTGGAACGCGTCGCGAAGGCGCGCAAGCTGCCGCAGGAGCGCGTGAGGGCGCTCGTCGCGCGGCATTCGGAGGGGCGCATCCTGCGTATTTTCGGCGAGCCGCGCGTGAACGTGGTCGAGCTGAATCTCGCACTCGACGCCATGCCCGCCGGCGCGCCATGATTGCGCCATGACCTACCCGCCGACGCCGCTCGCCGCCCGCTGAGGGCGCGCCCAGATGAGCGACGCGCGTCCTGATCCGGATCAACTTCTCGCGCACGTCCAGGCTGAGGAAGCCCGTGCAACGCGCGGCCGGTTGCGCATCTTTTTCGGCAGCTCGGCGGGCGTCGGCAAGACCTATGCGATGCTCGAAGCGGCACGCAACGCCCGCGCCAGCGGCGTTGATGTCATCGTCGGCTATGTCGAGCCGCACGGGCGCGTCGAAACCGAAAGATTGCTGGAAGGTATCGAGCGTCTGCCGCCGCTCGGTCTGCGCTATCGGGGCATCGTGCGGCAGGAGTTCGATCTCGACGCCGCGCTGAAGCGGCGGCCCGCGATCGTGCTGGTCGACGAGCTCGCGCACTCGAACCTCGTCGGCGGCGAGCCGCCGCCGCGCCACTCCAAGCGCTGGCAGGACGTCGAAGAGCTGCTGCACGCGGGCATCAATGTCTGGACTACCGTCAACGTCCAGCACATCGAGAGCCTCAACGACCTCATTGCGCAGACCTCGGGCGTGCGCCAGCGCGAGACGATTCCGGATCGCGTGTTCGACGAAGCCGACGAAGTCGAGCTCATCGACCTGCCGCCTGAAGACCTGCTCGCGCGCCTGCGCGCCGGCAAGATCTACATCGCGGATGAGGCGGCGACCGCCGTCGACCGGTTCTTCCGCAAATCCAACCTGCTCGCGCTTCGCGAGCTGGCCTTGCGCCGGGTGGCCGATCGCGTCGAAGCGGCCGCGCGCTCCTCGGCCAGCCGCGGCCTGCGCGGACGACTCGCCGCCGATCGGGTGATGGTCGCGATCGGGCCCGACGAGCAGGCCGAGCAGCTCGTGCGTGCCGGCAAGCGCATGGCCGATGCGCTCGACTCCGAATGGACCGTGGTGTATGTGGAGACACCCGCGCTGCTGCGCCTCTCCGAGGCCGAGCGCGACCGGCGCATCGATCTGTTACGGCTTGCGGAGTCGCTCGGTGCCGAAACCGTGACGCTCGATGGACCCTCCGCGGCCGCGGCGTTGCTCGAATACGCGCCGGCGCGTCACGTCACCCGGCTTCTCGTGGGATCGCCGACGCGGCGAGGCTGGCGCGCGTGGCTGCGACCTTCGACCGCGACCCAGCTGATTCGCAACGCGCGCGGCTTCGACGTCATCACGATTGCGCCGGCGGATTATTCGCCACCGGAGTCGCGCAACTCTCGGGACACGCGCTCCCCGGATAGCACCCCGGTTCAATGGAGCCGCTACGTCTGGGCGCTTGCGATCACCGCGATCTGCACGGCCATCGCGCTGATCGCGAACCCGTATTTCGAGCAGGTGAACATCGCGATGATGTATCTGCTCGGGGTCGTCGTGGTGGGCCTGCGATTCGGGCGCGGGCCATCGGTGCTCACGGCGCTCGCGAACGTTGCGGTGTTCGATTTCTACTTCGTGCCGCCACGACACAGTTTTGCCGTGTCGGACGCGCAGTACCTCGTGACATTCGGCGTGATGCTCACTGTCGCCCTGGTCACTGCGAATCTCATGGCGAGCATCCGCCAGCAGACCCGCGTTGCCGGCGCGCGTGAGCGTCGCACGGCGCTGCTGTATGCGATGAGCCGCGAGCTCGCGGCGACTCGGGGATCGTCGAACATGGCGCTGGTCGCCGTGCGGCATGTCGCGGAGGTGTTTCAATCCCAGGCCGTCGTGCTGTTGCCGGATGAGTCCGGCAAGCTGCGTTGGCCGCGCGATCCGCCGCTCGAGCAATCCTATCGACGCGCCGATCTCGCGGTCGCTCAATGGGTCGCGGACCACGGTCAGCGCGCGGGGCTCGGGACCGACACGCTGGCCGCATCCCCGGGGCTGTACGTGCCGCTCGGGGATCAGGCGCGCGCGCCGGGTGTGCTGGCCGTTCTGCCTTCGAATCCGCGCCGCGTATTGCTGCCGGAGCAGCGGCATCTGCTCGAGACGTTCGCCGGGCAGATCGGTCTTGCGCTCGAGCGCGCGCGACTGGCCGAAGAAGCGGAGGCGGCGCGAGTTGCCGCCGAAGGGGAAAGCCTGCGCAACACGCTGCTTGCATCCATCTCGCACGATCTGCGCACGCCGCTCGCCGTCATCGCCGGCGCGGGCAGCACGCTGGCCGAGCATGGCGAGACGCTCGACGCGCCCACGCGCCTGCGGCTCGCGCGCTCGGTGGAGGCGAAAGCGCGGGAGATGTCGGGGCTCGTGTCGAATGTGCTCGACCTCATGCGCTTCGAATCCGGCAAGGTGGAGTTGCGGCGGGACTGGCAGACGCTGGACGATCTCGTCGGCACGGCATTGCGTGAAATGACGGAGCGCCTCGCGGACCATCCCGTCGAAGTGAGGTTCGCTCAAGATCTGCCGCCGGTGCATGTGGATGCGAACCTGATCGTCCAGGTGCTCGCGAACCTGCTCGACAACGTCGCCAAGTACACGCCGCCCGGAACGCGGGCGATGGTCGGCGCGACTCAGGACGGCGACTTCCTGCGCGTGTTCGTCGACGACGAAGGACCCGGGCTGCCGCCGGGCGATCCGGCGCGCCTCTTCGAGAAGTTTCAGCGCGGAGCGGAGGAGGGCACGGTGGTGGGCGTCGGCCTCGGCCTCGCGATCTGTCGCGCGATCATGCGCGCGCATGGCGGGGACATCGAGGCGCGAGCGCGGCCGGGCGGCGGCTCGCGCTTCGAGTTCACGCTGCCCACGTTCGCTCCCGCCGCCTCCGCATCATCCAATGCGGCGACCTCCGCGTCATCGGCTGTAGCGCCCCGGCCGGGACAGTCGCGCACGTGACCCAGGCCATGCACCAGGTGCTCGTCATTGAAGATGAGCCCGAGATCCGCAACGTCGTGCGCGTGCTGCTCGAAACCGAGCGCTATCGTGTCGTCGAAGCCGCCAACGCGGCGCGCGGCGAGATCGAAGCACGCGCGCACAAACCGGACCTGCTGCTGGTGGATCTCGGTCTTCCCGACGGCGACGGCGTCGCGCTCATCCGCCGCGTGCGAACGTGGTCGCCGGTGCCGATCATCGTGCTGTCCGCGCGCACGATGGAGGAGCAGAAGATCGCCGCTCTGGACGCCGGCGCGGACGACTACGTCACCAAGCCTTTCAGCGCCCCGGAGTTGCTCGCGCGCGTGCGCGCCGCGCTTCGCCGTAACGTTCGCAGTGCCGAGAGCACCTTGGCCCTGCAGCTCGGCCCGGCGCGCATCGACCTCGGACGCCGTGAGGCCTCGAAAGGCGACGGGGAAGTGCATCTCACGCCACTCGAATATCGCGTGCTCGAAAGCCTGGCGCGCAACGCCGGCATGATCGTCACGCAGGCACAGTTGATCCGCGAAGTCTGGGGCCCGGATCGATCCGACGACACGCGCAGCCTGCGCGTAACGATCCGCAACCTGCGTCAGAAGCTCGAACCCGACCCGCGTCGCCCGCGGTATCTGGTGACGGAAGCGGGCCTGGGCTATCGATTGAAGGTGGACGAGACCGCGTCGGATTGACGAGGCTCGACTGTGAGAGAGGAAAGACTCAACCGAGAGCGCAACGAACGACAACCGTTCGTGCCGCGCGCTACGCGGTCGCGCGATCTTATTTGTTGCCCACCGCGACCGAGCGCTTCGCCGAGGCGCTGTCACCGTTGAACTGGCGCGCGCAGTTGCCGCCACTGTTCTTGGCGTCGTAGCAGGCGCTATCCGCGCGTTCGAGAATCGACACCCAGGTGGCATCGCTGCCGGAACCCATGCCGACGCCGAGGCTCGCTTTCGCGGCGACGGACTGGCCCGTCCACAGAAACTCGTTCGACGCGATCGCCTTGAGTATCGACTGGGAAACGCGCATCGCCGCTTCCGCGCTCGTGCGCTCGAGCAGCACCAGGAACTCATCGCCGCCGAAGCGCGCGATGAGGTCGCCGGCCCGCACCGCTTCGCGCAGCGAGGCCGCCACGTGACGCAGGAAGTCATCCCCGGCACCGTGGCCGAATCGGTCGTTCACGTTCTTGAAGCCGTCGAGGTCGATCATCACGACCGCGAGCGTGCTGCGATCGATGACCGCGTTCTGGAGCGCCGTCTGCATGCGACGCTCCATCTCGCGGCGGTTGAGCAGGCCGGTGAGCGAATCATGGCTCGCTTCGTATGACCACTGCTTCGCCTGTTTGTGGGCGGCGGTGACGTCGGCGATAGTGCCTTCGAAGTACAGCGGAGCGCCGCGACTGTCGCGCACGAGACGCGCGCTATGCGTGACGACGAGTCGATCGCCGTTCTTCTGGCGCAGACTCATCTCGCGCCCACGGATTTCACCGCTCGCTTCGAGCTCCTGGCGGAAAGCGTAGTGATCTTCGAAATTCGCGCAGATCTGCGTGCCGAAGTCGAGCTTCAGCACTTCGTCTTCGCTCGTGTATCCCAGCAGTTTGCAGAACGCGGGGTTGATGGTGAGGATGCGATCGTCGCACGTCGCCTGATACACGCCCGCCGCGGTGCTCTCGAACATCGTGCGGTAGCGTGCTTCGGAGGCGCGCAACGCGAGCACGGTGTGCGTGCGCTCGAGCGCAAGACGCAGCACCTTGTCGAGCAGGGCGCCGCTGATCTCGTCCTTGATCAGGTAGTCGAGGGCGCCGCGCCGTGTGGCTTCGACGCCGAGGTCTTCATACGCGCGGTCGATGAGCACGATGATCGGCACAGTGCCGGCCTTGCCCTGGAAGCGCAGGAACGCGGGCAGGCCCATCCCGTCGCGCAAGGTCATATCCAGGATCGCGGCGGCGAACTTGCGGTTGCTGATCTGCTCGATGCCCTCGGCGAGGGTGCCGGTCTTCACCAGCGACCAGGGGCGTCCGCGAAGCTGTTCGAGGGCACGCGCCGCCGGCCCCTGCGAGGCGCGGGAGTCTTCGACGAGCAGGATCGGTAGGTCGCTCATTTGCGAGAGGCTTTTGCCCGGTGCGATGTGATGGACGCACGATTTACGCTTGAACAGAATAGGGTCGCGACATGGGGGCTGTAACGGGCATGGCTCCCAACTTGAGACAAACCGCGCGGTGCCTTGCGGAACCGTTTCAATCGGCGGCCTTGCGGACAATACGAACCGTGACGCAGGCCGTTGTCTTCCCTTTCGGGTCGGGTGGCGGATAAAGTCGCGGTCCCCGCGTGTTGCCGCTTCGCCGCGCCGCTTTCGAAGCTCCCTGGAGGCTCCCCGTGAACGCCGTTCCCCAAAGTGCCATCGCCGCCCAGCCGTCGCCGTCGCCCAATGTGGCCCAGTTCCTCGAGCGCGCACCCCGTCTTTTCATCGGCAACGAGTGGGTTGAGGCGAAGTCGCAGGGTCGCATTCCGGTGTTCGATCCGGCGACGGGGCTGCGGATCGCGCAGGTGGTCGATGCCAATGCAACCGATGTGGATCGCGCCGTGGCGGCCGCGCGCGCCGCGTTCGAGAAGGGCGCGTGGGCCGACATGCTGCCGTCCGACCGGGAGCGGCTGCTGTGGAGGCTGTCCGACCTGATCGAAAAAAATGCGGATGAGCTCGCCGAGCTCGAAAGCCTGAACAATGGCAAGACCAAGTTCATGGCGAGCATCATCGATATCCCGGGCTCGCGCGATTACTTCCGCTACATGGCGGGCTGGGCCACCAAGATCGAAGGCTCGACGTTCCAGACGTCGATCCACGGGCCGCCGGGCATGAAGTTCAACACCTATTTCACGCGGCAGCCGGTGGGCGTGGTGGCGCAGATCGTGCCGTGGAACTTCCCGCTCGCGATGGCGGCGTGGAAGCTCGGCCCCGCGCTGGCCGTGGGCTGCACGGTGGTGTTGAAGCCGGCCGAGCAGACGCCTCTGACAGCGCTGCGTCTTGGCGAGCTGATCGCCGAAGCCGGTTTCCCGCCGGGCGTGGTGAACATCATCACCGGCAACGGCGAAACGGCGGGCGCGGCGCTCGTCGCGCATCCGGGCGTCGACAAGGTGGCGTTCACCGGCTCGACCGAGGTCGGCAAGATCATCAACAAGTCCGCCACGGATTCGCTGAAGCGCGTATCCCTCGAGCTAGGCGGCAAGTCGCCGGTCATCGTGTTCCCGGATGTCGACGTCAATGCGGCGGTCGGCGGTGCTTCCAACGCGATCTTCTTCAACGCCGGGCAGGTCTGCGCCGCTGGCTCGCGCCTGTTTGCTCACCGTAAGATTTTCGACAAGGTGGTCGAAGGCATCAGCAACGCCGCGGGCGCGATGAGGCTCGGCCCGGGGCTCGATCCTCAGACGCAGATGGGGCCGCTCGTGTCGCGCGAGCAGCAGGAGAGGGTGCTGGGCTATATCAATGCCGGCAAGTCGGAAGGCGCGTCGGTCGCCGTGGGTGGCGATGCGCCGTCGCACCCGGGCTTCTTCGTGAAGCCGACTGTGCTCGTGAACGTGAAGCCTGACATGAAGGTCGTGCGCGAAGAGATCTTCGGGCCGGTGCTCGTCGCCCAGCGTTTCGACGACATCGACGAGATCGTCGCGATGGCGAACGACACGCCGTACGGGCTCGCCGCGAGCGTGTGGTCCAACGACGTGAGCACCGTGAATCGCGTGGTGCCGAAGATCAAGGCGGGCACGGTGTACGTGAACTGCCATGGCTTCGTGGATCCGAACATGCCGTTCGGCGGATTCAAGCAGTCCGGTTTCGGGCGCGAGCATGGGCGTGTGGCGATCGATATGTACACCGAGATCAAGTCAGTCTGCACGGCGTACTGAGCGAGACGACACGAGACTATCGTTGATTCGCGTTGATTGATTCTCGTTGATTGAGGGGGCGGTCTTGATCAAACATTCCTCACGCGCGGCGATCGCGAGTATCGCGCTCATCCTTGCGGCCTGTGGCGCCAACAACCAGGACAAGAAAGCCGCCGCCGATGCGGCGGCCGCGGCGAAAAAGCCCGCGGCCGTCGACGCCGCGCGGCTCGTCGCGGCGGACAAGGACGGCGCGAACTGGCTGAGCTACGGGCGCACTTACGATGAGCAGCGTTTCAGCCCACTGAAGCAGGTTAACGCCACGAACGTGCAGCAGCTTGGGCTCGCGTGGTCGTTCGATCTCGATACGGCGCATCGCGTGCAGGAGGCGACGCCGCTGGTCATCGACGGCGTGATGTACGTGTCGAGCGCGTGGAGCAAGGTGTTCGCGATCAACGCCGCGACCGGGGAGCGCATCTGGTCGTACGACCCGAAGGTTCCCGGCGAGGCCGGCGTGAACGCGTGCTGTGACGTGGCGAATCGTGGCGTCGCCGCGTGGAACGGCAAGATCTACGTCGGCACGCTCGATGGTCGGCTGATCGCGCTCGATGCGGCCACCGGCAAGCCGGTGTGGGAAAAGCTCACCGTCGACAAGAACTATCGCTACACCATCACCGGCGCGCCGCGCGTGGTGAAGGGCAAGGTGCTCATCGGCAACGGGGGCGCCGAGATGGGCGTGCGCGGATACATCACTGCGTACGACGCCGAGACAGGCGAGCAGGCATGGCGTTTCTATACCGTGCCGGGCGATCCATCGAAGGGCTTCGAATCCCCCGCGCTCGAGAAAGCCGCCGCGACCTGGAAAGGCGAGTGGTGGAAGATGGGCGGCGGCGGCACGGTGTGGGATTCGTTCGTGTACGACCCCGAGCTCGATCTCGTCTACGTCGGCACAGGCAATGGTTCGCCGTGGAATCAGGAGTATCGCAGCCCGGGCGGCGGCGACAATCTCTATCTGTCGTCCATCGTCGCGTTGAAGGCGGAGACGGGCGAATACGTGTGGCACTACCAGACCACGCCCGGTGAGACGTGGGACTTCACGGCGACGCAGCCGCTGATGCTCGCGACGCTGAAGATCGGCGGCGCCGATCGCAAAGTGATCATGCAGGTGCCGAAGAACGGCTTCTTCTATGTGCTCGATCGCGCGACGGGCGAGTTGCTCTCGGCGCAGCCGGTTCTGCCGACGAACTGGGCGACATCGGTCGACCTGAAGACGGGGCGGCCGGTTGAGAATCCGGCGTCCCGTTACGGCAAGACGGGCAAGCCATTCGTTGCGATGCCGGGTCCCATGGGCGCGCACAGCTGGCAGCCGATGGCGTTCAATCCGGAGCGCGGGCTCGTGTACGTGCCGATCAACGAGGCGGGCTTCGTCTACATCCCGGACAAGGCGTTTCACGCGACGCCGCTTAGTTTCAACGTCGGCGCGGATTTCGGCGCGGGCTCGCTGCCGATTCAGGACGACAAGGCGATGGCGGGCGTGAAGGCCGGCACGAAGGGCCATCTCGCGGCGTGGGATCCAGTCACGCAAAAAGAAGTGTGGCGCGTTCAGTACGAGCACCCGTGGAGCGGCGGCGCGCTCGCCACGGCCGGCGACCTCGTGTTCGCGGGAAGCGGCGAGGGCGAGATCTCCGCATACAAGGCGGACACGGGCTCGAAGCTCTGGACGGGCGCGACGCAGGCCGGTGTGCTTGCCGCGCCGATGACGTATGAGGTGAACGGCGAGCAGTACGTTGCCGTCGAAGTCGGTTACGGCGGAGCGTTCGCGCTCGCGGCCGGTCCGCTCGCGCTCGATGCGCATGTGAAAGGCAACTCGCCGCGTGTACTGGCTTTCAAGCTCAACGGTAAAGCGGCGCTGCCTGCTCCTGTGGCCGAAGCGCCGCGCGTGCTTCAGCCGCCGCCAAACACGGCGAACGTTGCTGTGGTGACTGAAGGCAAGGCGCGTTATCACCGGTTCTGCGGCACGTGTCATGGCGACAGTGCGGTGAGCGGTGGCGTGCTGCCCGACCTTCGCTACTCCGAGGCACTGAACAAACCCGACCTCTGGAATCAGATCGTTCACGACGGCGCGCTCAAGTCGCAGGGCATGGTGCCGTTCGCGTCGGTGCTGAGCCAGTCGGAGATCGACGCCGTTCGCGCGTACGTCACGTCGCGCGCGAACGAAGACGCCGCGAAAGAGAAAGCGGCCGCGACCGCGAAATAGAAATGGAAAGCCGCCGTGAATGAGGAAGCCGCGCTGACACGCCCCGCTTAGCCGCCCGGCGATAGCGGGCCTCTTCGCGATAGCGGGCCGTCACCACGACCACGGCGCGGGCCGTCCCGCGCCACACTATCGACGCCCTCCCCAATTTCGCTCAACTTGCCCCGCAAGGGGCAACCGGCGACGGGGGAGCAATGACCACAAAACCATACCGACGTATCGCGACGGAAGAGGCTTTCGCCACGCCCCGTCAGCAAGACGCCATTCGCAGCCTCATGGCCCGCACGCCGGGCTACGACCCCGACACCTGGCTCGGCGGCATGCAGACCAAAGGCCTGATCGCCGAGCGCCTCGCCGACCTCGACGGCGAACGGTTGCGGATCATGGATCAGTCGCAAGTCGACATGGCCGTGCTCGCCATGACCTCAACAGGCGTGCAACAGTTCGAGGCCGATGAAGCGACGGCGGTCGCCGAGAACGGCAACGATGTTTTGGCTGAGGCGATCCGGCGGCATCCCACGCGTTACGCGGGCCTCGCCACCATTCCGGTGCAGGATCCAAAGCGCGCGGTGAAAGAGATGGAGCGCGCCATCACGAAGCTCGAGTTGAATGGCGTGATGATCAACTCGCATACCAACGGCGAGTATCTCGACGAAGACAAATATTGGCCGATCCTCGAAGCGGCCGCCGGCCTCGATGCCACGGTTTACATTCATCCGCGCGCGCCGTCGCCGGCGATGCGCGAGCCCTATCGGCGCTATCAGCTGGAGCACGCGATCTGGGGATACGCCGTCGAAGTGGGCCTGCACGCGGTGAAGCTGCTGATGTGCGGCGTCTTCGACAAGTACCCGAACTTGCGCATCGTGATCGGCCACATGGGCGAGAACATTCCGTACGCGCTGTATCGCATGGACTGGATGCACGGGCATTTCAACTTCGACCGGCCGAAGCTGAAGCTCACGCCGAGCGAATACTTCAAGCGCAACTTCACCATCACCACGAGCGGCGTGAACTGGGCGCAGGCGCTCGACTTCTGCATCAAGGTGCTCGGCGCGGACAACATCATGTGGGCGGTCGACTATCCGTACCAGGAGACCGTCGAGGCCACGCAGTGGCTGAACGATGCGCCGATCTCGGAGAGTGACAAGGAGAAGATCTTCCACAAGAATGCGGAGCGCATTTTCAAGATCCCTCCGAAGTAAGCAGGAAACCCCTTTATGGCGGCGAAACGACAGCTCGGTAACTCAGGCATTCACCTTGCGCCGTTTGCGCTCGGCGGCAACGTGTTCGGGTGGACCGCGGACGAGCGCGCGTCGTTCGAAGTGCTCGATGCGTTTCTCGCCGCCGGTTTCAATTTCATCGACACGGCGGATGCCTACTCATCCTGGGTGCCGGGGCATAAGGGTGGCGAGTCGGAAGAGGTCATCGGCAAGTGGGTGAAGGCTCGCGGTAATCGCGACAAGGTGATCATCGCCACCAAGCTCGCGGTGGAGATCGTGCCGGGGGAGTCGGGTCTTTCGCGCGCCTATATGCGCAAGGCGGTGGAGCGCTCGTTGAAGCGGCTGCAGACGGACTACATCGATCTATATCAGTCCCATCGCGATGATCCGAACACGCCGATCGAAGAGACGTTGAGCGCGTATCAGGAGCTCATCGAGGCGGGCAAGGTACGCGTGATCGGCGCGTCGAACTTCACGCCCGCGCGGCTGCGTGAGTCGTTGCAGGTGAGCAAGGCGAAGGGGCTGCCGCGGTATGAATCGCTGCAGCCCTGGTACAACCTTCATGACCGTGCGCAGTTTGAGGAGCCGCAGGGCGATAGTCTCGCGGAGCTCTGCGAGCGCGAGAACCTTGGTGTGATTCCTTACTTCTCGCTGGCGAGCGGATTCCTCACGGGCAAGTATCGATCGCTGAAGGATGCCGAAGGCAGCGCGCGCGGCTATCGCGTCAAGGACATGCTCAACGAGCGCGGCCTGCGCATCCTCGCGGCGCTGGACTCGGTGTCAAAGGAATCGAATGCCACGCCGGCGCAGGTGTCGCTGGCATGGCTGCTGGCGAAAGGCGTGACCGCGCCCATTGCCAGTGCGACGAGCGTGAAGCAGTTGCATGAGCTGCTCGGGGCGGTGGACCTCCAGCTGGATGCGCGTGCCGTTGCGGCGCTCGATGAAGCGAGTGCGGGCGACAAGGTCGATACGCCGCGTGCGCCGCCGCCGAAACGGAGCAGCTGAACGCTCGCCGGGCGTCGGGCGTGACGGCCGGACGCCCGTCAGAGCCAATGGATCGCTTTGCTGACTGTGTGGGCGAGGCTCTTTGCGATAGTGAATGGCATCGCGATCAGTGCGGCGTAGGTGCGAGACGCGTCCATCGCCCCTTCCTCCAGCTCGCGGAAGATTTCTCGAATCATGAATCGCTCCTGAACGTTCCTTGTCGAGTTCAGCAGCGTCGGAAAACATGAGTAGGCTAGCAGTCGCGCCGCGCTTGTGCGCGCGTACGTTTGTGATAGCAGCGCCCGTAAAAAATCGAGAGCAATGGGTAAATTCGCGTCACGAAAGCGCGCGCACGGATGAAGAGTCGGTTCGTCCGCAGGGACAACCCGCTGCTGGTTCACGTACGCATTTCCTGCTGCAGAAGAGGCCAGTCAAGGCGGCCCGCGACCTGATCGGCGAGTTGCGACGCTTTGCGCGGGCCGAGACGTCTTGTGTCCATTCTCGGCTTCCCCCTTCGCGTCGCGCGGATGCTAGCATCCGCCCCTATGTATACGACCGGATCCGCTTTCCTCGAAGCGTTAGTCGAGACAGGCGTCGAGTACGTCTTCTGTAATCTCGGCAGCGATCACACCTCGATCGTCGAAGCCTACGCGGCCGCGCGCCGTGCCGGCAAAAAGGTGCCGCAGTTCATCACCGCGCCTCATGAGATGGTGGCGATGACTGTCGCGCACGGGTACGCGCAGGCGAGCGGTCGTGCGCAGGCCGTCATCGCGCATGTCGATTGCGGGACGCAGTCGCTCGCGGGCGCCGTACACAATGCGGCGAAGGGGCGCGTTCCGGTGCTCGTGTTCGCGGGGATGTCACCCGCGACGCTTGAAGGCGAAGCTCGCGGCAGCCGCAACGAGTTCATCCACTGGTTGCAGGATTCGTTCGATCAGCGCGGGCTCGTGCGCGGCTTCATGCGCTACGACAACGAGATCCGCGTGGGCGCGAATGTGAAGCAGATCGTTCATCGCGCCATGCAGTTTGCGCACAGCGACCCGCGAGGGCCGGTGTACCTCGTCGCCGCGCGCGAAGTCATGGAACAGGAAATTCCACCCGTCACCATCGACAACGCGAAGTGGACCAATGTTGCGCCGACAGCGCTGCCGCCCGACGCGCCGGCGGAAGTTGTGAAGCTGCTGGCGAACGCGAAGCGGCCGCTCGTCGTCACGTCCTATCTGGGCCGCAATCTCGCGGCGAGCGAGCAGCTCGTGCGCTTCGCGCAGCGTCTCGGCATCGGTGTGCTGGAGTCGGTGCCGAATCATTTGAGCTTCCCGACGGACAATCCGCTTTACCAGGGCACTCAGTGGAACGAGAAGCGGCAGAACCTCGCGCTCGCCGAAGCCGACGTCATTCTCGTCATCGACAGCGACGTGCCGTGGATTCCGCAAATCAACAAGCCGTCGCGTGACGCGAAGATCATTCACATCGACGTGGATCCGCTCAAGCAGCAGATGCCGTTGTGGTACATCGGCGCCGAGCAGTCGTATCGCGCGGATGCGGAAATCGCGCTTCGGCAGATCAACACGCATCTGGACGGCGTCAAGCCGAACGAGTCGGCGGTTGCCGAGCGCCGTGCGCACTATGAGCAGCGGCATCGCGAGCGCCTCATCGCGCTTCGTCATGCCGAGCAGCCGCAGGGCGACAACATCACGCCCGAATATCTGACCGCCTGCGTCGGTCGCGCGATCGGCGTCGATGCGATCGTGCTGAGTGAGGGCGTGACCAACTTCCACAACATTTCGAATCATGCCGGGCGCATCAAGCCGGGCACTCTGATGTCCAGTGGCGGTGGCTCGCTCGGATGGAACGGCGGTGCGGCGGTGGGCGTGAAGATGGCGAAGCCCGACGCATTCGTGACGGCGATGAGCGGCGACGGCACGTACATGTTCACGATTCCGTCCACGGTGCATTGGATGTCGAAGCGGTACAACGCGCCGTTCCTGCAGGTCATCTTCAACAACGGCGGCTGGCGCGCGCCGCGGTTCTCCGCCATTGGGGTGCACCCGCATGGGCTTGCGAGCCAGGGTGACGACATCGGCATTAGTTTCGAGCCGCCACCGGACTACGCCGGTATCGCTGTTGCCGCCGGCGGCGCGCATGGCGAAACGATCAAGCGCGTCGACGAAGTGGAAGCCGCGATCGCGCGCGCGGTCCGCGCTGTGCGTGAAGAGAAGCGGAGCGCCGTCGTCAACGCATTCGTGTGAGACGGCGGGCGACCTGCGTCCTCGCAGGCAATCGGCGCGTCATATACGCAACCTGGGCTACGTTTACGGCGCAGCGCCGCAACCCGACGAACCCCGACCGTTCCGTCTTTCGCTACGATGCGGTTCTGTGAGATCCGGAAAATGATAAAGGCCGCGTGACGCGCGGCCTTTATCCTGTCGAGCGCGGCACATTGCTGTGCATCGCCCGAGTAAAACCGAAATCGCGTGGTGCGGGATTTCGATTGCTCCGATGTCGGAGTCTCACAAGCCCGATTGACGGGAGACGCGTGAAAACTTACTCGCGGAACGGAGCTGGGTCGGGAGTGACTACTACGACGGGCGTGTCTTGACGATCTCCGGCAGGACGTTCCTGCGAAGTCGCACATCAGAACCATCCCGCCCTTGGGTTGGAAGTTGATCGCCATGCGCCCGAAGTGTGCGTACCCGGCGCGGTCACATGAACCCGCATTCGTGTCGGAATCGTGCAGAAATGCGAGTGTGGCGAGTCTTCTCGTGCTGCGGCGCCGCCGCCATTGCGGCGGCACCGGCGATTAACGCGACTACGCCGTGATGTTGAACAGCTCTCCGCGTTCGTCTGGAAGAATTTCTTCTTGTCGAGGTCGCTCATCGGCAGCGCATCGCAGATCTTCACCTCGTCCTTCT
Organism: Gammaproteobacteria bacterium; assembly: GCA_037200125.1. GTDB lineage: Bacteria > Pseudomonadota > Gammaproteobacteria > Steroidobacterales > Steroidobacteraceae > JADGHX01. The sequence continues at coordinate 402,398 of JBBCGS010000002.1, read as the reverse complement.
CGAACTGATACGGATAATCCATTGCATACAGCACGTGATCCGCACCCATGACCTTGTGGCACATCATGATCGACGGCTCCCAGGCCACGCCGCTGTTGGTGACGTACACATTCTCGCGAAGGTATTCGCTCACCTTCTTCTTCAGCGGCTTCTGCGATGTATAGCGCTGCGCGCGCACTGACGCGCCGTGCATGTAGTCGAGCCGATAGAGCCAGAAGGGCAGGCCCTCGCCGGTGTGCCCGATCACGATCTTCAGTTTCGGGAAGCGATCGAACGCGCCCGCCACGATGATGCGCAGGACGTGCAGCGCCACTTCGACGCCGAACCCGAACACCGCGCCTTCGAGCCCCCGCTCGAGGAACGGTTGGATCATCTGCTTCGGCGGGCCGGACGGATGAATGTAGATCGGCACATTCAGCGCTTCGGCGGCGGCGAAGATGTCCCAGAACTTCTCGTCGTCGAGCCACTCGCCCTGCGTGTGGGAATTGATCACCGCACCCTTGAGGCCGAGTTTGTTCACGGCACGCTCCAGCTCCTTCGCGGCGGCCGCGGGATCTTGCGGGGCCACGGCGGCAAGCGCCTGGAAGCGCTTGGGCCATTTGCGCACGGCCTCGGCGACACGGTCGTTGCTCATCGCGGCCATCGCGACGGCGGTGTCTTTCTTCATCACCTGCACGCCGGGGGCCGTGAGCAGCAGCAGTTGCATGTCGATGCCCGCTCGCATCCATGTCGGCGATGCGGCTCTCGTCGATCTTCTGGATGCGTTCGAGCAGCGCGCGCGGCCGCTCGGCCGTGCTCGCGCCGTAGAAGCTCCACAGGCTGTTGAAGCCGGGTCGTCGAGCTCCCGCGCATGCACGATGCGCATGATTTCCTGGATGAGCTCGGGCGGCGCCCAGGCCTCTTCGGTCGCTATACGCTTGTATCCGACCGGGCTGATCTTGTTGTCTGTCACGTGTGGTCCTCCGTTCCGCATTATCACACGCGCGCGCGGCATCTTTCGCGGCAAGGCCCGCCCTGCGCCGGCTGTACCGCGACCGGTTCCGCGCCCGTTTTCACGGACAGGCACAACGGCCGGTCTATGGCTTCCTGCCCGATTACCCGCAGCTCCAGGACATCATTGACGTCGCACCTGACGCAAGACGGCCAAAGGTCGCTTACGCTACACCATGCAGGCGGGCTCGCACGAGACGCGACCGGACGGGCGGGGCATGCTGCCGCGGCAGTGGTGGGAGGCTGGCCGGAGATGGGCATGCTGCCGTTTCATTACGCGCATCCCGTGACTGGCAAGGTGTGGAAGCCTGGAGGTTGATATGGCAAACGAACTGTCGGGTCACGTAGCGATCGTTACCGGCGCGGGGCGCGGCTTCGGCAAGGCGATCGCGAAAGCGTTCGCCGCTGCGGGGGCGGTCGTCACGGTAACATCGCGCACCGCGCAGCAGATCGAGGAGACGGCGAGTGAGATTCACGCCGCCGGCGGTCACGCGTTCGCGGTACCGGGCGATGTCACGAAGCGCAAGGATGTGGAACGCGTCGTCGCGGCTGCGCGTGCCAAATTCGGTCCGGCGACGCTGCTCGTCAACAACGCGGGGCAGGCGGGGCCGTTCGGTCCTATCGGTACGCTCGACCCCGATGAGTGGTGGCAAGCGCAGTCCGTGCACTTGCTCGGGCCGTTCCTCTACATGACGAACGTTCTGCCGGACATGATCCGCACGAAGAAAGGCCGTATCGTCAACATCGCGAGCCTCGGCGGCACGCGCGTCGAGCCGTATCTTTCCGCGTACTGCATCGGCAAGGCATCGCAGATCCGGCTGACCGAGCAGGTCGCGGCCGAGGTGAAGCAGCACGGCCTCGGCGCTTTCGCCATCGAGCCCGGCACGGTGTACACGGAGATGGCCGAGTCCACCATCAACGATCCGAACGCGCAGCGCTGGGTGCCCGGCATGCTGGAAGTGCTGAAGGAAGTGCGAGCGAAGGAGGACCCCGCGAAAGGCTTCGCCCGGTGCGCGGCGATGTGTATTCGCCTGGCGTCGGGGCGTTATGACGGTTTGAGCGGCCGTTACCTCACGCCCGAGGACGATTTCGACGCGCTGCTGAAGGCGAAGCAGTGAGCGCCGCCGGCGGGGCGTAGAATCCGCCATCCCCATTTTCGACGCCGGGCGACGCGCAGGCCCGGCGGTGTGATCCAGGAGACTTTTCATGCAATCGAATCAAGCTCAGCGGGCGAGCGATACACCCGTCGGCCAGTCCACTCCGTACGCGGAGCTGAAACTATTCATCGGCGGCGAATGGGTGTCGGGCGGCGGCCGCAAGACGCAGCCCGTCATCAGCCCGGCCACCGGCGAGACGCTCGGCGAGCTGCCGCATGCGAATGCCGAAGACCTGGATCGCGCGCTCGAGGCCGCCCAGGCTAACTTTCCGAAATGGCGCGCGCTGCCTCCGCACGAGCGCGGCAAGATCCTGAAGAAGGCGGCCGATCTCATCCGCGAGCGCACCGACCACATCGCGCGTATTGCCACTCTCGAAGAAGGCAAGACGCTCGCCGAAGCGAAGTGGGAAGCGGGTCTCGCCGCTGAGATTTTCGAGTGGTACGCGGAGGAGGGCCGTCGCGCATACGGTCGCGTGTTGCCGCAGCGTGCGCCCGGCGTGCGTATGACGGTGGTGAAGGAGCCGGTCGGCCCCGTCGCGGCGTTCGCACCCTGGAATTTCCCGCTCGGCAATCCGGCGCGCAAGATTGGCGCCGCGCTTGGGGCGGGCTGCACGTGTATCGTGAAGCCGGCGGAAGAGACGCCGGCCTCGGCGCTCGAGATCGTGAAGTGCCTCGTCGATGCGGGCTTGCCGAAAGGCGTGCTGTCGGTGGTGTTCGGCGTGCCGGCGTTCGTGTCCACGCATCTCATCAGCTCGCCGATCATTCGTGCGGTTCACTTCACCGGCTCGGTGCCGGTGGGCAAGCAGCTCATGAAGCTCGCCGCGGAAGGCATGAAGCGCACGACGATGGAGCTCGGCGGTCACGGGCCGGTGCTCGTGTTCGACGACATCGATCTCGAGCAGGTGCTCGATCTTTCGGTCGGTGCGAAATATCGCAACTCGGGGCAGGTATGCGTTTCGCCGACGCGCTATTACGTGCACGAGAGCATTTATCAGAAGTTTGTCGAGGGTTTCGCCGCGCGCGCGCGGAACTGGCGCGTGGGCGACGGGCTCGAGGCGGCGACGAAGATGGGGCCGATGGCTAATCCGCGCCGTATTGCGGCGATGGAGATGTTCATTGGCGATGCGCGCTCGCACGGCGGGAAAGTGAATGCCGGCGGAACGACGACGCGGGTGGATGGGCGGCCGAACGGGTTTTATTTCACGCCGACGGTGTTGTCGGATGTGCCGGAGTCGGCGCGCATCATGAATGAAGAGCCATTCGGGCCGGTGGCGATCATCAATCCGTTCTCTGATTTCGATTCGGTGATCAAGGCGGCGAATCGGTTGCCGTATGGGTTGGCGGCTTACGCGTTTACGCGTTCTTCCAAGCGCGTGAACCTGCTCGGTGAGCAGCTCGAAGCGGGGATGATTGGCATCAACAGCTATCAGATTGCCGTGCCTGAGTCGCCGTTCGGTGGCGTCAAGGAGAGCGGTCACGGGTCGGAAGAAGGCATCGAGGGGCTCGAGGCTTGCCTCGTGACCAAGTTCATTACGGAGTCGTGATTCTTCGCGCCCCGCTTCGCCGTGAAGCTGCGCCCTCAATCGCCGGGCGGCTGAGAAGGCGCATTCAACGGCGCCGGCGCTGAGGAAGCTCTTCAGGCTTTCGCTAGCTTTCCGTCGCGCCGCGCTGCTCGCGGAATTCGCGCGGCGTCATTCCGTACCGCGTGCGAAATACACGCCCGAAGTGTGTCGGGCTGTTGAACCCGTAGTCGAGCGCGATGGCGGTTACCGTGCGCCCCCGCTGCGACGGGATCGTCAGCGCGCGAGAACATTCCTCCAGCCGCCGCCGCAGGATGTATCGCGCCACCGTTTCCGATTCCTGCGAGAACAGATGATGCAAGTAACGCGGCGTCATCTTGCACGCGCCCGCAACTCGCATCGGCGTGAGATCCGGATCCCCGAGGTGCGCCTCGATGTAATTCACAATCCGAATCCGATGCGCGTTCGATAGCGCCGACCGATCCGAATGCGCCTGCGGTAGCACTGTGTAAGCGCTCGCCATCAAATCGAGCGCCGCATTCGTCATGCGAGGCACGACGTCGGAGTCGATCTCTTCAGCGCACTGACGCCAGAAGCTCCTGAGAAAATCCGACATCAGCGCCGAGAGCCCGGTGGTGCCCGACATGGGAATTGCCACGACGTTCTCGGGGCAGGCGATGTGCCGGCGGATGAGCCCGTCCGGAATCCCCACCACCAGCATCCGGTTCGACGCGCGGAACTCGATTTCGTATGGCCGGTTCGTATCGCACAGGGTGAAATCGCCAGGACCGAGGTGCGCTTCACGCCCGTCCTGCCGGTTCACGCTTTCGCCTTCGAGCTGCAGGTGGATGAAGAACATCGACAGGCGCGAGCGCGCTACGTGCGAGCGGGAGTGACGCACCAGCTGCGCGTCCGAGAACACTTCCGCCGCGCTCATCTCGCCGATGCGCGTGCGTGCGAGCCGGCCGGTGAACGAGCGCAGGTCGATCGGATCGGACGAGATGGGCGTGAACGAAGCGCACGCCATCTCATTCCAGAATTCGAACTTGCGCCGTGGATCCATGCCCACGGTCGAGAACGTCTCGAGGTACCCCATTCGTCGTCTCTCCAGAGATTCGATGGCTCTTCGAATACGTAGACGCGGCGGTAATGCGGCTGGCTCCCCTGTTGCCCCCGCACTTTCCGTGTCTTGTTCGCCACAGCGGATGTGACGTCGCCAACTGCGTCGTCGTTTAATATACGTCGATATCGGCCCGGCAGGAACGCCCGCTCGGCTGAGCACGCCATGTTGTAGCGGCGCGCCCACAAGTCCATCCGATCAGTTCATTCGAAGGCCGCCGCATGCCCGCCATGGATTCTTCCCGCGCTCTCGTCTCCCGCTTTCAGGACGCCTGGCTGCTCGCCGGCGTTCGCACGCCATTCGTCGATTACACGCAGGCGTTGAGCCTGGCGTCGCCCATCGACCTTGGCATCAAGGCGGCGCGCGAGGTGCTGGCACGATCGGGCGCTCTGGCAGCGGACGTCGGCACGGTCATCACGGCGTCAATGGCACAGACCAGCTTCGACGCTTACGTGTTACCGAGGCACATCGGGTTATACGCTGGTGTACCTCTGGAGGTTCCGGCGCATCTCGTGCAGCGAGTCTGCGGCTCCGGCATCGAGATCATCAGTCAGGCGGCGGACGCGATCACGCTCGGCCGCGCCTGCCTCGCGCTGTGCGTGGGCGCGGAGTCCATGAGCCGCAACCCCATCGCGGCCTACACCCATCGAGCCGGTTTCCGGTTGGGCGCGCCCGTGGAGTTCAAGGACTTTCTGTGGGAAGCGCTGCTGGACCCGGCGGTCGACACCAACATGGGCGGCACGGCGGAGAACCTCGCCCGGCGCTACGACATCCACCGTCCCGAAGTCGATGCCTATGCCGCGCGCAGCTTCGAGCGCGCCATCGCCGCGCAGGAAAGCGGATTCCTCGCTGGCGAAATCTGCGCCGTGAAGAACGAGACGTTCGAGGTCAAAGGGCTCGAGCCGCGCGCCATCAAGCTGCTCGGCAAGGAGCCGGCCGCCGAGCGCGATACCCACGTGCGCCCGACGTCGCTCGAAACGCTCGCGCGCATCCGGCCCGCGTTCGGCGGCGTGCAGACGGGCGGCAACAGCTCGGCGATCGTCGATGGGGCCGCTGGCGTCCTCGTTGCCTCCGGGGACTACCTGAAGAAGCTGAAGGTGCCGCCGCTCGCACGGGTGGTGGCCTGCGTCGCCGTGGGTGTGCCGGCGGAGATCATGGGCATCGGGCCGGTCAACGCGATCAAGGCGCTGCTCGGGGCCACCGGCCTCAAGCTCGCCGACATCGACCGGCTCGAGATCAACGAGGCGTTCAGCTGCCAGGTGCTCGCCTGCGTGAAGGAGCTCGATATCGATCAGTCGAAGCTCAACGTGAACGGCGGGGCCATCGCCATTGGCCATCCGCTGGGCGCGTCGGGCGTGCGGCTTACGCTCACGCTGGCGCGCGAGCTGCAGCGGTCCGGCGGGCGCTACGGCATTTCGTCCGCCTGTATTGGCGGCGGGCAGGGTATCGCCATGCTGCTGGAAAGGGTCTAAGGGGTGTCGCTGTGAACGAGTCTGGAGAAGCGTCGTGCCGACTGTGAACGGGTGTCTCGGATGCTGACTGTTACCCGCAACGTGCGTATCGAATGGGGCGACTGCGACCCCGCCGGCATCGTCTATTTCCCGCGCTACTTCGAGTACTTCGATATCAGCACGGTCGGAATGTTCGAGGCGCTCGGCTATCGCAAGCCGCGGCTGCTCGAAGCCTTCGAGATCGCGGGCTTCCCGGTGGTGGACGTGCGTTCCTCGTTCCGGATCCCGTCCAGATTCGGCGATGACGTGGTCATTCTCTCGACCATCCCGGAGTGGAGCCGCAGCAGCTTCCAGGTCCATCACCGCCTCATGCGGGGGGACGAGCTCGCGGTGGAAGGCTTTGAAAAGCGGGTCTGGGTCGCGCACGACCCGGCCCGGCCGGGGGGCATCAAGGCCAAACCCCTGCCGCTGGATCTGTTCGAACGCTTCAAGGCGGGGTGAGCGCTGCGCGGTCGCGCACTGTTATATGGAGAGGTGCGGTGCGGGCGAGGGATGCTACGCTCCGGCATTCCGGAGCACCTGTTCAGATAAAAGCTAGCTAGTCGAGAGGGGCGCATGCAGCCTGTGAATACCGATCCGCGCGAAACCATCGCCAAGAGCCCGATGAGCAACATGCAGATCGCGGCGGTGGCGGTCACGGTCGGCCTCAATGCGCTCGACGGGTTCGACGTCCTTTCCATCGCATTCGCCGGCCCGGGCATCAAGTCCGCCTGGTCCATCAGCCAGAGCCAGCTCGGTTTCGTGCTGTCGGCGGAGCTGCTCGGCATGGCGCTCGGCTCGCTGTTCCTCGGTGGCGTGGCGGACAAGATCGGCCGGCGCCCGACGATCCTGGGGTGCCTGGTCCTGATGCTCCTCGGCATGTTCATGGCGGCGCATACCTCGAATATCTACGAGCTCATGTCCTGGCGCGTGATCACGGGCCTCGGCATCGGCGGCGTGCTCGCGGCGATCAATGCGGTGGCGTCCGAGTTCTCCAACCACAAGTCGCGGCACCTGTGTGTGTCGATCATGTCGATCGGCTATCCGATCGGCGCGGTCATCGGCGGCCTCATCGCCAAGGAGCTGCTGAAGACCTATTCGTGGCAGTCGGTGTTCTATCTCGGGGCCGGGTTCACGGCCGCCTTCATCCCGCTGACGCTGATTTTCGTGCCTGAATCGGTTTCGTGGCTGACCCGCAAGCAGCCGGCCGGTGCGCTCGAAAAGATCAACCGCACTCTCGTGCGCATGAAAAAGGCCACGGTGAGCGCGCTGCCGGTCATCTCGGACGACGTGCGCAAGCGCTCGGTGATGGAGATCTTCGGGCCCAACCTGATCCTCACGTCGATCCTCGTCGCGGCGGGCTATTTCTTCCACATCACGACGTTCTACTTCGTGCTCAAGTGGACGCCGAACATCGTCGCGGACATGGGCTTCGCAGCCTCCGCCGCGGCTGGCGTGCTCGTGTGGGCGAACGTGGGTGGCGCCGTGGGCGGTGCTGTGCTTGGCCTGCTGACGCTGCGTTTCGGTGTAAAGGGCCTGACCATCGCGGCGATGATCCTGTCGACCGTCACCGTGGCGATCTTCGGCCATTCGCCGAAGGACCTCGACATCCTGTCCCTGCTGTGCGCGATTTCGGGCTTCTTCACGAACGGCGCGATCGTCGGCATGTATGCGATCTTCGCCCACGCGTTCCCGACCCATGTGCGCGCGACCGGCACGGGCTTTGGCATCGGCGTAGGCCGCGGCGGCTCGGTGTTGTCGCCGATCATCGCCGGGTATCTGTTCCAGGGCGGCATCCCTGTGCCGACCGTCGCCATGTTCCTGGCGCTCGGCTCGTTGATTGCCGCGATCATCATCAGCTTCCTGCGGCTGCGTCCGGATGATTCGGGCGAGCTCGTGGAAGACGAAAGCCAGCGTCAGCCGGTGTCGCTCAAGGGCGCGGCGACGACGACCTGATCCGGTTATTGCGAGGGGGTTCGCAACGCCGCGTTGGCCCGGGACGTGCAGTCTCGTGCCAGCGCGGCGTCGTTTTTTCTAGATCTGGCCGATGTTCGCCGCGGTGACTGGCAGCGAGCCTTGCCGCACGATCATCTCGTGCATGAGCGCGCGAGGCATGACGTGCGACGCGTAGAACCCCGCGAGAGCGACCACCGCGCGCGCGTCGGGGTCATCCTTTGCGCCGCTGAGTGCGCGGTTCGCCGCGAGTGCCAGCTGCCACCCGCCCACCAGCACGCCAAGCCATTGCAGATAGTGGTGCGCGATGGAGCCGATCAGCTCCACATCCGACACGGCGAGATGGATGATGTCCTGGCTCGCCTCGCGCAATCGCTTGCCGCAAGTGGCGAGCTGAAAGCGCAGCCCCGCCAGCGCCGGGATTTCCGCAGGCAGGTTAGCCGCGGTCGCGGCGATGTCGTCGAGCAGGGCGTTCAGCGTTTCGGCGCGGTCGCGCACGATCTTGCGGCCGAGAAGGTCCTGCGCCTGGATGTAGTTCGTGCCCTCGAAGATCGGCCCGATGCGCGAATCCCGATAGACCTGCGAGATCTCCGCGTCGTCGACATAGCCCGTGCCGCCGTGGACCTGTACCCCGAGCGAGGCGACCTCGTTACCCACTTCGGAGACCCACGCCTTCACAACTGGCGTGAGAAGCGACGCGCGATTCAGGGCGGCGGTGCGAGCAGTGGCGTCGCCTGCCAGTTGCGCAACGTCGAGCGTCGCCGCGGTCACATAGACGAGCCCGCGCGCGGCATGCGTGAGCGCCTTCATCTGCAGCAGCATCCGTCGCACGTCCGCGTGCTCGATGATCGGCCGCTGCGCGCCGCCCGGCCCGCGGCCCTGCAAGCGTTCATGCGCATGCGTGCGCGCAAGCTGCAGCGCTCGCTCGGCGAGGCCCAGCGAATGGATGCCGACGCCGAGTCGCATCGTGTTCATCATGGTGAACATGCATGCGAGGCCTTCGTGACGCTTGCCGATGAGCCAGCCGAGCGCGCCCGCGCGCTCGCCCATCACCATGGAGCACGTCGGGCTCGCTCGAATGCCCATCTTGTGCTCGATGGAGAAGGCCCGGATGTCGTTGCGAACGAGCTGCCCGTCCGGCCCCGTCACCTGCTTGGGCACGACGAACAGCGAGATTCCCCGCAAGCCCTCGGGGGCATCCGGCGTGCGCGCGAGCACGAGGTGCACGATGTTGTCGGCGAAGTCGTGATCGCCCCATGAAATGTAGATCTTGCGGCCGAAGAGCCGCCAGGCGCTGCCGGGCGCGTCGCTCGTTTCGCCTGTCTCGGCTTCGGCGCGCGTGCGGATCGTGGAGAGATCCGAACCCGCCTGCGGCTCGGTCAGCGACATCGCGGCGGTCCATTCGCCGCTCACCACCCGCGGCAGGAATCGCTCGCGCACCGATTCGGGCGCGTGATGCCGGAGCGCTTCCACCGCGCCGATCGCAACTTCCGGACACATGGCGAACGCGAGGTTTGCGCCGGCCCACATCTCGCCTGTTGCTGCGGCTATCAGTGTAGTCAGTCCCATGCCGCCGTCTTCAGCGGGCGCATTCAATGACGACCAGCCGTCTTCGCGGAAGCGGCGATAGGCGTCGGCAAATCCGGGCGAGGTGACGACACCGCTTTCCGTGCAGCGCGCGGGGCTGCGGTCGCCGATCGGATTCAGCGGCGAAAGGACTTCGCGCGCGAACCGCGCCGCGTTTTCCAGAACGGAGTCGGTGACGTCCGCGCTCAGGGATTCCCGCGCGCGCGCAATCGATTGCAGTCCCGTTACATCGGCCGCGATTTCCACGGCGGCGTGAATGTTCTTCAGTGGTGCGTCGTAGGGATTGGGCATATAGAGAGCATAAATCGGAGGCTGGACGTGCGCGACAGTAGTGTCACGCTTTCGGGACACTTGTGGCACCGTGCGGTTGCGCTGTCACCTACCTACGGTGCATCGCTACGCATGGATTGTCGGCGCCGCGTGAGAGTGACAACATCCGCCTCCCTCACGATCCGCGCTCATTCGAAAGGTCAGAAAATCTCATGAAAACCCAAGCAGCCGTCGCGTTCGCGGCCGGTAAACCGCTCGAAGTCGTCACGCTGGATCTGGATGGGCCGAAGGCCGGCGAAGTGCTCGTGCAGCTCAAGGCCACCGGCATCTGCCACACGGACGAGTTCACGCGCTCCGGCGCGGACCCGGAAGGTATTTTCCCCGCAATCTTCGGTCATGAAGGCGCCGGCATCGTGGTCGACGTCGGCCCGGGCGTCACGTCGCTGAAGAAGGGCGATCACGTCATTCCGCTCTACACGCCCGAATGCCGGCAGTGCAAATCCTGTCTGTCTCGTAAGACAAATCTGTGCACGGCCATCCGCGCGACCCAAGGCAAGGGCGTGATGCCCGACGGCACCAGCCGCTTCTCGCTCGACGGCAAGCCGGTGTACCACTACATGGGCTGCTCCACGTTCTCGAACTACACGGTGCTGCCTGAGATCGCGCTCGCAAAGATCCGCGAAGACGCGCCGTTCGAAAAGGTCTGCTACATCGGCTGCGGCGTGACGACGGGCATCGGCGCCGTGATCAACACCGCGAAGGTCGAGCCGGGCGCGAATGTCGTGGTATTCGGCCTCGGCGGCATCGGCCTGAACGTGATTCAGGGCGCGCGCCTCGTCGGCGCCAACAAGATCATCGGCGTCGACATCAACCCGCGTCGCAAGGCGCTCGCCGAGAAATTCGGCATGACCCATTTCGTCAACCCGAAAGAGGTCGGCGGGGATCTCGTGCAGCACCTCGTGGCGCTCACCGACGGCGGCGCGGACTACAGCTTCGAGTGCGTGGGCAGCGTCGATCTCATGCGCCAGGCGCTCGAGTGCTGCCACCGCGGCTGGGGCGTGTCGGTGGTCATCGGCGTCGCCGGCTCCGGGCAGGAGATCAAGACCCGCCCGTTCCAGCTCGTCACGGGACGCGTGTGGAAAGGCACGGCCTTCGGCGGCGCGCGCGGCCGCACCGACGTGCCGAAGATCGTGGACTGGTACATGGACGGCAAGATCGACATCGACAGCCTGATCACGCACGTCATGCCGCTCGACAAGATCAACGACGCTTTCGACCTGATGCACAAGGGTGAGTCGATCCGTTCGGTCGTGACTTACTAATTTCGTAACTCAAGGGGAAAACCAATGGCTTCTGTTTCACTACATCCTTCGATCGACAACGGTATCAAGGCGGGCAACAAGGACTTTGCCGGCGGCACGCTCGCCTGCAAGTGCACCTCCCAGCCGGTGACGGTCGCCCTCAAGGGTAACGTCGCCTTCAACCACGCCTGCGGTTGCACCAAGTGCTGGAAGCCGGATGGCGCCAAGTTCTCCGTCGTCGCCGTCATCTCGCGCGACAACGTTACGGTGACCGCGAACGAGCAGAAGCTGAAGGTCGTCGACCCGTCGGCCGTGATTCAGCGCTATGCCTGCACGGTTTGTGGCGTTCACATGTACGGCCGCATCGAGAAGAAGGATCACCCCTTCTACGGCCTCGATTTCGTGCACGTGGAGCTCTCGAAGGAGCAGGGCTGGTCCGAGCCGCAGTTCGCGGCGTTCGTGTCCTCCATCATCGAGGGTGGCGGCGCGAAGCCTGAAGAAATGGCCGGCGTGCGCCTGCGCTTGAAGGAACTGGGTCTCGAGCCGTACGACTGCCTGTCGCCTCCGCTCATGGACCTGATCGCCACGCACACGGCGAAGGCGAAGGGCGTCCTGCGCGCATGACGACGACGGCCAAGGCATGACGATAGTGAACGTCCCGTTCGAGACGGTTTCCAGGCACCGCTGTTTTGGCGGCACGGTAGGTTTCTACAAGCACCAGTCGGCCACGACGGCTTGCACTATGAAGTTCTCGGTGTTCGTTCCGCCGCAGGCGGAACGCGGGAAAGTGCCGGTGCTGTACTACCTCGCCGGCCTCACGTGCACCGAAGAGACGTTCATGATCAAGGCTGGGGCTCAGCGGCGTGCCGCTGAGCTCGGCCTCATGCTCGTGGCTCCGGATACCTCGCCGCGTGGTGTGCCGCTACCCGGTGACAGTGAGTCCTGGGATTTCGGAGTCGGCGCAGGCTTCTACGTCGACGCCACCCAGGAGCCGTGGTCGAAGCACTACAGAATGTATTCCTACGTCACTTCCGAGCTGCCGGCGCTGATCGAAGCGCATTTCGCGGCGGATCCGAAGCGGCAGGGGATCTTCGGGCATTCGATGGGCGGGCATGGCGCGCTCACCATCGGACTGAAAAATCCCGGAAACCGGTACCGATCGATCAGCGCGTTCGCGCCGATCGCCGCGCCGAAGGAAGTGCCGTGGGGGCTGAAGGCCTTCACGAATTACCTCGGGCCCGACCGCTCCACGTGGGATCAATACGATGCTACCGAACTGATGAAGGCGCTCGGCGATGCCTCCGCGCGCCCGACGATCCTGATCGATCAGGGGCTTGCCGATCAATTCTTGGAGAATCAATTACACCCGCACCGATTCGAAGATGCTTGCCGTGACACCGGGCAGGCGCTCACCGTGCGTCGGCAGCCGGGCTACGATCACGGCTACTACTTCATCTCCAGCTTCATCGATGACCATTTGCGTCATCATGCTCGTATACTCGGATAGACTGTTACGCGAGTTGGTAGCGATGCATCCGATACCGATAGCACGCTAGCGATTCTGAAGGTTACGGGGGGGGAGCGGAGAAAAGAGCGGACTGACGCGGGGGCTACCCAGGGGATTGAGGGGGGTAGCGCGAGCGAGGTCCGTCAAACAGGGGGTCCAGGTGGCGCCGGGTCGTGGTTTGGACTGAGCTGACGCACCGCTGCGTTAGCGAGGGCTACGGTTCGCGCGCCACCTCTACCAAGATATCCCTCATCCACGCGTGGCCCGGGTCGGGCTCATTTCTCTTGTGCCACACCAGCACTTCGCGCGTTTCCGTGACCCGCATCGGCAGCGGGAAAATTTTCACCGGCACCGTCTGATTCATAGCCGTCACCAGCCGTTCGGGCAACGTGGCGATCAAATCCGTTCCCTGCAGCAGATACGGAATCTCGACGAGACTCTGCACCGTCGCGCGCACGTTGATCTCGACGCCGAGCTGGCGGCGAATGTATTCCTCGAGCGGCACGTTGTGGCTGTTGGGCCAGCCGATGAGATGCGGCAGCGCCTTGTACTGCTCCTCCGTCAGCTCATCGGTGAGGGTCGGGTGGTCCGCGGCGCATACGCAGGCCCACTGCACGGAGCGGATGTCGATGACGCGCAGCCAATCCGGGAACTGCTTCTCGCCGAACACCTGCAGCAGGTTCATGCCGATGTACAGGTCGGCGTCACCGTATTCGAGACGGGAGAGCGTCGTCTCCGAGAACTGCTCGATGTGGCACTGGATGTTCGGCGCCTCGCGAAGCGCGCGTCGCAAAGCCTTCGGCATCACGCGCAGGTGCGCATCGGCGGAACAGATGATCGTGAAGCTGCGCTTCACCTTCGCCGGGTCGAACGTGGGTTGCGTGCCGAGCGTGATCTGAATACGCAGCAGCGCCTCGCGCACTGGCTCGACGAGCGACAGGCCGCGCGGGGTGAGCTCCATGTCGCGGCCGACGCGGACCAGCAGCTGATCGTTGAAATAATCGCGCAGCTTCTGGAGCGCCGCGCTCATCGCCGGCTGCGACACGAACACCCGCTCGGCGGCCCGGGTCACGTTCTTCTCGTGGAGAAGCGCGTCCAGGGCGATCAGCAGGTTGAGGTCGAAGCGGTTGAGCTGCATGGGGGCTGCGAATACTGGCGATGTTGTGTCAGCCCTGCAACGACGACGTGTCTATTGGGTAAAAGTCCCCCAGGCGCCGCTTTTTTCGGACCTCGGGTTCGTTTCCGGCGGCAAAATGCGCGGTTTTTACCCTCTGACGCCGCACGTAGCTACGCTCGGGCCGGCGTTTCCCGTGCGCCCGGTAATGGGGCAATGGGGCGGCCAATCGTCGCCGGTGACCGGCCGGTGGCGGGTTCGCCTTCCGCGTTACGGGTTACGTCACGGGGCGGCTGGTTTTTCGTGTGCCTACAGGAGCTTCCGACTATATTCGCCGCGAATAGCTCCGATCCGGAAAACTGATTGCGCGCTGGCTGGCGCCCCTCTAACGTCCAACGCCCAAAATGCAAAACCTTGCACCAGCTCAGCGCGAAGCCGTCCTGCGCGTCGTTGCGGCCAACCGCACGCGCCCCGGCGCCCTCATTGAAATCCTCCATGGCGTCCAGGCCGAGCTCGGGTTCATCCCGCCCGGCGCGGTTCCCGTCCTGGCTGAGGAACTGAACCTGTCCCGCGCCGAAGTGCACGGGGTCGTCACCTTCTATCACTACTTCCGGCATTCGGCGCCCGGTCAGCAGACCATCCGCGTCTGCCAGGCTGAGGCCTGCCAGTCCATGGGCACCGAAGGCCTGACCGAGCACGTGAAAAAGACGCTCGGCATCGACTTTCACGAGACCACGCCCGACGGCAAATTCACCCTCGAACCTGTGTATTGCCTCGGCAATTGCGCGTGCTCACCGGCGGTGATGCGCAACGAGGATATTTTCGGGCGCGTCACCCCTGAGCGTTTCGACGAATTGCTGGTCCAGTGGAAGCGCGGCGAATGAGCACCATCGATCTCTACGTTCCCCGCGATTCCGGCGCGCTGTCCCTCGGCGCGGAACAGGTGGCGTATGCCATCGGCGCCGAAGCGAAGAAGCGGAACATCGACGTGCGCGTCATCCGCAACGGCTCGCGCGGCATGTACTGGCTGGAGCCGTTCGTCGAAGTCGTGACCCCGGGCGGCCGGGTGGGCTACGGCCCTGTCACGGTGAAGGACGTCGCGGGCCTCTTCGACGCGGGCTTCCACACCGGTGGCAAACACGCGCTGGCCCACGGCGTTACCGACGAAATCCCGTTCCTCAAGTCCCAGCAGCGCCTCACGTTCCAGCGCGTCGGCATCGTCGACCCGGTGAGCGTGCAGGACTACGTCGCCAACGGCGGTTACCAGGGCCTGCGCGTCGCGCTTGCCATGAAGCAGGCGGATATCGTCCAGGCCGTGCTCGACTCGGGGCTGCGGGGCCGCGGTGGCGCCGCCTTCCCCACCGGCATCAAGTGGAAGACGGTGCTGGACCAGAACGTGGCGCAGAAATACGTCACCTGCAACGCGGACGAGGGCGACTCCGGCACCTTTGCCGACCGCATGCTGATGGAAGGTGACCCGCTCACCCTCATCGAGGGCATGACGATCGCGGGCCTCGCCGTCGGCGCGAATCAGGGCTACATCTACCTGCGCTGCGAGTACCCGCACGCCTACCAGGTGCTGAAGGAAGCCATCGCGGCCGCCTATCAGGCCCGTTACCTGGGCGCGGACGTGATGGGCAGCGGCCGCAAGTTCGATCTCGAAGTGCGACTCGGCGCCGGCGCCTACGTGTGCGGCGAAGAGACCTCGATGCTGGAAAGCCTCGAAGGCAAGCGCGGCGAGGTCCGCGTTCGCCCGCCGTTGCCGGCCATCAAGGGCCTGTTCGGGCAGCCCACCGTCGTCAACAACGTCATTACGCATTCCAGCGTGCCGTGCATCCTCGCGAAGGGCGCCGCCTTTTACCGGGACTTCGGCGTCGGCAAGTCGCGCGGCACGCTCCCGTTCCAGCTGGCCGGCAACCTGAAACAGGGTGGGCTGGTGGAGCGGGCGTTTGGCCTTACCTTGAAGGAGCTGCTGTACGACTACGGCGGCGGCTCCGCCACTGGGCGGCCAATCCGGACGGTGCAGGTCGGTGGGCCCCTCGGCGCCTTCATCCCGGCGAGCCAGTTCGAAGTGGTTGCGGGATACGAGGAACTGTCCGCCATTGGAGCGTTATTGGGTCACGGGGGCATCGTCGCCTTCGACGACACCGTCGACATGGCCAAAATGGCCCGCTACGCCCTGGAGTTCTGTGCGGTCGAGTCCTGCGGGAAGTGCACCCCCTGCCGGATCGGCTCGACGCGTGGCGTAGAGGTGATGGACCGCATATTGGCCGGGGTGGACTCGGAGCATAATTTGAAACTCCTGGAAGACCTCTGTGAGACGATGCTGCAGGGCTCGCTGTGTGGCCTCGGGGGCATGACCCCCTTCCCGGTCACGAGCGCCCTGAAGCACTTCGGCGAAGATTTCCGCGGGCGCGCCCGTCACTAAAGTTTTTGATGTAGCCAGCACGGACGCTAGCGACCTGGAGAAGGCTCATGTTTGCCATCGACTACGAGGACTTTGGGACGCCCGCGAGCACCGACACCAAGCAGGTGACGCTCGAGATCGACGGTGTCCAGGTCACTGTGCCCGAGGGCACGTCGGTCATGCGCGCCGCCGCGATCGCCGAAGTCAAAGTGCCGAAGCTGTGCGCAACGGACACGCTGAAGGCCTTCGGCTCCTGCCGTCTCTGCCTGGTCGAGATCGAGGGCCGCAGGGGTTACCCCGCCTCGTGCACCACCACGGTGGCGCCGGGCATGAAGATCAAGACGCAGTCGGAGAAGCTCATGCAGCTTCGCCGCGGCGTCATCGATCTCTACGTTTCGGATCACCCGCTCGAGTGCGACACCTGCCCCGCCGACCAGCACTGCGAACTGCAGGACATGGCGGCCGAAGTGGGCATCACCGAGAGCTCCTACGCCAAGGGCCAGACCCATTGGCCGGAGACGCCGGCCGAGGCCGTGCACGACGTCAGCAATCCTTACTTCGGCTTCAACCCCGAGCTGTGCATCGTCTGTTCGCGCTGCGTGCGCGCGTGCGACGAGGTACAGGGCACTTTCGCGCTGACGATCCAGGGCCGCGGCTTCGATTCGAAGGTTTCCGCGAGCCAGAGCGAATCGTTCATGGAGTCCGAGTGCGTGTCCTGCGGCGCGTGCGTGGAGTCCTGCCCGACCGGCGCGCTGATCGAGAAGTCGATCGTCGCGATGGGCAAGGCCGAGAAGGCCACCACCACTACCTGCGCGTACTGCGGCGTCGGCTGCACGTTCCGCGCGGAGTCGAAGGTAGTCGAGGGCGAGACGCAGATCGTGCGCATGGCCCCCAACCGCGACGGCGATGCGAACCATGGTCACGCCTGTGTGAAGGGCCGTTTCGCCTACGGCTACACCATTCACAAGGATCGCGTCACGACGCCGCTGATCCGCAAATCGATCCATGAGCCCTGGCAGGAAGCGAGCTGGGACGAGGCGTTCACTTACGCCGCCAGCGAGTTCCGCCGCATCCAGGCGAAGTACGGCAAGCTCTCGGTGGGCGGCATCACGTCGTCCCGCTGCACGAACGAAGAGTCGTATCTCGTTCAGAAACTGATTCGCGCCGCGCTCGGCACGAACAACGTCGACACCTGCGCGCGCGTGTGTCACTCGCCGACCGGTTACGGCCTGAAGCAGACCATCGGTGAGTCGGCCGGTACGCAGGAGTTCGACTCCGTCATGAAGGCGGACTGCATCATCGTCATCGGCGCGAACCCGACGGACGGCCACCCGGTGTTCGGCTCGCAGATGAAGCGCCGCCTGCGCGAGGGCGCGAAGCTCGTGGTCGTCGATCCGCGCCGCACGGGCATCACGCAGAGCCCGCACATCAAGGCGGACTATCACCTCGCGCTGCGCCCGAGCACGAATGTCGCGATGATCAACGCGCTCGCGCACGTCATCGTCACCGAAGGGCTGACGAAAGAGCAGTACATCACCGAGCGTTGCGATCTCGATTCGTACAGGAAGTGGAAGACGTTCGTTGCGCAGGAGCGCAACTCGCCCGAAGCGGTGGAAACGCTCACCGGCGTGCCGGCGGACAAGGTGCGCGCGGCGGCGCGGCTTTACGCGAGCGTGCCGAACGGCGCCATTTATTACGGCCTCGGCGTCACCGAGCACAGCCAGGGCACGACGATGGTCATGGGCATCGCGAACCTCGCGATGGCCACGGGCAACGTGGGTCGCGAAGGCGTGGGCATCAACCCGCTGCGCGGCCAGAACAACGTGCAGGGCTCGTGCGACATGGGCTCGTTCCCGCATGAGCTTCCCGGTTACCGCCACATTTCGGATGCCGTGACCCGCGAGCTGTTCGGCAAGGAGTGGGGCGTCACGATCCATCCGGAGCCGGGCCTGCGCATCACGAACATGTTCGAGGCCGCGCTCGATGGCAGCTACAAGGCCATGTACATCCAGGGCGAGGACTTCGTGCAGTCCGACCCGAACACGCATCACGTCACCGCCGCGATGGAGGCGATGGAGTGCGTGGTGGTGCAGGATCTCTTCCTGAACGAGACAGCGAATTACGCGCATGTGTTCTTCCCGGGTTCGTCCTTCATCGAGAAGGACGGCACATTCACGAACGCCGAGCGCCGCATTTCCCGCGTGCGCAAGGTGATCGAGCCGCTGGCGGGGCTTGCGGACTGGGAAGTGACTTGCCGCTTCGCGCAGGCGCTCGGCTACAACATGCAGTACAGCCACCCGTCCGAGATCATGGACGAGATCGCGCGCCTCACGCCGACGTTCACGGGCGTGTCGTACGAGAAGCTGGACCGGCTCGGCAGCATCCAGTGGCCCTGCAACGACGCCGCGCCGGAAGGCACGCCGACGATGCACATCAACGAGTTCGTGCGCGGCAAGGGCAAGTTCTTCGTCACCGAATACGTGCCGACGAGTGAGCTCACGACCCGCAAATTCCCGCTCATTCTCACGACGGGCCGCATCCTCACGCAGTACAACGTGGGCGCGCAGACCCGCCGCACCGACAACAGCCAGTGGCACTCGGAGGACATTCTCGAGATCCACCCGCACGACGCGGAGGTTCGCGGCATCGAGGACGGCGACTGGGTCGGCATCGAAAGCCGCACCGGCCAGATCGTGCTGCGCGCCGTGGTTTCGGAGAAGATCGTGCCGGGCGTCGTGTACACGACGTTCCACTTCCCGGAGACGGGCGCGAACATCGTCACCACCGACAACTCGGACTGGGCGACCAACTGCCCCGAGTACAAGGTGACGGCGGTGCAGATCGTGCGCCTCAACCAGCGCGATGCCTGGGACAAGCGCACGTCCACCGGCGAGGTCATTCACGGCACGTCGCCGGCGAAGGAACCCGCTCACGTCTAGGTGGCGTGCGGGTGTGCGTTGTTCCACCTTCGTCACACGCCGTGAGCTTCGCGTGCCAGCGTGAACCTGCGTCATGAGTGAGCCCGCTCCGGTTCTCGAGAAACACACTTCGGCGCCTACCAGCGCCGAAGTGTCTGTGCAGCGCTGGAAGAACGGCCAGCTTACCCGCACCACCGATTTCGTCACCGAAGAAGTCCCCGTCGCGCTCGTCTATCACGGCGTGCCTCACGTGGTGATGCTCGCAAGCCCGGCCGATCTCGAGGACTACGCTGTCGGGTTCACCGTGAGCGAAGGGCTCGTGGCGAGTCCCAGCGAAATCCAGTCCGTCGAAGTCGAGCGCGCGGCCGAGTCCATCGAAGTGCGCATCGGCATCGCGGGCGAGCGCTTTTCGGAGCTGCTCCGTCGCCGCCGCAATCTCACCGGCCGTTCCGGCTGCGGGCTCTGTGGCGCCGAAACGGTGGAAGAGGCGATTCGTCCGCCCGTGCGGGTGGCGAACGGCCCGACCGTCACATCAGCCGATCTTCACGCCGCGCTCGTCCAGCTCGAATCGCTGCAGCCGATCAACGCGCGCACGGGCAGCATCCACGCCGTCGCTTGGGTGGTGCCGGGCCAAGGTATCGACCAGGGCATCCGGTTCGTTCGCGAGGATGTCGGTCGCCACAACGCGCTCGACAAGGTAATCGGCGCGCTCGTTCGTTCCGGCACCGATGTCGCCGCGGGTTACGCGCTGATCACGAGCCGTGCGAGCTTCGAGATGGTGCAGAAGGCCGCCGCCGCCGGCATCACCTTCATGGTCGCCGTGTCCGCGCCGACGGCGCTGGCCATTCGCATGGCGGAACAGACGGGCCTCACGCTCGTCGGCTTCGCGCGTCGCGACCAGCACGTCGTCTATGCTCACCCTCATCGCCTGGCAGAAAGCCTTCCCTAGCATGCACATCGACGCCCTCATCAAAATGGCCAACCAGATTGGCGCGTTCTTCGACGGCGAAGCCGGCGACGATCACCCCGAAGAAGCCGCGACGCTCACCGCGACACACCTGCGTCGCTACTGGGAGCCGCGCATGCGTGAGCAGCTCATCGAGTACCTCAAGAACAATGAGGGCGAAGGGCTCGACGAGGTCGCCAAGAGCGGCGTGGCCATGCTGGCGGCCGGCAAAGTTTGAACGGCGCGCGACGCGCGCCTCCCAAGGAGTTTCTCGTGCATAACGTTTCCCTCCGCAATTTCATTCTCGGCGGCGTTCTCACGGCGAGCGCGTTGCTTGGCGCCTGCAGCCTGGTTGCGCCCACGCCGGCGCAGGCCGCGGCTAATGTGAAGTGCACGATGTCTTTCCAGATGAAGGGCTGGTCGGCCTTCTACAAAACAGCGAGTGGTACCGGCACTATTACCTGCGATAACGGGCAGTCGCTGAAGGTGAAGCTTTCCGCCAAGGGTGGCGGGCTTACCGTTGGTAAATCTTCGATCGAAGACGGCCACGGGGAGTTTTCCGCCGTCACCGGCGTTTCCGAAGTGATCGGTTCCTACATCGCCGCTGAAGCCCATGCGGGTGCTGTTCAGTCCGCCGGGGCGCAGGTTATGACCAAGGGCGAGGTTTCTCTCGCTGTCAGCGGGAAGGGGCGTGGCTTTGACCTTGGCGTTGCCTTCGGCAGGCTCACGATTTCCAAAGGCTGAAGAAGCTCCCAATCACCGGGAAGCGAAGAAGAGCCCTCAGTCTCCAGGAAGCGAAGAGAGTCCTCAATCGCCAGGAAGCGAAGAAGCCCTCAATCGCCGGGCGGCTGAGAGCGGCTTGCCCACCCAGGGGCCTTTACCAGACGGCCTGCGCCCGCGATGGCGCCTCTTCAGCCGCCGGCAATTGAGGGTTTCCTTGCTCTGCTCCCGCTCTTCGCCCGCCCCCGGTACATAACGGGGGTGGGGTATTCGCCGAGCGAATAACTCCTATCCCCACAATCGATTTTCGCCCCACCCCGCACCGGGCGTACCGTCGGCTCCGTTCGAGAGGCACGAACAATTCCAAACCGAGGGGGTAACGACGCAATGAACGTCGCCCGTGACGCAGCCGCAAGTGCGTTGACGGCCGGTAGTACGGCTGTCGATTCGCCGTCCCCGCCGTTCCGCTTCTACGACAATCGCCAGAAATACCTGTCGTTCGTGAGCACCTGTAACGAAAAGGCCGCCATCGCCCGGCGTGTGGCCCAGGAGCTGACGCACATCCGACCCTCGCCGCCGGCCCTGCGTATCTTCGACGCCGGCATGGGCGACGCCACGGTGCTGTCGCGGATCATGCGCAGCACGCATCGCTCGTTCCCCACCGTGCCGCTGCTCGCCGTCGCGAAGGAAATCAGCCTCGAAGACGTGCGCCTCGGCCTCGAGAAGATGCCGGATCGTTTCTACGAGCACCCGGCCACCGTGCTCGTCATCACCAACCTGAACTACGCCGAAGCGCCGCGCCTCATGCCGCGCGACACGCAGCTCGCCGCGGCGCTCAACTGGCAGGAAGTGCGCCTCACCGGCAACTCGGCGCACGAGTACGCCGAACAGATCGAAGAGCTCGGCCCCACGATCAGCTACGGCTGGCAGACGAAGCCGAACGCGAAGTCCGGCAATCCGATGTATGTGCGCCCGTCGGTGCTCATCATCTATCGCGAAGATCACAAGTTCCTGCTCGACAGCGTGATCCCGAAGCCGGGCCGCATCTTCGAAAGCTACGACCTCATTCTCGCCTCACAGCCGTGGCGCGCTCGCATGTCCGCCGAGTTCAAGGCGCAGAAAGTGCTCGCGCCGCTCACGCGCAGTCTTGCCGCCGGCGGCCGCCTGCTCGCGATCCAGTCTTGCGGGCGCGATCCGGCGCTCGAAATCATCCAGAAGCTCTGGCCGGGCGAAGAGCCGTTCAAGGTGGATCGCCACGCCTTGCTCACGGCGCTGAAGAACGAGCTCGGCCGCGACGCGCGCGACTTCCAGCTCACCGCGCTGCCGGACGACAAGGCGATCTTCCGCTACGAGATGCACACGCTGCCGTCGGAGATTTCGGATCGCATCGGCACGTCGACTCTATTCGCCGCCTGGAACGCCGCGATCTACGTAAATCAAATTGAAGACGAACGGCTCGAGCCGGTCGTCACCAATGGGGCGTATCTGCAGGCCACCCAGTCCGTGCTGCAGAAGTACGGTGGCCTGTGGTTCAACGACGAAACTTTCACCGTCACCCGGCGAAAGATCTGATTTTCTTCCATGAGGTTTGAATGAACGCAAGGGTTGCGCCGCTTGGCGTACAGGATATGAAGAGCCGTGTGGTCGAGTTCGCTCGCGCGGCTTCCACCGAAATTTCCACGATGGACGAGAAGACCGTCCCGGAGCTCGTTGGCGTCCTTCCGAAGGGGATCACGATCTATGTTGCACACACGCCCAAGGCGTCCCTCGACGATGTTGTGCGCGTCGCTATCCAGGTTCAGCAGCTTGGCTTCCGAGCCTCGCCCCACATTGTCGCCCGACGGCTCGAGAGTGAGAGGGCCCTGCGTACGGCGCTTGGCCAGCTCACGGAAGCCGGCGTCGAGCAAGTCCTCCTCGTAGCGGGCGATCCGCCGAACCCGCCGGCGTACAAGAGCACGCTGGAAGTCATCGCGACGGGCGCGATCGAGCAGTCCGGCATCAAGGTGGCGTCGGTCGCCGGCCATCCGGAAGGTCACAAGCACGTCGACGATGCGGAGCTCCTCGCCGCTCTGAAGTACAAGCAGGCGTGGAGCGAGCGCACGGGCGTGAAGGCGCAGATCGCAACGCAGTTCAGCTTCGATGCCGACATCAACTGCCGCTGGGCGAAGAGCCTCGAGCAGCAGGGCGTCACGATGCCGATCAGCATCGGTGTGGCCGGCCCGACGCCGATCACGAAGCTCATCAAGTACGCGGTGGCGTGCGGCGTGGGCGCCTCGCTCAACAAGGTGATGGGCAATCTCACCGCGATGGCGAACCTCGCCCGCATGGCTGTCGGCGCGGACCAGATGATGGTGGCGATGCTGCGCGGTTGCGAGCAGCACGGTGTCGCGCGTATCGTCCGCCCGCACATTTTTGCCTTCGGCGGCGTGCTCTCGACGGCGAAGTGGCTGCGACAGGTGCAGGACGGCCAGTTCGAGATCGGCGAGAACGACAAGTTCGAGATGGCGTCGACCTGATTTGAAATTGATAACCCTGACGAGAGCTGACTGAAGCTGGGACAAGGAACGGCGTGAATATGATTTCTCAACGGCGCACCGCGCCGCTGTCCGTACGGGGTTCGGCCGCGAACCCCGTCAGTCCTGTGAGCCACTCATGAACGGCAAAGCGCTCATCTGTGGCTCGATCGCCTATGACTCGATCATGGTGTTCGGCGACCAGTTCAAGAACCACCTGCTGCCGGACCAGCTGCACATCCTGAACGTCTCGTTCTTCGTGCCGCAGATGCGGCGCGAGTTCGGCGGCTGCGCGGGCAACATCGCCTACAACCTGCACCTCCTCGGCGACCCGGGTTTGCCGATGGCGACCGTGGGCAAGGATTTCGCGGCCTACGCCGAGTGGATGAAGAAGGCCGGGGTGCCGACGAATCACGTGAAGGTGATCGACGCCGAGCACACCGCCCAGGCCTTCATCATCACCGACCGGGACGACAACCAGATCACCGCGTTCCACCCGGGCGCGATGATGCTGTCGCACGAAAACAAGGTGACCGACGCCCCCGGGGTGACCGTCGGCATCGTCGCGCCGGACGGGCGCGACGGATGATCCAGCACGCCGAACAGTTCGCGGCGGCGAAGATCCCCTTCATCTTCGACCCCGGCCAGGGCCTGCCGATGTTCGGCAAGGAAGACCTGGAACGCTTCGTCTCCCAGGCCACCTGGGTGGCGGTGAACGAATACGAATGGCAGATGCTCCAGCAGAAGACCGGCTGGACTCTCAAAGACGTGGTTACGCAGGTGGATGCCCTGATCGTGACGTTGGGATCGCAAGGCTCCACGATCCACACCAGGGATGATGCGATCACCATCCCCTGCGCCACGCCCAAAGCGGTCGTGGACCCTACCGGATGCGGCGATGCCTATCGCGCCGGCATCCTCCACGGCCTGCTTCATGGGCTCGACTGGCAGACGACCGGGCGGATCGCCTCGCTCCTGGGGGCCATCAAGATCGAGACCCGGGGTCCGCAGAACCATACGTTTACGCGCGCCGAGTTTGCCCAGCGGCTCGACAAGAGCTTTGGCGCCGGCGTCGCGGCCAAGGCCGCCCTGTGAGGAGCGTCCCGTGATGCGGTCGGAGCGCGTCGAGACAGTGTCATACCGGCTTTTTGGGGCACGCCCGCGCCCCGCTGTCCGGTAGAATCGCGGGCCCGCCGGCCCCCCGGGACGGCAACCCTGATAGCTCAAACAGAAGCAGGATTTCACACGTGGCGAACAACTACCTGTTTACGTCCGAGTCGGTTTCCGAAGGCCATCCGGACAAGATGGCCGATGCCATCTCCGATGCCGTGGTCGATGCAGTCATCGCGCAGGACAAGCGTGCCCGTATCGCGGTCGAGACCCTGGTGAAAACCGGCGTCGCCATCGTGGCCGGCGAGCTCACCACCACCGCCTCCGTCGAGTTCGAGGCGCTGATCCGCAAGACGATCCTCGAGATCGGCTACGACTCTTCCGACATGGGTTACGACGGCGCAAGCGTCGGCGTGATCAACATCATCGGCAAGCAGTCGCCCGACATCGCGCAGGGCGTCGATCGCAAGGACGAGAAGAAGCAGGGCGCTGGCGACCAGGGCCTGATGTTCGGCTTCGCCACCAACGAGACGGACGTGCTGATGCCCGCGCCGATCGCGCTGGCGCATCGGCTGGTGAAGAAGCAGGCGGACGTGCGCAAGAAGGGCAAGCTGTCCTTCCTGCGCCCTGATGCGAAGAGCCAGGTCACCCTGCGTTACGAAGACGACAAGCCGGTTGGCATCGAGGCTGTCGTGCTGTCCACCCAGCACAGCGATGACGTCTCCACGAAGGCGCTGCGTGAAGCGGTGATGGAAGAGATCCTGAAGCCGGTGCTGCCGACCAAGTGGATCGACAAGCGCACCAAGTACCACATCAACCCGACGGGTCGCTTCGTCGTCGGTGGCCCGGTGGGCGACTGTGGCCTGACCGGTCGCAAGATCATCGTCGACACCTACGGCGGCTATGCCCGCCACGGTGGCGGCGCGTTCTCGGGCAAGGATCCTTCGAAGGTCGACCGTTCGGCTGCCTATGCCGCGCGCTACGTCGCGAAGAACATCGTCGCCGCGGGTCTCGCGGAGAAGTGCGAAGTGCAGGTGTCGTACGCCATCGGTGTCGCCGAGCCGACCTCGATCATGATCGAGACGTTCGGCACGAGCCGCCTGTCGCGTGAGCGTCTCACGCAGATCGTGCGTGCTCACTTCGACCTCACACCCTATGGCCTGCGCGAGATGCTCGATCTCGCCCGTCCGATTTACCGGAAGACGGCGGCGTACGGCCACTTCGGCCGCACGGAGCCGGAGTTCAGCTGGGAGAAGACCGATCGCGCCGAGGCGCTCGCCGCGGAGGGCAAGAGCGTAAAGGCCGCCTGATGAGTTTCAGGTCGCGCGCTGAGCGCGACCGCCACGGGCTCCTGAGGGGCGCTGCAGCAGGGTTGCCTGCCAGGCTCAGGAGAACGCGGAATCATCAACACGGCGCTCGTTCTTGTTATTGGAGAACTGACGTATGAACGCCAACGTGAAACCTTCGGGATTCACCGACTACAAAGTCGCTGACATGAAACTGGCAGGCTGGGGCCGTCGCGAGATCGCGATTGCCGAGTCGGAGATGCCGGCGCTGATGGCGATCCGTGATGAAAACGCGAAGACCCAGCCGTTGAAGGGCGCGCGTATCACGGGTTCGCTGCACATGACGATCCAGACCGCCGTGCTCATCGAGACGCTGAAGGCGCTCGGTGCGGATGTGCGCTGGGCCTCCTGCAATATCTTCTCGACGCAGGACCATGCGGCTGCGGCGATCGCAGAGGGCGGCACGCCCGTGTTCGCCTGGAAGGGCGAATCGCTGGAAGACTATTGGGACTACACGCACCGGATTTTCGAGTTCGGTGCCAATAAAGACAACCCAGTCGGCCCCAACATGATCCTGGACGATGGCGGCGACGCCACGCTCCTGATGCACATCGGCGTGAAAGCGGAGAAAGATCCGTCGATCATTGCCAATCCGAGCGGCGAAGAGGAAACCTTCCTGTTCGCGTCGATCAAGAAGAAGCTCGCGTCCAGCCCCGGCTGGTACTCCAAGGTCTCGAAAGAGATCCGCGGTGTCACGGAGGAAACGACGACCGGCGTGCATCGCCTGTATCAGATGCACAAGGAAGGTCGCCTCATGTTCCCCGGCATCAACGTGAACGACTCGGTGACGAAGTCGAAGTTCGACAACCTCTACGGTTGCCGCGAATCGCTGGTCGACGGCATCAAGCGCGCGACGGACGTGATGGTTGCCGGCAAGGTGGCCGTGGTCGCGGGCTACGGCGACGTGGGCAAGGGTTCCGCGCAGGCGCTGCGCGCTTTGTCCGCCCAGGTGTGGGTCACTGAGATCGACCCGATCTGCGCGCTGCAGGCCGCGATGGAAGGCTATCGCGTCGTGACGATGGACTATGCCGCCGAGCACGGCGACATCTTCGTCACCTGCACCGGCAACTTCCATGTGATCACCGGCGAGCACATGAAGCGGATGAAGGACCAGGCGATCGTCTGCAACATCGGCCACTTCGACAACGAGATCGACGTCGCGTCGCTCGAGAAGCTGAAGTGGGAAGAGATCAAGCCGCAGGTCGATCACATCATCTTCCCGGACGGCAAGCGGATCATCCTGCTCGCCAAGGGGCGTCTGGTGAACCTGGGTTGCGGCACGGGTCACCCGAGCTACGTGATGTCCTCGTCGTTCGCGAACCAGACGATCGCGCAGATCGAGCTGTTCACGAACACGTCGAAGTATCCGGTGGGCGTGTACACGCTGCCGAAGCACCTCGACGAGAAAGTGGCGCGCCTGCAGCTGAAGAAGCTGAACGCGGTGCTCACCGAGCTCACGGATGCGCAGGCGAAGTACATCGGTGTGTCGAAGTCGGGTCCGTACAAGGCCGACCACTACCGGTATTGAGTGAAAAGAGTACCTGCGGAGCAGGCGGCGAAAACCACGCTTTTTGCCGCCGGCAACCGTGCAGGGTCTTGAAAAAAGCGCCGCGGGCGACTTTTTTCCGGTGAAGTAGCCGGCGCCGCCGTTGCCCGCGAACGGCGGCGCCGCTTTCGAGCGATCGGCGCGCGTAGCGCGCCAAACAAAGAGAACCTGAATGTCTTCTGTTCTGAAAGAAAACAAAGCCGCCATTCTCGACGGCAAAGCGACGGCCGCCAGCCTGCGTCAGCAGACGGGCGTGCGCGCCGGCGCATTCGCCGCGAAGTTCGGCCGCAAGCCGGGCCTCGCGGTGGTGCTGGTGGGCGAAGATGCGGCTTCCAAGGTCTACGTCAGCAGCAAGCGCAAGGCCTGCGCGGAAATCGGCATCGAGTCGTTCTCGCACGACCTGCCGCCCACCACGGGCGAAGCCGAGCTGCTCGCGCTGGTGAAGAAGCTGAATGAAGACGAGCGCGTCGACGGCATTCTCATCCAGATGCCGCTGCCCAAAGGGCTCGACGCCGACAAGATCATGGACACCATCGATCCCGCGAAAGATGCGGATGGTTTCCACCCTTACAACACGGGCATGCTGGCGCAGAAGCGCCCGAAGCTGCGTCCGTGCACGCCGTACGGCGTGATCGTTCTTGCGAAGACTTACGGTATCGATCTCGTCGGCAAGCGCGCCGTCGTGGTCGGTGCTTCGAACATCGTGGGCCGTCCGATGGCGCTGGAGCTGCTGCTCGCGCGTTCGACGGTGACCGTGTGCCACACCGGCACGAAAGACGTGCGCGCCGAAGTCGAGCGCGCCGAAATCGTGGTGGTCGGCGTGGGCAAGCCTGAGTTTGTTCCGGGTGAATGGATTCGGCCGGGAGCGGCGGTATTCGACGTGGGCATCAACCGCATGCCGAACGGGAAGCTGGTTGGAGATGTGGGCTACGCCGCCGCGGCGGAACGTGCCGCCTACATCACCCCGGTCCCGGGCGGCCTCGGTCCCATGACCATCGCAGTACTGCTTTCAAACACCGTGGATGCCGCGTTCCTGAGAAAGGGTCTCCCTATCACGGGCTGACGCCGTCCACGGAAAACCACGAATCCCTTACCCATCGATTAAAAGTTAATTCAGAAGAGGTCTGTTAGATATGAGTAACCTGGAAAGCGTATTGAAGGCGGCCGGCAATCCGGTCAACCTGCTGCGCAATTCTCGCATTGGCGCCTACGTTTATCCGGTGGTGCCGTCCGAGTACTACAACTGGCGCGACGAGCAGAAGGCTTGGCGCGACACCGCCGTGCTGTTCGATCAGTCGCACCACATGGCCGAGCTCACCATCAAGGGCCCGGACGCGCTGAAGCTCTGCTCGTACACCACGATCAACAGCTTCAACAACTTCGTGCCGGAGATGGCGAAGCAGATGGTGCCGATCAGCTACGACGGCTACGTCATCGGCGACGGCATCCTGTTCTACCTCGCGAAGGACGAGTTCGTGTTCGTCGGCCGCGCCCCGACCGTGAACTGGCTGCAGTTCCATGCGGAAACGGGCGGCTTCAAGGTCGACATCATCCGTGACGACCGTTCGCCCTCGCACCCGCGCGGCAACGCCGTCACGCGCCGTCACTATCGCTACCAGATCCAGGGCCCGAACGCGGCCAAGATCTTCACCAAGCTCAACAAGGGGCCGATCCCCGAGGTGAAGTTCTTCCGGATGGATTACATCAACATCGGCGGGAAGAAGGTCCGCGCCCTGCGTCACGGCATGGCCGGCGCGCCGGGCCTCGAGATCTGGGGCCCATACGAAGATCGCGATTTCATCCGCGACACCATCCTCAAGGAAGGTGAAGAGTTCGGCATCGTCCCGGTCGGTTCGCGCGCCTACGCGTCGAACACGTGCGAGTCGGGCTGGATTCCGTCACCCCTGCCGGCCGTGTACTCGGGCGACAGCATGAAGAAGTACCGCGAGTGGCTGCCGGCGAACGGCTACGAAGCCACCGGTTCGATCGCGGGTTCGTATGTCTCCGACAAGATCGAGGACTACTACACGACGCCGTACGACCTCGGTTACGGCCCGTTCGTGAAGTTCGACCATGACTTCATCGGCGCGGATGCGCTGAAGAAGTTCGCCGGTGACCCGTCGAAGAACCGCCGCAAGGTGACCTTCGAGTGGAATGGCGAAGACATGGCGAAGATCTACGCCTCGCTCTTCCAGCCGGGCGAAGAAAACTACAAGTTCTTCGACCTGCCGATCGCGAACTACGGCTCCTCGTCGTTCGATACGGTGAAGGACAAGAGCGGCAAGACGGTCGGCTACTCCATGTTCGGTGGCTACAGCTACAACGAGCGCCGCGCCCTCACGCTCGGCGTCGTGAACCCGGACATCAAGGAAAACGAAATCCTGTCGCTGGTCTGGGGCGAGCCCAACGGCGGCACCAAGAAGGTGACGGTCGAGCGGCACAAGCAGCTCGACGTGCAGGTTCGTGTTTCGCCGGTTCCGTTCAGCAGTGTCGCTCGCGACACGTATGCCGAAGGCTGGCGCACGGCAAAGAAGTAATCGCTGCTTCGAGCGATGACGGGAAGAGGGGGCGGAGCGATCCGCCCCCTTTTTCTTTGGGCGGTATCCGCATTAGTCCCGATGCTGGAAGAAATTTCCGGGGTGCAGGATCGCCGCCGCCGCCAGTGCGGCGGCGGTTGAACTACGAAGTCTCGCCCATCGCACACGAGGGCGTTTGAACGGGGTCTCGATACCCATAGCGCCGCTACACGGGCTGTAGCGGCGTTTTTCCTCCAGTGATCTCTTCGGCGTGGCGCCGGTGACGCCCGCAGCTCAGGCGATTGCTGAGCCGATACCCCCCGCCGATCCGCCTTATCTCTCGTACCGTTTCATCTGGTCGAGAGAACATGCAGAAAACGACGTTCGACATCGAGGGGTCATCGCAGAGGCGCCCCGCTCCCCGCAAGCGATCGACCCTCTGTGCGAAGGAGCGGCGACGGCCGGCGCGGCTGGCCGCGCCGGGGCTGCCTGCGGCGCTCCGGGTGGCGCGCCCGGTTGCACCCCATAGGATCCCGGGGGGCGACGCGACTTCGGCGCGGATCCTGCCTCGCTGTCGTGTGGGTGACGTGCAGACTGCGGAGATGGTCGTCGAGGCCACGGCCCCGTGGTGCTGGCGGCGTCCGCTGCGCCGGCGGCGAGGGGGTTGCGGCCGACGCCGCCGCTGAGGGCCTGTCGAATCCGAGACGTCTAGCGGTTCGCCGAGCTTTCGCGAATCTCCCGCGCATACGATGATAGGCGTGGGGTCTTCGCTATTGAACGAACACAGGACGTCGCTCGCGAGCGGCTCGGCTTTGCATGACACAATTTGACGAGCCCGGTCGCGACACATCGCAGACCGAGCCCGCCGGCGTCGCGCTGTGGCAAGCCGCGCTTGCAGGTTCCGCCGAAGCCAGGGATCGACTGCTGGAGATGTGTTACTCGGAGCTGCGCATGCTTGCGAGACGCATGCTCGCGGGTGACTCCATCTCGTCTCACCTGCAGCCCACCGAGCTTGCGAATGAGGCGGCCGTGCGCGTGCTCAAGCTCGACCGCATGGAATGGAAGGATCGAGCCCATTTCCTCGCGACCGCGGCCACCGTGATGCGCCAGGCGCTGCTCGACGAAGTGCGCCGGTTCCGGGCCGACAAGCGCCAGATGCCCCCGGTGATGACGACGTTCATCGATCCGGGCATTCCCACGATCGAGCTGGATCTCGAGAAACTGGATGCTTCCCTGCGTCGTCTGTCCGCGGTCTCGCCCGAGAACGCGCGGCTTGTGGAACTGCGATTCTTCGTCGGGCTCACGATCGACGCCTCCGCCGATGCGCTCGGCATCTCGCCAGCGACGGTGAAGCGACGCTGGGACGCCTCGCGCGCCTGGCTACTGCGCGACCTTCAACGAACATGAACCTCGAGCGCGAGCGGCAGCTGCTGCGGCTGGTGGAAGAGGCGCTCGCCTGGCCGGTCGAGACGCGCGAGGCCCGCTTGCGAGCCGAGCTTGCGCATGACCCTTCAATGCTCGAAGAGGTGAGGGCGATGCTCACGGCGGCCGACTCCGTGCACGAGTCGCTGCCGACGCGGATGCCGCTCGGGCCGCCGCTCGACGAAGCGCCGCCGCCGGAGCGCCTCGGCCCCTATCGCATCACCGGGTTGCTCGGCCAGGGTGGCATGGGGCGCGTGTTTCGCGCCGAACGCGCGGACGGCGTGTTCGAGCAGACCATCGCCATCAAGCTCATGCGCCGGACGCGCCTGCCGGAACAGGTTGCCGGGCAGTTCGCGCGTGAGCGGCAGATCCTGGCGCGGCTGCGCCACCCGAACATCGCGCAGCTGTTCGATGGCGGGGTGACCCCGGAGGGCCTGTCCTATTTCGTGATGGAGCTGGTCGAAGGGCGCGCGATCTCGCAATACGCCGTCGAAGAGCGGCTCACTGTGCGTCAGCTGCTGAAAGTATTCAGGCAGGTGTGCGCAGCCGTGCAGTACGCGCACGCGCACCTCGTCGTGCACGGGGATATCAAGCCGAACAACATCTTCATCACGTCCGAAGGCGTCGCAAAGCTGCTCGACTTCGGCGTGGCGCGCGTTATCGAAGATACGGCGGATGCGCAGTCCACACCGATTACCGCCGTCGGCGTCACGCACTACTACGCGAGCCCCGCGCGCAGGAGCGGGGCGGCTCCGACGACCGCGGACGACATCTATTCGCTCGGGTTCCTGCTCGGCGAGCTGCTGAATCGTATCGACGGCGTCGACGCGGATATTCGTTCGATCGTCACCCGAGCGATGGCGGCGGACCCCGCGCAACGATATGCATCCGTCGACGCGCTCGATGCGGACATCGAACGCTGGTTGAACGGCGTGCCCGTGCGTGCGCATGGGCGGGCGTGGGGCTACGTGACGGGCCGATTCCTCGCACGCCATCGGGTCGGAGTCGTCAGCGCGGCCACTGCTGTGCTGCTGCTCGTCGGAGCAGCCATTGCGATGTCGATCATGTATGTCCGCGCCGAACACGCGAGATCGCAAGCGGAGCGGCGCTTCACCGAAGTACGGGATTTGTCGCGGTACGTGCTCTTCGACGTCTACGACCGCATGGAGTCCGTGCCGCGCGCGCTCACTCTTCGTCGCGACATTGCGGAGAAGGGTCAGCAGTACCTCGATCGCCTCTCACGCGATCCGGACGCACCTGCGGACGTGCGCCTGGAGGTGGCGGAAGGGCTGCGCCGCCTGTCGCTCGTGCAGGGAGGCGTGAGTTCCGCGAGTCTGGCCAACGTGAAGATCGCCGAGACAAACCTCGCGCGCGCGGAACAGATCGCTCGCACGTTGCCCGACGATGCCCGCTACGGCCGCGAGCGTGCCTTCGCGATCACACGCATCCTGATCGCGCGAAGCAGGGTGTCCACCGGCGTATCGCTCGATCTGCAGGCAACCAACCAGAGCCTGGATGCGGCCGAGGCTGCGCTGGCGCCGTGGCTCGCGAAGGATCCCCCCGACCGGCTGGCGCGCGATCTCGGCATCGATCTCGCACTCGAGCGTATTGCCCAGTTCCTCTGGCAAGGTAAATACAACGACGCGATCGCCATCGCCCGGAAAGGCATTGCGCTCGAAAGCCCCGTCGTTCCGAGCGAGCCCGATGCGCGTCGCGGGGCGCTCCGCAAGCACGCCGAGCTGCTCGACGGCATGGCGGAGGCCATCTACTACCTGGGAGATCTGCCCGCTTCCGAAGCGGCCTATCGCGAGCACTACAAGCTGATGCGCGACCTTGCGGAGGAGGAGCCGCAGAATCTTGGGGCGCAACGCAGGTACATGCGGGCCGGCTGGGCGCTCGGCGGGACGTTGCTCGAGATGGGCCCGACGCGCCAGGTCGAGGCCGAGCAACTCCTCGGGAAATCGCTCGCGCTCGCGGACAACCTGCGCCTGCTCGAGCCGGACGACAAAGACCTTCTGCGCATGCGATCCGTCGTCGCCGCGGCGGAAGCGCAGGCGCTCGCCGGCGTGGGCCGCGCGAAAGAGGCCGTGCCGCTGATGGAGGAGGCAGTGGGTCAGCGCAAGGCGTTGTGGAACGAAGCATCCGGCGACTGGGCCATCGCGCGTGACGTGGCGACGTCGCTGGATATGTTCGGCGGTTTGCTTCTCAGCGCGCACGAGACGAAGCGTGCGTGCGCGATATATCAGGAGTCGCTGGATGTCTTTGCGCAGATGCGCGCGGCGGGGCGGCTGACGCAGCTCGACGAAGACACGATCCAGAAGGAAGCCCGGCAAGCACTGGCGACGCACTGCCCCGGCTCGACGAGCACCGCTTCGCGCTAAGCGCGCAAGGCGCGCGGCTTTACGCGGCGCGCGTGTGCTTCCAGAGGCGCTCGCTCGCCATCCGCGCGCCTTCGACGAGCGCTGAGAGCTTGCGCCAGGAAATGCCCGCATCCATCTTGCCGACGCCTGCGAACGTGCCGAACCCGCAGTCGGTGCCCGCGATCACTCGGTCGCGACCCACGATGTCCGCGAACTGCTGGATGCGCTGGGCGACCAGCTCCGGGTGCTCGACGTAGTTCGACGTCGAGGTGAGAAGCCCCGGCACGAGCACTTTGTCTTCCGGCAGCTTCGCGTCCCGCCATATGGCCCATTCGTGCGCGTGGCGCGGGTTCGAAGCTTCGAACAGGATCGCCGACGGCTTCGCCTTCAGCACGAGGTGCAGGATCTTCTCGAGCGGAATGTCGTGATCGTGCGGCCCCTCGTAGTTGCCCCAGCACACGTGCATGCGCAGGGCGCTGGCCGGAACGTTGCGCAGGGCGTGATTCAGCACTTCCACCTGGTGTTCCGCGCGCTTCAGGAAGTCGCCTTCCGACAGATCCTGGAAGCCGGTGTGGCGCGCCATCGCGAGATCGGGGCAGTCGACCTGCAGCTTGAAGCCAGCGTTGACGATGGCTTCGTATTCTTCCCGCATCGCTGCGCCGATCGCTTCGACGTAAGCCTCGTGCGTCGGGTAGTACCGGTTGGGCTGGAACGCGGAGACCACACCCGGAGAGGCGGAGTTCATGAATGCTTCGTGCGGGCGGTGCGCGTCGACGGCGGCGCGCAGGTGGTCGAGGTCCTTGCGCAGCGAGTCGCGTTCGATTACCGCGATGGGGCCGATGCACGCCTGCCGCTTGAACGTCTGCTTGCCCGCGAACACGGCCATGCGCGTGCGGAACTCGGCGAAGGGCTGCAGATCCTTCGCGATCTGGCGCTCGTTGTCGCCACCGAAGCCGGACAGCCGGTCCTTCATGTAGGTGGCGTAGCTGATCTTCGAGGTCTCGCCGTCACTCACGCTGTCGATGCCGGTAGCCACCTGCTGCCGGACCACGGATGAGACCCCCTCACACATCGTGCGGTCGAAGAGGCCGGCATCGAGCGGCGCGCCTTGCTCCTTCAGCAGCAGCTGATCCACGACGGCCTGGCCGCGAGGCAGGCTGCCGACATGCGTGGTGAGGATGCGATTCGCGAGCATGGCTTACGATTGCGGGCT
This sequence comes from Gammaproteobacteria bacterium, assembly GCA_037200125.1. Lineage (GTDB taxonomy): Bacteria > Pseudomonadota > Gammaproteobacteria > Steroidobacterales > Steroidobacteraceae > JADGHX01. The sequence continues at coordinate 367,373 of JBBCGS010000002.1, read as the reverse complement.
TACCCTGAAAGGCCGCAGAAAATACACGGTCCCGCTCCCGCGCACTACAACCGCGCTAAGCGGTCGTAAGACAAAAGAGGGCAAGGCGTGCCCGGCGGGTCCCGCCAACCGCCCGTCACCGGTCGGCCCGGACGTCGACTTCGGTACGTCGCCCATCCTTCGCGTGCTAGCCGATGGCCGCAGGTGCTGGTGACCGGGCCGCGGGCCGGTGAAGTCCACGCACTCGACCCGCAAACCGGCAAGGTAGCGTGGAGTGTGCGAGTCGGCGCCGGCTGCGCCTGCAGCAAGGAGCACGAGCGCGGCAGTTTCTTCCTATCGTCGGTAAAAATTTCACGCCCGCGCCGGGCCGACGTCGCGCCGCAGCGACGCTTCCGCCTCCGACTCACCTTGCTCCGTGCGGGACATTTGATATTTTTTCCCCGCTGATACAACAAAGGCTCCTGATTTCGGGGTTTCAGTCGCACGGGGTTATCGCGAGGCCCGCTTCTTGTAAGGCCTTGTCAGGAGGGTCCTCCGTGATCTCGATAACTCGCAGTGGCGCCAGTGAAGCGCCGCGCGCCCGTCTGCTCGCGAGCCGTTTGCGCGCGGGGCAGCTTTCACGTACCTGTCTTCCGGAGCTAATTAATGGATGTTCAAGCGCCCGCGCGCCGTAAGAAGACCCGCGCGCCCGCCCGCCCGAAGCAACCCAACGGCAACGGCCATCCCACCCCCACCGAGGTGGAGTCCGACATCAACCTGCGCAAGCTGTTGCGCGCGTTGCAATCGATGCGTGACGGGGATTTCTCCGTGCGCCTTCCGACGGACCAGACCGGCCTCAACGGCAAGCTCGCGGACACATTCAACGACATCGTCGCCGCGAACCAGCGCATGGCGCAGGAGCTCGAGCGCGCCGGCCAGGTCGTCGGCAAGGACGGCAAGACGCGTCATCGCATGTCGAACGAGCTGCGCTCCGGGGCCTGGGGCGCGATGGAAGGCTCCGTCAACACGCTCATCGACGACCTCCTGTGGCCGAACACCGAAGTCACGCGAACGATCGCCGGCGTCGTGAAGGGCGACCTCTCGCAGGCGATGGCGCTCGAAGTCGACGGCCGCCCGCTGAAGGGCGAGTTCCTGCGTTCCGCGACGATCGTCAACGCGATGATCGAGCAGATGAGCGCGTTCACCTCGGAAGTGACGCGCGTCGCGCGCGAGGTGGGCACCGAGGGCAAGCTCGGCGGCCAGGCCGTGGTGCCCGGCGCCGCCGGCACGTGGAAAGACCTCACCGATAACGTGAACTCGATGGCCGGCAACCTGACCGGCCAGGTGCGCAATATCGCGGAGGTGGCCACCGCCATCGCGAACGGCGACCTCTCGCGCAAGATCACGGTCGACGTGCGCGGCGAAATCCTGCAGCTGAAGGAAGCCATCAACACGATGGTGGACCAGCTTCGCTCGTTCGCCTCCGAAGTGACGCGCGTGGCGCGCGAGGTCGGTACCGAAGGCAAGCTCGGCGGCCAGGCGATCGTGCCGGGCGTCGCGGGCACGTGGAAGGACTTGACCGAGTCCGTGAACGCGATGGCCTCGAACCTCACGAGCCAGGTGCGCAACATCGCGGAAGTGACCACCGCCGTGGCGCGCGGCGATTTGTCCCGCAAGATCACGGTGGACGTGCGCGGCGAGATCCTCGAGCTCAAGAACACCATCAACACCATGGTGGACCAGCTCAACGGCTTCGCGGCCGAAGTGACGCGCGTGGCGCGCGAGGTAGGTACTGAAGGCAAGCTCGGTGGCCAGGCGACGGTGCCGGGTGTCGCGGGCACGTGGAAGGATCTCACCGACAACGTGAACTCGATGGCCTCGAACCTCACGGGCCAGGTGCGCAACATCGCGGAAGTGTCGACCGCCATCGCGCGCGGCGACTTGTCCCGCAAGATCACGGTGGACGTGCGCGGCGAAATCCTGCAGCTGAAGGAAACCATCAACACGATGGTGGACCAGCTGCGCTCCTTCGCCTCCGAAGTGACGCGCGTGGCGCGCGAGGTCGGTACCGAAGGCAAGCTCGGCGGCCAGGCGTACGTGCCGGGTGTCGCGGGCACGTGGAAGGACCTCACCGACAACGTGAACTCGATGGCCTCGAACCTCACGGGCCAGGTGCGCAACATCGCGGAAGTGTCGACCGCCATCGCGCGCGGCGACTTGTCCCGCAAGATCACGGTGGACGTGCGCGGCGAAATCCTGCAGCTGAAGGAAACCATCAACACGATGGTGGACCAGCTCAATGGCTTCGCGGCCGAAGTGACGCGCGTGGCGCGCGAGGTCGGCACCGAAGGCAAGCTCGGTGGCCAGGCCGACGTGAAAGACGTGAGCGGTGTGTGGAAAGACCTCACCGACAACGTGAACTCGATGGCCTCGAACCTCACGGGCCAGGTGCGCAATATCGCGGAAGTGTCGACCGCCATCGCGAAAGGCGACCTGTCGCGCAAGATCACGGTGGACGTGAAGGGCGAAATCCTGCAGCTGAAGGAAACCGTCAACACGATGGTGGAGCAGCTCAACAGCTTCGCGGCGGAAGTGACGCGCGTGTCGCGCGAGGTCGGCACCGAAGGCCGACTCGGCGGCCAGGCCGTCGTGCCCGGGGTTGCGGGCACGTGGAAGGATCTCACCGAATCCGTGAACGCGATGGCCACCAACCTCACGGGCCAGGTGCGCAACATCGCCGAAGTGACCACCGCGGTGGCGAAGGGCGACCTGTCGCGCAAGATCACGGTGGACGTGAAGGGCGAAATTCTCGAGCTCAAGAACACCATCAACGTGATGGTGGAGCAGCTCAACGGCTTCGCGGCCGAAGTGACGCGCGTGGCGCGCGAGGTTGGCACCGAAGGCAAGCTCGGTGGCCAGGCCGAAGTGCCGGGCGTCGCGGGTACCTGGAAAGATCTCACCGACAACGTGAACGTGATGGCGAACAACCTCACGAACCAGGTGCGCGGCATTGTGAAGGTGGTGACCGCGGTGGCCACGGGCGACCTGCGCCAGCGCCTCACGGTGGAATCGAAGGGTGAAGTCGCGGCGCTCGCGGACACCATCAACAGCATGACGGATACGCTGGGCATCTTTGCGGACCAGGTGACGTCGGTAGCGCGCGAGGTCGGTACGGAGGGCAAGCTGGGTGGCCAGGCGGTGGTGCCTGGCGTCGCCGGCACCTGGCGCGATCTCACCGCCAACGTGAACCTGCTCGCGACGAACCTCACCACCCAGGTGCGCGCCATCGCCGAAGTGGCAACCGCCGTGACGAAGGGCGACCTGACCCGATCGATTCAGGCGGATGCGCGCGGTGAAGTGTCCGAGCTCAAGGACAACATCAACGCGATGATCGGCAACCTGCGCGCCACCACGGAGCGCAACACCGAACAGGACTGGCTGAAGACCAACCTCGCGAAGTTCAGCCGCATGATGCAGGGTCAGCGCGATCTGGTCGCGGTAGGGCAGATGCTGCTGTCGGAGCTGTGCCCGCTCATCGATGCCCAGCACGGCATCGTCTACGTCATGGAAGGCGCGGGCGGCTCGCTGGCCCTCCAGCAGCTCGCAAGCTACGCGGATCCAAAGGAGGGCAGCGAGTTGCGGCGCTATCGGCTGGGCGAAGGCCTGGTCGGCCAGTGCGCGGCGGATCGCACTCGTATCCTGCTCCAGGACATTCCTGACGGGATGATTCATGTGCGCAGCGGCCTCGTGAGCGCCCGCCCGCGCAACATCATCGCGCTGCCGGTGTTGTACGAAGGCCAGGTCAAGGCCGTCGTCGAGTTGTCGTCGCTGTATGCTTTCACCGCTTCGCATCTCGCATTCCTCGAGCAGCTCACGGGCTCCATCGGCGTCGTGCTCAACACGATCGAAGCGACGATGCGCACCGAAGGCCTGCTGAAGCAGTCTCAACAGCTCGCGACGGAGCTGCAGACCCAGCAGAAGGAGCTGCAGCAGACGAACGAAGAGCTCGCCACGAAGGCGAAGCTGCTCGCCGAGCAGAACGCGGAAGTGGAGCGCAAGAACGAGGAGATCGAGCTTGCCCGCCGCGCCCTCGAAGAGAAGGCGGCGGAGCTCGCGCTGACCTCGCGCTACAAGTCCGAGTTCCTCGCGAACATGTCGCACGAGCTGCGCACGCCGCTGAACAGCATCCTGATCCTCGGTCAGCAGCTCGCGGAGAATGCGGACAAGAACCTGTCTGGCCGGCAGGTTGAGTTTGCCAAGACCATCCACGGCGCCGGCACCGACCTGCTGAATCTCATCAGCGACATCCTGGACTTGTCCAAGATCGAATCCGGCACGGTGACGGTCGAGTCCGAGGACCTGCTGTTCACCCACCTGCGCGAGACCATCGAGCGCAACTTCCGCCACGAGGCTGAATCGCGGAAGCTCTCGTTCACGACGGAGTTCGAGACGAAGCTCGGGCGCACCATCACCACAGACTCGAAACGCCTCTTGCAGGTGCTGAAGAACCTGCTGTCGAACGCGTTCAAGTTCACGAGCGACGGCGGCGTGCGGTTGCACGTGGGCATCGCGCAGAGCGGGTGGGCCAAGAATCACCCGACCCTGGACGTCGCGCCCTCGGTGGTCGAGTTCTCGGTCAGCGATACCGGCATCGGTATTCCGCCCGAGAAACAAAGGATCATCTTCGAGGCGTTCCAGCAGGCCGACGCCGGCACGGCGCGCAAATACGGCGGCACCGGCCTGGGGCTTGCGATCAGCCGCGAGCTGGCGAACCTGCTGGGTGGTGAGATTCGCCTTTCGAGCGTTCCCGGCAGCGGCAGCACGTTCACGCTGTACCTGCCGCTTGCGTACATGGGTCCGGCGTATGGCCGGCAGCCGGCGGGCGGCTCGCAGTCCACGCCAGCCAAGTTGTTATCGTCTCCGGCGCCGTTCCAGCCCATCGTGCTGCCTTCGCCGCGTATCGAGGAGCTTCCGGACGACAGGGACGCGTTGGCACCCGAGGATCTCTCGCTGCTGATCGTCGAAGACGATCCGCATTACGCGAAGGTGCTGCTCAGTCTCGCCCGCGATCGCGGGTTCAAAGCGCTCGTTGCAAAGAACGGCGCCGATGCGCTGATGCTCGCCCGCAAGTACCGCCCGACGGCGGTATCGCTCGACGTGTTCCTGCCCGACATGCTCGGCTGGACCGTGCTGGATCAGCTCAAGCGCGATCCGAACACGCGGCACATCCCTGTGCAGATCCTGACGGTGGAAGAGGAGCGGCAGTACGGCCTCGAGCGCGGCGCGTTCTCCTTCATGAACAAGCCGCTGACCACGGATGGACTGGAAGATGCGTTCGATCGCATCAAATCGTTTGCCGCGCCAAGGCTGCGTCAGCTCCTCGTGGTGGAGGACGACCCGGCCGAACAGATGAGCATCGCGGAACTCATCGGCCACAACGACGTTGAGATCACCCCCGCGACCACCGGCGCCGAAGCGCTGGTGCGCATGCGGGAGAAAGTCTTCGACTGCGTGGTGCTCGACCTGCGGCTGCCCGATATCTCCGGATTCGATCTGCTCACCGAAATCCAGCAAGACCCGAAGCTGCGCGATACGCCGATCGTCGTGTTCACCGGCCGTGAGCTTACGGACGCCGAAGAAGGCGAGCTGCGAAAAAAAGCGAAGAGCATCGTGCTGAAGGGCGTTCGCTCCCCCGAACGGCTGCTCGACGAAACCGCGCTGTTCCTGCATCGGGTCATCGCCGACCTGCCGGCCGCCAAGCAGCAGATGATCGAGACGCTGCACCAGAGCGATGAGCCGCTGCAGGGCCGGAAAGTGCTGGTGGTCGACGACGACATCCGCAACATCTTCGCGCTCAACAGCCTGCTGGAGCGGCACGACATGCACGTGATGAGCGCGACCAACGGCCAGGGCGCGATCGACCTGGTCGAGGATACGCCCGACCTGGCGCTCGTCCTCATGGACATCATGATGCCGGAGATGGACGGCTACGAGACGATGCGCCGGATCCGCGCGAACCCCAAGTTCCGTTACCTGCCGATCATCGCGCTCACCGCGAAGGCCATGAAGGGAGACCGGGAAAAATGCCTCGAAGCCGGAGCGTCGGATTACGTCGCGAAGCCGGTCAACACGGATCAGCTTCTGTCCCTGGTACGGATGTGGCTGCACCGTTGAAGACCTCGCCCGCGGCGCGCATGAGCCTCCAGGAAAAGGTCAACATCCTGCTGGTCGATGACCAGCCGGCGCGCCTGCTGTCGTACGAGACCATCCTCGGGGATCTCGGCCAGACGCTCGTGCGGGCGGCTTCCGGCCTCGAGGCGCTCGAGAAGCTGATGAAGGACGAGTTCGCCGTGGTGCTGCTCGACGTGAGCATGCCCGGCATGGACGGTTTCGAGACCGCGTCGCTCATCCACGAGCATCCGCGCTTCGAGAAGACGCCGATCATCTTCGTGACCGGCGTGCACGTGACCGAGCTCGACCGGCTGAAGGGCTACAAGCTCGGCGCCGTCGACTACGTGTACATCCCCGTGGTGCCGGAGATCCTTCGCAGCAAAGTGTCGGTGCTCGTGGAGCTGCACCTGCAGCGGCGCGAGCTGCAGACGTTGAATCGCAGCCTGGAGGAAGCCAACCGGCGGCTCGAGCTTGCGAACACCAACCTGCAGGAAGAAAAGACGCGCGAGCTCGAGAGCCTCAACCAGACCTTGAAGCGCGCGAATACCGATCTCGAGCAGACCAACCGCGTCCTGCAGAGTGAGGTGTCCGAGCGCGCCCGCGCGCAAGACGCGTTGAAGGAGGCCGATCGGCACAAGGACGAATTCCTCGCTGTGCTGGCGCACGAGCTGCGTAATCCGCTCGCGCCGATCCGTAACGCCGTCGAGATCATGCGCCGGAGCGCGCTCACCGACCCGCAGCTCGCGTGGTCGCGTGACGTGATCGAGCGGCAGGTGAAGCATCTCACGCGGCTCGTGGACGACCTGCTCGATGTGTCGCGCATTACTCGCGGCAACATCAACCTGAGCCGTGAAGCGGTCGCGGTCACGACCATCGTGGCGCGCGCCATCGAGACGATCCAGCCGCTCATCGCCGAGCAACGGCATGAGCTGACGGTGGACGTGCAGGAGGAGTCGCTCGAAGTCGAAGGCGACCTCACGCGGTTGACCCAAGTGCTGGGCAATCTGCTGAACAACGCCGCCAAATACACGGATCCGGGTGGCTCCATCGCTTTGTCCGTGCGGCGAATCAGCACGGACGTCGAGATCCGGGTGCGCGATAACGGCATCGGCATTCCGCCGGAGCTGCTGCCGCGGCTGTTCCAGTTGTTCACCCAAGTGGATGGAGCGGCTCACCGCGCGCAGGGCGGGCTCGGCATCGGCCTTGCGCTCGTGCGCCAGCTCATTCAAATGCACGGTGGCAGCGTCACCGCCTACAGCCAGGGGCCGGGGCACGGAAGCGAATTTCTGATCCGCCTGCCGCTGCGGATGCGGGTATACCGGGAGGCGTCGGTGAGGCCTGAGGCTCCGCCTGCGGAGGCCGGTCGTCGCGGTCACCGCATTCTGCTTGCGGATGACAATCGGGATGCGCTCGATAGCCTCGCGACGCTTCTTCAGTGCGACGGGCACGAAGTGCACACGGCGGGTGATGGCGCGGAGGCGCTGGAGGTCGCGGCGTTGTGCCACCCGGATGTCGTGCTGCTCGACATCGGCATGCCGAAGCTCGACGGCTACGAAGTCGCGCGCCGGATTCGCGCGGAGCCCTGGGGCAAGCACGCGGTGCTGATCGCGCTCACCGGCTGGGGGCAGGATGAGGATCGACGCCGCTCACGCGACGTCGGCTTCGATTCGCATCTCGTGAAGCCGCTGGATCCGGAGGCGCTGTCGGCGCTGCTGGCGCGGCTGCCGGGCGGCGCGAAGCTGGAAGTTGCGCCACAGCCGGCCTAGCGAGTCCGACAGGCTGCTGAGATCGACTGGATTCGCGAGAAGCCCTCGATCGCCGGGCGGCTAAGAGGAGCCCCGCGCCGCGGCTTGCCGCGCGTCCGCTCTCAGCCGCCCGGCGATCGAGGGCTTCTTAGCGCTTACTTCCCGTCAGCGAGCCGCGTCTCCGGCGTGATCGGCGAATCTCCGCCGAGCGCGACGACAAGCTCCGCCGTGTCCTGCATCTTCTGCGCACGCGCACGGGCCACGCCGATGCGTGCCCGTAGCACCTGCCGTTCGGCGTCCAGGATCTGGAGCACACCGGTGTTGCCAGCACTGTAGCTCTCGCGCGTGAGCGCGAGGCTCGACTCGGCAACTTCGAGCGCGCGCTGCTGAGCCGCGGTCTGCTGCGAGTCGTGTTCCAGGGCGGCCATCACATCCGCGACCTGGCGGAATGCGTTCAGCACTGTTTGTTCGTAGTTCGCGAGCGAGGCCTGCATCGCCGCTTCCGACGCGCGCTTCTGCGCCCGCCGCTTGCCGAAGTCGAAGAGCGGTTCCGTTATGCCGCCGGCGAGCGAGAACGCGTCGCTCTTGCCATCGAAGAGCGAACCCAGCGTGATCGACTGCTGGGAGAGAGCACCCGTCAACTTGATCTGCGGATAGAGATTCGCGGTAGAAACGCCCACCGCGGCAGTCGCCGCGTGCAGCTGCGCTTCGTGCGCGAGGATATCCGGCCGCCGGCGCGCAAGCTCTGAGGGCAGGCTCACGGGAAGCGTCGCGGGCGGAGTGAAATCTTCCAGCTCGAAATCCGGCGCGGACCAGTTGCCCGGGGCTTCGCCAACGAGCACGGCCAGCGCGTGGCGGGCGGCGCTCAATTCCTGCCGCAGCGGCGGCATCAGTGTTTCATCCTGCGCGAGCTGACTCTCGGCGCTCAGCACGTCGAGGCGCGGCACGGAGCCTTCATCGAAGGCCTTGCGTACCAGTTCGGCATTGCGCCGATCCTCTTCGAGCACCGCCTCCGCGGCGCGAATCTGCGCCCGTGCCGAGGCGATCGCAAAGGACTGCAGCACGACGTTGCCCGTCAACGAGAGCTGCGCGGCATTGAGCTCGTGTTGCTGGGCTTCGGCGAGCGCCTGCTGTTGTTCGATGGTGCGTCTAATGCCGCCGGCGAGCCCGAACACGTAGCTCACGCTCGCGCCGACCGAGTAGTACGAGAAGGGTGGCAGGTTGAAGCCACCGAGGAAGGCGGCGCCGAGCTTCTGGCGGCCCGCGCCGGCATCGGCCGTGATTTCCGGGTTTTTCGCCGCCTTCGCCACCCCGAGCAATTCATTCGCCTGCTTCAGGGTGGCTTGCGCCGCCTGGAGATTGCGATTGCCGTCGAGCGCGGTGTGAACCGTCTCATCGAGCTTCGGCGAGTGGAACACGCTCCACCACATCTCGGGCACAGCGCTATTCGCGACCGCGAGGCTCGGCAGCGCTTCGGTGGTATACCGCTCGGCCGGTGGCGTCTTCGGCGACTGGAAGTTTGGGCCTGCGACGCATCCGGTCAGTAGCAGTGAGACTGTAAACGGTATGAGCTTTTTCATTCTGCGATCATCGGTTTGGTTCCCGGTGCCGGCTTCGCGGCGCGCGCGAAGAAGATCAGCGGGATGACTACGATGGTGAGGACCATCATGAGATGGAACGCGTTCAGGTACGAGATCCAGCTCGACTGCTCCGCGACCTGCTGGTTGAGCGCAATGAGCCCGTTGGTGGAGTCCATCTGCGAATAGACCTGCGGCTGCGTAGCGATGGCGTTGTAGGGCGTGAGCACTTCCGTCAAGTTCGCATGCGCCCGGGTCTCAGTGTTGGTGACATACGCCTGGATCAGCGAAATGCCCGCGCTGCTGCCCACGTTGCGCATCAGGTTGAAGAACGCCGTACCTTCGTTCCGCAGCGCTTGCGGTAACGTGACGAACGCGGAAACGGTGAGCGACACGTATGCAAGCCCGGTGCCGAAGCCCTGGATCACGCCGGACCAGATGATCGGCGACGAATCGATCTGCGGTGAGAAGGCACCCATCTGCCACAACGAAATCGCGCCGAGCCCGAAGCCGATCGCGATCAGCAGGCGCGCATCGACACGGCCCGTGAGCCGCCCGACGACCGCCATCGACACCCAGGTGCCGATGCCGCGTGGCGCGGTGACGAGGCCCGCCGCCAGCACGGGATATCCCATGAGTCCCTGGAGCATCGGCGGCATCAGCGCGAGCGTCGCGAACAGCACGACGCCGATCATGAAGATGAAGGCGCTGCCGATGACGAAATTGCGATCCTTGAACAGGCCGCGGCTGATGAACGTGTTTTCCGCCGTCGCGGTGTGCACGACGAACAGGAACAGGCCGATCGCGGCGACGAACGCCTCGATCTGGATTTCGGTGGACGAGAACCAGTCCTTCAGCTCGCCGCGATCGAGCATCAGCTGCAGGGCGCCGATGCCGAGGCTGAGCGCGGCGAAGCCGAACATGTCGAACGACACGCGCTTCTTCACCGTCTCGGGCAACGTCGCAACGATGCCGATCGCCGCGAGAATGCCGAACGGCACGTTGACGAAGAACACCCAGCGCCAGCTGTAGTCTTCCGTGAGCCAGCCGCCGAGCAGGGGGCCGAGAATGGGGCCGAGCACCACGCCCATGCCCCAGATGGCCATGGCGCGCCCGTGCTTTTCCTTCGGGTTGATGTCGAGAAGGATGGCCTGCGATAGCGGCAACAGCGCGGCACCGGCCAGGCCCTGGAACGTGCGGAACAGCACGATCTGGAACAGCGAGTCCGCCATTCCGCACAGCACGGATGCGATGGTGAAACCCACCACGGACCAGAAGAAGACCCGCTTGCGCCCGAGGCGCACGGCGAGCCAGCCCGACAGCGGCGTCATGATCGCGGCGGAGACGATGTAGGAAGTGAGCACCCACACCATCTGGTCCTGCGTGCCCGACACGCTGCCCTGCATGTGAGGCAGGGCAATCGTCGCGATCGTGGTGTCGATCGCCTGCATGATGGACGCCGCCATCACGCTGACGGTGATCAGCCCGCGATTCAGCGGTATCCCGTCGGCCGGCGCGGCCGCGGGCATCGAGTTTGCGGCGGCTTCGGCCATTACTGCGCGGAGCTGCTCGTGGCGACGCGCTCGCCCGCGGCGCCGCTGCCGGTTGAAGTGTTGAGCGGCGCGGTCGGTTCGGTCACAACGGGCGCGCTTTTCTGGTTTTCGGTGTCCACCTTGACGGTGGCGCTGAGGCCCGCGAACAACGGGTGATCGTGATCGGCGTCGTCGATCTCGACGCGCACGGCGAGACGTTGCACGACCTTCACCCAGTTGCCGGTGGCGTTCTGCGCAGGCAGCACCGAGAACTGCGCGCCGGTGCCGGGGCTGATGCTCGCGATGTGCCCTTTGAACGTGCGGTCGCCGTACGTATCGATGCGGACCGTGGCCGGCTGGCCTTCGCGCATCTTGGTGAGCTGAACTTCCTTGAAGTTCGCTTCGACCCACAGGTTGTGGGTGGCGACGAGCGCGAACACCGAGCTCGCGGCGTTCACGTAATCGCCGACCTGCAGCTTCTCCACCTGCGTGACCACGCCGTCATCCGGCGCGTAGATGGTGGCGTAAGACAGGTCGAGCTCCGCGCGATCGAGCTCGGCCTGCGCCTGCTGGACCGACGGATGTTTGGCCGGGTCGATCGCGGGATCGCCGCCCAGGTTGGCGACGGTGCTCGCGATCTGCTGTTGAGCGGCGGCAACGGCCTGCGCGGCGGCATCGCGCGCGTGCACGGCGCGATCCACTTGCGCCTGCGAAGAGATGCCGGATGAAAGCAGGCGTGTCTGGCGCTCGCTCTCTCGCTTCTCATAAGCCAGCGTGTCTTCGGCGGAGCGCAGTTCGCTCTGCTTCTGGCGATACGTCGCCTTCAACGCATCGACTTGCAGCTTCGAGTTGCTGAGCTTCGCGCGGGCCTCGTTCACCTTGAGCTGGAACGGCCGGTCGTCGAGCTTGAACAGCAGGTCGCCCTTGCGAACGCGCTGGTTGTCATGCACTCGCAGCTCGACGACGCGCCCCGGCACGTTGGTGCTGATCGCCACTCGGGCCGCGTTGACGTATGCGTCTTCGGTGGATTCGTAGCGGCCGCCGGTCAAGAAGAAGTACGCGGCAATGCCGACGATGAGCACGACGCCGCCGATCATGATCGGCTTGCGGAGTTTCTGCGCGCGGGTCTGCGCCACGGCGGGAGCGGTAGTAGGGGTGTTCGTCGAGTCGTTCATGAAGTCGCCTTCCTGCGGCGGGGTCGGGTCGTGCGCGTGGGCAGGGGCCGCGCACGGGGGGAATCGTCTTGTTTGGTCGCGTTGGTGGGCTCACCGGCCGACACCAGGGCAACGAGATTGGTGCGCACGTGTTCCAGCATGTCCATCATCTGTTCGCGCTGTTCGGCGGCGAGGCCGGCCAGCGCTTCGTTGCGCGCCTTCTCGCCGATGCGCACGATTTCCGTGAGCACCCGGCTCGATGCGGGCTTGAGATGGAGGCGGTACGCGCGACGATCCGCCGGATCGGGCCTGCGCTCGATCCAGCCGTCGCGCTCCATGCGGTCGAGCACGCGCACGAGGGTCATGGGCTCGGTGTCGCTCGCCTCGGCGAGCTTGGCCTGCGTCGTGCCTTCGTTGCGGGAAAGAAAGACCAGCACCTTGCATTGGGTGAACGTCATGCCGAGCTGCGGGAGACGCTGTTCGAACAGCCGCACCCACAAGCGGTAGACGTCTTTCACCATGAAGCCGAAATGTCGCACCTGCTCCATTGGCAGGAGCCTCCTCGAGGTTTTCCGGGGGAAGTCACAGGAGGCCTGTGACAGTAGCTCGCGATGTTATATCGCGCGTTACGATCGACAACCCCCCGAACGGGAGAGGGGGGTCGATACCTATCCGCGCGCCACCGGACATAACCGAGGCAGGGATGCGCTAGAAGCTGCGCTGGGTCGAGACCAGGAACTGGACCTTCTGAATGTCGCTGCCGCCATCGAGCGGCACCGCCACGTCCACGTGCAGCACGTTGCCGAGCGCCGAGCGGCTGTTGCCGAAGCGCAGGCCGAATCCGACATCCTTCAATACGCCCAGGGACAGGCCCCTGGACGGCGTACCGCCGGTGTTCCCGCCCCAGGTGCGGCCGATGTCCGTGAAGATCGCCCCGCCGACGTTGAACAGCCTGAAGGGGTACCAGTTGGTGAAGAACCGTTGCTCCGCCGTCACCAGCCAGCTGCCTTCGCCGGCCTGGTAACGCAGCGGATAGCCCCGCAGGCCGTTCTCGCCGCCCAGCAGGATCTGGTGGTCCGGGTCGAGATTGGAGGCGGCGTCCACCGTGGCACTGAGGAACAGGAGTCGCCGATCGGACTGGCGGAAGTAGTAGCGCGCCGCGACCTCGCTCCGCACATCCGCGAAGCCTGTGCTGTCGTGACGCCCGGTCACCGTCGAGCTGAGCAGTATTCGGTGGCGCGATCCGGGCGCGAAGCCGCGCGACAGTCCGGCGTCGAACATCCACGCATTGCGATCGGAGCCGAGCGAGGTAGTGGCATAGCCGAGCTGGGTGTGTGCGTGCAGGCCGAGCAGGAAATCCTCGGTCTTCTCGATCTGATCGCGATTGCGCGTCTTCTCGTATTCGTCCTGAATCCACTCGTAGCCAAGCCACGGGTAGACGAGTTTGCGATCGGCCGGCACGAGTTGTGTCGGCCCGGTTTCGCCGATGACGCTGTGGAAGCGGGATTCGTCGTAGGTCGCGCCGTATGTCAGGCGTGTGGTCCAGCCGTCGCGCAGGCCGCGCGACCAACCGCCATAGATCGTGCCGTTCTTTTCCGCCACGCCGAACTGGTCGCGGATCTTGCCGAGGTTGTAGAGCGAGTCGACGCGCTCATCGGTTTTGCCGGTGAATCCTGTGGCCCAGCGCGTATCGAGCGCGTAGAAAGGATGTTCGAGATCGAACTCCTTCGTGCGTCCGTCGCTGTTGTCCGAGTAGCCCGCGGTGAGTCGCCACCACGAGCTCAGGAGTTGGGGGTCGACGTATCGCAGCGCTGTTGAAGTGCGATCCACATTCGACTTGCGCTCGAAGCTGAGCTGCTTGCCGAGACCCAGGAAATTCAGCTCTTCGATGCCGACTCCGGTGCTGTTCTTGCCGCCTTTGCGGCCGAAGGAAACGCCCGGGTTCAGCGTCCACACATCATGCGTAATCACTTCCACATCGACGAGGCCGTCGTGCCACGCGACAGGGCGAATGTTCGCGTCCTGGAGATATCGCGTCGTGCGCAGGATTCGCTCGGATTCCTGGAGCAGGCGGCCGTCGTACCGCGCGCCTTCCGCGAACAGCAACTGGCTCCGCACCGTCGCCGCGTGTGTGCGGAGGTGCAGTTCGTTGGCGAGACGAAAGAGGCTCGTGTTTTCTTCGGGCCGCGCCGTGTCGAAGATATTGTGCGCGAGGATGGTGACTGTGCCGATGCGCGCATGCGCCGATTCCAGCTCCGCGTCGGAGGGGACACCGACCGGCCGGTCCAGCCTCTCGTGCGTGGTGCGGGCTCGCACATCGGGCAGAATCCCGCCGTCGTCGGCCTTCACCGCATGACAGCCCAGGAGGGCCACCGCCCCGAGCGCCACCTTTTTGAGATGTCTTGCGATCACTGCCCGTATGACGGCAGGGTGCCGGGCAAACAATCGCCAGGCTGCGCGCACTCTGTGACCTTAGGCCGGACGAGTGTCGGCGCCGGCCTTTCTCGCGGGCGGCCGATCTTCTAACGTTCTTTGGCGCCGCGCAGGTGCGGCAAAGTCGCGCCTTTGCCGGCCGGAAAAAACGTGTAGGGTCTCGAAAAAATCGTCGGGAGACGATTTTTTCCAATGAACAAGCGGGAAAGCTCCGATGGCAAAAGTCGTTCGCGTTCACGAGCAGGGCGAGCCCGAGGTGATGCGCTTCGAGGATATCGAGTTGCCGGCGCCCTCGCGGGGCGAGGTGCGGTTGCGCGTGCATGCCATCGGCCTCAATCGATCGGAGGCGATGTTCCGCAAGGGCGCATATCCGGTTCGTCCGAAGCTGCCGACACTGATCGGCTATGAAGGTGTCGGCACCGTGCTGGCGCTCGGCGCTGGCGTTGAAGGGTTCGCGGTTGGCGATCGGGTTTGCGTGGTGCCGAGCTATCAGCTCGGCGAGTACGGCATGTATGCCGAAGAGACAATCGTGCCTGCGCGCAGCCTGCTGCACGCACCTCCCGGTTTATCCGACGTGGAAGCGGCTTCCATCTGGATGCAGTACTTCACAGCGATGGCGATCATCGAAATCGGCAAGGCCACCTTGGGGGATTACGTCATCGTGCGCGCGGCGTCGAGTAGCGTGGGTCTGGCCGCCATGCAGCTCGCCAACTGGGCGGGCGCCGTGCCGATCGCCGCGACCCGTCGCAGCGACAAAGCCGCTGCACTGAAAGCACAGGGCGCGAAGCACGTCATCGCGACCGAAGAAACCGATCTCGTCGCGGAGGTGATGCGGATCACGCAGAACAAGGGTGCCCGTCTGGTGTTCGACCCCGTCGGCGGGCCCGACGTCGATATGCTTGCGCGGGCGATGGCCGATGAAGGTACTCTCTTCGTCTATGGCGGTCTGAGCGGCAAAGAGACCCCGTTCCCGCACTGGCCGGCAGCGCTGAAAGGCCTCGGCATTCGCGGCTGGGTAGCCTCGGCCATCTGGAACAAGCCCGAACGCTATGCGCGTGCGCAGAACCTCGTCCTGCGCGGCCTGGCGGAGGGGCACTTGAAACCGGTGATCGCGAAAACCTTCCCGTTCGCGCGGATCGCGGATGCGCACCGGTACCTGGAATCGAATCAACAGATCGGAAAGATCGTCGTCACGGTGAACTCATGAATCTTCGCAAGCTCGCACTCTCGCTTTCTCTTGTTCTGCTCGGCGCACTGGCGCCGCTTGCCGCGCAGGCGGCCTTCAAGGCCGGCGCGCCCACGGTGCTCGTCACCGGCGCCAATCGCGGCATCGGCCTCGAGCTCGCGCGGCAGTACGCCGCGAAGGACTGGAACGTCATCGCGACCACGCGCCGCCCGATCGACGACAAGGGCACCGACGAGCTGAAGGCGATCCAGAAGCTGCACCCGAACCTCGTGATCGAGCGCGTCGACGTGACGGATACGGCGATGATCCGCAGCGTCGCCGCGAAGT
Source organism: Gammaproteobacteria bacterium (assembly GCA_037200125.1). Lineage (GTDB taxonomy): Bacteria > Pseudomonadota > Gammaproteobacteria > Steroidobacterales > Steroidobacteraceae > JADGHX01. The sequence goes on along the minus strand of JBBCGS010000002.1, from coordinate 351,290 downwards.
ACAAAGACCAGCCGCTCGACGTGCTCGTCAACAACGCGGCCGCCGTCGAAACGACCTTCCAGGCCGATCTCGACAAGGTGAACATCCCCTACGACAAGATCGACTTCGACGCCGCGCGCAACGACTTCGACGTGAACACGCTCGGGCCCATGCGCATGATCCAGGCGTTCATGCCGAACCTCGAGAAAGGCAAGCAGAAGAAGATCGTGAATGTCACGTCGTTCATTGGCTCGTACGACAAGGGCGGCACGCCGATGGGCATGAACTACGGCGCGAGCAAGGCCGGCCTCAACATGTACACCTACAAATTGCACCACGCATTGAAGGGCAAGGGTGTGGTGGTCGCGCTGGTGGAGCCTGTGCTCGTCGCGAGCAAGCCTGGCGTGTCGGCCATCCCGATGTCGAGCCCGGTTGACGTGGAAGTCGGCAAGCTCGTGAAGATCATCGACGGGATGACCGTTGAGAACGCGGGCGGCAAGATCACCAATTTCTCGACCGGGAAAACCGACCCCTGGTGAGCGCAAGGGAAGTCGAAGAGCTTCTCTGAAATCGCTTGTAGCCGAGCGCGGCGCCGGGGTGTGCTGACTTCCCTTACTGCTTGCTCGCGTACTCCGCTTCTTTCGCGTTGGCACGCTGAATCGCGGGTCGCGCGTAGACGCGCTCGATGTAGGCTTTGATTTCCGGTGTCTCCGGGACGAGCTTGAAGTTCGTGGTCCAGTGCAGGGCGATGCCCCAAAGCACATCGGCGGCGGTGAATTTCTCGCCGAGAATCCAGGGGCCCTTGCTCAGCTGATCGTTCAGCGTCTTCAGCATGGTGTCGAAGTCGCCATAGGGGCATATCGACGGCGACGCGGGCGGATGCTTCTGCGAGCGATCGACCACCGCCGGCTCGAAGCTCGAGCCGTAGTACACGAGCCATCTCACATACGGGCCGCGGAGCGGGTCGCCGATCTTCGGCGCGAGGCCCTTCTCCGGAAAAAGATCCGCGACGTACAGGTAAACCGCCGGCTGCTCGGTGACCAGGGCGCCGTTGTGAAGTATCGCGGGCACCTTGCCCATGGGATTCACCGCCAGGTACTTCGCGCCGCGCTGCTCGCCCGCCTTGAAGTTCAGCACTTCGAGGTTGTAGGGCACGTCGAGCTCTTCCATCAATGCGAGCGCGCCGGTGGCGCGGGTCTGCGGGGCGTAGAACAGGGTGACGCGGCTGGTCATGTCGGGCTCCTGCGTGTCGGTGATCCCTATGATGAATCGAACGCCGCCGGATTGCAGCGTTCAGGACACGATGGAGGACATTCGAGGACGGCAAGAGAATCCGCGCGGATCCGGGGACCGGGTAAGACCCGGATCCGCGCGGGGATCGAAACCGCCGAAGCCCGACAGTGCGGAAGTTCGGGTTCGGCGGCTTCGAGTTCGGTGCTTACTGAATGGTCTTCGACGCTGTGGTCGAGACCGTGCTCTCGACGCCTGCGCTGGTGTAGGCCTTCACCGCGAAGTACCACGTTCCCGGCGCAAGGTTATCGATCTGCGTCGTCGAGAGGCTCGGGTTGGACACCGTCGCCACCGTATTGAGCGCCGCAGTCGACGTGCCGTACGACACGCGATAACCCGCGAGGTTGGTGAGCGCGGTGCCATCCGTGTTGGTGGTCGGCGGCGTCCACGAAACCGTGGCGTTGCCGTTGGCGACCTGATTCACCGTGAGCGAGAACGCGCGCAGTGACACGCTGGCCTTGCCATCGCTGACGCTGATGACGATGTTGGGGTACACACCCGCATCGGCATACGCCGGCTTGCCGGAGAGCACGCCCGTGCTCGCGCTGAACGTGGCCCATGCCGGCTTGGCTGCGACGGAGAACGTGAGTTTGTCGCCGTTCGCGTCGGAGGCACTCGGAGCGAAGCTATAGGTCTGGCCCGAGTTGATGGCCGTGACCGGCGTGCCGGCGATGGTCGGCGGCGTGTTCGTCGGCGTCGGCGTCGGCGTAGGAGTCGGGACCGGCGTCGGCGTCGGTGTAGGAGTTGGGGTCGGCGTCGGGACCGGCGTCGGCGTCGGAACAGGCGTCGGAGTCGGAACAGGCGTCGGAGTCGGTGTGGGGGTCGGAGCCGGCGTCGGGGTCGGCGTGGGAGTCGGGGTAGGCGTAGGCGCCGACGAGGTGCCCTTCACCTTGATGGTGAACGGAGCGAGCTTCGCACTGGAGCGACCATCGGAAACCATGATCGTGATGTTCGAGTAGCTGCCGACGTTGGCGGAGCGAGCCACGCCATACAGCGTTCCGCGGTAGCTGCTGAAGTTGAGCCAGTTCGGCTTGTTGGCGACGCTGAAGCGCAGATACCGCGCGTTGCGGTTCACGTCCGGCGTGAACGAGTAGACCTGGCCCACCGTAGTGGTGGTGGCCGGCCGCCCCGAGACGGTGATGTTGTTGCTCGCGGCGGCCGCGACATTCACCTGTACGAGCGCAATTGCCGTCGCGCTCAGGATCACCGACATCGTCGGACGCTTCAGAAAATTAGTCGAGCTCATCAAAACCCCCGGCGAGCATGGCGGCCTTTCCTGGCCTGCGACGCCGCTCACCGGTGGATTACTGAAAACGTCACGATGCGGTCGTTGACCGTTCACCGTTGCGCTCCCGGTAACCCCGCTATCCCCGCGCGGTGCGCGTGGACCGGAGGCTTTGCGTCCCCATCTCGCGATGGGTATGCCCTTTACAGTTGCGAAACATCCGCTCCGGTATTCGGTCCCGGTTGCGGAAACCTCGCGGCCGATCACTGCCGTCCGCGAATCGCTCGTCATCGACCTCGGTCCGATGCACCGCTGCGATGGGTGCAGTAAACACCCGACGAACGGAGCGAACAATGTGGGCATACGGCTACATGTCGGCGGCGAGCGACGAGTTTCCCGCGCCGAGGCGCGCGCTGTCTCGTTTTCGGTATCGACGCTGGCGAGCGGGATTCTTCGGGTTTTGGCGCGCGTCGCGCGCGGCTCGAGTTTTATCCGCAAGGGATTTGCGAAGCCGCCCGCGGAAAACTTCTACGTACATGTCACAGCTGGCGGGACCGAGAGACGCATCACGGTCGCGCCGCGATTCGCGCCTTTTCCAGGCGTTGCCGCAAGCTCGGCGAGCTGAACTACCGGCGCGTGATCACCGGAACGGTGAGCGACAATTTCCACGACTGCTTCCAGATCTCGCGAGTGGAGGAAACCGTTTCGTTCGATGAGTTGAGCGTGAATGTCGGCTGCTGGTCGGGCGGCAGGCCCGCCGACGGCAAGCTGCCATGCCAGTCGAGGCTGCTCAGCGCGTCCGCTGTGCTCGTGACAGCGCCGTCGCTCACGATGAGCGTGGCGCTGTCGAGCTCGTTCCGATCGAATGCCTGCGCAGTCGGAACGAAACGCAGCTCGAGCACCGCCGAACGCCTCGCCAGGCCTTGCGTCTCGCCAGACTTGATGGCGCCCAACATCCGATCGACGTTGTCCGCCGCCGGAGCGGATTCGAGTAACAGCACGCGCATCACGCCGCCATCGGGCTGCCACACGCCGACGGCGGACCGCACGTTGATGTCGATGCTCTCGCCCTTGCCGTCGCGTTCCGCCGGCTTCTTCTCGAAGTGAATCGCGCCGTTCGCCTGGCCGACGGCGCTCAACGCGTCCGCATCGACAGGCGTCGTCGCCTTGGGGGTTTTCGTAGGCGCGTCGGCAACCGGCGCGGGATCGGGCGCGCCGACATCCGCATTGCGAACCGGTGCCGATTGCATGACGCGCGACGGCGCCGCGATCGCGGGCGTGGCGGTTCCGAACGAACGCAGCAGGAGCACGAGGGCAAATCCGAGCGCGCCGAGCGCGCCGAGCACGAGGGTGGAACGGGCCGTCATGAAAACATCGTCCGGGTGTCACCGACCGCGCCGATTCTAACCGGCCGCGCGTGTCATCAATGCTACGGCGCCGGAGGCGCCTTAGTTTTTCGTTCACTTCGCTGACACAGAGCGGCGCTTAACTTTTTGGATTGCTCGTTCGCTCAATCAGGGAGTCAGTCATGTTGAAGAAAATGCTTGGCGCGGCCGTCGTGCTCGCGCTCGCCGGCGCGTTGCCGGCGCACGCCACTACCGTTTCAATTGCGCCGGATTCGACCTGGCACGCGTTCGATGTGTCGGACGTGCTGTCCGCCAACCAGGATCTGGGTTGGTTCGATATCAACAGCGATACATTCGAACCGCTCCAGTTCACCATCGATGTGGCCGCGGGCCAGACCATCATGCTGACCGTGACGGATGCCGGTTTCGCCGGCGATCAGTTCCAGGTCTTCGACAATGGCACGCCCCTTGGGCTGACGTCCTCCGTCGCCAGCACTTCGACCTCCGTCGGCCTCGACTTCGACGCTGCGCTGGCGAGCAGCGGCTACAGCCATGGATTCTTCTTCCTTGGCGCCGGATCGCACACGATCACGGGTCTCCTCGCCGCGTCGTCCACCGAGGCATTGAACAGCACGACCGGCGCCCTCGCTGCCTCACCCGTGCCGCTGCCTGCCTCCGCGCTGCTGCTGTTCAGCGGTGGCGGCCTCATGAGCCTGTTCCGCCGCCGTCGCAAGACGGCCGCTGCCTGAAGGAGCCTCAGACATGATTTCTTCCTTACTCAGCCGGATCGTTCGCGCCGCGCCGCTGGTTGCGACGCTTGCGCTCGCCGCCGGCGCCGCGCAGGCGGCGACGACCACCGTCAAGGTGATCGCGTTCAATGACTTTCATGGCAATCTGCAATCGCCTGGCGCGTTTTCCACGGCGGCCGCTTCTGGCGGTATCGACGCGCTCGCGGGCTACGTCACGCAGCTCAAGGCGCAGAACCCCAATAACGTCGTGGTCTCGGCCGGCGACGTCATCGGTGCGAGCCCGCTCGTCTCGGCGCTATTCCATGACGAAGGCACCATCGAGACCATGAATCGTCTCGGTCTCGAGTTCAACGCCGTGGGCAACCACGAGTTCGACGAAGGCAGCACCGAGCTCCTGCGCATGCAGCGGGGCGGTTGCCATCCGACGGATGCAAGCTCCTGCCAGGGGGCGACGGTGGGTACGCCGGTGCCGTTCGAAGGCGCGAAGTTCAAGTTCCTCTCGGCAAACGTCGTCGTGACGGCGACCGGCAAGACGCTGTTCCCGGCGTACGGCGTCAAGGTGGTGGGCGGTGTGCGCATGGGCTTCATCGGCCTCACGCTCAAGGAAACGCCGACCATCGTCACGCCGTCGGGTGTCGCGGGTCTCGAGTTCCGTGACGAAGCACAGTCGATCAACGCGGCGGTCAAGCAGCTTCGCGGTCTCGGCGTCGAGACCATCGTGGTGCTGATCCATCAGGGCGGCTTCCAGGGCCCGGCTCCGAACAACTTCATCAACGACTGCAAGAGCGACCTGGTGAGCGATGCCAACTCGCCGATCCGCGCGATCGTGCGCGGTCTCGACGATGCGGTGGATGTGGTCGTCTCCGGTCACACGCACACCGGCTACAACTGCTTGCTGCCGAACAATGTCGGCCGGAACATCCCGGTGACGCAGGCGAGCTCGTTCGGTCGTGTGCTCACCGACATCAGCCTGACCATCGACACATCGACGGGCAACGTAGTGAGCTCGACGGTGAACAACATCATCGTCGATCGCGCCACCGTGACGCCTAACGCGCAGATCGCGTCCATCGTGAATGCGTACAGTGGCCTCGTTTCGCCGCTGGCGAACGCGGTCATCGGCACGATCACCGGGCCGGCGACCAACGGTGCGAATGCGGCCGGTGAGATGGGCGCAGGCAAGCTCATCGCCGACTCGCAGCTCGCGGCGACGGCTGCTCCGCAGTTCGGTGGCGCCGTGGTTGCGCTGATGAACGCGGGCGGCGTGCGTAGCCCGGGCTTCGTGGCTACCACTTATCCGCACGATGTCACGTATGGGGAAGCCTTCACGGTGCAACCGTTCGGCAACAGCCTCGTGACGCTGACGCTCACCGCGCAGCAGCTGCACGACGTGCTGGAGCAGCAGTTCCTGGGCTGCCTCGGTCAGACGGCTACGGGCCGCGTGATGCAGGTGTCTTCGACGCTGACGTACTCGTACAGCACGAGCAACGCGTGCGGCTCGAAGGTTGTAGAGGCGGCGGTTAGCGGCATCCCGTTCGTGAGCAATGGGCTGGTGCTCAACCCGGCGCAGACCTATCGCGTGACGGTGAACAACTTCATGGCGACGGGTGGTGACGGGTTCACGGTACTGACCGGTGGCACGGACGCGCTCGGTGGCGCGCAAGACATCGATGCGCTGATTGCGTATCTGGTGAGCTTCAAGGCGCCGAACGCGCCGTATGACCCGGCTGCTGTGGCGAATCGCATTACGCAGCTCCCGTAAATTTTATTGCAGGTATTTGGCCGGAGCTGACTCCTGGCCGCCCGGCGATTGAGGGCCTCTTCGAAGAGCCCTCAATCGCCGGGCGGCCAGGAGCGCGTGAGCGCAGTTGAGAACGCTAGGGGGTTACTGACTAGCGGGTTACTGAACCGAAACGATCTGAACGATCGAAGGCGCGAGCCGCTCGTACAGCTCTTCGATTGCAGGCATGGGCGGCAGCGGGCCGCTGGGACGCGGCGGAATGCCGCTGGCCGGCTGCGCGGCGACCGCGCGAACCGCAAACTGCCCCGACCCGACGCGAGATCGAATATTTTCCCCATCGATCGTGATCGCGCCGTTGCCGACAGACAGGCCAAGCAACCGTCCGCGCGGATCGAACACAGGGCTGCCAATGTGGCCCGCCCCGAGCGCGCTCGTGATCTGCATGAGCCCGCCCGTTCCCGCATCGGCCCGAAACACGAGCCCCGGTGAAATAGCGGGGTAGCCCCCGTCGAGATCGCTCGACGCGCTGTATCCGAACGCGAAGCAGAAACGCACGCCGTCCGGCGACGCGATCTGATCCTTCGGCAGCGCCCAGGCCGCGGGGTACGGCTCCGCGATCTTCAATCGCACCAGCTCGCCGTGCTGGTCACCGGCCTCGCGTACGGCGCGACGCACTTTGCCCAGCCCATTGCGAACGTAGATCGACGCGGCTGCCTTCGGCAGCACCGCGGAATAGGTCAGCACGTGCCGCCCGCCGTCGACGATGATGCCGTTGCCGCCGGCAATCACGTGACGCTTCTCGGCCGGGATTGCCTGGAATGCCGGGCGGGGCCATTTGCGGCTCGCAGCTTCGTCCGCGGCGCTGGCCTTGCCGCCGCGATCCATCAATACCGTGGCGAGCGCGGCGGCGGCCATCGGATCGTCGGGTCGATCCGCGCGAAGCTGTTTCAGTGTCTGGAGTGCCTGCTCGGTGTATCCCGCGCGATCGTGCAGGTACGCAAGCAACGCGACGGCTTCGGATGAATCCGTGTGCTCGCCCGCAGTGAGCGTGGCCCAGGACACGGCCTTGCGGAACTCCCCGGCCTGCAGGCTTGCGCGCACGAGACCGAGCTCCGCCTCGAGCGATTCGCCCTGCTGCGTCAGGGATTCATAAATCGTCACGGCTTTCGCCGCGTCGCCCGAGGCGAGCGCGCGTCGCGCGCCATCGATCGACACCGGCGCGGAGGTTTCGGCGCCGACCTGGGAAGCCAGCAGCACGAGCGCAATACTGGCGCGAATCGAACGGGCAATCATGGTCCGGCAAAGTCTGTTGCCGGCCCGTTGCGCTCGGATGACAGGCGCGGAAATAAAAGGGTCTCCGGCGGCGCGCGCGTGACGACTTCACGCGAACCGCCAGCGCGCGAATCAACGGGGTACCCGCGTCCGCGATATTCACCGCGGCGAACGCCATTGCGCGACAAGGCTCGGGGAAATAGGCGAGAATCCCTGCGGTGTCAGGAAAAGCGCTCGACACGGTCGTTACGGCCGAAACGCCCGAAGGGATCCTGCTGGAGCTGCGTCCGGCTGGGCTTTCGCCTCGCTTCTTCGCCTTTCTCATCGACTGGCTGATTCGCCTCGTCGCGCTCTACGCGGTCGGGATGGTGATCGGTATTGCGGGCATGACGGGCATCGCGGCCGCGGCCCTCACCATTTTGTGGTTCCTGCTCGAGTGGTTCTATCCGGTGGTGTTCGAGTTGAGTCGCTCGGGCAGCACCCCGGGCAAGCGTGTGTTCGGCCTTCGGGTGGTCATGGACAATGGCTTGCCGATCACGCCCGGCGCATCGCTCACACGCAATCTGCTGCGCGTGGCGGATTTCCTGCCGGCCCTGTTTGGCTTCGCCATCGTCAGCATGCTGCTGCGGAAGGACTGCAAGCGTCTGGGCGACATCGCCGCCGCCACGCTCGTCATCCACGACACTCGTCCGGCTCCGAAGATCGAGCTGAATCAGGTCGAGCCGATCGCGCCCGTGCGGCCGTTGAGCCCGGATGACCAGGCCGCCGTCATCGCACTGGCGGCGCGGGCTCCCACGCTCACCGCGGAACGGCTCGATGAGCTCGCGGCGCTCGCCGCGCCCATTTCGGGCGACGCGGGCCGTTCAGGTCCGGAGGTCACGCGCCGGGTGCTGGGCGTTGCGATGTACCTGCTCGGGCGGCGCGCGTGACGCCGCTGCAGTTCGAGCAGCTCTACCAGGACGGCTGGGCGGAGCTCGAAGGCGAGCTCAACGAGATTCTCGGCAAGAAGTCCCTTCGCAAGGACGGCAAGAAGACGCCGGTGAACGGCGAGCGCCTGGCCGAGTTGTATCGGCGCGCCTGTGAGCATCTCGCGCTCGCACGGGCGCGTGCGTATCCCGCGTATCTTCAGGATCGGCTGGATCGTCTCACGGCTGAAGCGCATCAAGTCATCTACCAGCACCGTGGGCTCGGGTTCTCGCGCATCACACAGTTTTTCGCGGCCGACTTCCCGCGCGCGGTGCGCGCGCATGCCGTCTATGTCTGGATCTCCATCGCCGTGTTCGCGCTGCCGACGATCGTTATCGGATTTCTCGTGTACTCGCGGCCCGAGCTGATCCTGTCGGTGGTGAACGCGACAACGGCTTCGAGCTATGAGCAGATGTATTCGCCGGATGCCGAGTCCATCGGCCGCAACCGAACCGCCGACACGGATTGGGCGATGTTCGGCTTCTACATCCGCAATAACGTCACCGTCTCGTTTCAGTGCTTCGCGGGCGGGCTGTTCGCCGGTCTCGGCAGTCTTTTCTTTCTCGCGTACAACGGTGTTCAAGGAGGCGCCGTGGCCGGCTATCTCACCGAGAGAGGCATGGCGTCGACGTTCTACTCGTTCGTGGCGACGCATTCGGCGTTCGAGCTGACCGCGATCATTCTGTCCGGCGCCGCCGGCCTGCGCATCGGGCACGCCGTGCTTGCGCCGAAGCGACAAAAGCGCGTGCAGGCGCTGGTCACGGCTGCGCGTGAATCCATCGTCATCGTGTATGGCTTCGCCGTGATGCTGCTCATCGCGGCAGCCATCGAAGCGTTCTGGTCTTCGGCAAGCTGGCTGCCGCACGCCGTGAAGTACAGTGTCGCGGCTGCGTGCTGGTTCGGTGTGATCTGCTACTTTGTGTTCCAGGGCCGCCGTGCAGATTGATGCCCTGGCGTTGAGGCTGAGGCCGCGCACGCCGTACGAGGCGGCGGACCTGGGTACGCGCCTTTGCCAGAGCGCGGCGCGCGATGTTTATACGTGCTACCTCGCCGTCGCAATTCCAACTTTCCTGATCTGCATGGCCTCGGTCGAGATTGCCTACTGGCTTCCGGCGGTCGCGGTGTATTGGTTCAAGCCGTGGCTCGATCGAACGATTCTGTTCGTGCTGTCGCGCGCGGCGTTCGGTCAGCGCACGTCGCTGTCCGACTTGTGGAACGCGCAGCGCCAGGTGTGGTGGAGCCAGCTGCTGATCACGTTCACGTGGCGACTGCTGTCGCCGTGGCGCTCGTTCACGCAGCCCGTGTATCAGCTCGAAGGGCTGCGCTGGGGGCGGATTCGCAAGCGCATCCTGCTGATCCGTCGCAGACGCTCGGCGCCGGCGGCGTTCATGACCTTTGTGTACAAGCTCTGCGAGATCAGCCTTTCGCTGGCGGTCGCCTCTTTACTCTATTGGTTTGCGCCTCGGGGACAGGCGCCGGATCTGTTCGAGATTTTCAGCTCCCAGGGCGAGTCGCTCCATGCGCTGATCTTCGCGGGGGCGACCGCCATCGCCGTGCTGTTCCTCGAGCCGTTCTATGTCGCGTCCGGGTTCGCGATGTATCTCACGCGCCGGGCCGAGCTGGAAGCGTGGGATATCGAGCAGGAGTTTCGTCGTGCGTTCGGGCAGTAAGCGGGGAGCGGCAGCGGCTGTGCTGCTGTTTGCCGCCTTGGTCTGCGGCGCGCAGGAGCGACAACAGACCGGCGACTTCACGCGGAAAGAAGTCACCGCCGCGCTCGAGCAGCTCGAGAAAGACCCGAACCTCGCACCCGACCGCACGATCCGCAGCCTGAAATGGGTCGAGAGCGAGGCGGACAAGAAGAAAAAACGCGACCTCAGCTGGCTCCGCTGGATCGGCGAGTTCTTTGCCTGGATCACGCAGAACGGCCGCTTCCTGTTCTGGGCGGTGCTCGCTGGGCTTGCGGGGCTGCTACTCGTGTATCTCACGAGACTGGTGCGCAACTGGTCACTGCCCGGGCGGTCCGCGCGCATCGATGTACCGAGCTTCGTGCGCGATCTCGACATTCGCCCGCAGAGCCTGCCTACGGACATCGGTGCCACCGCCCGCCAGTCATGGGATAGCGGCGAGCAGCGCGCGGCGCTGGCGCTGCTCTATCGCGGTTTGCTGTCGCGGCTGGTGCACGTTCATCAGGTGCCTATCAAGGATTCGACTACGGAAGGCGACTGTCTCGCGCTCGCCAATCGTCATCTGAAGGATGAGGAGCGCAGGGTCTATATCGCAAGCCTCGTGCGGTTGTGGCAGCGAGCGGTGTATGGCGGGGAGAGCGTTCCGACCGAGTCGGTTCATGCACTGTGCGAGGGTTTCGCGGGCGCGCTCGATCGGCCCGAGAACGCCGCATCGGCTCCGGCGGGCGCGATCGCTTCGGGAGCGCGCACATGAGTCGCGGGATCTTCATCCGACTCATCGTTGTCGCGCTCATCGCTGTGCTCGTCACGTGGGTCGCTCTCAATACCTACTGGGACAGGATAACCATACCCTCGCCGCTGAAGAACGAAGCCGCGACAAATCCGTTCTACGGCGCGCAGCATCTTGTCGAAGAGCTGGGCGCCACGTCGGTCTGGGATCGCTTCCTGCGCGACGTTTCGCCGAACGCGGTGATCGTCGTTTCTTCCTGGCACTGGGATCTCTCCCAAGGTCGCCGCACGCGCATGGAACGTTGGGTGGAGGCGGGCGGACGTCTGGTGCTCGATCGCACTCTCGTGGGCGGCACGGAAGAGTTCGTGCGCTGGAGCGGCATTGCCCGAAAGGCGCCGACGCCAAAGGCCAATGACAAGGCCAAGGAAGCTGGCAAGGAAGCCGGCAAGGAAGCCGGCAAGAAAGAAGAGGCGGACGACGAAGAGGAAGAAGGCGAGGAACGCGACGCTCTGCTGCGTCGGGAATGTCGCATCCTGCACGAGGAGGGCGCGTCGCGTTCCTTCAATTTGTGCGCTGATGCAGACGGCAGCCATCTGGTCACCACGAGACGCGTCGCCTGGGCATTGAAGGACGAGTTTGGTAACCAGGTGCTGCGCGTGAACGTGGGTAAGGGCAGCGTGACGGTGGTCAACGGCGTGCCGTTTCAGTTCCGCCAGCTCCTGCAGGGAGACAACGCCGCTCTGTTGGTGGCGGCCGTGCGGCTGCGCAAGAAAGACGACGTGCATTTTCTTTCCGAGAACGAACATCCCTCGATGCTCGCGCTCAGTTGGTATCTGGGCTGGCCCGTGGTGCTGCTGGTGCTGGGGCTCATCGCGCTTGCCCTATGGCGCAATAGCGTGCGGTTCGGCCCGCTGGTCGCGGAGCCGGATCAGGCGCGGCGCTCGCTCGCGGAGCAGATTCGCGGCACGGGCCTGTTCGTCATTCGCTTCGGCGGTGGTCAGGCGTTGCACGCCGCCGCCGTGCGCGCGTTGAACGAAGCGGCGGGGCGACGCATCGGCGCCTATCCGCGCCTGTCGGCGAGCGAGCGCGTCGAAGCGGTGGCGCGGCTCACTGGCGCGGACGCGGCGACCCTTGGGCCGGCCGTGCATCATGGCGGCGCGCGCCGCGCGCAGGAATTGCGTCAGGCCGTGGCACTCATCGAGTCCGTGCGGCGCAGACTGATCAACGAAAAGAATTGAATTTGAAAGGGTCCCTACATGGAAATCGAGTCGAACACGATCACCCGCGCCGCTGAGCTGATGCAGCGGCTGAAGAGCGCGATCGGCCAGGCGATGGTGGGCCAGGAGGCCGTTATCGAGCAGGTGCTGGTGGCGCTAGTGGCGTCGGGGCACGTGCTCATCGAGGGCGTGCCGGGTCTCGGCAAGACGCTGCTGGTGCGCGCGCTTGCGCAGTCGCTGTCGTTGACGCACGGTCGCGTGCAGTTCACGCCGGATCTCATGCCGTCCGACATCACGGGGCATGCGGTGCTCGACCCGACCACGCGCGAACTGCGCGTCGTGCAGGGGCCGGTGTTCACACACCTGCTGCTCGCGGACGAGATCAATCGCGCGCCCGCCAAGACGCAGAGCGCGCTGCTCGAAGTCATGCAGGAATACCAGGTCACGCTCGAAGGCAGGACGCTGCCGTTGCCGAAGCCGTTCATGGTGCTGGCGACGCAGAATCCCATCGAGAGCGAGGGGACCTATCCGTTGCCGGAAGCGCAGCTCGACCGGTTTCTGTTCAAGGTGGAGATCGGGTATCCGGAGCTCGCCGGCGAAGTGGCGGTGGTGATTCGATCAACTTCCAATCAGGCGGGCAACGAGCTGCCGCTGTCTGAAGTGAAGCCGGTGCTGAACGAGCGCGCGCTTCTGAGCCTGCAGCAGATCGCCGGGCATCAGCGCGTGGATGATCAAGTGGTGGATTACGCGGTGCGCATCGTTCGCGCCACTCGTGAGACCGCCGGCCTTGCGTTGGGCGCCGGTTCGCGCGGTGCTATCTCGCTCGTGCGCGGCGCTCGCGCGGTCGCGTTGATGGATGCGCGAAATTACGTGACGCCCGACGACGTCAAGAAGGTGGCGCTGCCCTGCCTGCGCCACCGCGTCGCGCTCGCGCCGGATGCACTGCTCGAAGGGCGCAAGACGAATGAGCTGCTCGCGGGCATCGTCGAAACCATCGCCGCGCCACGAATTTGAAGATTCGCGTCATCCCGGGTCGTGCCGCGCTGGTGCTGGTGGCGGTCGCCGCTACGGCGGGCCTTGCCGCACTCATCGTTGGTGCATCGCTTGCGCTGGTAGCACAACTCACTGCGGTTGCAGTGCTCGTGCTGATCACCGCGGCGGCGGCGGACTTTTTCTCTACGCGATCGGCGTGGCGAACTTCCAAAGTGCGGATGCTCCGCAAGTTGCCGCCAGCATTTGCTGTGGGCGTGCAGAAGCCTGTGAGCGTCATCGTGCAGGCGGAAGGTGCGCTCGATTGGGCCTGCACGCTGTACGATCACGCCGATCCCAGCTTCATCACCGACGGCATGCCGCGATTGATCGGGATTCGCGCCGCCAGGCAGGTCGAGATCCAGTACGCCGTTACGCCAACGCGGCGCGGGGAAGTCGTCTTCGAACCTGCGGACGTGCACGTGCGGTCGCGCTGGGGTTTCTGCGAATTGCTGGAACGCTTGGGCGAGCGCGAAGACCGTCGCGTGTTTCCGGATTTCCAGCAGGTGGCGCGCTACGCGTGGCTCGCCGGTGATCACCGACTCCAGGAGATCGGCATCAAGACGTATCAGCAGCGTGGTGAAGGCACGGACTTCAAGCAGCTGTCGGAGTATCGCTATGGCGATCCGGTGCGGCACATCGACTGGAAGGCGACGCAGCGCATGGGCAAGCCCGTCATTCGGGAGTTTCAGGACGAGCGGGATCAATGCGTGATGCTGCTCATCGACAGCGGTCGTCGCATGCGTGCGGACGATCGCACCGGCGCCATCGGCTCATCCCATTTCGATCAGGTTCTGAACGCGGTGATGTTGTTGTCGTACGTCGCGCTGAAACAGGGTGACGCGGTTGGCGCGATGACGTTCGGCACGCCGATCGGCGAAGAGCGAACGTTCTCGCCGCGCAAGGGCGCGCAGACGCTCGATGCGCTGATGGGCGCGCTATACAGCGTGCAGCCGACACCCACGCATTCGGACTACGTCGCCGCCGCGCAGACGTTGTTGCGTCGTTATCCCAAGCGCGCGCTCGTGATCGTGATCACGAACTTTCGAGATGAAGACAGCAGTGAGCTTTCGCAGGCGTTGAAGCTCCTGCGGTCGCGTCACCTCGTTCTGCTCGCGAGTCTGCGGGAGCGCGTGGTGGGCGAGCTCATCGGGCAGCCGATGACCAGCGGCGAGGCGGTGCTCGACATTGCGAGCGCGCATCTCTACGAGCAGTCGAGGCGCGACGCGTTCGTGAAACTGTCGGCGCGCGATGCGCTGATGGTCGATGCGGAGCCTGAGCGGCTCGGCATCGAGCTGGTCAACCGGTATCATTCCGTGAAGCGCGCGGGCCTTATTTAATCGTGCATAGCTTGAAGCAAGTGGTCTGCGTCAAGGGATGATAGGCTGCGCCCCGGGGCCGAACCCGGGGCCCGGTCGAGACCCCGAAATTTTCCGGGGCCGCTGTCGGCGGTCGGGAGTGGTGGGCGTCCTTGGGACACCCACACAGGAGATGCCCCTTATGAATCGATTTTTGATCGTCAGCGCTCTGGCGCCCGTGCTTCTGATCGCCGCCGCCAGCCAGGCCGCCGACACACCCGCTGCACAGGCCGCGATTCCCACGGCTTCGGCCGCCTCCGTGCCGGCCGGCGCGTACACGCTCGACAAGGCGCACGCCTCGCTGCTGTTCCGCGTGAACCATCTGAGCTTTTCCCACTGGACCGCGCGGTTCACCAGGTTCGATGCGCAGCTGCGGTTCGACCCGGCCGACCCCGCGAAGTCGAGCGTCAAGGTCACCGTCGACCCGAAGTCGATCGCCTCCGACAACGCGCCGGAGGGCTTCATGGCGACGCTGGCCGGCCCCGAGTGGCTCGACGCCGGGAAGTACCCGGAAATGACTTATCGCTCCACCAAGGTGGAACGCAACGGGACGAACGGCTTGCGCATCAGCGGCCAGTTGACGCTGCACGGGGTGACGAAACCAGTCACGCTCGTCGCGACATATAACGGCGGCTACGCCGGTCATCCCTACGATCCGCATGCGCGCATCGGCTTCTCCGCCAAGGGGACGCTGAAGCGATCGGATTTCGGCGTGGCGTATGGCATTCCGGCGCCGGGCGCCACCATGGGTGTGTTCGATGATGTCGAGCTGATCGTCGAATCCGAGTTTACCGGTCCGCCGCTGGCCGAGACGGCCGCGCCTGCGAAGAAGTGAAGTAGAGGAAATCAACGATGCTCGAAGGTCGAAAGCGTTGGTGGGCACTCATCGTGCTGTGCCTGGGTGTGCTCATGATCGTGCTGGACACGACGATCGTGAACGTGGCGCTGCCCTCCATCCGGACGGATCTCGGTTTCAACGAGACTTCGCTCGTATGGGTGGTGAACGCGTACATGCTGACCTTCGGTGGATTCCTCCTGCTCGGCGGCCGGCTGGGGGACATCCACGGTCATCGCAAGATGTTCCTGCTCGGCATCACGCTCTTTACAGTCGCCTCTCTCGCGTGCGGTCTTTCGATGACGCAGACGATGCTGATTGCCGCACGCGCTGTGCAGGGGATGGGTGGCGCGGTGGTGTCCGCCGTGTCGCTGTCTCTCATCATGAACATGTTCACCGAGCCCGGCGAGCGCGCGAAAGCGATGGGTGTTTATGGCTTCGTGTGCGCGGCGGGCGGCAGCGTTGGGTTACTTCTCGGCGGTGTGCTCACGAGCGCGCTGAACTGGCACTGGATCTTCCTCGTGAACCTGCCAATCGGCGCCGCTGTATACGCGCTGTGCATGGCGTTGCTGCCGGCGTCGAAAGTTGATGGCACGCATCAGAAGCTCGATATCGCAGGCGCCATCACGGTGACCTCATCGCTGATGTTGGCTGTATACGCCGTGGTGAACGGTAACGAGGCGGGGTGGACGTCGGTGCAGACGCTTGGCCTGCTCGGCGGCGCTGTGGTGCTGCTCATCGTGTTCATCGTTACGGAGTTGCGTGTGAGCACGCCGCTGATGCCGCTGGCGCTGTTCAAGCTGCGCAACGTAACGGCGGCGAACATCATCGGCGTGCTGTGGGCGGCGGGCATGTTTGCGTGGTTCTTCATTTCCACGCTGTACCTGCAGGCGGTGCTTGGCCTCACCCCTTTTCAGATCGGGCTCGTGTTCCTGCCGGCCAATCTGATCATGGCGGCGTTCTCCCTGGGCCTGTCCGCGAAGATCGTGATGCGGTTCGGCATTCGCAAGCCGCTCGCGCTCGGCTTGCTCCTCGGCGCGGCGGGCCTGGCGGTGATGGCGCGCGCGCCGCTGGACGCGAACGTGATGGTCGACGTCATTCCGTCGATGGTGCTGCTCGGCGTTGCGGCGGGCATCGCCTTCAATCCGCTGTTGCTCGCGGCGATGAATGACGTCAAGCCATCGGACTCGGGTCTCGCGTCCGGCGTCGTCAACACCGCGTTCATGATGGGCGGTTCGCTGGGCCTCGCCGTGCTGGCGAGCATCGCGGCGGGCCGCACGAAAGCGTTGCTCGGCTCAGGCGTGCCGAGCCTCGAAGCCCTGAACGGGGGCTACCACGTCGCGTTCATCGTCGGCGCGATCTTCGCGGCGGTGGCGGCGGTGATCGGCGCCACGCTGATTCGCGTGAACATGAACGCGCAGCCGGCGAGCGGCGCGGCCGAAGTGGCGATTCACTGATCAGCGCCCGGTGGGGCGCCGGCCATTGGTGGGCTGGCGTTCCTCGCGGACCTGCCTCACTTCATCGCGTTCGCCCTTCTGTCGGGGGCGGGCGCGGCGATCATCATGCGACTTGAGCTTGCAGGGGCAGCTTAGCGGCCATGTGCACATCGGAAGGGGAAGCGTAGGCGCGTCGGCCGCAAGAAAACGCTTGTTGCGGATCGCGACGGCGGCCGGGCATGAGGCACGCGTGGGAGCCACGGAGACCGCGCGATAGGGGAGCGGTTTCGCCGCTGGACGCGCGCGCGGCGCATGCCCCAGTTGCTTCAACAGCTTGTCCCACATCTCGCTCACGGTATTCGGGCCTCCTGCCGACGCATCAAGAGTGTCACACATTCTAATGACGCGCGATGTAGGTCGCCGCCAAGAATAAGAGTAGGAGGCTACCGACTCTGACGTCCGTGCACGGGCGGCAGATTTGCGCAGCCTGGGCGCGCTAGCGTATTGCTGGCAGGGGATTCGGGAGGCCGCAGCCCTCCCACTGACGCTTCAGGTCGCGTTACCATCGCGGATCTCGAAATGGCACGCCTTCAACAGGAGCCCGTCCATGGCCGGCGAAACGCGACCCCCGCTGCCTCCTTTCACCCTGGAAACCGCGACTCTCAAGGCACGTGCCGCGGAAGACGGCTGGAACGGCCGCAATCCGCAGAAGGTCGCGCTCGCGTATACGGAAGACAGCGTGTGGCGCAATCGCTCGGAGTTCCTCCAAGGTCGTGAGGCGATCGCGGCGTTCCTCACCCGCAAATGGGCGAAGGAGCTGGACTACCGGCTGATCAAGGAGCTTTGGACCTTCAACGAGAATCGCATCGCCGTGCGCTTCGCCTACGAATGGCGCGACGATTCGAACAACTGGTTCCGCTCCTACGGCAACGAGAACTGGGAGTTCGACGAGCGCGGGCTCATGCGGCGCCGCGTGGCCTCCATCAACGATTTGCCGATTTCCGCAAGCGACCGCAAGTTTCACTGGCCCGCGCCGGGTCCGCGCCCCGCGGATCATCCGGGCCTCTCGGATCTCGGTCTCTGAGCGCGCTGCGCCTTCACTGCATTCGTGGCCGGTCGCACGAGCGAGAACGCGTGCTTCGCCGGCTACACACCGCCGGTTGAAGTGACCGCGCCGACTCCGCGCAAACACTGATTTTCCGTTCAGGCCGCCTTCGCCACGTACGACTGGACCGTGGCGAGGTAGCGGGTGCGGCGCGCCTCGTCGATCCACGCGACGATGAAGGCGTTGCGCACGAGCTGGACGATTTCTTCCCGTTCCAGGCCGCCGTCCGCCATCAGGGCGTCGAGGTTCTCGCTGACATACGCGCGGAAATACGCGGGGTCGTCCGAGTTCACCGTGGCGCGCATTCCAAGCTGCAGCATCTTGCGGATCTCGCCCGCGGTCAGGCTCTGCACGCAGAAGCGATTTGAGACCGGACACACGGTCAAGCCCAGCCCCCGGTCGCGAATAGTGGCGCAGAGCGCGGGATCCTCCAACGAATTGACGCCGTGATCGATGCGGTCCACGCCGATCAGATGCAGGCACTGCTGGATGTGAACGAGAGTGTTTTCCTGGTTTACATCACAGTGCATCGTGAGCTTGAATCCCATCGCCCGCGCGCGCAGGAACACTTCCGCGAACTTGGCGGGCGGGTTGCCCTTCTCGTCGGAGTCGAGCCCCACCCCGACGATCCAGCTCCGGTAGGGCGCTGACTGTTCCAGAGTCCGCATCGCAGACTCCGCGCTCATGTCTCGCAGGAAACACATGATGAGCTGCGTCTCCACGCCGAGCTCCTGTTCGGCTTTCTCCTGCGCGCGGCGAATGCCGCGGATGACCGTTCCGAACTCCACACCGCGCGAGGTGTGCGCCTGCGGGTCGAAGAACATCTCGGCATAGATCACGTTCTGCGATGCCGCCTTCCGCAGGTATTGCCACGTGAGCTCGAAGAAATCGTCTTCGTCCATGAGAACCGTCATGCCGCGGTAGTAGATGGCGAGGAACGAGGGCAGGTCGTCGAAGTCGTATGCGGCGAGCAGCTCCTGCGCGTTCGCGTAGGGCAGCGAGATGCTGTGCTTGCTCGCGAGCGCGAAACTCAGCTCCGGCTCCAGCGTGCCTTCCAGATGAACGTGCAACTCGGCCTTCGGCAAGCTGGCAATGAATGGATCCATGAACGCCATCCCCCCGTTAATGAATTGATCTTGATCCGATCCCGTGCGCGCGGTCGAGCGATCGCTGCAAATTCGTGCGACAAGCGACGCCTGGGCGACACACGAGCCCTTCCGCCCGCGATCCCGGAGGTCGATGCAAGGGCCGTACCGCGCGAGCGAATCCCGCAACAATCCCCGCCTCTCAACAAATAGATCACCGTCTTCCAATCTAGGTAGCACGCGCTCGATCCATCTCGCACGGCGCGGTCACTCGTGAGAACGACGCGTCGGTGTGGTCTCACCACGTAGTTTGCGCCAACGCCGATCGACGGCGGCAAATTGAAGTGTCGGGAGACAGAAGATGAAGATGGTAAAGAGGCTTGCTGGAGTGGCTGTGTTGGGTGCGTTGGCAATGGAGGCGCTGCCCGCACTCGCGCAGGATGTCGGCAAACAGGAAGTGAGCGTCTACGCCGGCGCGCTGTTCGGCGACGACGTGACGGACCGGGCGATCTCCGGCCAGACGCCGAAGCTCGATGATGCTTTCACCTATGGCCTGCGTTATGGCTACAACCTCACCGACCAGCTTGGCATCGAGTTGTCCGTCGGCCAGAGTCCCAATTCAGTGAAGAAGGTCGCGGGCGGCGATATCGACCTCGACCTCACCACGTTCGATGTCGACGCGGTGTGGAATTTCCGCAATAGCACGCGGCTCTATCCCTACGTCTTCGCGGGCGTGGGTTACGCGATCGCGGATCTCGATCACCGCATCAACGGCACGGTCGGCACACAACCCGTCTCGATTACGGACGACGATGGCTTCACGCTGAACGCGGGTCTTGGCGCGAAATACCAGGCGACGGATCACCTGTTCCTGCGGGCCGAGGCGCGCTATCGCTACCTCGATAAAGTGGTCGATCGCTTCGATCACTCGCTCAACACGGTGGAGACGACGCTCGGCGTAGGCTGGCGATTCTGAAACGGGGCCTGGCGGCGGTGGGCGTGTGACCCACCGCCCCCCGGCGCGCGGCCGGATGGGGTATCTTTCAGCCGAAAACCAGGCTCGAGAGGTACCCTGACATGAACCGACCCGTCGACCGCGGCATGTGCTTTGCGGCCAGCATCGATCGCATCCGGGCGTTGCGATGACGGTGCTGGTGATCATGGGGGTCTCGGGCTCCGGCAAGACCACCATCGCGCAGGCGCTGGCGCGGCGCCTCAACTTCGAGTTCATCGAAGGCGACGAATTCCACTCCCGCGCCAATCGGGAAAAGATGCATGCGGGCCTTCCGCTCACGGACACCGACCGCAAGCCGTGGCTCGAGTCGCTGCATTCCCGCATGACCGCGCTGCTCGCCCGCAAGGGCCATGCGGTGCTCACCTGTTCCGCGCTCCGGCAGTCCTATCGGGACATGCTGGCGATGCCGGACGTCAAATTCGTTTTTCTCCGGGTCAGCGAACCCGTTGCGCGGGAGCGGCTGGCGAAACGCCGCGGCCATTTCTTCAACCCGGCCTTGCTCGAGTCGCAGTTCGCGACGCTCGAGGAGCCGAAGGATGCGCTGGTGGTCGATGCCGATCGCCCCGATCTCGAGGTCACTCAGCAGATCATTCGCGGCCTGGCGGCGGCCGCAGCCGCCACCACCGCAGCCGCCGCCACCGCCGCCGCCGCCGCCGCCGCCGCCGCCGCCGCCGCCGCCGCCGCCGCAGCAGCCGCCGCAGCCGCCACCGCCGCCACCGCCACCGCCGCCACCGCCACCGCCACCGCCGCCGCCGCCGCAGCCGCCGCAGCCGCAGCCACCGCCACCGCCACCGCTCGCGCGGCGCCGCGCCGCGCGACGTCGAAGGCGTAAGGCCCGCCACGTGCGCTCGCGCGGGTGGCTGTTCGTCCTCGTTGGCGCTGTGGCGATGGTCGGCCTTGGGCTGCTCTGGAAGTACACGCCGCTCGCGGAGTTCATCCAGCCCGCAAAGCTCGCCGCACGGATCGAGCGTTTCGGCGACACGGCCTGGGGGCCGCTCGCCATGCTGGCGCTCTATGTGATCGGCGGGTTCGTGATGATGCCGCTGCTCGCGCTGCTTACCGCGACGGCGCTCGTGTTCGAGCCCACGACGGCGATCGCCGTTGCGCTCACCGGGTCGCTGCTCAATGCCTCGGCGGTTTATTTCGCGGGCGCGAAGCTCATTCGCGACTGGGCCGAGCGCTCGTTCGGGGAAGCCATCGGGCGTGTGCGCGGCGCGCTCCAGTCGCGCGGTGTGATCGCGGTCGCGATGATCCGCATGGTGCCGGTTGCGCCGTTTTCGCTGGTGAACGTGGCGGCGGGGACGATCGGGATTCCGTTTCGCGATTATCTGTTCGGCACGTTTCTGGGGCTTGCGCCCGGTACGGTGCTGATCTGTGTGTTCGGACAGGAGCTGAAGGATCTGTTGCGTGATCCTTCGCCCACGCGGGTTATTGCCGTGGTGGCGATTGCGGTGGGGTGGGTTGTTCTCTCGCTCGCTATCCAGCGCTTTGTTTCACGTCGTAACGCGCTCCAAAGAGGCCCTCAATCGCCGGGCGGCTAGGAAACACCAAGAGCCGTCTCCTCTTAGCCGCCCGGCGATTGAGGGCTTCCTGGCTCTCGAAAACATGAACGAACTCATTACCGTCGCGGAACAGGGCATAAGCAATTCCCGCGGGCGGCGCACTGTGAAGCTGCGTGAACACCGCGCGCGAGAGCGCCTCATTTTCGGCTGCGCGATCGGGCTTGGTGGTGTAGCGAACCAGTGTCACTCTCTGCATAGCGGTAGTCCTGTGGTGGGCGAGGCGGCGCGATTCGCGCTCCTTCAGTCACAAGGACGACGGTACGGGCGTGAAAGGTGCGGTCGAGAAAATTCTTCCGGGCCACGAATCTTTTGGCCCTCGCCAGACGTCTCGACAGGAATGGGTGTGAGGAACGGCAATGACAGCTGATCTGGAAGCGCTGGCCCGGCTGATGGCCGAGGTTCGCCCCCGGCTGCATCGCTACTGCGCGCGCATGGTGGGCTCGGTGTTCGAAGGCGAGGACGTCCTGCAGGAAGCGCTGGCGAAGGCCACGGAGGCGCTTCCCGCCGCCGGCAGCCTCGCAAGGGCCGAAAGCTGGCTCTTCACGATCGCGCATAACACCGCCCTCGACGCGCTGCGTCGCCGGAAGCGGCAGGCGGAAGTGCCGCTCGAAAGCGATTCTCCCGAGCTCCCGGACGGGCCTGCGGAAGCCGATTCATGGGTTGCCGCGACGGCGAGCCTCGCCACCCTCATGCAACTACCGCCGCTTCAGCGATCCACGGTCGTGCTGCTGGATGTGCTCGAGTATTCACTCGCCGAAACAGTCGAGATTCTCGGCACGACGCTTCCCGCAGTGAAGGCGGCCCTGCATCGGGGCCGAATACACCTCAAGGCGATTGCGGCTGAGGCCGAAAGCGCGACCCCGCCCACGTTGGCGTTGGCTGCCGAGGAGCAGGCCCGCCTGCGTTCGTACGCCGAGCGCTTCAACGCGCGCGATTTCGACGCGCTCCGCAACCTGCTCGCGGAAGACGTGCACCTCGATCTCGTGAATCGCCGCCAGATTGCCGGCCGCAAGGACGTGTCGGTCTACTTCACGCGCTACGCCGAGCGTGCGGACTGGAAGCTCACGCCGGCGCTGGCGGAAGGGCGGCCGGCCCTTCTCGTCAGCAACCCGGCGGATACGTCAGGCACCGTGGACTACGTCGTGCTGCTCGAGTGGTCGGAGGGCCGTATCAGCGCCATCCACGACTTCTTCTACGCGCAGTACGTTACGGACGGTCTCGCCGTCACGAAGCTGCCTGCTTGAACGCGCGGAACATTCCGGGCTTGTAGACGTCCGTCAGGACGGCCTGCTTTCGGCAGGAATGCGGCTCTTCGCCGCCCGGCGATTGCGGGCCTCCTGGATCGATCCGCAACTACGGCTTGGCGGCGCCCCCAGCCGCTGGCGCATTGGCTGCGGTAGCATTCTTCCCCTGCCCATCCAGCACAGCAGCCAGTGCCGCGCGCTGCTCCTCAGCCTGGTCATGATCCGGCCCAGGCGGGGAAGCCTTCACAGCCCTCTCAAACATCTCCAGCGCCTTTTTCGGGTCTTGCTCCACCCCATACCCGGTGACATAGAGTCGCCCCATAGTCGCCAGCGCCTTTGGCTGCTCGCGGGCGGCCGCTTTCTCATACCAGCGAATGGACTCCGGCACATTGGCCTTGGCCACGCCCTCAGCCTCGGCGTACATCACGCCGGTGTAGTACATCGCGTCCGCATCGCCCGCGATGGCGGCGGCGCGAAAGTGGTCCAGCGCTTTGGGGAAGTCGCCTTTGCCATACGCGTCCTGCGCGATTTCCATGTCGGTGAGAGGCCGCAGCTTGCGGCCATCCGCGCTCACAGCCACCGCGGGCTGAGCCGGCGCCGCCGTCGCGGCGGGCGCGGGAGTGCCGCTCTGGCTGCAGCTGACGAGGGCAAGAAGAGAACCGAGGAGAACCGGAATCGCGAGTCGTGAGGTTTGCATGAATGGAACGCTACGCCGGAGATCAGGAGGGGGCAAGAGCCGGCGTGACGTAATCGTGTGACTTGTCTCGAGTGCGGTAAAGAAGCCCTCAATCGCCCGGCGGCTGCAGAGTCCGCTCGCAAGCGCGCTCCCGTTTCCGAGCCACCCGGCGATTGAGGGCTTCTTCGCGCCGAAGAAACCTGACATTTGTAATGCCGCTAGCGCTGACAGTAGCTACGCGCCGGCGCGGAGCGTGGCTAGTGGGCGGCGCCGTTCACAGCGCTCGCGGATAGCGGCTTTCCGCCCTGCGCCGTCGTCGCTTTCTGAATGAGCGCGACAATCTCGTCGACCTTCTTGAAGTCGCGGCCGCCCGCGTTACCTTTGGTGGCGTCGATCGGCGTCTTGCCCTGCGCGTCCGCGATGTCGACGCGCGCGCCGTGATCGAGCAGGTACTGGACCACGTCCGTCCAGCCCCAGTTGATCGCGCCGTAGATCGCCGTCTGGCCCTGACGGCTCGTCACCGTGCTCGGTCGCGCGATGCGCGCCGTGTGGCCGGAGGTGTCGATCATCCGCGCGTTCACGTCGGCGCCGGCCATGAGCAGCACCTCCATCGTCGCGATCGAATGCTTCTGCGCATCCGGCGCCGTATAGAGGTCGGCTCGCGGATCGCGAATCGAAACGCCAACGCCGGCCGCGGTCATGAAGGCCGTCACGCCCATCGCGTTCGGCAGATCCACGAGCGCGCCGTGATCGAGCAGGATCTTGATGGCCTCCTCGTCGTAGGTAACCGCCGCGCGCAGCAGCGGCGTCGCGCCGGCGGTGAGCAGGTCTTCCACGAAACGCCCGCTGTTGCCGCCCCGACCCGGGCGGTGCATGTTGAGCTGCGGATTCCGATCCACGCCGGCATCGAGCAGCATGTTCAGGATGTCGACGGATGTGGTGCCTTCCTTGTCCGCGCGGATGCGTTCGCGTTCACCACCGCCGTTGCCGAATCCGCCGCCGACGCGAGCGCGCAGTGTGCGCACGTCCACCGCGACATAGAGCGGCGTGCGGCCATACCAATCCCAAGTGTGCGGATTGGCGCCTTTCCGCATCAGCAGTTTCGCCGTGTCGTAATGCTGGTTGTCGATGGCGACCATCAGCGGCGTGACGCCTTCCGGCGTCGGCAGGTTCACGTCGGCGCCGGCCTTCAGCATCGCAAGGATGCAGCGATCGCAGCCCGCGCGCGCGGCGTAGAGCAGGGGAGTGAGGCCGCCGGTCGGGCGGTACTGCGCGCGTGGCTCCGAAGTAATCTGGCTGCCCCAATCGTTGATGGTCGCGCGCGTCTTCACGTTCGCGCCGTGCTTGATCAGGAACTCCGTCATGTCCGGGAAGTTATCGGAAGCCGCCCACATCAGCGCGTTCTGGCCGCGCCACTTCTCCACGGCATTCACGTTCGCCTTGTGGCGCAAGAGCAGATCCGCGATTTCCACCACCCCCGTCCTCGCGGCGAGCATCAGCGGCGTCTGGTCGTCTTCGTTGGCGGCGTTCGCGTTCGCACCGGCGTCGAGCAGCATCTTCACGAGCGGCGCGTTGCCGACCTTCACGGCTTCGGCAAGAGGCGTCGCGCCGAAGTTGTTCCGCACGTCGGCCTTCGCGCCCTTCGCGATGAGCTGCTTCACGAGATCGGCGTCGACCTGATACGAAGCCCAGTGCAGCGCCGTGGTGCCGTCGGGCTGCGCGGCGTTCACATCCACGCCTTTCGAAAGCATCTCGAGCGCGGCCCGGCGATCGCCGGCTTTGATGGCGTCCGCGAGTGGCGAGTCCGCCTGGGCCGTGGCGGCGGTGGCAAGCAGGACGATGGCGGCAAAGCACTTCATTCCCTCTCCCCTCAGACCACGTCGTGGGACAGCGTGTTGTGATGGGCCCAGAAACCTTTGTGGGCCGAGTACATGAAGCCTTTCGCGTCCGCCCAGGTGTGCCCGAGCCCTTCGAGCGCGCCGGCCTTCAGCATGTCTTCCCAGGTAAAGCCCTTGCGGATCATCTCGACGATGCGGTCGTAGATCTTCTGCGTCATCTCCCGTTCGGCCTGCAACCGCGTCTTCGTCATCAGCGGGCCGGAGCCCGCGACGATGCGCGTCTGGTCGTTCGCGAGTTTCAGCAGCAGGTCCTGCGAATCCAGCCGGCCGCCGATCCATCCGCCGGCAAACCAGTCGAGCGCCGGGTCCGCACCGTTCGCGGCGGCGTCACCAACGACCAGCACGTTGGAGTCGCGGAAGAACACGAACGCGTCGCCGGACGTGTGCGCTTCCATCAGATAACCGTATTCGATGTTCTCGCCGGCCCTGCGCGTCGTGCCCGTGGTGTAAAACGTTTCGGTCGGCACGGCCTTGGCGGGCCGCGCCTTCTCGTAGCGCTCTTCCGCCGGAACCCAATGATCGACGGCGAGCCACTGCTTCGTCTTCTCGTGCGAAACGATCTTGGCGCCCGACTTGCCGAACACTTCGTTCGAGCCGGTGTGGTCGAGGTGATAGTGCGTGTTGATGACGGTGTGGACCTTGCCCTTGCCCGGCAGCTTCTCGAGCTGCGACATCAGAGCACGGCCGGACTTCGCATCACCCGTGTCGACGAGCAGCACGCCATCGTCGGCCGTCAGCGCGACGACATTGCCGCCCACGCCGCTGATGAGCGCCAGCTTGTCATTCAGCCTGATCGTTTCGGGTTTGGCGCTCTTGCCCGCGCCGAAAACGTCAGCGGCGTACGGTGCAAGCGCCAGCCCCGCGAGGCCGCCGACGGCGCTCTTCAGTAGTGAACGGCGATTCATCTCACGCATGCTCATGGCTCAAACCGAAATCTCGCCGGTGCTGTCGGACCAGTTTTTCTGCTCCATCCCCACCTTGTTGAGCACCGTGAGGTGCAGGTTCGCGAGCGGCGTGTGATCCGGCGTGGCGATAAACTGCCCACCCTTCATCCTGCCGTTGGCGCCACCGACCAGCATCGCCGGCAGCGGGAAGTTGTTGTGCCGATCGCTGTTGCTCATGTTCGAGCCGTACATGAAGAGCGAGTGGTCGAGCACGGAGCCGTCGCCGTCCGGCGTCGCGGCCATCTTGTTGATGAAGTCCGCGAAGCGCTCCACGTGATAGCGCTGGATCTTCGTGAGCTTCTTGATGCGGTCGAGCTCGTTCGCATGGTGCGAGAGCGGGTGGAACGAATCCGGCACGCCGATATGGTTGTACGTTCGGTTGGTGCCTTCCGACACCATCATGTACGAGACGACGCGCGTGAGGTCGGCCTGATACGCAATCGCGATCAGGTCGAACATCAGCTTCACCTGCTCGTCGAAGTTTTCCAGCTCGCCGACCGGCGCCTTCGGCACCTTCACGTTCGAGAGGTCGCGCGACTGCGCCTTCGCCACGCGGCGCTCGATCTCGCGCACGGATTCGAGGTAGTTCGACAGCGCCACCTGGTCGCTCGCGCCCAGCGTGCCCCGCAGTGCCTTGGTGCGGTCGGCAATGAGGTCGAGGATGCTCGAGGTCTGCTTCGTGAGCGCTTCACGCTCTTCCGCCGTGTCGCCTTCGCCGAAGAGTTGCAGGAACACCTTGCGCGGGTTGTATTCCATCGGCAGCGGCGAGTGGTCGTCGCGGAAGGAGAGGGTGGAGCTGTAGTAACAGCCGCCCGTGCCGCCGCCGCACGCGGCGCTCTGCACGGTGGTCTCGGAAGCGAGCTCCATCGAGGGCAGGCTCGTGTCCTGGCCGATCTTCCGCGCGATCAACTGGTCGATGGTCGCCGACATGTGCGCGCCGGGCTGCGCGGTGTCCGGGCGGATGCCCGAGAGCCACGTGGCCGGGTTGATCGTGTGCACCGAGTTGTTGCTGGCCGCATTCTCGAGGCCGCCGATGCAGGTGACGTACTTCTTCTGCTTTTCCAGGGGCTCGAGGATCGGGCTCAGCTTGAAGTCCGCGCCCGCGCCTTTCGGCGTCCAGCCGTCCATCTCCGCCCCGAACGGCGTGTTGTACATGATGGCGCCGTGGGGAATGTAGAAGAAGCCCGCGCGCGGTTTCCCGGCAGCGGCCGTCTTCGCCGTGGCGGTGTACGCGGGCACCATCGCGTCGAGCAGCGGCAGGGCGACCGCGGCGCCCACGCCCTTGAGGACGGTTCGGCGGGAAAGATGCTTCTTGGTCAGGAAGAACATGGTGCCACCTTCTAAGGAGCGGTCGCGGGCCGCGTCACGGCAGCCGTCTTCGTGTCGGGTTTCTTCGTCTCGATCTTCGGCCGCTCGTGCGGCTGGGACTGCAGGCGGAACGCATCGCTGTTCACGATGCCGGTAACGAGGGCCGAAAAGCGATAGTCGTCCGCCTTCGACTTGCCCACGATGGCGCGAACCTGCGGCATGTCGCCGTATTCGAGCTCGCGGCCGAGGCCGTACATCATGAGCTTTTCGGTGAACACTTCGACGAACTGCTCTGGCTTGCGCAACAGCTGCTCGCGCAGCCGCACCGGGCCCTCGATCGCGACGCCGTTCGACAGCACCGTCTTCGCGTCGATGGGCGCATTGGCCTCGCGGTCCACCGTCCGGTACTGGCCGATGGTGTCGAAGTTCTCCAGCGCGATGCCGATGGGGTCGATGACGCCGTGGCACTGATTGCAGCTCTTCACGTTGCGATGCTGTTCGAGACGCGCACGGATCGTGCTCGGCTTCTCACCGGCCTTCTGCGACAGATCGGTGTTCACGTTCGGCGGCGGCGGGGTCGGCGGCGAGCCGTAGATGCGCTCGAGCACCCAGGCGCCGCGAAGCACGGGCGATGTGCGATCGGCGTAAGACGTTCGCAACAGCACGGCGGCCTTGCCGAGCAGGCCAAAGCGATACGGCTGGGTCAGCTCGACCTTGCGGAACTGCGGGCCGCGCACGCCTTCGATCCCGTAGTTACGCGCAAGCCGCTCGTTCAGGAACGTGTGATTGTCCGTGAGCAACTCGGTGACGTTGCGATCTTCGAGCAGGATGCTGCGCAGGAAGAGCTCCGTCTCCGTGGCCATGTCCGCGCGCAGCGCCGGCGTGTAGCCGGGGAAGAGGCGCGGATCCGGATCCACCGAGTTGATGTCGTCGACATTGAGCCACTTCAGCCCGAAGCTCGACACGATCACCTGCGCGCGATTGTCCGCGAGCAGGCGCTTCACCTGCGCCGCCATTACCGCGGGGTCGTGCAGCTTGTTGGCCGAGGCGATGTTCATCAGTTCGTCGTCCGGGCCCTGGCTCCACAGGAAGAACGAAAGGCGCGAGGCCAACTCCATATCCGTGAGCGCGTGCACCGGCGAGTCCGGTGAGTTCTTCGCCGGCTGGATGCCGCGATAGAGAAAGTCCGGGCTCGAGAGCACGGCCGTGAGCAGGTACTTGATGCCAGCGTCGAAACCGCCCGGCTCCTTGCGGCCGACTTCAAAAAAGGGCATGAGCGCATCGACGTCGGCTTTCTCGACCGGCCGGCGATACGCGCGGCGGGCGAGGTTCGCGGCGATCTGTTCCGCGCAGGCACGTTCTTCGGTGGCCGCCTTCGGCTCGCAGACGAAGATCTTCTGGCGGCTTGCGCTCATCGAGACGCCCTTCGCGTTGAACGGGCCGTTGACGGTCACGCCGTCGAGCACGCGCGGGACGCGCAGTCGACCGAAGCCGCCGTCGACCCATTCCTCGGACTCCGCCTTCGCGCGCTCGATGAACGTGACCACCACTTCGTGCGTCCCCGCTTTCACCGTCGTGGGCAGATTGGCGAAGCGGTCCATGATCTTCTTGCGGCCGATCGACGCTTCCTTGTTCGCGAGCGCGAAGTCGTCAGGGCCGCCGACATCGCCGCGCGCCACCTCCTTGCCATCGACGAGGATGACGAGCGTGTGGCGCGTCTCGGAGGCCTGCGGATACAGGCCGATGTCGAGATCGAGCACGCTGAAGCGGTATTCGCCGTCCGCCGGGAAATTGTGCTTGAAGGACATGCCCCCGCGCGTGCCGAGCGGGAAGCCGTCGACGTACTGATCCTGCGCGCCGCCGGGCGCGACGTAGGTGGTGGACGAGAGCTTCGGGGCCGGATCGCCGACCGCCTGCTTGGCGACGTAGCGCGCGGCGCCGATGTACTGGTCGAGGAAATTCGGCGAGACGGTGAGGGCGGCGGCGATGTTGTCGAAGCCATCCACGTCGATGTCCCGTGGCAGCAGGTCTTCCACCTTCACGTCCACGCCGAGGAGACCGCGCACCGCCGCCTGGTATTCCGTGCGGTTCAGGCGTTGCACGGAGACGTAGCCCGCCTTCGGCGCCACGGTCGAGTGGTCGAGGTTGTTCTCCATCCACGCGACGAAATTGTCGATGCGCTCCTGTTCCGGCTGCTTGTTGCCAGGCGGAGGCATGAGGTGGCCACGCAGCTTGCGGATCACCGCCTCCCACACCGGAGCATCTTCGGTGATGGTGTCGGGGCTCATGGCGTCGTAGGCCACGCCACCCGCCCAGTCGACGGCGTTATGACACTCGGTGCAGAACTGATCGAGCATCTTCCAGTTGGGGTTCGTCGCCGCGGACTCGTGGCCTGGCTGGCTCGCCGCCGCGGGAACGGAACCTGCCGCCGCCGGCGCGTTGCTGGCGGCACTCGCTTGCTGGACGAGGCCCATTGAAAGAAGCAGTAGTGGTGAGTAACGGTGCATGGCGTTGCGTGGGGAGCCCCTGATACGGAAGAGGTGCAACAGTGCAGTCGCGGCGGGTGAAGTTAGTACACAAGCCGTTGGTACAGCTACATCTAATGGCGGTTGTGCCCGAGCCTCGGCGCGGCGCCACGAGGCGGCGAAATCGCGGTGGTGAATCGAGCGGTCAGTTCGCCTCGGAACGAAAAAATGCCGCGTCGGGCGCAACGAAGTGCCGCGCCAGGCAAGCCGGCTGAGCGGTGCGCGACCGGCCCGTTCACGGCACGCGCGGCATCTATCGCGTGCAACTCCGGCGCGGCGTGAGCCGCATCCGCGGCGGCCCTCGGCACACGCTCGGCGTCATTTTCCACGACGCCCGTTAGATTTGCCTTCCGGTTCGCGATTCGTGAAATGCGCGTTGCCGAGGCCGGTGCCGATGGTGAGCACGCCCCAGCTTTTCACGTCCTGCATGAACGGCAGCTCGCTCAGCCCCTGAACGACGGCGTCGTTGTGCATGACCACGACCGTGTCGTGCTCTGCGATTTTCGGTATCGCTTCGCGTAGCCGTTGCGGCAGGTTGAAGCTCTTCGTCTCCCAGTTGCCCGGCAGGTTCTGCCCGCCACGTTCGATCGAGCCGTCCGCGCGGATCACGCCCGGGCAGCCGAGGCCGATGAACGGTGCGAGCTCGAGCCCGTCCTTGCCGGCACGCTTGATGAGATCGGTGAGCATGTCGATGAGCCGCGCCACCGCGTCCTCGCGTTCCGGCGCGTCGTCCCGGTGGCGCCACAGCTCGAAGGCGCCCACGGCGGCTTCCGAGAAATCCGGATGCTTCTTTGCGTGCAGCTCGACGAGGCCCGCGCGAATGTTGCTGCCGCCGATATCGACAGCCAGGATGGCGTCATGCCCCGAGAGAATCCACGACGGCACGAGATGCACGCTGCCGATGAGCCCGGCGTGGTCCGGCTCGTGCCGGATGGGCCGCAGGTCCACGGTGTGTCCTTCCGCCTTGAGGATGACGGAAGTGCGGCCGATGGCGAGCTCGCCGATGCGGCTCTGGCGCAGGCCACCGCCGATCACGATGGCTTCCGTGTTCTTCCATTCCTTCAGTCGCAGGAAGCGCCGGATCACCGCCGCAAACTCCTGCGAGAACTCCTCGATGGCGCCGTGGACCACGCCGGCGGCTTCGGGGTCGCCATCGGTGAGCACCCTGTCCAGCTGCTTCTTGCTGATCTGCTCCGTCGGCGTATCGCCGAAGGGATCTTCGCCGCTCTTGCGCATACGTTCGCGCCAGTCGTCGAATATCGCCTGGAAGGCGCGTTTGCTGGCGCGATCGCCCACAAAGCCTTCGGCCGTGCGCATGTCGGCGTTGTAGGCGTCCACGACCACCCGGCTCAGCTGGTCAGCGCCGTGGGCGAGCAGGGGAGGCGCGGGAGCTTCCGCCGCCTTGGCGGACGCGGCTTTGGGTTCGACGTTTTTTGCGGGCATTGGGTGCGAGCCGTGACTGAGTCCTGAGCGAAACAAACGGTCGGGGGTTCTGTTCCCGTTTGTGTGCGCGGAACGGCTGCCGTCGTCTGGGCGTTAACAGGGTCATGGAACGCCGGGACCCATCGTAGTGAACCTCTCGCGCCGCACGCGCCATGCGCTGGCCTGGACGGGCGTAATGCTCGGCGTGCTCATCGGCGCCGCGCTTCTTGCGCTGGCCCTGCTCGACTGGAATGCGATGAAGGGGCCGATCGAGCGCATGGCGTCGGCGCGTTCCGGCCGCACGGTCGAGATCGCAGGCGACCTCGAGGTGCACCCTTGGTCGTGGACGCCGTCGTTCTCGGTGAGCGGCCTGACCGTGGGCAATCCGCCTTGGGAGCCGGCGAAACCGATGGCGCGGATCGAGCGCCTTCAGGTTCAGATCAAGCTGCTGCCGCTGCTGAAGGGCGAGGTGATCCTGCCGCGCGTGGAGATCATCCGGCCCAACGTGTATCTGCATCGGGACGCGTCGGGTCGCGCGAACTGGACGTTCGCGAACACCAAACCGACGAACGCGCCGGCCGGGCGGCCGCCGAAGCTGCCGGTGGTGCGGGATTTCCTCATCGAGGGTGGTGTGCTCGCGGTGCGCGACGAAATGATGAAGCTGTCCGTCGAGGGGACGATCCAGGCGCGCGAGAAGGCGGCGGACGCCGCTGCGAAGGCGTTTCGGGTCGAAGGCAAGGGCTCGCTCAACGACAAGCCGTTCGCCGCGCGCGTCGCGGGCGGGCCGCTGATCAATCTCGATCCGGATCATCCGTATCCGTTCGACCTGTCGATCGAAGCGGGCGATATCCGCATTTCGGCCAACGGCACCGTGAAGAAGCCATTCGATCTCGCGCGTGTGTCGCTCGACGTTGGCGCGAGTGGCGGCGATCTCGCGGACCTCTACTACGTCACGCAGCTAGCCTTGCCGAACACGCCGCCGTTCCGGCTCACCGCGCATGTCGAGCGCGACGTAGCGAAGATCCACGTCTCCGACATCAAGGGCACGGTCGGCAAGAGCGATCTGGGCGGCGAGCTGCTCGTCGATGTTTCGCGCAAGCGGCCGGCGATTTCGGGGCACATCGATTCGAACCGGCTGTGGCTCAGCGACCTCGCCGCGCCGCTCGGCGGAAAGCCGAAGACGAGCGGCGAGCTGACGGCCCAGGCCGAAACGCCCAAGCCGTCGAAGAAAGGCGCGGAAGAAGCGGCACCGGCGAATGCCACGCTCTTCCCCACCGCGCGGCTGCAGGTCGCGCGCGTGCGCGCCATGGATGGCGATGTGAAGTTTCGAGCGCATTCGATCCAGGCGGGCTCGCTGCCGCTTAAGGAAGTGGCGTTCGATGTGAAGCTCGATGGCGGGGTGCTGTCACTCGACCCGTTCGCGTTCGAGATGCCGCAGGGGAAATTGAGCGGCACCGTGCATATCGACGCGCGCGGCAAGACGCCGCGCACACGACTCGATGTGCGAGCGAAGGACGTGCAGCTTGATCAGCTCAAAGGCAAGGCGCCGGACGCGACGCCGCCGCTCGGCGGCGTCGTGCAAGCGCGCGCGGTATTCGAGGGCACCGGCGATTCGATACACGACTTCGTGGCCGATGCGAACGGCCAGGTGTCAGTTGTGCTGCCCAACGGGCAGGTGAACGCGGCCTTCGCGGAGCTCACGGGCATCAATGTCGCTCGCGGTATCGGCCTTCTGCTGAAGGGCAGCGATGAACGCTCGGACATTCGCTGTGGCGTAGCCCAGTTCGACATCGAGAGCGGCACGATGCGCGCGCGGAACGTGGTGTTCGACACGACGAACGTCAGGATCACCGGCAGCGGCGAGGTACGGCTCGGGCCCGAAGAGCTGGACCTGTCGATCAAGGGCGAGCCCAAGAAACCGCGGTTTGCGCGGCTGCGCACCCCAATCGAACTTGGCGGCCACCTGCGCAAACCGTCCGTGGGCATCGATGCCGGCAAGACGTTGAAGCAAGGCGCGGTCGCGGCGGCAATCGGTGCCGTGCTGACGCCGGTCGCGGCGCTGATCGCGTTCATCGATCCGGGTCTGGCCAAGGACGAGAACTGCGCGGCGCTCTTGCAAACCGCACGGGATCCGCGCCTCCCACGCTCCTAGCCGCCCGTCGCTTGAGGGCTCTTGGTCTTGAAGAGCACGCCGGCGGTATACATCAGGTAATACCCGATGGTGAGCATGAGCATCGCCAGCGTGAGCGGGCTTTGGGTCATCGCGGCGAACGGGGCCGTGCCCGGCGGTGGCGCGAGTTGCGGCGTCGAGTAGACCGTGAGAAGCCGGTAGGTCAGCCGCCCGACCAGCAAACGATGACCTGCGGTGTGAGCAAGCGGGCCTCCAAGTGGCGGCTGGCGGCGAGGGGGGATTGAGACGTGGCGCGCAGTGTCGCGGCTTTTGCCGTTTCAGACTACCGGCGTGGACCGGCAATACGTCGTAACTCGCCGACAAAGCGCTATACTTCCGCCCCGGCATACTGATCTACACGGTTTCATGCCGGCAAACGCCCTCATCATCGACGATCACCCGCTCTACCGAGACGCACTCAGTCAGCTTCTCGGCGCCATGCTCGGCGAGTCGAGCGTGAAGTGCGCGAGCTGCGGGGAAGAGGCGCTCAAGCTCGCGAGCCAGATGCCGGACCTTCGGCTCGTGCTGCTCGACTTCAATCTGCCGGGCATCAGCGGAACGGAGGCGATCGAAGCCGTGCTCAGCCGCTACCCGTACGTGGATATCGTCGCCGTCTCGGCCTCCGAAGACCGGCTCGATGCGACTTCCGCGCTGCGCGCGGGCGCGAAACTGTTCATCTCCAAGGCCGTGGACACGGACGTGATGGCGGAAGCCATCCGCCGCGTGATCGCGGGCGATCACCCGACCGAGCAGCAGTGGATCACACCCACCGGCGCCGGCGTGCTGGAGGCGGACGAGAGCTCGCCGCTCACGCCCCGCCAGCTCGAAATCCTCTCGCTGCTGCATCTTCCGAACAAAGAGATCGGGCTGCGGCTCGGCGTGGCGGAAGTGACGGTGAAGATGCACGTCTCTTCAGTGTTCCGCGTGCTCGGCGTAGCCAATCGCACTCAGGCGATGCAGGCCGCTCGCCGCCTGTCCCTGCGCGAGAAGCAGTCCGCTTCCTAGTTCCGCACGGCCGGCGCTGGCGGTTTGGCGAGCGCGCTGATCGCATCGTGCAGCTCATCTTCCCTTAGCGGCTTGTGAAGCACGGCGAGGCCACTCGCGGTGATCTTGCGGATCTGATCCGGGTCGGTGTCGCCGGTGATCAGCAGGGCGGGGATCTCGGCGTTGAACTCGTTGCGGACCGCTTCCACCACGCCGATGCCGTTTTCCTCGCCGCGCAGCCGGTAGTCGCAGATCAGCACGTCCGGCGGCCGGGGACTGTCGGCCAGCTGGCGCAGGGCATCTTGCCCCGAGGTTGCCGCGACGACTGAGCAGTTCCACTGGCCGAGCAGCGTCTGCGCGGCGTCCAGGATCAGCTCTTCATCGTCCACGACCACCACGAGCGTGCCCGCGAAGTCGCGCCGCTTGCCACCCGTACGGCGTCGCCCGGCAGTGGGCAGATCCGCCGGGGCGGCCGGCTGCAGATCGAAAGCGAACTGGCTGCCGCGGCCCTTGCGGGAGACCAGCGTCACAGGCGCGTCGAGCAGCCTCGCCAGTCGCTCGACGATCGCAAGCCCGAGGCCCAGGCCCTTCGAGCGATCCCGCTGCTTGTTGCCGACCTGGTAGAACTCCTCGAACACGAGCGAATGTTCCGAGGACTCGATGCCGACGCCGCTGTCGTACACGCAGACCCGCACCGCGCCCCGGTGGCTGCGGCACCCGACGACGACTCCGCCACGCTCCGTGTATCGGATGGCGTTCGAAATCAGGTTGCGCAGGATGCGCTCGACCAGCGCCGGATCGCTCCGCGCGAAGGCGGAGCTGCGCACGACACGCAAGCGCAGCCCCTTCACCTGGACCTGCCCCGCTTCCGTGGACAGTTTTCTATCTCAATCTCACGGTCTTTGTGATTCCCGTCCTCCTTTGGATCTTACAACGCAGCGTAGTCTGACGCGCCAGCGGCAGAAGCTCTCGCGACCGCCTGCGCCGAGTTGCTCGCCGGTGCGCACGTTCGTAGTTGATTGGTGAACGATAGCCCAACGAAGAATGGCGACGATGCAGGTTGTACCAGCCTTCGATCCATTCAAAAACGGCCATCTTCGCTTCGGCCTGCGACTTGAAGCGCCGACGGCTGAGCAACTCACGCTCCAGTGTCGCGAATAAGCTCTCCGCCATCGCGTTATCGTACGCATCTCCCACCGAGCCCATCGACGGCATGACATGCGCCTCCTGGCAGCGCTGGCCGAACGCGTAGCTCGTGTACTGACAGCCCCTATCGGAGTGATGAATCACGCCTTCAGGGCGGCGCTGCGCGAGAGCCATGTCGAGAGCCGCGAGGATCAGCTCGGTCTTCAGGTGCGTTTCCATGGCCCACCCGACGATCCGTCGCGAGTACACGTCCAGCACGATCGCCAGATACACAAATCCCGCCCATGTCGGAACGTAGGTGATGTCCGCCACCCAGAGTCTGTCCGGACCCTCTGAATAGAAGCGCCGTTCCACCAGATCCACCGCGCGCGCGGCTTTCGGATCGCTCGTGGTGGTCACCACGAACTTCCGCAGACTCGCCCCACGCAGCCCCTCCGCGCGCATCAGCCGCGCCACGCGTTTGCGTCCGACGCGGATCTGATGCGCATCGGCCAGCTCCGCGTGGATGTTGGGCGCTCCGTAGGTCTCGCGCGAAAAACGATAAATCGCGTGGATCTTCGCGGTCAGGGCGATGTCCTCACGTGCCCGTGCTGACATCGGTCGGCTCAGCCACGCGTAGTAACCGCTCTTGGAAATGCCCAGCAGCCGGCACATCTGCGCAACTGACTGGGTGGCCTGGTTCGCCTTCACGAATCCGAAGAGCGCTTCGATTTCGCGGGCGCCTCGTTCGCGAACCAGGCCGCGGCTTTTGCAAGGATCTCCCGCTCCTCCTTCAGCCGCCGGTTCTCACGGCGCAGCCGCGTGAGCTCCTCGCGCTCGGTGCTCGTCAGGCCGCCATCACCCCGGCCTGTATCGCGCGCCGCCTGCTTCACCCACTGACGAATCGTCCAGCCGGTGCAGCCGAACTCCTTCGCAAGTTCCTCGAATGAGCGGCCCGCACGATGCAGCTCCACCATCTGACGCCGGAACTCCGGCGTGTATCTCGTACCCTTCTTTGCCATTGAAGACTCCTCGGTTTGTGACACTGAAGAGTCCACGAAAGCGGGTCAAGTCCACACCCGCGCCTGCGGCTCGAACTCCAGTTTCGCGCGGGCCAGCATCGGCGCGAGCGCAAACGTGCACACCTGCGTTTTCACGGCGCCGGCGTCGAGCTTCGAGATGTCGAGCAGCGTGCGGAACATGTCGTCCATGATGTGCGCGCACTGGCGCACCTTGGTCAGCAGCGAACCCGCCTGGCGTGGCAGCTGGATCTGCGCAAACGCGCCGAGATACAGGTTGAGCGCGTGGATCGGCTGGCGCAGGTCATGACTGGCGGCCGCGAGGAAACGGGATTTCGCGAGATTCGCCGCTTCCGCCGTTTCCTTCTGCTCGGTGAGCTGGGTGACGAGCGCCACGTTCTCGAAACGCAACCGCATCGTTTCGACGAACATGCGGTTGAACTGCACGCGCGACCAGAGCACCACCATGCCGATGTTGGCGAGCCCGATCGCGAAAGAGATCTGGACGATGCCTCCTTCCAGCGCGAGCCCGAGCATCGACGGAACGGTCGCCGGCACCATGTAGGCGAGGAAGGTGGGGTTATGGGGCGCGTAGCTGAACATCGCCCCCACGCCCATGAAGAGGACCGCGACCGGGAAGATCAACTGATGGAGCGGCTGGCCTTCGGGGATGAGAAACAGGCTGCCGAGACCCCACAGCACCCCCGACGCGAACGAACCGACGACGGCGTGGCGCAGCCAGCGCCGTGACGTCGCCGGGCTGAACTTCATCCCGCGGTATTTGAGCCATGCCGGGGCGCGGGCCAGGATCAGAAGCACGAACGCGCCGAACCAGGCGTAGAGATAGCGCGCTTCGACGACCGGCCGGAACACGATGACGACCAGCACGACCACGACCAGGCCGCCGAAGGCGGCGGTGGGGACGCTGCGGTGGATGTACCGCGCCTGTTCGGCCTCGAGTGCGTCGTGGAATTGCACGCAGTCACGCTAGAGCGAGGCCATGCGGGGCACAACCCATACTTCCGTACAGATGCGCGCCCGTCTGTGTGACGGCCTCCCCATATGGGGTATTTGTCCGCCACGGCTCTGGGGTATCGTCCCACGATGACCCAAGCCATCGTTTCGCCCAGCCGCGAGGCACTCCTCGGTGCGCTCTACGAAGCCGCCGAGCTCGAACACAACCTCATGTGCACCTATCTCTACGCGGCGTTCAGCCTGCGTAGCGGGGAGGGCGAAGGGCTCGGCAAGGTCGAAGCGGAGGCCGTGGCGCGCTGGCGCCAGACGATCATCGACGTGGCGATCGATGAAATGGGGCATCTGGCGGCGGTGTGGAACATCGCGGCGGCGCTCGGCGGCTCGCCCCGGTTCGGCCGCGGCAACTTCCCGCTCGACCCCGGGATGCTGCCGGCTGGCATCGTCGTGAAGCTGGCGCCGTTCAACGAAGCGGTGCTTCAGCACTTCATTTTCCTCGAACGGCCGCATGGCTCGACCGAGCAGGATGGCGCGGGCTTCGCGCCCGAGCTGCAATTCAAACGTGGGACCAACCGCATCGCGCTTACGCCGATGGCGATGGACTACGACACAGTGGGCACCTTCTACGCGGTGCTGAGCGAGAACCTGGGCCGGTTCGTCGAGCGGCTCGGTGAGTCGGCCGCGTTCTGTGGAGACCCGACCCTGCAGTTGTCGGACGTGGAAGTGTCGCTTCATGGTGCGAAACCCGTCATCTGTCTGAAGACGGCGCTCGCGGCGTTCGACGCGATCGTGCGCCAGGGAGAAGGGGCGACCGAAGCCTCGCCGGACTCGCATTACCAGCGTTTTCTTTCCATCCGCCACGAGCTTGCGGCGTTGAAGGCGGCGAATCCGGCGTTTTCGCCCGCGTATCCGGCGGCGGTGAATCCGGTGCTGCGGCCGCCCATGCGGCCGCAGGGGCGGGTGTGGATCGAGAATGAGGATGCGTTCGCGACGGTCGACATTGCGAACGCCAGCTATGCGCTGATGCTTCGGTTGCTTGCGTATTCATACACGTTGCGCCGGCCGGTGCCGCAGAAGGCGCTCAGCGTCGATATCGCGATGGGGTTGATGCGTGCGGCAACGATTCTGGCGGAACGGGCGGCGCGGCTGCCGGCGGGGCCTTCCAACCCGGGCTGCAATGCCGGGATGTCGTTCACCGCGCTTCGCGATGCCGCGCCGATGTTGCCGGGGGCGAGCGCGAATCTGTATTTCATTGAACGACTCGGCGAGCTGGCGGCCGCGGCGGCTCACCTGGCCGAGGGCGGCGACGCGCGTGCGGTGTCGGCATCGCGAGTGATTGCTGATTTGGCGAAGCGGGGTGCGCGAGGGTTTGTGTCGCCGCCTGTGGCGGTGGTGTCCGCCGGGGCGGCAGGTGTGCAAGCGCCGGCCGCAACGCCCGGTTCACCGCCGGTGCCGAGGACTGTCGACGGCGTCGATTACCTCGAAGGCCACGATCTCACGCTGATCTACGAAGGCAAGAAGTGCATTCATGCGCGCTTCTGCGTGACCGGCGCGCCGAAAGTATTCCTCGCCAACGTGAAGGGTCCTTGGATCAGCCCCGATGCGATCGAAGTCGATCGTCTCGTCGAAATCGCGCACGCCTGCCCGTCGGGCGCGATTCGCTACCAGCGCAAGGACGGCAAGCACGACGAAACCGCTCCGCAGGTGAATCTCGTCGCCGTCCGCGAGGCCGGCCCGTATGCCGTGCGCGGGGATATTCGCCTGAACGGCGAGCCGTTCGGATTCCGCGCGACGCTGTGTCGATGTGGCGCCTCCAAGAACAAGCCGTTCTGCGACGGCTCGCATCACGATGCCGGCTTCAGCGCGAGCGGCGAGCCGCCGACCGGGAAGGCCG
Organism: Gammaproteobacteria bacterium; assembly: GCA_037200125.1. Classification (GTDB taxonomy): domain Bacteria; phylum Pseudomonadota; class Gammaproteobacteria; order Steroidobacterales; family Steroidobacteraceae; genus JADGHX01. Next base: position 311,484 of record JBBCGS010000002.1, on the reverse strand, counting down.
ACATGCTTGCCGTGCGCGACGGCGCGCTGGCGGTTGATCCGCAGGTGGATGGGCCGCTGCGGGTTCGCGGCAACCTCGAGATCACGAGCGGCACGGGCCGAGTGGTCGCGCGTGTGACTCAGACGCGCCTTTGTCGCTGCGGTCACAGCAACAACAAGCCGTTCTGCGACGGCAGCCACGCGCGCGTGGGCTTCAAGTCGGAATAGTGGCCACGGGCTGCGCCGCACCGCGCGGCGCTCTTCGTCGCACTCGACCGGACGGAATGGGAGCGCCGTCGCGAACAAATGCCCGGCACGGCGTGGGGGAATGTGCTTCCGGTAACGCTTTGCCCCGTAGCGGTCGTAGCATGGCGTTGCGCAAATCAGCTGGAGCCAACCGTGAAGAAGTTCGCCGCGATCCTCGGAGTGTGTGCGCTGGTCGTTGTGCTCGCGTTCATCGGCTGGATATGGAGCCGGCCGGAGCGTGGGACGACCGGGCAGGTGAACACCCGCTTTCGCTGGCTCGGCCCCGACGATCGCATCGTCGTCGATGGCTTCGATGATCCGAAAGTGCAGGGCGTTGCCTGCCACATCAGCCGCGCTGTCACGGGCGGCGTGAAGGGCAGCCTCGGTTTCGCCGAGGACACGAGCGATGCCAGCATCGCGTGCCGGCAGGTCGGACCCATCCACATCAACGGGGAGTTGCAGGACGGGGAGAGCGTGTTCGACGAGCGCCGCAGCCTCGTGTTCAAGCAGCTTCACGTCGTGCGGTTCTTCGACCGCGCCCGCAACGTGCTCGTATACGTGTCTTACAGCGATCGCGTGATCGAGGGCAGCCCGAAGAACTCGATCAGCTCGGTCCCGATCATGGGCTGGACGGCGCCGCAGGGCTGACGGGAGCGCGGGCTTCGGCGCCCGTTTGCGCCGGGACGAGCGCTTTTTTCGGCGGAGATGTCGGTTTCAGGCGGCGCCGCTCGTCATCCTTGTAGCCCCGCGCATGAGGAGAAACGAGCCGTGAAGTACGCCCTGCTCATCTACGAGAACCCGGACACCTTTGCCAATCGCGGGCAGCCGGACGAGTCCGAGTACTACGGCGCCTGGCGGGCCTACTACCGCTCGCTCGTAGACGCGGGCGTATACGTGGGTGGCGAGCCGCTCCACGCGCCGGAAACGGGCACGACCGTACGCCATCGCGAGGGCAAGAAGCACATTCAGGACGGGCCGTACGCGAACACCAAGGAACAGCTCGCCGGCTTCATCGTTCTCGAGTTGCCGTCGCTCGACCTCGCCCTGGCGTGGGCCTCGCGATGCCCGGCGACCGCCGTGGGAGCCGTCGAGGTGCGGCCGCTCGCGCCCGAGCGGAAACGACGCCTCACCTGCAGCGATGATTGATAGCCACGCAGCGCGTAATGCGGTCGAGAGCGCGGCTCGCGAGCATTACGGCCGGCTCGTTGCTTTCCTTTCGTCACGCACGCGGGACGTTGCCGCCGCGGAAGATGCGTTGAGCGAGGCGCTGCTTGCCGCACTCACGTCGTGGGCGCACAGCGGCATCCCGAACAGTCCCGAGGCGTGGCTGCTCACGGCGGCTCGCCGCCGGCTGGTGGATCGCGCGCGCCACGAAAAGATGCGCGAAGCCAACGCGCTGACGCTGGAGATCCTCGCATCGGAGCCGTTTGACGCCGAGCCACCCGGCCCGCTGCCCGATGAGCGGCTGAAGTTGCTGTTCGTCTGCGCGCATCCGGCGATCGATGCGGACATGCGCACGCCGCTGATGCTTCAGGCGGTGCTCGGGCTCGAAGGCGCGCAGATCGCGCGTGCATTCCTGGTCGCTCCGGCGACGATGAGCCAGCGCCTCGTGCGGGCGAAGAACAAGATTCGCGAGGCCGGCATCGCGTTCGAGGTCCCGGAAGCGCGTGACCTGCCCGACCGGCTCGACGCGGTGCTGGATGCGATCTACGCCGCGTACGGCAACGGCTGGGAAGACGCCGCCGGGGTCGACGCTCGCGCGCGCGGCCTTGCGGAGGAGGCCATCTGGCTCGCTCGCGTGCTGCTCGAAGTGATGCCGGATGAGCCCGAGGCGCAGGGCCTGCTTGCGCTGATGCTTCACTGTGAAGCGCGGCGACCCGCGCGGCGCTCGGAAGGCGGCCGCTTCGTTCCGCTCTCCGAGCAGGATCCGAATCGCTGGAACGCCCCGATGATCGCGGATGCGGAACGCGTGCTTGCGAGCGCGGCGAGATTCGGGCGGCCGGGCCGTTTCCAGCTCGAGGCGGCCATCCAGTCCGTTCACGCCGAGCGCGCACGCACGGGGCGGACGGATTGGCACGCGATCGCGCTGTTCTATGAGCGCCTCGTGCAGCTTTCGCCGGCTCTCGGCGCGCTCGTCGCAAGGGCCGCCGCCGTCGCGGAGGTGAAAGGGGCGCGCCGGGGTCTGGAATTGCTCGATGAGGTCGGTGCGCGGGCCGCGGCGAACTACCAGCCGTACTGGGCTGTGCGCGCGCACCTGCTGAAGGGCGTAAACCGCTACAGCGAGGCCGTCGACGCATTCGATCGCGCGTTGGGCTTGGCGGACGACGACGCCGTGCGCCGCCAACTGCTCGACCGGCTCACCGAAATCACCGAGATCAGCGTCTTCTGATCTGTCGAATGTGCCCGGTCTTGCGCGTCTTCATAGGGAGGCCCGGTGGTACGGGTCGCAACTGAGAGGTGGCGCCGATGTGTCCAGCCTGCATTTCCACCGCGGCAATTGCGCTCGCCGCGGGCGCCACTTCAGCGGGCGGGATGCTCGCGCTGGTGGCTCGCAAGCTCTACCTGCTGCGCCGGGCTGTCGGGCCGAAGGAAGGCGGGCCGTAAGGGCTTTGCGCCCGGGAGATCAATCCGCCTGGATCGTGCGGGATTTCTTCAATCGCCAGGCGGTGAACCAGAACACGACGGCGATCACGAACGCCCACGTGATGGCGTCGATCTCGACCTGGCGCGCCGGCCACTCACCGTCGTGCCAGAAGTTGAACAGCGTGACGAGGATGATCGCGCTGACCCAGCCGAAGGGGGTGCCGTACTCCTTCACCAGCAGCCGGCGCCAACGGAACTGCATCGGCTCGGACGAGCGAAACAGCGCGCCGGGTCGCGGTAGCCAGCGAGGCACGTCCCGGCAATAGGCCTTGAACGCTTCGCCGAAGCGCCCGAGGAGGTACTGCTCTTCCGCCGCGACGATGCAGATGTACATGAACACGCCGAGCGAAATGCCCAGGATGAGCGTTGCCCAGGAATTGGCGGCGATTGCCACGCCGGCGGCGATGAGCAGATTGCCTACGTACATGGGATTGCGTACGTGGGCGTACACGCCATCCGTCACGAGGTCTTCGGCATACACCCGGCGGCCCTTGCCGCCGCGTATGACATAGCGAAAACCGATGGTGACGGCGCGAACCAATTGCCCCAGCAGCGCCACGAGGGCGCCGATCAGCGTCGCGACGAGCGTGTCGTCGAAGGGTTCGGGCCCTGGAAGAAACAGGGGCAAGCACGCCACCGGGAACAGGGCGTTCCGGTATCGGAAGAGAAAATGTCCAATGGTAGGCAGCACGCGTGTGTGACGAGGCTACCTGAATAAACCAATCGTCGCCCGGAAAAAATTCCGTGATACGGATGTCGGACGTTTTATTCCCGGTCCGGCCAGGTCATCTCGATGCGTGAGAGGTGGTGGTCGGTGGCGCGCCGGCCGCTCGATTTGCGCCGATCCTGTCCCATGAACCAGCGACCGCTCGCCGCGATGTCGCGCCGCTCGGCAACCCTTCGATCGGGAAACTTGCGATAGCTGCACGAGCAGGTCAGCGGCTGCGGACATTGAGATAGCGGAAGACGCGGCGCCTCGTTCAACAGGTAGCGACTTCTCCTGAGCCGCCGCGCCTCGGCGCACGCGCTCTGCATCGGAACAATAGAGACGGCCCGATAGTCCGCAACGTGCGTGTCGTGCCCAGCGATAGGCGCGGACGACTTGCGTCGGAAGCGCAGGAATCGCGTGAGTAACTTGCCCAAGAACGGTGCCCCTCCCTCAAGGTCACCGCATGGTGAAAGCATCGCGCGCGGGCTTCAAACGAAGGCTCGATCACGACAATGCCTGAAGCCCGTGCGTCGCCGATCTCCGGTGACATCAAGCGTGCGCGAGGGCTTGGCATCGGGTTGCGCGCCTGCGCAAGGCCGAGCGCAAAACGGAGAAAAAATGAGCGGTGAGGCATTGATCGTCGAGATGCGAAACGTGAGCCAGCCTGTCTCGCGGGGCGAATACGTCTGGGCGAAGGTCGTTGGAGTCACGCTCGCTTTCATCGGGCCGTGGACGGTGCTGCTGATTGCCGCGTCGGCGCTGATCCTCACGACGCGCATCCCGGATGGCCTCGTGGTCTTCACGACACTGATCGTGATGTTCGCGCTCGCCGTTGCGGGCCTCGAGGAGTTCCACTTCGTTTCGACCCTGTTGTCGGTGGGTGTACTGGTCGGCATGACGGGACTGTTCGGCGGGCTCGCGATACGCAGGCTCGCCCGAAAGGGGTAGCGAAGGTGCGTGGAGTCCGGGCGGCCGGGGCCGATACAATCGGGCGCAATGGACACCCCGCAGCTCACGCGCGAGCAGATTGCGCGAACCCACGAACGCATTCGGGCGCACATCCGGCGCACGCCCGTCGTTGAAGTCGAGGCTGCCGACTTCGGGCTCGCCTCGCAATCCGTCGTTCTCAAGCTGGAATTTCTTCAGCATGCGGGCTCGTTCAAGACACGTGGCGCGTTCACGAGCCTGCTGACGCGGCCCGTGCCGAAGGCGGGCGTCGTCGCGGCGTCCGGCGGCAATCATGGTCTCGCCGTTGCATTCGCCGCGAACCGGTTGGGTATTCCGGCGACGATCTTCGTTCCGTCGGTTGCCGCCGCGACGAAGCAGGAACGTATTCGCGGCCTGAACGCGAAGCTCGTGATCGCCGGCGAACGTTATGCGGATGCGCTCGAGGCGAGTCGCCGCTTCATCGCCGAGTCGGGCGCGATGGAGATCCACGCCTACGATCAGGTCGAAACGCTGCTGGGGCAGGGGACGCTCGGCCTGGAGCTGGAAGAACAGGCTCCCGCGCTCGATACCGTGCTGATCGCCGTGGGCGGGGGCGGGCTCATCGGCGGTATGGCTGCGTGGTCTTGCGGCAAGACGCGGCTCATCGCTGTCGAGCCGCATGCCTCGCCCACTCTGTATCGCGCGCTCGAGGCGGGCGAGCCGGTGGATGCGGAGGCGGGCGGCATCGCCGCCGACTCGCTCGCGCCTCGCCGCGTGGGTGAGTTGATGTTTCCGCTCGCCCAGCAGTTCGTCGATCGCGTGGTGCTCGTGGAGGATGACGCGATTCGCCACGCGCAGCGGGAATTGTGGCGCGCCCTGTGCATCGCGTCCGAGCCCGGCGGGGCCGCTGCGATGGCCGCGCTCCTCAGCGGTGCGTATAAACCGGCCGACGGCGAGCGCGTGGGCGTCGTGTTGTGCGGCGGGAATACCGACGCCGTGAAATTCCGAGGGCTCGCAGCGTGATCGGTGCAATGTGTGCTGCAAAATCGGAACGTCCTGACCGCGTTTCGCAACAACTGTTGCGGGCCGCTGGAGTAGCCTCCCGGCGCAACGTTCGCCGCGTTGGCGGCGTTCATCCGCTTTCCGGGCTCACGAAACCATGAACAACAAGCCTCAGCTTCATGTTCCCCACCCGCCGGCCCGCCCCGGCGAGAAACCCGACTTCAGCTACGTGGCGCTGTCGCCCGCCGGCGCCGTGCCGCGTCCGAGCCCTGGTGCGAACGCGCGCGATATCGAGTCGCTCGCTGTCGAGCTGGTGCGTGTGCTCGATGACGGCCATCGGGCGCTCGGGGAGTGGAACCCCGCTCTTGCGCCCGACACGCTGCGCGAAGGGCTGCGAATCATGGTGCTCACGCGCGTCTATGACGAGCGGATGCTGAAGGCGCAGCGCCAGGGCCGTATCTCCTTCTATATGAAGTCGACGGGCGAGGAAGCCGTGGCGGTTGCGGCCGGCATGGCGCTCGACCCCAAAGACATGTTGTTTCCGTCGTATCGCGTGCAGGGCCTCTACCTGTTGCGGGGCGTGGGCATGGTCGACCTGATGTGCCAGCTTCTGTCCAACACACGAGACATGTGCAAGGGCAGACAGCTTCCGGTGATGTACCACTCGGCCGCCAAACGGCTGTTCTCCATTTCGGGGAACCTCGCGACGCAGGTGCCGCAGGCCGTGGGCTGGGCCATGGGTTCGTCGATCAAGGGCGAAACGTCGCTCGCCGCCACCTGGACCGGTGAGGGCTCGAGCGCCGAGGCCGACGTGCACTACGCCATGGTTTTCGCCTCGTCGTATCGCGCGCCGGCCATCATCAACATCGTCAACAATCAGTGGGCCATCTCGACGTTCCAGGGCATGGCGGGCGGTCAGGGGCCGTCGTTCGCCGCGCGCGCGCTGGGCTTCGGGCTTCCCGGCATTCGTGTCGATGGCAATGATTTTCCGGCCGTGTATGCCGTCACTCGCTGGGCCGCGGAGCGCGCGCGGCAGGGTCTGGGTGCCACGGTGATCGAGCTCGTCACGTATCGCGCGGCCGCGCATTCCACCAGCGATGATCCTTCGCGTTATCGCCCGAAAGATGAAGAGGCTTCATGGCCCCTCGGCGATCCGATCGATCGGCTGAAGAAGCACCTCGTCGCGCTGGGCGAATGGAGCGACGAGAAGCATCAGGCGCTCGTGACGGAGTGCGAGGAGCACGTGACGAGATCGTGGGAAGAGGCGTGCTCCTACGGCACGCTGAACGAGGGCCCGCGCCTCGATCCGCTCACGATGTTCGACGATGTGTACCACGACATGCCGGAGCACCTGCGCCGCCAGCGCGAGCAGCTCGCGAAAGAGAAGGCCTGACGATCATGGCCCGAATGAACATGATCCAGGCGATCAACTCCGCCATGCACACGCTCATGGATCGCGATCCGTCGGTCGTGGTCATGGGGGAAGACGTTGGCTATTTCGGCGGCGTCTTTCGCTGCACGGAAGGGTTGCAGAAGCGTTTCGGCGAAAGTCGTGTATTCGATACGCCGATCGCGGAAGGCGGCATCGTCGCGGCCGCCATCGGCATGGCGGTGAACGGGCTGCGACCGATCGCGGAAATCCAGTTCGCGGACTACGTGTACCCCGCGTATGACCAGATCGTGAGCGAGCTTGCCCGCATCCGATATCGGAGCGGTGGGGAGTTCACGGCGCCCGTTGTGGTGCGCATGCCCTGCGGTGGCGGCATTCGGGGTGGCCAGACCCACTCGCAAAGCCCCGAGGCGCTTTTCGCTCATGTCTGCGGCGTGAAGGTCGTGATGCCTTCGAACCCTTACGATGCCAAGGGGCTCCTGATCTCGTCGGTCGAAGAGGGCGACCCGGTGATCTTCCTGGAGCCGAAACGCCTGTACAACGGCCCGTTCGACGGCGATCCTCACAAACCCGCCGTGACGTGGAATACTCACCCCCAGGGTGAAGTGCCGGATGGCGACTATCGCGTGCCGCTGGGAAAGGCGCAGATCGTTCGTGAGGGTTCCGCAGTGACCGTCGTGGCCTACGGCACGCTGGTCCACGTGGCGCTGGCCGCTGTTGCGCAGATGGGGATCGATGCGGAAGTCATCGATCTGAGATCGATCATGCCGCTCGATACTGAGACAATCGTGCGGTCGGTGAAAAAGACCGGCCGCTGCGTGGTGGCTCACGAGGCCACACGGTTCGCGGGCCTGGGCGCGGAGCTGAGCGCAACGATCCAGGAGGAATGCTTCTGGAGCCTGGAGGCGCCGATCCAGCGCGTGACGGGGTGGGATACGCCGTATCCGCTCGCGTTCGAGTGGGAATATTTCCCCGGCCAGAAGCGGTTGATCACGGCACTGAACAAGGTTCTCGATCCCGATCCGGAAGTGAATTCATGAATGCATCCACAGTCCAGCGTCCGGCATTTGGCACCGTGTTGGTGGATCACATGTCGGTTGCCCAGTTCCGCGATGGCCAGTGGGGCGCGCCGGAGCTTGGGCCGGTGGGCCCGATCTCGATCAGCCCGGCCGCGCACGTCCTGCACTATGCGAGCACGTGCTTCGAAGGCTTCAAGGCGTATCGCTGGAAAGACGGGTCGATCAACGTATTCAGGATGGATCGGCACATCGAGCGCATGCGCCAGAGCGCGCGCTTGCTGGTGTTGCCCGAGCCGCCGGAAGCCCTGCTCGCAGGGATGGTCACGTCAGTGATCGACCGGTGTCGCGCTCAGGTGCCCGAGGCGCCCGGTGCGCTGTACTTGCGCCCGTTGCTGTTCGGCACGGTGGCGAACATCGGCGCCGCCGCGACGCCGTCGAGCGAAGCGTCGCTCATCGTGATGGCGAGCCCGGTGTGGGATTACTTCGCGCAGGGGATGAAGCCGCTGCGCATCTATGTTGAGGAAGAGAAGAGCCGCACCGCCTCGCACCTCGGCATGGTGAAGACCGGCGGAAATTACGCAGCGGCGATGGGCCCGACGCTGGCCGCTCGCAAGCAGTTCAACGCCGATCAGGTGCTGTTCTGCACGGGCGGGCAGGTTCAGGAGACGGGCGCCGCGAACTTCCTGCTGATCCGGCCGGGCCACATTCTCACGCGCAGCCTCGATACGACGTTCCTTCACGGCGTCACGCGTGACTCGCTGCTGACCATGGCGCGCGAGCAGGGGATGACCGTCGAAGAGCGTCCCTTCAGCGTGGATGAAATGATCGAATGGGTGCGTGACGGAGAAGCCGCGCTTTCAGGTACGGCCGCCGTTCTTGCGGGCGTTGGTACGCTGATTCGCGGTGGGCACGATCACATCGTCGGCAATGGCGAAGTCGGCCCCGAAACGCGCCGCTTGCGTGCGGCGCTGGTCGCGATTCAGCAGGGCGAAGCCCCGGAACGTCGCGGCTGGTGCAAGCGCGTCTGATCCCCTGAACCGCCGCGCGCGGTTCGAGCGACCGTGCCGGCGCTGGAGCGTGCGGCGTCCGTGCTCGAGCGTGTGGCGTCCGTGTTTGAGCGTGCGGTGTTCGTGCTCGAGCGTGCGGTGTCGGAGTCGCGGGGCGCCTCTCCAGCCGCCCGGCGATTGAGGGCTTCTTCAGGGCGCCGGCGGACCCCAGTCGCCCCCAAGTGCCTTGATCAGCGCAATCGCAGTCGTCTGCCGCTGCAGCTCAACGCGCGCCAGCGCCTGTCGCGCCGACAGCGCCGTCGTCTGCGCCACCACCACATTGGTATAGCTCACGGTACCCGCCCGGTACTGATTGAGCGTAAGGCGCTCAGTCTCATCAGCAGCCTCCGACGCCTGCCTGCGCAACTCATACTGACGTGTGAGCTGAGTCGACGCCGCGAGCTGATCCTCGACATCCTGAAACGCCGTAAGCACGGTCTGGCGATATTCCGCAACCGACTGGTCGTAGGCCGCACGCGCGCCAGCCACGCGGGCGGGCGTCCTGCCCGCATCAAACACCGTTTCCGCAAGCGAAGCACCCACCGAATGCACAGCATTCGCGGACTTGAACAGCGAATCGAGGGATGAAGACAGAAAGCTGTAGCTTCCATTCAAGGTCAGCGACGGAAAGTAAGCCGCTTCCTCCACCCCGATGTTGGCGTTCGCGGCCTTCACGCGCCGCTCGGAGGAAGCGATGTCCGGCCGCCGCTCGAGCAGCGTGGACGGAATGCCTGACGGGACGGGCAGAACATCCGTGCGCCAATCGGATTTCACTTCCAGCGCAAAGGCCGCAGGCGGCACGCCGACGAGCGCGGCGATCGCATGCTCGGCCTGGGCCCGCGTCAGCACGAGCTCCGAAGCTTGCTCCTGCGCATTTGCGAGCTGTGTCTGCGCCTGCAGGACGTCGCTCTTCACCGCCATGCCGACGTTGTATCGATTCTGCGCAATCTGGAGCGCGCGCTCGTACGCACTGACCGTATCGTTGATCAGGCGCTGCTCGGCATCGGCTTCGCGCAGCTGTAGATAGGTGGTCGCGAGCTGCGTCTGAATCGACAGCTTCGCGAACTTGAGGTCGTTCTGGCTCGCGTCGGCGAGCGCGTGAGCGTTCTCGAGCGAACGCCGCAGCCGTCCCCACAGGTCGATCTCCCAGCTCGCGCTGGCGCCGCCCGTATAAGTTTCTTTGCCGCTCGTCGTGCGCGAGATCGAACCCCCGCCGGGGGCGGTGACGACCGTGTCGCCGCCGCGCGAGCCGCCCGACTTGGTGACGCCCACGTCCGCATTGACCGAGGGAAACAGTCCGGCGCGCTGCTGGCGCACGACCGACAGCGCCTGCCGATAGGCCGCCTCCTGTGCCAGGAGGTTCTGGTTCGATACTTCGACGCGCGATTCGAGGTCGTTGAGCACCGGATCGTTGAGTAGCGTCCACCATTGCGGGGGTGGCGCAGGGGGTGGCGTCTCCGCCCCGCTCATTTCCTTGTATTGCGTCGGCGTGTCGAGGGTTGGCCGCTTGTAGTCGGGGCCGATCGCGCAGCCCGCCAGCAAGGTCGCGGTGACGATCGCGGCCACTCGGGTGATGTTCATGGCCGGGCCCTCATCACATCGATGCTGAGATCGGCTTCGTGATCGGTCGGTTTGCGCAGCCGATCGAGGTAGAGATAGATGACGGGGGTCGTGAAGAGCGTGAGCATCTGGCTGACCAGCAGCCCGCCGATGATCGCCACCCCGAGGGGGCGGCGCAGCTCGGAGCCTTCGCCGAAGCCGATCGCCAGCGGCACGGCGCCGAGCGCGGCGGCGAGCGTCGTCATGAGAATGGGGCGGAAGCGCAGTGTCGCCGCTTCACGAATCGCCTCGCGCGCGGACATTCCGCGAGCGCGTTGCGCGTCGAGCGCGAAATCGATGATGAGGATCGCGTTCTTCTTCACGACGCCGATGAGCAGCACCACGCCGATGAGAGCGATGATCGAGAACTCCATGTTGAACAGCATCAGTGCGAGCACGGCGCCGATTCCCGCCGAGGGCAGCGTGGACAGCACGGTGAGGGGATGAACGTAACTCTCATACAGCATTCCGAGAACGATATAGATGGCGAGCAACGCCGCGGCGATGAGCAGTGGCTCCTGCCCGACGGATTGCTGGAACGTGCGCGCGGTGCCCTGGAAACTGCCGTGCACGTTGTTGGGCATGCCGATCGCGGCCATGTCTTCCTCGATGGACTTCTGCGCGTCGCTGAGCGATTTGCCGTCCGCGAGGTTGAAGGAGATGGTGGTCGCGAGCGAGCCGCTCTGATGGTTGATGCCGGCCGGTGCCGAGCTGTCGGCGAAATGCGCGAACGCCGAGAGCGGCACCATGGAGTTCGCCGCCGTATTCACGGCCGCGCCGGTCGTGGGGTCTCGCGAGGGCAGCGGCGTGGAGGCCGACGGCGTGGCCGCGGCGGTCGATGCAGCTGCGGCGGTGGATGAGGCTCCGTTGAATTGGGTGCCCACCCGAGCCGGCACATAGATGTCGTTCAGCGCCGAAGGGGACTGAGAGTACTGGGGCGCCACTTCCATGATGACGTGATACTGATTGAGGCTCGTGTACAGCGTCGACACCTGGCGCTGGCCGAATGCATCGTAGAGCGCGTTGTCGATGTCGCGCGAGCTGATGCCGAAGCGGGAAGCGGTGTTGCGGTCGACGCTGAGGAACGACTCGATACCGTGATCCTGCTGGTCCGTGTCGATGTCGGTGAGCACGGGATCGAGCTTCATCTGTTCGGCGAGGCGTGTCGCCCACTTGCGCAAGCTCGCGAGATCGTCGCTCTGAACGGTGAACTGATAGGTCGAGTTCGACTGGCGCCCGCCGATCTGCACGTCCTGAACCGGATTCAGGAAGAGGTTGATGCCGGTCACCTGATTCAGCTTGATGCGCAGGCGATTGATGATGGTCTGCGTATCGTCTTTGCGGTCCGAGAGCGGCTTCAACGTGGCGAACATGAAACCGCCGCCGCCGGGGCGATTGCCGCCCGTGAACCCCACCACCGTCGCAATGGCCGGGTCGGAATGAATGATGTCGACCAGCTGCTGCAGCTTGCCTTCCATCGCCTTGAACGAAATGCTCTGGTCGGCGCGCATGCCGCCATTCAGCTGGCCCAGATCCTGACGGGGGAAGAACCCCTTCGGAATGATGACGAACATGTAGATGTTCAGCCCGACGATGCCCAGAAGCAGAAGAACCATCATCGGCGCATGGGCGAGCGACCAGTCGAGCGCGCGGGTGTAGCCCTTGAGCAAGCGGTCGAACGTTGCGCGCGACAAGCGAGCCACCCGACCCTGTGACTCCGCGTTGTGCTCGGGCTTCAGGATGTACGCGCACATCATCGGGGTCAGCGTGAGCGAGACGGCCAGCGAGATCAGCACCGCGGATGAAAGCGTGACGGCGAATTCCCGGAAGAGGCGGCCTACGATCCCGCCCATGAAGATGAGCGGAATGAACACCGCGACCAGGGAAATGCTGATCGACGTGACGGTGAAGCCGACCTCGCGCGCGCCGAGCAAGGCCGCCTCGAAGCGGTTCATGCCCGCTTCCAGATGGCGGGATACGTTTTCCAGCACCACGATCGCGTCGTCGACGACGAAGCCGGTGGCGACGGTCAGAGCCATCAACGAAAGATTGTTGAGGCTGTAGCCCGCGGCGTACATGACGCCCACCGCCCCGAGTAGCGAGACGGCGGTGGCCACGGCGGGAATGAGTGTTGCCCGCAGGCTCGTCAGGAACGCGCTGACGACGAGCACGACCAGGCCAAGCGAAATGAGCAGCGTCAGTTCCACTTCGCGCAGCGAAGCGCGAATCGATTTCGTGCGATCGGACGCAATGTCCAGCTTCACATCGTATGGCAGGCTTTCCCGTAGCTGGGGCAGATCCGCTTTGATCGCGTCCACCGTCTCGATGATGTTGGCGCCGGGCTGGCGCGTGACGAGCACGATGACGGCGGGCTGGCCGTTGAACAGGCCGCCGCTGTGAATGTCCTCGACGCTGTCGGTGACCTCCGCGATGTCGCTCAGTCGCACCGCCGCCCCGTCGCGGTACGCGACGACGAGGCCGCGATAGTTCGCGGCCACCCGGCCGTTGTCGTTCGTGTAGATCTGATAGCGCATCGAGTCGCTCTCGATGACGCCTTTGGGACGATTCGGGTTCGCCGAGCTCAGCGCCGTGCGGACGTCCTCGAGCGAGATGCCGTATTTGGAGAGCGAGAAGGGCGCGATCTCCACGCGCACGGCGGGCAGCGATGCGCCGCCGAGCTCCACGTCACCGACGCCGTGGATCTGCAGCAGGCGCTGCTGGATGACGTTCGAGACCGCATCGTAGATCTGGCCGGGCGTACGCGTGGGGGACGTGAGCGCCAGGATGATCACCGGCTGGTCCGCCGGATTCACCTTGCGGTAAGTCGGGTTTGAACGCAGCGTCGCGGGCAAGTCCACGCGAGCGGCATTGATGGCTGCCTGTACGTCGCGCGCCGCGCCGTCGATGTTGCGGTCCAGGTCGAACTGCAGCGTGACGTTCGTGCGGTTCTGGGAGCTGTTGGACGTCATCTCCGTCACGTCCGCGATGGTACCGAGGCGCCGCTCGAGCGGGGTCGCGACACTGCTCGCCATCGTCTCCGGGCTGCCGCCTGGGAGGCTCGCGCTCACGGACACGGTCGGGAAGTCCACCTGCGGCAGAGGCGAAACCGGCAGCACGAAGTAGGCGCCGATACCCGCAAGCGCCAGCCACGCCGCGAGCAGCGTGGTGCCGATGGGCCGGCGGACAAAGGGCGCGGAAAGATTCACGCCGTGACCTGCCGCCGGTTCAGCCGATCGAACGCGAGGTAGATCACCGGCGTCGTGAACAGCGTGAGCATCTGGCTGAGGATCAGCCCACCGAACAGCGCCACACCCAGCGGATGGCGCAGCTCCGAGCCCTGGCCCATGCCAAGCATCAGCGGCACAGCCGCGAACAAGGCCGCGAACGTCGTCATGATGATCGGCCGGAATCGCAGCAGCGCGGCTTCGTGGATCGCCTCGCGCGGCGACTTGCCGGTGCGCTCCGCCTCGATGGCGAAGTCGATCATCATGATGGCGTTTTTCTTCACGATGCCGATCAGCAGGATGATGCCGATGATGCCGATCACACCGAGATCGCTGCCGGTGACGAGCAGCGCGAGCAGGGCGCCCACGCCGGCGGACGGCAGCGTCGAAAGAATCGTGAGCGGATGAATGTAACTCTCATACAGCACGCCGAGCACGATGTAGACGCACACGACCGCCGCGAGAATCAACCACAGCTCATTCTGGAGCGAGGACTCGAACGCATTCGCGGCCCCGAGAAACGTCATCGAAAGACTGGCGGGAAAGTGGATGTCCTTCGCCGCCGCTTTGATTTCATCGACCGCGCGTCCGAGTGCGACACCCGGCGCGGTGTCGAAGCCCAGGGTCGCGGCAGGGAACTGCCCGACCCGATTGACCTGCAATGGCGCGCTCTGCTCGTGAACGGACGCGATTGCGTTGAGCGGCGTCGGGCGGCCCGAGCCGGTCTGCACGTTGACGAAGCTGAGATCCGACGGGGTCTGGACGACACCGGGCTTCTCCTCGAGGATGACGCGATACTGATTGGTCTCGGTAAATATCGTCGAGACGATGCGCTGGCCGAACGCGCTGTACAGCGCCTCGTCCACGCTCGCCGCCGTGATGGAAAGACGAGCCGCGGAGTCGCGATCGATGTTCACCAGCGCCGCGAGGCCCTGCGTCGTCGAATCGGACGTGACGTTGCGAACCTTCGGGACGCTCTGCAGGCGCGCCATCAGCCGGTTGGTCCAGTCCGTGATGAGATCCGGATCGGCGCCTTCGACCGCGAGTCGGTATTGCGTCGGGCCTGTTTCGGCATCGATCGTCAGGTCCTGCACCGGCTGCAGATAGAGCGTAACGCCCGCGACGTTGGCCACGTTCTCCTGCAGGCGTTTCATGATGTCGACCTGCGCGCCGCGCTCGTCATGCGGCTTCAGGTTGATGAGCATGCGGCCGCGATTGAGCGCTGTCGTGTTCGCGCCGTCGACGCCGATGAATGAGCTCAGGCTCTCCACGTCGGTGTCTTTGAGGATCTCCTGCGCGACCTGCTGTTGCAGCTCGGCCATGCGCGCGAACGAAACGGACTCGCGTGCCCGCACCTCAGCCTGCAGCTGGCCGGTGTCCTGCGTGGGGAACAAGCCCTTCGGAATGAAGACGTATAGCGCCGCGGTGATCACCAGGGTGAGCGCGGCAACGATCAGCGTCGGCCCCGGGCGGTCCATCACCCAGGTGAGCCCGCGGTCATAGCGCGTGATGATGCGATCGAATGCGAGCTGCCAGTGCCGGCCGATGCCTTTCGCCGGAACGTGCGGCTCATGCTCCAGCCATTGCGCCGAGAGCGATGCGGTGAGCGTCAGCGACACGACAGCCGAAATGATGATGGTCACGGCCAGCGTGATCGCGAATTCGCGGAACAGGCGTCCGATCACGTCACCCATGAAGAGCAGCGGAATGAGCACCGCGATGAGCGACACCGTGAGCGAGATGATCGTGAACCCGATCTGCGCGGCGCCCTTCAGCGCCGCGTCGAGCGGCGATTCGCCTTTTTCGATATACCTCGCGATGTTCTCGATCATCACGATGGCATCGTCGACGACGAAGCCGGTGGCGATGGTCATCGCCATGAGCGTGAGGTTGTTGAGGCTGTAGCCCAGCAGATACATCACGCCGAACGTGCCGATGAGCGAGATCGGTACCGCCAGGCTGGCGATGATGGTCGCGCGCGTGCTGTGCAGGAACAGGTAGATCGCCAGCACCACGAGCAGTATGGCGATGACCAGCTCGATCTCCACGTCCCGCACGGAGGCGCGAATGCCGAGCGTACGGTCGGTCAGAAGATCCACCCTGATCGCGCCGGGCAGGGAACCCACGAGTTCAGGCAAGCGGGCCTTGATGGCGTCGACCGTCGCGATGACGTTCGCGCCCGGCTGCCGCTGCACGTTGAGGACGATTGCCGGCGTGGTGTTTTTCCACGCGCCGAGTTTCACGTTCTCCGCGCTGTCGACGATGTCCGCGACATCGCGGAGATGAACGGGGCCGCCGTCGCGGTAGGCAATGATCAGGTTCTTATAGTCATCGATCGTAAGCAGCTGGTCGTTCGAGTTGATGGCGTAGGCGCGCGTCGGGCCGTCGAAGCTGCCTTTGGCGGCGTTCGCGTTCGCGCTCGCGATGGTGGAGCGAAGCTGGTCGAGGCTGAGGCCGAGCGAAGCGAGCTGGCGCGTGTCCGCCTGAATGCGCACCGCGGGCCGCTGGCCGCCGCTGATGGCGACGAGGCCGACGCCCGCGATCTGCGACATCTTCTGCGCGAGCCGCGTCTCCACCAGGTTGCGCACGTCTGTGAGCGGCATCGACTCCGAGGTAACGGCGAGCGTCAACACCGGCGCATCGGCGGGATTCACCTTCGCATAGACCGGCGGGGCGGGGAGATCCGTGGGCAGCAGCGAGCCGCCCGCGTTGATCGCCGCCTGCACTTCCTGTTCCGCGACATCGAGTGTGAGCTCGAGACCGAACTGCAGCGTGATGACGGAGGCGCCCGCCGCGCTCGTCGACGACATGCGCGTGAGGCCCGACATCTGCCCGAACTGGCGTTCGAGCGGTGCAGTCACCGTGGAGCTCATCACCTCCGGGCTCGCGCCCGGATAGAGCGTCTGCACCTGAATGGTGGGGTAATCGACCTCGGGGAGTGCGGAAAGCGGCAGGAAGTGAAAGCCAACCAGCCCGCCCAGCACGATGGCGAACATCAGAAGCGATGTCGCCACCGGTCGCAGAATAAAGAGGCGGGACGGGCTTGCCTGCACATCGCCGGCCGGTGGTTCGCCGCCCGTTGTGCCCGTCGTGTCCCCGGCCACCGCGCTCATTCCGCTGGGCGACGGCGCTTGCCGCTTCCGTCGGCCCCGAAGCCGTTGCGCTTGCCGTTACCGTTCCACTGCTTTTTGCCTTGCTGCGCGCCCGCGGCACCCGCCGCCGGCGGCGGACCGGGCAGGCGGACGGTGCTGCCATCCGTGAGGCGATCGCCGCCTTCGGTCACGACGCGATCGCCGGCTTTCACCCCTTCGCTGATCGACACGCGATCTTCGGAAGTGGGGCCAACCTTGACGTTCGTGATGTGCGCGACGTTGTCCTGATCGATGAGGAAAACGAAATCGCCCTGCGGCCCGTGGCGGATGGCGTTGGTCGGCACCACGACCGCCTGTTTGAGGATATTGACCTGCAGCTGCACGTTCACGAACTCGTTCGGGAACAGGATGCCGTCGGCGTTCTCGAAACGCGCCTTGGCGCGTACCGTGCCGGTCTGCGTGTCGATCTGGTTGTCCAGCGTCAGGAACGTGCCATTACCGAGAATCTTCGTGCGCGTTCGGTCGAGGACCGTCGTGGGTAACGTAACCCCACCGTGCACCTGCTGCTGAATGGCGGTGACGCTATCCGCCGGCAATGTGAAGACGACATCGATCGGCGAGAGCTGCGTGATGCTCGCGACACCGTTCGTGTCGCCGGATGTAACGTAGTTGCCGATGTCGACCGGCCGCAGGCCGATGCGGCCGCTGATCGGCGCAGTGACGTTGCTGTAGTCCAGGTTGAGGCGCGCGGTCGAAACGGCGGCGCGGTCCGAATCAACCGTACCCTGCAGCTGCTTTACCGTGGCCGCCTGCGTGTCGACGTCCTGCTGCGCGATCGAGTCCTGCGAGAGCAGGGTGCGGTTGCGATCCAGGATGACGCGCGCGTTCTCGAGCTGCGCCTGGTCGCGCGCCTGCTGTGCGATCGCTTCCTCGAGCGCAAGCTGGAATGGCCGCGGATCGATCTGCGCCAGCGGCTGGCCCCGTTTAACGGTCTGGCCTTCCGTGTAGTTGATCTGCGTCAGAACGCCCGTGACCTGCGAGCGCACCGTTGCGGCGGCAAGGGGGGTGACGGTCCCGAGCGCTTCCATGCGGATCGGAATGTCCGCGACGCTGGCCGCGGCGAAGGCCACGGTTGCGGCGGGCCGGCGGCCTCCGCCAAACCCGAAGCCGTTGCCGTTCGCTTGAGTCAGCGCAGCGTTGCGATGGACCAGATACCACGCACATCCGCCGAGCACCGCAAGGCAGACGAGCACCAGAATGAGACTGATGAAACGAGAGGAGCGCAATTGTTGAGACCGGGGTGAGAGGACATTGCTCGGACATCGCGGCTATCGTGCCGTTCCGGCTCGCGTTGACCAAGGGGTTGTAGATTAAGAATTTTTAATGAGCATACGCAAGGAGTTAGCACTTGTGCCGGTGCGCAATGGAGCATCGCAACGTCGAATGGCACCGCGCGCGTCACGAGAGTTGCCCGTGGCAACACGAAGCACACTTTCGATAGTCGAGCTCGCGACAGGCTTCGCGCGAAGTGTGACAGCGGGTTCTTCGAACTACACGCGTCGGCATCCACTGCGCAAACGCGGCGGCCGGTCAGGACGTCGCAACAACTTCACTTCAAAGGCAGCGGCGCTGGTGAAACGCGGTCGGGGGTCGTCGTGATTGCTGTTCCGGCAGTGCCCGTTTCAGCGGCAACCGGGGCGGGCAGGCATGTCGGGTGCGACGGTCGCACCTGACGGTCAGCTTACAAGTCAAGTGTGTGCGGGAGGCGCACGTCCGCGCGTCAGCGAAGCACGCCTAGGCGCGCAAGGTTCTGCTGAACGATGGGGTCGTGGCGGCCTTGTGTCGCATACCACGCGCGCGTTGCGCGCAGTAGCACGTCGCAGATCTCCGCCAGCGGAAACTCGTCGGGGTTCATCTGTGAGAGCGGCGGAACAGGCGGTGAAGTGACTTCGCGCACCGCACGCCGGAGCCTGAGCGCCTGAATGGCGTTGAACGGCACACCGCGGACGAAATCCGAGGTGGTCGGGCTCGCCTCCGTGCACCAGCCGTCGTACTCGCTATCGCTTCTCGATGACGTGACCCAGCGTGTGCACCACGCTCGATACGAGTCGCAGGAGCTCTGCAGATCCGCATCGGATAGCGCGACCGCGAGGTGCGGGAGATTGATGGCGAGATCTTTCGCCAGTTGGACCTGGCCCGCCGCGAGCTTGCGCCCGACGTCGCTCAGGTACGTATCCAGCATCTTCGAACGGGACGGATATCGGTGAGCGGACTCGGCCGTCGTTGCGCGTTCCGTCATGCGGGTTTCCTCGGCATTGAATGATGAGCACCCGTCGCCTGCGCGCGTCTCACGCTCGACGGCGTATTCGGGCCGCTGCGATCGGGGCGCATTCTGGCGCGCGGCCGCGGGAGCCGTCAAAGACGCGTTGGAGGGAGGCGGCTGCGTACTTTGTTCTCTTGACAGCCGGCCGGGATCGGCGCTGGCGCTTGAGCACGTCTTGCTGTAGTGCTACGTGCTGTAGCGCTATGGATAGCCGGTGAACAGACGGGCACGCCTGCGGTTCGCGCGGCTGTCGCATCAGAGCCTTCGGCGCGGCGTCGCTTTTCAACGTCTGAGTCGCGCGCTCCACCGGGTATGAGCGGCTCGACGCCGCCGCGGTGAAGGCGGTGAACCTGTGGAAGTTCGCGCCTTCGACGAAAGGCTCGCTCGCCGTGCCGACCTGGGGCGAGCTCGAGCTGCGGTTCAACCTGTATCGCTTGGTTGAATCCGAGGTTCACGAGCGTGCGGGAGAGAGTTAGGACAGCCCCCACTGCGCCAGCCACATCTTCATCTTGTTGATCTCGGCCCGCTGCACTTCGGTGATGTCGTCGACGAGCACGTCTATGCCGAACGTCTGGCGCCCGGTTTGGAACTGGCGTTCCTGCATCTCGCGAGCCATGTCCAGCGCGCCCTGGTGGTGGTAGATCATTCCCTGCAGCCAGAGCTTCTCGAACTGCGCGCCGCTGGCGGCGGCGAGCGCCGCCATCTGGGCTTTCGAAAGCATGCCCGCCATCGGCGGGTCGCCCGTCATTTCATGATGAGGGATGTCGAGCCCGCGATCGGCGGCGAGGCGGAGCATCCCCTTCATTTGGTCGATCTCGGAGCGTTGGCCACCATCCAGATAGCGGGCGAAGCGGATGAACTCTTCGCGATGGCTGCGCGAGGGCACCATCGCCGCCATGTCGAGCGCCTGCTCGTGATGCATGACCATGTGCGTTAGGAACATCAGGTCCTGCTGCGTGAAGAGAGGAGGAGTAGTCGCGCTCGCGGCCGGCCCCGGGGCGGCGGGCGCACCCGCGGCCGGCGCGGCCGCAGCCGTGCCATGCGGATGTTCCTCAGCCCACCCGCTTCCTGGCGCGACAACCAACAGCGCGAGCGCGATTCCTCGCGTTAGCGAGGCGCGCGCTCCGCCGACCGCCGACGCGACACGCGCGCTCATCAGTGCGGGCTCGTCCGATTCGAGGAGTACACCGCATTCTTCGGCACTTCATCCGCGTGCGGACCGGTGTACTTCAGGACGTGCAGACCCGTCTGGTTGTCGCCCACGTAGATCAAGCCGTCCTTGATGTCGGGGTACGTCATGATGTCACCCCACGGCACCGGGCGCGCGTGGCCGACCTCGCGCGGATCGAACGGATTCGAAATGTCGATCGCCCGCACGCCGTGACCGAGCCAGCCGACGAACACGATGTTCTCCAGCACCGTCGGATTATGAGCGTGCATCATCGGCCGGATCAGCGCGCCCGGCGGCTTCGGCTGCGCCACGCAGTTTTCCACGAGGCTGTCGGATTGCGCGATCGAGCCGACCATCATCGGCGTGATTTCCGATTCGACGTTGATGATCCGCATGCCGCGCTCCGGGCACGGCCCGAACGGCCATTCT
The DNA here is from genome assembly GCA_037200125.1 of Gammaproteobacteria bacterium. Taxonomy (GTDB): domain Bacteria; phylum Pseudomonadota; class Gammaproteobacteria; order Steroidobacterales; family Steroidobacteraceae; genus JADGHX01. Next base: position 290,686 of record JBBCGS010000002.1, on the reverse strand, counting down.
TCCGTGATGACGACCCACGCCGGACGCTTCTTCGTGTTGCCCGCCGTGTGCGACGGCCGGTTCGGAACCGGCACGGCGCTGTGCACGCCGACCATCGCCACCAGCGGCGGCGTGAACGCGAAGCGTGAACGGGTTTCGAGGCGCGTGTAGCGCGCGAGCTTGTCCGCATCCGAGCGAGTGGACTTCAGCATCGCAAGCAAGCCGGGGTCGGAGTTGAGCACCGGGTGAATGCAATCGTTGGCGACGGCGGGCAGCTTGTTCACATCGACCACGGTGCCGACCTTGCCATCGACCCAGGCGTTGGTCGACCGCTGGGTGCAGGCGCTGCCAGCGGCGAGCTGCGCGTTCGTGCTTTGCCCGATCTTCTCCGTGTTCAGGATGTACATGCCCGCCGTGGTGCCGGCGACATAGAAACGCTCGCCATCATCGGACATCGAACCGGAGTGCAGGCTGTTGACCATGCCGGGCTGCGACGCGCCGGGGCGACCCCACTGATCCGTCATCCCCTTGTAATCGGCGAAGCGGCCGGCGGAGTAGAGGCCCGTCTCATCCGGACGTTCGTTGCGGATCGGCCCGCCGACGTTCTCCAGCGTGAAGGAGGCGATGAACACCGGATCCTTCAGCACCACGCCGGTCTTTTCATCCGTGATCGCGGTGATGATGAGGTCCTCATCCTGCGAGCCATACGTCTGCGACAGCACGAGCAGGCGGTTCGAGTTCTTCGGGTCATGCCAGAGAAAGAACTCGTGCGCGAGAACGCCCTTGGCCGTCGCGCCCTGATCCACGGGCAGGCAGGTCTTCGGATCGAGCGTGTACGTGATCACGTCACCGCCGGTACCCGTCGCAGCGCTGCGGACCATCAGCATCCGCTCGGCGCCATCCGAGGATTTGTAGTTGTACGGTCGCAGCTCGCGATCGCGCACGGCCACTTTGCCGTTGTCGGCGGTCAGCTGCGGCATGGTGCCGACTTCGACGGGCGCGTTCTTTTCCGGATCCTTCTGGATCTTGAAGATGATGATGTCGCGTGTGACACCGGGGCCGGTCGTGTTCGTGGAGTTGCTGCGGCCCCAGTAAAGACAGTTGCCGGCGATGCCGAGACCCGTGGAGCCCCAGCCCGTGGGGAAGCCATCCAGGTCGCCGCCGCTCCATTTGCCGGTGGCGGGGTCTTTCTTGGACGGCGCCGTCGGAATCCAGTGAACCCATTCGAAGTTGCGGAACAGGCCGAGCTTCTTCGCGGCGACGAACGCGCCCTTGTGCGCGTCCTCCGGCGAGGACTTCGGGTCGAGCTCGCCTTGCGCGTTCATGCGGCCGCCGGGCAGCTTGGCGAACGGAATGTCGAACACGGTGTATGTCCCGGGGACGCAGTCCACCGGCTTGCCGGTCTTCGAGTCCGTGCATTGCGCGCCGCCGCCGCTCCCATTCGAGCTGGCGGCGGGTAGCATCGCCGGCATCGCGGCGAGTCCCAGAGACAGGAATGCCGGCACCATCCACTTCGATCGCATGAACGTCCCCCCTCATCGACTTTGAGTTGCGGGCGCAATCATTGGCCGCGAGAGGTGGCGACGTCAAAAACGCCGGGGCCGCTGTCCGCAGCCCCGCTGTGCGGTGGGACTTCAGCGTCCGTTGAATGCCGCTTCGAGCGCCGCGATGTCGAACTTCACCTGTTTCATCATGGCTTGCGCGACCCGACGGGCTTTTGCACTGTCGGGGTCGGCCATCATGTCGCCCATCACGGTGGGGGTGATCTGCCAGCGCACGCCGTACTTGTCGATGATCCAGCCGCAGGCCTGGGGCTTGCCGCCGTGTTTCAGGATGGCGTCCCAGTAGCGGTCCAGCTCCGCCTGCGTATCGCAGTTCACTATCAACGAAATCGCGTCGTTGAAATCGTGGTGAGGGCCGGCGCTCATGGCCATGAAAGCCTGGCCGAACAGCGTGAACTCGACGATGTCGACGGAGCCCGCCGGGCCGCTCGGCGAATCCACCGGTAGCGCGGTGACGCGGTCGACGCGGGAGTCGGGGAAAATCGAGGTATAGAAGCGCGTAGCTTCGACGGCCTCCCGGTTGTACCAGAGGTGGGGAACGATCTTCTGGAGCTTCGATTGGGTCATGAGTAGTACCTCCTGACCCCAAGGACGCATGAGTCGGGCCCGAATCGACAGTTCGCGTCAGAGTTTTTTCGCGGTGGGATTCGGCAGTGCTCGAGCACCGCGCCGGGAGGCCCCCTCCACACCCGGCTGCGGCTGGCCCCGCGTCGGGGCTTGCCCCCCCGTCAGGGCTTGCGGGGTCTGGCTTTCGCCACCGTTGCGTTGACCGGAATGGCGGTCGTCGTCGTGAGCGCCTGGTTGCCCGCCCTCGCGCCATTGGACTGCAGGATGTACGCCGTCACCGCGAGGAACGTACTGTCGTCCGCGCCCTTGGGCGGGAAGGCTCCGGAAGCGGACAGCACTCGTACCGCGAACTCGCCCGCGGTCTTCGAACCCCACTTCGCCAGGAACTCCTCGCCGGCGAGGGCGGGCACCTGACCCGCGTTGCCGTTGATCGTCTCCTGGTAGTTGCGCGGCAGGGTGTCCGGGTCGGGTAGCTCGCCGGCGATACCGACGCGCCCACGAAGTGAATTGAGATGACAGATTCCGCAGCTGGATTCGTACGCCACCTTGCCCGCCTTGGCTTGTGCCAAAGTGAATGCGCCAGGCGGAGCGTCACCCGCGAAAGCGGGGAGTGAGAGTCCTGTCAGAACCAGTAGTGAAGCGATCGTCCGTTGAGGGTGAATCATGAGACCGGTGCCTCGCTGTAAGTGATGTGGGGCCGTTTCTTGAAGTCGACTGCGATCACGTGAAGCGAGGGCGAAAGTAGTTCAAAGCTCCCGAGGCATCGAGCGCGTTCGTACGCCCGTTCCATTTTTCACTGTTTTTTCCGGCACTTTTGCGTGCCGTGAAAGTCAGTTTTGCCCGATTGGGCGAGCTTGTCGGAGTGCGATCCACCTCTCGTCGAGCTGTGCGCTATTTCGGAACGATACATCCCGCATGAATCCGTCTTCACTAGCTGGCGTGGTCGGCGAGCCCGCGCGCGCCGACCTGCGGGGCCACGCTCTCGAGGTGCGCGAGCGGGCGAAGCGCCCGAGGTTGGCCTGTCGTGCGCATCCGATCCCGGCCGTAGCTCGGCTTGTTTGCCGCGCCCGGGCTGTATCGATTCTGGTCACGCCGCCGGCGGTGACGCCGGATGGCGACTCTGGTACGCCCGTCTCGAAAGTGAGAGCATCTTTCAAGTGAAGGGTCTCACCCACTCGAGCAAGGGAGTCGGAATGTCATGGAACGGCGATCCAAAATCCACCCGCCATGTCTTTCCGGGAGAGCGGGTTCGCGGCCCCTCGAGTCGTGTCGGTTTTCGATGCCGACGTCTTCGCGCCAGGTCGCGCGCGGCTTCACGCCCTCCGCACGATGCAGGAAGCGCAACGGCGCCCTGACGAAGCCTCGCCGCATGTCGAAAGAGAACAAGCTCCTCCAATGACCCGCTGACGGATCCCCATCCCCGGTTCAGGTGATATCGGTGGCATCGACTCACGTGCAGCATCGATGTCCACGGGATCACCTGATCGACTCTTGGTTCTTAAAGGGAAGCGGGGAAAATTCAGATGTCAGCAGCAGTCATGCGATCCGTCGCCGGGCAGGAGCTCGGCCGAATCAAACGCGATGTGGTGCGCGACGTGCGCAAGGCGATGCGCCGCAAGCAGGTCAATCAGGCGCTGTTGGCGCGTCGTATCCGGACGAGTCGTTCGGCGGTGGCCCGACTCCTCAAGGCGGAGGATCGCTCCATGACCCTGCGCCTCCTGGGGCGAATCGCGGTAGCGCTCGATGCGCGCGTGAACCTGCAGCTCGGCGGCCGCGTAGTCCGACGTCGCAAGCTGGATGCGTGAAGGGGCGCGCGCGGCGAGCGCTGCGCGCCGCGCCTTCGCAAGACGAGGCGCTATACGAGGCCGAGCCGTTGCGCGTCGAGCGCCGCTTCGGCTCGCGAGCACACCTTGCGCTTGCGATAGATATTCTTGAGGTGGCTGGACACGGTATTCGCGCTGATCTCGAGGGCTCGCGCCACATCGGCGATCTGGTGTCCCTTCGCGACCAGGGCGAGCACCTGCTCTTCACGCGTGGAGAGTCGTCCGAGATCGTCTTTGGCGGCGGTCACCACGCACGGCGTCGATGAACGGGACCGCGTGAGCTCGCGGATGACCTCGCCGACGGAAGAGCAGCTGATCACCGTGCTCAGCGGGAATGTTCGCCGGAGGATCGAGCTGAGTCGATGCGGCCCTTGAGGCGCGTCTTCGATCACGAGCAACGTGTACTCCTGCTCGGTGTGCAGGGGGTGACGGACACTTCGCGCTCCATGTAGCGCTGCCACAGGATCTGCTGACATCGCGGCTATCTCCCCGGAAAGACAGCTGCAGCATTCCATTGCGAACGCACAGACGGTAAACAACCGCAATTAGACCGGTTCTGAATGCGGGCTCTGGGACCAAGGGGCCGCATCGCGTGATCGGCAACCCGCGCGCGACATAAAACAGCGCTATTCGCGAGGTGAGAGGCCGCTCATCTGTGCGCCCAGCGCCTCTCGAAACGCCGCGAGCTCTGCTTCGATCTCGCCGATCGCGGAGACTTTCATGTCGTCATCGAGGCCAGGTGCCGCATCCTGAAATCGGGCGGCGAGGGCGGAGAGACGGTTCGCGCCGACCATGCTCGCGCTCCCCTTCAGCGCATGAAATGTCGCGGCACTGTCAGTGACGGATTGATGACGCACCTCTTCCAGGCGCGCGATCGCGCTATCCACGAACTTCCGGTAAACCTTGCGCACCCGGTCTGTATCGTTTCCGAGTGTCGCGACCAACTCCTCGAACACGTGCCGGTCGAGCACGTGTTCGTGCGTATCGTCTCCTTGTTTCATGCGCCACCATGGCCAAGACGGTGTTCCAGTTTCATAATGGTGCTACAACATGCGCGTTCTCGCTATAGATGACGATCCGCCGACCCTGGAGTTGGTGAGCTCGGTGCTCACGACGAACGGGATCGCTTGTCTGACGGCTTCGAGCGGCGAGCAGGCGCTTGCCCTGATCGCGGCCCATCCGGACATTCTCCTGGCCATCAGCGATATCAACATGCCGGCCATGGACGGCATCGCGCTGCTGGGCCGGATCAACGCGCAGAGCGCGCCGGGATCGGCACCGCGCGTGATTTTTCTCACCGCCCACGCGCGCGTCGACTATGCCGTTGCGGCACTGCGCCTCGGCGCCATCGATTTCCTGACGAAGCCCGTACGGCCTCAGAACCTGCTGGGCGTGGTCCGCAACGCGTGGGACGACGCGCTACGGGCGCGCGCGGCCTCGGCTCTCCCCGACGAGGTCGCGGCGCTTGCGCGCAAGGCGCAGGAACTGGCGGCAATCGTGCAGCGACGCGCGGTCCCCCGGTTGCCTGAGAGTGCGCTGTTGCCCGCTCAGAACGCGGTGGCGCCGGCGGAGCGGGGCGCGGGGCATTCCGCGGACGCCGCCTTGCTGGGTATGGATCGCCTCCGCCGGTTGCGTCGGGAATTTCCGCCGCTCGGCGAGCTCGATGATGTGTCGTGGGACCTCGTGCGCGAGCTCGTACGCGTGGAGAGAACCACGCAACGTCTGTCCGTCTCGGCGCTCAGCATGGCCGCCGAGGAGGTGTCGTCGAGCACTGCAGTGCGGCGTATCCAGGATCTGGTGCGAACCGGCGTGCTCGTGCGGACCCCCGATCCGGCCGACGCGCGGCGGGATTTTGTTAACCTCGCCCCCGAGATGCGCGCCACGCTTGATCGGTACCTCGCACAGGTAGCACAGGAGTTCGCGGCTCTCGCATCGGGCTCGACGTAGAGCTGTGCCGTACCTATGCTGTGAGCCAGCCTTGATACAGCGATTCTCCATTTTGCGATACCTGCGGGTGCGGTAACTTTCGACGTCCGCAGGTCGCATCGGGTACAAGGCCGCGCGATCGAAAAAAAGCGTATGGGAGGGCATCATGACCACACACGGACGACGTGTCAGATTCTTCACTGCGGGACTGGTTGGCTTTTTGCTGACCCTGGGGGTCGCCACGGTCTTGTGGTCTGACCGGTCCGCCACGCATCCGTCCACCTCCCAGTCGCGTATCGATGTAAAGGCGGTGAAGATCGCGGCGCCCGCTTCACCCGTGATGCATGTTTCCCGCGTCACCAAGCCGGGCGTTCGCGGCGATTACATCGTCCAGGCGTCCAACGCGGCGCTTGCGAAGCGGGCGGTCGAGGAAGTCGGGGGCGTCGTCACGGGCGAGCTGGACATCATCCGCGCCGTCGGCGCGCAACTCGACGGGCGCGAGCTCGAAGCGCTGAGCAAGAAGCCGATCCCCGGCTTGCATATCTACGAAGAGGGCACGGTAAGCAGCAGCAGCGTTACCACGGCTCCAGAGACTTACTATCCGGCGGAAGTCGCGGCGAGCACGCTGCATCAGGGCGGTGTCACGGGCCGCGGAGTAACCGTTGCCGTGCTGGATACGGGAGTTTGGCGCCAGAAGGGACCACTGCAGACCACCTCTTACGGTCGCTCTCCCCGTGTGCTCGCCCAGTACGACGTGATCCTCGATCGTCAGAATCCTTCTTTCTATCCGTGGCGGCTGTTCAACAAGTACGGTTGGGATATCGATGACCTCCACGGGCATGGCACGCACGTGTCGTCTGTCATCGCGAGCAGCGCCGTCGCCGCGCAAACGGGCCGTTACCAGGGCGTCGCGCCCGGCGTGAATCTCGTTTCGGTGCGGGTTCTGGACACCGACGGTCGCGGGCGGTACTTCGATGTGATCCGCGGCATCCAGTGGGTCGTGAACAATCGGCTCGCTTACGGGATCCGTGTGATCAATCTGTCCCTGGCCGGAACCCCGACCTCTCACTACTGGGAGGATCCGCTGAATCAGGCCGTCATGGCGGCCTGGAACGCCGGAATCGTCGTTGTCGCCGCCGCTGGAAACGGCGGCCCGTCGCCCATGACGATCGGTGTGCCGGGCAATGTTCCCTACGTCGTCACAGTCGGCGCGGTGACGGACAACTATCAGCCACTCCAGCCGCAGAAATATTCGCTGGCAACGTTCTCGTCGGCCGGGCCGACCTACGAAGGTTTCGTAAAGCCCGAGGTCGTGTCGATGGGTGGGCACCTTCGTGCTTACGCTCCCAACGACGGCACACTGGCCGCGGAATTTCCGAGCTGGGTGGACAACACGAACCTCGATCTCACGATCTCCGGCACGTCGCAAGCCGCCGCCGTAACGAGTGGGGTAGTTGCGCTGATGCTCGAGGCCAATCCGTTGCTGCGGCCCGACGACGTCAAGTGTCGTCTCATGTCGAGCGCGCGTCCGGCCGTGAAGCCGAATGGAGCGCTGGCGTACACCGTGTTCCAGCAAGGCGCCGGGCTCGTGAATGCAAACGACGCCGTGTACAGCACGGCCTCGGGTTGCGCGAACGTCGGGCTGAACGTCGTACTCGATCTCGCGGGGATTCAGCACTACGGCGGCCGCGCGAACCAGGATGCCAACGGCAACTTCTACGTCATGGAAGTGCAGGGTTCGTCGGGTTCAGGCGGCGGTCTCGCGGGCCTGGTGGGTGGCTTGCTCGGTGGCGTCCCCATTCTGGGCGATCTGCTCGTAGGGCTTGCCTCCACGCTCGACGGATTGCTCTGGGACGGCGGCTATTCGGATCCGGGCGATTTCACCTGGAGCGACAGTTACACCTGGGGCGGCGGGTACACTTGGAGCAGTGGCTATACATGGAGCAGCGGCTACACGTGGAGTAGCGGCTACACATGGAGCAGTGACTTCACAGAGAGCGAGGTTGGGGCGGGCGCGCAGTAACAGGCTGCTCGTGCGCCGGTGTATGCGGCTCGTGCTGTATGCCCTGGCGCTGTGCGCGGCGCTTTGCGCGCCCGAGGTGAATGCCGCGGTTGCCGAGAGGGCTCCGGAAACCCGGCCGATGTACTTCGAGCACCTGACGATACGCGACGGGCTTTCGCAGAGCACCGTCATGAGCTTCCTGCAGGACTCGCAGGGCTACCTCTGGATCGGCACTGAAAGCGGCCTCAATCGTTACGACGGCTACTCCATCCGCGAATATCGCCGCGAGCGCGGCGACGAGCATGGGCTCGCGAACGACTACGTCTGGTCCATCGTCGAGGACGGGAACGGCGATCTGTGGCTTGCGACGTGGGGCGGCGGCGTGGCGCGCTGGGATCGCAAGACGGATCGTTTCGAACGCTTCAGGCACGATCCGCTCGACGCGACGTCGCTCTCGAGCGATCTCGTGCGCATGGTGCTCATCGATCAGGCGGGGAATATCTGGGCCGCCACCGACGACGGCCTGGACGTGCTCGATCCGCGCACGCGCCGCGTTCGCCATTTCCGTCATCGCGAGGGCGAGGCGCGCTCGCTCGCCTCCGATCACATCTTCGCGCTGTACAAGGATCCACGCGGCAAGCTCTGGGTCGGCACCGACGCGGGCCTGAGTCGCTACGAACCCGCGACGAACGACTTCGTCACCATCGATCTTCGAGCCGGCGGCGGCGCGGCCCCCCGCGTGCGCGGCATCGGCGGGGACCGCTCCGGCGCGATCTGGATCGGCACGTTCGATAGCGGGCTTTTTCGCTTCGACCCAGCGGCCGGCCGCGTCACGCACTTCCGTCACGATGAGCGGGATCCGGGCTCCCTGAGCGGCAATCGCGTCATTGCGATCCTCGAGGACGATGCGCAGCGACTCTGGGTCGCGACTTCCGGTGGGCTCAATCTCTTCGACCGTGGCTCGGAGCGCTTCGTGCACTACGGTCGCGACGCCGACAACCCGCAAAGCCTGCGCGACAACGACACCATGGCGTTGTACCAGGATCGAGGCGGAGTCCTGTGGGTGGGAACGCGCGCCGGCGGGGCGAGCCACTGGAACCCCCGAAGCTGGGCGCTGGGTCACTACCTGAGTCCGCTCACGCGCAATGTGCCGGTGAACGCGTTTGCGGAGAGCGGCCCCGGCAAGCTGTGGGTGGGCACGTTACGCGGCCTCGTCGAAATCGAGATGTCGAGCCGGCGGGAGCGGCGACCGGTGTTCGGCACCGGCAATCCCGTGTTACCCGACGCGCGCGTCATGGCGCTCCTTCGCGACCGAAGCGGCGCGCTGTGGATTGGCACGATGGCCGGTGGGCTCATCCGGTTCGAGCCCGCTGGCGGCTCGACGCGCGTCTTCCGTCACGCCGAGGGCGACTCCGCGAGCCTGCCGGCGGACGGCGTGATGTCGCTGTACGAAGATCGCAGCGGCGCGTTGTGGGTCGGCTCGTTTGGCGGCGGGTTGGCTCGCTTCGACCCGGCCAGCGGCGGCTTCGTCCGCTATCCGTTCGGGCGCGAGGACGCGACGGGCCTCAGCATCGGTCAGGTGAGTGCGATTGTCGAAGACCCGCGCGGCAATCTGTGGATCGGAACGATCGGCGGCGGGCTGAATCTGTTCGATCGGCGCGCGGGCCGCTTCCACCACTTCCGCCGCCGCGATGGCGATCCGGCAAGTCTCAGTGATGACACGGTCTACGCGTTGCATGTCGATGCGCGTGGCGAGCTGTGGGTCGGCACGGCCGGTGGCGGCGTCGATCACGTGATCGGCGGTTCCGAAGCGCCCGCCGCCGTGCGCTTCGAAAGCCCGCCGGGCCTTGCGGAAATGCGCGGCCAGGTGGTCTACGGCATCGAGTCGGATGGCGCCGGGCGCCTCTGGCTCAGCACGAACAATGGTCTCGTGCGCTTCGATCCGCGCACTCGCGCGATGAAAGTATTCCACGAAGCGCACGGCTTGCAGGGCGAAGACTTCAACTTCAACGCTCACTTTCGCGGTGGCGACGGCACTCTATACTTCGGCGGCAGCAACGGTTTCAACGCGTTCGCGCCGGGCAACGAGCCGGCCGCCGCGCCATCGCCGCGAGTGGTGCTCACTTCCGCCAGGATTCTCGACCGCACGCTCGAGCCTCACGAGTTGCCCGCGCCCGGTCGGCCGCTCGTGCTGGCGCATAACGACAAGCTCGTCACGTTCGCGTTCTCGGCGCTCGATTTCACCTCACCGGAGAACAATCGCTACCTCTATCGCCTCGAAGGGTTCGACACGGGCTGGAACAACGTGGGCGGACAGCGCTCCGCGACTTACACGAACCTGGACGCGGGCAACTACATCTTCAGGGTCCGCGCCGCGAATGCCGACGGTGTCTGGAACGACGAGGGGCTTGCGATTCCACTGCGCGTCTCGCCGGCGCCATGGGACACGCCGCTGGCCAAGGCGGCGTATGCCGCCGTCGCGCTGCTGATTCTGGGGTACCTGTGGCGGCACTATCGCAGGCGGCGCGAGCGGGAGCTTCGTTACAGCCGCGAGCTCGAGCGGACCGTGCGCACCCGCACGCGTGAGCTCGAGGAACGCAATGAGCAGCTTCAGGTCCTGTCTCGCGCGAAGAGTGATTTCGTCGCGCGCATGAGCCACGAGCTGCGAACGCCGATGAACGCGGTGCTGGGGATGAGCGAGCTGCTGCTCGACAGGCCGCTGCCGCAGGCACAGCGGCGCTTCGTCGAAGGCATTTATCGCTCGGCGGACTCGCTGCTCGGCATCGTCGACGACGTGCTCGACTTCTCCAAGATCGAAGCGGGCCGGCTGCAGCTGGCGCCGGTGGAATGCGACCTCATCGAGCTGGTGGAGCAGACAGGGGAAATGCTTGCGGCTCGCGCGGCTGCGAAGGCCGTTGAAGTGATTTGCGACTGCCCGTCGCATCCGCTGCCTCGCGTGATGGCGGATGCGGTGCGCCTGCGCCAGGTGCTCGTGAATCTCGGCGGGAACGCGGTGAAGTTCACCGAACAGGGCGAAGTGCGGCTTCGGCTCGTGCCGCTGGATCTCTCCGCTGGCTCTTTGCGCGTACGGATGGACGTGGTGGATACCGGGATCGGCATCGAGCCGCGCAATCAGTCGAGGATCTTCGAAGAGTTCGCGCAGGAAGATGCGTCGACGACCCGGCGTTTCGGTGGCACGGGGCTCGGTCTTTCGATCGTGCGCCAGCTCGTGGAGCTGATGGGTGGGCAGCTGTCGCTCACGAGTGAGCCGGGTGTTGGGTCCACGTTCTCGTTCGAGCTCGCGCTGCCCACTGCGCACGCGACGGCGGAGAGGCCGCCGCATCCGTCGGATCTGCACGGGCTACGTGTGCTCGTGGCGGAAGGCAACGAGTCCGTTCGGGGGCTGATCCAGCGAGCGCTGGCCGAGTGGGGCGCCGATGCCGTATGCGTGTCCACGTTGCAGGAGGCGGCGCAGGAGCTGCGCTCCGCCGCGTACAACGTGGTGGTGATCGACGACTCGTCCTCGAGCGCCAATGCCGATGCGCTGCTGGAGCCCGCTCTGCGCCAGCGCACCGCGCGGCCGCGTGCCATCCGCATCAGAAGCTTCGTCAGCCTGACGTACATCGAAAACGAGAAAGAGCAGTGGTTCGACGCCGAGCTCACTCGTCCGCTGCGGCTGCTGGAACTGCATGGCTCGCTGACCGGGCGCCTGGGCGGCCAGGGAAGCAATGTGCCCGCCACGGATCCGCACTCACGCGCGTTCGCGCCGCTCACGGGCCGCGTGCTCGTGGTCGAGGATCAGGAGCTCAATCGGGAAGTGGCCGACGGCATGCTCGCGAGCTTCGGCCTCGAAGTCGATGGCGCGGAACACGGTCGCGAGGCGCTCGCGAAGCTCGCCGCCGGCCGGTATGACGTGGTGCTGATGGACTGCCAGATGCCCGTGATGGATGGCTACTCCGCGACGCGCGAGCTGCGGCGTGTGGAAGCCGGTGCCACGCACACGCCAGTGATCGCGCTGACGGCGGACATGACCGACGCCGCGCGCGCCGGTTGCTTTGCCGCGGGCATGGACGACTATCTTGGCAAGCCGTTCACTCGAGCAACACTACACGCGGTATTGTCCCGATGGCTCTCGACGCGTCGCGCCGGCGTGGTCGTGAACGCGAACACTCTTCACAGCACCTGCACCTGAGCGCTATTGAACATGGCTGACGCGACGGCAAGCATTGGCGACATCCACTACGTCGTAGCGCTCAAATCCGGCAGGCATGTGCTGACGTCCGATGAGCCGGCCGTCCGCGGCGGCACGGATGCGGGGCCCGCTCCGTACGATCTGCTTGCGGCGTCACTCGCGTCCTGCACGGCGATCACCTTGCGCATGTATGCCGAGCGCAAGCAGTGGCCGCTCGGCTCGGTCGAGGTCGATGTGCGCTTCACGAGGCTGCCGGACAAGTCCTCTTCAATCGATCGCGTACTGAGATTGGGCGGAGTGTTGACGGACGAGCAACGTGCCCGACTGGCCGACATCGCGGAGCGCACTCCGGTGACGTTGACGCTCAAAACCGGGCTGGAGATCCGCACGACAGTCGAGTGAGCGGCTTGCCCGACGTCCCGATCCCGACGCGCCGATTCAGTGCGTCCGCTGCTACGAGCGTGGACGCGTCGGCCGTGACGAGCTCCGCAATTCTCTTCGATGGCCGCGCACGCGCCATGCGACGGGTGATTAAAAACCTTTAACCCGGCGCGGCGGGACGTTCTGCTATGGTCCGGGCACCAAGGTTTCACTCCCCGCATGATCGGCATTGTCAAACTGGCGCTGCGCCGCCCCTATACTTTTGTGGTGCTGGCGCTGCTCATCATGATCGTCGGGCCGCTGGCCGCCCTGCGCACGCCCACCGATATCTTTCCGGAGATCCGCATTCCGGTCATCGCGGTGGTGTTTTCCTACACCGGCCTGCCGCCCGACCCCATGAGCGGGCGCATCGCCACGCCGTTCGAGCGCTCGCTCACCACCACCGTTAACGATATCGAGCACATCGAGGCCACGTCTTACACGGGCTTTGCGATCATCAAGATCTTTTTCCAGCCGACGGTGAACATCAACACCGCCAATGCGCAGGTCACCGCGATCGCGCAGACGCTGCTGAGACAGATGCCGCCCGGGGTCACCCCGCCGCTCGTCATCAACTACAGCGCGTCCACCGTCTCTATCGTCCAGCTTGCGCTTTCCGGCAAGGGGATGAGCGAGCAGGCGTTGTCGGATCTGGGTCAGAACTCCATCCGCACGCGCCTGGTCACGGTGCCCGGCGCGGCGGTTCCGGGTCCCTACGGCGGCAAGACGCGTCAGGTGCAGATCGATCTCGACACGGTGGCGGCGCAGTCGCGCGGCCTATCGGGGCAGGACATCGCCAACGCGTTGGCGGCGCAGAACCTGATTACGCCGGTGGGCACGCAGAAGATCGGCGCGTTTGAATATCCCATCAACCTGAACACGAGCCCCGCGGCGCTCGAGGATCTCGGCAGGCTGCCCGTCAAGATGGTCAACGGGGCCATGGTGTACCTGCGCGATGTCGCGCACGTGCGCGATGGCAACCCGCCGCAGACCAACATCGTTCACGTGGACGGTGGCCGCTCCGTGCTGATCAGCGTGCTGAAAAAACGGCTCGGCGTCGACGCTCGCCATCATCGCCGGCATCAAGGACATGGTGCAGGAGCTCAAGGCGGGCCTGCCCGACAATCTCGAGATCAAGCCGATCGGCGACCAGTCGCTGTTCGTGCGTGGCGCGATCAGCGGCGTGGCCTTCGAAGGCATCATCGCGGCCGCGCTGACCAGCCTGATGATCCTGCTCTTCCTCGGCAGCTGGCGTTCGACGGTGATTATCGCGATCTCCATTCCGCTGTCGGTGCTCGGATCGATCGCGTTGCTGTCGCTGCTCGGTGAAACGCTCAACATCATGACGCTCGGCGGCCTTGCGCTGGCGGTCGGCATTCTCGTGGACGACGCCACCGTCACCATCGAGAACATCAACTGGCACCTGGAGCAGGGCAAGACCGTCGAGAACGCCATTCTCGACGGCGCGGCGCAGATCGTGACACCCGCGTTCGTTTCGCTGTTATGCATCTGCATCGTGTTCGTGCCGATGTTCTTCCTCGAAGGCGTGGCGCGCTTCCTGTTCGTGCCCATGGCCGAGGCCGTGATATTCGCGATGACGTGCTCGTTCATCCTGTCGCGCACGCTCGTGCCCACGATGGCGAACTATCTGTTGAAGCCTCACGCGCCTCAGGGCGAGGGGCACGGCGGCGGCGGCGCGCAGCCGGTGTCGGGTAACCCGCTGGTGCGATTCCAGCGCGGCTTCGAAGCGCGCTTCGAGAAATTTCGCGGCGGCTATCGGGACGTGCTCGTGCTCGCTCTCGGGCATCGTCGCGTGTTCGTGATCGGCTTCATGCTCTTCGTGTTGGCGTCGTTCGCGCTGGTGCCGCTGCTGGGGCGCAATTTCTTTCCGGCGGTGGATGCCGGGCAGATCATGATTCACGCGCGCGCGCAGGTGGGCACGCGTGTGGAAGAGACAGCGCGCATCTTTGCGGAGATCCAGAACGAGATCCGTCGCCTCATCCCGCGGGAGGAGATCGCCTCGACGGTCGATAACATCGGGCTGCCCACGTCCGGCATCAACATGTCGTACAACAACACCGGCACGATCGGCTCGCAGGATGGCGATATCCAGATCTCGCTGAGCAAGGAGCATCGTCCGACGGAAGAGTATGTACGGCTGCTGCGCGAGCGGTTGCCGCGCCGATTTCCCGGCGTCACTTTCTCGTTCACGCCCGCCGATATCGTGAGCCAGATTCTCAACTTCGGCGTGCCGGCACCCATCGACCTTCAGGTGCGCGGGGCGAACCTCGACGCGAACTTCGCTTACGCGCAGACGCTGCTCAACGACATCCGCCGTATCCCGGGCATTGCGGATGCGCGCATCCAGCAATCGCGCGGCATGCCTGCCTTCAACGTGGATGTGGATCGCACCCGCGCCCTGTATGCCGGCCTTACCGAGCGCGATGTCACCAACAGCATGGTGGTCAATCTCGCGGGCTCGAGCCAGGTGTCGCCGACCTTCTGGCTGAACCCCCGGAACGGCGTTCAGTATCCGATCGTGATGCAGACGCCGCAGTACGCGCTGGACGATCTTTCGGCGCTCCAGAGCCTGCCGATTACTTCGACGAGCACGACGACGCCGCAGCTGCTCGGCGCCATCGCGGACATCCGCCGTGCCAATTCGAGCGCGGTCATCTCCCAGTACAACATCCAGATGCTGGTGCAGATTTATGCCACGACGCAGGGGCGCGATCTTGGCGCGGTGGCGAGCGACATTCGCAAGGTGATCGCCGCGCACGAGCGCGAGCTGCCGAAAGGCTCTTCGGTGCAGATGCTCGGCCAGGTGCAGACGATGAACAGCGCTTTCTCGGGGCTCATCTTCGGCCTGATCGGCGCCATCGCGCTCATCTACCTGCTGATCGTGGTCAACTTCCAGTCGTGGAGCGATCCGTTTGTGATCGTCAGCGCGTTGCCGGCCGCGCTTGCGGGCATCGTGTGGATGTTGTTTGTGAGCTTTACCACGCTGTCGGTGCCGGCGCTGACAGGCGCGATCATGTGCATGGGTGTCGCCACCGCCAACAGCGTGCTGGTGATCAGCTTTGCGCGCGAGCGGCTCGAGCAGCTCGCGGACCCGGTTGCCGCCGCGCTGGACGCGGGTTTCGTGCGTTTCCGACCGGTGCTCATGACGGCACTGGCCATGATCATCGGCATGACGCCGATGGCGCTGGGCCTCGGCGAGGGCGGCGAGCAGAACGCGCCGCTCGGGCGCGCGGTCATCGGCGGCCTCATATTCGCGACGGTGGCGACGCTCGTGTTCGTGCCCGTCCTGTTCAGCATCGTTCACGCACGCTATCGTCCCAAACCCGCACCGCTTCCCGCGCTTGGAGAACCTGATGTCGCCTGACGCCGGCACACTTGCCGCTAACGCTTCGACCGCGAAGAAGCTTCGTGTGGCGGGCATCGTCGGCGCCGCGATCGTGGTTGTGGCCGTGGCAGCGGGCATCCTCACCCGCTCCGCGAGCGCGAACCGGGTGCGGGAGTGGACCGATGAGCAGGCGCTGCCGGTCGTTTCGGTGGTGGCGCCCGGCAGCGGCGGCGCAGTGAGTGCGCTGGATCTGCCCGGCCGGCTCGAAGCGACGTCACGCGCGCCGCTGTATGCCCGCGTGTCCGGCTATCTCAAGAAATGGAATGTGGATATCGGCACGCGCGTGAAGGCGGGCCAGTTGCTCGCGGAAATCGAAGCGCCGGATGTCGAGCAGCAGCTGCTGCAGGCGGAGGCGGATCTGGCCACGGCCGAAGCCAATGCGGCGCTCGCCAGCAGCACCGCCGCGCGCTGGCAATCGATGCTGGAGTCGGACTCCGTGTCGAAGCAGGACGCGGACGAGAAGAGCGGCGATCTCGCCGCCAAACAGGCGGTGGTCAAGGCTCAGCGGGCCAACGTGGAGCGGCTGCGCGCGATGCACGGCTTCACCCGTATCGTCGCGCCGTTCGACGGCGTGGTAACGGCGCGCGAAACCGACATTGGCGCGTTGATCAATGCGGGGGGCGGCGGGCAGGAATTGTTCGTGGTGTCGGACATCCGCCGCCTGCGCGTTTATGTGAACGTGCCGCAGGTGTTTGCCGGCAATCTGACGCAGGGAACGAAGGCCACGCTCTCGGTACCGGAACACGCCAGCAAGCAATACGACGCCGTTGTCGAGGCGGCATCGGGCGCGGTGGACGTGGCCACCGGCACAACGCTGATTCAGCTCTCCGTCGACAATGCCGCCGGAGAGCTGATGCCGGGCGGCTATGCCAGTGTGAGTTTCGAGCTTGCGCACGATGCGTCGCTGCTTCGAGTGCCGGCCAGCGCGTTGATCTTCGACCAGAGCGGGTTGCGCGTCGCCACGCTCGACACGAAGAACAAGGTGGTTCTGAAGACCGTGACTATCGCGCGTGATCACGGCGCGAGCATCGACATCGCTAGCGGGCTCGATGCCCGTGATCGTGTGATCGAAACCCCGCCGGATGGCATCGCCGCCGGCAATCCCGTGCGCGTCGTCGACATTGCGCCCGCGACGGACGCGAAGCCCGCCGTTCAGTAGTCTCGACGCGGGCAACGTACGGCGCCTCGAGCGACGCGCATCGCGAGCTCGCTGGAACAGCGTCGGCTGCGCAATCCCCAGTAGTCGACGAGCCGTCATCTCCATCAACTCGAACAATTTACGTAGTCGTTGGCGGACGTAGCTCTGCGCGCTCGAGTGCGCACGCATCAGAGGCCCCGGCGGAGGCCGTTGCCGGGCACGTAAGTTCTTGTTGACATTGCATTCCTTCGCAGGTGACTGAGCCGGTCGCCCCGAGTGAAGCGCCGCGTGCGCGCGCCAAAATGAATCCACTACGCCGCACGCCACTTCCTTCCGCACTCAAAGTGAGCGGACGATATTCGCTCGCCACTCGGCCAGTGACGATTGCATAGACATTCAAGACACTTTGTATATACATTAAGGGCGTGCCAACGATCCGCGCTCCGTCATTGGCGGCGCTCTCATTCGGCGCCGCCGATTTAGCGAATCTAAATCGACACCCGCTTTGCGGGTGTTCTTCCGGCGATGTCTGGCACAGACAATGCCGTTCATTCGCGCAACGAGGCTCCTGACCCGTGACCGACGACTCGAAGCCCGATCTTTCAGGGCTTTCCTTCAACTCGCATATCGCCGCGCTGCCGAAGTACAACGCCGGACTCACGCTCGCCGCGGCCCGCGCTGTCAGCCGACACGAATCCATTGCCAGGCTTGCGAGCAACGAGAATCCGTATGGATGCTCCCCCGAGGTGGCGCGTGCGCTCTCCACGAGCGCGTTGGAGATCGGGCGGTACTCGGACCCGAACTGTGAGCTGCTGCGAAATGCACTGGCCGCGCACCTCGGCGTCCCCGCGGCCGAGCTCGTCATCGGCAACGGCTCGGAGGAGATGATCGCGGCCGCGGCCCGCAGCTTCCTGACGACCGGCGCCGTGGCGCTCACCGTGGCGCCGAGCTTCGGGCTGCACGAAATCGAGCCGCTCGCGGTGGGTGCCCGTGTCGTCAAGGTGCCCATGACGGCGGACTTCGGTTTCGATGTGCCGGGTCTGTTGAAGGCGCTGGCCGCGCGGCCGAGTCTCGTCTTCCTGCCCTCGCCGTGGAACCCCGTCGGCGCGGCGCTCGATGCCGCGCAGCTCGGCGAGGTCGTGCGGGGCTTGTCCGCCTCGACCTTGTTCGTCCTCGACGAGGCGTATCGGGAGTTCGTGCCGGCGGAGACGCCGGATGGCGTCGCCTTCCTGCGCGCCGCGCGCGTTCCGCACGTCGTGCTTCGCACGTTCTCGAAAGCCTACGGTTTGGCGGGGCTGCGCGTCGGCTACGCCGTCTGCTCGGACAGCCGGATCGCGAAGATGCTCGCCGCCGCGAAGACACCGTTCAATGTGAACTCCGCCGCGCAGATCGCGGCGGTCGCGGCGTTGCAGGATGAAGCGTGGATGCGCGGCTCGGTGCGCAAGATCGTCGCCGAGCGCGAACGCGTGCTGGGTGAGCTGCGGAGCCGGCGAATTGCCGTTGCGCCTTCGCTTGCGAATTTCGTCTTCTTCGACACGGGGCTGAACAGCGCCGAGGTCGCCAAGGCGCTGGTTCGGGACGGCATCGTCGTGAAACCGTGGCTCGAGCCCGGCTATGGCGGGTTCATTCGCGCGTCGATCGGCACCCCCGAGGAGAACGACAGGCTCGTCGCTTCGGTGGAGCAGCTGTTGGCCGCCCCACGCTATGTGCCTGAGCGGGTGGCCTCGCGGTAGAGCTCGATCACGAGCACTTCCGCGCGCTGCGCGGCGCTGAGCCGCACGGCTTGCGGCGCGCCCTCGACGAGGGCGCAGTCTTCCGCTTGCAGCTCGCCGCGGCCGCTTGCGTCGGTGCAGAGCACGGCGCCGTCTCGACAGAAAATAATCGTCGAAGCCGCGGCGGCCAGGATCTCCCGCGAGCCTGAGACGAATTGCCGCCGGACGTGATGCCGGAAGCGTCCGCGCCGGCTCATCACGTTCAGATCCACGATCGGCCCGTCGATCAGCGAGGCCTTCGCGGGCGCCTCACCGTCGAACGTGCAGGGCTCCGATGTCGTGCGGAGCGTGCGCGTGGGCTCGTCGCCCACACGCAGCTCGATGCCCGCGCCCTGGATCACGCAAAGCGTTCGCGTCACGCCGCCGAAAGTGGAAAACGGCCCGTCGCTCGCCACGGTGGCGAGGCTGATGCGCCACTCGATCGCATCCAGCGCGGCGCCTTCCGGCCATACCGCGACTTCCCGCGTCTCGCCGCCGCCGTTCTTCCAAGGCATGCGGCGGTAGTCCGCCGACCGGAGGAGGCGCATGCGGCGTCAGATGCTCGGCAGATCCAGGCCCATTTTGCGCGCGTGTTCGATGGCGAGCGGATAGCCCGCATCGGCATGCCGCATGACTCCGGTCGCCGGGTCGTTCCACAGCACGCGGCCGATTCGCTCCGCGGCGTCGCGAGTGCCGTCGCACACGATGACCATGCCGGCGTGCTGCGAGAACCCCATGCCGACGCCGCCGCCGTGATGGAACGAGACCCAGGTTGCGCCGGACGCCGTGTTGAGAAGCGCGTTCAGCAGCGGCCAGTCCGACACGGCGTCGGAGCCGTCCTGCATCGCTTCGGTCTCGCGATTCGGCGAGGCGACCGAACCCGAGTCGAGATGGTCGCGGCCGATGACCACCGGCGCTTTGAGCTCCCCGGAAGCCACCATGTCGTTGAACGCAAGGCCGAGGCGGTGGCGGTCGCCGAGGCCGACCCAGCAGATGCGCGCGGGAAGCCCCTGGAAGCTGATGCGCTGGCCGGCCATGTCCAGCCAGTTATGCAGGTGCTTGTCGTCCGGCATCAGCTCTTTGACCTTGGCATCGGTTTTGCGGATGTCCTCCGGATCGCCCGACAGCGCGGCCCAGCGGAACGGCCCGACGCCGCGACAGAAGAGGGGGCGGATATACGCCGGCACGAAGCCGGGGAAGGCGAACGCATCCTTCACACCTTCGTCGAACGCGACCTGGCGAATGTTGTTGCCGTAGTCGAATGTCGGAATGCCGAGGCGATGGAACTCGAGCATGGCCCGCACGTGCACGGCCATCGACTTCCTGGCGGCTTCGGCCACGCCTTCCGGATTCGAAGTCTTCTCCGTTTCCCAACGTTCCACGGTCCAGCCGCTCGGCAGATAGCCGTTCACGGGATCGTGTGCCGATGTCTGGTCCGTCACCGCATCCGGCCGCACGCCACGGCGCACGAGCTCGGGCAGGATGTCGGCCGCATTACCACGCAACGCGACCGACAGCGCTTTGCCTTCGGCCGTGGCGGACTTGATGATCGCGAGCGCTTCGTCGAGATTGGCGGCGCAGACATCGACGTATCGCGTGCGCAGCCGGAAGTCGATGCTCGACTGGCGGCATTCGATGGCGAGACAGCACGCGCCGGCCATCGTGGCGGCCAGCGGTTGCGCGCCACCCATGCCGCCGAGGCCTGCCGTGAGAACCCACTTCCCTTTGAGGCTGCCGCCGTAGTGGCGCCGGCCCATCTCGACGAACGTCTCGTACGTGCCCTGCACGATGCCCTGTGAGCCGATATAGATCCACGAGCCGGCCGTCATCTGGCCGTACATCATGAGGCCCTTGCGGTCGAGCTCGTTGAAGTGCTTCCAGTTGGCCCAGTGGGGCACGAGATTCGAGTTCGCCAGCAGCACGCGCGGCGCATTCGCATGCGTGCGGAACA
The DNA here is from genome assembly GCA_037200125.1 of Gammaproteobacteria bacterium. GTDB lineage: Bacteria > Pseudomonadota > Gammaproteobacteria > Steroidobacterales > Steroidobacteraceae > JADGHX01. Next base: position 269,969 of record JBBCGS010000002.1, on the reverse strand, counting down.
CGCCCACCGGCTTGCCGGACTGGATGAGCAGCGTCTGGTCGCCTTCCAGGCGCCTCAGCGTGGCGACGATCCGATCGAAGCTCTCCCAGTCGCGCGCGGCGCGGCCGATGCCGCCATACACGACGAGCTCCGCCGGTCGCTCCGCGACTTCGGGATCGAGATTGTTCATCAGCATTCGCAGGGGCGCCTCGGTCTGCCAGCTTAGGGCGGAGAGGGCGGTGCCTCGCGGGGCACGAACAACGCGGGATGCATCGACTCGGGACATGATGGTTCCTGGAGTTAGTCCTGTGACAGTGGGAATGAAATGCAGTGCTTCAGGATGGCGCGCAGGACATCGCGCAACGGCGCCGCATGAGCCGGTTCGTAAGGTGGGGGCCAGTCCCGCTCGGAAACCGAGCCGGGTTTTTCGCGCAGGTAGCCGCGTGTCGCAAGCTCCATCTGGATGGCGTGGAGGTGCGCGTCCGGCGCGCCGAAGCTGCGGGTGATGTAGCCGCCCTTGAAGCGACCGTTCAGCACGGAGCTCGCACCGGATGCCTTGCAGATCCGGAGCACGCCTTCGGCGAGCGCGGGCGCGCACGACTTGCCGCTGTTCGTGCCGATGTTGAACTGAGGCAGCGTGCCCTCGAACAGGCGCGGCACTTCGGAGCGGATGGAATGGCAGTCATACACGACGACGCGAGGGTGCTCTTTCAGCAGCCTTGCCGCTTCACGGCGCAACGTCGCGTGATAGGGCTCGAAATACAGGCGGCGCCGCTCGGCGATCTCGGCCGCCGTCGGCTCGGCGCCCGCGACGTACAGCGGCTCGCCGTCGAACGTGGTCGTCGGGCACAAGTCGGTGGTGTTCTGGCCGGGGTAGAGCGATTGCCCCGTCGGGTCGCGGTTGACGTCGATGACGGTGCGCGAGACGCCGGTGCGCACGATCGTGGCGTCGAGCTCGGACGCGAAGTCGTAGAGCTCCGGCACGTACCAGTCCGCATCCTTGCGCGCGAGCCAGGCGGATTGCAGCCGGCCCTCGAGGCCACGCAGGTCTGTGCCCGCATGAGGCATGCTGAGCAGCAGTGGCGCGGAGCCCCGCCGAACGTGCAGCCATTCCGACTCGACTGTCACGCGTCTGCGCCCGAAAGCTGCGGCAACCGCACGCCCACCGCGGCCGCGATGGAGCCGGAGCGCACGAGCGAAATGGCAGCCTCCAGATCGGGGTGCATGTAGCGATCGTCGTCCAGCCGCGCGACGCGTTCGCGCAGCACTGCGCGCACCGCTTCCAGCGGCGCGCTCGAGGGCATCGGCGAATGGAAGTCGCACGCCTGGGCCGCCGCGAGCAATTCGATGGCGACGACGGCGGCGGTGTTCTCGATCATCGGCAGCAGGCGCCGTGCGCCGTGCGCGGCCATCGAGACATGGTCTTCCTGGTTCGCTGAAGTTGGAATGGAGTCCACGCTCGCCGGGAAGGCCTTCTGCTTGTTCTCGGACACGAGCGCCGCGGCGGTCACCTGCGGAATCATGAAGCCCGAGTTCAGGCCGGGATTGGGCGTAAGGAAGGCGGGCAGTCCCGAGAGCGCCGGATCGATCAGCATGGCGATACGCCGCTCGGCAATGGAGCCGATTTCACACACGGCCATGGCGATCATGTCCGCGGCGAAGGCCACCGGCTCGGCGTGGAAGTTGCCGCCGGAGAGCGCGACGCCGTCGTCCGCCATGATCAGCGGATTGTCGGAGACGCCGTTGGCTTCGGTGCCGAGGAAATTGGCGGCGTTGCGGAGCAGGTCGAGGCAGGCGCCCATCACCTGCGGCTGGCAGCGAAGACAATACGGGTCCTGCACCCGGTCGTCGTTCTCGAGGTGCGAGGCGCGTAAAGCGCTGCCGGCCATGAGGTCGCGCAGGGCGCTCGCGGCCTCGATCTGGCCCCGATGCTTGCGAAGCACGTGGATGCGCGGATCGAACGGCGTATCGGTGCCGCGATAGGCATCGGTGGTCAGGGCACCCACGACGAGCGCGGTCTGGAACACGCGTTCCGTTTCGAACAGCGCCGCAAGCGCCACCGCCGTGGAGAACTGCGTGCCATTCAGAAGCGCCAGGCCCTCCTTGGGCGCGAGCACCAGCGGTTTGAGCTTGGCGAGCGCGAGGCCCTCGGTCGCGGGCATACGGCCTTGCGGGGTCGTGACTTCGCCGACGCCAATCATTGCCGCGGTCATGTGTGCCAGCGGCGCCAGATCCCCGGATGCTCCCACGGAGCCCTGCGACGGCACGACCGGAATGATCTCGTGTGCCAGCATGGTTTCGAGAAAGTCGAGCGTCACGCCGCGAACGCCGGAGGCGCCGTGGCCGAGGCTCGCAAGCTTCAGCGCCATCATCAGCCGCGTGATATCCACCCGCAGCGGCTCGCCCACGCCGGCCGAATGGGACAACACGATGTTCCGCTGCAGCCGAGCCAGATCCGCAGTGTCGATGCGAACGCTGGCGAGCTTGCCGAAGCCGGTGTTGATGCCGTACACCGGCTTGCCTTCGGCGACGATGCGCGCAACGGCGAGCGCCCCGCGTTCCACCGCCGCACGGCAGCCGGCGTCGAGCTTCGGCACGGCACCTCGGTAGATCGCATGCCAGTCCGCGAACGTCGCTTCGCCCGGCTTCAATACGATAGCGATCATTGGCCTCTCCGAATGCGGGCGAACAGCGGGTTGAAGCCCATGCGGTAGACGAGCTCCGCGGGCTCGTCGATGTTCCAGATGGCGAGGTCGGCGTATTTGCCGGCCTCGAGCGTGCCGACGTCGGCCGTGAGGCCGAGCGCTCGCGCGGCCTCACGCGTGACACCGGCAATGCACTCTTCGACAGTCAGGCGGAATTGTGTTGCCGCCAGGTTCAGGGCCAGGAGCAAGGAGGTCAATGGCGAGGTCCCGGGGTTCGAGTCGGTCGCTAGGGCAATGGGCACGGTGTGGCGTCTCAACAGATCGATCGGTGGAAGAGTCTTCTCCCGCAGAAAGTAGAAGGCTCCGGGAAGAATAACGGCAACGGTGCCTGCGGTGGCCATGGAGGCGATGCTCGGCTCGTCGGCATGTTCGAGATGATCGGCGGAGAGCGCGCGATGGTTCGCCGCAAGCGCTCCGCCATGCAGGTTGGATAGCTGGTCCGCGTGCAGTTTCACGCGCAGGCGCAGGGCGTTCGCCGCCGCGAACACCCGCGACACTTGTTCCGGCGTGAACGCGATCCCTTCGCAGAACGCATCGACGGCATCGACCAGTCCTTCCTCGGCTAGGGCGGGCAGCATGCCTGTGATAATGGCGTCGATGTACTCGTCTTTGCTGGCGGCTTCCGGTGGCAGCGCGTGTGCGCCCAGAAAGGTGGTCAGGACAGTGACCGGCCGCTCGCGCCCCAGCTGGCGCGCGACGCGGAGCATCTTGCGCTCGCTCTCGAGATCGAGACCGTAACCGGACTTGATCTCGATCGTGGTCACGCCCTCGGCAATCAGCGCATCCAGGCGCGGCAGTGCCTGGCGGAGCAGGCTCTCGTCGCTGGCGGCGCGTGTCTGGCGGACCGTCGACAGGATCCCGCCGCCGGATTTCGCGATCTGTTCATAGGTCGCGCCGTTCAGGCGCATCTGGAACTCGCGTGCCCGATTGCCGCCGTACACGAGATGCGTGTGGCAGTCGACCAGGCCGGGCGTGATCCAGCGCCCTTCGCAATCGAAGGCGTCGGCGCCGGCGACCAACGGCATCCCGCTTTCCGGCCCGGCATAGACGATCCGGTCTCCGCGCGCGACCACCGCTCCCTGTTCGACCACCCCCAGGCCGGGGCTTGCGGTCGCAAGCGTGGCCAGGCGCGCGTTGCGCCAGATGCGGGTGGGTTCGGTCGAGGGCAAGGTCATGGATGGGGTCGGCTGCGCTGGCAAGGTGACCGGCTGGCTGTTAATGTATAGGCATATTAACGCGGGATGCAACCACCTCCAAGATGATGAGCCTGGGAAGGTCGGCATGACATATATCCACGCCAGTCAAGCGTTGACGCGCGAGGGCTGGCGCGACTCCGTGAGGCTGCACCTGCGGTCCGGCCGAATTGCCACGATGCAGGCCGGCGTGCCGGCGGAGCCGGGGGATGAACGCCACGGCATTGTCGTTCCCGCGCTCGGCAACCTGCATAGCCACGCTTTCCAGCGAGCCATGGCCGGTTTGGCCGAGGTGAGCGGCGACTCGGCGGACAACTTCTGGAGCTGGCGGGAGGCGATGTATCGCCTGGCCCATCGGATGAGCCCGGATCAGCTCGAAGCCGTTGCCGCCCAGGCCTACGCCGAGATGCTCGAAAGCGGCTTCGGCCGCGTCGGCGAGTTCCATTACCTTCATCACGACGCGAACGGCGCCCCATACGCCGAACGGGGCGAGATGGCGGGGAGAATTGCCGCGGCGGCGGAAGCCAGCGGTATCGGGCTCACGCTCCTGCCGGTGTTCTATGCGCATTCGACGTTCGGCGGTGCCGCTCCCGCGCCGGCGCAGCGACGGTTCATCAATACGCTGGAAAGCTATGAGCTGCTGTTGCAGAGCTGCCGGAGTCTGACGTCCCGGCTTCTTACGGCGCGGGTCGGTGTCGCTCCCCACAGCCTGCGCGCCGTTACGCCGGAAGAGCTCAGCGCCGTCGCGGGGCTCGCGGGGACGGCGCCCATCCACATCCACATCGCCGAGCAGGTCCGGGAAGTCGACGACTGTCTCGCCTGGTCGCGGCAACGGCCCGTCGAATGGCTGCTGGATCATGCGCCGGTGGCCCAAAATTGGTGCCTCGTTCACGCGACCCATGTAACGCCCGAGGAAGTGCGGGGGATTGCCGCGAGCGGCGCCGTCGTCGGCCTCTGCCCGGTGACCGAGGCCAACCTGGGGGACGGCGTGTTCCCCGTGGCCGAGCATCTCGGCCGGCAGGGACGCTTCGGGGTGGGCACCGACTCCAACGTTCACATCGGCGTGGCGGCGGAATTATCGCTGCTCGAGTATTCGCAGCGCCTCACTCATCGTGTGCGGAACGTCGTGAGAAGGGAAAATCAGTCGACGGGACGCGCTATCATGGAAATCGTTCTCGCCGGCGGCGCGCAGGCGCTGGGCGGCGATGACGGCTCGATTGCCGTGGGGGCGCCCGCAGACTTCGTCAGCCTGAAAGAAAAACACGTGGCGTTGGCCTGCCGCGCATCGGATGCGCTCATCGATGCCTGGCTATTCGCAAGCTCAGGCGACGTCGTCGACTGTGTCTGGGTAGCCGGCAGGAAGGTGGTCAAGGAGGGCCGACATGTCGCGCGCGAGAAGATCGAGAAAGGTTTCATCCAAGCCATGAAGGAAATGCGCAGTTGAGCACACCAAGGCCCGCGACGGCCGGCAAGGGAGCGATGTCGCTGCACCAGCGGATTCTCTCGGACATCCAGAACCTGATCCTGTCGGGCGAGTGGCAGCCCGGGCGGAAGATCCCCGTCGAGCACGAGCTCATGAAGCAGTACAAGTGCTCGCGCATGACGGTGAGCAAGGTGCTGACGCAGCTCGCCCACGCTCAGATGATCGAGCGCCGTCGCAAGCTCGGTAGCTTCGTGAGCCGTCCGCACTCGCAGTCGGCCGTGCTCACCATTCCCGACATCAAGGCCGAGGTCGCGGCGCTCGGCCAGCCCTACACGTTTCAGATGCTGCGCAGGATCAAGCGTCGAAGCACGCGGGACGACAAGGCGCTGCTGGCGTCCGAGAAGTCGATTCCGGTGCTCGAGCTCGTCTGTCTTCACCTGGCCGGCACGCAGCCGTTCTGTTTCGAGCAGCGGCTGATCAACCTCGAAGCGGTCCCGCAGGTGGCGAAGGAGTCCTTTACGACCATGCCGCCCGGTACGTGGCTGCTGCACTCGGTGCCGTGGTCGCTTGCCGAGCACCGCATCCGCGCGACCGAAGCGAACGCCGAGACGGCCGCGGCGCTCGAGATCCGGCCGAAAAGCCCGGTGCTCACCATAGAAAGAAAGACGCGCTCCGCCGAGGCCACGGGCATCACGTTCGTGCGGCTGAGCTATCCGGGCGAGCTGCACGAGCTGGTCGCGAGTTTCGCGCCGCCGAGCGCCTCGGGCCACGTGGGCGACAGCGCGGCTAACGGGGCTTTCTAGTCGATTGGCCTGCCCGTCGAGCGGAAAGAATCGTCGTCTCCTGACGATTCTCTCCGCCCCTCGCGACGGCGCATTGCGCACCGTCCGGCGCGCGCTCGGCGCGTAGCCAATCGCGGCCGCGAGCGCCGCGCGCCGCGCACCTTCCGTCCAAACGGCCGGCGTTGCACCAGCATCGGGCCGCGCGCCCCTCGGTGCACCAAATTCGCCTGTAAACACAGCCTTTCAGGCCTGTTGTTTTAATGTACAGACAATAAATTTGCTTTGTATAGACGTTAAAGAGAGTATCGATTCGGGCGCGCCGCGGACCGCATCCGCGGCGCCGGCAACCGCTCGATCGAGGCTTTGTTAATGGGTAAACCCCGCAGCGTGCGCGTGTTTCATCGGCAACCGGCGCGCGGCGCCGCCAGCGGCTCGAATTTTGCACCTTCCGCCACCGACGTTTCGAGTTTGAATGCCGGCCGCGGGCCGGGGCTGCGACCTGCCGGCACGTTGAAGGTGATGTCGAAATTCCTATTGAGCTTGGCGGCGGCGGTATTGCTGGGCGCTTCGGTGGTCGTGTCGGCGGCGCAGGGCGCAACCTCCGCGGCGATGGTGCCTCGATACGAGCTCGATACGAGTTGGCCGAAGTTGCCGTTACCCAACAAATGGGCACTGGGCCTGATCAACGGCATCCACGTCGACAAGAACAATCACCTCTGGTTGTTCCATAGCCCCGAGCTGCTGCCCTCGTACGTAACGGGCGCCGCCGAGTCGCCGCCTTCCAGCAAGTGCTGCGTACCCGCGCCGCCAATCATCGAATTCGATGCGCAGGGAAACGTGCTGCGCGCGTGGGGCGGCCCGGGCGCGGGCTACGACTGGCCCTCGAGCGGCCACGGCCTGTACATCGACTACAAGGGCAATGTCTGGATCGGCGGCAGCCAGACGCGCAAAGGCGCCAATGGCAGCGAACCGGACGGCATGTTCATCAAGTTCAGCCCCGAAGGAAAATTTCTCCTGCAGATCGGAGGGCGCGGGCCGTCCAAAGGCAGCCTGGATACGACGCAGCTCGGCGGTCCCGCCGCGGTCGACGTGGACCCGTCCACCAACGAGGCGTACATCGCCGACGGTTACGGGAATCACCGCGTCATCGTGTTCGACGCGGACACCGGCAAGTTCAAGCGGCAGTGGGGCGCCTACGGCAAGCCGCCGACCGACGAGGATATCGGTCGCTACGATCCCGCCGCGGCGCCCGCGAAACAGTTTCGTATCGCGCATTGCGTTCGCATCGCGAATGACGGCCTGGTCTATGTCTGTGACCGTCTCAACGATCGACTGCAGATCTTCAAGAAGGACGGCACCTTCGTGAAGGAGATCATCTACGAGCCGACGACGAAAGGCTCGGGCTCGGTGGGCAACGTGAGCTTCTGGCCGAACGCGCAGCAGACGTTCGTGCTGATGAACGACCCCGGCAATTTCCAGTGGGTGATCACCCGCCACTCCGACGGCGAGGCGCTGAGCCGCTTCGGCCACTTCGGTACCTACGCCGGCGAGTTCACCCGCAATCACCAGATGGAGTTCGATCGCGAAGGGGCGATCTACACCTCGGAAGATTTCCGGGTTCAGAAGTTCAAGATCGTCAATGGCGTAAAGCCCTGATGAGTTCGCACGCCACAGAGGGCTTTCGCTCATGGACCTGATCATCATCGCGTTGTACATGGCCGGCATGATTGCGGTCGGCTGGTTCGCCCGGCGGCGGGCGCGTACCGAATCCGATTATCTGGTGGCGGGGCGCCGCCTCGGCCCGATGCTGTATGCCGGCACGATGGCCGCGCTCGTGATGGGCGGCGGCGCGACGCTCGGCGGCATCGGGCTCGGCTATCAGCACGGCCTCGGGGGCGTGTGGCTCGTGTTCTCCATGGCCTCCGGCGTGGTGTTGATCAGCCTGGTGCTGGCGCCGCTCATCAACCGGCTGCGCGTCTACACCGTGAGCCAGATGCTCGAGCTGCGCTACGGTGACGGGTACGCGCTGGTTTCCGGCGCGGTGATGCTGGCCTACACGCTCATGATCGCGGTGACCTCGACGATCGCGTATGGCGCGATCTTCTCGGTGCTGTTCGACATCGGCAAGGTGCCGGCGATTCTCATCGGCAGCAGTGTCGTGATTCTCTACTCCGCGCTCGGCGGCATGTGGTCGATCACGCTCACGGACTTCGTGCAGTTCGTGATCAAGACGATCAGCATCTTTTTCATCCTGCTGCCGATTGCGCTCTGGCGTGCGGGCGGGTTCGCAGGGCTGGCCGCGCACTTGCCGGCGGAGGCGTTCTCGTTCACTCACATTGGCGCGGCCAACATCTTCACCTACGTCGTGCTCTACGTCCCCACGATGGTGATCGGGCAGGATCTGTGGCAGCGCGTGTTCACCGCGCGCAGCGATCGCGTGGCCCGGTGGGCGGGCTTTGCCGCGGGTGGATACTGTTTCCTCTACGGCCTCGCAGGCGCGCTCATCGGCATGGCGGCGAAGGTGCTTCTGCCCGACATCACGGCGCGTGATCAGGTTTACACACAGGTGGTGAGGCACGTTCTGCCCGAAGGGCTTTCGGGTCTCGTCGTCGCCGGCGCGCTCGCGGCGATCATGTCCACCTCGAGCGGCGCGCTCATCGCAACGGCAACGGTCGCAAAGGAAGACATCCTGCGGGCGTTGCGCCGTCGCCGGCTCGAGAGTGCCTCGGCACCGGTGGATAGCGGCGCGAGCGCGGATAGCGCCACGCAAGCGGCGGAGGTGAGCAGCAGTCGCAAGCTCGTCGTCGGCTTCGGCATCGTGATGGCCGCCATCGCATGCGCCTTGCAGGACGTTGTTGCCGCATTGACCATCGCCTCGGACATTCTCGTGGGTGGGCTGCTAGTCGCGGTCATCGGCGGCATGGTCTGGAAGCGAGCGACGGGAGTCGGCGCGCTGGCGAGCATCATCAGCGGCACCGTGGTCACGCTTGGCACCATGGCGATCATGCGGGACATCTTCGCGAATCTCCCCATCTACCTGGGTCTTGCCGCGAGCCTGGTCTTCTTCGTCGTGTGCAGCCTGGCGGGCAGTCCCACCACCGCGTCCGTGATTCGGGAGTGGCGCGTGCGTGTGACGGGAGAATCGGCGTGAGGTTCGGATGGCGGGCAATCGGCCTATGCGTCATGAGCGGCGGAGTGCTCATGACAATGCCCGCCTCGACGGTGCTCGCAAAAGACGCGGCGCCCACCATCGATGCCTGTGCGCTGCTGGATGCGCGGGACATTGAAAAAGTGCTCGGCATGCCGGTGGAGAAGGGCAGTCGTCGTGACTCCGGCCTGGAGTCGAACGGCGCGTATTCCTCGGCTTGCGTGTGGATGCTGACTGCCGAACGCGGGCACGAGGCGGACCCTGCCGCGCCGCTCGGCGGCAGAAGCTTCGTGATTCTGAATGCCTTGCGCTGGCCGCAAGGCAGCGATGGTGCGAAAAGCTATCTGCAGGCGTTTCGCGAAGCGAGCGACAGCGGCGTGCTGCCCTCGAAGCCGGACGCGCGCCAGTTCGGCGATGAAGCGCTCTGGTGGGGAGACGGGCTTGCGGTGCGCCGGCGCGAGGTGAGCTTCGGCGTCTCGGTGTTCTTGCCGCGCCAGGCCGGGGCGCAGCCGAAGACTCGCCCCGGCGAGCGTGAGGAACGTCTTGCGAAAGTCGTTCTGTCCCGGCTCGATGCGCAGGCCGTCGAGCGCCGCAACTGATCGAGCGCGGCCGCGATCATGCCGGCCGGGCTTGCCGCGTTCGCAGTTGTATCTAAGTAAGGACATGGTGTGACCGCGGTCCGCGCGAGTAACGCGGGCGGCGTCGATGAAGCGGCCTCGATGCGCTCGCGTCCGACCGCGAGCGCGCGCCCCGAAATGAATCGCGCGCCCGTCGCACGGCTGTTTTCCGCACTCAAAGTGGGCGAGTGGGCCAGGTGCGAAAAAGCATCACCGCTTTATTTGCACAGACAATTGCTATTCTTTGTATATACATTATAGTCCGGCCAACGAAGCGGCTCACATCCTCCAGAGGCTCCAGAACGGGATGTGGGCGAGGGCCGGATCAGCCCATCAAAAACCGCGGGACTCGTAGTGAACGTTTTTTGATCCGTCGGCGCGCAAGCGGGGACGTCGCCGGCTCTTTCGATACTTCTCTTTCTGGGAGCCTATGATGAAGAACAATTCAGGTGCCACGTTCCCGAGCTTTCCGCGCAAGAAAGTTCGTGCGGCGGTGGCCTTGCTCGTGGCGTCAGCCGCCATCCCGATGATCGCCGCCGCGGACGACGCGGCCGATCCGGATGCCGCGACCACCGATCTCGCCGAGGTGTCGGTCACCGGCTCGCGCATCGTGCGCGACGGCTACCAGGCGCCTACGCCGCTGACCGTGGTGGGCGGCGATGAAATTCAGTCCTCCGCGACGACGAGCGTCGCCGACTACGTCAATACCATTCCGTCGTTCGCCGGCAGTCGTATGCCGACCGCAACCAACTCGTCCATGAGCGGCGGCAGTTCCGGCATGAACTCGGTGAACCTGCGCAACCTCGGCCTGAATCGCACGCTGGTGTTGCTCGATGGCAAGCGCGTCGTCGGTTCCACCTCCGACAACGTGGTCGACCTCAATCTTCTCCCGCAGAACCTGATCCAGCGCGTCGAGATCGTCACCGGCGGCGCTTCGGCGGCCTACGGCTCCGACGCGGTGGCGGGCGTGGTCAACTTCATTCTCGACAAGAAGTTCACCGGCCTGAAGGCCGACGTCTCGGGCGGCGTGACGGATTACGGCGACAATGGCACGTGGGACGCGAACATGGCGTTCGGTACCGGCTTCGCCGACGACCGCGGCCACTTCCTCATCGCCGGCGAGGCCAATCACGTCGCGGGTATCGCGGTCAACGATCGTCCGTGGAACCTCCAGGGCTACCAGTACGTCACGAACCCGACCTATGGCACGGGCGCGGGCCAGACCACCTCGGTGCCCCAGCGCATCCTCGTGAACCATGTCAGCGTCGACAATGCGATCGCCGGCGGCATCATCACCAACACGGCGCTGAAAGGCACCGCCTTCGGCGTTGGCGGCGCGCCGTATCAGTTCGTGTACGGCAACATCGTGAGCGATCCCGACATGAGCGGCGGCCAGTGGCGGGCGTCCACGATTCGCGGCACCGACCTTGCGAACGGCCTGACGTCGCGCGAGTCCACGCAGAACGCGTATTCGCGCGTGAGCTTCAAGGTCACCGACAATGTCGAGGTCTTCGCGCAAGCCCTGTGGGCCCATAACCAGAACCACAACTGGTGCTGCGGCCGGGAAGACAACGCAACGATCACAATCAAGGCGGACAACGCGTTCATTCCCGCCGACGTCAAGACGCGCATGACGTCGCTCGGTCTCACGCAGTTCACCCTCGGCACCATGAACGCGGACATGCCGCGTCAGGGCGCCAGCAACGACCGCGAGACTCAGAGCTATACCCTCGGCGCGAACGGTTCGTTCAATCTGTTCAACAATGGCTGGACATGGGATGCCTACTACCAGCGTGGCGTCACGAACGCTTTCCAGCAGGCCACCGGTGTCATCCTCAGGTCGCGACATCTGAAGGCGATCGATTCTGTGAAGAACGCAGCGGGCCAGATCGTCTGCCGCGTCAATGCCGATACGGACGTCACCAACAACGATCCGCTCTGCGTGCCGTACAACGTCTTCGGCATCGGCGTTAACGGCGCGGCGGTGACGGACTATCTCACCGGCAACGGCGCTCGCGACTATCGCGACGAGAAATACACGCAGGACATCGGGGCTTTCTCCATCCAGGGTGAGCCGTTCTCGCTGTGGGCCGGCCCGGTCTCTGTTGCATTCGGTGGCGAGCACCGTCGTGACCAGGTCTCCGGCACCAGCGACCCGATTTCGCCAACCGATGACTGGTACGTCGGCAACTACAAGGTGTTCAGCGCGAGCAACAATGTGAGCGAAGGTTTCCTCGAAACCGTCGTGCCGCTCGCCGAAGAAAAGGCCTGGGCGAAGTCCTTCGACCTCAATGCCGCCGTCCGTTACACGGACTACAGCACCTCGGGCAACGTGACCACCTGGAAGGGCGGTCTGACCTACTCGCCGGTCTCCGATGTCATCTTCCGTGCAACCCGGTCGCGCGACATCCGCGCGCCGAACCTGCAGGAACTCTTCAACGCGGGTGCCGGCGGTTTCCCGGGCGTCATCAACCCGTTCCGCAACGGCGTGACGGAGCTCGTGCCTTCGTCGACGGTCGGTAATCCGAACCTCGTGCCCGAAGAGTCCGACTACAAGGGCGTGGGCATCGTCCTGCAGCCGCGCTGGACGCCTGGCTTCAGCGCATCGGTCGACTACTGGAGCCTCGACATCGCCGATGCCATCGGCACCATCTCGGCACAGCAGACCCTCGATCAGTGCTCGGCCGGAAACCAGAGTGTGTGTAGCGCCATCACGTTCAATCCGGACAACAGCATCAAGCTGATCAAGCTGACGCCTTTCAACCTCGTCAGCCAGATCGCCCGCGGTATCGATATCGAGAGCAGCTATCGCATCCCGATGAGCGATCTGATTTCCGCATGGGGCGGCGACCTGACGTTCCGCGCGCTGGGCACGCACTACATCAAGAACTATTCCAGCAACGGCATCAACAAGCCGACGGATACGGCGGGCCAGAACACCGGCAGCGGTCCGCCGGACTGGCGCTGGAACGCCTCGGTCAACTACACCAACCCGCTGGTCACGGTGGGGCTCACGGCGCGCGGTATCAGCGATGGTACGTACCTGAACAGCAACGTCGTATGTCCCGTCAGCTGCTCTGTGACGTCCACTGCGGACAATCGCACTGTCGATACCAATCACATTGCGGGGGCGATCTACTTCGATGCCTCGTTGGCCTACAAGTTTGTTCTCGGTGATAACTCCGCGAGTGAGCTGTACCTCAACATCCGAAACCTCACGAACAAGGATCCGGCGATTGTCGCGCCGGGGCCCGGTGGCTTCGCTTATGAAGCGCCTCCGGCGAACGCCACGTTGTACGACACTCTGGGTCGCACATACCGTTTGGGTTTCCGGGTCAGGATGTAGTGCCCGAGGCGGGAGGAGGAGGCTGCGGTCTCCTCCTTCCCCGCATCGTTTAGAAATTCTCAGCGAGCTCGCATTGCCCCGCCCAGGCCGGTTCGATATGAAGAGTGGCGTGAACAGCGACGATTACCGGTCACCCGCTCTACGACGGCGCAGGATTCTCGTCGCCGTGCTGGCGGGTCTGATTCTGCTGCCCGCGCAGGCATTTGCCGAAACGCGCGGCTATGTCTTTTCGATGATCCACACGGCGGCCTACGGCGGTGACAAGAGCAATTGTCCCGGTGGCGGCAACGGTGGACCCGCGGAAATCAAAGTGCGCATCGTCATGCGGCAGGGCTACACGCGAGAGCAGGCGGATGAGATCGTCGCCCGCAGCGGCGGCAGCGGATACAACCTCAAGGACAAGAGCGGCCAGAAGATCGAGTATGTGGAGCGGGGAAGGTACAAGGGCCAGCCCGCCAACATCGCGAACTTTCCCAACTCCATACCCGATCCTCATATCGAAACGGTCTCGGGCCGCTACGCCTACGGCTTCAACCTCGACGGGCTCATCCAGCCAGGCTCGTTCGAGGATCCCGAAACACACGAGCGGGGCATCGATAACCAGATGTGGCGCGTGCTCGGCTGCTTCGAGATGTATGACGTCCGGTTGCCCGTGCGCCCCTACAGCGAGGAGTTTGCCTGGGATACCGCAATGGACTCCATGCCGGCGTGGCTGCTGTCCGTCACCGGTGGCGACCTCAGCAAGGACGGCGACGTGACGATTACGTTCGATCGTTCGCTCAACATCCTGTTGCGCGACACGCGCGGCGGCGTCATGCACGGTTCGACGTTCGTCGTGGATCCCGACCCGCGTTCACACAGCGTTTTCAAGGGCCGCATCAAGGACCAGGTCCTCACGATCACCGAGCCGGGTGACTTCTCGATGCAGGGCGAGTCGCAGTTCTTCCCGATCCTGCGCTTCTCTCGCACGCATGTGCGGTTGAGGATGAACCCGGACGGCACGCTGAGTGGCCTGATCGGCGGTTATCAACCCTGGCCGGACTATTACTACTATCTCGCGGTGAGGTCGGAGGAACAGGCCCACATCGATCTGCAGGGCGTCTTCTACGCCTTCCGGCGACTTGCCGACGGCGAGCTGGATTCGGCGACGGGCGAAAGAACCCTGTCCGCCGCTTACTGGATGGAGGCGGTGCCCGCCTTCCACGCGCCGAAGTCGGACGAGTAGACCGGAAAGACACTGTATTTGGAGTCGAACCCGATGCCGCGGCTTGCATTGCTTTCATTACTCACCGCGGCGGCGCTGCTCGGCGTTGCCACGCCGTTCCGCGACGCCTGCGCGGAGGTGACCTTCGTCCGCATCACACCCGAGCAGTATCAGCGTTCGATTCACGACATCTTTGGCCCGAGCATCGGGATCGACGCCAACAGCGTTGAACCCGGCTTTCGCGATCAGGGGTTGTTGGCGGTGGGCGCGCGCCGACTGACCCTGACACCCGCGGGGCTCGAGCGCGACGCGGCGCTTGCCCAGCAGATCGCCGAACAGGTTACGGACTCCAGGCGCCGCAAGACACTGATTCCCTGCCAGCCGGCCGCAAGCGATGCGCCGGATGCGGCATGCACGACGAAGTTCGTCAGGAAAGCGGGCCTGCTGCTGTTCCGGCGGCCGTTGACCGACGCCGAGGTACGGGGCTACGTCGCGACGGCGGACAACTCGGTCAAGGTGATGCATGACTTCAACGCCGGCATCGCGGCGGCGCTGCTGCAGATGCTGGTAGCGCCCGACTTCCTGTTTCGAATGGAGTACAGCAACCCCGATCCCAGCGACCCGACGAAATCACAGCTCGACGCGTACTCGCGCGCCTCTCGTCTCAGCTTCTTCATTTGGGACAGCGCGCCAGATGCGGAACTGCTGGCCGCGGCTCAGTCGGGAAAGCTGCTCGAGGCGGAGGGTGTTCGGGAGCAGGTGGAGCGGCTGCTGGGCTCGCCTCGTGTCGAGGACGGCCTGCGCGCGTTTTTCACGGACATGCTGAGCTTCAGCGCGTTCGCCACGCTCACGAAAGACACCAACATCTTCCCGAAATTCACCAAGAACGTCGAAGAGGATGCGCGTGAACAGACGTTGAAAACGATCGTCGATCACCTGTTGTTCAAGAACCGCGACTACAAGGACTTGTTCACGACGCGTGACACGTTCCTCACCCCGTCGTTGGCCGCCGTGTACAACGTGCCGCTACGGCGCTCGCAGGAGCTCGGCGGGGCGGTGCCTTGGGTGCCCTATGCGTTTCCCGAAGGCGATCCGCATGTGGGTCTGCTGACGCAAGTGAGCTTCGTGGCCGTGAACTCGCATCCCGGCACCACGTCGCCGACGCTGCGCGGCAAGGCGCTGCGCGAAAATCTCCTGTGCCAGACGGTGCCGCCGCCGCCGGCCAACGTCGATTTCAGCCTCGTGCAGGACGCGAGCAATCCCAACCTGAAGACCGTGCGTCAGCGTCTCTCGGCGCATCGTAGTGCGCCCACCTGCGCGGGCTGCCACAAG
Organism: Gammaproteobacteria bacterium; assembly: GCA_037200125.1. GTDB lineage: Bacteria > Pseudomonadota > Gammaproteobacteria > Steroidobacterales > Steroidobacteraceae > JADGHX01. The sequence goes on along the minus strand of JBBCGS010000002.1, from coordinate 254,240 downwards.
ATCACCGACCCTGTGGGACTCGCGCTGGAGAACTTCGATTCTGCGGGCGTCTACCGCACGGCCGAGAACGGCGCCGAGATCGATACCACGGGCGAGTTCAACGGCAAGAAGTTCGACAACATCGTGCAGCTGTCGCAAATCATCCGTGACGATCCTGGCACGACGTCCTGCCTCATCAAGCGCGCTTATGCCTATGGCACGGCGCGCGCACCGACGCGCACCGAGACCACGTGGCTGGCCGGACTGCAAAAGAGCATGACAGCCGTGAAGTGGCGCGAACTGATCCGCCGCCTCACCGCCAGCCCGGATTTTTTCATGGTTCCGGCGCCAGCCAGGGAAGAGCAGCGCGTCGCCTTACAGCACTGACCGTCACCTCGTCGAGTATCGGGAGTTTGCGCATGAAGATCACCGAAAAATTGAGTCGCCGGTCGGTTCTGAGCGGGTTGCTGAATGGCGCGGCCGTGACGGTCGCTCTCCCGGTGCTCGAATGCATGCTGAACACCAACGGCACCGCGTTCGCGGCCACGGGCGCGGCGCTACCTCCGTGCTTCGGTACCTGGTTCTGGGGACTGGGGCTCGCCGTCGGTGAGTGGGAGCCGACGCAAGCCGGCAAGAACTACGAGTTGCGCGAGCATCTCGCGTGTCTCGAGCCGGTGAAATCCAAGATCAACCTGTTCAGCGGCATGCAGGTATTCCTCGACGGCAAGGTCAACCAGAACCATTACTCCGGCGCGCAGGGCCAGGCCACCGGCATGGTGTCGAAGAACGGCAGCGACTACACGACCAGCATCGACGCCATCATCGGCAACAGGATCGGCAAGGGCACGCGCTTCCGTTCGCTGGAAGTGGCCTGCGACGGCGATCGCCAGGCGAGCTGGAGCGCCCGCGGCGCCAACGGTCTCAACCCTTCCGAGATCTCGCCGCTGGCCCTGTACACGCGCATTTTCGGGCCCGAGTTCGTGGATCCGAATGCGGCGGACTTCAGGCCGGATCCGGCCGTGATGGTCCGGCATAGCGTTCTGTCGGCCGTGACCGAACAAAGAAAGGAGCTGATGACTCAGGTCTCGGCTTCGGACCGCACACGGCTCGACGAGTATTTCTCCTCGCTGCGCGATATCGAGCAGCAGGTTGGAATTCAGCTGGAAAGGCCGGCGCCGCTGCCGGCCTGCTCGATCCCGGAGAGGATCGAAGAGGACTCCAAGGGCACTCTTTCAGATGAGATCGGCAAGACGCATCGCCTGTTTGCCAAGCTGCTCGTCCATGCGCTCTCTTGCGGGCAAACCCGTGTCTTCAATGTCTCGATGGGCTCAGGCTTCTCCCGCATGCGGCGCGCCGGCGATCCCCTGACCTATCACGTGCTGTCGCACGAGGAGCCCATTGATCCGAAAGCCGGCTATCAGCCCAGGTGTAAATGGCTGGCCGAGCAGTACATGAGCTTTTTCGCCGAGCTGGTCGGCATGCTGGATGCGGTGAAGGAAGGCGAGGGAACGCTGCTCGACCGGTCAGTCGTCCACGCTTTCACCGATCACGGCGAAGCGAGACTGCACTCGATGAAGCGCTACCCCGTCTTCACCGCCGGCAGCGGCGGCGGCCGTCTGAAGACCGGCTATCACATTGCGGCTGAAGGTGACACGGCGACGCGCGTGGGTTTCACGGTCCAGCAGGCGCTGGGCGTCGTCAGTGGCAGTTGGGGCACTGAATCGAATCGGGCCACCAAGGTTTTCAGCGAGCTTCTCGCGTAAGCGACCGGCGGGTGCGGAGATTCACACGATGAGCATCGGCAAGGCAGCGGCGATCAGGCAATGCGTGTTGGCGGCAACAGTCATTGCAACACTCGGCGCGCCACGGGCTTTCGCCGCGCATGCTCCGCTGCCCACGGTGCCGGCGGGTGTCATGCTGGTCGAAGTGGTGCGCGAGCTCAACCTCTCGCAACCCGATTATCTGTGGACGCGCCTGGGTGGTTCGGAAGGCGAGACGCTCTTCTTTTCCGATGCCGATTCACCCGATGTTTCCAACTGTACGACGGCGTGCTCCGAGGAGTTTCCGCCGCTGACGGCGAGAACGGGCGCGAAGCCCTTCGGTGACTGGTCGCTCATCAAGCGGCGGGACGGCGGCAAGCAGTGGGCCTATCAGAAGCGCCCGCTCTATCGCTGGTCGAAAGAGACAATCCCCGGTGAGGTCGCAACGAATGTCGGCCTGCGTGAAACCGCCGAAGCCAAACTGGCCGAAGGCGCGAAGCGGGCCGGCAACCTGATGCCGCCGGAGGGCTGGCAGGTCGCTCGCTTCACGCCGTGGCTCGCGATGGCCCTTCCGGACGGCATCAATGTGGATTTCATTCCCGCCGCTCAGACCGTGGTGCTGAAAGACTTCAACGGCTTCACGCTGTATGCCTTCGAAGGCAAGGCCGATCGCGATGGCCAGTCATGCGGTGATGACGGATGTCGGGTGCAATGGGCACCGGTCGTAGCGGCGGCCATCGCGGGCCCCATCGGCGATTTCTCTATCGTCACGCGCAAAGACGGATCGAAGCAGTGGGCGTACAAGAAACAACCGCTCTACCGCTACTCTGGCGACCTGCTGCCGGGTGACGCGCTCGGCGCCGCCGTCGATAAACGGTGGACGCTGGCGGCCTTGACGCGGAGCTTCCGCCCGGCCGGCGTGGCGATCAAGAGCATCGAAGGCTACGGCAACATGTGGGCGCTGAATGGAATGACGCTCTACGGCGGGCATGCTTTCTACAAACTCTGGGGCGGCCGTAATCTGCGCGACGGTTTCAGGGACTCCTACGCGCGCGGTAAACGCCTCGGCACGGCGGCGTGCGTCAGCGCGCGCTGCCAGGACGAATGGATTCCCTTCTCGGCGCCGGCGGATGCGATTGCCAACGGTTTCTGGGAGCCGTTCACGCGCGATGACGGTACGCGGCAGTGGGCCTACAAAGGCTTCGCGTTGTATACGAAGAAGACCGATGGGAGGCCGCAAGACCTCACAGGTCAGGCGACCTACGACTTCGCCAGGATCGGCGGCGATGACGCGCAGCTCGAGCGGGTGAGTTTCCTCGCCGAGGTCGGTGGCGACACGCGGTACGGCAGCCCCGGCGTTTACTGGACCGTCGCGCGTCCTTAGCCGCCAGCCCGCTCGGTTCCTTGCCGCGCACGTGATGTTCATTCATCGAGCACACGGCGCCTTCTAAATGTGCGCCGGCGTCGAAATGCACCGATTCGCGTCCCACCTATATGACTAGACATTTAAGTCTATAAATATAGACATAAAGGAAATACACTCGGCCGCAACCTCAGTCCGACGGGAGTGGAAGATGCGAGCGGCCAGATGGGTTTCGACGGTTTCGACGATTGCGCTGGCGGTGGGCTTCGCGCTCCCGGGGTGGGCCGCACCACCCACGCCGAAGGAAGTGCTGGGTTACGACGCTGGCGAGGACTACAAGCTCGCGCGGTATGAGGATGTCGTCGACTACTTCCACAAGCTCGCGGCGTCATCCGACCGCATCAAGATGTTCACGGCGGGCAAGACCACGCAGGGCCGCGCGTTCGAATACGCCGTGATCTCGGCGCCCGAGAATCTCGCCAGGTTCGACCACTACAAGGAAGTCTCGCGACGCCTGGCGGAGGTCAAGGGGCTCGACGACGCGTCGGCCAGGGCGCTCGCGAAGGACGCGAAGATCATCGTGCACATCGACGGTGGCATGCACGCGAGCGAAGTGGCCGCGCACCAGTCGATGATCGACCTTGCCTACCAGCTGGTGGCGACCGAAGGCGACGCGCGGATCGATTCGATCCGCAAGGACGTCATCACCGTGGTCTGGCCCACGCTGAACCCGGACGGCATGGACATGATCGTCGACTGGTACCGCAAGTACGTGAAGACGCCCTACGAGGGGCGCATGCCGTACCTGTACCAGGAGTACGTCGGCCACGACAACAATCGCGACGGATACATGTTGAACATGATCGAGTCGCAGAGCATCTACAAGGTGGCGCAGGAATACAGCCCGGTGATCTGGTACTCGCATCACCAGACCGCGCCGATGCCGGCGCGCATCTGGGTGCCGCCGTTCGCGGACCCGATGTCGTCGAACATCAGTTCCTACGTGCGCACGTGGACCACCTCCATCGGCACGAACATGATGGCGGAGTTCGAGGCGCGGCAGATGCCCGGCGCGATCGCCGAGGCCCGATTCGACAACTGGTATCCAGGCTTCCTGGACTACACGCACGTATTCCGTAACACGATCGCGTACTTCACCGAGAGCGCGCACGCTTCCGCCACGCCGAAGAACTACGATCCGAAGGAGTTCCCCAAGAACACCCGCGATCTGAAGGCTCAGGTGTTCTATCCGTCGCCGTGGAAGGGCGGCATGTGGCACCTGTCGGATACGCTCCGCTACGACACCGTGGCGTCGCTTTCGACTCTGGATACCGCGGTCCGCTATCGCGAGACGTTGCTGTACAACCGCTACCAGGCGGGGCGCGACACCATCAAGCGCTTCGAGTCCGAAGGCCTGTTCGCCTACGTCCTGCCGGGCGGTCAGGCGGATGCGCCGCAGGCGGCGCTGCTGGCGCAAAAGCTGATCGATCAGGGCCTGAGCGTGAGTGAAACCAAGTCCGCCGTCACGATCGGCGGCCAGTCCTATCCGGCGGGTTCGTGGGTTATCCCGATGACTCAGCCATACGCCGCGCTGGTGAAGGAATTGTTCGAGGCGCAGAAATACCCGGACGCGGTGCTGAGCGGTAACGGCGGCAAGCCCGTCACCCTTCCGTATGACGTGACCGGCTGGACGCTGCCGTTGCAGATGGGCGTCAAGACCGTCGAGGTGAAGGAAAAACTTTCGCCGGATGTGCTGGCGGCACTGCAGCCCGTTACCAAGGCCGTAGTGAAGGGTGGCATCGTCGGTGACGGTCGCATCTTCGCGCTGAGTCGCCAGGTGAACGGCAGCTTTCTCGTCGTGAATGAGGCGATCGCCAAGGGCGCGAGCGTGGCTCTCTCCACGGCAGCCGTGCCGACCGTCAACGGCCAGGAAACCGGCGCCATCATCCTCAAGGGCATCGGCCGCGAAGCGCTGCAGGACATTCTCGTCACTCACGGCGTCACGGCCACCGCTCTCGCCACATCGCCCGCAGCGGAAACCATCCGCAAGGGTCGTGTAGGCCTGTACCGCCCGTGGGGCTCGAACATCGACGAGGGCTGGACCCGCTGGATACTCGAGCAGTATCGGTTCGGGCCGGTCTCGCTCTACAACGCGGATATCAAGAAGGGCGGCCTGAAGTCGAAGTTCGACACGATCATCCTGCCCGACCTGAAGGATCGCGATGCCCTGCTGAACGGCCTGTCGGGGCTGGATGTGCCGGAGTCCTACGCCGGCGGCATCAGCGATGAGGGATCGATCGCCCTGAAGAAGTTCGTGGCCGAAGGCGGCACGCTGGTGGCCTTCAACGGCGCATCCGACGCCGTGATCGATCTGTTGGCGCTGCCTGTCAGCAACGTGGTGAAGGGCTTCGATGCGGACAAGTTCTTCTGTTCCGGCGCGCTGCTTCAGGTCTCGCTGAAACAGCCTTCACGCGCGACCGCCGGCACCGCGGCCGAGCCCGTCGTGATGTTCTGGCGTGGCCCCGTGTTCGAACCGAAGCGCGGTTTCAAGGGCAACGTCCTCGCCTCCTATGCGCCGACGGGCAATCCGCTGCGCAGTGGCGTGCTGCTGCACCCTGAGGCGATCCAGGGCAAAGCCGCCGCATTGGAAGTGGAGTACGGCAAGGGCCGCGTCTTCCTGTACGGCTTCCGGCCGCAGTGGCGTGGGCAGTCTCACGGTACGTACAAGATGCTGTTCAACCTGCTGTACGCCTACGACAACCAGGAGCCGAGCGCGACGGAGATCAGCCGTACGGAAGGCGGCCGGGGCGAGGGCGGCGAGCCGTAGAGGGCGGGAGGCGCCGCCGCCAGTCGCGCGGCGCTTCATGATGTGAAGTCTTTTGAAGGGCCGGATTTTCCGGCCCTTCTTTCATGCACCCTCGCGTGCCCTCAAATGAATCGTCTGTCTCATGCATGCCACGTTCGCGCACCCGCTGTGCGCATGCCGGCGCCGCGAAAAAAGTACAGGCGTTCCAGTTTAGTTTTTTTATTTGCACAGACAATTGCTCTGCTTTGTATATACATTATAGTCGAAACACAAAAGCGGCCTGAATCCCGGGAGAGGCCCCGGAACGGGATTCGGGTAACGGACGGGATCAGTCCTTCGAAAAAAACCGCTGGAACTACTTTTCGAACGTTTGACCCCCGGGGAGCCTGAAGATGAAGAACGATTCTGTTTCCGGTACCAGCGCCAGGCACGCGGCAGTCGCGCTGCTCGTTGCGCTGGCCATTGTTCCGATGATGGCGGCGGCGCAAGACGCGGAGCCTGACGAGGTGGAAAACGTCGTCGTTACCGGCACGCGCATCGTGCGTGACGGCTTCGAAGCGCCCACGCCGATGACCGTAGTGGGCACGGAGGAGCTGCATTCATCCGCCTCGCAGAACGTCGCCGACTACATCAACACGCTGCCGGCTTTCGCGGGCAGCATCTCGCCGGCCTCGACGCAGGCCACTGTCAGCAACGGCCAGTCGAACATCAACGCGTTGAATCTTCGCTCGCTCGGCGCGAATCGCACACTCGTGCTGCTCGACGGGCAGCGTTCGGTCGGGATCAATTCCACCGGTCTGGTGGACATCAACCTGATGCCGCAGGGCCTCATCAAGCGGGTCGACGTCGTCACCGGCGGCGCATCGGCGGCTTACGGCTCGGATGCGTTGGCGGGTGTCGTGAATTTCATCCTCGACAAGACGTTCACCGGCTTCAAGAGCGAGGTCGGCGGCGGCATCACCGACTACGGCGATGACGGATCGTGGGATGCGAACGTCACCGCGGGCATGCCCTTCGCGGATGGCCGCGGTCATTTCCTGGTGAATGGCGGAGCGACCCATGTGGCGGGCATTCCGCGCATTACCCGCGATTGGAACAAGACCGGATACCAGCGCATGACGAACCCGGCCTATGGCACGGGGCCGGGGCAGAGCACCAGTGTTCCGCAGCTTCTCATGCTGACGCGCGTGAGTCCCACGAATGGCTTCTCGGGCGGCGGGGTCATCACCTCCGGTCCGCTGCGAGGTACGGCGTTCGGCGAAGGCGGGACCATCTTTCAGTATCAGCAGGGGCCCATCACGTTCGATCCGGATACGTATGACAGCCCGGACTTCGAAGCGACGCAGTGCCGTGGCCACAAGTGCGACGGTAGCCTCGCGTCCAGGTCGAGCACACAGAACGTCTTCGCGCGCGCCAGTTATGACCTCACGGACACGCTCAATGTCTACGGGCAGGTAGCGTGGGCGCACGATTGGAACCAGAACGACTGCTGCTCGATGGAGAGCAACGCGAGTCTCACGATCCGCTCGGGCAATCCGTTCATTCCGGCGCCGATCCAGGCGCGCATGGACCAGCTCGGCCTCACGTCGCTGCTCATGGGTTCGCAGCACGAAGATCTTCCCAACGTGCTCGCCACCAACGACCGCAACATCAGCCGCTTCGTCGTCGGTGCGAGCGGCAGTGTGAACATGTTCAGCTCGAAATGGACCTGGGATGCGTACTTCCAGAGAGGTTATTCCCGGCAGTTCGCTGAAGCGCAGAACGCCGTCAAGCGTACGGCGCTCACCTTCGCGCTCGATGCCGTGCGTGGCCCGAACGGCGCCGTCGTCTGTCGAGTCACGCTGACGAATCCGGCCGAAGGCTGCCAGCCGTACAACATCTTCGGCGTGAATGTGAATACCGAAGCCGCCGTGAATTACGTGGAAGGCTCTGGCGAACGCGACTTCCGTGATGAGGACTTCACACAGGACGTGGCGGCGGCCTCGATCCAGGGCACGCCGTTCTCCACCTGGGCGGGTCCGGTTTCGCTCGCAGCGGGCATCGAACATCGCCGCGAGGCCGTGACGGGCACCAACGACGAGGACTCCAATCTCTCCAATTGGTGGTTCGGCAACTACAAGGTTTTCGATGCCAGCTACCACGTGACCGAAGGTTTTGCGGAAACGGTCATTCCGTTGGCGGCCGACAAAGCCTGGGCGAAATCTCTGGACGTGAATGCGGCCGTTCGCGCCACCGACTACAGCACGTCGGGCTATGTGACGACCTGGAAGATCGGCGCGACGTATGCGCCGATCGACGATATCCGGTTTCGCGCCACGCGTTCGCGCGACATCCGCGCGCCGAACCTGAATGACCTGTTCAACGCCGGCGGTGGATCGGCACCCGCCATCCGCAACCCGTTCCGGGGCAATCAGTCCGAAACGATTCTCGGCAATTCGGTCGGCAATCCGGACCTGCTGCCGGAAAAAGCCGATACGACGGGGGTCGGTGTCGTGTTGCAGCCGCGGTTCGTTCGCGGATTCAGCGCGTCGGTCGACTACTGGAGGCTCGATATCGCCGACGCCATCGGGTCGCTTTCGGTGCAGCAGATCATCGATCAGTGCTTCACAGGCAACCAGACCTACTGCAACGCCGTCTCGTTCTATCCCGACGGCTCGCAGCGAGTCGAGTTCATCGACAACCAGCCCTTCAACCTGGTCACACAGGTTGCGCGCGGTATGGACTTCGAAGCCAGCTACTACGTCCCGGTGAAAGACATCGTGGAGAGCGGCGCGGGCGATCTGTCGTTCCGCTTCCTCGGCACGCACTATGCGAAGAACTACAGCAGCAACGGCATCAACAAGCCGACCGATACCGCCGGACAGAACACCGGCAACGGTCCGCCGAGCTGGCGCTGGACGGCGTCGCTTGCCTACGATCTCGAGCCGATCCGCGTGACGTTCGCCGCGCGCGGTGTCAGCTCGGGCACCTACGACAACTCCTACATCGTCTGCACCACGGGCTGCCCGGTTTCCACCCCGGATGCGACGACCATCACCTACAACAAGATCGCCGGTCAGATCGTCTACGACACCTCCTTCACCTATCGGTTCGGCAAAGGCGAAGCGTTCTTCAACGTACGTAATCTGCTGAACTCGGATCCGGTACAGGTCGCGGCAGGCGCTGGCGGGTTCTCTTATGCGTCGAACCTCGCCAATGCGACTCTCTATGACGTGTATGGACGCGTCTTCCGCGCCGGCTTCAGGCTCAAGCTGTAGGTGACCCGACATGGAGCGCCGCACTGTTTCGCGCAGTTCGGCGCTTCTTGTTGGGGCGCTGTGAGCCCCTATGTCGCGTCCCTTAGTTACGCTAAATGAAAACCCACCTGAGCTATGCGATCGCTGAGGCTCATTGGTGGAATAATCAAAAGAGATACGGGCCGTCTGATCGGGCAGGTGTGTTCAGGCTGTGAGGAAGAAATTGTGATCGCTGATCTGAAGTGGCGCCGGGTACGGCAACGTTTCGCAGCCGCCGTTATGTTGCCGGCTGCGGGGCTGCTGGCAATGCCGGGGATCGCCGCCGCCGAGACGCGCGGCTACGTGTTCTCCATGATCCATGTCGCGACTTACGGAGAAGCGAAGGCCGGCGACGGCAGCGTCTGCCCACAGGGCGGCAACGGCGGAACGCCCGAGATCAAGGTGCGGACGCTCATGACGAAAGGCTACTCGAAAGAGGAAGCCCAGAAGCTCGTCGCGACGAGCGGCGGCCGCGGCGGCCGGCTCACCGACGCGAAGGGCAACAAGGTCGAGCTCGAGTACGAGTATCGCGGCCGTTTCGACGGCAAGCCGGCGAAGATCGCGAATTTCCCCGCTTCGGTGGCGGACCCGCGGATCGAGCTCGCCACCGGGAAGTACGCGTTCGGCTTCGACCTCGACAGCAAGGTGGAGCCGGATTCGTACGAGGATCCCGAGAGCCACGTAAAAGGCGTCGACAACAACCTGTGGCGCGTCCTCGGATGCTTTACGGCCTACAACATCCGGTTGCCGGTGCGCGTCTACAGCGAGGAGTATTCCTGGGATTCCGCGATCGACTCCATGCCCGCGTGGCTCATGTCGATCAGCGGTGCGGATCTGAACACGGACGGCGCCGTCACCGTCACGTTCGATCGTTCGCTGAACATCCTCCAGCGCAACACCCAAGGCGGCGTGTTGAGCGGATCGACCTTCGTCATCGACAAGGATCCGCGTTTCCACAGCACTTTCGCGGGTCATATCAAGGACCGCGTGCTGACGATCGAGCCGGGCGGCGGCTTTGCCCTGCAGGGAGAGTCCCAGTTCTATCCGGTCCTGCGGTTCCTGAACACACAGGTGCGCCTGCATCTCGATCCGGACGGCTCGCTCAAGGGCATCATCGGCGGCTATACGCCGTGGGCCGACTACTACACGTACCTGTCCGTGCGCGACGAGGACCAGTCCCAAGTCGACCTGCCCGGCGTCTATTACGCATTCAAGCGCCTCGCGGACGGGCCCCCGGATCCTGTGACTGAAGAGGGCACCATATCGTCAGCGTTCTGGATGGAAGCCGTGCCCGCCTATCACACCACCCGGGACGGAACGCTCGTCGCCCGATCGGTAAGCAACGCGGATGTCACCGTAATCAGCAGCAACTCGCCCAGCCCTCAGTCCACGCAATTCGCGAGCGATAAATGAGCATCAGCATGATCGGGGTAACAGGCAGGCTCCGGATTTCCCTCTGTGCCGCGGGCGCGCTCGCGGCGTTGGGTTTCGGCGCCGCTTCGGGCGCGCATGCCGAGATGTCCTTCGTTCGGCTCTCCCCCGGGCAGTACGAGCGGACGATTCACAGCATCTTTGGCCCCAGCATCGACGTCGAAGCTGCCGGCGTCGATAGCGGCTTTCGTGACAATGGCCTGCTCGCGGTGGGCGACAGGAAGCTCACGGTCAGCTCGGCGTCCCTCGAACGCTATGAGACTGTGGCGCGCAACGTCGTCGGGCAGGTTTTGAGCCCGCGTAACGAAGCGACCTTCCTGCCGTGCGCGCCGAAATCCAAGAGCGCGCCCGATGACGCCTGTGTGCGCCAGGTCGTGAACCAGCTCGCGCCGCTCCTGTTCCGTCGCCCGTTGCGCGATGCCGAGGCCGAGCCCTTCGTCGCCACGGCACGTTCCGCCACAGAGAAGACCGAGGATTTCCACACCGGCTTGAGCTTCGCGATGATCGAGCTTCTGGTGTCGCCGGAGTTCCTGCTGCGTGTCGAGCGTAGCGAGCCGGACCCGGAGCATCCTGGCCTGCAGCGCCTGGACGCGTATTCCATGGCCTCGCGTCTCAGCTTTTTTCTGTGGGACAGCGCGCCCGACAAGCTGCTCATGGCCGCTGCGGCGTCCGGCAAGCTGAACACGGAAAAGGGTCTGGCACAGGAAGTGGAGCGGCTGTTGAGCTCGCCGCGCGCCGAGTACGGCATGCGGGCGTACTTCTCCGACATGTTCGCGTTCGCCGATTTCGCCACGTTGTCGAAGAACACCAACCTGTTCCCTAAGTTCACCAAGCACGTGGAGGACGATGCGCGGGAGCAGACGCTGCGCACCGTCGTCGATCAGCTGTTCATGAAAGACGGCGACTATCGCGACCTCTATACGACTCGCCGAACGTTCCTGACTCCGCAGCTGGCCGCGCTGTACGACGTGCCTCTGCCGCGCTCGCAAGAGCTGGGCGGCGCGGTACCGTGGATTCCCTACGAGTTCCCGGAAAGCGATCCGCGCGTCGGCATCCTGACGCACGTGAGCTTCCTCGCGCTTCATTCGCATCCCGGCACGACGTCCCCGACCCTGCGGGGCAAGGCGATCCGCGAAAACATCCTGTGCCAGAAGGTGCCGCCGCCGCCGGGCAACATCGATTTCACCGTGCTCCAGGATGCGTCGAACCCGAGCTTGCGCACCGTTCGCCAGCGCCTCACCGCCCACCGCGCCACGCCGGTGTGCGCAGGCTGTCACAAGATCACCGACCCGATCGGGCTCTCCATGGAGACGTTCGACTCCTCGGGCGTTGCGCGCACTCACGAGAACGGCGCGGACATCGACACGACCGGCGACCTCGGCGGAAAGAAATTCGACGCCGTGCCGCAGCTCATGGCGCTGATGCGCAACGAGCCCGCGCTCTCGAAGTGCCTCGTCACCCGTACGTTCTCTTACGGTACGGCGCGGACGCCGACGCCTGACGACACCAAGTGGCTCAACACCGTCAATGACGATCTCGCGAAGAACGGCGTCAAGTGGCGCCCGCTGATGCGCCAGATCGCGACGAACCCGCGGTTTTACGCCGTGCCCGTGAATGACATGAAGACGGCCCAGGCCCGATAGATCGCTGTTCGGCGGCCGGAAGATGCTGTGGAGATGAAGATGAAAGCGAGCGAGAAACTCAACCGGCGCACAGTGCTTCGCGGCATGTTGAATGGGGCCGCGATCACCGTTGGCGTCCCGATCCTCGAAGGGTTGCTGAACACGAACGGTAATGCCTTCGCCGCCACCGGCCAGCAGTTGCCACCGTGCTTTGGTACCTGGTTCTGGGCGCTCGGCCTCGCGTTCGGCCAATGGACGCCGCAGGAGGCGGGCAACGCCTACAAACTGCCGCCGCACCTCGCGGGCCTCGAGCCCATCAAGGCCAAGATGAACCTCTACAGCGGCATGCAGACCTTCCTCGACGGCAAGGCCAACCAGAACCACTATTCCGGTGCCCAGTGCCAGATGACCGGTATCGTCTCGAAGAACGGCAGCGACTATTCCACGAGCCTCGACGTCACCGTCGGCAACCAGATCGTCAAGCGCGGCACGCGCTTTCGTTCCATCGAAGTGAGCCTGGACGGTGGCCGTGACGCGAGCTGGAGCGCGCGTGGCGCCAACGGCCTGAATCCCGCGGAGATCTCGCCGATCGCGCTATACCAGCGGCTGTTCGGCCCCGATTTCAGAGACCCGAACGCGTCCGAGTTCAAGCCCGACCCGATCGTGATGCTCCGGCGCAGTGTGCTCTCGAGCGTGACGGAGCAGCGTAATGCGCTGATGAAAGAAGTATCCGCCGCTGACAAGGCGCGGCTCGACGAGTATTTCACCTCGGTCCGCGACCTCGAACAGCAGATGGCCGTTCAGCTCGAGAAGCCGGTGCCGCTGCCCTCCTGCTCCATCCCGGAAAAGATCGAAGAGGACGTGAAGGGTCGGACCACTACGGATACCGCCATTACGCACAAGCAGTTCGCCACCCTGGTGGCGCATGCGCTGTCGTGTGGCCAGACGCGCATCTTCAATTTCTCGACGGGCTCGGCGTTCTCGCGACTGCAGCTGCCCGACGATCCGACCACCTACCACGTGCTCACGCACGACGAGTCCGTGGATCCGGCGACCGGCTATCAGCCCAAGTGCAAGCGGCTCGCGGAAGCGAGCATGGGTTACTTCCGCGACCTGGTGCAGACGCTGGACTCGATCAAGGAGGGCGAAGGGACGCTGCTCGACCGCACCGTCGTCTTTGCTTTCACCGATCACGGCGAGGCGCGGCTGCATTCGATGAAGCATTACCCGATGTTCACCGCCGGCAGCGGCGGAGGCCGGATGAAAACCGGCTATCACGTCCGGGCCGAAGGCGACGCGGTGACGCGTGTCGGCTTTACGATTCAGCAGGCGTTCGGTGTGGCGGTGTCGAGCTGGGGCAGCGAGTCGAACCAGGCCTCGCGTCCCTTCACCGAAGTGCTGGCGTAGTTAGTAAGCGGCCTCGAGGTGCGGTAAGTGCTGGGAGACGGATTCATGTTGAGCAGGTGTTTCATGGCGACACTGCGCGTTGGCCTCGCGACGACGGCGGTTATCGGCTGTTCGCTGGCGCAAAGCGCTTTCGCATCGGCGGTTCCGCTCACGGTGCCCATCGGAGTAACACTGGTGGAGGTCGCGCGCGAGCTGACGTTGTCGCAGCCCGACATCCTCTGGGTTCGGCCGGGTGATCCGGATGGACGCACGCTGTTCACGTCCGCCGCCGATGCGCCGGGCGTGTCCAGATGCGTCGATGCCTGCGCCAAGGAATTCCAGCCGTTCCTCGCGATGAAAGGATCGAAGGCCGCGCGCGATTGGACGCTGATCAAGCGTGCCGATGGCGGCCGGCAGTGGGCTTATCAGGGTCAGCCGCTTTATCTCTGGGCGCAGGAAAAAGAGCCGGGCGAAGTGGCGGTCAACGTCGGCGCGGCGGAAAGCGCCGGCGCGAAGCTCGCGGAGCGCAAGCTCGATACCGGCAATCTGTTGCCGCCGGAAGGATGGCGGGTCGCGCGGTTCAAGCCCGAGGCGCCGTTGGCGATGCCTTCGGGCATCGACGCCAAAATCGTTGGCCCGGCCCAGGGCGTGGTGCTCACGGATCATTCCGGCTTCACGCTCTATGCGTTTGACGGCGATGCCAGGAAGGATCAACAGACCTGTTCGGATCGCGGCTGTCAGTTCGATTGGCTGCCGGTCGTGGCGCCGGATTTCGCGAGGAGCGTGGGCGATTTCACCATCGTTGCGCGCGCTGACGGCGCCAGCCAGTGGGCGTACAGAAAGCGCCCGCTGTATCGCTACCGCGGCGATCCGCTGCCCGGCGACACTTTCGGCGAGAACGCGGACCGGAAGTGGAAGATTGCCGCGGTGACGGAGAGCTTCCGCCCGGCGCACGTGGACGTGTCGAACATCGAAGCGTACGGCGCCACGCTGACGCTGAACGGCATGACGCTCTACACCGGCGTGCTGGCCCAGAAGCGCTGGGGCGGCCGAAACACCCGAGACGGATTCAGGAACTCGTGGTCCAAGGGCTCGAGGCTCGGCGCCGCGGCCTGCGGCAGCCAGAAATGCCTCGACGAATGGCGTCCGTTCCTGGCTTCGGACGGCGCGCAGGCGAGCGGCTTCTGGCAGATCTATGCGCGACCCGACGGCACCCGGCAGTGGGCCTACAAGGGCTATGCGGTATGGACGCGCGTTGCCGACCGCAAGCCTGGCGACATTACCGGGCAGCTCACCTACGACTACGCGAAGCTCGGTGGCTCCGAGTCCGACTTGAAGCGCACGGCGTTTCTGGACGAAGTCGGCGGTGACCGCGTGTTCGGGGGCGCCGGCATCTACTGGGTTCTGGCGCGGCCTTAGAAACTCATCCTGCGGAAAACTCAGGGCTTCTTCTGTCGCGTTGGAGCGAGCGATTCCTTGCCGCTCGACAAAGCGGATTGCTGTCGTCCGGCCACGACGAGCGCGTTGCGGAACTCCATCGCGAGCGGCCGATCCAGCGTGTCGGGAGCCCACGTCAGGAAGTAGGGTTCGGGCATCGTGAGCCGGCGATCGACCGGCACCACGAGCCGACCCAGGCGAACGTGCTCGGCGACCATCGAGATCTGCCCGAGCACGAAGCCGCCTCCGGACAACGCGGCATCGATCGCCGCATCCGACTGCGAGAAGGCGAGGTCGCTCGTGGGCTCGTTTGCGCCAAGCCCGACCGACCACGCCCAGTCAGTCCATGACGGTGGCGAGCGATGTTTCGTGGCCCATGCGATATCGATCAGCGGTGCGGCGAGGATGTCCGCTTCGGTTCGCACCGCGTGCTGCCGAAGGAGCTCCGGCGAGCAGACTGGAACGACCGCATCGACGAACAGCTCCGTGAAGCGCTCGTACTTGCGCGCGTCTTCGCCGTAGCACAGCCGAAAGTCGACTCCGTCTTCCTGCAGTGTCTGCTCCTTGTCCGTGCCGAGGAGACTCACGCTGATCCCCGTGTGGGTCGCGCGCCAATTCAACAGCAATTGGCGCAGCCATGTCGCGAGCGATGGCAGCGCGCTGAGGACGATGGAGCGTTTGGTTTTCGCAAGGGTCAACGCCTGCTGGGCGCGTCGCAACTGGTCGAACGCGTTGCGCACGATCGGGTAGTACGTGCGCCCCCACGATGTGAGCTTCAGCGCGCGGCCTTCGCGATAGAAGAGCCGCACATTCAGGTCTTCCTCGATCTTGCGAAGCTGCTGACTGATAGCGCCCGCCGAGACGCCCAGCTCTTCGGCGGCGGCGGCTACGCTGCCGAGGCGCGCAATGGCCTCGAAGGCCTGGATTGCTCGCAGTGGCGGTAGCGCTTTCATCGGTGAAACAGTCGGTAGGGCCCGGGATGTAGTGCCGTGTTTCACGGTGTGGTTGCCTGACGTGCATTCGGCTGCACCAGCATCAGTCACGCGCGCCGCCCGCTGCACCAAAAGTGCCTGCCGGAACGTGTTCGCGACAGGCGCGAAAGCATGCTCGTTAATGTACAGACAAAACATTTGCTTTGTATAGACGTTAACGTCACTATCGATTGACGCGATTTTACGGCGCGAGCCGCGCCGCCAACGGCCCGCGACGGCTCATCGATCAAGGCTGAATCAGTGCGTAAACCAGGCTTAGTGCAGTTCTTGGCGCCGCGACGGCCGGGAAGGGTCGGCGGGCGCCGTTCCGACGCGCGGGCCCCGGTGGCTCGGATTTTGCACTCCTTCCCTTCACCGGAAATCGCGACTGCGCGCGCCGACTCGAACGACGGTTCCGTTCAGGTCCGCGTTCGCCGCAACGTGCTCCGCGGATCCTCGAACAGAACGGCTCCTTTTCTGAGACAGATCATCCGCGAGCCCGCGACGTGGGCTCGGCCCCGGTGGGCGATGTCGGCCCGTGGCCTCACGCGCGCACAGCCGTGTTCATGAACGACCCGGGCAAATTTTTCACACCTCGCGGAGCTGGAGTATTCGTGATGCGGCGAATAGCTAAGATCGTTTGCGTGCTGGCGATGAGCGCCGGATCGGTGTTGCCGTACGCGCGCGCCGAGGACAACCCCGTTATCGAATACCGGCAGCGTGTCATGCGAACGCTTCAGGAGCAGTCAGCGGCGTTGGGCCAGATCCTTTCCACCGTGATACCCGACGACAACATGCCCGCGCATCTCGAGGCGATCGCCCTTACCGCGTCTGTTGCGCTGAACGCGTTCAAGCCAAAGGTCGAGGGCGGGGAATCGCTGCCCGACGTCTGGAACCAATGGGACGACTTCTCCAAACGCATGAACGAGTTCGCACGAAAGGCCGCGGAAGTGGCCAAAGCCGCGAAGACCGGCACGGCCAGCAAGGAGGAGCTCATGACGGGTATGACCGACGCGCTGAACTGCAAGAGTTGCCATGACGTGTATCGCCTCCCGGAATAGTCACATAGGGCGCCTGAATGCGTGAGCTACATCGTCGAGAACTCATCCGCCGCGGTCTGAAGTTGCTGACGGCGGTTGCGGCGCTACCGTTGACGGTTCAACGTGCCTCGGGTGCCTCGGGTGCCTCGGGTGCCTCGGGTGCCTCGGGTGCCTCGGGTGCCTCGGGTGCCTCGGGTGCCTCGGGTGCGACGTCGTGCGTCAACCCTGATTCAGAGGCTCTGCGGGAGTCTCTGCATTACACCGACATTGCGCCGGAACCCGCCAAAGCTTGCACCGCCTGCGGACTCTTCACTGCGCAGGAAAGCGATCCTGCGCAGAAGACTAAGCCTGCTTGCGGCAACTGCATGATTTTCAGTGGCCCGGTCAGTGTCACCGGTCATTGTGATTCCTGGAGCATGAAGGGCTGAGCATGATTCGAATAAAGGTACTCGCCATCGTCACTGGACTCTCTCTCGCCGCGAGTATCACGGTGCCCGGAGTTGCGCGCGCGGATGACCAGGACGCAATCGACTATCGCGTTCACATCATGAGAACGCTCGGGGAAGAGATGGGCGCGATAAACATGATCCTTCAACAGAAGGCGCCGCCCGAAAGCTTCGCTACACACGTCAAGGTCCTCGCGGTGACGGCGGAGACGGCCAAGAAGGCTTTCGAGCTCGAGGTTGCGGGCGGGCACGCGAAGCCCGAAGTCTGGAAGAACTGGCCCGATTTCGCGAAACGCCTCGATGAGTTCGTGGCGTCCACGGCGGAACTCGCCAAGGTTGCGGAGGCGGGTGGAGTAGCGGCGGCCGGACCGAAGGTGCCGGCGGCGCTCACGTGCAAGAGTTGTCACGACACTTACCGGGAGCCGAAGAAATAGTCCCGCGTCGATTACCCCAATGGCTCTCGCGAATGACGCTCAGATTGAATAACGCGGATCGCCCGGCAGGGGCGTGGTGGATGTCTCCGGTGATGAAGCTCGCTGTTCGGTTGATCCTTGGCACGTGGCTGCTGGCGCCACTGTGTGCCGCGCAGGCCGAGACTGCGGTCCAACGGGGCGAGTACCTGGTCCGCGCCGCCAACTGCGTGAGCTGCCACACGGTGCCGGGCGGCGAGGTGTTTGCCGGGGGCGTGTCGTTCCCAACCGATTTCGGCACGATCTACTCGACCAACATCACGCCAGACAAGGCGACCGGCATCGGCTCCTGGACCTTCGAGCAATTCGACGCCGCCGTTCGGCGTGGGGTGCGCTCCGACGGCCAGCATCTGTACCCCGCATTTCCGTACACCAGCTTCACGAAGATCAGCGACGCCGATGTGCGCGCGTTGTACGACTACTTCATGAGCCTGCGTCCGGTGAGCGCGCCGGCGAAAACGAACGACATGCGATTCCTGTTCGGCCAGCGCTGGTTGCTGGGCCCGTGGAAGGCGCTCTATTTCAATGAAGGCAGGTTCGCGCCGGAGGCGAACCGTTCGGAACAGTGGAATCGCGGCGCCTATCTCGTGGAGGCGCTCGCCCACTGCGGCGCCTGCCATTCGCCGCGCAACCTGCTCGGCGCCGAGAAGACCTCGGCGCCGTACACAGGTGGCGTACTCGATGAGCCCGACGATGAGCGTGGGCCGGTGCGGCGGGGCGCCCCCAATCTGACTTCGTCGCCGCACGGATTGAAGGCGTGGTCCGAAGCCGACCTGGCCGGCTACCTGAAGCTCGGCGTCGGGTCGCGCGCCCGCCTCATGGGGACGATGGACGAGGTGGTGCTGAACAGTACGCGCCACCTGTCCGAGGAGGACACGCGCGCAATGGCCGTCTACCTCAAGAGCCTGTCGCCCGGCGGCGATACGGGACACCGCCCCAGCCAGAAGATGATGGAGCTGGGCGCGAAGCAGTACGACATCCACTGTGGCACCTGCCACTTACCGACCGGCAAGGGTTCGGCCGATACGGGGCCACCCCTGGCGGGCAGCGCTTTCGCGCAGGCGCCGGATCCGTCTTCGCTGGTCGACCTGGTCATCAACGGCCCGCGCCTTCCCGTGCCCGCGCCCTCCGGCGAGTGGCAGCGGCCGTGGCAATCGATGACGCCGTTCGGCCAGAAACTCAGCGACGAGCAGGCGGCGGCGCTGCTGAGCTTCGTGCGTAACTCCTGGGGCAATGCGGCCGGGGCGGTCGAACCCGGGGACATCGACCGCATGCGGTACTGAAGGAGCGCACGCGAGGCGCTGGCTTTAGCCGCGCTAAATCGTTGCGCTTCAGGGCTCATTGATCCGGCCCCGTAAGGGCAAATAGGTTGGAGAGTCCGGTTCTTTTTCTGAGTTGAGGTTCTGACTGATGCTGCAGCGAGCGCGAAACCTGATCCGACATCTGCGACAGCCTGGTCGGCCCTGGCTGTCATGGACGGCCGGCGTGGTTGCAGTGGCCGTCGGCGTGTTCGCCGGATTGGGCGTGGCGGGTCGTCACGGCGAGCCGGAATCCAAGGGCACGCCCGCGAGCATGCGCCTGCTCACACAGCAGCAGTACCTGAACACGCTGTCGTACGTGTTCGGCCCCAACGTGCAGCCGACGACGCGATTCGCAGCCCTGCCGCGCACCGACGGCCTGTTGGCCAGCGGCGCGGCGACGGCCGGGCTGACGGAAGCGCAGTTGGAGATGTACCAGAAGACGGCCGCCAAGGTGGCTGCGCAGGTCATCAAAGAGGGCAGCCGCGAATACCTGATTCCCTGCGTGCCGACGGCGCCCGATGCGGCGGACCCGAATTGTGCCCGCACGTTCATCGAATACGTCGCGCCTCTGTTGTACCGCCGGACTGTGCCCGCCGCGCACATCGACGCGCTCGTGGAGGAGGCCGGCAAATCGGCCGACGCGCTGAAGGATTTCTATGACGGGCTCGGCGTGGTGCTCGAGGGCATGCTGCTCAGCCCGAACGTGCTGCTCGTCGCGGAAGCCTCGGAGCCCGATCCGGAGCATTCGGGCCAGCAGCGGCTCGACGGCTGGTCGCTCGCCACCCGGCTCAGCCTGTTCCTGTGGAACGCCGCGCCGGACGCGCAGTTGCTGAAGGCCGCGCAGAGCGGGGCGCTTCTTACGCGCGAAGGCCTGGCGAAGCAGGTCGATCGGATGCTCGCGAGCCCCAGGCTCGAGGACGGCGTGCGCGCGCTGTTCGACGACATGTTCGAGTTCGAGAACTTCGCGTTGCTCACCAAGGACGGACAGATCTATCCGTCCTTTACCGGCGAGACCGCGGTCGACGCGCGCGAGCAGACGCTGCGCACGGTGATCTACCACCTGCTCACGCGACGCGAGGACTATCGTGATCTGTTCACGACACGCCAGACATTCATTTCTCCGGCGCTTGCGCCGATCTACAAGGTCGCCTCGCAAGGGCCGGGCTGGACGCCCTACGAGTTCCCTGCGGACAGCCCGTACGCTGGTCTGCTGACTCAAGTCAGTTTTCAGGCGCTGCATTCGCATCCCGGTCGCAGCTCGGCCACTCTGCGCGGCAAGGCGTTGCGCGAGGTCCTGCTGTGCCAGGCCGTGCCGAAGCCGCCGGCGAATGTCGATTTCTCCGCCGTGCAGAATCCCGACGGCAAGGTGAAGACGGCGCGCGAGCGCGTGGGCTTTCACCTGAAGAACCCATCCTGCGCCGGTTGCCATCGCATCATGGACCCGATGGGGCTCTCGATGGAGTCGTTCGACGGCGCGGGTCAGTTCCGTCACCAGGAAAACGGCGCGGATATCGACACCAGCGGCAATCTCGACGGCGTCGCGTTCAACGATGTGGTCGGGCTGGGCAAAGCGTTGCACGACAACCCGCAGCTGCCATGGTGTCTCGTGCGCCGAACGTTCGCATACGCCACGGGCACGAAAAGCGACACCAACAGCCGCCGAGTGCTCGAGTTCCTGTCGGAGCGGTTTGCGAACGAGGGATACGTCTTCCCGGACCTGCTGCGCGAGATCGCGCTGAGCGGCGCGTTCAGCAAGGTCTACGAGCCGCGCGCGCGCAAGGTCTATCCGCTGCCCGATCTGAAATCGGCACAGCGGTCCGACGCCGCGCCGACGGCTGAAATCACCGCGTCGCTGGCTCCCAAATTCTGATCGCGAGGAAAGTGCCTCCCATGAAGTACAAGAACCTGAGCCGTCGCCACGTCCTGCGTGGCATGTTGAATGGCGGCGCGGTGGCGGTGGCCTTGCCGATTCTGAACTGCTTCCTCAACGACAGCGGCACCGCGTACGCCAATGGCGAACAGCTGCCCGTGCGATTCGGCACGTGGTTCTGGGGCCTGGGCGGAAACAACGCCATCCTCGTTCCCAAGAAAACCGGAACGGGCTACGAGATTCCGCAGCAGCTGGCGCCGGTCGAACGTGTGCGCGAGCACGTCAACCTCATCACGAACCTCACGGCGTTCCGTGACGGCGAGCCGAATCTCTGCCACTACTCCGGCTGGATCATCGGCCGCACCGGCAAGGCCCCGAAGGGCAGCGCCGAGCGCCCGGGCGAGACGATCGACATGACGATCGCCAACGAGATCAGCCGCTCGACGCGCTTCCGCACGCTGACGGCTTCCGCGACCGGCGATTTCCGTAATACGGTCAGCTACGAGAACGAGAACTCGCCGAATCCGCCGGAGATTTCGCCGCTGGAGCTGTACTCGCGCCTGTTCGGCACCGATTTCCAGGACCCGAACTCCCCGGTCTTCAAGCCGAATCCGCGCGTGATGGTCCGCCGCAGTGTGCTGTCTGTCATGCAGGATGAGGTCAAGTCGCTGGAGAAGACCGTCGGTGCGAGGGACAAGGAGCGCCTCGACGAGTACTTCACCGGCTTGCGTCACCTCGAGAAGCAGTTCGATCAGCAGCTCACGAAGCCCGAGCCGATCGCGGCCTGCCATCCGCCGCCAGTGGTCACCAGCGATCCGCGCATGGGCGTCGACGTCGAGATGGTCCAGACGCGCCATCGCCTGCTGACCGACCTGATGGTGATGGCGGTCGCCTGCGACCAGACCCGCGTGTTCAACATGGCGTACTCGAACGCGCAGGCGAACACGGTGAGGGCGGGCTACGAAAAGCCTCACCACACGACCACGCACGAAGAGCCTATCGACAAAGCGCTTGGCTATCAGCCGAACCACGCGTACTTCGCGTCGCGCGCCATCGAGGAGTGGGCGTATTTCGTCGAGGCCTTCAGCAAGGTGCGCGAGGGCGGCGGCACGCTGCTCGATAACATGTTGATCTACGCGAATACCGACCACGGCGACGCTCGCGTCCATTCTCTCAACAGCCTCGTCTCGTTCACGGCCGGGCGCGCGGGCGGCCGCGCGAAGACGGGCCTGCACGTCGACGCCAGCGGGACCGGTGTGACACGCGTGGGCTACACCGCTCTGCGCATCATGGGCCTCGAGCTTCCGGCGTGGGGCGCGAAGAGCAACATGACCTCGAACCCCTTCAACGAGATCGTCGCATGACCCTCGTTAGTAAAAAATCGGGTTTGGGCACACTGGAGAGATTGTTGGCGTTGTGTCTGGTGGCCGTGCCCGTGATAGCCGCGGCTAGCGGCAGCATGTCTTACTGGCCTGAGAAGCCGATCGGCGCGAAGGAGCAGTACGAGACGGCGCCCATGCCGCCGGGTTTCCAGATCGTCGTCACCGCGCAGGAAGGTCCCGTGTTCGCGGACGCTCGCGGCCGCACCTTGTATACGTGGCCGGTGCATCAGCTCCGCAACGGCCCGGTGGGCGAGCGCAAGGGACAGCCGAGCTGCGACAAGACGATCTACACGGTCAACGCCGGCCTGATGAGCCCGTATCCGGGTGGATTCGAGTTGCCGGAAGTGGCTACTCGTCCGTCTTGCGTCGATGTGTGGCCGCCTGTAATCGCGGCCGAGGATGCGAAGCCAGTCGGCAAGTGGACCGTCGCGCAGCGCAAGGACGGTCAGAAGCAGTGGGCCTACGACGGCTACGCGCTCTACACGTCCGTGCTCGATCATCAGCCAGGCGAGGTGAATGGCGCCATCAGCGGCGCCACAGGTGAGGTGGGCGTGCGGCGTCCCGCCTCCGCACCTTCGATGGTGCCGCCGCAGTTCAAAGTCGCGACGAGGCTGACCGGACGGGCGCTGACCACGATCGACAACTATTCGGTTTACGCCAGCTCGAAAGATCAGGCGGACAAATCAAACTGCGTGGGTGAATGTCTGGACGACTGGAAGCCGATCGTCGCGCCGGCCTACGCGAAGCCGCGCGGCGAGTTCGGCGTCATCGAGCGTTCGCCGGGCATTTACCAATGGACGTTCCGCAAGCAGCCGCTCTATACGCACAGTGGCGAGCCGTTCAACAAGATGTACGGCAGCGATGTGCCTGGTTGGTACAACGTGTACACGCAGTACACGCCGAAGCCGCCCGCCGATTTCATGGTGCAGGAAAGCCCCACCGGTCTGGTGCTTGCGGACAAGAAAGGCAAGACGGTCTACGTCTACATGTGCGCGGACGACGCGCTGGATCAACTGGCCTGCGACCACCCGGATTCGCCGCAGATCTACCGATTCACCGTCTGTGGCGGCGGCGATCCGAAGCGTTGTCTCGAGCGGTTCCCCTACGTCCCGGCGCCCAAGGACGCGAAGACCGACAACGCGCTGTGGAGCGCGATGTGGATCGACCCGATGACCGGCAAGAAGGCAAAGCCGGATCAGCCCGGTGTGCTGCACGTGTGGGCCTACCGCGAGCGTCCGGTCTACACGCACTATCGTGACAAAGCGCCCGGCGACATGACCGCCGATCAATGGGGCGAGTTCTACGGCTACCGCAATGGCTACAAGGCGTTCTGGCTACGTACGGATTTCGGAGGACGAGAGTGAAGAGCTCACATTCTTTTTCGATGACGATCGTGGGCGCGCTGATGCTGCCCATGCTGGCCAGCGCATCCGCCGTCGATACGCCGAAAGACTGGGCACCGCCCGGCGGCAAGATCGGCTACGTGCTGACGAATGAAATCTCGTGGGGTGTCCGCGAGACGCCCGACCACAAGGAAGAATGTCCGGACGGCTTCAACATCGGCCCGCGCGAGCAGTTCGCCGAGTTGTTCCCGAAGGATGGCAAGAAGCGCACGCTCGCCGAAACGCAGCTCAAGCGCGAGGCGGAAATCTGGTCGCCGGACACGACGCCCGACGAGTTCCCGTTCCACGAGGCGACCGGCAAGTACGCGCTCGGCATCAACCTCGATGGCAAGGACTCGCCGGAGGATTTCGAAAGCGATGACGGCCGCAAGGGCATCGACAATCAGCTCTTCCGCGTCGTCGGCTGCATACGCAACTACCGCCAGGAAGGCGAGCTGGGAATCATCACCACGAAGTGGCGCGCGCAGAAGCCGTTCAACCGTGTGACCTTCGAGCTGACGGGTGTCGATAGCCTCAAGAACGATCCCGAGGTCACGGTTTCTTACTACCGTACGTTGGACACGCTGCTCGCCGGGCCCACCGGCAATTACATGCCGGGCGGTTCGCAACGCGTCGACGCGCGCTGGGGCAAGCGGTTCATCGCCACCGCCAAGGGACGCATCGTCAACGGTGTGCTCGAGACCGAGAAGTTCGATCGCCTCCTGGTTCCGGAAGATGGCATGGGGGATCCCGCGATCAACATTTTCCGGACCGCGCAACTGCGCTTGAAACTCACGCCCGAGGGCGCTGAAGGCGTGCTGGGCGGGTTCGTCGACGTGGAGCAGTGGTACTACGCCATGAACACTTCGTGGGCGACACACCATGCGGCCTACGGGCAGGCTTCCGCGGCGTCCATCTACAAGGTGCTGCGGCGTTTGGCGGACGGATTCCCGGATCCCGAGACTGGCCAGAACACGGCCATATCGGGCTACCTGAGCGTCAAGCTCGTACAGGCCTACGTGATCCACCCCGAAGCGCAAAGTAGCAGCGTCGCGGCCAAGTGATGAGCCGCGTTGCGGGCAACCGCTGCGCGCGGATACCTCGTAATTTTTTTCTCAGACTCCGAATCGGAGGGGTAGTGCGGCAGTTTTTTGTAGCGGGAATAGTGGCGGCGATGGTCGCCGGAACCTTGGTTCCGGCCTACGGCGCGACAGGCAAGGCCCAGATGCGGGATCGCGTCGATCTCGAGCTGATGACCTGGCCCGAAGTGAAGGACGCCATCGCGCACGGCAAGACGACGGCGCTGGTGTACAACGGCGGTACGGAAACGCGCGGGCCGCAGGCCGTCAATGGTGGGCACACCTTCGTGGCGCACGCCAAAGTCGTCGCCATTGCGCGAGCGCTGGGCAACGCGATTGCCGCGCCGGTGCTGCCGTTCTCTCCCAACAAGGCGAGCGCCGATCTGCCGGGAACGATCGGCGTCACGCCAGAGACCTACCAGCAGATCAACAAGGAAATCGCCGAGCAGCTCATCGGCAACGGGTTCAGAAACGTCGTGCTGATGGGCGACCACGGCGGCGGGCAGAAGCAACTGGCCGATCTTGCCAAGGAGCTCGACGCCAAGTACGCGCCGCAGGGTATTCGCGTCGTCTACTGCGAGGATGCCTACAAGAAATCGAATGACGACTTCGACGCCTACATCGCATCGAAGGGGCTTTCGCCGGGCGGGCATGCCTCCATCAACGACACTTCCGAGATGATGTACCTGGAACCCGCGCGGGATGCCTGGGTACGCCGTGCCAAATTGCCGGAGGCCGTCGGCACGGAGCGCCGGCCGGCACCCGGTACGCCGCCCGATCCGAATGCCCCACCGCCGAACGGTGTGGGCGGCGATGGCCGCAAGTCGACGCCGGAGATCGGCAAGGTCGGATACGAAATGCACGTCAACGAAGCTGTGGCGCAGATCAAGCAGCTTCTGGGCGAAAGCTAGTCGACCGGGCGATCCGCCCGCGCATCGCCGCTCGCGAGAATCTCGTATCGCGCTAACCGCTAACCGCAGGGACTGGTGACGCACCTACTTGCTACTGAGGCTGCCGAGAAGCGATGAGGCAGCCTTCATCCCACCCACGACGCCTGCCACACCCGCGTCATACGGGCCGGTGCTCACCATGCCGCGACCGTTGTTGGTCACGCCCGCCTGTACCACGATGTTGCCGCTTGCATTGCTGAGCTCCATTCGCCCGGCTTTGGTCGTGCCGGTTGCCAGCATGACCGACGTGGTGCCTTCGGTGTTGAAGATGTTCAGCGCGCCGGTGGCGCCATCCGCAATCAGCTCCGCACGAGTGGGGCCTCCGCCGGCCGGATAGATGCGCACCTTTCCGCCCGTGGCCTCCGCCGCGAGACTGACTACGGTTTTTCCGCCGGCGGTGCCGCTCAGCGCAAGCCGTCCACCCTCGCTGTCTGCGAACATCCCGCCCACCGGCTTGCCACCCTGGCCAAAGATCCTGAGGATTCCGGCACCGGCCTTGTCCGCTGCAATTTCCGCGTACTCCTTGTCGCCGGTGCGCAGGAAGAATCCGGTTCCGTCTTTCTCGATACGGCCAAAGCCCGCCGATTGCGTGCCGTCCTGAACGCGCACGTAGCTGGCTTTCGGGTCCGCCACGATCGTCGAAAGCATTTTGCCGGAGTTGTCGAACAGGCCCACCATCGAAGCGCCACCCGCAGCCGGCCCCATTTCGACGTGAGCCCCCGCTGGATTGCCGATGACGGCGCGCGGCAGGTTGCGATCCGCGGCGACCTCGACTTTGAAGATTATCTGGCCGGCGTTGTCCTTTACGATGAACGGAGCGCGCAGCGTGAGCGGTGGGCCGTCGGTGGGTTTGTTGGGCGTCGGTGTCGGCGTCGGCGTTTTGCCGGGCTCGGCGGGTTTCGCGGGGTCGCGTTTTTTCAATTCCTCAACCGCGACGAGCAGTTGGTTCACCATGCCTTCCAGAACCAGGACGTTGCCTTTCAGCACGTTCACGTCGACCTGCGTTTTCGTCAGGTCCGCCCTCAGGCTCATGAGCTCCGGCTGTGCTCTCTCATCCGCGCTCTGCAAGAGCTGCACCTTGATCTCCAGCTGCTGGATCCGGATCGGTATGAGGGGATCGGCCACTTGTGCGCTGGCGCTCCGGCTCGCAATCAGGAAGAGCACGATGCAGGCTGCTGCGCGGAACGCCTGTGCCGCCGTGGAAGCTTTTCTGAAAGTCATGGAAATGCCCGTGGTCGCTGTTATCGAAAGGAGAAACAGCAACCGACGAGGAAACCGGCCATCCGCTTACTGCTTACTGCTTACTGCTTACTGCTTACTGCTTACTGCTTACTGCTTGCTGCTTGCTGCTTGCTGCTTGCTGCTTGCTGCTTGCTGCTTGCTGCTTGCTGCTTGCTGCTTGCTGCTTGCTGCTTGCCGCGGCGGCCT
This sequence comes from Gammaproteobacteria bacterium, assembly GCA_037200125.1. Classification (GTDB taxonomy): domain Bacteria; phylum Pseudomonadota; class Gammaproteobacteria; order Steroidobacterales; family Steroidobacteraceae; genus JADGHX01. The sequence continues at coordinate 226,862 of JBBCGS010000002.1, read as the reverse complement.
GCCGCCTGCGTCTGACGCGGCGGCCTCGCTCAGCGGTTCGACACCGTGGCTCGTTGGGCATCGGCCAGGGCCGCCTCGGCTTCGAGGCGATCGGGCGAGACTTTGACCTGTGCCTCGCGGAACAGCGCAACGGAACGTTCGAGCGCGGTGGCCGCCTCTTGCGGCCGATTCGCCGCGAGCATCACGCGCCCGATGATCGACAACGCCTGTGCCTGCCGCGATTTCGACGACAGGGCGGGCAGCTCCGCGCCCGCCGTTTGCGCGAGGACGACCGCTTCGTCATGCCGTAGCTGTCGACTGCGCAGCAGAGCGAGGCGCGTTTTGAACTGCGCTTTCTCCTCTTCGCTCAGCGAGGCTTTCGCGAGCGCGACCATTTCGGCATCGGCCTCATCGAGCCGACCCAGTCGCACGAGTGTTACCGCGCGCGCTGATCGCGTGCGCGCGACGAGCGGGCTGTCCGCGCCACCAGCGGCTGCGAACAGCTGCGCGGCTGCATCGAAGTGCGACAGCGCGAGCTTTGATTCGCCCGCCGCCCCGAGTGCGGATCCGAGCCCGTAGTGCTCGTACGCAACCGCACTCGATCCGCGCCCGGACTCACGTCGCAGGACGGCATCGAGTGCGATCTGGTAGGCCGCGGTCGCTAGCTGCACTTCTCCGGCATCCAGCAGCGCGCCACCCCAGTAGCTCGCATAGATCTCGGTTTCCTCATGGTCCGGACCGAGGAGTGCCTTGCTGCCTTCATAGGCCGCCTGCAATTCGCGCAGGCCAGCGGCGACCTGGCCTTCCTTGACGAGGCCGCGACCGAGGAAAGCGTGCGCAGCCCACCAATGAGAAGTATTGCGCCACCCTTCGATCTCAGCCATCACGGCGAGTGCCGCGCGCGCCTCGTCGGCCACGCCGGCAAGCCCCACGCTGCTCAATGCGTTGGCGAGGCCAAGATGCGCCTGGATCGCGTCCTGGTAAGCGCGTCGCCCCGCCGGCAATGGATTCGGCAGCGCCGCGACGGCCGCGCGCGCCGAGGCAACACCCGCCTTCACGTCCCCGGTGTCGATGAGCGCGGAGCTCAGCCAGCGCAGGGCATCCACTTCCCAATGCGCATCGTGCAGCAGATGGGCACGCTGCGCGGCCGGGCGGAGCAGGGCGATGGCCTCCTTGCTCTCACCCAGGCTATACAAGGCTTCGCCGTACATGATGCGTGCGGACACGGTTTGAATGTCGTCGGGTCCGTTGGCTTGCGTCGAGAGGGCGATCGCCTTTTTCAGTACGGCCGCCGCATCCTCCGGGCGATCCTGCCCCAGCAGGCCGTAGCCGATGGCGCCCATGAGCTCCGCCGCGATGCCGGGCCGGCCGGCGAGCTCGTTCTCCACCCGCAAACGGGCTGTCTGCAGCAACTCCACCGCCGTGGTGTTTGCTCCGGAACCGGAGTCCGTGTCGGCGCTTTCGAGCATCGAGAGCGCGAAGCTCTTCACCTGCTCGGCGCGAGCCGCTTCGAGCCGTGCTTCATGCGCTTGCCAGAAAGCCATGGCCGCGCCGGTGACGAGCGCGGCGACGGCGACCGCGATCGAAGCCGCCTGCCATCGATTGCGCGCAATGAATCTGCCGAGGCGATAGGCGACGCGATCGGGCCTCGCCAGCACGGGCTGGGATGCCAGATGTCTCCTGATATCCCCGGCGAAGGCGTCGACCGTGGCGTAGCGTCGCGCCGGATCCCGCTGCAGGGCCTTGTTCAGGATCGCGTCGAGATCGCCCTTCAGCTTCCGTTTCAGTGATGGGCTCGCAACCGACGCGCTCGCCGGCTGCACCACGGTCTTCTCGAGCTCGATGGCGAGCGCGGCGGCACTGCGCTGGCGCAACCGATAGGGGCGCGCGCCGGTCAGGATCTCGTAGCTCACGACGCCCAGGCTGTAGATGTCGCTCGCTGTTCCGATCGGCGCCCCGTCGACCTGTTCGATGCTTGCATAGTCGGGAGTGAACGGCGCCGCGGATTCGAGCGGCGACTCGCCCACGTCGCGATTCAGGAGCTTCGCGATCCCGAAATCCAGCAAGTGCACGCGACCTTGCGCGCTCACCAGGATGTTCAGGGGTTTGATGTCGCCGTGGATGACGAGACGCGAATGGGCGTACTGCACGGCTTCGAGAACCTGCAGCAGAAGCTCGAGTCGCTCGTCGACCGACAATCCGCGAGCGTCGCAAAATTGTGTGAGCGGCACACCGTCGATGAACTCGAGCGCGAGATACGGCTCGCCGGTTTCCGTTACGCCGGCGTCGTAGAGGCGGGCGATGTTCGGGTGTTCGAGGCCGGCCAGGATGTCACGCTCTTGCAACGCCCGTTCCGCGAACCCGCCGACCCAACGCACATGAGGGCGCTTCAAGGCGATCGAACGTTTCACCGACCCGTCGCTGCGCTCGGCGAGCCACACGCTGCCCATGCCTCCTTCGCCGAGGCGTCTGAGCAACCGGTACGGGCCGACCTGCGAACCGGGCAATTCGGCGGGCTCGGGCGGTTCGGCATCCGGGGCGAGAATTTCCGGTGCGGCGTCGAGCGGCCCCTGAGCGTCATGCGCGCTCAACAGCGAAACGAGCTCAGCGCGCAACTCGTGATCGTCGCCGCAAGCGGACTGCATGAATGACGCACGCTGTTCGGGAGCCATCGCCAGCAGCTGCGAAAACAGGTCCCCGAGCTCGTCCCAGCGTTGCGGCTGTATCAAGTCCTCACTCCGGCAAGGCATCCGCGTCGCGTTCGAGTCGCAGCTCGCGGTGAAGCCAGGCGCGGGCGAGCGTCCAGTCCCGGCGCACCGTGCGCTCCGAGAGCTTCAGGGCTCGCGCGGTGGCGGCCTCGTCGTAGCCGCCGAAATATCGGCACTCCACGACCTGCGACAATCGAGGCGCGTGTTGGGCGAGGCGCTCGAGCGCTTCGTTCAGGTTGAGGAGCGTTTCGTCCTCGCTCGTCGACACATGGTCCGCGGCGGTGAGCGGCAGGTGCTCCGCGCCGGCACCACGCTTGGCCGTGTGTCGTGCCTTCGCGTAATTCACCAGCACGTGCCGCATGGCAAGCGCCGCGGCGCTCAGAAAATGCGAGTCGTCGTTCCATCCTCTCGCGCTGCGTAGCTTGAAGTAGGTCTCGTTCACGAGCGCGGTGGTCTGCATCGTGGCTCCGCCGCCGGACCTGCCACGCACCCGCCGGGCGAGGCGGCGAAGGTCGTTGTAGAAGAGGGGAACCAGCTCGTCCGCCAGCGCGCGAACCGCGGGGGTGGTGCCGCCTGCCGCGTCTTGCGACGTGCCCGCAGGCCGTTCTTCCTGACCATCGTTCATGCCGCCATTCTAACGGCATTTCCAATGGCCGGACTTCGGTCTGTTTGCTGTTCACGGCTGGCCAGTGGCCGTTATCGAAGTATCGCGTGCAGGACAACTACGGGCAGCCACGTAAACATCCCGGACAACGCCACCGATACATAAACCAGCAGCAACAACACGAGACTCATGAGCCCCACGACCAACGCGCCCACGGGTACGAGCACACACCACGCCAAAAGCGGCAGATGACGCCGCGACGGGTGCGAAGTTTGCGCACCCATGCGGCCCAATGCCCGTAGACGGCGTTCCAGCGAAGGCGACATTGCGACGCTCGAGCCGCTGAACAGGCTGCGAGAGCGTATGGCAGTGTCGGGAACGACGCACATATGTGAAGTCCATGCGTTGAATGCGCCGCTGACGGCTGCGCCGCGCATTTTTTCCAGCGCGCTCGCCAACGCGTCCGGGTCGCGCGTGAGCCGCACAGCGGTGGCGTCCGCCAGGTATTTGCGCTGGCGCCAGGTCAGCGAAAGTAATGGCCCGAGCACGAACGTGCTGATCATGCCGCCGAAAAAGCCGCTGATGACGAGCGGGCCCACGAGGGGCATCCAGGCAATCGTGCGCCAGGGGACTTTGCCCGGCTCGTCGGCCGGCGTTCGGGCTTTGGACTGCGCATCGGCGAACGGGTTGGTCAGCGCCAGCGCGAGCTCGCCATCCGCTGTGCTCGCGCCGGGGCGCGTCGAGGCTCGCAGCAAACGGGTGAAGCGTTTCGCCGCGTCCCGATCCGCGAATGAACCGCTCAGCCGTGCGGTGAGGCCGAACAGTCCCAGCACGGTCGCGACGCGCGTTCCGATTTCCATGTCGCCGTCCGCGATCGCGCCGACCACGTGCGCGGCGATCGCCTGCAACTCGGCGCGGTTCACGCTCGCCAGCAGGCCGGTGGTGACCACGATCGTAGCCTTACCGTTGCTGGGGCCGAACGCAGCGGCATTCACGGCCTCGCTATCCGTAACGAGCACGCGAGGTGCCACCAACGCGGCCGCGAGCGCCATCTCCTGCACGACGTTTGCAAAGCGTTGCTCGGCGAGCTGGCTTTGGTCTGGCTCGCGCGCATGGAAGTCGCTTGCCTCGCGCGTCATCGCTTCCCGCATCACCCGGCCCAGCGTTCGTGTGGCGAGCGCCATCAGCGCAAGCCCGGGTATCGCGCCGATGGCTCCGAGATAGAGCCCGCGCGCGAGCGTGACGCGCTCGGGATGGTCGATTACCTCGCCGATCGTGTCCGTGATGGTCTTGATGAGGTCGGGGGTGCGCACGAAGAGATTGGCGAGGTCCAGTGCAAGTCCGATGATTCCGTAGAACAGCGGCGACATCAGGAGCGCGACCACCAGCGCAAGGCTTGCGGCGCACAGGTGGCTCGCGAGGCTGACCCGCAGAGAACCGCGTTGATGCCTCGCGATGGCGGCGAAGAAGGACTCGCGTTCCGCGGCAGACAGGGGCGTGAGGGCCGGATCGGTCGTTGCTTGCGGGAGCGCTGTCATCCTGGGTCTATTCCTCGGCCTGTCCGAATCACGCCAGTGTGGGTCACACGAACACTAACCGCGAAGCGCGTCGGAACCGGACATCCGGGCCGTCTCGCGTGATGCGTGCGCCGGTGTTCGCAGGAGCGATGGCCGGATCCGCCGGGGTTTGTGGTTACTCCCTCGGAAGCCACTGGATTTCGGAGCACATTGTCATGCGAGCGCACTATCTGCCCCTGGCCGCCATCACCCTGAGCGTGCTGAGCGCCTGCGGTTCTTCCGAGCCCCCACCGCCTGCGGACGCTAAACCCGATGTGGAAGCGAGCGCCTCGCCGCCTTCGAAGCCGCGTGCCACGGCTTGCGATCTGGTCACCGGTGCCGAGATGTCGGCCATCCTCGGCGGGAAGGTCGTACCCAAGAACAATGATCACTCGAACGGCAAAACCGAGTGTGTCTACACCGCTGCGGAAGGCGTGAGCCCTTATGCGCAGCTCAGCGTCGAATGGGGCTCCGGGCAGGACGCCATGGTCGCCGCAGGCATGATGAACAAGCGGGAGCCGGGCATCGCCGATCCCTACGAGGGTGTCGGCGACCAGGCGGTCTCCATCGGCACCACGCTCATGATTCGCAGCGGTGAGGATCTGATCACGCTCGTGTTCTCCGGTGTCGATGACCTGCCGGGCAAGGCCCGAAGGATCTACGACACCGTCAAGGCAAGAATGTGATGCGCGTGAAGAGTCTGCGCATGAGGCGTCTGCGCATGAGGCGTCTGCGCATGAGGCGTCTGCGCATGAGGCGTCTGCGCATGAGGTGTCTGTGCCTGGAGCGTCTGTGTCTGAAGCGTCTGTGTCTGAAGCGTCTGTGTCTGAAGCGTCTAGGCGTGAACCGTCTGGGCGTGAACCGTCTGGGCACGAACCGTCTGGGCATGAACCGTCTGGGCCTGAAGCGCCCGGATGAGATGCGCACCACGCGCTCGACAGCGCTCGCTTTCGCGGGCGTCGTGCTGGCACTGGTTCTGCGCGAAACGCTTTGTCTCGGCGCCGATGCCGTTGCTGCCGCGCCGGCCGTGCTGGCGGCGCCGGCCGTGCTGGCGGCACCGGCCGCGCTGGCCTCACCCTCCGCGCGCTCCGCACCCGTGCCGTTCGTCGTTGGGCTCAGCACCGTGCGAGCGGTGGTGACTCCGGAAGGAGACTACGAGTCCCTTCGCGTGATCGACTCCATCGACGCGAAGGGTTATCGCATGAGCGCTGCCGCGCAAGTTCCGGCGGATGATGGCAAGGGGCTCATCGATGTGCAGGTTTCACGCATGGTGCGAGTCGCCGATCAGGCCGGGTCGCGCAGGATGCGCAATTACTTCCACAGTGGTGACCCGGAAGTATTCCCCGGCACCGTGCCCGGCATCTCCGCCGCGGTGATCGAGGATTTGCGCAAGAGCGGCAAGGCGGCGCTCACCGTGCTCGATGTAGGCCAGCTATTCGGCGTGCCGATCGTGAAGCATGAGCTCTCGGGAACGATCGCGCGCGTGGCCGGCGCGCCCACGTCTGTGCCGGTGCTCGTCAACGGGCGACTTACCCAGCTGCCCGTCATTCGTACGCGAGGCGTTCTTTCGCAGGACGACGAGGAAGAGGACTACGAGTTCGATCTCCTGGACGACCCGCGCAATCCCATCGTGCTGCGATTCAAAGGCCCGGGCGCGTCCTCGAACGTCATCAAGATCGAGTATCCGGAGCCGGCCGCGCAGACCGCGCTCGCGCGGGCCCTCGCCGCCAACGAAGTGGCGACGGTATACGGCGTCTACTTCTCGTTCGCGCGGGCCGACATCCGCAAGCAATCCGAGCCTGTGCTGAAGGAGATCGCCGCGATCCTGCAGGCGAATCCGAAGTGGAAGCTGCGCATCGATGGGCACACCGATGGCGTCGGTAACGACGCGGCGAATCTCGATCTTTCCAAACGTCGGGCGGCGGCGGTCAAAGCCGCGCTCGTCAGCCGTTACGGCATCGACGCGGGCCGCCTCACGACGGGCGGATATGGCGAGTCATCGCCCAAGGCGACGAATGCGACGCCCGAAGGGCGCGCGCTCAACCGGCGTGTCGAGTTGCGACGTGAGTGAATCCTCTGTGAACAGGGAGAATGCGATGCGACTCAGTTTCACTGCCGTGTGCGTGCTCGTGGCCGCACAAGCCGTCACCACCACCGCCGCCGTCGCCGCGTCTGCCGCCACTGCCGGCGCCGCCACTGCCGCAGCCGCAGCCACAGCCACAGCCACAGCCACAGCCGCAGCCGCAGCCGCAGCCACTGCCACGCCGGCCGCCGGCGCCATTCATCTGTGCCTCGCGCCGCCGAGCGCACAGATGCCGGGCGTCAGCAGTGACGACGCCACCGCAGCCGTGCGAGACGTCTTCAAAAGCTATCTCGCCGGGCCGAGCCTTGCGGTCGACACTCTCGCCGCTCGATTGACATCGCAAGCACGCGAGGAAGCGAAGCAGAAGCATTGCCGCTACGTGCTGTACACCACGGTCGCCCAGGAAAGAAAGACAAGCTCGGGCCTGTTCGGGCGCATCGCGGCCGGCGCGCTACAGAGCGGGGCCTCTCAGGTTGCCGCGAACTCCGGGTCGGCAGGCACCCGCGTGCTCGCGAGCGCGACGGCCGGGGGCGCGGCGAGCACGTATTACAGTTCTTTCACGCAATCGAGCGACAAGTTGACGCTCACCGCGCGGCTCGAGGCCGCCGACGGGAAGCTGGTAGTCGAGAACACGGAAAAGCGTAAGGCGAACTCCGACGGTGAGGATCTTCTGTCCCCGCTCGTCGAACGCGCAGCCGAGAAAATGGTGAGCGCCATGACAGGAGCAAAACCGTGAGCCCGAATTGCGCGGGCGTCACGCTCTTGTTCGCGACGAGTCTTCTCGTGTGTGGCATTGGCGTTGCTGAAGCGGACGTCACGATCAAGGAGAGAATCGCGGTCGAAGGAAGCGGGCTCATGAGCATGGCCAGCATGTCGGGCACGTCGACAACCTCGATCTCCGGCAAGCACGCTCGCATGGAAAGCGATATGCGCCTGCAATCCGGCTTCGCGCGCATGTTCGCCCGCGGTGCCGGGCAGAGCGTCGAGATCGTCCGGCTCGACGAAGACACGATCTACGAGCTCGACGTGAAGAAGAAACGCTATCGCGAAACGTCGCTCGCGGCCCGGCGCGCGGAGCTCGCCAAGGCATTGGAGCAGGCGACCCAGGCGCAACAGGCCAATCCGATGGCGTTTGACGATTCGCAATGCGATTGGTCGGAGCCGAAAGTGAAGGTCGACAAGGCGGGCGCCAAAGTGGCCATCGCCGGGTTGAGCTCCGCACCGGTCGGCATCGTTGCGCGGCAATCCTGCAAGGATCGCAGGAGCGGGGCGGTATGCGAGATCGCGCTATCACTCGAAGAATGGATGGCGCCGAGCTCGGGCGCCGCACAGGACGTCTTGCAGTTCAGGACTGCCTTTGCGCAGCAGATGGGGGTTGGGAACGCGCAGCGCGATGTCGTCGATCGTGCCGAGATTCTGTTCGGCCGCTACAAGCAGGCGTGGTCGCTGGTGGCGAGCGAGATGCGCGGCGTAAAGGGATTTCCCGTCAAAACCCGTTTCGCCTTTGGTCTCGGCGGAGGCGGTTGCAACAGCGGGTCCGGCGGGGCTGGGTCAGGCAGCGCGGGCGCGCCTTCGCCGGCCAGCGTGGCGAGCGAGATTTTCGGCGCCTTCGGGCGCAAGAAAGCCCCGCAGGACGATGCGCGTAGCACCGCATCCACATCGGCGCCGGCCGGATTGTCCGGCATGGTCGTGCCGATACGCGTGACGTCGGAGCTGTACTCGATCGAGGGAGAACCGTTGAGCGCAAGCACGTTCGAAGTGCCGGCGGGATTCAAGAAGATCACCTCGGGAAAGTAGATCTGAAATGACCGGACGCGGTTCCGGCGGGTGCTGAGTCGGCCGAAGAGCAAGGAGTGGTGCTCAACTCGCGTTCGGAGCCTTCGGCGCTGGGAACGCGCGTTCTTCTTTGTGCCGCTTTATCGTGCAGGCTCCGGTGCATCCGAGGACTCGATACGACTATCGAACACGGATTGCATGCGCGGTGGCCGCGGCGCACTCGCGTCCAAGGGACCACCGAATGCGATTCGCCTCAATCTCCGCTCGCGCACACTGTTACACGCTATTACAGGCGACCGGAACGCGAACGCGCTCGGGCGTGGGTCGGCGCGCCCGCGGGCCGGGACGTACGATGGCCCGCGTTTGTCCTGTTTATCCAAAGGGGGATGCTCATGAAACTGAAATCACTGGTTCTCTGCGTTTCGTTGTTCGCCTCGGGTGCGGTTCTCGCCCAGGCGCCCGCTCCGTCACCGGAACATCTCGCCACGCGTGAAGCCACGCGCAAGGCCTGCGATGCCGACATCAAGAGCACCTGTTCGGGCAAGGAGGGTCGCGAGACGTTTCAGTGTCTGCGCGCCAATACCGACAAGCTGAGCGCCGGCTGCAAGGACGCTATGGCCAAGATGCCGAGTCCGCCCGCTCCGGCAAAGTGATTGGCTGAAAACCCGCGTGGGTCGACTGCGCCTGGCTTCGAGCCGGGCGCCTTTCGTTTCGAAGGGCCGTAACGTTTTTCAGGAGCCTCTTCCATACGAAGAGTTTCGACAATCCCGTTATTCGGCCCGCGCAGCTGAGTGTGGAGGCAGGCGTGCTTTCCTTCGACATCGAGACCGATCCGAAGGGCGAGAGACTGCTGGCGATCTCTATGTACGAGCTAGCGCGTGGTGCGCTCTACACCGGGCTACGGCACGGTGAGCTGCTGTCGATACTGGTCAGCGATATCGCAGACGGGCAGGTGCTGGTGCGTCACTCGAAGACGGGCAAGTCGCGGTCCGTGCCGTTGAGCGCCGAGGGCGAGGAGTTTTTCTCGCGCATGACATCGGGGAAAAGTGGGGGCCTGTAAGAATACCCTTCGCGCCAACCCGCAGGATGTTCGGGGGTTGCGCTCCGCCTGAATCAAAGGCAGCATTCAGCGTTCAAGAACTAAAACAACATCGCGCCGCTACCAGGGAATGGGTCACTTCTCCCTACATAAATTCGCGACCCGCCCTCAATCGGTGCGTGCGGGAGGCGATTTCAGTGACAATCTCTAATCGTGCGCACAGTATCGCCGCCATTACGGCACTTGGGATAATGGCGGCCGCGAGCATCCGTGCGGCGCCCGCACAGAATGCGACGACCAATGCCGAGTGCTCTCCTGTCATCGAGAACAGAGCACCGTGCACCTCAACCCTTTGGACGTACGAGCCAGCCGAGAACGACGGACCTCCCGTTGTTGCCGCGGGCACTGCGCAGGCTTCGTACTCGCCGATTGCGGTTCGCGCACGGCGCGGCGTCACGGTCACCGTCGCCATTCACAAGAGGCCGCTCGAACAAATCTCTGTTGTGAAGAGCTATAACGCGCAACCACGGCCGGATGCAGTCGCCGCGATTGCGGCGCAGTTGTCGAAGCCACTCGCCGGTCTCACGATCTGGACGGCACTGTCAGCTCTTCCAACCGCCGGCGCGGCTGATGCAACTACCGAGACTCATAGCTTTCTTCGCGCGGTCCCTTCTTCTGCGGTGCGCGAGGCAGACCAGGCGATCGAGGAGTTCAAGAAGAACCTCGAGGAAATTGATCGGCAACAGACGGCCGCCTTCAATGCCATCCGTTCGGATATCGAGCTCGCACCGGATCTCACGCGAGAGATTTCGGAAGCACAGGTCTACCCACCCAGGCTGGAAGCAGACGGCAGCACTTGGAGCGAGAACGATCGCAAGAACTTCCAGGCGTGTGTTCAGCACATCCTCGCCCGAATACACGGGAATACACCCGACGAAAAGCAAAACGAAGCCTGCGGAAAGGAGAGCCCCGCGCCCTCGGATCTCCGGCAACATTCGTTTGCTCCCCTGCCGTCGGCGGATATGGCTGACCTCAAAACGAAAGTCAGCACGTTGTCAGCCAACCTCGAGGCATTGCGGAAAAAGCTCACATCAATCACCTCGGCTCAGCGTCTGCAGCTCATCACTTTTTCAAAACAGGTCAACGAGATCGCAGACCGGCAGGACACTTTGGGTGATCTGATGAAATCCGCTCAGACAGCCCGAGAAGCGTTCGTCGCTTACGAGGGTCTCCTGCCGGAATGTCTGCAATACAAGAACACCTGCAGCATGGAGGAGGCTGCCAAGCTCATTTCCTACAGCACTAAATTGAACCGATTCCCACCGCCGCTCGACTCTGGGTCCGAGCAGGTGAGTGCGAAATTCACTGCGCAGACCGTACTCACGAATACGAGCTCTGATGCGGGCACCGTAGCGGTAACCTGGGTGCATCAGCCTTGGGAAGTGTCTACAGGAATCATGTACTCAAATGTCCTGGGACGCTCTTTCCAGAACTCACCCGTGATTGAGGGCGGTGTGCCGCAGCTGGATGCAAGTGGAAAACAAATCACCGCAGTCACGGACTCTACGACGAAACCGACGATCGATGCGCTGATTCTCGTGCACTATCGATTCTACGACAGCGCGGTGTTCCGGACGCGCCGCTTTGCGATTCTCGGTTCGGTCGGAGTCGGAACGGGAACGAACGGATCGGGCGCTGATTTTGCTGCGGGCCTCTCGTTTTCCTACGGAAACTTCTTCTTGTCGCCTTTGCTGCACTTCACGCGTGATTTGCGCCTGACGAATGGAGTTGCCTTGGGTCAAAACTTGAATGGCACCAACCCGCCGACCGAGCGCTACTGGGTGCATAAGTTTGGTCTGGCATTCACCTATGCGGTGCCGATCACCTGAGCGACCATGTGGAGCGTCCAATTCCATGGGTGGTGGCAGCAGATCGCGAGAAACGCGTCCCCTTACTATGCTGACAAAAGTAAGGAGTTACCTATGTCCACCGAAGCGACATTGACCAGCAAAGGGCAAACCACCATCCCGAAGGAAATCCGGGAAGGCCTGCTGATTCTGCGGCTCGACGAACGGCGCCACCCGGATGTCGTGAATGGTGAGCGACCGAGCGCTGTGCCAACCTTCCGAGCGCTTGCCGAGCTGCTGGCGGGTGGAAGTGAGGCCGGACTGGCCGCCGTTCGCGAGAAGCCCAATACCCATTGGAGCAACTGGCCCGACGCCGGAACGCTCTAGGCGATCATCTCCGAAGTGGAAGATCGTTCGAGAGCTCATGGTCGACTTGGGCATTTCCAACGACGGCGCTTTTCGAGACTCACGGCCTCGGGATTTGCACGGAAGCCAATGAGCGCATTGAGTTCCGACAGAAATCGGTGTGAAAAGGTAAGCGTGTGGCCGTCACCCCTGATGCGCCTCGCGCGTAGCCGTCACGATGCGCCCCATCGAAGTGAAGCTGGGGAGCATCGATGGGAACGCAGAAACTGACTGAGCGGCTGCAGACGACGCTTGCGCACCTGAAGCAGGCGAAGGAACTGGGCTCGACGCTGTCGGACTACGCCGCGGCGTTCAACGTGAACGTGCAGGAGCTATACAACGGCCGCACGCAACTTCAGCGCAAGGGATTGTGGCCGAAGATGCGCAAGACGAGCGCGCGCGCGCCGCAACTGCTGGCGGTGGAGGTTGCCGCACGGAACGCAGCGATGATGCCGGCGGCCATGAACGCGTGGCTGTTCCGGATCAGCGGACCGGGCGGCTGGGTGATGGAGTGCCGTCAGCTGCCGGAAGCGTCCTGGCTGAGAGAGCTGTCCGCCACGCTGAGTAAAGTGAGCGCATGATCGGTCCGCCCAGCGTTGCGCGGATCTGGCTGGTCGCAGGCTTCACCGATCTGCGTCGCGGCTTTGATGGCCTGAGTGCACTCCTGCAGACGCGACTGAACGAGAACCCATTCTCCGGGGAGATCTACATCTTTCGTGGCAGGCGCGGCGATCGCATCAAGGTGTTGTGGTACAGCCAGGACGGGCTGTGCCTGTTCTACAAACGGTTGAGTGTGGGGAAGTTCGTCTGGCCTCAGGCGCAGAGCGGCACGGTGTCGCTGAGTGCCGCGCAGTTGTCGATGTTGCTGGAAGGGATCGACTGGCGACATCCGCGGCGCACGGCGCCCTCGCCGCAGGATCCGGATCGCACGCATCCGACGATGACGTAAGCGAAGAAGAAAAATACAGCTCGGCTTCGTGCAGCGTGCGCATCGATCTGGATGCTGCGCGTATAATCCGCGCGTGCTCGATGTCAACGCACTTCCCAGCGATGTCGAAGGTCTCAAGCGCCTGCTGCTCGATACGGTGCAGGCCAAAGATCAGCAGCTTCGGGAAAAGCAGCACCAGATCGAGCACCTGAAGTTCCAGCTGGCGAAGCTGCGCCGTGAGCGCTATGGCCAGGCATCGGAGAAGCTGCACGAGGCGGGGCAGATCCCGCTGAGCTTCGAAGAACTGCGCGCCGCGCTCACCGAAGCGGCCCGCCAGGTTCCGACAGTTCCAGACACGGCCGCCCCGGAGAAAGGAAAACCGGTTCGCCGCAAGCGACTTCCCGAGCACTTCGAGCGCGATGACAAGGTCATTGAGCCCTCGACGTGCGTGTGCCCCGACTGTGGTGGCGCGTTGAGCTCGCTCGGCAAGGCCGACACATCCGAAGTGCTGGAAGTGAAGACGGTCACCTTCAAGGTGACGCGGCACATCCGCCCGAAGAAGCGCTGCTCGAAATGCTCGACGATCGTGCAGGCGCTGGCGCCGTCACGACCGATCGAGCGCAGCTTTGCCGGTGCCTCGCTTCTGGCGCTCGTGCTGACGTGGAAGTACGGCTTGCACCTTCCGCTGTACCGGCAATGCCAGATCTTCGCGCACGCAGGTCTCACATTGAGTCGCACGACGCTCATGCAGTGGGTGGGTGCATCCACTGAGCTCATGGGAGTGCTGGTGGCGGCGCTGGCGAGATACGTGCTGTCCGGGCCGAACCTGAACGCGGACGACACGCCGTTCAGCGTGCTTGCGCCCGGGACGGGCAAGACGAAGAAAGGCCGGCTGTGGACGTACGTGCGCACCGGGCGCGGCTGGGGATCGAGAGATCCGCCGGCGGTGTGGTATCGCTACTCACCGAGCTGGCACGGACGATATCCGCAGCTACATCTGGCAACTTACCGCGGCAAGTTGCAGGTGGACGGCTACGCGGGCTTTGAGGCGCTGTTCGTGCCTTCAGGCCCGGACAAAACCGCGCGCGTGCAGGAAATTGCCTGTTTTGCGCATGCGCGACGCAAGATGTTCGACCTGTACAAGGCGATGAAGTCACCGCTCGCCAGAGAAGCGCTCGATCGCATCCGCGTGCTGTACGAGATCGAGGACGCCATCCGCGGCCAGTCGCCCGAGGCACGTCTTGCGGCTCGCCAGGAACATGCGGTGCCGGTGCTGAAGTCGCTGCATGCGTGGCTGATCGACACGCGCTCCAGGGTGGAGGAGAAGTCCGTGCAGGCGGCGGCGTTCGATTACACGCTGCACAGGTGGGAACAGCTCACGCGATACACGGAAGATGGGCGTCTGGAAATCGACAACAACGCGGCAGAGCGCTCACTGCGTGGCGCCGTAGCGGAGCGGTCATTGTGCACCTCATTTTCAAGTATCTGAAAAAATTGATGTTTGATTTTCAAAGATCACCCGACACGGGCGACCTTTTCGCGCGAGAGCCGTGCTGACGCGCTCAGTGTGCAGATCGCTCGCACGGATTTGATACGGAGCGTCGGGAACGACCTGATCGGCGGCAAGAATGCCTTCTTTGATGAGCCTTCGGATCTGATGATGGGAGACACCGAGCGTCGCGGCGGCTTCAGACATCGTGAGCCACTCTCCGCTCTTCTCGGCCGACTTGTATGCATGGATCCCGCGTACGCGACGCAGCGATCCAACACGGTGAGCAGTCCACGTCTTGCCTTGGCCGGTCGGCAACCCCATGCGGTTCAGCGTCGCGGCGATCTCCTCGTCCGACCATCGGGTAGCCATGGAGCGGATCACGGCCACGGCCTCTTCGGACGTGCGACATTCATGTTCGCCGGATCGGGGTTTTCGGACGCGCAGCTCCGAGTGCTGCCCGCCGCGCCAGTGAATGGTAAGGACGATCTCGCGCGAGCTCGCGTCGTAAACGGCAACGATATCGGCGATGAGTGTGCGCGCGAGCTGCTGGCGTGATCGCATGGTCACGCCCGATCCGTTCCACGCAGCTTCCAGGTCTTCGGCAAGCCCTGTGAAGTCCGGTATGGGAGGAGCAGGGTTCGGTCTCTCGAGGGCCGCCAATCGCGCCTCGCAGTCCTGCACACGCTGCAAGCTCGCCTCCCAGCTCTTCTCGAGTTGCGCGGCGATGAGCCGATTGTCCGGGTCACAGGCGGCGTAGCGCCGCTCGGCAAGCGAAGCCTCATAGCGCGCTTGCTGCAACTCCAACTCTACGATGCGTCGCTGCTCGCCTTGCTGCTCCATGTACCTGTGCTCGGCGTGCAATGCCGCCTCAATGGCTACTGGCTCGACAGCGCGCAGCACCTCGCGCCCGATGGCGGTGTCTACGCGCTTGGCTCCGAACATCAGACATCGCGGCCGAGCCAACATCTGGTTGGGCCGCTCGCATCGATACACGGGCTGACAGTAGTGTCCCGAGTAGCTGACCACCAATCGACGCCCGCAACCTCCGCAGAGCAGAAGCCCGGCCAGTAAGGCGCGGCCGCCACGTCCAGATTTGACCCCACCTGCTTTCCCGTACGCGTTCGCCGCCAGCAACTTCTGATTGCGCTCGAACTCGCCCCACTCGATGTACCCTTCGTGGTGATCCTTGATGATAGCCTCCCATCGGTGGAAAGGCTTGCGATGCTTGTAGGTCGTGCGCACACGGCCATCGACGAGCGCGGTGCGCTTCTCGCTCTTTCCATAGGCATACGCGCCGGCATGGAAGGGGTTCTTCAATATCGAGATGACGTTGCGATAACGGATGGGAGTCCAGTCAAAGCTCACGAGCGTTTTGCCGTCCGAGGGACGCGGAAAATGCATCTGCTCGGCGGTGAGCGAGAGCAACACCTGGCGGGCACTGCCGAGCTGACGGAAGCGCGCGAACACGATGCGGACCGCTTCCTGTACCCGCATGTTCGGATCGAGACCCAAGCCCATCTCACGATGCCAGATATAACCGACCGGCACGCTGATGCGCAGGTCACCCCGGAGCGCCTTGCCGTGCTTGGCATCCAGCATGCGAGCGCGGATCACGCCGAGCTCGAACTCGCTGATGCTGCCCTTCATACCGAGCAGCAACCGGTCGTTCGGTCGATGCGGATCGTAGATGCCATCTGAATCAATTACCCGCGCTCCGACCAGGCCGCACAGCTCGAGAAGGTGATGCCAGTCGCGCCCGTTGCGGGCGAGCCGCGAAGCATCCAGGCACAGCACCGCGCCCACCTCTCCGGCGCACACCGTGGCGACCAGCCGATCGAAGCCGGGACGAGCCACACTGCCGCTTGCTGAGCGACCGAGGTCGTCATCGATCACTTCGACGCTGGCAAATCCATATCGCCGGGCTACTTCAACCAGGTCGTATTGTCGCCGCTGGCTCTCGAGGTTCGTCTGCACCTGGGTCTGGGTCGACTGGCGCACATACACGACGGCTTTGCGCTTCAGCAGTGCCTCCGGTAGCAGCTCAGCGCTCATCGTCGCGCTCCTCGGTTGCCACGCCCGCCGCCAACATCAATAGTCGCGACAGCTGGGTGAGAACCTTCATCCGCTCGGCGTTCGTCAGGCCGAGCAGTCCGGTCGACTCGAACGCTATGCTGAACTGGCGCAATGGCGCCGGCGCCACTCTCTTGCGCATCTTTTGCGGCTCGGTCATCGTTGCTCTCCTGAGCGACTGCGACGGGAGAATCGCCGCAGCAGCTTCGCTGAAATCCGCGTGCCAGGAGTAGCCGATGCAAATCCCGCAGGGCCTCGATGGAGAGACGAGGTGCCCCTAAAATCATACGGGCGCAGATGCTGGCATCAAACATCCAGTCCGGCAGCGCCGTTACAACGCCAGGCTCGGTCTCAACATGGACGATGCGGCCGCCGGCGCGCTGCTCGCTGTACTGCGCTCGTACGCGTCGGCCGTAGAAAGGATGCCAGCGGTAATGAACTTCAACTTCTCGCCCGATATGGGCAGAATGAATGCGTGATGGTGGTTGGCCGCAAGAATTACCTCTTCTTCGGCTCGGACACCGGAGGTGATCGGGCGGCGATCGCCTACAGTCTCATCGAGACCTGCAAGTTGAACGGCATCGATCCGCAGCGCTATCTGGAGTACGTGCTGGCGCGCATCGCCGATCATCCGATCAACCGCATCGAAGAGCTATTGCCGTGGAACGTGATCGACAAGCTGAACCAGCCCGAACAGGTCCGGCAGGCGATGGCCGCATGAGCAAGCTGTTCTCGCGAGCGCCGACGTTCGAGCACATCCAGGCGTTCCTCAACGACACTCGCGGGCAGATCACCATCGGGGAGATCCCGCCGATCCGGCGGGCGGCGCTCGCGGCCGTGGGCAAGAAGGCGCGCGTTGCACTGGTGAGCCCCGATGAGGAAAGCGTGCTGGATCTGCTGAAGCGGCTGGATGCCGCGCTGGCTCGGGCGGCCGCGGAAAACACCGTCATCGACGAAGTGTTGCCCGAGATCAAGCGGCGGCAACAAAAGTAGCTCCATCACGTCCCGCAAGGGGTACGGGCCACACGCTTACGTGAAAAGCACTCTCGAGTTTCTGGGGTCAAATCGAGGATCTGGGCCGAGTCACTGTTGGGTTTCTGCGCAAAGACATGACAAATGTTGGAATGGTCTCTTCGCAGGCACCCAAGAGGGGACCCCATGCGCATCGCATCAGCCGCGATCGATCGAAGAAATAGGGGCGAGTCGGCTGAGGCGGCCAACCTCTGCCTAGCAGAACAGACTCAGAATGCTCGCGAGCGCATCGACACCGGACACTACGTCGATAGCATCCATAGCGCGGGTAGCGGGAGTGTGGCGAATCGATTTGAACGTTCGCAGCTCACCCGGATCGAGCGCGACGCCGACACACTTGGGACACACGTCAACCACTACACCAGCCGCCTTGACGAGGCGGAAGGACCCGGTGCGGCACGTAGGGCACTTGAGCGATCGTGTCGGGGCTTCGCCCGAAGCGGCGGCCCTGCGGAGCTTTTCGAAAGCTCCTACAGTTGGCAAAAAGGCAGCCAGTGCTTCGCCGGACACCCAGTCGAAGCCACATCCGGGACAGCGCCAGTTGTGTAACAGCACCGACTTTCCGTGAAGCATGTCAGTGGAGCGAACTCTCTCACGGGTGGTGGCGTCCCCGCGCGATGCGCTTCGCATTGAGGAACTCGGCTAGTCGTTGAGTGGGCATCGGCGGATGAATGGTCACGCGAGATGTCGAGGACCCGCATTAACTCTCGCACTGAAGCCCTGCCGGTGAGGAATGCGTGTGCTTCCATGGGCTGCGCCTCGTAGGCAGCGATCGACTCAAGGCCGGTGTACTGAAGGCGATTCACAGTAAAGAAGTGAGTCTGACGCGCCTCCGCGCCTCTGAGGGCCGGAGCTGCCATGAACCGATGCTGCCGATAGTGGGCGTGCTCGTGAAACAGCGCACTCATCACCAGCTCGAACTGATCTGCACCGTAGGCCTTCGGATTGATGAGCAGGATTCCCGTGGGGGGGGGGGGCGGTTGCTGAGGAAGCGACCGATGATCCGGGGATTCTTAAGGTCCCTCGTCTCGATCGGAGGTGTCTCCAGGTGCATTGCCGCGCAGTATGCCGAGAGGATTTTCTCCAGCACCTTGTGCCTCCGCGTCGGGCTCCAGCCGCTCCAGTGAGCGCGTGCATCCTGGAGAAGCTCCCTATGATCAGGCACCAGCTCGCGAATGGCTCTCGTGCGCAGTTCGTTCTCCCGTTCGAGAAACCCCGGGTGGCTGACGACAACTATTTCTTCCGGTCGCGACTTTCATTCTTGCCGGTCTGGCGCCTTCACTATCGGTCTCACCGTAGGGCCGTCTGACGCCAAGGGCGGCAGAAGCTCCTTCATCTCTTGGTTCGCCTGATCCGAGGTGTGCCGATCACGTGGAGGCTGGGGCGACGGCGTCGCGCCTTGCCAGTGCGGCACGCTGCTCGGCAATCTCCGCCCGCACACTGGGGCCGGCGAACTCCAGCACGACGGCGTGGTGAACCACCCGATCGATGGCCGCCGCGGTTGTCATCGGATCCTTGAAGATCTGATCCCACTTCGAGAACACGAGGTTGGAAGTGATCATCACGCTCTTGCGCTCGTAGCGCTCGGCGAGCAGCGCGAACAGCACTTCCATTTCCGCGCGGTCGTGCTGTGCGTATTCCGGCCAAGCCGGACACCTGATCCGGTGATGGCGGACAGCGTCGGAGCGAAGCGACGCAAGCAGGTCAGCTAGGTATCAGAGTGTCCGCCATGGTTCAAGGCGGGATGGGTTTTGCGCATGGAGTCTTTGGAAGCGAGCTCGATGCGATGAGCGTTGTGGACGAGCCGGTCGAGGATGGCATCGGCGATGCGCCCGCCGCCCAGATACTCGTGCCAGTCGCTCACGGGAAGTTGCGCGGTGAGGATGGTGGCCCCGGTACCGTGGCGTTCCTCGATGGCTTCGAGCAGATCCTGCTTTTCCCGATCGGTGAGGCTGGCCAGACCGAAGTCGTCGACAATGAGGACGGAGAGCTTGGCGAGTCGCTTGAGCAGTCGATCGTAGATGCCCTGGGCGCGCGCCTGGACGAAGTGCGACAGCAGCGTCGGCAAGCGCAGGTACTGCACGGAGAAGCCGCTGCGACAGGCGTGCTGCCCGAACGCCTGGGCGAGGAAGCTCTTGCCGGAGCCTGAAGGCCCGACGATGAGCAGGCTCTGATGAGCGCTGATCCATCGATTCTGCGCCAGCTCCAGGATCTGGTCCTTGCGCAGACCGCGGGCGGTTGCGTAGTCGATGTTCTCGATGGCAGCGGCACGCTGCTTGAACTTCGCCACCTTCAGCCTCGAGGTGAGTTTGCGATTTTCCCGGTAGAGCCACTCGTCATCGACGAGAAGCCCCGTGAACTCGGCTTTGCTCAGGCTCTGGTGATCGCGCCGCTCCAGGCGCTCCTTGATCGAGCGGGCCATGCCAAAGAGCTTCATGGCAATGAGTTTCTGGTAAGTCTGTTCATCCAACATGGATCGTGTTCCTCGAGTATTCAACGGATTTTCGCAACGAGCTGATTCAGCTGCAGTGGTGATGCTCAGGACGGGGGGGTTCTCCTGTGGTTTTGCGGGGCTGGGTTTTCCGTGGGATGCTTTCATCGCGCTTCCTGGACACAGCGGCGAAGCCGAAGCGCGGTCTGCCGCGCACGCGGCAGAAGCGCTTCAGCTTCAGTGGTAGTAGCGACGCCCGCGCACGTTCGCGGCGCCCAGATGCGCGGCGCTGTCCGCCGTGGGGGCTTGCGGCAGTGGCGCCGTCTCCATGCGCTGTTTGAGCATCGTCTTGATCGTGCGATACACCGGCGAGCCGATTGCAAGCGCCCGTTCACAGGCACGCTCCAGACGATCCTTGCCGGCCTTGTTGCTGAGCCTGAGGATGCCCAGCGCTGAGCGATAACCCTGCTCCGGATGCGGTTTGCTGCGCATGACGTGCTCGATGACCGTTATATCGTCGAGCTGCTGCCGCGCCCGGCGGAGATTGGCGGCGGAGGGCGTGCGCACGACCGTGGGGCGATAGCGCTTGCCCTTGCAAAAGAAGGCGAACTCGATGCGGTCGGCGCCTTTCGCATAGACGCCGCCTTGTGACTTGCGAGTCATCGATTACGCGCTCGTTGCTCGAGCGCGCGCGCGATCCATCACCGGCTCTCGACCCATCTTTCGTATCCGACGAGGTCGATGAAGATGCGGCCGTCCGGGGCACGGCGCCACACTTTTCCTTCCTGCCAGTCGCCGCGCCCGAGCGGCGTCGACTGACGATTGCGTCCTACGGAAGTGTCACAGCAACGGCCGCCGCGATTGAAAGATCAGAGAGCCCGCTGCGTAAATGGATTCGAGGCACCTCCGAGCCAGGCGCATCGGACCTGCGCTCGATTTGTGAGCTGGCTGGTACGCGAATTGAGCGGATCATTTTTGGAGAGAACGCGGGGCAAGCCATAACCCGCATTGTGGAGATCGGCCTCTTTGAGGAGAGCAGCGGAATGAAAGATCAACGAGCACGACAGATTCTGCAGGGACTGGTGAACGGCGTAGATCCGTTCACAGATGAAGACCTCGCGGCGGGGACGGTATTACAGCACCCCGAGACCATGCGAGCAATGCTCGCGGGCTGCTCAGCCCTGGATGAACGGACCGCACGAGCGGGCCGGCGAGCACAGCAACCGAAGAATCTCGGGAAGGCGTGGACGCCCGAGGAGCAAGAGCGTTTGATCTCGGCGTTCAAGGCCGGGGAGAACCTGGAGCAAGTTGCCGCGAGACATGGCTGCAGCCTTCGAGGGATCGAATCGAGGCTCGAGATTCTTGGAATGATCGCAAGCGAGCAGCGGAGGACAACGAATCGCTTCGGGGCGAGTCTAGGCGACGGCGAGCAACGCGCTGTTGTGCGAAGGACCCGGGTGAGGTCCAAGAAGGCCAGGGCTGATCACGTCAGTGGAGCAAGGGCGCGCCTCACGGCGCGCGCCTTCCCATGACCAACCCTCGCGCCGGGTTGGATGCGGCGGAAACCTCCGCGACCAAATCGGCCGGCCTGTGGCCGGCCTCGGTCATCGTGCGGACCCACTCTGCGTGGAGATCAGAATTCGAGCCATTTTTTCTGTTCGGTAATGGCTTTGCCTCTTCTCTTGAGGTCATCGATGCTGAACTCATCGAGTGCCTCGAGGTTCGGTCCCAGCTTGGGTTTGAAATCATCCACGGAGCCAAGCCGCAACTGCACTAATACTGCCAGCTTCACGCAGCGTTTCATGAGCGTCCCATCGTCTTGCTTGATCGTGTCGACATCGAATGTCTTCTTTGCAATCCCGATTGCGGCGACGCTCGCGGCAGCTTCCTTGAGGTATTCATCGGGGATCCTGCTCAGCGCCTCGCGCGCGACATGAATAGCAATTGCCGATTGAAGAACTGCGACGGGATCGGTAAACAGGTCCCTCAGCGCATCCTTCGGACCGTCATCGAACACTGAGTTGGTTAAAGTATGTACTACCGCACGGATTGTCGACTCATCAACACTGCTTTGGAGCCGGTCCAGCGTATTCGGCAAAATCACACGGAAGAGGTGTCGCGTCAGCTCCCTGTATGCATCGCGATTCGGCACGGCACGCGAATTCGCGGACTGCGTATGTTGGACAGACTTCAGCAGAAGGTCCAGCACCGCGCCGCGCATGGATGATGGCAGATGATCTTCGAGAGCGCGGCGCTTAACGCCCTCTGGCTCCCTTATGCAATCGTCGATCAATTGCGGCAAAATCGCATTGCTCAGGAGTTCACTGGCCCGCTTCGTGACCGCGCTGACAGGTTCTCCCCTCATCTCCATGAGGCGTCCTTCGAACTCTGCGATGGCGCGATCGCGTGCGTCGCTAATCTGCTTATCGTTCGCTTGGGGATTGAAGCCGTGACGAAGGCTCTCGATGACATTCTCGCCCAGTTTGGCTGATTTCAGCTGCGTCAGGGCACCGTCCCGCACCTCTTCAGCCATTCGCGTCGTCAGAATTTCACGCGCGGCGTCAATGGCGTGATCACGCGTGAGCTGGCCATTCTTGAACTCCGGGCGCCACGTCAGCTTCATGGTCACGTCGGCGAGGAGTTCCGCGCGACTGTCAGCACCCAGATAGTTCGACTCCGGAAACTGCATGAGGAGGCCGTCCACCTGCTCGTGCACGAAATTCAAGACGCGAGCGGATGTCTCATTCATGAAATCCGGTTGTTTCGAACTGTCCCAGGCCTCTGAGAACTTCTTCACATCGGGCCATTTGTTGAGGTCGAGTTTAGCGTCGATGATGAATTTTGCGGCGCAGGTGCCGAAGCGAGCAATAACCGCATTTCTAACGGCAATACAGAACTCTTTCTTGAGTTCCCCGGACTGCTCTCTGCCACTGGCTGCGTATACTCCCTTCGCTTTTGCGAGCGTGTCCCCAATTCTGCGGAATGGCGTTGTCATTCTGTGGGTTCCTGTGCTTTTGGAGGCGACGATGACGCGACCCCCTTCAGGTTTGAACCTGAACGCTCCGCTCGAGATATTCCTCGTCGACGAGATAGCCGTCGTCAGGTCACGGAAGTCGATTCTCATGAGTATCCATACCTCTGGTATTGATTTCAGGTAAGTGCCCGCAGCGGCAGGACGGCAGTGATGTTGGATCCGTGAAGCTCAGCGAGCCACGCTCAGTAACGTGAGCCGCGTATTGGTTCAGGAGGCGCGCTGCGACGACGAATACAGCGTACGCATTGCCGTCGGCAACGCTGAACCGAGTGCGCAGCTAGATCACCGGGCGACCGCCGCGAGAGCACAAGGAAGCGCGACAGTCTCCGCCCTTACGTTCTCGAATTCGGCTGGTGAGGAACGCGTGCGCTTCGATGGGCTGCGCCTCGTAGGCAGCGATCGACTCGAGGCGCGTGTACTGAAGGCGGTTGACCGTAAAGAAGTGAGTCTGACGGGCCTCCGCGCCTGCGAGGGTTGCCGGACCTGCCATGAACCGATACTGCGTGTAATGGGAGTGCTCGTGAAATAGCGCACTCATCACCAGCTCGAACTGATCTGCGCCGTAGGCCTTCGGATTGATAAGCAGGCTTGGGCGGGCGCTCACGAACCGACCGATGATCCGGGGATTCTTGAGGTCCCTCGTCTCGATGGGAGGTGTCTCCAGACTCATTGCCGTGCAATATGCCGAGAGGAGTTTCTCCAGCACCTTGTACCTCCGCGCCGGGCTCCAGCCGCTCCAGTGAGCGCGTGCATCCTGGAGAAGCTCTCGATGATCGTGCACCAGCCGGCGAATAGCATTCATGCGCGGTTCCCCCTCGTGTTCGAGAAACTCTGGATCGAGTGCGGTCAGCGAGTGCAGTTGCGCCGCCAGCGTCATCAACTCTTCCGGCGCTAGATCGGGGTCACTGCACAGTGCCTGCATGAGCGTTTCGTACTGAGAACCTGTCAAACCTCGCAGCACGGCCGGAGCGACCGACAGCACGCTCCTCACATGCTGAGAGGAGTTCGAGACACTCCCGCTCCGGCCTGCGACCTCGATCGCCATCACGCGCGCGTCGAGTATCCCGCGATGAAAAGAAACTACGCGGTCTGCCCTGCGCTGCGTCTCCTGCAATAGATCGCGCGCTCTCCGGAAAGCGCCCGGGGAACGCTCGCGGGAGTCGGCCTGGGCGAGATGAAGGTCTCGATGCAAGGCGCAGTACGTCGAATACACAGCGTCGAAGTCGGCCTTGGCCTGCCGGTATTCGTGCGGCGACTCAGGCGACGGCCCTATCTCTGGGCCGAGCTCGCCGAGCGCCGGCAGTGGATCCCGCGGCTCGGCAAGAGTGGAGATCTCGGCCATGCGTCCTTCCTGCTCACACCACAGTTGCGCGTATTCCCGCTCGAAGTCAGCCGGGTTCAAGCCTTCGTCTCGAGAAATCTGATCGAAGAGTTTCTGTGCCGCGCAACTCGCGAACGCCACAGCAGAAATCCGCTGCCACCCGTGCTGTGAAAACTCCTTCTTCAGCTGGAACTGCCGCAGCGTACAGGGCTCGACATCGCGTGCTCACAACAACAGGGGCGCATAGCGCCGATGTATTTTCTCCAGAACCGGTTGCCGGCGCTCGTCGCTCAACGTCCGATCGGCGAGCGCCAACACCTCTTGTCCTGCCGCTTTGACCCGGTCCTAGGCGGCATCGATTGCCTCCACCGTCGCTCCCGAAAGGGACTTGACCGCGCGCAGAGCGAACTCGTACTCATCGAGCACTGCGCTTCGGCCGATCTCTTTTTGGACGCTGCCAGCGACGAGCTTCACGGCTTTGCGAAGCGGTTTGAGTTGCTGCGACCGGACACGGCCATGAGGAATTGGAGCACCGATTTCGTCTCCTTGTCGGGCCGGCCTGCCGGGCGTGACCACTTGCAGAACGCGCCGCATTAGCGAGAGCGCGGCTCGCGGACCGGTCGGTCCGGCGCCGGAACCGGCAATTGCAGTTCCCGCCGAGCGCGCCATCGCGCTCCTGCCGGGAGACAGACGATGCTCGTTGAGCACGCCCGCAGTCCCGCCAGTGCCGGAGCTGCTGGAAGCCTCGGATCCGAAAGCGCCGGTCCCCGAGATGTCGACGACCGAAACCACCGTACTGGCTGAACGAACTGACTTGAACATCGTTGATCTTCCTCCCCCTGGTTGACGCAGCCTCTTCGGGCTGGCTCGCGACGCATGAGTAACCCATGGCACAGCGGAGTTCCGCCCGTGTGCGGTGGTGCGGATCTCGAGCCACCATCTCGAGAAAATCCGCGCGATAGCGAACGGCCATGGAGGGTGTGCTCGGTCGCGATGTGGGTTGATCAGCGAATCATTGGACGGACGGGTTCCTTCGCAACTTGAGTTCCCGGATCGTGGCTGCGTAGATTCCTGACACGTCGCCGACCTTCGGACGTGTGCCCTCGACCCGCTCGAGCTGCTGCTGCGACATTCCTTTGACGAGCTGCTGCTGGGACTGCTTGCTCAGCGAGGCCATGCGCAAAACGACCCTCATGCCAGCCAGATCCTGCTGCGCGGCGAAGGGCGGGACACCTTCCTGTGTGCTCTGCCCGGCAGCGCCGTCGGCCGCTGCGAACGCCTCTTGGATTCGCTTGATCTGCTCGTTCGGGTTGGCTTTCAAGGCTGCCCGCAGCTTGAGATCGATGATTACATCGGGGTTTGCAGCGCCTTCGATGCTCACTGTGACTTCGGGCGCCGCGACAATCGACATAGTCTCGCTGGCGGCCGGCTTGTCCGGTTTCGCGTTGAGCCCTTCCGGAAGCTTGAAATCGTCCTGCCGGACCCGCTCGCCCTGTTTTGCAGGCAGGCGTGCGACGCCGGGCAGCACCGCCGCTATTCTGTGAAAGAACCCACGCACCCGCTCCAGGCCGCTGTGAAGCGCGCGCAAGATGCCACTGGGCGTGCTGGAACGCACGCGCCCCGCTAGCCCGCTGATCGGAGGGGTATCCGATGAGCTCGTGCTCGCGTGGTATTGGATCGAGGTGACCGGGGGGTTGCCGGAGATTTTGGGCATCGATGGAGGTCTCCAGAACAACCTGAAGGCTGCACCTATGAGGTAACACCCAGCCCAGGAAGGTTCGCGCTACCCGCCGGTACTCAGGCATTGCGCCATCCTCGAACCAAGGCGGCCTGCCCCTGGCACAGTCCTGCATCGTCGACCAACTGCCAAACCGTGGCCTGTTCGATCCAGAACCGGCGCCCGGACCTGGCGGTTCGCAGCCCTCGATATCCCGTGGCAAAGCCGTCACGAGTCACCGTATCGAGGAAGGCCTGTCGCTCGGCGCGGTCGGCGGGCTCGGCCGAAAAGCAAGCGCGCAGGCTTGTGAATTCCGTCCAGGAGTATTCAAAGCACTGCTGCGCGACTCTGTTCGCGTAAACAAAGCGTGGATCGGACTCTGTGTTCGCTGCCAGCACCGCGAAGCGAGCCTCGCGATAGAGCCACGAAGCTCCGGTCCCTGGCGGCACCAGCGGCGATCCGAGAAAGTGCTCGTAGCTACTCTGGAGCAGGCGGAAGAATGCTGAGTCGAGCGCAGCGTTCGGAGGCTCGTTTAGCTCGTGGCCATTGGCTTGCTTCATCGCATGTCGTCTTGTGGTGTCCAGCACCGGCTCTGTAACGGCCGACACCGGAGGGTTCGCTGCACACGCCTACTGCGATTCGTCGCGGTAACCTCCATCGTGCGCCGATATCAACACCGCTCCCGAGACTTCCCGGGCGCTCTCGAATCGTAATCCGGGCAACGCACCGGCTGGCGCGCGCCCCTGATGGTCGGCGATTTCATGAGCAGCGCGCGGGGAATCAGCATCTCGGGACTGCCTTCGGTGGCGACGTCATACAACTCCCCGCCGCTTTCCCACTCGCGGATCGTCTGTATGTCACGTGCGATCTGCTCGGCTTCCGCATGCACGAGGTGAACGACGCCGCCGTGTCCGCGTGTGTCCGCCGTGCGCCATACGGTGTCTCCGGGTGCGAGCGCGCCGTCGTGGGCCTGAAACGAGCGAAGCTTCTGCAGTCGTGCGAGCCCGCGTACGCTTTGCACCACGCCTGGCGCATCGAACGAGAAGAAGAGCTTGACCATGGGCTTGCGCAGCTTGTATTTGCGGGATCCGAAGTTTCGGTCCCACTCTTCGCGCGAGCTCGCCAGGGATGCCGCGAGCACATTCGACTGCGCCGGCAGCCCGGCTTCGCGATGCGCGCCCCGATGCGAGGATACGTTCATGAGCTGCGAAGACGTTCCGAGAAACGTGACGCCGTTGCGGATCCATTTCAGCTCAGTGCGCGCCGCACCGTTGCGGATGCCCAGGGCGTCGAGGGCCCGGCGCGTGTTCTCGAAGAGCGCCGCGGCAGGCACAGACTTCGGATCGAGCAGATAAAGCTCCTTGGGTACGACCGCGGTGGCTGCGATCGAACAGAGCGTTCTACGCCACGCGTCTGAGACGTAATGCTTTCCTGCACGGCTGACAGTATTGACGACGTACTGCCGCCCGAAAGCGAACGACTGCAACAATAAGGGTTCGTTGTGGCCGGACTCGCGCAGGATCCCGGAGTGTTCCGCGAATGCGGCATCGATCTGGTGCGGCTTGTAGCAGATTCGGAGGCCTGCGGCTCCGCAGCCGGCATTGCGCTTCACCACGACGGGCCAGCGGTTTCGCGGTTCGGCCCACGCGCGTGCTTCGGATGCGTTTGACGCGAGCGTTTGCTCAGGAACGTTCAGTCCCGCGCAGCGGGCTGCTGCGATCGTCGCGAACTTGTCGCTGGCTACGTCACCCGCTCCGGTTGCGTCGGTAGCGAGTCCGAGCGCGCGACCGATCTTGCTGGCGTAGCTC
Source organism: Gammaproteobacteria bacterium (assembly GCA_037200125.1). Classification (GTDB taxonomy): domain Bacteria; phylum Pseudomonadota; class Gammaproteobacteria; order Steroidobacterales; family Steroidobacteraceae; genus JADGHX01. Next base: position 199,032 of record JBBCGS010000002.1, on the reverse strand, counting down.
ATTCCCCCATCCGAGCCGGCCACCACCGCTGCCGGCGACAGCAACGCGAGTGCGTTGGCGCACGCAATCGGGTCGCCGAGGTATCCGAGGTCCGCCTGGAACAGCGACGCTTCGAATGAATGGGCGTCCGCCGAGCGATGCTCGCTGGATCGGATGTGAAAGCAATCGACGTGTCGCTCGAGAAGCCCGCGAACGATCTCGCGCCCCATCGAATAGCCATCGACGACGATGACTGGGGCCTTTCGCTGGACGGTGCTCATCTGATGGAACTCCTCCGACCGTCTACTGCGGTCCACGACGCGATCGCAGCGATGGCGCCTCACATGCCGGCGCCGAAAAATGAAGATCGAGTTGATTGCCCCACCTGCCCGAAGTGGTGCGATGGGACTTCTGTCGCGGCATTCAGTAACGGCTTGCGCGCGGAAGGTTCCTCAGCGGCCGTTTCGATACTTACCGGCAGTCGCGCCGAAGACTTTCATCCCGCCGGCTGCCGGTGCTTTGTTGTTCGCGACGTCGGGGGTTGCGCAGGATCCATCGCACCAGGTGCGGTCCTCCTCGAAACATGTTGGCGCCTCTCGTTACCAACATATTGGCGATGCAACGGGCGTGTCGCCGCAGGCTGCGGCGCGCGGGCATCTCAGTGCAAGGGGAAATAGCATGCTCATTCTGACGAGGCGGCCGACCCAAAGGGTCTATATCGGCGAAGAGATCCGGATCACGGTGCTAGGCGTGACAGGCAACGTCGTGAGGTTGGGTATCGATGCTCCCGCACACATCTCGATCGATAGAGAAGAGGTTCGCGAGAGAAAGCTGCTGGAGCTTGCAACGGCCGAGGAGCCCGACCCGGAAGAACCGCGGCCGTCCAATTCGCAACAGAAGCAACCTTGACTTTTCGGCCGGCGCGGCATTCGATGGGTGGCCGCGAGTCCCTGTGTCTCGACGCGCCGTTCGAAAGGGTGCTCGAGCATTTGTCGATGCCGGCACTCGTCTGATCGGCGCGGGCTGCGTAGCGCGTTTGGGAGTTCAGCGGGACGCACCGGGCTATGTCCCGATCTGCCAGCCGGAATCGTTCAGTTGCTCCGTCGAGTTGAGAAGAAGTTGTTTTGGAGCAATGGAATACCACTCGGCGAAATCTCCGTCCTGCTTAAAGCCCAGGTCTGTGCAAACTTGCCGCATGCGTGGTTCCGCGGCATTTTTGACGGTTACCCGAGCCGCGTGCAATCTGTCTGCGTCATGCGCGGCGCATAGGAAAATGGCGTTGATGATTCTCCTGCTCGTGAGGTCGTCGGACCCATTTCGCAGATCGTAGTCATCTGAGCCGAACGTGCTGAGCCCGGACCAGCCCTCGTTTGCTTCCGGTGCCGTGACATGCACGCCTGGGTCAGCCGGGACGGTGTCAGCTCATGGGTCGAAACGTCGATCAGGACCTGACAGTCCTCATCGGGGCTCGCCAGCGCCAGTGAAATGCCGCCATTCGTGGCACGCAGGGATGCTGCGAGCAGCATGGCGGCATAGACAGAGTCTCGGTGAGCACCCAGTGGTGTGCCGAGGTCTGCGCTCAGGCAGAGCCGAGCCTCTTCGCGCACGTAGTCGACCGCGATCGTGGATTCGTCGCGCAACCGCAGAATCCACTGGGATGCTTCGGGGAGCCCGGCAAGCGCCGAGACGTCGTCGCAGGCATGGGCAAATTCCTCGAGCAGGGTGGCAACCTGTTCGATGTCAGTTTGCATGCAGGCACTCTCCCTCGTGCAGTCCGGTAAATACGGGAACCACCGCCGGTCGTTCGACCGCGGGCAGATGGATGACGAAGGTCGTCCCTTCGCCGCGGCAGGTCGAGACCGTGATGGCGCCGCCGTGCTCGCTGACAATCTCGCGCACCAGGTGCAGGCCGAGGCCGGTGCCTTCGCTCGGTGCTTTCGTCGTGAAGAAAGGCTCGAAAATCCGCGCGGCTGTCGCCTCGTCCATGCCGCAACCGGTGTCGGTGACCGACAGCCGCAGGTACGACCCGGGGTGCAGGTCGGCGGCGATGCGTGCAGTGTCCTGCACCGTCAGCACGACGTGATTCGCGCGAACTTCGATCTGCCCGGATGAGCGGCCGATCGCATGCGCAGCGTTGATGCACAGGTTGGCGATGAGCTGATGGATCTTTCCCGGATTCATCGCGATTTCCGGGAGGTCGTCGCCGAAGTCGGTGCGGATGCGCACGCCCGACGAAAGCATCGGGCGCAGCAGTTTGAGCGCGGCTTCGACGGTCGGCCGCAAGGGGTTCGGGCCGCGTGGGGCACCTTGCTCAGGACGGCTTGCGGCCAGGACCTGGCGCACCAGGCCGACGCCGTGCCGTGCCGAATCACTGATCGTATCGAGCCACTCGTGCGCGGGGTGGCCGGGCGGCAGGTGCTCGGCACACAGCGTCGCATAGCCCTCGACGAGGGCCAGGATACTGTTCACGTCGTGCGCGATGCCGCTCACCTGCAAACCTAGCGTCTGCAACTGCTGGCCGTGCAGGAGACGTGTCTTGAGTTGAGCGGTCTCTTCCTCGACACGCCGGAGCGCCTCGACATCGCGCGCGATCAACGCCAGGCGGCACGGTGTTCCGGCGGTGTCGTGGATCGCGACGCCGCGGATCTGAGTTCGGCGCGTCGAGCCGTCCTCGCGGACGATGCGGATTTCCTCACGGAAGTTCTGCAGTGGAGCACGCCTCAGGTGGCGCCAGATGCGAGGACGGTCGCACTCGTGAATAGCCTCCAGCCAGCGCCGAGGCTGCCGCAGTAGCTCATCAGCGGTTCGATTCCACATCGAAGCGCAAGCCGGATTCGCATACAGGACGCGCTGCTCCACCGTCTCGAGCAGCAACAATGCGTCCTCGATGCGCGAGATCAGCTCGTGTGCATGAAGCTCGCGATCGGATGCCGCCGGCTCCGCAGGACTCTGCGCGATGCGCTGAAGCGCCGACTGAATGAGGTCGATGTCGACCACAATCTCGCCGGTGTCGTCGAGCTCCGAAGGTGCCACCGCTCCGAGGCTCGGACGCGGCTGAGACGGCCGGCGATGCGTCAGCCGGAAGTCGTGAATCTGGTGTGACGTGGATGTGCTCCCGCCGCGGACATCCACGCCCGTGCGAACATCGGGCATCATTGCGTACGCTCCCTGAGTCCTTACTGTCGTGCGTCGGCAGAATGTCCCTGCGGCCCGCCAGGACAGCGTCGCGCAGGGTGCTCGACCGATGTGACTTCTGTCTCGAAGTTGGTAACGGCCAGACGAAACTGGTTCAGTGGAACCGTACGGGCGCAGGCGGCAATCAGAGTTCTTTCATCAGCACAGGCCCGACAAGTGCCGACCCCTGCCAGACGGTTGCTGTTTTTCGCACGGGTCTGGTCTGCTCACGCCGACCTATTCACCCATGTTGTACTTTCGAAGATACAGTGTATTCCGGAGTCCTTGCGCGGAACGCGAGGAGCGATCGAAAGGTTCACCCCGCTCGGCTGCTGATAGGTATCCTTCAGATCCTGACTGTGTTGCTGGCCGATGAATAGGTCACCGCACGAGGACGCACGGTTCCAGCGGAGTCCGCGTTGTCCCGACAATCGAGGCCGGCCGGGCCGGCCTGCAACGCTTCGATGAAGCGACTGACGACCTTGGAGAGTCGTCGTCCCGACATCGTCGCCACCTGCACCTGCAACTGATTGAGCATCGGCTCGTCGACCTCTCGCGTAACGAGCAGGTCCTGCACGGCCAGGCTTCTCGCCATCACCGAGCTGGTGAGCGCAATCCCGTCCGTCTTCGCGACGAACTGGCGAACGAAGTAGGCATTGTCGGTCACCAGCACCGGTCCGAACTGCTGGTCGTGTGCCGCGCAGGCCAGATCGAACAGCTGGCGGATGCTCGTGCCCTGCTCCGGCAGGGCAAGCGGATAGTCCAGCACGTCAGCGAGCGACAGCACCCGCTGCTGCGCAAGCGGATGAGATCTGCGGAGCAGCGCATGAACGGGCGCGGGCATGCTGAAAACGACATTGACCGCAGCCGAACGGGCGGTTACGTGCGAGATGCCCACGTCCACTTCGCCGTCCATCACCCATCGCTCGACCATCGCAGCGGTACCCGAGCGCAGCACGAAGCGAGCACGAGAGTGATCGCGCACGAAGTCCGCCATCACCTCGGGCAGGCAGGACGCCGCGAACGTGCCGGTGCAGCCGATGTGCAGGACTTCGGCCACACGGGTGTGCTCCGCGGATATCTCTGTAAGAAGGGAATCGATCTCCAGCATGCTGCGCCGGACTTGCTGTGCGAGCAGCTCGCCTGGCTGGGTCAGCACCATGCCGCGTGGCATACGATCGAATAGCACGACGCCCATCCTGCCTTCGAGCTGCGCGATCTGGCGGCTGATGGCCGATGTGGCGACGTGCAGGCTCTGCGAGGCCGCGGCCAGCGACCCCGTGCGAGCTACCTCGACGAAATACTTCAATCCGGTACCGTGCATCATTGAGATTCCCTCGATACGCGAGCGATCCGTGCGAGGATCGTTCCATTACGATTGCAGCGAGCGGGTAGCGTGAGCAGGGGTGCAGCGGGAGCTCGTGTTCTGCGCTGGCCATATGTCGATAAAAAGTCCATGGATCACTGCAGGCTCAGCGTGAGCTCCAGGCCCACGGTCCGCGGTTGGAGGCGAACGGCGATCGTCTCGGGGCCCGAGAACCCGCGCGGACCGACGGCGCCGTGCTCGTCGGTCAGGTTGTTGGCAAACAGGAAGGCGCCCCAGTAGCGACCCTGGGCTCCCAGGCGTGCTGCCACTGTGGTAATCGCGTCGCCGGGCAGGGCGAGCGAGCCGAGCGAAGTGAAGGATCGCGGAGAGTTGTACTGGACGCCGAGGCGCCCGATCCCGTTCATCGCGGCGAACAGGGGCTCCTGCCATTCGAGCGCGGCATTCGCGACGGTCTTGGCAACGTAATCGACTGTGCTTCCCCGCACGATGCCGGTGCCCGGGACGTCACTGGCATACACGGCATCCGTGTAGCTGCCGCTGATCGCGAATGACCACGCGCGCGAGATCGCTGTTCGAAGAGTTACCTCGACTCCATTGGCTCGCGTGCCACCGGAGTTGATCATGCTGTTGAAGCCCGTCGTGCCCAGTGGCGCGCGCACCGGCGGATGGTTCCAGACGCTGCGATACACGGCCATGTCGAGGGAGAGGCGCTCGTCCAGAGTCGTTTTGGCACCGAGCTCGTAGGTCCAGATCGAGTCGTCCTTCAGCGTCGCGGGCAGATCGATTCCCTGGGATTCGGCGACTGTCCGGGCGAGGCCTGTCTGGATCTGCCCGGAGCGATAGCCTTTCGCGGCACTCGTATAGAGACGCAACGCTTCGCTGGGATGCCAGGCGACGATGAAACGCGGACTTGCGCTGGGATACGTCACGCTCATCGCGTATGCAGGTCCGCCGACGCTCGTCTCGAGGCTGTTCACTGTCTCGCGCACGATTCGCACCCCGGCACTGAGGTCGACCGGAATTCCGGACAGGTGGTAGGTGGTCTCTCCGAAAAGCGCCTCGGAGCGTCCGTTCGTCCGGCTGCGGTTCTCGAGAGAGATCGCTTCGAGGAGGATCAGATCGTTGCGATGGACCTCGCGGTCGTAGTAGCCGACCGTCCAGTCGAACGTCGCGGGACCGCGCGAGGAAAAGCGCAGCTCTTGCGAGGTGACGCGAAAATCCAGGTTGGCCGTTATCCGGGATGCGGGGTCCAGCCCCTCCTGGGGATAGTCGACCGTGTTGTGCGCGATCGAATAGAAGGCGGAAACCGGGCCGAAGTCGTAGGTCGCCGAAAGTCCACCGAGCCGGTACGTCATCCGCCCTGTCAGCGCGCTTGCGGAAGGCAGCGTCAGGTCTTCTGTCGTCACGTTGTCGCGGCTGTATTTTCCGTCGTAGTACCAGTAGGACGCATTGACAGTCAGGGCATCGGCGGGACGCCACTGCAACTTGCCGCGCCAGGTGGTGATATCGCGGGAGTTTGCATGCGGCTCGTCTCGCGTCACATCGTCGGCCCAGCCAGCGATGTGTTCCTGGGTGCCAGCGAGGCGCAGCGCAAGGCGATCCTCGACCAGCGGAACGTTGAGCAGTGCCCGGGTGGCGCGGCTGAACTCGCCGCCAGCGATGTCCGAACCCTGCACACTGACCATCGTTTCCCAGGTGTCGAACTGTGGGCCGCGGGTAAGGGTGCGTACGGTGCCGCCGAGCGAGCCTTCGCCGAAGAGCGTGCCTTGCGGCCCGCGAAGCACCTCGACGCGCTCGATGTCCCACGTCCGCACGTCCGGTTCGAGCGGAACCGTCACTCCCGTGAAGGGCAGCTCGTCGAGATAGAAGCCGATCTCGTTCGACCCCAGCAGGGTCGAGACGCCCCGGATGTTGAGATGCTGCATTCCCGAACCGGGATCAATCACGCTGAGCGAGGGCGCATCCGGCAACACCTCGCTCAGCGCATTGGCGCCGCGCCATTCCATCGACTCGCCCGTCACCACGGTAACGGACATCGGCACATCGAACAGCCGCTCATCGCGCTTGCGCGAGGTCACTACCACTTCCTGGATGTCTGGGGCCGCATCAGCGACCCGGGCGGTTCCGTCCTTCCTGGGTGAACCGGAGCTGCGGAAGGCCATCTTGCGCAGGCCATCACGAGCTTCCGCACGAATCTGCACGGTGCGCTCGTTGAGGAATTCGAAGGTGAGCCCGGTTCCCTCCAGCAGCTGGGCGAGCGCTTCGGCCGGCTTTGCGGTCGCGGCACAGCCACGCGTGCGCTTGCCGCGCGTCAGGTCGGTCACGTAAGCGAGCTGTAGTCCTGTCTGCAGCGCGAAGGCGTGCAGCGCTATATCAAGCGCCTGTGCTTCGATCGCGATAGGAGCGGGCGTCGCACTGTCGGCATGGCCTGGGGCCGACAGCACTGCGCAAAGGAGTCCCGTGGCACAGACGAACGACCCGCTTTTTCGACCAAGGCTCATCGGACACCTTCCGCGCGGGCAGTGCCGGCCTCGTCGTCCACGGACGACAGCGGCGTCGTCGATGGGCCGGAGCGCATGCGAATCAGGATTCGCGACGGCGTCGCGTCCACTTCCACGTTGTCGAGATGGCGCAGGAATATCAGGAACGATTCGATATCGTAGGCACTGAAGACCCCTGTGACGGGCATGGATTTCAGCGATGCGTCCGCGACGCGCATCGGCACCTGTGCATAGCGGTTGAACTCATCGACAACGGCCCCGAGAGGCGTGCCGTCGAAGACGATCTGCTGCCGGGTCCAGGCGCGCGCGCTCCGGACCTCGATGGGCTGCGGGCTGGCAGGCCCCGCCCCGACCCGCAGCTGTCTGCCTCCGTCGACCATCGCGGCGTGCGGAATTGCGAGCAATGGCGTGTCGGACCGCGGCATCGCGGAGCCCGGAACCACCGCCACCCGACCTTCGAGCACCGTCACCCGGGTGGCCCCCAGGTGCCGGTCAACGTCGAACTCCGTACCCACGGCGATGACCTGCGCATCGTGCGCGTCGGCACGGAAGCGCCGGCCGGCATCCTTGGCCACCTGGAACATCGCTTGCCCGCGTTCGAGAACAACCAGGCGCTCGCTGGCTGAATAGCGAAGAACGACCGCGGAGTCCGAATTCAGATGAAGCACGGAGCCGTCCGGCAGACGCCACGAACGCTGTTCGGCGTGAGCTGTCCGGTATGTCTGCGACGTGACGAGCCACTGATCGCGCGCCAGCCACGCGATGCAGGTCACGATAAGGGCCAGCGACGCAGCGGCGAACGACATCCGCAGCCCCGGCCATCGCGGCGCCGATCTTCGCTCCGGCGCGGCCAGCGCCCGCTCCTGCATTGCCTCGACGCGGACGATCTCCGCGCCACGATCGGCCGCTGCCTTTTCCAGCAGCGTCGCCGCGCTTTCAGTCCATCCATGGCAGGCGCCAGCGAGCGCTTGCGCGGACATCGTGACTCTCAGATAGGCCTCGACGTGAAGGGGCGATTCGCGCAGCCACTCCAGGAACTCGTTGCGTTCCCTCTGCGACAACTGGCCGTCCCGCTGCAGCGACCACCATTGCGTCGCCCTGGCGGCCATGGCATCGGAAATGATCTCGTCCAGTGTCACGGCGTTACCTCGAAAGAGGTCGGCCGGCTGCGAAAATGGGCCAGTTCCGGGATGTTCTTCGCGTTGCGCGTCCGCGCCCGCAGGAAGGGGCGCAGCCTGCGCCCGACGGCGGCGAACATGGCATCGATCCGGGTTGTGGGTGCGCGGTTCATGACGAAAGTGTGTGCCCTCGCTGAAGTAAGAGTGACCGGCCGCGATTTCTCGTACCGCGTGTGCGGGTTTTTTCTCTGCCGGGACGTTCCCGGCGGGGTTTGGCAGGTCAGGTGGCGGCAGGGCGGATCTGGCAGAGTCAGCGGCGGCACGCCCCCAAGTTGCCGATGCGTCCGCCAGGGAGCGTGACTGCAGTGTGCGCCCCGCGAGCTATCCCCCAGACTCGGCGCCGCCGTCGTGGTGCAATATCGAGACGGTCTGAGATACAGCGAAAACGACAGCGCTTGCGCATGTCATCCAAAATGATGAAGGGAGTCGACGTGCGACACGGCCAGACCCGGATGCGAGTACTGCTGCGGAAGGGACGCTGGGCCTGGCTCGCCGGTGTGGTGTGGGCACTTTCAACTCCGTGTTCCGCAGCCGCCGATGCACCGCTGTCTCCCATTTCCATCGACGCCCAGCCACTGGGTGCCGCCCTTCGGGTGTTTGCGCAGCAGACGCATCTGCAGCTCGTGTATGTGACGGACCTGACCCGCGGAGTCGAGACTCGCGGATGCAGCGCAGCCCTCACGCCTTCCGACGCTCTCAGGCAGCTGCTTTCCGGAACCCGGCTGGCGTTCCGTTTCCTCAACGACAACACGGTGCAGATCCGGTCCGCTACCGCGGGCGGTTCAAGAGACGCGACTGCGGACAAGGACAGCGACAGGGATGGAGGCCGCGTGCGCACCGGTGCCTTTTCCGCGGAGGAGGCCCGGAGTCTGGCGGAAGTGATCGTCACCGCCCGCAAGCGCCCCGAGCGCCGGCTCGATGTCCCGATGGCAATGACCGTGGTTTCAGGGGAGTCGCTGGAGATGCAGGGGATCAATCCCTTGAGCGAAGTGCTGCAGGATGTTCCTTCGCGCAGCGTTATCGAGCTCGGCTCGGGACGCGACGTAGTTCATGCGCGTGGAGTCGCGACGTCGCTGGGCGCGAACGAAATAGGCTATTACCTTGACGATCTGCCCTTCACCGGAACTACTGTATCTGTGGAGCCGGACGTCAGGACGTGGGACATCAGTCGCGTAGAAGTGCTGCGCGGGCCGCAGGGCACGCTGTTCGGCGAGGGCTCGGTGAGTGGAAGCGTTCGCGTCATCACGCGCGACCCGCAACTTGACGAATGGGACGTAGCCGGCGGCGTGCAGGTGTCGGGTGCCCGTGACGGGGGAAGCGGTCAGGCGTACGAGGGACTCGTCAACGTGCCCCTCGTCGAGAACCGTCTGGCACTGCGGCTCTCCGGCTCGAAGGAGAACATTCCGGGCTGGGTGGACGATGTCGTCACGGGCCAGAAGGACGTCAACAGCCAGGACATCGTTACGTCACGTGCCAGGCTGCTCTTTCAGCCCACCGACAAGCTCACCCTCAACGCTTCCTGGTGGCGCTACGACGGAAACTTCCCCCGCGCCAACATCGTTACGGATGAGCTCACTGCGCCCCAGACCGCCAAGGTCGACGTCGAGATGAGATACAGTCTCGAAGGCCTTTCGGCGACCTACGACTTTGGCCCGGTCACGGCCTTCTATTCCTTTGGGCACAATTCGATCGCCTATCCCCAGAGCGGGCGGGTCTACGGAGCGCCCTTCCTGAACAGCATAGGCTTCCGCATCGATTCGAACGAGCTGCGCTTCTCGAGCACCGGCCCTTCGTCGTGGAAGTGGACCGCCGGCATCTATGACTTCCGCGCGAACCGGCTCGATGTGCTGCGGTTCGCGCCATTCTCGGTTGAAAACACAGGCAGCACACAGGCACGCTCGCAGGCACTCTTCGGCGAAGCCACGTATCGTTTTTCGGGTCTGCCTCTGGACCTGAGTGTCGGCACGCGCCTCGCGCGCGAGATGCTGGAGGGTCACGACACCAACTACGGCGAGCCAACTGCCGCCTTGCGGAAGACTTACTCGAGCGTCAACCCGCGCGTCAGCGCGTCCTGGCATGTGGCTCAGGATGCCCTTGTCTACGCCAGCGCGGCGAAGGGCTACCGCGCCGGTCAACTCCAGTCGAGTGTTGCCATTGCACAAGCCGTAGCTTCCGGGATTCAGCTGCCCGCGGTGCTGAGGGATAGCTCCATCTGGAACTACGAGATCGGAACGAGTGCGAGTCTTGGGCAGCAGGTTTCCCTGGACGCTGCGGTATTCCGAAGCATCTGGGACTATCCGCTGGTTCAGGTGCGGCTCCCCACGCCGGGACTGACTGGATTGATCAACGCGGGAAGGACGATTACCGATGGGGTCGAGGCAAGCTCGAGCCTCAAGCTCACGGATGCGTGGTCATTCACGATCGGGGGCGGATACAGGAAGACAAGGCACGCGCTCGCGGTACCGGACATCGGGAGCGTCATTGCAGGGAATGCCGGAGACGTGGTTTCAAGGAAAACGGCAAATGCCGCGCTGGAGTGGCGCCGTCCGCTTTTCGCAGGGTTGACCGGAACCGGACGGATGGCATTCCAGCACAGTAGCCCACGGCCGTCCTATACGATTGGCGCGCCGTCCGCGCAGGCTGGGGATGCAATCACCGTGGTGGATGCCCGGCTGGGAGCACAGGGGAGGCGGTGGTCGCTGTACCTGTTCGCAGACAACCTCAGCAATGAGCACGGTGCTGCCGGCCCGCGTACCCTCAGCCAGATCCCCGGTAGGGCGCTCGAAATCTATGCACCCCGTCTGCCGCCCCTGACGGTGGGACTGGAGTTCACGATGGGGCTGCGTAGTATCGAATGATCTTCTGAAGCCGTTTCGCACGTGCAGTCCTGAGGCTTCGCTCCCCGTCCCTGGTGGGGCCCGATTGCCGCGGCGGGAACCTTTATCTCCACTGACGTTACCGAGTCGCGACGATCGAGTCGGCGGAGTCACCCGAGATGCGAAGCCTTGTAGATGTCTTCCGACCCCAGGCCGGTGCTCGTGCCGAGCCGGCCAACGTAGCGGCGCCTGAAACGGGTGTGTCATCCCCCGGGCCACGCATGCCGGACACGGCGAGCCCCAGCCTCTCCGTTCGCTTCACTCGATGGGTATCCCGGTCGTATCAGGTCGTCAGATCCTGCGGCGTGCGCCGCACCCAGCAGCCGGAGCCGTGCGGGCCGCTGACGGAAGACGATCAGTTTGCGAAGCAACTGCGTGATGTTCTGGATGACATGCGTAGTCCGTTCGCCCGCTTGTTCCGCCGGCAGAGCTGCCAGAAGGCGCTGCACGGGCTGGCGCTCCAGTTCTCAGCGGACGCCTCGCTGCGCGATTCCGGACGAGCCCGGGAGTGGCTCGACCATCTGTTTGGCGCCCTCGACCTGACTGACGAACAGGATAGGACGGTTCTCCACGACTGGTGGAAACTCGCGCGTCACCTCTCGCCGCCGCTGCCGAGAGCGTTCGAGCAGATTCTCGGGGCCTTTCATCGCCTGGGAGTCAGCGTGGAGCTTGCCGAGGGGCATCACGTGGACTTGAGCTCCGCCCGTCTGCCGCTCGGCGAGATGCTGCTCGAGGGTCGTTTCTACCTGAGGAATAGCACGCTGTCCGACGAACAGCTGGAGGGGGCGGTCCGCCATTTCAGCAGCCGGTCGCATTTTACGGGGGCCGAGCTGCGCCGTGTGTTCAATCACTCCGATAACAGTGTGCTGGGAGCGATCGATGTATTGCCCGCGAAGTACCACGACCACAAGGTCAGGTTGATCGAGCAATGTGTGGGTCGGCTGGAGACGACCATGCTCGTGAAAGACCGCAGGGTACGCAGTGAGCTGATGAGGGTCGTCGCCGAGTTTCTGCTGAGCCACCCCGACTACATCCGGAGCAGTCCGCAGATTCAGGCATTCGTCGAAGGGCATCAGCTCGTTGAGCAGGTGCTGCGGCATTACCAGAACAAGGTACTCACAGTCACTGCCCAAGGTCCGGAGCGGCTGAACGCGGTGCTCGACGGAATCGAGAAGAACCTCAACGACAGCGATCGTGACCACGCGCAGCGCTTCGCGCGGGCTCACGGCTGCGGCATTTTTCAGATGTTGAAGCTCGCGCGCACGAGTACGGACAGCGCATTGCTTGCGCAGGCCACGGCTGTCCATCAGCGCTACCTCGAGTGTCTGCCGGACGAGTTGGCAAAGGCAGTGACGACGCTTGCGGAGAATGACGGTGATGAAACGTTGTTCCCCGTGCTGGCCGGCGGCGACGAACGCGCGCTCGTGCTCAGCGATGATTACTTCAGTCGCTGCACCAGCTCCGATTCGGCGTCGTGGTGGGGAACCGCCTACATGTTCGATCCTGCGCATGTCGAGACGAGCGGGGCGGCGGGCAAGGTGGAGCACATCCGCGGGGTGAGGGACATCCGGGCGGATCTGCAAGCCGCTCCGGTACTCCTCGATCTCTACCAGAAACAGCAGCGTGTCGACGGTCTCACCAGGGCGCTCAAGTTCCTGCTGCCGGCCGACCTGATCCCGCAGGTAATCGAGGAACTGGATCGCACCAAGGGATCCGCACAAACCAAGTGGACTCAGCCCGCCATCCAGGAGCAACTCAGCACACATATCACGCCCCTGCTCACCTTCCCTCCGCCCCCGCAGGGGCGGAGCGAGTCGGTTCGGCAGCGGCAGGATCGGGAAAGGATGAGCGTGCAGCTTGGGCTGCAGACAGCTGCCAACCTGCTTTCACCGCACAAGACCTTGCTCATCGACGAGCGGCGTCAGCTCGATCCGCGCAAGTACGAATACTGGTGCCGCTGCTGGGCGGTGACGCTGATGCAGATGAGCGGCGTCTATCATTTCGGCGAGGAGCACGACTCTCCGTTTGCCCTGCGCCAGCTGGCCACCGCCTTCCTGAACGAGGCGCACTCGATTGCCCGGCAGCAGCGGCAATCGAGTGAGGAGGAGATAGCGGACCATCTGCTGACCCTGCAAAAGCTCGCTGGCGTGGGAGACGCCTTCACCTGCACTAGCGTGCTGTCCCACGCCGTCAAGGATCCGCTCCGGGAGCAGGCGAATAGCGACCCTCAGCTGCGGGAGATCTACAACGCGCTCATCCCCCGGGCCTGGTGAGCCAGCCGCCACGAGGGAACTTCGAGGAGTGTCTGTAAGGGATGGAGGCCGCGTGCGCACCGGTACCTTCGCCCCCGTCCCTGGTGGGCCCGAGTGCCGCAGCGTGAACCTTTTCTCCGGGTGACGTTACCGAGTCGCGACGATCGAGTCGGCGGAGTCACCCGAGATGCGAAGCCTTGTAGATGTCTTCCGACCCCAGCCCAATGCGCGTCCCGAGCCGGCCAACGCAGCGGCGCCTGAAGCGGGTGTGTCATCCCCCGGGCCACGCATGCCGGATGTGGCGAGCCCCAGCCTCTCCGTTCGCTTCACTCGATGGGTATCCCGGTCGTATCAGGTCGTCAAGTCCTGCGGCTTGCGCCGCGCCACGCAGCTGACGGCGGAGGATCGTTTCGCGAAGCAATTGCGCAATGTCCTGGACAACACGCGGAGTCCGTTCGCCCGCGTGTTCGGCTGCCAGAAGGCGTTGCACAGGCTGGCGCTCCAGATCTCGTCGGACGAATCGCTGCGCAAGTCCGGCCAGGCTCGCGAGTGGGTCGAGCGGATGTTCGGCGCCCTCGACCTGACTGATGTACGCGATACTGCGATTCTGCGCGGCTGGTGGAAACTGGCGCGTCAGACCTCTCCGCCGCTGCCGGGAGCGTTCGATCAGATTCTCACGGCCTATATGCGCCTGGGAATCAGTGTGCGTTTCGGCGGCGGGCATCACGTCGACCTGAGCTCCGCCCGTCTGCCGCTCGGCGAGATGCTGCTCGATGCTCGTTTTCACCTGAGCGACGTCACGCTGTCCCATGAACAGCTCGAGGGGGCGGTCCGCGATTTCAGCAGTCAGTCGTATTTCACAGGGCCCGAGCTGCGCCGTGTGTTCAATCGCTCGGGTGACAGTGTGTTGGGGGCGATCGACGCGTTGCCCGCGGAGTATCACGACTACAAGGTCAGGTTGATCGAGCAATGCGTGGGGCGGCTGGAGGCGACCATGCCCAGGAAAGACCTCAGCGTGCGCAGTGAGCTGATGGCCGTCGTCGGCGAGTTTCTGCTGAAACACCCTGGCTTCATCCGGAGCAGTCCGCAGATTCAGGCATTTGTCGAACGGCATCACCTCATTGAGCAGGTGCTGGGGCATTACCAGGACAAGGTGCTCACAGCCGCTGCCCACGGCCCGGAGTGGCTGGACGCCATGCTCGACGGCATCGATAGGGCACTCAAGAACAGCGATCGGGGCCGCGCGGAGCGCTTCGCGCAGAAGCACGGCTGCGGTATTTTTCAGATGTTGAGGCTCGCGCGCACGAGTACGGACGTCGCATTGCTTGCGCAGGCCACGGCAATCCATCAGCGCTACCTCGAGTGTCTGCCGGACGAGTTGGCAAAAGCAGTGACGACGCTTGCGGAGAATGACGGTGATGAAACGTTGTTCCCCGTGCTGGCCGGCGGCGACCAGCGCGCGCTCGTGCTCAGCGATGATTACTTCAGTCGCTGCACCAGCTCCGATTCGGCGTCGTGGTGGGGAACCGCCTACATGTTCGACCCTGCGCATGTCGATCCGAAGGGGCCGCAGGAGATGCAGCACATCCGCCGGATGATGGATATCCGGACAGACCTGCGCGCCGTCCCGGTGCTCCTCGAGCGCTACCGGATAGAGGAGCGCATCGGCGGTCTCGGTTCGGGACTCAAGTTCCTGCTGCCCGACGACCTGGCCTCGAACGCCATCGAGGAACTGCATCGCACCACGGGATTCGCCAAATGGACCCAGTTCGCCATCCAGGAGCGGCTCAAAACACATATCGAGCCGCTGGTCACCTTCCCTGAAACCCCGCAGGGGCTGTTCGAGTCGGTTCGGCAGCGGGAGGAGCGGGAAAGGATGAGCGTGCGGCTCGAGGAGAAGACAGTCGCCAGGCTGCTTTTACCGCATAAGAAACTGCTCCTCAACGAGAAGGGCGAGCTCGATCCGCGCAAGTACGAATACTGGTGCCGCTGCTGGGCGGTGACGCTGATGCAGATGAGCGGCGTCTTTCACTTCGGCGAGAAGGATGACTCTCCGTTTGCCCTGCGCCAGCTGGCCGCCGCCTTCCTGAACGAGGCTCACGCGTTCGGTGGGCAGCAGCGGCGATTGAGTGACGAGGAGGTGGCGAACCATCAGCTGGCCCAGCAAAAGCTTGCTGGCGTGGGTAACGTCTTCACCTGCGCCAACAACGTGGCCATCGACGTCAAGGATCCGCTCTGGGAGCAGGCGAATAGCGACCCCCAGCTAATGGAGATCTACCGCGCGCTCATCCCACGGGCCTGGTGAGCCAACCGCCACGAGGGAACTTCGGGCGTGTGCGTGTTACTGAAAAGCACGGCTATTTACTTCGAGGAGTGTCTGTATGAGCGTAGACGGCAAGAGCCTGCTGCGGGCACTGTTGCGAACAGTACCGTCGCAAGATACCAGTTCAGCGACGACCCTCGGAACTCACTCCACAGTTGAACCCTTCGAATCCATCGATGAAATTCTCACGGTGCCGCTGGCCTCCACAGAGGCAGCCAGTGGGAACCTGGACCAGTTCAAGGAATGGACCTGGGGAGATCTGGCAAGACACGTCGAAGCGCTGATTTCCGCGTGCAAGAAGGGAGGCATGCGCGACGACAGCGAAACGTTAAGCGTGCTGGAGGGCTGCTGGAGGAAGGTGAATGCGCGCGTCAGCCAGGACACAGGAAATTTTGTGTCCGGCCGCGTCGATCTCAAGGATCTCTTTCAGCAGTCAACGCCTCCTCCGGCCAACAGTCTCATCGCGCTCGCGCAGGCGGATGTAACGGAACTGCTCAATGCAGCCGACAAGGTCCTCGAGGAAAGCAAAAATTTTCCCTCGCTGCAAAAGCAGCCAATCTGGAAGGCAGCTGCGACGGTCGTAGTAGGCCTCTTCGACGGTCGTAGTAGGCCTCTTGCTGACAGCAGGGTTTGCTGCTCTCAGCTTCATCACCTTTGGTGCCTCGACGCTCATCGCGGCACTCGCGTTCGGCGCGATCATCGCCGTCGGTGTCAGCGGTAGCACGCTGGGCGGGGCCTATCACCACTTCGAACGCAAGAATGCCGAGTTCGTGGATCTCATGCGGCACGCGGTCCCTGACCTGCGTGCCGCATTCGTCGCAGTGCCGCGCGAAGAGAGCGATCACATCCAGATGAACGACGACCATATGAACGACGATCAAATGAACGACGACGCCGACAACGAGTCATCGGTCCAGCAGCCGGTTCCCTTGGCGACGGGTCGTGATGGGCACAATTCGGGCGATACGGTGCTCACCGGCGTCGATGGCGAGGAACCGGTGGAAACAGAAGTTCCGCAGCCGAATTCCGAAATCTTTGATTCCATCAACCTCGACAACTCCTTCACGCCCGAAGACTTGAGGGAGGCGCTCGGATCCGGCGACGGGAAGAAAGCAGACAACCTACCCGTCTGACCGACGCCTCGACCCCCCAGGGCGAGCTCTCCGGCACGGTCCTCCCGTCAGGGAGGACCGTGCTTTTCGTGTAACCGGCACGCTGGTAAGACTCGCTCGAACTTCTGGAGGCGTATTGGTTACAGAGGCAGCACGAGCCGGCACGTCGCGGCGCATCGCCGATCGAGGACACACCGATGACGCAATCTCCCCATGCATCGCCTGAAGATCCTGCTGGGTATCGCCGCGACCGCTGGCGTGCTCGCCACCTCCGCAAGCTCGCCACTTTTCCTCTGCGGCATGATGGCCACCTGCGGTCTGCTGGGACTTTCAGCGATGGAACTCCAGCGCGGCGACACGTCTCCCGGCGCGCCTGAGCGCGAGGATCTGCGCAGGGTGGTGGAGAGATGAAGGAACTCGGCCTCACCATGGACGACGAGGATTTCCTCCCGACCCCGGATGCAGAGCGCTCCGCGGTCGACGAACCTGTCGGCTGAGCCGTGACGAGTTCGCCGTGACGAAAGAGTGTCGCGGCTCTCCTGGCGGGATGAGGAGCGATGAGCCATGGGCAAGGTGGTCTCGGGCGCAGTAGCGAGCAGCACCGCTTTCACGATGCCGCCGACACAGGACGTCAAAGGCAAGCAGCGGGTTGTTGATGAGCTTGTGATCGAGGTGGCTACGAGCCCACCACCGCCGACGGTCGTCTGCGCGCTGGACACCTTTTCTTTGAGCGAGCGGCTGGATGCGCTCGGAACGAAGCTGAAGAACGGCGCAAGCGCCACGGGGCATGGCGATCGTGCCTGCGCGCTAGCCGATGAGCTGCACAGGCTGCGCGATGAGCTGCGGGAAACCGCGCAGGTGATCGCCAGCTCCTCCTCCAGCGCGGGCCAGGTGCGTCGTGAAGTAGACGAGTATCCGCGTGTGGATGACGAGAGCGTGCGGCCGCTCGTCAGGCAAACTGTCCGGGTTGTGCGCGATATCGCCGATCTGGCAGGCAAGGAACTGGCCCGGACCCAAGAGTCGTTCTGGACGAGTATCAAGAAAGCCTGCGCCGGGATCCTGTTCGGCATCCTGGTCAGTAGCGGTGTGGCGGCCGCGGCGGGCCCATGGCAGCCGTTGCGCCTCATCGCCCCCGTGGTATGCGCCGCGCTCGCAGTGCTTGGCGCTGTCATCACCGTGGGGGCGGTGGGCTATCGGCTTTACACCGCGGAGAAGCAGCGGGGAGAAGGCAGAAGACGCTGCAGGAAATACAGCGGCACGCGGGCGAACTGCTCGAGCAGCTCCGCCCGGCGGACACGGAGGTGATGCGCCAGTCACCCGACACGGACGCCTCCCGCGGACTGCCAGACGGAATTTTTCGGGCGGTCGTGAGCGACGGCCTCTTCCAGTTACGGCTGCTGGCTGCTGGCAGCAACAAGCGCGGCTCAGGCTCGCAGAGGACCTTCTGGCATCCGACACACCGCTCATGGACGAGCAGCGTCGGAGCAGGGCCGACCAGATTTTCGGCGCCCTGGACTTCAACTTGCTCATCGCGGACCACGCCGAGGTGTGCATGAGATTGATGCCGATCGCGTCACCAGATTGGCAGTTGCGGGTTTTCGAGGCGCTGTGCCGCGGCGCTGAAGCGGGTGTGTCATCCCCCGGGCCACGCATGCCGGACGTGGCGAGCCCCAGCCTCTCCGTTCGCTTCACTCGATGGGTATCCCGGTCGTATCAGGTCGTCAAGTCCTGCGGCTTGCGCCGCGCCAGGCAGCTGACGGCGGAGGATCGTTTCGCGAAGCAACTGCGCAGTGTCCTGGACAACACGCGGAGTCCGTTCGCCCGCGTGTTCCGCAGCCAGAAGGCGTTGCACAGGCTGGCGCTCCAGATCTCGTCGGACGAATCGCTGCGCAAGTCCGGCCAGGCTCGCGAGTGGGTCGAGCAGATGTTCGGCGCCCTCGACCTGACTGATGTACGCGATACTGCGATTCTGCGCGGCTGGTGGAAACTGGCGCGTCAGACCTCTCCGCCGCTGCCGGGAGCGTTCGATCAGATTCTCACGGCCTATATGCGCCTGGGAATCAGTGTGCGTTTCGGCAGCGGGCATCACGTCGACCTGAGCTCCGCCCGTCTGCCGCTCGGCGAGATGCTGCTCGATGCTCGTTTTCACCTGAGCGACGTCACGCTGTCCCATGAACAGCTCGAGGGGGCGGTCCGCGATTTCAGCAGTCAGGCGGATTTCACGGAGCCCGAGCTGCGCCGTGTGTTCAATCGCTCGGATAACAGTGTGCAGGGCGCGATCGACGCGTTGCCCGCGGAGTATCACGACTACAAAGTCAGGTTGATCGAGCAATGCGTGGGGCGGCTGGAGGCGACCATGATGCCCAGGAAAGACCTCAGCGTGCGCAGTGAGCTGATGGCCGTCGTCGGCGAGTTTCTGCTGAAACACCCTGACTACATCCGGAGCAGTCCGCAGATTCAGGCATTCGTCGAACGGCATCAGCTCATTGAGCAGGTTGCTGGAGCATTACCAGGACAAGGTGCTCACAGCCGCTGCCCACGGCCCGGAGTGGCTGGACGCGATGCTCGACGGCATCGATAAGGGACTCAACGACAGCGATCGTGGCCGCGCGCAGCGCTTCGTGCGGAAGCACGGCTGCAGTATTTTTCAGATGTTGAGGCTTGCGCGCACGGGTACGGACGGCGCATTGCTTGCGCGGGTCAAGGGCATCCATCAGCGCTACCTCGAGCGTCTGCCGGACGAGTTGTCAAAGGCAGTGGCGACGCTTGCGGAGGTTAGCTGTGATGACACGCTTTTCCCGGTGCTGCGAGGCGACAACGAGTGCGCGCTCCTGCTGAGCGATGATTACTTCGGTGGCTGCATCGGCTCCTGCGAAACGTCATGGTGGGGAGGCGCCCACGTGTTCGACCCTGCGCATGTCGATCCGAAGGCGCCGCAGGAGACGCAGCACATCCGCCGGATGATGGATATCCGGACAGACCTGCGCGCCGCCCCGGTGCTCCTCGAGCGCTACCGGATAGAGGAGCGCATCGGCGGTCTCGGTTCGGGACTCAAGTTCCTGCTGCCGGACGACCTGGCCTCGTACGCCATCGAGGAACTGCATCGCACGACGGGATTCGCCAAGTGGACCCAGTTCGCCATCCAGGAGCGGCTCAAAACACATATCGAGCCGCTGGTCACCTTCCCTGAGACCCCGGCGGGGCGGTTCGAGTCGGTTCGGCAGCGGGAGGAGCGGGAAAGGATGAGCGTGCGGCTCGAGGAGAAGACAGTCGCCAGGCTGCTTTTACCGCATAAGAAATTGCTCCTCAACGAGAAGGGCGAGCTCGATCCGCGCAAGTACGATACTGGTGCCGCTGCTGGGCGGTGACGCTGATGCAGATGAGCGGCGTCTTTCACTTCGGCGAGAAGGATGACTCTCCGTTTGCCCTGCGCCAGCTGGCCGCCGCCTTCCTGAACGAGGCTCACGCGTTCGGTGGGCAGCAGCGGCGATTGAGTGACGAGGAGGTGGCGAACCATCGGCTGGCCCAGCAAAAGCTCGCTGGCGTGGGTAACGTCTTCACCTGCGCCAACGACCTGGCCGTCGACATCAAGAATCCGCTCTGGGAGCAGGCGAATAGCGACCCCCAGCTGATGGAGATCTACCGCGCGCTCATCCCCGCAGGCCTGGTGAGCCAGCCGCCACGAGGGAACTTCAGGCGTGTGCGCGTTACTGAAAGGCACGGCTATTTACTTCGAGGAGTGTCTGTATGAGCGTAGAAAAGCAAGAGGATGCAGACACTGTTTCAAACAGTACCGTCGCAAGATTCCACTTCAGCGACGACCCTCGGAACTCACTCCACAGTTGAAGCCTTCGAAGCCAGCGATGAAATCCCCACGGTGCCACTGGACCTGCCCCGCTTCCGTGGACAGTTTTCTATCTCAATCTCACGGTCTTTGTGATTCCCGTCCTCCTTTGGATCTTACAACGCAGCGTAGTCTGACGCGCCAGCGGCAGAAGCTCTCGCGACAGCCTGCGCCGAGTTGCTCGCCGGTGCGCACGTTCGTAGTTGATTGGTGAACGATAGCCCAACGAAGAATGGCGACGATGCAGGTTGTACCAGCCTTCGATCCATTCAAACACGGCCATCTTCGCTTCGGCCTGCGACTTGAAGCGCCGACGGCTGAGCAACTCACGCTCGAGTGTCGCGAATAAGCTCTCCGCCATCGCGTTATCGTACGCATCTCCCACCGAGCCCATCGACGGCATGACATGCGCCTCCTGGCAGCGCTTGCCGAACGCGTAGCTCGTGTACTGACAGCCCCTATCGGAGTGATGAATCACGCCTTCAGGGCGGCGCTGCGCGAGAGCCATGTCGAGAGCCGCGAGGATCAGCTCGGTCTTCAGGTGCGTTTCCATGGCCCACCCGACGATCCGTCGCGAGTACACGTCCAGCACGATCGCCAGATACACAAATCCCGCCCATGTCGGAACGTAGGTGATGTCCGCCACCCAGAGTCTGTCCGGACCCTCTGAATAGAAGCGCCGTTCCACCAGATCCACCGCGCGCGCGGCTTTCGGATCGCTCGTGGTGGTCACCACGAACTTCCGCAGACTCGCCCCACGCAGCCCCTCCGCGCGCATCAGCCGCGCCACGCGTTTGCGTCCGACGCGGATCTGATGCGCATCGGCCAGCTCCGCGTGGATGTTGGGCGCTCCGTAGGTCTCGCGCGAAAAACGATAAATCGCGTGGATCTTCGCGGTCAGGGCGATGTCCTCACGTGCCCGTGCTGACATGGGTCGGCTCAGCCACGCGTAGTAACCGCTCTTGGAAATGCCCAGCAGCCGGCACATCTGCGCAACTGACTGGGTGGCCTGGTTCGCCTTCACGAATCCGAAGAGCGCTTCGATTTCGCGGGCGCCTCGTTCGCGAACCAGGCCGCGGCTTTTGCAAGGATCTCCCGCTCTTCCTTCAGCCGCCGGTTCTCACGGCGCAGCCGCGTGAGCTCCTCGCGCTCGGTGCTCGTCAGGCCGCCATCACCCCCGGCCTGTATCGCGCGCCGCCTGCTTCACCCACTGACGAATCGTCCAGCCGGTGCAGCCGAACTCCTTCGCAAGTTCCTCGAATGAGCGGCCCGCACGATGCAGCTCCACCATCTGCCGCCGGAACTCCGGCGTGTATCTCGTACCCTTCTTTGCCATTGAAGACTCCTCGGTTTGTGACACTGAAGAGTCCACGAAAGCGGGTCAAGTCCACACTGGCCTCTGCAGGGGTAGCGATTGGGAAACTGGAAAAGTTCAAGGGATGGACCTGGGAAGATCTGGCAAGACACGTCGAAGCGCTGATCGTCGCGTGCGAGAAGGGAGGCATGCGCAATACCGACACCGGCAGTGTGGCGTTAAATGGGCTGAATGACTGCTTGACCAGGGTGAAATACACGTCGAACAGCGGCGTCGAGCTCAAGGACCTCTTTCAGTCAGAGCCTGCGGAGGCAGACGGCGCGATGGCGGGCAGCGCGATGGCGGACGCGCAGAATGTTATGACGGACCTGCTCGACACGGCCGACAAGGTCCTCAAGGAGAGCAAAGAGTGTCCCTCTCTGCAAAGACAGCCGATCTGGAAGGCAGCTGCGACGGTCGTGGTAGGCCTCCTGCTGACGGCAGGGTTTGCTGCTCTCAGCTTCATCACCTTTGGTGCCTCGACGCTCATCGCGGCACTCGCGTTCGGCGCGATCATCGCCGTCGGTGTCAGCGGTAGCACCCTGGGTGGGGCCTATCACCACTTCGAACGCAAGAATGCCGAGTTCGTGGATCTCATGCGGCACGCGGTCCCTGACCTGCGTGCGGCATTCGTCGCAGTGCCGCGCGAAGAGAGCGATCACGTCCAGATGAACAACGACGCCGGCAACGGGTCATCGGTCCAGCAGCCGGTTGTAATTTCGACGGGTGATGATGGGCACAATTCGGGCAATACGGTGCTCACCGGCGTCGACGTTGAGGACGTGGTGAATACAGAAGTTCCGCAGCCGCAGCCGGATTCCCAGACCTTTGTTTCCATCAACCTCGACTCATTCAACCTCGACGACTTGGACCCGGCGTTCGAATCCAGCGACGGGAAGAAGGGAGGCAACCCGCCTGTATGACCGACGCCTCGATCCCGCCCAGGCGAGCGCTCCGGCACAGTCCTCCCGTCAGGGAGGACTGTGCTTTTTCGCGCAACCGACACGCTGGTGAGATTCGCTCGAACTTCTGGAGGCGTGTTGGTTACAGAGGCAGCACGAGCCCGCACGTCGCGGCGCATCGCCGATCGAGGACACACCGATGACGCAATCTCCCCATGCATCGCCTGACGCTGTGGTGCCCGTCTTTGTGCCGGAAGAGGTGCAGTTCGCCTCCTCGGCGCCGCCCCTGCGCGACTGGCAATGGCTACAGGGCTCACTGGCCGAACTCGCCGCACTGTGCGGCCGCGCCGGGCTGAGCGGGCCGGATGTGCAGGCACTGGACGCACTGCGCACGCGCCTGAATGAAAACGCCTCAGAGCGCATGTCGCTGCACGCCCTGCGCAGTCGCCTCGGTGAGGGGCCGCAGCGCGAGCGCGCAGAGCAGGACCTCCAGGCCAGCATCACGGCCGTGCAGAACATCAGCTTCGCCGTCGGCCACGCCGCCCCGGACCAGCAGCAGGAGCTGATGCATCGCTGCGGACAGATCCTGCTGGGTATCGCCGCGACCGCCGGCGTGCTCGCCACCTCCGCAGACTCGCCACTTTTCCTCTGCGGCATGATGGCGACCTGCGGCCTGCTGGGACTTTCAGCGATGGAGCTCCAGCGCGACGACACCTCTCCTGGCGCGTCCGAGCGCGAGGATCTGCGCAGGGTAGTGGAGGAGATGAAGGAACTCGGCCTCACCATGGACGAAGAGGATTTCCTCCCGACCCCGGATGCAGAGCGCTCCGCGGTCGACGAACCTGCCGGCTGAGCCGTGACGAGTTCGCCGTGACGAAAGAGTGTCGCGGCTCTCCTGGCGGGATGAGGAGCGATGAGCCATGGGCAAGGCGGTCTCGGGCGCAGTAACGAGCAGCACCGCTTTCACGATGCCGCCGACACAGGACGTCAAAGGCAAGCGGCGGGTTGTTGATGAGCTTGTGATCGAGGTGGCTACGAGCCCACCACCGCCGACGGTCGTCTGCGCGCTGGACACCTTTTCTTTGAGCGAGCGGCTGGATGCGCTCGGAACGAAGCTGAAGAACGGCGCAAGCGCCACGGGGCATGGCGATCGTGCCTGCGCGCTAGCCGATGAGCTGCACAGCCTGCGCGATGAGCTGCGGGAAACTGTGCAGGTGATCGCCGGCTCCTCCTCCAGCGCGGGCCAGATGAGTCGTGAATTAGGCGAGTATCCGCGCGTGGATGACGAGAGCGTGCGGCCACTCGTCAGGCAAACTGTCCGGGCTGTGCGCGATATCGCCGATCTGGCAGGCAAGGAACTGGCCCGGACCCAAGAGTCGTTTTGGACGAGTATCAAGAAAGCCTGCGCCGGGATCCTGTTCGGCATCATGGTCAGCAGCAGTGTGGCGGCCGCGGCCGGGCCCATGGCAGCCGTTGCAGTCATCGCCCCCGTGGTATGCGCCGCGCTCGCAGTGCTTGGCGCTGTCATCACCGTGGGGGCGGTGGGCTATCGGCTTTACACCGCGGAGAAGCAGCGAGGAGAAAAGCAGAAGACGCTGCAGGAAATACAGCGGCACGCGGGCGAACTGCTCGAGCAGCTCCGCCCGGCGGACACCAGCAAGGTACGCCAGCCGCAGGACACTGGCTTCTCCGCGGGACTGGCCGACGCGAATTCTCGGGCAGTCGTGAGCGACGGCTTCTTCCAGTTGCGGCTGCTGGCTGCTGGCAGCAACAAGGCGCGGCTCAGGCTCGCAGAGGACCTTCTGGCATCCGACACACCGCTCATGGACGAGCAGCGTCGGAGCAGGGCCGACCAGATTTTCGGCGCCCTGGACTTCAACTCGCTCACCGCGGACCACGCCGACGTGTGCACGGCGGTCGAGTTGTGCATGAGATTGATGCCGATCGCGTCACCAGATTGGCAGTTGCGGTTTTCCAGGCGCTGTGTCGCGGCCATAGCCTGCCCGACCCTCACCCCGAGGAGTCCGCCGCAGTCCGGCGCCACTTGCTTTCGGCAATCCCGTCGGTGGACCCTTCGAAGTATCGCGCAATTGTTCAGCATGCCGCGGAGCACGAGATCCTGAAGGACGCCGATCTGCGCAACTGGGATCTTGCGGACCTGGATCTGACGAGAGGCAACCTGCAGGGGAGCAACTTCTCCGGAGCCCGTCTCGAAGGAGCCATATTCGATCTGACGAGGCTCCAGGGAGCCGACTTCTCAGGTGCGCATCTGGAAGGCGCCAGCTTCGGGGGGGCGCATCTTGAAGGAGCCAACTTCTCGGGGGCCCATCTCGAAGGCGCCGGGTTCGGGCAGGCGCATCTCGAGAGCGCCAACTTCTCAGGCGCGCATCTCGAGGGAGCCAACTTCTCGTTTGCGCATCTCAACGGCGCCAACCTGAGCGGCCTCAGCCCGTCCAGGACCAACTTCAGCGGTACCAATCTTCGAGGGGCCAATCTCAGCCATGTCGATGTCGCTACGCTTGCGAGCTGGCGCCCGTCCGGTACCTATCCTTGCGATGGCGTTGATTTCACCGGTGTCGACTTCAGGTCCGGGAAAGGGCCGCAGGCACTTCGCGAACTGGCCAGACTGCTCACGGATCGGTGCCGGCTTGCCGATGTCGAGCTGACCGACGATCAATTGCAAAAGGCAGTCGAGCATTTCACGACGCACCGCATCGGCGATGAGGAGGCGTTGCATCACAATTTCGGCCATCTTTATCACGCGGGACGCGGCGTACTCGTCTCGATCAACTCGCTGCCGGCGAAGTACCTGCCCTACAAGCTCCAACTGGTCGAGCTGCTCATCGCGCAGCTCGATGGGATCATGACGGAGCAGACGCTGGGCGTTGGCGCCGTCGATCCCGTCCTTCCCTCCGTGGCGGTGTTCCTGCTGGAGAATCCGGTCTACGCACAGGAGAGCGCGCACATCCGGAAATTCATGGAGGACCGCAAGCTCATCGAGAGGGTGCTGCAGCATGGCCAGAGCCGTCTCATCGCGACCGACCCGGCTCTGAGCCCGGCGTGGACTGATGCGATGATGCGGGCCGTCTTCACCTTGCTGGAGGACCCCTCGGTCCCTGTAGAGAATCGCCAACAGCTGGCCCAGCGTTACGGCTTTGCCATCTTTCAGGTGCTGTATTTGGCCCGCAGCTGGGCGAGCAGGTTGCAAGTTGCCCCGGGCACAAGCGCCTCCGCAGGCGCTGACGCTCCGGCGTTCGGGGGTGTGGAGGAGCTGACCGCTTTGGCGGAGGCTCTGCAAGCGGCCTATCTGAATCTGCTGCCAAAGGATTTCGGACTGGTGTTCGGCGAGACGAAGGACGCTTACGTCGATGAGAGCCTCTTCCCGCTGTTTTCGGACGACTCGACCCGCGTTCTGCTGCTGACTGACGAGTACTTCGAGAGGTGCACGGGCTCCGATCCGAAATGGAGCCTGGGCAGCATCTTTATGCGTGACGGGGAAGAGTGGAAGCTCCGCAGACTGGGGAAGGGATACCCCATCATGGAGGATCTGGACGCTGCGCCGGTGCTCGCCGGTATCTATCTCAGCGAGACAACTCGCGAGGCCGTCCGCGCAGGCTTGAGCTATCTACTGCCTGCGGTGCGTGTAGAGCAGGCCGTCCGGGAGATGGATTGCACCCGCAAATCCGTTCAGACCATCCCGTGGACCGATGATGGCGTGCAGCTGGAGCTGACGGAACGCATTGACGGCCTGGTCGAGTTCTCGTCGTCTTCCGAGTCCGATGAGTTCGAGCGACAGCGGGCGGCCCGGTTCAGGAAGGATGCGTATGAGCAATTGCGCGTGCAACACCGTCCCCTGCTCATGGGATCCGACGGCCGTATCGATCCGCGCAGGGAGGCGTACTGGTGCCGTTGCTGGGCGACGATGCTGGCACTGCTCAGTAGCTCCGACCATTTCGGGGAGGAGTTCGAATCTCCGGTGGCGGTGCGCGTGCTGGCGATTGCCATGCTGAACGCGGCATACAGTCTCAGCCCCGATTCATCCTCGGACGTACTGGCTGCGGAAAGGCATCAGGAGACCCTGCGGATACTCAGTGGGGGCTGGGAGGAGGTGGACGGCGCGCGGCGACGTGTTTTCAGCTGCACCGGCAACCTCGGCTATCACATGAAGATCGCGCTGGAGGCGCAAGCGAAAGGCGACCCTGCATTGCGTGCTATTCATAGCGCCCTGATCCCGGCGAACTGGTGAACGACACTGCCGCATGCGTTCGCTGAACTTCCGGTCGCGGCCGGTTACATAGAGCTTGCGGCTCGGGAAGGCTGCAGCGTCCATCATCCGGCAGCTCGACTTTTGTGGAAGGCAATCCGTGAGCGTCACAGCAAGCGATATTCAGAGCAAACTCTCCTCCACGTTGACACTCCAGAACAGCGGGGCGCCAGCACTTCAGAACAGCGAGTCGGCGGCGGTCTCCGCTGCTTCAAAGGGTTCCTCATCTGAAGGGATTCCGTCGGTGCCAGTGCAGTGGCAGTCGAGTGCGCGCACCACACCCAACAACCTGGCGTGGGTACAGGCGGAGATGAAGGCGTTGCACAAGCCGCTGACAGTGCTCGGTGGCAACGAGAGTCTGCGTCAGGAAATCGACGAGCTGTCGGTTGGCATCGACAAAGTCGTGAAGGACTTCAACGAGAGCCACGACATCGAATCCACGCCGGTGCTTGCGTATGTCGAGCGAAACACCGCGAAGAAAAGCGGATCGGACGCAAGCTCTCGGACTTTTACAGCGTATCCGTTACTCAGTTCTCCCTGCTCGCGGGAACTCGTCGCGAAGGCCCTCCATGTTGTGACAGAGGTCAGCAACCTGGTCTCCGGCCGGGATATGGAGAAGGCGAACGAATCAAGGAGAGCGGCGTGCGTGAGGATCCTGAAGACCTGCGCCAGGGTCCTGCTCGCCATTACTGTGGCTACCGTCGTGGCCGCGGTCATCGTGGCCGGCACGGTGGCCCTGGCACACTTCTTTGCTCCAACGGCACTTGTCGCTTGCTTGATTGTCGCGGTGGGCACAGGCCTGGCGTCATGGGCCTTCATGCGTACTATCGAGCGGTTCGCCAGACCCACAGATGAGGACAGGAAGGAAACGGCGCTGGAGGTTTTGCGCGAGAGCGCGAGCAAATTGCTGGAGCCCATCCGTGATGCACATGCTCTCCCCGGGAATCAGGCAGTCGAACACCCGATCGATCCCCCGCAGGAAAATTTGCAGGCCTCGAATCCTGCGCGCACGGAACACGGCGATGTATAGCGCTCGAAATTGGTGATCCGTCACGACTTCATCAACGGCGCCACGTCCGTCGGTGAACTTCCGATGGCGGCCCCGTTACATAGACCTTGCGGCTCGCAATGCCGCAGCGTCCATGCCCTCCGGTAAATCGACTTGTGAAGGCGGCCCATGAGTGTCCCAGCCAATGAAGTAGTCCGCGATCTCAGCACGTTGACCCTCCGGAACAGCGGCGCGCCAGCACTCCGGAACAGCGAGTCGCCGGAGATCTTCGGCTCAACGGATTCCTCGTCCGAGGAAATTCCGTCGTTGCCGGTGCAGCAGCAGTTGAGCGCGCGCACTACGCCCAACAACCTGGGCTGGATGCAGGCCGAGATGAAGGCGTTGCGCGAGCCCCTGAAAGTGATCGGTGCCGAGGATCTGCATGTTCGAATCGAGGAGCTGTCAGCGAGCGTCGACAACGCCGTGACGAGATGTAGCTCGCCGGTGCTCGAGGCCAATAGGGAGGAATACCTGCAAACTCTGCCGTTCATTGCGTATGTCGAGCATAAGACAGGAGAAAAAGGACCGGACACAGCGTCTCGGAACGTTACGGCGTATCCGTTCCTGAGTTCTTCCTTCGCGAAGGATATCGTCGAGGCGGCCTTAAATCTTGTGACAGACGTCAGCAACCTGGCCAAACGGGAACTGGCTGCGCCGAAAGCGAACGAATCAACGAGGGCGGCGTGCGTGAAGATCCTGAAGATCTGCGCGAAGGTTCTGCTCGGCATCACCGTGACTACTGTCCTGGCCGTGGGCATTATTGCCGCCGCGGTGGCGGCGGCGCACTTTCTTGCTCCAACGGCGCTCGCCGTCTCCCTGATTGTCGCGGCGGGTGCTGTTCTGGCGTCGGCTGTCATCGTGGCGGGTGCCGTGTTGATCGCCAAGCCTACGGAAGAGGAAAAGAAGCACTCGGCGCTGGAGGTTTTGCGCGATAGCGCGAGCAAATTGCTGGAGCCCATCCGTGATGCGCGTGACTGCCGCCTTACGCTCGATCAGATCGAAAAGGAAAAAAACTGCGTCGCGCAACGATTTAGTGCAGTTGAGCCTCCCATCCGAAAACGCCGAACCGGCGTATGTCTTCCCCGATGATCAGTCAGCCGAGGACCCCATCGATCGGCCGCTGGAGAGTTCACAGGCCTCGAAGCCTGTGCGCACAGAGCACGATGATGTGTAGCGCTCGAAATCGGTGATTCGTCGCAACGTCGTCAACCCGCTGGCGGTAACGCCTGCCTGAGTCGCGTACCGCGCGGCATTGTGAAAGGTGATCCATGGGCAGTAGTGCCAGTGACGTGCAGCGGGGAATCTACACACTGACACTTCGGAAGAACGACCCGCCGAATGTCTCGAGTTCCTCTGATTCAGTGTCGAGCCTGCACTCTGCCAGTCAGGTCCAACGGGTGCTGTCGGCGGAACCGACCGCCCGCACCACGCCCAACAACGTGGCTTGGCTGCAGGCGGAGACGAAGGAATGGCATGAGGCGCTGACCGTGATCGGCGCCCCAGACGACTTGCATCAGAAAATCAACACGCTGTCAGGTAACATCGACCGTGTCGTAGAGGACTACGGCGTGATCCTCAGGGACATGGATGAACTGCCATCCGATATAAACGTCCGCGCATATGTGGAGCAGGCGCGGGCCCAGGGAAGAGATGAGCCGGGCGCGGGCTCCCGGGGTTTCAGGGCGTATCCGCTCCTGAGCTCACCGCGCGCAAAGGGGATCGTCACGGAAGCCCTCGATCTTCTGAACGAGGTCAGCGCTGCGGCGATACAGGGACTCCACGACCTGGCCGTGTCGGCGGAAAACGAATCACACAAACCGGCCTGCGTCAGAATCCTGAAGTCCTGCGCCAGGATACTGCTGGCCAACATTCTGGCCGCGACCATCATGACTGGCGGCGCCGCCTTGGCCTACTTCTTTGCTCCAACGGCGCTCGTCGCCTGCACGATCGTCGCAGGGGTCGCTATCGTGGCATCGATCGTCATAGGCGCGGCAGCAGTGTGGAGCTTCTCCAGGATCCCAGCAGAGGAAAGGAGGCAGTCGGCCCTGGAGTACTTGCAGGAGCGCGCACGTGAGGTGATGACGTCGCTGCAGGCCTAGTCGGCAGGGAACGCGCCGCCGCGCGCCGTTACTCACCCGGAAGCCGGCACCGCGCTATGAGTGCGGAGGATCTCCGGTAGGAGGGCGCGATGCAGTGCGGACTGCGGCCCGCAACGTTTTTGCCAATGAGGGAACCGCCTGGATCGCGGTACCAGGAGCTGAGCATCCATGAATTCCATTTCGAAGCGACTGCAGTGGCTCGTCGCCATTCTCGTCTTGCTGTCTCCTGTCGTCGTGCAGGCCGCAGCCGAGCCGTGGCCCTCGGCAGGGTTCAAGTACTACGCGCGGCAAACTACCCTCGTACATGTACTGAGCGATTTTTCGCAGACGTTCGGGATCGGCCTGGCATGCAATGCGGATGTCGATGGCAAGGTCACCGGCGATTTCTCCGCGCGGACTCCCACGGAGTTCTTGAACTCGCTCGCGTCCAGTCATGGGTTCAATTGGTACTACCAGGCTGGCATCCTGTATGTGAGCCCGGCCCGTGATTGGGCCACGCAGGTGTTGCACGTCGGCATGGCCGCGAGTGACGTCAGCGCCCTGAAGTCCGAGCTGACCCGTCTCGGCCAGTTCGAACCGCGCTTCGGCTGGGCCGAGTTTCCAGCCCGCGGCATCGTGGTCGTGTCGGGCCCGCAGACCTACGTCGCCCGGATCACCGAGGTGCTCGACAAGCTGGGCACCGGCCCGAGCGACGGCCGGCAATTGCGCGTATTTCACTTGCAGAACGCCCGCGCAGAGGACTACACGTTCTCGTATCAAGATAGAAACATCGTGACGCCGGGTGTTGCGACCCTGCTGCGTAATCTCGCAGCGGGCTCGATTGCGCAGCAGGCCGAAAACCCGAGCTCGGGTCCGTTGTCGGTGGCTCCCGCAATCGTGCAGCCGGTGCAGGCCCTTCCGGCGCTCGAAGGCGACGTTGGCCTTGCCCGCATGAGCCGCCTGACCCCGATGAGTTACACCGCGCCGGTCGCGCCGGTCGCGCCCGCCGCCCCGGCCGCGCGCGGGAATGTCGCTGTCAACGCGGGCATCAATGCACTCTCGCCGGTCATCGTCGCCGATCCGCGGCTCAATTCCGTGGTCGTCTACGACGCGCCGGAGAAGATGCCCATCTACGAGGCCCTCATTCGCGAGCTCGATGCCGGACGGCCGCAGATTCAGATCGAGGCGATGATCGTCGATATCGCCACCGACAAGATCGACACGCTCGGTGTAGCGTGGCGCGTCGGTGCCGGCTCCGTGAGCGCAGGGTTCGGGGGCGGGAGCGGCGCCGAAGGGCAGGGCAACCTGATCTCCGTCAACACGGATGCGTTCTTCGCGCGGGTCCGGGCCCTGGTCACGGAAGGCAACGCACGCGTTCTCGGACGGCCTTCGGTACTCACGCTCGACAATCTCTCCGCCGTGCTGTCGCTATCGGAAACGCTGTATGTCCGCGTATCGGGGCTTGGCGAAAACCGCAAGGGCGACTCGTACGGTGCACTCGTTCCCATCACCACCGGCACGCTCCTGCGCGTCATTCCGCGCATGGTGGACGAGAGCGGACACCGCAACGTGTCCCTCGCGGTGGAAATCCAGGACGGACAGATCCTTCGCGAGTCGGAAGACAACGGCAACGGCGGCCTTCCGACGGTGAAGGAGAGCTCGATCAACACGCAAGCTGTCGTGCGGGAGAACGACAGCCTGGTGATCGGCGGCTATTTCACGGAGAGCGACATGACGGTCGAGCGCCGCGTGCCCGGCCTCGGCCGTGTCCCCGTGCTGGGCGCGCTGTTTCGTGACAGGACCGGAGAACACAAACGCAGCGCGCGCCTGTTCCTCATTCGTCCGTCCATCGTTCCGGCATCCGCCACGCTTGCAGCGGCGGCAACGTCGGCGGAATAGCTGCGATGGCGGAACTCCTGCACGAGTAGTCGTTACTCAGCTCCCGCCGATCCACCGCGCGGATGCCAGATGGATCGACGAGAGATCAGCAGGAGGATCGACGTTGAGCAGCGTATCGTTTTCAGTGCGCCGCGCAGTGCGCAGCCTTGCGGCAGTACATTGCCTGTGTGCAGGTACGGCGGCATGGGCGCAGGGTGTGCCGCCAGTGCCGGATGCAGGCACGGTGCTGCGTCAGATCCAGAGCGCACCGCCGGCCCCGGCGATAAAACCTACTGCGCCTGACATCGAGGTGTTCTCCGCAACGCCGATCGTTACGCAGGGCGGTGTGACGGTGGACGTGCAGCGCTTCGAGCTCATCGGCGTATCGCTTGGCGACGAGCAGTCGCTGCAGCAGGTACTACTACCGTATGTTGGCGGCGGCAGGACGCTGACCGATCTCGAGGCGGCCGCAGGCGCAGTGACTGCGGAGTTGCGACACCGCGGCCTGTTCCTCGCGCAAACCATTGTCCCGGAGCAGCGGCTGAAGGATGGCGTTGTCCAGCTGCAGGTGTTCGAAGGCAGGTTGGGCGAGGTGACTGCCAATTTTCAGCCCGGGGTTCGCGTGTCGCGTGCGCTGGTCGAAAGCACGATTGAGCCGCTGCGTGAAGAGCCGTTGATCCGGCGAGTGCCCATCGAGGACGTGCTGCTGCGACTGAGTGATCTGCGCGGCATTGCCTTGCGTTCGACGCTGCAGCCCGGCGAGCAACCGGGCACTGCGGACCTCGCAATCCACGTCGAGCCCGGCGACCGTTACGTCGCCGCGGTCGAGTACGACAACGCCGGCACGCTGTACACCGGCCGCGATCGTGTCCGCGGAAGTCTCGATGTGTTCGGCATTGCCGGGCGCGGCGATGTGGCATCCGTGCGCGCGCAGGCTTCCAGCGGCACACGCTACGTGCAGGCTTCGTGGATGACGCCGGTGAACGGCCGCGGTACGCGCGTGGGACCGGCCGCTGCGTGGCTGCACTACAAGCTTGGCACCCCGCAGTTCGAACCGCTTCAGGCGGAGGGCTCGGCGCAGCTCATTGCCTTGCAGGTACAACACCCGCTCAAGCGTTCGCGCGATCACAACGTGTTCCTGTACGGAAGCGTGGGCGAACAGCGTTTCACGGACGAAGTGAATGCGGTGGGCTCGACCAGCCGCAAGCGCATCGACGGTTACGGAAGTGTCGGCTTCGGTGGCGAGATGCACGATGCTTACGCCGGCGTCAACACGTACTCATTTGAGGTTGCGAGCGGCAGGGTCGTTTTCGGCGACGCCGCTGCGGCGGCGCTGGACGCACAGACATTCGGTGCCGCTGGCCGCTATGCCAGAGCGTTGCTCTCCGCTTCGCGCCTGCAGGCGCTGACCGAGCGCGACTCATTGCTGCTCGCGACGCAGGCGCAATGGGCAAACTGCAATCTCGACAGCTCGCAGAAATTCAGTCTCGGTGGATTGGGTGCGGTGCGCGGCTATCCGCCAGCGGATTCGCCGGTCGACGACGCAGTCACGTTGACGTGGGAATACCGCCACCGGCTCGCCGTTGCCCTCGACGGGCAGTGGACTGCGTCTGTGTTCGGTGATTACGGCATCGGCCGCCGGCAGCACGAACCGCTTGCCGCGGACACCAGCAACATCCGGCGCCTGCAGTCGCATGGGCTCGGCCTCACTTACGGCAGCGACAAGGGCCTGTCCGTGCGGGGCTTCGTCGCGTGGCGCGGCAACACGCCGGCTCAGAGTGATGACAGCCGCGCCCGCGCGCTATTGCAGGCCAGTTTTTCGTTTTGAGGAACATTGCCAATGAAGATCAAGGTGCTCGCATTGACGCCACTTGCCTGGGCCTGCAAGTGCGCGCTGGCGCAGTCGCTGCCCACTGGCGGCAACATCGTGCAGGGCGACGGCATGATCGCCACACAGGGCAACAC
The DNA here is from genome assembly GCA_037200125.1 of Gammaproteobacteria bacterium. Classification (GTDB taxonomy): domain Bacteria; phylum Pseudomonadota; class Gammaproteobacteria; order Steroidobacterales; family Steroidobacteraceae; genus JADGHX01. Next base: position 164,977 of record JBBCGS010000002.1, on the reverse strand, counting down.
GATGCTGATCCGGCAGGCGAGCGATCGCATGATCACGGACTGGCAGAGCTTCTCGATCGCGAGCGGCAATACCGTGCGGTTCGTCCAGCCCTCTGCCGACTCCATGGCGCTGAACAGGGTGATCGGCAGCGATCCCAGCCAGATCCTCGGCGCATTGAGCGCGAACGGCCGCGTGTATCTGCAGAACCCGAACGGTGTTCTGTTCGCAGCGGGCGCGCAGGTCAACGTCGGCAGCCTCGTCGCGATGACGCTGGAAGCAGATCCGGTGCAGTTCATGAACGGCCGGCTCCAGCTGAACGGCAGTAGTACCGGCGTTGTGCAGAACGACGGAACGATCGACGTGGCGCGGGGCGGGTACGCAGTGCTCGCGGGTCTCAAGGTCGTCAACAACGGCGCAATCGATGCTCCGGGAGGAACAGTCGCACTGGTGGCAGGTAGCCAGGTGGCGATCGATCCGACCGGCGCGGGCGTGGTCAGTATCAGCGTTCCGGCAGCCGCGCTCGACGCGCAGGTCGAGAACTACGGCACGCTCACGGCGGATGGAGGCCGGATCGATCTTCAAGCCGCGGCGCTGAATGCCGCTTCGCGGGTCGTGTTGCAGGTCGGCGGCGTCGTTCGGGCCCGCAGCATCGGTCAGGTCAACGGTGAGATCGTGCTGTCGAGCGCGACCTCGGGAGCCGTCGCCGTCGGCGGCACGCTCGACGCGAGCGGTGGCGGTGGCGCGGGTGGTGAGATCAGTGTCGCGGGTCAGCGCGTGCTGGTGCGAGACACGGCGCAACTCGACGCCACCGGTTCGGGCGGCGGTCGCGTGCAGATCGGCGATGGCGCGTTCGTCACTATCGTCCAGGTGGGCGCGAACATCGATGTGAGTGCGCAGGGGGAAGGGAATGGTGGCGAAGTGCTGGTTCGATCCGGAGAGGCGACCCTTTACTACGGCGGCACCAGCGCGCGGGGAGGGGCGAACGGTGGCAATGGCGGCACCGTGCATATCTCGAGCGACCAGCTTGCGAGCTTCGACGGTAGCGTGGATACGAGCGCCGCTTCGGGCAACGCCGGCACCTTGCTCTTCGATCCGATGTTCATCAACGTCGGGGTACGCGGCGACCTCGTGCCAATTCCCGCTGTGCCGGACGAGCTCACTTTCCCGAACACCAGGTTGTTGGCGTCCTCCGGCTTCACCAGCGTGATCACCGCGGCGCGCGTGGGCTCGCTCCTGGATACCACCAACGTCACGTTGCGAGGCAGCCAGGTAGACGTCAATGCCCCGCTAACCGTACCACCGGGACTACATTCCAACACGCTCACCCTGAACGGCTACCTCAACACGATCAATGCGCCGATGGTGTTGAACAACTCCGCGCTGGTCGTCGATACGCTGTCTAGAGGGAGCGACCTGATCCGCGTCAATGCGCCGACATCCAGCCTGCGTTCGGTGGCCATGACGAGCACCACCATCGAGCTGGCCGGCGACGTGCGCAGCCCAAGCCTCACGCTGAAGAACCCGGAAGACTCGGGGCCCACATCGATCTCGCAGTTCGCTGGTGTCATCGCCGCCGACACGGTGAGCGTCGACGCCGTCAACGGATTGGTTTCCCTCCGCTACCCGGATGTAGACAACTACATGGGGCAGCTCGACGTGCGTGCGGCGGACGCCATCGTGTCCGTGGGACACACGCCAGCGGCCGCTCCGTTGGCGATCAGCGGCACGGTCTCGGGCAACTACTCGCTGCAGGTCGGCGCGGGACTGGTGCAGTCCGGGCCGCTCGTGATCGGCGGCCTGTTCACCCTCGCGTCCGGCGACGCGCTGCTCGACAACGCCGCCAATGACTTTGCCACGGTCCACTTCGACACCTTCGGAGGCTTGCGGCTGCGCGATGCAAACGACCTGCGCATGGCGGGCGTGGCCGCCGGCCCGGTCGCGGTTCGCGCGGATGGCTTGTTCACGCTCGTGGACGACATGTCGACGTCGTCGCCCTCTCTCATGGAGATCAACAGCGCCGGTTTCGACAACAGTGCCGATGCGCGCCTGCAGGTGCCGGAAGGCGGGCGGTTCATCATCCGTTCCAGCGATTTCACGCGCGACCACATCGGTGCCATCGGTTTCAGCGCCACCGGCATCGCGAACGTGAATTCGACAGTGCTCGAAGGCTGGCCAGGCGCCGATCCGGCGACCGGCAACGTTTACTACACCAACCGCACTGGCACGATCGACACGCCGAACAGCGATCGGCCGCCGGTGTCACGCGCGTACGACCGCACGACGGGTTTCGATTTCAACCAGACGGGTGAGAGTGCGCACGCCGCGCTGGTTGGCGCGACCACCAATGCTGCGCTCGGCCACTACACTGTCGTCACGAGCGGCGATTTCGCTAATCCTCGCGCCGATGTCGACAAGTCCTACACGGTCGCGGCCACGAACAACGTGGTCGCCACGATGGCCGGCGATGGTTCCACGCTCTTCGGACTGCGATATGAGTCCTTCATGCATCCGTCGGGGCCGGTGGGTCCCGGGACGCTGGGCAACGCGATTTCCGAGGTCACGCCGCTCGCGGTCGTCGCGACAGGCGTGGCGGGTACCGATCGTAGCTACGACGGCACGACGACAGTCGCGCTGAACTTCGACCATCTGGTCTGGAGCGGCGTCCTGCCGGGCGATGATGCCATCGTGTCCGCCGCTGGCGCGGTCGGAACGATGGCGGACGAGCACATCGGCGCTGCCAAGCCCGTCACCGCGGACGGCGTGCTGACGCTGACAGGTACGGACAGCGGCAACTATCGGCTCTTCGATCAGAGCAGGCCCACGGTTACCATCACGGCGCCGGTCGTTCAGATGCCGCCAATCGTCGATCCGGCTCCGGTCAATACCGATCCCGCGCCGAGCGTGGCCGATCCGCTGCCAGACATTGCCGATCCCATGCCGAGCGTGGCCGATCCGCTGCCAGACATTGCCGACCCGGTACCGCGCATTGCCGATCCGCAGGAATCCTTGCGCGAGGGCCTGCAGGGCGTGCGTCCCGTTCCGCCACCGGCGCCGGTGGCGTTGCCCGCGGGAAGCCTGGCACCGCCATCTTCGTCGCTGAAGCTGGCACTAGCGGCGCCCGTGTGCGCGCCGTCGTTCGAGTGGGTCACCGACACCATGACCCGCATGCTCTATTTCGACTACCGCTCGGACACCGTCGATGAAAGCCGTAGTGCCGAGGAGTACCGTTCTCTTGCTGCGGCACTCGCTGAAGGTTTTCAGGTCAGGCGCGTACGCGGCTTCGCTTCGCCCGAAGGCCTTCGCAGCGCCCGTTACGGTTTCGAAGGCAACGAGTCGCTTTCCGGGCGCAGGGCGCGGGCAGCACTCGAGCGCCTGCGGCAGGCGTGCGACGCAAATGGCTCCGACTGCCTGACCGGATCGATCGAGAGGGAGGCGGGGGGCGAGCTGTACTCGATGTTCGAGGTCGGTGAGCACGGGCAGTCGCGCGAGATCGAAGGCGTGCGCCTGGCCGAACACGCGGTGTCAGCGTTCAGTCTCGAAGAGACCGAGTCGGCGCGGCTAACGCCCGACATGCAGCGCCAGCTCGACGAAGCGTCCTCGCCCGCAGAGAAGGCAGCGATCGTGTATCCGCAGCTGCGCCGGGCGGAGATCGACCTCGAACGCAGGCGCAAGATCGATGGCAAGCCTGCCGCGTCCGGCTGCATTGTCCACTCGGGCGACGCTGCCGAGAGGGGAGCATCGCTCCCGTGACACGGCCGGTCATGAAGCGCGACGTGCTGACCCTGCTCCGGTCGGCAATCGCGCTGCATCGTTCGGGATCGCTCGATGCGGCCGCGAGCGTGTATCTCGAGGCTCTGCAGAAGGATCCAGACTGTTTCGACGCGCTGAACCTGCTGGGCGCGGCGGAACTCCAGCGCGGCAACCTCACGGCCGCGCTGTCGTGGCTCGATCGCGCGGTGCGGATGGTTCCATCCAGTGCGGATGCCCAGGCGAACCGGGCAGGCGTGCTGCGCGAGCTCGGACGGAGCGCCGAAGCACTGGAGTGTCTCAACAAGGCAATCACTGCTGATGCCTTCCATGTAGGAGCGTTGACCAATCGTGCCGCGGTGCTGCTCGACCAGAGCGAAGCCCCCGCAGCGCTGGAATCGGTGACTCGTGCGCTCGCGCTGGATCCGGACCATCCGCCAGCGCTGTTCAACCAGATGAGCGCACTTCGCGCGCTCGGCCGGATCGGTGAGGCGCTGACGGTGTGCGAGAAGGCGTTGCGACTGGTGCCGTCGCACCCAGAGTTGCTCAGTCACCATGCGGCGTTGTTGCGCAGCTCGGGCCGGCCGCGGGATGCCCTGGCGGCCTGCAATCGCGCACTGCGGCTGAATCCGGCGGATGCCGTCACGCAGGCAAACCGGGCCCACGCACTCAGCGAGCTGGGCCAGCTCAGCGAGGCGGTTGCCAGCTATCGCCGTGCATACGCGCTGAATTCGCACCTGCCGTACTTAGCGGGCTGGTTATTGCATTCCCGGCTGCTGATCGCCGACTGGGACGAGCTCGATGAACTGCGTACGCGGATAGCCACAGGAATCGACGCAGGCGAACCCGTCTGCGAGCCGTTCGTCTCGCTGTTCGCCACGGATGACCGCCAGCGGCTCCAGCGTTGCGCCAATATCTACGCGCAGCATCAATGGGGATCGGTGCGCTCGGCACTTGCGGCGTCCTTTAATCTGCCCGTGCAGCGGATTCGAGTCGGTTACTTTTCGGCGGACTTCCACGAGCATCCCGTCGCACAGCTGTGCGTCGGTGCGATCGAGCATCACGATCGCAGTCGCTTCGAGGTGGTGGGTTTCGAGCTGGGCCCGCCCGTTGCGGACTCGATGCGCGAACGCCTGCGAAAGGGGTTTGACCGGTTCATCAACCTCGACGATTGCAGCGATGCGCAAGCCGCCGAGCTCGTGCAGCGATTCGGGATCGACATCGCCGTCGACCTGGGCGGTTACACGCGCCGCAGCCGCACGGGCATCTTCGCTCACCGTGCCGCGCCGCTGCAGGTGTCCTGGCTGGGGTTCGCCGGTACGCTCGGCGCGCCGTTCATCGACTATCTGTTCGCGGACGGCGTGGTCACGCCGGACGAGCATGCGGCGAACTACAGCGAGACCATCGTGCGTCTGCCGCACTGCTATCAGCCGAACGACGACCAGCGTGGGATAGACGAGCGGGTGCCCTCCCGCGAGGAACTGGGCCTGCCCGCTGAGAGCTTCGTGTTCTGCTGCTTCAATAACCAGGCCAAGATCACACCCGAAGCATTCGCGCTCTGGATGCGGATCCTGCGCCGCGTACCCGGCGCGGTGCTCTGGTTGCTGGAACAGGGCGCCGCCACGACACAGGCGTTGCGCCGTCACGCGCAGTCGCATGGGATCGATCCTGCGCGCCTGGTTTTCGCGCCGCGCTCACCGCCTGCGGAACATCTGGCGCGCCACCGCGCGGCCGATCTTTTCCTCGACACGTGGCCCTACAACGCTCATACGACTGCCAGCGATGCGTTGTGGGCCGGACTACCTGTGCTGACGTGTCCGGGCGAATCCTTCGGATCACGCGTAGCGTCGAGCCTCCTGCTCGCCGTGGGATTGCCAGAACTGATCGCGGACTCCTCGGCTTCCTACGAACAATATGCAGTGATGCTGGCGAGCGATCGCGGGCGGCTCGACGCCATTCGCCGCCACCTTGGCGTGAGTCGCACCGACCACGCACTGTTCGACACCGCGCATTTCACGACAGGCCTCATGACGGCATACGAGGTCATCTGGCAGCGTCACTGCGATGGACGGCCAGCCGCTCCGCTAGACCTGTCTCGTGTGTGATGCAGGCAAGGCGGCCGCCCGAACCATTCGGTCCGCGGCGTTACTCATCCGCTGAAGCTGGCCAATGCAACAGGATAAGAGGGCATGGACATCAACGCGGACCTGGACGAACTCATCGCTCGCTGCGAGCCCGTGCCGCTGCAGCGGAGCGAGCCCATTCGCGGCGGCACGCCCGCTGCCGCAGGTCGCATGTCACCGTGAACACGCCACAGCCATTCGAGTTGGCACTGGCCCTGGGGGCGATGGCTCTCGCGCCGCTGCTGGTGGTGATGACCACCTGTTTCGTGAAGATCGCCGTCGTGCTGTCCCTGGTGCGCAATGCCATGGGCGTACAACAGATCCCGCCCAACATCGCCCTGTATGGACTTGCCGCGATCGTGACGTTCTACATCATGGCGCCGGTGGGCCAGAACATGTACGAGAGCGTGAAGGCCGAGCCGGCTGCCACACAGTCCGTCGCCCAGCTCGGGCAGGCTGCGCTGCGCGGCGCCGAGCCTCTCCGCACATTCCTCACGCAGCACAGCCGTCCCGAGCAGCGCCAGTTCTTCCTCGACTCGGCCGGCAAGCTCTGGCCTCCTTCGATGGTGGCCGGCATGAAGGACACGGATTTCATCGTTGTCGTGCCGGCGTTCATGGTGTCCGAGCTGACCGCGGCGTTCGAGATGGGCTTCCTGCTCTACTTGCCGTTCATAGTGATCGACCTCATCGTCTCGAACATCCTTCTGGCGATGGGCATGATGATGGTCTCGCCGGTTACCATTTCGCTGCCGCTGAAGCTGTTCCTGTTCGTCATGGTCGACGGATGGTCGCGGCTGATCCACGGGCTCGTCCTGAGTTACGCGTGACATGACCGAGACGGACTTCATCGGCTATCTGCACCAGGGACTGCTGCTGGTCCTGCTGCTGTCGCTGCCGACCATCGTCGTGGCGTCGGTCGTCGGCGTGCTGTTTAGCCTGTTCCAGGCGCTGACGCAGATCCAGGAGCAGACGTTGTCGTTCGCCGTGAAACTGATCGCGGTGGGTGTGACGCTCGCGCTCTCCGCACGCTGGGTTGGCGTCGAGATCTACAACTACACGGTCCTGCTGTTCGATTCCTTCGCGTACGCCGGTCGTTGAGGCGGGAACGCGGCCATGGAGATCGCAGATGCCTTCACCAACTGGCACCACTTGGTGAGCGCGCTGGCGTTCGCCATGGTGCGCCTGCAGGTGGCGTTCGCGATCGTGCCTCTCTTCAACCGCCAGACCGTGCCGGGCCTCGCTCGCGTGGGTGTCGGCATGAGCTTGTCGCTGCTCCTCGTGCCTCCGACGTTTTCAGCGCTGTCGAATGCACCTGAGCTTGCGGCACTGGACTTCGTGCTGATCCTCATGAAAGAGGCGTTTCTGGGGCTGCTGATCGGCTACGCGGTCGCAGTCCTCTTCTGGGGCGTCGAGGCCGTCGGCTTCTTCATCGACAACCAGCGCGGCGCGAGCATCGCCAGCACGCTCGACCCCATGACGGGCAACGACAGCTCCCCGCTCGGCATGCTGTTCAACCAGGCCTTCGTGGTGTACTTCCTGGTCGCAGGCGGACTCGGCATCTTCGTGACGCTCCTGTACGCGAGCTACGGGCTGTGGCCCATCATGCAGCTGCTGCCCGGGCTGCCCGCCGAGGGCATCACCGTGTTCGCCTCTCTCTTTGCGCGCATCGTGGAGCTCGCCGTGCTGCTGTCGGCACCGGCGATCGTCGCCATGATGCTGGCGGAAATGGGACTCGCGCTGGTCAGTCGCTTCGCCCCGCAACTGCAGGTCTTCTTCCTGGCGATGCCGGTGAAGTGCGGGATGGCGCTGTTCGTGCTCATCGTGTATCTGCCGGTGCTGTTCGGGAATCTGCGTGAGGAGATCCAGCGCCTGCCCGAGCTCCTCACGCAGCTGCGGGCGGCCGTCGGATGAGCGGCGAGAAGACCGAACAACCGACTCACAAGAAGTTGCGCGATGCCCGCCGCAAGGGGCAGGTCGCGCACAGCAAGGATTTCACTCAGACCGCGCTGATCCTCGCGCTCTTCGGTTACCTGATCGCCGCCGGTCCCGGGCTCGCGCGCGGGCTTGCCGAACTGCTGGTGATGCCGATGGACCTGCTGCAGTACCCGTTCCGCACGGCGCTCGAGGTCCTGGTCGGCCAGATGCTGCGCAACGCGGTGCTGCTGATGTTGCCATTCCTGGGCATCGTGCTCGGGATTGGCATCCTCGCCGAAACGCTGCAGGTCGGGATCCTGTTCTCGTTCGAGGCGATCAAGCCGAGCGGGAAGAAGCTCAACGTCGCGGCCAACGCGAAGAACATGTTCTCGAAAAAGAGCCTGGTGGAGTTCCTCAAGAACTGCCTGAAGGTCGGCTTCCTCGGCGCGCTCCTGTACGTGATCGTGCGCAAGGAGCTCGCTCACATGCTGGACCTGCCGCACGCCGGCGTCGCCGGCGTGGGCGTGGCGATCGTGGACCTGCTGAAGGTGCTGATCGTCAACGTCGCCGTGGTCTACCTGATCCTCGGGCTCGCCGATCTCCTGTACCAGCGGTTCGCGTACAAGAAGCAGCTGATGATGAGCAAGGACGAGGTCAAGCGCGAATACAAGGAAGCGGAGGGCGATCCTCACATCAAGGGTGCGCGCAGGCACCTGCACCAGGAATTGCTGCAGTCGGGCATGGTCGAGAAGACCCGCAAGGCGAGCGTGGTAGTCACCAATCCGACCCACGTGGCCGTGGCCTTGTACTACGACGACGAGGAGACGCCGCTGCCGGTGCTGCTGGCGAAGGGCACCGACCTCGTGGCCCAGCGCATCATCCAGATCGCGCGCGAGGAGGGTATTCCGGTCATGCAGAACATCCCGCTGGCGCGCGCGCTCAACGAACGGGCGCAGATCGATCAATACGTGCCCTCGGAGCTGCTCGAGCCGATCGCCGAGGTGTTGCGGCTCGTGCGGCAGCTCGCCGCGCAGCGCGAGCCGGACGGCAGCGGGGGCTATCAGCCTCCGTCGTGATTCTGCGTGAACCTGTGCTGGCCGCCAGTTACTCAATCGGTGTGTCTCCGGCAATGGCCGTGCCGAGGTTTTGCGCTTCATGATTTCCCCTGCTTCATTGCCGCCGGGCCTCGCTACGCTCGCGCGACGTCTCAACTTCCCGGTCGACGGCTGGGTCGCCCGGCAGCGGCTCGAGATGCGGGTCGACAAGCGCTTCCGGATCACGATGCGCCGCGGCCGGCGCACGGACGACGTGCTGCTGGAATCGCGACTCGCGCCGCTGCCGGACGATGTGCGCGACCGCGAGGATCTGATCGACCGCGTCATGCTGCATGTCACTGCGACGGCCGGTCGCCTCGTGGGTGTGGTGACGGTGTCGCCCGATGGCCGGCAACTGCTGCTGCAGTCCGAGGTACAGGGCGGCAACGCGGAGCGATTCAGCTCCGACCTCGAAGCGTTTCTCAATGAGATCGACTACTGGAACGCAATCGTCAGGCTCACCGATCCGCGGTGAGGTTCATCGGTGCCCCGGTTACGTAGTGGGGCTGTGGAAAAATCAATCGGAGGTAAGAACATGCTTCAGGGTCGACTCGACACCTTGCTCGCCGATATCGCTACCCGCACCGGATTACCCGTCGAGCTCGACGGCAACGGGAGCTGCGCCATCCGTTACGGGGAGGGATTCGAGCTAGCGCTAACCGCGTTGCGCGACGGCGAGGAGGTGCTGCTTCATGCACCGGTACAATTCGCCCACCCGGACGATCCAGCGGGGCAGTTTCGCCGTTGTCTCGAGTTCTCGCTCGATGGCGGCCGCTCGCAGGGCGCGGCGGTCGGTCTCGACCCGGATGGCTGGATTACGCTGTGGCGGCGGCTGCCGCTGGAGGGTGTCGACGGCCACGGGCTCGAGGGTGAGATCGTCGGCTTCGCCACGGCAGCCGATGCGCTGAGGGCCGATCTCGCTCCGGGGCAGGTCGGAGGGGCAACCCGCGCCGCATTCCCGCCGGGGACCGGCGACGTCGTCATCAAGGGTTGAGGGGAGGCGGACCATGTCAGTCCCGGGTATCCACGTCTCGCTCGGCGCGCTCAGCAGCACGCCGTCCTCCAATACATCCACAACCTTGTCGCGCGGGCAGTCGCCGCTCCACAACCTGCCTCTGGTGACAGTGGTCTCGGTGCGCGCGCAGGCGCGCGTGGACAACTTGCGCAACACGGTTGTGGGCACGCTTACCGACCTCGTGTCGGGTCACATCTTGGGAAAGTCGGCCGGCAGCAAAGCGCTCGACATCGCGCGGCTGCTTCCCGACACCTTTCTGACGGAGGAGAACGTCCGCCAGTTCCAGGAGGCAATTGTCCAGGATCGTCGCGGCGTGGAGCGGCTGCTGCACCACACTGACCGTCAATGCGGCAACGTGCAGGGACGCGCGACCAGTCGCGCGGTGCTAGTGGCCCTCGTCATGCTGAGGGGACGGGACGAAGCCTGGAGCGAGAAAGATGCGGTCATCGCCATGCCCCAGGGCGACCGCGTCGCATTCCTGAACGCGATGCTGGCACAGCCGGCAGATGCGCAGGGGACCGAGCGGTCCGACAACCTCGGCTCCGGCACCCACGTCCCGGTGCAAACGACCGCCCATTCAGGCGGCACGGCGCCGCAGCAGGTTGGCACGGCAGAGCGTCCGATCACGCGTCAGCTTGAAGATGTTCAGGAGGTGCAGGCGCTCGTCGCCCGAGCCTGTGCACACGAGCCCGGCACCCACCCCCCGCTGGACCGTTTCGCCGCTGTAGGTAAGCACGCCACGAGCGCGGATTTCGTCCTGACCGACTCCCTCGCCTCCTGCGTTCCGGTGGTCGTGTTCTGGAATGGTGGTGACGGTGTGCAGAAAGCCACGCTGTTTCACGTGAATAGGTGGAACGATCAGACCTTCACCGACGAAATCCAGCAAAACTGCCCGCAAATCGATTCCATCTTCCTCGTCGAGCGCCGGATGAACGAGGGCACGCGCGACAACAAGGAAAACTTGATCGATAGCCTTCTCAGGCCCTTCGCCACTGTCGGGAACCTGCCGTACAGTCATATCCACCACAACCGCGACACGTCTGCGTGTATTTCGGTGATCGTGGACGTGAGGAATTTCACGATTACGTCGGCATCGGACGAGTATTTGAACCACTACCCCACGGACAGTCCACATCCTCTGGGCGTAGCGAGATTCAAACTGATAGACAGGTGAATTCGATTCTGGAGCGCGTGCTCATCCGGGACAACGCCTGCCCCAATCTTTCAAGGCAGGCAGGGCTTGTCAATCCAGCATGTCGATATCGACGAGTGTGGGTGCCTGCTCGGCCGCGACGCGCAGTTGCTGGGTGAGTCCCGGCATCAGGTCCACGACGGTCGGCGTGAGTGTCTTGATCAGCTGCGGCAGGCAGTCGAAGCACTGTTGTCTGAGCGCGAATACTTCCGTGATGCGCGAGTGGGTTCGCTGGATCACGTCTTCGGGCAGATATTGGGGAGTGGCGTGCTGATCGGCCGCCTCAGGGCCGCCGAGGTTGGCGACGAAGAATGCGTGCGCGTCGTCCACCGTGAAGGTCTTCTGTTCGTTTAATGCCTGCACGCGCTCTGTGAAGTCCGTGAGCCAGGAGACTTTGCCACCCTGGTTCAGCAGGAAGTTCTTGCGCGCCTCGGCATCCTGGTTCTCCGATGTGTACCCGGCGGAGCTTGTCACCAGGAAGGGACCTGTCTTCTGTTCGCTCTCGAGGATGTTCGCGGCAGCGTTCCGGGCTTCGTTGAAGATGGCTCGGGCACTTCGATTCACTGCGTCGTACGCCTCCAGCAACTGGGAAGCACCAGCCATACGGGCCACTACACTGTCGGCACCCAGGTGCTTTTCGCAGAGCGCGCGCACATGTTCAAACTTTCTATCCGGATCCAACGCGTTGTTGGCCCCGTGAGCCAGCTCCAGCGCGTGCGTGATGGTCACCGAGTCTTGTCTACCGCTCTGCTCGGCGAACTGCGTCAGCTTTCTGTACAGGGGGGACGCGTCGGGCCGGGCCAGATGCTCGCGGGTGGGGACGGGAAATCTCGCCAGGATCGGGCTTCTGACCAGATGGACGTCATAGACCGGAGAGCCGAGCAGCCGCACTAGTGGTGGGTCGCCCGACACCTCGATCGTCATGGAGAACTTCATGTGACTGCGTTCCTGGTCCAGCGGCATTACATGCGCGTGGTTTGGTCTGCCGTCCTCGTCGATCCACTGGTACATTCCACCGTGCAGCTCGTAGCTTATATGGACCCGCGGTGGGTGATCGGCTCCCGGCAAGAGAGTGAAGCGCAACACATCTTCGCCGCAAAAGCCCTGCCGGCAGACGAGGCCGCGTCCCTTCGCACCGTACTTCACGGGACTGTCGGTGGCTTCCTGTACGGCGGAAAGGATGCAAGCCACGGCGGTCTGGGTTGCCATAGCGAGAAGTGCACGTGTCAGCGCTTCCTCGCCCGCGTAGAACTTTACCGCACGCTTGAAACCGTCTCCGATCCGCAACTTCTGCTCATCCATAGTGAGGGACGCCCAGTCCTCCCGGCTGAAGAGTTCCTGGCCATCCTCGAAGCGGTAATGGGAGTTCGTGCGCTCAGCGTCCTTGTAGAACTGTGTGGGCACACTCGCGCCGTCGGGCATCGGTGTCTGAGCATGATCGCTCAAGCCCCCCTCGATCTCCCGGGCCACTATGCTCGTGAACTCCTCGCCGCAGCGCCCAGCGGTGAGCTGGACCTTGCCATCCGCGATCACGGTCGAGAAGTGCCGGCAGAGCGCATCGCTCGTCTCGGGACGGATGTCTCTGAGAGAGGTCCACCGGAGCGGAGGGACGCTGAAGGAGGAAGGCTTTGACGAGTGTTCCCGCAACCTTTCGAGCAGACTGTGGGCATCCTCGAGATCGGCCCTGAGCTCGGGCAGGACTTGCGGATCTGCAAGTTTCGCTGCCGTCCAGAATGCCTTGATCAGCGCGCGGAATTCAGCTGTCTGCAGCCGCTCCCCCAACTTGTGGATCCGTTCCGATTTCCATGTCTGGAAACACTTGACGAGCGAGTTGGCGAGTTGCTGATACGGCCCCTGGTCGGAGCTGCCGGACGTTGCGCTGCGGGCGCCGCGGAGCGCTCGCGCGGCGGCGACGGCGTGCTTGCAGGCTGCGAGCACGCCGGCCGTCGAGCCGCTCTCCAATTCCTGGAGGAGCTTACGTACGCAGCCTTCGGCACGTTGTTGAAGGAGTTCGAGCTTGCGCTGCGCGTTGACTGGCGTGTTGAGTGTGAGCCGCTCTGCCTTTTCCTCCGTCTGCACCGCATTGGCGACCGTGCGTTCGGGTGTCGGCATCGGACCGAGTGGGGCGAGTGCAAGCGACGCGGGTTCCACGTCAGCGAGCTTGCTTATGCCGTCGAGGCTGGATTCTGCCTGCGGCAGTATCGCGCCATCCTTTTCGGCAAGGTGTTGCAGGCGCCTCTGGATCTCGCTCCGGACTGCCGTACCTATCGTATCTTCGGGAGTTGTCTTCTCGGACAAGCCGGCGTTCAGGTTCCATAGCGATTCGGGCGACAGACGCTGGAACAGTGCGCTGACTTCAGCTGGCGGCGCAGTACACCGGTCGCAGCTGTCAAGGATGCAGCTGCGCAACCAAGCCGAGCACTGAGACACGTGATCGCTTTGTTGTTGAGGCACGGGACCCTCTGTCACCTCCACGTGTAACGGGCCATTCATGTCCGGCTCGGTGGCGACGATTGTGCCGATGGACCACGCACAACCGGCATCGGGCAGGTGGGGCAGCGCACCGTGAGCGTCGAGCTGCTTCGCCGTCTTCCAGCCGGACTCCAATACCTTATCAACCAGTTGACTGATGTGGTCATGCTGGGCCCCGCGTCGCGCGGCCATGAACACCTCGTCGAACGCCGCGCCAATGCGTGCCCGAGCGCCCTCGTGAAGCCCGCGGCTGAGGGCTTCGATAAGCAGCAGGACCGCGCGTTCGCCGTATCCGTCGCCTCTGCGCTGCAGAGTGGCTATCAATTCCGGGTCCGCCAGCGCATCCAGGAACTTCCGTTGCGTTTCGGCCGGAAGCGCGGCAACGGTCTCCCGAAGGGACTGCTCGATTTGCGCTGAGGCCTCCGGCGAGACGCGCTGCCACTCGCGCTGAGCGGCGCCGAGCTGGGTGCAGTGGGTCGTCAGCTGGGTCGCCGCGGCATCGCCCGAAGCGAGATGCAAGACGAGAGTATTCAGCCGGAGCCGCGCGTCTGCCGCTTCGCGTTCGCCGTCGGATGCACTGCCTTCGTCGTTGGATGCACTACGAAAGCAGCTCGACAGCAACCGCCCGGTGTTGCAGAGGGCCCGCATCACAGGATTGCGCGGTCCGTCCGGCGGTGCATTCTCGATTTTGCGATTCAGCAGCACCGTCGGTATCGAATCAACTTCTTCGAGTTGAGCCGCGGTCCCGTTGGTCACCGCTGCCGAGGCGAGTTGAGTTGGCGTGTTCTCCGTTATGGTCATCGGCTCCCTCGATGTGCAACGGTCTAGTACGCGAAAACCGCGCGCGCGTCGCGATGGACGGCACGCAGTGCACCCGAGTAGCGGTCGCGGGAAATGACGTGAGTGATCGTATACAGGACGACTCCGTCTGAGTTGATCGGCACGCCTGCACAGCTCCTGGGGGAACTGATCTGCGTCGAGCGAACCCGCCAGGTGCCATCTTCGGCCTGCCAGATTTCGTGGGCGGGGCGGTGGCTCGCCATCGCCATGGGCCGCGTGAAGGCCGCGCCGTCGACTCCGTCGCGAAAGTTCTTTAAGTCGTTGCTGTGCATGCACGCGGTCACCACGCGCAGGAGGTCTTGCGGTGATGCGTCGTTCTCGAATGCGTCGTGGAGTTTTGTCGTCGCGGCGCGCGCGGCGGTTTCGTCGCGCGCATCCACGTGGAGTCGTTTGCCATTGACGATGACGTCCGCCCCGGCCAGCACGGTCTGCAATCGCGTGTCGTGTGCTCCGTCGAGCGGCCACTGCGTCTGCGGGTAAGGGCGCAGGTTCACGTCCGTCGCCAAGTCGTAGTCGGCCCGCACGTGCTGTCCCGCCAGGCCATCGACTTTCACTCCGCGCGCGTCGAACAGGCCTTCACCGTCCGGGCCGCAGCTGGGATCGCACAGCGTCCGCACGAGCAACTCCGGCCGCATCCGGTACAGGGCGGCGGGCTCCTGCCGGTCGTGGGCGTCAGACGGCTGGGCGTCGGACGGCCCGGCGTCGGCGTGGAACGCATCGGCGTCGAATGTCTCGACACCCGTGACGCGCAACAGGTCTCCGTAGAGCATTCCCAGCTTCGCCACGGTCAGCGACGACTGGTCGCAGGCATCCCGGAATTGCCTGACCGCATCGACTCCCGGCTCCGACCGGTCAGCGGGCGGCTCTGGGGAAGCGAGCTGCATTGGCACGCCCGCCCCGAGCGCGGGCGACGGCTCGATGTCTTGCCGTTTCGCGAGCGCGAGCTGGATGCACAGGTCGAACATCTCCTTTTCCCGGTCGGTGCCGAAGAAGCTGCTCGCTGCCCAGAAGCTGCGCGCGTGCTCGACGAAGGTGTTCGTCTGCCTGGTGAAGGCGGAGCCGATGAGGGCGATGCTGTCGAACAGCATCGCCGGATCGTCGTTCCCGGCCGCATCTCCCAGCCGCGGCAGCTCGCGCGCTATGGTGTCGGCGATCGATGTGAGGCCCGCGAGCTGAACGAGATCGAGCCGGTGCGGCGGCGTCGCTCCCAGCTCGCCCTCGACGTAGTTGTGCAGCAGTTGCTTCTGTGCCCGATTGAGATCAGTGGAGCTTTCGATCTTTTCCAGCGCCTGCAGGTGTTCGTCCGTCGCTACGCCGACATTGGCGATGAGACGGGCGCGTACGCGGTCCAGGAGCGTGCGGAGATCGTCCGGGCAGCGATCTTCGTCAGGGTGCTTCAGTTCGTCGTACAGCCCCGGCATGCGGTTCTCGACATCCATGATCATCTCGGAGGTCAGCCGTGTGAGCAGGGCGGTCGTGTTGGCATTTATCTCGCGTGCGTTCGCCGTCTCGAGGACGACATTCCACAATACGGAGTCGTCCGTGTGGGCGCTGAACAGGCGCGTCACCTCGTTGACCAGGAGGCGCTGTCGCGTGAGAGTGCGCAGCGTCTCGAGTGAGAGCGACTTGCGTCCTTGGCATATCTCCCGCAGGGCGTTGTCGACCGACTCCCACGGCATGTCTTCAGGAAGCTCCGCACACAGTTGCCTTCGCAATCCGACCAGCTCATCGACGCGGCTGCGCAGTTCCTGCGGGTCGAGCAGTGGCTGTTCCGGCGTGAGCCCGCCGGTGCATAGGAGCCAAAACGGCATCGCGGGTGCCAGCAGCTGTCGCACCCGTGTGCCCAGCGTCTGGATCGACGCCGACTCAACTCCCTGGCAGGCCCCCAGCAGGGCCGTGTCAATGCATCTGCGAGGCATGACCGAAGGAAACTCGGCGTACAGCTGTTCGCGCAATGCAATCAGGTTGGCCGTGAGCTCGCGCTCGTCATCGTCGGTGAGCTTCTGCGTCTGCTTCCCGGCAAGCATGTCGGTACGCAGCAACTTCAGCGCCGTCGTGTCTGCCTCTGTGGCTACCAAGAGCGTCTTGACCTGCGACTGTCCGACCATCGTCGAGAGAAGCGCGGTCTGCTCCGGGTCCAGGGATCCCGGCTGCTCGTCCAGCAAAGCGAAGACCGCATTCGCGTGTGCGCCTTCCAACGGCTGCGGGCGTATGCCGGAGGAACTGCCCGCGCCTTCTACACTGGGGCGTCTGAGGTTGAGCTCCGACGTAATCGTGCTCTCGTTCACTTCATTTATGCAGGCCTGGATGCACGCCGCAGCGATCTGCTGCCGATGCGGAAAGGGTGCCTGCTCCAGCCGGAGCCTGAACTGCATGACGACGGAGTTCAGTTGGGTAATGTTGAATCCGATCGCCGACAACTGCCTGACGAGCGAGGCGGCCGTGGCCAGCTGAGCCGGCGTCAAGTTTTCGCGGAAATAGTCTGGCTGCGTTGCGATCGCCTGCATGCGCGCGATTCCTTCAGCGAGCGAGCGCCAGAGAGGGTTGATATCGGCGCCTTCGGCCGGCAGAAGCCCATTGGTCTGCAGATGAGCTCGCAATTGCTCGTTGTTGCGCGACGCGGTCTGCGCGGCCCGCAACGATGCATACTCGTATATCTGCGGGACCGTCGTATCGCTGACATGTATCGCGCCGCGCAGGCTTCCGGTGCGCTGGATCGCGCTCCGAGCGATAGGCTCCCCGAACAACGCAATCAAGTCGCGCTCGGCTGTCCCGTGAAAAGACAGCTCCGATGCACGGTCCACGATCTGCGCGACCTTTCGCGGCGTGAGCATCCCGTCCCGCAGGCCCCCGGCGTGGGCGATAGCGAGCCGGGCGATGTCCGGCCCGAAATCGTTATCCAGCGACCGCTTGAACGTGCTGCGAAAAAGTTCCGCCTCCCTTCGAATCTCTCCGAGGAGCCTCGTCGCGACTTGCACATCCTCGGTCGCCTTCTCGAGAGCGGGCAGCCGGCCGATGAGCGGCAGGTCGAAGAGGGCGGCCTTGAAGCGCGTCCACTTTCCCAGCTCGGGCGGCTGTCGCAGGATGAGGCCGGAGGATCCCTCCGCACGAAGGGGTTCGCAGAGAACCGCCTTGCTGCTGAGATCGCTCAACAGGTTGGAGCGGCGGAGGGAGAAGAGGCTAACGTACTCCATGCGCGATTGAATATGCGGCTACGCCCGGACTGTCAGGGTCACGCGGTCAGTAACCGCCTGGCCGCGGAAGTTCGGCGCCTCCCCCGCCTCCCGCACAGACGGAACTTTACCGCCGCCGCCGTTACCGACCCTGCATGCCAGAGGACCTGCCATCCCCACCCGCCGTGCTGTGAACCGATCGACCAGTGATGGAACTTCGTGTCCTTTCCGGCCCGCAGGCCGGCTGCCGTCTGCCTCTCGGCACAGGCCTGTATCGCGCAGGTGCCGATGACTCATGCGATGTGGTGCTGGAGGGATTGCCCGCGGACCAGATCGCATTCGTCATCTACGTCGGCCATCGCACGCTTGCGCTGGAGAGTCTCATCGACGGACTGCGTGTCGAGGGGCGTCCCGCGCGCGGGCTGTGCGAGCTTGCCGCCGGCAACACATTCGAGCTGCAGTCGTGGGTGTTCGCCGTCGATGAAGCAGAGGCACCCTGGCCAGAGGAAGGAGCGACGACGCGCCTGCACGAAGACGAGGACGACACGGACGCGTCGATGGGTTCCGAGGGGAATGAAGCGGGAGTGCCGCCCGAGCCCGGATCGGCGGAGGTTGCAGCTGCCGCTGGCGGACAGCCAGATGCGGCTACCGCGTCCGAGTCGGCCGGCGTTCCGTCCGTCACTGCCGTCCGCGCGGCACGGCGAGCGCGGCTACCCTTCTGGGCGGCAGGGTTGCTCGGCTCGGCAGCGTTCATCGGCCTCGGCGTCGTGGCTCTGGCCGTGACCCTTGCGCCCAACCATGTCGAGCCTGTACGGGATACAGGAAATCTCGAACAAACTCTGCGACGCATCGCGGCCTCGGCAGGTGCCGAAACTACCCTGGAACATTTACCGACGGGTCGCTGGAGCCTGTCAGGTCATGTGGCCACGCGCCTGCAGAAGGCTGGTCTCATGCGGCAGGCCCGGGACGCCGATCCCTCGGTGCGCATTCACATCAGCGCCGACGAGGATCTGGAAGGATTGGTCCACAATGCGCTGACGCTGTTTCCCAACTCAGGCGCGCAATTCGGCAGCCTGCACCTGGGCCGCCTCACCCTGACGGGACACGTTTCGGACGGGCAGCAACGCGAGCGCATCGTCGCTGCCATGTGGACAGAAGTGCCCGGCCTCGTCTCACTGGACAACCAGATCTCCGCGGCGGACGACAGCCTGACAGCACTGCGCGATCTGCTTGCGAGTGCCGGTATTGCCGAGCGCATCAGCGGCGCGCTCGACAGCAGCGACGGCACGAAACTGATCGTCAGCGGTTCGCCGGATGAAGCGGAGCGTCAGAAGTGGCTCGAGGCGCGAGCCTCGCTGGCCGAGCGCTTCGGCGCGTCGCTGCAGATCGTCGAGCGATTTTCCGCAACCGTGAATCTTGTGCCCGCCCGGATCGATGCCGAGCCGCGCAGCGATGTGGTGGCAGTGGTCATGGGGCCGATGCCGTACGTCCTGCTGCGCGACGGGACCCGGCAGGCTGCTTCTGCGAGGAAGGGCGACCGATGAATCGAAGCGAGCCTCACGAACAGTTTCCCCTGTCGCCGGATGCAGCGGTGCGTCTGCGGGCGCGTCTGGATGGCCTCATGCACGCGATGAGCGCAGGTGGAACGCGAAACGATTACCTGATCTGGCAGGCCAGCCGCGACGCGCTGGCTGCGGCGCTGGAGATCGCCGGTGAATCCCCTGCGGTTTCCCCGGGACCGGCGCAACCGCGAATCTTTACCAAGGAGCAACACAATGTCGACCTTCGGAATCCAGGGCCTCGGCCTCAACATGGCGGGTGGAATCGACTTCGGGACGATCAACTCGACCCTGAACCAGATGATCCAGTCCTCGGAGGGCAGCCTCAACTCGCTGCTGACCACCGTCAGCCAGAAACCCACTCCCTCGACCACGGACATGCTGAGCCTGCAGCAGGCGCTGCAGAACTGGACGGTCATGATCCAGACCAGCAGCACGACGACCAAGGATCTGTATGACGCGCTGAAAGAGATCGTGCAGAAGGCCGGCTAGGTTCGCGCCGGGCGGGAGCATGGCGCGATGGTCGCCGATTTCGACTACGAGCTCGGCGCCGAGCTGCAGGAGATTGCCTCTCTCGGCAGCGCCGTGGCTGCATGGGGCGCCGCCGCGCACCTGACGGAACCGGAGATCTTCCAGGTCGGCGTGATCGTGGAAGAGCTGGTCACCAACGTCATCGTGCACGGGTTGGGTATCGGCCGGCCGGGCCGGATCCGGCTGCACCTCGTTCGCCACCGCGACGCCGTCATTCTCGTGCTGCATGACGATGCTCCGCCCTTCGACCCGTTCCAGGCACCGCCACCGGATCTCACCGCGGACATCGATGCGCGCCGGGTCGGCGGCCTCGGCATCCACTTCGTGCGCAGCTTCGCGACCTGGTGGCGGTATTCGCGGCAGGCGCAGCAGAACTCGGTCGTTCTCTGCATGAGCGTGGGGGCGCCGCCGTGAGCGGCGGTGGGCGCTGATGTCGGCACGCATCGTCATCGCGCTCTGCGTCTTCTTCGCCATCGCACTGGTCGGCGGGCTCGGCTCCGCTCTGAACGATGCGGTCCTCGAGCAGGTCCAGGAGCGGCGCCTGCAAGGGGGCATGGACGAACTGCGCGCCCGCCTCGAGACCCATCTGCGCCTGGGGCTCGCGCTCGCCGGGAACGAACAGGCGCAGGCGATGCTCGAGGACGCGCTGGCGCGCCTGCCGATGGTGGATTCGATCGAAATCGATTCGCACGACGCCATCGTCCTCTTCAGCACCGACCGCGCGTTGCGCAGCCAGGCCGTGCCGCTTCGCTGGCAGCAGGCGGCGCGCGCGCAGCCGGAAAGCTGGCACGCCGTGAAGCGGGACGAGCACAGCGTCGGCGTGCGGTTGCACGATGCATTCGGTGAGCCCGCGGGCTACCTGGTGTGGACGCACCAGGAAGTGTGTGACACGGCGGCAATGCGCGCGCTGTTCATCGCGGTGCTGGGAATCGCCGCCACTGTGGCCGCAGTGGTTGTGCTCGCCGTCGTCATTGCGGAGCGGCTCGTAGACAGACGGCGTTCACTTGACCTCGCGGGCCTTCAGGCCGTCGATGCCAGCGCAGTGGATGCCATCCCGCG
Source organism: Gammaproteobacteria bacterium (assembly GCA_037200125.1). GTDB lineage: Bacteria > Pseudomonadota > Gammaproteobacteria > Steroidobacterales > Steroidobacteraceae > JADGHX01. The sequence continues at coordinate 144,278 of JBBCGS010000002.1, read as the reverse complement.
CGCCGCAAAGATCCTGGCGCAAGTCCGCACCGGGCTCGCGCAGGTGGATCGCGAGGTGCACCGCATCGCTGGAATCGAAACGTGATACCGCGCGTCCGCGCCATCGCATTGCTGCTGTTCGTCGGCGGCGCGCTGGTCGCGCAAGCGGCGGCTGTTCACTCGCTACGCGAGCGACTGCATCGCGAGTATCTGGCCGCTGCGGATGTCGCGCTGGGTTCGCTCGCGGCCACTCTCACACGCGCCGAACGGCTCGGTATCCCGCTCGAGCGCGTCGTCGGCCTGGACGAGCTCGTTCGCACGCGCCGCATCGCCGACAGCGGCATTGTCCGGCTGCGGCTTCTCGACAAGCGCGGGCGCATCCTCTGGGAAAGCGGACTGGAGCCGGTCGCCGAACGGGCTCGCGACCGCACTCTCGAAGCGCCGATCGGCGGTCGCGGCATGCTCGAGGCGCGTTTCGTTCCGCGCGATACAACGGGCGAATGCATCCGCCTGCTCGCCGCGCTGCTGGCCGTCACCGCCGCCCTGGCCGTGCCCTTGTGGACGCTTGCCCGCTGGCATGACCTGATGCGCGAGGAGTTCACCGACGGATATCTGCACCGGCAGATCGAAGCGATACTGCGACGTGATCTGCGGATCACGTGGTGGAGTGCAGGACTGGGCAGCAGCGACCCTCGCCTGCAGCTGCTGCGCGATCAAGTATTTCTGGTGAATGAACAGCACCGGCGCGTCGCGCGGCGCGTGGACTCACTGCGGCGCACCGAACCCGAAGCGCAGAAGCGGCGTCGCATGGGTGCGTTGCTCGAGTCGCTCGAGCGAGGCTGCGAGTTCGCGGGGGAGACAGGTCCGATCGATCGGCGCGTGTGGCCCGGGCAGGCTACCGCGCGCTGCGTTGCCGTCGTTGCAGCCGTGCTTGCTGGCGTTCCGCTCGCCGCCGGTGTCTTCTCCGGCCATCCCGCGGGGATGGCTATTGCGGCAGTCCTGACGTTGGTCGCCTGGATCGCAGGCTTTGTGGCCGGCGCGCTGCCCATCCGGGTGCGCTGGTTCGACAGGTTACGCGTCGCGCTGCTGGCCGCTGCGTTCGCCAACCTCCTCACGCTTCCGGCGATCTGGTGGGTCGGCGTGTGTGCGGCTGCATTCGGTGGCCTCGCCACTGCGCTTGGCGTGTGCGCTGCCGTCGAAACTGCGGGCGTGCAGGCCCGTAAAGCTGCGATCGAAGCGGGGCTCTCCGCACCACTCGCGGGTGCCGTATTGGGGTGGGCAGCCGCAACTGCCCTTGCTGCGTTCGTCGATGCGCGCTGGGCTTACCTCGCCGCATCGCTGCTTGCGGCTTTCGCGTTGGCGTGGCTGTCGTATCGGTTGTCCGACCCGCCAGCGGCCCGCGCATCAGCCATCAGTCTGCGCAGACGTCTGCGTATTCGCATCGCACGGCGCAGGGAAGGCTGATGCTGCTGCGTACCCGACTGACACTGGTGTTCGCGCTTGCCGCGGGCGTGCTGCTGACCGTGTTCATCGGAGCAGTGGTGGCCTGGCGCTACGCGGAACAAGGGCGGTTCAGGGAGTTGGTGCTCGACACCCAGCAGATCGGCTGGAACCGTATCGAGGCCGCGACGCTCGAGCGGCTGCGCCTGGCGGCCGTCGATCTCGCTTCGGATCCCGCGCTGCTGCGCGCCCTCGCCGGTCGGGACGTCGACACGGTGCCCACACTGACGGACCACGGCCTCGGCGACGCTGCTGTCGGTGTTTTCGACGCGGTCGGTCGAGCCGTCTACACCTCTGCGGATGCGCTCGAGCAGGAACTGCCGCTCGACGCCAGCGGTGTGCAACGCGTGCTTCGCGAGGGACGCGAGGTCACCGGGCTCATGCCGACCGGTTCCGAAGCGTTCTCGTTTGTCGCGGCCGTACCGGTCCGGCGCAGAGGCACAGTGATCGGTGGCGTCACGCTCAGCCTGCCCGTGGGGCCGGGCCTCGAAGAGCTGTCGCAGGGCATGGGACGCGCGGTCGCGCTTGTCGACCTGCGCGGCCGTGCTGTCAGCGGCAACGGCGCCGCACTCTACAACCTGCTGGAGCCCGAGCTGTTGCTGCGCCGGTCCGGCACCACGCAGGCCGCGCATCTCGGCCGCGACTATCGCATCGCCACCATTGCCGCTCCGGGGCACGACGGGCGTCAGGTCGGCGCGTTCGTCACGCTGCAGGACGTGTCGCTGGAAGTCCGGCGCGAGCGCTACTGGCTCCTCGGTACATCGTCGATCAGCCTGCTGCTGGTGGCTGCCGTTCTGGCGAGGCTATTCACGCATCTGCGCCGCTCGTTCGGGTCGCTGGCCCGGGCCGTGGAAGTTCTCACCGCCTTGTCACGCGGCGAGACCTCGGTGCGCCTCGATGCGCACGAGCTCGATGAGTCCGGGCAGATTGCGGCGGGAGTCGAACGGCTGCGCGGCGAGATGCTCAACCTCCAGATCCTGCGCGAAGAACGGCAGCGCGAGCGCTGGCGGCAGGAAGTGCTGATTCGCGACGAGCTGCGGGCGCTCGCCGGCACACTTGAGGGCGCTGACCGCGACGAAATCCTAGCCGACCTCGCAACGGCCCTGGCCGGCGAGGACGGTGTGGAGGAGGGCACGAATCAGCTCGGCGTGCTCGCGTTCGTGCTTGGCCGCCTCGCGGCACGCATCCGTGGCCAGCAGGAACGGTTGCGAGGGCTGATCGGCGATCTGCAAGATGCGCTTCGAACTCGCGAGGCGTTCGTCGCCCTCCAGCAGGAACTGGAAATCGCCCGGCGCATGCAGCTGTCGGTACTGCCGCGCCATTTTCCCGAGCGCGCGGACCTGTCGCTCGCCACGTTCATCCTGCCTGCGAAGGAAGTGGGGGGCGACTTCTACGACTACTTCACGCTCGGGGACGGGCGGCTGGGCATCCTCATCGCGGATGTTTCCGGCAAGGGTGTGCCTGCGGCCTTCTTCATGGCGATCTGCCAGACGCTGCTGAAGGCCAGCGCCCGTTTCGTCGACTCCCCGGCCGGGACGCTCGCCCGGGTGAACGCCGTCCTGTCTGCGGAGAACGACGAGATGATGTTCGTCACGGTGTTCTACGGCGTGCTCGATCCGGGCACCGGCCGGCTCGTCTACGCAAGTGGCGGACACAATCCGCCGGCGCTGCGCACTCGCAGTGGTGCGAAGCTGCTGGCGCAGCCGGGCGGCATGGCACTGGCCGTCGCCGACAATGTGCAGTTCGTCGAAGGATCGCTCACGCTCGAGCCCGGCGATGTGCTGTTCCTTTATACGGATGGCATCACGGAGGCACGCAGCGCGTCTGGCGCATTGTTCGGTGAAGCGGCGTTGCTAGCCGCGCTCGACGGCATGGCGGGCGATGCGCCCGCGCAGGCATATACGGCGGGGGTGGTGCAGGCCGTGCAGTCATTTGCTGGCAGCGCGCCGCAGGCCGACGACATCACGTGTGTAGCGTTGCGCTACTCCGGTCCTGCCAGGTCAGCCCCGGCGAACACGGAATGTGAGCAGCCATCGGCCGCTGGCTCGCCGCGAACTTTCGGGGCGCGAGCCGTTACAGAGACGGTAGTTCGGGTGTCGAGGACTGATCCGTGAGCGTCACTCCCGCCGCCATGTCGTTGATGTTGAGACAACCGGCGAACAGCCAGTCCTCGACCGCTCTCACGGGAGGCACGCCGGCGGCGGCGATCTCCGCGCCGCCGGCCGTCAACGCGCCGTTGCCGCCCATGTTCGAGCTGTCCATGAAGCCCGAATTCGCGGACGCGACCTGGCTGAGCCTCCAATTGACTGTGTTGTGGGTTCAGTGCGACCAAGCCGAACTCCAGGCCGGCCCTGCCCGTTCGCTCCTCGCGCTGTCGTCCCAGCTCCGTGACGCACATCAGGCGTTGAACGCCGACATCCAGAGCAAGGCAATACAGCCCGATAGGAACACTTCGCATCGGTATGCGGCGACAGGAGAAGAATATCTCCTGCTCGCCGCGCCGCAGGTGCAGGCACTGCTCCCCGAAATCATCAACACCGTGGAGGACGTCTTGCGGCTGGCAAACGACGGACTCCGCGAGGCGCCCGTCGATCTGCAGCGCCCGGCGCCGGACACCGGTCCGCAGGCATCATCGGAGCAACGGCTGGCTGCCTGCAGGCGCATCGTGAAGAGTTGCGGCCTCATCCTGCTCGGCATCGCCGCGGCCGCCGCCGTCGTTGCCGGCGTGGCGTTCCTCACTCCATTGGCACCGGTGTGGTGCGCTGTCGCTGCCGTAGCCACTCTGGCGGTGATGCTGCCCGTCGGGGGTGTCTACGCCTGGAAGCTCATCGAGACAGCGCGGCAACGGCTGGGAGAGGCCGTGGCGAAGGAGACTGCACCCTACGAACGAGGGAATGCCCTGGAGTCCGTGCAGAAGATGGCCGTGGGGCTCCTGAACTTTCTCCGGTCACAACGTCGCGACGATGTTGGCCCTTCTTCGAAACATCCGGATGCGTCGGCGCCTGTGCCGGAACCCATCGAAGATATCCACTTGCTCTTCGAGGCGAAAAGCGAACCGGAACCCGAGCTGCGAGAGGCAGCGGCTACAGAGACAGTAGCTCAGACGTCGAGCACTGATCCGTGAGCATCACTTCTGACCACGCGTCTTCGATATTGAGACAGTCGGCGAGCAGCCGGTCCCCGACCGTTCTCACGGAAAGCATGCCAGCGACGGCGATCTCCGTGCCCGCCGCTAACCTCAACCCACCGTTGCGGCCCTGGTTGGCCGAACCCGTATTGGTCGAATTCGCGGACGCAAGCTGGTTGCGTACCGAATTGCTGGCGCTGGATGCCACGTGCCAGGCGGCGGGGATCTCGCCTGGCACAGACTCTTCGCTCGACGCGCTGTGGTCCCGGCTCTATAACGCGCAATACGACTTGAACGCTGCCATCCGGAGGGAGGCAATACAGCCCGACCGGACAATTTCGCGTCTGGATGCGGAAGGCGAAGAACATCTCCTGCTCACTGCGCCGCAGGTGCAGGCACTGCTCCCTGAAATCATCAACACCGTGGAGGAGGTCTTGCGGCAGGCAAACGACGGACTCCGCGAGGCGCCGGTTGAGCTGCAGCGCCCGGCTTCGGCCACCAGCTCGCAGACATTATCGGAGCAACGGCTGGCCGCCTGCAGGCGCATCGTGAAGAGATGTGGCCTCATCCTGCTCGGCATCGGCATAGCCGCCGCGGTGGTTGCCGGCGTGGCGTTCCTCGCTCCACTGGCGCCGGTGTGGTGCGCTGTCGCTGTCGTAGCCACTCTGGCGGTGACGCTGCCCGTTGGGGGTGTCTACGCCTGGAAGCGCATGGAGACAGAGCAGGAACGGCTGAGAGGGCCGAAGGGGGCTGCAACCGATCGAAAGTGGAACCTGCAGTCCGTGCAGGGCAGGGCGGAGAAGCTCCTGGACGTGCTCCGGTCACTGCGTCGCGACGATGTCAGCTCTTCTTCGAAGCGTCCGGATGCGTCGGCGCCTGCGCCGGAATCCAGCGAAGATCTCCGCTTCCTCGTCGAGGCGAAAAGCGAACCGGAGCTCGAACTGCAAGAGGACGTACTGACCTCCCGGACCACCCCGTCTGCGGTGACCGGGCAGATACCAGTGCAGCAAGGTCCTTCGAGTACGCAGTGGGTGTCAACGCACATCGTCGCCAGCACCTCGCCCGGAAACGCGACCTGGCTGCGTTCCACGCTGGAAACGCTGCTGACTTTGTGCCGCGACGCCGGAGTTCCGACCGACAAAGCCAATGCTCCGGGAGGAGGCCTCAAAGCGTTGTGCTCTACACTCGAGAACGGTGCACTGGCCATCGAGACGCTGGGAAGAGAGCCGGGCCCGGGCGTTTCGCTGCATGCGGATGGCGAGCACCATTTGCTGCTCAGCGTGCCGCATGCACAGCAGTTCCTCCGGGAGACCATCGAGGTCGTTACCGCCGTCACCGATCTGACCGTCAGGGAGCTCGACAAGTCTCCGACGGAGCCTCGGTATTCGGCGCTGTTGTTCGCAGCGAGCCATGCTATCGACCTGCTGGATCTGCTCAGAAAACTTCGTCTCGAGGAGACTGAGCCGCACGGCGATCCCATGTCCGAAGCCGGAAACACAGCGTGGCTCGCAGTGCAGTTGAAAGCCCTGCAGGATTCTTGCGATGACGCCGAGGTTCCAGCCGGCAACTCCGACACACCGGCGGGAAAGATCCGAGCGCTGCGCGCGAAGCTCGACGATGAGCATCGCAACTTCAATGCCGCCATCCGGGAGGGAAAGATACAACCCCACGTGAACATCTCGATGCGTGTGGGCGGCGAGGAATATCTGCGGCTGACCGCGCCGCACGCGCAGACCTCCCTGGCGGAGACCATAGCAGTCGTCGCTGAAATCGCCGCTCTGGCAGCGAGCCAGCACAAACAAGAACTGAACGACGAGCCTCATCGAAGGGCACTGTCCGGCCTGAGCGAGCACGCGAGCAATCTGCAGCAAAAGCTGGAGAAATTCCGTCTGACTCCGGCGCCGATAGCCGGCGCGTGGCACGACCGCTTCGTGTCAACGCTGTCTTCGGGCTGGCACCGTACGTTCGGCATTCGCCCGGACAGATTCAATGGCATGACCCTTGCGCAGCTGTGCGAAGCCGGCGTGAACCTGAAGGACTATTCACTGGATGACCTCGGGAAACTCGGCGTCAACCTGAAGGGCGGCAGCGTGCGCCAGCTCCTGGACTCCGGATTCGTGCTGCCGGAGATACCGCCGGATTTCTCGTACGGCCTGGCACGCCAGCGCGAGTCCGACCGGCCTCCCGATGTGCTGGCGTGGCTCAGCGGCGAAGGGCTCCACCTCACGGGCGTGACGTTCGGGCAACTCGCCGATCAGAAGGCCAGGTTCCACGGGTACGATCTCAAGACGCTTCAGGGCCTGGGAGTCGACCTGCGAGGCACGCCGCTCGAATCACTCGTCGTGGAAGGGGTCGATATCGGCGGCGAGACCCTCACGTCGCTGGCAGGTTACGGGATCGTGCTGCAAGACACGCACGCTACCTGGCTCGTGAACACGGGGATCGACCTGAGCAACGAGACGCTTGCGTCACTGAAGCAGAAAGGCTTCGTGTTCGGCCGTAACACGGCGCGCCATCCCACCAAATTGGGACCGCTGCTCGGCGCCGGAGCACGCGTCGATCCGCACTGGGCCACACTCGAAGCTCTCCGTGAGAACAAGATCGACGTGTCCTACATGACGGCAATACAGCTGCTGGACGCGGGAGTGAGTCTGCAAGGCGTGTCTCTGCAGACACTTCAGCAAAGCAGAATCGGGCTGCACGATTACAGCCGCGATCGGCTATTTGCAGCACGCAAGGTCGAGCAACCCGACATGACGCTTTCGCGCCTGCTCGACGCCGAGGTGGACCTGAGCGGGGAGACGCTCGAGAGCTTGCGCCAGAAGGGCTTCGATCCGAGCCGCGTCACTGCGACGCGCCTGGCGCAGGCCGGCGTTGTGATACCCATGCACTCCCTCGACGAGGTCGAAGCCGATGGCACCTCCGTCGGCGAGCTGCATGCCCGTGGCGTTAGGCTGCGCGGTGTCCGGTTGGAGGAGCTCGAATCCCGGGGAGTGCTTGTTAGCGGCGCGCGCCTTGCCGAACTGCTCGACGCTGGCGTCGACCTGAACGGCCTTACACTGGACTACCTGATCGGTACGCTGAAAATAGAAGTTCGGGGCGCCTCGTTTTCCGCTCTCCTTGCCGCCGGGGTGCAGGTGCGCGCGGCGTTGTTCGAGTCTCTGCAGATCAGGCTGGGAGTGAACTTCGCGGGCACGAAGTTCCAGCAACTGGTGCGGGCAGGCGTGTCGGTCGCAGGCCTGGAGATCCAGAAGTTGGCCGAGGCGGGCGTTGTGTTCAATGGCGCAACGATCCCGGCGCTGCTGAATGCCGGGTTGAGACTGAGCAAGTTCTCCCCGTGGAATTTGATGGAGATGGGTGTGCGTCTACAGGGGGAGGGATTGCCCATCGGGCGCATGCTGAAAGCGAGGATGCGCCTCGATGACGCCACCGCTTCTTTGCTGAAGAAGATGGGCTACACGCTTCGTGGCGCGAGCCTGCGCGAGCTGCTCGATGCCGGGTTCAGCTTGCGGGGCCTGTCCTTTGAGGCGCTGTGTGCGGAAAATTTCGACATGACGAATTGGTCGCTGGACGGAATGATTCAAGCGGGCCTTCCGCTGTCCGGCACGACCCTGGAGAGGGTGGCGAGTCTCGCGGATCGGGGCGTCGATCTTTTTGGAACGCCGTTGGCCAGCCTGATAAAGGCGCGCATCGATCTGCGGGAAGAGTCAGCCGAGAGCCTGGCGAGGCGGGGCATTGTCTGGAAGATTGACGAGGACCACCACCTGCTGCGGCAGGTTGGCGTGTCCTCATGACTCCCGGGCGTTGATCGTGAGCGTACCGCCGGCAACAGTCTCCAGCATGCTGTCGAATCGGCTCGTCGTCGGCGAATCCTCGACGGCACGCACCAGGAGCACCTCAGCGGCGCCCGCCCGCGAATCACAGGTGGTGCCATCGTCCGACGATCGTCCGATGTTCAGGCCGGGCAACGTTTCGTGGCTGCGCCTGCAGCTGATCGTTCTCCAGAACGCGTGTGCGGCCGTTGACCTTCCCGATGGGCCGGGCACCGCGGTCACAGCACTCGACACGCTGCGTCTTCGGCTCACGGATCAGCATCGGCAGTTCAACGATACCATCGGCGCAGGACAACAGCTCGCTCCAGACATCTCGTTGCACGCGGATCATCAGGAGCACCTGTTGCTGAGTGCGCCGCAGGTGCAGAAGACTCTTCGGGACACCATCGCGGTCGTGGCCGACGTCGTCGATCATGCCGGCCGCGAGCTCGCCCTGGAGTCCGCCGACCCCCCGGGTCCTGCGCCGGAGGGCGCCCCGCCGACCGCTGCGGCCACACGTTCGGGCGCGTGGAAGCGCGTGCTGACCACCGGCCTCATCATCCTGGCCGGCATCGCCGCGACCGCGGCGGGTGTGACCGCGCTGCTGCTGTTTTCGCCTTTGGCACCGATGATGTGCGGCCTCGTCGCGGTGGGTGGGGTGATGGCGACGTTCGTCGCTGCCGGTGTCTATGCCCGCAGACAGGCAAGTCAGCAGCGGCGGCAGGCCGAGCCAGACTTGCTTCAGCAGAATCGCCAACAGACACCCGCCAAACGGGAAAACCCGCAGCTGCAGGAGCTGCAGCAGTTGGGGAACGCACTTCTCAATCAGCTCAGCCACTACCAGCGCGCGGGCGCCGACCCATCGACGGACCGTGTTCCGGTGCACTTCGATGACGCAGTCTCCGAGCACGTTGCTGAAGCTTCTGTCGTTGTCGCCGGTCCGGATGCCGGCCGCGATCCGATGGTTGAGCCCGGCAACGTGTCGTGGCTACGTGGCCAGCTGGGCTCGCTGCACTACGCATTGGAAGACGCCCGGATTCCGGCAACCGATCCCAACACTCGGGCGGGAGCGATTCGGGTGGATTTCGACACATTGCGCAAACGGCTCGTGCGCGAGCATGAAGCGTTCAACAAACCCGTCGAGGACGCTAACGCGCAGCCTGAGGCGGGCGTGAACGCGGAGTCCGTCGCGGACATTGCGTTGCTTGCGGATGGCACAATGCATCTGCTTCTCGACACGCCGCAGGCACAGGACTCGCTCGGGAAAGCCATTGAGGTCGTCACCGCAATCGCCGATCTGGCCGCTTGGGAATACTCCAGGGGTGAGGAGGAGCCCGGTCAGACGGCACACCTGACGCTGGCGGGCCAGGCGATCGATCTGCTGAAGCAGCTGCGGCAATACCATCACCCGAACGCCGCCGGACCGTCCTCGGGCGGCGCTCCGGTGCCGGCGATTGCCGCCGCGACCGGATCGCCGATGCGCGGCCGCTCCATCGCGCAGCTGATCGACGAGGGGACGAGTCTCGACGGGCACACGCTCCGGTCGTTGCAGGCCCTGGGGGTCAATCTGCGCGGCGCACTGCTCGGGGACATCACCCTCGCAGGAATCAGTATCGCCGGCGAGACGCTCGCGTCGCTGGCGGAATACGGGATCGTCCTTCGCGGCGCGCACGTCAGTGTGCTGCACGAGACCGGCATCGATCTGCGGGACGAGACGCTCGATACGCTGGAGCAGAAGGGCTTCCGTTTCAAAACCACCAACTCGCGGAACGCCAACAACTCGCGGGACGCCACGAACCTCGGGCCACTGCTTGGCGCGGGCGTGCGGGCTGACGATTGGACGATCACCGAGCTCTTGGCACTGGGCGTCAGTGTGTCCTACCTGACAGCAGGACAACTCCTCGATGCAGGGGTGCAACTGGACGGCGAGTGGTTGTCGCGACTGCAAGCTAACCGGATCGTCCTGCTTGGTCAGAGCCTCGACCGGCTGCTCACGGCCGGTGTGCTCGTGCAGGGCAAAACACTGGGAGAGCTCGCGTGGATGAACCTGGCCGGCGTGAGCCTGCCGCGTCTGCTGAATGCTGGCGTGAGCCTGCGCGGCGAATCGCTCCAGAGCCTGCGCGAGAAGGGCTTCAATCCAGACGCCATCGATCCGCGCGTGCTGGTACGGGCGGGAATGGCGGCGCCCGCCGAGCGTACGCTCGAGGAACTCCAGGCCGCAGGGGTGCCCCTGAATGGGATGACCTTCCGTGCGCTGCGCACCTTGGGCGCGAAGCTGCGGGGTATCCGGATCGAGAAGCTCGAGTCGCTGGGAGTGAAGATGGACGGCGCCGCCCTGGCCGATCTCCTCGACGCTGGTGTCGACCTTCACGGGCTGACCCTGAAACAGCTGGTGTCGGCGAAGAACAGAACCTTCCTTCCGCAGGGGGCACGGTTTACCGCGCTCATTGCGGCCGGCGTGATTGTGAGCGACACGGACTTCCAGCTGCTTTCTGATTGGAGGTTGGACTTCAGAGGCACGACGCTCGGCCAATTGCTCGCGGCGCAAGTGAGTGTCACAGGCGTGCAAGCCAAGCTGCTTTCCGCGAACCGCATCGATTTCAGCGCCGCGACACCCTCAGACCTGCTCGATGCCGGGCTGCTGCTGCAAAAATGCACTCCGCTCAGACTGCATACCGACTTTCGCATGCGTCCGTGGGCCGATGGGCTGCGCATCGGGCGCATGACAGATGCTGGCATGACTGTCCAGGGATACACCGTCGCGAAGCTGGAGAAACTGGGCTACGCGCTCCGGGGCGAAAAACTGGTTGGGCTGCTCCGTGCTGGCCTCAACCTCGAGATGTCGGCCGAAGGTGTGATCGCAGAGGGCTTCGACAGGACGGGTTGTACCCTCTCGAGCATGATAGGCGCGGGCATGCGCATCAGGGGCTACACCGTCCCGCAGCTGAAGGAACTGGGCTACACGCTCAAGGGCGAAAAGCTGGTGGATCTGCTCGCTGCCGGCCTCAACCTCGAGATGTCGGCCGAAGGTGTGATCGCAGAGGGCTTCGACAGGACGGGTTGTACCCTCTCGAGCATGATAGGCGCGGGCATGCGCATCAGGGGCTACACCGTCCCGCAGCTGAAGGAACTGGGCTACACGTTCAAGGGCGAAAAGCTGGTGGATCTGCTCGCTGCCGGCCTCATCCTCGAGATGTTGGCCGAAGGTGTGATCGCAGAGGGCTTCGACAGGATGGATTGTACCCTCTCGAGCATGATGGGCGCGGGCATGCGCATCAGGGGCTACACCGTCCCGCGGCTGAAGGAACTGGGCTACACGTTCAAGGGCGAAAAGCTGGTGGATCTGCTCGCTGCCGGCCTCATCCTCGGCGTGACGGCCGATGGTGTGGTCGCCGAGGGCTTCGACATGACGGGTTGTACCGAGCAGAAGCTGATCGACGCCGGCCTCCTGCCAACCTGAACTTCCCATGCGATGGGGTTACAGAGTGGGCAGCTGCGCCGCATGTCGCGGTATCAGTCCAGGAGGACGCCTCGATGCCCCATTCCCCGTCTGCATCGCCAGATCCGGTCTTGCGCTTCGTGCCAGAACAGGAGCAGTTCGCCTCTGCCGCGCCGCCACTGCGCGACTGGCGGTGGCTGCACGGCGAGCTTTCGGAACTGGCCGCACTGAGTGAGCGCGCCGGACTGAGCGCGCCGCGGGTGCAAGCGCTGCACACGCTGCGCGAGCGCCTCGATGACAACACCGCCGAGCGCCTGCCGCTGCACGCGTTACGCAGCCGGCTGGGCGAAGGAGCGCAGCGCGAACGAGCCGAGCAGGATCTCACGGCTTGCATCGCCGCCGTGCAAGAGATCAGTTTTGCCGTCGGCGATGGGGCTGCGGATCAGCAGCAGGCATTGCTGCAGCGCTGCGGACTCATCCTGCTTGGCATCGCTGCCACCGCCGGCCTGATCACCACTGCGGCGGACTCGCCGCTATTCCTGTGCGGCCTGATGGCCAGCTGCGGCCTGTTCGGCCTGTCAGAGCTGGAGTTTCCGCGAGCCGACACTTCCGCCGGTGCACTCGAGCGTGAGGACTTGCGCCGCGTGGTCGAGGAACTGAAGGAACTCGGTCTCGCCATGTCCGAGGAGGATTTCCTCGCGACGGAAGGCGCGTAGTTTTCCGAAGACTCCACCGTCCCGGGTGAGCTGTGATCACTGGCCTTGAATTGAAGAGGAAAAACCATGGGTGATCCGATAGCCCCCTCCCCGAGTAGCTCCGCCACGAACGTCCATGTGAGGATTGAGCAACCGCAGCCCAATCCGGGAGTCGAAGATTCGCAGCCTGTGCTGGCTCCCGAGGTGGTTGCGCCACCGACTGCACACACCACACCCAACAACCTGGCCTGGTTGCATGGGCAGCTGAAGGAATTGCGCGACTCGCTGGAGGAGGTCGATGGAAGCGGCGAGCTGCGTGAGCGTATCAGCGAGCTGGCGAAGAACATCGGAAGCGAGGTGGAGCAGGCCAACATCGCCATGGATGAGCGAGGAGATAAACTCGACCCGGGTCAGTACAGCGATAGACACTATATCCAGTTCAATCGCGACAATCCGGAGGTGGTCGACAAGATCTATCCGTTGCTGACGTCGGGCCGTGGAGTCGCTTTCTGTGAGAAAGCTGTCAATGTGGTGCAGGACGCCGCGATGCTGGTCAGCAAGCGACTCGACGATCTGGACAAGCCGGACAGTGCCGCGAAGAAGGTTCTGAAAGTCGGCGCCAAGATCCTGTTCTGGGTGGGCGTGGCGCTGAGTGCGGGGGGCGCCTTCGCCGCCGCGATGTTAGGCGCACCAGTGGTGGCCCTGGGCCTGATATTGGCGCTCGTTGTCCTCGCGGTGGTGGGGCTATCGTACCGTGCATACCGCGACGATCCCGAGCAGATGCGCAAAGACCTGAACGCCGCGCATCCGAGAGTGAATCAATTCCTGAGCAAGCTCTACAACGTCTTTCCGCAAACCGCCAGGATCGAAAAGGTCGAGATCGCTTCGAAACCGGCGGAACGTAGTTCAGATGTGATTGTGCTTTCAGCCCAGCCGCAGAACGCGAGCTGATCCGGCAAGTCGCCTCCTGCTCGAGACGGCGCTCCCCTCGCATGGGGGGAGTCGCCGTCTTCGAAGACTCCACGGTCCCGGGGTGAGTTGCGATCGCTGGCCTAGAATTGAAGAGGAAAAAACCATGGGTGATCCGATAACCTCCAAGAACGTCTCCCCGAGTAGCTCCGCCACGAACGTCCATGTGAGGATTGAGCAACCGCAGCCCAATCCGGGAGTCGAAGATTCGCAGCCGGTGCTGGCTCCCGAGGTGGTTACGCCACCGACTGCACACACCACACCCAACAACCTGGCGTGGCTGCATGGGCAGCTGAAGGAATTGCGCAACTCGCTGGAGGAGGTCGATGGGAGCGGCGAGCTGCGCGACCGTATCAGCGCACTGGCGCTGGAAATCGGAGCTCTGGTGGAGTCGGTCAACCATTCAAGGGAACCGAGGAGGCCGGACTTCGACGTGCACGATGTCACGGACAATCACTACGTCCAGTTCGAGGCCGACGGGCACACGGTCGACAAAATCTATCCGTTGCTGACGTCGAATCATGGAATAGCCTTCGGCCCCCGGGCTGTCGAGGTGGTGAACGAGGCCGCCAGCCTGGTCAAGACGCGACTCGACGATCTGAACAAGCCGGACACTACCGCGAAGAAGGTCCTGAGAGCCGGCGCCAAAATCCTGTACGGTCTCGGCTTGGCGCTGAGTTTAGGGGGTGCGGTCGTCGCCGGGATATTCGGTCTGCCCGCCCTGGCCGTGGGCCTGGTAGTGACGTTCGCTTTCCTCGCGATGGGCGGCCAGAGGCACCGCGCGTACCATCGCGGTCCGCAGGAGACGCGCAACGACCTGGACGCCGCGAATAAGAGTGTGGAGCAGATCCTGAACTCGCTTCACACGGCCGTTCCGCAAACCGCCAGGATCGAAAAGATCGAGATCGTTCCGAAATCGGCGGAACATAGTTCAGACGTGATTGTACTTTCAGCCCAGCCGCAGAACGCGAGCTGATCCGGCAAGTCGCCTCCTGCTCGAGACGGCGCTCCCCTCGCATGGGGGGAGTCGCCGTCTTCGAGAACCTCGCAGGTTCGCCAACACGGCACGCGGTCGGCGGACGAGGTCCTACGGAATCGGCAGATCGTCCGGGGTAACGATGTCCGCCGCTTCGAGCAGCAGCAGCGGTGGATAGGCTTCGATGGCGAGCGCCGTCTTGATGTTGATGAGCGGCGTGAAACCCGGCAGCGTTTCGACGGGGATTTCCTCTGGGGGCACGTGCTCGCGCAGGATGCGCAGCGCCTTGATAGCCGCGAGCCGGCCGACGTTGCGAGCCGGGCTCACGAGTCCGAAGAGGACGCCGTGCCGGCGAACCGCCTCTTCGAGCGCCGAGAAAGTGGGCAGCTTCTGTGCGATGGCCGCATGTGCCACCTGCTGCTGCAGCGGACCGCTCACAAAAGTCTCGGGGCCGAGGTAGAGGAACTGCGCCCCGCGCGCGCGAACGCCCGCAACACTTCGCTCGATCGCCGCAGTCTCCAGCTCACCTGCAGCGTTGGCCGGAATGGCCTGATCCACGAGCTTGAAGCCCTGCTCACGCGCGAGCGTACGCAACTGATCGCGTACGGCAAGTGTGGCGGCGCGCCCGGGGTCGTAGACGAAACCCAGCGTCTGGAATGCACGGTACGCCGTGATGGCCTTGATTTGCGCGGGCAGGGGCGCGAGCGGGATCACGCCCGTCACATTGCGGCCCGGACGGCGGGGATCGTGAAGCAGCCCGGCGGCCACCGGATCGGCGACCGACGTGAACACGATCGGGATGTCGCGGATGTAGCGTTGCCGGTCGCCGTCGGCCGGGCCTGCCACGGCCAGCGTCGTGGGCGTGTCCCACGTGTAGATCAGATCAGGCGCGAGCTCACGCAACCGTCCGTACAGGGCGCGCTGATCCGCATCCCGGCCGGAGTAGCGCAGCAGCTGCACATTCACCACGACGCCGAGCTCGGCGAAGTATTGTTCGAACGCCCGTTCGGTGTCGCCCGCGGCCCTGGGCAAGACCATCACCACCTCGTAAGCACGCTGGCCATGCGCCGGGCTGGAAAACGCTACGCAATCGACGATCGCCAGCAGCAGCAGGGCGATGCACGCCCGGCGGCCTGCCCGGCCCGGCGTCACGCCAACTCCACCCGCGCCAGCGGCTGCACGTTGATGTCTGTCGTCAGCTCCTGGTACGAAAGCACGGGCAGGTCGTACAGATCCTGCTCGATCATCTTCCGGATATAGCGCCGGATATCCATCGAAGTGAGCAGCACGGGACGCTGGGCCGCGCGCGACACGTCCCCGACCGTCTTCTTGATGCTCTCCAGCAGCCGCCGCGACACGTTCGGATCGAGCGCCAGGTAGCTACCGGCCGAGGTCTGGCGGATCGCGGCGCGCACCGTGTCCTCGACGTTCGGCGCTAACAGGTACGCCGGCAGGAAGTTCTGCCCGGTGGAGTACTTGTGCGAGAGGTGGCGCTTGAGCGCCGCACGGATGTATTCGGTGAGCAGCACCGAGTCCTTCTCCTTCTGGCCCCATTCGATCAGCGCTTCGAGGATCGTGCGCAAGTTGCGGATCGACACTTCCTCCGACACCAGGCGCTGCAGGATTTCCGCGATCTTCTGGATCGCCATCACGCGCTGCACTTCCTTCACCAGGTCCGGAAAGCGTCCGTCCATGGCGGCGAGCAGGAAGCGCGTTTCCTGGATGCCGATGAAATCGGCGGCGTACTTCTTCAGCACGAATGCAAGGTGATACGTGAGGAGCTGCGTCGCGTCCATCGTGCCGGTGCCAGCCTGGGCGAGCAGCTCGCGCAACCCGTGCGGCACCCACAGCGTCGGCAGGTTGGGCAGGAACTTCCTGCCGGTTTCGTATTCCACGCCGAGCGCCTTGAGCGTGTCTTCGCTTTCGCGCACCAGCAGGTGTGCGGGCCGCAACTCACCGCTCGCCACCGGCACCTCGTGCAGCAGGATCGCGTAGGTTCCGGGCGCAAGGTTGCCGTTGAAGCGCAGGTTGATGCCGGGGAAGGGAACGCCGAGGTCGAAGTAGAGCGCGCGGCGCACTTTCATCAGCTCCTCGTTGAGCTCCTGCGCCCGCAAGCTTGTGCTCAGGTTCTGCGCAACGTCCATCAGCAGCGGCACCGTCGGCGCGAACTCGCTGCCGGGCTCCGCCGGGGAGGCGGAGGATTTGGGCTGGCCGGCGGCGGCCATTGCCGGCACGTCGGTCACATCGCCCGCATCGGTTGCGGCGGCCGGACGCGTCGCATTCCGGTGCAGGGTAAATCCGATCGTACCCACCACGAAGAAGAGCACGACGAAGATCGGTACGGGCATGCCGGGCACCAGCGCGAACCCGAGCATGATCACCGCCGCGATCATGAATGCGCGCGGCTGTGCGAGCAGCTGGCGGCCCATATCCTTGCCGATGTTCGACTGCTTGCCCTCCTCGTCCGACACGCGCGTGACGATCATGCCGGCGCAGATCGAAATGAAGAGAGCCGGGATCTGCGCGATGAGGCCGTCTCCCACCGACAGGATCGAGTAATGCTGGATCGCCTGGCCGGCCGTCATGTCCTTCTGCAGCACGCCGATGGCCATGCCGCCGAGCAGGTTGACGAACACGATGATGAGGCTCGCGATGGCATCGCCCTTCACGAACTTCATGGCGCCGTCCATCGCGCCGTAGAGCTGGCTTTCCTTCTCCACGACGCCGCGCCGGCGGCGCGCCTCGTCCATGTTGATGACTCCGGCGCGCATGTCTCCATCTATGGACATCTGCTTGCCGGGCATGGCGTCCAACGAGAAGCGCGCGCCCACTTCGGCGACGCGCTCGGCCCCCTTGGTGATGACGATGAACTGCACGATGGTGAGGATGAGGAACACCACGAGGCCCACGACCAGGTTGCCGCCCACCACGAAGTTGCCGAAGGTCTCGATGATGTGTCCGGCATCTCCGTTCAGAAGGATCAGGCGCGTGGTCGCGATCGAGAGCCCAACGCGGAACAGCGTCGTCACGAGCAGCACGGTCGGGAACGCGGAGAAGGCGAGCGGCGAGGAAATGTACATCGCCACCATCAGCAGGATGGCAGCCGAGCAGATGTTGAAGGCGATGAGCGCGTCGACCAGCGGGATCGGCAGCGGCAGGATCATCATGAAGATGACCGCCACGATGACGAAGGCGAGCACGATGTCGGTGCGGCCCGCGCCGATGAGAATCACGCGCGTGATGCGGGAGTTGACTGTATCGAGGGTGGACAGCAGCGCGCTCATGCGGGAATCGCCGTGCCCGCGAGCTTGCGGAAGCTGCGCATCGCTACGCAGGCGTCGTCGACGTGGCCGAGCCGCGCCAGGGCGCGGGCACGCAGCAGATGCAGGACGGCGCCCGGCTCGCCGGGCGCGGCGATGGTGTCGAGCACGGTCAACGCTGCCTGCGCGCCGTCCATCTCGAGCCGTGCCCAGGCCAGTCCCTTCGCGGCCTCGGCGTCATCAGGGGCGAGCGCCAGCAGTGCGGCATAGAGCGGCTCAGCTTTTTCGGCCGCGCCGTGCTGCACGTGGATATAGGCGAGCAGCAGCAGGAGAGTGCGCTCGTCGCTGCCGAGGAAAGCCTCTGTTTCCGGCTCGCTCATGCGCGCACGAACCCTTCGAGGCTGACCGTCGCGGGCATGTCGGCATGGACGGGCGGCGCGTCGGTGCTGGTGTCGTTCAGGCGCTTGCGCCAGTGCAATGCCTGCTCTACGAGATTCTCGAGCGCGGCGGCCGCCTCTTCGATGTGCGTGTTTTCGCCAAGCGAGAACCACAGGAGCATCTCGTTGCGTTCGCGATCGTAGGCCGGTGAGCACGTGCCCGTCTGCGCGCCGAACAGGTTGGCAGCGAGCAATTCTTCGAAGAAGCGCTCGCGCGTACGGCCCGGCGGCGGCAGCCCTATCACCCCATAGACCAGCAGGCGTTCATTGGCTTCATCGAGCTCGAAATCCACCGGCAGGGTGTCGTCCACCATGATGCGAGCGAGGCCCGCATTGTCGAGCGTGAGCGCCGTGCCGAGACGGCGGCCGATCTCTTCGATGAGATTGTGCGGTGTCATTGTCCTGGGTCTCCCGGGAAAAGCCGTCGGCGTCCCGGCATGTGCAGAGAGCCCGGCCTTTCGTCCACGCGGTTCGTAACGGGGCGACCGTGAAGGTTCCGTCCGGGGCATTGCGATGTTCTGGTTCGGGGAACGACACCAGCGACATACGTCGCTCGCCGTGGCGACCATTCTGCGACGCCTTCGTCAGTCGGACGGAATGCGGTTCGTGGCTGGCTGGACGGGTTGCGCCTCCCGGCTAATGCGTTCCTTTATCTGCAGCGCCTGCCGTTCCATGTCGAACAGCACACCGCGGGTCGTCGTGTATTCCGTGCGCAGATCGTCGACGAGATACGCAGCGAGATGCTCGTTCAGTGTCTCCGGGGCCAGGCTGTCCACGTCCGCCATGTTGGCCTGATATTTCAGCACTCCGCGCTTGAGGGTTTCCACATCGGGTGGTGGATCACTGTTGAGGAGCAGGCCCAGGCCGGCAAGTTGTCGCCGATCCTCGGCCACTTCGGTCAGCAGATCGTGCAGCGCGGTCGTGCCGGGCAATGCCGTCTCCCCGGACTGCAACTTGTCGCCGAGAAGCCCGAGCTTTTCCTCCAGATACCGGGACTGCTCGGCGAGCATCCGGGGGAGGAACACTTCCATTTCGGAGTCAGGGTCGAATGTCGTGTCGATTGATTTGTTCAGCCACTGCCCGACGTGCGTGGCAGACAAAGTGTCGGCGCCGCGTGCGTGAGCTTTCCGCGCTGCCTTGCGTGCTGCTTCGAAGCTCCGGGTACTCACCAGCGTGCGCAGCCACGCCGCGGCACCGTTCCCTGCGGCGACGACATCTTTCAGCCGGTCGCGAGGTTTGTGTTTCAGGTACTCCCCGTCGACGTGCTCTCCGGAGCGCACTTCCCGGGGGCGGAACCGCTTGTGACAGTCGGCCAGTTGCCGCAACAGGTGTTGCCGAAAATGGTCGCGGTTGCGAACGAAGGAAAACAGGTTCGCGCGCAGCGCTGCCGTCCGCTCGAAGGGCGCCGCGCCCGCCGCGCTGTCGCGCAGGCAGGAGGCCGCGTGGAAGGAGTCCAGCCGGCGACTCAGCAAGCGCGACTGCTGCGACTGAAAGAATTGCTGCCGCAGATGCTTCCCGCGCGGGCGGATGAATTGCCACGATCCGGCGAGCATGACGATGCCGGAGGCGACGCCGACCGCGGTGATGACCGCAAGCCCGATGGGCGTTGCCAGCACGGCTGCCACGCCTGCGAGGGCCACAGCGCCGAGAACAGCATGCGCTCCGATGCTCAGGCTGAAGAGCGCCGCACCCCCGAGATACAGCCCGGACCAGCGCTTCAGTCGTTGGCCGAATTGCGCGCGTGCTGCAAACTTGCGCTGGATGAAGACGAGGTAATCCGCTGCGATCCGCTCCGTTCTTTCCGGCAGGTGCTGACGTGCAAGTTTCTGGTCGGCCTGCACGCCGGCATGCATGCGGCGCGCGGAGTGGGCAGCGAAGGCGCCGAGCAATATCGCGAAGACGGCGGAAAGCGGGCCGAGCACGAATGTGCTGGCGATGCCGAGCACGGTGCCGACAGCAGGCAGCGTTGCGGCGACGAACGCAGCGGCGGTGGTCGCCGGCTTCGCCACCGCCAACGCGGCAATCGGGGCTGCAATAGTCGGCACGGCTTGAACCGCGGCCGTTGTGCCCGAGGCGAGCGCGCCCGCAGCCATGGCGCGGTTGTCGGAATTCGTGTCCAGGGCGTCGCCGATGCGCGCGAGCGACTGGGTTTCGATGTCGATGAGCGCGTGCACTCCAGGCGCCGGATGATGCGGTTCGGGAGCGGCGCTCTTCAGAGCCGTCAACCGATCCCGGGTCGACACCTGTTCCGCCACGAGCATTTCCGACTGTTTGCTCGTCTCCTGCAGCGTCTTGATGCCACCCCTGATGGTCACGATTGCAAAGGGCAGCATCGCGGCGCCCGCGCCAATGCCCATGGCGGCCTGCGTAACGCCGCTGGTCATGTCGGTCTGGCCCTGAAACCACTGCTGCGGATGGTGGGTGAGTAGCTGGGCGTCCTGCCTGAAGCTTTCCAGCTGATCAGGCTTGAGCACGCCTCTGGCTTCCGTAACTCCGCCATGAACAGCCTCGATGACGTCGTCGACGATGATGACGACCTTGCGTGGCTTCGGCTGGCGGACCGTCTGGTCGGAGAGCGGCAGCAGGCGGTTCGATCCGGACGCCGCGACGCGCTGGACCTTTCTGCTGCCCAAACCGGTAGAACCGCCCGACTGTGTGAGCCGATCGAGAGGAGGCAGGGAGATGCTCGTGCTGGAACCAGCGCGAGCATCTACTTCGTTCTTCATTGGAGCGTGTCGTTGCCTGTCGAAAACTCACTCCCCGAGCGCGCGCCTTTTCCGCCGTCACGCGAAGTGTGTCGTCAGTAACGAGAGGGCCGCGACAGTTCCCACGGGGTCTGCCGGTCGATTCGAATGGAACCCAATCGCGCTCGGCGGTACTAAAGCGCCGGTTTCAACTCCTCCAAACGCCAGGTTCGTCACGCAATACCATGCGCCCACTCAATCCGGCTGATTCATCCAGTTCGCCGTCGCGACCGATCGTTGTCGAGACCGCTCCCCCCTGGACTCGCGCGTCACCTCACGTAGGTGACAGCGGTGACTCGCGTTCATATCGTGTCGATCAGAAGGGCAAGAGCCCGGCTCCGCGGCATTCGAACCAACCGGACGCTGTGGTCACTTCACGCGTGAACATAGGTTCTCGCAGGATTGCAGTGACGGGCACGTCCAGTGGCGCGACTGAGGGCGCAGACGTGGCTCCGCAGCAGCATGAACCGCTGGCGGACCGGCTGCCGCCACTCCCGGTGCATGACGTGGAGCACTTCGCGCCGGGGCCGGACCTGCGGCCCGGGGAAGTCGACCGAGCCGTGCCGAGTGTGGCGATGAACGGGTCACCTCCGAACCCGCGCCTGGCGCAGATTGATGTCGCGCTGTCGGGGGCCGGCGATCTCCTCGGCAGACTGGGGTGGCAGAGCGAGCAGATCATGAGCACCCTGAGAGGGGTGAGGGGGAGGCTTTCGGCGGAAGGGCCGGAAACCTTTCCGCCCGTCGCTGCGAATCCGCGGTCCCCGCACGCGCAAGTTGCAGCCACAGTGTCGGTCATCAAATCGCTCCTCACCGCCTCCGGTCAGTTGCATGATCTGACGCTCGTTTCCGGAGATCTCACCACTCTCGTTCAGAACGGCCTCACGAATGTCTCGCGCAGGCGCTTGGCTGAAACGCCATTGGTGGCCGAGGAACTGGCGCTGCTGCGGTCGCTGCACGAGATGCACAAAACGGTCGTTGACGACGGCCCCGAGTCGTGGAGGCGTCTCGTCCTTCCACTATTGACCGAGAGTCAGAGCAGCGACCTCGAGTGTTGGCAACAAACGTTCGTTCCCATGGACACCGTCCGGCCTCGTGCCGCCGGGAACGGACCCATCGGCGTCGAAGTCCGTGATATTCGTCAGTACCGCCCCAACGCCTGTGGCGATGCCTGCTTGCAGGCTCTGCTGGGATATCACGGAAGGTCCAATGAGACGTTCGGCACGAATAGCCGGTTGCCGTTTCTCGGCTTGAGTCCGATTGCGCTGCGCCAACAACTTGCGGACCGGGGTATCGCGAGCGTGAACCTGCAACCGGACGAGCGCAGGCGGGCATCGAGCATGCAGATTCGACAGTGGCTCGTGCAATATGGCCCGCTGCTGGCGGTGTCCGCGCACCACTACGTGCTCATCACCGGCATTGAAGGGGAAACGGTCAGGATTCACTGCCCGCTGCTCGGTGCCCGTCGAGGGTCGATGGATCGTCTGAACAGGTTTGTGAACTGGTCGAGGCCGCCGTCGCCCTTCATGGCGACGTACAAGGCCACGAACGACGTGACGATGTTCGACGCTCAGCGAAAGCCCGGTCTCTTCTCACGACTGATCGCAAAGCAGCTCGTTGGCAGTGTGGTTTCCACGCGGGGATGGGAACCGGCGAGATAAATAAACTGAACCGGCATGCGCCGATGAACGCACGAGATGAACAGAACATACAGAACCCCGCCGCCCCACAGATTCATATTTGTCGCGGCGCTGGTTTGTGCGTCGTGGCCGGCCTGGGCCCAGGCGGACAGTTCGGTCTCGGAAGCTTCGACGATCGAAGCGCAGCCACTCGATGCGGCGCTGAAGGCCTTCGCGCTCCAGGCCGGAATGCAGCTCGTCTATGTCACGGATCTGGTTCGCGGGCGCGGCACGGGCGGCGCAAAGGGAGCCCCCACTGTGGCTGGAGTGCTCACCCAGCTGCTTGCCGGTACCGGGCTGACCTTCGAGTTTCTCAACGCGCGCACGGTGCTGATCCGAACGCAAACGACAGAGGTTGCGCGCGCGGGGTACCGGGGCGCCGGTGCCGCGCGAAAGAACCGGAACGCCGAAGGGACGCCGGACATCGAGGAAGTGGTCGTCACCGCGCGCAAGCGCGAAGAAACCGTGTTCGACGTGCCGATGGCAGTGAGTGTCCTGACCGGGATCTCGCTCGAGCAGCGCGGGGCCGCTTCGTTGACCGACGTCCTGCAGGATGTCCCTTCACTCAATGCCATCGATTTCGGGAACGGTTTGCCGTCGATCAACCTGCGCGGCATTTCGACGGAAGCCGGATCGAACGAGGTGGGCTACTACCTCGATGAGCTCCCCCTGGCGGGCATCCGTGTTCCGCTCAAGCCGGATGTTCGCGCCTGGGACATTGAACGTGTCGAGGTGCTGCGTGGCCCCCAGGGCACGCTCTTCGGCGAGGGCTCGATGGGCGGAACCATTCGCACGATCACACGCGATCCGCAGTTCAACGAGTGGCAAACACAGTTCGCCATGCAGGGGTCTCACACAGAAGGCGGCGGATTCAATGAGGGCTACAAGGGATGCTCAACATCCCGTTGCTCGAAGACCGTATGGCGCTGCGCCTGACCGGCACGAAGGAGAAGACGGCTGATTGGGGCCAGGACACTGCGGGGAGCAGTAGCGATCTCGACTCCCAGCACATCGCTACATACCGCGCCAAGCTCCTGTGGCGACCTGTCCGATCGGCTGGCTATCAACGCGTCCTATTGGCACTACGACGCGGACTTTTCCGGCGGCTTTTACGCGACCGAGGATCTGGATGTTTCTCGCACCGTAAAGTATCCATCGCACTTGCGATATGGGCTTGGCGGTGTGACGGCGACTTACGACCTCGACTCTGTTTCCGTGCTCTATTCGATTGCGTACAACACGCTCGCCAATCCGCAGGTGTCGCCGTTCCCGCGAAACCGGATGGAGCAGGGACTCGACGTCCGCACCACTTCGCAGGAATTGCGCTTTTCGTCCAGCGGCCCTGCGACGCTCGAGTGGACCGCCGGGCTCTTCGATCGCGATGCCTATCGGGCGGATAGTCTCTACGTGCAGTCGAGCGGTTACCGCATCCTCGTCGGAGCACATGCGCGATCCCAGGCGCTGTTTGGCGAAGCAACGTATCGTTTGCCCAGCATCCCGGTCCGCCTCAGTGCTGGTGCACGAGTTGTGCGCGAAGTCCTCGACGACGACCAGATGAACTCTAACGACATGCTGCTCGTGACGCAGAACACGACGTATCACAGCGTCGATCCGCGGTTCAGCATCGCCTGGGATCCGAGCAACGACCTGCGCCTGTACACGAGCGCAGCGAAGGGGTATCGCTCCGGGCAGACCCAGCTGCGCACCTCGCTGGAGCTCGCAAAAACGCCTCGGAATCGACGTGCCCGCCATCCTTCAGGACGATTGGGTCTGGACCTACGAGCTCGGCGTCAAGGCGAGATACGGCGCACGAGTTTCCGCCGAGGCCGCGGTCTACCACAGCCGGTGGAACCGCCCTGTGGTTCGCGCGCCCCTTGGCCGGACGGGGGTCGCTGCCGCGGTCAACTCGCGCGGCACGCGAATCAACGGCGTTGAGGCAACCCTGGGTTTCGAAATCACACGAGCGTGGTCGTTCACCCTCGGCGGCGGGTATACCGACGCGGGTATATACGAACGACGTCCCCCGCCAGCGGCATCGTGGCCGGCGATGAGGTCGACTTCGTCTCCAAGGTCACGGCGAGCGCGGCGCTCGAGTGGCGGCAGCCTGTGTTTGCGGGGCTCGCCGGATACGGGCGGCTGGGGGTCCAGTACAACTCCCCGCGAACCTTCAATTCGTATGGCGCCACGTTCGCCCCGCCCGGCGATGCAATTACCTCTGTCACGGCACGCGTGGGCCTTCAGGCAAAGCGCTGGGGTGCGTTCCTGTTCGTCAACAATCTCGTGAATGAGCGCGGGTCCGTCAGTGCAGGCCTGCTCATGAACGGCTCCGGGGGAGTGCAGTTGCTGGGCACGCGGCTGCCGCCTCGCACGGTGGGCGTGGAGCTCACCGTCGGTGTGCCGTAGCACGATAAATCGAATGTCGTGACGAGCCCGGGAACGTTGTCCTAACCCTGAAACAACGTGCTGCGGTACATGGCCAGCAGTTCCCGCAGGTTCACTTCCTCGCCGAGCGCGCGCGCCGCCTTTCCCAGCACCGCGGCAGCAGGCTGTCCTTTCGCCCGCGTGGACGCTTGCCGCAGTTGCTCGCCAGTGGCGCGCAGCGTGAGCTCGAATCGCTGCGGGGTCAGCAACTGTGGGTCGACGATCTGCGGCTGCATCTGTTCGGCCAGGTAGTCCTGCAAGTTCGGTCGTCGCAGCAGCCGGTCGAGCTCGGGCCGGTTCTGTTGTCCCGGCGGCGGCAAGCTCGTGGCGTTCGGCAGCGGCACTTCCAGCTGGTTCGTGCGGCTGATGCTGTCGATGCCGCGGTCCAGGCTGAAATGATCGGGTCCGTAGTCGATGGGCATGTGCGTCTCTTCAGCGGATCGCGTTGTCGTGAAGCCGGTTCAACAGATCGAGCGCCTGCTCGAGCGTATGCGGCCGGAAGTCTGTCTCCGGCAACTGGGTGATGAAGACGAGCTCGCCGGTACGCGACTGGCCGACGCTTACGCGCAGGCTTCTGCCGTGACGAAGGTGGCAGTCGTCGAGGGCCCGCAGCAAGGTCGCGAGTCGTCCGTGCTGTGCGATCGGGCGCATCAGCATGAGCAGCACGCGATCCGCCTGCACGTGGATGTCGAGCCGTCGCTCGGCGCCGATCCGCAGCGACACGCGCCCATCGTGGCGGGTGCGCAGGCCGGCAAGACCGATGCCGCGTCCGAACTCCTCCAGCGTCTGGGCGATGCCGTTCATGATTCCTCTTCCAGCGCGATCGCGGAGTCGAGAGCGCCCTGGGCGGCGTCGAGCACGTTCGTGCGGGCGTCGGTGTCCGCGAAGATCTTTAGTGGCAGGTCGCGCACGAGCGACCTGACGGTGGCGAGAAAGGCGATGCGCGCCGGTGGCTCGGCAGCACCAAATTTGTCGGCGATGGCGTCGAAGCGTCCCGGGCTGATCCAACGCTCGCCGCTCGCGCCGCTCAGATCCTGCAGAAGCGTGCCGGCGCCCGGCGTGCTGAGGCCGTGCACGCGGGTCATACTGTCGATGAGTTTCTGGCACCCCTCGAGCAGGGTGGCGAGCACCTCCATCGAATAGAGGTCCTGCAACACGGCGTTGAGCCGCGCGGGCTCCATGGAGCTGCCGCGCATCGCGCCGAGATCATCGCCGAGCGCGCGGATGAGGTGCTGGACCGCGGCGCGATAGTCGCTCTCGCCGAAGCGATCCAGCGCTCCCTTGAGCATGCTGGTGAGATCCTGGCCGCCGAGCACTGCGTCGCGATAGGTACTCTGGAAGGCGGCGGTCCGCGTCGCGTCGCCCTGACCGAACTGTCCGGCTACGCCGATCGTGTTGAGATCGGCGCAGATGTGTGCACCGGATTCCTCCTGAAGCGCCTGTAGCGCGGTGCGCACCTGCTCGTGGAGCGCCGCGTGCTCCGGCGACTCCGCCAGCTCCCGCGCGGCGAACGACAGCGCGAGGAACTGCTCCGTGACGCCACCGAAGCTGCGCCGTGCCTCTTCCCGCGGATCGCCGTCGCGGCCCTCATGCGCCTTGCGCTTGAGCTCGTCGACGAACCGCCTGAGGCGTTCGTCGGGGTGGTCGTGGCCGGCGGCCTCGAGGTAGGCGAGGATCGCTTCGACCGAGTGCAGCTCCGGCTCGGCCGGCTCCTCGATGTCGCGCTCCTCGAGCTTGCGGGACTCGACCTGCTCGGAGTGGGAGAAGCTGATCTCCTCGGCCGCGTCGGTCAGCAGATCGACCGCATCATCCACGACCTTCACGTCCGCACCGCGCCAGACGCCGCCGCCCGAGCCGGCATGCGCGGGCCGTGCCCCTGCTGGCCGGAGTCTCGGCCGGATGCCAGCGGCTGTGCGTTGGAGTTGTCGACGCGAAAGTCCATGAGTGCAGGCACCTGCGGCGTTGGCGGACGGGTCGGCAGGATGTGTAACCCCGCGCCTGCAGAAGTTCGTGTGAACCAAGCGAAGCGGTGCCGTTACTCAGCTGGCGTCAAGAGCAATGGCCGTGGCGGCCGTTCGAATGAGGACCTTCACATGGGAAAACTGGACTCGGCCGATCACTCGATCCAGAGCCATCAACGGTTGCCGATGAACTACGAGGATGAATCTGTACACCAAGGCGATGACCTCTCCTCCGGTGCACCTGCTGCGCTGTCTTTGCACGGTGTGGCTCCGACCTTGCCGGCGAGCTCCCAGGGTCAGGTGGGCGGCAGCGGGCAGCTGTCGCGGAGCTTGAGCGGGCGTGCAGGGACGGGTCAGCCCATGCAGCCTCGCGACCGTTTCGCCAATGCGCTCACGCGCAGCCAATCGGCGCTCAAGCAGGTCCGGACTGCGATCGACTCGACCCGGCGCAACGGACAGCTCTCGCCCCTTGGCCAGTACGCCGAGAAGCAACTCGCCGGCATCGCGAGCCTCCATGAGCTCAGCTGCGGCGGGCCGGCGGCGGGCGAGCAGTTGCCGCAGCAGAGGGACGAGTTGCAGAGCATGCTGAATGACTTTAACGCGGGAGGGGACGCGCGCGCGGCTACTGAGGCGGATAGGGACAAGGAGCTCTCGCCTCTCATCGAAAGCATCGAGGTTTGGAGTGAAGAGGTCCGCGCGCAGTCGGAGGACCGCCTCCGATATCTCGACCAGATGATCGGCTCGTCGCCGTTCTCGGTGTCGGGCCACTACGAAACCAGGGCGAAGATCAACGCGGCCGCGGCCACGGTGCTCGAGCGGCTCATCGTGCAGCACTCCGGCAATGAGCACCTGATAAAGGCACACAAGTACTTCGTACGTCGCAGCAAGGCGCAGACCGAGATGGCGGAGAGTCGGAAGGGCGAGATCGGCGATCCGCTCATTGCCGGGACGAAGAAGCTGTCGTTCTGGCAAAGCCTCCTGCACCCGCTCAGGGCGCTGGCGGAAAGTCAGGCGCGTTCCGGCTGCGTCAAAGAGATATTCGACACGGGCAAGGTCGCCCTCGACACGCCGGGCACCAACGAGAAGAGCGTGGTCGAGGACGTGCTCGAAGCTGTGTTGACGGGGGCCGGACTAGCGGGGGGCGTCAACGTACCCCGGACCATCGAGCGCGCCTTCCAGGATCAGATCGACGCGAATGCAGCCTGGAGCGAGCCCATCCACACCGAGATCCATCTACCCGTCAGCACCGTGGCCCCTGCGGATGCGGGGAGCTCGCACGATCTGCAGGCCGGCCCGCAGACGTTCATCGCGCGCAGCACTATCACGCCGGCGCCGGCGATCTTTCCGTCCCACGAGGGAAAGCGGCGGCATGGTTCGACCGAGACGCAGCACGCGGTCGACCTGGCGTTGACGCAGCTGCACGATCCGCGCGATCCGCCGGGGAAGACGCTGTTCTCGGGCTTGCGTCACGGCCCGATTTCCGCTTGCAGCATTACCCGCGACGGCATCGACCAGCTCGACGATGAGGAGCTCAATACACTGATCTTGCAGAGTCTGCCCGACGACGTCTGGCCGCGCGATCGGAGCGGCAACAAGTTGGGTCTCGACGCCACGGCAAGACACGTGCGGGGCAGTCCTGATCTGATCGATGCGATGCGCGCGAACGCCAACCGGAATCGCGCGCTCGAGATCGTGGCGCTGGCCCTCGACTCCGATACGCAGCTGCGCGAGAGCGCAAGGAAAGGCGACCCCGTGACGCTGGACATCCTGTCGGTGTCGCTGCTAACGCCGGGCAGCTTCGACAGCGGCGTGGACGGAAACGAGCGGCTCATGCTCGAAGACCAGTGGAAGGCCTGGAAGAGCGTCGCAGGTCCCCAGCAGATCACGCTGCCCGACGGGGAGCTCGTCCACATTCACGTGAATCCCATCGCCGTGAACTACGGCGCCAGCAAAGGCGGGCTGAATGCCGGCATCGCCGGAATACAGTCGGACGCCGTGTCCGGCTGGCATGTCTCCGACGCGCTGAACTCGGAAGGCCTGAAGGCATTGTTCGGCGGCGACCTGTCGAACATTGCTGGCTCCCGGGAGGGCGTGATCGGCAAGCGGCTCGAGATGCTCGAGCGTGTGGTGCAGGATCTCCAGGAGTCGTATCACGTAGCCATGGAGAGCGTCCAAGCGGCCGGCTACGCGCAGGAGGTCGCACAAAGGAAACAGGGCCGCCCTGGCTCCTCCGCCGCGCCGAGCGAACTGAAACGAGCGAACGACGAGCGGATCGTGGCGGAAGCCGAGTTGCGGCGGGCCAGGTCCAATCGCGATGACCAGTCGGCGCGGCTCGGCGCGGCGCGCGAGCTCATGCGCCAGATCGCGGACATCCACCACAGCGGGTCCTATCGTAACGCCGGCAACGAGCCGCACAAGATGGCGGTTCGCCTGGCCGTGCTCGGCAATCTGCTCGGAGTGAAGGTGGCATTCAACAGCAAGGACGGCAACGGCCGCACGGACGAGCTCGATGCGCAGATCAAGCATTTCACGCTGCAGATGACCCTCACAGGCACGGCGCCCAAGCCCGACCGCCAGCGCACCGACGAGGAGATCGCCCAGTTCCGCGAAGTGGCAGCCGGCAGCGGCAACCGCGAGATGCAGTGGCTCAGCAACGGCTTCGCGGTCTAGGAGACCGTGCACATGACCCTGGACACATCGGAACAGGCCGCCGCCCTGATGAAGCAGGTGGGCGCGGATCTCGGCCTCGAGTTGCGGCCCGACGCCCTGGGCGCGTGCGGCCTGCGCATCGACGATCGCCTCGACGTGACGCTGCGATACGAGCCGAATCCGCCTTCGCTGCTGTTCTATTCGCCTGTCGGGTGGCTTCCCGACGCCCCGGGCGAGGGCCTGCTTCGGCGCCTGCTCGAGCAGAACCATGTATGGGACGGCAGTCGCGGCGCTACCTGGTCGTTGTCGGGCGAGGAGCTCGTGCTGAGCCGGCTCTTTGCGCTCGAAGGGCTGCAGGCAGAGACGCTGTGCGCTGAGCTCGCGACGTTCGTCGAGGTGGCGCTCGCGGGACAGCAGACGCTCGCGGATGCCGCACCGTCCGCATCCGCAGACGCGCAGCCGCCGCTTTTCGCAGCGTTGCCCAGCGGAGTGATCACGCCGTGATCGCCATGGGAGCGGCAGCCTGCGAGGTCGTTGCGCTCTCCTCCGCGGAGATACGCGAGCTCGTGGCGATCGGGTTTCGGGGACTGCTGAACGGCCGGCAGCAGCCGGCGCTGCAGGTGTTCGAAGCCCTGAGCGTGCTGCGTCCCGGTGAGACCTTTCCTCTCATCGGCAGGGGACTGGCGCACCTCGCCTCGGGCCGGGTCAACGAGGCCCTGCGCGTGCTCGATGCGGCTCTTGCCATGCAGCCCGACGATGAAGACGCGCGAGTGTTCCTGGGAATGGCCCTGAACCTCGCAAATTACGAACACCATTCGCGCGCCGTGCTGGCCGCGGTCGCGCAGGACCCGCGCGATCTGCCGGTCGCAAGGCTCGCGCGCGGCCTGTGCGGTCAGTTGCCGAGACAATCCGCAGATGACGATCAGGGCGCACGGCGTGCGCCGATCCCTTCGACTACCTAGGA
Organism: Gammaproteobacteria bacterium; assembly: GCA_037200125.1. Taxonomy (GTDB): domain Bacteria; phylum Pseudomonadota; class Gammaproteobacteria; order Steroidobacterales; family Steroidobacteraceae; genus JADGHX01. The sequence goes on along the minus strand of JBBCGS010000002.1, from coordinate 113,669 downwards.
GTCCCTTGACGTGGCAATCGAGCTTCCAATGGTTCTGGCGCAGGCCACCCTCGCGCCGCCGGGCGCAACGGCCGCGACGGCCGCCGCCACGCCTGTGGCCGGCCCTGGAGAGGCGGCGCGTTTCCGCTCGCTCATGGGCTCACAGCCAGTGCAGAGCGACGCAGTTGTCAGCACAACCGTTGCGGCACCTGTCGCGCCGCCGATGGCGGCGGGCGAGGGCGGCAACGTGGGCGATGCGATCCTGCGCGGGCTGGAGAAAGTACGCGGCAGTGTGGACGGCGCGCTCGCGGCCGCCACCTCGCGGCTCGATCCTCAAGGGGGACCCGTCTCGACGCAGCGCATGCTGGAGTTCCAGCTGGACATTCTCCACCTCGGCTTCACGCATCAGATGCTGGGCTCGGTCGTGGCGAAGACCGCGCAGGACATCGATCAACTCGTGAAGATGCAGTGAGCAGGCGGGCGCGGTGAGGAACCTGTTGCGATCTCTATGTGACTGGCGCAGATGGCGCGGCCTGTGGCCCGCTGCTGCCATGCTGGTGCTGGCCGCGTGCAGCGCGCGCGTTGAGTTGCTGTCGGAGGTTTCCGAGGCCCAGGCCAATGACGTGATCGCCGAGCTTGCGGGCCGGGGGATCACCGCGCTGAAAGTCCCCGGCAAGGGCGGGGTCGTGTCGGTGGAGGTTCCCGAGGGGCGCATCGCGAACGCCATCGAGATCATCCGCGCGGCCGGGCTGCCGCGCGAGCCGTTCACGCGCATGGGCGATGTGTTCAAGAAGGACGGGCTGATTTCCTCGCCGACGGAGGAGCGCGCCCGAATGCTGTTCGCTCTGTCGCAGGAGCTGTCCGCCACGATCTCGAAGATCGATGGGGTGATCTTCGCCCAGGTGCATGTGGTGCTGCCCGAGCATGCAGGCTTCGGCGAGCGCGGCAGCCCGTCTTCCGCCGCGGTCTTCATCAAGTACGAGGATACGGTCAGCCTCGATGAGACCGTGCCGTCGATCCGGCGCCTCGTCGCCAACAGCATTCCCGGGCTCACCTACGACAAGGTGTCCGTGGAGCTCGTGCCATCGGAGGTGCACAGCCACGCCGCCGACACCTCGGAGGCGCTCGATAGCGTATGGGGCATCAAGGTGGCCGGCGGGTCGGCGGCGCAGCTGCGCTTCATCATCGCGGGGCTCGCACTTGCAGTGCTCGCGGTCTGCGTGGCGCTGGGATTTGTGCTCATCAGGCTGCGCGGCGCAGGAGCGGCCCGTGCCTGAGAGTGCCACGTCGGTCGATGCTTTCGACGCAAGCGATCCCGACCATCTGCTAGCGCAAGGAGCTCTGTGGCCCTGGATCGCGCGCTTTCTCTGGTCGCCGGCCGTCGATCTGCATCCGAGCCACCGCGCCTTGCTACTGCCGGGCTGGCCGATGGAGGCATGGACGGATCGCGCGGTGCTCGCGCATTTCTCCCGCCACCTGCTCGTCACGCATGGACTCCTGGCGGAGTCGCGCTGGGACACCGGTAGCGCGGGATTCCGCGTTGCCGTGCTGCCGCTCGAACCGCTCACACGCCTGGCACGCCGGATCGGTTTCACGCTGCACGGCCCGGCACCCGTGCCGGGAAGCGAGCTGCAGGAAGACGATGATCCGGATCACGGCTTTCTCAGCGAGCGCGCCCCGCTGTACTGGCGCGCATCGCACGTCACGGGCGATGACCCTGAAGGCACCGGCTGGCACGCCGTGCGACTGCTGGCCGGCGATCAGCCGGCGGCGATCAGGCAACGCCTGCAATGGAAAACACCCGCCTCGGGAGGCAGGCCGGCACAGCTGCCGGACACTTCCCTGCTGTGGCCGCTGGCACGAAAGATTCTTAGGGAGTTCGAGGAACCATGGTCGTCTTTATTCGGGACGCTGCGCCGTCCCGCTCGGCAGATCCGACTCTGCGGGTAATTCCCGCGGCGGACTACGCGCTGTGGCAGGAATCGTCCGGGCTGATCGACGCGGCCCGCGGTGAGGCTGAGTCGATCCGCGAATCCGCGCGGGAAGCTTTCGAGAGCGAGCGGCGCCGCGGTTACGCGGAGGGCCTCGCTGCCGCGCAGCTCGATGCTGCGGAGAAAATGATCGCCAACGTGGGCAGCACCATCGACTATTTCGAGAAGGTCGAGGAGCGCATGACACAGTTGGTGATGCAGTGCATGCGGCGCGTCGTCGCCGACTTCGACGATCAGAAGCGCGTGGTCACCGTCGTGCGCAGTGCGCTTGCAGCGGTGCGGAACCAGAAGCAGATCACGCTGAAGGTCGCGCCCGACCGGGTCGAGATGGTGAAGGCGGCCACGGACGATCTGCTGGCCGCGTATCCGGGCATCGGATACCTCGATCTCGTGGCCGACAGCCGCCTGCATGACGATGCCTGCATCGTCGAGACGGAAATCGGCGTCGTCGAAGCCTCTATCGAAGGGCAGATCGCCGCGCTCGGCCGCGCCTTCACACGAATCCTGGGCAGCCGGAAATGACCGGTATGCGCCAGTTCGACTACATCACCGAGCTCATGACCGTGGCGCTGCAGGAAGCGCCGCCGCTCGCGATCCGCGGACGCGTGACACAGGTGATCGGCACCATCATCAAGGCGGTGATTCCATCGGTGACGGTCGGCGAGGTCTGCCTGCTGCGCAACCCCGGGCAGGGGCTGGAGATGCAGGCGGAAGTGGTCGGCTTCTCGCGCGACGCCGCGCTGCTGACACCGATCGGTGACATGTACGGCATCTCGAACGCCACGGAGGTGATTCCGACCGGCCGCTCGCACATGGTGCCCGTCGGCTACGGACTGCTCGGGCGGGTGCTGGACGGACTCGGGAGGCCGATCGACCGAGCGACCCACGGACCGCTGGTCGCCGATCACTTCTATCCGGTATTCGCGCCATCGCCGGATCCGCTGAAGCGGCGGCTGATCCACAAGCCACTATCGCTCGGCGTGCGCGCACTCGACGGTCTGCTCACGTGCGGCGAGGGCCAGCGCCTGGGCATCTTCGCGGCCGCGGGCGGCGGCAAGTCGACGCTCATGGGCATGCTGGTGAAGGGCGCGGATGTCGACGTGACAGTGGTCGCGCTGATCGGCGAGCGCGGTCGCGAAGTGCGGGAATTTCTCGAACACGAGCTGGGCGAGGAGGGACGGCGCAAGTCCATCATCGTCTGCGCAACCTCCGACAAATCCTCGATGGAGCGCGCCAAGGCCGCGTACGTGGCGACGGCGATCGCCGAATACTTCCGCGACCAGGGCAAGCGCGTGCTGTTCCTGATGGACTCCGTGACGCGCTTTGCGCGTGCGCAGCGCGAGATCGGCCTGGCCGCCGGCGAGCCGCCGACGCGCCGAGGCTATCCTCCAAGTGTGTTCGCCATGTTGCCGAAGCTCATGGAACGCGTCGGCATGAACGACAAGGGCTCGATCACCGCACTCTACACGGTGCTGGTGGAAGGCGACGACATGACCGAGCCCATCGCCGACGAGACCCGCTCGATCCTGGACGGCCACATCGTGCTGTCGCGCAAGCTCGGGGCCGCCAACCACTATCCGGCGATCGACGTGCTGGCCTCGGCAAGCCGGGTGATGAACAACGTGGTCGCGCCGGAGCACAAGGCCGCGGCCGGACGCGTGCGCGAGCTCATGGCGAAGTACTCGGAGGTGGAGCTGCTGGTCAAGATCGGCGAATACAAGCGCGGCGGAGACGCCGTGACCGACACCGCTATCGACCGCAACGAGGCCATCCGCAAGTTCTTGCGTCAGGGCACCACGGAACGCAGCGGCTTCGCCGACACCGTGAAGGCGCTCGCCGCGCTGGCCAAGTAGCGCGGCGATGGGGATGCTGGACGAGTTGCTGCGCCTGAAGGTCTACCGTCAGGACAAGGCTGAGATGAGTCTGGCGCGCTGCCGACTCGTGTTCGCCGAAGTCATGCAGCGCATGCAGCAGGCCCAACAGTCCCTGGAGGATTTCCAGCGCTGGAGCGCGGAGCACGAGTCGGGCCTGTACGGCGCGATGTACGGCCGGCTGGTGCGGCCGCGGGACCTGGAGCATGTGCGCGAGGACGTCGTGATGCTGCGCGTGCAGGAGCGCTCGCTGAGCGAGTCGCTGACGAAGGTCAATACCGAGTGCACGCAGGCCGAGACCGCTGTGCGCGAGTCGCGCGGGGTGCACGAGCTTGCGATGCGTTCGCGAGAGAAATTCGTGCAGCTGGTGCGCGTCGAGGCAGAGGAGTTTGCGCTCGAGAGCGAGCGCAAGGAAGACCTCGAGCTCGAGGACCTTTATACGATCCGTCGCGATCGCGAGGACTGGGATGAGCATGATGATGACTGAGCGAAGGGCAGGTTCCTCGCCAGTCACGTCGGCATAAAACGCGGCCCGATCCAGAGCGGCGTAGATCGTGGTGATAACCGGCGACGCGAGTGGCGCCATCGCGACGCAACGCTAGGCGTACAACCAGCCCGGATCGACGAACTCGGACAAGTTGAGGGCATCCTTTCGCAACTGGTCGGAAAAAGCCGGCAGCAGTTTTGCAACGGTCGGCGTGAGCGCATCGATGAATGCCTGCAGCTGTCCGAAGCACTGGTTCTGCAGGCTCAATGCTTGCTCGATTTTCGAGTAAGTGCTGGCGATGATCTCATCGCTCAAATAGTGGGGAGGCTCGCGCTCACCGGACGATCCGGGAATGCCGAAGTGGGCCGAGAAAATATCCAGCGCGTCATTCGCCGTGACGTCATCAGGTTGCGCCCTGAAGGCGTTCACCTTTTCCTGGAAGCTAGCGAGCGAGGCGCCCCCGTCACCTTGCTCCCGCAAGTCGATCCCTCCCATGGATACCAGCGCCTCGTCGAAGATATGAGGGGTCTGACGCCGCATTTCTTCGTACGTCGACGACAGGTCGTGCGCAATTTCGGGCGCTTGGTTGAACACCGAACCGTTCTCAGGCAGGTGCCTTGCGCACAGCTCACCCACCGCGCGGATCCTGTCCGCCAGACGATTCCCCTTCTTGTTCGCGGTGCCCGCGAGTGGAAGGGCATATGCAATGTTCGCTGCCGCGTTCTGGCGTCGCTGGCGGGCATAGTGCCCCAGCGTTCGGCACAGGTTCTCGTCGCCCAGCGAGAGATGCTCGACGGTCGGGATGGGGAACGCTTCATTGATCGGGCTTCGGACCAGATGGACGTCGTAGCGGGGAGCGCCGATCACCTTGATGCTCGGTGGATCGCCGTGGGCCTCGATGATCAAGGAGAATTTCACCCGGCTGCGTTCCAGATCCAGGGCTACCGCATTCTGCCGATCGTTTCCGGTTTCGACTGGCGCGTTCCGTAACTTGAGCAGGCCACCGTGGATTTCCCAGCTGAAGTGCGCCCGCGGAGCATAGTCTTCGCTCAGCGAAAACGTGATGGTGGTCAGTTCCTGGGAGTTGGTCCCGAGCGGCTGCACCTCGCCGCGTCCCTTGTCACCGTACACCACGGGATTGTCTTTGGCGGCCGCCATGGCAGCAAGAAGTGCGGCAGCGATGGTTTGGTTCGCCACCGCAAGCAGCGCGTACGTCTTCGCCTCGTTCCCCTGGAAGAAGCGCAGTGCGCGATTGAAGGCCTCGGCGATCCGCTGCTCCTGCTCGTGAGGGGTGAGAGATGACAAATCGCCGACGGCGGCAAGCGGCTGGCCGTCCTCGAAGCGAAACACCATTTTTTCGGCGCGATTCAGATCGTCGCGGAACTGGCTGGGCATTCGAATGCCTTCGACGGTGGTTTGGTGCAGCTCCGATCCGGACAACGGCGGTTCGGCCAGTTCGATCACTATCCGGGTAAAGTCATCGCCGCAGACTCCGGCGGTCAGGCGTACCTCGCCATTCACGATCGCGATCGAGAAGTGGCGCGAAAGCGCATCTTGCGTCTGCGAGCCGATGTCGCCGAGTGAAGGGGCGGTCGACGAGCTCGATTGTTCGGTGACTTCGTTCCGGAGGCGCTGGAGCAGATCGCGGGCGCCCTTGAGATCGGGGACGAGCTCCGGCACGCGCTGCGTGCTCGCGAGCCCAACCGCTTGCCCGAGTGCGTCGATCAGTGCGCCGATCTCACGGCTCCGCAGGAACTGCTTGCTGGATCGGGCGGCGGCGGTCCCGACCTCGAGCCGCCTGGCGATCCTTACGGCAAGCATCCCAGAAGTAGAGGAACTGGAGTCGCCGGATGCGGCACCGCTCGCATCGCGGAGCGCCTGCATGGCGGCGAGCGCTTCCTTGCAGGCAGTGATCGTCCCTGCCCCCGAGCTCCTGGTCAGTTGGTCGAGCAAGCGACGCTCGCAGTCGCTGGCGGTCCTTTCGAGCTGCATGAGCAGCAGCGACTCCTGAGATGCGAGGTCGCGTGTGGTGCCTTCGAGGCTGGACTTGATCTGCTGGATCGTGTTCACCGAGCCCTCGGAGGCGGGCCAGTAGAACGTGCGGATGTGTTCCTCTGCCGCGGAAGCCAGCTTCCGGAGACGCTGCAGGTCCTGGCTGATGCTCACTCCGATGACGGAGGACGGCCCGCCGCGGTCCTTGACTGACACGCGATTTTCGTACGCTTGCTCAACTTCGTAGGCAAGTCGCCGCGGTCGCTCCTCGATCTCGCTCAGGAGCGCTTCATCAAAGCGGCTCACCGGTGACCGTTCGATGTTCGGGCCTGCATTCAGATTGCAGAGCGATCCGAGCGAGAGCCCCCGCATCAATGCATCGATTTCCGCCTGATCGGCGTTGCCCCGCTGGATGCTATCCAGGACGCACTGGTGCAGGTTTGCCGCACATTGCAGCATCGGAGACTTGGGCTCCGTCAACACGACGTCGCCGTCGACCAGGGTGAGTTTCCCGGCGACCACTGTATCGTCCGTGTGGCGCGCCATCAGCGCCTCCCAGCCGATCTCGATCGCGGCATTGCCCAGCTGACCGATGCGACCCGGCAATTCCCCCTCACGCATGGCTCGAAAGGTCTCGTCCAGGAGAGTCGCTGCATGCTCGAGCAATGAATCGGAGAGTGCACTGACGAGCAGCCGGACTGCGCTCTCGCCGCGCGCGTTGTCGTGAATATACGGATCGGGAGTCGGCCCCAGGTTCGCCAACGCCTTGAGCAACACGCGCCGCTCTTCGACTGAAAGTCCGAGGCAGACTTGCCGCAGGGCGCGATCGCCCACCATGTGCTCGGCGAGTTGGTGCACCTCGGTTGGCGTGAGCAACCGCTGCTCCTGCTTGAGCGCGTCGATGCACAGGAGCGTCAAGGCCGCCTCGTCTACCTTGGTGTGAGTGCGCGTCCTCCGCTGCGAGCTGGAGGAACCGCCTATCGCCTCGCGTTCAGGCCCGTGGCGAAGCTCCGCCGCGATCGTGCTCGCGTTGATCGTGCGGATGCAGACTCGAATGCATTCGGCGGCGATCTGGCGCTTGCCGCTGATGTTCCAGCTGGGCGTGAGCGCAATCCGGGTCTCGTACTCGGTGAGAACAGGAGCCAGCGCCGTCTGGACATCCAACCCTGTTTCGTTTTCCAGGCCTTGCAGCTGAGCGATGAGCGGCTGGGCTGTGCCGAGCTGATCCGGCGTCAGCAATTCTCTGAAATATCCCGATTGCGTTGCCATCAACTGCATGCTCGTGATCCCGGAGGCGATATCACTAACGCCACTGCCGCCAGCGTCTTTCGCATGATCATGGTCGCTCACGCTGAGCTTGCGCTCGCTGACCGACGCGGTGCGGTTCGGGTTGGCTGCAAAAGCGCGGTTCGAGGTCTCAAAGTCTTCCGCCGTCGACCCCGCGTTCTTCAGGATGAGCTCGGCCTTTCTCAGGGTGAGGTCGCCGCCCGCCCGGCCTGGTTGCGCCAGGTAAGCGTCGATTGAGTTCCGGGCGATCTGCGCACCGAACTGCAGTGCCAGTTCGTCCTCGAATATTCCGTACAACTGCGCCGCGCCCTTTCGACACTGTCCGAGCAGATTCGTCGCAACCCGTACCTCCGCGCTTGCGCTCCGAATCGCTTCGTGGCGGCCGATGAGCGGCAGGTTGATGAGAGCGGCCTTGAAGCGCGTCCACAGTGGCGGTGTGCCGTGCGGCTCCAGCACTTGCAGTCTTCCGTCGGGACTCAGGCCGAGTGGCTTCTCCACATCGTCAAGATTCGAGGCCAAGCGGGTGTTGGCGACCTCTCGCAGGATGACTGGGTCAGGCATGGCGGCCGATCTTTGGAACGAGCCCGGCGGAGGCGGGAGTTGCACCGTGAGTAACCGCTGGCTCCATCGAGTTCACGGCCGTACTCCGGGCTTCGCGCCGTGAACTTCGCCGCCGTGGCCGCGCGCGAGCGGAGCATGGCCGCGCTCGCTGCAACCCGCTAACGCTTCCAGCCCTCTTTCCCGGGCCGCTTGCGGCTCCACTCAGCGCCCTCCGACAGGCCGCTAGCCCGCCTCGACGAATTCGGGCGCGCCGAGGGCCTCCTTGCGCAGCTGGTCTGAGAAAGCCGGCAGCAGTTGTGCAACGGTCGGCGTGAGTGCATCGACGAGCGTCTGCACGTGTGTAAAGCACAGGTTCTGGAGGTTCAATGCCTCCTGAATTTTCGAATAAGTGCTGGCGACGATCGCGTCGCTGAAATAGGGGGAACGCTCGCGCTGGCCGGACGATCCGGGTATGCCGAAGTAGTCCGAGAAAATATCCAGCGCGTCGGTCGCTGTGGCGTTATCAGGTTGGGCCTTGAAGGCGGCCACCTTTTCCTTGAACTGAGCGAGGTGGGCGTCCTCCGCAGCTTGCTCTGGCAAGTCGATCGCTTCCATGGATGCCAGCGCTTCGTCGAAGATTTGATCGGTCTGTCGGCGCAATTCTGTGAATGTCGACGAGAGATTGCCCACAGCATTGGGTGCTTGCCTGGTCACTGAACGCTTCCTACTTAGCGCCTCGCACAGCTCTCCCATCGTGCGGATCCTGTCAGCCAGACGCTCCTCTTTCTGGTTCGCTCTGCACGCGAGTTGCAGGACAGATGCAACGTCCGCTGCTGTGTTCTTGCCTTGCTTGCGGGCAAAAAGCACCAGCTTCTGGTACAGGTTCTCGTCGCTCCCGGACAGATGCTCGACGGTCGGGATGGGAAACCTTTCATTGATCGGGCTTCGGACCAGATGCACGTCGTAGCGGGGACGGCCGATCACCTTGATGGCCGGTGGATCGCCCTGGACCTCGATGACCATGGAGAACTTCACGCGGCTGCGTTCCAGATCCAGGGGCACCGATCGCGGCTGCTGCGGGTCCGACAACCGGAACACGCCACCGCGCAGTTCATAGCTGAAATGCGCCCGCGGCGCATAGTCTTCGCTCAGCGAAAACGTGATGGTGGTCTGTTCCTCGCTGTTGATCCCGAGCGGGGACACGACGCCGCGTCCCATGTCACCGTACACCACGGGACTGTCGAAGGCGTTCGCCATGGCAACCATAAAGGCAGCCGCCGTGGTTTGGTTCGTCACCGCGAGTAGCGCTCGTGTCTTCGTGCCGCTCTTCTGGAAGAAGAGCAGCGCGCGATTGAAGGCCTCGGCGAGCCGCTGCTCCCGCTCGTGAGGGGTGAGCGATGATAAATCGTCGACGGCGCCAAGTGGCTGGCCGTCCTCGAAGCGAAACGCCATATTTCTGGAGCGCATCAGATCGTCGCGGAACTGCCTGGGCATGTGAACGCCGCCGACGAGGACCTGGTCCAGTTCCGATTCGGACAACGGCCGCTCGGCCGATTCGGTCACGTACCGGGTAAAGTCATCTTTGCAGCTGCCGGCCGTCAGGCGCACCTGGTCGTTCACGATCGCGATCGAGAAGTGCCGCGAAAGCGCATCCTGCGTCTGCGAGCCGATGTCGCCGAGGGAGGCGGCGGTCGAAGAGCTGGATTTTTTCGTGGCCTCGTTTCTGAGGTGCTGGAGCAGATCGCGGGCGCCCTCGAGATCGGGAACGAGTTCCGGCACGCCCTGCGTGCTCGCGAGCCCAATCGCTTGTCCGAGTGCGCCGATCAGTGCGCCGATCTCGCGGCCGCGCAGGAACTGATTGCTGGATCGGGCGGCGGCGGTCCCGGCTTCGAGCCCCTGGCCGAGCCTCACGGCAAGCATCTCAGAAGTCGAGCGACTGGAGTCGCCGGCTGCGGCACTGCGTACATTGCGGAGCGCTCGCGTGGCGGCAATCGCTTCCTTGCAGGCAATGATCGTATCTGCCCCCGAGTTCCCGGCCAGTGCGGTGAGCAAGCGGTCCGCGCTATCGCGGGCGGTCTTTTCGAGCTGCTCGAGCCGCAGTGAGTCGGGATTCGCGTTTGCGAGTTCCTTCGTAACGGGTTCGAGGCTGCGTTTGGTCCAATCGATCGCCGCCATCGTGCCGCCCGAAGCGGGCCAGTCGAAACCGCGGATGTGTTCCTCTACGCCGGAAGCCAGTTTCCGGAGGTGCTCCAGGTCCTGGCCGATATTGGTTCCGATCGCGGAGGTCGACACGCTGCGGTCCTTGAACGACGCTCTGTTCACGTACCCTGCCCGCAGTTCGAAGGCAAGCCGTTGCGGACGCCCACGGATCTCGCGGAGGAGGGCTTCATCGATTCCGTTCGCAGGTAACCATTCGATGTTCGGGCCTGCATTCAGATTCGAAAGCGATCCAAGCGAGAGCTCCAGCATCAATGTGTCGATTTCCTCCCGACTGGCGTTGCCCCGCTCGCTGCTGCTCTTGATGTACTGGCGCAGCTCTTCCGCACATTGCAGCATCGGAGACTCGCGCTCGGGCTCCGTCAACACGACGTCGTTGTCGACCAGGGTGAGAGTCCCGGCGACCACTGCATCGTCCGTGTGGCGCGCCATCAGCGCCTCCCAGCCGATCTCGATCGCGGCATTGCCCAGCTGACCGATGCGACCCGGCAATTCCCCGTGACGAATGGCTCCAAAAGTCTCGTCCATGAGAGTCGCTGCATGCTCGAGCAATGAATCGGAGAGCGCGCTGACGAGCAGCCGGACTGCGCTCTCGCCGGACCCGTTGCCGTGAATAGACGGATCGGGAGTTGGCTCCAGGTTCACCAATGCCTTGAGCAACACGCGCCGCTCTTCGACTGAAAGTCCGAGGCAGACTTGCCGCAAGGCGCGATCGCCCTGATCGACGGGCGATGTCTTTGCTTCGCCTGAGTGCTCGTCCGCGCCCTGGAGCTCGCCATCCGGCTCGCCGCGTAATTTCGCCACGTGCTCGGCGAGTTGGCGCACCTCGGTTGGAGTGAGCAACCGCTGCTCCTGCTTGAGCGCGTCGATGCACAGGAGCGTCAAGGCCGCCTCGTCTACGTTGGTGTGAGTGCGCGTCCTCTGCTGCGAGCTGGAGGAACCGCCTGTCGCCTCGCGTTCAGGCCCGTGGCGAAGCTCCGCCGCGATCGTGCTCGCGTTGATCGTGCGGATGCAGACTCGAATGCATTCGGCGGCGATCTGGCGCTTGCCGCTGATGTTCCAAGCGGGGGTGAGTGCAATCCGGATCTCGTAGTCGGCGAGAACAGGAGCCAGCGCCGTCTGGGCGTCCAACCCTGTTTCGCTTTCCAGGCCTTGCAGCTGAGCGATGAGCGGCTGGGCCGAGCTGAGCTGATCCGGTGTCAGCAATTCTCTGAAATATCCCGATTGCGTTGCCATCAACTGCATGCTCGTAATCCCGGAGGCGATATCACTAACGTCACTGCCGCCAGCGTCTTTCGCAGGATCATTGTGGCTCACGCTGAGTTTGCCCTCGCTGACTGACGCGGTGCGGATCCGGTTGGCTGCAAAAGCGCGGTTCGAGGTCTCAAAGTTTCCCGCCGTCGCCCCCGCTTCCTTCAGGATGAGCTCGGCCTTTCTTCGGGTGAGCCCGCCGCCCGGCTGGCCCGGTTGCGCCAGGTAAGCGTCGATTGCGTTGCGGGCGATCTCAGCGCCGAACTGCAGTGTCAGTTCGTCCTCGAATGCTCCGTAAAACTCTGCCGCGCTCTTTCGATAGTATCTGAGCAGATTCGTCGCAACCCGTACGTCCTCGCTCGCAACTCGAATTGCCTCGTGGCGGCCGATGAGCGGCAGGTTGATGAGAGCGGCCTTGAAGCGCGTCCACAGTGCCGGTGCGCCGTGCGGCTCCAGCACTTGTAGTCGTCCGAAGGAGCTCAGGCCGAGCGGTTTCTCCGCGTCATCGACGGAATTGGCGACGAAGAGAATGTTGGAGAGCGCTGGCAGGACTGGGTCAGGCATGGCGGCCGATCTCTCGAGCAGGCCCGACGGGCCGGAAGTTGCATCCTGTGTAACCGTTCGGCTGCATCGAGTTCATGGCTGTGCTCTCGGCTTTGCACTGATGAACTTCGCCGCCGTGGCGGTTACTCAGCGTGCATGCCAGTGGATCTGTGACCGCCGGAGTACGACGATGACTGAGCGCAGGGTAGGTCTCGATATTGCCGCTGGCGGCAACGCCGGGAATTCCACGATGCAAGGCTGGTCGTCGGAGCCGGACCCCTCCGCTTCACGCGAAGGGGCCGAGCAATTCCGGCGGGCGTTGGCCGGGCAGGGTGAACGCGAGTCCGCCGCAGCGCCCGATGCGGCCACGCCGGAGAAGCTGCGCGGCGCGTTCGACCTGTTCGGGCCGCGCGCCCGAGGCGCGTGGGCTGCCGCGGATCTCGAGCAGCAGTCGCTGAACGATCTGCGCCAGGTCGCGGTCGACGCGGCGGCCCGGATCCGGGTATCCGCCGACGACGAACGCGAGGCGCAGGTCGATGTCAGCGAGGATGTGCTCCCCGGTGTGCAGGTGAGGATCCGGCGCGATCAGGGGCGTTGGGAGGTCACATTCCTCGTCTCGGACAGCGCCAGTCTGGAGCTTCTGGAACGTTCGGCCGCGACGCTCGCACGCACGCTCGCAGCACGCTTGCGCTCGGCCGTCGAAGTGCGGGTGACTGCGGTCGGCGATGCCGAGAGGCCGGCGTGCACGTTCATCGCCGATCCACCCGCGGGAGAGTCTGAATGAGCCGCGCCGTGCCCTATGAGCCGCGCGTGCTCGACAAGCCTACTGCTGAGCATCTCGATCTCATCGCCAGCCGCCTGTGCAGCGGAGAGTTCAACTTGGGCGGCGGGGCGTGGCGCTTCGCCCTCACGCCGCTGTCGGGCCGTGCCCCGTGGCCGGCCGATCCGATCCACGTCGCGATGGAGTGGGGCGGCGGTCGCGTGCATCTGGTCGCGGGCCGGGATCTGCTGTGGCTGCTGTACGCGCACCGTTTTCCGGCCGGCCAGGTGGATGTGCTGCCGAAGAACCTGGCACTGGCGGCACTGCGACTGGCCTGGCACGACGTGATCGAGCGTGCGCAGGAACTGACCGGGCGTGCCGTGCGGCTCACACGAATCACACGTGCCACACCGGGTGCGCTCGAAGGAGCGCCGTTCCAGTTCGCCGTATCGCTCGACAGCACGCTGGCCAAGGATGGCGTCCAGACGCTCATCGCCGCCGACGGCGCCGGCATCGCACTGCTCGCCATGCTGGCGCGCCATCAGCCCCCGAAGTCGCGCACGTTGAATCCCGCAACATCAATCCCGCTGCTGCTGGAGGTGGGCGAGATGCGCCTCACCGTCGCCGCGCTGCGTGCGGTTGCGGTGAACGATGTGGTGCTGCCGGACACGGTGATCGATCCGCAGTCCCCCGTCATCTGGCTGCGCGCCGATTCGCGGCGCGCGGCGCGTGCGAGGCTCGACACACAGTCACTCGTCATCGAATCCGTCTTGCAGGAGAGCCCGTCCATGACCGGTCCGTCACTCGTTTCCGCGAATCGCGATACGCCCAGGCCGGTGCGGCTGGACGATCTGGAGGTCCGCCTGGCTTTTGATCTCGGCCAGCAGACCGTCACCCTCGGCTGGCTGTCTGCGCTGCAGCCAGGCGCCGTGCTCGCGCTGGATTCGCCGAGTCCGAGGCTGGTCGCCATTCGCGCCAACGGCGCGCTCATCGGCCGCGGTGAGCTCGTGCGGCTAGACGATCGCGTCGGCGTGCGTGTCCTGGAGCTGGCGGAACCGGATGCGGTTGCAATTTCAACTGACAGCGAGGCCGCATGAACATTCAGAGCGAAACGCGCGGCGACGTAGTCGTCTTGCGTCCCGTCGCACGCATCGACAGCAGCAATGCCGGCGTTTTCGAGCGTGCGATCACGACGGCCCTCGATCAGGGCGGTACGCGCATGGTGATCGACTTTGCTCAGATGGAGTACATAAGCAGCGCTGGCCTGCGTGCCACGCTGATTGCCGGGAAGCGCATGCGCAGCGTGCCGGGTGGCAGGCTCGTACTGTGTTCACTCGCGCCGCCGGTCCGCGAGATCTTCGAGATCAGCGGTTTCGTCGCGATTTTCACGATCCGCGACGATCTCGACGCTGCCGTGGCAGCGTGTGAATAGGACCTGAGCAGGTGGCGGCCGCGGGCCGCTCCCAGTGCGCGATCAGCCGTAGACCCTCGAGTCATCCGGTTTCGGCGAGGGGTTCGAGGGCTGCCCCGCTGACGCCACCGTGCCGTTGCGGTGAGCAGCGATGCGTTCGCGCCACTTTTCCGCGGTCGTCAGCAGGTTGTCGACGGTGCGTTCCAGGCGATCTTCGCCGAGCTCGGTCAGGCGGCTCGCGTAGACGAGGAGAATGGCGCCGTTCGGGCTCTCCAGGCACAGCGTTGCACCCGCTGCACCGATCCAGTAGAGGTTCGCAGCCAGCAGCTCGCGCAGCAACGGCTCGCATGGCCCGGTCGGCAGCGTGTCGAGATAGATGGAAAAGACGAGGCGTTCACCGGGTTCGTCGTACTCGATGTTGAGCGTGAGGTTGGCATCGAAAAGCAGCACGCAACTGTTGTCCTCGGCGCCCAGCCGCAGGCCCTCGACGGTCAGTGTGCGGCCTAGTGCGGCCAGCAATTCGTTGGCCAGGTCCCGGTTATTCATCGTATTCTCCGCAGCGGCAACACTTTGTTTGACGACGGCCGCAGGGCTGCCACGGTGCGCGCCGCCGAAGGATCTTCGATGAATACGTAACGCTGGCGGCCCTTCAGTTCGCCGGCAGGCACGCGGTGGGTGCTGAAAGTGAACCTCTACCGCCGTCGGGTTACTCACGAAACACTGCAGTAAACGTGAAATGAATGCCATGAGACGCGACGACGCGCCCACGCTTGCCGCTTTGCTTGACGCGCTCACCCGCGCCGGCAGCGTGCCGCACGATCCCTTGTCCGACGCCTTGCGTACGCTACGCAGCCAGTCGCTGACGGCGCCGCTCGATCTCAACGCTACGGGCGCGCTGCGCAATGGCGTGCTCGGCGCGATCCGGCGGGAACTCGGCGACCAGGTGGGTGACATGGTGCTGAGCTCGCTGGGAGACAAACCGCTGACCCGCCGCAGCGTCGAGCAGATCCTGCACGCTGCAGTGAATCTCGCTGCCGCTCGCAATGTGGCGCTGACTTCCGCCGTTCTGGAGCCGGTCCCGCTCGAAGAGCCGCCGCGCGCGCATGCTGCAAAAATCAACGGCAGCAACGGCCAGCATGCCGGTGGCAATGCGACACGGCTCAACGGCAGCACGAACGGTCACCGCGAGTCCGCGGTCGTGCCTCAGGCAGCAGGCGAGCTCGACGCAATCCTGCAGCCGCTGCTTGAAGGGCGGCACGAAGCGCTGCTGAAACATTGCGTGGCACTGGTGCGGTCTGGATCCTTCGGCGTTGCCGACGCGGGTGATGTCAGCACAGCGGCCACGCGCCTCCACGATCGGGTGCGTGCTTTTCTCGACCGTCAGGGCCATTGGCCCATTCACGATCCAGAAGACTACGAGCGTCACGCGAAGCCCGCCGCGGTCGTGATGGCGGCGTGGGACGTCCCGGTACCGCTCGAAGAGCCCTGACCGCACCGGCTGCGCCGGTGCCGCGCCTGCTTCCGGGCTAACCACACCCTGCAATTCACTGTCGTCGATCCGATCGGCATACGTGCGTTGCCGTTTCGGCAAGGCTCACGGCGCAGATTGAAATTGTGGGGCTCCACTGCCGAATCCTAGACTGCCTGTCAGGACGCAGCTATTGGAGACGAGTCGTGACGCCGCAATTGCACGAGGACATTCTGGTCGGATCGGTAACGGAGTCACGTCCGGCACGCGGGGACGCAGCCGCGCAGGGCGAGGGCGACAGGATGCATACGGAGCCCAGCAAGAACAGGCTGCGCGATTTCAGCGCCCTGGTCAGCGAGTACCGCAAGCCGCTGTACAGGTTCGTGCTGCGACACATCGGGCAGCCTGCGGATGCGGAGGACATCGCCCAGCAGACGTTCGTCGAAGCCTACAAGGCGCTCGCTACGTTCCGCGGCGACTCGGAACTGTCGACGTGGATCTATGGCATCGCGATGAACCTGGTGCGCAACTATCTCAATCGCGCGCCCCACCGCGTACGCAAGTTCGAATCCGATCAGGTGCTGGAGTCGCTTCCCGCCGACTCCGATGGGCCCGATGCGGTGGTGCAGAGGATGGAGCTGCTGACCCGGCTGTACGCCGAAGTCGGCGCGCTCTCTGCAGACCTGCAGCAGACCTTCCTGCTCATCGCCATCGAGGGCCGCTCGTATGAGGAAGTGGCGCAGCTGCTCGCAATTCCGATCGGCACGGTGCGCAGCCGCCTGTTTCGCGCACGCGAGGTCATCAAGAACCGCCTTCCCGAATTGCAGGAATCGCTGCGGCCGTAGGAGACGTCGCGCAAGCCATCCCCGCAGCCTCCCGTGTTCCGCTCTTCGCTGAACCGCGATCGGCAATTTCCCTTCGACTTTCTCGCCCCGCCGTTGCGGGTGCGTCGCGCGAACTTCCTGCGCGGCGGCGTTACTACATCGATGTCCACCGTGACCGTCCGACCCAAGTCGCCGGCGCTGAAGTGGTTCGGTGCCGGCGCGACCGGCTTCGTCATCCGAAGGAGTCAATCAACGTGAGCACGACATCGACGCGGCTGAGCCAGGAACAGATCCATAAGATCAACCAAGAGGCGCTGGCCGCAGTAGACCGCGGTCATCAGATGCTTGCCAGAGCACACAGTCAGCGCGAAAAACTGGGTCTCACATCGCAGAAGCTGCAGCAGATCAATGACGCGCTGTCTCCAGGCAGTCGCGCCTGGATCAATACCGCAGTTTCGGCCGGCCTGGCCGTCGCCACAGGCGCCGGCGCCAAGGACAAGCCGCGAAAGCGGACCAGCAAGTCCCGCACCATGGTCTGAGCGACAACCCGCCAGACGCACGCCGCCAGCCCAACGCCTTATTCGAGGAACATCCGATGACCATCGACGCCACCAGCAACTCACAGTACATCGCTCTCAAGCAGTCCTACGACGACAAGATCGACAAGGCCCCAACGGCCAAGAAGTACTACGACGTTCTGAAGGAAGCGAAAGACCAGCTCGCGCAAAGTGGTGCTCCGGCGGGCAGCGCATACGCCAAATCGCTCCAGGACAAGGTCGACAAGGCGCAGGCCGCGCTGGACTATTTCGACCCGGACGGCTCGCTCCGCAAGGAGTTCGACGCGGGCAAGAGCGCGAGCGACGTGAACGCCGGGCTCAACCAGGAGGAGACCCAGGCGCTCGGTCACCTCGCCGCAGTGCTCGAAGGTGACGACGCGATTGCGCAGGCGGACGCGCAGTCCAAGAAGCTCAGGGGCCAGGGCATGGAGCCGGATCTGATCACGCGCGTGATGCTCACTTTCGCCATGCTCGGCCAGGCGAACGAGGCTGTCACGAAGGGATACATGGACGGCATTAGCGAGAACGTCGACAAGATCACCGAGCTGTCGGGCCTCTCTGAGACCGTGCGCGTTGTGCGCCCCGGCGGCACGGACAGCAACAAGACCGCCGAAGTCTCCGCCGACGTGATCAAGAAGCTGCAGTCGCTCGGTGTGCAGATCCCGACCGACAAGATGAAGCTCAGCTCGGACGGCAAGACCTACTCGGCTTCGCAGACCGAATTCGACACGATCAACAGCAACGTGCAGAGCGAATCGAGCAGCCTCACGACGCTGAACCAGAACACGACCATCGACCTCAACAAATCGATCGACGTGGGCCAGCAGTGCACCACGTTCCAGTCCTCGGACCTGGAAAAGTGGGCGCAGGTCATGAACAAGCTCGCAAGCTGAGCTCGCCATGCAGATCAACTCCAGACGCGCGCTCGACGAAATTGCCCAGGACGTCGCCACCTACCTGTTCGCGGGCGGCACGGTGGCCGGCCTCTACGGAACGACGGACGAAGACCTGGAGGCCGTCTATGCGCTCGGCTACAACCTGTACAACCAGTCCCGCTGGGCGGAAGCATTGCGAGTCTTCAGCTTCCTTGCCATGCAGAACCACGTCGAGCGGCGCTTCCATGTCGGCCGTGGCGCCTGCCTGCTGATGCTGAAGCGCCATGAGGAAGCCTTGCGCGCTTTCGGCCTGGCGCACCTCCTCGACGTCTCGGATCCGGCAGTGGCATTGCAGTTTGCCGAGTGCCTCATCGCACTGCGCCGCAAGGACGATGCGAGAGTGGCGCTGCAGACGGTCGCGGCGCTGGCAGCGGACGAGGAAGCGTATCGCCCGATCCGCTCGCGCGCGGCCGCTTTGAGCACGCTGTTGCAGGGTCAGTAGCAGGAGATCTCCCATGGTCGACAGAACCAACGACAGTTACACGTCTGTGACGCCGTCCGCCGGATCGGGTGCGATGCGCGGCGCTGAGTCGCAGACGCGAATTGACTCCAGCAACGGCGGCCCGAACGCGGCAGCGGTCGGAACGGGCGACATCGGTCAGCTCGCGGATGTTCCGGACTTCACGGATCTGCTCGGGCTGCTCAACGGGCAGCAGGGCGCAGATGACCCGGTGGCACCCCCGGGCGCGCCAGTGCTGAGCCCTCCAAAGCTGAACCTCGGTCCCGCCGAGATCGCGATACTGATCGCGGTGCTGTTCTCGAAGATGGACGACGCGCAATCCTCCGCCGAGCAGCAGGGGTTGAAGCTGGACGACCTCATGAAGCAGGAGTCGTTCCGGCGGACGACCGAAGTAATCGAGAAGGCCGCGAAGAAAATTCAAGAGGCGCTGCAGAAGCAGCATGCCACCGGCGTTCTCAGCACGATCGGCAAGGTGTTCGCCGGCATCGCGGCAGTGGCCTTGACATTGACCACGGGCGGCATGGCGGCCCCCTTGGCGATCGCACTGCTGACGTACACCATCGTCGATACCGCGCTGACCATCGCCGACTCCATCAGCGAGGCGAGCGGGGGTCCGCACCTCGCGCTGAACGATCTGCTGCAGGAAGGGTTCACCAAGGTCGCGAAGCTGTGCGGCGATGACGACAAGACCGCTGCGCTTGTCGGCCAGTGGTGCGCGTTCGGCGTCCAAGCCGTCATCGCAGTGCTGACCATCGCGGTTAGCCTCGTGAATGTCGCGCGTGCGTTGAAGGGCGTGGCGAACGTCGCCGGTGGCCTCGCGTCGCGTCTGGGAGCCTCGGCGTTCAAGCTGACCCGGTACACGGGCATCGCTTCGCAGGCGATCAGCGGCGTCACTCAGGTCACTTCGGGCGGACTGAAGATCGCCGTCGGGTACGACGAAAACGAAGCCGCCAAGTCCAGAGCGGACAAGCAGCTATTGGACGCGGCCATCGCCGTGCTGAGCGACCTCATGCGCAGCACGCTCGATCGGCTGGAGCTCATCGCCGCCGATCTGAGCGCAGGCATGCAGGCTGCCGCAGAGACCGTCGCAAAGGTGGGCGCGACCAACATCGAAATTTCCGGTGGCAACACCGCGCGAGTCTAGGGCTCCTGGAGCCGCCGCGTACCTCAACGAACAGGAAACCAGCATCATGCCCGTCAAATTTCCGCCCAGCTCCACTCCCTATGCGTCAGGCGTCCCTGCGGATACGGCGCCCGCGACGCGCCCGCAGTCCGCGCCTGCGGTTGGTACAACCGGAAACGATGCGGAGGCCATCCCCGACCTGGGGGAGATCTCGTTCCGCAAGAAAATTCCCGGGAGCGAGTGGCCTTCCGGACCACAGGTGCCGATCGACGCGCCTCCTGCGGGTATGAGCGACGGTGCTGTCGAAAAAGGCATGTCGGGAAAGTTCGTCTCGTTCCTCAGGGAACCGCCGCAGGCAGACCTGGGTGGCATCCGTATTCCGCCGTCCTCCGATCCCGGTCCCGGGCGGACCGATGGCATCAGCGATCTGCCGCGGGGCAAGTCGGTCCACACCGAAGATGTGCTCAAGCTGCTGTTGGCCATGGCGGTGGATGAGTTCCAGAACTCGATGAAGGAAGCCAGGGCGGACGTGCAGCTGAAGATGGCCGACATGGAGATCGGCGCGGAGGAGATCACCAAAGCGGCGGGCGATCGTCTCACGGCCGCGTACCTCGGTGGCTTTGCAACGATCACGACCGGCCTCTTCAGCATGGCTTCCGCTGGTGTCAACCTGCGCGGCGCGGCAGTCGCCAACCAGGCGCTGGACGGCGAGGCGTATCAGGGCGCGAGCAGCCTCGAGAAGTCTCAGGCGTTCACGCAGCTCACCTCGGGCTACCAGGGCGCCAGCGGGGCGCTGCAAGGCGCTGGCTCGGTATCCCAGGGCGGCCTGAATGTCGGGCAGGGCAACGAAGATGAGAAAGGGGCGGAAGAAGATGCCGCGAAGGCCGAAGCCGACAAGGCCGTCGCCGACGACGACACTCTGGAACAGACCGCCGCGAGCATGCGACAGGAGTTCCTTTCCGTCATGCAGGACTTTCTCGACAAGGAGAAGGGCCTGGAGCAGTCCCACGATCAAACCATGATGACTCTGGCTCGCAATGTCTGAGGTGGCGAACATGACCAGTCCGGCTTCGGTTTCCTCGGAACGTTCGCTGCGTGAGCGGGCCTCTGATCACAAGGGCATCCTTTTTTCGAAGGAGGAACTGGACGCCCTGCATCGCGTCGGGCACGCGCTGTATGTGCAGGGCATGTATGACGATGCAGTACGCTACTACTGGTTCCTGTCATTGCATGCGCCCACCGACGCGCGTTATCTCAAGGGCCTGGGCGCGAGCCTGTTCATGGCCAGGCGCTTCGGCGAAGCGGTCGTCACGTATTCGTTCCTAACGGTGCTGGCGCCGATGGACGCGGAAGCCCAGTGCATGTGCGGTCACGCCCTGCTGATGAATGGCGAACTGCGGGATGCAAAGGCGTGTCTCGAGCTTGCCGGCCGGCTGCCGGATGGCAAGCCGGAGTTCACCCGCCGCGCCAAGGCGCTTCTGGAGCTGATTGCCGCCGCGTAGCCTGTGCCGCCGTGTTTGTCTCTGCTGCAGAGGTTCACCCTGCAGCATGAGCGCACGGCACAGGTCGCGGGGCGAAGTGCTGGCCCGCCATGTGCGCGTGCGCCTCGACAGGTTGTGAGTGGCCGGCCGCTTCGTCGCCTGAGAGGTAGTAGCCTCTGGTTGCCGCGAAAAGCTCGACCTGCCTGGCGAGCTTGCCGCTCGTGGGATACGGTCGAGTAAGCCGGCCGCTGTAGCCGGTCAGCGCGTACTGGTAGTTGTGAGAGTTCTCGTGGTAGGCGCAATCTCTGCGCCGGGCGGGCGTGTTCGACCGCACTTTGCGCGCACTTGATCCGATCCGCGACGACCGCTCGCACCAGCGCCTGCTCGACGCAGGATTGGATCAGGTCCAGCCGATCACCTGTTGCGTGATCGGGGATACGCGCGCGTACCTCGGGAGCGGCCGCGCTGTGCATGACGTCCAGCATTCGGTGCGCGACGTCTCTATTGAGACCCTCGCGAGCATCTCTCGCAAAGCGCTTGCAGATGGCCGGCCAGGCTGGAAGCGGCGCGTGATGGTGCTGAGTAAATGACGCAGCCGCTGCAGAATGCGGCCCGCGCGCGGGCCATCAGACCGTTGCGCTTGCGCTCACCCGGTGAGCGGGCTGTGCGCGCTGATTGCTGCAAGCGCAGGAGCGGATGCGGCGTTCGCGGAGGGCGGTGGCGGTGCGCCGATATTCGGGGAGCCCCGCATACATCACGCTCCTGGTGCTTCATGCGGCCGGCGCAACTCCTCCAGCATGAGCGCGCGGCACAGGTCGCGGGCGAAGTGCTGGGCTGCCATGTACGCGTGCGCCTCGATCGGTTGTTCGAAGTAGCCTTTTTTGCTTGACAGCTGATAGGGGATGTTTGCCGCGAAAAGCGTGGTCTGCGTGGCGAGACTGGGGCGGGCTCCCGTGGGATCCGGCTGAATGAGCCGGCCGCTGGCACCGGTCAGCGCGTACTGGTAGGCGTGAGAGTTCTCGTGATAGGCGCTATCCAGAGTGGCCTCGAAATCATCGAAGTCGACTGCGTCCTTGTTGAAACAGATGAGCCGCGGCTGCGACCACCATTGCGCCAACACGTTTTCTTCAATCGAATCCGCGACGACCTCGTTCGGCGGTTGGAAGCCGGCACACTCGCAGTGGACCTCGATGATCCCGCGCAGCAGTTCCATTCGTGCCGCCATATCCATGGTGCGCCAAGCGCTCCAGGCTTGCGTGAGCAGGCCGCGCAGTCTCGGATGGAGCATGATCCGCTCCACGACTCGTTCCCGCAGGCGCGTCTCTGCGGCGACGAAATCCGGATCCAGGCGCGTCGCCTGATACATCTTCACGAGCGCGCCGTGAAGAGGTGGCGGCAGGGGTTTGCCGCGTACGGCGCCCGCATTGAGCGCCTTTATCAGTTGCACCTGTTGGGCAACGGGGAGTGCCTGCAGAATCACTGGGGCAGTCGTCCGGATCACGGCCTCAGCCTGTGCCGGGAGGGTCGGCGAGTCTGTCGGCAGCGCCACGATCTTAGGCGTGGTCCCTGCGACCAGTGACGGGATGATCCTGTCGGCGGCGTGCTTCAACTCCTGCAGCTCACGCAACTTCGCGTCGCGGTCGAACTTTTCGCCGGGACCTGCGGGCTGCCGCATCCCGTCGGCGCGAGGGACGTCGATGACTTTGCGCATCAATTGCAGGAAGAGTTGCTCATCGGGTATCGAGTGAGCTGGCTGCGTTGACCGACCGGAGAGTGCGGTGCGCACACTCTGCAGGAAGGGCAGCAATCGTTCCCGCTGGAACAGGAAGTCATGCTCCGCAGGGGTGATCGGGCTGACTCCAGGAAGCAGCAGCGTCGCGTGTCCGTCTGCCGCAATCACCAGCCCGTACGCATCGTGCAGCGCTTGGCCCAGCTCGGATGTCGGCATTGGCGGTGACGATCCGGATGCCTCGCCGGTGAGGGTTCCCGCGAGCCGAGCCATACTGGCGAAGCGGTCGGCGAGCCGTTCGTCATGGATCTCGCGCGCGAGGGTTTCGCCGGTACGCAGCGCGCCGATCAGCGCTGCAGACTGCGCGTGTGCGAACGCCATCCTCAGCATTGCGCGAGCCTGTTCCGGCAGTGATCGCAGATACGCCATAACGAGATCGGATTGCGCGAGATGCGGATCCGGCCGGTGATCTGTGTTAAACGCAGCGGTGGCCTGCGCGAATGAGCGGGTCGCGTCCGCGAGCTGCTCCAAGTGCTTCAAGAGCGCGTTCGGCTCGCCATCCGACGGTGCAGGGCGTTCGAAGCTGTTCTTGAACTCTTCGTAAAGCCTGTGGAGGCACTCCTGCTGCGCCGATTGCAATGCCACGCTGTCGAGAAGGTCTTTCGCGCCCAGCGATCGTAATGACCTCGACAGGCTTACCAGTTGCTCATCGCTCAGCGCGCCAGGATGGAAGTGACTCTTGCCCAGGACGGCAGCGGCCAGTGACTCGATCTGCTTCTGGATCGGCAACAATTGCGTGTCGGGCAGCGGGTCGAGCGACTCGCAGGGTCTGCCGTTCACCTTCAGATACGTGAACGTGTGACGGAACACCTGCAGCTCTTCGAGTGTGGCGGCCATCTCGGCCAGCTCCCGCACGAATACCGCCGGATCGTCATGCGTGGGGGTGAACGATCGTGCCTGCTGCCGAAGCCTGGTGGCGAGAACGCCTGTGCGGCTCAGGAGCTCTTTGTTGACGGCGTTGCGCAAGGGCAGGTCTTCGCTCAGCCGCACGAGGTCGTCGGTGTGCGCGTGGTGCAGGAGGCCGGCAAGGACCCAGGGTTCGAGCGCTTTCAGCTGCTGGACCACGAGCCCGAACTGCTCGCGTGGATCGGGCCGCAGCCCGTAAGCGGCAAGCGTCACCGTGCTGCCTTCGAGAGCCTCGCGCAGCAGTTGCGTGCTCTGCGTCGGGCGGGCGTGTTCGACTGCGTTTTTTGCGCTCTTGATCCGATCCGCGACGACCGCTCGCACCAGCGCCTGCTCGACGCAGGGTTGGATCAGGTCCAGCCGATCACCTGTTGCCTGATCGGGGATTCGCGCGCGTACCTCCGTAGCAGCCGCGCTGCGCATGACGTTCAGCATTCGCAGGAGAGAGGCTTGATTCGCTTTTTGCAGAACGTCGACAAGTGTCGCGGTCAGTTCGTGATCGGTCAGGTGGTGTGCCGTGCGCGCTGCATGGTCCAGCGCGTCGGCGATGTCTACCGGAACGTCGGAGTCCGACGCGCACTGGCAGAGGATGTAGGCGACACGCTTGACGACAAGTCTATTGAGACGCTCGCCAGCATCCTTCTCAAAGCGCTTGCAGGTGGCCGGCGCAGGCTGGAAGCGGCGCGTGATGGTGCTGAACAGATGACGCAGCCGCTGCAGAATGCGGGCACGCGGGCCATCAGGCCGTTGCGCTTGCGCTCGCCCGGTGAGCGGGCTGTGCGCGCTGATCGGTGCAAGCGCAGGAGGGGATGTGGCGTTCGCGGGGGGCGGTGGCGGTGCGCTGATATTCGAGGAGACCGGCATACATCGCTTCAGACCATGCGCACGCCGTAATAGCGATGCGCGTAATGGCAGAGCGCTTTCATGAAATCTGGCTGGCCACGCCGCGCCGAGGCGCAGCGCGTGAAGTGAGCCTCGGGCTCCGTGCCGGTCTCGTGCGCGCCGGGTTCCTCCGATACCCAGGCCAGAAACGGCTTGCCGTTCAGGCGACTCACCAGGCCATGCAGAAAGAGCGCTTGATCCGTTTCGGCGTCCACGATGCTGAGGTATCCCGTCTCGTCGACAGCCACGTGCCCGATCGGACGGGCATCCGGATGCGGTTCATCGTCACCGTCGTAGACACTCAAGGTGTGCCGAATACCATCAGCGGCACTCTTCATCGAATCTGGCACGTCGAACCCTCGTCACACAGCAAGCAACTCCCTGAATCACGCAGCGGCAGGATCTGCTGGCTTTTCCTCCCGATTCGTAACGGGGCGGGTGCAATGGTTCCCGATGCCGGTGCGGCGTATACCCTGGCCTGCACACTCATTCTCATAGCCGTTCCGTCGAACGTTCCAGGCCCGGCGGTTACTGAGCAATGACCGAAGGCGGGCCATCATCTGCGACGGGCGTTGACGGATGCAGCCGCACAAAGGAGGTCTCCGTGTGTACCCGGACGCTCATTCTGGGCGCCGCTCTCGTGGTGGCCGGCCTGCTGGCCGTCATCGGCGTGGCCGTCAGGCTGCTGATCGCCTTGCCGCTGCAACTGCAGAGCACAGCATGAGCTGGCTCGGAAGCGAGGTGGCGCTCGGCGCACTCGGCGCGGTTGCCGCGCTTCTGGTGCCCTGTGCCGTGGCGTTCGGTTTCATGCTTCGCAGCCTGCGCCTCACGCGTCGGTCGCGGGCGCTGCTCGAGCGGCGGTACCGCCACGTTCTCAAGCACATGGACGAGACCCTGGTCGTGGCGGATCGCGCTACCGGGCAAATCCTCGACGCGAACGAAGCATCGCTGCGGACGTTGGGATACGGGATTGCCGAGCTCTGTGAGTTTCCGCTACGACATATCTATCTCGGTCTCGACCTGGGCGAGGCGACTGAGGGAGCCGTGCATCGCTGCCGTATGCGCGCCCGGGACGGCGGACTCTTCGAGGTCGAGCTCACCGTGGCGCAGGTCGTCGACGAGGCTCGGCAGCTGGTCTGCATCGTGGGCCGGGATCTGTCGTCGCGCCAACAGGCCGAGGCGCGCCTGCGGGCGAGCGAAGAGCGGCTCACCCGCGTTCTCGAATCCGACGAGCTCACGGGACTTGCGAGCCGGGCCGGCTTTCAGTGTCGCCTGCAGGAGCGACTCGCGTCGACCGAGGGCCTTCATCTGTTCCACATCGACCTGGATCACTTCAGGAGCGTCAACGACGTGCATGGCCGCGACTTCGGCGATCAGGTCCTGGTGGCGGTCGCGCGCAACCTGCGCGCCGCATTCGGCCCGCAGGTGCTGCTTGCCCGTCTCGGCGCAGACGAGTTCGCGCTCGCCTGCGGTGGCGCTGGCCGTAACGCACTGCGCAGGCAGGTTCACCGTATTCGCAAGGCCGTCGGGCGCGAGCTGACCGTGGGAGAGCATGCCGTGACACTCGCTGCGAGTATCGGTATAGCGGTGTACCCGCAGGACGGCGTCAACGTCGAGATATTGCAGAAGCGCGCCGACATGGCGCTCTACGAAGCGAAGGACGCAGGCCGCGATACCTGCCGGCGCTTCGTTCCAGACCTGGCCGCGCGCCTGTGCGAGAAGTTCGAGATCGAGCAGGAGTTGCGCCGTGCGATCGATACGCCGCAGATCCACGTCGAGTATCAGCCGGTGATCGATCTGCAGACCGGGCTGCTGGTCTCGTTCGAAGCGCTGGTACGCTGGGATCATCCGGTGCTCGGCAGCGTAGCGCCGGAGCGCTTTGTGGCGGCGGCGGAGGAGGGCGGATCGATCGTGCATCTCGGCGAGCGAGTCGTGCGCGACGTCGTCCGGCAGTTGCGCCATTGGGCCGACGAAGGCGCACTGTGCGTGCCCGTGGCGGTGAATGTCTCGCCGCTGCAGATCGAACGCTCGGCTTTCAGTCGCTTCGTCCACGAGTTGCTGCAGCAGCATCGCGTGGACGCCAGATGGCTGTCCTTCGAGATCACCGAATCGGCGTGGCTGCAGGACTCGGACCGGCACATTGCCGCGATGGACAGGTTGCGCAGCGGCGGTTCGCGCATCTTCATCGACGACTTCGGCACCGGATTCTCGAACCTGGCCTATCTCAAGTCGCTACCCGTCGACGTGCTGAAGATCGATCGGGCTTTCGTGTGTGGCATGGCGGGAGATGCGAACGATGCCGCCATCGTGGAAAGCATCATCCGCATGGCCACGCAGCTGCGACTGCGCGTCGTTGCCGAAGGCGTGGAGAGCGCCGCCATCGCGGAGCAGCTTCGGGCGATGGGCTGCCACTATGGACAGGGCCACTATTTCAGCAAACCCATGCGTGCCGAGCAGTGCAAGGCACTGCTCGTACAACTGCAGGCAACGCGACGCGGTGTCGATCGGGCGCGTCCAGCGAACCAAACCAGCACCGCCGTTACTGATCTCGCGGTCCGTCACCGCCTCGGCTCCCGCCGGGTGACCGCCGTTGCAAACGAGGGAGGGTAAGCGCGATGCCAGGCAGGTCTCTGAGCGCGGCCGCCGCGATCCTTACAGGAATGCTGCTGATGGCGAGCGCTGCCCTTGCGCAGTCAGCTGTGCCAGCGCCTGCCGGTGTGCAAGGCGTTGCGCCGCCGGTGCCTGGCACCGGCGGTGTCCTGGTCGCGCTACTGATCGCTGTGGGACTGCTCTTTGGTAGCACGCAGCTCGTGAAGCGCTGGCGGCCGGCGCTGATGCGGCTGCGCGGATTGCAGGCGTCTGCCGGTTTGCGCACGCTCGATCGCACCATCGTTTCAAAGACGCTCAGTGTCTATCTCATCGAGACAGACGGCGCGAAGTTCCTGGTGGCCGAAGGGCGCCACGGTGTCGCGCTCACGCCGGTGACAATGCAGCGGGCGTCGGACGCATCCGGACTCGACGCGCTACCACCGCATCGTTCGCAGGTCCCTCTTCAAGGCGGCGAATCAAAGCCGACTCATGAGGGCCACAGGGCTCTTGTCTGAGTGCAGCGGCGACCTTCTGAGTCGGGCGAACCTTTCCAATACCGCCTGTTACCCAAGGCCATGAGCAAACGCCAGGTCACTGGGTACAGTCGATCATGAAAACCTTCGAACGGCTGATTCCGATCATCGCTGTGCTGTGCTTCCTGGCCTGCTCAGGTTGCAGCCGGGATGGTTCCCTCGCGGCCCATGCCGGCGGAGGTGCTTCGGGTGACGGAGGCGGTGCAGGAGTAGGCGACAAGCCCGGCGGCGATGCTGGCGGCGGCGGCGATGCTGGCGGCGGCGGCGATGCTGGCGGCGGCGGCGATGCTGGCGGCGGCGGCGATGCTGGCGGCGGCGGCGATGCTGGCGGCGGCGGCGGTGCTGGCGGCGGCGGTGGTGCTGGCGGCGGCGGTGCTGGCGGCGGCGGCGGTGCTGGCGGCGGCGGTGCTGGCGGCGGCGGCGATGCTGGCGGCGGCGGTGATGCTGGCGGCGGCGGTGATGCTGGCGGCGGCGGCGATGCTGGCGGCGGCGATGCTGGCGGCGGCGGTGATGCTGGCGGCGGCGGTGGCGGTCTTGGAGACGACGGCGCTCCTGGCCACGGCGGACCGGGTCTCGGAATCCCGACCCATCCCTCGCTGAGTCTCAACGACGGCGTCGCAATCCGTCAGTACACATCCGGTACATCAGTCGTGATTCCGGTTCTGCTGAGCAACCCTTTGACCGATGTGCAGGTCACCATCGCATCTTCGGATCCGAAGGTCGCGATCCCTTCGCCTGGCAGTTGTGCATTCTTCCGAGGCGCGAGCGCCAACTCCTGTCTCGTCGTCGTTCGTGCATCGTCCCCAGGCTCTGCAACGCTGACGGCATCGGCGCCGGGGGTGCACAGTGCATCGATTGCGGTTTCGGTCGGCGGCCCGCCGCCGGAAACATACCGCTATGGGAAGATCCAGATCGGCGCCTTCCCCAGCGCACGCCAGCCCTCGGCAGCAGATTTCGCCATGACGGCGCAGCTCGGCCAGATCGTGACGCTGCAGGCAAATCTTGCGGATTTCGATCAGTCCCTCGACGGTATACCGGTCTTTCTTCAGGCAACAGCAGGCGCGTTCGTTGGCAACCCGCAATGCGAAGTCGATAGCGGGCTCGACGCGAAACATACGTGTCTTTACAGGCTGCAACTACCCACCGCGCCCCCCGCGGGCGGCACGATTACCGTGACTGCGCGAGTGGTCGGTAACCCTTCGGCATTCCAAACATGGAATACGCCGACCGTCACGATCTCCGCGACGCCGGCGCCCGTTGCGGGAAGCATTGTGCTCGAAAGCCTCGATGGCAGCGCTCCTCGCGGCGTATCGACACCGGTGTGGGCTGTGCTTCGAGACAGCTCGGGTATCGGCGACACGGTCGTCGCGCTGAGTCCCACCGGCACGAGTGTCGAAATCAATCCCGGCGTTTCCCGCACTTCGGGTGCCTATCAGAAACTCTCCTGTACGTTGAGCTCGGCGAGCCCCGTCTGCGGCTTCGGTGTCAAAGGCATGGCGGCGGGAAGGGTTTCGATAGGCGCGACGGCGCCGTCGGGAGACTACAGCATCGAGCCGCTCTTTCTCCTGGTGACTGAACCCCTCACGGCGGCACGCCTGCTCGCATTTCGAAACACGAGCCCGGCGCCGGTGTGGCTCGGAGTGACATCGGGAACATCGAACAGCTACCAGACCCGCGCGCTCGTCTCCGCGATCGATCCGCAGACGCAGGCCCCCAACAAGATGTGCGGGCCCTCGAATCCCGTGGGCGCCTGTCCGCGCGGCGCGACCTGCCAGCAGGGCGGCGCCTATCCGGACAAGGAGACGACATTCTTCTGCTACTGGGACCAGCCGGTCCCGTCGAATGGCTACGAGATTGCCGCCTCCTCTTCGGCGGAGACGACGGTGCGCATCTCCGATTCATCCTACGACCCCGTTGCCGATATCGTGTGGTCGGGTAACTTTTTTCCGCGTGAAGGCTGCACGCTCTCGGCGAACGGCGAGCTGCGATGTGCCATCGCGAACTGCGGCAATGGCGCGTCCGGCCAGGCGTGCGCGCCTGGAACTGGCGGAGCGCCCGCGGTGGCCACGCTGCCGGAAGTGACGCTGCAGCGTCTCGGCACCGACTACTACGACATTTCCATCATCGGCGGCGCGAATGTCGTGACGTCTTTCGGTCCGGACCGCTCGAGATTGCTGGCGCAGGCCACGATTCCGGAGAGCGACGCGTATTGGTGTGGAACAGCGGGAGCGGGGGCACAGAGCGAGGAAACCCTTCCGGCATCCGACTGGGATCTGGGCACTCACGTGGAAGATCCGTTCGTGACCGGTGGGACGATACCTTTCAGCCACACGGCTCAGACCGCTGCAACGAAGTCGAGCGCCTACTATCAGTTCGTTTCCACCGTATCGCCGCGCGAAGCGCCAGCGTGCACTTCGTCCAGTCAGTGCTCCACTTCAGGCTATGCGTGCGGCTACGACTCCGCGGCAGTCGATCATGGCGCGGACTCCGACTACAAGACCAGCTGCGGCCGGCCTCTCGCGTGGGTGCCGGCGAATCAAATCTGGGCGATGAACGCCAGCCCCTCCAACGCGGCGCCGTTCCGCTTCCAGGGCACGCTGCAGACCGCGTCGGCGGGCCCGCTCCAACTGAACCAGCTCTTCAGTTGTACCGCGCCAACGGCGAGCGGTTACGACACGGCGAACACGGACGCCACACGCTCCTGCGGCTGCACGAACTGGGGCGAAGCATCGCTTCCCGGTGTGGCGGGAGACGCTCCGTTCGATTCTCCGGTCGCAGCGCCGTCCTCGCCCTGTGCAGCCAACAACACCGTATCAGGGCAGCACCCGTGGACTACAAACGTGCTCCCGAGCATCGCGTGGCTGAAGAAGGCCTGCCCGACCTGCTACACGTACCCGTTCGACGATATGAGCTCCACCTTCCAGTGCACGAACAGTGCGCGTTCGGAAACAGGGACCAACTCCGTGCCGTACGCCATCACTTTTGGCGGGCACATTCCGGGACGATAGGCCGGCGTGCCTCAAACTTCTGATGCTGTCCTGTTACATACGAGAAGCGCGGAAAGACCATTCATCGGAGGAGCGTTAACGTGGACGACAGTCGGACTAACGTGGGATTGGATCGCGAGCTCATCTTTGCGGATCGGGTAGGTTGCTGCGTCAGCGAGATCGATGCCGTGCTGTCGCCGCTTGCCGCCCGGTTCGGGGCGTTTGCGGTGATGACCGCGCTGGCAGAGAGCCTGGGTGGTGTCTTGCGAGAGGTCATGCAGCACGAAGCGCTGGAGCCCGAGGCCGTGCGCAGGGTCGTGCGCCACGCTGAGGTCGTGGCGTTCACTCGTTATCCCGCCCAGCCCAACTGAACCCCGGGCTGGCGCCTCCTGGGTCTTGCGCGTAGCCTTCGCGGCGCGCACTGCGAGCCCGCCATCTGACGGTCGCGCGTTCCTCAATCGAAAAAAATCTGTTGGCGCGGTACGAGAGTCGGCCGCAGACCACTCTTATGTATGTGGGAGGGTTCACGCCAGACGCTTATGACCAGCGGATCCAAAACTTGGACTGATGCGATGCTCGCCGCCGGGGGTCGAAAGCTGCGTGCTTTCCTGCGGCGGCGGGTGCGCAACGCGGCGGATGTACCTGATCTGGCTCAGGAAGTGTACCTGCGTTTGCTTCGGATTCCGGACCCGGCGGCTGTTGCGAACCCCGAGGCCTACATTTTTGCCGTTGCGGGCAACCTGGTGAGGGAGCACGCCCTCATGACGAAGCGCGCCGGCCAGTCGGTGTCCCCGGACGACCCGGCCGTCGCGGCGGACCTCTCCTTTCTGCCTGCCTTCGAGACCGAGGCCGATGGGCCTCGTCAGGAGGCGCAACTGCAGATTGCGCTGGGCGAGCTTCCCGCCAAATGCCGTGCAGCCGTCGTCATGCAGTACCGCGATGGGCTGAGCTACGCCGAGATCGCCGAAAAGCTCGGCGTGTCGACGAACATGATCACCAAATATCGCGCCCAGGCGATTGCGCATTTCCGCCTCCGGCTTGGCTATCCGGGGGCCGCCCGCCGCGAGTCTCGAGGTACTGCACCGTGACGCTGGAAGAAATGATCGACGAAGCGGTGTCCGCCAAGGCTACAGAGTGGTGGTCGCTACAGCGCGATGGCCAGCTCCCGGAGCGTGCGCGCAGCGAGTTTCTGTCGTGGCTGCGTGAGTCGCCCCGGCATGTCGAGGCGTACCTGACCGTCACTGCGGCGAGCAATGGCCTCGCCCGTGCGTGCCGTGCGTGGAGTGAGAGCGAGGCGGTTCTTCTCGAGAAGGCGGCGGCCGATCGCGGCGCCGAGGTCGTGCACATCAACCGCGCTGTCGAGCCCTCGAAGCTGGCCTCCGGACGGCGGTGGTCCGGGCTGCGCATGTCCCTCGTGTCTGTCGCATCGTTGGCCGTCGTCAGCTTCTGCCTCGCGTGGCTGCTGCGTGATGAGCTCTTCGACCGCCCGCAGACCTTCCGCGCGGCGCACGCCGAGCAGAGTTCCTGGCGCCTGCGCGATGGTTCGGTGCTGCATCTCAACTCGGACTCTGTTGCGACCGTACGCTATTCGTCCAGCGAGCGATTGATCGTTGTCGAGCGCGGGCAGGCCATGTTCCAGGTGGTCAAGGATGCGAAGCGACGTTTTCGGGTCGATGCGGGCGATGCTCAGGTGATCGCCGTCGGCACCGAGTTCGACATCGACAGGCATCTTGGAGCGACGCGCGTTACGGTGCTGTCGGGTCAGGTCGCCGTCATTCCGGGCGTGGCGGCACCTTCGACTCAGCTGCCGACGCTCTCGCTCCCCCACGCCACACCGGTCAAGGCGGGCGAGCAGCTCGACGTTGGTGACTCAGATGCCGCGCCGAGAGCAATAGATGTGAGTCGCGTGCGGGCTTGGACGCAGCGACAGATCATCTTCGACGACACGGCGCTTTCAGCGGTTGTCGATGAGTTCAACCGCTACGCGCAGGTGCCGGTCGAAATTGCCGACGAGTCGCTGAAGGCGTTGCCCATCAGCGGTGTCCTCAGCGCCTACGACATCGACTCCTTCGTCGCGTTCCTGCGCCAGCTCGACGGCGTCGGCGTTGAGCGCACTGCGACTCGAATCCGGATTGTCGCGGCACCCGGCCAGTCGCTGCCGCCATCATCCTCCGGCGGAGCTGGGCCGGGCCCGAAGAAAGGGCCGGCGGCTGCGCGGTGAGAAAACGTTTCCGCGATACCTCTTTCGCCTTCGCGCTGGGTGCAGCGTGCGGGCTGGTGTCGGCTCCTTCCGAAGCAGCAGGCGACCGGGCACACGTAGCCATCGAGGCACAACCGCTGGATGTGGCGTTGAGGCTCTTCGCGCTACGGACGGGCCTGCAGCTGGTTTACCTCGCGAGCCTGACGCGAGGGCTCACCACGGGCGGTTGCGAGGTGAACGCCACTCCCACCGAGGCGCTCACACAATTGCTTGCGGGCACAGGGCTCGAGTTCGAATTCCTGAACGGGCACACCGTGGTGATCCGGGGTGGCACGCGAAAGGCACCCGTCAACTACCGCGGTACCGGTGTGCAAGGCGCTTGGCAAAGATACAGTCAATAAACTCGTCCGGATCCTTATCCGGGGCCATGTCGTAGAGTTCCCCACCGCGCTCCCATTTGCGAATCGCCTTCCTGCGAGTGGCCGGTAGTGCAAAGTCAACGGAACTCCCGGCGGGCCTGCGTCACTCACTCTGGACGGCGCAGGACCGACAACGTTGCTGGTCTGCCGGGCCATCGAAAGGGTGGGCTGAAATGCTCCGACGAGCGGAGGATCGGGCTCCCGCATTCACGATGCTCGCAGCCAAACGAAGCGCTCAGAAGTTCCACACCTGGCCGTCTCGCATTCGTAGTCGAGAACGTTGGGAGTGATGTGATGCAGGCATCTGCCGTAACCCCGTGGACCCTGACGGCGAAGCACGTCAGGCATGGCGCTCTCACGATCGACCGGCTCGCGACCACGCCGCTCGATGCGAACCGGATCATGTTCAAGCTGATGCTCGAAAAGGGTGGCAACGACCAGCCTGCCACTCTCGTCCGTGTCACGGTAAAGCGTTTGAATCCGGCCATCGGCCACTACTCGAGCCTCGGCTACTGCGCCCTCGATCTCGAGCGACAGCAGCCGGACCGGCAGACAGACGGCGGCCCGTTCGGGTCAGCGGCTGCGCTGCTGCATGCATCCTTCGCCAGAACAGGAGTCGAGCTGGAGCTGGATACCTTCGTGATCGAGGACGTCGTCAGCAGGTCGACGGAGAGATTCTGCAGGAGGATCGGGATGCACCCCGTGCGCGTAAACGATCGCTGGATGCCCACGAAGAAGCTGCTTTGTGTGACACAAGCTCACGCGCATTCGCTGGGATGGAACTTCAGTCCGCTGTAAGAAGAAATACGCGTAGCGCGCGATCCGTGAGCTACGCGTGCCCCTCCTGCGCACGGCCGTTCACGCGTGAGTACCATGCAGCCGTCGTGCGTCCTGCGCTATGGCGCTGTTTCGATGCGCGGTCCATGTTTCCGAAGGCTCATGAACTTTCCGCCGCTGAAGATTACAGATGGGAGGTCGGCAATGGATCCTATGGTGCGGTCTTTGCTTTCGCCTGCATCAGCAACTGGTCGACGAGATCGTCCTCCGCGCTCGAGCAAATGCCGAGAAAAGAGGCTTCGTCAAACCCTCCGCCAACCAGATAGCCGTGCGCCATGCCACTGTCGATGTACAGATACTCGCCAACCTGCAACACGACCGGATCATAGAATTCCGTGTGTACTTCCACCGCGCCGGAAAGGACGTAAATGAATTCCTCTCCGCTGTGGCGGTGGAGTTCCCCGAACTCCTCGCGTGTTTTGGCGCGGATCTTCATCAGCATTGGAATCATGCGTTTCCGCAACAATTCCGTGCACAGATAGTGGTAGTCGTAAACCTCAGTGGAAACCTCAAGAGTCCTGCTCATGGGGCCGAGACTACGACGGCCCAAGCCGGAACTCGCCGGCGTGGTTGGTTGCGAGGGACCTGCGAATAGCGTCGACAGCGGAATGCCGGTGCGGTGCGCGAGCTGTTGCAGCTTGTCGTAGTTGAGGGAGAGCTTGCCGCGCTCGATCTTTGAAAGCGTCGAAACGGCGATGCCCACCCGTTTGCTCATTTCAGCAAGCGTCCAGCCGTTTTGCGCTCTGAGGCGCCGGACGAACGCTCCCAGAGAATTGTCGGTCAGGTTGGGCTTTTCAACGTGCACCGGCGCTCCTGCGGCGAGTGGCTCTTTCCAGGCGACTTTATCGGATTGGAAATTTGGCACTCTCGTTTTCCCTTCTTGTGGAGTTAGGACCCCATTCTGAGGTCAGACGCGGGATTTCACTATCGAGATACCGTACTTGGCGCGTTCGGTGAAAATTTCTCTTCTTGGAAATTATTGTGCACAAATGAAAAATATGTCTAAATTGAGCAAGAGATACAGAGAACCTGCATGCGAGAAACTCGAAAGCTAACTCGTCGATCGGCCATAGGGGGGCTCGGCGCCGCAGTTCTAGCGGCTCCGGCACTGTCTGGCGCCGCAGAAAAGTCGGGCCCCTATGCCGATGGCATGAGTTTCCTTCCGGAAAATCCGGCCGACATTGCTCGCTCCGGGCTCGATCTGTTCATCACGGACGTTTCCGCCGGGGAACAGGACGTTGATGCGAACGGCAACAGTTTTTTCCACCGCAAGTTCGAATCGTGCGATCGCAGTATTACGGCTGCGGCGGCGCGTATCCGCAGCGAGTTCCCCGGAGTGCAAGTTGCCCGCTCCGGCAGGGACATCGGCCGGAAGGGTAGCGTCGCCGTGATTTTCCAGTTTCAGGGCTGCGAACCCATCGACCGTGACTTGTCGCGCATTCGTTATTTCCGCGACAAGGGTTTGCGCGTCCTTCAGCTCACGCATAACGAAAGCAATTCGTTCGCGACTGCGTATTCGGACGAGCGCGGTGGCTTCGGTCTCTCGCAGCTCGGGATCGACGGAATTGCGGAAATGAATCGTGTCCGAGTCATACCCGACGTCTCTCACGCATCCGAGGCGACGACGCTGGAGACCGCACATCACACCAAAGCTCCTTTCCTCCTCTCACACGGCGCGTGCCGCTCACTGCTGAATCATCCCCGCGCTGCAACCGACCGGATGATTCGCTCTGTGGCGGAAAGCGGCGGCGTGTTTGGCATCTTCATGATGAGTTTCTGGCTGACGGCCGCGGCCGTGCCCACACCGGAGCACTACGTTGCGCAGGTTCGTCATGCGGTGAACGTTGCGGGCGTCGATTCGGTCGGCATTGCCAACGACTACCCAATGGAAGGTCTCACCGTCGACGGGCGGCCGTTCGACAACGAGAAGGACACCGTGCGCAGCTATGGCCCCTGGTGGCAAGCCAATCAAAAGCGCGGCATTCCCGGGTTCGGACCGATTCCGCGCCATGCCGTGATCCCGGAACTCAACAATATCGATCGCTTGGCACTGATCCATCGCGCGCTGCTGGCTGGCGGCTTCAAGTCGCGCGAGGCGGACAGAATCATGGGCGAGAACTGGACCCGCTTCTTCGAGGAGAACTTGCAATGAGTCGTCTGTTCGCAATCGTGTTCGCAATCAGCTTCGCCCTGGTTTCCTCTGCCCAGGCAGCAAGCCAGCGCCCGGTGGACAAGGCGTGGGCGCAGATCGTAGACGAGTATCAGACCGGACTGAAGGCGCAGGGAGCGGTCGGCTCGGCGCTAGTGGTGTCGCAGGACGGGCGCGTCCTGAAAGCCGCGTATTACGGCTCAGCGGACAAGGCTACCGCGCAGGCTGTTGACGCGGACACCCTCTTTCACTGGGCTTCGATCACCAAACTGTTCACCGCGGTCGCCGTTCTGCAGCTTCGCGACCGCGGCAAGCTCTCACTCGATGAGCGCATTGTCGACTACCTGCCAGAGTACAAGCAGGTGCATAACCCCTTCGGCAAGATGTCCGACATCACGCTGCGACATCTGCTTACCCATTCATCGGGCATGCGCGTGGCGACCTTCCCCTGGCGCGGCGACAGTGATTGGGCGCCGCATGAGCCCGCGAAGTGGTCGCAGGTCGCAGCGATGATGCCCTACAGCGAGATCCTGTTCGCGCCCGGGTCGCGATACGGTTATTCGAACCCCGGCATGTCCTCGCTCGGTCGCGTAGTCGAGGAGATCACCGGCGAAGATATCGAGAGCTATGTCACCAAGAACATCCTGATGCCGCTCGGGATGTCACGCAGCTATTTCGATACGACGCCTTACTTCCTGCGGAAGCATCGGTCTAACAACTACTATCTCGAGAAGGGCGTCCTTAAGGAGAATGGTCTCGAAGTAGAGACAGGCGCTACTTCCGGCAACGGTGGTCTCAACGGCCCGGTGTCGGACTTGCTGAAATTTGCCAATTTCCTCCTCGGAGTGGGTGACAACGGCAATTACGACAGCGTGCTGAGCCGCGCAACGATCGCAGAAATGTCGCAGCCTTTACTCGAAGTGGCTGATGAGACGCTCACGCGTGAGCACTATGGCCTCGGCGCCTTCGTGGTCGACGAGGAGGTCGGCGCGGGAAAGTCACTACGCTTTGTGGGGCATACCGGCTCCCAGGTGGGCTTTACGAGTTTCGTCTACATACAGCCGGAAACGCGCGGCGCTGTCGTGTTTGCGCTGAACACGCACAATATGGACATTCCGCACGAGGATACGGTCTTCGCGCGAACCCGTACCGCCGTCTTCACGCGCCTGTTCCCGTTGCTCCAGCCATAGCCGGGCGGACCGAGCGCGGCGCGAGCACAACGAATGTCCTGTCGAAACGACCATCACCGCCCTTGCCGAGTGGATCTGGGACCTGCCGCTCGTGTTGTTGCTGACGGGCGGCGGTCTCTATTTCCTGCTGACCTCGAGGCTACTGCCGTTCCGGCGCCTCGGGCGGTCGCTTCGAATACTGGGAGGCCGCTACGACAATGCGAGTGATCCTGGACAGATATCGCACTTCCAGGCGCTTGCAGTCTCTCTCGCTGGGACGATCGGCATCGGCAGCGTGTCGGGTGTCGCTGTGGGGATCGCAGTGGGAGGACCGGGCACCATCTTCTGGATGTGGGTCTCTGCCATCGTCGGCATGGCGACCAACTATTTCACCTGCACGCTTTCGGTGATGTACCGCGGGCGGGATTCGCTCGGCGAAGTGCAGGGCGGGCCGATGTACATCATCATGGAGGGGCTGGGTCGCAAGTGGTGGCCGCTCGCGGCACTATTTTGCATGACGGCGATGTTCGGCTGCCTGCCGATCTTCAATGCCAACCAGCTCGCGCAGGCGATCCGCACGCTCGGTCTTGAGCCTGCCGGAGTGGGCTCAGCGGGCTCGACCGACCTTGTCATTGGTGTTTGCCTTGCCACCCTCACAGGGATCGTCATCATCGGCGGTCTCACGCGGATCAGCCATGTTGCCACGGCGCTCGTGCCGCTTATGGTGCTGCTCTATTTTCTCGCGGTCGTCGGCATCCTGGTCACTCATGCCTCGGCAGTGCCTTACTACCTGCGTTTGATATTCACCGACGCGTTCGCGGCCAGATTCTACAAAGGCGAGGCTCTGTTTGGCGGCGCGCTCGGCGGACTCATCGTGCTCGGAGTGCGCCGCGCCTCCTTTTCGAACGAGGCCGGCATCGGCACGGCAGCTCTCGCCTACAGCGCCGCGAAGACCTCGGAGCCGGTGCACGAGGGGCTTGTGGCGATGATGTCGCCGGCGGTCGACACGCTCGTCGTCTGCACGCTGACGGCGCTTGCCATCCTCGTCACCGACGCATGGAAGGTCGCGGGGCTGAACGGCGTGCTGATGACCGCGCGCGCGTTCGAATCCGCGTATCCGCAATTAGGCGGGCCGCTGCTGCTGGTCTGCGTCGTCGCGTTCGGCGTCGCGGCACTGTTCAGCTATTCCTATTACGGAATGAAGTGCTTCGCCTTTCTGTTCGGCGCGCGCATCAGGGGTCTCTACAACGTGTTCTATGTAGCGAGCATCGTCGTGGGCGCCATATCCACCACCGCCGCGATCGTCGGTTTCGTCGACATCATGTTCGCGTTGATGGCGGTGCCGACGATGGTTTCCGGGGTGCTGCTTTCGAGACGCGTTCTCGCAGAAACACAGCGCTATTTTTCCAAAGGAACTTCATGATCTCGGCGTTCGATCTGTCGCGGTTCCCGCGCACGACGCTCGCGCACCTGCCTACACCGCTCGAGCTCACAACAATTGGGGCCGGTCTCGGCATTCGTGTCTTTGTGAAGCGTGACGACTGCACGGGGCTGGGTCTTGGTGGCAACAAGACGCGCAAGCTGGAGTTCACACTGGGTGATGCGCTGTCGCACGATGCCACCCTGCTGATCACGTCGGGGGCGCGCCATTCCAATCATGTTCGCCAAACCGCGGCCGCGGCAGCGAGAATTGGGCTGCGCTGCCAAGTCGTATTGCACGATCCCGTGGAACGGCAAACGCAGTTCTACGCCCACTCCGGAAACCTGCTGCTGGATACGCTATTCGGCGCCGAGATCCATTTCGTTGCAAGCGATGAGGACGCCACGTGCCGCCGCATCGAGGCTCTGACGCACGACGCAAACGCAGCCGGCGAGAATCCTTATGTTGTGGCGGCTGGAGCCTCGGATGGTATTGGTGCGCTTGGCTACGCAAACTGCGCGCACGAACTGCTTGTCCAGTGCGCTCGGCAGAATCTCACGCCTTCTGCGGTGGTACTCGCCACGGGTAGCGGCGGTACGCATGCCGGCCTCCTCGGGGGTCTCAGGTCGCTCGGGTCGGGTATCCCCGTGATCGGCATATCTGTCAGCGAGTCTGCGAATATCAAGCGCGCGAAGGTTTGGAATATTCTGCACGAGATGATCGCGAAGCTCGGTAGCGACACGGTTGTCCCGGACAGTGACATCGTCGTGTACGACGACTATGCAGGTGCCGGATATTCCATCCCCACACCCGAATCGCATGATGCCATTTTACGTCTGGCGCGGAACGAGGGGCTGTTGCTCGATCCGGTTTATACGGCGAAAGGCATAGCGGGACTTCTGGATCTCGCACGACGCGGGACGCTTTCGGGCGACATCGTGTTCCTGCACACCGGCGGCAGCCCCGCGCTATTCGCCTACAACGACGACTTCCAGCGACCGGATCTGTACGAAAAGGCCCCTGTCTCATGTTGAAGCCAACCACGTTCCATGTTGTTGCTCTTGTGGGTCTCGCTTTGGCTGTGCCCGCTGTCGGCGGTGATTTCGAGGCGGTCCGAAAGGCCGCGAATGGCACGTTCGATGTGTTCATCGACGATGCGCGCGTGATCGATGGCACAGGCCGGCCAGCTTATCGGGCTGATCTCCTCATCAAGGGCGACACGATCGTATTCATGGGTGACGTGCCGGCCGCTCAGGTGGAGGCCGCGCGAACGATTCACGCGGATGGCCGCGTGCTTTCACCCGGCTTCATTGATACGCACGCTCATGGAGACGCCGAGAAAGACGATTTCGATGGCTTTCTCGCCATGGGTGTGACGTCGATCGTGCTGGGCCAGGACGGCGAGAACGCCAATGCAGGAGCCGATGCGGACGGCGGGGAGACGCTGGCGGTCTGGATGAAGCGCGTCGAGGCACTGCCTTTCCAGCTCAACGTGATACCGCTTTCCGGTCATGGCTCTCTGCGCCATCTTGCGCAAATTCCCGATTCGGCCCGCGCGATCTCCGCCGAGCAGCAGGCGCGCATGAACCATCTCGTGGAAGACGATCTGCGCGCCGGCAGCTTCGGTCTCTCCACCGGCCTCGAGTATGTCCCAGGCCGCTACGCCGAGACCGGCGAGCTCGCCTCCCTTGCGAAACAGGTTGCAAAGGCGGACGGCATCATCATCAGCCATATGCGCTCGGAGGACGACGGCCTAATTGAAGGCGCCGTCGAAGAACTCGTCAGCTATGGCGGCGGCGCCCGCATTCAGGCGTCACACCTCAAGATCGTGTTCGGAAAGCAAGTCGCAGCGGCAGACCGCCTGCTCGCGCTGATTGCGCGCAAGCAGGCGCAGGGCGTGCGGCTTTCGGCGGATGTCTATCCCTATACCGCGGGCTATACGTATCTCGGGGTGATCTTCCCCGAATGGGCCCTGCCGCCCTCGGATTACAGGCGCGTGCTCGCAGAGCGGCGCGACGAGCTTCGGGACTATTTGCGCGCGCGCATGATCAAGCGCGGCGGGCCCGATGCGTTGCTCTTCGGTTCCGAGCCGTTCAGCGGCAAGACGCTTGCCACGGTTGCGAAGGAGCGCGGGGTTTCATTTGAGGAAGTGCTCCTCGATCTGGGTCCGTTGGGTGGCAGCGGGGCGCACTTCACGCAGGACGCCAAGGTACAGGACAGGCTCGTGGTGAGTCCGCTCACCGCGATCTCCACGGATGCTGCGCCGGGCTTGCTGCATCCCCGCGCAACCGGCACGTATGCCCGGCTCATCGAGCACTATGTCATGACGGCAAAGAGCCTCACGCTCGAGGAAGCGGTCCGCAAGGCCAGCGGCCTTCCGGCTGCATCACTCGGACTTTCCGATCGCGGCGTCGTGAAAGAGGGCGCGAAGGCCGATCTGCTGCTGTTCGATCCGGCAAAGGTGCACGCGCGATCCGACTACCTGCAGCCGTATGTGCTCGCGACGGGGTTCGATTTTGTTTTCGTCAATGGTTCGGTCGCGCGCGAAGGCGATGCGAAGTCGACCGCGAGACATGGAAGGTTGCTGAAGAAAAACTAAGGACCAGGGATGCAGAAAACCGCTTGTTCCAGCGAAGCAAGAGCGAACATCCAAAACGGGGTCAGGGTGAACGGAGACAGTGAGCTCCTTCACGCAGCGCTATAAAAAACTCAGGGCGAATCATGTTGAGAAAAAAAGTAGTCTCGAAAACCGGTATTTCCTTGGTCCTCATCGTCGGTACAGGGAGCGCGGCCATCGCACAGAGCACACCCTCCACCAATGAACCGGAAGAAATCGTGGTCACCGGTTCGCGTATCGCCCGCCCGCAGGTCGATGCACAGGTTCCGATCGCAGTCGTGGATGCGACGGCAATCCGTCAGGACGGTGCGCTGCATATCGAGGACATTCTGAACAAGATGCCACAGGTCGGCGTCAACTCCACGCGTGCCAATTCGAATTTCAATTCGGTCGGCACTGGTGCAGCAAGCGTTGATCTGCGCAACCTGGGGGCGAACCGCACCCTCGTTCTCGTGAATGGGCGCCGCTACGTGTCCGGTTTTCCGGGAACATCGGCGGTTGACCTCAACAACATTCCGGTGGATTTCATCGAGCGCGTCGAGGTGATCACGGGTGGTGCTTCGGCGATCTACGGCTCCGATGCCGTCTCCGGCGTGATCAACTTCATCCTGAAGAATGAAATTGACGGTATCCAGGTGCGCACCGACTACGGCATCACGTCTCGGGGTGACGACTCGCACTATCTCGTGAGCGCCTCTGCCGGTACGCATTGGGGCGCCGATGATCGGGGTCGCTTCATGTTCAACTACACCTACGACAACGACGAGGGTCTGATGTCGCGTGATCGGGCACTTTCGCGTGAGGACCGCTTTCTCACGCAGGTGGGCGTGCCGGCATATAGTTCTTACGCGCCACAAGGACGGTTCGATCTTCGGACCGCCACCGACAGCGCACGAGTATTCACGTTCGATCACGGGAATAACCTCGTTGACGGATTTCCGCAGGAACTCGCCTATAACCGCAACGGGGACCGCCGTATTTCTGT
Source organism: Gammaproteobacteria bacterium (assembly GCA_037200125.1). Classification (GTDB taxonomy): domain Bacteria; phylum Pseudomonadota; class Gammaproteobacteria; order Steroidobacterales; family Steroidobacteraceae; genus JADGHX01. Next base: position 71,013 of record JBBCGS010000002.1, on the reverse strand, counting down.
CCCGGTGGAGCGCCATGTTGTATCAGCGAACATCACTCACGATGTCGGCGAAAATATGAAGCTGTTCATCGAGCCCACCTATAGCAAGATACAGTCTTCGTCGAAAATCGAGGCTTACTCCGGTGACTGGAGCTTCATCTACAACGAAGGATCGCCGGGTATGCCAATTACAAACGCGTATATTCCAGCTGCCATTCGCGATTACATCACCATGCGTAACAGCGACGGCAGTGCTGCGAACGACATCGTCGCTATCCAGTTCCGAAGGCGAATGAACGATGTCTTCGATCGTTCCAATAACAGCGATCGAGACACATGGCGTCTGGCGACCGGTCTGCGCGGCAGTATTGGGAAGTGGAATTCCGAGCTCTCCTACGTTTACGGACGAATGCAGGACAAGAACTCGAGCGAAGATATCAATGCGACAAAATTTCGCTATGGGCTGGATGCCATAGACGATGGAACCGGCAAAATCGTTTGCCGAGACGCCTCGGCACGCGCCGCCGGTTGCGTGCCAATCAACCTGTTCGGCTTCGATACAGTCAATCCGGATGTGATGGGTTACGTGACTATTCCCCACGGCGCCACTGTCACGAATACACAGCACGTGCTGTCGGCCTCCGTTACCGGCAGCCTGTTGAAACTGCCCGCTGGCGACCTCGGCATCGCCTTCGGCGGCGAGTATCGCAAAGAGCGTAGCGTCACCGATTGGGATGCCGAGACAAACGCCGGCAATGTGGTGGGCTCCATGCAGATGGATGACCTGGCCGGTGAGTTCGATGTCTACGAGGTGTTCGGTGAGGCCAATATCCCGATCCTCACTGAAAAGCCGTTCGTGCACTATCTCGGTGGAACTGCGGCTGCGCGCTATTCTGACTATTCCACCGCCGGCCGCGTGTTCAGCTGGAATTCCGGCATCGATTATGAACCGGTGAGGGACTTGCGCTTCCGTGCCAACTACGCGAAGGCGAACCGGGCGCCCAGCGTCAACGAGCTCTATTCGGCGAATACTGGAGGCGGCGGAGGTGGTGCGACGTTGATCGATCCGTGCGCTGGTGTCACGCTGACCAGCACCCGTCCGCAGGACGCGAAGTGTCGGGCGATTCCGGGAGTTCTGAACGAGATCGCGGCCGGCGGCGGCACTTTTACCTACACAGGCTTCGATCTCGGCTGGATGACAGTCAGCGAGTCCGGCAATCCGAATCTGGAGGCGGAGACGGCGACGACTACGACCATCGGCGCGGTGCTTACGCCTGCCGCATTGCCCGGGTTCAGAATGTCCACTGATTATTTCAACATCAAGATCGACAATGCGATCGGGTCGCTTCCCGGTCAGGTTTACCTGGATCGCTGTTTCGCGACCGCGAATCCGTTGTACTGCGATCCGATCACCCGTTATCCAACAGGGAAGATCAGAGGCATCGAGTCTTTCCTCCTGAATGTCTCGAGCGTTGAAACCAGCGGTGTTGACGCGAACCTTGTGTACAACCATCCGCTCGGGTTGACAGACGCCGACGATATTCGCTTCGAGCTCCTCTATACACGGCTGTTGTCGCTAAAGAAGCGTTCCTTTGCCGAGTCACCCATCGAGGACAATCTCGGTCAGCTCTATGCCGCCGGGCGCCTGGGTACCGGCTTCAAGCACAGGGCGAACGGGCGCCTGACCTATTCTGCCAATCGTCTGTCCGCGACATGGCAGGTCACCTACATGAGCAAGATCCAGGATCGCCTGAACTGGGTGGCGCCGGATGCCGCGCAGCAGGCTCTGAACGACGTCGGCGAAGTCTTCTATCACAATGTGCAGCTCAGCTACGCGATCGGTGATAAGCGGAAGTATGCGTTCGCCCTCGGCGTCGATAATGTCTTCGATCGGGGGGCGCCACTCATCCCCATGGGCTTCGCCTCTTCGCTGGCCGGAGTCGAGAGCGCGAAAGAATATGATCCATACGGGCGTCGCTTTTACGCCAGCGTGAGGCTCAGCCTCTGACGGATAGTCGGAGGCAGGGGTTCCCGGAAACCGTCCGGGAGCTCTATTTTCGCCTGCGGTCGTTTCTTGGTGTGGCGCGGTCGGACAGCGTTGTCGCCGGCCGCGTCCTTGGGACAAGGGGTGCCGCCCTCGTGCTGAGCACAGGTTATGCAGCTATGACACATTCCTTTGCACGTTCTGTCGCGCTCGTCGTGGGCCTCCTTTCGACCGTCACCGCTGTCCTGGCGCAGGACTTGGCGCGCGTTACGCCGATGACGCCCGACGTCGTAGCCAGTTATGAGCAGACTCTCCCTTCTGCCGACTTCATTCGTCGCGAGGCGATGGTGCCGATGCGAGACGGCATCAAGCTTTATACCGTGGTCGTGATGAAGAAGGGCACCGGGCAGAGCCCGATCCTGCTGTCGCGTACGCCTTACGGCGCGCATGAAGCGACCCACCGCGTCCGCAGCCAGCGGATCGTCGATATCCTCGAGGTGATGGACTCCGACTTCGTCGAAGACGGTTATATCCGCGTCTACCAGGACATTCGCGGCCTGTACCAATCCGAGGGGGCGTACATCATGAATCGCCCGCTGGCAGGGCCGCTGAACGACACCGGCATCGACGAATCGACCGACGCCTACGACACCATCGACTGGCTGGTCAGGAATGTGCCCGAGTCGAACGGCAAGGTGGGAATCATCGGCTCTTCCTATCTTGGCTTCACGGCATTGATGGCAGAGATCCATCCGCACCCGGCGCTGAAGGTCGCCGTTCCGGAAAGTCCGATGGTCGACGGCTGGATGGGGATGACTGGTTTCACAATGGCGCGTTCCGCGTCAACTCGCTCAACTACGCGGTGAGCCAGTCCACCAACAAAGCAATGGGAGGTGCCGGGGCGGCGTTCGCGCTCGGTGACGGAGACGACTACACGCGCTATCTGGAAGCCGGCTCTGTCGGGGATTTCGCGAAGATGCTCGGTATCCTGCACTACCCCAGTGTCCGCAAGTTCCTTGAGAATCCTGCCTATACCGAGTTCTGGTCGTTGCAGGCAGCGGACAAATGGCTTGGGGCGCAGCCTCTGACGGTACCGACGATGCTCGAGGTGGGTCAGTGGGACCAGGAGGACAGCTATGGCGCGCCCGCCGTCTATCGCGCACTCGAGCCGAAGGACACGAACAACGACAAGCTCACACTGGTGATCGGCCCGTGGCGACACTCGGGCGCGAACCACACGGGATACGACCTCGGCGACTTGATCTTCACTGGAGACACGGCGCGCGAGTGGCGCGTGCGCTATGTGAAGCCTTTTCTCGACCATTGGCTGAAGGGTGCCCCGGACCTGCACACGCCACCGGTTCTCACCTACGCGACAGGCGTGAACCAGTGGGAGAGCTCACCGCGCTGGCCGATGGGCAGCGCGACGCCGTTGTATCTGGCGGAGAACGGTGCGGCAGCTTTTCGACGTCCGGCGGCTGCCGGACATGATGACTACGTCAGCGATCCCGCGCATCCGGTCCCGTTCGTTCCGCGCCCGATCAAGATGAACGATGCGAGGCAGTGGAGGTCCTGGCTGGTCCACGACCAGCGTTTCGTATCGGACCGACCTGACGTCGCAACGTGGAAAACCGTGGCGCTCGACAAGCCGGTCCACATCATGGGAGTGCCTGCGGTCGATCTGTACGCAGCGACCAGTAGCACTGATAGCGATTGGGTCGTGAAGCTGATCGATGTCTATCCGAATGACGTGCCGGAGGGACCCGGGCAGGGCGGCAAGCCTTCGATGGCGGGCTATGAGTTGCCGATCGGGATCGAGATCTTCCGCGGACGTTATCTGAAGAGCTTCGCCAAGCCGAGCGCCTTGAAACCGGGCAGCGTCGAACACTATCGCTGGGATCTTCCCAACGTCGACCACGTGTTCTTGCCGGGCCATCGGATCATGGTGCAGGTCCAGTCGAGCCTGTTCCCACTCTATGATCGCAATCCACAGACATTCGTCGACAACATCATGTACGCCCAGTCGGGTGATTATCGTAAGGCGACCCAGAGTATCTGGCGTGGCGGCGCCACCGCGAGCGCGATCTCGCTGCCCGTGGTGCCCTGATTGGAGTCCCTGCTGGGCGAGGACGAGAAATGATCGAGACGATCCGCCAGGGTCTCCAAGAAGACGGTCTCGTTGTGTCGGTCAGCAAACTGTGTCGCTGGATCGGCGTGCCTCACAGGACAGCGTAGTACCACCCTGATGTCACTTCGTTTTTTTGGGCTCCATTTAGAACTGGAGTAAGGTGCTTCCGGGTCCTTGCACTGAGGCGAGGAAGCGATGAAGAAATCGAGGTTTGGACCTGCCCCGCTTCCGTGGACAGTTTTCTATCTCAATCTCACGGTCTTTGTGATTCCCGTCCTCCTTTGGATCTTACAACGCAGCGCAGTCTGACGCGCCAGCGGCAGAAGCTCTCGCGACCGCCTGCGCCGAGTTGCTCGCCGGTGCGCACGTTCGTAGTTGATTGGTGAACGATAGCCCAACGAAGAATGGCGACGATGCGGGTTGTACCAGCCTTCGATCCATTCAAACACGGCCATCTTCGCTTCGGCCTGCGACTTGAAGCGCCGACGGCTGAGCAACTCACGCTCGAGTGTCGCGAATAAGCTCTCCGCCATCGCGTTATCGTACGCATCTCCCACCGAGCCCATCGACGGCATGACATGCGCCTCCTGGCAGCGCTTGCCGAACGCGTAGCTCGTGTACTGACAGCCCCTATCGGAGTGATGAATCACGCCTTCAGGGCGGCGCTGCGCGAGAGCCATGTCGAGAGCCGCGAGGATCAGCTCGGTCTTCAGGTGCGTTTCCATGGCCCACCCGACGATCCGTCGCGAGTACACGTCCAGCACGATCGCCAGATACACAAATCCCGCCCATGTCGGAACGTAGGTGATGTCCGCCACCCAGAGTCTGTCCGGACCCTCTGAATAGAAGCGCCGTTCCACCAGATCCACCGCGCGCGCGGCTTTCGGATCGCTCGTGGTGGTCACCACGAACTTCCGCAGACTCGCCCCACGCAGCCCCTCCGCGCGCATCAGCCGCGCCACGCGTTTGCGTCCGACGCGGATCTGATGCGCATCGGCCAGCTCCGCGTGGATGTTGGGCGCTCCGTAGGTCTCGCGCGAAAAACGATAAATCGCGTGGATCTTCGCGGTCAGGGCGATGTCCTCACGTGCCCGTGCTGACATGGGTCGGTTCAGCCACGCGTAGTAACCGCTCTTGGAAATGCCCAGCAGCCGGCACATCTGCGCAACTGACTGGGTGGCCTGGTTCGCCTTCACGAATCCGAAGAGCGCTTCGATTTCGCAGGCGCCTCGTTCGCGAACCAGGCCGCGGCTTTTGCAAGGATCTCCCGCTCCTCCTTCAGCCGCCGGTTCTCACGGCGCAGCCGCGTGAGCTCCTCACGCTCGGCGCTCGTCAGACCTCCATCACCCCGGCCTACATCGCGCGCCGCCTGCTTCACCCACTGACGAATCGTCCAGCCGGTGCAGCCGAACTCCTTCGCAAGTTCCTCGAATGAGCGGCCCGCACGATGCAGCTCCACCATCTGACGCCGGAACTCCGGCGTGTATCTCGTACCCTTCTTTGCCATTGAAGACTCCTCGGTTTGTGACACTGAAGAGTCCACGAAAGCGGGTCAAGTCCAGTATCTCCGGACGTGATGTTTAGATACTTGGTGTTCTCGCGAAACACTCGCGAGAAATCCTCGTGATACTGAGGAGGCACGCCAAACTCGCGTTCTAGCGTGTTGCCAAGGTACTTCATCTCCGGCAGATCACTGCCTTTGTAGTGCGCGAGGACCTTGTGAAATAACTCGACGCGGTGAAATGCCTCGATCTTCTTGGCGCGTTCGATACTTTCGTTGCCCGCGTAAACCAGCTCTCGACCGAGTTCCGTAAGTGCAATCTCTTTGGCTTCGCGGGTGCCGGTTGTTAACCAGTAATCGCGTGATGCTGCGGTTACGTAAAAAAATTCCGCCGACATGCCCATCCCGATTGAGGCCGCTACCTGATCTGGGCTCCACGGATTGCCGCCATTCTTGATCTTGATCTGTTGGGCAACCTTGATGGCCTTCTCGAGCGCGACAGAGGGATATGTCTTCACCGGCCCACGCGGCTTTTTACTGGCCTTTCGGGAGCGCTTCCCCTTCTTTGGTGAGAGCTTCTTCTCGGGCTTTTCCGGGGTCCCGGAAGCTACTTCCTCGACCTTAACGTCGTCGGCCTCATCCACCATCGCGACCTCTCCCCGGCGGCCACTTCGAACTCCCCCACCCGTGGCCACCCTTGGGCGGGTCAAACTCCCCCACCTGGGCGCGGCGGGACAGTGAGGGTGTTTACGCGGTGTGAGCGCGGCTGGCAACTCGGGCGGCGGCTTCCTTCAGTCGCCAACTCTTACCCTCGAACTTCAGCAGATGTCCGTGATGCATCAGTCGGTCGAGTAGCGGCGTGACGACCACGACGTCGCCGAGCAGCTTGCCCCAGTCGTCCACGGGTCTGTTCGAGGTGATCACGGTGGAGAGTTTCTCGTATCGGCTCATGATCACCTCGGCGAGCTCATCGCCTGCATTCGCGGGCAGCTTTCGCAGGAACAGATCATCAATCACGAGCAACTCCGCGGCCTTCATCTGCGCGCGGTACTTGCGCAGCTCGCCGAGCTCGCGCGCTTCGTTGATCTCCTCGATCAGCGCATGCGCTTCGCGATAGAACACCTTGTAACCGCGCTGCACGGCCAGATGCGCGAGCGCCTTGGCCACGTGGCTCTTGCCCACGCCGGGTGGCCCGAGCAACAGGGCGCCTTCGCGTGCCTCGACGAACTTCAACGTCGCAAGCTCCAGCACGTCGCGCTTGGGGATGCGCGGGTTGTAGCTCCAGTCGAAGTCCTTTAGGTCCTTGCGCTCGGGCAGTCCCGAGAGTGTGAAGCGCCGCTCCAGCAGGCGCGAGCGGCGCCGGTCGAGCTCATCCTGCACGAGGGAAGCGAACGCCTCGGTGAAGTCCATCTGGTGATGGGCCACCTGCAGCGCGCGGGCCTGCAAGGTGGCGATCATCCCCGACAGACGCAAGGCGCGCAGCGCCTGTTCCAGTTCAGTCATCGACATGCTCATCGTGTGCTCCTATGAGTCACTGTGGGTGGGTGAGGAAGGGTTCGGGTCGCTTCTGGAGTACTCCTCCCAGAACGCCCGGTATTCGTCGATCGCGCGGATGTACTGGCCGGCCTGCTGGAGCGAGGCGGCACGCGCGGCAGCGGCGGCTTTTTCCGCGACGGTGAGTGCTTCGAGCACCCGCTTCACGGCCTGGTAGGAGGGGGTGCTCAAGGTGAGCACCTTCGCGCACGCCGTCTCGATCTGCTCGCGGGTGTGATGGCGCGTGAGATTGGAGAGCCCGTAGATCGCGTGCTGTCCGGGCCGTCCCAGGCGCGCGAAGATCTCCTGCGCCAGCTGCGCGCAATGGGGCCCGATCTTCGTCACCTTGCCGATGAGCCGTGCTGTCTGGCGCGAAGGATTGAAGATGCGGTCGGCTTCGGGGATGACGAAGGTGCCCTTGCGCGCACTCTTGTCGTGCCGACGCAGGACCTGACCGTCTGCGCCGAGGATTTCGATCTCGCGCTCGTAGATGCGCACCGTGACTTGGCTGTACAGCGGCGCCGGCAATGCCGCGTAGTACGAGCCGTTCACCTGCACCGCGCCCGCGTCGTCCACGGTGCGTGTTTCCTGCCGGAAGAAGCGGAAGCTCTCGAGCGGCAACGGCAGCAGATGCGGCCTCTCCTCGGTGAACATCGCCAGCACCTGACGCTTCTTGCGTCCGTGGATGCGCGGCGCCGCCCAGCGCTCTTCCCAGTGCTCGAGCCACTGGTTCTGTTCGTCGATGGTCTCGAACTTGCGTCCCTTCAGCGCCGTGTCCTGCGTGTGCTGGATCGCTTTTTCCACAGTACCCTTGCGATCCGGGTCTCTCACGCGGCACGGGTCGGCCACAGCGCCGTAGTGCGCCAGCACCGCCGCGTACAGCGGGTTCAGCTGCGGCTCGTACAGATCGGGCTCGAGGACGCCCTGCTTGAGATTGTCGAGCACGACATAGCGCACCGATCCGCCGAACACCCGGAACGCTTCCTCGTGCAATCGCGCCCAAGTCTGCTGATCCGCTTTCCACACGACTTTGCGGAACGACTTCCCCGAGTACTTCAGCGTCATCACGAACAGATGCGGCCGGCGGTATTTGCCGTTCGGGTAGCGCGTGAGTGCGCCCTGGCCGAAGTCCACCTGCGCCTCTTCCCCGGGCAGGCTCTCCAGCACATCGAAGCGCTCGGGCTCGCGCACCTTCAGGCCTCGTACGAAGCGCTTCACCGAGTTGTACCGATGGGTGAAGCCGCGGCTCTCCACCAGGTCCTGATAGATGCTCTGCGCGTTGCGGCTCAGCTGTACCTGGCTGCTGATCCACTCCCGGTGCGCTTCGCATGCCGAGCGGGCCTCTTTGGGCGCTCCGGCCGGTGGCCGGGGTGGAGGAGTTTCAACCTGGGAAAACGCGGTTTCTCCCGCAGAAAAGCCGGTGGCCACCCCGGGGGAATTTGGTGGCCGGCATCGATCGCCGACCGCGCGTAACGGCGGATCGTCTTGCGATCCACGCCCGTCACCCGCTCGATCTCGCGCTGGCTCCGGCCCGACTGCAGCAGTGTTTGAATCGTAATCCGTAGATGCGACTTCAAGACGTTCAACTCCTGCCGCTCCCCTTCGAACAAAAGGAAGCAGCGTAACGTCCCGTCGCAGATCAGCCCGGCGCCACCCTGGCGCCGGTGCTCACATCAGGGGTGGAGGAGTTTCAAGTGCACGCGGGTGGGGGAGTTTGGGTGGCCGCCGGGGCTCTCCCTTTCGGTCAATAGACAACCTATTTGATCCTGTGTGCAGGTTGAGCTAAAGGTCGAAAATTCAGGGACTGAGCGCACGAAACTCCGTACCTGGAAAGGTACGGTCGCCGAAGTAATGGAGTTGCCGCGTTGAGAGGGGCGCGCGAAATCGCGACCGCCCGCTTTTCACGAAGTCTCAGCGATGGGCGGAGAGCGGCCGCATCCCCGCTATTACAACTTCCTGGGTGGGCGCGTTGATCGCGAGGCGAGCAAGTTCGTGTACTGACCTAGAAGACGCGTCTGCTTACTAAGGAAACAACACGCGAAACAAGACCGTCAGTGTGGTCGCCGTCAGTACGAAAATTTCGGCGCACGTTTTCGTACAGCTTTCGTACGAGAAAAAGTCGCAGCAGGTAAGTCTCTGAAAGGAATGGCGCTCCCAACCGGATTCGAACCGGTGTTACAGCCTTGAGAGCGCGTAAATTCCTGCTTTCCTCGTCTGACGATGTTCAACCTCGTTCGCGCGGAAAGCCTATGAAAATAGGCTTCCGCGCGTCTTTTCGGCTCGGGTCGTTCGAGGTCGTTCAACCGCGTGCTTTTCTGAAACTTTCCTAAACTTTCCTAAGATGTCTGCGTTCCGATTGTGTTTTCGCGCATCGGGCGCTTGGGTCGGCAAATGTTTAGGGAAGAATGACAGTGGCAAATTCCGGTCGTGTTTACAGATTGAGCACGCGCGAGGCGCGTCAGAAGCTGCCTCCGCAGCACGAGCCATATTGGCACGAGGTCCGACGCGGCCTGCATATCGGGTACAGGAAGGGGCGCGACGGCGCGACGTGGTGGCTTCGAGAATATCGAGAGCGGCGTCTATCGAAGCGACGTGTCGGCACCGCCGATGATGACTTCGACGCCAACGGCGAGACGGTCTTCTCCTGGGCGGACGTGCTGAAGATTGCACTCGGTGAGACACGTCCGACGGTCACTAAGGCCGCCGCGTATACGCTGCGGCAGGCTTTCGAGGACTATTGGGAGTTTCGTGGCGCGAAGTCTCCGCCGCATTCTGTGCTCGTCGACCAGACGAAGGTGAACAGGGACGTACTTCCGCAGTTCGGCTCGCGCGATGTGAACGAGCTGACGACCTACGACCTGCAGAAGTGGCGGGATCGTCAGGTCAAACCCTCATCGGACCCCGAGATCCTCCGCTCCCAGCGCTCGACCGCAAACCGCGCGTGGAGCGTTCTGCGGGCTTGTCTCAACCACGCCTATAGCAACGGCAAGGCGCAGTCAGACGAGGCCTGGCGCCGCGTACGGCCGTTTCGTGGCGTCGATATGCCGCGCACTCGGTTCCTGAGTGTCGAGGAGGCCAAGCGTTTGTTGAACGTGATGCCGGAGGACTTCCGGCAGCTCGCGCGCGGCTCGCTCTATACCGGGCTTCGGCATGGCGAGTTGATCGTATTGCTGGTGAGTGACGTAACGGAAGGTCAGCTCCGCGTACGTCATTCGAAGTCGGGGAAGCCGCGTTCGGTGCCGCTCAGTGATGAGGGTGTAGAGTTCTTCGATCGCATGACAGCCGGCAAGCGCGGCGACGAGCTCGTGTTCACTCGCGCAGACGGTTCGCCCTGGTATCGCATGCAGGCGTCCCGCTACATGAGGGACGCCTGCAGGGCCGGGAAGATCGAGCCGCCTGCGACGTTTCATGACTTGCGACGGAGTTACGCGAGTCTGCTGATCAATCGGGGCACGGATGCCGAAATTATCAAGGAGCTTCTGGGACACGCGGATCTGCGGATGACGTTGCGCACGTATGCGCATCTGCTTAACAGGACGGTGGCGAAGGCGGTGAAGAAAAAGCTGCCGTCGTTTGGTTTGGAACCATCAAAGGTCACCAAACTCAAGTTTGATTCTGCGGGTAACGAGCAGTCGCAACTGCGCAAGCGAAGAGGGTACTGATATGCCGCTTACCAAAGAGTTCAAAGAAACAATCATGGTCGACTTGCAGGATCGCGAGTTTCGCGCCGCGTACCTGGCCGACGCAGTCGAGGCCTTGCACGGCGGAGAGTTCTCGGTTGGTAAGCGGATGCTGCGCAACTACATCGACGCGACGATCGGTTTCGACGCCCTCAGCAAAGCTGTGGGATCACCAGCGAAGAGCCTTATGCGGATGCTCGGGGAAACGAGCACCCCGCGCGCTGAGCAGCTGTTCGGAATTCTGAAGCATCTGCGGCAAATAGATTGGTTTGAATTCAGCGTCGTTCCGAGAGGTCGTCGAGAGAGCAGACCAGCAGCTCGGTCATCTGGCAAAAAGTAAGAGGGGAAGATGAGCGGCAAGACACGGCAGAAACTGAAGTTGACGCACCCAGGAAGAATTCTTCGCGACGAGTTCATGAAGCCTGTCGGCCTCTCCGCTCGCGCGCTTGCAAAAGCGTTGTACGAGCCGGTGGCGACGGTGAAGCCCATCCTCGAATCGCAGAGCGCGATCTCTGCGGAAATGGCGGTGCTGCTCACTGTGTATTTCGGCACGTCAGACCGCTTCTGGATCGACCTGCAGAGCCACTACGACCTGCAGGTTGCGAAGGATCGACTCCGAGCGCAGGCGGCGCGGATCGTTCCCCGCCCACACGACAGGACGCTTTTCGCCGAGCTCGTCGAGAGCATGACGCAGATGAACGAAATCGTCCGTGGCGAGCGCGCGGCCTCGCGCGAGTTCCACGTCGATGCGTTGGGGGTTAAGGCGCTACGTTCGAAGCTGCGCCTCTCCCAACCGAAGTTCGCCCAGCTTCTGCACGTGGATGTCGGCACGCTTCGCAACTGGGAACAGGGCCAGCGCGAACCTACTGGGCCCGCTAAGGCACTCCTGACGGCGATCAGCCGCGATCCCACGCACGTTCTGAAGGCACTCGCTGCGGCGTAGGCGATCACGGCGGGTTTGTCTCCGACTGTTCAAGTTTGTCTAGCCGGAAAGGTAATGGATTGATTTCCCGAGACATCCTCAAAAAACGAATGTCGAGTTTCTGGGCAAACTCATGACAAACTCGGCTTGTCCGATCGAGAACAGATGCCCTAGCGTGATCAGCGCCAAAGAAGGCGCCTCTGTCGGTGCCTGGCAGGGAGCGGAAATGGATTCGCAGAAGCTTTATTCGATTGAAGAGGCGAGGGAACTGCTCGGCCGGATCGCTCGCGCCACCATCTACGCCCTGCTCAACAACCACAAGCTGGAGAGCGTCAAGATCGGGCGGCGGCGCTTCATCTCCGAGGCAGCGCTGCAGAAGTTCATCGCTGTCTCCACGACGAGCGCAGCGCCATCTGTCGATCGTGTCCGTTCCATCGAACCCAGGCAGATCCCTCTCAAAATGAGCGTGAAGAGCTAGGTGGCCGGGGCTGGTAGGGTGAGCTGGCAGGTTTCGGGCTGCCACTCATGCCCAGTGGCAGCATAAGTAACTGATTTTATGGAGAATAGAATTTGAACTAGGCGTCGCGCGGGGGATTCTTTAAGACTGTGAAGCGTGTTTCGTTTATTTCGTTTGTTTGCGCTTATTTCGTTCACGGTTCTAGAATGCTGTCGGAGAAATGAGGAGAAGGCCATGACGACACCGAAATCAGTAGCGGGGCAGGTGCCCACTGTTTCCAGCACTCCTTCCCTCCCGACAGAGAAAGAGGCGACCTTGGCCAGGGAAAGTAGCCGCGTCCTTGCGGCTTGCATTGGCACCGGCGCGACGGCGCGCCTTCGCGTGATCGACGGAAGTGAAGAGATCCAGGTGCCCGTGCGAGCGCTTCGGCTGCTAGTGGATATTCTCGCGCAGATGGGCGAGGGCAAGGCCGTGACGGTACTGCCGATCCGCGCCGAGATAACGACTCAACAAGCCGCCAATCTGCTCAATGTATCCCGTCCTCATCTTGTGAGCTTGCTCGAGCGCGGCGAACTGAAGTTCCGGAAAGTCGGGAAACATCGGCGCATCCTGCTTGCAGACCTGCTGGCCTATCAGAGCGAAAGCCAAAAGAAGCAACTTGCGGCTCTCGATGAGTTGGCGAAGCAGGCGCAAGAGTTCGGTATGGGCTATTGATCTGTGGCGGGGTTCGTCTCGCTCATCGATGCTTGCGCGCTGTACCCGGCCGCACTGCGCGATCTCATTATGGGGACCGCGCAGACTGGGCTCTATCGGGCACGATGGACGGACAAGATCCATGACGAGTGGATTCGCAATGTTCTGAAGAACCGACCCGACCTGAAGGCGGAGACGCTTCAACGAACGCGGGAGTTGATGAATGCCGCCGTGCCGGACTGCCTCGTCACGGGATACGAATCTCTGATCGAGGGGCTTACCCTGCCGGATCCTGATGATCGCCATGTTCTGGCCGCAGCCATTGCGGGGCACGCGGCAGTGATCGTGACGTACAACCTCAAGGACTTTCCCGAGGAATGCCTGCGACCGTTCGGGATTACCGCCGAACATCCGGATCAGTTCATCAGCAACTTGTTCGATCTCTCACCGCCGACCGTGGCGCAAGTAGTTCGCGATCAGAGGGCGCGGTTGCAAAATCCTCCGCGCACGGTAGACGAACTGCTCGATACGTTCCTGCGGTCGGAACTCGCTGAGACAGTGGCCCAACTCGGTACGATGAGAGGCTTGCTGTGACCTGCGGACCGAAGCGCACGGGGTGCAGCGCTGCAGTCATTTCTATTCCGCGCATTGAACGTCCAGATAGCTGCTGTCCGAAAACACGACTCGGGGAAACGCCGAGATCAGATAGAGACATTCGACCGGCCTGGTCGCCTGCTCGTCGGATGTGAGGGCACCGGGTCGGCGCTGACCGGAATCGGGCCAGAAGCGGTCAGTCAAGGTGATGTATCAATCGTGTCGAGAGCCGACGTCCAACGGCGCGCAACGCACGTGCGGACTGGTTTCCACGCGTTAGGGAGCTGATGCACGCAATGCCCTCAGAAAGCGATTTGCTCCAGCACGCGAGAATGCGAAGTTTTCAACATCCGCTCGCAGAAGCAATCCTTGGAGTTCGATGTACACGGCGTCCTTCGGCTGAATCGCAACTGATCCAACCTTAACGTTCTCTTGGATCAAATCGAGATTGATCTGCTTCTTACCGAGCTCGCTCTCCATGTATATGCCACGTGAGTATGTAAACTCGGGATCAGCGTCGTGCCGCCACATCGTATGAGTTTTGGTCCGCGTGACTTCGCCGCGAGGATTGGTGGAAGTGTCGTCAGCGAGCCATGCCTCCTCCATGTAAGAGCCTCCGGCGAAGTGCGGCTTGAGCATCCCGATAAAGAGTGCGGTAACGTCAAGCGCGTCCTCAACTTCCGCGCGCTTCGGTAAGTAGTACTCGTGCTCCAGCACGTTCCTTAGCTGCACGATTTTTCGGATTATCCGTGGGGCGAGCACTCCTAGGGCCTGCAATTTCTCGAGCCGGCCAGGGAAGTTGTACGGTTCTGGCATCCCGAGCCCTACGAGTAAGTTCGATATCTGACAGTCGATCGCACGCTTGGCGTTCGTGAGGGCATTGACCAACCCTCGTGTTCCGCCAAGGCGCAGGTCTTTCTCAGCGAACTGCAGATATTGCGGAGGAGTAATAGGCGTTGAATATTTCAGTGCGCTGAATCGTTTCGGCTCAAGAATGAGTTTCGTCCAACGAGAGGGCGTGCGACGCTATGAACTCGCGAAGGTCCATTCGAACTCCCTAAGGCCGCGCCGCGAAGCGGCATGAGCAGCGGCGACGTACGTCAAGTGCTTGCAACCAGTTCGTCAGCCTGTCGGTCTCTCGCTCGAACAACGTTCTTGGAATGACCGGTTTCGGGAAGCGCGATCTTCCGCCTTGGGTCGAAGACGGTCTCCGGCATTTTCTCTAGAGGGAGGATCCACTATGCGAGCTTAGCAGGGAACCCTTGCCAGCCTGTTTCTTCGGCCTTCCTGTTGTCGTTGCTCATCCGAGCTGCCCCTCCCAGCGCCACAAGATGTCTGTCTACAAAGCTGGAGGTTCCCGGCGAACATATCCAATTCGCAGCGGGCGAGTTCTCGAACGGAGTATGGGGGTTCTTTGCACCGGCATAGATGCGGAGGCAAGGCCGAGGGGCTGCCCTGCCTGCACGCGACTACGTTCTGGCATCGAGTTTTCACCACAGCCTCGGCCAGAAGCGGACATCGTCAACTTCAAGCACCCCGCGACCTAGCGCCGTTCCACGCCAGGACTAACCGCCAGTACGCGCTGAAAACGGGACGGTCGACATTCGATGGACGTCGTGAGAATTCCGGAGTAGACCGGGAGCTCGAATCCGGCCTCCTCAAAACCGTGCACCATACGTATCCATAACGGAATCCGCGGCCCGGCACGTCTAACGTTAACTGGTGATGTTTTGTGCGAGTGGACCATGAGTTGACTCGAACGTGGAACAGCACCGTAGCGTGTCAAACCAGATGTGCCACGAACCGTGCGTCGAGCTGTCAAATCGAAAGCATCAGCGACGATTCAAACTAGGCGTGTATCGCGAATCCGAAGGACGGAGGACGTCTGAAGAAAATAGACCTGCATATTCACACGGTCGCGACCAGAAGCGACAGTCCGTTCACGTTCAGCATCGACACATTCAAGCGGTATGTAGATGAGGCACGCCTGCATGCTGTAGCTGTCACTAACCACGATGTGTTCGACGGCTCGCAGTTCAGGTCGATCGCTCAAGTTCTGGCCATCCCAGTATTTCCCGGGATAGAAATCAATGTTGAAAACGGACACGTCCTACTGATCGCGAGCCCCTCAGAGCTAGAAGACTTTGAAGCTAAAGGAAAGCTAGTCGAAAAAACGGATTGCGAAACTCCATGACAGCATGTCATTTGACGAGCTGGAGCACATCTAACGGCGACCTCAATCGTTACCTGATCATTCCACATTCCGACAAGGCGCCTCAAATTGCCGGGCGGCACTGGAGCGGTTTCGGCCTTATACGAGTGCAGGCGAAGTCGATAGCCCGAAAAAGTTTGTCCGCGCGCTGAAAGACAGTTCAAAGCTAGCACCGGTGCTGTTCAGCGACGCTCGAATGAGTGTCGGTCTCGAAAAGTTCACGCCCCGACAAACGTATATTGACTGTGGGACGCTCACCCTCGGCTCATTGAAGGAAACTCTCAGAGATAAGGCAAAGGTGGCATTGTCCGAGGACGATGGGAATAGCCATGTGGCAGGTCTTTGACAACGGTCAAAAACTTTCGACTGGCCTGAACGTGATACTGGGCGCGCGCTCGAGCGGAAAGACGCACACCCTCGACGCTGTTCACGCAACGCAAGAGAACGCGAAGTACATACGGCAATTCTCGCTAGTGCAACACGATCCACAAGGAGATGAGCGGGAGTTCAAGGGGAACGTTGAGCGCAGAAAGAGCGCGCTCGTGGATGAACACCTGTCTGGCTTCAAGCGGGTTATTGAGGCGATGGTGAACGTCGACCTGTCGGCCAACGACAAGGAGATCGAGCGATATGTTGAAACCCTTCTAAAATCTGCGGAAGAAATCGATCGACGAGACGCCTTCTCACAGGCAGCACTCTTCGATGAAGTCGCCTACGACATCAGTAGCACTGATACCTTGCAGAACCTAATTGAGTCAGTACGGCAAATCATCGAAAACCTCGAGTTCCGAGAGGTAATAGAGAAGCACGTGCAGATTGCGGCTCTGAAGAGCCTTGCACTTGAGTTGATTCGACTCTTGCACACCACAACGCTGGAAAACGGCAAGAGAAAGTTCGTCAACGGTCTAGTCAAGGAGATCCGGAAGGCCCTGAGCATCCATTCATCTGCGGCGTTAGTCGAGGACGTGGACCTGTATCGGGTGTGTTTAGATTCCAGACGGGTGCAGCGGTTCGAAGACCTAGTGGAGCTTCTAAAGAAGGAGGCAATCGTGTTCGAGGACACGCTGCAAGGCTTCCGTATAGAGGCGCGACGACAACCGTTTGCCAATGCCAGCGAGGTTAAAGCGGTAGCTGGGGTCAAGACGTCCCTCGTGGAGGCATTCAAGCACTACGATCGCCCATACGCGTACCTGCTGCAGCTGTGCGACAACGAAAGTCTCCCGAGAGCTGATCTACATAAGCTGTTCGTCAAAATAACCTACAAGGTGCTAAACCAAGACGGCGTCGAGGTGTCAGGAGGTGAGCGCTCCGAGTTCCGGCTTCTACAAGAAATCGCCGATGCCCAAAAGCACGACATTCTGCTGATTGATGAGCCGGAGTCATCGTTCGATAACCTATTCCTGAACAGCGATGTCAACCGACTGTTGAAGGCCATCTCAGAGTTGATGCCAGTGGTGGTCGTAACTCACAACAGCACCGTCGGTGCATCAGTTGGAGCCGACTACGTGCTCTTCGCGAGTAAGGAGGTCCAGGACGGAAAGCCGGTCTATCGCGTGTATTCCGGGCATCCGACGGACAAGGACCTGCACTCTTTAGACGGCAAATCAATGAAGAGCCACGATGTTTTGATGAATGCTCTCGAGGCTGGGGTTGCGACCTACGAGAGCAGGAGGAAAGGATATGAAGCTATTAAGAACAAATGAAGGCCGCGGAGAGTATTTGGACGGGGCAGGTAACTATGTTCCGATAGAAAAGATTCGGAAAGAGGACTTGCTCCGCTTAGCGGATGCGACGTTGAATGGCGACGTCGCGGACTTTGACGAATACGATGAGAGCGCGATAAAGAATCGTGCGCATCAGGTTATCTACAAGAGCGTTTCATCGAAACTTCGAGATCTGCGAAATCGAAGAGACGAATTCAAGGATGCCGCAGCTCGATTGTTCTTAGAAGACTATGAACGGTATCAGGGCAGTATTGCCAAGTAGCTACCGGTGTAACCGTTAAGCTCCGACGATCGATGCGTTCCTTCTATTCGACGTCCGCTCCGGGTCGAGAGCACGCATCCACGAGAGACTACTGTCGGCCAGGAGCAGACATCCGGCCGCCGTGCATGGGCATAACAAGCCGCTATCTTCAAAGTTGAACGACTCACGCCAGCGCGCCGACGATTTCAATGCGGTGTTGCTCGACGAAGGATTTCTCACGCCGCGTCCAGTCGATGATCTCAGCGACCCGTTCCGGCGTCGGTACGATGTTGCCACTCGCCACAAACTCGTCGTCACTCTGACACCAAAAGCCGATGTTCCAGTCCAGCCGCTCCAGAATCGCGTCGATGATCGCGGCACGCTGCTGGCGCGGAATGCCATATGCCTCCGCCAAGATTCGAATCTGGTGCGCCTGAAACGAAACCGGCCCACGTTCCGGCTTCGAGGATATGCACCAGGTCCAGGCCATGTACCCGAGATCCTGCATCGGATGTCCAGGCCCGGCGAGATCGAAATCGATGAACGCCACCGGTCCGCCGTCGCGAAATACCGTGTTGTGCGGCCCCGGATCGCCGTGACAGACAACAGGGCTGCCAGCCGCCAGTGTGCAATCACGAGTCGCTTCGTGAAACGCGCGCAACAACGCTCCAGCCGCATGCACCTGCTCGTCCGCAAAACGCCGGAATCGTGCAGGTACATCGCCCGTGAGATAGCTCAGCGAGGCACGACCCTCCTCGTCGCGTCCCAGAAACCGGGGCGCACCTGTGAACCCTTGCGCGCACAGATGTTGCAGCAGCGCCGCCATGAATCCTGTGGAAGCCTTCCAGGGCCTGCGCACCGTATTGCCGATTCTGACAATGCGAGACGTCAGGCATCCGCCGGCAAGCGAGGTCTCTTGCGAATCCAGGTCACTGCTCACGGCTGTCATTTCCCTAACCTGCACCCCACATGCAGTCTGCAATATTTTACAGGGTGGTCTTGGCCTGCGAATGACTGCTCTGGGTCGGAAGCGGCCGCTCTGGGCATGCTAGATACGAATCTTGGTCTTTGGCCTCTCGCTCCCTCATGCCTGCTCTCCGATGACCCGAGACGAGATTGATGACTTCTGACTGCTACACTTCCAAGCGTGGCACGTAACGTTTCGACAAAGCCTGCTCAGCTCGACTACCGCGGTGCGCCAGGGGTAACTCAATCATGCCTCGAAGCGCTGGCGCACTTCCTTCAAGAAGAGCGTGGAACGGGGACGGCCTTGCTGATCTCCAGTCCACGGGATCGCCATCGCTGTCGGTCCCATTTGTTTCTGCTGCTGCCAGAGCTCGAGATGCGTACCGTCATACGAGACGGATTCGCGTCGGGATATGGTGGAGAGGGTCCTCGCGGACTCTCTCAAGCCATCCTCCTCCTCGCGAATCGAGGCTGGGAACTCAAAGAAGTTGAGGTGACGCAAAAGTGCTTCGACTCGTTCGTCGATGCCACGATAACGGAATCCCAGATCGAAAAAGTACTTGCCGGTCGTCACCGGCCGCTGTCGAAGGTTTACGACTATGTAACTGAGCGTGACGTCGATCGCGCCGACGAACGAAACGTCTGGGAAGATCTTCCTGCTCTTATTCCATTGCCGCTGATCAATCGCCGATTGTTGGATCTAGCCATCAGGTTCTGGCAGGATCCCGATGCAGCTCTTAACACCGCGTATCGTCGCCTAGAGGATCAGATTCGGAAACGCAGCGGCTGCAGGGACCACGGCACAAAATTATTTAGTCGAGCCTTCGGCAACGAGAACTCACCACTCGTCTGGCATCATTCGGACCAAGATTCCATAGTCTTTGCGCAACTGTTTATCGGAGCTTACTCGGGATTCAGGAATCTGCGCGCTCACCGGGAAATCCAGTCGACTGAGCAGGAGTACGTGTTGGAGTTCTTGCAGGTGAATACGCTTTATGTTCTGGAGGAACAGTTGCGTAGACGGGGTGAGAACGAAGAAGAGAAGGCAGAAGGTTGATTGGTTCACGCGGCGTACGCCTGTCGGCACGATTGCGAACAAACCGCCCTGGCTCCGACCGGACTTGCTCCGAACAGTCCAACGGCCCATCGAGGATACCGTCAGACTGGTCCCTGTTTGTGCTGCGACACGTCGGTGGATCGGTTCCATAAACCTGGAGGAGCTCACAGAGGCTTGCCTCGTGATGGGATTCAAGCAAACGTCGAGTTCAGATTGCAGGCGAGGAGCGAAGCATGACGCCTGTTGATACCGGCGCCCTTAACGTTCGCGCACTAGTCGAGCTTCGCGGAATGGCCGACTTGCTTTGCGATGATCTGGCTCGCCATACGAAGGAGGCGAAGCTTGAAGAATGGGCACGCCGCGAATACGTGCGCTCTCTGTTTGCGATGTTGGAAGGTTTGACTTACGGGCTGAAACAGGCAGCAGTGGTCTTCGCCAAGACACTGCTGGTCGAACTCGCACCGGAAGAGCAGGCGCTCATAGAGGAGAGCGCGTACGAGCTTAACGAACGTGGCGATGTCGGCAAGCGCAGGCTCCACTTACGACTACTACCAAGTCTCCAGTTCGCATTCAAGATTTACGTTAAGGCAGCACGCATCGCATTCGAGCTGCCTGTTCACGAGTCGGGCTGGGAAAAGCTGCGTCGTGTCAGGGACGTTCGGGATCGGCTGACACATCCGAAGTCAGTCGCCGACCTCGGTGTGTCGGATGAGGAGTTCGCGATTTCGGAGGAGGTTTCAGCATGGTTCTCGACGCACTTCGAGGAGTGCCTTTGGTTGGCGTGTGTCGGTCTGCTGGCCTCGTTGGATGATTTCAAGGCAAAACTGGACGATCGCGACCAACTTCCACGTGGACCGAGCGGCGGCTATTCGGCGAAAGGCATGCAAGACTTGTCGGCTCGTAGCCTTAGCTCTCCCAGCTCAGAGAAGCGGGCCGCTGCGGAAGCATTGCTTCAGAAGGTTCGGGCTCGAGTGGACGTTCAGCGGAGTGGGAGGTAGAGGATGTGATTGTGCCAGTCGGCGGTTCCGATTCCGAGCAATCCGTCTCCAAGGCGTTACCTATGTCTACCGAAGCGATACTGACCAGCAAAGGGCGAACGACGATTCCAAAGAAAATCCGGCAGGGCCTGCGCATTAAGACGGGTGACCGGATGACGTTCACGCTGCTCCCGGACGGCACCGTTCTGATGAGGGCGAAGAACAAGAGCGCGATGAGTCTCGCCGGGAGGTTCTTCAAGAAGGGCCGACGGCTGCGCCCCATCGACGAGCTCTCTCGTTGATGACATACACGCTTCGCTATCGATCGTCTCGGGACGAAGTATGGCGCGCTTACTGGCGCCTTTGGCGAGCACGGCTTTGGTATGTGCATACCATCTTCGCGGTGGCCGTCGCGTTCGGCTTGTCGCGCACCGAAGTGTTGCGTGGTGATATCTACGGTTGGGTCACGGCAGCATTCGTTGCTTTCATGCTCATCCTGGTGATCTCGGTCTCGGCTTCCCAGTTGCTGTTCAAGAGCGCCGAACGAACGCTTGAGGTCGGGCCGGACGGGTGGTCCACGCAAATTGGCAAGAAAACGGCAAGCCGCAAATGGTCCGAGCTCGCGCCGGTCAGGGAGGAGAATGGCGTCGTCATCATCGCCGGCAAGAGCGGAAATGCGCTGCTTATCCCGAGCCGCGCGTTTGAATCCGAGGCTCAGCGAAGGGCGTTCATGAACGATGTATCGCAATGGAGCGCCGGACAAGGGTAGCTATTGTGCCTCGCCTCGACGGGCCGGTTGTCAGGTTTCTGAAGACTTATGGCTCAGGGCTCGGATAGCTTTTGAGACATTCACGCGAGCCTTTTCCTCAAAGTGCTCGAACATCGGCTCGGTTTGATAAATCCGGGCCCGATCCAGAAACGATTGAAGGATCGCCGCCCGCTTCGGGCCGTAGATGAAGCGCGGCACCCACCGGTACTCCTTCCTGACGTCCCGCTCGAATTCCTCATATCGACTCGGCTCCGCGCCGAGAATCGACAGATCGATGTCCACAACCACCTTGGAATCGGTATCGGCCGGGAGCGCCTCATGGCGTGTCGCCATGATATGCGACCGGATGCGGCCGACCACGTCTTGTGCCGCCCCGGAGCTGCTGAGGAACTCCGCGGCCCAATCCGCGCTGCGCTCCTCGTTTGATTTGGACATCGGCTCATAGATCGCGTCATGAAACCAAAGCGCGCACTCGACCTCGGCGGGTCGTTCGCAGAGCCGCTTCAACTCATCAAGTAGCGAGAGGCATTCGTCGATGTGTCGCGAGGTGTGGTATCCGCGATGCCCTTCCGCGTACGCAGACTGCAAACGCGAAAACGTTTTGGTCTCGGGTGGAAGTCCGAGCTCACGAAGCAACGCGTTCCAGCGCTCGATGTTCATCGCGAGAAACGAGGCGCATCGTCGCGGCGGAGCCCCAACGCCTGCAGCGCGTTCTTCCCGGCCAGCACCAGATAGAGCCACGCTTTCTTCCAGCGCCCCGTCAGGAGCACGATGTGAACGTGCCAGCCGTGCTCGCGTCGCGCGCTGTATCCACTGTAGAGGACGCTATAGGCGCCCGGATCGCCGATTCGGTCATTGGCGAGCGCCTGGGCGCGCGCCATTCCAAAGGCCAGCATTTCGGACAGATCTGCGGGGCAGGGCTCGCCTTCGTTCTTGGGAAAGGCAAGAAGGTAGTAGTCCGGGATCATGTCTCGTCGAATCCGGTACAAGGTGCACGCTCGTCCGCTCGAGAGCCGAAATGTATCAGCGATCTCATGCATGTCCACAACCTACGTCCGTCGCCTCTGCGGTGCGGTTTCTGATACTCGCCATTGTGCACTCAGGAATTGATAAGACCCGAAACTACCGCGGACAGCGGAATGAGCACGACGAGGAAGAGGATGAATGTGATGAGCGCGATTGTCACGCGCGCCACCGAGGACCTTCGCGCAAAGGTTCTGGAGCCGAGAACTCGCTCCCCGAGCAACTCGGTTCCGATGAGTAGCGGTCCTCCCAGGAACAGGAGGGCCAGCCATCCGGCGATCGATTTGGGAAAGCGGCAAGGAAGTTCACGAGCGCGTACACCGTCAGGCAGCCGACCGCGCAGACGAGTACCGCTATTGATCGTGCCCCCATCACTGCCCCTGTATTAGAGATCGAAGAGAGCCCGGTCGACTGGACGCTCCAGCTCGGTGTCTAGCCATTCTCGGACGTCCTTCTGAGCCAGTTCTCCGCGCTGAACCTTCCCGAGAACTATCGCACCCACCAGCAGCCTTCGGCGTTGCTCGTCCTTCTTCGATTGCCTGGCTTCGAGTCGCTTGCGTTTGTCTTCCGTGCGCTGCTGGCGCGCCTTCATTTGTCTTAGCTTGTCTTCCAGTGTCGCGATCCGTTCATTCATGTTCTTCATCGTCTTCATTCCTCAAGCATCGCGCAGTTCCTACAAATGATTGAAGCGCAAGAAGGCGCAAATGTCATCAGCAGCGTGAGTGCATTTTCGCGGTCCAGTCGGAACAAAAGCGCGCTTCAGCACTCGTATTGCCTGTTATCGACGTGTGCGACTGTTGAGTTTCTGGGCAAAGACATGACGAATGCAGGATAGCCGCGCGGCGGCTTTTGTCACACGATTGGTGCTCATGGCAGCGGACGCTTTCATTCAGTTTCGAGTGACGCCAGAGGAGAAGGCGCTGGTGCGTGCGCTCGCGGCGCGTGAACAAATCACGGAGTCGGTGCTGGTGAAGCAGTTGCTCACCACCACGCTTCGAAGCGCGAGTCTGCAGGGGCTGCAGGTGACGGAATCCGTCGAGAGGCCCAATCGTGATTCGCGTCTTTACGTGCGGCTCGATCCGGAAGATCGCATGATGCTGTCGGACCGAGCTGCAGCGCGAGGAATGCGTTCAGCGACCTACGCGTCCGTGTTTCTGCGCGCTCATCTTCGTAATCTGACGCCGATCCCCAAGGATGAACTGCTGGCGCTCAAGCGTTCGATATCGGAACTGCGGATGCTCGGGAGCAATCTCAATCAGATCGCAAAGGCGCTTCACCAAGGAGATACCGCGCGGCAACCTGGATTGGATGACGTGCGCACGATGCTCAGGATTGCGGAAGCGCTGCGGGATCATTTCAAGGCGCTGCTGATTGCCAACGAACGGAGCTGGAGGCAAGGACATGGCTAAGCGACTGATCGAGACTTTTCACGGGCGGGCGTTGCTAGATATCGCGAGTTACGCTCGGGGCGGGCCGCAGCGTCGGGACCGACTCAGCCCAGAGGAAATCGCGCTCATCTCACGGACAGTGAGTCGGACGCCGGAAGTCGTAGTCAAAGTCCTGACGCGTGGCGGCCGAAGCCTGAAGGCGGTTCGTGCACACCTCGGGTATCTGAATCGTGGGGGTGAGCTCGAGATCGAGACCGATGACGGGGAGCGACTCGCAGGGGACGACGTCGAGAGACAATTGCTGAATGATTGGGATCTCGACATAGAGGCGGAACGGGGACGCGCCGAACTGACAGGGCACAGGCCGCCATCACCCCCTAA
Organism: Gammaproteobacteria bacterium; assembly: GCA_037200125.1. Lineage (GTDB taxonomy): Bacteria > Pseudomonadota > Gammaproteobacteria > Steroidobacterales > Steroidobacteraceae > JADGHX01. The sequence continues at coordinate 46,804 of JBBCGS010000002.1, read as the reverse complement.
GCTTGTCCACAAGATTCTTTTTTCGATGCCGCCCGGAACGCCATCACAGAGTGTACTTAAGGCGGTGAGGGAATTCGCCCGCGAGGAGTTCGGCCTGCGGCATCGTTATGCGATGGTGCTCCACACTGACGAACCACATCCTCACGTTCACATGGTCGTGAAGGCTGTCAGTGAGCAAGGTATTAGGCTGAACATTCGCAAGGGGAGCCTAAGGCGGTGGCGCGCCAAGTTTGCACAGAATCTGCGCGACTTGGGCGTCCGGGCGAACGCCACTGAGCGCGCGGTGCGGGGACAGTCCCGTTCGCAGCAACGGGACGGCCTCTTCCGCACCTCTGCGCGGGGCGAATCGAGGCGCATTTGCGAACGGACGGATGCCGTGGCGTCGGAAATTCGTGGCGGGCGGCTCGACGACGCTGCAGGAAAATCGTAAGCGCGCAGGCATCCACGTACTTGCAACCGAGGTCGAACCGTGCCGCATGCCCGCGGCGGATGTCGAGACGATCGAGAGTCAGGTGCTCGGTGCGGCCTTGAGGAGTGGCTTCACATTCCAGGGCAGCAGCGCCTCGAGGTCCTCGGCGGTGGTCGCCTTGGGGAGCTGCTCATACAGGTACGTGAAGTAGGCGAGCGCGTTGATGCCGTTGGCGCGGCACGTGCTGGCAAGGCTGTAGATATTCGCGCTGGCGTACGCGCCCCGCTGCGTGTCCAGGAAAAGCCATGCGCGTCTTCCGACCGCGAACGGGCGGATGTCATTTTCGACGCGATTGTTATGCGCCGGCACATCGGGATGCTCGAGGAACCTGCGGAGCTTTTCCCACTGCGAGATCGTGTATCCCAGCGCCTTGCCCAACATGCTCTTGGACGGCACGCCCGGTGCAAGCTCGTCCACCCACGCCTTGAACGCAGTCATGATCGGCGCGGAGCGCTCCTGCCGGATCTTCAGCGTATCAGCCAGGCTCCACTGCCCGCCCGCGCGTTCCCGCGCCTGGCGCTGCTCGTCGATCTGTCGCTCGATGAAGAACACCTTGCCGAGGAAGTCTTTCAGCGCCACGCGCGCCAGTTGCTGCCCCGAAGGCGACTCCGTCACCTTCGCCGCCTTGTCGTAGTAGCGGCGGCAATGCGTGAGGCAACCAAACAGCGTCATGCCTGCAAAGGCCGGATCTTCCCCGACGTAGTCGTAGAGCTCGAGCCCATCGCACACGAGCTTGCCCCGATACGGCCCGTCGGGACCGGTGAGGATCTGCTTGAGCGTGTCGACATTGCGCGTCGGCGCGTAGTTGAACAACACGATCCGCCGACCGGGCGGACCGGCCGCGCGCACGATCATGTAGTGATCGCTCGTGGCCGCTTTTTGGCTCTTCAGCACCTGCACCGTGGTCTCGTCCGAGTGCAGGACCGGTTCGGCCAGTATCGCCTCGTGCATCAGCGCGATCAGCGGCGGCAGCTTCTCCGTCCCGATAGTATTGATCCACAGGCCCATGGTGCCGGCGCCCAGATTCACATCCAGGCGCTCGAACTGCTTGCTCTGGCGCGTTAGCGGCAAGCCATCGACGAACTTGGCCGTCGTGATGTGCGCCAGCAGTGAAGGCGTCGCCATGCTCTTGGGAAGGAGCCGCGGCGGCAACGGCGCAATCTTCACCCCCTCGTGGCAGCAGGGGCAGGCGTACTTCAGGCGCGTATCGACCAGCACCCGCAGCTGCGGGGCGACATAGTCGTAGCGCTCCGCGGTTTCGCGGCCGATCACCTGGAGGGCTGCGCCATCGTGCGCGCAGATCTTCTCGGACTCGGCAATGTCGTAGATCACGGGGATGCGGGGAAAGTCGGCCGGGATCGCCTTCTTGCCCGGCTTCTTCTGGCGCGCATGCTCCTCGATCGTGATGACGGCATCCGCTTCGCTGCCGATGGCGGCAGCGATGGCGGTGAGCACCTCGGGCTCGTTGAAGAGCATGTCCTGATCGGGCGAGACTTCGCCTGAACTCTTCTCCGAGGAGCGCCCGTACACCTGGGATTTGAACCAGGCGATTTCCTCTTTCAGCAGCGTGTTCAGCTCGCTGTAGTGGCGGTTCTTCGCTTCCACTTCCTGCAGCTGGCGTTGCAGGCGTTCGGCCTGCTCCTGCAATTCGCGATTGCGGCCTTCGAGCTGGTTGAGCAGTGCGCCGTTGATGCGCTCGCGAACTTCCAGGCGCGCGGTGAGCTCTGCGTTCTTCTGTTCGGCCTGTTGGAGTTTCGTTTCGAGCGCGACCACGGCACCGAAGTATACCGGGGTCGCGCTCGAGGCATCAGCTGGCGTGCGAGAAATTCAGTGCCTGATGCGGCTTCATCTTCGTCACGTCGTAGCCTTCCAGCAGCCAGCTCAACTGCTCACCGGTGAGCGTGACGACGGCCTCCTCGGTGCGGCGGGGCCAGTGGAATTTCTCTTTGCCCTCGATCACCTTGTACCAGACGACGAAGCCATTCCGGTTCCAATACAGAATCTTCAGCTTGTCGCGTCCTTTGCCAATGAAACAGAAGAGCGCGTCGCTGCGAAACGGATCCTCGTTGATCACCGCACGCACCAGCGCGGACAGGCCATTGCGCTGACGGCGCATATCAACAGGTGCCCGATGCAGGTACACGCGTACCTCGCGCAGATCAGCGCACAGCATCGGCGCCTCCGGCCATCAATCCCGCAATCCACACCGTCGGTGGCAGGCTCGCACACTCGATCAGCAAGCCCTTCAGGTGCAGCCGGCACGCCGCTGAAGGCGCCGCCGTTTCCGCCGCCACCTGCACGGCAACGAACTTGTCCTCACGGCGTGACTTCTTCGTCGGGGCTTTCGGCTGCGCGGATCTCTTGCCCGACAGTTGATAACGCAGGTTATACAGGCTCTGTACGTTCAGGCCCTTCTTCCGGCAGTACTGTGCCAGCGACATCTTGCCGGCCCGCGCTCGTCGAACGTGATCGAGGCAGGCCTGTTCCCGCCGTGTCAGCCGTCTCGGGGTCTTCTTCATCGTGCTCTCCGTCAACGGCAAATCGCCGTAGCACAGAGCTTCGGATGCTCAGGTCAGGACCGGAAGTACGTACTTGCTCGAGCGCTTACGGAAAATCGACTCTCAGGGCGACGCGAGCGCAAGTTCAGGCCGGGTGGTATGCGCTGGCCGCGTACCTCGACAGCTTGCCGATGCCCGATCTCTCAACACAGGTACGCCGCTTTGCGCGTCTAATGCCATCGCCACTGACGGACAAGGAGCGCCTTGCCACGGGGCTAGATCGAAAGCCAGCGGGTCCGCGCACATATCGAGACCAGCCAACGCGATGAAATCAACGTGGAGTAGCGCCCTTCAGCGTAGGAAGATATTCTGTTCGTCGAACCCGGCGGCCACGGGTGCGGGGCGCTTTCCTTGCCAGAGCCACTCGGCTACCTTCCGCAACTCTGACGCGATTCGTGCGGCCTCTGTGGCCGAAATAACGGCGCCGAGTTTCCGTGTCCTTTCGTTGTGCGGCTCGCTATGCGTGAGCGCTATTCGATGATCAGAGACCTCACTGATTATTCCCGGGACCGTCTCGCCAGCTCGTCCGGCTGATTCAAGGAAGTCTACGTATTTGGGAAGCAATCCCTTTCTGCGGAATGCCCCATCACGCCCTTTTGAGTCCCGAGCGAAATACAATTCATGGTTACTGATTAACGTAGTCTCCAAGATCAAGGCCTCCAGCGCTGCATAAGCCATAAGCAGCGTATTCATCCCGTTTACAGTCTGCGCGTTGAGTCCGTTCTCAAGCCGCGCCTGCTCAGCGTTGTACTCTGTCGCGCACAACAAGCCGCGAAACTGGAAGACCTGAATCTGTAGTGCGAAACTCTCGGTGCGCAGTTCGCCCGTAGGGGGCTCGATACGCAACGGTGCGGATTCGACTATTGATAGGCGCAAGTCATCCGTCGCTGTGACCCGGTGCATTGGCGGGTCTTTTCGGTCGTCTGTCATTCGTCAGTTTTCCCATTCTATCGCTGTGACAATGCCGACCCTATGCTCGTGGCGCCGTTCCGAGCCAGATCTAAGCGCTTCCGATCACGCTCAGTGGAACGTTGAAGGTTTCTTTCAAGTACAGCTCAGTTACGGCGAGCAGGTGTAATTGTCTTTCGGACACCTTGGCTTTCGATAGGCCCGGTTGAACAATCCATACAGAGAAATTTGGCGCGAGGAGGTGCGATTTCCGCCAAAGCTTGCGAAGGAGGGTCGAGTTACCCCGTTCGATTCCCGAGACTCCACTTCGTCGAGCTCGCTGAGAGTCCCGAACGACTAGCATCTCGAGCATTCGCGCGATATTTTCTCGCCATACAATGGACTTTTGCGCTTGGCCGCATACGGCGTAAAGGTCTTCCACTCGCGCTCCCGGTTTTTCATCGAGAGAGAACTTGCAGTGAAACAGATGCACGATTAATTCGTGGTTAGGCGCTTCCTGTAGGCAAACTACATCGGCTACCTCGTTACCGCCATCGTCGTCGATAATCAGGTCATATGCGACGCCCGTCGCGAGTTTTTTCAAGTACTCGATTGTTCTGAATTGAACGGATGCGCTTCGCTTCTCTGCTCGCTGGGATTCTTGCCTAATGTTCGTGCCGCTCCAGTCCCATGCGGTTATCCGTTCACTGGAAAACGGCTGTTCAATGGAACGGGATGGTGGGAAGTGGCGGTTCCCCTCTAGCCAAGATCCATCCGCGAATCTAATGAGCGGGGGGTCTCGAACGAAAATCTCTTCGATCGGCCGTCTCCCCTGGCGGCTCGGATGGAGAAACGCTCTATGCGTATCGACGCTCGTGAACGCAATATCACCCGCTGGGAAAGAGACTTCGTATGTAGCTCGTTTTTGTCCGAGCACGACCGAGAACCTTAGCGGTCCATTTTCGCTTGGGGAGTCGAGTTCCAGAGACACATCAAAGAACGGTTCTATTGCACCGTCTATTTCAATATCTAGCTGTAAGCTACGTTCTAGCAGAAAGGCGTCCGGCCAGTCCACGCTGATCGGGAAGAGCTGTGGTCGGGCGGTCACTTCGGTCGGCCACACGACGTCCTTGAATAGATCGTCTGTGGAGGTGGTCTCATCCAGGAGTTTTGCTCCCACCTGATGGCACCATTCAATCCATTCCGTAATGTCCTCCGCAATTCGATACGACCATAGCTTCCCTTTGAGCGAGCAACCCGCCGTGGCTCGGTTGCCGTCCTCGTAGCCTTTACCGAAGAGATTCGTCTTTATTCGGTTTTGTTGATTCGCCTCAGTCAGGCTCGCGAGAATATCGCTGCCCACGTACATGGTGAACCGCGTCGCGCGATTCATAGTCGATTTGACGCCCATGTTCATGAGTGTCAAGCGCCTTATCCCCTTAAGGAGCCGAAAGACTTGCTCGCCGTCGATTTTCCGCGCCGTGCCGGCGGATACATCACGCGCCAGCAGCTCGTGCGATACGTCGTTCGAGCTGTTTATGAAGAGAAGTTGTCGGCTTGAGTCCCAATACGCCAAATATAGATGCCAGCTCGTATCACGAGGAGAGGTTACACGCGCCCAGTCGACGAACGCGGTTTCCCGGGTGACGTACAAGGCAACGGTTCGTTCCGCATTGACAATCGGGCCCGCCACGGGAACGTCGTTTGGCACCGAGTCGGCAGCCCGCTGAGGTTGCCACATTCGACACTGCGTTCTAAAAACAACTGCACTCATTTTCGGTTCAATGCTGAGCAGCGGGATTTCGGCCGGCACGTTCGTGAAGCCGCCAGCGAACGCGGTCCGCTGCAGCTGGCGTCGTGTTAGTCGTTCGGAGATGATTGGAAGAATCGCATTCCAATCCGCATCTTCGTCGTAGAGATCACGGAGTGCCCCTTCTACCTTGGCGTCGGCTAAGTTCGCCACGAGGGTCGCATTTCCGACGTGGTGACCTGAGCGAGTGAATCGGCCAACGAACTGCAACGTCGTCGCGACGCTCTTGTGGACGTCATGGATTGCCGCGATCTTCAGTTCCGGCATATCGAAGCTTTCTCCAAACATGTCTACACATATGGCGACTCGAGCGGCGCGCGAGCGAAGCTTTGAGAGTTGTTTCTCGAGTTGCCGGTCCGACAGTTTGCTGTGAACTACGACGGCTTGCACACCGTCTATCTCGTGGTAGATCTCGAGTAGCTTCTCCGCGCGCTTTATAGAGTTGACGCGGGCCATCACCAAATGGTCGAAGCCGCACCCGAGATCAGCATTGAGTTGCTTGATTGCTTCGGCCGCTATCGCTGAGTGTCCGGCGGATTCCGGAAACACGTCGATAGGCACAAATTTCACCGGTCTGAAGTAGCCCTCTGACTGCGCCTTTCGCAGCGGATACGAGAAAACTTGTCGGCCCTCCACCAGACGCTTGTCCCGTCGGAAGGGCGTGGCAGTAAACTGAAGTATTCTCTTTCCTTGGAAGCGCTGCTTGAAGCTGTACCATGTGCGCGCAGGAACATGGTGTGCTTCGTCGATGAACAGATGAGAGCAGCGATCCGCGACCAGTTCTTGGGAGTCAGATGGGAGACTAGCGATGAGTGCAGCGGTGGAGACAATGACATTTGCCGCGTCGAAGACTCGGTTGATGTCGTTTCCGGATCCGGGTCCAGCCGTAAGCGTGGCTACGACCGGGTTCGCTGCCGCTACATCGAGTAAGCCCAATGTTCGTAACAGGCCTAGCGATTGAAACTTTTCCGCGATCTGGGCGCGCAGTGCATTTGTCGGCACGAGAACCAGGAGTCGAGGAATCTGTTCCGCGACTAGCAATGACAACATCACCTCAGTCTTGCCGGTGCCCGTCGGCATGACGATGGTCCCCGCCTCGTCCTGGGACCGCCAGTGACCAATGGCCGCATGTATGGCGCCAATTTGCGGCGGTCGTAGGCCTACCGATTTGATTGTGTCGTCCGCATTGCGCGCTTCCTCCTTAAAGTGGAATGCGTGATCCCAGGAGTTACGGGCTTCGAAAGCCGAGCTATTTAGCGCAGAGGGATCCTCGTAGGAAGCGTTTTGTAGAGGTGGCGCAGACCAATAGACATTAGGATCGTAGAAGTGGGCCTCGGAAGGGCCCAGCACTCTCTTTGGGTTGGGGCACACTAGGACCGCGTCGACCTGCATGCTCGCCGTGTGAGCTGATGGAACCACGAGCACGACACGCCCGGTGTCGCTCGTCAGCAATAGTCCCTTGATGCTCCCGGACCTATATGCGCCGATGCTCTGCAGCTCTCGAACTGGTCCTTTGTGCCATTGTTTTAGGCTGGTGCCGTTTTTATTTAGGAGGAGTCTGGGAGTCGGTGGAAGTAGGACGCGCTCCTTTGCCATGGGTTAGTTCACGTTCAGGCGGGAAACTTGTTCATGGGACTTCATGCCCTCTCCTTGAACAGGCGTTAATTGTTATTCAGTTGGGATCACGCTTTTATCGCCGTGCGAGCTACTGTGCCGCCGTCCTTCTTGCTTCACGGATATCGATTCTGGCTTTATGGCCATGCCTCTCGAGCATGTGCAGAAGGTTTGCTCCATTTAGCAATACGAGAGGCTTGCCGCTTGCGAAAGTGTAGGAGTCGGGCCCGTAATCAGATGTTGTAACCAGCACTCCCTTGGTAGCACCCTCGTTGAGCACGGTTCCATATAGATCGCGAACGGCCCCGACACCGACGGTATTTGTATACCGCTTGGCCTGAATAACAATCTTGCCACCTCGTATCGGATCCGGATCGAAGGCGACTGCATCAACGCCGCCATCGCGAGTTGCTTGTGTGACCTTGACCTCTCCACCGGACGATGCAAATTCCTTCTCGAATAGCTCTCTGATCAGGTGTTCGAAGTCTTCCCAGTCCATCGCGGCCAGATTCACACTCGTGTCGAGCGTGTTTGCCACCTCGTAAGCCGAGACAAAGCGTCCATCATCTCGTCGCATTGGCATGATGGGAGCCACCGCCGCCAATCCGTGCAGCCTCGCGCTACCAACACCTTTCAGAGACTTGAAGCAGGCGCGAGGATCCACTTGTGCCAGATTTATCGCGACAAACTCAGTTCTGTTGGCTCGCAACGAAAGAACGCACGCAGTAACAGCCTTGCCGGTGCCTCTGTCAATTGAAGTGACTATTCCGTTGAATACTACTGTGGCGAGTGCGTTCGCCGTATCTGCTTCAAATAACTCGTGAATGGTGCGAAGTACGACCTGGTAGAGCGCGTCGTCGTATTGCTTGCTGGCTACAGAGTCAGCGATGTGCTGCTCTTCCACTGTTTCGCGACTCGCGACATATTTGACCGCCTTTAGCGTCGGTAGATCACCAGGGGGCGGCAGCGTGTAATCAACTATGAGCTGCTTGATCTCTGGCTCATAGTCCAGATCGAATTCTTGAGGGAAGCAGTTGGGATACTTCGACGCTGACAGCACCATGTCGCAGTATTCGATCACGACGTCAGGTGTGTGTGCCAAATAGGACGCTCGTTTTGCGTCGATCATTGCGTGTTGAGATTTCTGCTGCTCTAGATGCGCTTCTTTGCGAGCTTTCCACGATTCTGTGATCTGCACGAATTCGCGCGCGGCGAGCCGCACCGCCTCGTGATGTGCTGACACGGCAGCAGAATGCGCGGCCTGGATGTCATTGGCCTGACGGGTCCATGCGGCATGATCCGCCGCGAAAGCCTGTCGCGCGGATTCAATCTTAGTCCGCTTCCGGGAAGGCATGAGCCGATCGAATACGCTGATGTCGGGAGTGTACGCGGCGTCTGTCTGCGCCGGTTCGCGAGGGAGTTCCGGCATTGACGGCTCGGGTGGCGGCTCCACGCGCCGTGGTGAACGCTCAGGGAACGGAGTGATGTCTTTCAGCTTCTCCCAGTCGATTCGATCGTCTACGGAGAGCGTGAAGGCCAGCAGCGTTTTGAGTTGCTCTAGGTCTCGTTGCGCCTCGGCCGTACGCTCTCCTGCGATCGATTTTTGCTTTTCTTGCTGGAACTTGAGAGAGACTCTCTGCGATAACGTCTTCTCTCGGTCTTGCACCGCGCACCAGCGCTGATCCCAATCGGCAGCTTGTAGTTCCGCCTTGCGTTTGATGATTTCGACGCTGCTATCCCGAATGAGACGGTGCTTCTTCAGGCCGTCATGCCAAAGCTCTAAGGAGTACTTTGGAACGCCCCGTGCACTGTAGCTGACATCCACACTTCCAAAACGTGTCTCCATGACCGACCCCTGTGCATTGTTCTTTTTTCCGACGACATCTTCATCCGACGACGCGTCCCATCAGCTCCGTGGGATCGACTCCCACGCCTTTGGCGATCTCGATGAACTCTAGGACGTCAACTCGGCGTTCACCCGCTTCGATCTTCCAGACGAACGAATTCGAGCGTTTGAGTTTTGCCGCGAGCTCTCGTTGTGTGAGGCCGGCAGCCTGACGCGCGTCGACTATCGCTGCGATGAGCGCCCGATGCTTCTGGCTGCGGAGATTCTTCAATTGGTGCCCCCAAACTGGATGCACTAGCTTCCCGCATTGGATGCTTGCCTCCATTTTGGTTGCAGGCGTAGAATTAAGACAGTGCGACCAATTCGGGAGCAGGCCGCATGACGAGGAGGCGGCGCCCGGCAGTGCTTGCGACACCGCCGAGCGCCTAACCACAGCCAGCCTTATAGGAGGCGACCATGGCTAGGAGAGAGTTTACGTCGAAGGCCCGTCCGGGCCGCACTGTCAGCAAGAAATCCGCGCGCCGCCGACGACGCGCGGACACTGACAAGCAGAATCCGCATTTAACTGCCGTGAGTGATTGGATAGAAACCGAGCGCGAACGCCTGATGAAGGCCGAAGCCGTCCTCGGCTTCATGGCGCTTTCGATAGGAGAGGGCTCGGACGCAACCGAGCCCCAGCCATCGCCGATCTTGGCCGCAGAGACGGCGCGCGAGTTGGTGAACCAGGCGATCGAGCGACTCGACGGCCTTTACTTAGGCCGCCTACTCAAAGGACGCCCAGCTCGCTTCAGCGAGGCGCCGCCCTAGCGGCTCTCCAAGCGACTCCACGTTTCTCCACTCACAACTGCAGCGGCCCTCCACCGAGACGCCGCAGCGGAGGATTTCCTCATGCTTGTTATTGCCCGTCGTCCCAACGAAGCGCTTCGGATCGGCAGCGAGATCCGGATCATCATCAACAGTGCGGAACGCAATCGCGTTCTGGTCGGCATCGAGGCGCCGATCCACATCCCCGTTGACCGCGAAGAAATCTATCTGCGAAAGCGGCAGGAGCAGTTAAACGCGAGCGACGCTCCGACCGACGCTGCCCAACCACAGAACGTCGCGGACCTGCTCCCAATCGGCACGCTCGGGCGGCTCGCTCATCGCTTTCGCGTTAGAGCCGACTCGTACATGGCGGACGCGCGCCAACGTCCATCGGACCGCGAAGCCGTGATCCGACTCACCGCGATGGCATCAACGCTGAACTGGGCGGCCTCAGAAATCGAAGCACTGGAGGGAAAGTTTCGGGCACGGCACCCAAGCCAACTGACGAAACTTTCCTAAAACTTTCCGAAGCCAGAAAAGTCGAGGTCGAGGAGAGCGTAAGTGCTTGAAAGGAATGGCGCTCCCAACCGGATTCGAACCGGTGTTACAGCCTTGAGAGGGCTATGTCCTGGGCCTCTAGACGATGGGAGCGCTGAAGACTTGCGGCGGCTGGCCCAGCCGCGAAGGGGCGCCATTATAGAGAGCGCAGTCGATTGCTCAAGCTGAAATGTCGTCGCGCTTCGGGGAGTTACCGGGGCCACTTCAGGGCGGCCGTGGCCGCACTCGATGGCTGCGTTTGAATCCGCAACCGGCCCGGCCGTCGCCTTTCAAGGGCGATGCTTGGGCACGCGTGGGAGCCGCCCCGGCGCACCGGCCACATATATAGAGTGGGCAATACTGCGGCAGCGCGACCAAGCTGCACCCGTCCGCCGGTCCCAGCTGTTGGCATTTTCCCTCTCCAACCCCACTCGCCATGCCCCAGCTTCTGCCCGCCGGCCCCCAACCCTTTGAATCTACTGGGCGGCCCCAATCAAACGAGGGACTCCCACCTCCGGACAACGGCGGTATCATATGCGCCCTCGTCGACGGCCCAACTCCATAAGAAGACTGCATTGACTTCACCCGACGCGCCCATCGCGGCGCCTGCGCAGGCTCCGCGGATCATTCCGCGCTCCGAGCACATCATTTCTCGCTCGCAAATCTCGCCCAACGCACTGCGTGTGCTGTACCGCCTGCGTGAGGGAGGCTTCCAAGGATTCCTTGTCGGCGGCTGCGTGAGAGATCTGCTCATCGGCCTCGAGCCGAAAGACTTCGACGTTGCGACGGACGCGCTGCCGGAAGACGTAAAGAAGCTCTTCCGCAATTGTCGGCTCATCGGCCGGCGCTTCCGCCTCGCGCACGTATTCTTCGGGCGCGAGACGATCGAAGTCGCCACGTTCCGCGCTGCTGCGGCGCCCGAGCCTGGCGAAGAGCCGTTACCGGATTCGGAAGCCGACGAGGCCGACGGGCAGCCGCTCGAGAGCGCCGAGGAGTTCGAAGCGGAAATCGCCGCCGAGCTCGACGAAGATGACGACGACGAAGCGGAAGAGGGCGATGACCTCGACGACACCGTAACGCTTTTGCCGGATGCCGATCTCGCTGCGGATCTCGAGAACGATCCGATCGAAGCGTCCGAGCGCACCGTCGAAATGCCGGCGCCTCCCGGTCTGATGGCCGAGCAGCAGTTGGCAGCGGCCGCGCACGCGGACCCCAATGCGCCGACGATGCAAATGCCCGCGCTGAGCGACGGTCAGTCGCCTGCGGCAAGGTCCGACTACTCAGCCGCTCGCTCCAGCAATGAGGCTGCGACGCGCACAGATGCGTCCGACGACACAGCTGCGCACTCGAGCAGCGAATCCACTTCGCGCCCGGACGCGTCCGATTACGCGGGCCAGAACCCGCGCACCGGCGGCGGCCCGCGCGCCGACGAGCCGCGCCATGGCGGCGGTGGCCGCCGCGACGGTCGCCGTCGCGATCGCTTCGACGAAGAAGCCGACACCGAGCGTGTGCTCGACACGCAAGGTCGCATCCTTCGCGACAACGTCTACGGCAGCATCGACGAAGACGTCTGGCGCCGCGACTTCACCGCCAACTCGCTCTACTACAACATCGCCGACTTCTCGCTGTGGGATTACGTCGGTGGTGCCGAAGACATCGCCGCGCGCCAACTGCGCCTCATCGGCGATCCGGAAACGCGCTTCCGCGAAGACCCGGTGCGCATGCTGCGAGCCGCGCGCTTCGAAGCGAAACTGAATTTCGAAATCGAGCCGGCCACCGCCGCGCCCATTCCCGAGCTGCGTGGGCTGCTCACGAACGTGCCGCCGGCGCGGTTGTTCGATGAAACGCTCAAGCTGTTCCTCGGCGGCCACGGCGAGCGCAGTCTCGAAGTGCTGCGTCGTCGCGGCCTGCTCGACGTGCTGCTGCCCGCGACCGCGTCTTATCTGGACAAGCATCCCGGCGGCCTCGTCGAAAAGGTACTGATCCAGGGCCTGCGCAACACCGACCAGCGCGCGCAAGCCGGCAAGCCGGTGACGCCAACGTATCTGTTCGCGCTCCTTCTCTACGGTCCGATCGCGCGCGAGATCGAGTCCTCGCCGCCGCAACACTGGCACGAGCTGCACACTATTCTCGAAGCCTGCGATCGCGCGGTTCGGGAAGCGCAGAAACACATGTCGATTCCGCGGCGTTTCTCGCTCGGCATGCGCGAGATGTTCGCGCTCCAGCCGCGCCTCGAGCATCCGCGTGGTCGCCGCGCGCTGCGCGTGATCGAGCATCCGCGCTTCCGCGCCGCCTACGACTTGCTGTTGCTGCGTGCCGAGCACGGTCTCGCGTCGACGGAAACCGCGAAGTGGTGGACGCGCATTCAGGAAGTTTCGGCCGAGGAACGCGCGCGCATGGCCGATGAGATGAATCCGCAAGGCGGCCCGCCGCGCTCCGGCGGCGGCGCTGGCACTGGCGCGGGCTCGCGCCGTGGCCCACGCCGACGTCGCCGTGGTGGCGGCGGTGGTGGCCGTCGCGGACCCGCTCCGAGTTGAACTGGTTCATGTGCAAGGCGCGGCGTCTGTGACCGTACGCGAGCCGACGCCCGCTAAAAGCGCGGCGCCGGCTGCCGGAGATTCCAAGGTGACGCGACTGCCGGTCTGGCAGCCCGCGTACATCGGTCTCGGCAGCAACATGAACGACCCGCGTGCGCAGGTGCTCAACGCCGTTGAGAGGCTGCGTGCCCTTCCGCGCGACCAGACGCGCGTCGTCGCCGTCTCGAAGTTGTACGGCTCTAAACCCTTCGGCCCCGTGAAGCAATCCGACTTCGTCAACGCCGTCGTCGGCCTTCTCACGCAACTCGATGCGCCCACGCTGCTGCAAGAGACAAAAGCCATCGAACGCGCGCTCGGCCGCCCCGAAAAATACGAACGCTGGGGCCCGCGCGTGATCGATCTCGACCTGCTGGTGTACGGGCGGGAGAAGCGCTCCGACCCCACCCTCACGATCCCGCATCCCGGGATAGTGGAGCGCAACTGGGTTCTGTATCCTCTCGCCGATATCGCCCCCGGCCTCGATATTCCCGGAGTCGGCCGCGTCGCCGAGCTCAAGGGAAGCATCGCGCCCGAGGGCATGTGGACGCTGTAACAGCGCCACGCGACGACCAGAACAAAGAGGCGCTCCACACGCATGACCGCTCCGGCCGAAGGCACCACGACCGCTGCACAGGGCTCACACCGTTTCATCGTGGTGGAAGGGCCTATCGGCGTCGGCAAGACGAGCCTCGCGTGCCGCATCGGTTCCAGCCTCTCGGCGGATCTCGTGCTCGAGCAGGCGATGCAGAATCCGTTTCTCGAGCGCTTCTATCGCAACCCGCGCGCGGGCGCGTTCCCCGCGCAGCTCTACTTCCTCTTCCAGCGCGCGCAGCAGCTCGCGGCGCTGAAACAGCAGGATCTCTTCTCGCCCGTCATCGTGGCGGACTACCTGCTAGACAAAGACGAGCTGTTCGCGCGAGTCACGCTCGACGATGCGGAATACGCGCTGTACGAGCAGGTGAGCGCCAAGCTCGACATCGACTGCCCGAAGCCCGATCTCGTGGTGTACCTGCAGGCGCCCGTCGATGTTCTGCTCGAGCGCATCGCCAAGCGCGGCATCGGTTACGAACAGACCATTGATCGTCAGTACCTCACGCGATTGAACGAAGCCTACGCGCGCTTCTTTCACGAGTACGACAACTCGCCGCTGCTCATCGTGAACGCCGCGTCCATCGATCCGGTGAACAACCAGAGCGATTACGACGAGCTGTTTGCCGCGATCCAGCGCATGAAGAAGGGCCGCCTCTACTACAACCCGATGCGGCACGGGGCGCTGTAGGCCGGGGAGCCGCCTGCCCGTGACGCGGTTGGGCGGAAGAAGCGGCGAAGTTGCGCGGGCGGCGGGGCTGCCTCATCCTTGCCGCAGAGGCTTTTTTCGGTAGATCCATGTACACCCAGCTCCAGCTACGCGACTCCGCGCGCCCGCCGGTTACGCTCAGCACGCTTGCGAACATGAAGGCGAAGGGCGAGAAGATCGCCGCGCTCACGTGTTACGACGCGAGTTTTGCCGGGCTCGTCGATGAGAGCGACGCCGATGTCGCGCTGGTCGGCGACTCCATGGGCATGGTGATTCAGGGGCATCGCACGACCGTGCCCGTGACGATGGATCACATCGTCTACCATTGCGCCGCCGTTGCGCGCGGCCTGAACCGACCGTTCCTGATTGCGGATATGCCTTTCATGAGCTATCCGTCGAAAGATCACGCGCTCACCAATGCCGTGCGCCTGATGCAGGAAGGCGGCGCGCAGATGGTCAAGCTCGAGAGTGGCGCGGGCCAGGTCGACATCGTTGAATTTCTTTCGAGCCACGATATCGCCGTGTGCGCGCACCTCGGCCTGAAGCCGCAATCCGTGCACAAGACCGGCGGCTTCCGCGTGCAGGGGCGCGACGCGTCCGCCGCGGAACAGATGATTCGCGATGTGAAGGCGCTCGAAGCGGCGGGGGCGGATCTCGTGCTGCTCGAATGCATTCCGCCCGCGCTCGGCAAGGCGGTGACGGAAGCCGTGCACGTTCCCGTCATCGGCATCGGCGCGGGTCCGCACGTCGACGGCCAGATTCTCGTGCTGTACGACGTGCTCGACATCACGCAAGGTCGCAAGCCGCGTTTCGTCGAGAACTTCATGGAAGGCGCCGGCAACAACCTCGAAGCGCTCCGGCGCTACGTCAAGGCCGTGAAGTCGCGCGAATATCCGGCGCCCCGCCACAACTTCAAAGAAGATTGATGGACACCGTAACGACGATCGCCGCCGTTCGCGAGCGCGTGAGCGCGTGGCGCAGGGAAGGCAAGCGTGTCGCCTTCGTGCCGACGATGGGCAACCTGCATCCCGGGCACATCAGTCTCATCGAGCTGGCGCGCAAGAAGGGCGATCGCTTCGTCGCGAGCATCTTCGTGAACCCGATGCAGTTCGGGCCGAACGAGGACTATGCGCACTATCCGCGCACGCCGCGCAGCGATGAGGCGATGCTCGCCGAAGCGGGCTGCGACCTGATGTTCATGCCGGATATCGCGGAGATTTATCCGCGCGGCTACGAGCACGATACGCGCGTTGCCGTGCCGGAGTTGTCTGCGGTGCTCGATGGCGAGTTTCGCCCCGGTCACTTCGATGGCGTGAGTACCGTCGTCGCGAAGCTCTTCAACATCGTTACGCCGGACGTCGCGGTGTTCGGCGAGAAAGACTTCCAGCAGCTCGCGATCATTCGCCGCATGGTTGCGGATCTGTGCGTTCCCATCGAAATCGTCGGCGCGCCCACGGTGCGGGAGCCGGACGGTCTTGCGATGAGCTCGCGCAACCAGTACCTGACGGAGAGCGAGCGGAAAACCGCTCCGGCGATCAATCAGGGTCTGAAGCGCGCCGTCGCACGAGTGCAGGGCGGTGACACGAATTTCGCAGCTATTGAAGCTGCGGAGCTGGACGCGCTGAAGAAGCTCGGCTTCCGCCCCGACTACTTCACGATCCGCGACGCCAAGACACTAACGCCTGCTGAAGCGGGCGCACGCCACCTCGTCGTACTAATCGCCGCGCGCCTCGGCAAGGCGCGTCTCATCGACAACCTGCAAATTCACCGCTGAGCGATGACGGCTTCGGCCGTTTTAAAGAGCGTTGGCCATCGGCCTCGGCGTGGGACGAGTGTCTTCGCCGCGAATGCTCTACGCATCGGCCGCTTCCCGCGCCGCCGCCGTGTGCCGCCCCAACGCCCATTCGACATGTTCGCGCACGAGCGGCGACGAATCCGCGCTGCGTATTCGTAGCGCGGCGAGCACCGCCTCCGACGTCGGCGCATTCCCCAGCGCCACCGCGATATTCCTCAACCACCGCTCATAGCCGATGCGATAGATCGCGCTTCCCTGCATACGCTCGTCGAACTGCGCTTCCGTCCACGCGAAGAGATCCACGAGGCGTGGGGAGTCCAATCCATTGCGCACCTTGAAGTCAGGGTGCGTCGCCATCCGCGCAAACTTGTTCCACGGACAAACGATCTGGCAGTCATCGCACCCATAGATGCGATTGCCCATCGCCTCGCGAAACTCCTCCGGAATCGAGCCCTTGTTCTCGATGGTCAGGTAGGAAATACATCGCCGGGCATCGAGTCGATAAGGAGCAACGATCGCCTGCGTCGGGCACGCGGGAATGCACGCCTCGCACGTGCCGCAGTGGCCACTAGTCGGCGCATCCAGCGGTAGTGGCAAGTCCGTAAGTATTTCGCCGAGAAAGAACAATGAGCCCGCGTCCCGGGCCAGGAGGTTCGTGTGCTTGCCGATCCAGCCGAGACCCGCATTTCGCGCCAGCGCCTTTTCAAGCACGGGCGCGGAGTCGACGCACACCCGGTAGCCGAAAGTCCCGATCCGGCGCGCCAGGTCTTCGGAGAGGCGCGCGAGCGATCGGCGCATCATCTTGTGGTAGTCGCGGCCGAGCGCGTAGCGCGAGACATAAGCCGCATCCGGCTCGCCGAGCACGTCGTGCGCGTTGCGTGCCTCGCCCGGCCAGTAATTCATTCGAAAGGAAATCACGCGAATCGTCCCGGGAGACAGCTCCTGAGGCCGGCTCCGCATCGAGCCATGACGCCGCATATAGTCCATTTCGCCGTGAAAACCCGCGTCGAGCCACGCGATGAGCCGTTGCTCGTCCTCTCCGAGCTCGATACTTGCTACGCCCAATGCATCGAAACCGAGCGCGCGGGCCTCTTCAGCGAGTGCACGTTTGACGGCGGGGAGATCGATTTCCTTTGAACGCCATTCCACGGCCGGCGCAGAATCGGCCGGTCGGTGCGGCGGAACGCCCGGTGGTGCGAGGTGGTCTTTGGTCTCTGGATCAGTCATGGGCGTCTACCGCTCATCAGTATAATCACCGCATGCCCTTGCCCACCGGTCTGTACTCCGCGGCCCAAGTCCGCGCCCTCGACGCCTACGCTATCGACCAGCTAGGCGTCCCCGGATACACCCTCATGAAGCGGGCAGGCGAGGCCGCGCTCCGCTACCTGCGCTCGCGCTGGCCTACGGCCTATCGCGTCGTTATCGTCTGCGGCAGCGGCAATAACGGCGGGGATGGCTACGTGCTGGCCCGCTTCGCCCAGGCGGCGGGCCTCACTGTGTCGGTGCTGTCGGCGACGCCGCTGTCGGCCCTGAAGGGCGACGCGCTCTCGGCCTACAACGATTGCGCGGCGAGTGGCGCGCGGATCCAGCCGTTCGTGCCCGAATTGCTGAAGGAGGGCGAGCTCATCGTCGATGCCCTGCTGGGCACGGGCCTCAAGAGCGTGGTTCGGGACGATCTGATACCCGTGGTCCGCGCCATCAACGCCTGCGGCAAGCCGGTCTTCGCGCTCGACATCCCTTCCGGCCTCGATAGCGACACCGGCGTCGCTCACGGCGAAGCCGTCCGCGCGGATTGCACCGTTTCGTTCGTCGGCCTCAAGACGGGGCTCATGATCGGCGATGGCCCGGAGTACGCCGGCACCCTGTATTTCGACGACCTCGAAGTTTCCCCGCCTGCGCAGAACGCACAGTTTTCCCCGCGCCTGGAGCGGATTCTGGAGGCGGAGATCATCCAGGCGCTGCCACGGCGCCGGCGCGCGGCCCACAAGGGCGATTTCGGCAAGGTGCTCATCGTGGGCAGCGGCCCGAGCATGCCCGGCGCCACCCGGCTCGCGGGCGAAGCTTGTCTGCGAGTCGGTGCCGGTCTGGTGACGGTCGCGGTTGCACCGGAGAACCTGGCGGCGATTGCGTCCGGCCGGCCGGAACTGATCTGCCTGCCGTTCCGGGAGGCCGAGGAGCTGGCCGAGGCGATCGATCGCGCGCAGGTGATCGCGGTGGGCCCGGGGCTCGGGCGCAGTAGCTGGGCGCGCGAAGCGCTCGATGCCGTGCTCCAGTCGGGCAAGCCGCTCGTCATCGATGCCGATGCGCTGAATCTCGTCGCTGAGGCCGCGAAAAGTCCCGATCTCAAGAACTGCATTCTCACGCCGCATCCAGGCGAAGCGTCCCGCCTGCTCGGTGTCGACACGGAGCACGTTCAGCACGACCGCCTCAGTGCGCTCGGTTCGCTGGTCGAGCGCTATAACGCCACGGTGGTGCTGAAGGGCGCCGGTACGCTGGTTGGCGCGCCTTCGCGCACCCCTGCGGTCTGCGAGCGCGGCAACCCCGGCATGGCCAGCGCAGGAATGGGGGATGTGCTCACCGGCACCATCGCCGGCATCCTCGCCCAGTGCCGCGACAGCTGGCTTGCGGCCCGCGTCGGCGTGCTCGCGCATGCGATGGCCGGCGACGCGGTGGCCCGTACGGGCGAGCGCGGCCTGCTGGCGAGTGACGTGGCGCGCGAGCTGCGCACCTGCGTGAACCTCTAAGCAGACCAGGCGGAAGCGGCGAGACGCATTGACATGACTTCTGACGAAGTGCGCACGCGCAGGTGGGCGCCCTCGACCGCCGAGGAAACCGAAGCGGTTGGTGCCGAGCTTGCGCGCATACGCCCGCTGCGGCGGGACGCGCTCTCGGTTGTCTACCTCACTGGTGATCTCGGCGCTGGCAAGACCACGCTGGCGCGCGGCTTCCTCCATGAGCTCGGCGTCGCGGGCATCGTGCACAGTCCTTCGTACAACTTGATGGACGTGTACGAGACGAAGACGGGGCCCGTCGTTCATCTCGATCTCTATCGCATGCGCGACCCCTCCGAGCTCGAGCCGCTCGGCCTGCGGGACGAAGCGCGCCCCGGCGTGCTGTGGCTCGTCGAGTGGCCGCAACGAGGCGAGGGCTGGCTGCCGGCCGCGGACGTGGTCATTACGCTCGCCGTTGAAGTGGGCTCGCACACCATCACGGCCCAGTCCCGCTCCGAGTACGGCCACGCCTGGCTGACATAACCTTGATTTCGCGGCGGCCTGCTCGTAGATTACGCGGCAGCTTCTGCCGCGAAGTCCATGATTAAGAAAGTGTTTGGCGAGGGGATGCTCCGGAAAGCGTGGGTTGCTGTCGCGATGGCTGTGTTGCCCGCGATGGGCTTCGCCGCGCCCGGCACCACGCTGAACAAAGTCAGCATTGCGAGCGGCGAGGGCGGCGTGCGCGTCACGCTCGAAACTTCGGCGCCGACCAGGAACACTTTCTTTACGCTCGAACGTCCCAATCGCATCGTCATCGATCTGCGCGACACGCGGCTCGCGAAGGGCACGCGCATGCCGGCGGGCATCGGCACGGTGAACACCGTTCGAACCGGCCCGCGACCGAGCGACACGTTGCGTGTCGTTATCGAGCTGAGGTCGGCAGCTGCCTCGCGTGGGCAGTGGCAGCCTGCGTTTGCTGACGTTGGCGATCAGTACATCGTCGCGATTGGCTCGAAGGCGTTCGTGGCCGCGACGTTCGCGAAGGACGCGCCGGCACCGAAAGTCGCCTCTGCGAAGGACGCACTCGAACCTAAAGCCGTTGCAGCGAAGGACGCATTTGAACTTAAAACCGCTGCGGCGAAGGACGTATCTGAACTTAAAGCCGTCGCGGCGAGGGACGCATCTGAAACGAAAGTCGCTTCCGCGAAGGTCATGTCTGAGCCGAAACGCAGCGCTCGCAAATCGCCTGTTCCGCAGAGCGCCGGAAACACCACGGTAGCCACTTCGATCGCCATCGCGGCGGAGAGCATCACGCCGAAAACCGTCCGCGCGACGCACGCGCCGGCGGATGGTGATCGCGACATCATCGTCGCCGTCGACGCGGGTCACGGCGGGCAGGATCCGGGCGCGATCGGCCGCAATGGCACGATGGAAAAAAACGTCGTGCTCGCCATCGCCCGCGCGCTTGCGAACCGCATCGACACCGAGCCGGGCATGCGCGCGTATCTCACGCGCGATGACGACTACTTCGTCGTGTTACGCGATCGCATGGTCCGCGCGCGAAACGCGAAGGCCGACATCTTCGTCTCCGTGCACGCCGACTCGATCCGGGATCGAAACATCACCGGCGCTTCGGTGTACGTGCTGTCCGACCACGGCGCCAGCAGCGAGGCCGCGCGCTGGCTTGCCGAGCGCGAGAACGCGGCCGACCTCAAGGGTGGCGTGAAGCTCGACGACAAGGATCGTTCGCTCGCCTCCGTGCTGCTCGATCTCTCGCAGACCGCCAACCTCGGCGCCAGCATGACGGCGGCCGAGCGCGTGCTTCAGTCGCTCGATGACTCGGTCAATGTCCGCAAGACGAAAGTGCAGCAGGCGGGGCTGATGGTCCTGAAGTCGCCGGACATTCCCTCGATGCTGGTGGAGACCGCGTACATTTCGAACCCCGGCGAAGAGGCGCGGCTGAAATCCATCGCGCACCAGGCGAAGATCGCGGAAGCCATTTTCGCCGGCGTGCGCGGCTACTTCGAACGCAATCCGCCGCCGGGCACACGCTTCGCGCAGCTGCGCCGGTCGCAGCTCGCGAGCTTGCCGTCGCTGCCGGCGACTCCCTGACGCCTCCGTCGTGACTTGACGCCTTCGCGCATGAAGCCGCCCCGCCGGGGTGCGCCGCGCCGGTAAGCCGCGCGCGTCCCGCTATACTTCCGCCCCTGCCGACAGGGGCTTTTGCATGCCAATTCGCGTTCTTCCCAGTGAGCTCGTCGATCAGATCGCCGCCGGCGAGGTGATCGAGCGGCCGGCCTCTGTCGTCAAAGAGCTGACGGAGAACAGCCTGGACGCGGGCGCGAGCCGCATCGATGTCGAGGTGGAACGCGGCGGCCTCGGGCTCATCCGCATTCGCGACGACGGGCGCGGCATACCGGCCGACGAGTTGCCGCTCGCCATTTCGCGGCACGCCACCAGCAAAATCGCCTCGCTCGATGACCTCGAGTCGGTGTCGACGCTCGGCTTTCGCGGTGAGGCGCTGCCGTCTATCGGTTCCGTCGCGCGACTGCGCGTGGTCTCGCGGCCCGCCGCTGCCGAGCACGCTTCCGAGATCAACGTGGACGGCGCGGTCGTCGCGCCGGTGAAGCCGGCCGCTCATCCGCACGGCACGACCATCGAAGTGCGCGAGCTGTTCTTCAACGTGCCGGCGCGGCGCAAGTTCATGCGCAGCGAGGCGACCGAGGTCGGGCACATCGCGCGGCTCGTCGAGCGGCTCGCACTCTCGCGCTTCGACGTGTCTTTCAAGCTCAAGAGCGGGAGCAGGGTGCTGCTCGACGCACCGGCGGCGGTTGGCCTCGGCGAGGTGCTGGATATCTCCAGCGGCGCGGCGGATGCGCGCATCCGGAGCGTGCTGAGCGAGGAGTTTCTGGCGAGCGCGGTGCCGATTCATCACCAGGCGGGGCCGGTTTCCATTACCGGCTGGGTCGGGCTTCCGACCGTGTCGCGTGCGACTGCGGATCAGCAGTACTGGTTCGTGAACGGCCGTGGTGTGCGCGATCGGTTGCTGATGAGCGCTGTGCGCGTGGGGTATCGGGATGTGCTCTACGGGGGGCGGCATCCGGCCTACGTTCTCTACTTGTCGCTCGATCCGAAGCTGGTGGATGTGAATGCGCATCCGGCGAAGCTGGAGGTGCGATTCCGGGATAGCCGGCAGATACACGATTTTGTGTTTCGGGCGATCGAGAGGACGCTTGCCGGGACGAAGCCGAGTGAGGCCGGACCGGCGGCCGCGGCGTTTGCTGGAGCCGGTATGGCTGACTCAGGGAGCGAGGAGGGCATGCAAGGGCGCGACACGACGCGCGGCGTTCCCCATGGCGCGGGAAGCTCACTTGGGAGCACGCCTTTCGGCGGCTCGGTCGGCCGTGCGTCAGGTGCGCATGCGTCCGGTGGGGGCGGCTCGGCGTGGGCGCCGCGGAGTCAACCCGCCGCACGCCAGGGCGCGTTCGACCTGCGCGAGGAAAGCCGCAGTCCATGGCGCATCTCGGAATCACTGCGGGGCGAGGACGCCGCCGCCGGGACGTTCGGTTCGGACGGCGTCGGATATAGCCAGCAAGGCCCCGGCCAGCTGGATTCTGGCGAAGACGAACCGCTCGGCGTCGCCATCGCCCAGCTCCACGGCGTGTACATCCTCGCGCAGAACCGCTCCGGTCTCGTGCTGGTGGACATGCACGCCGCCCACGAGCGGGTGCTCTACGAGAAGCTCAAGGCTGAGCGAGGCGATTCGGCGCCGGCCACACAGCTCCTGATGGAGCCGATCGTGGTCGAGCTGAAAGCGCACGAGCTGGACAGTGTCCTCGAGAATCGCGCGGACTGGGAGAAAGCGGGCTTCGCGCTCGACGCGCTTGGGCCGACGCGCCTGGCGCTGCGCTCGGTGCCCGCGATGCTGGTGGGACAGAACATCCCGGAGGTGGTGCATTCAGTGGTGCGCGACCTGGAGATGGACGCCGACGCCCATCATCTGGACGGCGCCGCCGACAAATTCCTCGGCACGCTGGCGTGCCGGACCGCCATCCATGCCCATCGGCGCCTGACGCTGCCCGAGATGAACTCGCTGCTGCGGCAGATGGAAGCGACGGAGCGTGCGAACCAGTGCAACCACGGCAGGCCGACCTGGGCCAGGCTGTCCCTGCAGGACCTCGATCAGCTCTTTCTACGAGGGCGCTGATGCCCGCTCGCGGGCCGGTCATCATCCTGACGGGCCCCACAGGCACCGGCAAGACGGATTGGGCGATGAGGCTGGCGGAGCAGCTTCCCGTCGAGATCGTGAGCGTGGACTCCGCCCTCGTCTATCGGGGGCTCGATATCGGAACAGCGAAACCTTCGCGCGAGATGCGGGAACACACGCCGCACCATCTCATCGATATCTGTGACGCCGCCGAACGCTATTCCGCAGGCCGTTTCGTGCAAGACGCCGTGCGGCTCGTCGATGAAATTCAGTCACGTGGGCACATTCCTCTTCTCGTCGGCGGCACCATGTTGTACCTGCGCGCGCTCTGGCGGGGCATCGCGCCGTTACCGACCGCATCGGTCGAGCTACGTAAGTCCATCGATGACCGCGCAGCGAGCGCCGGCTGGCCGGCGCTGCATGCGGAGCTTGCGAAGCTCGACCCTGAAGCGGCCGGGCGCATCCACCCGAACGATCCCCAACGCATCCAGCGCGCACTCGAAGTGTGTTACGCGACGGGCCGCCCGATCTCCGAGCTACAGCGTGAGACTCGCAGTCCCCTCGCCGGCACGCCATTACAGAATTGGGCCCTGGTGTCGGCAAATCGCGTCACTTTGCACGTGCGGCTCGAGCAGCGATTTCACGAAATGATGAAGCTTGGTTTTCTCGACGAGGTCGCGGCGCTGCGCGCGCGCGGCGATCTCACCACCGATCATCCGGCGATTCGCGCGGTCGGCTACCGACAACTTTGGGCCTATTTTGACGGGGAATTCTCACTCGATGAGGCAGTGCGTCGCGGCATCTTCGCGACCCGCCAGCTCGCCAAACGCCAGTTCACGTGGTTGCGATCCGAGGTTGAACTGACACCGATCAATCCCCACGAAGGGGGAGCGTTCGAACAGTGGAGCGCGCAAGTGCGGGCCGCCCTTACGGTCGAACGCGACAAATGCTGACGCAGCCGTCCATTCGATCCCTTTACCGCTTGGTCGCTGTGAAGGGGGGCATGTTAAGATCCCGCCCCGTTGGCCTCCGAAATTTGGAGGCACATTGCTTGCTTGATTCGCGCCCCACGGAAGACTTCGCGCGATGCAGATTAAAAACCTGCTCAACAGGTCCCCGAAATAGTCAGTCGTCGTTGAACAACTAGAAGTCGCGAGAATAAGGAGAACACGAGATGGCCAAAGGCCAATCGCTGCAGGACCCCTTTTTGAATGCTTTGCGCAAAGAGCGCGTCCCCGTATCCATCTACCTGGTCAATGGCATCAAGCTGCAGGGACAGATCGACTCGTTCGATCAGTTCGTGGTGCTGCTGAAGAACAGTGTGAGTCAGATGGTCTACAAACATGCCATCTCCACGGTCGTGCCCGCGCGCAATGTGCGCCTCACGGCAGGGGAAGACGGCGGACCGGCGTCGGAGCCTATCGTCGAGTAATGCACGTCCCCACGGATCTGACGCGGATGGAGTCTCAGAGTGTTCGAACGCCCACGCACAGGTGAGCGTGCCGTTCTCGTGCGCCTTGGGCTCGGCGCACACGTCGATCCGGAAGATCTGCAGGAGTTCGCGCAGCTTGCCGCTTCCGCTGGCGCGCAGCCCGTCGCCACGGTCACGGGTCGTCGCGAGCGGCCGGATCCGCGCTTCTTCATGGGCAGCGGCAAGGCCGATGAAGTGCGTGATGTCGCAGCGGCGGAGTCCGCGGACGTCATCCTGGTGGATCATGCGCTCTCGCCAAGCCAGGAGCGCAATCTCGAGAAGCACACCGGTCGCCGGGTGCTGGATCGAAACACGCTCATCCTCGACATCTTCGCCCAGCGCGCGCGCAGCCATGAGGGCAAGCTCGAAGTCGAGCTCGCGCAGCTGAAGCACATCGCCTCGCGCCTCGTGCGCGGGTGGACCCACCTCGAGCGCCAGAAGGGCGGCATCGGCATGCGCGGTCCCGGCGAAACGCAGCTCGAATCGGATCGTCGCCTCATCGGGCAGCGCGTTCGCGTGCTGACGAAACGGCTCGAGAAGCTGCGCCAGCAGCGCGAGACCGGCCGCGCCCAGCGCGCGTCGATTCCCGTGCCGTCGATTGCGCTCGTCGGTTACACGAACGCGGGCAAGTCGACGCTGTTTCGCGCCGTCACGGGTGCGGATGCCTACATCGCGGACCAGTTGTTCGCGACGCTCGATCCCACCGTTCGTCGCATCACCCTGCCGGGCGGCACGGCCGCGGTGGTCGCGGACACCGTCGGGTTCATTCGCGAGCTGCCGCATGAGCTGGTGGCGGCGTTCCATTCCACTCTCACGGAAGCGCGGGAAGCCACGCTTCTGCTTCATGTCGTCGACGCGAGCGATCCGCGCCGGAGCGACCACATCACGCAGGTGAACGGCGTGCTGGCGGAAGTCGGCGCGGGCGAGCTGCCCCAGGTGCTCGTCTATAACAAGATCGACCGACTCGAGTTCGAGCCGAGGATCGAGCGCGACGCCGAAGGGCGCGCGGTCGCGGTCTGGATCTCGGCCGCCAAGCGGTTGGGGCTGGACCTCTTGCAGCAGGCGATTTCCGAGCGCATCGCGTGCGTGGCGCGCCGCGCGCACCTGCGGCTGCCTGCAAGCGCTGGAGCGCTGCGGGCAAAGCTGTATTCCGCAGGCGCGGTGCGAGCCGAGAGCTCCTTTGAAGACGGCTCGCTCGACCTCACCGTGGAGTTGCCGGACGTCGAGCTCGACCTGCTCGCCCGCACGCCCGGCGTGCAGGTTCTGGCGAACCCAAGCGAAACACCTTCAGCCGCAATGGCTTGTGCCCCCGAAGAGGCCTACCTACAATCGGTCTCTTCGTGAGCGCGTAGCAGGCGCTGACCCCATAAACTCCTTCCAGGATCGGCGCACTTCGCTCTCTATGGCGTGGAATCAACCCGGCGGACAGAACAACAATCCCTGGGGCTCCCGGCGGCCGAATAACGGCAGCGGCGGTGGCCCCAATCTCGACGAGCGCATGAAGGACTGGCAGCGCCGGTTCGAATCGCTATTTCGTCCAGGTGGTAAAGGCGAGGGCGGCGCGCTGTTCATCACGGTGCTGCTGCTCATCCTCACGCTGTGGCTCTTCAGCGGCTTCTTCCAGGTGAAGGCCGCGGAGCGCGGCGTCATCCAGCGCTTCGGCAAGGTGGTATTGCCGATTCGCACGGAAGGCTGGGGCTGGCGCTTGCCGTGGCCCATCGACACCGTGACGAAGGTGAATGTCGCGAGCGTCCAGAGCAGCGACTTCAAGTCGAAGGTACTGACGGCGGACGTGAACCTCGTCGAGGTGCGCTTCGCGGTTCAGTTCCGGTACGCGGACCCGATCAAGAAACTGTTCGCGGTGACGGATCCGGAGTCGACGCTGCGCGAAGTGAGCGAGAGCGCCATTCGCCAGGTCGTCGGCCAGAGCGTGCTGGATGACGTGCTCGTCGGCAAGACGCGCCCGAACATCACCCGCCGCACCAAGGAACTGATCCAGGCCACGCTGGACCGTTACGACACCGGCATCCAGGTGTCCACGGTGAACCTCGTCGACGTGCAGGTGCCGGATCCTGTGATCCCCTCGCAGCGAGACATGAACAAGGCGCTCGCCGATCAGGAGCGTTTCGTGAAAGAAGCGCAGGCATATGCAAGCGGGATTTTGCCGGTCGCCGAAGGCGCCGCGGCCCGCCTGCAGCAGGACGCGCAGGCGTACAGCGCGCAGGTCGTGGCGCTGGCCACTGGCCAGTCTTCGCGCTTCTCGCAGCTCGCGGCGGCTTATGAGCTCGCGCCTGAAGTCACTCGCAAGCGTCTCTATCTCGACACCGTCGAGAACGTCATGAGCCGCGCTAACAAGGTCATCGTGGATGACGGTGGTAAGGGCGGCAACGGCAACATGATTTACCTGCCGCTCGACAAGCTGCTCGACCGGTCGCGCTCGAACAGCGGCACCGGCACGGACAGTTCGACGACGGAGTCGAGTGTGCGTGTTTCGCCCGAGCCGGAGTCAGTCACAGTGGACGGTCGTTCGAGGGGGGATCGCTAATGCCAATCCGTGGCGTTCCTCTGATCATTCTGGCGGTGGCGATCGCCCTCGTCAGCATCACGTCGATGTTCACGGTTCCCCAGCAGGAACTGGCGATTCGTACGCAGTTCGGCGCCATCCTCGGCGGTACTTACGAACCGGGTCTGCACTTCAAGTTTCCCTGGGACCAGGTGGTGAAGTTCGAGCGGCGCATTCTCAGCCAGACCTATCAGGGCGAGACGTTCCTCACCAACGACAACCGCGGCCTCATCGTCGACTTCTACATCAAGTGGCGTGTGGCGAACGCGTCGCGCTACTTCCAGGCGACGGGCGGGCGTGAAGAGCTCGCGGGCGAGCGCATTGCCGAGATCGTGAAAGACGGTATCAAGAGCGTGGTCGCGCAGCGTCCGCTGGAAGAGATCGTCAGCTCCGAACGCGCGGCCGTCACCGGTGAGATGCTCAAGCAGGCGAACGAGAACGCGGATGGCCTCGGCATCGAGCTCATCGACGTGCGCGTCCAGCGCATCGACCTGCCGGAAGATGTGAGCTCGCGTGTCTACGAGACTATGAAGCAGAACTTCGCGCGAACCGCGAATCGTCTGCGCGCGGAAGGCTCCCGCGAGGCCGTCACGCTGCGCGCCGAAGCCGAGCGCAAGCGGACCGAGATCATCTCGAACGCCGAGCGGGATGCGCTGGAAGTGCGCGGTAAGGCCGACGCCGAGGCCACGGCGATCTACGCGAAATCCTATTCCAAGTACCCCGAGTTCTATGCCTTCTACCGCAGCCTGCAGGCGTATGAGCGCTCGCTCGGCAAGGAAGGGGACATCCTGGTCCTGAGCCCCGAGGGGGAATTCTTCAAGTATCTCAAGGACCCCGGCAAGAAGTAGTCGCTTCGCGCGACGCCTCGAGCCGGGCGTTCCGCCCATTCCCCGCCTTTCCCGGAAAGCCAGACTTTGACGTTCCACCTGTCTGACCTGCTGGCCGCCGTCGCGCTGTTTTTCGTCGTGGAGGGTATGATCCCCTTCCTCAATCCGGCTGGAATGAAGCGCGCTCTGGAGAAGCTGCTGACCCTGGGCGACCGCGAGCTGCGCATCGCGGGCCTGGGCAGCATGCTCGTGGGCGTGGCCATACTTTTTCTCGTGCGCTAGCGCGGGAGCAGGCGGCAAAAACCGCGCTTTTTGCCGCCGGCAACTGTGTAGGGTTTCGAAAAAATCGTCAGGAGAGGGTTTTTTCCAATCAACAAGGGCAAAGCTATCGTGGGTAAGTTCGTCGTCATCATCGGCACGCAGTGGGGCGATGAAGGCAAAGGGAAGATCGTCGACCTGCTGACCGAGAAGGCGTCCGCCGTGGCGCGCTTCCAGGGCGGGCACAACGCCGGGCACACGCTCGTCATTGGCGGCAAGAAGACGATTCTGTCGCTGATCCCGGCCGGCATCCTGCACCCGCAGGTGAATTGCTTCATCGGCAACGGCTGCGTCATCTCGCTCGAGGCGTTGCTCAAAGAGTCGCAGATGCTCATCGACCAGGGCGTCGCGGTGTTCGACCGGCTGCGTGTGTCGCCGAGTTGTCCGCTCATCCTTCCGTCGCACGTGGCACTGGATAAATCCCGTGAGGCCGCGCGCGGCGTGAACGCCATTGGCACCACCGGTCGCGGCATCGGCCCGGCGTATGAAGACAAGGCCGCGCGGCGCGCGCTGCGCATTTCGGATCTGTTCCAGCGCGAGAAGTTCGCCGCGAAGCTTGGCGAGGTGCTCGACTTCCACAACTTCGTGCTGCAGAACTACTTCAAGCAGCCGGCGGTGGATTTCCAGAAGACGCTGGATGAGCAGCTCGTGCTCGGCGAGAAGATCAAGCCGATTGTCGCGGACGTGACGCATGCGCTGAATCTGCTGAAGGAGCAGGGCGCGAACGTGCTGTTCGAGGGCGCGCAGGGCGCGATGCTCGACGTCGACCACGGTACGTATCCGTTCGTTACGTCGTCGAATACGACAGCGGGTTTCGCTGCGACGGGCACGGGGCTCGGGCCGCGTGTGTTCGATGAAGTGCTGGGTATCGTGAAGGCGTACACCACTCGCGTGGGCGGCGGGCCGTTCCCGACTGAGTTGTTCGATGACAATGGCGAGCATCTCTCGCGCGTAGGGCATGAGTTCGGGTCGGTCACTGGGCGTCGGCGTCGTTGCGGATGGTTTGATTCCGTGGCGCTTCGCAGGTCGGTCGTTCATTCGAGTGTGACGGGGCTCTGCGTTACCAAGCTCGATGTGCTCGATGGGCTCGATACGGTGAGCATCTGCACGGGCTACAAGATCGACGGCAAGGTCGTTGCCGAGCCGCCGATGTTTGCGGATGTCTATGCTGAGGTTCAGCCCGTTTATGAAGAGTTGCCGGGGTGGAAGGAGTCCACTATCGGCATCACGGATTACGGCAAGTTGCCTGGGAATGCGCGGAAGTATCTCGAGCGTGTGCAGCAGCTTGTGAAGGTGCCCATTGATATGATTTCCACGGGGCCTGATCGCGAAGAGACGATTGTTCTCAGGCACTCGTTCGACTGAGAGTTCTCTAAGCCCTCAATCGCCGGGCGGCTAGGAGGGTGACCCGGAATCATGGACCCGTCGGACCCGTCGGACCCGTCGGACTCGTCGAGCTCGCGTTTCCGTCCTAGCCGCCCGGCGATTGAGGGCTTCTTCATTCCGTCTTGGCGTAATGCAACGGCAACGCCGTAGTGCTCTTGATCGTCTCGAGCGCAAAGCTGGCACTCACATCAAGCAGATCAATCGAAGCAATCAGCTTCTTGTAGACCACGTCGTAAGCCTGAATATCCGGCACAACAATGCGCATGAGGTAATCCACCTCACCACTCATGCGATAAATCTCCGTAATCTCCGGAATATCCCGCACCGCCTTCTGAAACCGCTCGAGCCACGCAGCCGTGTGGTTGGCCGTCCGCATCATCACGAACACCGTCGTCCCCACGTTCAGGCGCTTGGCGTCGAGCAGGGCCACGGTCTGGCGGATGACCCCGTCTTCCTGCAGCCGCTGAATCCGCCGCCAGCACGGCACTTTCGATAGCGCCACGCGCTCCGCGATCTGGGCCGCCGGCAGGGAGCCGTCTTTCTGCAGCAGATCCAGGATTTTGAGGTCTTGCTTGTCCATGTAACGATCATGCTCCGATAGGCCAATCTGGCGCAACTTCGTTGCGCGGACCTGTGATCCGGAGCCGGAATACGCAACCGAATCTCACGGCCGAACGCCCATGCTTTGCGCCATGGGCATTCGGCGTCTTTTCACAGAGCATCCGGCGTCGGTGGGCGAGACTTACCTCGAGCACCTGTGCACGGCTATCGGCTTCTCAAGCCGCATGTTGCTGGGTGGCGTGGCCTGTTTTTTCCACGCGTTGCTCCCGTTCGCCTTCCGCCGCACCGGCAGCGAATGCATCCAGCAGCTGCATGACCGCATGGTCATGAACCGCAACACTCACGCCGCACGCGCAGATCGCGCTGGCGCGGCCGTTCGCTGAGCCGCACGCATGGCCCGGCCGGCAGTCGAACCCACACCGGCTTGGCGCTCACTCACCAACGGAGTCGTCCTGGCCGTCGCGCTTGCGGCGCTGGCACTGGTCGCCTCCAGAGTCGTCAAGGATTGGCTGAACCCCACCGGACCGTCGCCCGTGAGCCCTGTGCTATGTGCGGTGCTGCTCGGCGTGATCTGGCGCAACACCATCGGCCTGCACGCGGGCTTCGTGCCCGGCCTCCAGTGGATCACCAACAACCTGCTGCGTATCGGTATCGCGCTGGTAGGCCTCAAGCTCTCGCTTAGCGGGCTGGCCTCCACGGCGTCCATGGCGCTCCCGGTTGTGATTGTGTGTATCTCGGTGGCCGTCGGCGTCAGTCTGTTCGTAGGGCGCTTATTCGGGCTTTCGCAGCCGCTGCGACTGCTGCTTGCGGCAGGAACGTCGGTTTGTGGCTGCACCGCCATCTGCGCGATGACCCCAGTCGTGCGCGCGCGTGCCGTGGAAAGTGGGCTCGCCGTTACCTGCGTGGTGGTGCTGGGCTGCACGGGCATGCTGCTCTATCCGTGGCTGGCTCATGCGACGTTTGGCGGCGCCACGAATGCGGCTGCGGTCTTCCTGGGCACCTCGATCCACGACACATCGCAGGTGATGGGCGCGTCGATGATCTACGCGCAGCAGTTCAATGCGCCCGACGCAGTACCCATCGCGGGATTCACCAAGCTGCTGCGCAACCTGTCGTTGTTGATCCTGGTGCCTGTCTTCGCAATGTGGACGGGCAATGCCGACAAGACTGAGGCGCACGCGAAGCGGCGTCAGGTGCTGCCGGCGTTTCTCATCGTGTTCGTTCTGCTTGCGCTGGTTCGCACGGCGGCGACGCGCTGTTCAGTGGGGGGCGGGGACTTTGCTTCCGCGTGGTCTCAGATCGTTGCGGTGGGGCTGGGCGCGTCCGATCTCTTCCTGGTCTGCGGCATGACCGCCATTGGTCTCAGCGTTGTCCCTCGCGGACCTGCGCGGCGTCGGCTCGAAGGCGCTTCTCGCTGCGCTGATCGTGGCTGTTGCTGTATGCGCCTGCAGCCTGGGCATGACCCTGGCCATGCAGCGTCTTATTTAACTTCCTCGATCGCGTGGCCGTGTGCACGGCCGCGAACACCTTGGGCGGAACGATCATCGCGGCGGCAACCGTGATCGCGAGGATCAATCCGGCGCGGATCAGATCCATCACGTCGCGGCGCGTGAGGGCTTTTGCTTGGTAGTTCATGGGACCCAACATAAGAGGCGAGGCCCGTGACCGTCCGGGAACGGCTTCGCACTTGCGGTCGGTACCTATGCTCGATGCGCGCAATGCTTACTGCACAGTCGCCGTGCCGTGTGAGCGAGTCCCCGTTCTCAGCGGCGCGTTGAGGCAGCCCCGCGTTTTTTTAGAGGCGCGGGCGGGCGGGCCGGAGCGTTGCGTGCCGCGTGTGCGCGAGGCTTTGCCGTCAGCTTCAGGATGGCCTCCTGTATCGGGCGCGCGCTTCCGGCGTAGTCGTTCCACGCTTTGCCGCGCCGGAGTAGCGCGGCGGCTGTGCTGACGGTGAATTTCGCCGGATCGAGCCCGGCCCGAACCTGGTTCCATGAAAGGGGCATGGAAACCGTGGCGCCGTCGCGGGCGCGCGGCGAAAGGGGCGCGACCGCCGTCGCCATCCGGTCGTTGCGGAGATAGTCGAGAAATATGCGGCCCGTGCGTGCCTTCTTCGCCATCGTCATCACGTAGCGATCGGGCGAATCCTCCGCGATCTGGGTGCACACCGTTTGAGCGAACGTCTTTGCCGTGGGCCAGTCCACCTTGCCTGTGCGAGGCTGCGCGAGCTCGGTGACGACGTGCAGGCCCTTCCCGCCGGTCGTCTTGCAGAACGTGACGAGTCCCAGCTTCTCGAGCCGCTCGCGCAGCTCGAGCGCCGCCTCGATGACGCGGATGAAGTCGACGTCCGGCGCGGGATCGAGGTCGAATACGAGGCGGCCGGGAAGATCAGGATCCCCGGGCACGCAGTTCCACGGATGCAGCTCGAGGGCGGCGATCTGGGCGACTTGCGCCAGCGCCTCGACGCGGTCGATCTGCAGGTAGGGCTCGCGATCGCCCGCGACTCGCACCAGCCGGAAGAGGTTGGACGTGCCGCGCATCGCGTGTCGCTGGAAGAACTTCTGGCCGCCGATTCCGTCGGGTGCGCGAACGATCGAGCAGGGGCGGCCGCGAATGTGCCTCGATCATCCACTCGTCTACGCTTTCGAATAGCGCGCGAGGTCGAGCTTCGTTACCGGCTTGCGGCGCCGTCAGCCGGCCAGAGCGCCTTGTCGGGCTTCGAATCGAGACGCCCATGATGACGGGCGTGCTCGCGTTACCTTCGTTACGTTTCGCAGGCGAGCGCCGCGCACGGCGCGGGGTCGATGCTTCGGGCGTCGGCTCTTCGGATGGCGGTGCGCTGGCGACTTCCACTTCGACCTCCGATGCGGGTTTGTCTTCCCGCAGGCCTTTGAATGCGGCCTGCCGTACGTTGCCATCGCCGGTCCAGCCGGCGAACTCGATTTCGGCGACGAGCTTGGGCTTCGCCCATTTTCACGTTCGCGCCCTCGCGGGGGGCGTCGGGTCCCTTGAAAGGGCTGGTCGGCGTTTCCAGCGCCCGCAGTTTCGCGCGCAGGGTTTTCTCGACCCCCGCACCGAAGCCGGTGCCCACGCGCCCGACGTATTTCAGTTCGCCGCCTCGATGCACGCCGACAAGCAACGAGCGCACGCGGTTCCTTGTCGTGCGTCCAGCCGCAGATTGATCACTTCCTGGCCGCCGCGGCACTTCGCCTTTGTCCAGCTGTTACCGCGCCCTGACGTATAGGGCGCATCCAGCGCTTTCGAGACGATGCCCTCGAGCGACATGCGGCACGCCGAGCCGAGCACCGCGTCGCCGCTCTGCTCGAAATGCTCCACGTACTTCAGTGGCCCGCCTTCAGGTGCGCGCGAGAGAACCGCACGCAATCGCTTCTTGCGATCGACGAGGGGCAGCGGGCGCAAGTCTTCGTCACCCTCGAAGAGCAGATCGAAAGCGAAGAACACCATGTGCGACGTATCGTTGTTCGACAGCGCCGCCTGCAGCGCGTGAAAACTCATTACGCCCGCACGATCGAATGCGGCGACTTCTCCGTCGATGATGCAGTCGGGAAGGCCTGCCGCGGCGGCGGCGATACCGCTGAACTTTTCGCTCCAATCGAGACCCTTGCGCGTGTAGAGCGTGACCTCGCCGCCCGCGACGCGAATCTGGATGCGGTACCCGTCGATCTTGATCTCATGACCCCAGCCTTTGTCTTCGGGCGGGCGCTCGACGAGTTTCGCAAGTTGTGGCGCGATGAAACGCGGCATGTGGCTGCCGCGGGAACGCGTGCTCTTCTTGTTCGACTGCCATACCGCGTCCGGTTTCGCAGCAGCCCGTGCAGCGAGCATGAAGGGTCGCGGGCCTCGACCTTTGCCCGCCTCGATCTGTTGCAGGGACCGGCCCGAAGCAACCGACTTGTCGTCGGCTCGTTCCGCGTCGCCTTCACCCGGACGCGCGCTCGCGTCACGATGCTTGATCAGCAACCAGTTGGTGCGCTTGCCACCGTAGCGATCGCCGCGCATGCGCACGAGCACCCAGCTTCCGCCCAATCGCTCACCCTGCAGGGTGAACTTGAGTTCGCCTGTCCCGAGCTGGGCTTGCGGGGATTTGTCGCCTTCCGGGCTCCAGTAACCGCGATCCCAGAGCTGTACCGTTCCACCGCCGTACTCGCCTTTGGGGATGATGCCTTCGAAATCGCCGTAGTCGAGCGGGTGATCCTCCACCTCGACGGCCAGGCGCTTGTCGGCCGGATCCAGGGAGGGGCCCCGTGTCACCGCCCACGATTTGAATACGCCATCCAGCTCGAGCCGCAGGTCGTAATGCAGCCGGCGAGCGTCGTGCTTCTGGATGACGAACCGTAGCCGCTTCGACGACGCAACCCGCCGCGAGCCGCTCGGTTCGGCGGTTCTCTCGAAATCGCGCTTGGCGCGATACCTGGCAAGCTTTCTCGAGGCCACGGACAGGAACGCCACTTGCGCGGCCGGGTTCCGCCCTCAGCGGTGCTGGTGGAGCGCGGCTTCGACGGCGTCGAACAGCGAACGAATGCCGAACGACACGTCGTGGATGCGGCCGTTCACGAAGAAGCCGGGCGTGCCCCGTACGCCGCTCGTCTTGCCGCTGTCGATATGCTCACGCACCCGCTGCAGGTAGGTGTGGTCGTCCATTTCCGAGGTGTAGAGCGCCATGTCGAGGCCGAGTTGCTCGGCGTAGCCGTGCAACTGCTTGGGTTTCAGATGCTCCTGGTTGGCGAACAGCAACTCGTGCATCTCCCAGAACTTACCTTGCGCGCCCGCGCATTCGGCCGCTTCGGCCGCGAGGAACGCATGCGGGTGAACGTCCTCTAGGGGGAAGTGGCGGTAGGCGAAGCGCACACGCTCGGTGAAACGCTCCAGCAACAGCTTCACGGCCGGCGCCGCCTGTTTGCAGTTCGGACACTCGAAATCGCCATACTCCACGAGCGTGACGGGCGCGTGATCCGGCCCCAACGTGTGGTCGACGCCGCTGACAGGGAGCGTGAGATGAAAATCGGGTCGCTGAGTCATCGTGATGTCCGCCGTTCTTTGGCCTATTCTGCACGCGCAGGCTGGTGGAATACGAGCGCAACCTGTGCTCGTTCGTTCGGTAAGCACCGGCCGGACGGATGATTGAATCGTTCAATACGCCGCAGGAGTCGTCGATGCTCGAAATGGTGATCGATCAGCGCCGCCGCGATCTCGGCGGGTTCGAGGTGGGCCGCGTGCTGCCGTTCCAGAAGCGGCGGATGGTGGGCCGTTCGCCTTCTTCGATCACATCGGGCCGGTGAATTTTCCGCCCGGCATTCCGCGCACGGTCGACGTGCGGCCCCATCCCCACATCGGCCTTTCGACCGTCACGTATCTCTTCGATGGCGAGATCATGCATCGGGATAGCCTCGGCTCTGAAGCGCCGATCCATCCGGGTGAAGTGAACTGGATGACCGCCGGTCGTGGGATCACGCATTCGGAACGATTCGAACGGGCTCGCGCGCAGGGCGATGTCTTGCACGGCATTCAATCCTGGGTGGCGTTGCCTCGCGAGCACGAAGAGGTCGATCCCGAGTTCATTCACTACGGCCGTGAGGCGCTGCCCGTGTTCGAGGAGCCGGGCGTGTTCATGCGGTTGCTCGCGGGGGAGGCGTTCGGCGTCAATGCTGGCGTGCGCATCCATTCGCCGCTCTTTTATCTCCACTGGCAGCTGGCGGCCGGTTCGCGGGTGCAGTTGCCCGGCGCGTATTCGGAGCGCGCGGCGTACGTTGTCGCCGGGTCGGTTTCGGTTGGGGCGGAACGCTATGGCGCCGGCCAGATGCTCGTGTTCTCGAGCGGCGCCGATGCGACGTTGAGCGCGGACGACGATGCGATTGTGATGGGCCTGGGCGGGGAGCCGGTGGGCGAGCGCTTCATCGACTGGAATTTTGTGT
The DNA here is from genome assembly GCA_037200125.1 of Gammaproteobacteria bacterium. GTDB lineage: Bacteria > Pseudomonadota > Gammaproteobacteria > Steroidobacterales > Steroidobacteraceae > JADGHX01. The sequence continues at coordinate 10,636 of JBBCGS010000002.1, read as the reverse complement.
CCTCGTCGAAAGAGCGTATCGAGCAGGCGAAGGCCGATTGGCGCGCGGGGCGCATGAAATTGCCGGATCTCGATAATGGGGAGTTCATTCCGCTGCCTGAGGCGGCACCGCCTCCGCCGCCGCCGGCGTTTTCTTGAAGCGTTGTTTCGGAGCAGGAAGCCCTCAATCGCCGGGCGGCTAAGAAGAGGCGTCTGCGGCTCTCTGCCTCTTAGCCGCCCGGCGATTGAGGGCTTCTTCCCTTCTTCTAAGGGGCGCGGAAAGTGCCCGTAGAGGATGCGTCCTCGAAGTGCGTACCCGTCTCGAGTCGCTTGTTCAGCGGCACGCAATAGATGTCAATCGGGCTCCGCCGACCTCGCAGTGTCATCGGCGGCAGCTCCAGCGCTTCGACCACCATCCCGTTCTCGTCGAGCGAACGCTTGAACGAGCGCGAAAACAGCATCTCGCCGGCACGCGCGCGCTGGCACAGGCGTGACGCGACGTTCACCGTGTCGCCGACGATGGTGTAGTTCATGTACGCGGCGGAGCCGACATTGCCCGCGATCACTTCACCTTCGTTGATGCCGATACCGAGTCCGGTTTCGATGTCGTGATGCTCTTTCCAGCTCTGCGCCAGTGCGCCGAAGCTTTCGAGCATCTCGCGCGCGGTCCGCACGGCGCGCTCAGGCGCGTCCGCTTGCGGCAGGGGCACGCCGAACCCGACCATGAGGCAATCCCCCGCCATGTGGAAGATGGTGCCGTCATGGCGGAAGGTGATGTCGGTCAGCAGCGAGAAGTATTCGTTGAGCAGCAGCACCACCGCGTCGGGGCTGAGCCGCTCGGCGATGCTGGTGAAGCCGCGCAGATCCGCAAACAGCACCACCGCATGGGCTCGCAGGTCCGCCCCGGCCAGCAGCGTGTTACGAAGATTGCCGTCTGCCAGGATCTTGTCCGCCAGACGCGGCGAGAGATAGCGCCGGAACATCTGTCGCAGATCGTCGCGGCGGCGAATTTCTTCGCCCAGCTGAGTGGCCGCGAGGTCGCGTCGTGCCGCGCTTGCGCGCACCAGTGTTTCGATGCGGGCCTGGAGGAGCTCACGGCTCACGTCGCCCGACATGAAATCGTCGGCGCCGGCGGCGAGCGCCGCTACCCGCTCGCGCGAGGACCGACCGAGGATCACGACCGGCAGCAGCACCGTTCGCGGATTCTGTTTGAGCGACCGGCACAGGACGAGGCCGGGCTCGGGTGCGTCGACATCCACCAGGATGATGTCGGGGGCGAGCTCATCGACGCGGCGTATCGCCTCGTCGGCGGATGCCACGACGCTCACCAGGAACGGGCGGTCGGAGTCGCTGGCCGCGTGGGACGCCAAGGCCGTCGCGCGCGCACCGGCTGCGACGATTCGAACTGGAAGTTGGTTGACGGACACGTTGGACGGTTGCCGCTTCTTGTGCGCCGGAGTGTACCACCGAGTTGGAGAAAGTCCGGTTTCGAAGAGCCGTAAGGGCGAGCCTTGGCCGTGTCGGGTATCGCAGAAGCCATACGGCCGTGTCCGCGCGCAGCGCGGTGGCGACAGAATGTAGCGGCTTGTCCGAGCGGCGGAGGGGTTGGTCGCTGGCGGGCGACGACTTAAGCTCGCGCGTCGCTTATCTCACAGGTTATGCCATTGAGGTCTCTTGCAAGCGCATTTCTGGCCGCGGGGACTGTTGCTCGCGGCGCCCGCCATGGCGGCGTTCGAGCAGCTCGGGGAGCTGGAGAAGGTTGGAGCGCGTGTTACAGCGGTCGCCATCGACCTCGGGAACCTGTCGGTTATCGGCGAGCGCAATGCCGATACCCGCCTGACGCCCGCGTCGCTGACGAAGCTTTCGATTGCCGCGGCGTCGCTCGAAGCCTGGCCGGCGGACAAAACCTTCCATACGAGACTTTTGTCGACCGCCGCCCTCGAAGATGGCGTGTTGGGGGGCGATCTCATTCTGCAGGGCGATGGAGACCCGTCGCTGGACGATCATTCGCTATGGAGTCTCGCGGCTCAGCTCAAAGGAGCGGGTCTCACGTCGGTGCGCGGCCGGCTCATCGTCAATGCGGCGCCGTTTGGCGCGATGAAATGCGAGACGTCCGATCGCTGCAAGGCGCTGGAGCGCAGCGACACGGCTTACAACGCGCCGCTCTCATCGATAGGCGTCGATTTCGGCAATTGGTGCGTGAGCGTCAAGCCCACGTCACTCGCGCAACCTGCGCAAGTCAGGGGCTGCGGCGTGCGCACCCTTCCACTGCCCATCGAGGGGATGATCAAGACGGTGGGCGAGGGCAGTCGACAGACCTTCTGGGTCGAGCGAGTCACGCGCGACGGAGTCGATCGACTACGTGTGGGCGGAGACATTCCTCTTGATCGCGGCCAGGAGCTCTACCGCGCGATGTCGGATCCGGCGACCGGTGTCGGCCTGCTGATGGCGCAGATGCTCAAGGAGATTGGTGTCGGCGTGGGAGGGTCTGTAGTCGTGCAGTCGGGCTCGGCGGTGGGGCAGGCGACGGAGCTTGCGCAGATCGAAGGGCTCACGCTGCAAGAGCAGCTGGGTCGCATGCTGCGATTCTCGAACAACTACATTGCGGATGTGCTCACGCTCGATCTCGCCGCCAGCCTCAAGAATGAGTCACCTGCGGACCTGTCGTCGGCGAGTGGTGTTCTTTCAGACTTCATCCAGCGCTCGCAGCGCGTCGCCAAGCTGTCTTCACAGAAGACGCTCGCGCCCATCTTCAGCGGCAGCGGGCTCACGCCCGAGAATCTGATTTCGGCAAACGAGCTGGCGGGTCTGCTGGCGCATCAATACCGCGATACCCGGCACTTTCCCGCGTTCTACGGAGGCATGGTGGTGCCGAGGGACGCACCGTTTCAGTTCTTGCGCACCGGCACGCCGGATTGGCTCGATCGCGTTGCGCTGAAGACCGGCACGATGGAAACACCTCACTCGGTGTGCGGTATCGCGGGCTATTTGCGCAAGAAGGACGGGGGCTGGATGGCATTCGCCGTCATCGTGAATGGCGGTCCGGGCATGCCCCACGTCCCGTTATTCCGTGCCATGAGCGCGGCGCGCGGCGATATCGAGAAAATCCTCGAACGCTATTGATCCCGCGCCTCGGCGCCGTGTTCCGCCGCGAGCGGCTTCGCGTGAGGCATCGAAAAGCTGTTTGAAGAGGCCGCCAAAGTATTCCTCGAGCTGCGCGTCGAGATCGTCCGCGCCCGGCCGACGACGGTAGCCGGGCCGGGCTCCGCGCTGGACGTGAGCCGCGCCTTCGATGCCGCCGCGCTCAGGCGTCATTCACTCCATTTGATCGGTTCGATGCGTGCGGGCTGGCGCCGATCGACGACTGGAACTTCATTGCAGCTCAGGAAGACGTAGGCGTAGCCGAGAACGACGATGCCGCACGTGGCCACGGTAGCGAACAGCGCCGGGGCCGTGGCGAGCAGGTCCGTGAGATGGAGCGCGCCATCATGAGGGCTCTGCGAATCGAAGAAACTGGTGAGCATGAATGCGAGCGCGCCGGTCCACAGCCAGCGCCGGATGTAGGCGAGCAGGCAGCCACGCATCTCATAGTTGTAACGGTAGGCCGCAGCCTTCTCGTCGAGGGTGCCGCGACTCACGTCTTTGAGCACGGCGAAGGGGGAAAAGTAATTCCATAGGGTGCTGAGCACGGTGATCGACTCCCAGGCAATTACGAGCAACGATTGTCCTTCGGGTTGGTTGCGTCAATGGCCTCGCCGGTGGAGGGATGCCTCTTTCCGGCGAAGGTCAGTCCGCGCATCCGTAGCAGACATCGGCCGACGCGCGCCGTTCATGAGTGAAATAAATGCGCACCGTTCGGGAGCATGGCGGCGGCGCCGATCGGCTACGGGCCGTTCGGCCGATGTCACACTTTGGTGCAGGGGCGGTGCGCGGTATCGATGAGTCGACGGAGCGCCCGCAAAGCGAGTCTGCGAGACCCTGCGGCGTTTTTGCCCATCGCCATCGCCATCGCCATCGCCATCGCCATCGCCGTGCGCCGGAGCCGCTGCTTGTTGTGAGCCGGAAAGCCTTGTGGGGCTCGCAGCGGCTCCCGCTACAAATAACATAAACTTGACCAAATCGCTTCCGTTGATAAACTCTTTGTTATGCCAAAGAGTCCGCAAGCGCTGCTCTCGATGCCACCGGCGGCAGCGGCGGCGCTACGCTCGTTGGGCGAGAACCTCGCCGTCGCGCGCGTCCGGCGCCGCGAATCGCAACGCGCGTGGGCGCGCCGCCTCGGCGTCTCGGTACCGACGCTCATCCGCATGGAGCGGGGCGATCCCGGTGTCGGCGTCGGGATCTATGCGACGGCACTCTGGCTCATGGGCCGGGTGAACGCGCTACCCGACGTCGCCGCCCCGGCGGAAGACCAGGGCGCGCTCGAAAGCGATGTGCGCGAGGCGCTGAAGCGCCGGGCCGTGAGATCGGCCGCCTCCATCGAGGCGCGGCTTGGCCGTGCGAAGGGCCAGAGAAAGGACGACGGAAAGGGCCAGACGAAGGGCAAGCTCAGTGGCTAGCTCGCCCGCCGCCAAGTACACGCCGACGGATCGGCTCTACCTCTGGCTGCTCACCCGGCCCGCCCAACCCGCTTTCATCGGCGAGCTGAACCTGGTGCGCGGCGCCCAGAGCGTGTCGCTGCGCTATGCGCAAAGCTGGCTGCGCGGCGGCTTCCCCCTGAGCGAGGACTTGCCGCTCATCGACCAGGAGCTCATCCCTCCCGAGAAAGCGGTGGCGATTGGCGCGGTAGACGATGCACGCCCGGATCGCTGGGGCGAACGGGTCATTCGCTTCATCGACAAGCCCCCACGGCTCTCGCTGCTCGAGTATCTCTACTTTGCCGGCGACGATCGTTTCGGTGCGCTCGGAGTGTCGACCTCGCCGGACGAGTACCTGCCTCGCAGGCTCGGCCCGCTGCCGACACTATCGGACGCGGACCGCATTCACGAACTCGTCGGCCGGGTGCTCGCCAATGAGCCCGTGCCGCAGGCGCAGAAACGGCTGATTTCACCGGGCGCCACCATGGGCGGCGCGCGCCCCAAGGCGCTCGTCGATGTGGGTGGCGAGCAGTGGGTCATCAAGTTCGCCGACGGCGAGCCGACCGATACACCGCTCATCGAGCATGCCACCATGACGCTCGCGGCCACGGCGCGCATCCGCGTGGCGCCGACGAAGCCCATTCGGCTGACGCATGGCCACGCCGTTGCGATTCATCGATTCGATCGCCATCGCGGCCGGCGTTTTCACGCGCTGTCGGCGGCGGTGGCGTTACGCGCTGCATCCGAGCGCTTCGGGTATCCGGAGCTGGCGCAGCTTCTGCGCCGGCGAGGCGTGACGACGCGCGATCGGAACATCGGCCAGATGCGCGAGCTGTTTCGCCGCATGGTGTTCAACATCCTCGTCGACAACACCGACGATCACGAAAAGAACCACGCCTTGCTCGTGACGGACGCGAATCAATACGAGCTCTCGCCGGCTTACGATGTGCTGCCGACCGGTCAGGCGCTCGGGTTGCAGCAGATGCGCGTAGGTGAACGCGAGGCGGATTCGACTCTGCGAAACGCGCTATCCATGGCGCAGCTTTTCGCGCTCGAGCCCGCCGCAGCCATGCGCGAGGTACGCGCTGTCGCGAAAGTGGTGGATGGCTGGAAGGAGCACTTCAAGCGCTGCGGTGTCACGGCTTCCGACGTGAAGCTGCTGGCGGAGCAGATCGACCGGCCATTCCTGCTCGAGCAGCGCAAGGACGTGCGCCGCCGGACCTGAGCGCGCCAGGCCCGGGCGGCACGCCGACCGGTCAGCTTTCGAGCGTCGCGTTCATCGTGATTTTCGCGTTCAGGACTTTCGAGAGCGGGCAGCCCGCCTTTGCTTTGTTGGCGGCCTCCTGGAATTTCGCCGGATCGGCGCCGGGGATCTTCGCCGTGACGTCGAGGTGGCTCGAGGTGATGGAGAAGCCATCGCCCACTTTCTCGAGCGTCACGGCCGCGTGCGTCTCGATCTTCTCCGCCGTCATCCCGGCCTCGCCGAGGATCAGCGACAGCGCCATCGAGAAGCAGCCCGCATGCGCCGCGCCCAGCAGTTCTTCCGGATTGGTGCCCTTGCCGTTCTCGAACCGTGACTTGAAGCCGTAGGGCGCCTCGTTCAGCACGCCGGTCTCGGTGGAGATAGTGCCGCCGCCGTCCTTGATGCCGCCTTTCCAGATTGCCCATGCTTTCTTGATCATGTCGTTTACCTTTCGCCCGCAAGCGGGTCACGGAAATGGGGCGGGACTATAACGGAACGCGGTCCCGCACGCGGATACCCGCCCGCTCCTCGCGAAGCCCGGGAGCGGCTTTCCGGTACGATGCGCCAGCATCAACCAGAACGAGGCGGAAAGTTCATGGGGAAGTCGCACCTACCGCGGGCAGCCGCGCTCACTCCGATTGCCGGATTCATTTTTTCGCTGGCAACTCCGGCGTTCTCGCAGCAGGCGAACATCGGCGTCGCGCCGGTGACTCTCACCGAGAGCTCGTACGTCTTCGATACGGCCGAACAACACAAGATTCGTGTCGTCGTCGTGGCGAAAGGATTGAATCATCCGTTCGCCGTGGCGCTCCTGCCTTCAGGCGATGCGCTTGTTTCGGAGCGGGGCATCGCGCTTCGGATGGTTCGCAACGTCGGCGGAGCGGGGGGCAAGCCTTCGACGCTCGATACCGAGCCGGTTGCGGGTATTCCGCCGCTGCAGCCTGCGTATCGCAACGGTGGGCTGCACGACGTCGTGCTTCATCCCCAGTTCGCGCAGAACGGGCTCGTGTATTTCACGTTCAACAAGCCGGGCACGCCGCCACCGCCCGATGCCAAGCCGCCGATCCGGCGCGAGAGCATCGTGACACTCATGCGGGGCAAGCTCGCAGGCAACAAGCTCACGAAAGTGGAAGAGCTGTTTGCCGGCGAGTCCGGTAGCACGAGCGGCTCGCGCATCGCGTTCGGCAAAGACGGAACGGTTTACATGACAACCGGCGCGCCGTTCGACGACAAGGCCCAGCGTGACGACAGCGTCTACGGCAAGGTGCTACGCATGACGGATGCGGGCAAGGTGCCCGCCGACAATCCTTTTGCCGGAAAGCCGGGCGCACGCGGAGAAATCTTCACGCTCGGCCATCGGGATCAACTCGGGCTTACCGTGCATCCCGTGTCGGGCGCCGTGCTCAATGCGGAACATGGGCCCAATGGCGGCGACGAAGTGAACCTGCTCCTGCCGGGCCACAATTATGGATGGCCGAAAGTCACGTTCGGGCGCACGTACGAGGGGCCGCGCATGACGGAGTCGCCCATCGCCCCGGGCGTCGACCAGCCGCTCATTCTCTGGCTGCCTTCCATCGGCCCGTCGGGCCTCACGTTCTACAACGGCGATCGCTTCCCGCAGTGGAAAGGGAATCTGTTCGTCGGGAGCGCTCGTCGCGGTGAAGTGCCGCGAACCGGCGGGCTCGAGCGCGTGGTCGTCACCGACAAGCTGGATGAGATCCGTCGCGAAACCTTGCTCACCGAATTGCACCAGCGCATCCGCGATGTGCGGCAGGGCCCGGATGGGCTTCTCTACGTGCTGACGGACGAGGACGATGGCGCGCTGCTGAGGATCGAGCCCGCGACCTGAGCCGCGTCTCGAGCTACTTCGGCGGCCGAGAGTCGAGCTGCTGGGCAAGCTTCAGCGCCGCGTCTCGAGTGGCGCTGAGCGGCCCTCAGTAGCCGGAAACCTTCCCAAGGTTGTATTGCACCGTGAGATCGTAAGCGCCTCGCTGGCGATACCAGCTGCGCGCGGCGTTGAGCAGCGATTCGCACACCGAGCGTGCGAACGGCGCGTCCTCGCTGATCCATTGCGTGAGATCCGCGTTTTCGTCGCGCAGGTAATCCCGCAGATAGATTCTGGTGAGCGGAAAAAACATTCTGGCTGTCGCTATCCGTCGCAACCCAGGCGTCGCACCAGCACACGCAATGCGCGGGTGATGTTCTCATCTGCGGATGCTCCAGCATGGAGCATATTTCGGGGAGAGTCGCGCTCATCTCGAGCGCGCGGTTCAGATCGTCGTGCTCCAGCTTCTGATGGATGCGCCGAAGATAGCGTTCCAGCGACCGGCAGTCCGATCCCTCGAGCGCATCGGCGAGCCAGAGTGTGGTCTTGGGTGTGTCCGCGCCGTCGCGTGTCGCGCTCCAGGTCATGTCGTCCTCCAGTCGAAAGGCCCGGCAGAATGGGACCTTTTGCGCATAACGAGGCGACCTGAGCACGGTTCCCTGTCGTTGTTTGACTACGCCTCGCCGGCGACGTCAGTGCTCGGCTCGAGCGGGGGCGCGGGCGGCAGCCAGCGGATCAGTGACGCAAGCAGCACGTCGCGCTTGATCGGTTTGGCGAGGTAGTCATCCATGCCGGCCGCGAGGCATTTCTCACGATCTCCCAGCATGGCATTTGCGGTCATTGCGACGATCGCGAGGCGCGTGGCGATGCGGGCGGCGACACGCGGGGCCTCCCACTCGCGAATCGCCCGCGTCGCGTCGTAGCCATCCAGCTCTGGCATCTGGCAATCCATCAGCACGAGATCGAACGTTTTCGCCTGGACCGCCGCAACGGCTTGCGCACCGTCGGACGCGACGGCCGCATCGATGCCAAGGGCCTTGAGCATGCGCGCGGCCACGAGCTGATTGACGCGGTTGTCTTCCACGAGCAGCACGCGCGCGTGCCCAAGGCTCGGATCGATATCCGGTTTGCGCGGCGCGATCGCGTTTTTTATCGCGGACCGGCCGGCAATGCGGGTGAGCACCTCGAGGAGCTGGGCTCTGCGAACCGGCTTCGTGAGCCACGCCGCGATGCCGAGCTCATCAGCGCCCGGTACCTTGTTGCCAAGCGAGGTGAGGGCGATGCAATGAGTGCGTGAAAGCGCCGCGTCGGCGCGAAGCGTTCGGAGAAACGCGACGCCGTCCATCTCCGGCATCTGAAAGTCGAGCAGCACCGCGTCGAACGGACGGCCCGAGTTGACCGCCGCCCGCGCGGACTCGAGGCCGGCCTGCGCCGACTCGGCGATGTCGAACGCCGCCCCGCCGTGCTCGAGGTAGTGAGTGACCACGCAGCGATTCGTGGCGTTGTCGTCGACGACGAGCACGCGCAGGCCGTTCACGTTCGCGGCCCGGGTTAGTGGCTGACGTGACCGCGTCTCGAGCGGCAGGAACACGCTGAAGATCGAGCCCTTGCCGGGCTCCGATTTCACCTTGATCGTTCCGCCCATCGCGTCGATCAGCTTGCGACTGATCGCAAGGCCGAGGCCCGTGCCACCGTACTTGCGAGTCGTGGAGCTGTCCGCCTGTGTGAAGGCTTCGAACAACTTCGCGGTGACTTCGGGTGTCATCCCAATGCCCGTGTCCTGAACGACGATCTGTACGGTCACGGTGCCGTTCTCCGCGACGGGTTCGCGACACTGAATGCCGAGGAGCACCTCGCCCTCAAGCGTGAATTTCACCGCGTTGCCCACGAGATTCGCGAGCACCTGGCGCAGGCGCAGGGGGTCTCCCCCCAACACCGCCGGAACGTCGTTGTGCACGACGCACGCCACTTCGACGCCTTTTGCGCTGGCCTGCTGGCTGAACAGCGTTGCGACTTCCTCGGCCAGCGGACGCAGCTCGAAATCGATTTTTTCCAGCTGGAGCTTGCCCGCGTCGATCTTCGAGAAATCGAGCACGTCGTTGATGAGGCCGAGCAGCGCGTCCGCGGATCCGCGTGCCGTCTGCAGCATGCTGCGCGCCTCCGGCTCGAGGCGCTCCAGGTGGAGCAGGTCGAGCATGCCGATCACGCCGTTCATGGGGGTGCGGATCTCGTGGCTCATATTCGCCAGGAACTCCGCCTTCGCGCGGGTGGCGGCCTGCGCGGTGTGGAGTGCGTCGACCAGCTCGGCGGTGCGCGCCGCCACTTTGTCCTCCAGCTCTGCGCGATGCTCGGCGACGCGCTTTGCCTGCGCTTGGAGCTCCTCGAGCATTCCGTTGAAGGAACCCACCAGCTTGCCGACTTCATCGTCGTGCTCGACGGGCACGCGAGCGCTGTAGTCTTTGCGTGTCGAGACGCGCTGGGCGGCTTCGGCCAGCGCGAGGATCGGGCGCGTCACGACTCCCTGCAGCCCCTGCGCGGCGAGCAGGCCAATGCCGAGCGACAGTGCGATGACGCACGCAAGCACGACGAGGTTGCGACCCAGCTCGTCGTGAAGCTCCTGGTCCGTTCCCCACAACGTGACGCGTCCGATGCGGTCGCCAACGACGACATCCTCGTTCACGACGAGTATGTGTCCGGGCCGCTGGCGCAGATTCACATGCACGAAACGCTGCCCGTCCGCGCGCTCGATCTCCGCGGCGACGATTGCGGTGTCCGCGTGGAGAGCCTCGAGAATTTGCGCGGCGACTTCCGCGTCTTCGAACGACAGTGCGGCTGCGCTGTTGAGCGCGGCGATCTGCGCCTGCGTGTGCAAGCGATGCACGAGCGCTTTGCGGCCGTAGTAGAAGTGCGCAGTCGTGTTGATCCCGGCGGAAGCGAACAGCGCAACGGCGCCGACGACAGCCGCGAGCAGCATGAGCTTGAGCCGGATCGGCAGCGAGGAGAACCAGCGCTTCAC
>JBBCGS010000001.1:0-783989 GCA_037200125.1 Gammaproteobacteria bacterium | reverse complement strand
CAGTGGCTGTGCCGAACCCAGCAGGTTGGAGCAAAAGGCAGGCCAGACGCATGAAGCGTGGCGCGCTCACGCGAAACTCTGGAGAAAGAAGGGGTTTTACGAGAGCGGTGACGCGCGGATAGCGCGCGGGTATCAGCGCGGTCTGCGCCGATCAGAACAGCGGCGTGCGCCGCTGCTGGGAAATCATCACGAGCCGGAGGCGAGACGCTCAGGTTGCGTGGAGGCGGGGTTCTCGCTCTGCGCGGCGCCGTGACGAGCCGGCCCGCGACCCACCGTCGAAGCGAGCGAAGCAATCAGAATGAGCACGAGCATCGACACGTCGAACCACAATGAGCGTTTCATGATGACCTGCCTTGCCCTCTCGTATTAGGGGCGAGGGTTCCAGATACACCAACGGCGGTAACAAGTCGGTTTTGATTCACGACGGAGCGCGCACGACTGTGGCTTTCCGTCATGAATCATTGCAAATAGATCGTTCTGCGCGGCCGGAGCGTGTGGCGGAATGCGTTCGGTCCAAGCTCGGACGCCTCAGGGAATCCGCTCATGCCTCACGCCTTCCCGATCCGGCGCGCGATTCGTCTCGCCGTGCCCGCGATCCTCGTGGCCCAGGTTTCGTTCGCGCAACAGGCTGGCCCATCCGCGTCGGAGGTCACCGAGGTTGTCGTGACGGGCTCCCGCGTCTCCGAGGCGCGCGCCGCCATCGGCACGGATCACGCGACCGCGACAGTCGCGATCACTAGCGACGCGTTGCTCTCCGCCCCGTCCGGCATCACCGGACTCAAGATGCTGGAATCGCTGCCGGCTTCAACGTACAGGCGAACGACGCGCTCGGCATGTATGAGTTCGGCAACTCCGTTTCGGTACGCGCCTTCAACTTCCAGCAGATCGGCTTTCTGCTCGACGACATCCCGATGGGTCGCAGCGATCAGTAGCGCCAAACCAATTTCACGAATACCGAGCGCGTCGGCGGGTACACCATCGTGAACGCGTACGTCGATATCGGGGATGGTTTCAGCGCAGGCCCGTTCAAATCGGTGAAGGCACGATTCAACGTCGACAACCTCTTCGATCGCGATTACCTGGGCACGATCACCACCACGACGAACACCCCGGCCACGTTCAGGCCGGGGCCGCCGCGCACGGTGCAGTTGACGGTATCCGCGGAGTTTTGAGGGCGTGGCGGCGCGCCGGCGGCGTGAAGTGGAACCTGTACCGCGCGCGAAGACAGGCGCCGGTGCACGGCGTTTCGGCGGAAGCGCGTCGGGGCTGACCTCACGCCCCGCTGTTTGGATCTACATCAACGAGGGCCGTATGAAGCTTCTCAAACTCTTCATACAAGGTGAACGGTCGTGTGCTAGCGTCGTTTCCAAATACACAGCAGGCACCCATGCTGACCGCCGCGTCCGCCACGCTCGCATTCACGTTGGGAGTGCGTCACGCACTCGATGCCGACCACCTCGCCGCTATCGACGGCGTAACGCGATGGAATGTTGGGCAGCGGAACAAACTGGCGCCATACTGCGGAGGCCTCTTCTCCGCCGGCCACTCCGCCATCATCGTGATTGCGGCATTGGTACTCTCGATTTTCGCGGATCAATGGCGGCCTCCCGAGTGGCTCACCCCTGTGGGCGTAGTCATTTCCGCACTGACGCTTCTCGCACTGAGCGCAGCCAACCTCCGGGCCATGTACCTTGGACGGCAGAATCTCGAAGTGGCCCAATGGGGCCCGCGCGCCAGACTGTTTGCGCCACTGCTCCGCGCGCCCAGCTCTTCGCGAGTGATGCTGCTCGGCGCGCTCTTCGCCCTGTCCTTCGACGCGTTGGCACTCGCGACTCTCTTCGCCATGTCGGTGGAGGCGTCTGAACGCACCACGGGCGGTGTCGTGCTGGCACTCACGTTCGCGTTGGGAATGATCGCGGTGGGCGCCGCCAACGGAATGTGGGTTACTCGTTTGCTGAAACATTCCCGGGTCACCAGCCGGCACGCGATGCGCGTGATGACCCTCGCCATTGCGATTGCCGGCGCTGGTGTCGGCGCCTGCGCGTTGCTTGCGCTCACCGTTGAGTCCGTCGATCGATGGCTGAGTGATAACGAGCTCGTCATGAGCGGGCTCGTCGTCACACTAGTGGTTGTCGGCTACTGCGGCGCTCTGCTACAGGGCCGCCGCGCTCAGAACCTCACCGTCACAAACGCTCGGATCGTGCGCGGCTCCACCGGGTGAAAGTGGATGTCTTCCGTCGGGGCCGTCTCGCCGGGCAGCTGTGACTCGTAGTAGTAAGTGATGTCGTTCGCCTTCTTGTCGAAGGCATTCAGCATTTCCACCGAAGCTTTGACGTTCGACGTGAGCTGATAGCCCGCTTCCAGGTTCAGCAGCGTCGTCGAGGCGGAGCGCACCGAGTTGTCTTCGATCAAAGCGGCCGGCCCGAGATAACGTAGCCGCGCGCCACCCGACCAGCCGCTGGGGCGGTTGATGGCCACGCCGAGCGAAGCGACCCGATCGACCGCGTTCGGAATGCGATCACCCGCCAGATCGTCGTCCGTGAACCGCGCGTGCGACCAGGCGATGTCCGCGTCAACGATCAGCCAACGCGCCGGCGTGTAGTAGGCGGAAAGCTCGACGCCCGTGCGGCGACTCGCCCGACTCGGCTCGGTGGAGCCACCATCGCCGACGAAGAGCAGTTCCGAGTCGATGCCCAGCGTCCAGAGCGAACCGGCGAGCTTCAGCCGATCGTTGAAGGCCGTGCGCACCCCGATCTCTTCGCCACGCGCCTTCACGAGCGGATTCACGCGATCGACCGGCGTCACGCCGTCGACGGGATCGACCCTGATCGTCGTACCGCGCGCGTCATTGCTGTGAAACCCCTGGCCGTAGTTCACAAACACCTCGGTGTCGGCCCACGGGCCGAACACCATGGTGAGCTTGGGGCTGACGATGGAGTCGCTCGCCGTGCCCGAGTTCTCCGCAAGACCGCTATGTACGTCGAAGTCGAAATAATCGGCACGCAGGCCCACCGTCGTGTGGAATTTCGGCGACCACGCGATGCCCTCGCTGACAAACGCGGAATAACTCGTCTGCGTCACCTGGTCTTCGCGGATCGTCGATTCACGAACGCGCGCGACCGTGTGATACAGACCCACCGGCGAGATGTCGTCGTGACGAATGTCGAGGCCCGATGCGAACTCCGTATCGAAGCCGCCGAGCGCCAGCGGCACGGCGTATCGCAGGTTGCCGCCGTAGATCTTGCGATCGTCGAACTGCTCGAACTGATCGCCCTCCGGGTGCTCGAGCGCGTACGTGAAGTTGGAGATGAGATCGAGCCGATAGTCGATGCCGTACACGAGCGCGCTCAGCCTGCCCTCGCCGACCTTCGTCCACCCATCACCCGAAAGGCTGTAGCGATGCGTTTCGCCGCCATCGGTCGGGTCGACGGCGCCGAAGCGCGAAATTTCGCCGGACTCGACGGCACGCAGCGGAATCTGATCCGTGGAGCGCCACTTGCCGTCATAGCCCATGGCGGTGAGTGAGAAGCCCGCGTCCCGATCGCCGTGCGTGAACTTCACCAGCCCGTTGACCTTCCGGAAGCCCTCTTTGAGGTCCCACGGGCCGTCGTTGTGCTGGTAGTCGAAGCCCATCAGCAGGTCGCCGCCCGCGACTTCCGGAGACACAGCGAGCAGCGCGCGGCGAAATCCGTCTTCACCGCCACCCAGCAGGGCGAGGGAACGGTTCAGACTCCGCGCGTACGTCACGTCCACGGCGCCGGCGGCAGAGAAATTCCCTTCGTCCGCGTAGTACGTGCCCTTCTTGTAATCGATGCGATCCACGAGCTCGGGAATCAGGAAGTTGATGTCGCTATAGCCCTGCCCGTGGCCGTGCGTAGGCATGTTGACCGGCAGGCCATCGACGCGGGACGCGAAGTCCGTGCCGTGATCCAGATTGAAACCGCGGAGGAAGTATTGGTTCGCCTTACCGTCGCCGCTGTGCTGGGTGACGATGAGCCCCGGCACAACCTCCAGCACCTCTCCCGTGCGCAGGATCGGCCGATTTTCAAGCTGCACGGCCAGCACGGTTCCGACGCTGGCCGAGTCCGCCGAGGCGAGGGATTCAACGCGCTTGGCGCTCACCGTGACTTCTTCGATCACCTTGCCGGGGACGCCGGCGGCGTGCGCCGCCAGGGGGATGCCAGCGCAAAGCCCTACGGCGCCGGCCAATTTCAGCCGAAAACAGGTCCCCATCGTTCGTCCCGTCCGAGTAGTCGAATCGCCCATCGAAGGCTGCGTATGATTCTTTTCTCAAGTTTCATACGCGTGACGAACAAAAGAAGATGCACCCGTGCGTGAAATTATTTGCGGCGATAATGGGCCGACCCGCTGACGGAGCCGCCCGACCCATGCAAAGACTGACGATTTCGATCGACGACGAGCTCGCCGAAACCTTCGAAAAACTGATCAAGGACAAGGGCTACGAAAACCGTTCCGAAGCCTTCCGCGACCTGCTGCGCGGCGCGCTCGTGAACGACAGCGTCGTCCAGGGCAGTGCTCGTTACTGCGTCGGGGTTCTGAGCTACGTCTACAACCATCACGAAAGGCAGCTCGCGAGCCGGCTCACCGAGATGCAGCACGATCATCACGACGTGACCGTCTCAACGATGCACGCGCATCTGGATCATGAGAACTGCATCGAGGCGGTGATCCTTCGAGGCGCCACTCGCGACGTCACGCACTTTGCGGAATCCGTGGTTGCGCAGACGGGCGTTCGGCATGGCAAGTTCAACATCGTGCCGGTGGATGCGGAGGACGCGGGCCACAAGCATCACCATCACGTCCACGCAAAACCGCGAAGTTAGTCGCGCGCGGTGGCCGACCCCGTCACGGCCGGGCGCATACGCTCGCTTCTTATGCAGTCGAGGACGGAACGCCGCACGCGGCGCCCTGCTAAGACCGCCCGCGGCGATCCTTACGCCGCCACTCCCCGACGACGTGCCGGTGCGGGCGCTTCGCTCGCACGATAATGAGCGACCGCCGGTTCCGCCGACGCGCCGCTGAGCTTGTAGCGGGAAATCAGCGCATTCAGCGACCGCACCTGCTCGACGATCGACTGGCTCGCCGCCGCGGCCTCTTCGACCAGCGCCGCGTTCTGCTGCGTGCCTTCGTCCATCGCGGTGACAGCCCTGTTGACCTGCTCGATGCCGGACGACTGCTCGCGACTGGCCGCGGCAATCTCGGCGACGATGGCCGTGACTTTGCGAACAGCCGCGACGATCTCGCCCAGCGTCCTGCCGGACTCATCGACCAGCCGGCTGCCTTCGGCGACGCGCGCCACGCTGTCCTGAATGAGCGTCTTGATCTCCTTCGCGGCCGTGGCGCTGCGCCCCGCGAGGCTGCGAACCTCGGTCGCGACCACCGCGAACCCGCGCCCCCGATCGCCCGCACGCGCGGCCTCCACCGCCGCGTTCAGCGCGAGCAGATTAGTCTGGAACGCGATCGAGTCGATCACGCCGATGATGTCGGCAATCTTGCTCGACGCGCCGTTGATGCCGCTCATCGCCTTCACGGCGGCGCCGTCTCTTCCAGGCTCGCGGCCTGCTCCGACGTACGGTGTGAGAGATTGTTGTTGCCTGACGAGATCTCCTGCGCGCCGCCCTGAACCTGTTCCGCCGCAGCCTGAATTTGCCGCACGAGGGAGCTCACGAGATCGATGAGTGCATTCACGCTCTTCGACAGCGTGGCGAGCTCGCCCATCTTGCCATCGACGGTGATGCGCTGAGTGAGATCGCCCTGGCCGGCCGCATTCCGCGTCGTACTGGCCGCTGCCGAGCTTCGCCCAGAACGCGCGATATCCCGCGCTTTCGCGATCCTCGGGCGACACGAACAAGCGGTGGTGCTGGCCGCGTATTTCGCGCAGCTCATAGCCCACGGCCTTCAGAAAGTTATCGTTGGCGTTACGAATCGTGCCGTCGAGATCGAACTCGATGACGGCCTGTGACTTGCCGATGGCAGCCACCTGCCCTTCGAGGTCGGCCTGACGACGGCCACCCCGAAAAAAGCTGAACAGACCCACGACAGTCGCACCTTCGTTGGTTGTTGATCGCGAGTGACTGTCGTCCGTGACTGCCCGAAGAACAGCGCGCACGCGCGCGCCAGCCTGCGGCAAACACCGAGGGTCTTAACGGCGCAACGCAGCAGGGCTTGATGGACACGCGACCTCATTTGCGAGACCCCGTTCCCACTTCCGTCAGGCGCTGCGATGGGGGATAACGGAGGCTGCGTCTATGCGGGGATTGACCGCCGAAAGGAAGCATTCTACTTTGCATAATCCGCCGAGGATTGGAACGCCGTGACGCCACCGATGCCCATGCAACGCGAGGATGGGCTAGATTCCGCGCTCCCCCGTACACACCGGCGATGCAGACCCTGATCACACGACGACGCTTTCCGGTGGCACCACTCGTGGTGCTCTCGTGCCTGCTGTTTGCGCCTCTCGCGCGGGGAGAGGATCAGCCCGCGGCCGCCCGGAAGCTGGTCGAACAGGCCGTGAAGGCGATGCGGGTCGATCCGGATGCGAGCCGGCGTTACGCCGACCAGGCCCTCGCCCTGCTGGCGAAGGAGCCCAACGCCGACCTCGAGATCCGCGCGCGCCTCATCCTCTGCGACTACCAGGCCGAGCGGGACAAGGACCTCGCCCAGCGCGAAATTTCCCAGGCGACCGCGCTTCTGCCGCTGGCCCAGCGCAAAGGCCTGCAGGCCGGCATCCTCACCTGCGAAGGTGACATCAACGAGACCGCCGGCGACAACGCGCGCGCCACCTCGCTCTACGAACAGGCCGTGGCCGTCGGCACCGCCACGCACGACGACGAGATGCTCGCTGGCGCGCTTTTTTCACGCGGCTATTTGATGGGCGTGCAGGGCTCCTATGCGGCGGGTCTCGCGGACCTGCGCCGCGCGCAGTCGCTGTTCGAGAAGCAGCAGATGCCGTTGCACGCGGTCACGGTGCTGAACGCCATCGCGATTCTCTACAACCGCATGGGCGACAACCAGCAGGCCGTACATATCTACACGACCGCGCTCAAGCAGCAGCGCGAGGCCGGCCTGCGGCGTGAAGTCGCCGTGACGCTCTACAATCTCGGCAAGGCGCACGAAGCGCTCAAGGAATGGGAGTTCGCGCGCAAGGCGTATGCGGAGTCCCGCGATCTCAATCGCGAGATCGGCTATCCGCGCGGCGAAGCCTACTCGCAGCGCGGACTCGCCGCCGTCGCCAACGCCACCGGCGATGCGCGCCGCGCGCTCGATATTCTGAAGCAGGCGGAAAGCCTCGCGCAGCAGACGTCGGACGCGCGGCTCACCGCGCACATCCAGCTCGCGCGCGGCGTTTCGCTGCATCGGCTGGGCCGGCTCACCGACAGCGAAGCGTCGTTGAAATCCGCGCTCGATGTCTTCCGCCAGGCCGACGCGCTCGGCGACCTGAGCGCCACCTATTCGGAGTTGTCTCTGGTACAGGCGGAGATGGGCAACTGGCGCGACGCGTACGCGAGCCAGGCCCAGTACAAACTCATTTCCGACCGGCTGCTCAACAATCAGCTCGACCAGCGCTTCTCGACGCTCAAGGTGGAGTTCGACACCGCGGCGAAGGAAAAAGAGAACGAGCTGCTGATCCGCGAGAACGAAGCGAACGAGAAAGCGCTCACGCAGGCGCGGCGCGCGCGCCAGCTACAGGCGGTGACGATCGCTCTCACGGTGCTGCTCGCGGGGCTGCTGGCGACACTCGCGGTCCACCAGCGCCGCTCGACTCTGCGCATGCGCAAGCTTGCGCTGACGGACGAGCTGACCGGCGTGCCCAATCGGCGCGACGTGCTCAATCGCCTGGAAGTGCTGCTGACGAGCGACGGCGAGCCGCCGTGCTCGATCCTCATCATCGATATCGATCACTTCAAGAGCATCAACGATCACCACGGGCATCCCGTTGGCGACGAGGTGCTCAAGTTCGTGGCGCGCGAGATGCGCGCCGCTGTACGTGAACCGGCGTTCTTCGGGCGGCTAGGTGGTGAAGAGTTTCTGATCGTGCTGCCCGATACGTCGCTTGGGGGCGCGTTGCCCGCGGCGGAACGATTCCGTGAGCAGATCATGGCGATTGATACCACGCGGTGGTTGCCGGTTCGGCGGCGGGTTACGGCCAGTATTGGTGTGACGGTGTCACGGCCAGGGACGTGCACGTCTAGCGATATGCTGATGCGTGCTGATGGAGCGCTGTATGCCGCCAAGCGCGGCGGGCGCAATTGCGTGAAGAGTTGGCAGGACGACCCTGAACCGCGGTCGCCTGAGACGCGTATCGCCTGAAGCGAAGAGGCCCTCAATCGCCGGGCGGCTGAGAGCGAAGAGCGCTCAAGCGCCGCGCCGCTGAAGAGGAGATGTCCGAGCCGCGCGGCGACTGAGCGCTCTTCGCTCTCAGCCGCCCGGCGATTGAGGGCTTCTTGAATCGAACGGAAAATCAGCTTCCGTACGTATCGCGCCAGGTCGAATAAACCTTGTCCTGCGTCGTCATGAACTCGAGCAGCACCGGCTTGCCCGCCTGCGTAGCGCGAATGCCTTCAACCAGCGCATGCACAATCTGCTTCGGATCTTCAATACGCTGCGAATACGCACCAAGCGCCTTCGCCCAGTCCGAGTAGTTACCCGAGATATCCGTCGACTTGTACTTCTCACGCGAGACGGCCATGGCCTTGAACTCCATCGCCATCGCATGGTTGTTGAACAGGATCGACATGATCGGGATCTGCGCACGCACGCAGGTCTCGAGGTCCATACCCGTCATGCCAATGGCCGCGTCACCCCACATGTTCATGCAGAGTTTCTCGGGGTGCGCGAGCTTCGCGCCCATCGCAAGACCCAGGCCATAGCCGAGCTGCGTGGTCTTGCCCCAGCCGATGTACGACAGCGGGGTCTCCGACTTCCAGAACGGTGACAGCTCGTCGCGCGGGCTGCCGGCGTCGTGTGTGATGATCGTGTTTTTCACGTCGGCGATGTGCATCAGCTCCCAGATCACGCGATACGGGGAGATCGGCGCGGTGTCCTGCGTGAGCTTCGGCATCCAGTCGTTCATCCACGGGTCGTTGTGCCCCTTGATGCGCGCCGCCACTTCCTTCGTGAGGCCGCGCGGCTTGCCCTTCAGCCGATCCTTCAGAGCTTCGTGCAGCATGCTCAAGGTCAGCTTGGAGTCGCCGAGGAGCGGGAAGTCCGTCGGGATGTTCTTGTTGATGTCGCCCGGCTCATTCGTGTTGTGAATGAACTGCTTTTCCTTCGTCGGGAAGCGAATGCCGAAGCCGGTGGCCGTGAAGCTGGCACCAACGCCGAACACGAGATCGGAATTGTTGACCTCTTCGTACACCGACTTCGAATACGCGACACCGCCTGAACCGGTCGACAGCGGATGCGTCTCCGGGAACGAGCTCTTGCCTTCGAGGCTGGTGGTGATCGGCGCTTCGACGAGCTCGACCACGTCCTTCAGTTCTTTCCACGCCTTCGCGTAGTGGACGCCCTGACCGGCGTAGATCAGCGGGCGCTTGGCCTTGAGGAGCGCGGCGGCGGCGGCGTCGACATCCGACGGTGAAGGCGCGAAAGCCACGCGACGCACCGGCTTGTAGTCGAGGCTCTCCTTGCTGCCCGGCACTTCCTCGTTCCACATGTCGCCCGGGACTTCGAGCAGCACCGGACCGGGGCGGCCGTTGCGCGCCATCGTGAAGGCACGGCGCAGGGCCGGCACGATCTGGCTCGGCACGGTGATGACTTCAGAGTGCTTGGTGATGTGCTGGTAGTTCAGCGTGGCGTTGAAGCCCGGCTTGGTCCAGAGCTGCCCGCGCGAAGAACCGGCGGGGATCACGACCATCGGCACGCCTTCGGAGTAGGCCTGCGCGACGCAACCGAACGCGTTCTCGACGCCCGGGCCGGACTGCATGGCGAACACGCCCACCTTCTCGCCCGAGGTGAGGCGCGAGATCGCGTCGGCCATGTGGCCCGCGATGCGCTCCTGGCGAACGATGATCGGACGGATGCCGGCCGCGGCGCAGGATTCGGTCAACGGGTTGAGCGGATAAGCCAGCAGGTATTCGCAGCCTTCCCGCTTCATGACCTCGGCTATCACTTGCGCTACGTTCATTGGCTTTTTCCTCGGCAGAAATTGGTGGAATCCGGCACAGGGGCTCTATCCGCGCGTGCGCGCGCGAAAGCTCTGGATCGTCTTCGGATCGGCGGCCTCCCGTTTGGCGGGCGTAGTGTAGCGCCGTGTCGCGCATCCGCATGGGGAACGCAAGTACCTGTCCGCGTGGGGTTCGTGGGGGCGTCCGTCAGCTGGTTCTCAGTGAGCGCTTCGCTCCGACAGCCAGTGCGGGGACTGTCAGTCACAGCCGAGCGCTGGCGCGCCGAAACCGCTCGCCGCCCGCGCACTCCCTGGCGGGTAAACCACTGAAGCGTATGAAGCTATTCGTAGCGGAGCGCCGCCATATCTCGGGCACAATCGCAATCGCAAAGCCCGTCATGAGGTCAATGTCCCGCGCGGTCGTGACAGACACGGCGCCGGCCGAGCACACTCGCGCGCACTTCAAGAAGGGGGATTCATGACCGCAGTTCGTGTCAGCCAGGCCACCGCTCTCCTCGCCGCCTCGGTCGCGGCGCTCCTCAGCGGCTGCGTAGGCCCGTCCGACAGGACCCCCTCCTTCATCAGCACGGCTGGAGTGCGCGAAGTGAAAGTGAACTCCCTGCAGGTGCAGCTCGAACAATTGCAGCACGAGGCGGGCCTCGTCGCCGATGCCAGCGCCATCAAGAAACTGCAGCGCGCCTACGGCTACTACCACGACCAGAAGATGTGGGACTCGATGGCCGACCTCTTCGCCGAAGACGGCACCATCGAGATGTCACAGGACGGCGTCTACGTCGGCCAGAACCGTGTGCGTCAGTACCTCAACGCGCTCGGCGGCGGCGCGGGCCTCGAGGAAGGCCAGCTCAACGACCACCTGAATCTGCAGCCCGTCATCGACGTGGCGCCGGACGGCAAGACGGCGAAAGGCCGTTGGCGCGCCGTGCTGATGACAGGCGAGCTCGGCAAGCGTGCGACGTTGGGCGAAGGCACGTTCGAGAACGAGTACGTCAAACAGAACGGCGTGTGGAAGATCAGCAAGCTCCACTGGTACCAGACGTTCATGGTTCCGTACGAAGGTGGCTGGGCAAAGAACGAAGACACCACCAAAGGCGTGTTCGCATCGAAGACGTTGCCGCCGGATCGCCCGCCCACCGAGAAATACGGCGTGTGGCCCGAGGTCTACGTGCCGCCCTTCCACTACAAGCCGACTCCGCCGCGCAAGCCGGACCTGCTGGTCGCGAGCGGCGCGCCGGATAACGACCTCGCCATCACGGCATTGCAATCCGCCGTCGGCGATCTCGCGCGGCGCGTGCAACTCGTGCGCGATACCGATGAGATCGAGAACCTCGTGTCGATGTACGGCTACTACCTCGACAAGCAGCAGTGGGATCTCTTCACCCAGCTGTTCTCCGAGAACTCGCAGATGGAGATATCACAGCGAGGCATCTACTACGGCAAGAAAGGCGTGCGCCGCGCCGTCGAGCTGTTCGGCCCGCAGAACATCGAGAAGGATCATCTGCACAACCACATCCAGCTGCAGCCTCTCATCACCCTCTCGCCGGATGGGCAGCGCGCCTGGGTGCGCGCTCGCGCGCTCAGCATGCTCGGCACGTACAAGCAGGTGGGCGTGTGGGGCGACGGCGTCTACGAAAACGAGTTCGTGAAAGAGGATGGCGTCTGGCGCATCCACATCGATCACGTCTACACCACGTTCTTCGCGCCGTACGATCCGGGTTGGGCAATGGGCTCGCGGCCGACGCCGAAGGCGAGCCCCAAGATTCCGCCGGATGGACCGCCGTCGGTCGTGTATGAAAGCTTTCCGGACGTCTACAACCCGGTCTATCACTACAAGAACCCGGTCACGAGCGGCGCGCTGACCACGCACGCAAAGGTGGACCTCGGGAGTCTGCCCTCGAGCGCGCGCTCACTCGTGTCGAATGTCGAGAAGACCGTGACACGGCTCGAAGACGAGGACGCGATCGAAAACCTGCAGCGCGCTTACGGCTTCTACACAGACAAGGCGCAGTGGAAAGACGCGGCCGATCTCTTCGCCGACAACGGCACGCTGGAGCTCGGCGGCGGTGGCGTATTCGTGGGCAGGAAGCGCATTCAGGACTATGTGACGCGCACTTCACCGGACGGCTTCGTGCGCGGGAAACTGCACAACTACCTGCAGCTGCAGCCCATCGTCGACATCGCGAACGACGGCAAGAGCGCGAAGGGCCGCTGGCGCTTCCTCGCCGAAGTCGGCACCGCGAACCAGGCGGATTCCGCCCAATGGGGCGGTGGCACCTACGAGAACGAATACGTGAAAGACAACGGTGTCTGGAAGATCCAGCGCCTGCACGGCTACTACCGGTTCTTCACGCCGTATGCGGAAGGGTGGGGCAAGAAGGCGCTCCCGAACTCACGCCCCGACGACGGCTTCAGGCCCGACCGCCCCCCGACGCAGGTGTACGACTCCTACCCCGCGACCTTCGTGGCGCCCTTTCACTACAGGAATCCTGTCACAGGAAAGTAATCGGACTCTTCGCGGGGCGGGCCGCGGCCTTGCCCGGCCCTCAAACCGGCGTCTATATTCGGGCGTCATAGGGGCAAGCGAACAGGATAGAGAGGGTCGCATGCCAGTGCTCAGGATGATTCAGATCGCGCGCGCAAGCCTCGCACGGCTCGTCGCTCGTGTGTTCAACCGGCAGGAAGTCGACGTCATCCTGACCGACGCATTCGAGCGTGCGAAGGAAACCGGCGGCGGCAAGCCCACACTGCGCAGCCAGAGCGCGTTTCTCCTGCGCACCGCTACCGCGCTCGCCATGAACCGTTTCTCACGCAACGGCGTGCGCCCCAACGCGCGCGCGGAAGATCTCACGGTGCCGGAGGTTTCGCAGCTCCTGGCCGAATCGCAGGATGCGCAGCTCGATGCGGGCCAGCGTTTCGTCACGTTCTGTCGCGCCGTGGGCGGCCTGCCGGAAGAGTGCCGCCGCGTGATGATCCTGAAGAAGGTGTATGGACTCAGCCTCGCCGAGATCGCGGATCACCTGGGCACCACCCAGGCCATGGTCGAGAAGGACACGGCGCGCGGTCTCATGATGTGCCGGGACTACCTCGAGAACGCCAGCCGCCCGCAACCGGGCAGCGGCGGCGAACCGCCGGACGCGCGGCGTACCGGCCAGACCCCGTGAGCCGGGACGAATGAGCGTTCTGGCATTCCCCGACCCTCGCAAGGCGCGCGAAGAAGCCTCGCTGTGGCTCGCGCGGCTCGATCGCGGGCTGTCCGACGACGAGCGCACGGGCCTGCGCGACTGGCTGCGGGACGCGATGAACAACCGCGCGTTCCTGGAGATGGGCAAGCTGTGGCGTGGGCTCGAGATCGTCTCGGTGCTTTCGGAGCTCTTCCCGCTGAACCCCGAGGTGCTGAACCCGCGGCCCCGCCGGAGTTTCCCCAGCATCGCGCTGGCCGCCATCGCGGCGGCGTGCATCTCCGCGGTGGGCACGCTGATGCTCGCGGGCGACACGCCATGGTCGTTCTTCGATTCGCGGCCGCCGCCGCGACCGATGTTCAGCGAACTGTTACGAACCGGCCTCGGCGAAAAGCGCGTGACGAAGCTGGCTGACGGCAGCATGGCGACGCTGAACACCAACACCCGCATGGTCGTGTTCTATGCGCCGCTCGCGCGCGACGTGTATCTGTCCTATGGCGAAGCGTCGTTCGACGTGGCGCGCGACCCCGCCCGGCCGTTCAACGTGCACGCGGGCAAGCGCGTGATACAAGCGTCGGGCACGTCGTTCAACGTGCGCCTGTTCCCCGATGACAACGTGGAGCTCACTGTCACGGACGGCCAGGCGAAGGTGCTCTACACCCCGCAGCGCCCGCTCGACACACCGGAGCGGCTGCGCGACGACTTCATGCATGTCGACACTCTGGTGAACGCGCAGGAAATGGCGCTCGTGGAGCCGACCATCCAGTCGGTTCGCAAGGTCGAGCCGAACGAGGTGGATTCGCGCCTCGCATGGCAGCGGGGCGAAGTCGTCTTCCAGGGCGAGCCGCTGGAACAGGTGCTGGCGGAAGTGAGCCGTTACACGACGACGCGGTTCGTGATCGGGGACGAGAAGCTGCGCGACGTGCGCGTCGGCGGTTACTTCAAGGTAGGCGACATCGAGAACTTCCTCGTCGCGCTTCGCGAGAATTTCCTGATCGAATGGCAACGGGACCAGGATGGCCG
Source organism: Gammaproteobacteria bacterium (assembly GCA_037200125.1). Taxonomy (GTDB): domain Bacteria; phylum Pseudomonadota; class Gammaproteobacteria; order Steroidobacterales; family Steroidobacteraceae; genus JADGHX01. The sequence continues at coordinate 769,643 of JBBCGS010000001.1, read as the reverse complement.
CGTCGTCCTCACCGCCGTGCCTTCGGCGCCCTGACCCGACCGCGTGAAACTCACCACGGCCGCGAGCTATCTCGCGCGGGCATTCACGCTCTCTTCCGTGCTCTTCGTTGCGTTCGCGGGCGTGCTGCTGACGGCGGCGCTGAAAGTCGGCACCTTCGGCACCCCGCTCGCGCTGATCATGCTCACCTGGTTCTTCCGGTACGGGCTGCTCATGATGGAGTACGTCGCGTGGGACGGTAAGGAAGCGCCGGTCCTCGAAGTCGAAATGCTGAACCCGATCGCGCAGACCAAGTCCGGCGTCCTGCTGTTCGTCACGGGTGTGTTCTTCGCCATCTACTACGCAGCCCAGTACTGGTTCGGCAACGTGATGGGGGCGATCGTCGGGCTCGCCGCCGTGGGGTTGCTGCCCGCCATCTCCGCGGTCCAGGTCGCAAAAGACCGTGCCCTGCAGGCGCTGGATCCTCGCGACTGGTTCCACCTGATTCGCTGGATGAAGACGGACTATCTCCTCGTCCTCGCCTGCATCCTCATTTACTGGCTGTTCGCGTACATCCTGGTGGTCACGCCGCTCGGCGAGTATGTGCCGCTGCTGGTCGAGGTCGTGGTGCTGATGTTCGGGTGGCTCGCGGTGCAGGCACTGCTCGGCGGCGCCATTCGCGAACGGCGCATTTCCGACCCGGATGACTCGCCGGTGGAGCGCTACGAAGAAGCGGTGTCGGCTGAGGAAATCGACAAGCAGCGCGAGCGCAAGATCGACCGGATCTACGGCGAGTGGCGCAGCGGCGCGCAGAAGAACGCGTGGCGGACGCTGATGCGCGAAGTCGAGGACAGCGGCGACCCGATCGCGGAGCTGCGCTGGCTGCTCGGGCGGGTTGCGCACTGGGACGAGCCCCGCCTCCTCAATCGCATCGTGCAGGAGCTCGCGCCGCGATTGATCGCCCTCTCCCGATTCGGCGAGGCGCTGATCGTTACGCGGCAGCGACTGGCCGCGGATCCGGAATACCGGCCGATCACCGCCACCGAGACGCTGCGCCTGGCGCGAATCGCGCGCGACGGCGGCGACCGGCCGACCGCCCGCGCGCTACTGCGTGACTTTCCGCGCGTTTTTCCGAATGATCCGCTACAACCCGCGGCCGACGAGCTGTCGCGGGAGCTGCAACGCTAAAACGAACGCTGAACGGCGGTCATGGTTCTCTTCGAAATCGTCATCGTGCTCCTGCTGGTGGGCGCGGTCCTCGCGCTGTGGGCCGACCGCATCGGGGTGCCGTACCCCGCTTTGCTTGCGCTCGCGGGCGCGGGCGTTGCGCTGATTCCCGGCGCACCCTCCGTCACGCTCGACCCGGAGCTCGCCCTCGCGCTGTTCGTCGCCCCCGTGCTGCTGGATGCGGCGTTCGACGCTTCGCCTCGCGACCTGCGCGACAACATCGTGCCCGTCAGCCTGCTCGCGGTCGTGGTGGTCGTCCTCACGATTGGCGCGGTGGCCTATGCGGCGCGGCTCGTCGTACCGGACATGGGCTGGTTCGTCGCCATCACGCTCGGCGCCATCGTGGCGCCGCCGGATGCGTCGGCCGCCACCGCGGTACTGAAAAAGCTGCGCCCGCCGCACCGGGTGGTCGTGATCCTCGAAGGCGAAAGCCTCTTCAACGACGCGACGGCGCTCATCATCTACCGGGTCGCGGTGGGCGCGGTCGTCACCGGCGCGTTTTCCGGCTGGAGCGCGATCCCGACGCTGCTGCTTTCGTGCGGTGGCGGGGTCATCGTGGGCATCCTGCTTGCGCACTTCTTTCTCTGGTACACGCTGAGGATTCAGGATCTCCAGGTATCCATCGTCCTCCAGTTCATCGGCACGTTCGCGGTCTGGATCGTCGCCGAACGCCTCGGACTGTCAGCGATCATCACCGTGGTCGCATTCGCCATGACGGCGTCACGCCATGCGCCGGGGCGCACCGGCGCGCGTAGCCGCATCTCGTCGTACGCGGTGTGGGAAGTCGTGGTGTTCGTGCTGAACGTGCTCGCGTTCGTGCTCATCGGGCTGCAGCTGCGCGGAATCCTGTCGCGCGTCGATGGCTCCGAGCTCAACACCTATCTGCTGTGCGCCGGTGCGGTGTGCGCGGCGGTGATCCTGATTCGATTCATCTGGATGCCCTACAACTGGTTCATCCGCTGGCACATCCGCCGGTATGGCTGGCGCACGCCGCGACCCATGGCGCAGCCCACGGTCGGAACGGGGCTTCTCATCTCGTGGTGTGGAATGCGCGGGATCGTCACGCTCGCCGCGGCCCTCGCGCTGCCCGAAGGCGACGCCGAGTTTCCTCATCGCGATCTGATCGTGTTCTGCGCGTTCTGCGTGGTGCTGGTCACACTCGTGATCCAGGGCGCGACCCTGCGGCCGCTGCTGAAGTTGCTACGGCTCCCGGACGACGGCTCGGTGGAGCGGGAGATCCAGACCGCCCGCATCGAGACGGCGCGCGCCGCGATCCAGGAACTGGACGGCAAAACACCCTCGCCAGCGGTCGAAATCCTGCGTCGGGAATACCAGGCCCGCATGCGGCCCGACGCCCCCGAAGCCGCCGAGAGCCTCGCGGACCTGCAACAGCACGCCGCGCTCGCCCAGCGCCGCGCGCTCGTGGACCTGCGTGCACGCTCCGTGATTGGGGATGACGCCTTCCACGCCGCCGAGGAAGAGATCGACCTTCTCGAGTTGACGGCCGACGCGCGTATCCGCCCATCGGTAGAAGGCGATGCATTTGCAACTCGCGAGCCGCCACGCCCGCAATAGCGGGCACAGGGGCGTCCCGCCCGCGCACGTGACCTGAAAAAATGACGCCAGCCCCTTGCCCGTCCGTTGGATTTCTCATCTAATCGTGCGCACTTCGGAAGCGGCAGGCAGGCCACACAAGAACAACGCCCGCCGTCGCTCCATCGAGGGGGAGAGAATGGCGAATCGAACAGGTTCTTCGCATTTGGCAACGAATGCGCCGCGCAGTGGCATGCGCGGGTCGAGCGCAACGCGCGGATCACGCTCCCGCACGTCGCGCCAGTCGAAAGGTGGCGCGCCGTTACAGGCTCATCTGGAAAACGATGAGTTGCTGGACGAGTACAAGCGCCATTACCGCATTGGGTCGGAAATCGACCTGCAACTGCGGCTGACCCGCGGCTTTACCCTCGTCAACCGCCGCTGGCGCAAGTATCTCGACGAGCATCTCCGCCGCATCGGCCAGAGCCAGGCCCGGTGGGAAGCGCTGTTCGCGGTCGCGATGACGCGCGAAGGCAGCGCGCTCGGCACCATCGCGCGCCGAGTCGGCGTCGAGGGCCCGACGTTCGTGCGCATGATTGCGCAGTTCGAGCGCGAGGGGCTGGTCAAGCGCCTCGCCAGCACCGAGGACCGGCGCGCCAGCATCATCCGCATTACGCCGAAAGGCGAAGTGGCGCTTGCGGAAATGCGCGAGCTGACGACCCGCGTGCGCAAGGAGTTCCTCGGCGACCTGTCCGTGGACGACGTCAAACGCATGCTCGATATGCTCGAGCACATGCTCGGGTTCCTGAAAGACTGAACCGCTTCGCGCGCGCGCCGGTGCGGCTCATACGCCCGCCGGCGGCCCGCCCCCGTCCGTCCTCCACGCGGGCCCTCAACGCCGCGCGGGAAAATCACCTTTTCCGCCGCCCCCGTGCCGTAACCCACTGATATGGCCGGCGTCGCCCCTTTCCCGCATTGACCCGGCCCACGAGTATCGGTAGCATTCTATGTATATTGCATAGCACGCTATGCAAGTAGATCGGTCTCAGTTGTCGGAGAGCCCCCCTCTCTCGTCAACGACAGCAGGCGTCTTTGACGGCTGCTGCTCTGGGCGTCCGGTTATGCCGGACGCCCTCTTTTAAATCCTTTCCTGCTCCGCGAACGCGCGCGCCAGCCGTTCCACCACTTTGCGCATGTCGGGCTTCAGCTCGTGCGCATCGAGCATTTCGAACTCCATGCCGGTCATCACCATGAGGGTGACGAGCATCTCCGGCGAGTCCGCGCCCATCTCGAGCGAGCAGTGCCCGTCATCGAACCGCTCGAGGCGGCCGCACCAGGGCGGCACCCGCTTGCAAAGCAGTTCGTGCGCGCCTTTGAGCTTGAGCCGCACGCGATGCGTGTACGCGCTGTACATGATGGATTTGGACACGTACTCGACGATGTCGCCCGGAAACTTGCGCGGCACGAACTGCGTGCCGACGGCCGCGACCTGCTGAACGCGATCGACGCGGAAGGTGCGCCAGTCCTCGCGATCCAGGTCGAACGCGACGAGATACCAGCGGCGCCCGGTGTGAGCGAGCCTCATGGGCTCGAGACTGCGCAGGGTCGGTTTGCCGGCGCGATCCTTGTAGCTCAACTTGAGTTTCAGGTTGTCGCGACACGCGGCGGCGATGCGCGTGAGCACATCGACCGCCGGCGCGCTCTCGTTACCCAGGCCACCCGGCAGCGTGATCGTGACCGAGTGCAGCGCACTCGCCCGTTTGCGCAGACGCGCGGGCAGCACCTGATCGAGTTTCGCCAGCAGGCCGATGGAAGTCTCTTCCATCTTCGCGACGCTGCCGGCGGCGGCGCGCAGCGCCACCGCCACGGCCACCGCTTCGTCGTCGGTCAGGAGCACCGGCGGCATCGAGGAGCCGGCGCCGAGCTGATAGCCGCCACCATGTCCGGAAAAGGCCTGCACCGGGTACCCCAGCTCGCGCAAGCGATCCACGTCGCGCCGGACGGTCCGCTGGTCGATTTCCAGGCGTTCGCTCAAGTCGCGCCCCGACCAGTGCCGGCGGGATTGCAGCAGCGACAGGAGCCGCAGAAGGCGTGTCGAGGTGGGCAGCATTTAAAGACAAGCCTAGCTCACTTCGAGGACAGAAACTGTCCGCGGACCCTGCCTACAATTTTCTGGCGCAAACCAAGGGAAGCACCTCAATGAGCGAACAGACTTTCGTCGGCAGCTGCCACTGCGGCCACATACGCTTCGAAGCGGAAATCGACATCGATACCGGCACGGGCAAATGCAACTGCACCATCTGCACCAAGCTGCGCTTCTGGGGCGCGGTGGTGAAGCCCGCCGCGTTCCGGCTGACCGCCGGCCGCGACGCACTGGTGGACTACCGCTTCAACTCGGAGTCGGTGCATCACCCGTTCTGCCGGTATTGCGGCGTGCACGCGTTCGGGCACGGGAATATCGAAGCGATCGGCGGCGAGTTCTACTCGATCAACCTCTCGTGCCTCGATAACGCGAGCTTCACAGACCTGATAGATGCGCCGATGCGCTACTACGACGGGCGGAACAACAACTGGTTCAACCCGCCGGCCACCGAGACGCGCCATCTTTGATCTAAAGAGCGTTGATCAGAAGCGCGTGCCCTTGATCTCATCGGTCGGCGGGGGCGGCTGGCGCTCCCGCGTGATCTGTATGTCTTCGAAATCGAGATTGGTCGGGTTCGCGAGCGCGCCGTCGACACTCACCGCCTGCGCGACCACGCCGACCTGATGCGCGTTCTGCGGGCCGGTGGGCGCAACGGTGTTGTCCACGGCTCGCAGGTGCACGTCGTCCACCCACAGCTTGCCTTTGCCCTGGAGGGTGAATCCGTACGCGAGCACCTCGCCGTGGAACGGGATGTCCATGACGACGCGGTAGCGGGTCCACTCGGCGGGGTCGGCTGTCGCGCTCATCTGCGCCACCTGATACGCGATGATCACGCGCGACGGATCGGTCACATACATCCAGAGGGTGCCGGAGTTGCGCATGCCCTCCCCACGAAGCATGGCGCTCAGCTCGACACGCGTGCCGATGTAAGGCGCCGCGAGCGCCGCCTGGATGCCGGAGCCGGAAAGGTTCGGTGACACATCCTTGTCGTGCGCGATCAGCACCGCGCTGAAGTTGCCGGTGAACGCGGTCGCGCGGTCGCTGCGCAACTCGTAGTTTTTCGAGGCGCTCCCCCGCAGCAGCCAATCCTTCGGAATCTGGATCGTGCCGGAGGGTTTCGGCGGCGGCGGGCTCTCGGCGTTGGCTTTGGCCGCGCCCATCTTCGGAAGCTGGAAAGCGACCTTGGGCGGCGGGGCCGCCGGCGCCGGATCGACGGGCGGGGGCTTCACCGCCGTTGACGGCGGCGGAACCTGCGCCGCGCGCGGCTCGGTCGGCGCCGGCTCGTCGTCACGCATCAGCAGCCAGGCGAGGAAAGCCCCCACCAGCGCGACGGCCACGATTTGTACGGCGCGGTTGTTCATCGTCGACTCAATCCCCCAATGCGGTTCGCCGCTCGAACGGGCCGCCCCTCGCAACTATCGTGCATTCGCGGCCACGAACGCGCAGTAACCCTCAACGAACTTCACCATCCGCTCGCGCGTGCTCGGGTCCGTCAACTTGCCGGACTCGTCGAACACCTTGCGCGCCTCGAACACCAGCAGCCGCTCATCGAGCCACGGTCGCATCCCAAGAGTGCGTATGACAGGCAACCATGCACTCTGAGAGAGCGTCGTCCCGAATCGACCCGGCGAAGCGCCGATGATGGCCACGGGGCGACCGCGAAAGACACGCGCAATATCGGCATCCGGCCGCGACAGCCAGTCGATGGCGTTCTTGAACACGCCGGGAATCGAATTGTTGTACTCGGGCGTGACGAGCAGCAGCCCGTTCGAGGACGCGATCTCGTCCTTCAGCCTCGTGACCGCCTCCGGAATGCCGGGGCCATTCTCGACATCGGCGTCATACAAAGGAATACCGTGGATCGTGCGCGCCTCGAGGCTGACGCCGGCCGGCGCAACTTCCGCCGCCGCACGCAGCAGAGCGGTGTTGAACGAACCGCGTCGCAGACTCCCGGAAATGCCGACGATACGAATGGAGGCCGCCACTACCAATCTCCTCAGAACCAGCCGTAATTGAAGCTGATACTGATGCGCTCCGATTTGAGCGGATTCGGCGCAACCTCGTGCCGCAGCCAGCTTTCGAACAAGATGAGGCTGCCCGCTTCGGCCGGCAGCACCGCCCACGGGCGATTCACCGCATCCGCCCGACGCGGCGGAGCCGCCATGAAGCGGTCGAGCCGCGGATCCTCGAACTTGATGCCGGGACAGCCGCGCGGCGTCTGCACGTAATACGTTCCGCTGATCGTCGAAAGCGGATGCAGGTGCAAGCCATGCACCACGTGCCGGGGCATGATGTTCACCCAACAGTCGGTCATCGCGAGCGCCCGGCCGGTGAGCTCGAATTCGAGCCGGCGTGCGAACGCCTTCACGTGGCGCGCGAGTTGCCGCTCGAGCGCGGCGAAGGTGGGTGACACCCGATGCAACCTGCTTACAGAGTTGTATGAGGTGTAGCCGCCCGGGTAGCTCTTTGCGGACCAGCGGCGGCCGGCGACATCGTCTTCGCGCAGCTGGTGGCATTCGCGTACCAACTGGTCGTTGAGTGCGCGCCGGCGGCCCGCCTGGAGGCGTGCGTTGTATACAAGGGTGGGGAAATAAGCGCGCGTAGTCATGAGGCGCGGATTCTATTCCTCGAAAATGAGTCCAAGCATACTGGCGAGAGCTGCGCCATTGTCGCTATGATCCGACATCATCTGACGATCCCCGGATTGCTGATGGCGCACATCGAGCTGCCTCGCGCGCTTGAAGACTATTTCGCTTTCGCGGAAACCGCGCCCACGCGCAAGGGGCGCCGGTTCGTCATCTCGCTTCCTTATTTCCGCGGTACCGGGCCCGGCTCGAAGCTCGATCGCCTGCAGTGGTGGTTCCACCTGAGCTCCGAGCAGGAGCGGCAGATGGGCGAAGCCGCCGTTGCCACCCTGCGCGCCCAGGCCACCGAGAAATTCCGCCGCCACATTGAACGCTGGTTGCAGAACACCCGCCAGTGCCTTCACGGCGAAGAACCGATTCCGCGCGTCGATGCCCTCGAGATCGCGGCGCCCGAAGTCGTCGCGGCGCCGACCGCTGTGGAAGCACCCGCGCCGGCCGCGCAAGACGGGGTCCCCTGGCCGGCGGAGCGCGTCGCCAACGGCTGACAGGCCGGCGGCTGTCACCGCCGCGTCATACGGCCACCAACCGTTGGCTCAGCCGAAGACTCGCGGAAAATGGCTCTGAAATGGCGCTACACTTCGCGCCGCCCGAAAATGGTTCGATTCTCCCCTGCCGCCCCCGCGCGGCCCACTGGAGCCTGCATGCGTCAATTTCTCGCCCCCGCCATCATCGCCGCCGTCCTCATCATTCCCGCGGCGTGCGCCAAACAGCCTGCGGCGGCCACGGCCCCCAAGCTCGTGACGGATGATGACAAGACGCTCTACGCGCTCGGTGTGCTCCTGAGCCGCAACCTCGAAGCCTTCTCGCTCACCCCGCAGGAGATCGAGCTGGTGAAGGCCGGGATCGAAGACGGCGCGCTCGGCAAGCCGACGCAGGTGGACGCCGAGAAGCTCGGCGACAGCGTGCAGAACCTGTACAAGAAGCGCATGGAAGCCCTGGGCCAGAAGGACAAGGACACGGGCGCTGCCTTCCTCACCAAGGCGGCCGCAGAAGCCGGCGCCACCAAGACGGCAAGCGGCATCGTGATCAGACCATCACCCCGGGCACCGGCGCCACGCCGGCCGCGACGGATGAAGTGAAGGTGCACTACGAAGGCACGCTGGTGAACGGCAAGGTATTCGACAGCTCGATCAAGCGCGGCGAGCCCGCGACCTTCCCGCTGAACGGCGTGATCCCGTGCTGGACGGAAGCCGTGCAGACGATGAAAGTCGGCGGCAAGGCGCGCATCGTGTGCCCGTCCGAGCTTGCGTATGGCGAGCGCGGTTCGCCGCCGCAGATCCGCCCGAACAACACGCTGATCTTCCAGGTCGAGCTGCTCGACATCGTGAAGCCGGGCGCGGCGGGTGCGGGTCCGGGTGGCGCAGCGGTTGCTCCGGCCAAATAACCAATAGTTGAAACCGTCGGGCGCCACATCGCGGTGGCGCCCCTTCAACGGGGGAGACGGGCGCGCGATGTGGGACCAGGTCTATGTGCCGGTCGCTGGCAGCCTCGGCTGGTCGGCGGCAGTGGCTTCGCTTCCCATCGTCGTGCTGCTCATCGCGCTCGGCGTGCTCCGGCTCTCCGCATGGAAGTCGGGGCTTCTCGGCCTCCTCACCGCGATTCTCCTCGCCGCCTTTGTCTATCGAATGCCCCTGCCGCTGGTGCTCAACTCCACGGCATACGGCGCGGCGTTCGGGCTCTTCCCGATTGCGTGGATCGTGTTCTGGGCGGTCGCGCTCTACCGGCTGACGGTGGCGACCGGTCAGTTCGAGATCATCAAGAACTCCGTCGGCCATCTCACGCAGGACCGGCGCTTGCAGGCCCTGCTCATCGCGTTCGCGTTCGGCGCCTTCATCGAAGGCGCGGCGGGGTTCGGCACGCCGGTGGGCCGTCGCCGCGGCGATGCTGACGGGCCTTGGATTCCCGCCGTTCTATGCCGCCGCGATCTGCCTGATCGCGAATACGGCGCCGGTGGCCTTCGGTGCGATCGGCACGCCGCTCGTCACGCTCGAAGGCGTCACCAAGCTTCCGCTGCTGACACTCAGTGCGGATGTGGGCCGCATCTGCGCGCCGGTGTCACTGTTCATTCCGGCCTATCTGATGATGGTGATGGGCGGGTGGAAGGCGCTTCGAGCCGTGTGGCCTGCCGCGCTCGTTTGCGGAGTCTGCTTCGCAGCCACTCAATTCCTGGTCTCGAACTACATCGGGCCGTATCTCACCGACATCCTCGCGTCCCTCGCAACGATTTTCGGCCTCGTGGCGTTGCTGTCGCTGTGGAAGCCGAAAGAGTCCGCGGAGCCCGCGTTTGCTCGGGGAGCGGGTGCCCGCTGGCACGCTGCTGCGGGCGTGGTCGCCGTACATCCTGCTGGTGATCTTCGTGCTGCTGTGGGGCTACGGGCCGTTCAAGGCGCTGCTCGACAAGGCGACGATTATTTTCGCCTGGCCGGGGCTCGATGGGCAGATCCAGCGCAGCGGTTGCCCCCCGTGGTGGCGCAGCCCTCGCCGTATGCGGCGAAGTTCACTCTCAACATCCTGTCCGCCTCGGGCTCCGCCGCGCTCTTCGCGATGCTGTTCTCGGCGGTGGTGTTGCGCGTGCCGGCGGGCCGGGTGTTTGCGATCATCGGCGGGACCGCGCGGGATCTCTCGCTCTCCATCCTCACCATCGCATCCGTGCTCGCGCTCGCGTACGTGATGAATTACTCCGGCAACACCGCGACGCTCGGCCTCGCCTTCGCGGCGACCGGCGCGATGTTCCCGTTCTTCAGCGCGCTGCTCGGCTGGCTCGGCGTCTTCCTGACGGGCAGCGATACGTCGGCGAACGCGCTGTTCGGCAACCTTCAAGTCGTTACCGCGAACACACTGGGGTTGTCACCGGAGCTCATGGCCGCATCGAACTCGGCGGCGGCGTCATGGGCAAGATGATCAGCCTGCAGAGCATCTCGGTTGCCGCAGCCGCCACGGGCATGCCGGCGTCGGATGAAGCGAAATTGTTCCGCTTCACGCTCAAGCACAGCGTGCTGCTGGCGGTCGTGGTTGGGTTGATCGTTACCGCTTACGCGTATCTCTAGGCTGGCCCGCGTCGCTGACCGCGGGCGGACTCGCCGGCACGGGTAGCGCGGCGTCTTTCGGCCAGAGCATCCACATTCGCAAGGGCTGGCGCATCCGTCCGGCCTGGTCGCCGGCCTCGTGGCCGAACCCCCAGAAGAAATCGGCGCGAACCGCGCCACGAATCGCACCGCCCGTGTCCTGCGCCATCACGAGCCGTTGGAGCGGCCGATCCGTTGCGGGGAAAGTCGTGTCGAGAAACACCGGCGCGCCCAGCGGCACCGACGCCGGATCGACCGCGATCGAACGCCCGGGCGTAAGCGGCACACCCTGCGCGCCCTTCGGTCCCTCCGTCGGATCGTCGAGCTTCTCCTCGCTGAAAAACACGAAGCTGGGATTGGCATCCAGCACTTCATTCAGCCGCTTGGGATTCGCCATCAGCCACTGCCGGATGCCCGGCATCGTGGCCTGCTCCACCGTCAGCTCGCCCTTGTCGACGAGGGTAGCGCCCGATGGACTGATACGGGTGACCGTTCTGGTCCGCATACCGCAGCCGGATGACCTCGCCGCTGCCGAGTTGCACGCGCCCCGAGCCCTGCACCTGGAGCAGGAACGCGTCGAGCGCATCGTCCACCCACACGATCTCCCGGCCGCGCAGCGAGGGGCTCGCTTCGAGCTCCGCGCGGTTGTAATACGGGATGACGCGATTGCCCTGCACCCGCCCGCGCAGCCGCTTGCCCTTCAGCTCCGGATAGAGCGAAGACAGATCGATGGTGAGCAGGTCCGCGGGCGGCGCATACAAAGGAGCACTGAACTGTGCCGACGCGCTTCGCGCGCCCTTCAGCAACGGCTCGTAGTAGCCCGTGATCAGGCCTGTCTCTTCGCGCAGCGGCCCCGTCTGCCGGACAATCGCATACGGCTCGAAATACCGGTCGAAATAGGCGCGGATCGCCTTTGCCGATTGCGCATCGAGGGGCTGGGCCGCGGTGCAGGCGCTCGTCCATTCCGCGCGGAACCGCAGCGATCGGCAGCTTTTCAGGAACGCCGGCCACGCCTGGCGGAGGTCGTCGTCGCCCCAACCGGGCAATCGGGACCAGCCCACGTGCTCGTACCGGACCACCGCTTCCGGCGGTGTGGACGGGGTGGGGACGGGTCGCGGCGGTGGTTTCGGCGGCCCCACGACGCTGCACGCCTGTAGGAGCACACCCATGGCAAAGGCGGCGACCGCCGACTGGCAAGCCGTCTTCAAGCTGAAATACTTTTTCCTCATGGCGCCGCATTGTGCCAGCGCTCGCAATCGCCTGCGGCGCGAGCGATCATGGCGCGCAGGCCCAACGCCGGTGGAGAGCGACGTGCTGAATGAACCCGTACCGCGGAACGGAGCCCGACTCCTTTTCGCCCGCACCTTCCTCAAGAACCCCGTGATGCTTGGCTCGGTAATCCCGAGCTCACGCTTCCTCATCGACGCGGTGCTCCAGCCCATCGACTGGGCGCGCACCCCGCGTACTCGTCGAATACGGGCCAGGCGTCGGCACGATCACAGGCGAGATTCTCAAGCGCATGCGCCCCGAGACGAAGCTCATCATCATCGAGATGAACGCGGAGCTGGTGCGCTTCCTGCGCGAGGCGTTCAAGGATCCGCGGCTCGTGGTGATCGACGGCTCCGCGGCCGATGTGCGCCGGATTTTGCAGGAGCACGGATTCGACGGCGCGGACTACATCATCTCCGGCATTCCACTCGGCTCGATGCCGGTGGCGGTGCGCGAGCACATCGTGCGCGAAACGAAGCAGGCGCTGGCGCCGGGCGGCGCCTTCATCGTGTATCAGTTCACGTCGCGCGTGCTGCCGGAGCTGCAGCGTGTGTTCGAGGTGGTGAAGCGCGGGCGGGAGTGGTTGAACGTGCTGCCAGCGCATCTGTTCTTCTGCGCCAATGACTCGCTTTCGAGCCGTCCGTAGCGAGCCACGAGCCGAGCGGGATCGGCACGAGCCCGGGCGCCGGGCACATCGGGCCGAGAATCACGACTGAGCTTGCGGCCCGCGCGGAAGGCCACGCCACTCACCGGTCATAGTTGTTTCTTTCGATTGGAAGAAATACGCGCCGGGGCCTACCCTCGCTCCAAGAAGAAGATGTCTGAAGCTGGCACAGGGGGGGACAGTGATGCCGCATCAATCACTCGGTCGCGCGGGCATCCGTGCGGTTTCGCCGGCGATAGCGCTGGCTGTGGCGTCCGCGATTTCGGCGGCGCTCTCGCTAACTCAAACGGCATACGCGCAGGAAGCGCCCGCCGCCTCGAACGAGCCCGAGGCACAAGTCGTGATCACGGGGTCGCGCATAGCGCGGAGCAGCGACGACGCGCCCTCGCCCGTCACCACTCTCGGCAGCGACGAGCTGCAGAAGCTCCAGGCCACGAACATCGGCGCGGCACTCAGCGAGCTGCCAGCGTTTCGCGCAAGCAACAACCCAAGCACCAACGGCTTCGGCAGCTTCAACGTAGGCGCGCAGATCGTGAACCTGCGTGGCCTCGGTGTGACGCGCACGCTGATCCTGCTCGACGGCCGGCGCTTTGCGCCGACGACACGCGAAGGCTCGGCGGATCTCAACCTCATTCCGAGCCTGCTCATCGAGCGTACTGAAATAGTGACGGGCGGTGCTTCCGCCGCATACGGCTCCGACGCCATCGCCGGCGTGGTGAACGTCAATCTACGCAAGGACGTCACCGGCCTCGAGGTACAGGCCGACTACGGCGAGACAGGCGAAAACGACGGCGGCCGCTACCACGTAGCGTTCGCCACCGGCACACGCGTGCTGAACGATCGCGGCCACCTCGTGCTCGGCGGCGAGTTCGACCGGCAGCAGGGGATTGGCAACTGCTTCGTGCGCGACTGGTGCACGCCCGCGCAGGTGATCACCAACCCCGGCTTCAACACGCCCGCGGGCGTGGGCAACGGCCAGCCGAACTTCGTGCGCAGCGACTCCAACGCGGGCTTCTGGATGACCTCGGGCGGCGTGGTCGCGGGCACGAATCCGGCGGCGGTTCGTAATCTGTTCGGCACGGGCGGCATTCAGTTCGATGCCTCCGGCAACGCCGTGGCCTACACGCCCGGCTCCATCGTGAGCGGCGTGACGCAGCTGGGCGGGAACATCCTGCCGACCTATCTCGACACCAATCTCATGGTGCCCGTGAAGCGCTACACGTTTTACGGGCATTCGGACCTCGAGCTCACCGACAGCATCACGGGATTCGTCGACGCTTCGTTCGGTCACGTGACCGGGTCGGTGCTGCAGTCGTCGTTCTTCGACGCCGCCATCACCATCAATCGCGACAACCCGTTCATCCCGGCGGCCGTGCAGACCGCGCTGGCTGCGAACCCCGGGATCGCGAGTTTCACGATGGGTCGCGTCGGTGATGATCTCGAGCGCGGCTTCAGCACGTCGACCGCCAACGTGAAGGGCGCAACGGCGGGGCTCAACGGACACTTCGGCGACACCGCGACCTGGAACACGTACTACCAGTTCTCGCGCACCGATCGACTGCAGACCGTGGAGGGCAACCGCATTCAGGGCGACCCGGGGAAGACCGCGACGGATCCCACCAATCCGCTGCGATTCGCTCGCGCGGTCGACGCGGTGCTCGACACCGAAACGGTCATCACTCCCGCGACGGGGCAGATCGTGTGCCGCGCGACGCTCAGCGCCGACCCAGCGCTGCGCGCAGCCGCGGCGGGTTGCGTCCCGCTGAATCTCTTCGGCGCAAACCGATACGACCCGGCAGCGCGCGACTATGTTTACGGCACGCTCGCCGAAGACATCGACCTCACCGAGCACGTGCTCGCCGCCAACCTGCAAGGCGAAGTGGCGGACCTGTGGGCCGGCCCGCTGTCGCTCGCCGGCGGCCTCGAGTTCCGCCGCGACGAGATCGACGTCGTGCACGACGCGCTCTCCAACCAGTTCGCGTACTTCCAGAACTTCGGCGCCGACTACAACGGCACGTCGAAAGTGACGGAAGGCTATCTCGAGGCGGAGCTGCCGCTCCTTCGCGATAAACCTCTCGCGGAGAAACTCGAGCTGAATGTCGCGGGCCGACACGCGCGCTACGACCAGGACGGCTTCGGCAGCTACCTGCGCACGAGCACCTCGAACAAGATCAACGCAACCACGTGGAAGGGCAGCCTCGTGTGGCAGCCCATCGACTGGCTGCGCGTACGGGGCACACGCTCACGCGATGTCCGCGCGCCGAATTTCGCGGATCTCTATCTCGCCAGCGCGAGCAGCTTCACGCCGGTGTTGAACCGCTTCACGGGCGTCAATCAGTTTCCGACGACGGTGAGCGGCGGCAGTCCCGATCTCGATGCGGAGAAGGCGGACACGACGACGATCGGCTTCGTGTTCTCCCCGAAGTGGGGTTGGACCGAACGGGCGCGCCTTTCCGTCGATTACTACGACATCAAGGTGGACGGTTACATCGCGTCGCCGGGCGGCGGGCAGTTCATCGTGGATCGGTGCGCGGCCGGCAATGCGCGCGCCTGCGGTCTGCTGACGTTCGGGCCGGGGCAGTCGATCACACAAGTGCGCAACATCTCGCTGAATCTCGATCAGCTGCGCACGCGCGGTGAGGACATCGAGCTCAGCTACGACATCCCGTTCGAAGGTCAGTCGCTCGACTTCCGCCTGCTCGCTTCGCACGTCGAGGAAATCACGACCACCACCTTCGGGATCGCGGTGGATCGCTCGGGGCAGACCGGCGGCCTCGCAGCCTCCGCGCTGCCGGACTGGCTGCTGCGCGCGAACCTCACGTGGAAGATGGGCCCCGCCTCCGTCACCCTGCAGGCCCGCTACATCGACAGCGGTGTTCTCGACTCCACCCGCCTCGACCCGACCGACGCCGGCTACGCGCCTACGCTGGTCAACAGCACCAACGATAACCACGTGGCGAGCGCAACCTACTTCAACCTTTTCGGGAGCTACGATTTGGCGCTTGCTGGTGATACATCCGTACAACTCTTCGCCTCGGTCAACAACCTGTTCGACAAGGAGCCTCCGTTTGCGCCCGAACTGCAGTACCCGACGAATCCGACTTATTTCGACCAGATCGGCCGCAGCTACCGCGCAGGCTTCCGGGTTCGGCTCTAGTTCATTGGAAAAAAGTCGTCTGGCGGCGCTCTTTTCGGACATCAGCTACGTTTTCGGCGGCAAGAAGCGCGGTTTTCGCCGCCTGCCGCAGCGCGTAGCCACGCCCGGCCGAATGTCGTTGGCTACGTTTCTCGTCGTGTTCTCGCTGACAGCCGCCTTCGCGGCGGAGGCCGCTGACGCGCCCAAGCCGGATTTTTCCGGGGTATGGACGGTTTATCGGCCGCCCGGCGCGGTCGCGGGTCCCGGCCGCGCGGACACCGGCGCCTTCCCGCGTGATCCGCCGTTCACGCCGGAAGCCAAGGCGAAAGTCGCGGAGTACCGCTCGCTCGTCGAGCCGCAGGGCCTTACGCCCGGCGGCGCCTGCGTGGGCTACGGCATGCCTTCGGCGATGTTGAGCTCGGGTGGATATCCGATGGAGTGGATCCAGCGGCCGGAGCAGGTCACGGTGATCTACGAGGCGCATAGCGAAATCCGCCGCATCTACGTGGGCGGGCCACCGAACGAGAAAGACCTGATCCCAAGCCGTGACGGCAATTCCTTCGCACACTGGGAAGGCAGCACGCTCGTCGTCGAGACCATCGGCCTGAAGGAAGCGGTCGACCAGGCTTCCGCCCACAGCGACAAGGCGAAGATCGTCGAGCGCTACACGATCGGCAAAGACGACACCGGCCGCAAAGTGCTCACCGCCGAAATGACGTTGACGGACCCGGTGTTCTACACCAAGCCCGTCACCGCCACGAAGCGCTGGCTCGCCGTCGAGAACGGCCGGCTGCTGCCCTACGACTGCACCGAACCGCAGTGGGACGATCAGCTCGACAAGCTGCGCCAGGAAGCGGCGAAGGCGAAAGACGCCGCCGCGAAGAAGCCCTGACGCCCGACCCGTACACAAACGAACCCCAGCCCGGGACCTTTATGAATCGCAAACTGACCACGCTGCTCTCGACTACGCTCGCGGCCTTCGCGCTCGTGCTGGCTTCGCCAGCCTTCGCGCACCACTCCGCCGCGCAGTTCAACTTCACGACGCCGAAGAGCCTCGCCGGCACCGTGAAGGAAGTGCGCATGGCGAACCCGCACATGCGGCTCATCATGACGGTGTCGGATGACAAGGGCACACGCGACATCGAGTTCGAAGGCCACAGCCTCAACAACCTTTATCGCCAGGGCTGGCGCCCGGATTCGGTGAAGGCCGGCGACAAGATCACCATCACGATCGCTCCGCGCAAGGACGGCGCCGACGGCGGCTACGTAACGAAAGTGAAGACGTCGGACGGTAAGGAGTTCTGATTCGGTGCGCTGCGCCCTGCCCGGGTGCAGCCGCTCAGCGCGCACCGGATAACGGGCCGCGCCGTTTGCCACTGCCGCGCGCGGGCTGCAGAATGCCCGCCGCGTGAATCCCTCCGCTCATCCCCAACGCCTGCAGGGCCTCGTGTTCGCCGGCGTGGGCGCCATTGCCTTCTCGGGCAAGGCGATCATCGTGAAGCTCTCGTATCGCTACGGCGTGGATGCGATCACCGTGCTCATGTATCGGATGCTGTTTGCGTTTCCGATGTTCATCACACTGTCGTGGTGGTCGGGGCGCGGCAAGCCGCCGTTGTCGCGTAACGACTGGTTGATGCTCGGAGCGTTGGGATTCAGCGGGTACTACCTCGCGAGCTATCTCGATTTCGCGGGGCTGCAGTACATCAGCGCGAATCTCGAGCGGCTGATCTTGTATCTCAATCCCACGATCGTGCTCGCAGTGAGCGCCATTTTCTTCAAGGTACACATCAAGCCGCAGCAATGGGCTGCGCTCGTTGTCAGCTACCTTGGCGTGCTGGTGGTGTTCGGGCACGACATCTCGCTTCAAGGCGGGCATGTCGTGCTGGGGTCGCTGTTGGTGCTGGCGTGTGCGATCAGCTATTCGCTGTATCTCATCTACAGCGGACAACTCGTGAAGCGACTCGGACCGCTGCGGATTACCGGCGGCGCGACGAGTATTGCGTGCGTGCTCTGCATCGGGCAGTTTTTCGTGCTTCGCTCGCCGGCACAAATGCAGGTGGCGCCTGAGGTGTTGTGGCTCTCGCTACTCAACGCGACGTTTTGCACGTTCGTGCCGGTCGTGCTGATCATGATTGCCGTGTCGCGGATCGGTGCGCCGATTGTTTCGCAGGTGGGGATTATCGGGCCGCTGTCGACGGTGGGCCTGTCGTGGCTGCTGCTGGGTGAGCCGCTGACGGGGTGGGTGCTGGCGGGGACGGCGCTGGTGCTGAGTGGGGTGTGGCTGCTGACGCGGTGGAAATGAATTCCTGATAACCGCGCCACTCGCTTCACCTCGAAGGGGGACGCGAGTTGCGCGACTTTCGCTGCGGCGTCTTCCTCTTCGCTTTCGCTCGTTTCCGAGCGACGGTCTTGCCGCGCTTCGCCGCGAGCCGCGGATCGCCTAGGGTCTCATTGAGCGCGACAGCCGCTCGAGCGAGGCGGCGCGCTTTTGTGGCGCTCACCGTCATGCCCTCGCGGATGTCGAGCGTGGCCATTTCGTACTGGCCGCTGCCCATCAGCTCGGGCTCGAGAACCTGCAGCCGCTGGCCGCGCCAGAAGCCGAACAGCACCCGTTCGGGCTCGGCGCGGATGAGCAGCACCGGGCCATTCGCCTCATAGACGAGATGCCCCCACTTCACCGATTCCTGAAGCTGTTTTTGCCCGAGGACACTGGCCCGCAGGCGTTCCACGCACTTGCGGCGCCATCCATCGAGAGAGTCGATGTAAGCCTCGGCATTCGGAAACGTAGGTTGTTTCTGCATTGCTGACGCGTTAGAAGGAGCCGGTGACGAACGGAATCTATCAGGATGGTCGCCACTACGACCAAATGTTCGGGCCAGACGGCAACGTCGAGTTCTTCCGCGACGAGGCGCGCGCGCTCGGCGGGCCGGTGCTGGAGCTCGCCTGCGGCACCGGCCGGATACTCCAGCCCATTGCGGATGCCGGTATCGCCGCGACTGGAATCGATGTGGCGCCTGGCATGCTCGCCGAGGCGCGACGGCGGGCGCACTCTGGAGGAACCTCTCCGGCACGATACCTTCAGGAGGATATGCGGAGCTGCCACCTGAACGAACGCTTCGCACTGATCTTCATCGCCGGAAATTCCATTTGTCACTTGCTCGACATTGATTCTTTTCAGGAGTGCATGGCGCGCGTGCGCGAGCATCTCGCGGAGGGTGGGCACTTCATCGTCGATGTTTTTGTGCCCCGGCTGCAGTTGCTGCTCGTCGATCCGAGCTCACGGCAACGGCTGTCGGAATACGACGCGCCGGATGGGTCGGGGCGAGTCGTCGTGACGAGCCAGTCGCACTACGATCCGATCGCTCAGATCAAGTTCACGAAGACGTTTCACCACTTCCCAGGCGGTGCACCGGAAGTTGAAGGGTCACTCGACATGCGGATGTATTTTCCGCAGGAACTGCAAGCGCTGCTGCGCTACAACGGCTTCCGGATCGCGGCCGCGTATGGCGGGTTCGACAGGGGCCCCCTCACGGGCGCTTCGGCGAAACAGATTTATGTGGCCGAAGCGGTGGCAGAGCCATGAATCCCCAAGACAAGAACAAAATGCTGGCGACACTGGCGGAACTGCAGGATACAACCGCCCCTCTGGATCCGATCCGCGCGGAAAGCATGATCAAGGACGTGCTGCAGCTCCTGCTGAGAGACGACGGCTACGAGATAGTCCGTCCCCCGCGCGGAAAGAGCGCCGGGTTGGATTTCATCGCACAGAGATCCGCGACCGCGGAACACGAGATGCAGGCGCTTGGAATCGAGTTCAAGTATCTCCCCAAGGGTAAGCGGGTGGGCCTGGGTCAGGTCCATCAACTCATCGGCGCCGGCATATCCCGCGCTGGCATTGATCGCACCGTCCTCGTAACCAACACGACATTTTCTCCCGCCGCATTGGAACTGGCGCAGCGTGGCCTCCCTATCCCGCTGAGCATCGAGCTGCTCGACCTGAGCACGCTGCTCTCCTGGGCTGCGGGCATTCGGGAGGACGACGATAGCAAAGACGTCGAAATCGAAGTCCGGGAAATCCTGCATGCAATGAGTCGAAGGTTTGCCACCCTGGTGGCGAGGGATCCGCGGGCGCTGGAGCATATCGAGTGGCGAGATCTCGAACGCCTGGTCGCGGAGCTGTTCGAGGGAATCGGATTCGAGGTTACGCTCACGCCACCCTCAAAGGATGGCGGCAAGGATGTGATTCTGGAGTGCCACGTCAATGGCCACCACCAGGACTACATCGTGGAGGTCAAGCATTGGCGAACCGCAGTGGGCAGCGGAAAGCTCCGGGACTTTGTGAATGTGGTAGCACGAGAGCACCGGGACGGCGGCCTCCTCCTCTCAAGCAACGGATTCACGCGGACCATATTCGAACAACTCTCCGAAATAGAGCGCAAGACGGTGCGGCTCGGAGGCGAGGAAAAGATTCTTGGCCTGTGCAATACCTACCTGAAGGTACAGTCCGGCATCTGGAGCCCACCCGAGAATCTCGTCGATGTGCTTTACGAGAAGACCTTGGGGACCGATTCTTGATTGAGATCATCGCGCGCCTGGAGGTCGAGCGGAACATCGGGCAGCCCGCACGGACTCGTTCTAGCGAGACATCTTCAGCAACTCGCGGAGGATCGTCGGCCACACCGCGCTGAGTGGATCGATCGGCGCGAAGTGCCCGACGCCGGTCAGTCGCACGAGTCGCACCGAAGGATGCGCTGACACGTAGGATTCCGCGACGGCGGGTCGCACGACGACGTCTCTGTCTCCTTGCACGACGACGGTCGGGATCCGCGGTGATGGAAGCTGGCGCGGATCCACATCCGGCCGGGTCTTCGGATCGGCGCCGAGAAACAACTCAACCGCGCCGTCGCCGAGATTCAGCTCCCGCGCGAGCCGAAGATCCGCCGCCGGCGCGAGCGCCAGCGTACCGATGAGCTGCGGCGTGCGGCGCGCGACACTCAACCACAGAACTAAATGGCCTCCGGCCGAATGCCCGACGAGCACCACTTTGCCGTTGTGGTGCGAGATTTTCGCCGGCAGCTTCGCGAGCGCTTCGCTCACGTCTTGGAGCGTCTTGTCGGGCTCGCCCGGCACGCGTCGATATTCCACGGACGCCACCGTCCACCCCGCCGCGGCGATCGCTTCAGCCATCGGCCCGGTATGCGCGCGATCGTACCGCGGGCGCCAGAACCCGCCGTGCATGATGAGCACGAGTGGCCGCTCGGACGCGCCATGCGTGCCGTGTGCACCCTCCGCGCCGAAGCGAACGTCAGCGATCTGATCCGCGTCAGCGCCATACGCCACTACGTCGTCCGGCGCGGCCGCCGGCCGCGTAAGAACGGAGAGATCATCGGGCTGCGCCATCGCGTGAGTTCGCCTGAAACGTCCTTAAGTCGCCCGCTTCGCGAGCAACGCCCACGCGCCGGCGATCGATAGAAGCGAGCCACCCGCGAGGTTGAATCCTCGCTGCGCGCGTCGAGACGCCAGGAACGAGCTCGCCGTCGCCGCAAACAACGCGTACAGCGTCGCATTGATCGTCGCCATCACCACAAACGTGATCGCCAACACCCACAGCTGATGATTCACGTCCGCATGCCGATTGATGAACTGCGGCAGGAACGCGACGAAGAACACGATGCCCTTCGGATTGAGCGCCGTCACGAGCCACGTGTTGCCGAACAGCCGCCACATCGAGCTCGGCGCCGCGGACTTCAACACTTCCATGGGCGAGATGCCGACCCGGAACATCTTGATGCCCAGGAACAGGAGGTAAAGGCCACCGACAACCTTCACCACCGTGAACCAGAACGCCGACGCGGCCAGCAAGGTGCCCAAGCCCAGCAATGACAGCACCAGGGCCGTCGAATCCCCGAGCGCCACGGCAGCAACGAGTGGCAGCCGCGCGCGCTTGCCCCGCGCCATCGAATAACTGATGACGGTCAGGATGGTGGGCCCCGGAATGACCAGCAAAATAGCCGTTGCGGCGACGTAGGCGAGCCAAGCTTCGATCGACATAGCGGCGGAGTGTAACCGCCGCCCCACCGTGCGTGTCTATACTCGCGGACAGGCCCAATCAGAGGAACGCCGAATGCCGACGATGCACGAGATCGACTATCAGATTCACGGGGACGACATGCAGTTCGTCGAGGTGGAGCTCGACCCGGGCGAAGCCGTGGTGGCCGAGGCGGGTGGCATGATGTTCATGGAAGACAGCATCCAGATGGAGACGATCTTCGGCGACGGCTCGCAACAGCAGAGCGGCCTCATGGGCGCGCTGCTCGGCGCCGGCAAGCGACTGCTCACTGGCGAATCGCTGTTCATGACGGTGTTCAAGAACGTGGGCGGCGGCAAGAAGAAGATCGCGTTCGGGGCGCCCTACCCGGGCAAGATCATTCCGATTCATCTCAAGGAGATCGGCGGCGAGTTGCTCGCGCAGAAAGACTCCTTCCTGTGCGCGGCGAAGGGTGTGAGCGTTGGCATCGCGTTCACGAAGCGGCTCGGCGCGGGGTTCTTCGGCGGCGAGGGGTTCATCCTCGAGCGGCTGCAGGGCGATGGATTTCTGTTCATCCATGCTGGCGGCACGATCTACAAACGCGAGTTGAAACCCGGCGAGACGCTGCGTGTGGACACGGGCTGTCTTGTGGCGTTCCAGCCGACCGTGGACTACGACATCCAGTACGTCGGCAACATCAAGAGCGCGCTCTTCGGCGGTGAAGGGCTTTTCTTCGCCACGCTGCGCGGGCCCGGGCAGGTGTGGCTGCAGTCGCTGCCGCTGAGCCGGCTTGCGGGACGCATCGTTGCCGCTTCGCGCGGTGGGCGCGAAGAGGGCTCGGTGCTGGGCGGCATCGGGCGGCTGCTCGATGGCGACAATTCGTAGTCGTGAGCGCGGGCTGGTGCACTCCGGCGATCGGGGAAGCCCTCAATCGCCGGGCGGCTCAGAGCGAGCGCGCGCGTAGCCGCAGGCGGAAGAGCACGGCTGCGCGCACGCTGCGCATCGTCACGCGCCGCGCGCTATCACGCGTTGAACGGCAGCTTCAGCCCCGGGCGGGGCCAGCGAACCTTGAACAGCCTCCCGGTGCTGGAGCCGGTGATCCACGCGTCCCGCATGTCGGGCCCACCGAAGCAGATGTTCGTCGTCACGGGATCGGGGAAAGCGATGTGCTCGTATGCGCCGGAAGGCTCGAATGTCGTCACGCCGCCATTCCACAACGTCCCGACACAGATGCGTCCACTTGCTTCGACGGCGAGGCTGTCGAGCCACTGAAAGCCAGGCAGCGTGCTGACCACACGGCCCGGCGCCATCGAATCCTGCGGCCGCATCACGCCCGGCGAAGGAATGTCGAACTCGTAGAGGCGCCCCATCATGCAGTCCGCGACGTAGAGTTTGCGCTCATCCGGCGAGAGGCCCACGCCGTTCGGCGACACGACGCCGTTCGCACCACTCCGCCAGCGAATGATTTTCGAGCCATCGGGACGCGCGTAATACACGGCGCCAAGCCGCCGATTCTCGCCATCGAAGTAGCCGAGTGCCGTAAACCAGAAGCCGCCGGTGCTATCGAAGGCAATGTCGTTGGGGCTGTTGAGCGGCTTGCCATCGCATGAATCGTAGAGCGTCGTGAACTTTCCCGTGCGCAGGTCGACGCGCTGGATCGAGCCACCGCGATAGTCCGGCGGAGGGCCCGCCGGCAGGCTCGCATCGCCCGGCTCCCACTCCCACGCGCCACCGTTGTTACACACGTACATCGCGCCATCGGGGCCGACCGCCGCCCCATTCGGTCCGCCGCCGAGTTGCGCGACGATCTCGTGCCGGCCATCCGGCAACACGCGCGTGAGCGTGCCGCGCCGGATCTCGACCAGCACGACGGAGCCGTCGGACATGACGACCGGCCCTTCCGGAAACTGCAGCCCGTCTGTGATTTGTTGCATGAGGTATTTTATACACGCATGTTCGGCGGCGGCACGTAGCCACCCAGTGCCGGCTCGGCGAGCTGTGCAGAACGCGGCGTCGTGCAATCTTCGAGGCACGGCGCCACCACCTGCGGACCCATCGGCATGAGGATTTCCGATCCGCCCACAAGGCAACGCGGAAGTCGCTCAGCTTTTAATGCGGCTCGCGGGGAGCCTCACCGACCAGGCCGCGCGCTCCGCACTCAGATGGCGAGTTGCAGCCCTTCGTCCGAGGATTCCTCGCCCTCGCCCATCGCCGACACGGGAGCGCAGTTCTGGCGGCAGGCGGAAAGACATTCCGAATGGGCCGTGACGGCCTGGGCGAGCAGCGCGGGGGGAATCGAGTAATGCGGCCGTTGCTCATCCCGCCGGCTGCCGATCTCACCGCTATGGATCATCTCGGACGGGTCGCCGTAGCCCGGCTTGCCGGTCTTCGAGAAACTGCGATAGCGACGTTCGAGCGGCGAATCGAGACCGAGGAAGTCCTGCAGGAAAGCCAGCGTCTCATCCGTACGTGCCATGAGCGTTTCGGACTCCACGAAGGCGGCTCGTTTGCCGAATGCCCGCGCGAACTGCGCGAGCTGGCTCAGGCGCTCGATGTAATACATCGTGGCATTCGCGACGTTGGCGTTCTGCTCGTTCACGTCGAGATGCCGCCCCATGTGCACGATGCTCTGCACCACATCGACGGGCTGTCGAAGCAGGATGATCGCGCGGGTATTCGGGTTCTCGAGGATCGCGGTCGCGACCGCGTAGTTGTGCAGGATCTTGTCGAGCACATAGCGGCCGCGGAGCGGCTCGCCGGTCAGCCTGCGGACGCGCCACTTCAGGCGCAGCAGGTCGAAGGAGAACCGATAACGCAGATGCGTTTCGCAGTATCCGTCGATCTGTGGATGAGACCCGAGCACATGACTCAGCACAGACGAATAACTGCGCATGTGGCTCAGGATGAAAAGCGCGGAGTGGGGGGTCTTCTTGGGCATAGCGAAATTAGGGAGCAGACATCGTTCCTCGGTTCCGATCGTTGACGTCAAGAACTGTGAGCGCCCCAATTCCTTTCCACATTTCTTTGCAACGACCGCATCGTGCACAACCTAGAGTCGCGCAACACCGACGCAATGCATCTGAGCGCGCGTCCGTGCACCAACCCGACTCCAGGAGATCCATCATGAAGCGACTGAACCTCGCGCTCGCGGTTGTGCTGTTTACGGCACAGCTTGCCTTCGCTCAACAACCCCCACCGGGACCTCCGCCACGCGGTGGCCCGATGGCTGGGATGATGGTGCGGCAGCTCGGCCTCGACGACACACAGAAGGCGCAAGTGAAGCGCATCCTCGACGAGCAGCGTACTCAACACGAAGCGGAGCGCAAGCAGTTCGAGGCCACCGGACAACGTCGGACTCCCGAAGAAATGCGCGCGATGATGCGGCAGCATGAGCAGGAACTGACTCAGGCGCTGAGCGGCGTGCTCACGCCGGATCAGCTCGCGAAGTTCAAGGCGATGCAGGAAGAACGTCGCGAGCACACGCGCCACGGCCCGCCACCTCCGCCGCCGGCCGGGCAGTGAGGGCGATCCCGTACGCGATTGCGGGCGCCACGCGCGGACATTGTTAACCGCGTCTCGCGGTTACATTGCTTGACAACCCTTACACGCGCCGTGTCGAAAATGAAACGCGTGAAGTCGTCGATGCGAATCGTCGGCTTCACGCACTTCAATCACACGGAGCACACATGGTCAGTTCAGTCACCAGCAACGCGGCTGTCTCCACCGCGACGCTGTCGGCCTCGCAGTGTCGCGCCTCGCGCGACCCGCAGGCCCTGCAGGAGAAGTTGTTCAGCAAACTCGACGTCAATGGCGACGGCGGCATCGACCAGAGCGAGCTGAGTCAGTTCATGGACTTCGCGTCCTCTTCCACGACCAGCACCAATCCCACGTCCGACACCGCGGGCGCGGATCTCTTCAAGGCGATGGACACGGACGGCGACGGCACGCTCAGCAAGACGGAGCTGGCGGATGGCGCGAAGAAGCTCTTCGATCAGTTGCGCACACAGCTCATGACGGCGAGTGCCGGCACGGCGAGCACCGGCGCCGCTGCCGACGCGCAACCAGCCGACGCCACGCAGGCTCCGCCACCCAGCCGAGCGGGCGGACATCATCACCACGGTGGTGGCGGAGGCATGTTCTCGAAGATTGCTTCGCTGCTCGATCAGTACCGGAGCACGGCGACAGACCCCGCCGCCGCGACGGCGGACGCCTCTACGCTGTCGGTCGCAGCGTGATACCGGGGCGAGCATGGGCAATTCGGCCCGTGCTCGCCGCGGTACATAGAGCCCTCAATCGCCGGGCGGCCAAGATGAAGGGGGAGCGCTCTCTACTTCTGGCCGCCCGGCGATTGAGGGCCTCTTACTTCAGGCTGCAAACCCCACGTCGCTGGCGGCAACGCCAAGCCGACGCGCCGCGCAGAGCACGGCAAGCACCGATGCCGTCACGATGTTGGCATGCCGGCCCGCGCCGAACCGATTGCCAGGCACGCCTTCCCGGGCAGCCTCGACAATGGCAAGCGCCGAAGCATCGGCGCCATGTCCCAGCGCCCGTTCCTCGTAGTTGTCGATGCGAATCGGCAACCCCAGCGCGTTCACGGTCGCGTCGATCGGCCCGTTGCCAACGCCGCGAAGATGCCGCCGCTTCCCAGCGAGCGTGATATCGAGCTCGATCCCCTGCTGCCCGCCCGACTCGAACAGCTTGTGCCCGTGATAGACGATGGAGCTATCGGCCGCGAGATACGTCGCTTCGAACAGCGCCCAAAGATGCTGCGACGTCATCTCCGTCTCGGACGCATCCGCCTCACGCTGAACCAGCGCGCTGAACTCCACCTGCATCCGGCGCGGGATTACGACTCCGTGATCCCGTTCGAGAAGATATGCGATGCCGCCCTTGCCCGACTGGCTGTTGATGCGGATCACGCTGTCATACGTGCGGCCGAGATCGGCGGGATCGATCGGCAGATACGGCACTTCCCACAGCGCGTCGGGCTTCTGCACCGCCATGCCCTTCTTGATCGCATCCTGATGCGAGCCCGAGAACGCGGTGAACACAAGATCGCCGATGTACGGGTGACGCGGATGAATCGGCAGCCGCGTGGCTTCTTCCACGGCGCGCCCGATCGCATTGATGTCCGAGAAATCCAGCCCCGGATGAATGCCCTGCGTGTACAGGTTCAACGCAAGCGTCACCAGGTCCACGTTGCCTGAACGCTCACCGTTGCCGAACAGGCACCCTTCCACTCGCTGCGCGCCCGCCAGCATGGCGAGCTCAGCAGCCGCGATGCCCGTGCCGCGATCGTTGTGAGTGTGCACCGAGAGCGTGATGTGCTCGCGGGACTGCAGATGCGTGTGCATCCACTCGATCTGATCCGCGTGAACGTTGGGCGTCGCGTTCTCCACCGTGGTCGGCAGATTCAGGATGATCGGACGCCCAGGCCCTACGCCCCACGCCGCCATCGCGGTGTGACACGCTTCCAGCGACACCTCGAGCTCCGTGAGACTGAACGTCTCCGGCGAATATTCCAGCAGCCATTCGGTTTCCGGATACTGATCCGTGAGCGTCCTGATGTGGCGCACCTGCTTGTCGATGAGCTGCATCACCTCCTTCACGCTCATGCCGAACACGATCTTGCGCCACGCCGGCGCGGTCGCGTTGTACACGTGAACGATGGCGCGCTTCGCGCCCTGCAGGCTTTCGACGGTGCGCTCGATGAGCTGCTCGCGCGCCTGCGTCAGCACCATGAGCGTGACGTCATCCGGAACGAGCTCTTCCTCGATGAGCTGACGCACCGTGTTGAAGTCCGTCTCGGAGGCGGACGTGAAGCCGACTTCGATCTCCTTGAGCCCCACATCGACCAGCGTCTGAAAGAGGCGCTTCTTGGTTTCGACGTTCATGGGCTCGAAGAGCGCCTGGTTCCCATCGCGCAGATCGGTGCTGCACCAGATGGGCGCGGCGGTGATCCGCCGCGAGGGCCACTGCCGGTTCGGCAGGTCGATGACGGGGAACGGACGGTACTTTTTCGAAGGATCGCGCAACATGGTTTTCGCTCGCGTACAGACAGAACGGACGCAACTTTCCTGAGTTATCCTTGGGGTCTTCAGGGTCGGTCGGGGGTTTCCAGTCTTGTTTGCGCCGACTGGTAGCGCGTGTGTTTAGTGCGCCTGGGGGCGCAGAAGGAGAAGCGAAAGCAGGAGCACCCGCGCGGAGGCGCAGGGTGCCGAAGGCTGGGCGTTGTGCTCGAAGAGAGCCATGCGCCGGACGCTAGCACACCTCTGCGACGCTTGAACAGGTGCGACAGCGAGAACTGTTCGACAACTGGGCTGGATTGCCGCTCTTGCCGCTGCGGGAGCCGGCTGTCAGCTATCGCTCTTCGCCGCGTCGATGGTCTTCTCGACGAACGGCAGCAGCTCCGTGAGCTTGAGCAGGAAGCCCGCGATCGCCTGGTCGCCGATCGAGCGCATTTCCGCCGGTCTCGAGCAGACGTTGAGGTCGTAGCGAGGGATCGAAAGCATCATGCGATAGATGCCCGGCAGCGCCACCGCCTTCACGTGCTCGTTCGAAAGCTTCAGCACGAGGTCGTCGAACGTCTCGCGAGCGTTCTTTTCCTGCGCGATGGTGAGCTCGGTGTGCTCGTGAAAGCGCTGTTCGACCGTTTGCTCCCAGGCCACCCGCGTGCGCGAGAAGCCATCCTCCAGGCGCCGGACTTCCGCGTTCAGCACGGCGTCGCATTCCGCCTTCGTGGCGCTGGGGCTGGCGGTGGTGGCCGCATCGGCCCCGAACGCGGACCCGATCGCGAACGCCAGGGGCAAGAGGACAGCGAGTCGTTTCACGTCGCACCTATCGGCGGGCCCGGCAAGGGCGGTCGAGGCTATCGTGACACGACAACCCGGGTTTCCGGCTGGAATTTTCCCCGTGGCGGGATGAGACCGCCGAACGGTGGCCGCTCCCGCGCCGGCTCAGCGGCTTCGCGCGACGGCCGCGTAAACCGCCGAGTACACGAGCACGATCAGCCCCAACGCCGTCCCGGCGCGAATGGCGAGCTGAATGATCAGCACCTGAAATGCGAAATCCCCGCTGAACTCCCGCGAGGTCCGCTCAGCGAGCGGGAACGCGACCGCAAGCGATACCGCGCACGCAACGACCATGGCGAGATAGCGAAGCCCATCCGCGCGACCTTCCAGCGGCGAACGCGGCTGCCGCCGCAGCCATGAGACATATGCAAGTGCCAAAGCGGCCGCGCCCACGACAGTGCTCAGGTACTGAAGGAACCGGTGAGCCGGGAGGACGACGCCCCCCACTCTGATCGCGAGGTCCTGGAGAAGCGGAATACGCAGGACCATCCAGCCGTTGTAATGGGTGAACGAGTCCCAGAAGTCATGCGTCCACACTCCGATGAGCGCGGACACGGCGGCGACGATCCAGAACGATTTCCGTCTCCACGGCCTCGACTCCAGCAACGGCGCCAATGCGGACCGATGCGGCTGGGGCAGCAGGAACCACAAGGGCCGACGCAGAACGTAGAACAGCAGCAGACATGCCAACCCGAGCGGCAGGCCGGCAAGCACGCTGCCCGCGCCCGTGTGCGCATAGCCCGCGATGTCGTACCGCCCCACGTAATAGCCCATATCCGGCGCCATGGACCCGCACACCAGCGCGGGCAGGCTCAGATAGTTCGGCGTGAGCCGCCGCAGCGGCAAGATCGCGGCGGGATGAGAGAACGTCCAGGGCATTGGTCATTCTCGCCCGGAACGCCGGTCCGCTGCTCGATCAGTATTTGCTTGGCATTTCGCCAGCGGACGACCGTCGGGGATATCCTGCGCTCGAACGATTATATGAAGGGGGTCTCATGGTTCGTCTCAGGTTATTCCAGGTCGCGGCGCTCGCCGCACTCTCGGGCATCGGGACCCAGGCGCTGGCGGCGGCAGAGAGCTGCAATCGCGCGTGTCTCGAAAGCTTCGTCGACCGGTATCTGGACGCGGTCGTCGCGGACCAGCCCGCGATGGTGCCGCTCGCAACCGGCGTGCGCTTCACCGAAGACGGCGTGCAGCTCGTGATCGGCGACGGCTTGTGGAACACGATGCGCGCGAAGGGCAAGTACCGGCTGTTCGTCACGGACGTGCCGGCGGGTCAGGTCACCTTCCTGGGCACCATCGAAGAGGACCATCGCGACCCCGCACAGGGCACACCGGCGCTCATCGCGTTACGCCTCAAGGTCAAGGGCATGCAGATCGCCGAGATCGAGCAGCTCGTCATTCGCGACGAAAACGCCGCGAAGAAAGTGAACGAGATGACGCCGAACCCGATTTACCTGAAAGAGACGCCGGTGGCCGACCGGATGTCGCGCGCGGCGCTCATCGAAACGTCGAACAAGTATTTCACGGGCATGCAGCAGAACGACGGCAAGGGCGACTACCCGTTCGCCGACGAGTGCAATCGGCTGGAGAACGGCGGGCAATCGACCAATGCGCCGACGCCCGCGGGCCAGACGCGGCCGGACCCGAAGACTTCGCTCACCTACTCGGGGCAGTGGAGCTGCATGGAGCAGTTCAAATCGGGGTTGCTGCACTTCGTGTATCGCATCCGGGATCGTCGCTTCGTTGCGGTCGA
Source organism: Gammaproteobacteria bacterium (assembly GCA_037200125.1). Taxonomy (GTDB): domain Bacteria; phylum Pseudomonadota; class Gammaproteobacteria; order Steroidobacterales; family Steroidobacteraceae; genus JADGHX01. Next base: position 739,349 of record JBBCGS010000001.1, on the reverse strand, counting down.
TCAGGAACGCGGCATCGTGTTCGCGTTCGGGTTCTTCGATCACGCGGGCGGCGCGACTCGCACGTTCACCACGCCGGATGGCCGCACGGTCACCTCCGGCCCCGTGCAGCCCTGGACGTGGCAGATCGCGGAGCTGTTCAAGGTCGAGAAGGGCAAGATCCACAAGATCGAGGCGCTGCTCCACCGCGTGCCTTACGGCATGAACTCCGGCTGGAGCACCTGGTCGCAGGGCATGTCCGATACGGCACGCGACGTCACGATGGAGTGAGCGCGGCGCGCGCCGCTCCACCTCGCGGAAGGTCGGCGTTCGTCGGCCGACCTTCCGTTGGACCCGCATCTCGCACTATCTAAAAGTCGCAGGCGCGGCCGCACGCAACGTGCGTTGACATCAAGCTCACTGTGCCGCGCCGATGAGCGTCGGATAGAGCGTCGTCGTCGGCACCGAACCGATCTGCAAGTCCGTGAACTTCAGTGTTTTGCCGGGCGCGGCGGCGTTCACCAGCACGACGCCCGACGTCGGGTCTTCGAGAATCGCCGCCGACGGCTGGAAGATCGGCGAAACGAACAACGCTGTCGCCGGCGTGTTGCTGCGAACGAGCGCGGACGGCGTGCGCTCGAAGTCGCTTCGCTGGATTACAGACGGAGTCAGCGTCCGGCTGTAGAGATAGACGCGATCGCCAGTACCCGCATACACGCCACCGGTCACGTTGGACGCGATCTGCACATCCGCCGTGGACCGATCGAGCGTCACTTCATACAGCGTGCCATCGGTGCCACTGCCACTCGGCCCGCGCGTGATGAGCGCGGCCACGCCGTCCGGCCGGAGGTCCGAAAGGCCGACGACATCCCCGCCGAACACCGTCTGCGGTGTGTTGTTCGTGCCGATATCCACGAAGCTGAGTCGCGCCGTGAGGCTGTTGCCGATGCGCCAGAGATAGGTGAGCCGACTTACCGCATCGTCGGTGCGGAACGCTTCGATGACCGCGCCCGCCGGCATATCGGTCGTGAGCCGGCGCTCGACGTTCGGGCTGCTTGGGTCGATGAAGAACGCGCCGTTCTGGCCGCCGTGCGTGCCGACGATCAGCACCCGGGTCTGGTCCGGCGACACGAACAGCTGCGATTGCTGGTCGGTCGCAGGGTAAACGGGCGAGATTCGCTCAGGCGCATCGAGGCCGCTCACGCCCGCTCGAAATACCGCGTGACCGTTGATGTTCCCCGGCGCGGCCATGAAATACAGCGCGGGGTCGGTGCCGATCCATTGAGTGAGTGCCGTGAACGTGCCGGCGGACGAGCCCACGGCAGTCGGCGAGCCCGAGCTGTTGGAGTCGAGCACGTAAAGGTTCGTCGCCTGGCCCGAAGCGGACGTGGGATTGGTGGGATACGCGATCCATCGGCTGTCATCGCTGATCGCCACCGGGGCGCCACTGATGACCGCCCGGCCCAGCACCGCCCCGAATTTCACCGGCGATGCGTTCGACGCCGTCTTGACGAAGAACAACTCCGTGGTCGACGCAAGCTGCGCCGGATCGGCGCGCTCGTACGCCACGAGCAGGCCGGTTTTCGATCGCCACGCATTCTGCAACCGGACGTTGCCCGTCACGGCGTTGCTGATCTTCGTGGAAGAAATGAAGTCCGACACATACAGCTCGTACGTGCCCGCCGTGCCCTTGGCGGCGAACAACGCGCGATACGCCGGCACATCCACGAACACCGCGGCGGAGGAGATCGAGAAGCCGCCGACGGAGTTGGTGATCTTGTATTTGAACTTCGTGAGACCCTTGAATCCCGAGGGCAGGGTCAGCCGCACGGTGTGGTCATCATTGAACGCCGCGCTCCCGACGCTCGGCGATTCGTCGATGGTGTATGTGAGCGGCTCGTGCGTGAGATTCGTGTCATTGGTGAGAACCCCGAGCGACGCGGTTCCGGTGGCGGTGACCTCGAGCCTGTCATCGACGGTCTTCGGCGGATCCTCGCCGCCGGACGACGGCCCCGAACTGCAGGCCTTGAATGCGCCGGTGGCGCCTATCATCACTACCGCGCATAACACGGCGCGCCAAGAAAATTTCATCCCGCCTCCTGCCCTTCGAATTCGACGTGCCGTTGGCACGAAGCCACGGCGGACCGCATTTTAACGCGAGCGCGCGCGCCAACGGGCTGTCTATATGACCAAGACAGGGTCCGCGCGCCCCGACGGCCCTGCCGAGGCTCGCAGGCGGTCCGTGGTCCGCGTTCCCGGACGCCGAATCAGCGCGATGGGGTGAGACAGGACCTGGCGGCGAAACCGGTGATGTTCCGCCGCGCCGGCTAGGCCAGCGATTTGTAGAACACGGTCGTCGAGCAGTAGCCGCCGGCGGGAAACAACGCGTAGCGCGGGATCTCTCCGCATCGCTGCCAACCCTGGCGCGCGTAGAGCCGCTCCGCATCGCCGCCCGTCACCGTGTCCAGCACGAGCAGCGTTCTTCCGATCTTCAACGCCTGCGCTTCGGCGGCGGCCAACAGCGCCGCACCCACGCCCAGCCGGCAGTCGATGAGCACGTCGCACAGTCCGCGCAACTCCCGCTCGCCGATGACCTCGAGCGACCGAACCCGAACAGCGCCGTTCACGTCATTTTCTCCCGCCGCGCGGCCTCTCGCTTGCGTCGCTCAGCGCTGCTCGCTCCCAATGCGCGGCGGTGACGCGTCGTGCATCGAGAGCACCGCGAGCAGCTCGCGCGACATGCGCTCGTCGATCTCGGCCGCATGTTGAAGCTGCACGGGGTAGCGCACGACGGCATCCACACTGGCGGCTGAGAACCTCAACTGCACCTGCGGCTGCACCTCGCTCACCGCGTGCCCCGATGCCGTCTTCTGGATGGCCTGCGTCTGCTTCACGATATCTTCGTGGTATTCCTGGATCACGCTCACCGCCGCCGCGGTGAGCCGATCTTTCAATGTGGTGAAGTCGGCGCCGGCCGGCAACACGAGCGCGATCTCGTGCCACGCGAGGTTGACGCCCGGGATCTGTTTGAACAGCCCGCCCGATGCCCCGAAGATGATCGAGTTCGCGAACGCGACCACGCGCCCGGTCGGCGCCATTGGCCCATCGCCACTCAGCTCCATGAGATGCAGCCGCACGAGCCCGAGGTCGATGACTTCGCCCGTGACGCTGCCGATCTGCACGCGATCGCCGACTCGAATGCCGTACTTGCCGATGAGGAAGAAATACCCGACCACCGACACCAGCACGCTCTGCATCGCCACCGCGAGACCCGCCGTGATGAGGCCCGCGAACGTCGCCAGCGAGCTGAGCTCCGTCGCAAACGTAGCCGCCGCAATCACGATCACGAGCACCCAGAACACGATTTTCCGCAGCAGGAGCAGCCTCGAGCGACGACGCGTATCGTGCACATAGCGGAACACAGCGCGCCGCCAGAGATCCGCGATCACGAACACCAGCACGAGCAGGCCGCCGAAGAGCGCGAGCCGCCACCCGAGCGCGCCCAGCGCGTCGCGATACTGTTTGTCCGTCGCATCCCGCCAGTTCCTGAGATTGCGCTGGTACTGCTTCAGCAGCACATCCACCTTGTTGAGGGGGATGACGATCGCGGAAGTTTGCTGGAACAGCCACGCGACCGTGTCGTAACGATCCCGAATCGCTTTCAGCTCGGCGCCGCTCTTGTCCCCGGCATCCGCCTGCGCGGCGAGCGCATCGGCGCGCGCGCTGAGCGCTTTCAACCGTTCGAGCGGCGGATTGCGGATGTCGTCGAGCACCTTCTGAAGCTCGGCGGTTCGATCGTTCACCGCATCGATGGTGCGCGCCTTCGCCGCAAGGCGCAGCACCGTGGAGGTGAGATCCCATATGCCGAATCGCGTGAGCGACGTGTTCGCGACGAGGCTCAACGCGCCCGAGTCCGAATCCGACTCCTGCGCCGGGGCCGGCTGGGCCGGGGTGGGCGCCGGCAGCGCGGACGGAATCGACGCCGCGATCGCATCGATGTGCGCTTTGAGCGAATTGGCGCCGAAGCCGTTCGTGTCGTTCTGGGCCGCGTACTGCGTCATGTTCGAGAGCATGTTGCGCCGGGCGTTGAGCAGATCGAGCTCGCCCTGGAGCACCGAGACGCGCGCCTGCAAGTTCGCGTTGCCCTTGTTCTTGCCGGCGGCCAGCTCGCGCTTCGCGGTGTCGATCTCCGCCTGAATCGAGGTGCGCTCCGCGTCCAGCTTCTTTTGCGTGCCGCTCAGGGATTGCGATGACGCGGCATCTTCACTCGCCTGCGCCGCGCCGGCTTCGCTCGCCAGCAGCTCCGCATTGGCGCGAGCGATCTCGAACGCCAGCGCCATCACTTTCTCCGCCGTCTGGCGATTCGCGTACAGGATCAGCAGATCGCTCGGCTGCGTGGCCGCCTGCTGCTGGATGCCCAGCATGCGGTACCAATCCACCGTTTCGTCGAGGATCTGCACGACCTTGTCGCCGGTCATCACGGCGCGCGGGTCGGCATCCTTCGCGGCCGCCGGGGACTGCGGCGTGGCATCGGCCGCAGCGACATCCACCGTGACGACGGCAAACAGGACGGCGAGCACGAATCTTGCGAGCATCCAGGATCTTCCGGGCGAGGGCGCAGCGCGCATTGTGTCGCAACTGGCGCTCCCGCCGGAACCTTTCCCGCAAAATGCCCCGCTTTGGCGGGCGCGCTACCCGGATTGGGAGTAAATGGGCGGCATGATCCGGACATGGCTGGCGTTTTCGCTGACGGTCGCGCTCGGTGGGAACGCGCTCGCGCAACCGTCAATGTCGACGTTCCGGCCGATCACGGCGAACGACACAGTGCTCGTCGTCGCGCCTCACCCGGACGATGAGTCGCTCTGCTGCGGCGGGCTCATTCACGCCGCGCGAAGCGCTGGCGCGCGGGTCGCCATCGTCTGGATCACTAACGGCGATGGCTTCAAGTGGGATGCGATGGTGGTCGAGAAGAAGCTGCGGCCGCGCGCAGGCGCATATCTCGATCTGGCGCGACAGCGGGAGGCGGAGGCCCGTAACGCGGGCGCCCTGCTCGGCGTCGAGCCCGATTCGCTGATGTTTCTCGGCTACCCCGATCGGGGCGTGCTGAGGTTGCTGCTCGACTACTACCATCCCGATACGCCGTGGCGCTCGAAATTCACCGGCGCAAATGCGGTCGTCTATGAAGACGCGGTGGATCCGGGCGCGGCCTATCGCGGCGACAATCTCGTGAAGGACTTCGATTCGGTTCTGGATCGGGTGCAACCGACACTGGTGCTCGCGCCGAGCCCGCAGGACACCCATCCCGATCATCGCGGCACGGGGTTGCTCGTGTGGCGAACGATGACGGCACGCGGCGAACAGGATCGCGTTCGCTACTGGATCGTCCATGGCGGCCGCGGTTGGCCGGCGCCGCATGGCTATCACGCCGAGCTCGCCCAGACGGTCGCACCGCGCGGCCTGGGGATGCAGTGGGAGGCATTCTCCCTCGACAGCGATGCGATCGAGGCGAAGCGGCTCGCGGTATCGGCACACCGGTCGCAAATGAAGGTGATGAGTCGGGTGATGCTGGGTTTCGTGCGATCCGACGAGCTCTACTCGACCGTGCCGGTGCCGCCGCGAAGCAGCTGCGCGCACGCACTCGTGTGCGAGCAGGATGAGACCGGATCGTTGATGGAGAAGTCCGGCTTGTAGCGATTCACTACTTCGCCTGGATCACTACTTCGCCTGGAGCGCCGCCGCGATGATCTTCTCTTCGAAGCCCTCGACGATCAGCTCGATCCGCGCATCCTGAGGCTGTCCGTACAACTCCGTGATCACCCGCAGGCAAAGCCGCAGCACGTCGCCTTCATCCACGCGGAGATGACGGATGCCGTTCGTTTCCATCGGTCGCGGCACGAAGCCCATCGCGTGCGCGAAGCTCAGGAACCGCTCCTCGTCCTCGAGATTCCGCGGCGTCGACAGCGGCCAGTCGAAACCCACGCGCCCATTCTCCTTGAAGAACTGCAGATCGAGCGCATCGCTCGCACGCGGCCGCTCGGGGGTCGTGAAGGAGACGATCGCGAATGCGGGCTGCGCCGGCGCGGCGCCGAGGCTTTCGAATATCGAGCCGATCTGCGCGACCGTGACCCGGCTCGGTGCCGGCACAGGCGTGCGCGCGAACGTGACGACCACGCCAACGAGAATGGCTATGCCAATGAACGACAGGACCAGCGTCATTGGGTGCGATGTTACTATGCCGCGCCAACGCTCAACCGAGTCACCGCCCCTCTCGCTGCTGGAAGGTCGATATGATGACCCACCGAATCACGGCCTTGCTCGCTCTCATGACCGCACTCGTCAGCGCCCCGGTTTTCGCCGACACGGCCAAGGATGTCGAAGCCACCACGCAGCGGTGGATCACCGCCTTCAATCGAAAGAGCGCGACCGACATCGTCGCGCTGTATGCGAAGGATGCCGTGTTCTTCGGCACGACCTCGCCGGTTCTGCGCGACACGCCCGCGCTGGTGCAGGACTACTTCAAGAGCATCGGCAACGCCGGCGATAGCACCATTTCAATGGGTGACCATCGCGTGCAGGTGTTCGGGGACGTTGCCATCAACACCGGGTTCTACACCCGCTCGTCCACGCAGAACGGGCAGGTGGTGCAGAACCCGGCTCGGTTTACGTTCGTGTACCAGCTGCGGCAGGGCAAGTGGATGATCGTCGAGCACCACTCCTCCGTCCTGCCGTCAACCGGCTAGCGCGGACCGGGGGCTACGCGCCCGGCCTGCGCGGCCCGAATCAGTTGTAGTACTCGGGCGCCTTCTTCAGCGGCGCATACGTCGCCGGATCGTGCTGGATCCACAGCTTCGCGCCGGTCTGCTTCACGAACTCATCGGTCTTCTTGCGCGTGACGCGGGTCATCGCGGCATCGGCGTCGAAGGTCGGCACGCGATCCAGCGTCTTCTCTTCCGGCAGGTGATACAGGTCGCCAGCCAGCAGCAGCGGCCCGAACTTCCGCAGCTTGAGAAACAGCATCTGGTGCCCCGGCGTATGACCCGGCGCCGTCTTGATGACCACACGGCCGTCGCCGAACACATCGTGGTCCTCATTGTTCAGCGTGATGCGCTTGGCGTTCTTCAGATCCTTGTACGAGTCCGGCGTCAGGATGCCCACCTGCTTGTCGCCGAACATCACGTCGTATTCGGCCTTCTGCACGATCCAGGTCGAACCCGCGAACATGTTCGCGTTGGCGGTGTGGTCGGCGTGGTAGTGCGACATCGCGATGTACGTGATGTCCTTCGGCGCATAACCGAGCGCCGCAAGCTGCGGAGCCAGTTTCCGTTTGGCCTTGAGAATGCCCTGCTGCACGACTTCCGTGCCGTTGTCCGGAATGGCGTCGTCGGGCACCTGGCCCACGTCCCAGATGAGCGTGCCCTTCGGATGCACGATGAGGTAGCACGGCGACACGAAGCTCGCGTCACTGTGAATCTCCTCCTTCGTCAGGCTGAAGAGTTTCGGATCCATCGGCGCGATGGTTCCGCAGTCGAGCACATAGAGTCGCAATTCCTTCGCGACCGGCGCGGCATTGGCCGCTCCCGCGATCAGAAAGCCGACAGCAGCCAGCGTGGCGAGCGCCGCGGCACGAATAAAACGCATGGTTCCCCCTTTCCGAAAATCGTGTGTACCAATCGCAAGACCGCAAACGAGCCGCATTGTATGGCTAAGTCACGCCAGGCGTGGGAGCGAAGCAGGTTCAGCACGCGCGCAGACCCGTTGAAGCCTGCGCCGCACGCTACGCCGGCGGCGGCGGACTATCAAATCGGTAGGCGGTTCGCTTCGCCGCGGGTCGCTCGGAAAACTCCCGCGTGAATCGAACGAGCGACGGATACGCCTCGACGCCGAGCGTTCCGCGGAAAACCAGGTGATCGACGAGACAGAACAGGGATGCTTCGAACACGCTGAGACGCCGCGCGGGCAACTCCGACATGACATCCGTCATGTGTGTATCGAGCCACCGCAGTGATCCTTCCAGCCCCGCACGCGCCTTCGCGAAGTAAACATTGTCCGCCGGCAACTTCCCGACGAGCGTGCCGAACACGACTTGCACCTGCGCGGCCATTCCGTGCCAGACGAGTTCCTGAGCGTTGCGCGAGAGAACGGCTCGCATCTCTTCGGGCCACACGACTCGCGTGGGGCGTTCAGCCCTCTCGTCGATAGCCCGGCAGATATTCAGAGCGCCGAATAGCACGGCGCCCTGCACGCGAAGGATCGGCAACTTGAGCGCGGGATTGCCCGCGTAGACTTCCGACCCGAGCGCTGTCATGTCGTGGATCGGCACGAGCTCGTAAGGCACCGCGAGCTCCTCGGCGAAAATCAACGGCAATCGCGTGAACAGCGAGCTGCTCCGGCCGACGATCTGCAAACCGCTCATTCGTTCGGCTTCCGCGCGAACGCCGACAGCACGCACAGCACGCACAGCACGCACAGCACGACGAAAATACCCCGATTCATCCCGCCCGACTCCACAGCAATGAGGCCGCGGAGTATCACACGGCATCAGGGGATCGGACGGCGGCCGCTCCACCGCGCGGGCGGCGCGATGCGGACACGGCCATTTCAGCGGTGAGCCATTGGCGGAAGGCGGCCACCGGCCGCGTGACGTCGCGACCGGGTTTCCACACGAGCCAGTACGCGCTGTCGAGCGTCACGCGCAGCGGAAAAGGAATCGTCAGCTGCCCCGCCGCGAGCTCGGCTTCGATGAAGCGCGGATCGATCACGACGACGCCCATACGCGCGATGGCCGCCTGGATTGCGAGCGCGCGCGTTTCGAACAACGGACCGCCGCTGGCCTTGAAGTCCGCAATGCCGGCATTCTTGAACCATGCCGCCCAATCGCCGCGGCGGGATTTGGATTGCAGCAGCTTGGCTCGGGTGAGATCGCGCGGCGAGCGGATGCGCTTCGCGTCGAGCCATTGCGGACTGCACGCCGCGACGAGTTCCTCCCGATAGAGCTCTTCCGCCGTAACATCGGGCCAGTTGCCCCGCCCTAGCCGGATAGCGCAGTCGAACGACTCTGTCGTGAGATCGACAACCCGCGTCGACGTCGACAGCAGCAGCTCGATGTCCGGATGCCGAACCTGAAATCGGCTCAATCGGGGAATGAGCCAGTGGACGGCGAAGCTGGATAGCGTGCTGATGCGCAGCTCCGCACCCTGCCGCACGAAAACGCTCAGCGCGTCGGCGATGGTCGCGAGCGCCGGACCCACCGCCGCCGCGAGCCGCTCGCCATCGGCGGTCAAGGCCAGGCCGCGCCCTTTTCGCGTGAACAGCCGCACGCCGAGGCGCCTTTCCAGTTGCCGAACGAGATGCGAGACGGCGGATGCGGTGACTGCCAGCTCCTCGGCGGCAGCCGAGACAGTGCCGGTGCGTGCGACGGCGCTGAACGCCTGAAGTGCGCGCAGCGGGGATGCGGTGAGCGTGGCGGGCATTGAGCGGCGGTCCGCAACAGTTGAGCAAATCTCAGTATAGAGGAACCGCGACGGTTTCAGGATTGACGTCATCCCCATACCAAAGCGGAGACGCGGATGGATCAGCAGCAATTGACGGTGAAGCAGTTCGGTGCGCGCGCGGCGAGCTACCTGAGCAGCGCGGTTCATTCAAAAGGCGCGGACCTCGATCGCCTGACCGATCTCGTCTGGAAATCGAAGCCCGCGCGCGTGCTCGATCTGGGCTGCGGCGCCGGCCATGCCAGCTTCGCAGCCGCTGCGGGCGAAGCGCAGCGTGTGATCGCATACGACCCTTCGGACGACATGCTGGCCGTGGGTCGCGGCGGAAGGCGCGCGACGCGGCTTCACCAACCTTGAAACGCGAGTCGGCGCGGCGGAAGTGCTGCCGTTCGAGAGCGGGACGTTCGATCTGATCGTGACCCGATATTCCGCGCATCACTGGGCCAACGTGCCGAGTGCGTTGGCGGAATGCGCGCGAGTGGCGGCGCCCGGTGCGCGCCTGGTCGTGATCGATCTCGTCGCACCGGAAACGCCTTTGTTCGACACCTCACTGCAGGTGGTGGAGTTTCTTCGCGACGCGTCCCACGTTCGTGACTATCGAATCTCGGAGTGGCGCGCCATGCAGGAGGCGGCGGGCTTCCGTCCGCCCGCGATCACGAGCTGGAAACTCACGATGGAGTTCAACAGCTGGATCGAGCGCATCGGCACGCCGCCGGAGCGGGTCGCCGCGCTCCGTGCGGTATTCGCGGCGCTGCCAAGCGAGGTGCAGCAATACTTCCAGGTCGCACCCGACCTGTCCTTCGTCACGGATTCGGCGTGGTTCGAGACAACTCGCGCCGCCTGATCTTGACCCGCCCTGAGCGTGCGCAACTGATAGGCTCGGCACATATCAGACGGTAGAGGTTCCGCAATGGCTGCGAAGAAATCCAAGAAGACGCCCAAGAAGAAGTCGGGGACGAAGTCCGGGAAGAAGTCCGGGAAGAAGCCCGGGAAGAAGTCCGGCAAGAAGAAGGCTCCCGCCAGAAAAGCTCGAGCGGCGGCCGGCGCCGATGTCCCTTCGTTCTTCAGGCTGACCGTCGAGGTCGGCAACCTCGACCTGGCCGAGGAGTTCTACAACAAGCTCTTCGACACGAAAGGCCTGAGGTCTCCCGGTGCGCGCGTTTACATCCAGGCGGGCCCGGTGGCGCTTCAAGTGGTGGACGTGTCCGCCAGCGGAGCTCCGCATCCCGCGGCAAAATCCCTTTATTTCACGGTGAAGGGTCTGGAGCCGGTTCACTATCGGGCAACACTGCTGGGTGCGCTGTCGGAGGAACTGGTGCACGGCCACCCCGGCGGCGAGATCGCCAAGCGGCCGTGGGGCGAGCGCTCGTTTTACGCCGAGGATCCCTGGGGCAATCCGCTGTGCTTCGTCGAAGCCAGCTGATCAGAGTGACGAGCGGAGCTGGATGCCATCATGTTCGCGCAGCAGCTCCGCCACCCAGTCCACGAACACGCGAACCTTGTTCGAAAGATGCCGGTTCTGCGGATACACCACATAGAGCGGTGAGGGGTCGGGGAACCAGTCCCCGAGCACGAGCTCGAGCGTGCGGCGTTCCATCGCCTCCTTCAGCACGAACGCCGGAATCTGCGCGATGCCGAGCCCGGCCTCAGCCGCCGCCACGTAGCTGTTCTCGTCTTCGAGCGCGATGTTCCCGCGAAGCGAGGTCTGCACGCGCGCGCCGTCTTTCGAGAACACCCAGTCCACGGTCTTGCCGCTACGTGGGGAGAAGTGGTTGATGCACCGGTGCTGGATGAGCTCGTCAGGGTGACGCGGCTGCCCGTGAGCCGCGAGATACGACGGCGCGGCGCACGTCGCGAAATAGAGAAACCCCACTCGGCGCGCGACCAGGCTCGACTCTTCGATCTCACCGCTCCACACGGCGCAGTCGATTCCCTCTTCGATCAGGTCCGCACGCCGCTCGTTGCAGGCGAGCGCCAGGTCGATTTCCGGATAGCGCTCGAAGAATCGAGGCAGCGCCGGCACGAACACCGAGCGCGCCATCAACGTGGGCACGTCCACTCGTACCCGCCCGCGCGGCGTGGACTGCTGCTTGGCAAGCGACTCTTCGGTCTCGCGCACCTCGGCCAGGATGGAAACGCATCGCGTGTAGTACGCGGCGCCGTCCGGCGTCACGCTCACACGGCGTGTGGTGCGATTCAGCAGCTTCACGCCGAGCGTCGCTTCCAGCTTCTGAATCAGGGTCGCCGCCGTGGCTTTGGGCATGTGGAGGCTGTCAGCCGCGCGGGTCACCCCGCCGGTCTCGACCACCCGCACGAACACTTGCATCGCCTGCAGCTTGTCCATTGTTCAGGATTCTGAATAGTGAGTTCACATTCCGCTGTTTCTCGCGGGATTCTTGAATAATAGACTGCGGGCCGCACTACTAACCACCCAAGCTGAAAGCGGGAAGACCCCATGAGCGACGCCATCAAGACCGTTACGGAAACCTCTTTCGAAGCCGACGTGCTGGCCTCACCGGTACCGGTGCTGGTCGATTACTGGGCGGAGTGGTGCGGGCCCTGCAAGATGATCTCGCCCATCGTCGACCAGACGGCGGCGAGCTACGCAGGCCAGCTGAAGGTTGCGAAGATCAACGTGGACGAGAACCCGAAGATTGCGCGCCAGTTCAACGTGCGCAGCATTCCCACCCTGATGCTGTTCAAGGACGGCCACCCGGTCGCCACCAAGGTGGGTGCGCTCAACAAGTCCCAGCTCTCGGCCTTTATCGACTCGAATATCTGAGGGCGGTGGAGAGTTCGCGAAGCAGCCGCGCGCCATCGACACGGGCGTGTTGATGCGGAAGATGCCGTCAGCCACTTCCTGAATATTGGTGCCGGACCGAGTGTTCGTGATCATGGCAAGTAACGCGTAAAGAAAGCTGGCTTTGGCTCATCGGATGAGCGACCTTACTCGTCGCATGTGCGGAACGGGAGGGGCGTGATGAACCGTTCGAGACGCATTCTTTGCCTGGCGGCCGCGCTCATGGTGGCGTTGTCGCTGGGTGCGCGGGCCGCGCAGGCGAAAGATCCGCTGGAAGGCACCTGGCGGCTGAACGTGGAGAAGTCCACTTTCAGGTTCGCCCCTGGCCCGAAAGGGCAAACACGCAACTACTCGCTGACCGACGGCGTGGAAAAGCTCACGGCGCGTGGCATCAGCTGGGACAAGAAGCCGACTCTGGTTCGATACGCCGCCCGCTACGACGGCAAGGACTACGAGATGACGGGCTCGCTCGGCGGCGACAAAATCTCGCTTCGCCGGATCGACGCGCTGACCACGCAGTCCACTCAAAAGCGGGACGGCAAGCCGGCCATCGTCGCCACACGCACGGTGTCGAGCGACGGAAAGACGCTCACCGTCGTGTCGAAGGGCAGCACCGCCGAAGGGCGAGAGATCGACTCCACGCTCATTTTTGAGCGGCACTAGCGCGCACGGTGGCGTAGACCGCATCGATACGACCGAGGGCCCGCTCATCGAAGGGCTTGCCGGATCGCACTTCGTCTCCCAGCAGCAAGCCCCGCCCGCCCGATTCGGTAAACGCGGGCCACGCGGGCAGACCCGCGCCGTTCGGATCGCCTGTCTTCGCAAAGTGGGTCCAGTACTTCGCCATCGTGGAGGCGAGCGCGCGATCTGCTTCGGTCCAGGGGAGTGCTTGCAAGTCGAGGTGATCGAAAACGTACGGCATCTCAGCGCCATGCGTTGCGCCCAACGCCGCGAAGGGAGATCCCTGTGGCGGTACGCGTGCGAACTGGTACGCGTAGACGATGCCGTTCTTTCGAGAGGCCAGGCGCGCCCACGTCCACATGTCCCAGCCGAAGCGCATGTCCCGGTTGAAGGTCGCGACGGCGGCGTGAGCTTGCGTGTCGCTTGCGATCTCACCGACCGGACCGGCAAGGTCCACCAGGAATGCCGGGAAACCGTGCTCCAGCTCGGATCTCATGTTCGCCGTGGTGATGGTGCGCCCCCGGATGAACAGCTCGCCTTCGTCCCGGTTCTCGCCGACCAGAACGGCGACATCGTTCCGCTGTCCGTCGAGAAAGTCCTCGTACGGCGGACGCGCGAGCACGTGGCCGTCCACGATGATGTCGGCCTTGAACTCCACTTTCAGCAGCTCGTCCGCCGGCTTCGCGCGCAATGAGGCGAGGTCGGGTGCGCCCGCGCGAGACGCAAACTGTACGCCGGCCTTTTCCGCGCCTGGCAGCGAGAGCTCCGGCAGGAGTTGCATCGGCTCGAAGAGCCCACCGCTCTGGGCGATGGCTCGCTGGAACAATCCCTTCGCGAGGGGCGACGCCATCAGTGCGCTGATCGAGATCGCGCCCGACGACTGGCCGAAGAGCGTCACGCGCGCGGGATCGCCGCCGAACGCCGCGATGTTCCGTTTCACCCAGCCGAGCGCCGCGATCTGGTCCTGCAGCCCGTAGTTTCCGGACGTGTGAGTCGATGACTCACGCGTGAGGTCCGGGTGCGACAGGAATCCGAACACGCCAAGCCGGTAATTGAGGGTGACCACGATGACGTCATGACGTGCGAGACGATCGCCCGCATACAGCGGCGTGGACGCCGAGCCGTTGCGCAGAGCTCCGCCATAGATCCACACCATCACCGGAAGCTTTCGGGCCCTTCGCGGGGCCCACACGTTCAGATAGAGACAGTCTTCGCTGGAACGCTCTGCCGGCGCATCTTCGGGATAGCTGCCCTCCTGCATGCAGACCGGGGAGAAGGTGTCAGCCTTGCGCAGGCCGCTCCAGGCAACTGCCGGCTGCGGCGCGCGCCAGCGCAGAACTCCGACAGGAGGCGCGGCGAAAGGAATGCCCCGGAAGACGGTGACGCCGTCCGCGTCGACACCTTCCAGCGTGCCCTGCTCGGTTCGAGCGCGAGGCTGCGCCGCTTGCACGAGTGTGCCGCAGGCGAATATCAACAGGGCACAGACAATCCGCCACACACGATGAACGGGCATGGAATTTCCCCGGAAGGCGTTTATTGGTGCCTCGAAGACACCGGGGGCGGGAAAAAGTCGCAAACAATGGAAAGCGCGAGCGAACGCCCCGCGATACTTCGCGCGGACGGCAGGTGCTTGCGCGCCGAGCACAACCAGACCGATCACATCAGGAAAGTGCTCGCCGAACCGCGCGACCTCTTGGCGGCGCCGATCGAGCCCCAGCGCCTCGATCTTCGTGAGATCGACGTAACGCTCAGCGCGCGAGCAGGCCCAGTCCCGAAAGGCTTTCGGCCGTTGCCAGCAGCGCCTCCTCAGCCGGGCGAGGCGACCAGCCCAGCACGCGCCGCGCCTTCTCGCTCGTTGCGTTCTTCACCTTGCCGAGCTCGGGCAAAATCTGCCGCACACCCGCGTCACTGATGGCGGCGATGCGCACCGTCCAGTCGGGCAGTTGCCGCGTAGGCACCTTCTCGGCCAACGCCCCCGCGCGCGCTTTCAGCAGCTTCGCGATCTCCTGGATGGCCATGAAATCGCCCGACACGGCAAGGAACCGCTCGCCCTTCGCGGCCGGATGAGTCATTGCGCGCAAATGCAGGTCGGCGACATCGCGCACGTCGACGACGCCGAAGTAGAGGTGCGGCACGCCGGGCACCGCGCCGTCGAGCAGACGCTTGATGAGAAAGATGGAGCCCGACAGATCGGGCCCGAGCACAGGGCCGAACACGGCGACCGGATTGACGACCGAAAGCTCGAGCGCGCCGCCTTCGCGCGCCATGAAATCCCACGCGGCCCGCTCGGCGAGCGTTTTCGACTTCGTATAGGGCGCGAGCTGCTTGTCGTTCGAATCCGTCCAGTTCGTTTCATTGAAAGGTGCGGTCTGGCTCTCGTGCCCATAGCCGACCGCTGCGAAAGAAGAGGTCTGCACGACACGCTTCACACCCGCATCACGCGACGCACGCAACACGCGAAGCGTGCCTTCGCGCGCGGGGATGATCAGCTCATCTTCGTTCTTGGGCGCCTTCGCTGGGAATGGTGACGCGACGTGAAGCACGTAGTCGCAACCCGCGACCGCCTCCGCCCACCCGGCGTCGGCCTCGAGATCCGCGGCGAAGAGCCGCAACTTGTCACCGGGCTCCGCGCCACCCTGCTTGAGCAATGCACGCACGTCCGTCTCGCGCGCGAGATCACGAACCGTCGTACGTACACGATAGCCCGCGCTCAGCAACTGAAGGATGCAGTGACTGGCGACGAAGCCAGAGCCGCCGGTCACGAGCACGGTACGGTCGGAGACATTCACATCTTGGATCATCGCAATTCCTTCCGCGCCATCAGATCGACGTAAGCGCGATCGATGAGCTGTGAGGGCTGTACCTGCAGGCGCGCCATGAGAACTTCCGCTTCGCGCACACCGGCATCCGTTGGCCCGCCTTCCCGAAGCACGACCTCCAGCTCGAGGAAATCGCCGAGACCTTCGACTTCATCCAGGTGGATGCGCGTGCGCCCCACCGCGCCATGCTTCGCTTCCGCGCGATTGACAATTCCCGCGCCGCTGCCGGAGACTACCTTCAGTGCGCTTTGGGGCGCCACCTGTCCGCGGCAAGGGAGAACCTCCCACCCAATCGGTCTGAAACAGATCGTCACCACTTTCTTCCGGCCTGTGCCAAGCGGACTTCGGGCAGTAACGGAAGGAAGGGCTCATGATCCGCCATCTCACTGCGCAAAGCAGTCTCGAGACTCTCCGCAAAGAAGCGAAACGCTGGTTGCACGCCATTCGTGCCAACGACGCCGACGCGCGCGAACGCCTGAGCGCCGCGTGGCCCGGCGCACCGGCTCAACCGGTACTGCGCGACGTGCAACACGCGCTCGCCCGCGAGTTCGGCCTGAAAAACTGGGGCGCATTCAAAACGGCGCTGGAAGACCTCGCGCTCGCGGACCAGAGTCGCGAAAAGCTCGTCGCCGAGTTCCTCGTGCACTCCTGCATTCACTATGGCGTGCGCCCCGGAACAGGAAAGTGGGATCGCACGTACGCCGACGAACCCTCGCGGTGGAAGTATGCGGCGCGCCTTCTCGAGAAACATCCCGGGATCGCGAGCCACAGCATTCATACCGCCGCGGTGAGCGGAGATCTCGAAGCCGTCGAACGTTTTCTCGCCGCCCGCCCGGAGGCGGCGAACGAGAAAGGCGGCCCTCAAAACTGGGAGCCGCTGCAATACGTTTGCTACGGGCGCCTGCCTGTGGCGGCGGCGGCCGAGAACGCGGTCTCCATCGCTCGCCGGCTTCTCGATGCCGGAGCGAACGTGAGCGCTCACCTTGATTACGAGGGATGTATCTTCCTGCCGCTCACCGGCGCAATCGGGGAAGGCGAGTTCTCACAACCGCGCCATCCGCAAGCCGTGGCGCTCGCGGAATTGTTGATCGAACGCGGCGCCGATCCCTATGAGCCACAGGCTCTTTACAACACGTCACTGGAGCATGATGACGTATTCTGGCTCGATTTCCTGTACGAACGCAGCGCGCGCCGGAACGAAACCGGCAAATGGACCGCGCCCGCATCGGCGTGGCCAAACGCCGGCATGTTGAACTACCTGCTCGGCAACGCCGTAACCCGCAACGACGTGGCGCGAGCGCGGTGGCTGCTGACGCACGGCGCGGACCCCGCCACGAAGCACTCCTACTCGAAACGCAACCTGCATAGCGAAGCCGTGTTGCTCGGCTACACGGAGATGGCGGCGCTCCTCCTGAGCTTTGGGAATGTCGCCGAGGAACTGCGGGGCCATGACGCATTCCATGCGGCCTGCATGCGACTGGATCGAAACGCCGCAAGGGCGCTCGCTCGCGAACATCCTGAATACCTGACGAACGCGGGGCCGTTTCTGCACGCCGCCGCGAGCGACCGCGTCGATATCGCAACGCTGCTGCTCGATCTCGGCATGTCGCCCGACGTGCGTGACGACACGAATTTCCGTCCATTGCACGCCGCCGCGAGCACCGACGCGGTCGGGGTGGGCAAGCTGCTCATCGAACGAGGCGCGCAGATCGATCCGGCGGAAACGAGATTCGACGGCGTGCCGCTCGGCTGGGCACTGCATAACAACCGGCCGCGCATGGTTGCGATGCTGGGAAGCCTGAGCCGCACGCCCGGCGCGCTCGTCAACATGGGAAACGTTGCACGACTGCGCGAGCTGTTCACGGCGGACCCCGGTCTTGCGAAATTCGCCAACAAGAACGGTTCGCTGTTCTGCTACCTGCCGGATGACGAGGATCTCGCCCTCGAGATCGCGGAGCTCCTGCTCGCCCACGGAGCGGATCCCACGGTGAAGAACAGCGAGGGTCTGAACGCGATGGAGTCTCTGGAGCGAAGCGGTCTCGACGAGGTTGTCGAGCTGCTGAAATCCCGCGCCTGAAGCCTCAGAGCTTCGCGCCGAGCTCCGCCAGCTTGGCGATGGTGTTCATGTTGCGAGCGGTCCAGCTTGCCCGTTCCACCGACGTTTACGGCGCGCAGCAGGGCAACGAATGCGGTCATCGTTCGGCCTCCATCGCAGGAATGGCCGCGAGTGTGTCACATCCGAGGTGCGAGCAGACCTTCGAGCACGGTGTCGAGTGTCACGGAGCCCTTGAGCGAACCCGCCTGCCCGCTTTCGAACTCGATCCATCCTTCATTGAAGCCGTCGAGCATGCGGATGCGTGGCTCGGGGTTCCGCATTCCCTGGGATCGAAACAGCGCGTCCCATGTTTCGCGCGGGACCGCTTCGACGCGGACCGGGCGGCCAAGGAGCTTCGCGAAAGTGGCGCCGACCTCGCGCGGTGTCACGCGGCGAGCCGCTTCGAGTTCGACGACGCGTGAAGCCGTCCAGTCCTGCTGAATCAAGTCAGCGGCGACACGCCCGACGTCCGCCGTCGCAATCATGGGCACCGGCTTGTCCAGCGGCTGAAGAAAACTGGTGAAGGCGCCCTCGTCGCGCGCAGCCGCGACGTCCCATGCGAAGTTCTCCATGAACCATGCGGGGCGCAGGAAGGTCACGGGCATGGGAAGCGTCTGCAGAGCCTGCTCCATCAACGTTCGCAGCGTCAGCAGGTTCGTCTGCGTCGCCTGTGCTCCGATCGTCGACAGGCACACAACTTTCTTCGGCTTCGCCGCTTCGGGTGCACACTTCACTGTAGAAATCACCGCGCGACCTTCAGGGAAGCCGGGCGATGGATCGAACTCGGGCGGCGGCAACACGCTCGACGGTGGCCCGATTTCGCGCGCGCCGCTCGCGATCGACTGGCAGTTCGAGGCGCTGACCAAAGGCGGCTTCAATCACTTCATGCGCAAGGAGATCGCCGAACAGCCGGATGCGATCCGCCGCGTGCTGAGCGGCCGGCTGGAGACGCGCTTCAGCACCACGCATCTCGGCGGGCTCGAGCTCGCCGCGCGCGAGCTGCTCGAAGCGAAGCGGGTGAAGATCCTCGGCTGCGGCTCGGCGTACATCGCGGGCTGCGTCGGCGCGCAACTCATCGAGCAGCTGGCGCGCATTCCCGCGCACGCGGAAGCGGCGTCGGAGTTTCGGTATCGCAATCCGGTCATCGAGCCGGACACGCTGTACATCGCGGTCAGCCAGTCCGGCGAAACGTTCGACACACTGAGCGCCGTACAGGAAGTGAAGCGCAAGGGCGCGCGCGTGTTCGGCATCGTCAACTCGGTGGGCAGCACCATCGCGCGCGAATGCGGGCGGGGAATCTAT
Organism: Gammaproteobacteria bacterium; assembly: GCA_037200125.1. Classification (GTDB taxonomy): domain Bacteria; phylum Pseudomonadota; class Gammaproteobacteria; order Steroidobacterales; family Steroidobacteraceae; genus JADGHX01. The sequence goes on along the minus strand of JBBCGS010000001.1, from coordinate 720,187 downwards.
CTACACGCGGGCCCCGAGGTCGCCGTCGTCTCGACCAAGACGTTCACCAGCACGGCGGTGGCGTTCGCATTGTTCGCGATCTATCTCGGGCGGCTTCGCGATCTGTCGGCGGCGAATGGCACTCGCCTGCTGAGCGCGCTGAGTGCGTTGCCGGCGCAGGTCGAAGCAATTCTCGCGCGGGAAGATCGGATCGCCTCGCGGGCGGGCGCCTTCGCGAAAGCACGCGACGCCTATTTCGTGGGCCGCGCCGCCGGCTATCCGGTGGCGATGGAAGGCGCGCTGAAGCTGAAGGAAGTGAGCTATGTGCACGCGGAGGCCTATCCGGCCTCGGAGCTGAAGCATGGCCCGCTCGCGCTGATCTCGCCCGAGACGCCGACGATGATCGTGCTCCCGCGCGACGACCTCTTCGCCAAGAACGTGTCGACCATCGAGGAAATCCGCGCGCGACGCGGGCCGACTTATGTCATCACGCATCCGCAGCCCGTCCCCGTGGCCGTCGACGGCGTCATCGAAGTGCCCAAGTCGGAGCCCGAGCTCGACCCGATCCTGCTGAATATTCCCTTGCAGCTGCTCGCATATCACACCGCGCTCGCGCGCGGCACGGACATCGATCAGCCGAGGAATCTCGCGAAGTCCGTAACGGTGGAGTAAACGCTGCCGCTGCGTTTGACCCGGACCCTGCGTCATGCTTCATTGTCGCCGCCGAGCCGACCAGGAGCCTCGAGATGCAAGACCTGCACGTGATCACGCGTGAGCTCATCAACGAAATGCTCACGCCCGAAGAAGAGCGCGAGTGGATGACCTACACCGCGTACCTGCCGAAGCAGGAGCTGGCGGAGGCGCGCGAGCATCTGGTATCGGCGCGCGTGATCGTGCAAGCGCTGATACGGCTCATGAACGAAGGCGCCTCACCGGGCTGCGACGCCGTGCAGAAGCTGATGCTCCAGAACAACCAGCTCATGGTGAGGTATCGCCACCGCGAGCGGCTGGCCACACGCGGTAACTGGAATGAGGCCGTGACGAGAAAAGTGCACGCGCTCGGCCTCCGGCTCGTGATGAAGACGGCGGCGGACGACAGCGTTACGGAGAGCAGGGTCTTCGACTTCTGCTGTGAGGCGCGCACGGCTTCAAAATGGGGCAAGGCGCTCGATGAGATCGCCGCCGAAGCGCTTGCGCTCAATGCGAGCAACGCCGGGGCGCGTTCACAAGCCGCACAGGCGCTCGTACAGCGCTTCATCGAAGTGTGTGAAAACTTCTCGCTGGGCGATCCCGTACTGTATGGCCGCTGGTACATCGAGTTCGGCAAGATGCTGGCGGGCGATGCCTGGGTGTCCGTGGACGAGCCGTCCCGCAAGGCCTGGACGCTGCTCGTCGAGGCCGTCGAAGCGTCACGCCAGCCAGCGGGGATGCGCACGGCCGCAGCGTGGTAGGGCTTGCTCCGCCGGGCGGCCATCCCTAAGCTTCGCGCGCATGGGAATCAGCCAGTCACACAACCTGAGGCGGCCGCCGATCGAGCAGTTGCGGCCTTATGGGGTCCGCGTCAGCCTGCCGGCGGGGGATCCTTTCCGGAAGCTTCTCGGGGAGGAGTGGCATCGGTTGCACTGGTATCCCTCCCCTGAGGAGCGGGATGCGGCGTTGGCTGAGATGAGCCGGCGGCATCAATACTCCAGGTCTGGCGATACGCCATCGCTGGTTTTTCAGAAGGTGGAGAAGCTCTCCGAGTCTCGCGGGCTTTAGGCCGGCGCGCTCCGCGGCGCCTGCGCGCGCGACGTGGTGCGCCCTCTGGCGACGCACGGCCCGCTCAGACCGTCAGACCGTCAGACCGTCAGACCGTCAGACCGTCAGACCGTCAGACCGTCAGACCGTCAGACCGTCAGACCGTCAGACCGTCAGACCGTCAGACCGTCAGACCGTCAGCGTATAGGCGCCTCGGCCATCAGAACGTTCTGCCCAGGAAGAGGTAGAACATTTCGCTGCCGCGTTCTTCGAATCCCGTTCCCAGGTACACCGGGCCGATGGGCGTATCCAGGCCGAGGAACAGGCTCGCGTCCTTGCGGGTGCCGCCGAAGCTCGCGTCGCCTCGCTTCTGCCAGACGTTGCCTGCTTCCAGGGACAGGCCGAGATACACCGGCACGTCGAGGAAGCCCGGTCCGCCGCGCCCGATCTGCCGGTAGAGCAGCAGCCGGCTGATGCCATAGTGCGGGCCGACGAGCGAGTCCGCCTTGGCGCCGGAGAGATTCAGGAAGCCGCCGAGCTTGAACTGCGTGCGCAGGTCGGGCGAAGGCTGGTTCAACGCCGAGCCGAGCGACGTCCACCACACCGCCGTCTGCCGACCGAAGGTGCGCGCGGCGATCCAGTTCAACTCCATGCGGTCCGCGGTGATGTCGCCGCCGAGGCCCGCGCGCTGTCCGTTCCATTCGAGTGTCGCGGACTGACCGTGACGCGGGAAGTTGACGTCGTCCAGCCGGTCATACGACAGCCGCACGAAATAGCCGCGCGAATCGAACTCACCCACCGGGAGTGTCGGATCGCCGACGCGCACATGGGACTTGCCGCGATCGACCTCGTAGCCCGTGCGGATCTCGCCCCAGTTGCCGAACTCGCGACCGAAATCGAGCCCGTAAGAGAACGTGCGCTGGCGATACTCGGCGATGTTGTCCAGCTTGTCGTTGAGGACGGAAATGTTGCTCGCCTCGATCTGCGCATGCGGCACCATGAAATAGGGCGAGCTCTGCGAGAACGGCAAATACACTTCGGTGGCGAAGCGTGAAGTCTCGCCCACCTGCAGGTCCCACACCCACTCGCCGCCCGGTTGTGTGATCTCGCTCAGCACGAAGCGCGCGGCCGCGTTGTAGGTGGAATTGCCTTCGAAGTCATCCTGGAGGGCGAGACCGAAACGCACGTAGTTCGGGCCCCAGGAATTGCGGCGCGCGGTGAGCGCAAGTCCATAGCGATCGCGATCGTCCTGCACCAGCGAGTAATCGAGCGCTTCGAGATTGCCCTTGCCGTAATAGCCCGCGACGCGTTTGCCGAGATCGTCCGGATCCACGGGCTTGCCCACGACATCCTTGAACAGCTCGGTAAGCGCCTCGGTGTAGCGCTCGCTGCCGGGCTCGATGCGCACGAAGTCCACGGTGGGCGTGCCGCGGCGAATGTCTTCACGCCGTACTTGATACACCTGGTAATCGTCGGGACTCACGGCCAGCGCGGCGAGCTTCGGCGACGCGGCGCGCGCCGCCTCCACACCCTGGCGTATCGCCTTCGAGACGATGCCGAAATCGAACGACGACGCTTCGCCGAGCGGCGGATCGATGACGACGTCCCGATCGGTGAGTGTCGCGCGCTGCTGATCGGAGTTCTTGCGCACGAGGATCGCGAGCATCTGGTTCGAGATCGTCGGCGCGGAGTTGAGCTTGCTGCGATCGAGCAGCGGGAAGCCGACGTCGACGACGATGACCACGTCCACGCCCATCTGTCGCGCCACGTCGATGGGCAGGTTTTCGGCAAGGCCGCCGTCCACCAGCAGCCGCCCTTCCCTTTCCACCGGTGAGAACACGCCCGGTGCGGAAAGGCTGGCGCGCAACGCGCTCGTGAGATCGCCGTGATCCAGCACGACGGCGTCGCCCGTTTCCAGATCGGTGGCAACCGCGCGGAACGGCGTGGGCAGTTGATCGAAGTTTGTAATCCGTGCGACAGGCAGCGTCAGCTTGCGCAGCGTCTGGTTCAGCTTCTGGCCCTGGATGAGACCCTTCGGCAGCAGGAAATTTCCGCTGCGCAGGCCGAGCGGAAATTTCACGAGGAAGTTCTGGTCTTCCTGCTTGCGGCGGAACGTGAGCTCGGCGCGCGGCGGCCGATCCTTGAACGCGTCCTGCCAATCGAGCGTGCCCACGATGCGCTCGATGTCGTCCGCCGAAAAGCCGGTCGCATAGAGGCCGCCGACAACGGCGCCCATGCTCGTGCCCGCGATCGCATCGATCGGCACGTGCAGCTGGTCGAGCACTTTGAGCACGCCGATATGCGCCGCGCCGCGCGCGCCGCCGCCCGAAAGCACGAGACCGATCCGGGGGCGACCCGCTGGCGTGCGGCCCCGCTCCACCGGGTTGGCGCCCGGCACACTCCGCGTGGGCGCGGCCACGCCGGCCGGCTGCGTCGGCGCGTTCGGCGTAGCTTCCGCCTTCGCGCGATCCTCGGGGGTGGGCTGCGGAATCTGGGCGGGGCGAGGCAGCACGGGCTGCGGCTGCCGCTGCTCCTGCGCGGTCGTCACCGACGCGCCGAAGAGCGCCAGGGCCGCCACCGCCACCACATTCAGAATTGAGGAGACCCCGCGCCGGGGTGCGCCTGCCCGTTGTTTCACGGCGGCAAGAATACAGCATTGGCCGGACGCGCCTATTGGTGACGCGAAGGCGAACCCGTTCCGACGCAGGCCGCGCGCGATATCGGATAATGGACGAATGCCCCGAACCGATACCGCCCACCGCATTGGCCACCTTCGTGCAATCGCGCTCGCCGGGGCCGCGGCGCTGCTCCTCGCCGCGACCGGCATGCACGCGGCCCACGCTCAGTCCCCGGATGCGAGCGACTGGGGTTCTTACGGTGGGGACGTTTACGGCGACCGCTTTTCGAGCCTCGACCAGATCGACCGCAACAACGTGGCGCAGCTGGAGGTGGCCTGGGAATACCACACGCGCGAGCGGGGCGAAGGCTTCGCGAGCGCCGACAAGCTGACCTTCGAATCCACGCCCGTGCTCGCGTTCGGCATGCTCTACCTCGAGACGGCAACCAACATCGTCATCGCGCTCGACCCGGAGACGGGCAAGGAGCGCTGGCGCCACGATCCGCGCATCGATCGCACGCGCCACTACGGCCAGACGGCCGCACGCGGCGTGACGGTGTGGGAAGACGAAACGCCCGGCAAGCAGGGCGCATGCCTTCGCCGCATCTTCACCGGCACGCTGGACGCGCGCCTCCTCGCACTCGACGCGATGACGGGGCAACCCTGCGCGGACTTCGGAACCCAGGGCGCTGTGGATCTCACGCAAGGCGTTCGCATCCGGGATCGCGGCGAGTACACGATCACTTCGCCGCCAGCGGTGCTCAACAACGTCGTCGTGGTTGGCTCGGCGGTCGGCGACAACCGCGCGACAGATGTGGAGCGCGGTGTCATCCGCGCGTATGACGTGATCAGTGGCGCGCGGAAGTGGGCGTTCGATCCGCTGCCGGATTCACCCACGCATCCCGCCGCAAGCGCGTGGGATCTGAGCCAGGCCGCCGCAACGGGCGCCGCCAACGCCTGGGCGCCGATGTCTGTGGATCCAGACAAGGGGCTCGTGTTCGTGCCCACCGGTTCCGCCAGCCCCGATTTCTACGGCGGCAAGCGGCTCGGCGACAATCGCTTCGCCAATTCGCTGCTCGCGCTGGACGCCAACACGGGCCAGCTGCGCTGGCATCAGCAGCTGATCCACCATGACCTGTGGGACTACGACCTGGCCGCGCAGCCCGCGCTCGTCGAGATGGAACGGCGCGGCGCGCCAATGCCCGCCGTGATCCAGGCGACGAAGAGCGGTATGGTGTTCATCTTCGAGCGCGACACCGGCAAACCGGTGGTCGCGATGCGCGAAGAGGGAGTCCCTCCGAGCAACGTGCCCGGTGAAGCGGCCTCCCCGACTCAGCCGTTTTCCGCCTTGCCCGCGCTCGTCGAGCAGCGCCCGCTCGGCAACGACGACGCCTGGGGCATCACCTTCTGGGATCGCGGGCGGTGTCGCGACCTCATCCGCAAGTACCGTAACGAAGGCGTTTACACGCCGCCCGACACGCGCGGCACGATCCTGTGGCCGGGCCACATCGGCGGAGTGAACTGGGGCGGCATCGCCTACGATCCGCGCGGCCAGCGCGTGCTCGCCGCCGTGAATCACATCGCGACGGTCGTGACGCTGATGTCGCCGGCCGAGATGGAGAAGCAGCGCGCCTCCGGCGAATACCCGCGCTCCGAGTTCTCCTACCAGCGAGGCGCGCCGTATGCCATGCGGCGCGAGCCGCTACTGTCGCCGTGGGGCCTGCCGTGCACCTCGCCGCCCTGGGGCAGCCTCGTGAACATCGACCTGCGCACGAACCGCATCGCCTGGCAGGTGCCGCTCGGCTCGACGGAAAATCTAACGCCCTGGTTCATGCCGGTGCGCGATTTCGGCACGCCGAACCTGGGCGGGCCGATCGTCACGGCGGGCAACCTGGTGTTCGTGGCGGGCACCATGGACCGAAAATTGCGCGCCTTTGACCTCGAAACCGGCCGCGAATTGTGGAAGCATGCGCTGCCTGCGGGTGGCCAGGCCACCCCCATGACGTATCGTGCCGGCAAGAACGGGCGGCAGTACGTCGTCATCGCCGCCGGCGGCCATGGGCCGCTCGGCGTCTCGCGGGGCGACTCCGTCGTCGCTTTTGCGTTACCGGGCCGGAGTCCATAGCACCTCATGATTTTTCTCGTTCTCTCGCTGATCGTTCAGGTTCTGCTGATCGTCCATTGCATCAAGACCGGCCGGAATACCATCTGGATCTGGGTGCTCGCGCTGCTCTCGTATGCGGGCATCATCGCGTACGTCGCGGCGGAGTTGATTCCGGACCTGCTCCGCAGCCGCACGGCCCAGCGCGCCGGCCGGAACGTGAAGAAGGCGCTGGACCCGACAGCGGACCTGCGCCGCTATGAGAACGAAGCGCGCGTCGGTGGCAACGTCGCAAGCATGCAGCGCTACGCGGATGAGCTCACGCGCCAGGGGCGCTACGACGAGGCGATCGCCCAGTACCGCAAGGCGCTCACCGGGCTCTATGAGCACGACCCGAACATCATGCTGGGTATCGCGCAGGCGCAGTTCGGCAAGAACGACCCGGCGGCTACGCGGCAGACGCTGGACGATCTCATCCGGCTCAATCCGGATTTCCGCTCGCCCGAAGGGCACCTGCTCTATGCGCGCGCGCTCGAAGGCGAAGGCAACGTCGACAAGGCGCTCGAGGAATACAAGGTGCTGGCCATGTCCTACCCCGGCGCGGAGGCCGGCGCGCGCTATGCGCAACTGCTGAAAGCGCAGGGGCAGGCCGAGGAAGCGCGCAAGATCGCGCACGACATGCTCGAAGCCGCGCGCATCGCACCCGAGCATTACCGCCGCGCTCAGAAAGAGTGGCTCGATATCGCCGAGCGACTCGGCGGGCGCTAGTCGCACGCGAGTGCCCTCGCCGGGCGACTCGGCGGTCGTAGTCGCAGCAAGCGCCGGTGAAGCTCGGCATCGACTAGCCCGAGGGGAGCTGGCAGGTTCCGCGCGCGGCGCGCAGGCGCCGGAATGCGGCGAAGACCGTGAAGCCGAGTGCGCCGAGCAGCGTGAGCGGATCGAACGCACCGCCGCCGCTCTTACCGCCACCCCCGCCGCTGCTCGGCGGCGGCGCAGGCGTCGTGTCGTTGTCCGCGATCGTGACGGTCGCCGACGATGGACTGCCGACCTCGTACCCCGTGCCGGTCTGCAAAGTGGCGATCACTGTCTCGGATCCTTCGACAGCGGAATCGTCAACTGGAGTAACGGTGATCGTCGCGCTCGCACTCCCTGCCGGAACGATCACGGTTGCGGGCAGCGTTGCGTAGTCTGTGCCGTTCGTTGCCGTTCCGGCGTAGGCGAGATTCACAGTTAGTGCGGTGGCGGTGCTACCAGAGCGAGAGACAGTGAATACGCCAGGATCCGCACTCGCCTCGGCAGCGTTCGCATCCGACGCGGTGAGGGTCACTGAAGGCGACGCCGCGCCCGGCAGCACGATGTCGTTGAGACACGCTACGCCCCCGGCGCTCGCAGGCGCGACCGATTGCGCCGACGTCGGGCCGACGTTGATCGTCGCGACGTCTATCTTGCCCGCATCGTCCGTCACCGTTAGCTGGACCGCGGTCGTGCCCGTCGTCGGCGCGGTCACCTGCGCGGTGGCAGTGCTCGAGATGACGCTGCCACCGACAGCCCATGAGTAGCTGGCGATCGCGTGGGGGGTTGTTCCACCGGACGCACTGAGGTTGCACGCCCCAGCGCTGCCCGAAGCACTTAGCGGAACACTGCTTCCGGCCGAGTAACTCGATGGCGCGGCAATTGCCGCGATGGGTCGCAACGCCGCCTGCACGGCACCGTACGCATTAGCCATGCCGGCGCCGCAGACTGCGGTATTGCAGATGCATTCCGCCGGCTGGATGCCAGCGGTACTAGGGTCCTGGCAACTCGGGACGCCCGCGTTGTCGCTGGTTGTAGGGTAGGCACTTGCCCCTTCCTTCAAGCGCGCGATGAGTTGCTTGCTCTTCAGGTTACCGTTCACCGACAACATCAGCCCAGCGATGCCTGACACGATCGGCGAGGAGAAACTCGTCCCCACGTTCGCGTCGGCGTACTGTTTGTCCGTGTACGTGTTGGCACCAGCGGTCGTCGTGCCCGTGTTGGTAGTGGTATCGATCGAATAAACGCACGGCGCCACGCCGTCCGTATTCACGCAGTTGCCGCCCGGCGCACCGAGCGCGATCTGCGGCCCGAGGCTGCTGAAACCGACTTTCGTTCCCGCCTGGCGCAGGCCAAGGATGCCCATGGCGCCGATGCAGTTTGCCGGCGAGTCCACGGACCCGCCTTCATTGCCGGCGGAGACGACGACCAGCGCGCCGGCCGCGGTCACGTCGCTCACCGCTTGCTGCGAGGCGCTGTCGCAAGCGCCCGAGCCACCGAGGCTGATGTTGATGATCTGCGCGGGATACGGATTGGTGGGCGCGCCCGACGCCGACAGCCCCGCCGCCCAATACATGCCCGCGATCACATCGGAGTTGAAGCCGCCGCATCGGCCGATGACGCGCACGGGCAGGATGTAGCCCTTCCAGTTGATGCCGGCGACGCCGATGTTGTTGTTAGTCAGTGCGCCGATGATTCCCGACACGCGCGTGCCGTGCCACGAGCTCGTGTCGCCTTCGCTCGTGCAGAAGTCGCCGGGGTCGGTGGGGTCGCTGTCGCGGCCGGTGCCATCACCCGCCGTGGTGAAGGTATTGCTTGAATCCGGCGAGACGAAATCGTAACCCGGCAGCAGCTTTCCGCCGACGGCTCCGGCCGTCATCAGGTCCTCATGATTGTAGAGCACGCCTGTGTCTACGACCGCAATGACTACGCCGTTGCTGCCGGTGGTGGTGTCCCACGCGCCGCGTGCGTTGATGGCGCTCTTCTGCGCTTCGCGCAGATACCACTGTCCCGAATCCGAGGCGGAGTTCAGGAGATAGTGCGGATCGTTCGGATCGGTGGCATGGAGGTACACACGCCTGTCGATCTCGGCGAACTCCACCTGGCTGTCCGCGCGCAGCCGCGCGAGCGTTTCCGCGGCGGACTCGTTCCCGCTGAGCGGCGAGACCTGCATGAGATGCATGTTGCCGCCGAGCAGCTTCGATCCATGCAAGGTGATTCGCGCGCGGGTCGCCAACGCGCTCATGCGCGCGCTGTCCGCTTGCGCCGTGTCGGCCACCGCCGATTCACCGCTCTTTGAAGCCTGGATTGAAAGCGCCGACGACTGCCGGAATTTGACGATGATCCGTTGCGCCGCCGGCTGCTCGCGGGTCGTGGAGGGGCGGGCCCGGGCGGGATTACGCTCGGCAGCCGAAGCCACCGTCATCAGCGCCATTGCCGCCAGCAGCGCCGCGACGACCCCACGAGCCAGCGAGAGACTGTTCGGGGTGACAGCATTCCGACGCATCATGAACCTCGATCAGGGCTGGCCCGCCCTATACGGACAGAACTACGGGACTGGTTTCATTCCAAACCCCGCACCGTGCGCCGGTCGTCCGGCTCGACGAAGCGAACGCGAGAGTCCTGTCGCAAGCGCGCGAGCGCACTTCGGCATCCCGGATCACTTCCGCGTGCGCTGAGAGAGTAGACGAACGAGGTAGGGCTCGTTGAACGGAGATATTCCAACCGCACGTTCGTATTGTCTTCGAGACGATCCATTTCACGGCCCGTTCGGAGGATGCCGGGCGAGAGGCTGAGCACAACCTGCCGGCGACACTGACTTTCGCGAGCGACATTCGTATTACCTCCGCACGCGGTGAGCGCGAGCGGCCCCAGGGACATGAGTGCGAAGCAAGCCAAGCGAATTGGGTGCAAGTTGACTCACGCCCCGACCTTGCAGGGCGGCTCCTGTATGTGCCAGACACGGTACCGAAAGTTCCGCCGGGGGGATGCCTGTCGGCATCGGCAGACGGGAAACGACAGAACGCCTTTCAGAAGGCTTGCCGATGATTACCCGTGGGGTGCGAAGCCGCCTTGATGCGCGTCGCACTCCGGCTGCCACGGGGACTTCCCGAGCGCTCCGAAACTGGCATAACCGCCAGTGTGCGGCCGAAAGGCCGTATCAACGCACGTGGATCTTTGCGGGATCGTAGGCGGGTTCGGGAAACCGAAGGGGGAGCCGGCCCATCTCCGTGGCCACGATCTGGGAAACGGCGAGGTTCCGGAACCACTTACGGTCGGCTGGAATCACGTACCAGGGCGCGTGCTTGGTGCTGCACCTGGTGAGCATTGTCTCGAACGCCTTCTGGTACTCCGACCACTGGCGACGCTTCACGAGGTCTTCAGGGCTGAATTTCCACTGCCGGTTCGGATCCTGGAGCCGGTCTTCGAGACGTTTCTTCTGCTCGCCCTTACTGATCTGCAGAAACACCTTGATGATGCGCACGCTGTTGCTCGTGAGCATGCGTTCGAATTCGTTGATCTGCTCATACCGCTCGCGCCACACCGCTTTGGGCACCAGCTTCTCGACACGGACGATCAACACGTCCTCGTAGTGTGAGCGGTTGAACACGCCCACCATGCCGCGCGCCGGCACGCGCTGGTGTATGCGCCAGAGATAGTCGTGCTTCAACTCCTCCGCGGTCGGCGCCTTGAACGACGTGACGACGCAGCCCTGTGGGTTCATCGCCGTGAAGATGTCGTGAACCGTGCCGTCCTTGCCGCCCGCATCGATCGCCTGGATGACGACCAGCAAAGCCTGGCGGCCGTCCGCGTAGAGCTTGTACTGGAGGTCGCTCAGCTTCTTGCGATTTTCTTCGAGCACGGCGACCGCCTCGGGCTTCTCCCACCCGAAGGTGGTGGCGGCGTGCTCGTCGCCGAGCTGCACACGCTTGCCGGGCTCGACGAGGAGGCGCGAGATGAGGCTGTCACCGGTTAGCGTTTTTGGCACAACTACCTTTCAGGTTTCTTTCTCGACAATCCGGCTGCGGGCACCTGCTGCGTGATGCAGTGGATGTTCCCGCCCCCCAGCAGCACTTCGCGTGCCGGCACACCGACTACTCGTCGCTTCGGAAAGAGCTTGCGCAGAGAGGCCGCGGCCGCGCGGTCGGTACGCACGTCGAGCAGCGGCATCACGATGCCGCCATTGGCGATATAGAAATTGACGTAGCTGCCGGCGAGACGATCGCCCGCAGGCCGCTGCTTCGTGCCCTTGCGCGGGACCAGTCCCTTCGCTTCTTTCGCGGACATGTAGAGTGGGCCGGGGCTTGGCAGCTTGTGTACCTTGAAGCGCCGGCCGCGAGCGTCACGCGCATCGTTGAGCCGCTCCCACGCATCGAGCGAGATGGCGTGCTGGGGATCGCGCGGGTCGTCGGTCCAGGTGAGACACACTTCGCCGGGGCGCACGAAGCAGGCGAGGTTGTCGATGTGGCCGTCCGTTTCGTCTTGGAAGACGCCTTTGCCGAGCCACACGATGGTGCTCACGCCGAGAAAGGCACGCAGCTTCGCTTCGATCCGTGCACGGGTGAGATCCGGGTTGCGGTTCGCGTTGAGCAGGCACTCTTCGGTGACCAGCGCAGTGCCTGCGCCATCTACGTGGATCGCGCCCCCTTCGTTGATGATGCCCGGCACGTAACGATCGCGGCGCTCGATCTCGAGCACCTTGCGCGCGACGAGCTCGTCCTGATCCCAGGGCGAATAGAGGCCGCCTCGATTTCCGCCCCACGCATTGAAGCGCCAGTGCACGCCGCGCACGTCGCCGGATTCGTCGACGACGAAGGTGGGCGCGACGTCGCGCGCCCAGCAATCGTCATGCGACATCTCGACGAGCCGGATGTGCTCGGGCAGGAGAATGCGCGCGGCTTCGAAGAACGCGCGCGACACGCCGACCGTTACGGGCTCGAAGCGGGAGATCGCGCGCGCGATCTCGACAAACGCGCGCTGCGCCGGCAGCGCGGCGTCACGCCAGTTGTCCGGCCGCTCGGGCCACAGCATCCATGTGCCGGCGTGCGGCTCGAACTCGCCCGGCATCCAGAAGCCGTCGGCGAAGGGGGATCTCGAAAGTGATCGCGACATGGCGGACATTCTACGCCGCGTTCTCGCCTCTCCGCTCTCCTCGCTTTCCTCGCTCGCTTCTCTCTCTTCGCTCCCAGCCGCCCGGCGATTGAGGGCTTCCTATCTAACGCAACGGGTCAATAACCGCATTCAACGTCTGGCTAGGCCGCATAGCCGCCGAACACTTAGCCGGCGCCGGATGATAATACCCACCGACATCGACACCCGCCCCCTGCGCCGAATTCAACTCACCCACGATCTTCCCCTCACCGCTCGTGAGCACCTGCGCAATCGGCGCAAACTGCGCCTTGAGCCCCGCATCCTTCGACTGCGCGGCCAGCGCCTGCGCCCAGTACAACGCGAGGTAGAAATGGCTACCGCGAACATCGAGCTCGCCCGCCTTGCGTGAGGGCGACTTGTCGTTCTCGAGAAACTTGCCGTTCGCCTGGTCGAGCGCGGCGGCGAGCACTTCAGCCTTCGTGTTGCCGGTCTTGGCGGCGAGATCTTCGATGGACGCCTGCAGCGCGAGGAACTCGCCGAGCGAGTCCCAGCGAAGGTGGTTCTCTTCGAGGAACTGCTGAACGTGCTTCGGCGCCGAGCCGCCCGCGCCCGTTTCATACATCCCGCCGCCAGCCAGCAGCGGAACGATCGAGAGCATTTTCGCGCTCGTGCCCAACTCGAGAATCGGGAACAGGTCGGTGAGATAGTCCCGCAACACGTTGCCGGTCACGGAGATGGTGTCTTGACCCGCGCGCACGCGTTCGAGCGTGGCCTGTGTCGCCTTCACCGGCGAGAGGATGCGGATGTCCATGCCGGCCGTGTCGTGCTCCTTGAGATAGCCCTGCGTGCGCGCAATGAGATCGCGGTCGTAGGCGCGGTTCTCATCGAGCCAGAAGATCGCGGTCGAGCCGGTGGCCCGCACGCGATTGACGGCGAGCTTCACCCAATCCTTGATCGCGACGTCCTTCGTCTGCTGCATGCGCCAGACATCGCCGGCGCTCACTTTATGTTCGGTGAGCGCTTTGCCGTCGGCATCGACGACGCGCACAGTGCCGTTGGCGGCAATCTCGAACGTCTTGTCGTGGGAGCCGTATTCCTCGGCGGCCTGCGCCATGAGGCCCACGTTGCTGACGCTGCCCATGGTCGGCACGTCGTACGCGCCGTGCTTCTTGCAGTCTTCGATGGTGGCTTGATAGACGCCGGCATAGCAGCGGTCGGGGATGAGCGCGACCATGTCGTGCAGCTTGCCATCCGCGCCCCACATGCGGCCGGAGGAGCGGATCGCGGCGGGCATCGACGCGTCGATGATCACGTCGCTGGGAACATGGAGGTTGGTGATGCCCTTGTCCGAATCCACCATCGCGAGCGGCGGACGGGTGGCGTAGGCCGCTTTGAGATCGGCTTCCACTTGCGCTTTCTGATCCGCCGGCAGGCTCTGGATCTTCGTGTAGACGTCCCCGATGCCGTTGTTCGCGGAGACGCCGAGTTGCTTGAAGAGAGCGGCGTGCTTCGCGAACGCGTCCTTGAAGAACACGCTGACGCAGTGACCGAAGAGAATCGGGTCAGAGACCTTCATCATCGTCGCCTTGAGATGCAGCGACAGCAGCGTGTTGCTGGCCTTGGCGGCGGAAATCTCCGCTTCGTAGAAGTCGCGCAGCGCATCCCGCTGCATGAAGGTCGTGGCGATGATCTCGTTGTCGCGGACCTTGATGCCGTCCTTGAGGACGGTCGTCTTGCCCGATGCGTCCGTGTGCTCGATGCGCACCGTGCCAGCCTTCGGAACGACCGCCGACTGCTCGTTACCGTAGAAGTCGCCCTCGTTCATGGAGGCCACGTGCGTCACGGAGCTCGAGCTCCACGTGCCCATGGAATGCGGATGCTTGCGCGCGTACTGCTTCACCGCGTTCGCGACACGACGGTCCGAGTTGCCCTCGCGCAGCACGGGGTTCACGGCGCTGCCGAGTACCTTTGCGTACCGCGTCTTGATCTGCTTCTCGGCGTCGTCTTTCGGGCTCTCCGGGTAGTCCGGCACCTTGTAGCCCTGCCCTTGCAGTTCCTTGATGGCGGCCTGCAGCTGCGGGACCGACGCACTGATATTGGGCAGCTTGATGATGTTCGCTTCGGGCGTTTTCGCCAGCTCGCCGAGCTCCGCGAGGTCGTCGTTCTGCCGCTGCGCCGACGTCAACCCTTCAGGGAAGTTCGCGAGGATGCGGCCTGCCAGCGAGATGTCTCGCGTCTCCACGACGATGGACGCCGCCCGGGTGAACGCCTGCACCAGGGGCAGCAGGGAATAGGTCGCCAGCGCTGGAGCTTCATCCGTCAGGGTGTAGATGATCTTCGTATCGGTCATGGTGGTCCTCGAGAGGGGCGCGCCGGGCGACGGAGGTCGCCGGGCGGGCGCGTAATATACCAAGGCGGCGCGGGGGGATAGACGCGAGTTGTGGACGGAGGTGCCCGGCCAGGGTCGGGATCCTGCTGCCGCAGCGGGCTGGACCATTATCGCACCCGTCGTAAAACGGTCCGGACCGTTTTACGACGGGCGCGAAATTGGTCCAGGCTGAGGAACCGCGTTTTTACGACCGGGTGCTGCAGGATCATTTCGCGCGGCATCGGCAGATGGCTTTTGTCAGCGGCCACGCCAGGTCGGCAAGACCACTACCTGCAGACTGGCAGGCACGGTATATCTCAATTGGGACAACGCGGACGATCGCCGCATCACCCTGCGCGGCCCGCGCGCCGTGGCGGAGCACATGTCTCTCGATCAATTGCGCGCCACTCCGCCAAGCATCGTCTTCGATGAACTGCACAAGCGCGCGAAGTGGAAGTCGTTCCTGAAGGGCTTCTTTGACGTCTAGGGAAATCGCGCCCGCGCGATCGTCACTGGCAGGTCGCGACTGGATGTGCTCGCAACCGAAATCGGTACCGCAACACACACCGTGCGGCGTTGGATCGACGTGCTCGGGAAGCCGGTACGTCGATGCTTGGGACGAGATGAGGAACGCGCTACGCAGCTATTCGATCGATCGCATTCGCTCGGCCGTCGAACTTGATATGGCCGCCGCAAATGTGGCGACGGCAGAGCTCGATGCACTCTTTGGCAGCGCCTACGGAATTTTCTCGGGCAAGGCCAACAAGCTGGCGGTACTGCGATTCACGCCGGAGCATGAGAAGTTCACCGTAGGCCGATCCGCCTCCGGTAACGGAAATGTTCGCGTCTGGCGTCTCTTCACGTACTGACGCTTGGTAGATCAGCTTTGAGTGGCCACGGCCTCATTGAAGCACGTAGTGGCGATTGGCAGAAATCTCGGAGTCTGCGGCATCCGTGGCCTCAATTTCCCCCAGCCTGCTGCCCGCACGCGGCGGATTTGCGTGGGGATCAGTTTGCATGAGGGTTGCACATGATCCCTTTACGACGCTATGCCCAGCTTCTTCAGCAGGTCAAGAACCGGATCATATCTGCAAGAATCTCAGCGGCCCGGCAGATCAACAGCGAGCTCATACACCTGTATTGGGATATAGGCCGCGTAATCGTCGAGAAGCAAGCCATTGAGGGATGGGGAGACGCCGTCGTCGAGAAGCTCGCGACCGACCTCTGCCGCGACCTGCCCGACCCCCGGGGTTACTCCCAGTCGAATCTCTGGCGCATGCGTAAGTTGTACACCGCCTACAGTACCCCGGAATTTCTGGCACAGCTTGTGCCAGAAATGGGCCCCACCACCACCGCTCTCGAACAGACTCAACGGCAACTCGTCGAGGAACTCCTCGCGCCGGTGCCGTGGGGCCACCACGTCGAAATCCTGAACAAGGTAAAGAACCCCGCTGCTCGGGCTTACTACCTCCGGGCGACACACCAGCTTGGCTGGTCACGAAAAATACTCCTGAATCAGATCAAGGCGAGCTCATACGAACGATCGCTATCCGCCAACAAGTCCCACAATTTCGCGACATCGCTTCCAGAACGTCTCGCGCAACAGGCCGAAGAAACGCTCAAGAACAGCTACAACCTCGATTTTCTCGGCGTTATGCCGGAGATGCGGGAACGAGAACTTGAAGCGCGACTCGTCGAACGACTGCGGGACTTCATGTTGGAGCTTGGATATGGGTTTTGCTTCATTGGTAAGCAGCACCGCATTGTGCTCGGCGAGTCGGAATACTTTGTAGACCTCCTCTTTTACCACCGATTTCTCAAGGCTTTGGTCGCAGTCGAATTGAAGCTGGGCGCATTCGAGCCCGAGTTCGCTGGAAAGATGGATTTCTACCTCAATGTGCTCAACGAGAGAGAACGTGCCAAGGACGACAACCCGTCCATCGGAATCATCCTGTGCGCCGAGAAGGATGCGATTGTCGTGGAGTTCTCATTGAAGACCAAGACAAACCCTATTGGCGTGGCCGAATATGAGCTGATAACAAACCTGCCGCGCGAACTGGCCGGCAAACTCCCCAGTGGGCGCCAACTGCGGGAGGTTTTGTTGGAGCAGAACCACGAGCAAGCTACTTCGCCACGGCAATCTCCGAGGGCTGAGTCGACTCTTCACACGCGACGACGCTTGATGAAAGCAAGCCGAATACGCAAGCGCCGGAGCGTCGGCCCCCAACTTTCGATGAAGGCGGGACGCGACGAAGGCGAGAGGGGAGCGGACATCGAGCACACACGGACCGCACCCAAGGGAGTGGGCAACAGAAGACGACGCTGAGCCGCCGAGTGGGAAGACTGAAGATATCGGAATCGGTCCCTTACTCCCCGAGACAGCACGCGTTTCTTCGGACTAGCTGAAACTGCGGAGCTCGCGATGACCCTGAATGAATTTTGCCACCGGAGCTGGAGAGCCCCCGGCTCTGGAGGCAATGAAGAACTAACGGATACCAGGGAGTCGCAACGAGGCCTCGTAACAAATCGAATGACGCCTTTCGGGGAGAAATCATGAATCAGAACATCACGCTTGAAGAACTCAAGAACATGGTCGAGAAGGATGCTGTTGCGATCCGCGGCCGCGCAATACTGGAGCCGGCCGGAGGGCCCGGCGACAAGGTGTTCCCACCGTCGCATTCCGTGGATGAGAAGCGCGCGGCCTCGAAGTACGCATTCGAGACCCGTCGCCGGGGCGGGAGCAACGTAGTGTGCGTGCTCATCGACTCGGTCCAGAGCCAGGCGAACCGCATGGAGGAGGCGTTGCAGGTGCTTTGGACCGACAAGAGGATCACCTTGCCGGTGATCGAGGTCGATCTGTCCACTGCCGCGCCGGACGTCGGTAAGGTTACTTCGCTTACCGCTCCGCACCGCGTTGCGGACGCCCTCCTTCGCGACAGCTTGGTCAATGAGAACGGTAAGGACACTCTGTTTCGCATGTCTACACTCGGCAGATCATTCACCGACGCTACTCCGCGCAACGCCGGTCCGCTGTTCAAGGTGTGTCCGACCGGCCTCGTTTTCGGTATCTGGGACAGCACTGGCCCGAAGGGCGGAATGGGTGCCAAGTTCGCACGGGCCCTGACTTCGGAGATCGTGGGTGTCGGAGCCGGAACGGGTGTGAAGACAGCCAGCCGCATTGACCCCACGAGCATCGTAACTAAAGCTGCCGCCATCTATGAAGCCGCGGATAAAGACGAGCGTTGGACCTTCGAACCGGATAAAGCGAAGAAGGACGCTAAGGGTAATCCGGTCAAGATTGGAGACGGGAGGGTCTCCGAGATCAATCACAGCAACATCCCGCCGACGATCGATACTCTCGCGGGCGGCGTGACTATCGATCATGCGGAGCACACGGTCGTACTATCGCTCGCCGGGCTCCGGCGGCTACGCTTTGTGGAAGGGGGGGCGGACGCTCGCACCGTGCTTGCGGCGCTGGCACTGGTCGCTGTGCTCGCCGCGGAGAATCGCGGCCATGACCTGCGTTCACGCTGCCTGCTCGTTCCGCGCGAAGGAAACTCACTGACGCTCGAAGCGGTCGCCGGTGATGGCTCGATGACACCGGTCACACTCGATCTCGACGGCGCGCTCGCGCTCTACGAGGAAGCCGTGAAGGCCCTGCCTTCGTCGTTGAGGTTCGAAAAGCCTCCCGGCGTGCCACTCGACACGCTCACACCATCGCCGAAGCTGGCACATCTCATTACGGAGAGCCGAAAACTCGCGGCCGCGGGGGCCGATATCGGGGAAGAGTAATGCTGGCGATTGAGATCGAGCTCCTTACCGGACGCTACGCCGCCACCGAGCACAATGACCGTTCGCGCGCCGAATGGCCGCCCCATCCAGCGCGTTTTTTCTCGGCGCTGGTGGCGGCGCTTCATGATCGCGAGTCGGTCGATCAGGCGGAGCGCGAAGCAGTGCTCTGGCTCGAGCACCAGGACGCCCCGCAGCTTGATGTCGATCTCGACGTGGACGAGAACGTCGGGCGGCGTGAGGTGCGTGCGGTCTTCGTTCCCGTCAACGACGTGACACTGGTGGGTGATCCAGAACACAAGCTGCGAGAAATTCAAAGCAAGGTTGCCGAGCTGGAAGGGCAAGAGCAGACGAGGGAGATTGTTGCCGAGATCAAGAAAGCCCGAAAGACAGTGGAGGACGAGAGGAACAAACTAACCAGGTTTATCAAGACTCAGCAGATCGCTCCCGCTAATCCAGGCAAGGAGGATCTCAAACGAGCGGCTGGACTCCTCCCGGAGCGCCGTAACCGCCAGGAACGCACTTTTCCGGTCGTTGTGCCGGAGCGCACGTCCTTCGCTTTTCTGTGGCAGAACGCCGAACCGAGTAAGCATCGGGAAGCGCTACAGCGACTGTGCGAGCGGGTTACCCGGCTAGGGCACTCGTCATCGCTCGTGAGTTGCACGATCGTCGAAAGGCATATCGAACCCACGTTGGTGCCCAGGGATGGCGGTGAGTACGCTCTCCGCGTTGTCGGTCCAGGGCAGCTCGACCGACTTGAGCAAGCCTACGCACGTCATCAGGCTGTCGAAGCGCGCATGCTCCCGGCGCGCCCTCAGCGCTATGGCGAGCCTGCGGAGGACGATTCGCAAGTGCCGTGCAGTGTTTTCAGCGACAACTGGATTGTCCTGGAGAGGGTTGGTGGAGAGCGACCACTCGCCTCGCGAGGAAGCGATCTCGCCGTGGCGCTCCGCCGAGCGCTGATTGAGACTCATGGAAAGCAAGACCTGCCACCCATGCTCTCCGGTCATGACGAGAATGGCGAGCGATCGACCCAACCGCACCTCGCGTTCGTGTCGCTGCCCTGGGTCGGCCACGAACAGGCCGATGGCTCGGTGCAGGGGCTGGCGCTCGTCCTGCCGCGTTCGATTGCCGCCGCAGATCGAGAGCGCCTGCTGCGTCTGCTCGCCAGATGGGAAGGCAAGTGCGGCGACGCCGGCGACGACTACTCAATCGAGCTCGGCACGCCCATTGACCTCGGGCCTCCGGTCCGCTTCCGTCTCAGGCAAGTGGAGGTGCCAAGCAAGGCCACGCTGAACGCAGCGCGATGGTGCGTGCCGTCGCGGCACTTCGTCACCGCGACTCCCATAGCCCTCGACCGTCATCCCGGCAACCTGCGCAGCAACGTTGCTCGCACGGCAACCAAGGCTGCCGCTGAAGCAGAGGCATCGATCATGGACGCCTGCCAGCGAGTAGGCTTGCCGCGGCCTAGCAGCGTTTCGATCTCGTTCGCGCCGCTCCTGCCTGGAGCACAACACATCAGGCAGTTTTCCCCTTGGCCGCTGCGATCCGGCAGGACTCGCCGCGCGCGAGTCCACGCCGAAATCATTTTTCCTGAGACGGTACGCGGCCCCGTGCTCATCGGTGCAGGCCGCCACTTTGGCCTTGGGCTCTGCCTCCCGATCTCCGAACGACGTAGGGAGCGCACCGAATGGGGAAGCGCATGAACCTTTCGGTCGGTGATTTCGACGCATTTCATCAGGCGGTGCACGGCGGTCATGCGCCGTTCGACTGGCAACGCCGACTGGTTCGCCAAGTAGTCGCAGAGCGGAAGTGGCCGCGCGTCCTCGATCTGCCGACGGGCTCCGGCAAGACGACCTGTATCGACATCGCGGTATTCGCGCTGGCCCTCGACGCAGCGTCGCCCCCCCGTGAACGCTGGTGCCCGCGCCGAATCGCGATGATCGTGGACCGACGGGTAGTGGTCGATCAGGCCGCGGCACGCGGGCGAAAGCTGCTCGCTGCCTTGACGTCCTCCTCCGACCCCACGGTGATGAAGGTGCGAGAGGCGCTCG
Source organism: Gammaproteobacteria bacterium (assembly GCA_037200125.1). Lineage (GTDB taxonomy): Bacteria > Pseudomonadota > Gammaproteobacteria > Steroidobacterales > Steroidobacteraceae > JADGHX01. The sequence goes on along the minus strand of JBBCGS010000001.1, from coordinate 699,659 downwards.
CGTCTCTCTCCGAGGATAACGAGCCACTTGGGGTGTTTACCCTTCGAGGTGGCATCCCGAAAGACGATAGTTGGGCCAGGGCGCCGGATCAGCCGCTGGTGATCGCCTCCACGGTCGATCAACTCGGCTCGCGTCTGCTGATACAGGGGTACGGCGTCAGTCAGGGAATGCGGCCCGTGCATGCGGCCCTGGCAGGCAATGACATACTCATCCTGCTCGACGAAGTGCATCTATCGCAGCCCTTCAAGCAAACCCTGGAGCACCTAGGCACTCTGCGTAAGCGATTCGGGCGTGCCGAATTGCCCCGGCGATTTCAATTCGTGTTCTTGTCGGCGACACCGGGGAAGAGCGACGACGAAACGTTCCCAGCGGACCGGCAAGTGATCGCATCCGATCCTGCGCTTCAACCGCGACTCAGTGCGAAGAAGCCAGCGCGAATCATGGACGTATCAGGAAGAGAAAAGGTCGCTGAACAGGTCGCCGGGGAAGCCTGCGAGCTGATCAAAAGACACCACGTTGTGGCCGCAGTGGTGAACCGCGTGGACACAGCGCTGACCGTATTCGCGACGTTGAAGAAGGCGCTTGGCGTAGATACGGACGTGCTGCTCTTGACGGGGAGGATGCGGCCGCTCGATCGCGATGACGTGCTTGCTACGTTTCGAGCACGCATCATGACCGGCGCGCGCACCCGTACTGCGGAAGAAGCGAAGCTGATCGTTGTCGGCACGCAGTGTATCGAGGCAGGTGCGGACTTCGACTTCGACGCGATGGTCACTGAGTCGGCGAGCTTCGATGGCCTGAGACAGCGCTTTGGGCGGGTCGACCGGATCGGCGAGTACAACGGGAAGGCGGAGGGCGTAATCGTCCACGACAAGGATGAAAAGGACGACGCCATCTACGAGAAGACGATCACCGACACAGTGAAGTGGCTGAAAGCCGGGCTCGATAAGAAGCACAAGACGCTTGACTTCGGGAGCCAGTCACTTCTCGACGCCCCTCCGGAATTACTGGCGCCCAAACAGAACGCCCCGACGCTTCTACCCGCCTATCTCGATCTCTGGTCGCAGACTGCTCCGGCGCCGATCGCGGTACCCGAGCCCGGCTTATTCCTGCACGGGCCGCAAAGCGGGCCGGAAGACGTCCAAGTCATATGGCGAGCCGATCTCGACCAGGCCGCTTTTGAGTCACAAAAGCCATCAGACCTCGTCGCCGCTGTTGCAGCGGTACGACCCTCCTCGCTGGAAGCGATATCACTGCCCTTCTTCGCCGCGCGGCGCTGGCTCGCGCAGACGGCGGGCGTGCTCGCGGGGGCCGCGGATCTCGAAGTAACGACGGACGAGGCGCAAGACAACGACAGGAACGATCCAGACCGGAACGAACGGCTAGCGTTGCGCTGGCGTGGCGACAAGAGCGAGATCGTGAATGCGTCCAAAATCAGGCCGGGAGACACGCTGATCGTGCCCAGCAGCTATGGCGGAATCGATCCCGTCAGCAAGTGCTTCGACCCGAGCGCAGAAGAGGAGGTGTCAGACCTTGCCGAGCGGGCGTCGCTGATGGGCCGCGGCCGCCCACTCCTACGCCTTCATTCCCGAGTGCTCGCCGGCCTGGATCTGACCGTGATAGATGGTGGCGACCTCGAGAGGGCGCGTAACGAGTTGGCCATGTTGGCGAGCGGCATGAACGGATGGAAGGCAGCGTGGGCCAGAGGACTTGGAGCAGGTCGGAAGGGCGGTTTCGTTCCCTGGGGTGATGGAGGGAGTGACGGCTGGGCGGTGCTCTATGGCGAGCGCCTGAATTCAAAGAAGCTCCGAGATGCGATTGACTCGGAAGAGCGCGAGCAGGCGTCGATGGAGAATGGCGTCGAGTCGACCACCGACGATGAAGATTCCGCGTACATTAGTTTGGAGGTCGAGCTCGACGCGCACAGCCGGCACGTGGAGGAGCGCGCTCGCAACTACGCAATGCGCCTCGGGCTATCGGATGAGTTGGCTAGAGACTTGTCCCTCGCCGCGTGGCTGCACGACATCGGCAAGGCGGATCGGCGCTTCCAGCTCATGCTCCGAGGCGGAAGCGAAGTAGCGTACTACCGCGATGAAGGACGGATCCTCGCCAAATCTGGGATGGCCGCAGGCAGCAAGGCCGAGCATCAAAAAGCGCAGCAGCAGAGTAAATATCCGCGAGGAGCGCGGCATGAGGTGCAGTCGCTCGCCATGATCGAAGCGGCGCACGAGCAGGTCGCAACGAAAGCGCACGATCTCGACCTGGTCATGCATCTGGTCGCGAGTCATCACGGATACTGCCGCCCATTCGCACCCGCGATCGAGGATCTCGAACCGGTGGGACGTATCGGTTGATGCGCACAAGAGCGAAATCTTCGGAACCTTCACCTTCAAACCCACCACCTCGGCAAATAGGTTGCACCAACTGGACAGCCCCCTGGCGGACCGCTTCTGGTCGCTCATCGCGAAGTACGGCTGGCTCGAACTGTGTTGGCTGGAGGCGATCCTCCGGCTCGCTGATCACCGCGCGAGCGAAGACGAGACTGGAGGATGATGAAGTGCCCACTTTGAAACTGCCGGGGCTCGACGGCTCCCATCTGTTTGGGTTTCTCGCCACTTATGGCCTCTTTCGGCTTCTGTATGCTGCCTCACTGCAGAACCTCAACGCTTGTCCGCGCCTTTCATTCGATGAGGACGATTTCTGCGCCGTGCTCGACGGCGTGCCATCCATCGAATTTCTTGACGAGACCCTTCGTCGGGAGCTGAGAACGCTTCACGCGCGACTGAAGACCGACTTTGCGAAGCTAGATAAGCCGTCGGATCTCACTCGGGAGTTCATCGAAGCTACTGCGAGGTCGAACGACGATCTCACGCTGGACGAACTAGCCGGAATGGGCTGCGTCGTTGGTGACGAAGCGCATGAGTCCACGTTGTGTGCTGCAAACGGCGCGGGACACCAGAATCTGGTGCTTTCTATGAGGGATGTTCTCGCTCTTATGGAAGAGCACTCTGATCTGCTCCATGAAGCATTACATCGATCTTGGAAACTCGAGTTTGAACCCACACCCGAGGAACGTAAGAAATTCGATCTCGGCAACAGGAAACCGACACTCAGGCTCGACCCGTCGGATGAACGACTGTATGCCCTTCGTCTGAACAATCCGACGTCGAAAGAAGCGGCCTATCGAACCGAACTCGGTGCCCAGGCGCTTGCCGCTGCCGCGTTCGGAGGCCTTCCTGTCGTTCCTAGGCAACGCAATCCGGTAACGGTCGGCTCCGAGCGTCGAGGAACAAGAACCTTCTTTTATTGGGGGTTGTGGAGCACGCCCGCCAGTTACGCCACGGTACGAAGCTTGCTCGTGACAGGCACGCGCCCTTCTGACGATGCTCGCGCGAGAGGAGTTTTCGCAGCATTCCGTGCCGCGCGCGCTAGTGGAGCGAAAGGCAAGCTTTCGTTCGCTCCCACTGAACCTTGGTGGTAACCACGCTATGACGGCTTACGTCGAGTTCCCGTTAAGAGTGCCCCCATCGAGAACGAAGAGGTTCCGGCGCCGGATTGAAGGCATGGTGCGACCTTCAGCGCTGATGCGAGCCAGCCAGGGCACGACGCGCGGCGCGTAGTCGATCTGCGAGTCGCATGGCGCGCGGTGCGCCATTAGGCATAGACAAGATTCCCGAGCCGGATGCTGAAACCGTCAAGGACGTGAATGCACTACGCGCGAACGCTCGCAGCGAGCTGGCAAGCGCTCGACGGAGACATATCGGGTGAAGAGATCCGACTCGATCTGGCGTTTCGAGCTATCGCACAGACCAGCGTTCCTGAACCGCCATGTTGAGAAGCGCTCATCGGACCGATCCGAGGCCCCAATGATCAAGCGATGATGAGATCCGCGACACAGAGACGAGCAGCCGGCTAACTTGCGGCGTCAAGTCTCGCCACAGTGTGGCGAGACTGCGGGCAGTCTGCCTGGGGGTCGAACTTCCAGCCACCACCCCATCACGAAGCGCTACGCGTCTCCAAGCAACTCGCGCGCGATCTCCCCAAAGCGCAAGAGATCATCGACACCGCTCCGAATCACCGACTCCACAATACGCAGGTCTAGATCCTGATACTGATGCACGGCGATATTGCGGAAGCCGATCATCTTCTGCAGTCGCGTACTCAAGTCTGCGTCGAGGAGATTGCCTCGCTGGATGAGTGCGAAGGCTTCTCTGGCGTCACCGGGCACGCCCAACCGCTTGGCACGCACCACCATGTTCGCGAGATCGATCGCAGCCTCGCACGCGCGAGTGACGTTGAGTATCGCCGCATCCTGCCGAGTGAAGTCCGCGGCAAACCCCTGCCCCGCCTGCGAAAGCTCGGCCCGCGCGCGCTCGATGCATCGGACGAGAGTCGCGATCTTTCTGGCAACCGTGCTCATCGCGCCTTCAGCAACGGGCCGCGCATGTACATCGCCACAATGTCTGCACGGCGCGGGTTGTACAACGCGAAATCGGTCATTCGCTCGGCCTCCCACGCCAGCACATCATCCGGCCGCCGCACGGTGAGCTGTTGACCGTCTTTCAAGACCTCGTGCACGAGGTCGAGACCCGCATCGCGCAGGCTCACCACATCAACCTCGCGGCCTGTAGTGCGCGACAACTCCGCCATCAGCCCCAACTTGTCCGAGATCTGTACCGTGGGAGGCAAAAGAACGGCGATATCCAGATCGCTATCCGGGCGTTCATCTCCGCGCGCAACACTGCCGTAGACGTAAACCGCCCACGCAGTCGGCAACGCCGACGACAGCACAGCGTTCACCGATTCAAAGATCCGTTTTCGATCGTTAGGGGTCATGCAAGTTATATTACACGCGCCTTTTTACCCCGCGTACCTTTTCGTACAGCGCCACCGCCGATGCGCCTGCACGCCAACTGGACCCTCATGCTCCACGAGCCACCGCTGGAACAGAGACCGCGGACACCCCCGTCGACTTGAAGGTGCCGGCCTCGAACAAATAACTGTGATCACGCACACACAAGAGTCCCAGACACGCAGAATTTCTGGGACGCGCTCCGCCTCTCCGGCCCAGCTACGCCGGTAGTCTGCAGGCATCTCAGCGCCGCACAGGGTGTGCCGCCTTGAACTCGCCGCAATCGGAACTGCCGTTACCATGCCCGCCTCTGCCCGGGGATCTGCCGCTGCTGCCAGCGCGCATGATCAACGAGTATCAATATTGCCCGCGCCTCGCATACCTCGAATGGGTGCAGGGCGAATGGGCGGAGTCGTCGGATACCGTGGAGGGCCGCCACACGCATAGGCGGGTAGATCGCCCGTCAGGCCACTTGCCGCCGGCTTCGAGCACTGCCCCGGTCGAGGGGCAGAACGGCAAGGGCTCGGCTCGGACGGCGCGCCGAAAGCAAAAGGCCGGCGCGAGTACTGATGAAGGTACTGTCGCAAACAGCAGCGGCGAGAGCGATAAACGCGAGCAGACTGTAGACGACGGTGCGAACGATCGCATCCACGCACGGTCAATTACCCTTTCTTCACCCCGCCTCGGCCTCATAGCCCGGCTGGATCTCGTCGAAGGCGACGGCAACCGCGTCACACCAGTCGACTACAAACGCGGCAAACGCCCGCACACGCCGCGCGGCGCCTACGACCCCGAGCGCGTTCAGCTCTGCGTGCAGGGCCTCATCCTTGAAGAGCATGGCCACGTCTGCGAGGAGGGCGTGCTGTACTTCGCGGAGAGCCGCGAGCGCGTACGCGTCACCTTCGACGAAGAGTTGCGAGTACTCGCGCGAGCGGCGATCGACGGGCTGCGACTTGTCGCCGTCGGTGGACAGATTCCGCCGCCACTCGAAGACAGCCCGAAATGCGCTCGTTGCTCGCTCGCTTCCATCTGCCTGCCTGACGAAGTGAACTATCTGCGCAAGCCGGATTCGCCGCCTCGACCTCTGGCGGTGCCGCGCGACGCGGCGCTGCCTCTCTACATACAGGCGCGCGGGGCGAAGGTCGCAAAGAAGGGCGAGACGCTCGAGATCTCAATCGAGGATCGCCCCGTCCAGACCGTGCGGCTGATCGACGTTTCTCAGGTCGCTCTCATGGGGCAAGTCTACGTAACCTCGCCGACGCTACACGAATTGATGTCTCGCGAGATTCCGGTCTCGTGGCATTCGTTCGGCGGATGGTTTCTCGGGCACACGATCGGTACCGGTCACAAGAACGTCGAGGTTCGCACGGCGCAGTATCGGGCGAGCTTCGATCCACACACCTGCCTGCGACTGGCAAAGGGGCTCGTGATTGCGAAGATTCAGAATCAGAAAACGCTGCTGAGGCGCAACTGGAAAACCGACACCGCGCCGGACGAGTTGCTCGAGGGCTTTCAACACGACGTGCGCCGTGCCCAACGCGCGGCGGATCTCGGGGAGCTACTGGGCGCTGAAGGCAATGCCGCTGCCCGGTACTTCGGCGCGTTTCCCGCGATGTTGAGTAAATGGGAAGACGAGCACACGCTTGCCTTCGACTTCACTACGCGAAACCGCCGGCCGCCGACGGACCCGGTCAACGCCATGCTGTCGTATGCGTACGCGCTGCTCACGCGCACGTGGAGCGTGGCGCTCACCGCGGTAGGACTTGATTGCTATCGCGGTTTCTATCATCAGCCGAGATATGGGCGCCCTGCCCTGGCGCTCGACATGATGGAGCCTTTTCGTCCCCTCATTGCCGACTCCTGTGTCATTCAGGCGATCAACAACGGGGAAGTGCGGCCTTCGGACTTCATCAGCGCTGCGGGAAGCGTTGCCCTCACCGACGACGGGCGTAAGCGATTCATCGGCACGTTTGAGCGGCGCATGAGCCACGAGGTGACGCATCCGATCTTCGGCTATCGATTGAGCTACCGGCGGCTGCTCGAGCTGCAGTCGCGGCTGCTGGGCCGCTACCTGCTTGGCGAACTGGCCGAGTATCCAAATTTCACCACGCGGTAGGCCCATGCACGACGAGCATCTCTACGTCGTGGTCTACGACATCTCGAACCCGAAGCGATGGCGCCGCGTCTTCCGGGTCATGGAAGGCTTTGGCGAATGGCTGCAGCTTTCGGTATTCCAGTGCCGACTGTCCCGTCAGCGGCATGCCGAGCTCATTGCGCTGCTGGACGGCATCATTCACCATTCAGACGATCACGTGGTGCTGATGGACGTTGGGCCGGCCAGCCAGGTGGCACCACGCGTGGTCAGTCTCGGGAAGACATATTCCACGGTGGAACGCACGCCGGTAATTGTGTGAGCTTGGAGTCGCCAGTTCGCCTGGACGACGCGAGCGCTCCGGTGCTCGCCAGACGCCGGGAAGCGCTCGCAGGAGATGGCTCTTTAACAATCAGGTATTTCCTCAAGATGTTTAAGCTTGAGGATAGACTACGACCCTGCGGGTGGCCGGGAAGCCGGACCGCTCGCAAATCGGTGTGCAACTGGGCACGCCGAAACGGCCAGCGGGGGTGGCCGTGATCCGTGGCGATGAGCCACGGCCTCATTGAAGCTGGACCGGGACTAGAGTTTTTTTCGGCCAACGCGAGGTGATCCGTGGCGATGAGCCACGGCCTCATTGAAGCCACACTCAGGGCGTCGACGTGATGACCGCCCAAACTCGTGATCCGTGGCGATGAGCCACGGCCTCATTGAAGCATTTTTGAGCCGTTCGATCGTCTCGGCAAGATGGTGCGTGATCCGTGGCGATGAGCCACGGCCTCATTGAAGCTCGGCCTCAGCCGAACCGAGCAGCACCACGCGCCCGGAGTGATCCGTGGCGATGAGCCACGGCCTCATTGAAGCCGAGACGACGGCGAATTGGACCTGGTACAAGTGCCGTGATCCGTGGCGATGAGCCACGGCCTCATTGAAGCACCCTTTTCGCCCTGCGGTCCGCGCTCGCCGATCGGAGTGATCCGTGGCGATGAGCCACGGCCTCATTGAAGCGATGTAGCCGCCAGAGAAGTAGCCGTCGGGGAGTGCGTGTGATCCGTGGCGATGAGCCACGGCCTCATTGAAGCAAATCGATCACCGGGCTGTCGACGGGCTACGCCTTGTGATCCGTGGCGATGAGCCACGGCCTCATTGAAGCATGTTGGGACGCGAAAGCATCGCGGGGCGCGCGCCGTGAGTGATCCGTGGCGATGAGCCACGGCCTCATTGAAGCGACGTCTTCCAGAAGGACGACCACATTCGCGTGCCGGTGATCCGTGGCGATGAGCCACGGCCTCATTGAAGCGGCGCGATCATTTTCAACAGCACGGCGATCGCGCAGCTGTGATCCGTGGCGATGAGCCACGGCCTCATTGAAGCATTTGGTCGTCGACGTAGCGACGGCCGGCCGCGATCGGTGATCCGTGGCGATGAGCCACGGCCTCATTGAAGCGGTGTGGGCACGCTCCTGAAGCGGACCGGCTCGGGGGGGTGATCCGTGGCGATGAGCCACGGCCTCATTGAAGCGTGGCATTCAGTGCGTAGCGACCACGCCCGAAGCTGGGTGATCCGTGGCGATGAGCCACGGCCTCATTGAAGCCGAAGCTCCGCAACAAGGTTTGAGGTCCCGTGAGCGGTGATCCGTGGCGATGAGCCACGGCCTCATTGAAGCGGCACGGGCCTGCCGGCCGAAAACCCAGACGTTTAGTGATCCGTGGCGATGAGCCACGGCCTCATTGAAGCAGAGCGCATCACAGCACCTCCCTCGCGCATCGCTCGGGTGATCCGTGGCGATGAGCCACGGCCTCATTGAAGCCGCCGATGGTTCGGGATACGCCACGGCTGGCAGTGAAGGTGATCCGTGGCGATGAGCCACGGCCTCATTGAAGCACTGCGGAGGATGCTCACGACCGCACCTCCGAAGAAGTGATCCGTGGCGATGAGCCACGGCCTCATTGAAGCCACTCGTGCCGACTCCGGCATCCTCGGTACGAGTTGTGATCCGTGGCGATGAGCCACGGCCTCATTGAAGCGGATTGAGGTCAGAACCTCACCGCATCAGGATGCGGTGATCCGTGGCGATGAGCCACGGCCTCATTGAAGCTCGTACTGCACTTCACACTTGGCGCCGCAATCACAGGTGATCCGTGGCGATGAGCCACGGCCTCATTGAAGCTGGTCGAGCACATACCACTCTTGCGTATCGCGACTCGTGATCCGTGGCGATGAGCCACGGCCTCATTGAAGCGCTGGTGTTCCCGGCCGACCGGGGCGGCCCGCCGCGTGATCCGTGGCGATGAGCCACGGCCTCATTGAAGCACGAGCACTACCTACACAGCTATGAACCGCAGACTTATGTGATCCGTGGCGATGAGCCACGGCCTCATTGAAGCGACACAGTTTGACGTCTCCGTTAAAGGGGCGGTTTGGTGATCCGTGGCGATGAGCCACGGCCTCATTGAAGCCACCTCCTCGAGGAGCGCCGCCCTGCGTCGTCTTGTGATCCGTGGCGATGAGCCACGGCCTCATTGAAGCGGATCGTTCTCGTTGTAGTAGGCGGCCATTCACGCAGTGATCCGTGGCGATGAGCCACGGCCTCATTGAAGCCCTTCCGTCCTACCGGAGACTCGGCAGGGAAGAGGTGATCCGTGGCGATGAGCCACGGCCTCATTGAAGCTGGATCAGGACTTCATCCGCCCCATCAAGGAACTCGATGTGATCCGTGGCGATGAGCCACGGCCTCATTGAAGCGGGCGCGCTTGGGGGCGGCGGTGGCGGCGGAGGGGGTGATCCGTGGCGATGAGCCACGGCCTCATTGAAGCGATGCCAGCTTCGCCTCGATCCGGCCAATCTCGCGCGTGATCCGTGGCGATGAGCCACGGCCTCATTGAAGCATCGCTGCCGTACTCCGCGATCAGGTCGGTGATGGCGTGATCCGTGGCGATGAGCCACGGCCTCATTGAAGCACGAACTCGCCTTTGACGAGCGTGTAGTACGTGTCGTGATCCGTGGCGATGAGCCACGGCCTCATTGAAGCTGATTGCATCGAGTGCGTGCATGCCCGCGAGGTGCGCTGTGATCCGTGGCGATGAGCCACGGCCTCATTGAAGCGAGCTGCTGGACTGGGCCTACAACGTAGACCAGCGCTGTGATCCGTGGCGATGAGCCACGGCCTCATTGAAGCCGCTTCTTGCCATCCTTCTTCTTACCCTCGGTCTCCCGTGATCCGTGGCGATGAGCCACGGCCTCATTGAAGCAAGGCAAACGTGATACGGCCCTGCGTCTGCGTGAAGGTGATCCGTGGCGATGAGCCACGGCCTCATTGAAGCGTGATCACCATGAGCTGACCGTCATTGCCGGCTGGTGTGATCCGTGGCGATGAGCCACGGCCTCATTGAAGCGGCGATGCCCAGGCTGCGCACAGTCTCAGCAGCGTCGTGATCCGTGGCGATGAGCCACGGCCTCATTGAAGCGCGGCCTGCCCGCCCCGCAGAGCACGACCACGACCACGACCACGACCAGTGATCCGTGGCGATGAGCCACGGCCTCATTGAAGCGGCTCAATCTTCGACGGTACGCTGCACGGAAAGTGGCGTGATCCGTGGCGATGAGCCACGGCCTCATTGAAGCTCGACACGACGAGGCGAATACCGCGCGCCGCTTTGTCGTGATCCGTGGCGATGAGCCACGGCCTCATTGAAGGGTTCTAATGAGACGCTCAGGGGAGTCGATTCATATCGTGATCCGTGGCGGCGTGCCACGACCCCATTGAAGCTGGTAGGCGCTTGCTGGGATGCCAGTCCCGGCGGATGATCCGTGGCCAGATGCCACGGCCTCATTGAAGCCAGGAGCAGATCATGAGATTGCGATGATCGGCGTGGGATCATCCGTGGCGGGACGCCGCAGCCTCATTAAAGCTGGCGGAGTCTACGCGCCGCCGGTGACCGCGGCGAGAGGCGACGATCCGATGGGTCCAAGTGATTTCCGATTGCATGCGCAACGAAGTAGGCCGCCTCCGCCGAAGTGCCGGTGCGACGCATCTATTGACGCGTTGACAGTCACCGGCAGCGACCCTGCACCGCGCGAGAGAAACACATGAGTCGAATCCTGGTCATCCTTGGCACCGTCATTCTGGTGATCGGCCTTCTGTGGCCATGGGTGCGCAAGTTACCGCTCTTCCGGCTACCCGGTGACGTCGTGATCGACCGGCCGGGCTTCAAGTTCTTCTTTCCGATTACGACGATGCTGATCGTGAGCGTGGTGATTTCGGTATTGGCGTGGTTGTTCAGGCGGTAGCGGGTTCGGTGCTGTCGCGCGTGCTCAACGCGCCGAGGGGCTGATCGCTGAACTGCCCCTCCCGTACATCGAGAAACGGGTTCTCACTGGCCGCGTGCTTGACCGACCGGATTGAGATCCTTCCGCCGGATGCCATTCCGCGCGGCGGCGTGTAGACGTAGTAAACCAGGAATCGGCTATCCACTACCAGCTGGCGAAACCTCAACCGACCCGTCACGCCCACTACCTGACAACGCAGCGGCGAGTATCGCAGCGATTCGATCGCCTGCTCGATCCGCAGTCGTCGAGCTTCCGTATCGCTGAAGCCCCGTGCTTCGAGGAAATCCAATAGCGCGGCCAGAGAGCGCCTGGCGTCGTGGCGCCAAGCCACGCGAGGAAGCTGCCCGGCGTCTGAGCGGGACGCGATCATCGCCCCGCCTCGCGGCGCGCGACGAGTTCTTCGACGTAGAGACGCATCTCTTCCATGACCTGCTCGTGTGGAATCTCCTCTTCGTCCGGCTCACCTACGAGCTCATCCCAGTCGATCACGAAGTGATTGCCTTTGTAGTCGAAGCTTTCGATGCAGGTTCCGCACGGCGAGACGACGATATTGTCGAGCTCCGGATGATCTAGGGGATTGACGCGGAACCCGACGGTGTCGACCTCGATCGTCGCGGCGCCTGAATGGGATGACTCCATGCAAACCTCGTCCGTTGAGAAGTGAAGAGGGACGAAGCGTAGCACCGCCGAATGACGCCGACGTACTGAAAAAGAAACTTTTTCAGAGCCGCGAGCGCTCGTATTTTTGTTCGAGGAGTTGTGCGAATCGCGTGGTGAAGTCGCTAGAGTTTTACGCAGGCGACGACACCACCCGAGGCAACCTAGGGCGACAAATCCTTCGCCGCATCCAGCGCCTGATTGACGTCCTCAACGAGATCGTCAATGTCCTCGAGCCCGATGGAAAGGCGCACCGTGCCTTCGGTGACGAGCGACATCCGCAACTGTTCCGGCGTGAGATCCCGCCCGCGCATCATCTGCGGCGAAACAACGAGTGACTCGGTCGACCCGAGGCTCGCCGTCAGCGCGAAAAGCTTCAGCGACTCCGCAAACTTATCGCCTGCGGCGAGGCCGCCCTTGAAGTCACAGGTGACAATCGTGCCGAACTCTTTCATCTGCGCGTTGGCAAGCGCGTAGTGAGGATGCGTCGGAATGCCAGGATAGTGCACCCGCTGCACCAGCGGGCTCGCCTCGAGCAGCTCCGCAATACGCATCGCGCTCTTGCACTGTGCCTCGTAGCGCACGAAATACGTCTTCAGCCCGCGCTGAATGAGGAACGCCGCATGCGGATCGAGCGACCCGCCGAGCGCGCCGAAGTCCGTGCGCATCGAGCGGATCAGGTCGTGCCGCGCGATCACGGCGCCCCCCATCACGTCCCCGGCGCCCGAGGCGTACTTCGTGAGGCTGTGGACGAACACGTCCACCTCGAACTCGCCGTGCTGATGGAAGCCGGCGAAGGTGTTGTCCATCACCGTGAGCGCGCCCTTCGCGCGCGCAAGCTTCGCGATCGCCGCGATGTCCGCAATCTTGGTGACGGGATTGGTGGGGCTTTCGAAGAACACGAGCTTCGTCGGCCGCGCGGCGAGCTCGCGCTCGATGCCGTCGAGGTCTTCGATCGACAGCATCGTGTTCGTCACGCCGAAACGCCCGAGCAGGCGACGGATGAGATAGCGGCTGGGGTTATACGTTTCGACGAAGCAGATGATGTGATCGCCCGCTTTCGTCAACGCGAGCAGCGCCTGTGCGACCGCGCCAACACCCGACGCCGTCACGAGACAATCGTCACGCCCCTGCAGCTCCGCGAGAGTCAGCTCGAGCTGGCGCGTGGTGGGATTCGACGAGCGTGTGTAGAAAAAACCCGAGCGCTCGCCCCGTAGCGCCTTCATGGTTTCATCGAGCGAATCGAACTCGAACTTGACGGTCTGGTAGATGGGCGCGACGACCGGATGGTTGTCGGGGGCAAGCTCCACCCGGGGCGGGTGATTGACGCGGGTCTGCTTCTTCATGTCTCCAGCGTAAACCGATCCGCATCGAGGTGCGCAGGAAATCGTTCTCGGAACGAGCGCAGATCGGTGATATCGAGCTCGACGGTCACGACCGCGGGCTCGCTACCGAGCTGCGCGAGCGGCTCGCCGAGAAAATCGTGCACGACGCTATCGCCCGCATAGGGCAAGTTCTTGCCATCGGTGCCCACGCGATTGACACCAACCACGTACGACAGATTCTCGATCGCGCGCGCTTTCAACAGCGCCTGCCATGCCTGGCGACGCGGCGCCGGCCAGTTGGCCGCATAGATCAGCACGTCATACTCGAGCTGCGGCCGCCGCCGGCTGAACACGGGGAAACGCAGGTCGTAACAAACCTGCAGGCAGATGCGGAAGCCGCGCCACGCCACCGTCAGCGATGCGTTGCCTGGCGTGAATCGCTGATGCTCATTAGCCATGCGAAACAGATGCCGCTTGTCGTAGTGGCGAAGCGACGCATCCGGTTCCGCCCAGAACATGCGGTTGTAGAAATGCCCGCGATCCTTCGTCATCACGCTGCCGGTGATCGCGGCGTGCAGCTCGTTCGCCTTGCGCTCGAGCCATTCCGACGTTGGGCCACCAGCGGCTTCCGCGAACTGCTCGACCTCCATGCTGAAGCCGGTGGTGAACATCTCGGGCAGCACGATGACGTCGGTGTTGCCGACGAGCGGCGCGAGCAACGCATCGAAATGAGCGCGATTCGCGGCGGCGTCGTGCCACACCAGCGGCTGCTGGACGAGCGTGACGCGAAGTTTCTCAGCCATCGTCTTCGTCCGCCTGCAGCCCATGCGCGAAGGACTGCAACCTCGCGATGGCGTCATCCAGCGTCTGGTCTTTCTTGGCTATACACAGCCGAAGCATGGTGAGCTGCGGCGGATCCTTATAGAACGGCGAGAGCGGAATGGTGGCAACACCCGCCTGCGTCAGCAGTCGCTCGGCGAATTGAACATCCGGCGCGCTCGAAAACGAGGAGTACTCGACGAGCTGGAAATATGTGCCCTGCGCCGGCGGGGCGACGAAACCGGTGCCTTCCAGCGCGGCGAGCACACGATCGCGTTTCGCCTGGAAGAACTCGGACAGGCTCCGCCACGACTCGGGCTTTTCCCCGAGATATTGCGCAATCGCGTGCTGCATGGGGTGCGTGATGCTGAACGTGTTGAACTGATGAACCTTGCGCAGCTCGCTCGTCAGTTCGGGCGGCGCAACGCCGTAGCCGACGCGCAAGCCGGTGGCGTGCAACGTCTTGCCGAACGAGAAGACCGCGAAGCTCCGTTCGCGCAGCTCGGGATGCGCGAGCACGCTCGCGTGTTTCAGGCCGTCATAGGTGACGTGTTCGTACACTTCGTCCGACAACACGAAGATGTTTCGCCCGCGGATGACTTCGGCAAGCTGGTCGAGATCCGCCGGAGTCGCCGCCGTGCAGGCCGGATTGTGCGGCGTATTGATGATGATGAGCCGCGTACGCTCCGTGATCGTCGCGCGCACGCGATCCCAGTCGTAACGAAACCCCGGCGGCAGCAGGGGAATGTGAATGCACCGCCCGCCCGCGAGCCGAACCGCCGGATCGTAGGAGTCATACGCGGGGTCGAACACGATCGCCTCGTCGCCCTGCCCCACGACCGCCTGAATGGCGCAGTAGAGCGCCTCGGTGCCGCCGACGGTGATCGTGATCTCGTCCTGCGGATCCACGCTCACCCCGTAGCACTCTTCGAGCTTCGCGGCGATTTGCACGCGCAGTTCCAGCACACCTTCCATCGGCGCGTACTGGTTGAGCCCTTCGTTCATCGCTTGCGCGGTGAGCTCGGTGATGCGCGGGTCGATGTCGTAGTCCGGGAAACCCTGCCCGAGGTTGAGCGCGCCGAGCTCACGCGCCCGGCGAGACATGACCGTGAAGATGGTGGTCCCGACGTCGGGAAGCTTGCTCTGGAACGGCATTTAGGCGGACACCTCCGCCGCGGCGAGGGCGGCCCCCATGACGCCCGCCTGGCCGGCGAAATGCGCGGGGCGGATCTCGGCCTGCGATTTCAGGAGCGGCGCGAACTGCTCGTACCGCTCGCTCACGGCGCCGCCGAGAATGAACACGTCGGGCCAGAAGAGCGAGTGGATCAACGCGAGGTACTCGTTCACCCGGCCGATCCAGTCCGGGAAATCGAGCTTCTGCTCGGTGCGAACGCGCGCGGATGCCCAGGCTTCCGCATCCGCGCCGTGCATCTGGATGTGTCCGAACTCGGTGTTGGGCAGGAGTTTGCCGTCGGCGAAGAGCGCCGTGCCGATGCCGGTGCCGAAGGTGAGCATGATGACGGTGCCCGGCGTGTCACGCCCCGCGCCCCAGCGCATCTCCGCAAGACCGGCGGCATCCGCATCGTTCAGGAAGACGGCCGGCAGGCCGAGCGCGGAGCGCGCGAGCTTCACGCCGTCCGCGCCGATCCAGCCGCGATCGACGTTGGCTGCCGTGCGCGCAACGTTGTTCTTCACCACGCTCGGGAAGGCGAACCCCACCGCCTGCGCGCCGGGCAGCTGCCGACCCAGCACCGCCACCTGTTCCATCACCGCTTCAGGCGCGGAAGGTTTCGGAGTGGGGACATGGCCCTCGCCGATGAGCGTGCCGGTCGACACCTCCACCAGGCCACCCTTGATCGAGGAGCCCCCCACATCGATGCCCAGGACCTTCATGCACGTAAACCCATAGCTCGTCGAAATACAGGTCGCAAAGCTTACTATCCCGCGCGGCCGCCGTGAGTGCGACTTGCGCCCCCGGGCGAAGCTACGTGGCTGGGCAGGCGGCAAAAACCACGCTTTTTGCCGGCGCGCACCGCGCAGGGTCTTCAAAAAATCGTCAGGAGACGATTTTTTCCTATGAAGGAAGTGCGCCAGCGGTGGAGGCGGCCATCTGCGCGTCGCGCTGACGCGCCTTTTCCTGCCGCGCCATGAGGACTCCCGCGATCACCACGAACACCGTCACGATGCTGACCATCAGCGTGGCGAGCGCATTGATCTCGGGCGTCACGCCGAGCCGGACCTTGGAGAAAATCATCATCGGCAAGGTGTTGGTGGATGGCCCGGCCGCGAAGCTCGCGATCACGAGGTCGTCGAGCGAGAGCGTGAACGCCAGCAGCCAGCCGGAAACGATCGCCGGCGCGATGATCGGCAGCGTGATGACGAGGAATACCTTCGACGGCCGCGCACCGAGATCCATTGCCGCCTCTTCGAGCGATTCATCCATCGTCGAGAGGCGCGACTGAACGACAACGGTGACGTAGGACATTGTCAGGGTGATGTGCGCGATCACGATGGTGCTGAAGCCACGCTGATCGGGAACGAACGGGAAATCCGCGAAGGCCACGAACAGCAGCAACAGCGACAGGCCGGTAATCACCTCCGGCATCACGAGGGGCGCGGTCACCATCCCAGCGAGCGTCGTTCGCCCGCGGAACTTGCCGAACCTCGCAAGCACGAGCCCCGCGAACGTTCCCATGATCACCGCTCCAGTGGCCGTCACGGTGGCGATGCGTAAGCTGAGCCACATGCCCGACAGCATCTGGTGATCGTCGAACAGGATGCCGTACCACTTCATCGAGAACCCGCCCCACACTGTGACGAGCCGCGACTCATTGAACGAGTAGGCGATCACCGAAAGGATCGGGATGTAGAGAAACGCGAAGCCCAGCACGAGCACCGTGAGGAGAAAATAGGAGCGCCGCTGATTCACTTCTGTGACCCCGCGCCGCTCTCCTGCTCCTGGAATCGCTGGAAGACCATGATCGGAATCACCAGCACCAGCAGCAAGGCAATAGCCACCGCGCTCGCCATCGGCCAGTTGCGATTGAGGAAGAACTCATCCCACAGCACGCGGCCGATCATCAGCGAATCCGTGCCGCCGAGCAGGCGCGGGATCACGAACTCACCCACCGCCGGAATGAACACGAGCATGGAACCCGCGACGACACCGGGAATCGACAATGGCAGCGTGACCTTGAGAAACGCCTTGAACGGCGTCGCGCCGAGATCCACCGCCGCTTCGAGCAGCGTGTTGTCGTGCTTCTCGAGGTTCGAGTAGAGCGGCAGGATCATGAACGGCAGGTACGAGTACACAATGCCGATGTACATCGCGAAATCCGTCTGCATCATCACGATGGGCTCATCGATGATGTGCAGGCCCATCAGCACGTTGTTGATGAGGCCGTTGTTGCGCAGGAGCCCAATCCACGCGTACACGCGCACGAGGAACGACGTCCAGAACGGCAGGATGATCAGCAGCAGCAGCGTGTTTCGCCAGCTCGCGCTCGACCGCGCGATGCCGTACGCCATCGGGTAGCCCAGCAGCAGACAGAAGATCGTCGAAACCGCGGCGACCTTCAGCGAGCTCAGAAAGGCTTCGAAGTACAACGACTCCTTCAGGATGAACAGGTAGTTCGCCAGGTTCATCTTGAACTGGATGTAGCCGGCCTGCCCCCACTCGAAAAGCGGCGTGTACGGCGGCACGCCGAGCCGCGTATCCGCGAAGCTGATCTTGAGGACGATGAGGAAGGGGACGAGAAAGAACAGCATCAGCCAGATCCACGGTACCGCGATGACAGCGGTGCGACCCGTGAATCCAAGCCTTCGCAGCACCCCGAGCGACCAGCGGCACGGCGGCAACTGCGACACGTTCTCCAGCAAGCGCCCGAGGCGCGAGGTCATGCGATTGCCGAGCGGGACGTAGCTGATCTGCGCCATGTGGTGCGGCGGCCTACTCCGTAACCACTACCGCGCTGGACTCGTGCCAGCTGATCCACACACGCTCTTCCCAGGTCAGCGGCGAATCCGCATGGCGATGGGTGTTCGGCTGCGTGACCCGTATCTGCTTCCCCGAGTCGAGCTGCACGATGTAGATGGAGGTGTCGCCCATGTAGGCGATCTCCTTGATCACGCCCTGCGCCGTGTTGAACTGCGCCCCCCCCGACTGCGAAAGCATCGCGTGCGGCACACCGAGCGGCGCAACCGGCTCGTCGCGCGTGATCATGACCTTTTCCGGGCGCACGGCTGCCCACACGGTCGCGTCCGGCGCTGTACTGACGCCGTGACCGATGTAGATCGGCGCGCCCAACTCGCCCGAAGCAATCGTCACGTGATCGGGCTCGTCCGCCAGGATGCGGCCTTCGAACATGTTCACGTTGCCGATGAACTCCGACACGAAGCGCGTGCTCGGAAATTCGTAGATTTCGTGCGGCGTGCCCACCTGCACGATGCGGCCGTGATTCATCACGCCGATGCGCGACGCGAGCGTCATCGCCTCCTCCTGGTCGTGCGTGACGACCACGAAGGTGACGCCGAGCTTTTCCTGAATGTTCACGAGCTCGAACTGCGTGTGCTCGCGGAGTTTCTTGTCCAACGCGCCGAGCGGCTCATCGAGCAGCAACAGCTTCGGGCGCTTGATGAGCGAGCGCGCCAGCGCCACGCGCTGGCGCTGGCCGCCCGAAAGCTGATGCGGCTTGCGTTTGATGAACTGCTCGAGCTTCACCATGCTCAGCATGGACTGCACGCGCTCGGTGATTTCCGCCTTCGGCACACCGTCCTGCTTCAGGCCGAAGGCGACGTTCTGCTCCACCGTCATGTGCGGGAACAGCGCGTAGGACTGGAACATCATGTTGACGGGGCGCTTGTACGGCGGCACGCCCGCCATGTCCTGCCCGTCGATGAAGATGCGGCCGCTCGTCGGCGCTTCGAAGCCGGCGAGCATGCGCAGGAGCGTGGTCTTGCCGCAGCCCGAGCCGCCGAGCAGGCAGAAGATCTCGCCCCGGTAGATGCTCAGCGAGACGTCGGTGACCGCGACGAACTCGCCGAACTTCTTCGTGACGTTCTCGATTCGAATGTAAGCCTGGGCCTGTGGATCCTTCCACGGCTCCCTGCGTACCTCAGGCCGCGCGGCCACCGGCAAGACCGATCAATGACCGGTCGTGAACTGCTGCCAGCCACGCGTCATTATGCGCGTGCCTTCTTCGGTGTCCGCGAGGTCGGGCACCAGCTTCGCCTTCACTTCCTGCGGTGGGTAGACGCTCGGATCGTCCAGCACCGCCTTGTCCACGAGCGCCGTCGCTTCCTTGTTGCCGTTCGGGTACTTCACCTTGTTGGTGACGGCGGCAATCACTTCAGGACGCAGCATGTAGTTGATGAACAGGAGCGCGTTCTTGGGATGCGGCGCGTCCTTCGGAACGAGGTAGCTGTCGAACCAGATGATCGTGCCTTCCTTCGGAATGACGTACTGGATCTCCGCGCCCGTCTTGTTCTCTTCCGCGCGATCGCGAGCCTGCAGGATGTCGCCGTTGTAGCCAACCGCGAGGCAGATCTCGCCGTTCGCGAGATCGCCGATCATGCGTTGCGTATCGGCGTAGCGGATGTTCGGGCGCAGGGTCATCAGCGCCTTGGTGGCCGCCTCGAGGTCTTCCGGCTTCTGGCTGTTCGGATCCTTGCCGAGAGCCGTGAGTGTCATGCTGTACATCTCGGTCGCGGAGTCGAGCACGGCAATACCGCACTTCTTGAAGTTCTTGACCACGTTCGGGTCGAACACCAGCTTCCAGCTGTCGACCGGCGCGTTCTTCATCGCCCCCGTGAGCTTCTTGGTGTTGTAGCCGATGCCGGTGGTGCCCCACATGTGGAGCACGGCGTAGTCGTTGTTCGGATCGTGCATCGCAAGGCGCGCTTCGATGTCCGGATCCATGTTCTTCAGGTTCGGGAGCTGAGCCTTGTCGAGCTTCTGGTAGTAGCCGGACTTGATCTGCCGCTCGTAGGACGAGGCGGAGGGGACCACCACGTCATAGCCCGAATTGCCCGGGGCGAGCTTGGCTTCGAGCTCTTCGTTGCTGCCGTAGTTGGTCACGGAAACTTTGATGCCGGTTTCCTTCTCGAAATTGGCGATCGTGTCGTCGGCGAGGTAGTCGTTCCAGATGGAGAGGTTCAGGACCTTCTCTTCACCCGCCGGCTGGGCCGCGGCGCCCGGTGGTGGTGCTTCTTCCTTCTTGCCGCACGCAGTGAGTGCAGCGGCAACCACGAGACTCACCAATAGCGAACGCACCATCGACCTGGCAGCGATAGTCATACACGAGCTCCCCTGAATTGCGTACATCCCCGACCTGCATCACTTTATATAACAGCCACTCACGCAGAAGAAGACCTGCGGTGAGCGCTGAAAAATTCTTTCGGCCGCGCCGCGCTCAGCTACGAGCGATTTCAGAGAAGTTCTTCAGACTTCCCCTAGACGTTCAGCAGCAGGTGCTCGCGCTCCCACGAGCTGATGACCTGCAGGAACACCTCGTATTCCGCCTCCTTGACGATGGTGAAGGCGGTGACGAACGCCTCGCCCAGCACATTGACCAGCGAATCTGACTGGCGCAGCAGCCGCAGGGCCTCATCGAGGGACCGGGGCAGGCCAAACGGCAGATCATGGGCGCTCCCGCTGATGGGGTCGCTGGGCTGCAGCCCCTCGACCATGCCGAGGTAACCGCACGCCAGCGAAGCGGCAATGGCGATGTAGGGGTTGGCATCCGCCCCGCCCACGCGGTTTTCCACGCGGCGCGCTTCGGCGTTGGACATCGGCACGCGCAGGCCCGCAGTGCGGTTGTCGTAGCCCCAGTGCACGTTGATGGGGGCCGACAAGTAGCGGGTGAGGCGGCGGTAGGAGTTCACGTTCGCGCTGAAGAGCGCCATGGCCGACGGCAGGTACTTCTGCAGGCCGGCGATATGCGAGAAAAAGAGCTGCGAGGGGGTGCCGTCGGGGCTCGAGAAAATGTTCTTGCGGGTCTTGGTGTCCACCACGCTCTGGTGGATGTGCATGGCGCTGCCCGGCTCTTTCGCGTGCGGCTTGGCCATGAACGTCGCATACATCTTGTGGCGGAGCGCCGCTTCGCGGGCGGTGCGCTTGAACAGGAACGCCTGGTCCGCGAGATCGAGCGGGTGGCCGTGGATCAGGTTGATCTCCATCTGGGCCGGGCCGTCCTCGTGGATCAGCGTATCGATCTCGATGTCCTGGTCTTCGCAGAACTGGTAGATGTCGTCGAACAGCGGGTCGAACTCGTTCACCGCCGCGATGCTGTAGGACTGCCGGCCGGCTCCGCGCGGCCGCTGCGGCCGACGGGGGGTTTGAGCGGATAGTCGGCATCGATGTTGGGCTCGACGAGATAGAACTCGAGCTCGGGGGCGACCACCGGCTCCCAGCCGCGCTGGGCGTACAGCTCCAGCACGTTACGCAGCACGTGGCGCGGCGCCATCGTGACGCGGCGGCCATCCGAATAGAAACAGTCGTGGATGACCTGCGCGGTCGGCTCGGCCGCCCACGGCACGCGACGCACCGTTTTCGGATCGGCCTTGAGGACGATGTCGATCTCCGCAGGGGCTCATGGCTTCGCCGGTCTCAGGCGGGTAGTCGCCGGTCACCGTCTGCAGGAAGATGCTCTCCGGCAGCCGCATGCCTTCGTCTTCCGCGAATTTCTCGGCGGGCATGATCTTGCCGCGCGCGATGCCGGCCATGTCGGGAATGATGGCTTCCACTTCGGAAATGCCGGTGATCCCGGAAAAATTGCTGGATCTCGTTCGCCATATAAAAAACCTTTCGACTTAGCGGTGTTCCTGTGCGCGCTCGCGTGCCGACGCGCCGTAGGCGGCGAACAGCGCTTTGGAAAAATCGTTGCTCATTGCTTTCCATTCCGGGTGCCACTGCACGGCGGCGGCGAAACGCTTCGCCCCGCACGCGGAAGGCTTCGACGACTCCATCGGGCGCGCGCGCCTCGACGACGAGCCGGTCCGAAAGACGCTCGACGCCCTGGTGATGGAGCGAGTTCACGCGGATGCGATCGGCGCCGGCGATCGCGCGCAGCAAGCCGCCCTCCTCCAGCACGACGTCGTGCGCGGGGCCGTACTGAACATCGAGCGGCTGCGACTCGTCGTCGCGATGATCCAGGAAGCCGGGCACTTCATGCAGGTTCTGGTGGAGCGTGCCGCCGTAGGCGACGTTCATCTCCTGGAAGCCTCGGCATATACCCAACACCGGCACGCCGCGCTCGATGCAGCGGGGATCAGCGGAAGCGTGGTGGCGTCCCGGTCCGCGTCGTGCAGCGTTCCGGCGCGGCTCGGGGGGCCGGCATAGCGCACCGGATCGACGTTCGACGGGCTGCCGGTGAAGAGCAGACCATCCACGACCTCCAGCACCTCGTCAACGGACACCAGGTCGCGAAGCGCGGGGATGAGCAACGGCATGCAATCGGCCGCCTCCACGACAGCGCGGAGATACTTCTCGCCGACAGCATGGAACGCGTGGTCGCCGATCATTCGACCGATCGGCTGGCAATCCGATAACGGGGCGTTTGCGCGACATGATGATGAACGTGACGCGTCTATTATATTCAACAGACGCCGGTTCAGTTTCTTCGAAATGGGTGGGTATTACACCACAGCTGCAAGCCCGAAAGCTGCCGTCGGCTGGCACAAAGAACGCGTCTCGCGGGCTATAAGCCGGCCTGTCGTGGACTTCTTGCGAGTTATGTGAGGTACCTGCACCGGTTTGCGGCGGCCTATCGCGGGCCCGTATCCTGCGCGGCCGGACGGCCGGCTGCCGTAGAAAGATCCTAAAACACCTCTCGATGAACGCCACTCCCTCTTATTACTCGGCCACGGCCCATGCCTCGCCTGCCCGGCCCACGTTGCAGGGGGCGGTGGAGTGCGACGTGTGCGTTGTCGGGGGCGGCATTGCCGGGTGCTCGACGGCGCTTCACCTGGCCGAACGCGGGTATCGAGTGGTGCTGCTCGAGGGGCATCGCATCGGGTGGGGTGCGTCGGGTCGAAGCGGCGCGCAGGCGCTGCTTGGTGTGGCGGCCGGGCACGCGAAACTCGCTCGGCTCGTCGGCGAACGCGATGCGCGTCGAGTATGGGACTTCACCGTCGAAGGCCTCGGGCTGATGCGCGAGCTCATCGCGAAGCATGGCATTGACTGCGATTGGGTCGATGGGCACCTGCAGGTGGCGATGAAGGCGCGTCACGACGCGGAGATTCGCGAGGAGATCGAGCTGCTTCACTCGACGCTCGACTATCCGAGCGCGCGATACATGCCGCTCGAGGAAGTGCGGTCGATCATTCCAAGCACGCGGTATGTTTCGGCCCTGTACGACCCGAATTGCGGACATCTGCATCCGCTCAACTACACGCTGGGGCTTGCCGCAGCGGCGGAGCGACTCGGGGCGCGCATCTTCGAGCAATCGCGCGCGGTCTCGTGGACACGATCGAGCGCGAATGGCGCGTCGGGCGATCACGCGTCGATTCGCACCGCGAATGGCGAGGTGCGCGCGCGGTACGCCGTTCTGTGCGGCAACGTCTATCTTGGATCGCTGGCGCCTGATCTGTTCGCAAAGATCATGGCGGTGTCGACTTACATCGTCGCGACGGAGCCGCTGGGGCAGGCGCGCGCGACGGAGCTCATCAAGAACAATGCGGGCGTCGTCGATTCGAACTGGGTGGTCGATTACTTCCGACGCTCGGCCGATCACCGGTTGTTGTTCGGCGGGCGCGCAAACTATTCAGGGCTTTCGCAGTTCGACGCTCCGGAAGCGACACGCCAGCGCATGCTCGAGGTGTTTCCGCAGCTCGCGGACGTGAAGCTGGAATTCGCATGGGGCGGCGAAGTGGATATCACGCTGAATCGCGCGCCGCACTTCGGCCGGCTCGCGCCAAACGTTTTTTTCTTGCAGGGATTCTCCGGGCACGGGCTCGTGCTCACAGGGATGGCGGGCAAGCTCGTTGCCGAAGCGATCAGCGGAACGGCGGAGCGGTTCGACGTGTTCACGCGTATTCCGCATCGAGACTTCCCGGGCGGCATGGCTATGCGCAGGCCCGCGCTCGTGCTGGCGATGATGTACTACCGGCTGCGGGACATGCTCTAGCTGGCGCGAGGCGTAGCCCGCGCAGGTTGCTGCAAAAAAAGCGCCTATCGCTGCCAATTGTTCAGCAGTCGCCCCCGGCGGCGCCAGTGACAGGCCCTCGACCGCGCCCGCCTTGAACACGCCGAACACGAGCCATTGAAGATCGTCTGCGAATGAAGTCACAATCGCCGCGCAATTCGCGGCGCGCTCTTCGCGGAGGATCCTCATGTCGTACGTCATCAATCCCGCCCCTCAACCTTCCGTCGAAGTCAGGGGAACACAGGGCCGCTTCCCAGTGCGCCGGATTTTCTGCGTCGGCCGCAACTACGCCGCGCATGCGCGTGAGATGGGCAATGACGATCGCGAGCCGCCGTTCTTCTTCACGAAGCCAGCGGACGCGGTGGTCCCGAATGGCAGCGTCGTGCCTTACGCGCCGCGTACCGCCAACTTTCATCACGAGGCGGAGCTCGTCGTGGCGCTCGGGGGCGGCGGCACGAATGTGCCCGCCGCAACGGCGAACTCGCTCGTTTACGGGTACGCGGTTGGCATCGATCTCACGCGTCGCGACCTGCAAACGGACGCCCGCGACCACGGCCGGCCATGGGACACCAGCAAGGGTTTCGATCGATCCGCGCCGATTGGGGCCATTCGCCCGGTGAGCGCGGGCGGCATTCTCGAGAACGCGCGCATCTGGCTCAGCGTAAACGGCAAGATCCGGCAGGACGCCAACATCGCCGAGATGACGTGGAAGGTGCCCGAGATCATCGCCGAGTTGTCGACGCTGTTCGAGATCGCCGCAGGCGACCTCATCTACACGGGCACCCCCGCCGGCGTCGGGCCGCTGGTGCGCGGGGATTCAGTAGAGGCCTCGATCGAGGGGCTGGATCCGCTCAGCGTCCGCATCGTCTAGCGAAATAGCGCACGGCTGCGCCGGCTTCGTGCCACGCCCGGCGTTGGCGGCTGCCCCTTCCCGGACACGCGCGGAAGGTAGGCACAATTCCCACCTCAAGAAAACCGCGCGTCGGCCGTGGCCGCGTAAGGCGACGCTCACGCATCCATACTGAGATTGGCATCGCACTTCGATCGCGGCAGGCCGTGAACCGTATCCCGCTGGCGACACCCGCAAAGCCCGGACAATCCACCCGAGATACATAACGCTCTGCGGATGCTCCCGCATGGAGAATTTCGATGGCGAGCCCGAACGATCCTCCCTCGGACCAGGTGTCGATCCTCGGCCCGACCTTGCGTTTCAAGGGTGAATTGCGCGCCGAAGAGGACCTCATGGTCCACGGCCAGATCGAAGGATCGATCACCCATTCGCAGCGCCTGACGATCTGCCGGGACGGACGCGTGAAAGCGGACATCCAGGGGCAGGTGATCGCGGTGGAGGGTAGCGTCGAGGGCGATCTCAACGCCTCCACGTCCGTCGCCATCATGGAGACCGGCAACCTCAAGGGCGACGTGCGCGCGCCGAGTGTGAGCATCGTCGACGGGGCGAGCGTGAATGGCAACGTGACGATGGAAGCGACGGGCAAGCCCGCGCGCTCGCATCGTCAATCCGATGGGCGTCCGGCGGGGCCCGCGACCGACCCGACGCGTGGCAATGGAACGGTTCGGTGAATCATGGCTAAGAATCTGATGTCGGTATTCGGCGGCGGGCAGAACGGCAAAGCGGGCGACGCCCCGGCGGCGGCCGATGCCGATGCGAGCGCGGCTTCGGCTGGATCGCAGAGCTTCGTCAATCCGCAGCCTGTCATGGTTCTCGGCAAGACGCTCTCCTTCAAGGGCGAACTGTCGGCCGACGAGGACCTCATACTCTTCGGCAGTGTCGCAGGCACGATCCGCCACTCCTCGAGCCTGACCGTCGGCATCGGCGGCTCGGTCATCGGCGACATTCATGCGAAAGCGATCACCATCAAAGGCACGGTCGAAGGCGATATCGAAGCCACCGAGTCCATCACCCTCTCGCCAACAGCGAACGTGATCGGCGACATCGCCGCACCGCGCGTCTCCATCATCGAAGGCGCGCAGTTCAACGGCGCCGTGGAAATGACGGAAGCGCCGGCGGCCGAAGCGCGGGCTACGGCACCGGCGTCCACCACGGTCGCTGGCACGGATGCGGTTTTGTCCGACAAGGCGGCGAGCGCACTTCTCGGCCCGTAGCCGCTACTCACGCATCGGCTCACACCGCGCCGTTCAGTTCCTTCCGGTGCGCTTCGGCGAGCTCCTCCATGCCGCCGAACGCGAGGTCGTAGCGCGCGCGGCTGGCGGCCTCGCCGACGGCACCGATGCGGCCATCTCGCCGATTGATCCAGCAGGACGCAAGACCCAGCTCGTTCGCGGGCACGTGGTCGTGCGCGAGGCTCTGTGCGACGTGCAGGACGCGATTCCGCTCGATGCCCTGGCTGCGCAGGCGGCCGAGCATGTATTCGAAGTTCCGCGGACTCGGCTTGTATGAGCCGATGTCTTCCGCCGTCATGATGCCGTCGAACCGCACACCCAGCTTGCGCGCCGTATACGAGAAACTTTCGTTGTCGACGTTCGAGAGGATGTAGAGCTTGTAGTGAGACTTCAGATATTTGAGAGCGGCGACAGTGTCGAGGAACGGCTCCCAGGTCTTCAACGAGCCCGCGAAGGTCGCGCACTCCTCCCACGGAGCCGGCGCGCCCCAGTTCTCGCCCAGCCGCTTGTAGACGACCGCGAGGAGCTGTGAATATTTCATCGTCGGCGAGAAGCGCTGCTGATCCTGCTCGTTCGCCGCGTAGTCGCCCAGCACTTCTTCACGCGTGCGACGGCGCGGCGCGCAGGCGATGAGACCCTGGAGCGCTTTGAGAAGCCCCGTTTCCCAGTCAATGAGCGTGCCATAGCAATCGAACGTCAGCGCCTGGAAATCGGACAGCTTCATGACGACCCTCGGTGGCGAATGTCATAGCAGCGATGGATGCGCGGATTGCGCTCGAAATCTCGTGGAATCGTCGCCACGGAAACGTCCTTCACGTCGTAGCGTTCCGCAAGCGCCGGATCGAGCTTGAACTTCTGTGCGTTCGTCGAGAACACCAGCAAGCCGCCGGGAGCGAGCACTTGCATGCACACCTCGATGAGCTCCGGATGATCGCGCCCGGTGTCGAGCACGCCTTCCATTCGCTTGGAGTTCGAGAAGGTCGGCGGGTCGAGAAAGATCAGGTCGTATTGATTGCGCGTGCGCGCGGCCGCCTCGAGCCACTCGCGGCAATCCGCCTGCACCAGCTCGTGATGGCGGGTGGCGAGGCCGTTCAAACCCAGGTTTCGCTCGGACCACTCCAGGTAGGTGCGAGAAAGGTCAACGGACGTGCTCGCGCGCGCGCCGCCGGCGGCTGCGTAAACCGTGGCGGTGCTCGTGTACGCAAACAGGTTCAGGAATCGTTTGCCGTTCGCCAGCTCGCGAATACGGGCGCGCGTGGGACGATGGTCGAGAAACAGGCCGGTGTCGAGGTAGTCGTCGAAGTTCACGCGCAGCTTGAGTCCGCCCTCTTCCACGATGTGGAAGCGAAACTGCTCGGCCACTTTCTGATACTGGCTGCCGCGAGTCTGTTTTTTGCGCAGGCGCACGCGGATGCGTTCGGCGGGAACGCCCGTAACCTCAGGCAGCACGGAGAATGCCTCCGCCCGGCGGCGACGCACGGCTTCTTCTTCGATGGTCGCGGGCGCGGCGTATTCCTGAACGTGCAGCCACACTTGCGCTTCCGCGAGTGGCGGCTGCTTGTCTTCGCCGATCACCTTGTAGGAGTCGATTGCGAAGGCGTACTCCGGCATGTCGGCGTCGTAGAGGCGATAGCAGCTGACGCCGCTGTCTCTCACCCATCGAGAGAGTTGCTTGATGTTCTTGCCGAGGCGGTTGCCGAACATCTTCGCGCCGTTCGATTCGCGAAGAGACGCATCGATGCGGGCGGCGCCGCGGTCGGCGATCAATGTGCGGGCGGCGCTCGGCTCGACGTTGATTCGGAGGAGGCGGCATTCGATGGCGCCGTTCCAGACGGTGTGCACGCGGTGGGCGCGCAGGCCCAACTCGAGGCCGAGGTCGGGGGAGCCCGTGAGGATTACGGCTTGCCAGCCTTCGAAGCGGGTTCGGAGTATTTCGCCTAGCTCCTTGTGAAGCTGGCGCGCCTTTTGGTGGTCCTCCAGGCGTATGCCGTACGGCGGGTTGACGCACACGAGGCCTACCCGCGTTGGCGCGCCGCCTTTGGGAGCGGGCTCTTCGGGTGAGATCGTTGCGCCGCCGTCGTGCGGCCCATCGGTTGCGGGCGTGGTGCCGCTTGCGGCTGCGGAAGGCGTATCGGTGTCCGAAGGCGCCGGGGCTGCGGCACGCGCCTGAGCCGCGCGCGGCGATGGCTTTGCGTCGGCGAGCGATTGCACGGCGAAGCGCACGATCTCCTCGACCTGCGCCCGTTGCGCGTTCGCGCGCGCGCCGCGGATCGCGGTGGCGTCGCGATCCTGGCCGCGAATCATCGCGGTGAGATCGTCGGCCGAGCGCACTCGCGCGGACGCTTCCGCGCGCAGCCGCTCCCACAGCGCCGCGTCATGTTGGCGCCAGCCGATAAAGCCGAAGTAGTCGCGGCCAAGCCCGGGGGCGATATCGGCGGCGATCATCGCCGCCTCGATGACGAACGTGCCCGACCCGCACATCGGGTCGAGGAACTCGGCGCCCGCGGCGGCCAACTCCGGCCAGCCCGCGCGAATCAGCACGCCGGCGGCCACGTTCTCCTTGAGCGGCGCCTCCCCGCCCGCGCCCCGATATCCGCGCCGATGAAGACTCTCGCCGGACAAGTCGAGCGACAGCGCAATCTTCGAGCGATTCGCATGCGCGTGCACGCGCACACCCGGCTTGTCGATGGAGACGTCCGGCCGATAGCCCGCCTGGTCGCGCACGCTATCGACGATCGCGTCCTTGAGCTTCAGCGCGCCGAAATGCGTGTGCGTGATCGTCGGATGCTTGCCGGTGAAGTCGCAGGCGATCGTGGCGTCCGGCCCGATGTGGGCCGCCCAGTCCACGCGCTTCGACCATGCGTAGAACTCGTCCGCCGTGCCGGCTTCGAACTCCGCGATCTCGAGAAACACCCGATTCGCGACGCGCGAGTGCAGACACGCGCGATACGCCACTTCCAGCGGGCCGGTGAATGCGACACCTGTCGAGCGCTCGCGCACATCGCGTGCGCCAAACGATGTGAGCTCGCGCGCGAGCAGGTCGGCGAAACCGCGAGGGGCGCTCGCGATGAACTTGAGGGATTCAGTGCTCACGTCGACTCAGGACAGATCGATCCAGGTCGTTTTGAGCTCGGTGTACTTGTCGAAGGCGTGCAGCGACTTGTCCCGACCGATGCCGGACTGCTTGAACCCGCCGAACGGCACCGTGATGTCGTCCGCGTCATAGCAGTTCACGTAAACGACGCCGGCGCGCAGGGCGCGCGCCACGCGATGCGCAGTTGTCACGTCACGGGTCCACACAGCCGCCGCCAGACCATAGACGACATCGTTCGCGATCTTGATCGCTTCCTCGACGGTCTTGAAAGTGAGCGTCGCGAGCACCGGCCCGAAGATCTCTTCGCGCGCGATCTTCATGCGTGGGGTCACGCCCTCGAACATCGTGGGCTCGACATAGAACCCGCCGCTCGATTCGCGCACGCGATTGCCGCCGAGACGAATGGTCGCGCCGTCGCGCGTGCCCGCATCGATGTAGCCAAGCACGCGATTCATCTGCGCCTCATCCACGATGGCGCCGAGCCGCGTCTCGGGATCGAGCGGATCACCCGGCACCAGCGTGCGCGCCACACGCTGCACCTTCTCGAGGAACACATCCTTGATGCCTTCCTGCACGAGGAGGCGCGAGCCGGCGGAACACATCTCGCCCTGGTTGAAGAAGATCGCGAACGCCGCGGCCGTCGCCGCGCGATCGAGGTCGTCGTAATCGGCGAGCACGATGTTCGGCGACTTGCCGCCGCACTCGAGCGACACGCGCTTCAGGTTCGATTGCCCCGCGTACTGCATGATCGAGCGACCGGTCGCGGTCGAGCCCGTGAACGCGATGCCATCCACATCCATGTGCAAGGCCAGCGCCTTGCCGGCCGGCATGCCGAGCCCGGGCACGACGTTGAACACGCCATCCGGTATCCCGGCCTCGCTCGCAATCTGCGCAAGCCGGATCGCCGACAGCGGCGACTTCTCGGACGGCTTCAGCACGAGCGAATTGCCCGCCGCCAGGATCGGCCCGATTTTCCAGGCCGCCATGATGAGCGGAAAATTCCACGGCACGATCGCCCCGACGACACCCAGCGGCTCGCGCGTGATCAGCGCGAGCGCGTTGTGATCCGTCGGCGCGACCTGGTCATAGATCTTGTCCACCGCTTCCGCGAACCACTGAATGCAATTCACGGTGGCAGGAAGATCGACGCTCAGGCTGTCGCGAATGGGTTTGCCGGTGTCCAGCGTTTCGAGCAGCGCGAGCTCTTCGAGGTTCTCGTGAATGAGCTCCGCGAACCGCTGCAGCACCTTCTTGCGAGCCTTCGGCGACTGCTTCGCCCACACGCCCGAATCGAACGCCGCGCGCGCCGACGCGACGGCCGCGTCGATGTCCCGCGTGTCGCAGGCGGCAACCTGCGCGAGCACCTCACCGTTCGCCGGGTTCACGCGCGTGAACGTGGCGCCGGACGCGGAGTCCACATAGCGCCCGCCGATGAAGGCTTGCGTGCGCGGTTCGAGCACCCTGGCGCGGTCGTGCCAGGACAAAGCGGATATCTGTGAGTTCATGCGCGTGTGGGCTTCTAGAAACTGGGTGGCGTGCTGGCGCTGATGATCTCACACGGCTCACGCCCCACGTTCTTGAACCGATGCGGCAGATGGCTGGAGAAGTAGTAGGCCTCGCCAGCCGAGAGCACACGCGTAACGCCGGCGAGCGTAAGCTCGATGCGCCCCTTCACCACGATGCCGCCCTCCTCGCCACGATGCGTCAGCATCTCGTCGCCCGTCTCGGCCCCTGGTGCGTATCGCTCATGAAGCAGCGTGAGTTGGCGCCCGGCGCGCTGGGCAGCCACGAGGCGCAACGACACCTGCTCGTTGCCCAGCTCGGTGAGTTCCTCAGGCCCGAAAAACGCCTTGGGCGCAGCCGCCATGTCTAGAGTGAAGAACTCGGCGAGGGTCATTGGCACCCCGTCTAATACTTTCTTCAGGGAGCTGACGGAGGGGCTCACCCGGTTCTGCTCGATGAGCGAGATGAGCCCGTTCGTGACCCCTGCCCGGCGCGCAAGTGCCCGTTGGGAAAGGCCGAAAGTGACCCGGACGTTCCGCAGTCGCTCGCCCACGTCAATGCTCATGACTGTTCAAGATCCTCAACAAAGTTGGGTTAAAACCTAGGCGATTGACCATCTTTGTCAATTTTATTTATCATCTCGACCCGTCCCACCGATCCTTGACCTATTCCGGAGCGCACTCCCATGTCACCCCCGGCCGCCGCTGCGTCCCTGCCCCATACCGACCCCGCGTCCCTGTCCCGTGCGGATCTCGAAGCTTACTGGATGCCGTTCACGCCGAACCGCCAGTTCAAGGCGCAACCGCGAATGCTGGCGAAGAGCTCGGGTATGCACTACTGGACGCCGGACGGCCGGCAGATCCTCGATGGCGTCGCGGGCCTGTGGTGCGTGAACGCTGGTCACGGCCGGCGGGAGATTACCGAAGCCGTCGCCCGCCAGCTCGAGACGATGGATTTCGCGCCGGCGTTCCAGATGGGTCATCCCGGGGCGTTCGAGCTCGCCAATGCGCTCAAGAAGATCTCGCCCGCCGGGCTCGACCACACGTTCTTCGTGAACTCCGGCTCCGAGGCCGTCGACACCGCGCTGAAGATCGCGCTCAACTATCACCGCCTGAAGGGCGACGCCCAGCGTACGAAGATCATCAGTCGCGAGCGCGCGTATCACGGCGTGAACATGGGCGGCACCTCCATCGGCGGCATCGGGCCGAACCGCAAGGCGTGGTCGGCGTCGCTCATGCCTGGCGTGGACTACATCCCGCATACGCACGACCTCCGGCGCAACGCGTTCTCGCGCGGCCAGCCGGAGCACGGCGCGGAGCTCGCGGAAGAGCTCGAAAAGCTCGTGCAGTTCCACGATCCATCGACGATCGCGGCCGTGTTCATCGAGCCGATCGCGGGCTCGACCGGTGTGCTCGTTCCGCCGAAGGGCTATCTGAAACGCATCCGCGAGATCTGCGACAAGCACAAGCTGCTGCTGGTGTTCGATGAAGTGATCACCGGCTTCGGCCGCACCGGCGCGCCGTTCGCGGCCCAGGAGTTCGGTGTCACGCCGGACATCATCACGGGCGCGAAGGGCCTCACCAACGGCTGCATACCGATGGGTTGCGTGATCGTGAGCAAGACGATTCACGATCAGTTCATGCAGGCGCCGGATGGCATCGAGCTGTTCCACGGCTACACATACAGCGCGCATCCGGTTGCGTGTGCCGCTGGCCTTGCGACGCTCGGCATCTATGAGCGCGACGGCCTGCTCACACGCGCGAAAACTCTCTCACGCTACTGGGAAGATGCCGCGCACTCGCTGAAGGGCACGTCGCACCTGATCGACATCCGCACCTACGGCCTCATGGCCGCGCTGGAATTCGAGGCGGTTCCCGGCAAGCCGGGCGCGCGCGCGTTCGACGTTTATCTGAAGTGCTTCGAGAAGGGTCTGCTCGTGCGACAGGCCGGCGACATCATTGCGCTGTCGCCGCCGCTCATCATCGAGCGGGCGCAGATCGACCAGATCTTCGGAACGCTGTCGGAAGTGCTGAAGAGCGTCTGAGGAAAATGAGCGGCGTGCCTCCCCGCACGCCGCTCACTCCCCATTTTCAACCGACGCTGTCTTACGCTCCCGGCTGTTGCCGGTTGCGCAAATGCCTGAACAGCACGAATGCCGCCGCGGCGGCGACAACGACGCTCACGAAGAGCAGCGTCGTT
This sequence comes from Gammaproteobacteria bacterium, assembly GCA_037200125.1. GTDB lineage: Bacteria > Pseudomonadota > Gammaproteobacteria > Steroidobacterales > Steroidobacteraceae > JADGHX01. Next base: position 666,505 of record JBBCGS010000001.1, on the reverse strand, counting down.
CCTGACGCTACCGTGCTGCCGCGATTCGCGGCGATCACTACCGTTTCCATGTGTGTCCTCCACCCGACCCAAGCGCGAGGACCGGGACTTTCCCTTGTTACGCCCGCGTGGCGGTAGCGTGGTCACATGGAACCGCGAGACACGTCACCCGAATGGTGCGTTATGTATCGCGCGCCGCGGCGAATACCAACTTGTCAGCGACTCGAAACAAAACGGGCCCGCCGCGTTCAGGCACGGCGGGCCCGTTCATTTCGACAGGTTGAATTTAAGAGGCTATGTTTTCGCTTCTTACTCGCCCCACGGGAAGGTGGTCGCAACCGTGAAGATCACGCGGCCTTCGTTGTTGAAGGCATCGCTCGTGACTTTCACGTCGCCGTCCGTATCGACGTATTTCAAGCCGAAGTTGAACTTGCCAGCCGTGTAGCCGACACCGACCGAGTAGTCGAACTGGTCATCGCCGAACGCGTTGTCCCAGTAGTCACCGGTGCTGTAGCCGGCGTGAGCCGTGATGGAGAAGTTTTGTGGCAACGGGATCGTCGCATTCGCTTCGAGGTACCACGCCGAAACGCTGCTGCCGTTACCTGCGCCGCGCGAAAGGTCTTTCGCCGCCTTGCCGCCAAACTCCGGTGAGTACCAGATCTTCGCCTTGAACCAGTCTTTCGCGATGCTCGCGTAGACCTCTTCGTAGGTGAAGTCGCTCTCTTGCGGATAGGTGTAGGCCACCAGTCCGAAGTCGTACGCCCAGCCGGATTCGAGGGTCTTGGTGAAGCCACCGTAGACGTCCAGCTCTACGTCCGGGTTCTCGAGCGGACCACCCGAGGGAACACCGAAATCGATATTGCTGGCCCATGCGCCGACGTACCAGCCACTCGCGGCCGCGTAGTCGAGACTCCCCTGAATCGCGGGATCTTTGGCCGACTGCGAGTTGCCGCGGAAGTCGTAGTCGTTGGTAGCCGTCCAGGTGGACGTGACACCGGCTTGTGCTGCGCCCGCAACAGCCAGCAGGCCGATCGTTGCTAAGCCGCCTCTGATCAATTTCATGGACCCTCCGAGTTATCTGCAATGTAGGTCGGCGGGTTCAAAGCAACACCCGTGCCATGACGTACGCCACACCTAGATCGTTGAATTGCATCAGTACAGGTCGAAGTGTAGCGTCAGGTGTACGCGCCCGCGCACTATTTAGGTGAGTTTTTCGAAGATTGCGTAGATTTTGGTGCAATCCACTACGACTTCCCACGTGCCTGAGAAGCCTGCAGGGATAACGAAGGCATCGCCCGCACCAAACGAACTCACTGCCCCATCATCGGCGGTCAGCACTATTCGGCCGGCCATCATTACGCACAACTCGTTCTCGGTGTAGCGCACACGCCACTTGCCTCGGGTGCTGGACCAGCGCCCTGCGAAGAACTGCCCTGAAGGGTCGGTGAAGTAGTTGCTGACGGTTTGCTCGGGTGAGCCCTCGAGCAATCGATCGGGGGCGGGGGTGGAGACTTCGGCGGCTACGCTCGCGGAGAGCGGAATGATTCGAGGAGTCATGCGATCGGAGGGTAGCAGAGCCGGTAAACCGATCTTGTCGAGTCGTCAGCCGCGCGCTCAGGCGCGAAGAGGCCCTCAATCGCCGGGCGGCCAAGAGGGGCAAGAGCACGCGCTCTTTGCTCGCTCCGGACCGCTTCTAGCCCGGCGATTGAGACTTCCGCTCTTGGGAAACGGGGCGCCCAACCCACCGGCCGGGCGCCCCGAAAACCCTTTCACTTCAGGCTGGCCACCGCCTTGTCTTCCGTGCCCTGCTCGATGCGCACCGTCACGCGCCGCTCGAACGCATACCCCTCGAGATCGCCATCGGCGCTCGTTGACTCGTGCTCGCCATGCGCCTCGATCACGATGCGATCGGCCGGAATGCCCGCGGACTCCAGCACGCCCGCCACCGAATCGGCCCGCCGCTTCGACAGCGCGGCGTTGAATTTCTCGGAGCCGCGCGGATCCGTGAAGCCCGAGACGCGCACCTTCACCTCGGGGAGCGCCCCCGCGAGCGAGCCGATCTTCTGCAGCTGCGCGACATCCTCCGCCGACAGGGCCGCATCGTTCGTGCGGAAGGCGAAGGCCGCTTCGAGGTCATGCGTCTTGTTGACGGCGTTATCGAGCTCTTCGCTCAGCTTCTCGCCATGTTCCATCGTCGAGGCCAGGTCGGCCATCAGCCGCTGCTTGTCCGATTCGCTCTTCGCCAGGTTCACGCGCAGCTCGTCGTTCTGCACTTCCTTCTTGTGGAAGCGATCGCCGATCAGCGCGCCGCCCGCCGCGCCCACGATCGCACCTATCGGGCCGCCCGCCGCGGCGCCGATGACGAGGCCGCTCATCACACCGATGTTCTCCGCCTTCGAGCTCTTCGCTTTCTCGGCGGCCTGCACGGGGGCCACCGCAATGATCAGGGCCGTGCTCAAAGTGAGGCCAAGAGCCGGCCCCCGCAGCTTGGTTGTCCAGACGCTCATGATGAAATCTCCGCTTGATTCGTACGGTGAGGCACCGCGTCTCACCTGGGACCCATGGTCGGATCCACGCCTCGCCGCGATCGGGCTCAATTGCGGCGTGGCGAGGAAGCTTTATGGAGGTTTATGGCAGGCGACACGGGAGAGGCGGAAACGGCCCCGCCAGCGTATGTTTCGCGGCAGCAGGTCACCCATCGTGTTCGAAGAGGGCGGATCCATGGCGAAGCGTATGAACCGCATGGCTGCGGCGGCTGTCGCGGCGACTTGCCTGGTCCCACTCTCGCTGTCCGGCTGCGCAACGAAGAGCTCCAGCAGCCGAAACGCGCGGGAGCAAGCGGACCTCAATGCGCCCATCGCGACCGCCAGCGCACAGGTGGCGCGTTACCGGGTTCGCGACTGGTCGGCGCTGAACGATCACACGCTGATCGTCGTGGCCACCGACGGCAAGCGGTATCGCGCGGAAACGCTCGGGCCCTGTACGGGACTCGACTTCTCGACCCGCGTGGGGTTCGTCAACCGCGGCGGCTTCAACCAGATCGATCGGACCTCGAGCGTGGTGCTCGCCGACGGCACACGCTGCCCGTTCCAGTCGTTCGATGAAATCAGATCGCCTGAATCGAAGGCGCTCGACGCCTACGAAAAAGCGGGCGATACGAAGCCCGATTCGACTGCGAAGCAGGACGAGCCGAAGCCGAAGTAGTGGACGCGCGGCGCGCGCCCGCAGGCCGTCAGGCTACGAGAGGAGCTAACGGAGGCAGCGTATCGAGCGGCGAGCGGCGGTCCTGCGGAAGACGCTCACCACCATCAGGGCAAGGCTTGCCGGACGGCGTCCGCTGACCCTCGGTGCGCTTGTGGCAATCCCGCTCAGACTTTCCCTTCTCCGCAGGCGCGGCATCCGCCACGACAACGGCTGGCCGATCGCGATTCGTGAGGTCGCAGGCGAGCGCGACGTAGGCGGGATAGGCAAGCACCACCCCAAGCGCAATCCACGCGCGGGACCATTTGGCTTGCGGCCATCCAGCTAACAGAGAGCGTCGGCTTGCCATCAGGCGGGCAAGCCTACACCCGCTAGCCGCCTGGCGTCACGGCTTGGCGCGCCAGGCGCTGGTCATGGCACGCCATTTGGATTTCCAACCCAGCCGGGAATCGGAGATCGCATCGAGCACATCGGCGAGCTTCTTGGACTGCGCGACCGTGACGATCGTGAGCACGAGCGTTGCGCTGGTCGTGAAGAGGAAGGTCCCGACGCGCCAGGCCATCGGCTCATCCGCCCAGGCGATGAGGTTCATCCCGAGCAGCCCTGAGGCAATCGTTCCGATCAGGCCCACGATTGTCACGACGGTGAGCCGAAGCACCGTGTTGGCCTGGCGCCGAGCGCTGTCGGAGTCCAGATAGTTGTTCATGTCCGTCACTTCGGCGCGGACCTCGGCATAGAGGTCGTCGTTGCCGAGGAAGCGGCTCAACCGCCCGTAGATGCTGCGCGCGATGGCCTGGTTCGAGACCTCGTGAAACCAGTAGCGGTGCGTGAACCGCAGGAACACTTCCATCATCTGCCGGATCGTGCGCTTGAAGTTCTTCACCGACTCGGTCTCGCCGACGGTGAGCCGGTTCATGGCGACGGCGAGCTCGTCGGACATGGAAACGAGCGCGGCCTTGTGGAAATGCGCGATCAGGAACAGCAGGAAATACTGGTGCCGGAACTGGCCCAGCAGCCCCGTGACCGCCCCCGAAAAGAAGTGATCGCCGTGCCGCCCGACGATCGAGAACGTCAGGCCGGTCACGATGACACGCGTGTCGCCCGAGAAGCGCTCGCCGGAACGCCCCCAGAAACGATCGTCGCAATAGTCGCGCTCGAAATCCGCCAGCGTCGTCGAGGAATACGGCAGCGTGTCCGGCTCACCCGGACGCGTGACCATGCCGATGCGCACGAAGTCCGCGCGCGTGAGCTCCGAAGGGTCGTCCACCGCGAAGAAAGACATGAACGGCATGCGGTTGTATTCGAGCAGCCGGTATCGGAGCAGCCCGGCCTGCCCCGGGTATTCGAGCATCAGCGGCTGCAGAAGATAGTCCCAGTGATGCGCCAGGCAGGGCGAGCGATAGCGCGCCACGAAGGCGAGGTACTTCGCCCGGGCGGCGTAGTCGGAAGCCGCGAGCACCTCGCCGTCGTGCCCAAGCCATTCCACCGAGTAGGGGCAGTTGCCGCCCTGCCCGTCACGCTCCCAGTACGCGGGATAGGCGCGACCGAAGCGGAACAGCGTGTCCTGCGCGCGCTCGAGCGGCACATCGTCCGCGAACATTTCGAACGCCATGATGGCGATATCGGCGTCCAGAAAAAAGAACAGGCTGACGTGCTGGACCTTGAACAGCGTCGGCCCTTCCCCCTGCGCGAAAACGATGCGCACTTCGGCGACATCTTCACGCCGGAACACGCGCATGCTTCCCTGCGCCGGCGCATTCGACGCCTCCTGCCCCGCGGTCGAGCCATAGAGGAAGCGCTGGACGTACGGCAGAAATGTTACGAACTCTTTGTAGTGCCGCTCGTGGAACTCGGCCGGGTCGGCGAACTTCTCCACCACTTCGCGCCAGTGATTGTTCGACTTGATCGACTCGAGCGCTTCCCAATGGCGCTGCACCTGCTGGCCCGGCCGCAGCGGCATGAGCTGGAGCGGCCAGACGCAGATCTGGCGGAAGTGTCGAACCATGAGGTCGCGCGCATTCATTAGCCGGTAATTATGACTTCAATGGGCGGTCCGGTGCGTGATTTTGCCGGACGAGAATCGATGAATACGCGGGCAGCGTCTGCGAGCTACCTCACGTCGCGAACCTTCAGTCGCACGGCGCGACGGAGGCGGCGGGGCGTGAAATACAATCGACACATTCAATCTGGGCAGTGAGGCCCGCACTCATGAATCGCTCGTCCCGCATTTCTTCTTCGTTGCTCGCGCTTGCCCTGGTCACCGGCGCTCACGCTGCGGATCGCTCGTCCGAGAGCATCGCCGGCGAGCTGCGCGACAGGGCGATGCGGGGTGAATCCGTCGCGTGGGACTTCGTCAGCGAGCTGACGACGCGCATCGGTCCGCGACCCGCGGGCTCACCGGCCGAACGCGCGGCGGCGGAATGGTCCGCGAAAAAGCTGAAGGCGCTCGGCTTCGAAAACGTTCGGATCGAGCCATTCCCGATGACCGCGTGGGTGCGCGGCACGGAGCACGCGGAGATCACGGCGCCTTCTCCCCAGCCGGTGGTCGCCGGCGCGCTCGGCGGCTCACCGCCCACGCCGGCCGGCGGCGTCGAAGGCGATCTCGCGCTGTTTGCGACGCTCGATGACCTCAAGGCCGCCGCGCCGGGCTCTCTCAACGGCATGATCGCGATGATCACGCGCCAGATGCCCGCCACGCAGGACGGCTCGGGCTACGTTGCATCCTCGGCCTCGCGTCGTGACGGCCCCAACGAAGCGGCGCGTCGCGGGGCCATCGGCTTCGCAGTCCGCTCGCTCGCCACTGGCGGCAATCGCTTCGCGCATGCCGGGGCCGCGCGGTACGACGGCGCGCGATTCTCGATTCCGTCATTCGCGCTGTCGGAACCGGACGCCGACCAGATCCTCCGGCTGACGCAGCTCGGCGAGAAGGTGCGACTCCGGCTCACCTCCACCGCGTCCTATGTTCCGAACGCCATCTCGCAGAACGTGGTGGCCGACATTCGCGGCAGCGAGCGCGCGGGGGAAGTCATCGTGCTGGGCGCGCATCTCGATAGCTGGGACCTCGGCACCGGCGCGATCGACGATGCGGCTGGCCTCGCCATCATCACCGGGGCCGCCCGCCTGGTCGGGCAGGCGCCCCGCAAACCGAAGCGAACCGTTCGCGTCGTGTTCTACGGATCGGAAGAAGTATCGCAGCCGGGCGCGATCCCGCTCGGGGGCGAGTCTTATCCGAAGGAACACAAAGCCGAGATCGCTTCACACGTGCTCGCGAGCGAAAGCGATTTTGGAGCGGATCGCGTCTACTCGGTGAGCCTGCCGGCCGGCGCTTTCGCGACGCCGTTCGGCGCAACGCTCGTGCGCGTGCTCGCGCCGATCGCTGTGGTGCCGTCGAACCAGCCTCCCGGTAACGGCGGCGCGGACACCGCTCCGCTCGAACAGCTCGGGGTGCCGATATTCCTGTTGAATCAGGACGGCACGAAGTACTTCGACGTGCATCACACCGCGAATGACACGCTCGACAAGATCGACCGCGCGCGCTCTCGCAAAACGTCGCGGGCGTGGGCCGCGCTTGTCTGGCTTGCCGCCGACAGCGACATCGACTTCCCGCGCTTCCGGCGCAGGCATCGCAGCCGCTGAGCATCGAGGCGATCCTCAGGACAACTTGTGAAATGGGGATCTCAATTGAGTCCCCCTCATCGCGAGGCGGCGTTAACATACGTTAATGATGCGCGGGATCGCGCTGCCCATATCGAGCGTACCGTGCCGTACGAATTGCGCGGCGCCACGCGACTGGCGTTCGAGCCCGACGGCACGCGCTGCGTGATCGACATTCCTCTCACTCGCGACAATGTGGTCGAATGAAATTCCAGGGGGTCCTCCATGTCCGAAGCGCACTCGATCATTGCGGCAGAGCACGAGCTGGCCGGGCACCTGGTGCTCGTCGTGGAAGACGACTATTTCATCGCCGAGGAGATCTGTGCCGCGCTCCGGGAGAAGGGAGCGTCGGTCATCGGTCCCGCGGCTGACGTCGAGCATGGGCGCATGCTCATGGCGCGCCAGCCACTCGACTGCGCGGTGCTCGACGTGAAACCTGCACGGCGAGCACGTGTTCCAGCTCGCCGGCGAGTTGCGGGGCGCGCGGCGTGCGGTCCATCTTCGCCACGGGGTACGACGCATCGTTCCTGCCGCTCGCCTTCCGGGACGCGATCTACCTGCAGAAACCGATCGATCTCGCGGCGCTGGTGCGCGCGGTAAAAGAATCCTCGCGCAGCAACCGATCGCGGCGGAACTGAGCGTCCAACGAAAAAGCCGCGTCGCGAGGGGGCGGCGTTCGCGTCATGAGCACGACTCTTCTTCCGGAGCCTCCTGATCCGCAAGCTCGAGCGATTCGAGCCGTGGTCCGCGGACGAGCGCCAGTCCGTGCTCGATGCAATCGATTCCATCATTCGGCTGCCCGCGCATGCGCACCTGGCGCAGGAGGGGGAGATCCCCCGACGGCATACACGTGGTGCTCGAAGGTTTTGCGTGCGGTTACAAGCTGTTGCCCGACGGGCGCCGGCAAATCCTGTCCTTCTGCATTCCGGGGGACGTGTGCGACCTGAGCATCGCTCTGCTACCCCCGGATGGACTGTTCCATCGGCACGATTTCCTCCGCGCTGATCGCAAGGTTGTCTCGCGAACGAGTGCGGGATATCACCCTTCAGTTCCCCCGTCTCGCCCGGGCGTTCTGGCGAACAACGCTGGTGGAACAGGCGATTGCACGCGAATGGCTGATCAATGTGGGCCAGCGGACGGCGTTCTCGCGCGCCGCTCACCTGCTCTGTGAAATGTTCCTCCGCCTGCGCGCGGTGGGACTCGCACAGGACAACATTTGCGAGTTCCCCCTCAACCCAGACCGAAATCGCAGATACCCTTGCCTTGTCCACCGTTCACGTCAACCGGACACTGATGGAACTGCGACGTTCCGGTCAGATTACGTTGCGCGACAAGCATCTCACCATTCATCATCTACCCGCGCTCGAAGCGGCGGCCGGTTTACCTCCGGCTACCTGCACCTCGAAGCGAGCCTGGACGAAGATGTCACTTCCCGGTACGTGAGCCATGGATGCAAGGCGAAAAAGCGAGACGCTCGGGTGGCTCGGCGACGGCGAAGTCGCCGCGATCATTCGCGAGCGCGACTGGTCGCCTACGCCGCTCGGGCCGATAGCGAACTGGCCGGGCTGCCTGCGCACGGCGCTTGGCATCTGCCTTCATTCAAACGCGCCAGTCGCGGTCTATTGGGGCCCACGAGCTCATCACGCTTTACAACGACGTGTGTGCGCATCTCATCGGGGGCAACCATCCCCCACGCGCTTGGCATGCCACGCAAACATCGTGTACGCCGATATCTGGGCGACAGTCGGCCCCACTTCTCACCACCGCGTTTTCCCCGAGGCGTTCCCACGGGCTTGCGCAGCCAGCCCATTCCCACTCAAACACGAAGGTCAGGATGAAGAGCTGAGGCACGACTTCACCGCCAACCCCGATATACGACGAGCACGGGAACATCGCCGGCGTCATGGTTTTCGCCTTCGACGTCACCGAGCACATCCGCACCACCTCGCGCGCTCGGGGACGAGATGGCGGAGCTGCGGCGGCTTCAGTTACAGCAGCGTGTGATGGTCTCGGAGCTTCAGCATCGCACGCGGAATCTGCTCGCCGTGGTGCGGGTGATCGCGTGCCACTCGTTCACCGGTCACGTCGCCGACGACGCGCTGGGCAGATTCCTCGAACGGCTGAGCTCGCTCAGCCGTGTCCAGGCATTCATCGGTCGCGCCGAAGGCGAGCGCGTGAAGCTTGCGGACATCGTGCGCGCCGAGCTCGAGGCTTACCACCCACGCCCACACATTCGCGACTCGAAGTGCACGGACCCCACGGTGCGGGCTCGCATGTCATCAGGTGCAGATCATCGCGCTGGCGCTGCATGAGCTGGTTACCAACGCCGTGAAATACGGCGCGCTCCAGGCGCCGGAAGGGCGACTCTCGGTCACCTGGGAAACGTGGCTCGGCGCGCAGGGCCGGCAGCGGCTCGCGCTCCTCTGGCGCGAGAGCGGCGTGCGGATGCCGCCACACGCCAGCATCCGGCGCGGGCAAGGGCGCGAGCTCATCGAGAACGCCCTGCGATTCTCCCTGCACGCGGATACGCAGCTCGTCTTCAGCGACGACGGCGTCTGGTGCCGCATCGAGCTGCCGGTCGACCGGCGCTCGGCGGAGCGGCTCGATCCGGCACAGATCGAAGCGGGCACCTGACGTTTCCGGCACCTGTGCGGTTGGCGGATGGCCGTGGCGGCGGCCAATCTCTACACTTCCCGGCATGTCCACGCCTTCCGGCCGCACGCGCACCCTGCGCGGCCGTCTCTCAACTGAAGCTCGAGTACGACCCGGCGCTGCCCCATCACGGCGCACCGGGAGAAATTCTTGCGGGCCATCGCCCGCCATCAGGTGCTCATCGTCTGCGGCGCGACCCGGGTCGGGCAAAACCACCCAGCTCCCCAAGCTCTGCCTCGAAGCGGGCCGCGGCACGGCGGGCGTGATCGGCCACACGCAGCCCCGACGCCTCGCCGCGCGGGCACTCGCGAACCGGCTCGCGCACGAGATGGGCACGAGCGTCGGCGCCGCGGTCGGCTACAAGGTGCGGTTCAACGACCACACCTCGCGCGGCACGCTGGTGAAGCTGATGACGGACGGCATCCTGCTCAAGGAGATGGAGAGCGACCGCTCGTTCCGCCGCTACGACACCCTCATCGTGGACGAGGCGCACGAACGCAGCCTCAACATCGACCTGATTCTCGGCGTGCTGAAGCAGCTTCTGCCCAGGCGGCCGGATCTGCGCGTGATCGTCACATCGGCCACCATCAACCCCGGTCAGTTCTCGGAGTTCTTCGGCGGCGCGCCGGTCATCGAAGTGTCGGGGCGTGGCTACCCGGTCGAAGTGCGCTATCGCCCGCTGATCGTCGCGGACGAGGATGAGGAGACCGCCGAGCTTTCGCTGCCCGAAGGCATCGTGCAGGCGGTGCGCGAGCTGGATCAAAGCTCGCGCGGCATTCGCGGCGACACGCTCGTATTCCTGCCGGGCGAAAAACAGATTCGGGAAGCGGCCACGGCGCTCGAGGAAGCGGAGCTTCACAACACCGAGGTACTGCCGCTCTTCTCGCGACTTGCGGCGCGCGAGCAGGATCGGGTGTTCGAGGCGCACGGCAAGCGTCGCGTCGTGCTCGCCACGAACGTCGCGGAAACCTCGCTCACCGTTCCCGGCATCCGCTTCGTCGTCGACTCGGGGCTTGCGCGCATCAGTCGCTACAGCGTGCGCGCGAAAGTGCAGCGCCTGCCGACCGAGCCCATCTCGAAGGCCAGCGCCGAGCAGCGTAAAGGCCGCTGCGGCCGTGAAGCGGAAGGCATCTGCCATCCGCCTCTATTCCGAAGAGGAGTTACACGCTTCGCGAGGAATACACGCCGCCGGAAGTGCTGAGGACGAACCTCGCGAGCGTGATCCTGCGCATGCGGTGTTGGGGGCTCGGTGAGCCGGCGACGTTTCCGTTCCTCGATCCGCCCCGACACACGGCTCGTGAACGATGGCGTGCGCCTTCTGCAAGAGCTGAAGGCGATGGACGAGGATCGCCGGGTCACGAGCCTCGGCGAGCAGATCGCGGGCATTCCCGTCGATCCGCGACTCGGCCGCATGCTGCTCGCCGCGACCCGGCGCAACTGCCTGAGCGAGATGCTGGTGATCGCCGCATTTCTCGAAGTGCAGGATCCGCGCGAACGGCCGCAGGACGCCCAGCAGCACGCGATCCAGATGCATGCGCAGTTCAACGATGCGCGCTCGGACTTCGTGACCGTGCTCAATTTGTGGCGCGCGTACGGCGAGCAGTCCGCGGCGCTGAGCGGCAATCAGCTGCGCAAATGGTGTCGCGAGCACTTCCTGTCATTCCTTCGCATGCGCGAGTGGCAGGACCTCATGCGCAGCTCGCCGATTCGGTGAGCGAGCTGAAAGTGCGGCCCAACGAAATCCCGGCGAGCTACACGGAACTGCATCAGGCCATCCTCACGGGATTTCTCGGCTCCATCGGCAGCCTCGAGGACAGGCGCGAGTACGCCGGGCCGCGCGGGATTCGCTCATCATCGCGCCCGGGACACCGCTTGCGTCGAAGCGTCCACGCTGGATCGTGGCCGGCAGCATGATCGAGACCGCCCGCGTCTATGCGCGCATGGTCGCCGCCGTCGATCCGGGGTGGATCGAGAGCGCGGCCGCTCATCTGGTGAAGCGCGTCTACACGGAGCCGCATTGGGTTCGCTCGCGCGGCTTCGTCTCCGCGTACGAAACCGTGACGCTCTACGGGCTCACGCTCGCCGCTCGTCGCCGCGTGAACTACGCCAACATCGCGCCGATCGAGGCGCGAGAGATCTTCGTGCGCGAGGCGCTGGTCGCGGGCAACGGGGAAGTGAGCGGCTCGTTCCTTGCCGCCAATCGCGCGCTCATCGCCGAGGTGGCACAGCTCGAAGCCCGTATTCGCCGTCGGGACATCGTCGTCGACGAAACGGCGCTCGTGAATTTCTATGCGACCCGCATCCCTCAGGGCATCAGCACGGTCGCCGCGTTCGAGAGCTGGCGGGTGAAGGCCGAGCGGGCCGATGCGCGCGTCCTTTACCTGTCGCGGGCGGACGTGATGGAACGCGAAGCACCGGAAGCGGGCCCCGCGCACTTCCCCGACACGCTAGAAGTCGGCGGCAACGAGCTGCCGCTGGTCTACAGATTCGAGCCCACGCAGGCGGATGACGGCGTGACGCTCGTGGTGCCGGAGCCGCTGCTGGATCTGCTGGATGCGGAACGCCTCGCCTGGCTCGTGCCGGGCATGCGTCTCGAAAAGATCACCGAACTGCTGCGAGCGCTGCCGAAGGCGCTGCGCAAACTGTTCGTGCCCGTGCCGGACTCCGCGAGGGCGATCTTGTCGGAGCTCACGATCAAGCCCGGCACGCCGCTGCCGCCGTTCCACGAGTGGCTTGCGCAGGTGGTGACCCGACGCGCGGGGCGAGACGCTGACGGCCTCGCAGCTTGCGGTGCTGCCCATTCCGGACTATCTGCGCATGAACGTGCGCGTCGTCGACGAGCACGACGGAGTCGTCGCCGAAGGGCGCGATCTTCTTGAAGTGCGTCGCGAGCGGCGTGACACCGCGCGCGACGAGTCACCGACGAACACACCCTCGCATAGCGAGCATCACGAATGGGATTTCGGCGCGTTGGCTGAAAGCCTGGACGTCGAACGCAATCGCCTCCGATTCCGCGTGTTCCCCCGCCATTGAGGATCGGGGCCACAGCGTCCTGCTCACGGATGCACGCACAGCATTCGAAGCTGAAGCGATCTCGCGTCGCGGCCCTCACGCGCCTTGCGCTGCTCGCACTTCTCAGCAAGCGAAGTTCGCCAGCCAGCGAATCGGGAGCGATCGGGCGCTCGTGCTGCTGAGCTCCGGACTCGATCTGGCTCAACCGTTGCCGCAGGCCCTCACCTGGCGCGCGGCCCGCGAATGCTTCTTCCCCGACGACGTGCCGCTCCCGCGAACCAAGGAAGCCTTCGACGCGCTGATCGAATCACGCCGTGCAGAGCTCGCGGACGTGGCGGACAAGCTCGCTGCGCAGATCGGCGGAATCCTTCGCGAGTGGCGCCAGGCACGCACGGGCCTCGATGCGATACGCACGATGGCGCCGTCCGCCGCGGCCAGCATCGACGCCGGGCTCGTCGCGCTGCTGCCGCCGGATTTCATCGAATCCACGCCGCGCGAGTGGCTCTCACATTTCCCGCGCTATCTGAAAGCCGTGCGCCGGCGAATCGAGCGAATCCCCGGCGACGTGGAACGCGACGGCACGCTGAGCGCGCGCGTTACTCCCTTCGCCGAAGCGTGGCGCACGCTGCACAGAGAAGCCCCTCACGCGCGCCCGCGCCCGGAGCTTGAGCATCTGCGCTGGATGATCGAGGAGTTCCGCGTTTCGCTCTTCGCCCAGGAAATGCGCACGGTGCTACGCGTATCGGAGAAGCGGCTGGGCGAGCAGATCGAGAAAGCCCGCGCCGAAGCGCGCGCGTAACGTCACCAGATCGAGTTCGGCGCGACTTCCTTGAAGCCTTCGACCAGCGCATCGATCAACGCGCGCACGGCCGGCACCATCCCCCTTCGCGTGGGGAACACGACATGCGCTATGCCAGTGCCGAGCCCGAACTCCGGCAGCACGCGTTCCAGCTCACCGCGCTGAATGTCCGGATACACGACGAAGTGCGGCAGCAACGCGAGCCCTACTCCGGCCACCGCCGCGGCGCGCAGAGCATCGAAGCTGTCGGTCATCAGCCTCGGCACGTGATTCACCGAGATGGGTGTTCCATCCTTCTCGCGAAACTCCCACGCGTACCGATCGCCCGCGGTCGTCATGCTGAGCGTTGGAAAGCGGGCCACGTCGTTCGGATGCGCGGGCCGCCCGAGCCGCGCCAGCAGCGCGGGATGTCCGACGACCACGCCTTCACTCTCACCGAGCTTTCGCATCGCCAGATTCGTCGGCTCGAGCGGCGGGCGGCGCACGCGAATCGCGAGATCGAAGCCTTCTTCGACGACATCGACGCGTCGATTCGTCATGTCGACGTAGACGCGTACCAACGGATTCGCCACGAGAAACTTCGCGATGAGCGGGCCCACGCCGCCATTCATGAGACTGATCGGGCACGACACGCGCACCGTTCCCTGCGGCGCCGAGCGCGTGCGATCGATGGCCTCCTGCGCGGCGAGCGCTTCGGCTTCGAGCGCCGCGCAGTGCTGGTAATAGGTTTGCCCGATCTCGGTGACGGTGACCCTGCGCGTGGTCCGCTGTAGCAGGCGTACCCCGAGCTGCCGTTCGAGCTCGCTGACACGCCGGCTGAGCTTCGAAGTCTGCAGCCCCAGGGCGCGGGCGGCGGCGCTGTAGCTGCCGTGCTCCACGACCTTGGCGAACAGATACATGGCGTTGAGATCCTGCATGGCCGGCATTCTGGCGCGCCTATTGTTCTACAGATAGAAAGGTCCATTGCACTTTAGCCACTTCTTGAGGGTCCGTTGCAGCCATAGATTGCCTCCCACCTTCTAAACGGGAGATTCAGATGAACATCCTCCACATCGACGCCAGCCCTCTCGGCGGCGCCTCGCTCTCGCGCCAGCTCACGGCATCCGTCGTGGAGAAGCTGACCGGGGACCATCCGTCGGCCGACGTCGTCCATCGCGACCTCACGGAAAGCCCGATCTCGCACCTGAGCGGCGAGCTGCTCCAGGTACTTCGGCCCGCGCCGGGCAGCACGCCGCCGAGCGCCCCGACCCTGCGCGCGGAAGCCGCCCAGACCGACACGCTGATCGCGGAGCTGCTCGGTGCCGACGTGGTCGTCATCGGCGCGCCGATGTTCAATTTCTCGATCCCTTCGCAGCTCAAGGCGTGGATCGATCGCGTGGCGCAGGCCGGCCGTACGTTCCGCTATACCGCCGAGGGGCCGATCGGCCTCGCGGTCGGCAAGAAGGCGATCATCGTCTCCACTCGCGGCGGCGTGTACGCCGGCACGGCGTACGAAGCGGCGATGGATCACCAGGAAGCCTATCTGCGCACGGTGCTCAACTTCCTCGGCATCACCGACGTGACCTACGTGCGTGCGGAAGGCGTCGCCATGAGCGCCGAGAAGCGGGAAGAAGCGATCGCGACCGCCAACCGCCACATCGCGGACCTGCGAGTGGAGTACCCGCGCGCGGCGTAGACATTCCCGCTACTCATGTGTGTATGAGCAGACGGTTTTTTCCGCTGAACGAAGCGGTCACGGATACTGCGGACATCCCACAGGTCCATGACCGCCCCTTCCGGAGAAACGAAAATGACGAAGCCTTCCATCCGGCTCGCTGTAGTGCTGATGGCACTCACGAGCCCTCTTCTTCTGGCGCAGCAGGCAAGCACTTCGAAGCTCGCGGCGGCCGCCACGAAGGAACCCGCCTTCAAGGCGCACGTGCTCACCGTGCCTGAGCTCAACGCGCTGCTCGCGAAGCCCGACAAGGTGTTGCTGATCGACGTTCGCCGCCCGGACGAAGTGACCTCGATCGGCGGCTTCCCCGCTTATTTCAGTGTTCAGGCATCGGACCTGGAGAAGAGCCTCGCGTGGATCCCCAAGGACCGCACAATCGTCACCGTTTCCAATCACGCCAGCCGCGCCGGCAAGGCGGCCGACCTGCTGTCGAGCAAGGGTTTCAAGGTGGCAGGCGCTGTTGGCGCGGAAACCTATGAAAAGGACGGCGGCACGATCGCGCACATCAAGGCGCCCGCTCCCAAGTCGTAGAACCGCGCCCGGCGGGTGTGATACTCGTAAAAGAGTGCCGTACCTGGGCGCATGACGGTCGAAGAAACCACTCCCGACGGCTTGGCCGAACGCGCGGCGCCGCGGGAGCTCGACTGGACGTCCGTCTACCGGGACCAACTCCCCCCGCCTCTACAACTACTCCCGCCTTCGCATCGGCCGCGACGCCGATGGAGACGACCTGACCGCGCACACGTTCGAGAAGGCCCGGAAAGCGCGCGGGCGAACGAGGACGTGTCGGCGCCGTCACACCCTGAACGGCAACCCCGTCAGGGGGAAAGCATCACGAGCTCTATGAACTGCAGCAGCGCGTGCGCAATGAACAGCGGCCAGATGCGGCCGCTCCTCAAGTACCAATAGCCGAACACCAACCCGAGCGCGCCGCCGATGAGCACGCCGTACAAGCCTTGATAGAGATGGCAGGCCACGCGCAGGGCAACGCTCACGTTCAGTGCAAGCACCGCGCCGCGCTTCTCCTTCAGCGCGGCGATCACGTACGCGCACACGAACAGTTCCTCGAATACCGAGTCGACGACGGAGGACAGCACCATCGTCCACACGTCGAGCTCGCCGGAAATCACATCGAAGCGCCGGGCGTCGGCAAGCATCGAGGGCGCCGCGCTACCGAGCACCTGCTCGATGAGCCACACGGCACAGAACACGATGATCGCGAGCAGCACGCCGATCGAGGTGTCCCGAAAGCTGATGGAGAAACCCAGACGCTCGAACGTCCAGCCGCGCAGTTTCATGAAGACGCCGAGCCACGCCAGCACGAAGATCTCGTACGTGAGGTTCGAAAGGAGCGCCTCGTTATTGAACGGCGGCAGCTTGTCCGCCAGGCCCGGATCGAGGACGAGTTGCAGGTTCGACAGCAGCGAAAGGCCGAGCGAACCGAGGACCACGATGAGAAACTCGGCCCTTCCTGAAAGGGCCTGAACGAACTGCTTCATGGAAAAAACTGCCGTCTCATGACAACCGCAGCGGGGGCGCCTGCGCCGCGCCGGCGGCTGTTCCTGTACAGCCCGGATGATATCTTTCCCCGCGCATCGAAGCGTCATCCAATCCGGACGGAACCATGAAAACCGCCGCTTTGTTCCTGCTCATCGTCGCGTCGGCGCCCGGCGACACGACCAGCGCCGACGAGCAGGACGCAACCCAGCTCGAAAATGCGATGACGAACGCGGCCTCGATGCTCGCGCAGCGGAGTGACGCGGACTCCCTGGCTGCGGCGGCGGTGCTCACCCGGCTCACCGATTCGACTCTAGCTGAGCAACTCGCCGCGCGAGCCAGCGCGGCCGCCCCGCAGCGCCCCGACCTGCTGTGGCTGCAAGCCCAGCTATGCAAAGAAGTGCCGGGCTGCGACCGCAAGCCCCTCGACTCGAAGCTGCACGCGCTGGACCCGGAAAACGGCGCCATCTTCCTGCCGCGGCTTCAGGACGTCGGGGATGCCATGGACCCGGTGGAGACCGATCGGCTTCTCGCCGCGGCCGCCGCCAGCAAAAGGGTAGATTTCTACTGGAACCGCCTCATCTCGCGCCTCGCCCCCGCGGTTCTCTCCACCAAAACGCTGCCCCCCGGCCAGTCCCTGACGGCGGTGATCGGCGCGGCCAGCGGCGTCGTCATTCCAGCGCTCGCCGGCGCCGGCGTGCCCTGCCGGGACTGGGTGCGGCGTGAGGAGCGCCGCACCCAGTGCAAAGCCATCGCCCGCGCGTTCCTTCAGGGCGATACCGTCATCGCTCAGGTCGCCGGCGCGAACATGACCCAGGCGCTCTGGCCGGCCGATTCGCCCGAGACGCGCGCCGCGAAGGAGGCGAGCCGGACCCTGACCTATCAGATTTCGACCAACGGCGCCGACTCCGCGCGCCGGCTCCTCGACGAAGCGGGCGTGCGCCGCTACCTCGACAAAATGGCGCGCTATCGGCGCGAGCAGGACCTGATCGTCGCGGAACTCGTCGACGCGGGCCGCAGCCCCTTGCCGCCCGCGGACTGGCGCGCCGGGCCGCCCCCGAATGGGGCTCCCGCTACACGATGAACAATGGGGCCGACGGGGCCGCAGCCGCCGAAGCGCCGCGGGCGCCCGTTTGATACCCTCGCGGGCCCTCCGACGCGGCGCGCCCACGGGCATATTCCGCGGACAGCGGGTCTTTTTCGGTCTTTTTTCGGGAGCTTTCTTCAATGGCCACAATCGTGGGCGGTATCGCCTCTTCTCATACGCCGACCATCGGCTTCGCCCTCGACACCAACAAGCAGAAGGATCCGGTCTGGGCGCCGATCTTCGAGGGCTACAAGCCCGTGCAGCAGTGGCTCGCGGACAAGAAGCCGGACGTGCTCTTCTTCATCGCGAACGACCACATCACGTCGTTCTTCTTCGATCACTACTCGCACTTCGCCCTCGGCGTCGGCGACAAGTACTGGGTCGCGGATGAAGGCGGCGGCGCCCGCAAGCTGCCCCCCATCAAAGGCCATCCGGCGCTCGCGAAGCACGTGGCCAACGGCCTCGTCGCCGACGAGTTCGACATGTCCTATTTTCAGGGCAAGGGGCTGGATCACGGCTTTTTCTCGCCGCTGTCGCTGCTGCTGCCGCATGAGCAGGAGTGGCCGTGCGCGATGGTGCCGCTGCAGGTCGGCGTGCTCGAGTTCCCGATCCCGTCCGCGAAGCGCTGCTTCAAGCTCGGCCAGTCGCTGCGCCGTGCGATCGAGAGCTATCCGGAAGACATCAAGGTGGCGATCATCGGCACCGGCGGCCTCTCGCACCAGGTGCACGGCGAACGCTGCGGCTTCAACAACACGCCCTGGGACATGGAGTTCCTCGATCGCCTGGAGAAGGATCCGGAAGGCCTGACGAACATCACCATCGCGGAGTACGCGGAGAAAGGCGGCTTCGAAGGCTCCGAAGTGATCATGTGGCTGATCATGCGCGGCGCGCTCTCGAAGAAAGTGAAGAAGCTGCACCAGACGTACTACCTCCCGTCGATGACGCCGATCGCCGCGGTGATCTACGAGAACGATTCCGACGATCCGAAGCCGGAGTCGGATGCGGACTACCGCAAGCGCATCACGAAGCAGTGGGACGGCATCGAGAAGCTGCAGGGCACGTATCCGTTCACGCTCGATCGCAGCGTGAAGGGCTATCGCATCAACTACTTCCTGCACGAGCTGATCAAGCCGGAGTTCCGCAAGCAGTTCCTCGCGGACCCGGAGCCGCTGTTCCAGCAATACGAGATCACGGAAGTGGAAGCCGACATGATTCGCCGGCGCGACTGGCGCGCGCTCATTCAATACGGCGTTATCTTCTTCCTGCTGGAGAAGCTCGGTGCGGTGGTCGGCACGACCAACCTGCACATTTACGCAGCGATGCGCGGTCAGTCACTGGAAGACTTCCAGAAGACGCGCAACGCGCAGGTGCTCTATTCGGTCGCCGGTCAGGACGCCGGCACGAAAGATTGGGACAAGGGCCAGAGCACGCCTCGGTAACTCAAATGCGAATCGGCGCGGCCGGCGTGAACCCTCGCTCCGGCCGCGCTCGCGCCTCTCTCGAGCTTCTTTCGCATCGGCGCGCGGTGCTCATCGCGCCGCCTCGCCGCCCGAGCGGCGTATTTCCCAGTATCGATTTCGGCCCATGTGACGAATCGTGTCGACGCACTGCAGCGCTTGCGTGATCGCACGCCGCCTCGAAGCCTTCGCATTCGTCGACTACAATCGCCGCCCCGCGCGCTGGCGCCCGATTGAAAGAGTCCCATGCCTGGCAAAATCTCACGTTCGTTATTCGTCGTTCCGCTCGTCGCATCGCTCGCGTTCCTGGTCAGCGGCGAAGCCCGCGCGGACTGGACCGGCAAAGGCGAAGCCGGCGTCGTGCTCGCCAGCGGCAACACCGACAGCAAGAGCGCCAACTTCAAGCTCGATCTCGCCACGACCGTGGAGCAGTGGAAACACGCCTTCGGCGGCTCGGGAAACTATTCGGCAACCGATGACGAGACGAGTGGCCAGCGCTGGGAGGCGCACGAGCAGTCGGACTACAATTTCAGCGCACAGTCATTCTGGTTCGGCGCGGCCCGCTATGAGGACGATCGCTTCAGCGGCTTCGAATACCAGACCACGCTATCGACCGGCGTAGGCCGACACTTCATCGACAATGACCGCACCAAGCTCACCGGGACGGCGGGCGTCGGTTACAAGCTGTTCGCAACGCGCGATGTGTTCGATGACACGGGAACCGTGCTGCTGCAGAAGGGCGAGTCAGACAACGAAGCCGTCTTTCGCGGCACGCTGGACCTGAGCCACGCGCTCACCAGCACGACGAAGCTGCTCGACAAGTTCCTCGTGGAGTCCGGAGCGAACAACACGTTCGTCCAGAACGACATCGGCATTCAGGTGCAGATGACGGATGTGCTGGCGCTCGCCGCGGCTTACTCCGTCCACTACAACACCGATCCGCCGCTCGGCTTCGGCAAGACGGACACGCTGACCACGCTCAATCTCGTCTACGAGATCAAATAGGCGTCCTGCGCTTGGCGAGCGCGGCTTTCACGCGCTCGCCAAGCTTCGTGTTCCGCTCGTAGACCGAGAGCGCATCGACGGCAACCTCCGCCTGCTTCTTCGGGCCTTCTTCGATGATCGTCAGCAGCCAGTCGAACGCGGCATCACTGCGATGAACCGCGGCCGCACGGATGAGCACCGCGCGCATGTCCGCCGAGACGAACACGTTATCCCAGCGCGCGCGAAGATACTTGAGAGCCAGCGCGTGGCGTGACTCGCCCAACGCAAGCGCGGCGAAATCCCTCACCGCCTCGTTCTTGTTCGAGAGATTGGCTGCGACGAGCGCCATGCACTCCTCCGGCGCGATGGCCAGCAGGCCGGTAAAGCATTCGCTCAACACCTCCGGCTGCGCGTCGCCGACGTGCACCTTCAAACGCAGCAGCGCTTCGGCTTCGCGCGGGTAACCGCAGGAGATCGCGCGCGCCGCCCCTTCGCGAGCGCGTACTTCGGGATCGTTGAGCAATGCCGCGAGCTCGGGGACGGCGCGCACGTAGCCGCTGCTCACGAGCCCCATCGCACAACTGCACCTCACGTCCACACCGGTGTCCACAGGCTCGCCCCACGCCGGCTCCATCTGAACGTAGCGAATGCCTTCGAGATAGAACTGGGAGTCACGGCATTCGAGCGCGACCAGCGCACGGGCGATCGCCTTCTTGGCGATACAGTTGGGATCGCGCTTGATCGGGTCCTGCAGGAAGCGCGCGTACGCGGCCAGCAGGTCGGCGATGCGCTCATGGAGTTGGCGTTCCTCGGCAATGCCGGCGGCCTTGCCGACCACGCGATGGTTCTTGTCCAGCAGCGCCTTGCCGATGGCGTCATTCAGGGCCGCGCGATCGGTCAGGTCGAGGGCGTTCAGCGCATCGAGCTTCGTTTCTTCCGGTCGCGAGCGATTGGTGGCACTCATAGGCGGCGGATTTTACTCCGGAGGGTAGGAACCCGGTGCCTCGCTTGAGGTTCTGAAAGGCCCGCCGCATATCGGGCAACTGATCCTCGCGTTTGCTCCTTCCATTGCGGATGACGGTAGTATCGAGCGCACGCTTTGAGTAGAGAGAAATCCCTTGTCTAACGGCTGGAACAAGATCATTGCGAGTGCGCTGGCCGCGGCCTGCGTGCTGCTGGCCGTGGAGTCCGGGAGCGCTTTTGCCGAAGAAGCAAAACAGCCCTCGGTTGCAGGCACAACTTCGGCGGCCGGTGCCGCTGCGAGCGCTCACGACGGCTCTCCGTGGGGCCTGCTCGAGGCCCGCTGTCAGAAATGTCATAACAGCACGGACTGGGCGGGCGGCGTCGCGTTCGACACTCTCAGCCAGGAAGATATCGTCCAGGACGCCGAGACCTGGGAGAAGGCGATCCGCAAGCTGCGCGGCCACCTCATGCCGCCGCCGGGCGAGACGCAGCCGGATCAGGCCAGCATCGACGGCTTCGTCTCCTGGATGGAGGGGCAGCTCGACCACGCGGCGGCCGTGAAGCCCGACCCGGGCAACATCGGCCTGCATCGCCTGAACCGCACGGAATATGCCCGCGAGATCGACCGCATGCTCGGCCTGCGGGTCGACGTGAAGACGCTGCTGCCAACGGACGTCTCGAGCGACGGCTTCGACAACATCGCCGCAGTGCTGCGCATCTCGCCCTCGTTCCTGGATCAGTACATCGGCGCCGCGCGCAACGTAAGCCGCCAGGCGATCGGGCGTGTCAGCCAGAAGCCGAGCACGCGCGAAGTGCGCGCGAACGGCACAGATCAGTCCGAGCACATCGACGGGCTGCCGCTCGGCACGCGCGGCGGGCTGATCGTCGATCACTACTTCCCGGCTGATGGCGAATACGAGTTCAACATCCGCGACTTCTTCTTTGGTGGCGCCGGTTACATCACCAAGGTCGACCAGGCGCACAAAGTGATCATGACGATCGACGACGTGCGCGTGTTCGAGCAGAGCGTCGGCGGCCCCAAGGACCTGAAGGAAGTCGACGTGCGTCAGGCCGCCGCGGCCGATGAGATGCAGTCGTGGTTCAACCACATCCGCGTGCGCATCAAGGCAGGCGAACACCGCGTGGGCATTGCATTCGTGCAGCGCTCGTTCGCGCAGTCGGATTCGCCGTTGCAACCCATCGCGATGCTGCCCGAGATGGAGCGCACACCGACGATCCCGGGTCTGGACATCTCCGGTCCGTTCAACGTCACGGGCATCAGCGACACCGTGAGCCGCAAGCGCATCTTCGTGTGCCGGCCCGCGAACGCCTCTGAAGAGGCGCCGTGCGCCCGCACGATCCTCACGAACCTCGCGACGCAGGCATTCCGTCGCCCGGTGAATGAAGAGGACATGAAGGCGCCGCTCGCGTTCTACGCGATGGGTCGCGAATCTGGCGACTTCGAGGCGGGCATCGAAAGCGGGCTCACATCGATCCTGTCGAGCACCAAGTTCCTGTTCCGTGCCGAGCCGGTCGCGACGCAGGCGGATGCGCCGAGCCGGGTGTCGGACCTGGAGCTCGCCTCGCGCCTCTCCTTCTTTATGTGGAGCTCGGGCCCCGACCAGGCGCTCCTCGATCTCGCGGTTGCGGGCAAACTGCACGACCCGCAGGTGCTCGAGAGCCAGGTTCGCCGCATGCTCGCGGATCCGCGCTCCGAATCGCTGGTGACGAACTTTGCGTTCCAGTGGCTCAACATCGGGCACATCGATCAGATCCAGCCGGACCCGGTGCTCTATCCGGACTTCGATCCGGCGCTGCGCGCGGGCTTCCGCGAAGAGATCCGGCTGTTCCTCGGCAAGGTGCTGCGCGAGAACCACAGCGTGCTCGACCTGCTCCGGTCGGACACGACGTTCCTCAATGAACGCCTCGCGCTTCACTACGGCGTCCCCAACGTACGCGGTGCGCAGTTCCGGCCGGTGAGGCTCGCGAATCCCAATCGGTATGGGCTGCTCGGCAAGGGCGCGGTGCTGATGAGCACGTCCTACGGCAATCGCACGTCGCCGGTTCTCCGCGGCGCTTACATCCTCGAGAACATCACGGGCACGCCGCCGAGCTCTCCGCCACCGGGTGTCGAGCAGTTCAAAGAGAACGAGGCCGGCAAGAAAGCCCTCACGGTGCGCGAGCGTCTCGAGCAGCATCGCGCGAACCCTTCGTGCAACGGCTGTCACGGCGTGATGGATCCGCTCGGCTTCGCGCTCGAGAACTACGATGTGGTGGGCGCGTGGCGCGATGTGGATCGCGACGCCGGCAGCGTGATCGACGCGAGCGGCCAGCTCGCCAGCGGCGGGCACGTGGGTGGTCCCGCGGAGCTGAACACGGCCTTGCTCGCGAAGCCGGATCAGTTCGTGCAGGCGCTCACCGAGAAGCTCATGGTGTTCGCGCTCGGTCGCGGCCTGCGCTATCAGGACATGCCCGCCGTGCGCGCGATCGTGCGCGACGCCGCGAAAGACGATTACCGCTTCGAGTCGCTCATCAGCGGCATCGTGGCGAGCCCCGGGTTCCAGATGAAGCAGCTTCCCTCCGCCGCCAAACCCGATACGCGTCAGGCCGACGCGCACGGTGGCGGAGAGGCTTCGAGGTAGTCCACATGTTCATCAGCAAGAAGTACATCTCACGCCGCACCGTCCTCAAGGGGGCCGGCGTCGCCGTAGCGCTGCCGTTCCTCGACGCGATGGTGCCTGCGGCGACCGCGATCGCCGCCACGGCCGCCGCGCCGAAGCCGCGACTCGGGTTCTTCTACTTCCCGCATGGCGCGATCATGGAGAAGTGGACGCCGACGACGAACGGGCGCGACTTCCAGATGAGCCCGATCCTCGAACCGCTGACGCCGTTCCGAAATCAGCTGACGGTGTTCAGCAACATCGGCAACAAGCCGGGCGAAAGCCGCGCGGTGCATGCGCTGGTGCCGGCAACGTGGCTCTCCTGTGTTCACCCGCAGGAAGGTCTCGAGCCGCACATGGCCCCCACGGTGGACCAGATCGCCGCCTTGCAGATTGGCCAGGACACTCCGTATCCGTCGCTCGAGACAGCGACCGCGCAAGGGCATGGAGTCGGTAGTGCGTGCGAACGCGGTTATGGCTGCAGCTACTCCGGCACGCTTTCATTCCGCAACGTTTCGACGCCGCTGCCGGTGGAGAGCAATCCGCGCCAGTTGTTCCTGCGCCTTTTCGGCCAGGGCGACACGCCGGAAGAACGGCAGTTCCTGACGAAGCAGACCACCAGCATCCTCGACATGGTGTCGAGCGAAGCGGATGCGCTGAACCGCCAGCTCGGGGCGGCCGACCGCGCCACGCTGAGCGACTATCTCGAGAGCGTTCGCGAGATCGAGCGCCGCATACAGAACTCCCAGCATGGCGACGTCGCAAAGCTCGCGCTGCCCGAAGTCCCGGGCGCGACCTCGGCCAACTTCGACGAGCAGCTGAACCTGATGTTCGAGCTGATCGCGCTCGCGTATCAGGGCAACCTCACGCGCATCCAGACCTTCATGCTCGCGCCCGAAGTGAGCGAGCAGACGTACAACCACATCGGCGTGCCCGACGCGTTCCATGCGCTCTCGCATCACGCGAACGACGAATCGAAGAAGGCGCGCCTCGTGAAGATCCAGCGCTACCACACAGATGTGTTCGCGAAGTTCCTCACCCGGCTGTCGAAGATGCCGGACGGCGACGGCTCGATGCTCGATCACTCGCTCATGCTCTACGGCAGCAACATGAGCAACAGCAACGCGCACAACCAGTATCCGTTGCCGATCGCCGTGATCGGCGGAGGGTGCGGCAAGCTGCGGGGCGGCCAGCACATCAACTTCCCGGAGCGCACGCCGCTCTCCAACGTGCTGCTCACCGTGCTCCAGCGCTCAGGCGTGAAAGTCGACAAGGTGGGCGACAGCACGGGCGCGATTGCGGAGGCTTGATCCGATGCGCCTGAAGATGCGCGCAATTGCGCTCATGTTGATGTTGTGCGGCCCGGCTCTCGTCGTCGCGCGGGAGGTGGTCGTTCCGGTGGAGAACGACGCGCCGGTCGCACTCGCGGCCCGCGAGAACGACGCGACGAAGGTTCGCTCATTGCTCGAAGCCAAGCCGCGCCCCGACGTCAACACGCGCACCGCCGACGGCACGTCGGCGCTGCATTGGGCCGTGTATCACAACGATGCGGACCTCGTGGATCGCCTCATCGCCGCTGGCGCCGTGGTGAACACGAAGAACGACTACGGCGCGACGCCTCTGTCGGAAGCCGCAGTCGTCGGCAACGTGCAGGTCATTCGCAAGCTGCTCTCGGCCGGTGCCGACGTCGAATCTCCGAACGCCGACGGCCAGACCGCGCTCATGGTGATTGCACGCACCAGCAACGTCGAAGCCGCGAAGCTGCTGATCGGCAAGCGCGCCAACGTCAACGCCGTCGAGCAGTGGCGCGGCCAGACGCCCTTGATGTGGGCGGTCGCGGAGAACCAGCCCGCGATGGTGAAAGTGCTGATCGAGCACGGCGCCAAGGTGGACTCGCGGTCGAGCGTGAACACCTGGGACCGGCAGGTCACTTCCGAACCGCGCATGCAGTCGCGCCCTTCGGGCGGCTTCACGCCTCTTCTCTATGCGGCCCGCAAGGGATGCCTTCAGTGCGCCGAAATTCTCTTGAAAGCCGGCGCGGACAAGGACCTTACCGACCCCGACAACGTGAGCCCGCTGCTGCTCGCCACGCTGAATTTCAACTTCGATATCGCGGCGCTGCTCGTGCGGAAAGGTGCGAACGTCAACAAGTGGGACATGTGGGGTCGCGCGCCGCTCTACGCCGCGGTCGACATGAATACGCTGCCGACCGGCGGCCGCGCGGATCGCCCGTCGCTCGACAAGACCACCGGCATCGGGCTCATCAAGATTCTGCTGGACGCCGGCGCGAACCCGAACCTGCAGCTCAAGCTCTTCCCCCCGTATCGCTCACTGCGTGACGATCGCGGCGCCGATACGCTGCTGACAGTCGGCACGACGCCGCTGCTTCGCGCCTCGAAAGCCGGCGACATCGAAGCGATGAAGCTGCTCATCGCGCACGGCGCGAATGTCGATCTGCCCACGGCGAACGGCATCACGCCTTTGATGGCCGCATCCGGCAACGGCTCGGTGAACCTCGATACGCGCGGGCGCTACAAGAGCGAAGCGCAGGCCATCGAAGCGGTGGAATTGCTCGTCAAATCCGGCGCCAACGTGAACGCGCACGATCGCAACGGCCAGACCGCGCTACATGGCGCCGCGACCTGGGGCTGGAACGACCTCGTGAAATCGCTCGCCGCGAACAACGTGGACCTGACCGCCAAAGACGCTCAAGGCCGCACGGCTGCCGATATCGCGAAAGGCGCCGCCAGCAGCTCCGGACGCGCGGCCGCGCAAGCGCATCCGGAAACCGAAGCCCTGCTGCGGCAGTTGATGGCGGGTAAGAATCCGCCGACGGCGAGCACCGCCTCGCCCGCCCCACCGCCGTAACACCGAAGCTCCTCTTCAGCACTGGATCTCGCAACGTGGACCGCAGATTTTTTCTGAGCGCAGTCGTACCCGCAGCCGGCGCGACCCTCGTCCTTCCGCAGTGGGTCGCGGCTGCGGATAAGAAGAACACGACTCCGCTCACCGTTTCGGATCTCACCGATCGCCTGTTCGTCATCTCCGGTGGCGGTGGCAACGTCACGGTGTTCAACTCTCCCGAAGGCGTGCTGCTCGTCGACGGCGGCTCGCCGGAGCGTTCGGCGGAAGTGCTGAAGCTCGTGAAGAAGCGCACCGGCGCGTCGAAGATCCACACGCTCTTCAACACGCATTGGCATTGGGACCAGACGGGGTCCAACGAAACACTCGGCAAGGCCGGCACCCGAATCATCGCGCATGAGAACACGCGCCTGTGGCTGACCACGGACGTGAACTCGAAGTGGCAGAACCGCGTATTCAAGCCGCTGCCGAAAGAGGCGCAGCCGAATCAGACGCTGTACACCAACGCCGCGCTGCAGTTCGGCGGCGAACAGATCAACTACGGCTATCTGCCTCAGGCGCACACGGACGGCGACATCTACGTGTTGTTCAAGAGCGCGAATGTGCTCGTCGGGTCGGACGTCGTTTCTTCCGGCGCGTATCCCGTGATCGACTACATCACCAACGGCTGGATCGGTGGCCTGAGTACCGCCACCCAGACCCTGCTCGGCCTGAGCAATGACAGCACGCGCATCGTCGCGGGCCTCGGCCCGGTCCTCACACGTAAGGACCTCGACGCCGAAAACGCGATGCTGGCCGCCATGAAGACGCGCCTCGCGAAGCTGCTGGCGCAAGGCACGAGCGTGCAGGATATGCTCGCCGCCGCACCAACACGCGATTTCGACGCGAAGTGGGGCGACCCGACGCTGTTCATCTCGAATGCCTGGCCCGGCCTCGTGCAGCGGGCACGCGAACTGGGAGTGTCGATCGTCTGACGCTTCGCGCCCACTCTTACGAGGGCGTTCGATGAAGCCAATCATTTCGGACCTGGTCACGCGCTACGAAACGGGGCGCCTGTCCCGACGCGATCTCATCCAGGGCCTCACCCTGCTGGTGGCCACGGCCTCCGCGAAAGGCGCCGACAGCGCCAGCGAAACCGCCACGCTCAACTGCACGGGCGTCGATCACGTCTCCGTGCGCGTGAAGGACCTCAAGCGCTCCGCGCAGTTCTACCAGTCGCTGTTCGGTCTCGAGCCGCGCGGCGAAGACAAGGAACATCGCATCCTGCGCCTGGGCAAAGGCCGGCACGTCATCGTCTCGCTGCGGCAGGACGAGCCGTACGGCCAGATCGATCACTTCGGCCTCTCGATCGAAGGCTTCAACAAGGACGCCGCCACGAAGCTGCTCACCGGGCGCGGCCTCGCTCCGAAAGAAGACTGGGAATACGGCTACTACGTGCGCGACCCGGACAACGCCGTCGTGCAGATGCTCTGAGCGAAGCATCAACCGGGGATTTCGCGGCCAGACGGGCGACGAAGTCGGTCTCAGCTAAAAAGTCGAAGTTTAGGGGGAAGCAGATGACATTCTCGACGCGAGTTCTTTCAGCCGCCACGCTCACCGTGCTCGGCGCGGCGGCGCAGGCCGCGATGGCCCAGGGCTTCAACATGAGCGCGCCGAGCGCGCCCGAACGGCCCGCCGAGGTGACCGCGATCCCCGGCGTCATTGCGGCGAACGCGAAGTGGCAGCTCGTCTGGCACGACATCAAGACCGCCGATGGCATCGTGAGCACGCCGGATGGCGGTGTGATCTTCGCGCAGGAGCAGTCCGACACCATCCGCAAGCTCGACTCGAAGAATCGCGAGAGCGTGTACATCACCGACACGCACGGCACCGGCGCGGTGTCGGTGGATAGTCACGGCCGCGTTTACGCGGTGGAGCGCACCTGCACGGATCCCGGCAAACACATGCCGAACTGCGCCGAGCCGACGAAAGTCGCTTTGCTCAAGCCGTCACACAAAGTGCTTGCGGACAAGTTCGCCGACGGCAAGACGCTCGGCCGCGTCAACGACCTCGTCGCCGATGGCAAAGGCGGCGCGTACTTCACGGTCAGCGGCGTGTACTACGTGAGCGCGAAGGGCAAGATCAGCACGGTAGCGGACAGCGACATCCACCCGAATGGCGTCATCCTCAGCGCCAACGGCAGAACGCTCTACGCGACCAACGGCACCGCCGTGCTCGCGTTCGACGTGAATGCGGACGGCACGACGAAGAACCGCCGCGATTTCGCCAGTCTCGACGGCGACACCAATGGAGATGGCATGGCGATCGACAACGCCGGCCGCATCTACGTGACGGCCAGCAAGGGCGTGCACGTGCTCGGCAAAGACGGCAAGCACCTCGGCCTCATCCCCACGCCACGCGTGCCGATCTCGCTGACCTTCTCCGGGCCCGGCAAGAAGACGCTGTACGTGGCGAGCATGGGCGCCTACGGCGCTGACGGGAAACCTTGGAACGTGCCGCAGGGCGTGCGCAACACGGCGATGACGATGTACCGGATTCCAGTGCTGACGCAGGGTTTCCCGGGCCGCCCGAAATAAGTCGCTGCGGCCTGAGGCACGCGCAAGTCTCCGCGCTGAGGGCGTAGAGTCCCTGCGCGCTTGCCTAGCGATGCCCAACAGGGTCTCCTATCGCGCATTGGGGGTCCTCTGAAATGAAATACGCACTCATTCCGGCCACGTTGGTGGCCGCTGCGGTCGCCGCGATGCTCGCGGGCTGCGACAACGCGGCCAACGGCTCGGCGCCAGCCAAAGATGCCGCGGCTGCGGCTGAAGCGGCCAAGCCGAATCCTTACGCCGAACTGAACAAGTTGCCGGACTGGTCAGGTGTATGGGAGCCCGCGCGCTTCGCCGGCCGCCCGACCACGCCGCCGCCCGGTGGCGCCCCGGCGGGACCGCCCGCGCCGCCGAAGCTGACGCCCGAATACGCTGCGAAGTACGCGGCGTTCCAGGAGAAGAACCGCAAGACGTCGGGCATCAACTTCGTCACCCAGGTCGCGAACTGCGTTCCGCCCGGGCTGCCGTCGAGCATGAACCAGCCGTATCCGTTCGAGTTTCTGTTCACGCCCGGCCGGGTCACGATCCTGATCGAGACCTACTCCATGGTTCGCCGTGTCTACCTCGCGGGGCAGGTGAAGCCCGAGGAAACCGATCCGTCGTACCAGGGCACCTCGATCGGCCACTGGGAAGGCGACACGCTCGTGGTGGAGACCACCAACATCCTTCCCGAGACGAGCCCGCTGCAGGGGATCATCGGCCACAGCGACCAGTACAAAGTGACGGAGCGCATCAAGCTCGAAGACCCGGATACCCTGGCGATCCAGACCACCGTGCAGGATCCGACCATATTCCTCGAGCCGTACACCACGAGCACGCACTACGCGAGGCACAAGGATTGGCACATCTACGAGTACGTCTGTGCACAGAACAACCATGACTATGTGGACGATAAAGGTAACGCCGGCTTCAGTCTCGAGCGCAAGCCAGGAGAGTAACCCGTGAAACTCAAGACATTCATCGCGCCGGCGCTGGCCGGCCTTGCCGCCGCGCTGCTCGGCTTTTCCGCGAACGCGCACCATTCCACCGCGATGTTCGACTGGGGCAAGGAAAAGAAGCTCGAAGGCACCATCGACAAGTTCCAGTGGACGCAGCCGCACACCTTCATCTGGGTGAAGGTGCCCGGCAAGGGCGGCAAGGAAGAACAGTGGGGCTTCGAAGGCATGAGCCCGAGCTGGCTCGGCCGCCACGAGTGGAGCGCCCGCTCGCTCGCGACAGGCCAGAAGGTGAGCCTCGATTACTACCCGCTGCGCGACGGGCGCCAGGGCGGGTTCTTCGTTCGCGTGAAGATGCCGGACGGCAGGGTGCTCGAAGCGCTGCCCGGCGGCCCGGGCCGCGGCCCGCCGCCGGCTTCGGCGGCGAGCTCGAAGTAAGTCGATTCGATCCGAGGGCCCGCTTACCGCGGGCCCTTCTCCATTCGGTACTCGGCGGGGCCAGCGCGTAAGATGCGCGCCCATGACTACGGCCATCGTCGTGTTCGTCATCGTGTGCGCGTTCGTCGCGGGCACCCTGTTTGCGCTCAAGACCCGGTCGAAGGACGGCATGCCTTCGAAAGACGTGCTGGAGCGCGCGACGCGGCGGGCCCGGGAACTCGAGGAACGGGAGAAATCGGAAAAGTGAGCGCTGAAGTGCAGAACCGGTCCCGCAAGCCTTTTTCGATGATCCGCGAGTTCCACATGGCGGACTGGTTCACGCTGGGCAATGCGATCAGCGGCACCGGCGCCCTCTTCTCGAGCATGACTTTTCTGCAATCGCGCGACGTCGAGCGTATCTACGTGGCCTGCGGCCTGGTGCTCTCGGCGCTGATATTCGACATCCTGGACGGGCGCATCGCCCGCTGGCGCCAAAAGTCCTCGGCCATGGGGCGGGAGCTCGACTCGCTCGCCGACGTCATCTCGTTCGGCGTGGCGCCCGCCGTGCTCGCCTATGCGGTGGGGATGCAGGGCCTGTACGACCGTGTGATCCTCGGCTTCTTCGTGGCCTGCGGCGTGTCGCGCCTCGCGCGCTACAACGTCACGGCGGAGGAAATGTCGGGCGGCACCGGCAAGGTGAAGTATTTCGAAGGCACGCCGATTCCGACGTCCTTCGCGCTCGTGTGCATGATCGGCGTCGCGGCGTCGATGGGTGCCATCCAGGAAGACCTGTGGTTCGGCGCGACCAAGCTCGGCGGCTTCACGCTGCACCCGCTCGCGTTGCTGTTCGCGATCTCGGGCTCGCTGATGATCAGCCGCATCCCCATTCCGAAGCTCTGATCCCAAGAAATAAGGGCGCGAGACGAACGTCCCGCGCCCTTGTGTTCAGTGGCGCGCGGCTCAGACCAGTGCGGTCTTGAACGTGGCGAGCAACCGGCCCCACGCCTTCTCGGCGAGATCCATGTTGTAGACGCCCGAGTCCGGCGGACACCAGCCATGCTGGGAACCGACATACACCTCGACTTCGGACTTGAGCTTGTTGTCGGCGAACGCCTTCTTCAGCTGATCCCGCGTGGGAGGCTGCATCTTGTCGTTCTTGTCGTCGTTCTCGGCGATCGCGATGAGGAACTGCGCCTTCATCTTCGGGATGAGCAGGTGCGGGCTGTCCGGCTTGTCCGTGACCAGGCCACCGCCGTGGAAAGTGGCCGCGCCACCCACCCGATTCGGCACCGTCGCCGCCGTGCGCAGGACGAGCGGGCCACCCATGCAATAGCCGGTGGTGCCGATCTTTTTCTTCTTGTCGACGGCGGACTGCTTGTCGAGCCAGTCGATGAACGCCTTCGCGTCCGTCACGTTCGTTTCCGCCGTGAGGGCACCCATCATCTTGACGAGGCCGTCGCGCTTGGCCGGATCCTGAAAGTCGGTCGCCGCGCCCGTGGGCGCATGCTTCACGCGATAGAACGGGTTGATGGTGAGCACCGCATAGCCGGATTCGGCCAGGCGCTTCCCCATCTGCCGGAACGCCGGGCGCAGGCCGAAGATGTCGGGCCACACGAGCACCGCGGCCGAGGCACCCTTCGCCGGATGGACGAAGTGGGCATCGCAGGTGCCATCGGGTGTCTTGATCTCGACTTCGGATTCGGTGACCTCAGCGGCATTCGCCACGGGTGGCAGCATCGCGATCAGGCCGGCCCCCAGGCCCAGCGCGCCGAACTGGCGTCGCGACAGCTCTTTGCTCTTGAGCTGGTAGGCGATAGCGTCCTCGTACGTGTCTTGGTCGCACATGGTCCTCTCCGGTTGTTCTATTGGGAAAGCGCGGCATGTTGGCGCGTGGAGAAGACCGTCGCAAGGCACTTTTCACCGCAGGCTGGCCGCAGAAAGGTGCCGGATTGACGGAGCGGGCAACTCGGCCACTTCGCCTGAACGCCGGGTGATCGTGCCCGATTCCGGCCATTGGGTTGGAGGCGCCGCGGGGGACAATTTCCGAAGCTCATGGAATTTCTCGGCCGCCCCCTGAGGCTGCAACCTTCCCCCGCGAAGCGGGTTCTTCACGCACAGCTGGCGCATCAGCCGCGTGCGGGAGGTTCGCTCATCATGACTGCTCAGTCGTTCACGCCCGGCCCTTCGGGGACGCAGCCTGTCGATCAGTCCCTCGTCACCTACACCAACATCATCTACGCCCTGCACGCGTTCGGCGTCGCGATGGGCGTGATGTCGACGGCCACGACCGTCGTCGGCGGCTTCATCTTCAGCGCGCCCTCCATCATCGCGGTGATCCTGAACTATGTGAAACGCTCATCGGTGCGCGGCACGTGGCTCGAGTCGCACTTCGGCTGGCAGATCCGCACGTTCTGGTACGCGCTCCTGTGGATGGCGCTTCTGTTCATCTTCTCCGCGCTGCTGGCGATCCTCTTCGTCGGCTTCGTCGTCTGGTACGTGGGTGCGCTCGCGCTGGGCGCCTGGGTCATCTACCGGGTGGCGCGCGGCTGGCTCAATCTGCGGGACCGGCGCGCGGCTGCCGCGCCGGCGGCAACGAGATCGTCGGGGTCGTGTCGGACTTCTCGCTGACCACCGCCACGAGCCCGATTCAGCCGACGATCGTCACGATCCCGCCGGACGAGACCGGCGCCAACCGGGTCGTCATCAAGCTGAGCGGCAGCCAGCGGCCGCAGACCCTCGCGGCCAACGACCTCACCTGGCGGGCCACCGGGCTCGTCGGCGTGGGGCCGCCGCGGCCGAGCGGCGGACCTAAGGAAAGCGGCGCACCGCTGCCGCGTGGCGCGGGAACAGCCGGCAAAAGCCCTGCGGTATGAGTGATTTGCGCTCACCCGGCCGACCGCCCGGGGTCGCCTCGCGGGCCGTGACGGGCTACCGCCAGAATGGCTCGTGATTTGAGCGACTTCCTGCTAATCTGCGCGCCCCAAAATTCCCGTACCCCTTCAAATCCGCGCACTTGGCGCCATATCGCCACTCGCGGGCCGATGAAGGGCGCGCGCACAAACCTGTAACGGAAACCTGCTATGCCTCGTACAACGGCCCTCTCGGACATCCGCAATATCGGCATCATCGCCCACGTCGATGCCGGCAAGACGACGACGACCGAGCGCATCCTGTACTACACGGGGCGTAAGCACACGATCATCGACATTCACGATACGAAAGATCTGAAGACGTCGACGACGACCGACTACCTCGAGCAGGAGCAGAAGCGCGGCATCACGATTCAGTCGGCCGCCGTGTCCTGCTTCTGGCGCGACAAGAAGATCAACCTGATCGACACCCCGGGCCACGTGGACTTCACCATCGAGGTGAACCGCTCCCTGCGCGTGCTCGACGGCGCGGTCGTCGTGTTCGACGGCGTGGCCGGTGTCGAGCCGCAGTCCGAGACCAACTGGCGCCTCGCGGACAACTACAACGTGCCCCGCCTGTGCTACGTGAACAAGATGGACCGCAGCGGCGCCAGCTTCACGCGCTGCGTGGACATGATCAAGAAGCGCCTCGGCGCGCGTCCCCTGCCCGTGCAGATCCCGATCGGCTCGGAAGACAACTTCAAGGGCATGATCGACCTCGTCGAGCAGCAGGCTCTCGTGTGGGACTCCGACGACAAGGACGCCGAGTGGCAGAAGACTCCCATCACGGCGGAGAACTCGAAGAAGCTCGCGGACCTGCTCGGCATCACGGTGCCCAGCGACCGCAAGGTGCTGGACGAGTATGAGAAGTACCGTACGGACCTCGTCGACACCTGCCTCGAGATGGACGACGCGGCGATGGAGAAGTACCTCGAGACCAACGAACCGCCGACAGCGGCGGTGCTGCGTGCATGCCTGCGCAAGGGCACGATCACCGGTGCGTTCAACCCCGTGCTCTGCGGCTCGTCCTACAAGAACAAGGGCGTGCAGCAGGTGCTGGACGCTGTGATCGACTATCTGCCGGCCCCGACGGACGTCGAAGCCATCAAGACGGTGGATGCGGACGGTAACCCCGTTGGCGAGCGCAAGTGCTCCGACGACGAGCCGTTCTCAGCGCTCGCGTTCAAGGTGATCAACGACGCGTACGGCGCGCTCACCTTCGTGCGCGTGTACTCGGGCGTCCTCGTGAAGGGCGCCTCGGTCACGAACTCCACGCGTGGCAAGCGCGAGAAGATCGGCCGCATGGTGGAAATGTTCGCGAAAGAGGCGAACCCCATCGAGGAGGCCCGCGCCGGCGACATCATCGCGCTCGTCTCGATGGCCGAAACCGACACCGGCGACACGCTGTGCGACACCAACAACCAGGTGGTGCTCGAGCGCATGCGCTTCCCGGATCCGGTGATCAGCGTGTCCGTGAAGTCCAAGACGAAGTCCGAGTCGGAGAAATTCGGTGCGGCGCTGGGCAAGATGGTTCGCGCCGATCCGTCGCTGCACCTGGAGACCGATCGCGAAACCGGGCAGACCATTCTGCGCGGCATGGGCGAGCTGCACCTGGAAGTCACGCTGGACCGCATGCGCACGGAGTTCGGCGTCGAGGGCACCATGGGCGAGCCCCAGGTGGCCTATCGCGAGACGTTCCTGCGCAAGCTCGAAGAGCAGTACGTCCACAAGAAGCAGACCGGCGGTTCGGGCCAGTTCGCCGAAGTGTGGATCACCTTCGAGCCGCTGGAGCGCGGCAAGGGCTTCGAGTTCGTCGACGAAACCACCGGCGGCTCGGTGCCGCGTGAATACGTGCCGGCGGTCGAGAAGGGCCTGAAGATGCAGAAGGAAGACGGGGTGCTTGCGCACTTCCCGACGGTGGACTTCCGCGCCACGCTGACGGACGGCAGCTACCACGACGTCGATTCGAACGCGCTGACGTTCGAAATCGCGGCGAAGGCGTGCTTCCGCGAGGCCATCCGCAAGGCGCAGCCGATCCTGCTGGAGCCGGTGATGAAGGTGGAGACGGTGACGCCGGGCGACTACCTGGGCGATGTGATCGGCGACATGAACCGCCGTCGTGGCACCATCCTCGACCAGATCGAGCGCGGCACGAACATCGCCGTGGTGGCCACCGTGCCGCTGTCGGAAATGTTCGGCTACATCGGCCAGCTGCGCAGCATGACCTCGGGTCGCGCGTCGTACACGATGGAGTTCTCGCACTACGATCCGGTGCCGAAGAACGTGGCGGACGAAGTCATCGAGGAAGTGGCGAAGGCGCGGGCGGCCGCGAACGCCTGATTCGGCGGCGCTGACGACCTGGACGACGATCATCGGCCCCCTGCGGCTTGCGCTGCAGGGGGCCGATTCTTTTGGGGGAGCCGACGTCTTCTAGAGACGCTGGACACCGTCGACCTTCGCGAGAGCTTTGTCGAAGGTACCGACGGGCATATGCCCCGTCTTCCGCGCGATCTCGACGATGAGGTTGTCCGAGAAGCTCACGGCGGGCCGCGAGCGAAAGCTTTCCACCGCCGCCTCGACCGCATCCGCATCCTGCACGGTCAGATGCTCGTGATTCAGCAGCATCTCGACCGTGACGGCGATTAGCTCGGGGTCGAGCTCGTAGAGCGACTCCAGCACCCACGTCGTCTCCACGAGGACCAGGTGCGACACCCACGCGCCCTTGGAAATGAAAGCTTCCGCGGCCGCCGCCTGCTTCGGTTTATCCCGCACGATCAGGCGCACGAGCACGTTGGTATCAACGGCGCGCATGTCGCTTGCGGATGTATTCGCGGATGCCTTGCTTGAGGTCGCCCGCGTTCTTCGGCGGATTCAACGGCTTCACCGAAAAGAGCGCGGAGTGGATGTCCGCCGAGGAGAAGCGGCCGGCGCGGCGCACGACGATCTCGTCGCCCCGCTCGAACCACTCGAGCACGGCGCCAGGCCCAATCCCCAATTTTCTTCGCACCTCTGCTGGCACCGAGATCTGCCCCTGCGCGGTAAGTTTGGATAATGCGATCACCACGACCGTACATTACCCGGGTAATGGAACGCCGGTCAAGCGGCGGATTTCAGGAGAACGCGGCCATCATCGAGACGTGAGCCGCGACGACGCGCCAGCCTTCGGGCGTGCGCAACCAGGTCTGGCTCTGGCGGCCGATGGACGTGGAGTTGTCGCGAACGAACTCGGTGCTGGCGGTGGCGAAATCAGTTCCGTAGGTGGTGATCACCGTGTTCCGCAACACGCGTGGCGGCGAGCCTCCGGGACGTGCCTTGCGAAACTCCCGAATCGCTTCGATGCCGTGGAGATTCTCGCCCACGCCATAGCGCAATGTGTGCGGCGAGCTCCAGAACAGGCCGTCGAGCGTCGCGAGATCGTTCTCTATCAGCGCGCGCTCGTAGCGAGCGAAGGCGGCCGTGACCTCGGCGAGTGTTGCGGGGTCGTTGACGATCACGCGGAAGGCTTTTTCGAGGAGACCACGCCCGCGCGCTCGAGGTAAGCCGCTACGCGCAACACACGTGCCTCTTCCCACGGCGGGCCGATGATCTGCACGCCAATGGGCAATCCGCGCGCTGTCCACAGCGGCACCGCCGCGACGGGCAGCCCGATGAAACTGATCGGCTGCGTGTAGATCCCGATGTTCGGACGGGTCGGAACGTCGACGCCACGAAGCTTCATCGTCTTCTGTCCGATGAGAGGCGCGACATCCGGCGTTGACGGAGCCAGCAGCACATCGAACTTGCGGAATAGCGCCGCCGCGGCTTCGGCGAACCAGCGGCGAAACCGTTGCGCGCGCGCGAGCACCGTCGCCGGCAGCATCGTTCCAGCGAAGAAGCGGTCGCGCGTTGCGGGGTCGAAATCGTGAGGCCGCGACTTCAAACGTTCGTAGTGAAGCGCCGCGCCCGTTGCGCAGGTGATGCAGAACGCGGCGGCCCGCGCGCGCTTCGCCTCGGGCAGGAGGACCTTCGTTACCGGGCCCAGCGCCTCGGCGACGCGGCGGACCGCGTCGAGCGCGTCATCACTCGCGCCCTCTTCGAACCATCCGCCGAGAACGCCCGCATTCAATCCGCCAACGTCCATCTGAGTCGCGGCGCTCGCGTACTCCGCAGGCCGTTGCGTGCAGGCAGGATCGCCGGGGTCATGGCCTTGAATCACGTCATACGCAAGCGCGACGTCGGTGGCGCTGCGCGCGAACGGACCGAGATGATCGAGATCGTGAACGAACGGGAACGTGCCCGTGCGCGGCAGACGGCCGAACGTCGGCTTCAATCCGAACACGCCGCAGTACGAGGACGGCACGCGGATCGAGCCATTCGTGTCGGAGCCGAGGCTGATCGCAACGAGCCCGGCCGCAACCGATGCGGCCGATCCGCCCGACGAGCCGCCGGCGACGCGCGTAGCGTCGTGCGGATTGTGAGTCGCGCCGTAGTGCGCGTTCTCGGTCGTGAAGCCGTAGGCAAAC
Organism: Gammaproteobacteria bacterium; assembly: GCA_037200125.1. Lineage (GTDB taxonomy): Bacteria > Pseudomonadota > Gammaproteobacteria > Steroidobacterales > Steroidobacteraceae > JADGHX01. The sequence goes on along the minus strand of JBBCGS010000001.1, from coordinate 628,630 downwards.
TCGTCCATGTTCTGGCAGCCGATCAGGACCGCTCCGGCTCGCCTCAAGCGGCGCAAGAGCACGGCGTCGGTTGCCGCGGGCGGGTTGTCCGCCAGGATCTTCGAGCCTGCGAGCGTCACCACGCCCTCGACGTCGAACAGATCCTTCACGCCCACCGGCACGCCGGCCAGCGGGCCGGGATCTTCTCCGTTGCCAACGCGCGAATCGACGATGCGGGCGCTCTCGATCGCGTTCCGGCTGAGCAGCGTGGTGAAGCAATTGAGGGACGGATTCAGTGTTTCGACACGGTCTAACGCCGCGCGCGTGAGGGCCTCGGCGCTGAGCTCGCCGCGACGAACCCGCGCGGCAATCTCCAGAGCCGACGCCGACGCGGGATTCACGGAGTGAACACCGGTGCCGGCTCGGTCTCATCACGCAGCGGAAAGCTCGTCACCAGCTCGGCCTGCGCCAGGAGCGAAGCGAGCTGGGCCGCTACGCCCTCCCGAAATTCCTTCGGAATATCGAAGCCGAAGAGTTTGACGAGCTCGGCGACACACTGATCCTGTTCAGTCATTGCGCTACTCCACTGGGTTTCGGGGTGAGAACGCCGTCGACGGCGAGCGCGTGCTGCTCGCTCGGCGGCGCCGATTCAACCTTCGCCTTCAGGGCCATCGTGTACAGCGTGGCGCCGACGAGCAGGTAGCTGACGGCCACGGTGGGCGACATGCCGACGCCGATCGCCTCACTGTGCATCAGGCCGAAGAACGTGAGAATCGCGCCCACGAGCGCGAACACCGCCGCCTTGACGAATTGCCGGTCGATGATGAAAACCGTGATCGAACCCAGAATGATGCCGACGAGCGTCGCGCCGCCGCCGAGCACACTCATGCCGTGGTAGAGCACGTTGTTGTTGGCGAGCGCCTCGAGGCCGACCTTCGCGGCGTCGGTGCCCGCGGCGCCGAGCGCGTTATCGATCTGGTTCTTGCCCCATGCCGCAATCTGCGGAATCAGCGCCAACACGATCGCCGGCGCATGGCGATGCGGGGACTCCTGGAACGCCTGTGAGCCGATGAGCATGCCGATGTAGAGAAGGATGGGCAGGATCGAGATCACCGGCACCAGCGCCGTGACGGTCGCGAGAATGCCCAGCGTGCACAACAGGAACATCGTGACGCCGGTCGCCGCCGAGTAACCCAGCCGGCCGCCCATCGCCTTCCAGCCCGGGTGACCGATGTAGATCGCATTGATGAACGGATTGCCGAGCAGGCAGCCGATGAGGCTGATCACACCATCCGCGGTGAGCACGCGAGTGGTCGGGAATGAATCACCCGCGGCGGAGGCGCTCTCGACGTTGTCCATCGCTTCCACGAGATCGTAGATACCGAACGGAATCGCCGTGACCAGGATGATGCCGATGTACTTGAAGCCACCGAACACGTGGCCGACTTCCGGCACCGGCAGCGAGAACCCGAAACTGGAGAACGAATTGACGAGCGCGGCGAAGCTCAACCCGCCATAGCCGAGGCCGAAGATGTTCGAGCCCCAGGCGATGAGCATTCCGACGACGAGCGCGATGAGACCCGCCGGAAGCCCCTTGAAGTAGCGCACGCCACCGAACCAGCTCGCCAGGATGATGGCGAAGCACGTGAGCCCGATGATCGGCGTCGAGAACGTCTGCATCGCCGGCGAGAGCGAGATGAACGTGATCGAGATGCCGGCGAGCGAACCCAGCAACGCGGCGCGCGGCGTGATCCTGCGGACAAACGGCGCGGCGAATCCGCCCACCATCAGCACGAAGCTCTGCACGAACACCCACGTCAGGCCGGCCTGCCAGGCTTCCACTGGATTCCCCGTCTTCGCGAGGATTGGCAGCATCACGACGAACGTCACGACGAACATGTGTGGCACGCTGATGCCAGACGGAAGCGCACAGACATCGTCGCGGCCGGTCTTCTTCGCGAGCCGATAGCCGAGCCACGCGTAATACAACGTGCTGAGGCAAAGCATCGCGCCGGTGGCGGGCAGGATCCTGCCGAACACCAGATCATCCGGCAGCTTCAGCACGTAGCGAAGCAGGCCCGTCACGACCAGCAGGTTGACGAGAATGTTGGTGCCGAAGCCGAAGAAGGCATTCAGGTCGCCCGCAACCCAGAGTTTGGGTCGAAAGCCCGCGGTGGTGGTGCTCATGTCGTGTTACCCCGTTGGATTCTTTTCTTGTGTCTGAAGTGCTTCAATCACGCGGCCGCTGCTGGTGACCCAGCCGAAGATGCCACCCTGCGCGACGACCGTGGCGAGCGCAGAGCGATGGAAGTCAGGGAAATACGAAGCGCAGCAATCCTCGACGACGAGGCATTCGTAGCCGCGATCGTTGGCCTCGCGAACCGTGGTGCTGACGCAAACTTCGGTAGTGACGCCGCAGACGAGCAACTGCGTGATCCCGCGGCCGCGGAGGATGGCGTCCAGGTCGGTGGCGTAGAACGCGCCCTTGCCCGGCTTGTCCACGACGGGCTCGCCCGCGGTGGGATACAGCTCCGGCACGATGTCGTGCCCCGGCTCGCCGCGCACGAGGATGCGGCCCATCGGCCCGCGATCGCCGATACCGATTTCGAGACGGCCGCGCGCCTTCTTGCTCGGCGGCAGGTCGCTCAGGTCCGGACGATGGCCTTCTCGGGTGTGGACGATCAACAGTTCGGCGTCGCGCGCGGCACGCAAGAGCGCGACACACGGCGTAAGCGCGCGACGCAGGAGGCTCACGTCATTGCCCAACATCGCGCCGAAGCCGCCGGCTTCCAGGAAGTCGCGCTGCATGTCGATGATGACCAGCGCGGTGCGCGCGCGAGTCATCGAAAATGGATAGGGCTGCGCCGCTACGACCGCCATCGTCTCCCCCAGCGGATTTTCCGCAGGAGAACGATTCAAGTTCCGTACCATGCCGGAATGGCGGCGGCAGGCCCTTCCGGCGTCAAATCGGCGCTACGGTGGTGCAGGCGCGGGCGACGCTGCCCTATCCGGGGTGCGCTTCACCCTCTCAAAGAGCGCGACGCTGAAACCCGCGAGTCGCGAGCGCCAGGACGGCAACGATGTACGCCACCGACCACCACACCATCGCCATGCTCGGCACAGAGAGGGAGGTAAACGGGTTCGCCTGCACCTGCGACAGCACCGACGGCGTCAGCCCATGCATTGCGAGGCGGGAGAGCGCATCACCCGGACTGACGAGGCTGATTGCGGTACCGATGTAGCGCGACGCCGCGTTTCCCACCATCACGCCGATCTGCTCGATCCAGCCGCCGATGAAGGCCAGCGCGTAGAAGCCGAACGCGACGATGCCGTTCGTTACCGTCGAAAAACGCACGCCGCCGGCGATGGTGATCGAAAGGAGCACGCTCGCCTCGAGCTGCATCAGCCCCACGGCCGGAAACGGGTTCCGCATCAGGAAGCCTTTCAGGAACCACATCAGGCCCACGAGGCCACCCACCATGAACAGGAGATATCCCGCGAGCATCAACCAGAAGACGAGCCACTTGCCCAGCAGAATGTCGACTCGTCGCACGGGTTTCGATGCGAGCGTCTGCATGACGCCCGACGCGATTTCGCCCGACACCGCATCGACCGGCAGCATCACCGCGAACGCCACGACGAGGAAATTCACGACATAGAACCCGGCAAGCATCAGCACCTGCAGCTGCGCGCGCGCCATCAGCGGATTGGGCCCGTCCAGATTACGAGGCGGAATGAAGTAGATCGCCGTCCCGAACACCGCGAGAAACAGCACACCGCAGATCAGCGCCGCGAGCACGATGCGGCGGCGCCTGGCTTCGATCCAGGTGAGCCGGGCAATGGTGAGAATAGCGTTCACTCTCTAGCCCGGCCTCTGGTCTTCGCCCATCACCTGGATGAACCATTCCTCGAGGGACTTGCGCCGGCTGCCCAGCGCATGAATGCCAATGCCGTGCCCGACCAGCCAGCGCGCGATCTCCGGGACGACATCGTCGGACTTCACGCGCAGGTGGATGACGCATCCATTGAGCCGCACGTCTTGCCCGAACGCGGCGAGACCTTCGAGCGTCGCGCCGTCGGTCCGATCGACGCGAACTTCGACGTCGAGCGTGCTGGGCGCGTCCTTCAAGGACATCTCGTGAATGGCGCGTCCCTGCTTCACGAACACGACCCGATCGCACGTCGCTTCGACGTCGCCAAGCAGATGGGAGTTGAGGAATACGCTGGCGCCACGATCGCGCGCTTCTTCGATGAGCGTGCGCACGAGCACGCGGCCGAGTGGATCCAGGCCCGACGTTGGCTCATCAAGGAACACGAGATCGGGATCGGCCATGAGCGCCTGCGCGAGCCCCGCCCGTTGCGTCATGCCTTTGCTGAACTCCCGCAGCGGCCGATTCTCGGCCTCGCGCAGATTCACCTTCTCCAGCATCACGTCGATGCGACGTTCGAGATCCGCGCCGCGCAGCCCATACAGGCGTCCATGGATGCGCAGGAGCTCGCGCCCCGTGAGCGCGTCGTGAAATCGGAAATGCTCGGGCAGGAAGCCGATGCGCGCGCGGATGCGCCAATCTCCCAGCGGTGCGCCGAGCACCGTGGCGCTGCCGCTGGTCGGCGCCACGAGCCCGAGGAGCATCTTGACCGACGTCGTCTTGCCCGCGCCGTTCGGCCCGAGGAAGCCGAACACCTCGCCGCGGCCGATGCTGAACGACAGATTCGCCACGGCGAGATTCGAGCCGAATTGCTTGCGCAGCCCGCGTGCCTGGATCACCGCGCCCGTCATCGGTTGCGCACGGCTCACTGCACCGACTGCGCCATCGCGAATAACTCTTCCGGAGGCACGTTGCCCGAGAGCACGAACACGGAGCCGCCGGACGACCACATCAGTTGCGCGTGGGGCTGCTCCTCTCCACGCATGCCCGGCTGCCGCTTCGTCTCGATGAGCAAGCCGCCATTGCCATGCACGTCCACCTGCTTGAACGTCGCGACGTTCGCCGGCACCGGCACGAGAAGCGTGCTGCGCCAATCGACATTCTGCGCGAAACGATGCGCCTCGCCGCGTTCGAGGCCGAGCACGCGCAACCCGATTTCCGCAATCGTCGTGAGGTCGGCGCCGGCCGGGAAGGAGGCCTGCGGCTGCCGGGCCTGCAGCAGGAGAGCGGTTCTCGATTGCGGATCACGGAATGTGACGCTGACGACGGGGGGAACGTTCATCGTCACCGACTTGCCATCCGCTTCCTGCGGCACGCGCAGATCGTCGATGCCAAGGGCATCGAGAACGCTGTTCAGACTCCCCGCGTTCAGATTGACGCGCATGGCATTCTCGCCGATGACATCGAAGCGCGCAGGCGCCATTCCGGGCGGCAACCACGCAGGCATGCGCACAGCAATCCCCGCAGCGGTTCCGGCTGTGGCGGCGTCCGCCACTTCCCGCGGCGGGCCGGACTGCTTCAGCACCTGCACCTGGTCGCCCAGCAGGTGCGGCAGGTCGAGCCCCTGGCCGCGGGTCGCCATGTCCTTCATGCGCCCGGTGTCGATCGCTACCGGCGCGAAATCAACCACGCGAAAAAGATCGAGAAACGCCGCCGCTCCCGCGCGCACCGACGGCAACGCGAACGCGCTCACCGCCAGCAACAACACGGCGGCATAAGCCGCCGCACGCAGCACCGGACGCGGTCGATGAATCACCGCCATTTCGAGATCCTGCTGGTCGAGGCGCTCACGCACCTGTCGTGCGAAATCCGGTCGCGGGCGACGCCACGCGCCGAGCATGAATTGATCGTCCATCGCGCTCTCCTCGCTCACCATTCGGTGCGCAGTTTCTGCACCGTTCGATGAAGAAGGGTGCCTACGTTCGATTCACTCAGCCCCGTGACATCGGCAATCGCGCGATTGGTCGCGCCGGCGCCGTACTTGAGCGCCAGCAACTCGCGTTCACGCTCCGGCAGCACCGAGACGAGAGCGGTCAATCGCACGAAGTTGGAGTGGATCACCGCCTCCTCTTCAGGACGCGGTAACTGGTCCGCGTAGACGGCTTCCCAATCCATAGGCGTGGTGGAAGTCCCCCACAGAGCGCCCGCTGTTTCGCTTACATCCGTTGTCATCACTGAAATATACGAACCAGCGACGGGAGTATCACCAAGGATCTTCGGCCGTCCTGCGCGGCTCCCAGGCGCTAACGGCGGGGCGGATGGCCCGTGGTCCGTAGGGGGTACCCCCTAATCCCGAGTGCATCACATCTGGGGGTGGCGGCCGCTCCTAGAATGCGACATGGCGTCCCTTCGTTCTCCGGATTTCAGCGCGTTTCCCGAGTCGCTCTATGCAGCGGCGCTCCGGCGCGGCCGCGAGGGGCTGCGCTTCGGCCGGGCCATGGAAGAGGAATACGCCCATGCGAGGCTCTGGGACGGCCGCACGCTCGTCCGTGCCGCGTGCACGCTGGCGGTGGTGCTTTCCGGCCAGCTGGCTGTCGAGCGGGTTGTGAGCGGCTCCTGGCATGAACCGGTAGCGATCACCCTCTTGATCGTGCTGTTCGCGACGGTCGCCTTGGCCGTGATCGCCTGGAGCCCGATGTTCGAGCGCGCATATGAGCCGCTCGCGCAGGTTATCGTCCCGGCGAGGAATGCCATCGTCGCGATTCCCATCGCGGCGGGTGTCGCCGCCGGCCGCTTCGAGCTGCTGCTGTTCCTGCCGCTCATGGTGCTTGGGCCGTTTTTCTTTCTCGGACTGCGCTTTCGCGTCGCGCTGCTGTCGACGGCGCTCATGCTGGCGTCGTTCTCGATCACGGCCGTCGTGGCGGGCCTGGCGCTGCCGTTCGTCGCACGCACCACGGCGTTCCTCGCCCTGTGCATTATCGGGTGCGCGGTTTGCGCTCGGCATTTCGAGCGGTGGTGTCGCACGAGCTTTCTGGAAAGCCGCCTGATCACCGAGCTGGTCGAGCTCGATCCGCTGACGGGCGCAAAGAATCGGCGCGTGTTCGACGAGCAGCTCGGCCGCCTCTGGCAGCAGGCCATCGAAGACCGCCGACCGCTCGCTGTCCTGCTGGTCGACGTCGATCATTTCAAGGCGTTCAACGATCGCTACGGACATCAGGCGGGCGATCAGGCCCTGCGTCGAGTCGCGCAGGCGCTCAAGGCGCACGTGAACCGGCCACTGGATGTGCTCACCCGCTACGGCGGCGAAGAGTTCGCCGCACTGGTCTATGACGTGGATGCCCGACAGGCTGCGCAGCTCGGGGAGCAGATGCGCCGGGCGGTCACCGAGCTTGCCATCGAGCATCGCGCGTCGCGCACCTGTGCAACGGTTTCCATCAGCGTCGGCGTCGCGGCCATCGAACCGGCTGCGACACGCCTGCCACGCGGCGCCACGCAGCTCGCCGACGAAGCGCTCTATGAAGCCAAGCTGCGCGGCCGGAACTCGGTTGTCGTTATGGATGACACGCAGTACAAGTTGATGGTTACGGGCGTGTTCTCCAACGAGCACTTCGCGCGCGGCGCGTAGGCGTTACGCGCGGCATCCCCGAAATCGACGCGGCAAGATCGAACCCGTCGGCTTGATCGCGCGTTGTATCCGGTGGATTCACCGATACAACGAGCTTCATGGCCGACCTCCCCTCCCGCATCGAAGATTACGCGCTGATCGGTGACTGCCTGACGGCCGCACTCGTCGGCCGGAACGGTTCCATCGACTGGCTGTGCTGGCCCTGTTTCGATTCCGACGCCTGCTTTGCGGCGCTGCTCGGCACGAGCGATCACGGCCGATGGCTGATCGCGCCTTGCGAGGCTGTGCAGGACACGAAGCGTCGCTATCGCGGCGAGACGCTCATCCTGGAGACAACGTTTCAGACTGCTACCGGCGCGGTGACGCTGATCGACTTCATGCCGCCCCGGGGCGAGGCCTCCGATGTAGTGCGCATCGTTCGCGGCGACGCTGGCACCGTACGAATGAGAATGGAGCTGGTGTTGCGGTTCAGCTCCGGCTCGAACGTGCCTTGGGTGAGGCGTCTCGAAGATGGGGCGGTGCTCGCCGTGGCGGGCCCCGACATGGCAACGCTTCGCACACCCGTGGAAACGCACGGCAAAGATCTCACCACGGTCGCGGAGTTCGACGTCAAAGCGGGCGACGCCGTCCCCTTCGTGCTCACTTACGACGCGTCTCATCGCGAGGTGCCGTCACCCATCGACGCGCAACGCGCCCTCACCGCCACCGAAGAGTTCTGGACCGAGTGGTCGTCACAGAACACGAACAACGGCCCGTATCGCGATCGCGTGCAGCGTTCGCTGATCACGCTCAAAGCGCTTACGTTCGTTCCCACCGGCGGGATCGTCGCCGCGCCAACGACCTCGCTGCCCGAACGGCTCGGCGGCGCTCGCAACTGGGACTACCGCTACTGCTGGATTCGTGACGCGACCTTCACGCTGCTCGCGCTCATCAACAATGGCTACACCGCCGAAGCGCGGGCCTGGCACGCGTGGCTGCTGCGATCGGTCGCTGGATCGCCGAGTGACATGCAGATCATGTATAGCATCACCGGTCAGCGGCGCCTGCTCGAATGGGAGGCGGACTGGCTGCCCGGCTACGAACGCTCGCGCCCTGTCCGCTTCGGGAACGCCGCGCACGCGCAGCTTCAACTCGATGTCTACGGCGAGCTGATGGATACGTTTCACCAGGCGCGCAAGGCGAACGTGGAGCTGGACGAAGCCACCTGGGCGCTCGAATGCACGCTGCTCGACCACCTTGCCGAGGCCTGGAATCGCCCGGACTCCGGCATCTGGGAAGCACGCGGCCTCGGTGAGCACTATGTCTTCTCCAAGGTGATGTGCTGGGTCGCGTTCGATCGCGGCATCAAGAGCGCGGGTCAATTCGGGCTCTCCGGGCCCACCGACCGGTGGCGCATGGTCCGGGAGGCGATCAAGGCGGACGTTCTCGCGCGCGGTTTCGACACTGAGAACAACACTTTCGTCGTCGCGTACGGGCAGCCGTATCTGGACGGGAGCCTTGCCCTGCTGCCGACGCTCGGTTTCATCGAAGCGGATGACCCTCGAATGCGGGGCACGATCGCCGCGATCGAACGTCATCTGATGCGAGACGGTTTCGTGCTTCGCCACGATCCGCGGCAGAAACGGCCGGGCGAGCTCGAGCCGATCGAAGGCGCATTTCTCGCGTGCACGCTGTGGCTGGCGGACGTGCACTTCCTGCTGGGTGATCTCGAGCGGGCGCGTGAATTGTTCGAACGGGTCGTCGCCGTGTCGAACGACGTTGGCCTCCTCGCCGAGCAGTACGACACGATCAACCGCCGCCAGACCGGCAACTTCCCGCAGGCGCTGACGCACATCGCGCTGATCAACACGGCTGCCAACATCCACAACGCTTCGCAGCCCGCGAAACAGCCGACCGTCCAGCGTTCCCGATAGCCGCGCTGTCCGGGTCACGCGCGCCTCATGTAGTATCCGGCCCTACCATGAAAATCGTCACGTACAACATCAACGGCATCGGCGCCCGGTTGCAGAACCTCCTGAAGTGGCTTGCACAAACATCACCGGACGTGGTGTGCCTGCAGGAATTGAAATCGCCTCAGGAAAAGTTTCCGGCCGATGCGATCCGCGACGCCGGATACAAGATCATCTGGCACGGGCAGAAGAGCTGGAACGGCGTGGCGATTCTCTCGAAAGGCGCGACGCCGGTGGAAGTGCGTCGCGTCCTGCCGGGCGATCCGGAAGACGTGCACAGCCGTTACATCGAGGCGACGCTCGACGATGTGCTGCTCGCGTGCCTGTACCTGCCGAACGGAAATCCGGCCCCGGGCCCGAAGTTCGACTACAAGCTCGGATGGATGGAGCGATTGATCACGCATGGCGCCGAGTTGATCCGCGCCGATCGACCGGTGGTACTCGCCGGGGACTTCAATGTGATCCCCACGCCGAAGGATGCGTACAAGCCGGAGCGCTGGGTCGACGACGCGCTGTTTCGCGTCGAGACGCGCGAGGCCTTCGGCCGTCTGATGAGCCAGGGATGGACGGACGCCGTGCGCGCGCGCCATCCCGACGAAACGATCTATACGTTCTGGGATTTCTTCCGGAACGCGTACGAGCGTAACGCCGGGATTCGCATCGATCACTTGCTGCTCAACCCGGCCGCCGCGGCCAGATTGAAAGGCGCGGGAGTCGAGCGCGACGTGCGCGGCTGGGAAAAGCCCAGCGATCACGCGCCCACCTGGATCGAACTGTAACGGCGACGGAAGCGCGCGGCGCGTACGCCGGGTCGAACTGCCGATTCCAACGCAGGCTCTGCAAAGCAGGCGACCGCGGGGGGACCATTTGACGTCGGACCATGACCGCTGGATCGGCAGGCGCGTGGGCGCCTACGAGATCGTCACGCTCATCGGCTTCGGCGGCATGGCGGAGGTGTATCGCGCCCGGCGTATCGACGCCCAGTATGAAAAGGAAGTTGCGATCAAGCTCGTGCCGTCGGGGCTGCCGGCAAGCTTCATCCTGAAGCGCTTCCGCGCGGAACGACAGATTCTCGCGCGGCTCTCGCGGACGCACTGAGAGTTCATGCGATGAATGTCACGCTCGAGGGCGGAAACAAAGACGCCTTGCGAGTACGAGCGTGCCATCGAGCTGTGTCGAGCGGCGCAGCCGCTGCTCGAATCACTGCGCGCCGACGACAGGAACGCGCAAGGTCGCATCGATATGGCGGGGCTCGCGTGGAACATGGCCTCCGCGCTACTCGGCGGCCGGGAAGCGCGGCGCAGCTGCGCGGTTGGCGAGCGGCGAAAGAGTGGTACGCGAAGTCCTTGCCAGGATTCGAAGCGGTGAGCGCGCAGGTCGCGCTCGACTATCCAGATCGCACGCCGATGGACGAAGCGATCGCAGGCTTGAAGAAAAGCACGGCTGAGCTCGCGCGCCTCGAAGCCGCGCCCGCCAAGTAGCGGCGCCGGTCACACGAGGGCTCACCGGCATTGTGCCGGCGAACCCACTTTCCATTTGCTCCCAGCGTCCTTGGAGCGAAGCCTTCACACCGGGAAAGAGCAGAGGCCAGTCCCTGCGCGACCGCTGGGCTATCATCCCCCGTCGGATCAACTGCCGGTGGTGACGAGCCACCCCCCTTCGAGGCTCCATGCGGCTAGGTTTTGAACACAGTTATTCCGCGCTTCCCGCGCGGTTCCACAGCGTCATTGCACCGACAACGGTCGCGGACCCGAAACTCATCGTTTTCAACCGGCGGCTCGCCGCGGAGTTGGGGTTGGATGTGGACGCCGTGGAGCGCGAGGCGGCGGTGCTCTTCTCAGGCAATCAGCTGCCCGAGGATGCGAAGCCGATTGCCATGGCGTACGCGGGGCACCAGTTCGGCAACTTCGTACCGCGCCTCGGTGATGGGCGAGCCATTCTGCTCGGCGAACTGCGCGGACGTGACGGCATGCTACGTGACGTGCAGCTCAAAGGCGCGGGGCTTACGCCGTTCTCGCGCACGGCGGATGGCCGTGCCGCACTGGGACCGATGCTGCGGGAGTATCTGATCAGCGAGGCGATGCATGCGCTGCGGATTCCGACGACGCGCTCCCTGGCGGTAGTGACAACGGGCGAGCGCGTGCATCGCGAGGATGTACTGCCAGGCGCGGTGCTGACTCGCGTGGCATCGAGCCATGTTCGGGTGGGGACGTTCGAGTACTTCGCCGCGCGAAACGACGTCGAGGGTGTGCGCGAGCTGCTGAACTACGTGATCGCGCGGCATTACCCTGACTTGCGAAGCGCGGAGGGGCCTGCGCTCGCCGTCCTGAAGGCCGTATCCGAGCGCCAGGCCACTCTGATCTCCCAGTGGATGCTCGTGGCATTCATCCACGGCGTCATGAACACCGACAACATGGCGATCTCCGGCGAGACGATCGACTACGGCCCCTGCGCGTTCATGGACCAATACAACCCGCGAACGGTGTTCAGCTCGATCGATCACAACGGGCGCTACGCGTACGCGAACCAGCCTGTGATTGCGCAGTGGAATCTGGCGCGCCTGGCCGACGCGCTGATACCGCTGATCGACGCGGACGCAGACAAAGCAGTCCAGCTCGCCACGCAAGTCATTCAAGACTTCATGGAGACATTCGACGCCCGATTCCTGGAAGGAATGCGAAAGAAGATCGGTCTCGCGTCACAAGAAGATGGCGATACCCAACTGATCACGCGCCTGCTATCCATCATGCGCGGCGCGGCTGCGGACTTCACTCTCACGTTCCGGGGACTTGGCGTTTCTGCGGAAACGCCGGAAGGCGACGATTCGCTGAGGCAACTCTTCTCCGATGCGTCGGGCATCAACGAATGGCTGCAAGACTGGCGCGCACGGCTGGCGCGTGATCCTCGGACTGCGGCGGAACGCGGCGCGAACATGCGCCAAGTGAATCCCGCTTACATTCCCCGCAATCATCGCGTGGAGGCTGCGCTCAACGCCGCGTCGGAGCGCGGCGACCTGGAGCCGTTCCGACGATTATTGGCGATATTGCAGAACCCGTTCGAAGAAGAGCCCGACGCCAGCGGCTATGAATTGCCCGCAGCACCCGAAGAGCGTGTGCTCAATACGTTCTGCGGCACCTGAAACTCGCTAGCTCAGGTGCTTTTCCACTAGCATCTCCGCCACTTCTCTCGCGCTCGCAACGGCGGCCTTGCTCTTGTCCATCAGTGCTGCCACGGCCGCTCCGTCGTAGAGCAGCAGAAGTTTCTCCGCAAGCGTTACGGCATCCCGCACGCCCGCTTCCTTCGCAAGGTCGGTGAACAGCGTGCGCATCCAGCCGCGGGACTCGTCGCACACGGCCTTCGCCGCGCTTTCGGGCTTCACCTCCGCGCTCGCGCGAACGAAAGGGCAGCCACGAAAGTTATTCGAGCGGAACGTCTCGACCTGGATGTCGAACACGCCAAGCAGCTTCTCGCGCGGCGTGGCAAATCGCTTCAGTCCTTCGGTGATTCGCTTCTGTCGTGATTCATGTCGGGCGCTGAGGTAGGAGCGAATCAGCTCTTCCTTGCTGCCGAAGCAGTCATAGAGAGAGGCCTTCGCCACACCCGCGCGTTCGATGATGCGGTCGATTCCGACCGTGTTGATCCCCTCGCCGTAGAAGAGCTCCTCCGCCGCCGTCAGGAGCCGTTCCCGCGCCGAGCGCTTCTCCGGGGTCGCCGCTTTCGTGCTCATGCTTGCATCCTACCAGACAGGTCTGTATGGTACACGACCAGACAGATCTGTCTGGTCTCGAAGAGTTCGGAGAACAGCGTCATGCAAACCCGCCCAATTGGAACGGTCTCGTTGGCTACTTCTTTCATAAACAACAGCTTAGCGGCGTTCGACGAGGCCACCGGGCTGCGGCTCAGCCCTCCCAGCCTGGGTGCGGTTCCGCTGCAGACGACGTTTGGGAATGTTCCGGAGGCTGACACGGATGCGCCCACCGGGGCGAGGCGCGCCGAGACGTCGGTAGCGTTTGCTTCACGCCCGACCCGCCGCCTTTCCGCCAACGCGGCGTTCTATCTTCAGGCCTCGATCACCGTCGCCTTCCTCGCCGGCTCGAGCGCGCCGAGCCCGCTCTACCCGGTGTATCAAGCGGCGTGGGGCTTCTCTTCTCTGGCGATCACCGTGATCTTCGGTGTGTACGCGTTCGCGGTGCTCGTGGCGCTGCTCGTCGCGGGTCGCGTCTCGGATCACATCGGGCGTCGTCCCGTGCTGCTCGTCGCGACGCTCGTTCAAGCGGCAACGATGATCGTGTTCGCGACTGCGGGGGGTCTGTCCGACCTGCTCGTCGCACGGGTGATCCAGGGTCTCTCGGCGGGCGCCGCCATCGCCGCGGTGGGTGCGGGACTTCTGGACATCGATCGGTCACGCGGGACCATCGCCAACTCGATCGTCGCTCCGCTGGGTACAGCGGCGGGCGGCCTCATCGCGGGCGTTTTCGTGCAATACCTGCCAGCACCAACTCATCTTGTATACCTGGCACTCGGCGTGGTTTTCATCCTCCAGGGCGTCGGCGTGTACTTCATGAACGAAACGCTCACGCCGCGCCCCGGCGCGCTCGCTTCTCTCAAGCCGCAAGTCCGCGTGCCAGTGCACGTTCGCAAGGCACTGCTGCTCGCATTGCCAGCGCTCATTGCGACGTGGGCGCTCGCCGGCTTCTACGCCGCGCTTGCGCCTTCGCTCGTGCGGACTGTGTTCGGCTTCGGCTCGTCGCTGTCCGCAGGGCTCGCGCTCTTCGCGATGGCCGGTAGCGCGGGGCTCGCGGTGCTCGTGCTCCGCAATCACGAAGCGAAAACAGTTGCCCTGTACGGCGCGATGGCATTGCTCATCGGCATGGCAATCACCGTAACAGCGCTCACGTCGCTCTCCGCGCCGACCTTCTACTTCGGTACAGCCGTCGCCGGGATCGGCTTCGGCGCAGGCTTCCAGGGCGCGGTGCGCAGCGTCGTGTCGCTCGCAAAGCCGGATGAACGCGCGGGCGTGCTCTCCGTGATCTTCGTCGTCTCCTACGTCGCGATGGGCCTGCCCGCGATCGTCGCCGGGCTCTTCATCGGCTCGCACGGTGACCTGCGGTTCACCACGGAGCAGTTCGCCGCTGTCGTCATCGCCCTTGCGGGCCTCGCCCTGCTGGCGGCTCTCAAGAAAAGCGCCGCACATCACGGTGTCGTGCGCGCCGATGGCGGCTCGGTCGTGCGCGGCGATGGCGGCTCGAAGTTATGACGTCGTTTAGATTCGCGCGGCATGGACGCCGCCGAAGCCGAAGACCTCTGCGATCAACTGGCCGGGCTCGCCAGCAAATCAGATGCACAGCGCGCTGAGCGAATCGCTCCGCTTCGGCAAGCGCTAGCTCGGCACCACGGCAAGACCCGGGCCGCCGTGACTCGCGGCGCGTTCCTTGCGACAAGAGCATCAGCGGCGCAGTTATCGCGAGGTGCCCTGCCATGCTCGAAAAACTCCCCGAAACCTTAGGCCATCTGCTCGGCAGCCAGCGCGCGGGACTCGAGAACATCCTGTTCAACACGCTCGACCTGCGCGACGGGACGGCGAAGATCACTCTCACGAGCCCGGCGTTCGTCGATCACGCGCCGATCCCGCCGCAGTACACGGCCGATGGCGAAGGCCTCTCGCCCGAGATCGACTGGAACGGCATTCCGCCATCCACAAAATCGCTCGCGCTCATCGTCGAGGATGCGGATTCCCCGACCCCCGCGCCGCTCGTGCACGCGATTGCCGTGGACAATCGACCCGAGGCGACTCCAGCTTCAGGAAAACGAGCTGCGGGAAATCGATCACGGCAAGAACAACCGCGCTCTCGCTCGGCCGAAAATTCGTATCTGCGGCAAGCCTGGTTACCGCCCGACCCGCCGCCGGGCCACGGCATTCATCGTTATGCCTTCCAGTTGTTCGCGCTCGGCGACGGCGAGCCGTTCGCGCCCGCGCCGGGACGCCACGAGTTGATGGAAGCGTTGCGCAAGCGCGCGATTGCCAGCGGTTGCCCTCATCGGCACCTACACTCGAGACCATCGCATCGGCATCAAGAAGGCGGCGAACGAGTCCGCGATCGCTCCCGCAGGCGCGCCGGCAGCGGACTGATCACACCGCCCCGGCCACGCATCCGTTCGTCGCAACCGGTGAAACCGACCTGCGCACCGCCACGCCTGACGCCATCGGGCACGCTGCCTGCGACGGCGACGCCCGCACTCGAGCCCCCGTTCGGAAAGGCGACAAAAAGGAATTGTAATGAACCGTAACTTCGCGAGCGGCGCGCTCCTGATTGGCGCCGTGTTGTGCGCTCCGTCCGTCTTGCACGCCGCGGGCTTTTCGTTGCTCGAACAAACCGGCAGCGGCATCGGCGATGCCTACGCCGCGCGCGGCGGCTTCCGCGGACGACGCCAGCGTGATGTTCTTCAATCCCGCGGGGCTGTCACTGCTCACGTCACCGCAGGTTGCCGTCGCGGCGCACGCCATCGACCTCGAGACGAAGTTTCGTGACACGGGTTCGACGCTTCCCCTGGCGGGTCTCGGCACGCTGCCGGCGGGATCCACGCGCGATAACGCCGGCGACATCATTCCGCTCGCCAATGCGTACTTCGCATGGCCGCTGAACGACCGGCTGGCGTTCGGCTTCGCGATCAACACGCCGTTCGGCCTCAAGACGGAATACGACGATCCGTGGGTGGGCCGCTTCCAGGGGATCAAGAGCGAGCTCACGACGGTCAATTTGAACCCCGCGCTATCCGTGAAGCTGAGCGATACAGTCTCGGTCGGGTTCGGCGCGGACTATCAGCATGCGCACGCTGAGCTCACGAACGCCGTGATGCTCGGCCCCCGCAACCGAAGGTCGCGCGCGGGTCGACGCAAGCGACGAAACGTGGGGATGGAACGCCGGCGCGATCTTCACGTTGCCGAGCGCTACGCGCATCGGGCTGAGCTATCGCTCGCAAATGGAGTACTCACTTACGGGCGACACCAACGTTTCAACGCTGACGGGATTGCCCATCGCCGGGGCCAGCGGCCCAACGAAAATCGGCATCACGTTCCCGGACTCCGCAAACCTCAGCGTTGCGCAGCCGCTGAACGACACACTCGAGCTTCGAGCCGACGCCAGCTGGATGAACTGGAGCAAGGTCGGCACCGTATTCGCGACGAACACCACCACCGGGGTTCCGCGCGACGTGCTGCAATTCGGTTTCAAGGACACCACGCGCATCGCGCTGGGCCTCAACTACAAGCGCGACGAGCAATGGACCTTCCGCGCCGGCACCGCGTGGGATCAAAGCCCCGTAAACGACGACGTGCGTACCGTTCGCCTGCCCGACAACGATCGCTGGTGGCTCAGCGCCGGCACGCGCTGGCAACCCACGCGGAACCTGATGCTCGACGCGGCGTACTCGCACTTGTTCGTGCGTAGCACGGACATCGCGCTTACGCGGGCGCAAACCGGTGCGCCCGCTTCCTTCGCCAGCACGGTGGTCGGCGACTACGACAACTCAGTGAACATCGTGAGCCTGCAGGTCACGTGGGCGTTTCGCTGAAGCGCCGCCCGCTTACCAGCCTGACTCCATCTCGTACGGAACCGTCGTCAGCACCGCCTCGATCTGCCGAATGTTGCCGTCCACGACCTTGAAGACTTCCGCGATGTAGAACGTGATCGGCTGCCGGAAAGCTGGGGCGCGTCGGCCGGCTTGTGATCAGGCGTGTTCGTGAACTTCGCCACCGTGCCGTTGTGGTCGAAGTAACCCCAGCCGAACGCGAGACCCTTCGTGCGGTCCACCACCTCGAAGCGCCGCTCGCGAATGTCGGTAACGATCGCGGAAAAGCCGGTGTCGAACTGCGTCTTGCAGTCCATCCACACCATCGAGCCTTGCGTAGCCTCCGGATTATTGGCCGTGATCGTGCCGTTCTCACGCCGCTGACATTCCGGCGAGAAGGGAATGCCCTTGCTGCTTTCCCTCGGTATCGAGGCCCGTGAAATAGGAGTTGCCGATGCGTGCGAGCTCCGCGCGGGGCAGCCGCTTGTTCTCCGGAATGACCTGCGCCATCAGTGGGTGCGGCTCGGTGTTCTGCTTGCCGCCGCCCCGGCGGGCCACCGGCGGGGCCGCTTGCGCTACGGCTCACCAGCGTTTCGATCTGCGAGACCTTGCCGTCCGGCTCCACCTTGAGCCGCACGCCGTACCAGTTGTTGTTCCCGTTCTCGCTGATGCGGCCGATCATTCCAACGGAGCCCGCTTCCTCGTCGACGACGTCGAGGCGATAGGTCGGCGGGGCCGAAGCCGTCTGCCACAGGCCATCGCCCAACGTGAGGCGCACGCCGTTTTCGGTGTACTTCACGTTGCGGGTCGTGGGCAGGCCCGCGGGATCGTGTTTCGCGAGCGCCTGGAGATAGGCGCTCATCACGCCGGCAAGGCATTCCCGGCTGTGATCGCAGTCTTTACCGGCCGCGTGGGCGCCGCTTGCGGCGCATACGAGAGCCGCAGCAATACCGACTCGTCTCATGAAGTCCCCCTGGATGATCGAAAGGCATCGTTATAGTGAGGTATACGCAATCGTCGCCCCTTCCCTCCACGGGAACAACGGAAGGGCGCAATTCAGTCCACTGTGAAGAGGCGGCTGACGCTCAGGGCTGTCCCAGCGCATCGAGCAGCTGGCGGGCGAACCGCGGGCCGGTGCCCTCTTCTTCATGCTTGAAGTACACGTACACATCGGTCAGGCCGACGGTCTTCTCCTGGATCACTTTCGCCCATCGCGCCAGGTCGTCGGGCGTGTAGCCTTCGTCGCGCAGCCGGAAGTAGCCATATTCAGCCGTCATCACGACCGGGGTGTGGGAGTTCTCGCTATCCGCCACGCACAGCGCGAGGTCCTTGGCTTTCAGCCGCTCGTAGACGGCGTCGTCCATCCAGGATGAATGACGGAACTCGAAGGCGGCGCACGTACCGGCCGGCAGCGTTTCCAGAAACGCGTCGAGCAGCGCGAGATCCTTCTTCAGGAAGGGCGGCAACTGGAACAGCAGCGCGCCGAGTTTTGGCCCGAGCGTCCGGGCCACCTCGAGGAATCGCTTCGTCGAATCCGCGCAATCCTTGAGCCGCGCGTCGTGCGTGATTCGTTTCGGCGCCTTCAGCGTGAGCTTGAAGCGCGCGGGCGTCTGCGCGCTCCACCCTGACACCGTGCTCTCGTTCGGCATCCGGTAGAAGGTGTAGTTGATCTCGACGGTCGGGAAGCGCTCCGCGTAGTACGGAAGCATCTTTGCCGGTGGCATCTTTTCCGGGTAGAAGCTGCCCTTCCACTCGGGATAGTTGTAGCCCGACGTTCCTACCCAGAGGTTCATGCGATACCCGTTCCTCAGCGGCGCCCGCAGACGGGGCAACGGCTCAGCGCGCGGGAGCATACCTCACACGGCCCCCGTCGACCGGGGACCTAGGCTGAGCCGCGAACGGGTGGGTCGCTCTCAGGCGGCCAAGTAGCGATCCGCTGGCCGGGCGTTGGGGAAGTTCGGCAGCATGGCCTTGCGCGCGGCGTCGAATGCTTCCCACTGCTTCACGTCCGGGAGCGAGGGCAAAGTCACCGCCTCGCGCCGATCGAAACCGACGAGGGCGGCGTCCACCATCTCGTTTACGTCCATGACTCCGCTCAGCTTGTTCACGTCGCGGCCCGAGCGTTCCCATATTTCCGTGCGTGTTGCCGCCGGTAGCACGGCTTGCACGTAGATGCCACGCGGGCCCAGCTCGTTCTGCAGAGTCTGGGAGAGCGTCAGCACGTAGGACTTCGTGGCGGCATAAGCCCCGAGCGGAAACTCCGGAGCGAGCGCGAGAACGGAGGCGAGGTTGATGATCGCGCCGCCGCCTTGACGCACGAACCGGGGCACGACCGCCGCCGTCAGGCGAGTGAGCGACGTGACGTTGAGACTGATCAGCTGTTGCACAGCTTCCGGATCCTGGTCGGCGAACACGCCGTGCGAAGCCGCGCCGGCATTGTTCACGAGCACGCCGATGCGCTCGTCCTCGCGCAAACGCGCCTCGACGCGGGCGAGGTCCGCGACCGAAGTCAGGTCGGCTTTCAGGATATCGATGGCGACGCCGGTCTTCTTGCCGAGGTCGGAGGCGAGCGCACGCATGCGGGCTTCGTCGCGGGCGACGAGCACGAGATCATGGCCGCGATGGGCGAATCGGGCGGCGTAGGTCGCGCCGATCCCGCTCGAGGCGCCGGTAATGAGCACCGTGGGAAGCTTGCTGGTCATCGTTCGATCTCCTCTATTCATTTCCACCGTAATGAATATAATGATTACGTCCATCATGATTGGTCCATCACCCGGAAGAGGTACGCCCCATGAAAGTCAGTCGCGAGCAGGTACGGCGCAACCGGGAACGCATCCTCGAGGCCGCCGCGAGGCTGTTCCGGGAACGGGGCTTCGATGGCGTCACGGTAGTGGAGGTCATGAAGGCCGCCGGGCTCACCCACGGCGGGTTTTACGGGCATTTCGATTCGAAGGATGCCCTCGTCAAGGAAGCGATGGCGCAGGCGATGCCCGCCACGCCGCACAAGCGAGCGGCACAGCAAAGCGCTGTCGATTTCGCGGATGCGTATCTCAGCCCGCGTCACCGCGACAACCGCGGCGGCGGCTGCCCGGTCGCCGGGCTCGGCTCCGAGGCGGCGCGCGCGTCAGCGGAGGTGCGCAGCGGTCTTACGAATGGCATCCGGAAGGAGATCGAGCGATTCAGCGCCGCCTCCCCCGGCACTACCGCGGCGGCCCGGCGGCGCGCTGGTATCGCGGCCTACGCCGCGATGGTGGGTGCGCTGACGATTGCGCGCATCGTCGACGACGAGAAGCTCTCCGCAGAGATCCTGGCGGCAACACGCAAGTCGCTCCACCTGAACTGACGGAGCGCGCGAAGCACACGGCGGAGCGCCACCGACCGAGCTCGATGCCACAGCGATGGTGCTGGAGTTCTTCGGGCGTTATTGACTCGACATGAGCGAATCGTCGGCACTCGCAAGGCACTTCGCACTGAGGACCAACGCGGTATTGCTACGGAGTTGTACTGAAGCCCCCCTCTTCCGCATCTGATGTGATATGACATACGAGAATGGAAGGAGAGCGCAATGAACGCCGGTCAAATGTGTCAGCGAAACGCCGTCACGGTACTGCGAGCCGATGAGATCACGACCGCGGCACGCCTGATGCGCGAGAAGCACGTCGGCTTCCTGGTCGTGGTGGAGCCAGCCGCGCAGGCGGGTGCGGTCGTCCCTATCGGCGTGATCACCGATCGCGACATCGTCGTCTCGACAGTCGCGCTCGGCGTAGACCCAAAGGCATTGGCGGTGGGCGACGTGATGACACGCAAGCCAACAGTCGCCCTCGCTCAAGATTCGATTGCCGATGCCATCAGCCAGATGCGCCACAGGGGCGTTCGCAGGCTGCCCGTCGTGGGCGACTACGGCCACTTCATCGGCGTGCTGTCGCTCGATGACGTACTGGCGAATAGCGCGAACGAGCTAGGCGCCGCCGCCGCTGCGATGACGAAGGCGCGACAGACCGACGCGGCGACCCGAAGCTGAAATCTCCCGCGCCCGGCCCGGCATCGCCGGGCCCGCCCTGCCCTCACACGACCTTCGAGAAGGTCTCCGCCTGTCGCCGCCCGTTGTTGTACCCGTCGAAGACCATTGCGACCGTGCGCATCAGCAATCGTCCCGCGAGCGTCACGCCGATGCAGCCATATTTCACGTAGGTGAGTCCCAGCGCCTGCAGTTCCTGCAACCTCTCGATCTCCCGGCCGAAGTAGCGCTTGAAGTCGATGTCGAATCGCCGTCCAATCGCCGCGCAGTCGATGAGCTCGTGGCACATGAGATCCTGGATCACGGCGCGGCGAATCCGGTCGTCTTCGCTGAGAAGGATCCCTCGCTGCACGGGCAGGTGCCCCGCATCGATCGCCGCGTAATAGTCCGGCAGCGACTTGAAGTTCTGCGAGTAGCTGTCGCCGACCTTGCCGATCGCGCTGACGCCGAGGCCGATCAGGTCCTGGTCGGCGTGAGTCGAATAGCCCTGGAAATTCCGTTGCAGGGAGCGTTTGCGTTTCGCGCGCACCAACTCGTCATCCGGCAACGCGAAGTGATCCATGCCGACGTAGACGTACCCCGCGGCCGTGAGCCGCTCGACGGTAAGGCCGAGCAGGCCAAGGCGTATTTCGGGTGCCGGCAACTGGTCCACGAGGATGCGCTTCTGCGCCTTGAAGAGCCGGGGCATGTGCGCGTAGGCGTATACGGCCAGGCGGTCGGGGCGGGCCTCGATCACCGCATCCAGCGTTCGCGCAAATCCCTCGAGCGTCTGCCGCGGCAGGCCGTAGATCAGGTCGAAGCCGATCGAGCGGACACCGGCATCCCGCGCGGCCTGCGCCACCCGCAACGTCTGCTCCTTCGATTGCAGCCGATTCACCGCCACCTGCACGTCCGGATCGAAGTCCTGCACGCCCAGGCTCATCCGGTTGAATCCGAGCCGCGCCAGCGCGCGGACCGAGTCCGGCGTAACCGTGCGCGGGTCGATTTCGATCGAGTACTCGCGATGCGCGGCCGCGGCGAGCGAGAAATTCCGGCCGAGATGTTCGAGCAGCGACGCGAGCTCCTCGACCGCCAGAAACGTGGGCGTGCCACCGCCAAAGTGAAGCTGGTCCACCGCCCGCGTGCGCGAGAAGAGCTCGGCCTGCATCTCGATCTCGGACTTCAGACGCGCGACGTACGCCGTCGCCCGATCGTGACTGCGCGTGATGACACGATTGCATCCGCAGTAGAAACACGGGCTCGCGCAGAACGGCACATGAACATAGACGGACAGCGCTTGCCCCGGCGTGCGCTCATTGCTGGATATCGCGACCCTTCGATACGCATCTTCGCCAAAGGCGCTCGAGAACTGAACCGCCGTGGGATACGAGGTATAGCGCGGCCCCCGCGCAGTCGCATCTTCGGATCAGGTCGGCATCGAACAACACCGCGTTTGTCATGCGGAAAATGCTAGCGGCCACCTGCGCCAACGGCACTACGTATAACAACGTGAGCCGCATGATCCCGCTACGTAATCCTCCGAAGTCCCAGTCGAGCCGGCCGGCGTTACGTTGGCCCCGCGCGAAACAGCATTCGCACGAGGAGCCTCGCCATGCGTCCTATTCGCACGATTCTCGTCGCCATCAAGGACCCCATGGCGCGTTCACTTCCCGCCGTGGAGAAGGCTGCGCAGCTTGCCCGGGCATTCGGTGCGCGACTCGAGCTGTTTCATGCCCTCGCGGACCCGGTGTACGTGGATCCGGCCCTGCCCGGAATGCGGCCCGAGGAAATACGCCACCATCAGCGCGAGCGGTTCAATGCGCGCCTCAACGCCGTCGCCGCACGGCTGCGAAAGAAAAAGGTGCGCGTCGCTACGTCGACGGCATGGGATTACCCGCCGCACGAAGCCATCATCAGACAGGCCGCGCGCGCCAAGGCGGATCTCATCATTGCCGAGTGCCACGCGGGTCGCCGCATCGCGCCCCTGCTACTGCACCTGACGGACTGGGAACTGCTGAAGTACAGCCCGGTGCCCGTGCTCCTGATCAAGAGCAGGAAACGTTACGAGCGCCCCGTGTTGCTCGCCGCCGTCGATCCGACGCATGCGAACGCGAAGCCCACGCAGCTCGACGATGAGATCCTCGAGGCCGCCGTCGCGATGAGACGGGCCCTGCATGGCTCCCTCCACGTGGTGCACGCCTTCGTTCCGGTACCGACGGACGTCACGCCCGCCGAGCTGCTGGACGAGCACGCGACGGAGAAGCTCGAAGCCCGTGCCCGCTCCAAGGCTCGCGCGCGGCTCGACGCGGCGCTTGGAAAGATGCGGCTCGGCCGAGGCAATCGGCACCTCGCCAGTGAACATCCGCTGCACGCGATTCCGCGATTGGTCCGCAAAATCCACAGCGACATCGTGGTCATGGGCGCCGTCTCCCGCTCGGGCCTGCGGCGACTGCTGATCGGCAACACCGCCGAGCGCATCGTCGATGACCTCACGTGCGACGTGCTGGTCGTGAAGCCGCGTGAGTTCGCGGACCGCGTGAAAGCCCAGCGGCGCGGCATGCGGTTCGTCACGGCCCCGATGCCGCTGCCGTACTGAAACACCTCACGGCCGGAGATTTACTCGGCTGCGACGTTACCGAGCAAGAGAAGCCCGGTGGCTGTATTGGAGATCGGGACGTGATAGTTGCCATGCAGCCGCCGCACGCCGTGAGTCATCGCCCCGCGAGCCGCGATCCACATCAGAATCTCGATTCCCTGCGTTCCCGCGCGCTCGATGAGCTCGCGATTCGAGTAGCGCAATAACGCCTCGGGATCGCTCACCAGCTTCTCCATGCAGAAGAGATCGAATTCCCTGTTGATGAAGCCCGCCCGCTCGCCATCGAGCTGGTGCGAAAGACCGCCCGTGCCGACGATGAGCACCCGCGAATCCTCCTCGAAGGATTCGATGGCGCGCGCCACGGCGGCACCGAGCTTGAAACAGCGCGTTGCGCTCGGCAGCGGGTGCTGCACGGTATTGATCGCGATCGGAACCGTCTTCACCGGTCGGCGCCCGTGCCCCGGCCACAGCAGCCCCATGGGGACCGTGAACGCGTGATCGACGAGCATCTCCTGGCACATCGTCACGTCGAACTCGTCGGCGACGAGCGATTCGATGACGTGCCACGAGAGACGCGGATCACCTGGAAACGGCGGCACCTGCGGCAGGCCCCAGCCCTCGTCGGCGTTGCGGTATGTCGACGCCGCGCCGACGGCGAACGTCGGCATCTTGTCGAGAAAGAAGTTGAGGCCATGGTCGTTGTAGAAGACGACGACCGTGTCCGGCCGCGCTTCATCGAGCCACTCGTGCACCTTGTCGAACCCCTGAAAAAAAGGCTTCCAGTAGGGCTCGCCTTGCACGCCGCGCGCGATGGCGCCGCCGATCGCGGGAACATGGGACGTCATGACGGCGCCAACGATGGTCGCCATGATTACTTCGCCGCCCGCATGAGCCGGGCACGGAAGGCTTCGACCGATATCCCCGTCTGCTGTGCGCCGATGTCCTGCACATTGAAGCCGAAGATGCCGACGAGCTTCGATAAGTAGTAGATGTTTCCGCCAGCTTCGATCATCGCGAGCACGTTGCGACGCCTGACGGCCTCGCGCTGACGTTCATCCAGATGGAAGCGCGCGCAGTAAGCGTCTTCGTCCTCACGGAACGCCTGCCGGTTGGCGGCGTCGTTGAACGAATAGCACATGCGGTTGAGCGCGTATCCGCGCTGCGCCTCTTCGCCGCCGAACAGTGGGGTACCGGGAATAGGCTGGTTATCCGCGAGTGTCATGAGCGCCTTTCACGCCGATGCGGCGAGCAACGGCTCGACGACCGGCGAAACGAACGATTCGGATTTGACGAGCACGAAGTCGCACTCGAGGGCATCGACGAGCCGGCTCGTGAGCGTGCCGACCAGAGCCGAAAGACCGCGCCGGCGCGTGAGCGCGCCGAGAATCAGCAGGTCGTAGGCGCGCTGGGTAGCGAACTCCGGCAGCGTCTCCTCCGCACTTCCCTTCAGGATGTGCTGGCTCTCGCGCCCCACCCGGAACTCATTGACCAGACGCTCGAGCGATTCCTGGCGGCGCGCGCAGCCGTCGCGATCCGTCGCGTCGGCTTCGCTGTAGACGACGTCCAGCCGGCTGCCGCATCCCAACGTCAGGAATCCAGCGGTCTGCAGGATCGATCTTTGAAGACCGGCGCTCCCCGCGTCGGAAACGTCCACGGCGGCGGCGAAGCGACCGGCCGCACTCCACGGCCGGCCGCGCGTAAGCATGAGCGGCACCGGACAGCTGCGCGCGAGCTGCCAGTCGTTCGCGTCGAGCGTGAAACGCTGCAGAGGGTGATGGCCCGCCGCGCTCTTGATCACCAGATCCGGCCGCGCTTCCAGCACCCGGCGCACGATGGCCTCATAGAGCGGACTCGACGTCGCCACGTGCGTGGTGACCGTCACGTCTTCGGCAATCGAGCGCCGGATCGACTCCAGGTACCGCAGCCCACTCGCCACGCTGGCGCGATTTGCCTCCGGCTGGCCCGCCGGATCGTAGGCCTGCCGCAAGCTGTAAGCGCGCTCCGAATCGCAGAGAAACAACTCCACGCACGCCCGGAAATGCCGCGCGAGTACCATGGCCTTCGCCACGACGTGCCGGCTTTCATCGGCCGGGTCTATAACCGCCAGGATCGAGGTGAGCTTGTCCACGTGTTCAGTGTCCCCGTGAGTTGGGGCACATGCTGGCCCGGGACACCCCCACGCGCATGCGCGAGCTTGCGTAGCGACCTGTGGAAACTCCTTAAGTGCCCCACCACTCGCTGGGCCATACTTTGCGGGATGCCCTCACGCGAAATTCAGGCGCTGCTCGACGCCGCCGTCGACGCCATCGTCATGATCGACCACCGCGGCACGGTGTCGGCGTTCAACCGCTCCGCCGAGCGGCTGTTCGGGTATTGCGCGGACGAAGTCGTCGGGCGGAACGTCAATATGCTGATGCCCCAGCCCTGGCGCGAGGAGCACGACGGCTACCTCGAGCGCTACGCCCGTACCGGAATTCCGCACATCATCGGCGTCGGCCGCGACGTCGAAGGGCAACGCAAGGACGGCTCGCGTTTCCCGGCTTTCCTGTCGGTGGGGCGCGTGGCCGACTCCGATCCGCCGCGCTTCGTCGGCTTCGTGCGCGACGTCACCACCGAGCGGCTGGCCCTCGCCGGCATTCAGGCCGAGCGCGACCATGCCGAGATCCGGCGTCGCGAAGAGCAGGACGCGCGCCGCTTGCAGGAGCGCCTGACTCATGTGTCGCGCATGGCCACGATGGGCGAGATGGCGGCCGGGATCGCGCACGAGCTGAACCAGCCCCTGAGCGCCATCGCCACCTATGCGCGGGCGTGCGAACGGTTCCTCGAATCCGCCGAGCCGGACCTGCCGGAAACGCTGTCTTCCCTTGCGGAAATCAGCCTGGAAGCGCTGCGCGCCGGCGAAATGATCCGCCGGCTGCGCCAGCTCGTGAGCAGCCAGCCGAGCGAGCGCGCGCCGACACAGGTGAACGAGCTCGTCCGCGATCTCAGCGTGCTGATGCAGGCCGACGCCCGCGTGCACCGGACGCAGATCGCCTTCGATCTCGCGCCTACCCTTCCGCTTCTGCAGGCGGACCGCGCCCAGCTGCAGCAGATGGTGCTGAGCCTCGTGCGCAATGCCATCGAGGCGATGAGCGATGCCGGCACCACCGGCCGGCAAGTCGTGATCCGCACCCGCCGCCTGCCCGACGGGCGCATCGAACTGAGCGTGTGCGACAACGGCCCCGGCGTTTCCGCTGAAATGGTCGATCGTCTGTTCATGCCGTTCCTGACCACCAAAGCCAGCGGCACGGGGCTCGGTCTCGCCATCAGCCAGACCATCGCCCAGGGGCACGGCGGCACGTTAGCCTATCGCGCCAATGAGCCGGCCGGAGCATGCTTCCATGCTCGATTCAATCCTGTCGAGGAACCCGTATGAAAGAGGTCGCGCCCACCGTCTACATCGTCGATGACGACAGCGGAGTGCGCTCATCGATCCGTGTGCTGATGAAATCCGTGGGCCTGCCCGCGCTGCCCTTCCCGTCCGCAAAGGAATTCCTCGAGGCGTATCACCCGCGCAATCCGGGCTGCCTCGTGCTCGATATCCGCATGCCGGGCATGAGCGGCCTCGAGCTGCAGCAGGCGCTCAACGAGCGTGGCGCGGTGATCCCCGTCATCTTCATCACCGGGCACGGCGACGTACCGATGGCCGTGGAAGCGATGCGCCACGGCGCTTTCGACTTCCTGCAGAAGCCGTTCCGGGACCAGGATCTCATCGATCGCATTCAGCAGGCCATGGCGCGCGATGCCGAGACACGCCAGTCCCTTCAGGAACACAGCCGTATCCGTGCGCGCATCGCATCCCTCACGCCCCGCGAGCAGGAAGTGCTCGAGCTGCTCACGTCCGGCAAAGCGAACAAGATGATGGCGCAGGACCTCGGCCTCAGCCAGCGCACGGTCGAGATCCATCGCGCTCACGTGATGGAAAAGATGGGCGCGAAATCCGTCGCGCAGCTGGTGCGCATGGTGATGGACCTCGAGTATCGCGGCACGCCGCCGGAGCGCTGAAGCGCGGTCTTCACCGCGCGAGCGCCAGCGCGTCGATCGGGCCGGTCCATTGGGAGCGCGAGAGGAAATCCGCCACGCCCACGAGATCGTCGCGTTGCAGGCGCGCGAACGTCCGCACGTGGCTCGTCGAGAAGTTGGGGCGCCGGCCATCGACGCCGTCGTACATCTGGCGCAGCAGATACGCATAGTGCTGGCCGGCGACTCGCGGAACGAGTGTAAGGCCCTCCCCTTCGCCCGAAGCGCCATGGCACTCGGCGCAACGCTGCGCATAGACCTGAGCACCGTGCCTCAGCATTGAACCATCGCCGACGTTTCGCGGAGCATCGCGGGCAAGCTGAGCAACGTACGCCGCCACATCCGCGATCGATTTCGCATCCGTGAGCAACCCGCGCCCGGCGTAGTGTTCCATGCGGATGTCCCAACGCATCTCGTATCGGTAGTCCACCAGTTGCCGCACGAGCACGCGGAAATGCTGACCGGCGATGCGCGGAATGCCGCCGTCGTCCGCGCCATTCCCGGTTGGCCCGTGACAGGTCGCGCAGGTACGGAACAGCTCGGCGCCGTGTGCGAGATCCGGTCTCGCATGCAACGCATTGTCGAACTCACTGCGAGCCGTTTGCGCCGCCGGCACGATACCCCAGACCAGAGCGGCGGCGAGCGCGAATCCATATCGAGTCTTCATGGTTGCAGTATCGACGTTCCACGAGTGAGTCCCATACGCACTATTGCGGTGTTCGTAGCGCAACCCGCGATTGGGTTGCGTACCCGGAGGCGCAGTGCGACGCTATAGGTTGGAAATCCCGACGCGCCGATCCTTGCCGCATGTTCACTTCCGATCTCGTTCGCCGTGTGCTCGATTCGGCGCCAGACGCAATGGTCATCATCGATGGCGAAGGCATCATCGTGTTCGCCAACCGCCAGGTCGAATCCCTGTTCGGACATGAACCTTCCAGCCTCGTCGGCCGGAAAGTCGAGCTGCTGCTGCCCGAACGATTCCGCATGCGCCACATCGGGCACCGAAACGCCTACGTCCGCAACACTCGCGTGCGGCCCATGGGCACGGGGCTGGATCTGTTCGCGCTCCGCAAGGACGGTTCCGAGTTCCCCGTGGAGATCAGCCTGAGCCCGGCCGTGGACGAGGACCGTACGCTTGCCGTCGCGGCGATCCGCGACATCACCGACCGTCGCGAGATCCAGAACGCGCTCCGCGAAGCGCGCGAGGCGGCCGATCGCGCCAACGATGCCAAGAGCCGCTTCCTCGCCACCGCCAGTCATGACCTGCGGCAACCCCTGCAAGCGCTCTCCCTGCTGAACGGCACGATGCGGCGCATGGTGAAGGAAGGGCCGCTCACCGAAGCGCTGGCCCAGGAAGAACAGGCGATCGGCGCCATGTCGAGGCTGCTGAACACCCTGCTGGACGTCAGCAAGCTCGAGTCGGGCGCGATCAAACCCGAGATCACGGACTTCAAGGTCGCGGCGTTGTTCGCGGAAATGCGCACGGAGTTCGCCGCGCTGGCGGCGAACAAGGGGTTGCGCCTCGAAGTGGAGGAGTGCGCGGACCGGGTGCACTCCGACCCATCGCTCGTCGGCCAGGTGATGCGCAATCTCCTTGCGAATGCCATCAAGTACACCCGCGAAGGCCGGGTTCGCCTGCGGTGCCAGCACGACGAGGCGCTCGTGCGGCTGGAAGTGCTCGACACGGGCGTCGGCATTCCCCCGGCGGAGCTCGCGCGGATCTACGACGATTTCTATCAGATCGGCGTCTCCGCCAACACGTCGCGCGACGGCTATGGGCTCGGGCTGAGCATCGTTTCGAGAATCGTCGAGCTGCTGCAATTGAAGCTCGACGTGGAGTCGGAAGTCGGCAAGGGAACGGTGTTCGCGCTGTCGCTGCCGGCCAGCCAATCAACAGCGGACGTGCGCGCCTCGTCCACAGAAGCGGCGACGGCCAAAGCCACGGCAGCGGCCGCCGTGCGCGTGCATGTGCTGCTGGTCGAGGACGACGTGCGCGTCCGCAAGGCCAGCCGAATGCTCCTCAAAGTAGAGGGCTACGACGTGACGACGGCAGGCTCGCTCAGCGAGGCCGTGGCGGCTGCGAAGGCAAACCCGGGGATCAGACTGCTGGTCACGGACTATCACCTGGGCGCGGATGAAACCGGCGTGCAGGTCATCGCCGCCCTGCGCGGGCAGCTCGGTGCGAGCTTGCCCGCCGTGCTGGTCACAGGCGACACCTCCAGCGCCGTGCACGATCTGGAGAGCGATTCGAAGCTGCGCGTGGCGAGCAAGCCCATCAATCCCGATCAGTTGCTCGCCCTGCTCTCCGAGCTCGTTCCGCGTTGAACCGGCATCACATCCGCTAAGTAAAATTACGTAAGATGTAGGCAAGCGTACGAATCGCCGCGCCCACCCGCGCCGGCGAGCATTGAGGCGTATGAACCGGAACGCGGAATCGACTGACCCATGATCGCGTTCCTCGAAGCCCGCCGCGCCGGGTTGTTCGCGTGGGATCACATCGGTCGCAACGTCGTCGCCGGCATCGTCGTCGGCATCGTCGCGCTACCCCTCGCCCTCGCATTCGCCATCGCCTCCGGCGCCAAACCCGAGCAGGGTCTGTACACCGCGATCGTCGCGGGCGTTGCGACTTCGCTGCTCGGCGGCACGCGTGCACAGATTTCGGGGCCGACCGGCGCCTTCGTCGCGGTGCTTGCGGGCGTCACCGCGCAGTATGGAATCGGCGGCCTTCAGGTCGCGACGCTGATGGCGGGATGCATGCTGCTCGCGATGGGCTTTGCGCGGCTCGGGGGTGTCATCAAGTTCATCCCGGGTCCCGTGATCGCGGGGTTTACCTCGGGCATCGGCGTCATCATCTGGACCGGGCAGTGGAAGGATTTCTTCGGCTTGCACCCAGCCGCTTCCGGCACGCACTTCCATGAGAAAACCTGGGCGCTCATCCAGGCATTCCCCTCGCTCGACCTGCCGACCACGATCATCGGCCTCATGACACTGCTTGCCGTGGTGATCGGCACACGCACGTTTGGCCGCATCCCCGGCCTGCGGCGCGTGCCGGCGCCGCTCTTCGCGATGCTGCTCGCCGTCGCCGTTCAGGCGATATTCAAGTTTCCGCACGTCGCAACGATCGGCACGGCGTTCGGCGGCATTCCGCGCACCCTGCCCTCGCTCACGTTCCCCGACATATCCGTGAGCCTGGTGATTCAGCTCATCGGCCCGGCATTCGCCATCGCAATGCTGGGCGCGATCGAATCGCTGCTCACCGCCGTGGTGGCCGACGGCATGATGGGCACGCGTCACGACTCGAACCAGGAGCTGATCGGCCAGGGCGCCGCGAACCTGCTCGCGCCGCTCTTCGGCGGGTTCGCCGCGACCGGCGCGATCGCGCGCACGGCGACCAACATTCGCAATGGCGCAACGAGCCCGGTCGCCGGCATGGTCCACGCGATCTTCCTCGTGCTGGTGATCGTCGTGCTCGCGCCGTGGGCCTCGGAGATTCCACTCTGCGCGCTCGCGGCGATCCTGTTCTACGTCGCGTGGAACATGGCGGACGTTCCGCACGTCTCACGCCTGCTGCAACGCTCGCCGCGCGCCGACAAGCTCTTGCTCGTCACTACCTTCTGCCTCACGGTGTTCTTCGATCTCGTCGTGGCCGTGAATGCGGGCGTGATTCTCGCGGCCCTCCTCTTCATGCGACGCATGGCGAGCGCGGTCAGCGTGCGGGAAGAGGACACCGAGAACCTGGCGGACGTCACGCTACCGGCAAACGTGCTCGTCTATCGGATCGAAGGGCCGTTCTTCTTCGGCGCCGCCGAGCAGCTCGAGCGCACGCTGGAGCGTACGCAGCTCGACATCGGCACGATCGTGATTCGCCTGGGCCGCGTGCCGTTCATCGACGCGACGGGCCTGCAAACCCTCTCGGAGATCATCGAGCGCTTTCACAAACGCCACGTCACCGTGATCCTGTGTGGCATACACGCGGGCGTGGTGAACGAACTGAGCGCGGGCGGAGTATTGCAGCTCGTTGGCGAACACAATGTATGCCGGGATCTCAGACAGGTGGAGCGCCTGTTGAGCAACCAACCCGCGAGCTAGCGCCCGCTGCCTGTTTGCCCAGGATCTCGCGGACGCCAGTGCAGCGACAGCACGGCGAAAATCACGCCCAGCACGGCACCCGCGACGACATCGAGCGCCACGTGCTGCTTGACCGCCAACGTCGAGTAGGAAATGAGCGCGCAGCACGCCACGTTGATGAACCTGAGCAATGCAGGCGAGCGCGCACCGCGCAGCACGTCTTCCACTCGGATCGCCGTGAAGATAGCCACGGCGACGTGCATCGAGGGACAGGCGTTACCGGCCACGTCCACCCGCTGCAAGATCGAGAAGACCGAAGACTCCGACAGATCGACGGTTGGCAGCGGCACTCGCGTCGGCGCGAAGTAAAAGATGCCGAGCCCCACCACGCACAGCGCGGCGGTCCACAGTGCATAGATGAGAATCTCGCGACGGGTCTTCTGCAGGCCCGGCCCCGCGCCAACATAGATCCACAGCGACAGATACAGCCCCAGTGCGTAAGGCTGGAACGGGATCATGTGATCGAGCCACGTGAGCGGCATGACCGTGACCGGGAAGGCGGGGCTTTCCTGAACGTAAAAGTAGCCCAGGAAGAAAACGAAGATAAAGGCCGAAGTCCCGATCAGCGTCAGGAACCAATGACCCCGGACTCGCGCGCCGAGCTCGGCGCTCCACGACAGAGGAACGGAAGCGATGGAGGTAGCCTCGGCGCTGATGGCTGACACCGATCGATTGCCAGCAGCTGGGTGGGTCGGGCTGATCAGCACAGCCGTCACGATCAGCAATGATCATACCTTGCTTCGCCGGCCGCGAACCGCTGTCACACGCCTATTTGGGCCGAGGTCTTGCGGGAGCGACTCAGTGAAGGACAGTGCCTGGGGCGTCGGGCGCAGGAATATGCGCATCCCGTAACGCTCCCGCGTGCAGTAGCCCTTGCGCTCGATCGCGTAAGACAGTGTTCCCACCGCGGCGGGCGTGATGCCGAGAACGCGCGCGAGCCCGGTGGGCGGAGTGCCGAGCGGCCCCGCCCCACGCAGGGCGACCACGAAACGCAACTCGGCCGGCGTCAGATCGTTCGATACCATTCCTTGCCACCCCTCCCCCGAAGCATGGAGCCTATCGGTTCGAGCCTTTGGCACACATCCGGATTTCTCGCGCCTGGATGCGCAAAAGCGCACGGCATTTCACCTCGGCTTCGAGACTAACGCGGCTTTGTGAAAAGAAAAAGGCTCTCGGGGTCGGTGCCGCAGCGGGTCACGCGTGTCTCATTCGCGCGGCCGACGCGCTACCGCTGGCGCGTGAAGATCGCGGTCGTGCGCCTGCCTCAAATCGCGAGCTTCGAGGTGGCGTCCGTGCCGGAGCGGACGCTGAACATCGCAGAGTGGGTGCGGATCGCCGCCGCGTCCGCACCCGGCCGCACCTCCGGCTCGTAGCGACCCCGACGCCAGGAGCCCGGTGTGTCACCGACGATGCGCCGAAACCACCGCGTCAGATGCGACTGATCGCTGAGCCCGCAACGTAAGGCGATCTCGCTCAGCGTGTGCGGAGTCTCCAGCATCAGGCCCTGAGCGATTTCGATGCGCCGGCGCATCACCCAGGCATGCACCGTCAACCCGAAGGTGCGCTTGAACGCGCGGCTGAAGTGACTGCTACTCAGGTTCACCGATCTTGCGATCTCCGGCACCTTGAGCCGCGCATCGAGATGATCTTCCACATAGCTGAATACGCGCCTCGCTTGCCACTTCGCGAGTCGGCCCTGCGCGGCGGCGCGAGGCGCCTGGCCTGGATTCGATTCGAACACGTCGACCCTCCGGTGCATCGGCACCAACGGGTCTCATGGTGCGTTCAGTTCCGCCCGGCTCATACCCCCGCTCGCTCGGGATTCCGCTCCCTCAGTTGGGGTACCGCGTAGGTGATGCGCCGGCGGGCCCGAAAAGCGGCGATTAAAAAGGGGGCCGGTGGGCAACGCCACCGGCCCCCAAAACGCGTGCCTACTCATGGGGGAGAGGGGGGTCGAGCGCACGCGCATGGTTCAGCGACTCTCCGCACGCTCCTCGGTGGAGGCGGAGACCGTAAATGCCGAGTGGACGACCGACACACACAGCACGAGCAGGCCCAATAGCAGGCCCCAGATCATGTCCTGGTAGGTCGGTTTGAGACGCTTTCTCATGGCCACAACATGACACGCGCCATGCCGGGAGGACTTGTTCAAAACGGGCGGATTACGTCCCTCGTACGGGGGAGCTTCGTATTGCCAGTCACTCGCGGCCGCACTCGGCGCCGAAGCAACGGCACGGTGCCCATGCCGCCGTTTCAGCGAACTCCCGTACCAATCACAATTGCCAGCATTCGCCCCTCCCGGCAGGCGTCTACCAACCATTGATCCGCGGCCACGACTCCAGAATCTCGGTCGAAGATCCGCGTACCACGCGATATTGGGCATGTTGTGCAGCCATCGCGCATGCGTGATTCGGCAGCACCCGCAGCATGGTGCCAACGGGATATTGCGCAGGAGTCACCGGCTTCCCATCGCGCCGCGCAAGAATCCCGTGCTCCTGGTTGACGGACACGACCAGCAGATCGTCTTCCAGGGAAAGTCCGCGAATGTCGCGCACCAATCCATATCCCTGGTCCACGGCCTGCTGTGCCGTGCCTCGATCGCGGGACAGCGCCATCCAGCCGCCGTCGGTAATCACCCATCCGCGTTCCGCTTGATGACCAATGACGGTGACCAGGGTCGCGATCGCGATGTCCGCCAGCTCGCAGACACCGAGATTCCACATGACCAGGTCATGGAACATGTATACGCCGGCGCGCACTTCGCTGACGCCATCCAGGGCGCGCGCAAATGTTGCGGTTGGAGTACTGCCGACGGAAACCATGTCCAGCACGTGCTCCATCGCGCGCAACCGCTCCGCCGCGAGCACCGACCCGGCGCGTTCGCGCTCCGCCATGTCCGCTATCGCATCGGTGCTGGAGCAGTTGTACGACTCTCCGGCATGCGTCATCACGCCTCGGAGCCGCAGATGCCGGTGATGCTTGAACTGCCTTCCCATCTCGATGAGCAAATCGGAGTCCGGCCGGACGCCGGAGCGATGACCGTCGATGTCCAGCTCTATGACCATTGGCACGATCAGGCCGCGCGCCGTGGCCGCCGCTGCGACCGCCCTCACCGCCTCGATGTTGTCGGCGGTCACCGTCAGCCCGGCGCCGCGGGCGATCAGGTTCAGGACGTGCGTCATCTTTCCCGGCGCGATACCGACGGCATACAGGATGTCCGATATGCCCGCTTCGAAGAAGTAGTCGGCCTCCTTGAGCGTGGACACGGTGATCCCTTGCGTCGGCGGCGCGAGCGCGCGGCGGATCACGTCCAGCGACTTTGCGGTCTTCACGTGGGGACGCAGCCTCACGCCCAGCTGGCTCATGCGGGAGCTCATGCGTGCCAGGTTGCGCTCGAGCACGTCGCGATCCAGCACGAGCGCGGGCGTTTCCAGGCGACGGAGTGTCTTCATCGCCCGTTCACAACGCCGCGATGGCGTCGATTTCGATGAGTGAGCCGTAGTGCATCGGCCCGACGGGTACGACGGCGCGAGCCGGCCGGTGATCGCCCAGCGCACGCCGATACTCGGCGTCCACCGCCGGCCAGTGCTCGATGCCCGCGATGTACACGGTCACTTTGAGAAGGCGGGACAGGTCCACTCCCGCCGCCTCGAGAATCGCGGCGACGTTGGCGAGGCTGCGCCGCGTCTGCGCGCGAATATCACCGGCGTCCGCATCGGACATGTTCGGGCCACGGCCCAGTTGGCCCGAGATGTAGAGAACATCACCATGGGCCATGGCATGCGAGTAGTGCCCGTTGGGAGTGGGAAGGCTTGCGACCACGAGAGCCCTGACTTCCGGCATTGGAACGCTCCCGCAGGATCGCACGGAGGAAGTTGAGGCGCACACGACCCGACCCTGCGCGCGGCCGCGCGCAGGGTTTCCGAGTCGCCGCGGCTTCTCAGCTGGCGGTGGGCTTCTTGTATCCCGGCCTGCGCAGCGCCTTGCCGGGCTTCGCGCCGGTATGCTCGCCACCCCGGATGACGGTCGTGCCATTCACGACGACCTCGCTGATGCCCACCGAATACTGGTGCGACTTCTCGAACGTCGCCTTGTCGATGATGGTGTCCGGATCGAACACCACGATGTCCGCCGCCATGCCCTCGCGCAGCACGCCGCGATCGAGCAGACCCATCCGGCTTGCGGCCAGCGAGGTCATCTTGCGCACCGCTTCCTCCAGCGGCAGCAGCTTCTCCTCGCGCACGTACTTGCCCAGGATGCGCGGGAACGTGCCGTAGAACCGCGGGTGCGGATTGCCGCCGAACTCCGGACTCACCGAGGAAGCGTCGGAATCGAAGGCGATCAAGGGATCCACCATGGCGCGGCGCAGATCCGACTCCGCCATGTAGTGCATCAGGATGCTCACGTTGCCGCCCTGCTCGACGAACAGATCCAGCGTGGAGGCCGCGGCGGGCTTGCCGGCTTCCTTCGCGATCTCGCCGAGAGTCTTGCCAAGATATTTTTCCGGGTTGACCGGCACGTTGTTGACCACGGCCGCGTCGAAGCCACTCTTTCCCGAGGCCTCGATCTTGTACTTGCCTTCCATGTACGCGGTCGTTTCCTTCATGATTCGCGGGCGCAGCTTCTCGTCCTTCAGGCGCGCGAGCATCGCCGGCGTGCCACCTTCATGCGTCCAGCGCGGCAGCTCGGTCTTCATCCCATGCGCCGCGGCCGTGTACGGGTACATCTGGGCGGAGATGTCGATGCCCTCCGCGCGCGCTTTGTGGATGGCGGCGAGGATCTTTTCCATCTTGCCCCAGTTCTGCCAACCGGCCGCCTTGAGGTGGAATATCTCCACGCGGATGCCGGCCTCTTTTCCGATGCGGGCCGCCTCGGCCACCGCCTCTTCCACGAACGGGCCCTGGTCGCGCATGTGCACGCCATACATGCCGCCATAACGCGCCACGACCTTGCCGAACTCGATGAGATCCTCGGGCGAGGCCTTGTTGTCCGATATCTTGCCGTTCGGCCCGAGCTGATAGGCGCCCGGCGTATCCAGCGAATCCGACATGCCCATGGCGCCTTCTTCCATGCCCTGGGCGAGGAGCTGCTTCATCTTCTCCATTTCGTCAGGCGTCGGCCGTCGGATCGCTCCCTCACCCATCACGTAGGTGCGCAGCTGGCCGATCGACACGTAGCTGACGACGTTGCCCGATATGCCTTGCGATTCGAGCTTTTTGAAATAGCCGTCGAGCGTGGTCCAGTCCGGCTTGATTCCCCACGCGCCGTCATCCGCATCGGCCTTGCGAGGTGCGACCGAGGCGCCTTCGCCGATCACCTCCGTGGTCACGCCCTGCGTGATCTTGCTCATGCTGCGTCCATCACGCAGCAGCGACAGGTCGGAGTGCGTGTGCAGGTCGATGAAACCCGGCGTGACCACCTTGCCGGTGGCGTCGATCGTTTCCTTCGTCGGGCTGCCGGCGAGCTTGCCGATCGCGGCAATCTTGCCGCCGCGTATACCGACGTCGCCGTAGTACCAGGGTGCGCCGGTGCCATCGACTATCCGACCTCCCGTTATCAGGATGTCGTAGGGCGCATCCGCGGGGGCCGCCGACGAAACGACTGACGCGCCTTTCGGCGAACCCGAACAGGCCGCCAGCAGGCTCCCGAGGAGCACGGACGAGAACAAGGTGAAACAACGTGTCTTGGTGCGCATGTCGATTACTCGAGCACGACGGTGATCAGGCCATTCTGATAGTCGAACTTCGTACCGAAAGGCGTGCTGTTCTTTCGGATGTCTTCGAAGATCTCGCCCGACTCTTTGGGTGACGCCGGCGCGGGTTGTCCGCGCGTCGAGCGCTTGCTGTCGTAAAAGTTCAGTGAAACAGGATGCAGGCGCAGCGCCTTCAACTTGTGGTCCTGCTGCGAGAAAACCGCCTCCGCGACCGCGGTCTGCCAGTAACGCCGGTCGGCCGAATATCGCCCCGTGTCATTGTTCGAACGCGCGGAGTAGAAATCGCTGACCAGGTTCTCGTTCCCGAGGCCCGCTTTTGCGTAATTGTCGGCCGGCTGAAACCTCACCAGGTCGTTCTCGAAGATGAAGTCGCCCAACGAGTACAGGATGGGCTTGCCATGATGCACCTCGACGCCCCGGAGCTGGTGATAGCCATGGCCGGTGACGATGTCGGCGCCGGCATCGATGGCGGCATGGGCGAACTCGATGCCGAAGGCGGCCGGCTGCAAACGGTCCGCGGGACTTTCGAACTCATGATGGTGAATCGACACCACCACGAAGTCGGCCTGCGCCTTGGCGTCCTTGATCGACGCCATCAGCTCGCGCATGTCATCCGGATCCGCCTTGGTCAAGGTCGAGACCTTGTCTCCAACGACGAACTCGTCATCGCCGTAGGTGACCTTGTTCCCAGTGGAACCTGTCAGCTGCTTCAGCACGTCGAATGTCGCCTGCGGCACCGTGTTGGTCCGGCTGTGATGCAACGGATTGATGCCCGGCCGGCCACGCAGATCCTTGCGCTGCGCCCCGGCGACGCTCGCGGATGGAAACGACGAAGTCACCGAAATCAGGGCCACGCGCCCTTTCTTCGTATCCACATACGCGGGCGCTCGGGCGAACGCCAGGTTCTCGCCCGCGCCGGCATACGCGAGATGGCTCTTCGCCAGCGCCGCCAGCGTGCTGCGCAAGCCATCCGGGCCGTAATCGCCGGCATGGTTGTTGGCGTCCGACACCATGTCGAATCCCGCCCATTCCAACTCGTCGATCACCCACGGGGGCGAGGACATGTAGGTGCCACCGCTCTGCTGTGCGGCTGGAATCGTGAAATCGGTGATCTGGGTTTCGAAGTTGGTGAACGCCACATCCGCACCCCGGATCAGCCCCCACAGGCGGTCGACCCCGGGCCGGCCGATCGCCTGCAGGTGGCGCATGATGATGGAATCGCCGGTCGTGACGATCACCACCTCACCCTCCTTTCCGGCAGCGGACTGGAACGCCTGCGGAGTGGCGGCGGGCGCGTTGCCCGCCATCACCAGGGCACCGGCCGCGAGCGACAACACCGTTCCGCGCAGGTTCTTCGCCATTTCCGTTGCCACTGGATCCGCCTCCCTTAGAACTGCTTGCTGAAGCGCACGGTCCAGCCGCGCCCAGCGGCGACAGCGCTGTAGACCGTGGGGTCGTAGCCGCCGGGGCTGCTGTTCAAAGGCGGCTTTTCGTTGGTGAGATTGCGCACACCCAGACGCACGGCGATGCCGTTCAGCCACTCGTTGTCGGACATGAACGTCTTCGATACGAACGCGTTGAAGGTGACCGAGCTGTCCACCTTCCAGTAGTGGACACCGTCAATCGTCTTCACGTAGCTCGGGTCACCGAGCGCCTGAAAGGCGGGGTCGGTGATCGTGGCGGCCGTGTCAGCGAAGGAGCCGATGTAGTAGCCACTGAGGCCGGCGGCCCACTCGCCAAGAGACCAGTTGAGCGCCATCGAGCCGCGCAAGTGGGGCAAGCCGTCGACACCCACTAGTGTTGCGACGTCACCGAGATAGCCGCCGACGCGATCGTACTTGTCGATGTACGACCAGTCGGTGGTGACACCGAAGCGGCCCCAGTCGGTGCCGGGAAGGTTGAGCGTGATGTTGAAGTCGTAACCCTGGATCTCTCCAGAATCCAGATTGGAGAACTCGGAGCTGGTGGAGATCAACGTGCCCACCGGCGCCACCCATTCGGCTTGCGCAACGCTCGCGTTGTAAGCGGCGAACAGCGCGCGATCCGTATCCGTCACGGCTGCGCGTGCGATGAGCGGGTTGCCCTTGTACGCGTCCGTGCCGCTGCCCAGATCGATATTCGCGATCGGGGTGCCGGCAGCCAGAGCGGCCTGCGTAGCGGCGCGCAGCAAGTTGGCGTCGTTGTTGCGCACCTGCGTGGCGTTGGGCGCGGCGATGATGTCTTCCTGCTTGATCTTGAAGTAGTCGACCGAGAAGCGCAGGCCCGTCACCCACGGCACGTCCACGACCACGCCGAACGACATACCCTGCGAGGTTTCCGGACCGAGATCGGGATTGCCACTGCTGATGTTGCGACGGGGAACCGAGCCGTCTTCCGGCAAACCGGTGATCGGCTCGCGATAGGGATCGTTGTACGCGCTGCCCGATGCGCGCCGCGGATAGTTCGCGGCCGCCAACGTCGGCGCCCGGAACCCTTCGTTGTAGGAAGCACGCACCATCACCGCCTCGACAGGGCGATATTCGAGCGTGAACTTTGGATTCGACGTGCTACCGAAGTCGCTGTAGCGCTCGTAGCGCATCGAGGCACCCAGCGAAAGGCTGTTGATCAGCGGGATGCCGTTAGCCGGAGCGGCCAGGGGAACCACGGTCTCCACAAACGCGGCCGAGATCGTGCGATCGCCAAAGAGATCGTCCTTGCCGGACGCGCGGATGAAGTCGTTGTCGGTCGGATCCAGACCCAGGTCGTTCACGCCGTTCACACCATGGAACTGCGGGCGTGTCATCCGGTAGTCGTCCCAGCGGTACTCCGCACCGACGGCACCCTGTATGGGGCCGGCCCAGAGCTCGTAGACAGGGCCGGTGATTCGCGCATCCACGGAGCCGATGGTGTTCGTGCCGCGCTGGACGAATCTCTCGCGGAACCCGGCAATCACCGCCGGGTCGTTCGGATCGGGCGTGGTGGGAACAACCGCGCCGCCGACGACGGCGAAGTTGTACCCGAACGGGTTGTATGTACCCGCGTCGATCGCGGCATGGGCACCCGACTCGCGCAGTCCGTTCTTGGATATGTCCAGGGTATGCGCGCGAGACCACATCGCGGCGCTTTCCCAGTTCCAGGAACTGCCGACTTTTCCACGGGCGCCGGCCACGACACGATAGGCCGTGTTTTCCACGTCAGCGATTTCGAGGCCGTCATCTGAGAAGCGGTAAGACTGCAGCGTCACGCTTTGCGGAGTCCCCGTCAGGCGCGCACTGCCATCCGTGTTCGCCAACCCGGCCGGATCATAAAAGCGGGAGCCGTACGGATTGTTGGGATTGTTGGCCGCCAGAGTGATCGGCACGTCCGTGCTCGGACCGTAGGTGATCGGATCGCGGAGCATGGTCGAGTCCGCCCGATAGGCCAGCACTTCTCCGAACAGCTTCACCCGGTCGTTGAGCTCGTAGTCGACCTGACTGAACAGATTGAAGCGCCTCGATTCAGGGAGCGCGTAGCCGACATTCGCATCGTAGTAGTACTCGTTCGCGAACTGGCCGTTGCGCGCCGGAATGGCCGTGCCGAGCGAGGCGCCGGTCGCCGTGGGCACAAGGTAACGCGTTACCGAGGAGCTGCCGACCCGGAAGGACGGAAACGAGCTCGCGGAGCTGCGATCGAAGAACGGCCCGTTCAGCGAATTGAATCCCGGTGGCGCGATCGCCGTCTTGTTGGAGTCGCCGACGACATCCCGCGACTCCGTGGCATCGCGGTCGTAATAGTCGAGGGTGGCCATCACGTGCAACCTGTGGTCGGCGTGGAAGCTGCCATGAGTCAGGGTGACGCGGCGATCGTCGCCGGAGGCGATCTCGTTCAGGCCGGCCGACACCTCGACTTCCGTTCCCTGGTAAGCCCCGTCGGTCACGAAGTTCACGACGCCCGCCACGGCATCGGAGCCGTAGATGGACGAGGCGCCGTCGCGCAGGATGTCCACGCGGGAAAGACCGTGCGAGGGAAGAATATTCGCGTTGACGGAGTTGGTGGGCACGTTGTTCTCGTTCGAGGACATGCCATGACCTGCCAGACGCCGGCCGTTCAGCAGCAGCAGCGTGCTGCCCGAGCCCATGCCGCGTAACGCCACGGCGGCAATATCGCCGCGTGCACTGGAACCACCCTGGCCCGATTCGTTGAGCGGCACGTTGCCGATCGAGGGTAT
Organism: Gammaproteobacteria bacterium; assembly: GCA_037200125.1. Classification (GTDB taxonomy): domain Bacteria; phylum Pseudomonadota; class Gammaproteobacteria; order Steroidobacterales; family Steroidobacteraceae; genus JADGHX01. The sequence goes on along the minus strand of JBBCGS010000001.1, from coordinate 586,960 downwards.
TGCGGTCAGGACATCCACCGTCGATCCGGCCTCGCGCAGATCGAGCTGCTCGGGCGTGACCACGGTGACCGGGAGCGCCGCATCGTCCGTGCGGCGAATGACGGAGCCCGTGACCGTGACCTCCTGGAGAGAGACATCTTCTCCCTCCGCGGCGACGGGCTCGTCCGCTGCGTGCGCTATTCCTACGCCACCTGCGAGCAGCGCGCCCGCAAGTGCAAGCCGAACAGCACGACGCACGACCTGGCGATGAGCCACCGCGCAACCGTTGTCGATAGAGGCAGAGAAGAGACCATAGTTCGTGTTCGTGATCACCGGCGACTCCCGTTCAATGTGGGTTGCGGAGCGCGCCCGGGACCCACCACGCATCACGGTAGGCCTCCGGCGTGCACTGCTCCCTTGTTTGTCAGGTACGGTATTCAAGAGAGCGGCGGGAGGACCAATGAAAAGAGCCCTACGACGCATAACCCTGTGTTATGCACGAGCGGTAAACGAGGAGTGTCGGCGCGGTGCTTCACCGGCGCGCTGGGCGACATAAGTCGCATGAACGAGTAAGCGCCGGCGAGGTGCCGGCGCTGAGGATCGTACGGGCTGCCTCGCACGGTGTGCGCAGGAGCCGAAAAAGGGACAGCGGCGCTCGCGCGCCGCCGCCCCCGAGGCGGTGCGGTGGTGTGACGGTTACCGCCCCGGACTCACTCCGAGAGACCCGTATACGAGACCGTGAAGAGAATGCCGTGCTTGATGCCGGACCAGATCTGGTCGATCTCCTTGCTCTCCGTGATGTCGTGGCTGCCTGCGGAGATCCGTCGCGTCTCGGATTTCAGCGGCAAGGCGCCTCGCTGCTCGATCTTGCCGCCGCCATGATCGACGACATCGCCGTTGAAGGTGAATCCGGGCATGCCCTCACGGTAGGCCCGTACGCAATCGCCACAGCCATCATGCTCGTCGATGATGAGCTTGGTTCCATACAGCGCGTTCGATGCCGCGGCGACCATCTTCGCGGCCGGGTTGTTGATCTTGTCGAAGCCGGTGATGCCGTTCGGGTTCACGTCCTGCCCGACGCCGTTCTGGCTCATCACCTCATAGACGTAACGGAAGCCTCCGCCCATCTTGTCCGTCTCTTCCTTCGCAATGCGCATGATGTCCGCGTGCGCCTTGCGCAGTCGCGCCTCGCTGGCGGACCGCAGGTCGAACCAGATCGAAACGTCGCGCGCCGGCGAGTTCATGATCTCGCTGCCTTCGACCATCGCGGTATTGAAGTAGAGGATCGGCTCCTTGTCGTAGCTGTAGCCGCGCTGGGCCGCACGGGGATCACGCAGCTCCTCCAACCGGATCAGCACGGGACCCAGCACGTCCATGGAATGTTTGCCCCAGCGATTTCCCTCGATCGGCGTGAAGAGGCGCAACCGCGAGCGATGCCGGACGGGCGTCGAGCCCGTGTTCACGCCCTCGCCCCCGCCGCCGTGGAACTGGATCAGGATGTCGCCCTTGCGCCAGTCGAGGTTATGCGGATAGTTGGCGTTGACGAACTGTCTTGCGCCGTTGCTGGCGTGATTGCCTACGGGCTCTTCGCCACTGAAGGTTGCGAACCACACATCGCCCTTCGTCTTGATGTTGGCCGCGTTCATCGCACGCAGCACGGACAGTACCTGGACCACTCCTGAAACGTCGTCACCAGCCGACGGGCACCACACCCGGCCATCGGCGACGAACGCGTCGATGAACTGGTCGGCCGGCCACAACTGTACCGCGTCGTGATGCGCGTTCAGGACCACGGTCGGCCCTCCGCCCGTGCCCTTGCGCACGCCGATCACGTTGTGTTCCTCGTCGATTCGTACGTCGTTCAGACCGTAGATTCGGAAGAGACGGTAGATGGACCGCGCACGCTGCAGCTCGCTGCCAGTAGGTCCGTATGACTGACACAGACCCAACCACTCCCGAACGGTCTCGTCTTTCGACCGCTCGACATAGTCCAATGCCGCCTTGAGTTGAGGAGTCGCCAGGACCTTCTTCGCCGTTGCGATCTCCGCAGTCATGTCCGGCATCGGCCTGATCTGCGCGCCGACCTGCTGGGCGGCGAGGCCCATGATCAACATGGCCGCACCCACCATTGCTCTCAATAGATGTCTCATTGCCGCTTCCTCGTTGTAATCCCCGCGACGACGCATTCGCGCGGGCTTGGCTGGCGGGCAGCATGTAGCCGCCTGTTCGGCGGAGCCAATTCGAAGGCATGCAGGTGCCATAACCTTTGGTTAAGAAAACGCGGCTGGATGAACGATGCGTCGGATCCAATGAAATTACTTCGGGTGGGAATAACACGAGGTTATGGAGTAATCATCCATTGTCATTCGCCCCATGGGATGCGCATTGCAACTGCGCTACTTTCCTCGCCAGCATCCACCGGCGGAAGTCAGCAAGGACATGACCATTGTTTATCTGAACGGGGAGTTCACGAACGCGGCCGATGCGCGCATCTCTCCCATGGATCGAGGTTTCCTGTTTGCGGACGGAGTGTACGAAGTAATTCCCGTCTTCGACGGCAGGCCGCTCGGGCTGAACGAGCATTTGCGGCGGCTGGAGTATTCCCTGGAGCAAGTGCGAATGGCGCGACCCGCGCCTCGCGCGACGCTGGCCGCGCTGATTCTCGAGATGGTGGCGCGCAACGGCGGCGGCAATCTCGCCGTGTACCTGCAGGTCACGCGCGGTGCGCCGGAAAGGCGCGATCACGCCTTCCCGGTGCCGGCGGCCGGCCCCACGATATTCATGACGGCTTCGGCGCTCGGCGGCACGGCCATCGACGATCCCGACGGCGCCGCCGGCGCGAGCGCCATCACGGCCGAAGACCCGCGCTGGCTGCGTTGTGACATCAAGTCGGTGGCACTGCTGCCGAACGTATTGATGCGCCAACGCGCCGTCGAAGCGCAGGCCGCGGAAACGATCATGGTGCGCCAGGGCCAGCTCACCGAAGGTTCGTCCACCAATGTCTTCATCGTGAAGCAGGGGCGCATCAGCACGCCGCCGCTGAGCCCGCTGCTACTCGCGGGGATTACTCGCGCGATGGTGCTGGAGATCTGCCGTGGCTGCGGCATGGCCGTCGAAGAACGGCCCATTTCCGGCGCCGAGCTCGCCGCGGCCGACGAGATCTGGGTCACGAGCTCCACGAAGGACGTGCTGCCCATCGTGAAACTGGACGGGCGGACCGTTGGCGCCGGCCGGCCCGGCCCGGTCTGGAAGGCTCTGGCCGTCCCTTATTTGGAACACAAGCGTCGCAACTGAGCGCGGGCCGGCAGTCGCGCGCATGCCCCAAGATGCTACAGCCTCGAACCAAGTCGGTGCCGGAAGCCCTCGCCGATGGGGCTGAAATGCGCTGGCGAGCGCGCAGAGCGCGCCGCGGCTGTTGGTACGAATACTGCAACGTCCGGGACCTATGCAAAGCGACAAGGTCACGAACATCCACAAGCGCGCGACGGATCTGGGGCCGACCCTCCGTGGCACCATGCACCTGCGGCACATCGAAATGTTCCAGGCCATCCTGCAGGCCGGAACGCTCACCGATGCCGCCAGCCTGCTGAATATCTCGCAGCCGGCCGCCACCAAACTGTTGCAGCAGGCCGAGCGACGCCTCGGTTTTCCGCTGTTCATCCGCGCCAAGGGGCGGTTGCACCTCACGCCGGAAAGCCAGTTGCTGAAGGGGCAGGTCGAGCAAGTCTTCTCGCACCTTTGCGACCTGCAGATGCTGGTAACGAACATCGCGCGGGCGGACAAGCGGCTGCTGCGCGTGGTGACCACGCCAACGCTCGCGAATGCCATCATCCCGCAGTCCATCACGCGACTGCAGCGCCTGATGGGCAAGACTTCGATCGAAGTCTCCACACAGCACTCGCGTGAGCTGTTCAAGGCAATCGTACTGCGCGAATCCGACATCGGTTTCACGCTGCAGGAGTCGCCCCACCCGGACGTGCGCTGCGAGCCGCTTTGCACCGGATCGCTCATGGTGATCGCGCCGCGCGGGACCTGGGTCGGCCGCGAAGCCACGCTGCCGATGCCCGTGGAGGCCCTTGCGGATGCAAACCTGGTCGGCATCAGCACCGCCGACAGTCTCGGCCGGCAGTTGCAATCCTATCTCGAGCAGCTGAGCCCGCCGCCGCGTGTCTCGATCTGGGTACAGACCTACCAGATCGCGCGCGATCTCGTCAGCAATGGCGAGGGGCTGGCGCTCGTCGATCCTTTCATGGCGGCATCGGGTGGAACCCACATCCAGGCCCGCCCGGTGGAACCCGCGGTGCCGATGACGCTGTACGCGGCGTACCGCGTTGATGGACCGCTCAACTCTGTGCAGCGGCAATTTGTACAGTGCATGAGGACGGCAGCCAGCGACGCAGTAGCCACTCTGCCCGCATCGTTGGCGGCCAGGACCGGAGCGGCCTGATGCCTGGCTGGGGAAGTCTGAAGAACTTCTCTGAAATCGCTTTTCGCTGAGTGCGCCGCCGGGGTGTGCAAGCGAAGGGGGCGAGAGAATTTTGACCGGACCCTGTCAAACCCACCCCATCGTGTAGCTGCGCGGCAGCCGTTCCGATTGATCGCAGTGACCAATCGGTGCCCTCAGTTTCGGTGGCACAGCAGCAGGGTTTGACAGGGTCCGGTCAAAATTCTCTCGCCCCCTTCGCTTGCACACCCCGGCTTCCTGATGCCGTCAGGGCGATTTCAGAGAAGTTCTTCAGACTTCCCCAGCCAGACATCGGGCCGCTCCGCCGAATAGCGGGACATGTCGAGTCCCTCGCTGCTGATTCCCGGTTCCTGCCCGGCGATCAGTGCCGCGAGGTAGCGCGCCGCTCCGCAGGCCATCGTCCAGCCCAGCGTGCCGTGGCCCGTGTTGGTGAACAGGTTGCGTAACGGCGTCGCACCTACCACCGGCGTGCCATCCGGTGTTGCGGGCCTGAGGCCGCACCAGAATTCGGCGCGTGCGAGATCCCCGCCGCGCGGGAACAGCTGCCTTGCCACCAGTTCCAGCGTGCGCCGCCGTCGCGACGGCAACGACAGGTCGTAGCCGCACACCTCGGCCATGCCGCCGATGCGGATGCGGTTTTCGAAACGTGTGATCGCGACCTTGTAGCTCTCATCGAGCACGGTGGACTGCGGCGCGAACGCGGCGTCAGCCACCGGCACGGTCAGTGAATAACCCTTCAGCGGATACACCGGCAGGCGCAGGCCGAGCGGCGCGAGCAGCAGGGAGGAGTAACTTCCGAGCGCCAGCACATAGTGGTCGGCGCGCACGAGCTCGCCGTCGATGCGTACACCGCTGATGAGATCGCCCTCGCGCTCCAGGCGCTCGACCACGCTGCCGTAACGGAACCGCACGCCGGCGCTTGCGGCCAGGCCGGCGAGGCGCTGAGTGAACAGGTGGCAATCACCGGTTTCATCGTTGGGTGTGAGCAGCGCGCCGACAAAGCGCACAGGTGAGGCAGCCAGTGCCGGCTCGCGGCGCACGACGCCCTGCGTATCGAGGAGCTCGTACGGTATGCCCGCCTGCTCCAGCACCCGCACGTCGCGCGCCACGGCGTCCAACTGCTCCTGCGTTCGGAACAGCTGCAGCGTGCCTAGCTGGCGGCCGTCGTATTCGATGCCGGTCGCGGCGCGCAGCTCGCACAGTGCCAGGCGGCTGTATTCGCACACGCGCACCATGCGCGCCTTGTTCACCGCATAACGCGAAGCCGAACAGTTGCAAAGCAACTGCCACAGAAAGCGATACAACGCCGGATCGAGGCCGGGCGCGATGGCCAGCGGCGAATGGCGCTGGAACAGCCACTTCAACGCCTTCAACGGAAGGCCTGGCGCGGCCCACGGGGACACGTAGCCGAATGAGAGTTGCCCGGCATTCGCGTAGCTGGTCTCGAGCGCGGCGCCGTGGCGCCGCTCGACGAGCGTCACGTCGAGCCCGGCGCGCGCCAGGTACCACGCGCTTGCAATACCCACCACGCCGCCGCCAAGGATCAACGCATGCATCATCGACTCCGGCACGATCAGGACTTTGAATTGGATTGGCGCGGTAACCCGCGAGCCAATGAAAACAATCCGCCTCGGCATAACCACGGGTTATGCGGTCGCGCGCCGCGCGGAACTGGATTACTTTTGTCGGGTGAGCAACCCCGACGTCAGCACCGCACCTTCACCACGCACACGCTTCAGTATCCCGCTTACGCAGCAGATCGTGCTCGGCCTCGTCGTCGGCATCCTGCTGGGCTGGTGGATCGGGGCCTCGAGCGACGGCGCGAAAGAGAGTTGGAACGAGGCGCTGGTCGTGGTGCGCGACGTGTTCCTGCATCTCGTCAAGGTGATGATCGCGCCGCTCATCTTCGCCAGCATCGTGCAGGGTTTCACCGGCACCGGCGACATCAAGCGCGCGCAGCGCATCGGCTGGAAGTCGCTGCTCTACTTCGAGATCATCACGACCCTGGCGCTGATCGTCGGCCTCGCGGCGGTAAACCTGACACAGCCCGGCGCTGGCGTGGTGCTCGAGGGAAGCGCCACGCAGTCGACGGCCGGGCTTGCCAAGCCGCAGACGCTCGGCGAAATCATCCTGCACGTCTTCCCGACGAGCATCATGGACGCGATGGCACGAAACGACGTGCTGCAGATCGTGGCCTTCGCCGTGCTGTTTGCCATCGCCGTCACGCTGGCCGGCCCGGCCGGCAAGCCGGTGATCACATTCTGCGAGAGCCTTACGCAGGTGATGCTGCGCTTCGCAGGCATCGTGATGAAGTTCGCGCCTTTCGGTGTGGGTGCGGCCATTGCGGTGACGGTTGGCAAGCAGGGCATCGGTTCGGTGCTGACGCTGGCGAAGATGGTGTTCACGCTGTACGGCGCGCTCATTGTCTTCGTCGTACTGGTGCTGGGCGCGGTGGTGTGGATCGCGCGCGTGCCCTTGAGGCCGTTCGTGAAGGCGGTGCGCGAGCCCTTCGCCGTCGCCTTCGCTACGTCGAGCAGTGAGGCGGCACTGCCGAAGGCCTTCGAGAACATGGAGAAGCTCGGCGTGCCACGTGGCATCGTGGGTTTCGTGCTGCCAGCGGGGTATTCGTTCAACCTCGACGGCTCGACGCTGTACCTCGCGGTCGCCTCTGTGTTCATCGCGCAGGCGGCGGAAAGCAGCGGCGGCGCGCACCTTGGGCTGGGTGGGCAGATCACGATGATGCTGGTGCTGATGCTCACATCGAAGGGCGTGGCGGGTGTGCCGCGTGCCGGGTTCGTGGTGCTCGTGGCTGCGGTGGAGTCGTTCCACTTGCCGATGGCCGGCGCGTTCCTGCTGCTCGGTATCGATGCGCTGCTGGATATGGCGCGCACGTCGGTGAATGTGCTTGGGAACTGCCTTGCGTCGGTGGTGGTTGCGCGGTGGGAAGGGGAGTTCGATGATCGCAAGGCTGCGGAGTTCGGCGCGGGCGATCGTCTGTAGCACGCGCTCTACGAGCGGCGAGCGGGTCGCGTACGCCCGGCGCCGTCCCTTTTTAGGAGGCGGCACCGGGCATCCGCGCGAGACTTCAACCGACTTGCTGCTCGATGAGCCGTCTCCCTTCGATTGAACGTCGCTCCCCACTCATTTCGAACAGCCCGTGAAAGACTGCAGCCGAGCGTCACCGGTCAATGTACCGCCCGAGCGCGTCATCGTTCCCACGTAGCCGAAGCCGTTGTGCACGGAAGCGCTGGTGTCGGAGGTCGCCTGCATGAGATACGCCAGGAAGATCGCCGGACCCAGGTTGCTATTGGTCCCGAACGCCAACAGATTGTCGGTTGGTCCGGGCACGAGCCCACTCGACCTCATCAAGTCGGCGCTCATATAGGGGTTGGTGTAAGGCGACGCATACATATGAATGGTCGTCACGCCGGACCCAGTGGACGGACAGATGTAATCTCCCACCCAGCCGCCAACGTCGACCTGCGCGGAGACGGTGATGCCGGTAGAACCTGCGCCAATCACTGAGCCGGTGGCCGTGACGATAGACACACTCAACGTTGCCGCGCCGGCACTCGCCGGTGCTGTGTAGGTGATGGTGCCCGCAGGTGTGGTCACTGTACTGCTGGCGCCGATGTTGCCAACACCGCTCAGTGTCCACTGATAGGAAACACCTGCCGGCAGCGACCAGTCGGTCGACGCCGTGAACACCTGCGCGGCGTTCTGCGAGACAGTCGGGTTGCGGGGCGAGAGAGCAACGCTGCCACCGATGGTGACCACGCCGGGAGTTGCGGTGTTATCCGCAAGCTTCTTGGTGGTGGCGTTGTTGTTGTTGGCGGTACTGACATCGACTTCCACAGTGACCGCGTCGGTCTGCCCCTCAGTCGCGGCGCTCGGCGCGTTGTAGACCACATTCGGGTGCGCGGTGGTCACGGTTGCGACCTGCGTTCCGAGCACCGGGTCGGTGAACGTGCCGCCGGCTGCGCCGGATACCTTCCATTGATAAGTGATCGCCAGCAGATTCGCGTCGTTGACGGGCGGCGTCAGTGTCGCGATCAGCGTGTAGGGAGTGCCAGCAGTGACGACCGGATTCTGCGGCGTCAACGTCAATGCACACTGTTGGGCATCGAGCGCCAGCAAAGCGGCCGCGAACTTATCCTTCGCGATGGCGCGATCCGGCCGCCCCGACTGGGCATCGATCAGGTCCGCGCTCAAATAGATTTCGGAGTAACCGTGTCCGGTCCCATCGGCAGAGCTGACCGGCGGCAAGATATTCGAGTCCACGATCGAGGCAAAGCCGTTCGCGAACCGCAATCCATTGATGATGAGATCATTGCCCGACAACTCGTAGTCGCCGCGCAACGTGACCGAGGCCGGCGCCAGATGTACGACCTTGGCACGAGCCGTACTGATCGCCGGCAGGATGAAATCGTACGCATGGTTGACGAACAGGTTGCCCTGCGAATGCGCGACCATGAGCAGCTTGCGTCCCGCGGCCGCGTCGGCGGTGAGTTGCGCCTGCTGCTGGGCATAGTCGGCCTCTGTTGGGGCCTGCGCGCCCACCAGCCGACCCAGCGCGCCGGCCGCGGCAGTCACTGCGGCATCAACGAAATTGACAAAGAAATTGTTCGAGGCCGCATTGTTGCCTATACGGTTCGAGTAGTTTTGCGGAGGCCCGTCCATCCACTCCCAGAACATATAGAAGAAGTTGTTGCCCACGGTGCCGCTCGGGTCGAGCTCCCGCGCACGCTGTACGAACACCTCGGCGATGTCCTGCAGGATGGTGGTGTTGACCGGATCGAACGCGTTGGCGCTCTGCGCCGCCGTGGTGTTGTACATCACCTCGTAAGCGACGTCCTCAGAGTCATACACATCGGAGGTGGTGTTCTGGGACTCCCGGATGGCAGCCTGCGTGGCATGCATGCTGGTCACGGCCGCGCCGTAGGTGTTGCCAACTCCGTTGAAGAACGCCACGGTGTAACCGAGCGGACACGAGGCCGCTTGCGCTTGCACGCGCATCGGCAGCACGAAAATCAGGATGAGCCAAACAGCAACGATAGCGCGCTTGTTAGACAGCATTGCACACCGCCCCCGTCGCCATGGGCGTCGCTGAGTTGTTCATGGAGATGTTGAACCGATCGTAGGCTTGCAGCCGCGTCAGGGTGTTGATGGAGACTTCCTGGATCCAGTGGAAGCGGCCGGAGGCCACAGAGGCGTCGTACTGGACGAACAGGCAGGCGATTGCTTTGCGCATGTCCGCAGCGGCGGTAGCGCTGGCACCGGCGTTGCCCGGATCGAGGCTGAGCGTTGCCTGAATGCTGTGCGCAACCTGGGTCAGCGCGGCCCTCTGCAGCGGCAGATCGGACTGCTTCGCGATCAGTGCCTCGATGTCGTCACGGATACCGTTGCCATTTGTGTCAGTGCCGGTGACCGACGCGGTCAGGTCCAGCGTGGGTAACACACCGCTGGCGACGTCCGCCTGCAACTGACTCAAGGTCGTCGGCGCGGGCGGCGGCGGCGGTGTGGCCGGCGCGTCGTGATCGCCACCGCAGGCAGCGAGCCCGCTCACACATCCCACGATCGCAATCGCCCGCATCAGTCGCCGCCCCGCCGTGCGTGGAGACGCCATCGAAGAGTTGATGACCCTCTGTGCTCGCTTCATCGTCGCCTTCCGAAATTCGTGTTCTGGGGAATCCCGGGAGAGACTGCGCAATCCATCTGCGAAATGACTCAGCGTTCTGACGATCGATGTCCGGGCACGCAGCGCCTTTACATAACGTTAAATGTGACGATGCGGGCCAGACCGGGCCCTCGTTTGGGTAAGCTACGGTGGTACGGCCAGAGCCAGACGACGGCGCTCCCGTGTTTTGGTGTTGGAGCATCGATTGCCGAGCGTTCCTGGTGAGATTACGGTTCTGCTGAATCAGTGGAGAGAGGGCACGGCCGGCGCTTTCGATCAGCTCATCCCGCTGGTGTATCCGCATTTACGGGAACTGGCCGCCGCCTATGTACGCCGCGAGCGAGCCCCCGGCCTGATACAGCCCACCTCCCTGGTCAATGAGCTGTACCTGCGCTTGATCGCGCAGAAAAAAGCCGACTGGGCCGACCGGGAGCATTTCTTCACATTCGCGGCGAAAGTCATGCGCATGATCCTGATCGACAACGCCCGCAACAACCTGGCGCAGCGCCGGGGTGGCGGTGCGGAGCACGTGCCGCTCGATGAGGACATCGCCTGGATCAGCGTCGGCAGCCTCGACATGCTCGAGCTCGATCAAGGCCTGGAGGCGCTTTCACGCATCGATGCCGCGAAAGTGCAATTGATCGAGCTGCGGTATTTCCTGGGCTGCACGGCGGAGGAAGCCGCGGAGATCACGAAGGTCTCCAAGGCGACCGTCGATCGAGAGCTGAAATTTGCGCGTAGTTGGCTATTTCGTTACATGGACGGCACATCGACCCAGAGCACGTCTTGAGCGTCGAACCGGCAACGCTAGCGCGCGTCGAAGCGATTTTTCACGAGGCGCTCGAGCTGCCCGCCCAGCAGCGCGATGAGTATATCGATCGCCGCTGCGGCGATGACCGCGCGTTGGCCGCAGAGGTGCGCTCATTGATCCAGGCGAGCGAATCGGAGTCGGCACTGGGCCGAGAACGTGCCGCCTCGGCTCGGGCGACCCGCACGATAGCCGCGCGCGGACGCAGGATCGGAGCGTACGAGATCGATCGCTTGCTGGGTCGCGGCGGCATGGGTTCGGTGTACCTCGCGCACCGTGTCGACGGTGAGTTTGAGCAGCAGGTTGCGATCAAGCTGGTCGATCTACCGATGGCCTCGGAGCTGTTCCGCGAACGCTTTCGAGTCGAACGGCAGATTCTCGCGAACCTCACTCATCCCTGCATCGCGCGGCTTCTCGACGGCGGCGTGAGCGAGGGCGGCGAGATGTTCCTCGCCATGGAATATATCGATGGCGTCAACATTGCGGCCTATTGCCGGGCGCATCGGCTGTCGATACGGGAACGCATCACGCTTTTCCTGAAAGTCTGCGGCGCGGTGCAGTTCGCCCATCAGAGTCTGGTCGTCCATCGCGATCTGAAACCTGACAACATCCTCATCGCGACAGACGGTACGCCGCGGTTGCTCGATTTCGGCACCGCGAAGCTGCTCACGCCCTTGTCCGGCACGGCCGCCGCAGGTTTCACCCAGCACGGCATCCAGGCCTTCACACCGAGTTACGCGAGCCCCGAACAAATCCTCGGCGAGCCCATCAGCACCGCGACCGACGTGTATTCGCTCGGTGTTCTTTTGTACGTGCTGCTCGCCGGAGTGCCGCCTTACTCAATACAGAATTTCACCACTGGCGAGTTCCTGCGTCTCGTCTGCACCGAACAGCCGCCACCCCCGAGCGTCGCTGCGAAGCGTGCCGGGACCGGCGTCCGACTGGACGCCGATCTCGACGTCATCGTGCTGAAGGCTTTGCGCAAGGAGCCGCAACAGCGCTACCTGTCGGTGGAGCAACTGGCAGCCGACCTCCTGGCCTATGCCAGCGGGCGACCCGTCGCTGCCCGCCGCGGCAATTATCGCTACCGCGCCCTCAAGTTCGTGCGTCGAAACGCCCTGCCGGTCGCCATCGCGAGCGTGCTCGCCGCAACGCTGGTACTCGGTGCGGTCGCTGTTTTCTGGCAATGGCACATCGCCAACCAGCAAAGACAGCGAGCCGAGGCGCGCTCGGAAGATCTCAGGCAACTGAGCAGCAGTCTCCTGGCGGAAATCGACGAGGCGATCAAGGAACTCCCCGGCTCGACGCCGGTGCAGCGCTTGCTCGTCGACCGCGTCTTGCATCATCTCGACCACCTGGCCGGCGACCCTGCGGACGTCGCCACGACGCTGGACATCGTCGCCGGATATACACGCCTCGGTAACCTGCAGGGCAATCCCTACGAGCAGAACATCGGGGACCCGAATGGCGGCCTGTCGAGTCTCGACAGGGCGATTCGTTTGGCGCAGCAGTTGAACGTACAACAGCCGAAAGACGCTCGGATACTGGCGGCGCTCGCAACGGCTGAACAATCCCAGGGCGAGGTGTTGTTCGGAATCGGCAAGACGCAAGGCGCCATCGACTCGATGCGAAAATCGATCGCCGACTACGATGCTCGCGATCGGCTGCCCGGAACGGGGGCCGCAGCGCTGGCCGAGTCCGCGAGTGCGGTGGGAGCGCTTGGCGACCTGTTGGGTCAATCGGGCGTGTCGAGTCTGGGCGACGATGCCGGAGCGATCGCCGCGTACCGAAAGGCGCTGGATCTGTGTGACCAGGCGCTGCGCCTCGAACCCGGATACGTTCGCGCGCAGCGCGGGGTCGCTATCGATCATCTGAAGATCGGCAACATCAAACTCACTACGGATCCACCCGCCGCATCGCGCGAATACGCCCTGTCGCTGCGCGCGTGGTTGGCGCTGCCAGCCCCCGAGCAATCGACCATCTCCACCCGGCGCGGCATTGCGCAGACGCATATCAAGATAGCCGCCGCCGCCGCCGCAATGGATGAGTACGAGCGGGCACAACAGGAACTGGAGCTCGCGACGCCCACGATGGAATATCTCGCCACGGCGGACGCCGGCGACAGCCGCGTGACCTATGACCTGGCAAGCTTCTACGTACGCCGTGCGTCCACCTACGTCGATCAAATAGATGCCGCCACCGGAAAGGCTCTCGGCGAAGCCCGGCCGATTGCACAACGCGCGATCGATCAGATGAATCGAGCCCTTCCCCTCCTGGAACGCCTCGCGGCACTACAACCCGGCAATGTCAGCTGGGCCGCCAATCTCGCGCAGTCGCGGGTCACCCTGGGCTCACTCACGACGCGCTTTGGACTGGGCAACGGAAGTCCGCTGGCGAAGCTCGGGATGACCACCTTGAGCAACATCGCTCGACTGCCGGATGCCAATATCGATGTACTGGAGTGCGCGGTTCGAGCAGGGCTCGAGGCGGAGCCGCCGGAGCTGCGTAGTACTCACCGAACCGTTGAGCTCGCGCAACGGCTGGCCGACGCCACACAGCGGCACAATCCCGAACATCTCTGGCTCCTGGCGCGCGCCTTGCGCGCCGACGGCCAGCGCGCCCCTGCGGTCGACGTTGCCACCCACGCGCTCGGGCTGATGCCGGATCCCGCCGCAGACAAACCGTCGCGGTTGCGACGGTTGCTCGTCTCACAGACGCAGCAGTGACTCATGAACGGGCCGATGGCGGGTCGGCTCGCCGGTCCTCGACCTTCTATTCACCGGCCCTCGACCTCTATTCAACGGTGCAACGGAGCGCCGTGCATCCAGTCCACCTCGCCACGTGGCACGCAGGCCAATCCAATTCGGTAGCCGCGAGCGAAGATGGTAAATTTCCACTCTTGCGTCTAGTGGGGCATCGGTGATCGTCGGACCTGTGGCATGGGAGGGCACATGGCGGAAAACTCGAAGCGTTGGTGGGAAACGGTAGGCGGCCTCATGACCGGTATTGCCGCACTGATTAGCGCCATTACGGCGCTGATAGTGGCGCTGTATACCTTGCGCCAGCCCGAGAGCCGCTCCGCCTCCTTGGCCCCTGCGCCCATCGGGACATCGTCTACGGCGCGCAAGACTGCTGAGGAGACCATAAGACCGTCCGGGGAACCTCGCACCTCAGTCGCTGCGCAACCGGCTCACCCGGTCGCCCTGCCGGAAAAACCGGAGTATGTACTCGGCCCGGAAGGACAAACGGCTCGATACGAGCTGCAAGCGGCGGTCATTTCCACCTCCACCAGCGAAGCGGACATTCTCAGGATCCATGTGCGATTCGCGAACCTGTCCGACCGTGCAAACAGCAGGATGTATTTTCAGTCGAGCTCTTTCCAATTGGTGATAGACGAACGAAGGCTCCAGCCGAAAGAGAATTTCAACTACACGGTCCTTGCGAAGAAGGTTCGGCAGGAAGATGTCCTGTTCCTCATTTCGAAAGACGTGAAGCGCGCCACGCTCAAAATCGGCAATAGCGTGGATGGGGTGGACGTGCCGCTCGATCTGAGCCGAGGCATCTAGACTCCGGAAGAAGGCCATCAAGCGAGCCAGAGGCAGACGGAAAACTCTACTTGCCGCTCGATGAGCAGCCGTCCTTCCGTCATGGGTCACGCCACGGATCGGCAAGTTGACGGCTCAATGAGCCCGGGCGTCCCTCATGTCACGCCACCGTCGGTACTGTTCTTGTTTCGACGCTTCCGGGGTTTCCATCCCCCGCAGCCAGAAGTCGAACCAGTCCAGGTTTTCCTGCAGGGCCGCGAGCCGGTTCGAGGGGATATGGAACAGGTGGGTGTCGTCGGCGGACAAGGTTTCGCCCGGATACAGCGTCATCTGCGAAGGCTTGCCCGCCGCGCGAAGCGCATCGTGGAATTCGATCATCGTCTGATACAGCCCCGAAATCTGCTGCAGGATCGCTCCCGGCGCGCGATCGGCACGGAAGGTGGGCGAGAGGCGCCGATAATTTTCGAGCGCGGCGGGTGCGTAAGGCGAGCCGCCGTAAACGTTGACGTAGGACTCGCGCAGGTACTCGAGATAGTACGCCGAAGGCTCGAGATAGCCGCCGTCGCCGCTCGAGCCCGCCTTGAAAAGCGTCGATTGGGTCATCGTCACGTTCACCATCTGCGAGCCGCGGCTGTAGCCGGCGATGCCGACGCGATCCACGTCCACCAGCCCTTTCGCAGCCAGATCGCGCACCGCCGCTTCGAACAGCTCCACTTCGCTCAGCCACACCTCATCCTGAAGTTGCGCCGGCGTGACCGGGCCGGGCGTGGACGCCGACCATTGCGTGACGGCCGCCTTCAGCGTTTCACTTTGGCTCGGAGCGGGGTCGTTCACCGCGATCACCACATAGCCGCGCTCGGCGAACACCTGCACCGGGTACTGCCACTGGAAATCGGCACTAGCGAAGCGCTCGTCGGCGTCGCTTCCGTGTGTGACGAGAATCGCGGGATATCGCCGGCCTGCCCGGTACTCGCGCGGATAGACGAGGAAGCCCGTCGCTTGATAGCCGCGCGGATTGCGCCACACGCGAGGCTCTACACGTAGCGGCGCGATTTCGTCGTGAGTGGGGGCGAGGCTGAGAATGCGCGTGACGCGGCGGTCGGCCACGCCCACACGAACGAGCTCGGGCGGGATCGTCATTCCCTGCCGAACGCAGACGCCGACGTCGAGCCGCGGAGTGAAGTCGCACGCGGTGAGTCCGCCAGTGGTCCCGATGGCCGCCTCGACGTGCTGAGGATCGACCACGATCAACCCGCCCCGCGGATCGTCAGCGTTGTACCGAACACCCATCACAGCACGCGTGCCGTCGCTCGAGAGCCACGAGCCGGGGACACGTGGATCGCCTTCACCGAGTCGATAGCCAACCTTCGAAAGTCGTGACGCAAAATCCTCCGATGAAAACGACGCATCGTCCGCAGACCGCGGCACCGTCGAGTGGAGCTCGAAAACGACACGCTTGCCCGCCAGCGTAAACCGCACGGCGTCCGAAGAGCGGCTCCATATCGGAGCACCCCCTTCCTCTACCGCAGGCCGATCCGACGTCGGGCGTTCGGCGACCCGCTCATCGTCACCGTTTTCCCGCCGCAGGCGGAACTCCACGCGGCCCGGCGCCGTGCGCCGAGGCGTCGAAAACGCCTGCGTGACGTCCGCATCGACGAGAGGTTTCGCGACCGGCGACGGGTCCGCGAAAGCTCGTGAATACCAGAGCGTGCGCCCGTCTGGCGAAAAGCGGTACGACAGGACGCCGAACGACAGCGGCGCTTCCATCAAGCGGTACAGCTCAACCGCGCCTTCCACCTTCCCCAGCACCACGGTCGAGGGATTCACGACGATCGGCGTCACCCCACCCCTGCGGTCGACGCGATACAACTGCACACCGCTGCCGATATCGGCCAGCACGCTCCAATCGTCGGACTGAGGAACCGTGCGCGCCTCCTCCATCCACGCGCCCCTTGCAACGACACGATCCTCGCCGGTGGACAGTTGCACCAGGTGCAAGGCGGACACCTTGCGATTCGACACAAGGTCCGCCTGCCGTACGATGTAGAGCGCCCGCCCGCCATCCACCGAAATCGCGACGCTGTTGATTTCAGGCGCGGTCACGATGTCTTCGATCGTCCACAGACGCGCCTTCGCACCGGCTGCGGATGCGGGCAACGCGCAGGCCAGCATCCACAGTAGCCCTACGACGAGCTTCATTACCAATGCCTCGAGAGCGAGGCGCTGACAAACCGCCCGATCGCCGAGTAATTCATCGAGTCATACGGCACGCCCGTGTTCTTGTACAACGGCGGCCCGCGATCGAACAGATTCTGAATCGACAGCGCCATCTCGAGCCCCGACCACAGATCCGGGCGCTCCCCCGTTTCATACCGCACGGTGGCATCGAATGTCGTGAACGAGCCTCGCTTTGCTCCCGCCGCACCCGTCGTGCCATCGGTGACCCCACCGACGTAGTTCGCGAAGGTCGACGCCGAAAGCTCACCCCGACTCCACACCACGCCGAAATGCCCATTCAGCTTCGCCGGATTGAACAGCGTGCCGGCAAGGGCATAGGGACGTTGAACAACCGTGAGCTGCTGGCTGCTTTCGAGCCAGCTTGCCGAGCCACGCAGTGTGAGCCGGCTCTCCTCGAGCGGCAGGCTGTAGGATCCGGAGAGATCCAGTCCGTTGACCTTCTGCTTCGAGACGTTCGTGTACGGGTTCATCACAATGACCGACGCCGCGGTCGGATCGAGGCCGCCGGCGGAATAGTCCGGCCCCGAATAATCGTAGTAGCGCGTCTTCGCGCCGAGCAGCGCCGAGACTTTCTGCGCGGTCACGTTGTGATCCAGAAACTGCGCGTAGACCGGATCGCTCAGCGAATGCTCTGTATTGTCGATCGGATACACGACGCGGTCCGTGTAGTCGATGTCGAACCAGGTGAGCTGCGCCTGCAGGCCGGGCCAGCCTTCCGGATGAAACGAGAGCGACGTACTCCACGTTCGCGCGCGCTCCGGCTGCAAATTCTCGTTGCCACCCATGATCAGGAGGGCCGTGGCGTCCGGCGCGGCGCTCGTGCCTCCCAGCATCGAGACCGGGTAGAGATACGCGAAATGCTGCTGGAACCGCTGCAACAAAGTCGGCGCCTTGAAGGATTTACCCCACGAGCCCTTGAGCGAGAAGTCTCCATTGGGGTCGTAGATCACCCCGATCTTCGGCGTCGTCACGCGGCCGAAGCTGCTGTAGTCCTCGGTGCGAGCGGCCGCCGTGACGGTGAGGGACTGAATGCCGGCGATGTTCGCACTGCGCCCTACGAGCGGCACACTCGCTTCGGCATAGGCGGAACGGCTGCTCTCGTCCCCGCTGTCGTGATCCGTCGACGTGTAGTAGATCGTCTGGAATTCATTCGTTCTGTAGCCCGCGCCCACGGCGAGCCGAACGCTTTCGCCACGCAGATCGAATACCGGTCCCTCGGCACCGATGTCGTACGAGCGACTTCGATTGCAGTAGCAGGAGCGGTTCAGCAGCGTCGAAGCGCCCGTTGCGTTGATGATCTCCGAGTACGCGTAGATCACCTCATCCTGTCCGAACGCGGCGCCGACGGACGCCGTCCAGTTGCCGGGCAGCTTGAGCTCGACGCTCGGCGAAACGAATTTCACCGACGTGTCGGACGGATACTCGAGGTAGTACGTCGAGCCCGCCGCGAAAATCACCTGCTCGCGATCGGTCTTGAGCGCGTCGACGCGTAGCTCCGCCACGTCGCCCAGCGACTGGTGCGCGCTCAGCAGCGCGCTGCGCAGGTCGCTGGTCGGATACAGCGTATACGGATC
This sequence comes from Gammaproteobacteria bacterium, assembly GCA_037200125.1. GTDB lineage: Bacteria > Pseudomonadota > Gammaproteobacteria > Steroidobacterales > Steroidobacteraceae > JADGHX01. The sequence goes on along the minus strand of JBBCGS010000001.1, from coordinate 568,674 downwards.
GTTCATATTCCGCGTGTAGTCGCGTTGGCTCGCGAAGATCGGATCCGCGGACGAATACTTGTACGTTGCGATCACTCCGCCGCCGGACCAGGTCGTGCCCGCGGTCGCGTTGTATTCGCGGGTGGTCAGGCCGCCGTCGCTCGCGGCGGCATAGCGGGCACCCACGGTGACGCCTTCGAAATCGCGCCTCAGGATGACGTTGCCCACACCGCCAACCGCGTCGGAGCCGTAGATCGCCGACGCACCATCCGCCACGATTTCGATACGCGATACCGCTTCCATCGGAATCGCACTGATGTCGACCATCTGCACGAAGCTGCCGTACGACATGCGCCGGCCGTCGAGCAGCGTCAGCGTCGCATCGGGGCCGAGGCCGCGCAGGTTCAGGCTCGATCCGCCGGTGATGTTCTGGTTCGCGATGTTGAAGCTCGTATTGAGCACACCGGGATTCTGGCCGCCCGAGAAGTTCTGCGTGACGCTACGGATCGCCTCGCCCAGATCCGTGAGCCCCTGCTCGCGCATCTCGACCGTGTCCATGCTGATCACCGACGACGGGGTTTCGCCGCCGCGGATGCGTGTGCCGGTGACTGCGATCGTGTCCAGCGGCCTGGCATCATCCTGTGCGAGTGCCTGCACGGGCGGTTTCACCGGCGCGGCGACACGGGCCGTGGGCTTCGCTTTTTTCAGAACGATGGTTTTTTCGTTCACGCTCTGCGACTCGAGCCCGCTGCCGACCAATAAACGACGCAGCGCTTCGCCGGGCGGATAGTTGCCGGAAAGCGTCGCGCTCTTCTTGCCCGCGACGAGCTCGGTCGCGTAGATCAGCTGTATCCGGCTTTGCGATGAGAACTTCCGCAGGGCGCTGTTCAGGTCGTCGGCGGGAATGTCATAAGCCTGCGCTGCGGATTGAGCCGTGGCGCTCACAGGCGCGATGCATACGCCGCCCACGCAGAGCAACGCGGTGAGAACCGCACCCTGTATCGGATTCGACATTCGAGACTCCCCGGCTGTTTTGTTGTGATCCCCAGAACGCCAGCCGGGACGATTTGCCCTACCTCGGGCTCAGCACGATCTGCGTCGGCGAGACGCGCTCGGCATGCAGCGACCAGCCCACTTCGAGCGCACGGATGAGCGACGCCTGATCGTTATCGTAGAAGGCGCCGCTCACGGGAAGGTCCTTGATGGACGCACTGCCGAGACGGATTTTGACGACGGTATAGCGGTTCATTTCATCGATCAGCTCGGAGAGCGGGCGGCCGTCGAACACCAGCTCGCCCCGCGTCCAGTGGCGCGCGTTCGCGATGTCCGCCACCGCCTTCGACCACAAGCGATCGTCGTCGAACCGTAGCTGTTCACCGGACGCAAGCGTGGTGGCACGGAACGAATTGCTGACTTTCACCGTGCCTTCGAGCAGCGTCACGAGCACAGCGCTCCCGTTCCGGCGTATCTGAAACCGGGTGCCCAACGCGCGTACCGCGCCGGGGCCGGCGTGCACCACGAACGGCCGCTCGGGCTGCTTCGCGACGGAGAACTCCGCCTGCCCGTGCTCCAATACGAGCTCCCGCTCCTTGCGCGAATACGTCACGCGCACGGCCGAATCCGTATCGAGCACGATGCTCGAGCCATCCTCCAGGGTGAGCGTGCGTCGCTCGCCGACGGCGGTGGCGAAACTCAGCTCGGTTGGCCGCTGCGGACTCCACGCCTGCCAGGCCGCGCCGACGGCGAGGATCAGCGTCGCCGCGGCCGCCAGACTCCAGCGTCCCGTTCGGCGCACGCGCGCGGCCTGCGCCGTTCGCTCGCGCGCCATGCGGGCCTGCTCGCGCCATCGCGGGTTCAACCGCAGCTCCGCCGCGCGATGGAAGAGCTGTTCCGCTCGTTCGTAGGCCGCGGCGTGCGCGGGATTTCCGGCACGCCATCGTTCGAAGGCCGCGCGCTCCGCGGTGGGGAGGTCCGGTGACTGCATCCTCTGAAACCAGTGCTCGGCCTGGTCGCTGCGATCCGGTGCGGATTCGAGGTTATCCATTTCCATGATTCCTATAACGACCGCTGGCCCGGCTTACCCAACGCCTGCCGGACCGCCGCCATGGCTTTGGTGAGCTGCTTTTCCACCGCCTTGAGGGAGATGCCGCAATGTTTCGCGATCTCGGCGTTCTTCATGCCTTCGACGCGGCTGAGCAGATAGATGTCACGGCAACGGGACGGCAGCGTCTCGATGACCTCCCCGATCCGCGCAAGCTCGCGCTGCCAGTCGAGCACCTCATCGAGCGGCGACTGCTCGGAGGGAATCTCGTGAACCGAATCGTCGAGCGGCACGTGCTCGCCGTGGCGCCGGCGCTGTGCCCGGCGTGACTGATCGTGCGCGACGTTCTCGGCAATTCGATAGAGCAGCGGCTTCCAGGCTTCCGCGGGCTGCGAGGCCCGGTAACGCATCAGCTTGACGAGGCTTTCCTGAGCCGCGTCGTGTGCGTCTTCTTCGGTACGGGTGCGCCGGCGCAGGAACTGGACGAGCGCCTCGCGCTGCTCGCGGAGGAACGCCTCGAAACGCGAGTCGGGCTCCGCGAGCCCGTCCACCGCCGCCAATGTCTCGATCAGCGCTTCATGCCCGCCACTCATTGCCAAAAAAACCTGTGCCACCGCAACCGAATGGTAACGAAGGACCGGGCGGGGAAATCGGGCTTTTTGCGGGGGACGGATGAAGTTTTCCGAGGCGGTAGGGTAAATCCGCAGGGCGACGTTATGGATGGGTTGGGTGTGGCGATATTGTGCGGACCGCGCTCAGCGCTTCGACTACGGACCGCTCGATCTTGCGCAAGCTCTTCGGTCGAGATGACGCTGCACGCGTTCGGCAGCATGCCGCTGCGGGTGACACCCGGCTATCCATCACCACGGCCCGACACCAGTCTGATCACGGCATCGCGGATCCATCGCTGCCCGAAGCGGAGTGGCGTCTCCGTGTCGAACGTCTTTTCGAGGATGCACCCATCCTCTTCCGGCCGCAGAACGGCGGGGACTATCCCGATAGCCACGTGCTCGCGGACGATGTGGCTCCGGAAAAGAGCGGGCTCGTGGCTCACATTGCAACAGAGTGAGCCACCAGTGCGCTCGGCGCGAACCCTCGATCCCGTCGACTGCCGGGTTTCGAGTAACGAGGGGCTTACGTGCGCACGGGGCGGCTAATGAATCGCCAGCTGCGGACGCTCTACGAGTACATCGATGTCCATCTCGATCAGCCGCTCACGCTCAGCGTCCTGAGCCGGGAGATCGGTGCGAGCAGCTCTCCTCTGCGGGCGTGGTTCAAGACGGCGACGGGCACAACGATCCACAGGGCACATCATTCCGATGTGCATTCAACGCATCGCCCGCCAACGTCGGTACTGATCCGCTTTCGCGGGATCAACGTCTTCGTAGTCCTGCAGCCAGAAGCGAAGCCAGTCGATTGCGCGCTGGCCGACCGCCAGCTTGTGTTGAGGCTGCCATTTGATGTGGTACTCGTCTGGAAAGACGTAGGTGTCGACTGGCTTCCCCGCATCCTTGAATGCGACGTGAACCGGCAGCATGGCAAGCAGCTCGCTGTCTGACACCTGCAGCAACAACGGCGTCGCGACCTTGTCGACGTTCTCGAAGAGCTGACTGCCCGCCGTCGCCTTCCATATCGTCTTTACCCAAGCCCGATATGGAGCATTGGAGTTCAAATAGAAGTACATCGAAGGCGCCCAGGCCCCGCTCGCCGCGGCAGCGGCGAACTTCACCGAATGTGTCAGCGCATACTGCACATTGTCCGCGCCGTGACTGAGCCCGGTGATGCCCACGCGCGCCGGGTCGATGACGCCGCGCTTGTCCAGCTGGTCGATGACGATCTCGAGCGCGCTCAAATCCATTTTCTGCTCGTACTCGTCCTTCAGAGTCTCGGCGGTGGCCCTGCTGTTGTCGTTCACGAAATCCAACCGGGCCAGCTGATCCCAGTCGTTGGGGCAATCGAAGCTCAGCACGACGAAGCCCTCCGCAGCCAGCGGGAAGATCGGGAACTCGTCGCCCACTCCGCCTCTCAGAAAACCACGCGAACGATATTGGACGATGACCAGCGGATAGCGCTTGCCGCGCTCGTAGCCCGGCGGCAGAACCAGATGGCCGTACGTCGGGTTGCCGAAGGCGTCGCGCCATTCCAGCCTTTCCACGGTACCCAGGTCGAGCTCGCCGAGCTTCGGGTTGGGATCGAACACCGTGTTGAACTTACCGCCGTCGATATCGATGGAGACAATACGACGCGGCACCGTCGGCGCTTCGTGCAGACAGATCAATCTGCCATCGGCAATCTCGCAGGACTCCAGCTTGTCTTCGCCGCGATATATCAAGCGCAACGAACCGCGCTTGCCGGGCGTCCACACATATAGCGCCGTCTGACCATAGGCATGGCCCTCGCGTCGCAGGAAGACCACGCGGTCGTGATCCCACCAGAGCTCGCGCAACTGCCCATGGCATTCGGGCTCCTCGCAGCGTTTGCCGTCGATGTACAGGGTCAGGGGCGGATAGATTCCGCGAAACTCGACCGGCTTTTCGTTCTCGAGCCACCCGGTATGCGACCCATTCGGACTATGGGCGACATTCTGGACACTGCGACTCTCCGCGACTCCTTTTGCCGGTGAAGGCGCAACCAGCGCTTCGTAAGCCTGCTTGTCCTGCCCGGTCGCCGGCCGCTCCTCCTGCGCCTTCAGATCGATGACCCACAGGGCAGGCACGCAGGCCTGCGACTCTGGAATGGGTTCCCTCGGGTTTTTCTCGCACGCATACCAGAACGGCCTGAGGGTGCCGTGCGCGAAACGATCGTCCAGCAGGTAGCCCCGATCGGCTTCCGCCTGGTCATCCGTTCGCATGCGGTTCCGATCCCGGCCCGCTTCGAAGTACACGGAGTGCCCGTCCGCCGCCCAGTCGAAGTCGATGACGTCCGCCGGATTGTGCGTGAGCTGCGTCTGCTGCGATCCGTCGGCACGACTGCGCCAGAGTTGTACCGCGCCGGCATCCTTGCGCGGGTAGGCAATCCAGAGGCCGTCCGGCGACCACTTGGCTTTCACCTCGGAGCGAACGCCGATGCTGTAACCCTGAGAGGCGAAGTTGAGGATCGGATCTCCGCCGCTCCCGACGTGACGCGGAGACGCACCTGCCTTTGTCTGAACGACGAACCAGTCCGCCGCGTAAGTACGGTTCTCGAAATCGGCCCGCTGCAGCTGAAATGCGATGAACCTGCCGTCCGGCGAAAGGCTGAAACTTCCCGTGTTTCCGCCGATGTCCTTCAGGCCGATCAGGTCCATTCCCGTCATGAGGCGTTCGGATCGGGGGCCGCCTGCAAGGCAGGGCAGACTGGAACACAGGCCCGCTCCGAGAAGAACGGAAACGATTGCGAGCTTTGTATATTTCTTCATTCGATGCCTTTCGATCGTCCAGGCACGCGCGCTCGACGCAACGCCGTCGCCGGCCTGAGGGCGACTCTTACCAGTGCTTTGAAATCGAGGCGCTCAACAGCCGGCCGATGGCCGAATAGTTGGTCGAGTCGTAGGGAACGTAGGTGTAGAATGAGGGCGTGTACAACGGAGGTGCCCGATCGAACAGGTTCTGCGCCGACAGCGCGAGCTCCAGACCCGACCAGGCGCCACCGCGCTCTTCAGTGGCGTAGCGCAGGGTTGCGTCGAAGGTGGTGAACGACGCCGTCTTCCGCATGGCTACGGTGTCCGTCACACCGTCGATGTAATTTGCGAAGATCGAACTCGTGTATCCGCCGAGACTCCAGACTGCGCCGATACGGCTGTTGAGTTTGGCCGGATTGAACAGCGTGCCCGCCCGATCGAAAGCGCTCTGGGCAACGGTGGTCCGCTGCGAGCTACTCAGCCAGCTGGCCGATCCGCGGATCGTCAGACGGCTGTCGCCCAGATCGAACCAGTAAGACCCCGACAGGTCGGCGCCCTTGACCTTTTGTCCTGTTGCATTGGTGTAAGGGTCGGAGATCAGCGCGACGACTTTTCGAGGATCGAAATCCGCGCCGGTGGAATTGTAGAACTGGTAAGTGGCGATCAGTTGCGCCAGTTGCTCCGCGCTCGGCGAATAATCGATGAACGGCGCATTGATCGGGTTACTCAACGCCTGGCTGCTGTTGCCGATCGGGTATACCACTCGCGCGGTGTAGTCGATGTCGAATCCCGTCAGCTCCGCTTCCAGGTTGGGTAGTGCCGCGGGGTGGAAGGCCAGCGAGGCGCTCCAGGTTCGCGCACGCTCCGCGTTGAGATCCGGGTTTCCGCCGGTGACCATCAACGCCGTGGCGTCGGGCGCATAGCCGACGCCACCGTAATATGGCGCGGGATCGAGAAAGGCATACCGGCTCTGATATTTCTGCAGGAGCGTAGGAGCCTTGAACGACTTGCCCCATGACGCTTTCAGCGTGACGTCGGTGCCTGGGTCGTAGATCAGTCCCAGTTTCGGCGTCGTGACCGCGCCGAAACTGCTGTAATCCTCGCTGCGTACCGCAGTGGTCAATACAAGCCGCTGCGCGCCGGCAGTAACGGAGCCCGCGCCGATCAGTGGAAGGCTCAGCTCGGCATAGCCGAAGCGGCTGCTCTCGTCACCCTCGTCGCCAACGGTCCCTCTCACCTGGTTGCGGCTCAGGTACGAATTCTTCCTGTAGCCAGCACCGATAGCGAGCCGCGCATCACCGCCACCCAAGGCAAACAACGGACCTTCGGCACTAACCTCGTACGCGCGGCTCTCATTGCAGTAGCAGGTGAGATTGTAGTCGCTCGACTCTCCCGTCGCGGTGATCACCGTCGCGTAGCCGAAGAGGCTCTCGTCTTTGCCCCAGCTCCCGCTGACCGACAGGCTCCAGTCTTTCGGCAACGAAATCTCGATGCTCGGCGACACCAGTGAAGTCGTCGTTTCCTGCGTGTAGTCGTAGTAGCCGGTCGACCACGCGTTGTACTGGAGCGACGTGCGTTTGGTCCTGAGCGCATCCAGTCGCAGCTCAACCGTATCCCCAAGACGTTGGTGGGCGCTGAGCAGGCCGCTACGCAGGTCGCTGCCCGGATAGATTGTATTGGGCTCGAACAGAGTGTCGGTGTAGTCGCGCTGGTGCGAGTAGACAGGATCGGTGGAGGAATCCTTGTAGGTCGCGATCAGTCCACCACTGGCCCACGTGGTGCCCGCAACCGCGGTGTACTCGCGCGTGGTCAGCCCGCCCTCACTCGCGGTGCCGTAGCGGGCGCCGACCGTCGCTCCGTCGAAGTCACGCTTCAGGATCACATTTCCCACCCCACCCACCGCATCGGAGCCATAGATCGCCGAGGCGCCGTCGGCGACGATCTCGATACGCTCAACCGCTTCGACTGGAATGGCGCTGATGTCGACCGCCTGCACGTAGCCGCCATAGGACATCCGCCTGCCGTTGAGCAGCGTCAGCGATGCATCCGGACCCAGGCCGCGCAGGTTCAGGCTCGATCCACCGGTGATGTTCTGGTTGGCGATATCGTCGCTGCCACCGAGAACGCCGGGATTCTGCCCACCGCTGAAGTTCTGCGGCACGCTGCGGATCACTTCGCCAAGATCGGTGAAGCCCTCCTCGCGAATTTTCTCCGCGCCAATCGTGATCAACGGCGAGGTCGAAGTTCCACCCCGGATGCGCGTGCCGGTAACGAACACCTCATCCACGGCGAGCGTCTTTTGGGATTGCGCCGCACCTTCAACGGCGCCCTCTCCCTTGCCATTGGAAGCAGAAACGTCGCGCGCGTCCGTCTGTGAAGTCGAGGGTGTGCTGGATTGCGCCAGACGCAGCCACGACCAGAAGGACTTCTTTTCCTCACCCTGTCCCTCGCCATTCCGGGCAGAAGGTTTTGTAGAGAGCGAGGACGTAGCCGGCGCGCTGGCTGGAGGTATCGTGATCAGAATCGCGCCAGATGCTTTGTCCTTGCGAACCTCGAGCGGCGTTCCTTGTAGCAGCTTCACTACGGCGTCTTGCGCAGAGAGCTCGCCCGCCACACCGCTCGTCCGAAGACCCTCGATCTGTGCATCCTGGTAGACCAGATCGACGTTCGTCTGCTTCGCAAGCGTCTCCAGTGCGGTGAGCAGGGACCCTGCCGGAATGTCGATGCGCTGAGTGTCGGCAATCGCATGCGCCGACATGGAAAGACCGGCGAGAAATGCAACGATAGTGGCGCGCGCGGTCATGGTCTTCAACATCGTCACGACTCCCCGATCTGGCTCTAGTTGTTTGGCCTACGGGTTATGGGGACGAACTGGCAGTGAAAATCCCTGAGTCGTGGGTTGGGAAAGAACGTAGCGACAACGGATGCGCGCGAAAAATTGCGCTCGTAGCACCGCGCTAGTGTTGGTCCGGCGGTGAGGCGCTCGTCGCGCCGCGACTGCTCGTCAGGACGATGTGATCCTCGACGGTATGGGCGCGGATCGGAAAGCCCTGTTCGAGCAGACGCACGAATGCCTCGAACTGCGTGGGGCGGAATTTTCCGCTTACGCGGATCGCCTCGACGGTTGGGTCTTCGATGACGATCTTGCGGGTGTTGTAGCGGTTGAATTCGGCCACCGCGTCGGCAAGCACCCTGTTCCGGAAAATGAGATACCCCGTGCGCCAGCTCAAGTCGTTTTCGATCTCCGGGATCGGCTGCTCCTGGATCAGTACACCGGCGGTCGTTGCACGGGCGACACTGCCGGCGGCGAGTGTGGAAACGCCGTCATCGGCGGCAACCTTCCTTGCCGAACGTTCCGCCGCGTCCTCGATCCTGACGCGGCCTTCCGTGATGGCAACGCGAACGTCGTTGCCGTTGCGACGCACGGAGAATGCCGTTCCGACCGCGATCACCCGCTTCCTTCCGATGGTCACCACAAAGGGCCTGTTCGGATCCTTCGCCACCTCGAAAAAAGCTTCGCCTCTCTTCAGCTCAACGTGTCGCTCGGCGGGATTCTCGAGATCGACGCGCACCTCGCTGTCGGTGTTGAGCGTGATCTTCGATCCGTCCTGCATCGGCACGGAGGAAACGCCGCCGATCGGAGTTCGATACGTGGAGCCAGGGGGCCACAGGTGCCAGGCCATGCCCGCAACAATGGCCACGACGAGGCTCGCGGCGAGTGCGCGAACGAACGTGAGCCGCCCTGGCTCGACGGCGCCGGCATCGCGAAGCTCAACGGCGCCGGGAACGGGGATCTCGGGCTTTCCGGATCGCGGATCAGAAAGCCGCAAAGAGGCGGAACCCGGGGAAGGCGGCGCGTCGCTCTGGTCGCCCCTGTCGCTCTGATCGCCCCTGTTGAAAAAGGGCGTGAGCTGCCACTCTTCCGGCGACGGCACCTGGCCCGCAGGCACGCCCGCGCTCAGCGCCTTCAGCCGCTTCGCCTGTTTCCACGCCGCTTCCAGGCGCACGAACGCGACCAGGTGCGCGGTGGACTGCTGCAACCACGCCTGGAACTCCGCCTCGTCGTTCCCGCTCCAATCGGCGCGGTCGCGGCGTGCGAGCCACTGCCCCGCGCGTTCCTCAATCTCCATGCTGTCCATGCGTTGCCTCGCCTTCGCCCAACCCAATCTTGTCCGGCTGTCCGCCGCGCTCGTTTCGGCCAAAGAGGATATCCGCGAGCATGCGCGTCCCCTTCACTACATGACTCTCGACGGTCTTCTCACTGATGTTCAACCGGCTCGCTACTTCCTTCTGCGAAAGCTCGTCCACTCGCCGCAGCCATACAACTTCCCGACACTTCGGCGGCAGCACGCTGAATGCACGCGCGAGCTGCATCAATTCCTGCCGGGCATTCAATCGCTGTTCCGGCGAAACGTCCTCTACCGGGACGTTCAGGACGTCCAAATCCCCGATTGCTTCCATTGAGACAATGCGGCTGCGGCGCACTCGATCGGCCATCAGGTGACGAGCCGTCGCGAACAGGAATGACTTCGGTGCATGCGGCGGACGCCCTTTCCGCGCGGCCTCGTAAACCCGGATGTAGGTTTCCTGGCGCAGGTCGTGGATCTCGTCGCGGTTCGGCCAGGTGCGCGCGAGATAGCGCACGAACAATGCCTCGTGCACGAGGATTTCACGGGCGAACCAGTCGTTGAGCGCTTCGTTCACGGCGCCACAATACCGTCTTCATGGAGCCGAAATACAAGCGGTTTCTTCTAGTTGTTCGGTCGGAGGTTTTTGTCTGGTCAGACTCAGGGATTTGGCGGCTTCGTTCGTCACCCTAAAATGGCTGATGGGAAATCCCCGGGGGGAACACCCGGCAATGCGACCTTGGATCCGACAGTCAACGAGATGTCGCCGGCACATCCACCGCTCGAATCCCCACTCATGCCGCAGCAAGGCTCGCTTCCAGCGTAGCGCTTGATCCTGCTTCCAGGTCCGCCGTGAGCCGCTGGTAGCCGTAGAGCTGCCGCTCAAAGAACTCCTCCGGACCGCTCAATGTCTTGACTCCCCGAAGCTGGGTAAGCAGCGACATCAGCGTCACCTTCAGATAGAACTCCAGGTTTGCGCACAAAAGCGACTCGCTCACGGCACGCCTGGCGCTGTGTACGATGTCGCATCTCGCCCGCCAGATGCGCTGAATCTGCCAGCGAACGCGCCTTTCGTGCTCCTGGAGGAGGGATCGATACGCGGCTGGTTGAGTAAGCGCCTCTAGAACCTCCGAGATCCTCCACTGCAGGTACGACTCTCTCGAGAACGCGCTCGCGACTTCCGCCCGGATGTCGGTTCGCGCGAATATCCGAAGCAACTCAGCGGGCTCTCGCGGTAACTCGAGAGGATGTTTGGTAGCTCGTCGACACTTTGCACGAACGCATGCAGATCCGGCAGGCCCGTAATCCCATCCGGGTTCGGCACGAGCTTGGGAATGGGATATCGCCGAATGCGGTCCGGCCGCGCGGCTTCCGCTACCAAAAACTCCTCCGCGAGATGAACCCGCTCGGGTTCATACTCGAACCGCGCCAGGTGCGAAAATGCGATCCTGCCCATCAGCGGCGGATAGTGCTCCGCAGCCTTTATGTTGTCGATCTTGAAGAGCACTCGATAAAGCGTCGGCGCTCCCTTGAGAATGCGCGCGAGCAAGCCGAGCTTTCTTTCGAAGAAATATTTCTTCGGTCGTTCCAGTGGAACTAAAATCTGCCGGTACAACTGAAACAGTGTCTCCAGACTAGCGCCCTCATCGGCCAGTGTGCTCAGCAGACCACACGTGAGTGCGGACAGCTCAGCTCTGTATTCCTCTCCTTCTTCCGCGCCTGTGGTGGAAACTAACATCTTCCGCAACAACTCCAGTGCACTGGCGACGTATGCGCTCTCGACGAAATCCAGCAACTCCCGCGTGAAGTGCTGTACCAAAGAGTTGCTGCCAGGCTTGGCTTTGATCTCAGCCTTGAGCAACCCGACCAGTGTCCTGGCAATTCGTGCGGCAGGCGGCTGATTGAGAACGGGGTCGCCGGACAGCAGCACGATTGCCTCTTCCCGCACCATCGCTCGATCTTCGTCGTTGGCGTGGCTCGCTTCGTAGGGGCAAGGGATACGGGCTTGGGTTACGTCCCGCTGTATTCACTCCCCGATTCTGCAGAACGGCGCGCCTCAGGCGCGCCGTTCGTTTTTAGAGCATCCTTCGGCGTACTTCTCAAGAGGGACGCATACGACTCGCGAATCCGTTACTCAGCGCAGGCCCCTATGCCGCCTCGATAGCCGGCGGCCTCAGTACTTCTACGTGTCGCCTACATAGAAGGCACAGCAGAACTCGCCGGACACGCCACTAACATCTCGCGATCAAACCGATACGGGAATATGGCAGTTCAATGTGCAGTATCGCCGCTGTTCCGTCCCAGGAGGATTTCCGCCGCGCATCGGATACCTTGGCTTTCGAGCTGCCGGCGAGCTACGTCGAGTTCTGCCAGCTCGGAGGCCTGACCGACATCCGGCTCAGGCACCGCATCCTCAGCCCCAACGAGATCCTGAGGTCACGGTGCGAAGTGCCCGGAAATCTCGTGCCGTTCGCGGATGACGGTTGCGGAGACCTTTTCTGCTGGCCCACCGACACTGGCGTCGAGCCTGCGGTGATCTTTTACGATCAGGAAACCCAGCACTCTTCACCAGCGGCGCCCTCGTTCACCGAGTGGCTTGCCATGAACCGCTCGTGAACGAACGGACGCGGCGGTTGATCCTGGAGCTCACACAAGCGTTTTACTTCGAGGCCGCTCACACGCTGGATCGCGAATGCGAGAGCGCGCCGAGTCTGAGGATTCACGGCCATACCTACCATGGCGAAGTAACTGTGCGCGGAGAAAAGCAGCAGGACAGCGGCATGGTTCTCGATCTCTCGGTACTGAGGGCTCACATAGAGACGGTGCGGGAACTGCTGGATCACCGGATGTTGAACACTGTGCCGGGTCTTGGCCCACCCACGCTGGAAAATCTCGCCGCGTTCATTGCCGATCGCCTGCGCTCGCTGGAGCCCCGCGTGTGTTCCGTCAGGGTCAGCCGGAAAGCAAGCGGTGACAGCTGTCTCTGGAGAGTCGATCCGAGCGCGAACTAAGGATGATCGCAACGCTGCGTAGTTCGGGGCGACGGAGCGTCGGCGACCGACCCGGCTCAGTTACGCCACGCCGGCGTCGCTTCCGCGATGAACTCGATCGCGTCAAAGGCTTTCCCCGGCACCACATCGAGCTCGGTGTTGAAGTTGGCCCGGACAGCATGACGCCGGGAGAGCCAGTCGCTCGCCCCTGGACTACAGGCTGCTTTGCGCAAGTCCAGCAGGAACAGCGGCAAGTTCAGGCCTGCCAGCGCCTCCTCCACGCTATCGGCCGGCGGCGGCGCCGATGGCAATCCGGGCCCGCTCGCCCGCACGAGCGTGCCGACCGTGAGGAGGCGAGCGCCGAGCGCGCGGCGCAAATGCTGTCCCATCATCTGCGGCGGCCGATCGAACACGTTCCATATCCCGCCACGAGTTCGTTCATTCATCACATGCGCGTTGTGAGCGAAGAGCAGCAATCGCGCGTTGGCGCCTTCCTGGCGCAGAACCCATTGCACGTTGGCGGCCATGGCCGCGTCCCGAACATTCACCATCCGGTAGTCGCTCGGCAACATCGTCTCCGCGTCGGGTCGGGGTTTCGCGACCCGGAACAGGGCCTGCAGACGTTGTGCGATGAGGATCTCGCGGCGCGCCCACTCGAAATCCTCGCCGTCGCCCCGCTGCAAAGATGTCGCGATCGACGCGAGCGCGCGCTCCAGGCGCTTGCCCTCCGGCGCGGAAAGCGTCGAGTAGTCACGATCCGAGAAGCGCGCCAGCAACGGCGCGAGCTCCGCGCGAAAACGCTCGGCCCGTGAAGGTTGATCTCGCTCGAGCACCCGCAAGGCGTGATCGACTGCGGAACGGGCCTTCGAAAACCCATCCTGATTATCGGCGCCGCTCAGATCGATGCCATAGAAGCGAATCTTGCGTATGTGACTCGCATCGGCGTTGTAGTCGTGCAGCCACTGGATCAACTGCACGTTCTCAGCGTATTCGCCGAACCCCCACGAGAAGTCGCGACGGACCAGCGTGCGAGCGTCACCTTCGACGGCACGCCCCAGTACAAAATCATGCAGCTCGCGCGATTCGGTGAACGATGTTTCGAGTGCGACGGCCGTGAAGCCGCCGTGCTCAATCAGGTGCTGAAATGCGCGATTGCGCAGAGCCAGCGGCTCGTGACCCCCGTGGCCCGGCTCGCCGAGCGCGAAGACCTGCGCGTGTGCCGCCAGCGTCAAGAGGGCCGCCAGATCGTCCGCCTGCGATTCGCGTCGAGCTTCGACCGAAACGGAATTGGGCTCGACCCCGGCCTGCGGCGACGCGTACCGCGCCGCGCAGGCCACAAAGTCGGCGGCAGACGCCCCGGTCGCCGGAACGGCAGGCTGAGTCGCCGCGGTGGCGGCCCGAGTCGCTGCGGCATCAACCTGGTTCACTGCGGCCGCGATCTGGGTCGCCGCAACAGCGGGCAGCGTCGCCCCAGCGACAGCCTGGACCGCCGCAACAGCGGCGGCGAGCAGCGACAAATGCCAGCGAGCCATCGATTCGCCAGCGCCTACTGAAATGTCGCCCTGACTTCGATGCCCGCCGTGCGCGGCCGCGGCCGCGTACCAAACCCGAACGCCCCCGAGGCATCCTGTATGCCGTTCGCGTTGGCCAGGTTGTCGCCGAACAGCTCGACCGTCCACGCCCCTCGCGAAAGCCCGAGACGGGCATTGAGCATATTGAGGGTATCGGTGGTGAACAGAATCGGCGGGCCGCCCTCGCCACGATCCGTCATATGCGAAGGCCCCACGCGTGAGAACTCGATGTGCGCGAACGCGGGAAGGTCTTCCGTGAGATTCCAGCTATACGTCGCCGCGACCCTCGCGGAATAGTCCGTCGAATAGTCGAGGGGATCTCCCACCTGCACCGATCCCACGCCCGGCAACAGACTCACGATGCGCGATCGGGTCACATTACCGTTGAGCGAGAGCAGCAGATGCGGGTTCGCCTGCCAATCCAGCGACCAGTCCACGCCCCGCACGTGAGCGGCTCCCGCATTGTTCAACATGCCGATTCCGTTCGGCGTCGGGATGAAATACTGGATGTTCTGGTAGCGGCTGAAAAACAGCGCCAGCTCCGCCGACACGGCGTGATCCAGCAGCGAAGCCTTGGCGCCGAGCTCATACGAGCGCACCTTCTCGGGCGCATAGCTCGATTGCGGAATATCGTCGCCCACGTTGAATCCACCGCTACGGAAGCCGTTCGCCGCACTCGCATAGACGTGCATGTCGTCAGACAAGGCGTACGAGGTATAGATTCTCGGCGCGAGGTTGTGGAACCCACCCGACAGCAGCTGCACCGTATCGAATGTCGTACGGTCGTCGTGGAAATAGCGCAGGCCGCCACCGACTTCCCACGCCGGCGAGATGTTGTAGCCGCCATCCACAAACAGCGAGGCGGACTTGGAGGTCTCGTTCGAGACCGACACGCCCGAGCCCTGCTCGTCTCCCGAGGCGCCGTACTCGAAGGCCGTCGTGTAGTCGATCGTCAGTTCCTTGTAGAACGCGCCCGCCAGCCAGTGGAACGGCGCCGTCCCGACGGAGCTCACGCGCAACTCCTGCGAGAAGCCATGCGTGATGCGCGTATCCGGGTTGTTGAGGAAGTCGAACAGCGGCTCGGGTGCCTCGGCGACGGGGTAGCTCAAGCCGATCACCGCGCGGGTGAAGGTATCGAAGTACGTCGAGCTGCTGAGCAGGTTCACACCGCCGACGGTGTAGCTGCCCGTCAGGTTGTAGACATCGTATTCGGACTTGAAAGGCGTCGGGGCCGCGGGATCCACCGCGACACTCAGGTCATAGGAGGGATCGGCGCTCGCCTCGGAGCCGTGGCCGCTGTTGCGATTGATGTCGACCAGCGCCTTCCACCACATGTCGTCGTTGGGTTTCCACAGCGCCTTCACGCGGACGTCGCGCAGGTCCTGGTCGTTGATGTTGGTTTTGCCAGCCGCGGGCTGATCGATCCAGCCGCCCAGGTTCCCGTAGGTGCCGACCACGCGCACGCCCAGCGTGTCCGAGATCAGCGGCAGGTTCAGCACGCCGTAGATCTCCTGACTGGGTGTGCCATCTCGGGTTGAATAGAGTTGCGCGTCCGCCAGGCCGCTCACGTTCCGCAGATCCGGATCCCGGGTAATGAAACGAATCGTGCCGCCCGCGGAGCCCGCGCCGTACAAGGTGCCCTGCGGCCCCTTCAATACCTCGACACGCTCGAGGTCGATCGCGCGCAGGTTGAGCTGCGAATTGCCGTTGGTCGTGACGTCGGCTTCATCGAGGTAGATGCCAACGAGCGACGTAGTGCTGTTGCCATTGCCGACGCCGCGGATGAAGTATCGCTGGAAGCCACCGCCGGTAGGCTGCACAACCAGGCTGGGCACCGAATACGACAGTGAAAGAATCGTATCGACGCCGGCCCGCTGCAGCGATTGCGCACTGAGTGCGGTAACGCTGAGCGGCACATCCAGGATGTTCTGCGAACGCTTCTGCGCAGTAACGACTAGCTCTTCGAGCTGCGCGGGTGAGGTCTCCGCGGACCGCTGGCCGCTCTCCTCTACGGCGGCGCGCCCCGAAGCGCTTCCCGAAGTCGCCTGAGCCAGTCGAAACCTGTCCAGAAAGGACCCCCTGGCCTTTCCATCATTGCCGGTGCGTGTGTCGCCGGTGCGTGGGTCGGTTGCTTTCGGGACGTCCTTTTTTTCCTGCGCAGGCGCACTCGCGACCGGGAAGATCGTGACCGTGCGGTCGTCGAGATAACGGTACGCGAGACCGGTGCCGCTCAGGATCTGCGACAGCGCATCCTCGGCCGTGTATTCACCGACGGCTCCGCGGGTGCGCAGGGACGACACGTCCTTCGATGCATACACGATCTGGAAATCGCGTTCCTTCGCGAGGGCTCGCAGGGCCGTGCCGAGCTCCTGCGGTGGAATCTCGGTGCGCATCTTCTTCAGTGCGGCCTGTGCCGGCTCGCCCATCGCAACACCCACTATCGACATGGCGACGGCCGCCGCAATCACCGTGATCCGCATGAGCACCCACCCCGGTTCGCTATGGAATTTTCTCGCGCCCGCGCTCGTTTCGCGTGGGCTCATGGGGTGAAGAGCATTCCGGTGCGGCGATTTATACCTGCGCTTGCGCAAAAAGTTAGCGGCGCGCAATGACGATTTCCGAGTCGGTTTCGGTGACCTGCATTTCCGGGCGTGCACGCAGGAAGCGAATGAGCGAAGACGGATCGGTGGAGGAGAACACGCCGTCGATCTGAAACGTGCGCAAGGCCGGATCGCGAATGACGAACTGGCGCTCGTTATAGCGATTGAACTCGCCCGCCACTTCGGTGAGCGGCGTCGAGTCGAAGATGAGCTGGCGCTGCATCCACGCGGTGACCGCGGCAACATTCGCCGGCGCCGGATGCGGCACTACACGGGAGGTCACGAGGAGCTGCTCGCCGGCGGAGAGAGGCTGCGCCTCTGGCGTTCCATTCAGATCGGTCGATCCATTCATCACCGCGACCCGCCCTTCGACGACCGTGACCACGGTGCCCGTCGGCTTGCGGTACACGTCGAACTCGGTTCCCACGGCGCGAACCTGCGTCGTGCCCGCGCTCACGATGAACGGGCGCGCGGCGTCTTTCGCGACATGAAAGAGCGCCTGCCCTTGCAGAAGCTCGACGCCGCGCTTCCGGGTCGAATAGTCGATGCGGATTCGGGAGCGTGAATTCAGGTTGACGGTCGAACCATCGCGGAGCGCGATCGATCGCTGCTCGCCGATGCCGGTCGAGTAGGTCGGCGCGTGGCTCATCACGCCAACCATTCCCACGATCAGGAACGCCGCAGCGACGCAAGCCGCCAGTGCATAACGCGGCGTTTTCGCGACGGGCCCGGTCGCGGGCGCGCCGCTCGCAGCGGCGGCGTGCGGGACGTCCCTGGACACCGTTGGCGCCACCCTGCGCAGGGCGGACGGGTGCGCAACCACGACATCCGGGTCGTAGGCCGCCTGTGCGATCAACTCATCGCGGGATCCGAATCGGGTCAGGTCGATCGATGAGGTGCTGTGCCAGTTGACCGCCACATCGAGGTAGGCCTCCATGTGCAGCGGGGACATCTGCAGCCACGCATGGAACGTCTCGCGCTTCGCCTCGTCAGGCTCGCCGGTGCGAAACTCCACGAGCCACTCACAGGCTTCCTGATAGATCTGCGCGTTGTAGGCCGAGCCACCTTGCTGTTGCACGTTCGTATCCTTACTCGTTGCGATCGAATTGGCGCCGGAACTGGAACAGCGCCTGGACCAGGTACTTCTTCGCCATAGGGAAGGAGATCCCGAGCTCCTTGCCGATCTGCTCGAGCGTCAAGCCGTGCTGCCGATGCAGGATGAAGACAGCCCGGGCCCGTGGCGACAGCGACTCGATCGCGCGGACGAATTGCTGCTCGGCGTTGGCTCGCAGGGCCGGGTCGTTGTCGGAGGCCGCCCGCAGTTCCGTCAGGAGCTCGCTCACTTCCACGGACGGCGGCCTGGCGGACTCCCGCATGGCGTATTGCTGGGCCACGTGGAGCGCGACCGTGAAAAGATAGGCTTCCGGCGAGCGGATCGCCTCGCGGTTCGGGATGCGCAGCATCCGCAGGAACACTTCCTGGATGACGTCCGGGATGTCCGCGACGTTGCGGACGCGGGAGGTCAGGAAGCGGCGCAATCCTTCGCCGTGGGTTCTGGCGAGGGTATCTACAAAGGATCGGGCGTCTTCGACGGGCAAAGGGGAGTACCGGGCTTGAGGGAACCGCTCTTGAGGGATGAGCGGTTCGTCAGGGGGATTTATACCTTGGGGGTGGAAATATTTCGCGCGGGGGCGGGGTTGCGCCCGCGAGGTGCCTCGACGCAGGTCGCCTCGCCGCCGGTCGGCGGATGCGTCGTGGAGAGCGCCCGGACAGCCTTTGGAGTCAGGCACTCCACTGCTGAGCAGGCGACGCCGTGTCGAGAGGACCAAAGCTCAGCGAGAAGTCTAGCGGGGCACCCACGTCGAATCCTGTAAGACAAACACTCTCGCGAATTTCCCGGTGGCTGACTTTTTCCGCTCTCGAGACGTTGCAGAATCGCTTCACCCATTTGCAGAATGCATCGTGGAGTCGCTGCGATGAAGTTTACGAAGGCACTGAGCATTCATGCGAACTGTTCGATCGCGGTGATTACCCTCGCCACGCTGGGCATTGCCGCAGCCAATGCGCAGCAGGCGGCTTCGCCGCCCAACAGCGCATCTTCGAGTGCCACGCGGCCGAGCGAGAGCTCGGCTCGCTCGAGCGATGGCGGGGCACCTGTAAACAAAGGCGCGACGACCCAGGGATCGAAGCCCGCTCACGGCGACCACTGCCAGGATCGGGCGAACACGGCTACCAGTGGCAAGTCGGATTGCGAGCGGTCCTCGCCGAGCGACGCAGATCGCACGGTCAACTCAAGCTCGTCTTCCAGCAGTTCCGCCCAGGCGGCGGACTCCTCGACGCGATCGACTACGCATCCGTCATCGAGTCGCTCCGCGACTTCATTGCCGGGCAGAACAGCCTCCAACCGCCCCACGCCGAGTGCACCTCCCGCGCCGCCGACCCCCAATGCGGCGTCATCGTCTCAAGCTCAGACCACACCACAGCCCGTCGAACATGAGCCGCCTGCGAATGGGCCGGGATCCAAATCTGCGCCTGCCCCGCGCCCCTGATCCCGGCGGAGAGCCAGGCCGCCGGCGCGGTTTCTCACCCGGCCTCCTGACACGCATCCTGACTGTAGCGGCGGGGACCCTCGTGCTGATCGGTGCGGTGGCGATCTCGGTTGTCGTCTTCGTCATTGCGTTGACCGTTCTGCTGGTGTTCGGCCTTTATCTGTGGTGGAAGACTCGGCACCTTCGGCGTCAGCTCGCGGAGCGACTGAACGCGCAACGCGCCGGCGCCGCTCGCGGCGAAACGATTGAAGGGGAGGTCATCCACAAGCGCGAATCGGATCCGCGGGGGCGCTGAGTCTCCGGCTATTCCTGTGCTTCCTGTGCTTCCTGTGCCCTGAGCCGTTCGGGCCTCATACCGGTGCGGCGGGGACCGTCGTCCTCGCGTTCAACGGCGGCTTTCCGGATCTCAACCGCGACCATGTGACTTCAATGGCAAGGGCTGGCTTTCAGCGCCTGGCGCGACAGGTGCCCCGACAAGGCATTCTTTCGAATGTCTCTGGGGGATTTCAGCGCCATCGTCGCCCCCAGCGGCGCGGCGCGGGAGCGCGGCGCGCGTCCGAAAGCGGAGCTGCGAGAAGCCATGCATCAATGTGAGGAGGCGGATCGCACGACGCGTCGGGCTATCGTGCGTGTCGGTAACGGGATGACGGGCGATCCCGACGAGGGCGCGCGCCTGAGCATATTGGGTTCAGACACTACGGCGCTTTCCGGGACGGAGTTGATGCGAGGCGCGAATTTTACTCCCCCGAGTATCTTCAGCGTCGTCCTCGCACGTTGTCGACGAGCCGTGCTCCTTGCCGTCGCTGGATATGGCCGGCACCGAAGGCGTAGAGTCACCCGAGTATCAGAGGCGCGCGAGGGGGATCAGCAATGAGCCGGCACGGTGGAATCGCGCGAGCGCTGCTCGCAGCAGCCTGTCTCTTAGCGTTTCGACAGGCGGCATGGGGCCAGGAGGCATCGCCCCTGAAGGACGTCTTTGGACCTGACTCGCTCCCGCAATCAGGGGTGCCGGAAGGTAAGACCCTAGAGTTTCACGTGCCGGACTCCAAGACCTTCCCAGGATTCACGCACGACTGGTGGCTATACATCCCGGCCCAGTACAACGACGCCAAGCCTGCCGCACTGATGATTTTCCAGGACGGCGCGGACTTCATGAAACGCGACGGCCACTGGCGCCTGGCCGTGGTCCTCGACAACCTCATCGCGAAGCGAGAGCTGCCGGTGATCGCCGCCGTCTTCGTGAACCCTGGCGTCTCGATCGGACGCGGGGTAGACGGCAAGCCCATGAACAACAATCGTTCCGTCGAGTACGACACGATGAGCCCGGCTTACGCCACGTTTCTCTGGAATGAGATTCTGCCGGAGGTTCGTCAACACGTTCATTTGCGTGAAGACCCAAGCGCGAGAGCTGTAGGCGGCTGCAGCAGCGGCGCGATCGCTGCGTTCACGGCCGCTTGGCAGTTTCCTGATCGATTTCGCAAAGTGCTCTCGTTGAGCGGTACGTACACGAACATTCGTGGCGGGAACGCTTATCCGGGGCTCGTCCGGGGCGCGGCTCACAAACCCATTCGCGTGTTTCAGCAGGTCGGCGAGCACGACGCCGTCAGAGAGGGGCTGGGCAGTTGGCTGGAGGCGAACAGGAACATGTCCGCCGCGCTGGATGAAAAGCGCTACGACCACAAGTTTGTGATCACCGATGACACTCATTGTGGAGTGGAGAACGCGGCGCAGGTGCCGGATGCGATGCGGTGGCTTTGGCGAGATTATCCTCGCTGACCTGCTGCCATAAGCGCGCCGGCACGACGAGCCGTGTTCGGTATTGAGGCAGATCTCTTGCGACCAACAGAAGCGCGAGCCGATATTTGGATGGGCGCGCCACAACGCCGAATAACAATCGGCCCTTGCCAACGCACAGGCGCTTGCTCGTACTCGCCACTACTGTTCCTCAGTGCCTCTGCTCAGGTAGGCCACTGGCTCTCCCGTCAGAATCCCGTAAAGCGGGAAATTAATGTAATAGTTCGAACGGCCGACTTTTCGCTTGTTCAGAAAGCCGTCCGCCGTCAACGCCTCCAGATACTTCGTCGCTGTGAGGCGAGACACGTTCAGATCGGCCTGGATGAATTCGATCTTCGTGTACGGGTGCGAGAACAGGTTATTAATCAGATCCTGGCTATAAAAGCGGTGGCGCTCGCGAATACGATGCTTGTAGTCGAGCAGCAACGCTTTGATTGCCTGAATCGTCCGAATCCCCTCATTCGCGGTCTTCTCCACTGCCGTAAGCATGTAGAGAACCCACTCCTCCCACGTCCCCCGCTCTCGCACATCCTGAAGTAGCCGGTAGTAATCTGATTTCGTGCGAACGATATGGCGGCTCATGTAAAGCACAGGAGTATCGAGCAACCCCTCTTTGACCAGATACAGGACATTGATGATTCGACCTGTGCGCCCATTCCCATCGTAAAACGGATGAACGCTTTCGAACTGGTGATGGATCAGCGCCATCTTGATCAGGGGATCGGCATTGAATCCCGCGCCCTCGTTGATGAATCGCTCCAACTCGGACATCAGCTCGCCAATCACGGACGGATCTTGCGGCGGCGTGTACACGACGCGGCCATCACTCGCCCTCAGCGCTGTGCCCGGCGGTTTTCGGAATCCCGCTGTGTTCCGCTCGAGCTCGGATTGAATGTGCAGAATGTGGTTATTCGTCAGTAGCCCGGTGCTCTTCACAGCTTCGAAGCCGATTCGAAGTGCCTGCCGGTATCGCGCGACCTCTTTCACCGCGACACTACCCGCGTTATCGGGAAACGCCGCGTCTCGAAACAGTTCATCGTGGGTGGTCACGATGTTTTCGATTGCGGAGCTGTCCTTCGCCTCCTGCAGACCGAGCGTGCTTATGAGAATGCCTTGGTTCGGCATGGATGCCGCCACACCCTTGAGCTCGGCCAAGCCACGGCTGGCAGCCGTTACCCGCTTCAGAATGTCTGGCCGGTCGAACCGCGACGCCTGTAGGGTGGAAAGTGGATAGATTTCAGCCATTCCCTGCGCAGATCGCGGCTCATATGTATATGAAAGTGGCATTTTATATACATATCGGAGCCGAAATGCAAAGCAATTGAGCACGGCCAAAGTCGCTGGAAGCCCAACGGAATTGGCGGCAGTCGCCGGAGCCTGATCTGACGAAAGCCCACAAAACCGCGCCGCCTCCACATCGCGCCGTTTCTCTGCCCGCGCATCGCAACGAGGCCAGCGTCAACCAACCGACTCATGACGACGAGGGCTTCCGCCTCCGCCTTCTGGATCAGCTGTCCCGCATTCTCCGCACTGAGATCCCCCCGCTGTGGCAACGTATTGAGGATCAGCAATTCATCGAGCCCGATCGCGCGCGCCCGCTGCCCCTACGTCACCAACAACCGAACGAACTCAAGATTAGCCTCGCCAGCAGGAATCACCACGGTAACTCCAGCCCCATTGCTCCGTGAGTACGACGGCGCCAGCCTTCCACGACGAGCGATTCGCCCGCATCGATCAGCGCGCGCAGAAAATCCGGTATCACCGCGGCGTCTCCGGAGTGACGACTCGAAATCGAGGGTGATAGCGAGGAGCCGCGCCGCCGGAGATTTACCGTCACGTTTTTTGGGAATCGCCAAGAAGATTCGATTCCATTCACGCCAGCGCTCAAACGAGCGTTGTCTTGGTCGCGAACGACAGTGCGTCACACGACTGCGCGCCACCCCACGCAGATCCGACTGGACTTAAGCACAGGAAAAGGCAGCGTCACGCTTTCTGGGCACCGTCATGACACTCGGTTTCGATCCATGAAGATGCGTCAGAAGCCCCCTCCCATTCCTTGCCGAGCACGAATCTCCGTTTCGCGACGTCGAAGGCACGCTCGGAACCAGCGCGCCTGGGTTGCGCAGGTGGTGCTATCTCGCAGGAGTCTGGTGATTTCGCAGCCCTTTCTCAGGAATCAAACTCGCGGCATATTCCCCTTCCGTTCCGCCAGAAACCCCCGCAGCGACATGAGCGCACAAAACTCCCCTCCAACCCCGCGCACGCGACTCCGCCGCATTCCCGAACGGGGCCACTACGACGCCGAAACCGTCCGCAGCATCATCGACGCCGCCTGGTACTGCCACGTCGCCTTCAGAGACGAGACCAGCGTCCACTGCATCCCGATGGCGTGCTGGCGCAGGGGCAACGACCTGTATCTGCACGGCTCCAACGGAAGCCGCCTGCTCAAGACTCTCGCTCGGGGCCCCCAGGTGTGCGTAACAATTACGCATCTGGATGGCCTGGTGCTCGCACGCAGCGCCTTCCACCACTCGATGAACTATCGCTCGGTAGTCATCTACGGACGCTGCGAGGTGGTCCCGGAACAAGACAAGCCCGCCGTGCTGAACGATTTCATGAGGCACATCGCGCCCGGCCGCGACCTGGAGGCGAGAGCGCCGGACCGCAACGAGCTGGCGGCGACGTCGATCCTGCGAGTGCCCCTCGACGAAGTGGCCGCCAAGATCCGTAGCGGCGGACCCAAAGATGACGAGGCTGACATGTCCGTGCCTGTCTGGGCCGGCATCCTGCCGGTTCGGATGCAGCAACTCCCGGCTTCGCGCGAAGCGGCGTGCCAGGTCGAGCCGCCGGATTATGTGCGTCGATGGAGCGAGACCTAGTTTCCACAGTACCTCCCGGTTCAATGGATAGAGCGGCTTCTATGTACATTCCTCCCCATTTCCGTGAAGACGACCTTGGTCGGCTCGACTGGCTCGCGCGGCACGATGCTTTCGGCACACTGATCTCATCGGTGGATGGAGCCCCGTTCGCAACGCATCTGCCGGTCTTGTACCAACGGGCGGAGAGCGAGGTCGTGCTGAAGGGCCACTGGGCGAAGCCGAATCCGCAGTGGCGCGCGATAGAAGGCCAGCGGGTCCTGTTCATTTTCCACGGTCCACACGCCTACATCTCGCCACAGTGGTATGTCGAGCCTGAACGACATGTACCCACGTGGGATTACGCTACGGCGCACGTGTATGGCTCCATTCGGCTGATTCAAGATCCCGCGAAACTGGAGGAAATCGTCAGCGCACTGGCGGACCAGTACGAACGCGGGACGCGGAATCCGTGGCGCATGGCGAACTCTTCGGGTCGAGACCTGTTGCGGGGCATCGTGGGATTCGAGCTACTCGCCGAAAAGATCGAGCTGAAGTTCAAACTCAACCAGAACCACGTTCGAGGCAACATCGAGGGTGCGATCGCCGGCCTGTCGGCCAGCAACACGCCCGATTCAGTCAGCGTCGCCGGACTCATGCAGGAAGTCTTGAAGGACAAATGAGCTGGGGCAATGCGGCGCATGTCCCCGAATCTTGCGCGGCCGATTACTTACAACGAAAAAAACACGCGCGGAAGTGTGGCGCGATGTTCAGCGAACGCCGCCGCGATGTCGCACGCACTACCGCAGTGCTATTCCAGTCCGGCATGCCCAAGCGCGGCTCGTCATTTGAATAGACATAGGCACCCCGCAGCAGTGATCAAACGCTCTCCGGCGGCAACAGTGGCATCTGCGATCCTCTGGGGCGTTAATTCCGCGAATCGACGTTGCTATTTCGCCGCATCGAGCCATGGCATATTCCGTGCATCGCGGTTGGCGGGGACGGACCACCTCCAAGGACGGATTACATGTCCACGTGAGTACAGGTCAGCGCCAATGCTAACTACCAGTAAGAGCAGCTCCAAAACGTTGCCACCTCTCGCCAGACTGCGGGCGTTCGAAGCCGTCGGCAGGCTTTCCGGGATTCGCAAGGCCGCACAGGAGCTCTGCGTGGATCACGCGGTGATCAGCCGCCATCTGCGCTCGCTCGAGGAATGGGCCGGTGTTCGGCTCGTCGGCCGTGAGCAAGGGCGCGCGGTGCTGACCGACGAAGGGCTTCGCTATTACGCACGAATCTCGGCTGCCCTCAACGAAATCACCGGTGCCACCGCCGAGTTGCTGTGCCGAAACGATCCCAACCGGCTCAGCATCTGGTGCATACCGGGGTTTGCTTCGGAGTGGCTCGCGTGGCGCCTCGAAGCCTTCCAGGCCGAGAACCCCGGTCTCGATCTGGAGCTGCATCCCACGGACAAGAGTCCGGATTTCTCGCGTTGCGAGGCGGATATAGATATCCGCTACGTCGCAGGCAACACACGGATCTCGGCGGTAAACATTTCGGGCGGTGTACGCCGCTTCGAAATAGCGCGCCCGCCGGTCATGGCGGTGGTCAGCCCGTCTCGCCGGGAGATCCTCTCGTCCGTGCGAGCGCCTGCCGATCTCCTCCGCGCGCCCCTGCTGCACGAAGAAAGCCCCGACCAATGGTGCGCCTGGTTCACGGCTCACGGTATAGACACTTCGGCGCCTCTGCCGGGGCCACGACTCTGGCACGCGCATCTGACCATCGAGGCTGCACGGCGCGGGCAGGGTGTGGCGCTCGCGAATCCCTTCCTGCTGGGCGACGATCTCACGACAGGTCGTCTCGTGCCTCTGTTCAAAGAAGCGGACGGCGGAGGCACAGTGCAGCTAGGTGCCTATGCGTTCGCCGCGCGCGCGGACCGCTGGCAATCCGCGGCAGTCACGCGGTTCAGGCATTGGCTGAAAGCGGCAACCGCAGCCGCCGGATTGGGCGGCCACGGCATGTCACCTTCCCCACGACCGCAAATGAGCGCTCTCAGCGACAGGACGCCGACGCGCGCGGCTTGCGCCGTGTAAGTCGTGTCGAGTGAGGGTCGTGGTGACTCGTAGTCACCAAACACATCCTCGCCGACATCTATCCATTCAGGACGCCTGCGCGGAGATTTGGCATATCTGCCAAATCCCGCGAGAGGTTTCTGGATGTCGAACAAAGCGACGAGACGATCGTTTGTCTCAGCCGGCTGTGCGTTGCTCGGTGTGGCCGCGATGCCGCGGGCCTTTGCCCTCGACAACAAGGTCGACCTGATCCTCAAGAACGGCAAGGTCGCCACGGTCGACGCGAACAACAGCTTTGCGACGACCGTCGTCGTGAAGAACGGCCGCATCGTTGCCGTTGGCGACGCGAGCGTCGCGGACGGCTATCAGGCCGCCAGAGTTATTGACCTGGCGGGCAAGACCGTTCTGCCGGGGCTGTGCGACAACCACGTCCATCCCAGTCCGCCGAAACCTCTCGCGCCCGGCGAAGTGGACCTGCAGCACGCCTACACGTGGCCCGAGAACGAGAAGCTCTTGAAGGCCGCTTTGAAGGGATTGCCCACCGGTGCCTGGCTCCGCGCGAGCGCGTTCCGCCTTTACTTCACCGAGGCTGAACCGCCTACCGTTTGGATCAATCCGGACCTCTCGAAGATCCCGACGCGCTACATGCTCGACAAGGTTGCGCCGAACAATCCGGTGATCGTGCGCGCCTCGCAGCTGGTCGTGGCCAACTCTCTCGCGCTGAAACTGGCGGGCATCACGAAGGACAGCCCGCAGCCGACCGCCGGCGACGGCAAGATCGAGAAGGATGCGAACGGCGAGCCCACCGGCATCCTGTGGTACGCCTCCGGCGATGCAATCGAGGACTTCGCGCCGCCTATGCCGCCGACTCCGCGACTATCCGCTCGACAGGAATTCCTCGCGTTCAAAGACTTCTTCGTCCACCTGCGGCACCTGGGGATCACCAGCTGTAACGACGCCGCCGGTTCGGCGGAACACCTGCGCCTGTACCAGAACCTTCAGCAGGAGTTTCCCGGAGAGCTGCCTCGCATCACCATGCAGCTCGGCCTGCAAGCCCAGAAGTTCGACACCGTCGAAAAGAGTCTGGAGATCCTCGAGGGTGTGGGATTCCACACACGCGGCGGCAACGAGTGGGTGAAGATCGGTGCCATCAAGATGTTTCTCGACGGCGGGTATACGTTCAGTCGCCCGTGGCCCGTCAATTCCGTCGCACACAAGCATGTGCCGACGTACTTCGGCGCGTGGCGTAGCCCACCGGACTATTTCTACCATGTCTTCAAGCGCGCTCACGCGCTGGGCTGGCAGATCGGCGTGCACTCGGCCGGGGACGAGTCCACTCGCATCGTCACCGACGTATTCGAAAGAGTGATCACGGAGAACCCGCGACCCGACCACCGCCACCACATCATTCATCTCGAGATCGGCCCACCCGAAGCGACCTATCAGAAGATGAAGAAGCTGGGTCTCGGTGTGGCGATGCAGCCGGACTTCGTCTACGGCCTGCAGCCGTTCTTCTCGCTCGCCCTGGATGGCCAGCAACTCCAGCGCAACAACCCCGGCCGCACGGTGCTCGACCACGGCATACACCTCTCATACGGATCCGACGAACGCCCATACGGGCCGATGTATGGCATCTATGGAGCCGTCACGCGACGCGGCCAGGACGGCAAGGTGTACGGCGCGGAGGAAGCGGTCACGCTGCAGGAGGCGATCCGCGCCTACACGATCGATTCGGCCTGGCACACCTTCGATGAGAAGACGCGTGGTTCGATCGAGGTGGGCAAGGTGGCGGATTTCGCCGTGCTGGACCAGGACATCTTCACGATCGACCCGCTGAAGATCAAAGACATCAAGGTTCTGCAGACGATCATCGCTGGAACTATCTACGATGTTCCGCCGGGGCTTCCCAACTACTATCACGAGACGCAGCAGCCGAAGGTGTAGTGGCGGCTCTGTGCTGAACGACGCGCGCGTCGTGTTGGAAGACGAAGCAGAGCGCGTGCCACAAGTGTGGGGCTTTGTCTTCAGTAACGCCCCGACACACACGGTTCATACGCTGATTCGAAATCCTTTTCTCGCGCACGTTCGTACGAACTCGCGCGCGTCGATTCGCGCATACGAGTGACCCTCGGGAATCCGGCAGCGAGGCACAACTGGCCAACCGCTAGTAACAAACCACCGCGATATTTTGCAGACGACGATCGCTATTAATCCTCGAAAATTCCTCTACATTCTTGCTCTGAATCGATGGACGAAGCTCAACGAGACACCGATACTTCGCGTCCATGAATCGAGAAGGAGTTCGTCATGTCACTTCCAGCAATCAATTTCAAACCGGAGGATTCGATGGAAGCCCGTGTCTCAGTTCTCCAAGCTCATTACCAGCACATCCAAGCCTATATTCAAGAGCTGCGCGATGATGTGAAAGAGATCCGTCAGGAGATGAATACGAGATTCGGCGAGATCCAGAAGACGCTCGAGGCAATGAACATCAGCCGCGTGTGGGATCGGGTGTGGATGCTGCTGTCGATGGGCGCTCTGCTCGGCGTGATGGCGCGAGGCTTCAAGTGGATCTGAAGAGTACCGAAGTGTGTGGGTGACCCATGAGCCGTCGCAGCGACATCGAGTGGACCGAGATGACGTGGAACCCGGTTTCGGGCTGCACGAAGGTCAGCCCAGCTGCGTAAACTCCGCATGGTCACCCAGGCGCGCGACAGCGGCCGAATCGCCTACCTGCTCGCCACTCGCTCGTACACCAGCTTGCCGCCCAGGTAGGTCTGGTCGAACTGCATGGTCAGCAGCTGATCCTCCGGGACGGTGAGCGGATCGCGATCGATGACGACGAAATCCGCGAGCTTGCCCGGCTCGAGCGCGCCCTTGATGTTCTCTTCCCAAGACAGGTACGGGCCGTTGGCGGTGTACATGCGGATCGCGTCCTCGCGCGATATCGCTTCTTCCGCAAAACCGTGCTGCACGCCGCTGGGGCCGCGCCGGGTGACCGCGAAGTACAGACCCACGCGCGGATCGATCGGCAGGTTGTCGGACGCAAACGCGATGAAGAGCCCGAACTTCTTCCATGGCGTCTTGACCGAGTTGTTGTGCGTGACGCGCCAGTCGTCCATGGTCTCGTTGTAGCGCTCCTCGAGGTTGTAGCCGAAGTTCGGCTGCTGCGAGATGTAGATCTTGTTCTTGGCCATCAGCGCCATGGTGGCGTCCGGCGGCATGATGGTGAAGTGATCGGTGAACCAGCGGCGGTTGTCGCCCTTGTGGTCGATACCCGGATACTTCGCCAGCGCCTTGTCATAGGCGATGACGGTCTGCTGAATCGCGGCATCGCCAATCGCGTGCAGGCCCATCTGCCAGCCGAGGCTCGCGGCTGTATCGACCATCTCCTGCAGCTCCGCGTCTGAGTAGCGGCCCTTGCCACGGAAACCCGGCTGGCCCTTATAGTCGACGAGCGTCCAGGCCGTGGGGCCCGTGAAGCCGCCATCCACCGGATTTTCACCGATGGGCCCGAGGCGGACCTTGGTGTCGCCGTAGCCGGAAGCGTGCGGGAAGGCCTTGAGCCGTTCGGCGCCCGGATAGGAGATGTAGCAGGTCACGCGCGGAATGTCGGTTTGCGCCGCGATCTCGCCCAGACGCTTGAAGGTGAGGCCTGGGCCCGGATTCGCAACGCCGCCTTTGCCCACCGGCTCGTCATCGATACTGGTCGAGGCGGATTCGAAGCTGGTGATGCCCACCGAGAACAGATGCTTCAGCGCGGCGACGTAATTCGGCTTGAGTTGCGCGTAGGTATCGTTCGGCACCAGCTTGCGGTACAGGTCGCTGCGCTCGCGGATGATGCCGTTGGGTTCGCCATCGGGGAAGTGCTCGATGACACCCGACTTCGGGTCCTCGGTGGTGCGGGTGATGCCCGCTGCCTTCAGTGCCAGCGAGTTACCCACGCTCGAATGCGACCCCGCCCGGGTAAGCACCACGGGGTTGCTCGGCGCCGCCGCGTCCAGGTCCTTGCGCGTCGGATTGCGCTTCTCCTTGAGCAGCGCTTCATCCCAGCCGAATCCGGTGATCCACTCGCCCGGGCCGAGCTCTTTCGCCTTGGCACGGAGCTGGTCCTGGATCTCCGCGATGGACTTTGCGCTGGCGGGGTCGATGTCGCGATGTGACTTGTCGCGGATATGCAGGTGCGTATCCATGAAGCCCGGCATCACCGTCCGCCCCTTCAGGTCCACCACGCGCGGCGCGGTGTAGGTCTTGGCGAGATCGTTGCCGCCGACGGCGAGGATCTTGCCGTCCTTCACCACCACGGTCTGCCTGATCGAGAAGCTCTTGTCGACCGTCAACACCTTGCCGTTGTGCAGGATGAGATCGGCCTGCTCTGCGGCGCCCGCGGCAGTGGCAAGCAGCAGGGTTGCAGCCACAGTCGCTATGACCTGGCTCTGCCTGATATTCATGACGCCCTCGTCTGGTAGCACGGTGCGTGACGGAGCGTAGCAGCCCGTGCCGGCGTGAAGGAGACGGGAATGCGGACTGTCATGGTG
Organism: Gammaproteobacteria bacterium; assembly: GCA_037200125.1. Lineage (GTDB taxonomy): Bacteria > Pseudomonadota > Gammaproteobacteria > Steroidobacterales > Steroidobacteraceae > JADGHX01. Next base: position 538,182 of record JBBCGS010000001.1, on the reverse strand, counting down.
ACTGGCAGTCACCACCGCGAGCGGCTCGAATGAAATCGATTCACGCGCGCGCGATGGCACGCGCCTCCAGCTCGCGCGACGGCCAGCGTGCCGCAGCGGCTTCTCTCGTCGAGGCGGGCTGGCTTTTCCACCACTCGAGCACGCTGCGGGTCGTCTCCGCTAGCGATCGATACTTCAACCCTGCACGCCTGGATGCGTCGCTGATGACGTGCCCGTCGGCGCCGGAGTACATGGCAAGCGGCAGATTGATACTGAGATCTCGCACGACTTCTGGCTTAAGCGAATGCAGCTTCAGAGGCGGCGCCTCCACCGCAGTGGCCATCGCGCGCAGCCCCGCCTCCCAAGTCACGACCGACGTCGGAGCCGACGCATTGAATGCGCCACTCACGTCATTCTCGAGCAGCGTCACGACCCACGGGCACAGGTCGCGCACATCGACCCAGCGCATTTCCTTGCCAGGCTCGGGCGGGCCGAGCACGTCGCCTCCGGCAGAGACGCGATCCACCCAATAGGTGAATCCCCCGGTGTCTCCCGGCCCTACGATGAATGTCGGACGCACGGCCGTAGCCGCCTTGCCGTACGTCGTGCGCACGATCTGGTCGCCGGCGGCCTTGAAAGGTCCGTAACTGGCGCTCGTGCGTCGTTCATCACTGAAGTCACTGAGTTGAATGAGCGGCGAGCGCTCGTCGAGCGGCGCTGACCCGCCCGGGGCATACGACGCGGTCGACGAGATATAGAGGTAGCGACCTACGCGGCCGTGAAGCAGCTGCGCGGAGTCGCGAACGTGGCGTGGCACATACCCGGAGTTGTCGATCACCGCGTCCCAGCGCCGCGTTCCCTCCAGCGCCTCGAGGCCATCACCGACGCGCGTGTCACGATCGCCGATCAGGGTTTCGACGCGATTCCCGTACAGCCCTGCGGCCGTGCGTCCGCGATTGAACATGGTAACGCGATGGCCGCGCGCGAGCGCGTATTCGATCTGGTTGGGACCGATGAAGCCTGTGCCTCCCAGCACCAGGATGTCGAGCGGCTTTCGAGCACGGGAGATCGGAGGGGCCGGCGTGTCTGCGCGCGCATTCGGGAAACGCGTGGTGGCCGCAACAACTGCTGCTGCAAGCCCTCGTTGCAACCAGTCACGTCGTGTCAGATTCATGATGTCCTTGCCAGGGCGCGCTCAGCTGCCCGCCGCCGGGCCACTCTTGAACGGAGTCTTTCATGAAGACGCATGCGGCCGGGAGATGCCTCGGCGGACAGTTCTGGTGTGCAGTGAGCACCACATCACAGTAGCTGGTGAGCCCTGAGAGCAGTCCGATCCACAGTCAGCCCACGAGAGGGCCATGCGAATTCTCATTCGTCGCGTACAACGGCATCAGAGGGCCCACCCGAAATGCAGGCCCGCAAGCGCGCGACCAACGCCGGCCCGTCCTGCTTGCCCAGAAGAATCAGCTCTCTTGTGGCGCCATCATGATGGCGCAAGTGGATCCTCCCGGAATATGGAACGGTTCCCATGCCCCATTTGGGCGCGGCGTTGAACTGAATGTCTCGGACTTCGCTGAACGGGATTTGGAAGTTTGCAACGCTCAGGTGCTTGAACCGCGGTGAGGTCAAATCAACCCGGGTATATCGCTTCACAATGTCGGGCCGAGGGAAGAAATAAGGATCGAACCAGCGCTCGTCGACTGCAAGGGGGGCGGGGAGCAAACCGCGCACGCGTGCGCCACAAATCATCGCATCGGTGATGAAGACAACATACGTGCGATTCAGCATTCCGTAGCAGTACTCCAGCGCAACGAAGTGCCACGCGGGCGCGACCATGCTGGCCAGCTGGGCCTTTATGTCGGACTCCGTTCCCCTCCTGTTTGCGAACACGACCTGTATAGCGAACAGCACCGCGCAGACGCCCGCCAGAACGATCAAGCTTCTTGCCATGTTGTTGTCGACCTCGCGCATAACGGCGTCGGTGCGAATAGTACGCGGTGGCTCAACACGTCCGGGGGATTGATGCCGCCGAGCTCGGCCCCTGGGCAAATTGCTGGGCCGAGGCCGCGCTCGCATGGTTTTCCAAAGATCATCTCGAACGCACGTTGTCCAGTTGTGCTGCCTGAAAGCAGTTATTGGTCAATGACCGCGTGGGGTCGAGAACGGCCTCCGACGTCAGCGCAGTTGCACATCCCCAAAAGCCGTCATCCAGGGAAGGAGTACGGTTTCCGGGAGCCGCCCGTCGTTCCATGAAGGCGGCGCGCACGACGTGATAATCAAGGAGACGCGCCCCACATCGGCAGACGAATAGGGCAATGTTCGGGTCGATTTTGCCTTGGGTTTGCGAAGAAGGGTCGGCGATGGACACGTTCTCGATCTGCCGTTGCCGCGCGGGATCCAGGGCACTAGTCTGCGGGCCATGGCTTCGCCGACCCAGCGCGAATCTCGAATGCATCCCCAGGCGCGCCACATCATGGCGCTGTGCCTGCTCATCGCCTGCACGCCTGCCCTTGCGCAGCACGCCACCGGCTCGGATGTGTTCAGCGGCGAGCAGGCCTTCCAGAACTACTGTGCCAACTGCCACGGCAAGACGGGCAACCAGGTCGCCAATGTGGATCTGGGGCACGGGACTTTCCGAAAACCCTATGACGACGACGAGCTGATGAATGTCGTCATGAAGGGAATCCCGGGAACCCCCATGCCCGCGACGCCGAACATGAGTGCGGAACAGGCGACGCAGATCGTGGCCTACCTTCGCAGCCGAGCCCAACTGAAGGACATGAGCGCCGGCGGCGATGCGGTCCGTGGCAAGGCGCTGTTTATCGGCAAGGGCCAGTGTTCTTCCTGCCATCGGGTCAACGGCGATGGATCCAGGCGAGGGCCGGATCTGAGCCGGATCGGGCTGCTGCGCACTTCCGATCAGCTTGCGACCTCACTGCTCGATCCGGACAGTGAGGTGCAGCCCAATAACCGCTCGTACAGCGTCACCTTGCAGGATGGCACGCACGTTGACGGTCGACTGCTGAATCGCGATGTGTTTTCCGTTCAGCTCCTCGACAGCAATGAACAGCTGCGTTCCTTTGCGCGCGCGGATCTGCGCGGTGAAGCGTTCGTTCCCTCACCCATGCCCTCTGTACGCGGCCTCTTCGATGACCAAGAGCTCGCGGACATCGTGCAGTACCTGCTCTCGTTGCGCGGGACCGAGAAGAAATGAGAATCCGCCTTACGCTCTGCTGTTCGATGGCACTGGCTTCGGCAGCCGCGTCAGCGCAAGTGACGCCGGAGCAACTGCTTACCCCTGATCCCGCCAACTGGCTGAGCTATTCGCGCGACTACAGCAACCAGCGTCACAGCCCGCTGGATCAGATCAATGCGAGCAATGTAGACAACCTGAAACTGCAGTGGGTGTGGCAGGCGCATTCGCTCGAAAAGTTCGAAGCGACACCGCTGGTGGTGAACGGTGTGCTCTACACGGTGCAGGCACCGAATGACGTCGTGGCGCTGGATGCGGTCACCGGGCGCATCTTCTGGACCTACTCGTACCAGCCCTCGCCCGCACGCACGTGCTGCGGCCGGGTCAACCGCGGTCTTGCCATCCTCGGTGACACATTGTTCATGGGCACCGTGGACGCACATCTGCTGGCTATCGACGCGAAGAACGGCTCGCTGCTGTGGAATGCGACTGTGGCCGACGCAGCCGCGCAATATTCCATCACCATGTCGCCACTGGTGGTGCGGGACAAGGTGTACATCGGAACGGCTGGCGGCGACATGGGCATACGCGGCTTCATCGCGGCCCTATGACGCGAAGACGGGGCGCGAGGTCTGGAAATTCCACACGATCCCGGGCCCGGGCGAGAAAGGGCATGAAACCTGGTCGGGAGATTCGTGGCAGAAGGGCGGGGCCAGCATTTGGAATCACGGCGCCTATGATCCCGCGTCCAACCTGATCTATTTCGGCACGGGCAATCCCGCGCCGACCTGGGATGGACGCACACGCCTCGGCGACAACCTCTACAGCGACAGCGTGGTCGCACTCGATGCCGACACTGGCAGGCTTAAATGGCACTACCAGTTCACGCCGCACGACGAACTGGACTACGACTCCACGCAGGTGCCCGTGCTGGCCGATATCGTCTGGCGGGGACGGCCCCGCAAGACGATGCTATGGGCCAATCGCAATGGGATCATGTATGTGCTCGACCGAGTCACCGGTGAGTTCCTGCTCGGAAAGCCCTACGTGGAAGTGAACTGGATGGACGGCTTCGATGCCAGGGGCCGCCCGCATCGCGTGCCGGGCATGATGCCCTCGCCGCAAGGCACGCTGGTGCGACCGCATGTGCACGGCGCCATCAACTGGGCGCCACCGGCGTATAGCCCGCGCACCGGCCTGTTCTATGTGGCGCATTGGGAGCACTCCGGCATCGTTGCCATCGAAGGCCAGTTCCCGCAGTCCGTGGGCATCAACACGCGCCAGACCACCATGGGCGACGTGACGCTCGAACCCTTTCTCAACAATGACGACGAGGCGCGCGGCGTGATCCGCGCCTACGATCCTGCGACCCTGAAGCCGCAGTGGGAATATGCACTGGGCAACATTACCTGGGGTGGCATGCTGTCGACGGCGGGCGATGTGGTGTTCGGCGGCGGCAAGGATGGTTACTTCGTCGCCCTGGATGCGAAGACTGGCAAGCTGCTGTGGAAGGCCGCGTTGGGGGGTCAGGTCAATGCCGGCGCGATGACCTATGCCGTTCATGGCAGGCAGTACGTCGCTATCGCGGCGGGCACGGCGCTATTCGTGTTTTCATTGCCGCAAGAACAATAGGAACGGGCGGGCTATGAACAAGGAGACGCGCTCCCACACTCTGCACGAATTCAACGAACAAGCACGCAGCGGGTCGTCGATGTCGACGGCCCGCTAGTAAGAGGACGCAGCAGGTGCACGCAGTAGAACCACGCAGTTGAAGCGGAATTCCTCGTACTTTCATGCATGTGGACGTGCAAAACGGAAGGCGATACCTTCCCGCCATGAACGCGGTCCTGCGCGAAAATTACGAGGCTCCCATGCTGACCATCGAGGCAGTCGAGGCACACCTCGACGCACTACACACCGGCCAGAACGAACTACGAGAAGACGTCCGCGAATTGCGGGCCGATAACAAATCACTGCGCGACAAACTCGACGCCCTGGACCAGAAGCTCAGCGACAAAGTCACCGCCTTGGACCAGAAGCTGAGCGACAAAGTCACTGCCTTGGACCACAAGCTCAGCGACAAGATCTTGCAGCTAAGCGACTCTGTCTCCAGCCTGCATGGAATGCAAAAGGCCATCCTCTGGGTGATCAGTGGGTTCGGGTCGCTCGGACTGGTGGGAAAAATCCTGCACTGGTTCTGAAGCCGACAATGCTCTTCGCGCCATGAACCATGACGCGATTCTTCGAGAATACGAAGCGCCTTCGGGTTGGCCCCTTTCTCGTTTCTGGAGCCACCCGCTCGTTCTTTGCCACTTCATATGCGCGGATGCCGCGCTCGGCCGTGCGAACGCGACGCCGAGACGCGCCGTGACTGTCTGAAATCAGGTGAGGTCCGACGCGTTCGCTGGATGCGAATCCTCAATTCGTCGCGTACAACGGCATCACATAGGGCGAGCGCACCCAGCCGACGACCTTGCCGCCGGGCAAACCGAGCAACTGCACCTGTTTCCAGCCCAGAAAAGTCGCTTGCGACAAAGTGAGTGAGCCTGCCGTCATCGGCAGGGTCTCGCGATCTTTCACCAGGTCAGTGGGTGCGGGGCTGAGATTGATTCCCTCTACCAACATGGCTGCGTTGGGTCGGTGGAGGTCGCCCCACGCATTCCAGGACATGACCGAGACGGCCAGCAGCACGACCCCCGCCACCACGGCCCAACGTCCAGTCAGCCGCAGCTCGTGTTCGCGGCGGATCGTGTACATCGGCAACACCAGCGCGCACAGACCGCCGCCGATCAGCAGACCCGCGAAGAGCCCGAGCCTCTGCCAACTCGCGGGAGATAGAAGCACGGGATAGCGCTGGAACCATGCGCCGTACAGAAGCCGCCGCAAAGTCGGGTCCATGCTGCCGGCTTGCTGCAGCGACCAGCGCAAGTTGTCCTGCACATCGCCTGAAGCGGGGTGCTGCAGGAACGCGGCAGTGAGATGGGCGACGGCGTAATCGACGTTACCCTGGATCATCTGTTGTGCGGCGATGTCGTAGTGCGCGGTCCAGTTGTTCCAGTCGGCGCGCAGCGCCTTGTTCGCGGGACCTTGCGCATCCTTGAGTGCCGCGGCGGATTTGGCGTCCACAGCAAGCGCCGGTTTGGCATCCGACTCCGCGCTCTGGGACGCCTGCTGGCCCGCTGGTGAAGCGGCCCCCGGTGCGGGCGAGGCGTCACCTTCAGCGGCCAGCAAACCGTTGCATGGGCCCGCGAGAAGCACGCACGCACACACCCCTGCCGCTATCGAAGGCAGCCAGTGCCTCACTCGCCCGGGCAACCAGTGCTTGCGCGGCGGAATGCGGACCTGGCTCGCGACGGCTGTCGTGTCCTGTACCCAATTTGGAGACAGGGTTGAGTCCTCGGCGTACAAGCGGCGCTCGGCGTTCTTCCACAGGTCCCGCCAACGGGCTTGGGTAGCGGCATCGCCGTCGAGCGCACTTAGCGATCGATTGAGCTCGCCCTCGGTAGGTGTCGAGACACGCACGCCCCACGTACGCGCGGCAGCTTGAAACCAAGCGTGCAGATCCACCGGACGTGGCGTGCCGCCTCCGCGCTGCAATCGTGCCAACAGCCTGCGCAACTCCCGGCTGCCTGCGCGGCGAAGGCGATGCGGATCCTCATCGAACGCGCGCTTCCAGGCCAAAGCGGTCCAGAGAACGGCCGGCAACACGACTGACAACAGCACGAACCAGAGCGGACTGAAATCCCAGGGCGTCACGCCGCTTGAGTCCAAGCCCAACGGCGAGAGGTGAACTGCCGGTGGCGCGGTGGCTGCGGAGGCAGCCTCCGCAACTCGCGCGGCCAACGGCGCAAGGCACGAGAAGATCGCCGCGAGCCATGACGCAGAGATCGGGCCGCAGGACATGTGGCGGGCCATGCGCTTCATGGCACTCACCAATCCTGCTCGACGGCGCGCTTCGCATCGCCGTTCAGCAACTGATGGACGCGGCCCGGAGAATCCGCCTTGACGACGATGGCGAAGTTCTTGCGCGCCTCGGCCATCGTCGGGTCGTCCGCTGGCGTGACTCCGGGAGTCAGTGCCGGATTCTGTGGTGGCGTGGGCGGCCTGCGGCGGCCCCCATGAGGCTCCTGCGGCGCGAACGTCTCGTCGCCGGAGAGGTCGCCCAGCGCAAACTCGGAGCGGGTCTTGGTGTTCTTGCCGAACAGATCCCTGCCCTCTTTGTCCTTGGCTTTGCGCAGCGGCACGGGCTTGTAGTTCTGCTCGTCGTCATCGTCCTCGTCGTCTGCATCGTTGTTCTCCGGGTCCTGGGCCTTCGCCTCCACGGGCAGCGGCGCCATCAGGTCGTGGATCTGCGATTCGTAGTGATCCCACTGCGCGAGGTTCGGATCCAGTTTCTTGCCCATGTGCGCGGCCTCGACGGCATCGTGCATGACGCCCTCCAATGGCAACCTGCCGCGCGCGCGCTCGCTGATCGCGAACTGCATCGCCGCCTGCACCATTAGCTCCAGGTCGAACGGGTCGTAACCCAACTTACCCATGTGCGAGGCGATGGCTCGCACCCGCTGCGCAGGATCGCCTTTGAATTCCTCTTTGACCTCGAAGCCCGCTTCCGCGTTGTGGTGTGCCTGGACGCGGAGCGGTGCCAGCGCGCAGACAAACACGGTGAGCGCGGCGGCGGCGGTCCGCATAGTCGTGTCAGCCATGCCGGCCGCCTGCGCAACGGCAGTCGTCGTGCCCTCTGTCTTCGCGGCCGGGCGAACCGCCCGTGGACGCGGATGGCGTCGGAACTCCCGCACCAGGCTCAGCAAACTCAGCAGCACGGCGGGGACCAGGAACCACTGGAATCGCTCTACGCCGACCGCGGCATTCGCGTTTCTCACGTGTCCGGCGCGCCCGGACTCCACGGTGTCTTTGATGAGTTTGCGCACGTCGTCCGCGTCCGACAGCGTCGTTGCCGCCGCGTACTGGCCCTCGGTGCGCGTTGCAAGGTCCTGCAGGGCGGCGGGTGTGAGCCGCGAAACGATCGGGTTCTTGTCCTTGTCCAGTAACTGGCCGCCCTTCTGATCCGGGATGGTCGCGCCCTGCTCCGTACCGAAACCGATACCGATCACATGAACGCTGCGTCGGAGCAGCTCGGGAATCCTGGGCTCGAGACCCGGCTTGGTGTTTTCGCCGTCTGACAGCACGATGAGATAGCGGTCGCGGTCGCTGCCCTGGCTGAACCCTTCGAGAGCGGATCCGAGCATACGGTCATAGTCCGTCCCGCCCACCGGCATGTAGTTTGGATCGAGACTCGGCAGGAACTCCCGGATGATCTGATAGTCCGGGCTCATCGGGACCTGGACGAACGACGTTCCCGCGAATACGACCAGGCCGACGTTCTCGCCCCTGAGCCCGTCGAGGAGTCGCTCGATGGTCACCTTCGCGGCACGCAGTCGCGCAGTCTGATCCGGCATGTCCTGAGTCCACATGCTGCGCGACAGATCCAGGGCAATCACGACCTCGATGCTCTGGCTGAAGGATTGCTCTGACTCCTCGCCCCACTGCGGGCGCGCGAGCGCGATGACGCCCAAGGCAACCGCCGCCATGATGAGGTACGCGGGATCCGACTTGCGCGGCCTGGCCACACGCGCACTGCCGTTCGAGCCGATGGACACGCGAGTCATCACTGGCCACAGCGGCTTCGAGTCGAGTCGACCCCGCCAGACTCGCCACGCCGCCGCCGCCGGCAGCAACAACGCGAACAGCACCCATGGATTTGCCCAACTCATCGTCGTCGCCTCAAACCCACGCTGCCGCCTGGCCGCCGCGGAAATTCGCGCCCCACGCCGCGAGCGCCAACAAAATCACGCCCAGCAAAGCGAAAGCGCCGAACAATTCCCGGGTGATCATCGGCGGTGCCGCGCCGAAATCCGCGGTCTGCGCGCTATCGATGGCGTAGAAGGCATCGCGCACCGCGCTCGTGTCCGTCGCCATGTAAGACAGGCCGCCCGTCTTGTCCGCCACATCCTTGAGCAGCCCGGGGTCGATTTCGGTGTACTGCAACTCCGTGCCGGTTCGGTGGCCCTGTGCGTCGAACACCGGCGCGGGCACCCTGCCGTTCGTGCCGGCACCCACGGCATAGATCTGGATTCCCGCCTCCGCAGCCAACGTCGCCGCGGCGCGCGGCTCGATGGTGCCCTTGTTGTTGGAACCGTCCGTCAACAGGATGATGAAGGAGCCCACGCGCGTGCGCCCCTCGGTCTTGTCTTTCCAGCCTTCCTTGAGGCGCGCGATAGCGATCGCCAACGCATCGCCGATGGCCGTTCCGTCTTCGACCATGCCGATGTACAGGCGAGCCGTCTGCTTGCGCAGCCAGTCATGGTCGAACGTCAACGGTGCGAACGTGTACGCCTTGCCGGCAAATACGACGACACCGATACGATCGTTGGGGCGGTTGTTGATGAAAGCGGAAATCACGGGGCGCACGGCCTGCAGTCGATTGACCATCGCATCGCCGCGCTTGAAGTCCTCGGCGAACATGCTGTTCGACAGGTCGATGCAGATCACGAGGTCATAGCCGCGACGGATCGCGTTTTCTTCCGGAACCTGCGCCTGCGGGCGCGCCAAAGCGACGATCAGCATGGCGATGCCGACATAGGCGCACGCTGCCGGCCACGCGCTCGAGACGGCGGGGCTCGGCACATGCCACTGATCGGCCGACGGAACGACGAGGGCTCTGACGCTGCGTCGGTGACGTATCCATGCGACCACGGGCAGCGCCAGCAACAGCAGCAACCACCAGGGGTCGCGGAACAGGGAGCCCAACAGATTCATCGGGTCACCCTCGTGTCACTCTGGCGCTGGCGACGCGGTGAAAATAGGCCACCAGGGCGTTCAGCGGGTCCTCTTCATTGCCGACCTTCAGGCGATCGCTCAGCCGCGGGAACAAATGCACGAAGTGCCCCTCGCGCTCCCCTCGCCAGCGACGATGTGCCGCACGCTCGGCTACCGACGTGCTGTCGATCGTAGTGACCCTGCCGGACAGAGGATCGTAAGCGGCGAAGCGCGTATCAGCGGGCAACGCTTCGTCCCAAGCGTCGTCGGCGCGCACGCCAACGACCTGATACCGCTGCTGCAAGTCTCGCCAGCCTGGCGGCAGAGCGGCGGGCAGAAACGAGCCCAACCACGGCAGAACGCTGCGCTGAGCGGCAACGTTGCGGATGAAGTTCCAGGGCACCGCGCAGCTCGATGCCTCGTCCAGTGCTGGCGCCGGCTGCGAGAGCAATCGCGAGACGACCCGAATGATGTCGCGGCGACCCGGCGTCGCGCGCTCGAACCAGTGGCCCGCGGGGGACACGTACAGGACGCTGACCCGATCCTTGTTTGCCGTGCCGATCAGCATCAGCAGAGCAGCGACTTGCAGCAGCGTCTCGCGCCGCGTGCGACCTTCAGAACCGAACTGCAGCGCGGGTGAGTCCTCGAACACCAGCATCACCGACAGGTCGCGCTCTTCCACGAACCGTTTACGGTACGGCTCGCCCAGGCGCGCCGTGACGTTCCAGTCGATGTCGCGGGGGTCGTCACCCCACTCGAACTTGACGACCTGGTCGAACTCCATGCCACGACCTCGGAAGACCGACCGGTAGTCGCCGCTGACGGTGTTGGCAACGGCATGCCGGACGCGCCACTCGAGCCGCGACAGCAGGCCGGGCGGCACCGCTGGAACTTGGGCCTCGGCAGTGAGATCCGGCTTCATGGATGAGAAGGCCATCTCGCGCCTGCGATCAGCTCCCCGTGCTACCGGGAACCGGAGTCGATTTCACGATGTCCTGCAGGATTTTGTCGGGAGTCAGATTTTGCGACTCGGCTTCGTACGTCAACCCGATGCGGTGACGCATGACGTCCGGCAGGATTTCCTGCACGAGGGCTGGAGTGACGAAATCCGACCCGCGCAGCCAGGCCAGCGCCTTGCTGGCCTGGAACAGGCCGAGGCCGGCGCGTGGCGAAGCGCCGTAGGACAGCAGATTCTCGGAGCTCACGGTTGCCCGATTGGCGCCCGCCACGAGAGTGCGCGTGCGGCGCACGAGCGCAATGATGTAGGCCTGTACCGATTCGGAGACGTGCACCGCATCGACCTGCAAGCGCAGGCCCAACAGCTCTTCGCCGCTCGAGGTCACATCCACCTTCGGCCTGGAAGTCACCTGGCCCCAGCGCGAGAGGAGCTTCAGCTCGTCGGCCTCGCTCGGATAGTCCAACAGGACCTTGAACAGGAACCGATCGAGCTGCGCCTCGGGCAGCTGATAGGTGCCCTCCTGCTCCAACGGATTCTGCGTCGCCATGACCATGAACGGCTGCGGCAACTTGTGCGTAACGCCGCCGATGGTGACTTGCGCTTCCTGCATGGCCTCGAGCAGCGCGCTTTGCACTTTGGCGGAGGCGCGATTGATCTCGTCGGCCAGGACGAGGTTGGCGAAGATCGGGCCGTGGTGCGGGCTGAACTTGCCGTCGGCCGGCGAGAACACCATCGTGCCGACGACGTCGGACGGGAGCAGGTCGGGCGTGAACTGGATACGCTCGAACTTCGCGCCCAGTGCCTGCGCCACCGAGTTCACCAAGAGCGTCTTGGCCAGACCCGGCATGCCTTCCAGCAGCACGTGGCCGCCGGTGAGCAACGCGATCTGCAGTCGCTCGATGATGTGCGCCTGTCCGAGAACGGCCTTGCCGACCTCGGCCGTGATGCGGGAAGACCAGCTATTGCCAGAAGGTTCGTTCACTGCTGCGTTCATGGATTTTTCAAAGTCGGAAGAAGCAGGCCCGCTTCGAGACTACTGTGCTGCGGATGGGTGGACTCGAACAGGCGCCTCCTCGTTCCGAGCTGGTGTCTGCCCGACACCATGGCGATACCGCTATTTCAACTCGATCTCGATGAATGCGATCTCATGGTCGGATGCGTTGACGACGTTGTGCTCGACGCCCGTCGGCCGCGTATAGGACCTGCCCAAGGCGAGCTGCGAAGTCACGATTGATCCATCGGGCTGCTCGAGCAGCACCGGACCGTCGGCAATCGGAACGACTACGTAGTCCATCCCGTGACGATGCCAGCCGGTTTCGGCACCGGGTGGAAAGCGCCACTCCGTAACCTTGATCCGCTCGTTGTCGATCTGCAGGGTGGGAATAGCCTGGGGACGTGGGTTGGCCATCTCGCCGCTCTCATTTATGAAATCGGAGACGGCGCGATGTCGCGAGATTTGCTGCGGCGGGCGCGTAGCGTCAGATACGCGCCAACCGCGACGGCGAGCGCCAGCAAGCTGAAGTACAGATCCTTCTGCTGCGACGGAGTGACCGCCATGGCAACCAGAACCGCGCTCATCCCGACGACGGCGACCCAGCTCAACCAGGGAAATCCCCACATCTGCAATGGCGGGTTCGGCGCGCCTTCGCTCTCACGCCGGCGCCGAAGCCGGATCTGCGCCACCGCGATCGTGATGTAGACGAACACGATCACCGCGCCGGAAGCGCTGACCAGAAAGGCGAACACCGCGCCCGGCGCAAACGTCGCCGCCAACACACCCACTACACCTGCCACGGCGCTCACCCACACCGAACGTGTAGGCACACGCCGCGCGTTCAGAACCACCATCCAGGGGGGCGCATCGCCCTTGTCTGCGAGCTGAAACAACACCCGGCTGCACACGTAGAACGCCGAGTTCAGGCACGACAGCACCGCCGTCAGCACGATGAAGCTCATGGCCGCGCCGGCCCAGGACACGCCCATGGAGCTCAGGGCCAGCACGAACGGGGATTCGCCGACCGGAATGCTGTCCCAGGGGATGACGCACAGGATCAGGAAAATCGACCCCACGTAGAACGCGATGATGCGCAGGATGAGCGTCGTGGTCAGCTTGGCGATGGCGCGGGAGGGCTCCTCGGATTCGGCGGCCGCAACCGTCGTGATCTCGGCGCCCGTCAACGCAAAGAACACGGTCACGCATCCGCCCAGCATCGCCGCCACGCCGTGAGGCGCAAAACCATGCGCCGTCAGATTCGCGAACCCGCTGCCCGCGCCGGGTGGCGATACCCCGAACCGCAAGCCGCAGACCCACGCGCCGGCAACGAGGATGAACGCCAGGATCGCCGCCACCTTGATCGAGGAGAACCAGAACTCGAACTCGCCATAGGACCGCGTCGACATCAGGTTGACTGCGGTCATGGCCGCCATCAACACGACGCCGATCTCCCAGATCGGCAACGGCACCCACGCCTGCAGAATCTTAGCGCCGGCAATCGCCTCTATCGGCACGGTGACGATCCAGAAATACCAGTACAGCCAGCCGGCAACGAACCCCACTCCGTTGCCGAGGCCCAGGCGAGCGAAATCGGTGAACGAGCGCACCTCCGGGTGCGCCACCGCCATCTCCCCCAGCATGCGCATGACGAGGAGGATCAGAGCCCCCGTCAGCACATAACTGAGGATGATGATCGGGCCCGCGGCGTTGATCGCCGCACTGCTGCCGACAAAGAGACCCGCGCCGATGATCCCGCCGATGGAGATCATCGTGATGTGGCGGGGCTTGAGCGATCGGCTGAGCTGTTCTTTCACATGTACCCACTTATCGTGCCGCGGCGGCTGCGACAGGACGAACTGTCGCAGCCGGTGCGGCACCGGTTTACCGGATGGAGGTCGTCAGCTCGCCGGGCTTGCGCTCGTAGACCAACTTGCCGCCCAGCCAGGTCTGATCGAAATTCATCGTCATCAGCTCCTTCTCGGGAACGGTGAGCGGATCGCGATCGATGACCACGAAGTCCGCCAGCTTCCCCGGCTCGAGCGTGCCCTTGATGTTCTCTTCCCAGGACAGGTACGGGCCGTTGGCCGTGTACATGCGAATGGCGTCCTCGCGGGACACGGCTTCTTCCGCGAACCCGTGCTGCACGCCGTCCGGCCCGCGCCGGGTGACCGCGAAGTACAGACCCACACGCGGATCGATCGGCAGGTTGTCGGAGGCGAAGGCCACGAGCAGGCCGAATTTCTTCGCCGGCGTCTTCACCGGGTTGTTGTGCAGCAGGCGCCAGTCGTCCATGGTCTCGACATAGCGCTGTTCCAGATTCCAACCGAAGTTGGGCTGCGCCGAGATCATGATCTTGTCTTTCGCCATCGTCGCCATCGTGGCATCGGGCGGCATGATTGTGAAGTGATCGGTGAACCAGCGCCGGTTGTCGCCCTTGTGGTCGAGTCCCGGATATTTCGCGAGAGCCTTGCTGTAGGCGATGACGGTCTGCTGGATGGCGGCGTCGCCGATGCAATGCAGACCCATCTGCCAGCCGAGGCTTGCGGACGTATCCACCATGTCCTGCAATTCCGCATCGGTGTAGCGGCCCTTGCCACGGAAGCCTGGCTGACCTTTGTAGTCCGCCAGCGTCCAGGCGGTGGGCCCGGTGAAGCCACCGTCGACCGGGTTCTCGCCGATGGGGCCGAGCCGGACCTTGATGTCGCCGTAACCCGAATGATGCGGGTACTGCTTCAGGCGCTCCGCGCCGGGGTAGCTCGTATACATCGTGATGCGCGGAATGTCGTTCTCCGCCGCCATCTGCTGGAAGCGCCTGAAGGTGAGGTTCGCGCCCGGATTGGCGACGCCGCCCTGACCCACCGGCTCGTCGTCGAGGCTGCCCGTGGCGGACTCCATGCTGGTGATGCCGAGGGAGAGGAACGACTTCAGGTTCTTGACGTAGCCGGGTTTCATCTGCGCCCACGTATCCCGCGGCACCAGCTTGCCGTACAGGTCGTTGCGCTCGCGGATCATGCCGTTGGGCTCACCGCTCTCGTCATGCTCGATCAGGCCCGACTTCGGATCTTCCGTCGTGCGCGTGATACCGGCCGCCTTCAGCGCCAGCGAATTACCGACGCTCGAGTGGCCGCCGGCGCGCGTGAGCACCACCGGGTTGTTCGGTGTGGCGACATCCAGATCCTTGCGCGTAATGTTTCGCTTCTCCGTGAGCAGCGCCTCATCCCAACCGTAGCCGGTGATCCACTCCCCGGGGCCGAGCTCCTTGGCCTTGGCCCGCAACTCCTGCTGGATCTCGACGATGGACTTCGCCTTGGTCGGGTCGATCGCCCGGTGCGGCAAAGACATCGGGTGCAGGTGCGTGTCCATGAATCCCGGGATCAGCGTGCGCCCCTTCAGGTCCACCTTCTTCGGAGCCGTGTAAGCGTCGGCGAGCTCGTTGCCGCCCACTGCGAGGATCTTGCCGTCCTTCACCACCACGGCCGACTTGATCGAAAAATCCTTGTCGACCGTGACGACCTTGCCGTTGTAGAGAATCAGGTCGGCCTTCTCCGCTGCCTGCGCGTAGCCAAGAGGAGGTAGCACCGCCAACGCAAATACCGCGATCTGCTTCTTCATGATTTTGGCGCCGGCTTACCGTATGGAGGTCGTCAATTCGCCCGCCTTGCGCTCATACACCAACTTGCCGCCCAGATAGGTCTGATCGAAATTCATCGTCATCAGCTCCTTCTCGGGAACGGTGAGCGGATCGCGATCGATGACCACGAAGTCCGCCAGCTTCCCCGGCTCGAGCGTGCCCTTGATGTTCTCTTCCCAGGACAGGTACGGGCCGTTGGCCGTGTACATGCGAATGGCGTCCTCGCGGGACACGGCTTCTTCCGCGAACCCGTGCTGCACGCCGTCCGGCCCGCGCCGGGTGACCGCGAAGTACAGACCCACACGCGGATCGATCGGCAGGTTGTCGGAGGCGAAGGCCACGAGCAGGCCGAACTTCTTCGCCGGCGTCTTCACCGGATTGTTGTGGAGCAGGCGCCAGTCGTCCATGGTCTCGACATAGCGCTGCTCCAGGTTCCACCCGAAGTTGGGTTGTGCCGAGATCATGATCTTGTCCTTCGCCATCGTCGCCATCGTGGCATCGGGCGGCATGATCGTGAAGTGATCGGTGAACCAGCGCCGGTCGGCGCCCTTGTGAGGCTCGAGTCCCGGATATTTCGCGAGGGCCTTGCTGTAGGCGTTGACGGTCTGCTGGATGGCGGCGTCACCGATGCAATGCAGACCCATCTGCCAGCCAAGGCTCGCCGCCGTGTCCACCATGTCCTGCAACTCGGCGTCGGTGAACCGGCCCTTGCCGCGGAAGCCCGGCTGGCCTTTGTAGTCCGCCAGTGTCCAGGCGGTGGGCCCGGTGAAGCCGCCGTCGACGCCATTCTCGCCGATGGGTCCGAGCCGAACCTTGATATCACCGTAACCGGAAGCGTGCGGGTACTGCTTCAGGCGCTCCGCGCCGGGGTAGCTCGTATACATCGTGATGCGCGGAATGTCGTTCTCCGCCGCCATCTGCTGGAAGCGCTTGAAAGTCAGGCTCGCACCCGGTGTAGCGAGGCCGCCCTGGCCCACCGGTTCGTCGTCGATGCTGCCCGAGGCGGACTCCATGCTCGTGATCCCCAGGGAGAGGAACGACTTGAGCTTCTTGACGTAGCCGGGCTTCAGCTCCTCCCACGAGTCCCGGGGAACGAGCTTGCGGTACAGATCGCTGCGCTCGCGAATGATGCCGTTGGGCTCACCGTCCGCGTAGTGCTCGATCAGGCCCGACTTCGGATCTTCCGTCGTGCGCGTAATGCCGGCCGCCTTCAGCGCCAGCGAATTACCCACGCTCGAGTGACCGCCCGCGCGCGAGAGCACCACGGGATTGTTCGGTGTGGCGACATCCAGATCCCTGCTGGTGATGTTGCGCTTCTCGGTGAGCAGCGCCTCGTCCCAGCCCGCGCCGGTGATCCACTCGCCGGGGCCGAGTTCCTTCGCCTTGACGCGCAACTGCTGCTGGATCTCGACGATGGACTTCGCCTTCGTGGCTTCGATAGACCGGTGCGGCAGAGCCTGCGGGTGCAGGTGGGTGTCCATGAATCCGGGGATCAGCGTGCGCCCCTTGAGATCCACCTTCTTCGGCGCGGTGTAGTCCTTGGTGATCTCATCGCCGCCCACCGCGAGGATCTTGCCATCCTTCACGGCGACGGCCGACTTGATCGAAAAATCCTTGTCGACCGTGAGTACCTTGCCGTTGTAGAGGATCAGGTCGGCCTTCTCCGCCGCCTGCGCGTAGCCGAGCGGGGATAACGCCGCCAACACAAACACTGCGATCTGCTTCTTCATGATTCTGTCTCCGGTGGATGGCGTCAGAGCGCGGCGCCCTTGCGCTGGTACTCGAGCTTTCCGCCCAGGTAAGTTGCGTCGAACTGCATGGTCAGCAGTTGGTCTTCGGGGATGGTGAGCGGATCGCGGTCGAGGATCACGAAATCCGCGAGCTTGCCGGGCTCGAGCGTGCCCTTGATGTTCTCCTCCCAAGAGAGATACGGGCCGTTCGCCGTGTACATGCGAATCGCGTCCTCGCGGGACACGGCTTCTTCCGCGAAACCGTGCTGGACTCCGTCAGGTCCGCGCCGGGTGACCGCGAAGTACAGACCGACGCGCGGGTCGATCGGCAGGTTGTCGGAGGCGAAGGCCACGAACAGGCCGAACTTCTTTGCGGGCGTCTTCACCGGGTTGTTGTGCAGCAGGCGCCAGTCGTCCATGGTCTCGACATAGCGCTGTTCCAGATTCCAACCGAAGTTGGGTTGCGCCGAGAGCATGATCTTGTCTTTCGCCATCAGGGCCATCGTGGCGTCGGGCGGCATGATCGTGAAGTGATCGGTGAACCAGCGCCGGTTGTCGCCCTTGTGGTCGAGTCCCGGATATTTCGCGAGGCCTTTGTCGTAGGCGATGACGGTTTGCTGGATGGCGGCATCGCCAATGCAATGCAGACCCATCTGCCAGCCCAGGCTCGCAGACGTATCCACCATCTCCTGCAGTTCCGCATCGGTGTACCGGCCCTTGCCGCGGAAGCCTGGCTGGCCTTTGTAGTCCGCCAGCGTCCAGGCCGTCGGGCCCGTGAATCCGCCGTCGACCGGGTTCTCGCCGATGGGTCCGAGCCGCACCTTGATGTCGCCGTAACCCGAATGGTGCGGGTACTGCTTCAGGCGCTCCGCTCCCGGGTAGGAGATGTAGGTCGTCACGCGAGGAATGTCGGTTTCGGCCGCAATCTCCGTGAAGCGCTTGAAAGTCAGCGGCGTCGGGCTCGGGTGGACCACACCGCCCTTGCCGACCGGCTCATCGTCGATGCTGCCCGAGGCGGACTCGAAACTGGTGATCCCCAGCGTGAACAGGCGTTTGAGCTCGGCGACGTAGGCGGGCTTCATCTGCTCGTAGGTGTCGTCAGGCACGAGCTTGCGGTACAGATCGCTGCGTTCGCGAATGATGCCGTTGGGCTCACCGTCGGCGTAGTGTTCGATCAGGCCCGACTTCGGATCTTCCGTCGTGCGCGTGATGCCGGCCGCTTTCAGCGCCAGCGAATTACCGACGCTCGAGTGACCACCGGCGCGCGTGAGCACCACGGGGTTGTTCGGTGTCGCGACATCCAGATCCTTGCGCGTGATGTTCCGCTTCTCCGTGAGCAGCGCCTCGTCCCACCCGCGGCCGGTGATCCACTCGCCCGGGCCGAGCTCTTTGGCCTTGGCCCGCAATTGCGCCTGGATCTCGACGATGGACTTTGCCGCATCGGGATGGATATCCCGGTGCGCAACTTCATGGATGTGAAGGTGGGTGTCCATGAAACCCGGCAACAGCGTGCGTCCCTTGAGGTCCACCGTCTTCGGCGCGGTGTAGGTCTTGGCGAGGTCATCGCCGCCGACCGCCAGGATCTTGCCGTCCTTCACCACGACGGCGGACTTGATCGAGAATGCCTTGTCGACCGTGAGCACCTTGCCGTCGTACAGAATGAGGTCGGCCTGCTCAGCCGCGCTCGCCTGCGACGTTGCGACCAGGGCAGCGACGGCGAGCGTGACGAGCCAGCTCCGGCTGGGATTCATGATGTCCTCATTTGACGTTCATCAACCGATTCAGTCGTGAAAGTGAGGGTCTGATTTCAATCGAGGCTAGCAGCCCGCGACATGGCTACACGAGATGTCTACGTGGGCGGGAGTGGTGCTCAGCGGTCACCACCTCCCCGCTCACTCCGAACCGATTTCCGCGCACACCAGCTTCGTTTCCAGGTATTCGTCCATGCCATAGCGCGACCCTTCTCGACCGAGGCCGGACTCCTTGACCCCGCCGAATGGCGCCACGGCCGTGGAGACGAGACCGGTGTTCAAACCGACCATGCCGTACTCCAGAGCCTCCGAGACGCGGAAAGCACGGCTGAAATCGCGGGTGAACAGGTAGGAAGCCAATCCAGCGCGCGTTTTGTTCGCGAGCTGAATAGCTTCGGCTTCGGTGTCGAACTTCACGAGCCCCGCAACGGGCCCGAACGTTTCCTCGTTGAACAGATCCATCGCCGGCGTGACGCCTGTGACGACGGTCGGGCGGAAGAATTGCCCCCGCAGCCGTTCGCCGCCGGTGATCACCCTGCCGCCCTTGGCGGCCGCGTCCCGCACATGACTCTCAACTTTGCGAACGGCCGCCTCGTTGATCAGCGGGCCCTGCTGTGTTTCGCCAGCCAGGCCGTCGCCGATCACCATGGACGCGGCACGCTTCGCGAGCGCCTGCGCGAAACGGTCGTAGACGCCGCTCTGTACGAGGAGGCGGTTGGCGCACACACACGTCTGCCCCGTGTTCCGGAACTTGGAGGTCATGGCGCCCTCGACAGCCTTGTCGATATCGGCGTCGTCGAACACGATGAGCGGCGCATTGCCACCCAATTCCAGGGACACGCGCTTCACGGTATCCATGCAACGCGCGCCCAGCATCTTCCCCACGCGGGTTGAACCGGTGAAGGTGAATTTGCGCACCCGTGGATCCCCCGTGAGCACCTCCCCGATAGCCTGCGGTTCGCCGGTGACGATGCTGAACACACCCGGTGGCACGCCGGCCTGATCGGCCAGGTACGCAAGAGCCAGCGCCGAGAACGGCGTGAGCTCCGAAGGCTTGAGTACGACAGTGCAGCCCGCCGCGAGCGCCGGACCCACCTTGCGAGTAATCATGGCGGCGGGGAAGTTCCAGGGCGTCACCGCCGCCACGACACCGACCGGCTCCTTCATCACCAACAGTCGCTTGTCGGGCATGTGGCCAGGAATGATGTCGCCGTAAGCACGGCGTGCTTCTTCCGCAAACCACTCGAGAAACGAGGCCGCATAGGTGATCTCGCCGCGCGCTTCGGCCAGCGGCTTACCCTGTTCCGCAGTCATCAGCCGCGCGAGATCCTCGCGGTGCTGGATCATCAGCTCATACCAGCGCCGCAGGATCACTGCACGGGCAGCGGCGCCCAGCGCTCGCCAGGGAGCGAACGCACGTTGCGCTGCCTCGACGGCCGCGACCGTCTCCGCAGCGCCCAACGCCGGAACCGTACCTAACACGCCACCCGTAGCGGGGTTGCGGACGACGAGGGTCGCGGTGCCGTCCACCCATTTGCCGTCGATGTAGGCGGCCTGGCGCAGCAGCGCCGGCTCCACCAACTTCAAGCGTGCCTGTTCGGACACGGCATCATGACTTGCAACGGCCAACGCTCACTCCGGCTTCGCGATGGCACTGGCCAGGATCGCAAGGCCCGCCGACAGATCCTCGTCGGAGATCGTCAGCGGGACCAGCATGCGAATGGTCTCGCCGTGGACACCACAGCTGATGCACAACAGACCTTTCTTCAACGCGGTGGCGAGGATCTTCTTCACCATTGCGCCGTCCGGCTCTTTGCCGCCGCGAGTCTTCACCACATCGAAACCGATCATCGCGCCGACGCCACGAAGGTTCGCGATGGGTGTGCCGGAGCTCATCTCCATCAGCGGCTCGATCGCCGCGCGCATGCGCTTGCCGATGAGCGTCGCGCGCTCGAGCAGGTTGTCTTCGCGAATCACATCGAGCACGGCCAGCGCTGCCGCACAGGCGAGAGGAGAGCCGGCGTACGTGCCGCCCAGACCACCCGGCTGCACAGCGTCCATGATCGAGGGGCGACCGACGACTCCCGCGAGCGGGAAGCCGCCGGCGAGCGCTTTGGCCACCGCCACCAGATCCGGCTCGACGCCACTGTGCTCGATGGCGAACATTCGCCCGGTGCGACCGAGGCCGCTCTGGATCTCATCGGCGATCAGGAGGATGCCGTGCTGATCACAACGCTCCCGCAACAGCTTGAATACTTCCGGGGTCACCGGATTGAAGCCGCCCTCACCCTGTACGGATTCGATGATCATCGCCGCCACCCGGGCCGGCTCGACATCCGACAGGAACAGCTCGTCCAGCGCATCTTTCAGATCCTGCACCGTGACTCCGGCATGCGCCGCCGGAAACGGCAGGCGATAGATCTCCGGCGCGGGCGCACCGGCGTGCAGTTTGTACGGCTGGATCTTGCCGGTGAGAGTGGAAGTCAGCAGCGTGCGACCGTGAAAGGCATGGCTGAAAGCGATCACCGCTTGTCGGCCCGTGGCCACGCGCGCGATCTTCACCGCATTCTCGATGGCCTCCGCGCCGGTGGTGAAGAAGATGCTCTTCGCGGGGCCTTTGAACGGAGCCAGCGCATTGAGCTTCTCCGCGAGCTCGATGTACGACTCATACATGCACACCTGAAAAGCGGTGTGCGTGAAGCGCTTCATCTGCCGCTCCACCGCAGCCATCACTTTCGGGTGACGGTGGCCGGTCGCGACGACGCCGATGCCACTGACGAAATCTATGTAACTGCGGCCCTCAACATCTGTGACGCAGGCGTTGTCCGCCTGATCCGCGAATACCGCGGTGGCCGAAGCCACACCCCGCGCAACGGCCGCCTGACGCCGCGCCAACAATTCACTATTCGACTTCACTATTTATCCTCGTGGCCGTACGTCATCGAAAGATATGCAGTCATCTGTATGGCAGGACCCGATCGACCGCGGGAGGTGCGCCGAGGGTCCTGGCTGGTGGTGTGCGGACACCGACAATGAAGGTGTCATTGAGCCTGGCGCCGATAGACGATCTTGCCGCCGACGATCGTCAGATCGAATTTCAGCGTGAGCAGCTTTTCCGGTGGGATTGTCAGCGGATCCGAGTCGAGCACGATCAGGTCCGCCAGCTTGCCGGCCTCGAGCGTGCCCTTCTGGCCCTCCTCCCACGTCAGGTAGGGAGGATTCGCGGTATACATGCGTATGGCGTCCTGGATCGACACCGCTTCTTCCGCACCCACGACCTTGCCGCTCATCCCCTTGCGAGTTACAGCGGCGTAGAGGCCGACGCGCGGATCGATCGGCAGGTTGTCGGAACCGAACGCCACAAACAGCCCGAACTTCTTCGCCGGCGTGGCGACGGGGTTGTTGTGCTCGTTGCGCCAGTCATCCATGGTCTCGGCGTAGCGGCCCTCGAGCGTGTAGGTAAAGTTGGGCTGTTGGGCGATGCGAATGCCGGAGTCGGCCATCTTCTTCATCGTGGCGTCTGGCGGCATGATGGTGAAGTGATCGGTGAACCAACGCGGGTCCGCCGGCAGTGAGCTCTTCGGCACGGTCGCCAGTGACTTCGCATACGCATTCACGGTCTGCTGAATGGCGGCATCGCCGATGCAATGCAGGCCGACCTGCCAACCCAGCTTGCCGGAGGTGTCGGTCATCTCCTGCAACTGCGCGTCGGTGTAACGACCCTTGCCGCGAAAGCCCGGTTGGCCTTTGTAGTCCGCCAGCGTCCAGGCCGTGGGGCCGGTGAAGCCGCCATCCACCGGAGATTCGCCGATGGGGCCCAGCCGCACGCGATCATCGCCATAGCCGGTGTGGTGCGGGTACTGCTTCAGACGCTCGGCACCGGGATAATTGATGTACAGCGCGACTCGCGGTAATTCCGTGCCGTAGTGAGAGTAGATCTCCCGCAGCCTGCGGTACGTCAGCAGCATTGGCACGCCCGAGGACGACGGATTGGCAATACCCCCCGCGCCAACGGGCTCGTCATCGATCGTCCCGGTCGCCTCCATGATGCTGGTGATGCCGAGCGGCAGCAGACTCCGCAGCGCCTGGATGTACCCGGCGCGCATGTCCTGCCATTTCTCGGGCGGAATGAGATTTGTGTAGAGATCGCTGCGCTCGCGGATCACTCCATTGGGCTCGCCTTGCTCGTCATGCTCGATCAGGCCCGTGGAGGGGTCCTCCGTCGTGCGCGTAATACCCGCGAGCTTCAAGGCCAGCGAATTGCCGACGATCGAGTGACCGCCGGCGCGATACAGGGCGACCGGATTGTTCGGCGAGGCCTTGTCCAGATCCTCCTTGTGCGGAACGCGCTGCTCCTTCAGCTGAAACTCATCCCAGCCGAAGCCGGTGATCCATTCGCCCGGGCCCAGTTCCTGCGCCTTCTTGCGCACCAGGTCCTGAATGTCCGCGATCGAATGCACCTTGGGCATGTCGATGTCGCGGTGGGCCGGCGGAAGCATGTGGATGTGGGTATCCATGAAACCCGGCATCGCCACGCGCCCCTTGAGGTCGACGGTCTGTTTCGCGGTGTACCGGGCGGCCAGATCGTCGCCACCCACCGCGACGATCCGGCCGTCCTTGACCGCCAGGGCGGAGGCGATGCTGAAGGAGGAGTCGACCGTCAGCACCTTCCCATGCACCAGCAGGAGATCCACCGGCTCGGCGGCCATGACGGCCGCCGAGCCGAGGATCATCGACACTCCACAGAGAAACAACCCATAGAGCGCGGCGGCTTGCCTGATCATCTTCAGAACTTGAAGTTGATGCCGGCGCGGAACGTCCTGCCCAGAATGTCGTACTGCGCGTTGCTGGCGCCCGTGCGGGAGTAGATGTACGGCAGGCTTCCGCTGCCGCCGATGTTCGGAATCAGCGGCGGATCCTTGTCGAAGACGTTCTTGACGTTGAAGAACAGCCGGCTTTCGGTCTCATGGCCCAACAGCGTATCCAGATTCCACGATAGCGACACGTCGTAGTACTTGACGCTCGGCTTGGTGTGGATGTCGTCAAAGGTCGTCTGTACCGTATTCGACACGGGGCAACCCGTCTGGCACTCGATGGACGAATTGCTGCTGACGGTCCCGGAGAAGTACCGCATGCTCACCCCGCCGGTGAACTGGCCCACCGTGTACGAGGCACTGCTGTTCACGCGGGTCTTGGCGACGCCGGCCCCGACGCTTTCGAAATCCAGCGTGTTGGGATTGCCGTCATCCGTGCGGTTTTCCAGGTTGCGGGTACCGATCACACGCAACTGGACCGAACCGGGCAGATCGTTGGCAAGCTGGTCGAGAGAGAAGCGATAGCTCGCCTCCACGTCCACACCCCTGACCTTCTGGCTGGCCATGTTGAAGTTGCCCTGCCGCGCCTGGGCGATGACACCCGTGGTGCTGAACGGCGGGCCCGCCGCCGGATCCCAGGTGATCCAGTCGCACAGATCCGAGCTGCCCTTCTGCATGTTCTGGAAGCACAGGCCGGGCACGCTGTTGGCGCTGACCAGGGCAATGGCATCCTTGACGAGGGTGTCGTAGTAGTCGACCGAAAGACCCAGTCCCGGCGCGAAGCTCGGTTGCAGGACGACGCCGAACGTCTTGGTCGTCGCAACTTCGGGCACCAGGTCCGGGCTGCCGAGCTGCACGCGATTGATCACGTTCGACTGGTTGCTCCACGGGTTGATGACCGCGCCCAGGCCGTAGTTCTGTGCCTGGAACAGGTCGCTGATGTTGGGCGCGCGGATATCACGCGAGTAGGTGCCGCGGAAACGCACTCCCGACACCGGCGTCCAGGTAGTGCCGAACTTCCAGGTGTTCACGTTCCCGGAAATCTTGTAGTCCGTGTAGCGATAGGCTGCGGACAGGTCCCACATCTCGGCGAAGGGCTTGTCCTTCAGCAGAGGGACCAGCGTCTCGATGGCCGCTTCCGACACCTGGGTGGACGCACTCAGAAACTGGTGGTTGCCCGAATGCCAGCCGGCCACGAGGGAGATCGGGTCCGGGAAATCCTCCGCGGACTCCTTGCGATGCTCGGCGGACAGCGCGAGGGAAATCGGGCCAGCCCAGCCCTGGAAGAGATCTCCGGTCACCGACGCGCCGTAGTCGTCTTCCGACACGGTCTGGTAGTCATTGGGCGTGCCCAGGATGTAGTTCAGGGTTGCCGCACTGTTCACACCGGTACCCATCGCATCGAAGGGCACGCAACCGTTGTTCGGACTGGTCAGCGTCGAACGACAGACGATGGCCCCGGTGGCCGGGTCACGTACTGCATCCAGCGCCAGGTTGAAGTTCGCAACGTTGCGGGCGTTGTGCGTGTAGGTGTTGCCTCTGGTACGCCCAATGTTGGCGTAGGCGTTCCACTTCCAGTTTGTGGCGAACAGATCGAAATCGCCGCTGGCACCTCCCACATAGCGGTCGGTGGTGCGATCGGTCTCCGCAGTGACCCATGGCAGATCGTAGGCCATCGTACCCACGCGGAAGGAGGCCAGGCCGAGCGCAGTCATCTGCGACTGCACCGACGCCGGAATGAATGGGTTACCGGATTGGACCAGAAGGCCCGCCGTCGCGCTCGTCGCGACCAGGTAGTGCGGGAAAGAAATGCCGTTGGTCCAATTGGTAGCGTGCCCCATCTGCAGGTACACGTTGAAGTGGTCGGTAATGTCGTAGGACACGCGCCCGAACAAGTTCCTGCGCTTCTGATCCGGCAGCAGGCTGTAGGCGTCTGACGTGAGGGTCGAGGCCGCATCGCCGCCCGCCATGAACACGTCGCCCGCCACATGCGTGCCGTAGTTGAACTTGTAGGGCGTGCCGCCCTGGCCAAACGCAATGCCAGTCAACGGACCATAAGAGATCAGACCACCCTTGGTGGCCGTGGCCAGGAACGCGTTGTTACTCGTGATGTACTGCGGCGCGCCGTTGCCGGCCACATAGGCGGGGTTGAGGATGTATTCATGCATCGTCCAGTTCCAGTCGCGGGCGGCACCGGTGACGCCATCCTGATTCGTGGTTTCACCAGACAGCAGCACATGACCCTTGCCACCCGCAAACTTGAAACCACCGGCCAGCGATAGCTTCGTGTTCGCGCCGTCGCCGTATGTGGTTTCGCCACCGGAGATTTCGCCCTTCACGCCGGTGAAGTCGTGGTCGAGGATGAAGTTCGTCACGCCAGCGACCGCGTCCGAGCCGTACACCGCAGAGGCGCCGCCCGTTACCACTTCCACACGCTTGACCAGCTGCTGCGGGAACGTGTCGACGTCGACCAGGCCGTTTGCCAGCGAACCCACCGCGCGCATGCCGTCGAGCAGCACCAGCGTGCGGGTGATGCCCAGGTTGCGCATCTCGATGCTCGACACGCCGGCCGCGTTGAAACTCGGCACACCGGCGCCGTAGGTGGTGCTGTAACCGCCGCCGGCGAACACGGGCAGCTCCTGCAAGCTGTTTCTGACGTCTGAGTTAGCGCTATTGCCCAGCAGGTCCTCAGCGCTCAACACCGTCAGCGGTGTCGATGACTCGTAGCCGGGGCGCGCGACGATGCGCGAACCCGTGACGGTGACCTCCGAGACTCCCTCCGGATTGTCGCCCGCCGTCGTTTGCGAAACCGGTACCGCTTGCGCCAGCTGGATGTTCTGCGCCGGCTGTGCAGCCGGCTCGGCCTGCGCCAGCTTAATGGGTTGCGCCGACCGCGTTGCCGGCGTCAACTGTTCCGACTGTGTTGTCTGCGCCGCTTGTGCCGACTTCAGCATTTGCGCGACATGCGTCTGAACTGACGTCGCCTGGCTGGCCGACGCAGCGTCGGCGGCAGCGGGCTCTACTACTGGGGATTCCGCGGCGTTGGCAACACCCTGAAGCAGCAGTGCGACTGCGAGGACCTGTGTTGTCGAGATCGACCTGGACTTCATGCGTTTCTCCGGGTCTGAGACGGACTTGCGTTGCAGTCCGTAACCGACCTCCTGTTATTGAGGCCAGGCATTCGGTCCCTCGTGCCGGGCGTTATCAACCCTGTCGGATCAGCGCACCCCCCAGCTCGTGCGCAGGCCGATTACTTCTGCGTGGGCTTCCCTGACTTCTTTGAGGCTTGGCTCGAACGCCACACGGCGCTTCGATGCCAAGGCTCAATGTGATTTCGAAGTTAGACGCGATTGGGATGGGCCGGGAGATGCCAACGCAGACCCGGGTGGTGTCCTTCGAGCACCATCCGATCGGAGCGGGAAGCGCGTGGTGCTGCGGAGTCGCCCGAATGAGCGGATGCGCTGACGAGAAGACGTGCGCGAGATCGAGCGCTCCAGCTCGGCTACGAGAAGGTCCCTGCGCAGCCTGGCAGCGCGCCGCGTCCTGCTGCCCGTCGATTACGGGTAGCGGGTCACGGCCCGTCGCGAAACATCATCGCGACTTCGTGACTGAACTCGATCTGTCACCGCCTTTAGGCTCCTTGCCCCGAAGGCGCAAGCCAGACGGGGCACCCACGGGAGCCATCGTGCCGCGATCGAAGGGTGGCGAGGAGTCCTGGATGAACCTCGTCGCAGCATGCAAGGCGTGCAACAACCGCAAGGCCAATCGCACGCCGGAAGCTGCGCGCATGCAGCTGCACTACGTGCCGTATGTTCCGAACCGGTACGAGGCGTTCATCCTGAGCAACCGCAAGATTCTCGCGGACCAGACGGAGTTTCTGCTCCAGGGTGTGCCGAAGAACTCGCGGGTACACGCGGCGTAGGAGACGCCGCGCAAGTACTCGATCGCTGAGCATGGGAACCGAACGTCCAGCTCGCATGCGACAGAAACGCTGCAAGCCCTTGCTGCCTCCGTTGGCGCGCTTCGGCGACCCCTTCATGGCAGAGAGAGATCATCTCGGAAAAA
This sequence comes from Gammaproteobacteria bacterium, assembly GCA_037200125.1. Classification (GTDB taxonomy): domain Bacteria; phylum Pseudomonadota; class Gammaproteobacteria; order Steroidobacterales; family Steroidobacteraceae; genus JADGHX01. The sequence continues at coordinate 510,251 of JBBCGS010000001.1, read as the reverse complement.
ATCCGAACCCTCGGCCGCACCTACGACAAATTCCATCTCACCGTGGAACTCGGCCCCCTCAACGACGCAACGAAAGGGAAACACCCGCGCGAGGATCATCCTCAAGTCCCCGCACGCCGAGGCGAGGAAGTAAACATATTGGGTAGCAAGGGCGGAAAAGAACTGCCCGAGCCTCTCACATCTTCCTGGGCAGTCTCATGAACGCTCGGGTGAATGCATCATTGCCGATGAGCTTGGTGATCGTGAGCATGATCCGCGCGGCCGCAGGAGCGACATAGGCGCTTTTCGGACGGTCGGCGGTGATCGCCTTCTCGACGACATCGGCAATCACCGACGGGTCGGCTGCCATGTTCTCGACCCGAGGACTGCTGAAAAGTTTATGCATCAACTGGGCGGCAGCGGCGTAAGGTCCGCTTCCGGAAACCTTCAGCAGGTTCTCCACCGCAATGTTTCCCCATTCAGTTCTGATCGCACCCGGGCGGACGAGGATCGCCTCGACATCGAACGGTGCCAACTCCTGGCGCAAGGAATGCGTCAGTCCCTCGACCGCGAACTTCGTTGCGTGATACCACCCTCCGTATGGCATGGCCATCTGGCCGCCGACGGATGTGATGTTGATGATTTTCCCCCACCGCTGCGCTCGCATGTGCGGGATCGCGAGTTGAGTGAGGGCGGCAAGTCCGAAAAGATTCACCTCCATCTGCCGCCGCGCCTCGGCCATCGGCACTTCCTCGACGGAACCCAGGAGCCGTAGCCTGCGTTGTTGACGAGGATATCGATGCCGCCGCTTTCCTTCTCGATCTGGCCGGCGCACTCCTTGATCGAGCTCTCATCGGTGAGATCGAGCTTGAGAACGCGGACACCCTGCTTTTTCAGCGGCTCCATTCGCTCCAGCCGCCGCGCCGCTGCGTAGGTAGTGATGCCGAGTGATGCGAGCCGCAGCGCGGTGGCCTCGCCGATTCCGGACGAGGCGCCCGTGACGAGCGCCGTTCGTTGGTCGAGTGGTTTGTTCATGATTCTTGCGGTGCCTGGTTGTTCGTAGAAATGAGTGGCTAGTCAGTCGTTAAAGAGGTCAAAAAAATCAGCGCACGACCCCGCGCCAGTAAACTTCGAAGACGAGAGCGATGTGCTTCTCGAGCGGCTTCCCCTTCAGCTTGCGCTCCATCGCACTGGCGATGCAGGTGGTGGCAAGCGCGCCTTTCACCTCCATGAGGTCTTCCACGGTGAGCTCCTTCGCGAATTCACTTCTCTTGATCGCCGCCTCGAGGTGCTTCTTGAACGGCTGGGCCATCCCTTCCGACTCATTCCGAGCTTTTTCCGAAAGAGCCTGGCCGTTGAGCAGCAGGTTCATCACCTGATGCTTGAGAGGATTGGCCAGTGCCCAGGCCACGAAGCTCTTCCAGATCGCCAGAGATGCCGCGCGAAAGTCCTCGCCGGGGTGAACCGCGCTGTCTTGAAGAAGACCGGTGAACTCGCGCTTGATGTCCAGGTACAGGGCGTCGATCAAGTCCTGCTTCGTCGGGAAATAATTGAACAGCGTGCCATTGGCGACGCCGGCGGCGGCAGCGACCTTCGCCGTCGGCACGTTCAGCCCATTGGCGGCAAAAAGCTCGAGCGCCGCCCGCAGGAGTTGGTCGCGCTTCGTCTGTTCCGACGTCTGCTTCATGGCGCAAAGGTACGTTAGAGTGACTAATCAGTCAATTTGATTTTCAAAGCCTTCCGACAATCGTGGACTGCTGCAACGCTATGCAACGTCCGACTCGCAAGGATTGTCGACCAACACGCCTGTCGAGCGGGTGACACCCTGATGGGGATGAGGCCGCACGACAGTTGCAAGCAAGCGCAGAGCGATGCGAAGTGTTGCAGCTCATTGCGCTCCGGCTCGCAGGCGTCCCGCGACTCGGTGAGAGAAGTCCGGGCTAGTCCGGCAGGCCGATGGAATGCCCCAGTCTGCTCGCCAATGCTTCCGCCGCCTTCAAGTCCGCCTGCTGGGGTAACACTGCCCGCCGCATCACAGGCAGTGCCTCGGTGAGGAGCGCTGAGGCCTCGCTCCGGTCGCGGCGCTCGGCCAGGATCCCTGCCAGTTCGGAACGCACGAGCGCGATCTCGAACGTGTTGGAGTTCGACTGCAGCATTTGCAGCGCCTCGCGCTGTGCGCGCTCGGCTGCGGGAAGGTCCCCGCGCAGCCTGGCGAACGCCGCCTCGTAACGCAGGAATCGGCTGAACAGGACATGCGTCTGCGGCACTCCACGTTTGATGGCACGAGCACGCGCCTCGGCCAGTAGCTGCCCACCGCGCACGACATCGTGTGCGCGGCGAGCCGCATCTAACTTTTCCTCGAGCAGCTCCGCGTATTGAACCGAGTCTTCTCCCTGTGTCCTGCTGACGAGTGCGAGTAATTCATCGAGGCGCGAACTGGCCTGCGCCGTGCGGTTATCCGCCAGCAACACACGGATGCGGTTTCCCGCCAGCGAGACCCGGAACGTGTCCTCGTTGGGGACGCCCGCCTGGTCCAGCTCATGGAACGCCTGCTCGAGCAGCCGCAAACCTATTGCGGGTTCGCCCATCACCGCATGCACCAGCGCGAGATTGCCCAGCGACACGGCAATGTTGCGCGGACCCGCATTGGCCCGCGGCGTCAGTTCGACGACGCGCTGCATGGCTACCTGCGCTTCACGGTAGCGGCCCTGGTTGAGCAACGAGGCGCCGAGCACGGAATGGAGCACGCTCAACCGCGTATTGCCCACGCCGCCAGTCTTCTCCGCCATCGCGATGGCTTCGCGACTCCTGGCCTCCGCTTCCGTCAACTGCCCAGCGAGCATCAGCCCCTCGATCCGGTTCCTCAGCAACGCGAAACGCACCGGCGACTCGGATGGAACGCCGTGTCGATCGGCAAATTCCAGACCCTGCTCACTGACCTGCAGCAGACGGCTGCGGTCGTTAGTGAAGTTGGCGACGCTGCCGAGATCTGAATAGAGACGCAGCATCACATCCACAGGCGGATTCGGCATTCTCAGGGCCAGCGCGAGCGCCTGCTCCGCACGCTTGCGGCAAACCTCCCAGCCGAACTTTTCTACGTGTCCCAGCGTCTGGTGGGCCAAGGCACGCAGCTGCTGTTCCGGATCGTCTGGGGCGAAACGTGTACGCAATGCCGCCGCGCGATCAGACACGGCGACACTGGCGGCAACCTGCTCCAGGTCGCCGAGTGCGTCCGAGTAGACGACCAGATCATCTGCCAGCGCCAGCGCCTCACCACGGTCACTCGGCTCGAAGTCTTTGGTGCCGGCCTCCAGCAGATCTGCGGCCTGCTGATACTCACCCACCGAGAAGTACAGCCTGCCGAGCATGCGCTGCACAGGCTGGCTCACGCGGGGATCCGCCGTCGAACGCTGCTCGAGCTGCTTGCGGGCGGTGTCGAGCAGCTGACGCACGCTGACTTCGCTGTTCAGCGCCTGCTCCGGCGCTGCGGCGGCGAGCGTATCGGTGAGAAATTGCAGGGATTCGCGCGCCTTCGCGCTCTCCCGGCGTGCCTCCCGTGCTTGCCACAGCGAGATACCGGTGCCGATGATGAGCGCGAGGCTCGCTGCGGCAATGCTGGTTGCAAGCAATCGGTTGCGACGGAACCAGAGCCACGCGCGTTCGCCGGCACCGATGTGAGCGGCCTGCACCGGCCGATTCTCGAGCCAGCTTCTGATGTCAGCCGCAAGGATGTCGACGCTTGCGTAGCGTGCGGCGGGTTCGCGACGCAGGCAGGTCGCGATCACTGCGGCAAGACTGCCGCGTAGAACTTTCGCCAACTCGGGCTCGCGGGAGAGCTGCTGTAGCTGCCGTGCCAGCGACATATCGCGCACGATGCCGAAGGGATGCGTCCCCGCCAGCAATAGATGCAGCAGGACGCCCAGCTGCCAGATATCCGTGGCGGTGGTGATCGGCGCATCGTTCAACTGTTCCGGGGAGGCAAATCCGAAGGTGACCGCGCGATCGGCGAAGGCGGTGAGCTCGGAGTCCTGCAGTTGCTTGGCAATGCCGAAATCCAGCAGTTTCACGCGGCCCGCTGTATCCACCAACAGATTCGAGGGCTTCAAGTCGCGGTGAACCAGCAGATTGCGGTGGGCGTAGCTAACTGCATCCAATACCTGCGAGAACAGTTCGGCGCGCGCTCGCAGGTCCAGCTCACGTTGGTTGCACCAGCGGTCGATCGGCACGCCTTCCACGTACTCCATTACGAAGTACGGGTCGCCTTCGTCTGTGAATCCGCCGTCGAGCAGCGTCGCGATGTATGGATGACGGAGCCGCGCCAATATCTGCCGCTCACGCAGGAAGCGCTCGCGAACGGCTGCGGAATCGGCAGCGGTGCGGATGAGCTTCAGCGCGGCGCGCTGGGCATACGCACCGTCGGCGCGTTCGACTTCGTACACGTTGCCCATGCCGCCGCGACCGGCCACCGCGACGATCTTCCAGGCGCCGATGACGCGGCCGACCAGCGCGCTGCCGTCGATCGCGGCTTCCAGCACGCCGCTCCAGCGCGCCGGATGCGCGTCGAAGGGATCGCTGGCGCTGGCATCGGCGGCCAGCATCGCCTGCGCTTTCGACTTCAGTTCGGCATCGCCAGCGCACAGGTCGTCGAGCATCGTGTCCCGCGCTACGCCCTCGAGGTCCGCAACCTGCTCGAACACATTCATGGCGCGGCCGAGATCGACAGAACCCACGCTCACAGGCCCAGCTCCGTCATCAGCAAGGCACGCGCTTTGCGCCAGTCGCGACGAATGGTGTAGTCGGGCAGCGCCATGATCTTCGCGATCTCCGTGACGTCGTAGCCACCGAAGCAACGCAGTTCCGCTATCTGAGCCACGCGCGGGTTGATTTTCTGCAGGGCTTCGATGAGGTCGTCGACCACGAGCACTTCGACTGCATCGGGGACAGCCGCAGCCGCGACGCCGTCATCGCGGAGAGTGAGTGCGGGGCCGCCGCCGTCGCGCTTGTTCGCTTTGACGTGGCGTGCATGGTCCACGAGGACCTGACGCATGGCCCGCGCCGCTACCGCGAGCAGATGGTTGCGGTCGTTCAGCGACGGGCGCTCGCCTGCGGTCAACTTCAGGTACACCTCGTGAACCAGCACGGTGGTTTCGTAGGCATTGCGTTCCCGGCGTAACTGGCGGCGCGCGGTTTGCTTCAGCTCCTGGTAGAGGGCCGCATAGGCCTCATCTAGCGCGCGCACATCGCCGGCGCGGGCGCGGGCCAGTAACTGGGTAACGGGGGCCGAGGCGGCTTGCGAGGTCATGAGTCTCTGGATTCTTGCCCATGCGGGAGTCTCGCATAGGGGCCCGCCCGTCAAACGTGCGCGCTGTCTTAATTCGGTCCCGGGTGGCCGGCGGACAAGAAGGTTTCGCTGCACGTGTACGAAACGACGCGCCGCTTCGCATCTGTACTCCTGGAGCCGACTGTGCCGCCGGCGGCAACTGCACCGTCCATCGTCACGCAGCCCGTCGCGCAGAGCGTCACTGAGCCTGCGGCTGCCGCCTCTTCTATTGCGGCCAGCGGCACTGATCCCCTTTCCTATCAGCGGCGCAGTTCCGCCAACGGCACGGACTGGACGAACATCAGCGGTGCTACGGGAGCGACGGCAGCCTGCCGCTGAGCAGGCGCAAGTGCGGGAATGGCGGGACAACGTGTCGTCCAGCTCGCTGCGTTCGGCGACGACCTCGCTGAGCGCTGTCACTGCTCCCGGTTGAACCACGCGAACCCGATCACAGGGAAAGTTGGAGCACGGCTCTTCGGCAGCTGTCGTTTCATCGCGCGATTTCTCGGCTAAAATGTACCGCACCACGACGAATGATGGTTCGTCAGCCGACCTCGCCCGTACTTCCGCTACCGACTCCGCAAGGCCGTTCAGTTTCTGGACAAGCCGATCTCTTTCGATGAGGTGCAGGAGTCGATTTATCGCGTGCCTCCTCCATTGGTCGTCGTCGGAAGCGCCGGAAGCGGCAAGACGGCGCTCATGCTCGAGAAGCTGAAGCACGCGACGGGGGAGGTGCTCTACGTCACTCAATCAGCGTACCTCGCGCAGAACGCCCGAAATCTGTACTACGCGAGCGGCTTCGAGAACGAAAACCAGGACGCGACGTTTCTTTCGTATCGTGAGTTCGTCGAAGCCATCCGCGTGCCGACGGGACGCGAGGCCGGCTGGCGCGAATTTTCAGGTTGGTTCGCCCGCGTGCGCCAGGGCCAGCCGTTCAAGGACATGGATGGACACCGAGCCTTCGAGGAGATCCGCGGCGTGATCGCCGCGAGGGCGGGCGGCGTGCTTTCGCGCGAGGAGTACCGCGCGCTGGGCGTGCGCCAGTCCATCTTTGCCGGCGAGGAGCGCGATCGGCTTTACGACCTCTTCGGGAAATACCGCGCCTGGCTTGCGGAAGCAAAGCTCTATGACCTGAATCTCCTCGCCCACGAATGGCTGGCACTGGCGGCTCCGCGGTACGACTTCGCGATGGTGGACGAAGTGCAGGATCTCACCACGGCGCAACTCGCCCTCGTGTTGAAGACACTGAAGGCGCCAGATCGCTTCATGCTCTGTGGAGACTCGAACCAGATCGTCCATCCGAACTTTTTCTCATGGAGCCAGGTAAAGACGCTCTTCTGGAACGATCCGCAACTCGCGGACCGGCAGGAGCTGCGCGTACTGACGGCGAACTTTCGCAACGGGCCAGAGACCACCGCCCTCGCCAATACACTGCTCAAGATCAAGCACCAGCGCTTCGGCTCCATCGACCGCGAAAGCAACTTCCTGGTCGAAACGGTGGGTGCGCAGACAGGCCAGGCCGTACTGCTCGCGGACCGGGATTCGGCGAAGCGCGAGCTCGATCGCAAGATTCGGCAGTCGACGCAGTTCGCCGTACTGGTCATGCGCGACGCGGACAAGGTCGCGGCACGCGAGTACTTTTCCACCCCGCTGCTGTTCTCCATCCACGAAGCGAAGGGCCTGGAGTACGAGAACATCGTGCTCCACCGCTTCGTCTCGGATCACCGGCGCGAGTTTGCGGAAATCTGCGCGGGCGTGACGGCCGAGGACCTCCAGACCAACGTGCTCGAGTACCGCCGGGCGCGCGATAAGTCCGACAAATCGCTCGAGGTCTACAAGTTCTTCACCAACACTCTCTACGTCGCCCTCACGCGCGCGGTAAAGAACCTCTACATCATCGAATCCGATACGGCGCACGCTCTCTTCGGACTGCTCGATTTGGCGGCCGCAGGCGAAGCGAGCGTGGAGGCAAAGCAATCGAGCCTCGAGGAGTGGCAAAGAGAAGCGCGCAAACTCGAGCTGCAGGGCAAGCAGGAGCAGGCCGAGGCGATCCGTCGCACAATTCTCAAACAGACCCCGCCACCCTGGCCGGTGCTCGATGAGCCAGTGGTGCGCGACCTGCTGCTCAAAGTCTTCCGCGAGCGTGCGGTTGGCGAGAAGCAGAAGCGGCGGCTCCTCGAATACGCTACGTTCCACGACGAGCCTGAGCTGGCATCCTATCTCGCACGCGAAGCGGGTATGGGTGTGGCGCAGTTCGGCGGCCCATTGGGTTTCGAGCAGCAGCGGTCCGCCGTAGGTCGCAAATACCTCGCTCCTTACGCGGCCCGCGCCTTGTTCAAGCGTGTTGCGCACGGCTGGTATCAGTTCAATCCTTCGCTGGAAGTCCGGCGCCGTTCGAGCTCGGGCGAGGAGTCCTGGCAACCCGTCTTCGGAGCACTGAACCTGCCCTTGATCAGCGAGTTCTCCTCTTCGTACTCGCGCAGCCGCATCGACTGGTATCTGACGTCGGCGGGCATGCCTCCCGGCACAGTACCGATCATGGCCGAACGCGAGATGGCACGCGAGGAGGAAGAATCCCGACGGCGACAGGAAAAGCTGCAGCGTGAGGAGGCCGAACGGCTCGCACAGGAAGCAGAGTGTGCCCGTCTGCTGGCGGAACGCGAGCGATTGCGAGCGGCGCAGTCGGCGAATACCGCGAAGCCCCGGTGGGGCACACGGGAAGCTCGCCTGGAGGCCATGACGGAGCTGCAGCGAAAAATCGACCGATTGCACGATGGCTGCGAGGATACCGACGAGCGCGAGTGATACCGGTGTTGGCGGACCGAAGAGGCCGGGCCGGACAAGTCACTGCGGAACGGCCCGGCGGGTCCGTTCGCCAGGTTCTGGGCCGCGAACCGGGTTGTTGTGAAGCTCCTCGGGCCGGCCGATTGACACTTATATCTCTCGAAACGTGCACCTCAAGGTTTGGAGGAACCTATTTTGAGTGCTATAAGTGTCATCTATGACCTCCTCCCGATCTTCCCATCAAGTCAGCCAGAGCAGCGAAATCGGCCGCATGATCGCCGAGGGGCGCAAGCGAGCCAACCTCTCGCAGTCCGAGTTCGCCGACCAGTTGGGCGTCAGCCGCAAGACCATTTCAGACATCGAGCGAGGCGTGGCAGAGCATCTCTCGCTCAATACCGCACTCCAGGCGCTCTGGCTCGCCGGCTTTCAACTCGAAGCGCTGCCCCGGCGCCCACCCACACTCTCCGAAGTCATGGCGCGGCGAGCTGCGGACCGGGCGCGCGCGGAGCACCTTGCCGCAAGCGGCGGCGCACCGGCCCCACCACCCCGCTCAACCCGTCGGAAGCGCTAATCCGTGCGCGCACTGAATGCATGGATCGAAAATCATCGAGTCGGCGCGTTCACCGAATCGCCGCGGGCTGACGGAAGCACTCTCTACGCGTTCGAGTACGAAGAGGTGACGAGCAAGAACATCGTCTCCCTGACGATGGTGCCGATCGAAGGCGAGCTGCGATTCGAGTCGCCCACATTTCCTTCGCCCTTCGACATGGTGTTGCCGGAAGGCGAGCGCCGCGTACGGATCGAAGAGGCTCGCAAGATAGTTCGCACCGACGCCTTCTCCCTGCTTTCCCACGTCGGGGGAAATCCGGTCAATCGCGTACTGTTCCTGGCTCCCGCCGAAGCGCCGGATGAACGGCCGCCCGAGCTGCCCGCTCCCGCGGAAATTGCGGGGACGAAGAAAGGCAGAGAGCTGTTTCGAGAACTCGTTGCGCAGCTCGATCTGCGTCAGGGAATCGCGGGCGTGCAGCCCAAAGTGCTCGGCGCACCGAGCCCGGCAAAACTATCTCCGGATCCGCGGCAGTTCCGCGGCAGCACGCACATCCTGAAGGCCTCCACGAGCCGCTTCCCATTCCTGGCGGTGAACGAGCACACCTGCCTGAGCGTCTTCGAGAAGGCCGGCATCTGTGTTCCGCGCACCACGCTGAGCGCTGACGGAGAGCTGCTGCTGGTCGAGCGCTTCGACATCGGCAAGGACGGACACCTCGCAGGCTTCGAGGAAGCCGCCGCGCTGATGGGCGAAACCTCGGCTACCAAATACCAGCGCGAGTTCGGCACCATGGTCGACGTGCTTGCCGAGTTCATCTCGCCCAATAGCCGCGCGAGCGCGCGCTCCACTCTCGTGAAAGCTCTCGTGCTCAACCATTTGCTGGGCAACGGGGACGCGCATCTGAAGAACTTCGGCGTGCTGTACGAGGATGCCGCACACGTCTCGCTGGCACCCATCTACGATGTCGTGTCGACGCTTCCTTACATCCCCGACGATGTTCCAGCTCTTGTCCTCTCGTTCGAGTGGTACTCCAAGGCGTGGTGGCCGCGGGTGAAGATTGAGGAATTCGCGGTTCAACACGGAGCACTCTCGCACGCGGCGGTTCACCGAATGTTTGATGAAGCATTCGAGGCGGTGCTCGGCGGCGTGAAGACGGTGACGCGGAATGGGCGCGACATAGCGGGGTTCGCCGACCTCGCCGCCGCTACGGCGAAATTATGGACGGGGCGCGTCGACGCATTCAGGGCTGAGGATAGCGGGCTGAAGAAGCCTCGCACGCGGAAGAAGTCATAGTGGACCGCCCCGTGCAGCGCGCGGGACCTCCGGCCCCGGCATGAACGATGATCGCTACTTATAGGGGCTTGCAGGCAGCGTATGCGTTACTACGCCGCTATGTACATTCGCGTCAGGCGTAACGCCTTCCTTATGTGCTGCTCCACTGTATGTGGCGCAATATTCAATTGCCGAGCGATGCTCTTCAGACTCAGGTTATCTACTCTGCGCAGCCATAACACCTGCCGCTGCCGCACCCCGAGTGCCATCAGCGCTGAACTCAGCCGCTCGTACTCCAGTGCGCCGCAGACATAGCGTTCGGGACTGAGCTCGTTGAATTTATTCGAGGCTTCCAGGTCCTCAACGAATTGAAGCTGGCGCTCGCCGGCGCTGCGCCGCCGATCGATCACGAGATTGCGCGCCGTCTTGAAAAGAAACGCCCGTACATGGCGTGGCCTCGAACCTACGCACGACGCCCACATATGTAGCAGCGCTTCTTGACAGAGATCTTCAGCATCGGCCTGCTGAAGTCCCATGCTGCGCAAGTAAGCCCGGAGTTTCGGCCTGTAGCAGATGACTTCGTCAACAAACCACGTCGAGTAAACTCTCACTTCTGCATGCGTGTCGTCAGCGTGCTGAGATAGCAGGCAGAGCGCCTGTTGGGTCACTAAGTGTCCCTTCTCGATGCTTCTGTGTGCCTCTCGGGCGTCGGTTACGAACTACGGCCGATAGAAGGGAACCTGATGCCTTCACGCCGCGCTCGATACTTGACGGCGTCGTAGGTGCGGCGCAGACGCATTGCGATCGCGGCGATGCGTACGCCCTGCGATGCGAGAACATGGAGCGCCTCGACTTCCTCGGAGGTTCAGGACGCAGAAACCACCCTTCGTTCGTGCATGGTTCGCGTGTATGGGTCGGTTGGCCGGCTGCCGAACACCGGATATGCGCGGCGAAGCCACGCGGGTTCTTCGTAGACGATCTCGCCACCGATGATCGTCATGACCGCACGTGTGCGAAGGATCTCAGGTTCGGAAATCTTCATGATGTCGGCGGAGAGAACGGTGATATCCGCGAGCTTGCCGACTTCGAGGCTCCCACGTTCCTTTTCCTGGAACGCCGCATAGGCAGGCCAGAGGGTCAGCATCTTGAGCGCCTCGTCGCGGGTGACGCGCTGTTCGAGGTGCCAGTCATCATTGGCGAAGCCATCGGCTCCACGACGGGCGACGGCAGCGTAGAACTCGACCATGGGATTGCCCTGCTCTACCGGAGCGTCGCTGCCGGCGACAATCATTGCGTTGGCTTTGAGAAGGCTGCGCCAGGCGTAAGCGCCTCGGAGCCGCTCAGGGCCGAGGCGCTTGGGCGCAAAGTACAGGTCGCTGATCGCATGGGACGGTTGCATCGAGGCAATCACCCCGAGCTTCGCGAAACGTGGGATATCAGCGGGGTCCAGGATCTGCGCATGCTCGATACGCCATCGCGGAACAGGAACAACGCGGGATTTGCGGGACACGGCCGCGAGGGCCTCTTCGTACAGGTCCAGGACGATGCGATTGCCCCGGTCGCCGATAGCGTGGGTTTCAATCTGGATGCCGCGCTGAAGTGCGGTAGCGAGAAGAGGCTTCAGGTCGTCGGGACGGTTGACGAGAAGGCCCTGGCTATCGGGTGCATCGGTGTAGGGTGCGAGAAGCGCGGCGCCACGGGAGCCTAGCGCGCCGTCGATATAGAGCTTGATGCTGCGGACAGTCAGCCGGTCACCGCAGTAAGTTGTTGCCGGCCCCTGCTGGAGTAGCCGGTCGGCATCGGGACCCGGGCCGTTGATCGCGTTGTAGATGCGGAGCTTGATTTTCCCGCTCCGGTAGAGAGTGCAGAGCCTGTCGATTTCATCGAAGCTGCTGCCCGCATTGTGGAGCTGAGTCCATCCGAGCCGAACGCTGCGAGAAGCTCCGACCTCCAGCGCGCGAAGGTGATCGGCTTCGGTGCTGTCCGGAATAAGCCGCCCGACGAGATCGACCGCGTTGTCGATCAGCATGCCGGTCGGCTCGCCAGTTTTGGGATCCTTCAGAATCTGCCCGCCCGTGGGGTCCGGCGTCCGCGAGTCGACGCGGGCGAGTTGAAGCGCGAGCGAGTTAGCTACGGCAGCGTGACCATCGGCGCGCGTTAGCAGCACCGGGCGGTCCGAGACGACGGCGTCCAGATTCGCGTTCGTGGGGAACACGGCGGGTATCCACCGGGATTCAATCCAGCCTCGTCCGACAATCCAATCGGAGCGTGGCGCGGAGTCGCGGCGCGGCCGGCTATCGCCGTCGCCCGGGAGTGCCGCGCCGTCGAGTCCCGACGCTGCGGCGGCGCCCGCGCTGCGTAACGTGTCAGCCACTCGACTGCGCAGACGGTTCTGGAGATCGTCAATTCCGGTTGTGCCCTCGAGATTGAAAGACAGCTCGCGAGAGCCGATGCCTGCCAGGTGCGCGTGGGCATCGGTGAGGCCCGGAAGGACCGTGCGACCGCGGAGGTCAATCACCTTCGCGCCCTTGGGGGCGAGCCGCCGGGCTGCGGCGCTGGTGCCGACGTAAGTGATGCGGCCCTCTTTGGCAATCAGCGCTTCAGCGCGCGGCTGTCGATCCCACGCCGTGTAGACATTCGCATTGAGAAGGACGAGGGCCTCGGCGGCGTGGGATTCCTGGGCTATCCCGACCAGGGCAGCGAATGCAACGGCGCAGGCCAACCAGAGACCTGTCTGACACGCGCGCCCCCTCAGCAACTTCGCTCTGCCCTGGAACGAGCTCCGGCCATCGCTACTTGAGCTCCGCCCGTACGCGGTCGAGGTCGGATTGGAATTCCGCCGACGCATCGAGGCGACTCACAACGGCCGCCGCAACGGCCTGACCGGCGTATACGTCCGATGGGAAGTGCACGCCACAGATCAGCCGGCTTTCGGCGTATTCCGCTGCGCGAGCCATGAGCGCCGCCGCGCGATCCGGTGCGACGCGCGCCAGAATCATCGCCACCGCCCAACCGTATGCGCTGTGGCCCGAAGGATAGGAAGAGCCGCTGGTGGGATGTGGCTCGGGCTTCGGGGGCACCGGCTCACCACATACGCGCTTGAGTTGCATGCGCTGAAACGGACGAGGACGAGAGAATTGACTCTTCGCGGCGAACGTCGTTGCACTCACGTCGCGAATAGCGCGATTGAGCAGAGCCACCAATGCCGGCGACTTCTGTCGATCAATGTGTCCGCCGAAGGCAGCCTCGAAGCGAGGATACACCAGACGATCGTCAGCTTCGGCAACATGCCAGCGGGACTCGTCGACACCCTGAAATTCGTCAATCGCACGCCGATCTGCCTGATCCAGAATCGAGTCTATGGCCGGGGGGCCTGCGAGAAGTTGATGAAAGTCAACGATACTCTTGTCTAGGTAAGGCGGACGCAGCTCACCAGCGGGGCGCGGCGTGCTCTCCAGCTGCTGTCCCCACGCCGTACTCACCAACAGCAGCGAGGCTGCCATCGCATGCCACGCCCTTCGACACACCTTCATCTGGATTTCCCCGTCGACGCGGCTATCAGCTCGATCGAATGAATGCGGCGCCCAATCACCCGCACAGCGCTATCGGCTGCACCGAACGTGCCTTCAAACCTGATTCTCATTGAGCGCTCTGGTCAACGGGCCAGGTCGCGGTGTCGAGCAGCACTTCCTGCCCGTTCTGCGCTCGTTCGAACAAGCCAGCTTCTCCAACCAACTCGCGACCTTCAGGCGGCTTGCCATGCGTGGTTGCCGAGAACATCGCCTTGGTGGAACTCGATGCACCGCTCGAATCAACGGCGGTCACGGATCCGTAGCCTGACTGATAGATCGTATCCCGGTACTCGACTTCCACACCCTCCTCCGGCACGTCGAGAGGATCGAGCACCACCCGATATTCACCCGGCACAGGATCGGCCAGCGTGAAGTTCTTGGTGGGCTGGAACGAGGAGTCGTAGTCGGCGAGCGCAGTCCAGTCGCCGATGAGCGTGGACTGCTTTCGCTGTTCGTCTCCCGGAACCTTGAAGACATACAGCCCGACCCGGCCCTGAGAACCCAGCCGGCGGATTTGCACGGAGAACTTCTGCGTGCCCTTCTCGATCGTCACGTCGAGGATCGTTGGCGTCAGACCCGGAACCAGCTTCACTCGTTTGACGCGTGTGGCACCCACACCGACAGCTTTTACGACGGTCGGATCACCTGCCAGCCGATTACTCTCAAAAACGACTTCCGCAGCCGGCTTCTGCGCAAGCTTCCGAGAAGTCACAGTCGAATGGATATCCCAGCCCCGTATGCTCACGCTCACCGGCTGAGGCCTGCTCCAGTTCTTTACCGCCTGCATGTCGGACAGTTTGGAGGGAACCATGTTGCTCAACCAGAACTGCCACACACCGGGGAGCGGATCGTGATGATCGAGTCGCAGCTCCTTCTTGCTGACGAGATCGTTTACGCCCTTGTAGTTCTCCGATCCGTACCGGAACAGCTCGAACGGCATTCTCCGGCCCGTGGGATCCTGAGCTATCCACAATGACCTGCCGTCACCCTTCTGAATGAAGACAGACATATCCTTCAGTCCTCGGGGGACATCCACGTAGAAGAGCGTGTTTCCAGGCTGGGGTGATTCGGCCTTGTACTCGAGAGGTTTCCCGTCCGCCGGGAGAGGATCCGCCACCATCACGGTGAGCATCACGCTGCCCGCGACGAGATTCACACGGCTGTCCACCAGATCCATGATCGCGCTGTAGGAGCCCGACGGCCCAACCGAAATATCCACGGGAAGACTAACGCTCTGCCCCAAAGGCAACACGACACTACGGCTCTTGCTGCCAAACGCCTTCGTATTCGACTTCCAGCGGAGCTGGTATCTCACGTTGCCAACGTCGCCTGCCGTGCGTGTGAGCGTGATATTCCGATGTCCCGACTCTCCCGGATGCCAACCAGACAATTCGAGCAGCCCCCGTCCCGTAGTGCGTACGGGCCCCTCTGGTCTCGATTCCGCTTCAACCAGGGGTGCCGCGACACTGATCGCTGGGGGCGTCCAACGCTTCGCTCTTTGCAATGCCGCCCACGCATCGTTCACCTGCATGAGGCCATGCCCCTGCGCACGGGCTTCGACACCTTTGAGGAACTTCGATGTGGTCGCGATGGCTGCACGCAGCCTATCCGCGTCATAGGGAATGCGTGATTGCCGGGCTGCGCTGACCAGCAACGCGATGAGACCGGCGCCATTGGGAGCGGACGCTGATGTTCCGCCAGATACTCCATAGCCCTCGTGGCCCGGAATGTCCTTCCAGTGCCACGACGCATCCTTGCCCATGTCGGTTCCGTAGCCGAAGCCGAACTCGGCCAGGGTTCCTGTCAGCGCCAGAAAATCCGGCTTCAATCCGCCGTCCTTTGCCGGCCCGTAGCTCGAATAGCCGGTCGGCTCATCCCGACTCGGCGTAAACCCCATGTTGACCCGCCACGTCTCGGGCGGAGTGTAGGCCCCCACGGCGAACACCTTCTCCGCGCCAGAGAAGGCAGTCATTCCGCCAAAGAGCTGCCCGCCGGAGTTGTCGGCCGCCATGACGATCGGCTTGCCGCTCTTTTCCACGGCATGATTTGCCAACCATGCCTGGGGCGCGAGACCGCCCAGTCCAACGGTGTCTCCGAAGGCCATCGACGCTTGAGCCACATCGACCCGCGAGTCTTCAATGACCGTAAGCAATCTGTCGTATCCATATAGTCCCGGAGCGTAGCTGCCGCGCTTGCTGTAGGCCACTGCGAGCTGCGACGCGGGAGATACGCCATCGGCCTTGCTTCCGAGCAGATGTGAGCCGGCCATGACACTTGCCACCATGGCTCCATGGGAAGAGCCGGCGGAGAGGATGCTGAGCCAGTGCCGCTCTCTGTCCACATTCACGACGAGCACGTCCCCTGTCTTCTCATCGCCCACCACAGTCCATGCAACGGGATTCGTCAGATCCACGATCTTCCCATTCGAGAAGTCCGTTCCCGACGACGTAGGAAGTACCCAGACCTGTTGTCTCTCCGCCAACCACAGGAGCTCATACGAAGCATCCAGCGCTCCGATCGAGTTTCCGCCCAGTCGTCGGCAGATGCGCCACGTACCAGCGTTGGCCTGCTCTGTGCGCGGCAGCTGGTACTTCTTTCCCTGCCAGGTAAATGCGCCGGTGGAATCCGTGGCCACGATGTCGGTCATCTGCCAGGTGCTGGGCGAGTCCGATACCGAAGGGTCCGCGCCAGCGGGTTGGGTGACATTGAAGAATCTGAACTTCGGCAGAGGCGCACCCGAAATATCCAGCGCGCCTGTCAGCGATGACATGTTCAGCGGCATCCGTTCAACGAGGCCGATCGTGACGCCCCGTCCATCGAAGTCGGGATGCTTCGACTTGAAGGTGAGAGCCTGCGTCGCTTCTTCCGCAGTGTAAGGATTGTTACGTGCCAGATCTCGCGTGGGTGGAACACCGAGGCCGGCCGCATAAGGCTCGGCGGGATTTTGTTTGACCTGCGGATCCACATTGCTCATTTCCGCACGAACAGGGTTGACACCCACCTGCAGTGCCACCAGGCCCCGAACACCTGGTACCTTGCTCACGTTATCGAGCGGCACTTTCGCGAACATGTATCCAACGCCCCGCCGCACATCGAGGATCTCCGCGCCGATTCCGGTGAGCTGCGTCACCACGTCATCGATCGCCTCCGGCTGTACAGCCATGATGAGCGGCACTGGCCGCTCGAGAACGCGATATTCCGCCAGCAGCGTACGGTCCTTTGCCGAGAAGCCTGGCGCTGACGTAACCGGCGCCGCATATAGCGACGTCGTGCACAGAGACAGCAGAGTCAGCGTGCGAAGCGAATATGCCGTTGCTTTCATGCTCATCCCGTTTCTCCACTTTTCGTCCGCGCACGCACGCCGCGACGTGACCAACAGGTGTCGCTCGTGCGCGCTTTGTAAATGAGGCGTCTTGAACGGGACGCCTCTGACGAGGCGTCCCGCTTTGCTGGCAGATTCAGAGCCTTGTCGTCAGAGACAAGTACCAGGACGCCAGTCTTGGGTCTCCCAGCTGACTGTAGAAACCGTTCTGATAGTTGTACGCATCGAACGGCGGCTTCTTGTTGAAGACGTTCCGAATGCCGAGCTGGATCTCCGTCTTGCCGAACCACTCTTTGGAAGCCACGCCGGCCAGGCCCAAATCGTAGTTCACATACAGATCGTGATAGATCTGGCTGGGTACCGTTCCATCTCCGCCTTGCAACTGAATGTAGGACGGGGTCGAGCTGACCAGGTAGGAGTCGAAGTAGCTGGCGTTCCAGCCCACCTTCCACTCTCTCGAGGTCCATTGCAGCCCGGTGCTGGCTTTGAATTTCAGCGGGCTGAAATAGCCAACGCCCAGACTATCGATTGGAGGCGATCCCTTCGCCACCTGCGTCTCGTAGTTCAATTGCCAGCTCGCCACCGCGAATATCTCGAAGGTGCCGTAACTTGCCGTATCCAGATTTACATCGAGCTGTGCGTCGATGGCTTCGAGCTGCGCCGTCGCCAGATTCATGTACGAGTTGTCGACCGAGATAATCGGCCCGGCCCACCCGGCGGGGTCGCCCGGAAGATTGGGGCCGCGAACGACGCGGTTTGGAAACAGGGTTGCATCGTTGACGATCCCCTGGAAGCTCCCCGGATAGCCACCGATGTTGTCGGTCTTCTTGAGCCTGGTGTAGTCGACGGAGAGCCGCGTTCCAGGCAGAACGCGCGGCGTCAGGATGAGCCCGCCGGACCAGCTTTCGGACTCCTCGGGCTTCAGCGCCGGGTTTCCTCCCGAAATGGTTGTGAAAGGACCGGCTATTGTGCCGCCCCGCAAGGGATCACTGGGTAATGTCGACAGCGTCGGGGACACGGTGGGCAACATCTGGCTCAAGGACGGCGGCAGGAATCCTGTTCCGTAGCTGACTCGCATCGCGACGTCCTGAATCGGCTTCCACTTCAAGGCAATCGTCGGATCGGTGGATGCGAAACTGCCCTTGCTGTGAACGACAGGTGGAAGGGTGGCCGGAATGGGGCCGGACAGGTCCATTCGCTGCGCGGCCGTGGTGTCGTATTTATCCCTGCGAACCGCGGTTTGCAGCTCGAGCTCCTGCACTCCGGGGCGGGCATTGCCTGCCGAGAAGAATGGGAACCTCGCCTCTACGTATGCGCTGCCTACCGATTGCCATCCTTTCGGATACACGAGCGAAAGATTGTAGGCTGGCAGGATATTGAACGAGTCCGACGTCGTTTCGCGTCGATACTCCGCCGCCGCCGAGACCGTGATCGCGCCACCCGGCAATTGGCCAACCGGACCGCTGACGCGCAGGTTCGCATCTTTCATGGTCGACTCGAACGGACTGGTGGACCCGTTGAGCACCTGATACGGAGCGATATCGATCGGATATTCACTGGTATCTCTCAGCACATCGATCGACCCCGCCGACAGCGCGGTTGCGAAGCCCGGAGCGGCCAGACCGGTCGCATAGATGATGCGCGTCCGTTCCCACGTGTAGTCCGCGCTCAGACTCCATTCGCCCGCCAGTCGCTTGGTGAGACCCAGCAACGCGCGATACTGTTTCGACTCCGTCGTCAGATCCGAATCGGTGCCCGGTAGCGGCACAGTGACCCGAATGTCCTGAAGAAACGGATTGTTGGCCGCCGCGGCGGGAATCACGTAGCTCGTGGCCGAGCCGGTTCCGCCGGTCAGAAACGACCCGTCCCGCCACGAGCCCGACAGGTCCGCAAACACCTGCAGGCCCTCATTGATCTCTTGCCGCAAGACCACGCCTGCAGACTTCACCGTAGGCTGCGAAAAGAGGCCCTGCCGTAATCCGCCGCCTCGCACATCGTATTGCGCGCTGTCGGGCAGCCCGTACTCATATACCCCCGCGCGCCCCAGCAATGCCGCGCCCCCGTCCGAGGCGATGCCCGCGTAGCCGACCGGCACGGACGTGAACGACGAGCCCAGCGCAGTTCCATTGTCGAGAACCAGGTTCTGCCCGTTGGTGCTGCTGATGTTCGGCGTGGAGGCCAGAGGTGGCGGGTTCGGCGGCAGGAAATAGCCCGGATTGTTCTTCAGCATCGCATTCTGGCCGCGACGCTGGAAATCTCGTTCGCCCTGCAGAAGAGCGTCGGCGCTCGAGTAGCTCGCATTGAACAGCACACTCGTACGGCCGCCGTTGAAGCTCTGACCGAAAGTCAGATCGGCCTTGCGATTCGACGCATCCGAGTCGAACGTGTTTCCATAGGTCAGCTTTACTTCCGCGCCGGAGTAGTACCGACGCAGCACGATGTTGATGACGCCGCCAGTCGCGCTTCCTCCATAGATTCCCGATGCGGTGGTCGGGAGAACCTCGATGCGTTCCACGGACGACAGCGGTATTCCGGAAATATCCGCCTGCCCAAGGTCACCACCGCCGGTGTAGCCCGTGTAGCTCGGACTGGCCATTCGATGGCCGTCGACCAGTATCAGCGTCTGCGTCGCGCTCAACCCACGCAGCCTGATCTGTGAGGTGATGCCTGACACCCCGCCGAAATTAATGGTTCCGGTGCTCATTGGCAGCCGCTGCTGCAGGAACTGCTCCACCGAAGAGGCGCCGGATCGCTCGAGCTGCTCCCGATTGAAAACGACGTAAGGCTGTGGATCGTCCGGCGTTCTGGCGATATCCGTATTCAAGGTGCGATCGCCGCGGACCAGGATTTCCGGAACGCCCTTTACCTTCGATTCGGCGACAGAAGAACTGTCGTCCTTCGCACCCCGCTGCCCGTCATTGCCGGCCGATTGGCCGCGGGCCGATTGCTCGCTCGGGCGCGCGCCCTCTGGAGCGTCAGACTGAGCGATGCGGAAGCGGGGCAACGGCGACCTTGCGCCGTCCTCCGTTTTCGAGACAGGAGTTGATTTCGGAGCAGTCGGCGCGGCGATCACCATCGCACCAGACGGCGAATCGGTGCGCAGCTCGAGTGGCGTGCCTTTGAGGAGCAGACGGACGGCGTCCTCCGACGAGTAGGTTCCGCTCACACCCTCGGTGTGAAAGGACTTCAACTGGTCCGGCCGAAAGACGAGATCTACCGTCGCTTGCCTGGAGAGCGTCTCGAGGGCCGAAACGAGATCGCCAGCAGGGATCTCGATGCGTTTCGGTGCGTCCGCCATGGCATGCGACGTAAGCGCCATGGAGCATGCAAGCGCAACCAGCGTGGGTCGCGCCTTGAACGTCTTCAGCATTCCAACTCCCCGAATATGGTTCTAGTAGTGTGAGCCTTCGGAGAGTTATACGAGCAGCGGAATGGAATCCCGCACTACTGTCGAGAATAGTTGCGAGCGATGTGTGAATACGCGCGCTACTGCTCCTGGGTGAGGGTAATGCGATCGCCTTCCTTTTCTGCGTGTACCGAAAATCCGTCATGCAGAACACGCACGAAGGCCTCGTATTGAGTCGGCCGGAACGTGCCACTGATCCGGACGGCGGCAAGACGGGGATCGTCGATGAATACTTTTCGGGTGTTGTAGCGGTTTATTTCAGCGACCGCGTCGGCGAGCGGCGTGTCGCTGAATCGGAGATAACCGTCGCGCCAGCTCAATATCTCTTCCATCCGGGGCGGAGCCGCTCGCTCGACCACGACAGCGGAACCGGCCGCGCGAGCCATGTTGCCGGCGGCGACGAGAATCGGTGAAGACGTCTCGTCATCGACGCGCACTTTCCCTTCCGTGACGAGCACACGGACGTTCCCGCCGAGATGCTGAACGGAGAACTTCGTGCCCACCGCAGTGATCCGCCTGTTGCCGGCGCGCACTACGAACGGACGCGTCGGATCTTTGGCGACGTCGAAGAACGCCTCACCATGCTCGAGCTGCACGCGGCGTTCTCCTTCCGTCATCGCTACGCGGATGACGCTGTCAGTGTTGAGCGTGACATTCGATCCATCACTCATCGGAACCGAGGCCAGGCCCCCGATGGGCGTGGCGTAGCGGTCCCCGCCACCACTCCAGGTGAGGTATGCACCCACCCCTGCGACAATGGCGAACACGACGGTAGCCGCCGTAGCAAGCGCTGCGAGACGCGAGCGCCGCCGTCCGTGAGTTGCCGCCGGATCAACGATATCTCGGCCCCGACCGCGCGAAGGCGCTGTGTCACCCGAAGTCATGCCCGTGTCCGAACCCGCGAGCGCTTCATTCCGGGAAGGCGACTGCGTGAAGAATGGCGAGCTCCGCCACTCGCCCGGTGGCGGCACGCCGTCACCGGAAGACGCCGGCGAAGATCCCGCGCGGAGCACCCGAAGGCGGCCCGCCGTGTCCCACGTTGACTTGAGCCGCAGGTACGCCACCTTTCGCGCGGTGGAGTCGCTGATCCACTGCTGGAGAGCGGCTTCGTCGTCGTCAGACCACTGTCCGCCGTCCCGCCGCGCCAGCCATTCCGCGACTTCATCCTCGATCTGCCTATGGCTCTCCATGTTCCTTCTCCCGCTCGCTCGAAGCCTGCGACGATTCCTGCATTGCCCCCTCCTCCTCGACGCCGCGAAACGCGGCGGCCAGCAGCTTCATGCCCTTCATCACATGCTTCTCGACGCTCTTTTCGCCAATGCCGAGCCGCCGCGCTACTTCCTTCTGAGGCAGCTCATCCACGCGCCGCATCCACACGACCTCCCGACACCGGGGCGGAAGCAAGTCGATTGCCTGCGCCAGGCGCCGCAATTCCTCGTGCGCCGACAACCGGCGCTCGGGTGACACCTCTTCGACCACAACGTCCAGCGCCGCCAGATCCCCCACTGAATCGATCGCCACGACTCGCCTTCGGCGCATGCGATCCGTCAGCAGGTTGGCGGCGGTCGCAAAGAGGAAAGCCCTGGGCATGGGAGGGCGTGACTTGGCAGCTGCCTCGTAGACGCGCACGTACGTATCCTGGCGCAAGTCGTGCGCATCCGGCCGGCTCGGCCACCTGCGCAGCAGGTACCGGACGAGAGCCTCCTCGTGCACGAGGATTTCCCGAATAAACCAGTCGTCAATGGAATCCCCGCTCATGGCTGGGAGATTACCGCCGCCGCACGGGGACGGGGAGCCATAGATACCTGCGCCAACTCCCTGCGGCCGGCGGAGGTAAAATATTCTGGTTGGGTGCGGGATTTTTCAGTCTCGTTCGTAATTGTGCTTCAGAAAGCACCGTCGGCTCCACGACCCGCCGACCGGCCCCGAACGTAAGCTTCAATATGCGCGTAACCATCTCATCGGCAGGCTCCGCACGCAGATCCCGTAGCCGTGGGTGCCGCCAGCGGTGCCGCATTCGAGCAGCGACACGGCTTGTCGAGATGTTTTGACCCTTGGCTTCGCAGCGCCAGTAGGCATCAACGTGCCGATAGGGCGCTGGAGAGCGTCGGACCATTCCTTACGGGTACTGGTGCGAGCCGAAGCGGATCGCGTTTGCAAGCGTGCCTTAACTGATCGGATCAGATCCGGAATCCCGCATCCACGCGGGGATATCGCGTGCGCCGTGAAGTACGCGCCACATATCGATGTGGTCGCTCCGCTCGAGATAGAAGACCAGGTACGGATACTGCTTCAGAGGGCAGAAACGCAGGCCCGGAAGATTCAGCTCAGTGGCATACCGCGACGAGCCGGCATTGGGATGACGGCCAATATGGCGGTATGCCTGCTCTAGGGCATCGATGAAACCCAAGGCGCTTCTGGGGCGTTTTCACTCGGGTAATAGTCGATGGCCTTATCAACGTCCCGCTCAGCTCGTTCCCGCGGTACGACAGCTTTCGACTTCACCGACGTGAAGCGGGCTTAGATGACCCGACTCTCCGGCGCAGGCCGTCGAAGTAGGCTCCATCAACGGGCTTCGTCGGTGCGGATGTAGCCCCTGCGAGCAGAAGACCTCGCAAGTGCAGACGATCCTGATCCCTTCTTATCAGTTCGCGCACGGACTCGCTGCTCGTGCCATATCCGCGCTGATTGACCTGCTCGTCCACGAAATCATCGAGCGAGTCAGGCAGAGAAATGCTCATCGTGCTCATGGTGAGATCACACCATCGAATGGCAAATTTGGCAAAGCAGCCATCGACGCCGGCTCGAGCATGGCATCTCATTGGAATCGAGCGACTACGCACAGATCCGTCGGTCTGCACGGCTTCGCAGCGGCATCTTCGCAAGAAGCATCGGCTCCGTAGACACGCTGCGCCGATTTGCACCGGAACGCGACGCTTTGCAACACTGGCCTTATGAGTGCGGGAGTCGCGGTTTGGCTCTCACACCTCAGTCCGCAAGTTGTTGATCTCTTGGTACAAGTGTAATTCGAAAACTTGGGGCGTACGGCCGTTGCGATCTGCTGAGCCGAGGAAATCATGGATAGGCGTAGGAGAACTCCGCAGGATTCACGCAAGCATGTGGGCATGCATCTCTGCGAAACGAGGCAGAGCCCGCGGAGCATCTGCAGGTCCTGGTTCGTCTGAAGAGGACCGATTTGCCGCCAAGAAATCTGATGATCAGCGCACGTCGCCCGATGGTGCATAAGTCTACGCCTTCAGGTCGAATTGCATCAGATCGCAACGCTTTGCACCGCGAACCTCCCCGCGGCCGAGGTCTCCCGCAGTGGCAATGGCTGCACCACATTGCCACGCACGAAGCTGATGTTCAGCGCACTCGATCGTCCTCGAGGCCCCCGAAGTCAACGACTGCACCCGCCTTCCTGGCTTCGGCTCTGAGCAGTTTGCGGACGGCGCCCGTGTTGACGGGTTGTGCCTTCCCCATTGACTTGAATACTTCTGATCGCCGCGATTGCCAGAGCACGATGCAATCGCCAGGAACTTGGTGCGACTCGTAGATGAGGCCGTCAATCTCTGGAAGCCGGTCGTAGAGTGCCTGAGCCCAGGCACGAGTAACGGCGTACGCCGATTTCGGTGCGGCAGTGAGCTTGGGCGGCCGTCTTCGGCCAGCCACAAGGTTGGCGTCCTTGGGTCGGCGCAGGTCAAGTAGTTTGACGACCCGAGTCGTTCTGGCCTCGACCAGATATCGGCTCGTGGTCTCATGCTGAGGCACACGCTTGATGCCCTTGTGACGAATGTCGCGGAGGATTACTTCCCAAAGCGCAATCTCAGGCGTGCTGCCGGCATACGCGGACGCGACTATCTTGCCGCCGGCGAATATCGGAGTGAACCGGTTGTCGCTATCCGACGGATAGCAGGTCGTCGCGTACTCCAATGGATCTGCAGGTGGAACGGCGCGAAGCACGCGCCAGTATCGGGTGTTGACTGGTACTTCATGAACGAGAGTTCCCTCCCGCCATGCTGCTTCTGCCGCGTCGAGATCTTTCTTGGTCGGTGGCGAGATCCGGAACCGATCTAGTCGCGGCCATTCCAACGTTCCGTGTTGGCGGCTTCGACGATCTTCTTTCGATCCGTGCTCCATACCTGGAGCGGTGTCTTGCCATGGAGCATTTTGTGCGGCTCGAGGAACCATTGGATGCGGTCCCAGCCCAGGTCATCCGGCGAGAGTGCAGTAACGATATCCCTCATCTCGGCATAGGGACGACGCCTGGAGTCGAACTGAAATTTCGGGTAGTGCCACGTCTGGCCGAAACGGACGCCGAAGATCTTGCCGGCGTTACGCTGGTCAGCCGCATACTGGCTGGCATTCGACGTAGTTGATTCGGCGCCAGCTGCGATCTCCTCGCTGGAGTAGGAACCAACTTTGTCCAGCATTTGCTTACGAATGCGGACGAGCTTTTCGCGATCAAGCGCCTCCTCGTCAGCATTTGTGCGCGAGGTCGGGGCGGCGATCGGATCGGCGTCCATTGTGACCGTCCTGCCTGCAGCCGAATGCGCAAGCATTTGTGTAAGCACAGAGCGCATTTTCCTGTCGCGAGCCGGTGTCCAATCGAAATCTGGTAAGAGCGCGCAGGCATGCATCTCCGTGGATGCCTGCGCCACCCGCTTGAGCAACTGCACGACTTTTCGATGCAGCGAATGCGCGTCCATCAACTCCGTAAGCTCGAACTGCTGCTCCCCTGGCTTCAATGCATAGCATCGCCAACGAACGACCTTCGATGGATGCCTCATGAGCGGCTTGAACAGCTCTGGCTTGTCGACGACGACTCCCAGAAGAAGATCGCCGCTGAGCACACCGCGGGGTCCCAACGTAATGGCCGCCGGACGCTCGTCCAGCAGTGAGTCGAAGCTCTTGGCTGTAAGCACGGCCGTCCTCACTTGGGGAGAATGCTCGTGCTCCACAATTGCGCTTAGAAAAACGCGGTCACCCGCAATCGCTTGCAAAGCCATGGGCGCCATCCTGACTGTCTTAGTCTCTGAGTCTCTTAGCCATTATAGGGAACGTTGGGCGGAAATCCAGAACGTGTTCCCAACAAATCTCCAAAAAGATCAATAACTTGTGCGTTCGTGACGGATGCCCACGGGAGGCTTCTCGGTAAAACCGAGCCGCTGCGACGGTTACTTGATGGCGGCTTGTCACCCCCGCCCCTCCGCCGTCCGTGGCCCGAGGCCGTACGGAACGCACATTCGATCTCATGTGCTTTACCAGCGAGCCGCCGGATCCTAGTATATAAGTCTCTATACCTTTCTAGACACCAATATGGCGCTGAGTATCAAGGATCCCGAAGCAGATCGCCTCGCCCGTGAAGTCGCGAAGGCAACCGGCGAGACTCTGACGACAGCAGTCGTGCAGTCTCTGCGCGAACGTCTGGCTCGTGTTCGCCGTGTCCGCGGCCCTCGCCTGAGCGAACAGCTCCTCAAAATCGCGCAGCGCTGCTCCCGCTTGCCAGCGGCCGATAAACGATCCGCGGACGACATTATCGGGTACGACGAGCACGGCCTGCCGCGCTAGCGTACCGCTCGTGGTCATCGACACCTCAGCGCTGGTTGCGCTCCTCAGCATGGAGCCGGAAGCGGCCCGAATTGCATCGGCATTGGAGTCCGATGCGAGCAGGCTTGTTTCCGCTGCAACGCTTGTCGAGACCGGCATCGTCATCGAGTCGCGGTACGGACCGGCCGGGGCCCGCGAGCTGGACCTTCTCGCCACCAAAGGCGGATTTGTCATCGAGCCCGTAACCGCAGAACAGGCTGACCTCGCCCGCGAAGCCTGGCGTCGCTACGGCAAGGGACGTCATTCCGCCGGGCTGAACTACGGCGACTGTTTCAGCTATGCCTTGGCGAAGATCAAGGGTGAACCGCTGCTGTTCAAAGGCAATGACTTTCCGCACACCGACATCGCTGTCGTCTCGTACTGAGTAACCGGCCAACGGCGAGTTTTACGCATCGCAGAACAATATGCGAAGTATCCGCGCGGCGAGCCGCCTGCGGCAGAAGGCAGGGGCTCGCAAGCTCGGGCCACTGACGGACCGGATATGAATCTGAAAGACCCGATCGATACTCCGTTCCACGAACCCAATATTTCGAAGGCGTTCCTCGAGTTCGCTCAGCCGATTCTCGGCGAGGAAGGCTCTCTCACACCGGAACAGATTGAACAGATCCTGCGCATGGCTTTCGTCACATGGAATGCAGTGGTCTACGACACCGTCCACGCCGATACGGAATGGGTCACACGCTGCGCAAGCAGATTGCTCCCGATGCCGCACTCTCCGCGTTGGTCGAGGAATTGATTGCACGCAAGCGGGCTCAGTTCGGCAATGATCTGCGCCTGGTAGGAAATTACAAAGTCGTCGAAAGAGATGGCGAGTGGCGATTGCGCGTGGAAGCGCGGTCGCCGACGGCGAAGCGCTGAGCGCCACGCGCGGTCGCCGCCGGACGGATGCAGCTTTCACGATCCGATCCGCACGCCCTACGGACTCACGCAGGACCAGCCATGCCCCACACAACCCCATTTCCGACGCCTAATCGTGACCAAACCGAAACCAACCGCTCGCAAATGGCTATTCCCCAGCCGAATCCGTCCCAACGCCTTCACCTGGAAGTCTTCGTCGACTGCAGTGACTCGGATCAGGCAAGCCGTTGCCAAAATCAAGACCGCCTCTCGTAACGAGCCCGCCATCGCGGCGGAGGGGGCGGTACGCCTCATCGAGCGCCTGTCGCCGGCACTCGAACGCGTCGACAGTTCATCCGGCGCACTGGGGGTGCCGTCAACGGCGCGATAGAGACGCTGGTTCCAATCATCAGCGCGGCAGACGTGTCCGTCTCCGTGCGAGAGACGTGGCTGGAGCGATTGTACGAAGCGCATGCGGCCGACCAAGTCCCCTACATCGAGATCCTGGCGGACTACTGGGGTGAGTTGTGCGTGAACCGTGAGATCGCAAGCGCATGGGCAGACCGGCTGATCGACGTCACGCGCATGGCATTGGGGCCGGACAAGGCGCTTCGCGGACACTTTCACGGAACATCCGCATGCCTCAGCGCACTGCTACATGCCGGTCTATTTCAGGACATCTACTCGCTCCTCGCCCATACCGACTTCTGGCACTACAAGTGCTACGCGGTGAAAGCGCTGGCCGCGCAGGGCAAGCACGATGAAGCAATCGCACTCGCCGCACACTTGCGTGGTCCGTGGACACCCGACGGTGCAGTCGACCGTCTGTGCGAGCAGATTCTGCTGAAGGCCGGCCGGGTCGAGGACGCGTATCGCCGCTTCGGCCTCACGGCGCATGCAGGAGGAACCTATCTCGCGACGTTTCGCGCAATTGCCGCGGTTTACCCGAACATCGCGCGCGAATGGATCCTCCGCGATCTCATCAGGCAGTCGCCGGGAGACGAGGGAAAGTGGTTCACCGCTGCGAAAGAGCTGGGTCTGTTCGACCTGGCCCTGGAACTCGTTCGGGATTCGCCCTGTGATCCGAAGACTCTGGTGCGGGCCGCTCGCGCTCATGCTGAACGGCAACCTGAATTCGCAGCGGGCGCAGGGCTTGCGGCCTTGCGTTGGCTCGTGCAGGGATTCGGCTACGAGATCACGGCGCTCGATGTCTGGAGCGCCTACCACGCCACCCTCAAAGCGTCAGCGACTCTCGGCCGTGCAGATGAAACCAAGGCGACCCTCCGGAATCTCGTCGGCGATGGACGGCTCGATGGTTTCGTCCGCCAGGTCCTCGGCCGCGAGCTGGGTTTGTCGTGAACGCTCGAGCGCAGCGTCAGGCACTAAAAGGCGCCCGAGCATGGCACGCCTCCGAATCCGCGCCGGACGCATCGGAATGCCCCCGTTTGCAACGTTATGCATCACTGGCTTCGTGCGTTCCGGCCGACTGAATCGGGTCGTTGCACCGGATTGCACCCAAATGCGTCGGTTTGCAACACTGGCGTTATGAGTGCGGGAGTTGCGGTTTCGCTCTTTGATCATCAGTCACAAGTCGCTGATATCTTGTGAAGCAGATGATGTAATTTTTCGGGCACACGGCCGTTGCGATCCGTCGAGCCGAAGAAATCATCGAAGAATGCAAGAGCGTTCCGCAGATTTCGCGCGAAAGCCAGAACCGATGAATCCGAGATTCTCCCGGTGTGATGATCGCATCGTGCCTGAGCCGAGATTCGAAATTCGTCAGTGGCGCATCCTATCGGCCGCCTTGCTGGCGCCATCCTGCTCCGGCTTCGCCGCAACGACGATCACATACGCGAGGCCATGATTGCCGCCCGCACCGTCGGAAAACACATGCGGCAGGTTCTGGGCGTGCGTGGCGCCGGCAACATATCCCAGCTGCTCATTCGTCACGCCATTGACGTAGAACATGAAATGCCCCGGAAACAACTGCCGCGTCACCTCGCCAGTGCTGGCGTCAACTTCCACGTCGCCAGCGAGCATATAGGCGACGCCGCCCGTGCGCGGCGGATTGAACGTGTGATCGGCGAATCCCGCATCGATGGCGGCACGGATCGCATCGGCCGATGCGCCGCGCGCCAGTAATTCTCCGAGCTTGAGCATCACGGGCACATACGTGGTGGCGCCGGCCGCGTCCCAGCAAGTGGGCTTGAGGTGAGACGCACCATAGATGAACGCGTCCCGGTTGACGAGGCAGGTGAATCCGTTTGAGCCGGCGCGGGCCTTCTCGAAACCGTTCTTGCCGAAAACATACACGGTGGCCCCGGCTCGCAGCGGCTCCGGAGCCGCTGACAAAGCCAGCTCCCGCTCCGCCGCGCCCGGCAACACGACGTTGACCTTGGCCATCTTCTCGCGAGTAGCGTCGTCACCGAAAGCAGTAGAGGCCAGGGCGATCAGGAGACCCAGACCGCCCATACGCCGGCTGCGGCGATTGCCGTTCGAGCTCACGCAACCCATGCGTCAGAACACTCCGAATGGAAACCGGCGCAATCATGCTGGAGCACGCTCGCGATTGCCAGCCGCACCCTGCCCGGAAGGACAGGTATCGACGCACCGCACTTTCGCTATGGTCCGGCGTCGGGAACTGATTCCCTGATACCAGGAAGCCCACATGGACCGACCCGCGTTTGCGATCCGGTTGCGGGAAGAGCTCGATGCGCAGCTCACCCTGAGCCATCCGATCTTCACGGAACTGTTTGCGCCGGAACGCAACTGGGTGCTGCTCAAGACGATCACGCTCGAGGGGTATCAGATCACCCGCTACTTCCTCACCTATATCGAAAACCTGCATTTCCGGTGCCCGTTGCCCAAACACAAGAAACGGCTGCTGATCAACATGTTCGAAGAGGAGACCGGGCGGTTCTCGCGCACCAGGAATCACGTGGAACTCATGCGGGATTTCATCCGCGCCCAGGGCATCAGTGATGAAGAACGCGACGCGTACGAGCCGTCACCGCAAACGCGGGAGCTCATCGATTACCGGCTGCGCGCCGTGATCGACCCGAGCACGTACCACATCGGCGCGGCCGCCGTAATGATCGCGAGCGAGGGGCAGAGCCTGGAAACGCGTGCAGGCGCCGCGCGTCACAAGCTGCTCGGCAAGGTCTACGGCCTGTCCGACGAAGACACGCTCTTCTTCTCCGTGCATCAGAAAGAGGACGTCGGTCACGTCCGGGAAGGCATTGAGCTGGTAGCAGATCTATGCACCACGGAAACGATGCAGGAAGAAGCGCTCTTCGCGGTACGGCACACCTGCCAGCTCTTCTGGAACATGTATGACAGCGCAGCCCAGAAGTACTGGCGCCTGCGCTCTCAACTGACCGCTACGACGGCGGCAATGCCCGCCGGCTCCAGCATCGCGAGGGCGTGAGTCCATGGGCGTTCGGCTGCAGAGTCTGATGGACCGTCTGCCGGAAAAACGGCGCAATTGATTTTCGTATCCGACACCGGCGTGCCGAGCGAAAAGACGTTCGACGAGTTGCACCAGGACACCTCTGCGTTGATCAGACGACTTAAAATGGCAGGCGTGCAGCCGGGCATGCGAATCGGCCTTCGCGCGCCAAATTGCTACGCCTGGATGCAATGGGATCTTGCGATCACGGCCCTGGGCTGCATCAGCGTAGCTTTCACGCCGGATCAGAAAGAACCGCTCGCAGAGCTTGCGGATCGGTATTCCATCAGCCTGCTCGCGGCGGACCCCGCGCTCACGGAGGCCGCCTCGCTCGAAGCTGCGCACATCGTGAACCTCCACGCCTCGGACTTCCCGAGCGGGACGCAAGCGCGCAGCATTGCTGCCACGGCGCCGCCCGCAGGCACACATTCGCTCGTTTTCAGCTCCGGCACTTCGGGCCGGCTGAAGGGACTCATCGTCAGCACCGCGGGCACCGAGCACCTGATCGACTTGTATGCGGATGCATTTGGCGTGCACGGTTCGGAGCGCTTCCTGACCTTCCTGCCGTTCTCGAACTATCAGCAGAGAATGACGTACTACTTCTGCCTGCATCACGGCATCGACTTCGTTTGCTCGCCCTACACGCAGGTCTTTGGCAGCTTCCGCGAGCACAAGCCCACATTCAGCATCGCGCCGCCGCTCTTCTACGAAACCTTGCGGGGGGTCGCGCTATCGCTCAGTGCGGGGGATACAAATCCGGCGACCGTCGCGGCGCGCGTGAAAGACCTCCTCGGCGGCAACATTCGTTATCTCGTGACAGGCATGGCGCCGATCACGCGTCGGACGTTGGATTTCTTCTGGGACCGCGGACTGCCACTGTACGAGGCGTTCGGAATAACGGAAGCCGGGAATGGTTGCATGGAACAAGCCGGGCTCACTGAAGGTTGGCACCGTCGGCAGACCCGCCGAGCCCGGCACGGTCAGTCTCGCGCCGGACGGCGAAGCGATCGTTACCCGCACCGCCCTGCTGTCTCACGGCTACTTCGAAGCACCGGAAGAAGACAGTCGCGCCACGTTCATAGGCCCGCATTCCGTCGCGACGGGGGACATTGCGCGTTTCGACGAGCAAGGCTTCCTCACCATCACGGGTCGAAAGAAAGACGCCATCATTGCGCGCTCCGGCGAGAAGTTTCACCCGGAGCCGATCGAGGCGTTGATTCAGGATCACGCCCGAATCAAGGCGGCGCTCGTGACTTCGTCGGACCGCAACTCCGGCATGACGGCGATCCTGGTCGTTGCCCGTCGGGACGACGAGACCACGACCGACATTCGTCGCCACATCGAGCGGGTCAATTCCGGCCTGCCGGCCTGTCAGCGGGTCACGGAGCTCGTCTTCACGGAGCAGGACTTCACGGTCGACAACGGCCTGCGCACCAAGAACCTGAAGCTCAATCGCAACGCCATTCGCGCCGCCCTTCTCACGGCCGCACCAGCCTGAGCCGGTTCGCCTTCGCCGCCGCCTGCACGCGGTTGGCCACATCCAGCTTGGCGTAGATGTTTCGCAGGTGAAACTTAACCGTGCGCTCGGAGATCGAGAGAATCCGGCCCACTTCCCAGGACGTCTTGCCGCTGGCGATCCACTGCAGCACGTCCCTTTCCTTGACCGTGAGATCGGGCTGCGGCTCCCTCCCGAGCGCGCATCCGGCTCGCCGCACCAGACACACGTGCAGGTAGAAGACCACGATGTTCACGAAAAAGAGACTGCTCGGCGGCAGGTCCTCGCGCTGAAAATGCAGCTCAATCAGCGTCGCGCTGGCCCTTTCCGGCTCTCTGTCGGATTGCACGAGCCCCGCCACGCCGTGGCACGGGACACCGTCTTGCGACTTTCGCCAGAAGAAAGCGTTCTGGAATGTCTCGGTGCGTTCGAAGGATTCGAGATAGTCGCTCAGGCTCGATGAGCGCCGAATCTTCGGCCCATCTGGAACGGTGCACTCGAAAATCGACGCGGTCGTTTCGTGCATCAGCCTGCAGCGCTCGAACGGCAGCAGCGCACGGATCTTCCAGAGGATGCCGTCGAGCGCTCGCGTATCCTCCGAATCAACAGTGAGGGCGCTGGTGATCTCGAGCAACGCGTGCAGTTCCGCTGGGGAAGCGGCGAGGCCTTCCATCACGGGCCTCCGCGCGGACGCGTATCGATCACCTCGCAGATCTTCTCGCGCATCTCCGCGTTGCTGAACACCGAGTGGTGCCCGCCGGTTGCGTATTCGTAAAGCCATGCGTCCGGCAGGCGCCGGCACAGTTTGCGAATGGAGTGGATGGAAACCGTTCGGTCGTCGGTGGCGCCGAACACGAACGTTTTCTGGCGAAGTCCGGCGATGTCCTCATCCAGCATCTCGTCGGCGAATGTCTGGATGGTCCTGGCGTAGACGAGCAGGCCATCGAGCGATTTCAGGCTGATCGTGTCGGCCGTCTCGATGAGTTGCTGGTCCACCCCCAGAACCGCGGCCCTTGGCTCCCTCGCATAGGCGGCTCTCATATCGAGCAGCTCACGCGCCAACGGCTGGTTGCCGGCGCTGATCATGCGCATGTACGGAATGAATGCCGAGTCAAAGATGCTCGGCACATAGCCGTCGCGAAACCGCGCGACAGGACACACCAGAATCACCGAAGAAGAGCGAACGAGGCCCCGGGACGCGGCTGTGATGGCCAGGGCGGCGCCCGAACAGATACCCACCAATCCCGCGAGCTTGCCGCGATGCCTTGCGGCCACGACGTCCGCCACGTCGTTCGCGAAAGAGCCGTAGTAGTGAGGCGTCGAGTGAAACTGCGCAGCGCTCATGCTGTAGCCGCGCTGTTCCCAGCAAGTGACGCGATAGCGCTCGCCTAGCGCCCGGCACAGCCTCGACGAGATGAGGATAGGCACTCCCACCGGATTGACGACCGCGACGCTCGGCGCCCCGGGCGGCCCAATTTCCCAGGCAGTCAGCCGCGAGCCATCGCGCGTCGGGATCTCGAACTGCTCGAAATCGCGGCAGGCGGTGCTGACCTGGGCGAGCAATGCGTCGCTCATGGCGGGCGAAGGGCAGCCGCTCAGGCAATCGCCGTGAGACGCGCGACCGGCTCGGGCGCCGCGCGCGATTGCGCGGCTTTCGGGATCAGCCGCTCAATGTTGCCACTCATGATGAGCTCGATGTCGCGAGCGCCCACGCCTTGTAGGGGACCGCCCTCGCCCAGCAGCTGATCAACGCATGTCTTCGTGCCTGAGGTCATGCTGAACAACGGCCAGTCCGTGCCGAAGATGATCTTGTGGTTGATCCCCACGCGGAACAGGTCGTGCAGCACCGGCCTCCAGCCGAGCGGATGCAGGATGCCGGGAAAGGCCGAGATATCGAGGTATACGTTCGGGCGGTAGGCGCACAGGTCGAGCGCATCCTCCCGATGATGGACGACGCCGTGCGCGAGGATGAAGGGCACCTCCGGAAAGTCCCGCGCGGCCTGATCCACCCGCGAGGGATGGGACCAGGTGAAGTCGAGCACCGGCGAGGTCGGCCCGGTATGCAACAACACGGGCAGGCTGCGCTCGCGACAGAACTCGTAGAAGGGATAGAGACGCTCGTCGCTCGGCGAGTAGCCACACGGCGGGTACAGCTTCAGCCCGTTGAAATCGTAGTCGGTGATGGTGTGCTGGAAGAGATCCAGCGCCGCTTTGCCGCCGCGCGGGTCGATTCCCTGGAACACATAGAACCGTCCGGGGTGCCGGGCACGAATGCGCGAGTGCTCCTCCGCCATGGAGTCGAGGCTCGCCGGGCAAGCCAGCGCATGACTGAAGTCCGGAAGCAGCAGCACCGTCATCGCCACACCGGCCTCGTCCATGGCGGCGACGAGTTGATCCGCGTTGTGATCCTGATGTTGCGAGAGAAGCAGTGAGCGAATCTGCGCGAGCGTCGGATGCAGCCTGCCGGAAGCGCCGGCCTGCGCGGCGAACAGGTTTCTGGCGACCCCCTCCACGAACTGCTCTGGGATAAACCTCATCGAGCCCACGTGAGCGTGGCCATCTACGATGCGCATGGTTGCTCCGTCCTATGCGTGGGCCGGCTCCGCCGCGCGTTGCAGGTCGCCGATTGCATCGATCGCAACACCGATCGTGTGCAGGCGCGCGAGAAGCCCGGGCTGGCTCACGAGCTGCACGGCGAATGTCTGTTCGCAGAGGAAGACCAGCGCGATGAGCTCGAGCGAGGCGAGGCCGAGATCCGTCACGAAACGGGTATCCCGATCGACGACGATCTGCGAGGGACTCTGTTCGCGCACCTGCGCGATGAGTCGCTGCATCGAGGCGACGGTGGCCTGTTCCGGCATGGGGGCATCCTGCACGTGAAGGGTCGAAAGTCAGTCGCTTAGCGGATTTCTCGCTGCAAGTGACTGCCATGTCTGCTCACAGAAGGTAGGCGTGCTCCCATTCCGGGTCAATGCGACTGACGGTTGCACGCGGGCAAGGGCGCCTGACCGAAGGGACAGGTTCTACTGCGCTGATGCGCACGTAAGCTCCCGCGAAGAACACAGGAAGGGCATGATGCGAGTCAGGACTCTCGAAGACCTCATTGGCAATACGCCGTTACTGCGGATCAACAGCGCGAGCGATGCGCGGCGTGGCATCCATGCTTACGGCAAGCTCGAGGCACTGAATCCGGCGAGCAGCGTGAAAGATCGCAGCGCGCGGCAATTGCTCGCGCAGGCGACCCTCGATCATGGGCTCACGGAAGGCTGGACCATCGTCGAATCCACGTCCGGCAACATGGGGCATGCGCTCGCGATGCTCTGTGCCATCCGCAAGCTGAACTTCATCTGCATCCTTGATCCCAAGACGCCTAAAGGCAACATCGCGCTCGTGAAAGCGTTCGGCGGGACCGTGCGCATCGTCAGCCAGCCCGACGAGACCGGCAGCTACCAGAAGAAGCGCATCGCGCTCGCGCGCGCTATTGCGGCCGAAATGCCGAATTGCATCAACCTGGACCAGTACAACAATCCAGCCGCGATCGATGCGCACTTCACCACCACCGGCCCGGAGATCTACGAGCAGACCGCCGGCATGGTCGACGTGCTGATCGGCAGCGCCAGCACCGGCAGCCATCTCAGCGGCACGGCCCGGTACCTGAAGAGCCGCAACCCCGACATGCGCGTCATCGGTGTCGAGCCGGCGGGCTCGGTCGTGTTCGGTGGCGAGTACAAACCCTATCTGCAGAACGGGTCGGGCCTGAGCTTTCGGCCTGGCAACATCCTCACCGACTACGTGGATGAAGTCATCAAGGTGTCCGATGCCGATGCCTTCTCCACCTGTCGCCGACTTGCTCGTGAAGAAGGGCTGCTGCTAGGCGGGTCATCGGGTTCGGTGGTGCACGCGGCGCGGGTGTGCTCAGCCAAATGCACTGGCCCGTGCAATATCGTCGTGATCCTGCCGGACAACGGGCTTAAGTATCTGGAAACGATCTATGACGACCAGTGGTTGCAGAGCCAAGGGCTGAGCGCACTCGTTGCAGAGGAGACAGAACCCTACGCCGAGGTCACCGCAGGTTGAGAACCGAGTTCACCTGGCCGGAGCACATCGACGCGGACCTGGAACGCGCGATCGTGCAGTTGATGCGCGAAACGACCGCTTCAGACCCGATCATCGGATTTGGCCAGGCGATCACAGACGTCGAGGCCGCCCACTACATTGCCGAGCTGCGTGGCAGCCTGCGCGCGGGCAAATGCCGGCTGCTCGTGGTGCGGCGGGACGGTGACGTCATCGCTCTGTGCACGCTCAGGCGCAACCTGAACCCGAACAACGCTCACATCGTCGATCTCGCAAAAGGCATGATCGCGCATCGTTACCGAGGGACCGCGGTGCTCTCTGCCTCCCTGTACGAGATCGGCTGTCAGTGCGAGCGCGACGGCGCCGAACTCATCACGCTCGACGTGCGAGCGCAGACGCCGGCGCATCGAGTCTGGGAACGCTTCGGATTCGAGATCTACGGCACGCTCCGGGATTACGCTCGCGTGAACGGCGAGAGTCGCGCCGGGCATTTCATGATGCAGACGGTGAGCGATCTCAAGGCTCGCGCCGCCGCTGCCTGCCGGCTCAAGCCGGAAGCCACCCTCGAATGAGCTGCCGCGCCTCGTCACTCACGTAGAGAAGGTAGTGCCCGCCTTTCGCCAGGACTTTCAGCTCTGCCGCGGGCAGCAGCGCACACAGCGTGCGAACTGAATTGATGGAAACCGTCTTGTCATCTTCCGCGCAGACCACCAGCACCGGTTGCGCCACCTTGCGCAGGTCTTCGTCGAACCGCTCAGCCGCGAAGTCGCGCACAGTCCTCGCATAGCGGGAGAGCGATGCGAGCGTATCGAGGCTCGCCGTGTCCGCCGCGTCGACCATGATTTCATCGTCCGAGGGCGGCGGAACGCGGATCTGCTGACGGCTCGCGGCGCGCATCGCCAGCATCTCACCGGCAATCTTCTCGTCGCCCTTCGCGATGGCGTTCAGGTACGGCACCATGCCGCGATCGAAGAGACTCGGTGAATAGCCTTCCGAGAGCCGCACGAGCGGGCTCACCAGCACGAGGTTCGCGACGGACAACGCTCCGCCCGCAATCGCGCGCACCGCCTGCGCGGCGCCCGTGCAGATGCCAATGAGCGTGCAGGATGAATCGGCACGCTGCGACACCACGTGGACCAGATCGGAAACGAACACACTGAAATCGTGCGGCCGCGTCTCGAATTCACCCGGATAGGCCAGGTAGCCCCGCTGCTCGAAGCAGATCACCCGATGCGATTCCGCGAGCTCACGCGCGAGCCGTGCCCCGATCACGAGCGGCACGCCGATCGGGTTGACGATGACGACACGGGGAGCCGCGGCAGGCCCGCTTTCCCACACTCTCAGTGCGAAGCCATCGCGCGCGATGACCGGGATCAGCTCGAAGGCCCGGTATTCGCGCAGATAGATGGGCTCGCGGTCGCTGACGGAAGGCATCCCTGTCCCACCCGGCCTATAGAGCTCTGATTGCGATCTGCGGGTTGACGCTGCTCGCCATTCTGGCCGGGATCCAAGCCGCAATGATCGCCGCGGCCGCCACAACCACCGTGACGCCCAACAGCGTGACGAGATCGAACCTGCCGACCTGATACAGACTCGCCGCGAGCAGATTCCCTGCCACGATGGAGGCGAGGTAACCGAACAGGAGACCGCCAGCGGTCAGCACGATGCCCTGTCTCAATATCATCCACACGACTTCCGAACGCTGCGCGCCGAGCGCGACACGAATGCCGATTTCACGCGTGCGCAGGCTGACGGAGTACGCGATCACACCCGCTACGCCAGCCAGCGTGATGAGCAAAGCCGCGCCACCAAAACTGCCGAGCAGTATGGCCACCACGCGTGGCGCGGACACGGCGTTAGCCAGCAATTGATCGAGCGACACCACTTTGTCGACCGCCTGCTCCGGGTCCAGATCGTGGACCGCGTGCCGGATCCCCTGCTCCAGTTGAGCGGTGGCGCCATTGGTCCGGATGAGCGCGTTCAGCGTCGCAATGTTGGTCAGGGACTGCACGACTGGAAGGTACAGTTGCGGCTTCACGTCTTCGGCAAGGCCGTAGCGCCGTTCGTTACCCACCACACCCACGACCCGCCGCCATGTCTTGCCACCGTCCACCGAGACGAACTGAGCCACCGCCTGGCCACCGGGCCAATAGGTATCCGCCAGCTTCTGATTCACGACCGCGACAAGTTCGGCCCGCTCATCGTCGTCCCGGGTAAAGGCCCGCCCCTGCATCACGGACACGTGCAGTGTCGAGAAGTACGAGGCGCTGATCTGCCGGACCACGACCGGGGTTACCGAACCGCCCGCGGCGTTCGTCGCGCCCTGCACGTGCAGGTCCACGCGCTCGAGCGGATTGGTTTCGGACAAGCCATCGAGGGGGTAGCTCGATGCGAGCGCCACCGAGGTCGCGCCCGGCAGGCTGCTCATCGCGCCCTCGAAGCGCCGCGCGAAGTCGTGCTGCTGGTCGAGCCCCGGGTACTTGCTCCAGTTCCACTGCAGCACGGCCACAGACACGTCAGTGGGCTCGAAGCCGAGATCGCGAGCCTGCAACTTGAGGATGCTTCGGGTCATGAGCCCCGTACTGACGAGCAGCACGAACGTGATGGCGATTTGGCTCGCAACGAGGATTCGGCGCATGCGCTGCCGATGCTCCGGCGCCGTCGACTTGTCGCTGCTCTCACGCAGCGCTGTCACGATGCTCGTTCTCGACAAGGCCGGCAGTAGGCCCACCGCCAGCCCCGCCAGCAACGACATGCCAAACGCGAAGGCCAGCACGCGACCATCGATCGCTATCTCCGTCGCACGCTGCGAGAAGCGCGACGCGAATTGCGCCAGCTCCCCGAGTGCCGCGTGGGCCAAGATCACACCGAGAGCGCCGCCGACCAGGGTTAGCAGAAGGCTCTCGGTCAACAGCATCCGAACGATGCGACCTCGCGCGGCGCCCACGGCGACACGAACCGTCAGTTCCTTGCGCCTCTGCAACTGTTGCGTGACGAGAAGGTTGGCGACGTTCGCACAGGCTAGCACCATGACGAGCAGGGTGGCGGCGAAAAGAACCACGAACGTGGGCCTGGCCCCCCGAGAGGTCTCCTCCTGCACGGACACGAGCGTGCTACCGAAGCCGGCCTCGGCCGGATAGCTCTGAGGGTTTGCCTCATGAATCCGTGAAGCGACGCTGCTGACTTCGGCCGCACCCGCCTCGAGCCCCGTGCCTGGCGCAAGCCGGCCGAGGAGATTGACCATGCGTATCTCGCGAGTGTTGATGGCTCGATCGCTGGAGCGGAACGGACACCCGATCGTCGGCATGTAAAGGTCGTTCGGTCCGGGGAACTGCACGTACTGGGGCAGCACCCCGATCACCCGATGCAATTTGTCGTTCATCCGCAGCGACTGGTTGACGATGCCCTTGTCGCCCGCGAACTGGCGCATCCAGAAATCATGGCTCAACAGGACGACCGGTTCGGCGCCTGTGACTTCGTCATCCGGCGCGAAGCCCCTGCCAAGGAGCGGTTTGACGCCGAGCACCGAAAAGAAGTTGTTCGAGACGACGCCGACCTGGACCTTCGTGGATTCGGTTTCACCCAGGATCGTGAACGTCATCGTGTGATATTCGACGACGTCCCGCACGCCGCGAATCTGATCGCGATAATCGATCGCTTCTTTCACCGAGAAGGGAACGTCGGTGCCCTTCAGCTTCTGGACTTGTTTGAGCGAGACGAGCGTGCCATCCGTGTCGTACGGCAACTTCTCGAGCACGAGGCTGTTGAACGCCGAGAACACCGCGGTGTTCGCAGCGATAGCCACCGCGAGCGTGCCGATGATGGCCAGCGCCGGACCCGGGCGACGTACGAAGCGACGCAGGGTGAAGACAATGTCCCGAAGCAGATCCTTCATGTTCGTTACCGCCTACGCTGCTGCGACTTGTACATCGTCCGCGACGATCTTCCCGTCGAAGAGCCGGATCGCGCGACTCGCCGCGCCCATGTATCGCGAATCGTGCGTCACCATGCAGATGGTGACTTTCTGCTTCGTGTTGAGCTCGGAGAGCAGTTTCATCACGGCATCGCCGTTCGCCGAATCCAGGTTGCCGGTCGGCTCGTCGGCCAGCAGGACGGAGGGCCTACCCACGACTGACCGGGCGACCGCGACACGCTGCTGCTGCCCGCCGGAAAGCTGCGCCGGGAAGTGCTCGGCCCGGTCGGTCATGCCCACCACCGCGAGGCACTCCATCACGCGCGCCTTCCTTTCGGCGCGGGACATGGCCGGGCGGTGAGTCAGCGGCAACTCCACGTTCTCGAACACCGTCATGTCGCCGATGAGGTTGAAGTCCTGGAAGACGAAACCGATCTCGGCGTTGCGCACTCGCGCCAGCGCCGCATGATCGAGCTTCTCCATCGGTTGCTCGTTGATGAAGTAGCGCCCTGACGTCGGCGTATCCAGCAAGCCGAGAATCGAGAGCAGCGTCGATTTGCCGCAGCCCGAAGGCCCAGCGATCGCCACGAACTCCCCTTCATAGATGCTCAGGTTGATGTCGCTGAGTGCATTCGTCTGGATCTTGTCCGTTTGGAACGTCTTGCCGACACCCTCGAGACTGAGGAGTGGCTTGTCTTTTTTCTTCATGTCGTCGCCTCCCTGAGCTGTCACTGAATTTCAACCGCGTCCACGTCGCCCCATGCGGAAGCGTCCGACAGGATCACCGAGTCTCCCGCGTTCAGACCGGAGAGCACCTGCACGGCCGCCGCCGAGCGCCTGCCCAGCGTGACGGAGCGCCGAACCGCGCGATCGCCATCGACTACATAGACATTGACCTGCTGTGCGCTGCCGAGCTGGCTCGGCTTGCCGACGAAGAGCACCTGCGGAAGATTCTCGATGCGGATCGTGCCATCGACCCGCAGGTCAGGCCGCACGCCTGGCGGCAGCGGACCTTCGGGGATGATGTCCACCGCGACCGTGCCGTTCTCCACGGCGCCGTTCACACGCGTGACCTTCCCATCCACCGTCGTGCCATTCACCTGGATCTTCGCCGCGAGCCCCACCTTGATTTCCCGGGCCTGGCCTTCTTCGACACGCAACTGCGCCTTGAGAGCGTCGAGTGCTGAAACACTGGCCACGGGGGTGCCCTGCGCGAGCCTTTGGCCGGCTTCCACCGACACGTCCTGAAGCACGCCGCGGACGCCTGCCCTGATCTTGAGCTGCTCGACCCGTTCATGGAGCAGGGCAGCTTTCTCGGAAGACTGTGCATGGCGCGCCAGTTCGGCGTTCAGCCGCGCCTCGTTCAGCGCGGGGAGTGTCTGGTAACGGCGCTCGTCGATCTCATGCGCAGCTTCGAGCCGTTCCGCCTCGGATTCGGCTCGCTGCAGGTCCAGGCGCGAAACGATGCCCTCCGCCGCCAGCTTCTGGTACGCGGCAAGGTCCAGCTTGGCCCGGCGAAGTTGCGCGGCGTCCTGGTTGACCTGCGATTTCGCGACGAGCAGGTCATCCGCCAGCTGTTGTTTGAGCTGAACGAGCGTCGCCGTCGCTACGCGCAGGGCGAGCTCCGCCGCGCGCGCTTCGCTATCGAGGTCCGGATTCTCGAGCTCGATGACGACCGTGTCGGGCGACACCTCGACGCCGGAGAGCAGGTTCACGCGTTTGACCAGCCCCTCCGAACGACTGGACAGCCACTTCTTGTCGATGGGTACGAGATTGCCGGGCGCCCGCACTTCGA
The DNA here is from genome assembly GCA_037200125.1 of Gammaproteobacteria bacterium. GTDB lineage: Bacteria > Pseudomonadota > Gammaproteobacteria > Steroidobacterales > Steroidobacteraceae > JADGHX01. Next base: position 468,877 of record JBBCGS010000001.1, on the reverse strand, counting down.
CGAGCAGGTCGCCCTTCTTCACGGAGTCGAAATAGAGCGAGTCGCGCTTCACGGCCGGAAGGGCCGAGCGCAGCGTCGAAGTCCAGGCCACAGCGGAAAGCAGCACGATGACGGGCAGCGCGGGAAGGACCCACTTCCGCTTCCACCAGGGCTTGGAATGCGCGACATCCACATGACGACTTATGTCCATGTCACCCTGCGTTGCGCAGACGGGACCGCCCGCGTCGACGACTTGTACTTCCGCTGCACCTGTACCGCCTTCCGCCGAAGGGGCCCCCAAAGCCAAGCGTAGCCAGCGTGATGCGGACGCGTCAATGATCCGGCCGCAAATATCCGGGGATTTGCACCATCCCTCCCCCATCACACTCCGCCGGGCAAAAGTGATGTCTGCGAAATCGCCAGATGCAGGCCCGTCCGCAGTTGCGAATGCACTGCCGGGCGCTAGACCATCCGGGCCACATGGATCGCGGTCGATTCAGCGTGCCAACAAGGAGCGGGCGGTGCCGGGCAAGGAAACGAACAACACAGTCGCCGTCGCCGCGATCTGGCTCTGCCAGGCAACGACCCTGACGTGCAGCCTCCTGGTCACCTCGATCGCTGGCGCGGTGGGGACAACGCTCGCGCCAGCATTCGCGCTGGGCACGCTGCCCTATTCGTTGTTCCTCGTCGGGACCACTCTTGGAATGTTTCCGGCGTTTCGCATCATGATGAAAGTGGGACGGCGCCTGGCGCTGATCGTGGGGGCTGGCTTCGGGAGTGCCGGGGGAGCAGTGAGCTTGCTGGCGATCGGGTGCAGCTCGTTCGTGTTGTTTTCCATCGGCGCATTCCTGCTTGGCACTGCTCTCGCGTTTACGACATTCTATCGTTTTGCGGCCGTTCAGCTCGTCGCCCCGACGCGGCAGGCGCACGTGCATTCCGCGTTCGTAGCAGGCGGGCTCGTCGCGAGTCTGGCCGGACCGGCGCTGGCGAGTCATACCCCGTTCGCGTCGAGCCACCTGCCTCAGTTCGGCAGTTATCTGATGGTCGCCGTCCTGTTCCTGGGTACGGCGGTCGTGATGGCCTTGATAAAGAGACCCGAGTGGACCGCGGCAGGCACGCGCAGCCCTTTCGGCGCGGGGCACCGACCGGTACAGATGGGGTCGCGCGTGCTCGTGCTGGGAACCGCCGCCAACGCTGTCGCTGCCGCCTCCATGACAGCGCTGATGGTCGCGCTGCCGATCACGCACCATTCCCACGCTTTGGCGCACGTGGACACGTCATTGATCCTGCAGATGCACTTTCTTGGAATGTATTTGCCGGGGATCGTGACCGGGCCGCTCGTGAACCGGCTTGGCATCCGGCCTTCGATTGCCGCCGGTGGGGTGATGGGGCTGCTGGGCGCGGTGGCGGGCATGGCCGGTAACAGCAGTGCGCATCTCATCGTTGCACTCGTCGCCTCCGGAGTGAGCTGGGCCCTCATCGCAGTTGCATCGGCGACAGCGATCTCGCGCGCGTCGCAGCCAGCGATGGAAACGCGGCTCGGCTTCTATGTCTCGCTCAGCACGGCACTCGTTTCACTGTCGATTGCGGGAGCGATCGAAGTGATCGGGTGGCTCGGTGTCAATGCATGTGTCGCCGTGCTCTTCGTGGGTCTGTTTGCGCTGATCGCGTGGTCTGGGAGATCGCAGCGAGATGCTCTTCCTGAACCGGTTTGACTTGCCCGCAGGCGCCTCAGGCCGCCGCCAGCGGTTCCGTGAGAACCGTGCCCGGGAGGTCGCGGAAACGCACGTCCGGATCACGCGCCACCACATCCAGCAGGCGCTCGATCCGCAGCGACATGGCTTCGATGGTCGAGTCTTCGAACACCGAATCCTTGAAGGGGACTTTCCAGCACAGCTCGTCCTCCAACTCCACGAACTCGAACCCGATCGGAATCGGAACATTCTCATCGTAGCGGGTGGAGATCCCGCCCATATTCAGCCGCCCGAGACCGTCCAGCAGCGTTGAACCGGAGGGTGGCGACATCGAGCTGCCCACGACGTAGTTGAGAATCGTGGAGGAGAACGACACGCGCTGCCGGATGCCCCGCATCGTCGGTCCGAGCAACGCCGGCGTGACATCGAAATGGCGCATCGATTCGACGAAGGTTCGCCTCGCGTCCTCGAGCAACTCGCGAAAAGTCGCCTCGTCACGAATCCGTACCAGGAACGGCGCACAGTCGATGAAGTGCCCACACAGCTTCTGCAGCTCGACGCTACCGCGCGTGGTGACCGCCACCCACGAGAACAGATCTCTTCCGCCACTCCAGTGCGCGAAGACCACCGCCACCGCCGCGGCGACGCACGGAAACATCGTGGCGCCGCTCGCCTGAGCCAGCGACTTCAGCGCCTGCAACGTATCTGCCCCCACCCGGCCAATGATCGGCGCGCGATGGGCAGACCTGCTGGGCACCGGTGTGCGGCGATCCGCTGCCAGCAGGATGGGATCTTTCAGGTGCGCGAGGATCGCGCGGCGCCAGTAGAGAACGTGCTCGTACGCCTGCTCGCTGGCGAGGTACTCAATGCGGCGCCTGGCGAAATCCCGATACTGGAGTTTCAGTGGCTTGAGCGCGGGAGGTGCACCGGTGCGAGCTGCTTCGTAGAGCGCGGCGACATCGGAGAAGAAAACGCGTAACGCCCACGCATCGCTCACGGAATGACAGACCACCAGCACGCTCACATACTCGTCGTCGCTCTTCTTGACGAGAGACAGTCGCACGAGCGGCCCGGTCTCGTGATTGAAAGGCTCTTCGTAAAGCTGCGAGGCCAAGTCCCTGATCCGCGCGTCCTGGTCGGGCTCGGCGAGCTCGGAGACATCCAGGAATCCGATGGGCACCTGGCGCTGCTGCTCGGTGACTGCCCAGAACCGGCCCGACGGGTCCTTGACGAACCGGGTGCGCAGGATGCTGTGCCTCTTGATGAGCTCGTCCAGTGCAATCTGGCACAAACGCAAGTCGCCTCCGCACGGCCAGCGACGGATGTCGCCCATGCGCAAGACCTCGCGGCCTCCGAAAAACGCGACCTGCGGCGCCAAGGGCTGCCACACATCCTCTGCGTCATCGACCTGAGGGGCCGGGCCCGCCGCCACCTGCGCGCGCACCAGCTCGCGAATGCTCTTCTCGTGTGTGCGGATGAGATCCGCTCGTTCCGATGTAAGCACTTCGGTGGGCGCGCGATAGAGCAAGGCGTCTTCTTCAACGCGAAACTGCACGCCGTCGGCTTCCAGTTCCTTCACCCACTCGCCAATATCGAGTTCGTTCACCGGCGCGCTCCTGCTGATGGATATTGGCTGCGCATGGTGCGTGGCGTATCGCGACCATGGCAAGCACGCACGCGTGCAGCACCCTCCCAGCATGCAAGTCGTCAACTCACTGTTTCAGCGATGCAAAATCTCCACGCTTGCGCAGGCTCGCGTGGTTGCCTCGTATTCGAGTGCGATGAGATTCTTTCCTAAACACCGCGACAGCACGGGAGCGATCGGAAATGACGACCGCCTATTTCTTCAGCATGCCCTACCACGGACATGTGAATCCGTGTCTGCCGTTGATCCAGGAACTGACCCGACGCGGCGAGCGCGTCGTGCTGTATGGCCTGGAGACCTTCCGCAGGGTCGCGGAGGACGCAGGCGCGATCTTTCGTCCGTTCGAATACGAAGAAACAGAAAAGAACATCGCGCTGACCACGATGGCCGCATGGCAGATGCAGCTCGTCGAGCGCACGCTGGACCGCCTCATCGCCGATGCGCAGGTCGACAAGCCCGCCTATCTGCTCGTTGACTACACGTGTCTGTGGGGACGCTTCCTCGCGCAGCATCTGCGCATTCCGTCGGTCGTGATCCACACCACGTATCCGCTCACCTGGTCCGAAGCACGCCTCACTTTCCGAGGCATACGGGACCTGTTTCGCGCGCCGAACGTCTGTCGCCGACTGGTTACCTTCCTGCTCGCGGACCAGCGAATCTCGAGACGATGGGACATCCCGCGCGTCGGTCTGCCGTTCAAACTTCTGCGCGCCAATTACGGCGAGCTGCATCTGGTGCTGACCGGAATGGAACTCGCACACGGCGTCGAGAAACTCGATGATCGGTATGTGTTCGTAGGACCGATCGCGCGCGGGGAAGGCGTCACGGCGGGCGAACCCCTCCCGAAACTCGACTCGAGACCGTTGCTATACGTGTCGCTCGGAACGTTCTGGCGGCATTCTTCACAGATCTATCGCGCTTGCATCGATGCCTTCGGTGACAGCGATATCCAGGTGCTGATTACAGGCAAAGATCGCATCGCGCCCGAAGTCATTGCTTCGCTCCCTGCCAACATCCACGTGTGCGCGCATGTAGACCAGATCGACGTGTTGAGCCGATGCGCCGTCTTCATCACACACGGCGGCATGAACAGCGTTTGTGAGGCGCTGCTCGCCGAGGTGCCGATGCTCGTCTATCCGCAGGGATTCGATCAGTTCGGGCAGGCGCTCTTCGTCGAGAGGTCCGGCACCGGGCTCGTGCTTAAGCCTCGCGCCATCACGTCGAGCAAGCTGCGAGAGCTCGTGGGGCGACTCCTTCAGGAGCCTGATTTCCGCGCGCGTTGCCAACAGATGAATCGGAAACTCCGCGCGGCGGGTGGCGCCACGCGTGCGGCGGATCTCATCATGGCCATTCGCGACCAGCGCCCGGAGGCACAGCCGTCTGAGTACACACGACCCGCTGTGGCCTCTCCCTGATCCCGCCAATCACCCTGGAGCAGTTCAATGCGACCACTCGATGCCTCGCTCACCGAAACGCAGCGCGAAACCTCGAGATTCTTTGCGGAAGCGCTCGGAGTCGAGTCCATCGAGCCGACGGATAACTTCTTCCAGCTCGGTGGGTACTCCCTGCTGGCGATGAATCTCGTGGCGACCCTCTCAGAACGGTTCGGCATGGATCTGCCACTACCCTTCCTGTTCGAGCGCCCGACCGCTGCGCAGGCCGCAGCCGAGATCGATCGGCTTCTGCAGAGTGAGGCAACCGCCTAAATCCGAGCCGCCTCTGCCTCAGTCGTTTCGAGGTCTCGTTGCAGCGTCCTCGAAGCCAGCAGGAAATGCACCGCGGCCCAGCCGTAACAGACCGTCACCACGGCGAGTATCGAATACCGAAGCGAGTCGGAGCCGAATCGCCCGTTGAGATAGTCGCTCGCCAGACCGACGACGAGGGGCCCGAGGCCCAGGGCGATGAGATTCGAAGTCAACTGGTTCACGGCTGCCGCGGTTCCGCGCCGGTTCGCCCCCGCCACGCTCTGAATTGTGCCGTACGTCGGGCCCATCCAGGCATGCATCAGAAACGTGGTCCCTGAATGCAGCAGGAGGGCCATGATCGGCGCCGGCCACAGGTAGACACAGAATGCGATCGGCAGAATGGCGATGGTGGTGATCGCCGGGAGACGCGCCTGCCAACCGCGATCTCCAGTCCACGCTGACAAGCGGTCTGCAAACACACCGCCCGCGAGTGTCCCGAGAATTCCACCGATGCCGTAGATCGCCGCGAGCCAGCCCACCACCGCCGTCGGCGACATGTGATGCACGCGCATGAAGAAAGACGCGATCCAGATGCCCGAGCCGACCGCACCCATCGTGAAGATGCTGCTCGCGAGAACCAGGTGTCGATAGGAGCGAATGCGCAGCAGATGCTTCAGTGACTGGGTGAAGGGCGGGCTGGGCGGAGGCCGGGTGCTATCCGCCGAGCCGCGAACGGGCTCCCGCACCGTCAACTGGATCAGCAGGGCCAGCAGCACGCCAGGGATCGCAACGGCGACGAAAGCCCATCGCCAGCCGAGATACGCGTTTGCCCACCCGCCGAGAAGCAGCCCAACGGCCACGCCGAATGGCGTCGCAGAGCTCAGCACGGCGAAGATCGAAGAGCGCCGGGACGCGGGGAAGTAGTCCGAGATCAGCGAATACGACGGCGGTGCACCGCCCGCCTCGCCAACTCCCACGGCCATCCGCGACAGGAAGAGAGAGCCTACGCCAGACGCGAGACCGCACAACGCGGTCATGATGCTCCACAGTCCGAGACATCCGGCGATAAGGTTGCGGCGGTTGTATCGATCCGCGAGCCATCCCATCGGCGCACCGAGCGTGCCGTAGAACAACGCGAAGGCAGTTCCGCTCAAGAGGCCAAGTTGCGTATCGGAGATCTGGAACTCCTTCCGGATCGACTCCAGCAGCACGGAAATGACCTGCAGGTCCACGAAGCGAAACAGCATCACGCCCCAGATCAGCGCCAGCACGTACCAGACATATGCGCGCGTCCGCACGCGGCCGCCCTCCCGACGGATGAAACTGCCATCTGCGAGGCTCGTCGAGCCGATCTCCGTCACCACCGGTCCGGCAGGTTGCCTGCTCTTGGGCATCGTCATGAAACACTCCTTGTCGGTGAAGGCGCCGCGAGCATGATCCGTGCGGTGTTGATGCAGCAAGCGCGCGCCGAATGCGCGCAGGACGCAGGAATGACGCTACTTCTCTGCGTCGCGTCAGAGGCTTGCGCGATTTCACGATGACACGTGGCGTTCGTTCGCCGTCGACTACATCGTATAAGAGTGCGCGGCACTCCCGGCCGCATCGCCGCCGACGTCCGTTCGCTCGGTGTCGACCAGAATTTCGGCAATCGACACTCGCAACCTCCCCAGGGCCTTCACTGACACGCGAGTGAGGGGTAATACCAGCGCGATGGTGCTGCGCTGGTGCTTGATGCGAAACAAGGGCTGGCCGTTGGGCTCCTTCACTACCTCATCGCGCGCCCGGTGCCGCGGCTTTCGCCCTTGTGCGGACGAAGCGAGCAACTGACGAAAGACATCCGGCGCTGGCGGACGCACCTTCTGAGCGGCGATGGCACGCGCCCTTTGAATGGTGGCGGCTCGCCGCAGCGGATCCTCCAGCGCGTTCAGGATCTCCGCGCCCCACCCTTCGCAGATCTCGTTCGGTGACTCGAAAGCATTCACGATGACGCTCGGCAATCGAGCGAGTTTCAGCAAACGGCTCACCTGCGATGTCGATACCTTGAGCGCGCGGGCGACCTCTTCCTGCGAGGCGAAGTGGCCGCTGCGGATCCAGCGCGAGTAGCTCATGCCACGCTCGTAGGCGCTGATGTCGGTGCGCTGGCGATTCTCGATGTCCATCGCAATCAGCGCATCCCTGTCGGACATCGACCGCACGTCGACCATCAGCGGTTTGTTGAGGTGGCGGGCGACGAACAGTCGCCGGGCACCGCAGATGAGCTCGACGTCATGGTCCGGATCGTTGTTGACCCGGCGCCCCAAGACGGGTAGCAGCTGCCCGAATCTCGCGAAACTATCTATCTCCGCCTTGCAATTTTGTTCTGTTACGTGGAATTCCATGCGATCGTGGAGATCCCACATGCGGCAACGAAACGGATTCACCTCTATCACCGACCTCATTTTCCCTCTCCCTTTTCTCGATCCTTCCACACGAAGTTCGGTGTCGCCCAATCCCGGGCGAGGGCAGCGGACGGATCGATGCGCGACAGGCGCTGAAATGCGTGCATCCCCGTATCGCGCTTTCTTGCGAAGCGTTCGCTACTCCTGATGATTCAATATTGCACAGTCACAACGCGATGTTCAACGGTTCCCGCGACAACACTGTTGCCGTATTTGATTCAATCCAAACTCAGGTTTCAGATAGGCAACGCGCTGTATCAGGCAGCAGTCGACGCAGCCCTTCAACCTGATTGCTCCGGCTGTCGCCACACAGGCACCAGTAACAGAAGTGCAGCTCCAGGGTAGAGCTGGTGCTGTTCGACATCACGCTACCGGGAGAGGATGGGTTCACAAGGCGCTGCGACGGACGGCCGCCTGGGCGCTAAACGGCAGCGGCTGCAATCCGAACTCATGTCTTCGGCAACTTGAAGATCGCAACCGTATCGCCATAGGGATACGTCATCTGAAAGTTTCCGCCGGAGGGGACGGCGAGGTTCTGCTCATCGTTCACCTGGCATGTGATCGGCGGCGTGTTGAGGCCAGCCCACAGGCTGTGTCGCCAGACGCATTTGCCGTTTTCGCGTTGAACGCATCGAACCCTCCGCTGTCTTCGCCGATGAAAACCAGGTTCCACGCCGTAGCCACCGCGTCACCGATCAGCGGCTAGGGCGCGGTGTACTGCTACGCGATCTTCCCGGTCTCGACGTCGAGCGCCACGAACGAACCGTTCTGAACGCCGTTCTTGGCACATTCGTGAACGCGCTACCCAGACGAATGAGCCACGCCTTTCTGCGCGAGCGTGACGGCTGCCGGTGCCGGACGCCTGACCTCGGCACTTCAGCGTGCCAGCGTCACTCCGGGATCCGCCGAGCATGGCATCTCATTGGAACCGCGGAGGATGGAAGGACGCGTCGATATGCAGCGCCTCGCAACGCAACCGTCTCAACAGAGACCGTCCAATCAACTTCGCTGCACCGATTTGCAACGTCGGCGTTATGAGTGCGGGAGTCGCGGCTCGGCTCTTCGACCACGTACTACAAGCCACTGATATTTTTGCGAAACAGATAGTGTGATTTTTTCGGGCGCACGGCCGTTGCGATCCGTAGAGCCGAAGAAATCATCGAAGAGTGCAGGAGCGTTCCGCAAATTTCTCGCGAGAGTCAGACCCGAGCAATCCAAGGTCTTCCCGCTGTGGCGATCGTATCGTGTCTCAGCCGAAATTTGAAATTCGCGACTGGGCCGCGAGGATTCGGACGCATGCATCACTTTGCAACGGAATGCGACACACTCGCCTGCTTGGAGAGTTTGATCGTTGCCCACCGCCGCCGCAACACAACTCGCGGCTACGGCTTCGCCTTCTTGACGATGCGACGAGCCCTCTTCGGCTCGGCGGCCCGCGCAACCTTTTTCTTCCGCGCCGCTCCTGGCCGCGGCGATTCAGCGGCCACTCCGCGCTTCGGCACCTCGAGTTCGATTCCAAACACGTCACCGAGCGCGTCATCGGCAACTACCTTGCGACCGGCGCCTCTGCGTGTCACGGCGAGGTCGGGTGCCGCCGCGATCAATTCCGCATGGTCGACGTTACGCAACGTAAACAGCAGTTCAGGTTGCTGGTCCAGCCTCGCGCCGACCCCGTACATGACCGCCGCGACATGCTTGCACATCGTCGCCCAGTCGGGGCATGAGCATTCCATCTGGATCTCTGCCGGCTTGGGAAAAAGCCCGTCGTCGCGATGGGTAATGACCCGCATCACGCGCTCGGACAGCTTGCCTTCGAGCAGTTCGATGATCGAGCCGACATTCCCCGCGCATTGGGTCTTGATCTGGCCCCAGTGACCCGCCACTACCGGTTTGATCGCGATGGCAACCTGGTAGAGGTCGGAGCCAGACACCAGCGCTGTGACCTTCCCTGACGCGATTTGCAGATCGAGCACCGACCCGTTGCGGACATAGCTGCGCCCGCGCGGCAGCCGGTTCTCGAAATCGCGATAGGACTCGAGGTTGTCGCACCAGGCCTTGCCCCAGAAGCTTCGCGCGATGGTGCGGCCCTCGATCGCGACCGGCGACAGCGTTTTGCCGCTCTTGGCAAACCGACGCGCCTCACGCGCCGCCTTCTGCCGACGCTCGTGAACGCCGGGCTTGCGGGTATACGACCACCAGTTCATTCGGTCTCCATGCTAGGCATCGCAGGCTTTGTGAATATCCAACGCAACGGTGCGCAGAAGATCCTCATCCCTCATTTCGGTCAGCAACTGGCCGGCGCCTTCGTCGAGCAGATTGTGCGACAGAGTGCTCTTGGACTCTATCAACGCATCGATCTTCTCTTCGACCGTGCCCCGACACACGAACTTGTGCACGAACACGTTTCGCTTCTGCCCGATACGGAACGCGCGATCGGTTGCCTGATTCTCCACAGCCGGATTCCACCACCGGTCGAAGTGGATGACGTGCGAGGCGGCCGTCAGGTTGAGACCCGTGCCGCCCGCCTTGAGAGAGAGGACAAAGAACGGCGGTCCGTCCTCGCGCTGGAACTCGTCCACCAAAGTGCGACGCCGAGACACGGGGGTGCTTCCGTCCAACGAAAGCCCCGGCCGACCGAAAATCTGCGTCATATACTGCACGAGCGGAGCCACGATCTCGCGGAACTGCGTGAAGATGAGCACCCGCTCCTGACGCTCGCTCAACTCCTCGCACAGCTCACTCAAACGCGCGAACTTTCCGCTGCGGCTCGCGCTGAAATCGCTCTGGCCCTGCCACTGCGCGGGATGGTTGCAGATCTGCTTGAGTTGCATCAGGTGAGCCACGACGAGGCCGCGCCGCTTGATGCCCTCGGACTGCGTCAGCGCGTTCGCCAACTCCTTCACGCACTGCTCATACAGCGCGGCCTGCTCGCGTGTGAGCGAACAGAACGCGCGTACCTCTGTTTTTTCCGGCAGATCGGCGATGACCCGCTTGTCGGTCTTCAGCCGGCGCAGGATGTAGGGCTGCACCAGACGGCGCAAGGGTGCGTAGGACTGATCGGCATCCCGTGCGAGCCGGTTGGTGGCGCGCGTGAAAGCCGCTGTGCTGCCCAGCAGACCCGGATTCAGAAAGTCGAACAGCGACCACAGGTCCCCCAGCCGATTCTCAACAGGAGTTCCCGTCAGCGCGATTCGTCCATCGGTCTGAATCTGTTTGACCGCCCGCGTCTGCTGCGCTCCCGGGTTCTTGATGGCCTGCGCTTCATCGAGAACGACAAGGCGCCAGCGTATTCGACGCAGCGCTTCTGAACGTGTGACGACTCCATATGTAGTGATCGCGACGTCGACGCCAGCAAGTGCCGCCTTCAGATCACCCTCATTAGTCAGGTCAACGGTGCTCTCCGAGGAGTGCGCGACAATTACCGAGAGCGATGGCGCGAACCGTTGTATCTCGGCCTTCCAGTTCGCGATGAGAGATGCCGGCGCGACGATAAGACTCGGCGCAGCCGAGGCGGGACGCCCCGCCACCACTACGGCACGGCCCGCGGATTTCGACACCGTGCCGACTGCCCGGCCACGCAACTGAAGCAGCAGCGCCACGACCTGGATCGTCTTACCAAGGCCCATGTCGTCTGCGAGGCAGGCCCCGAGGCCGAGACGATTGAGCAAGGTGAGCCATTTGACGCCCGTCATCTGGTACGGGCGAAGCGACGCTTGCAACCCGTTGAGCGCAATCTCGCTTTCTTTCTCAGGCTCCCGTAGTCGGGCCATGACGTCACGCAACCAGTCACCCGCCTCTACCCCGCTCCATTCCCGCACAGGATCAGCAACGCCCGCAGCCGCATCGGCCGCTTCCGCAACGCCTGCGAGGAGCCGCATGCCTTCGTGAAACGAGAGCTCCCCGGCCCGTGCGGATTTCTCGACGCGTTTCCAGTGCGCGAGGGCAGCGGCGAGCTTTTCTCCATCCGCTTCGACCCATTGCCCGCGCAGCCGCACAAGTCCAGACGCCGAAGACAGCAGCGCCTTCTTCTCCGCTTCCGTGAGAGGTTCCCCGTCGAGACTCAGGCCAACCGAGAAATCGAGCAGCGCGTCCGCCCCAAGCGCCGCGCGCTTCTGGTCGCCAACACGGACACTGACCTGCGGTCGAGGAGGCTTCGCCGCCTTCCACCAGTTGGGAATGCGCACGACGAGCCCGCCTGCCTCGAGCACGGGCACGCCCCGCAGGAAACGATAGGCTTCCATCGGTGTCCAGGCGAGCGCCTGGTAGATGTCGCCGCTCTCGACGAGATCACTCACCCACTCCAGCTTCTCTGACACGGCGCGAATGGGCGTCAACAGGGCGACCAGCCGCTTGCGATTCGCCGTGCCCGCGTACTCCTGCAGCGCTTTGGCGAGCGGTACGTGATTCGATTCGCCGCGCGAGGAGAGGCCGCTTGCATAGGTTGCAAGAAACGCAAACGGATACTCTTCGTCGCGCTTGTTCTCGGCCAACCGAAAGGTGATTCGGCCAACCAGCTGCCATTCCGGATTCGTGTGGTGAAGCCAGGCTCGCAGGCCGTGCCCGTGAGCGGCAACCGCCGTGCGCACCTGCGAATCGAGAGCCCGCCACGCATGTTCCAACGCCGATGCGTCGAGATATTCGAGCCCTTTCATCGGCGGAGCGCTGAGTGCGAGGGCACCCAGTTCGGCAGCCTCGGGTGGCTCAACCAGCGGATCGTCCGATACGACCTCCGGTTCGGTGAGATGGCATAGCTGATTGAAATAGAGCTGCGCGAAGGCGCGCGCGAAGACAAGCGACGGAGAGAGCGCGACCTTGAGATCCACGGTGGCGAGATGCAAGAGTCCGGCGCCCTCGCCGCCGGAGAATGCCCGCTCGATCCGCGCAAGAGCGCCCGATGCGGCGGTATTCGACACCTCGGGCAAACTGCTCTCTACGCGCAGCCGGCCGTGCGAACTGACGTACAACTCGGGCGTCACGGCTGTCGAAGTCGCCACGGCTCCCGAGCGCCAGTCAACGAGGTGCCCCGCGCCGGCGGGCTCTCTCGATTCATGACTGCGCCGGACGTTTGGTGAACGGATTGATGAGAGACACGCCGAAAGGCTTGAAATCGTCGACGTTGCGGCTCACTACGCTCAAGCCCCGAACCAGCGCCGTGGCGGCAATCAGGGCATCTTCGAGATGATCGTCGGATCGGCGGTGCATCAGTTGCGCCCAGCGACGGAAGATGTGAGCGTCCACCGGGATGACGTTGTAGGTCTCCGCGACGCTATTCAGCCAGGTCTCAATCTCGCGAGCCTTCGCGGCATCCTGCTCACGCGTGATTTCGATGCCTGCCTGGATCTCACCGATCGTCACGGCTGACAGATGAAGGGTTTCTTCCGAGGCGTTCTGAACCCAGGCCACCACTCCCTGGTGGGGCTTCGGTTTGCGCAGCTCCGAAACGACGTTCGTGTCGAGCAGATACACCGATCAGCCGATCGGCTTCGTGACACGCCGGTGCCGCCCGCCCCGCGGCGGAATACTCAGGGCGCCCCGCGGCCCGGGACCGAGCAGTAAGGATTTGAGGCCGGGGCGTGCCCGCTCGCGCAGGTCACGCCATTCATTCACCGGCACCAGGACCGCCGTCTCGACCCCGCGCAGGGTCACCACCTGCGGGCCCTCGGTCAGGCTTGCCTGCAGGAACTCGCTGAAACGGGCTTTCGCGTCTTGAACGGGCCAGGATTTCTTCATGAGAAGCCACTCTCCTAAACTAGTCAGTAGACTAGTCAGAATGACGGCGAACGTCAATCTGCACCCTCCCACAAAAAGACCCGCCGCCGCAGGCGACGTCGCGCAAGGCATCTGGCAAGACGCCGATTGAATTTCCGATCCGCACTCGCGGCTGGGGCTTCGAGCAGATCGGCATCCGCGTGGTTACTATCAAGCCACCGATGGCCGCGAAGACGCCATCGTCCTCAAACGCGAGCTGCGGACGCCCGGCTGGTTGCCGGGCATCCGCAGCGTCGTCAGTCTGGGCGCGAGATCGTCACCGTCACGGACTCGCTTTCGACGATCGAACCTCCGTGGTAGGGAGTCGTGCGCGTGGCGCTTGAAGTCGCGCCGCCGCTGCGCGGAATCAACATGGCGCCGTAATTGTGGGCTCCGTCGCCCGGCAGCGCGGGCACGAAGATCTCCAGATTGATTCCCGTGTGTACGTCAACGCGGTCCGACGCCGACGACCCGTCCGGGTTGGTGGACTTTGTCGTCACGGTTGCCGTGAACGGGTGGAAGCTGACGTCCGAGTTGGGGCCCGGATCCACGAACGGCGACAGGTACAGCGTGATGGACGTGGGAGGCGTGCCGCCGCGCGTACGGATGACGGGGACCGACACACCGTTGATCCGCCACGGCGAGACAACCCCTTCGGATGCCCAGGTGGAGTGGAACGTCTGGCTGTTGTCGCGACTGCGATCTTCCGTCCAGTCGAGGGTCGTCATCCGCAGCTGTGCATCCGTCGCGCCGCTGTTCAACCCGAACGTATGCTCGCCTTCGATCACGACGTGCGCGTGCTCCTGGACCGTCTCGATGCCGTTGACGTCGCCGGCCGTGTAGCCCAACGACCAGTTTGCGGTGCGCGTGTAGTCGAAGCGGAACGCGACCTTGTAGTTCGAGCACTGCGGCAAGACGTCCTCGATCTCGTCGGACTTCGCCTGGTGACCCATCAGCTGCAGCAGGCGCATCGTGCCGAGCATCTGTTGCAACTGCCCCGGACCGCCGAGGCTGCGGCACTGCCCGGCGACGTAGCTGGCATAGGCATCGAGCAGCGAGCTGATGCGCGCCGAGACCTGCTGGGCGACGACGGCGAATGCGCCATCCGTCCCCGCCTGGCCCGACAATTCGGCCATGCGCAGGAAGGTCATGCCCGCACTGATCGCCGCGAGAGCGACCGACGGATCCGCGTCGGCCGCTGCGAAGGCGGGCACCACGGCATCGTTGTAGTAGCCGCGGAGCGCGGTGGTCACCGGGTCGCCATCGGTCGCTGCGGCCGTTGCCGGGTCGCCATCGGACGCCGCAGAGATCGGCGGGGCACTATCGGACGCCGGGGCGATGCCCTTGTAGGCCACGTGTACAGCTTTCGCGACGAATGTGGCCGCGGGCGTGACCGCGTTGCGCCAGCGCTGTGTGAGCGCCGGCGCGAGCGCCGCGATGAGCTGGTCGCCGGGATCGGTGGGCCACGCGGCCGCCAGCGCGGCCTGCTGCTCCGGCGTCGCCACCGCGATGCCGACGATGCCGAGGTGGTCCAGCTTTATCGCGGGACGCGTGATGGATGCGCCGAAGTTGCCGACGACGATGGGCACCATGTGCAGGTTGGACCCGTCACTGTCAGCAGCGAAGCCGATCAGCTGCGCCGGATCGATCGTGGCCATCATCGCGTCCGGGATCATGAAATTCGCGGTGATCGTCTTCTCGGTCACGTAGTCACCCGGCTCGATGTCGATCGCCGCGACCACCGACGTGACCGATGCGCCGACGCTCGTGACGTCGGCCGTCGTGATCCAGGCGTCGTCGAGGAACGCGCCGACCGGCACGTACAACCGCGTCTCGGCACCGCTGTAGTGAAGGAAGCCGAAGGTGAACAGACCGCTCGACGAGGGATCCCACGACAGCAGATAGCGGTGATCGAGCGTGACGCCGGCGATCGTCGGCGTCGCAGCCACCGGAGCCGGGGTCTGCGGAAACGGATCGGCGGGCCCGGACAGCGGCTGAAGAGACCCGTCGTCGCCTCCGCCGCCGGCCGGCGGCGGAGGCGGGGGCGGGGGCGGCGGGGGCGTCACGGTGAGTACGGCGTTGTTGCTGGTGACGCTGCCGCCCGCATTGGTCACGGTGGCCGAATAGAGAGATTGATCGTCGGCCGCGGCCAGCGGGGGTGTCGTGTAGCTCGCCGCAGTGGCGCCGGCGATGGCCGTGCCGCTCCTCTTCCATTGATAGGAGAGGCCATCACCGGAAGCGACCACCGTGAACGTCACGGTGCCACCCTCGTTCGCGCTGGCGCTGACGGGCTGCGTGGTGATGGTGGGCGCGGTGACCACCGGTGGCGGCGGATTGTTGTTGCCGCCATTGCTGGCCGGCGGTGCGACCTCGTTCGATCCGCCGCCGCCTCCACAGGCACCGAGTGCCAGCAACATCACCAGCGCTGTGAACCGGATCACGAAATTCATCGCCATTTCTCCATCGATGCGCCGGAAAGAAGCCGGGCTTTCAAAGCAGATGCGAAACGGCGCGCCATTTCGTACACGGCTGCGGAAAATATTCCTCCGGCTGCGTGAAAGACTTTTTGTATGAGTTCTGCTGCGGCGTCCGCACCGGTTACGCAGTTGCTGGCGCTGGCCCGCGCGGGCGACGCGGCGGCGTTGGGCCTTGCGTACGGCGCCGTCCGCCGTCTAGGAGGCGCTGACGGCGGAATAGCGGAGATCAACTCACCGGCGAGGCTTTCGCTCCACAGGTAGCCGTTCTCGATGAGAGATCTCGTAACACGCTGACCAGTTCGCTCGCTTGCCTGCACGGATCGATGGCCTCACCCATGGCGAGGCGTATCTGCGGGAGTCCTCCGATTTGGCACTGGATTTGGCACTGGCGCGTTTCGGGCCTGGCCCAACCTTCTATCGACTCCACTCGACTTCGTGGCTCGACTAGTCGACCGGGCCGTCTCGTTCTTCGACGGTTTCATGCTGAAAACTTCGCGCCACGATCTCTTCGAAGCGGGGTAGCACGCAGCCAATCAAAGTGGGACGGGTGCTTGGTTTGCGAAAGCTTGTCGTTGTTCTGATGAACGACACGAATAAAGAGATCCAGCGAGTGCGCCGGCCAGTCCGCCAGATTATTCAGGGCTTCGCGAGCGCGATCGAAGCCGAGCAAGAACGAAATCTCCTCATCGAGATCGTGCTCGACGGTGCGCTCGAATGCGTAGAACAGGAAGGCCGCCTGATCAGATCAAGTCGGAACTACTACAGATGAGAGCCCGTCTCAAAGCGCGTCAGCAGCTCAAAGCACTGCTCCTGCGACACGGTCGCAGCTATCGGGAGGAAGCCGCAACCCGAGGAACCGAGACGGTCTCAGGCCCGCGCCACCTCCTTCGCCATCCAACAACGCCCGCTTCCGGGCACATATGCACAACGACGCCCGATTTCGGGCCGCCCAAGCACATGCCGCCAACGGCGCGCTTCGACTTCCCGTAGCCGCCGTAGATCGCGACGGGAACCGAACCGGGAGCGACGAAGTTGAAGAGTAGAGCGTCGAATACATCGAAGCCCTGCACCCGCAGCCACCGCGAAAACACTATCTAGCCCCGGGGCAGACCACTGTCGTCGTCTCTTGTCAGCAGTCTCCCGGTTGAGCTGCCAGCGATCTACATACCGCGTTGGCACGGGATTTGGAGCACTCCATCACGGATGACGAAGTACCGATGACTGAACTTTGAGACGCGAGGGCCGATCCAGAAGGTAGAGAAGCCGGTTTTCGCTTTTGATCGAGTTCGTCTTCAAAGGGGGTATTGCATGAGAATGAAGCGCCTGCATACGCGCCGAGGCAACGCAAGCGTGCAGCCAGCACGCGCCCGACGAGTGGCGAGAAGTACAGTGTGGAGTACGAAGCGACCCCTTATGGCGGTGAATGCATATCGAGAACAGTGCGCTCGCCGCCACCTGGCAGTGCCCCCACCACATTCTCATCGCAGCTCGCACATCTGAAGTGCTATGCACTTACACACGCGACGGCAATACCTGCGCCTGCCCGGGAATCTCTGCGATTCCCTGCGATTCTCTGGGTAGACCCGAGATTTCGGTCGGTATACTCGTCGTGAACATCGGAGGATAAGACTCGTGGCGAAGGGGAAAGGAAAAAGAAAAAGCAACGGACTCAACACCGTTCTTGTTTCGGCGGTGAAGCGAATTCACAAACAGCACAACGAAGCCGACCGCAGAAAATTCATGCGCGCGCTTCGCTACTCGATCGATGGCAACGGCGGCTCGCCGCAGGAGGTCGTCATGAGCCCTCTGCAGATCGAGGCGTCCACCGGAATCTCCATCCGAGAACAGCTGGATTACCAGGTCATCGTGGGCCGGAAACAGGCTGTGCGCTTTCTAAAGTCGCTGAAGTACAACCTGAAGGAACACTCTTTCAGGAAGAAACTCGGCAAAGATCACTGGACCAGTGATGAACTGTTTCCCGATCGCAAGGTCGCACTTGTTGGAAACGCGTACGTCTTCACGTACCTTGAAATCCTGCGCATCGAGAGTAGGACGTTTAATCCGGATCTTGATGAATACGAGAGGTTCGTGCGAGGCTGAGCATGGAGTGCGCCCGTGAAAGTCGATCTAAATCAGCTGTTCACCATTGCCGGTGCCGTTACTGTCGACAGGCGGCACCAGTTCGCAGGGCGTGAAACACTTCTCAAGGATGCATTCCAGCATCTGATGATTGCCGGCACCGCTGTCGCTCTGTACGGTGAGCGCGGCGTCGGTAAAACCTCTGCGGGATGGCAACTCTTCGCCGGGCTCTCCGGCGACTTCTCGTTGTTCAAGGATCGAGGAATTACCCTCGACCCGCCACGTACGCAGATCCGATGCGTTTGGTTGAAGTGCACGGACTTTATTCAGACGATCTCGGATCTCGTGCTCTCGCTACTGACCGACAGTGGCCAGCATTCACTGGCGGGCGCGTTTCCGGATGTTTTTACTGACGCGGAGATCGCGCGCGTCAGCAAGCTGTACGGATGGGAGCGCGGTACCGCGCAATCATCAAGTCCGAAGGGGAGTGAGAAGAGCCTGCAGCCCTCCAACAGCGAGCTCGCGGCATTCAAAGCTTTAGAGGATTTGCTGAAACGCGCAGCCGTCCGGGAACCGAAAACGCAGCTCGTGATCTTTCTGGATGAGTTCGAACAGGTCAAGGAAAGCACACGCGTCGGTGTTCTGCTCAAGGCGCTCAACAACGTCAAGTTTGTGATCGTCGGTATGGCCACGAACCGCGAGACACTGATCGGCCAGCACCCGTCAGTCGTTCGCAAGCTCAACTCGTACGAGGTGCCTCTCTTTACCGCGCAGAACGTCGGCTGGTTTTTTGACAGCCTTGAGACATCATGCAACAAGCAGATCCGATTCGACGCGGCACTGCGCACGCTGATCGCGAATAAATCCTCCGGCTTCCCGTGGCTCGTTCAACAGTTGGGCTACTACAGCGCCCTGAATGCAGACGAGCGACGTGGTAAGGAGAAAACTCTGGTTGTGCTCGCCGACGACTACCACTCGATGATCAAGTCGTTCCTCACGACAAAGCTCGGGAATACCGATTTCGATTTCGGCACGCTGAGCACCGCAGGGAAGCAGATTCTCGTAAAGCTCGCGGACACGCCCAAAGGCCGGAGAGGAGAAGCGGATCTGATCAAGAGCCTCGACCCCAACCTGCACAGACATTTCGATCGCGGGATTCAGGAACTGGAGAAGATCAATCTGGTGCAACTCGTCGGCAAAGAAGTTCGGGTGACCGATCCTCTCACCAAAGTCCTCGTAACACTCGCCATCAGCGAGCGCGTGATCCAATAGGAGACGGCCCATGGATCGGAGATGGCGAGCAGCCGCGTTCGCCGCTACCACAGCTCTCTGTGCCGATTTGGCCAGGGCGCAGGACGCCACGTCCGCCACTGCGACACTCGTGCCGGAACGCGGACTCATCGTAGTCAACGTCGCGTTCGGAGACGAAGCCGATCGCCAATCAAGCATCACCGTATCTTGCGACGCGGGCCAAGCGAGCACACCAGCGATTCAATCTACACGCGGTCGCTATGCCAGCTTCGAGGTTCAGATTGCCGGGACATGCGTTTCGCCAATCGTGCACATCGTCGAGACACATTCGGCGGCCAACGGAAAAACGCAGAACGAGTTCCACCTGGTTCCGAGCCGCAGTCCGCTCTCGTCAGCTCCTGCTCCTTACCCGCCCTGGTGGAACGTCGTTGCCCCCGTTCTAATCACCGCAATCGCGACGATCTTGGCAACAATCGTGGGAGCGAGACTCACCGAGCGTCGCGAGCAACGCAAGGCCCGATTTGACCTGATCCGGCCCGCAATCGAACGCGAGCTGGCTGCATGCAGAACGCTCGCGAAACTCTGCGAGCAACTGCCGGCACTGCCTAATTTCCAGAACACATACCAATCACTCGAGGAGGATCTCGCCCCCAATAGCCCGGTCATGGCGGCGTTCCAGAAACTGCAGAAGGAAGCACGTGTGGCCGGAGGGGTGAATGAAGGAATCGCCGGAGCGTTCCTCGAGGTGCTGAAGGAACGACAGGCCGCACTGACAAAGGCGATTTAGGTATGCCGAGAAACTCCACGGTGCCAAAGCGCGGCAGAGAAATAGGCATGCGCCCAGCTTTCAGCGCCGAAGTGATGGGCGTCGGGCTTATCCTGAACCACGCGGCCGCATCGAGGATCGCCGGTCCTCGTTGGGAAAAGCTGGCCTCGGGAATCTAGCTCGTCGGAGCAGCGAACACGTCCGGTCGCGGTCGGCCAACAGCCCGCCCGGCTGAGAATGCCTAGCGGACCGAAAGCCGTACCCAGATACAGGTTCTTGACCTCGACATCTGTATAAGGATTCTCCAGGAACGAGAGTCGCTGCGGTGTTTGCCGGTGCGTCGGCTTCAGATCTCGCAACACATCCCGCAACCTGGCGACGTTCTCGCGTGAGAGAACCGCGCATACATCGAGATCGCGGGTCACGATCGATGATCCGTGGAGTATGCCCGCGAAGCCGCCCACGGTAACGAAGTCGATCTCAGCGTCGCTGTCGCTGGATCAGCTGATTGAGCTGCATCACGGAGTCTCTGGCCTGCGCGCTCCATCTCCAGCATCAGGTCAAGCGCCGCCTGGTGCTGAATGGCTCGCTGTTCGTAAGAAAGGCTCAGGCTTTCCCGGACCAGGCTCATATCGAAGCCGGTGGATTCTGCGATTTCAGTTGCTGTGTGGGATGTTGGCATGGGGCTGCGGCGACCCAAGGGCGCACAGAACATCGGGTCGGCGCGTCACGCTCAAGACGGTCGCATGACTTGACGCTCCAGATCCAGCTCTGCTCCCACCAAAGGCGAACGGCGCAGCGCGGCGAGGATGCCACCCTTCGGTGGATCTCCTCCAGCAATCTCTTCCACGTCGCTGCCCGAAGGCTTTCAAGTACCGTGGCCGCGCCGTTATTTGCTTCCTTCGCGCTCATTCGATCGTCCGCGGGTACAGCGCCATCGGCTTCTCGACACAGAGCAGCCGCGCGTAGCGCGCGGCTGCTCTGGCGCGCCAGGCGCAGCGCTTCAAGTGCGACGTCGAGGCCGAGTTGTTCCTGAACTTGAAGCAATCCACTACAGCCCTCGCGGGCCTGTAGATCTTCAGCCGCATCCCATCGATCTTTTTCGCGTCGAGCCCGGCCATGAACGTCTTCGGGTCGAGGCGGTACATGATGACCTGTATTGGGAGCTTTACGCGGTCATAGCTGCCGCGTGGCACGGCTAGGTGAACGGACGACGGGATCTGAGTCGTAATCTCGTTACGCTGGCGGCCGGATATCGGCGATGCCATCTTCGAGGACGTGAAGTACTCGCGCCTCGCAAAGATCGTCGACGCGAAGCGGCTCATCAAGAAGAAGACCAAGACCGGCGAAGACCGTATCGTGGAGCTGTGCCCGCGCGCGCTCGAAGTGCTCAAGCGTCAGCTCTCTGCGAGCGAGCCTAAAACTCCAGGGTTGGCAGACAAGCTCGGCGCCGCGCGAGCGCGGCGATTCCCGCAACGTGTCTTTGTGGCCGATCTCGACAGTTTCTTTGCTGGTCGCGTCCCGAGTCTCCCTCAACACTGCGCACGCAGTCATCTCCTGCAGATCAACATCAACGTTCAGTGAGGTAGATATGAACATCGAGCGGAACCCACCAGTAGTCGTCGCGCCCGCGCGCTACATACTGCTGCCCTTGGCCCAGGCAATCACGGGCTATTCGGTCAAGGCGATCCAATGCAAGATCCATCGCGGCGAGTGGCCGGAAGGAAGGGTTTGGAGGCGTGCGCCGGACGGACACATCGTGATTGATCCTCGGATACTACAGATGGGTCGAGGGCTGGTCGGAAGCTCCCGCCGACGAGGAGTGATCAGTGGCGCGGAAATGGCGGGTTGTTTGGCGCTTGTGGCTTCACCGGAATACCCCGGTCCATCCATGGGTTACATGGCGCCGTTGGCCTGAAATGGCGGGATGACTGGCGGGTCTGAGCCGGATGAATCCGGAGTTGACGGCTTCACATTTCGGGGTACCCTATCGGTTGTTGAAACCTTCAACAATCGGTGCTCCAGATGGCCACAGTCAATTTCAGCGTTCCGGACGACGTCAAGGCCGAGTTCGACAAAGTTTTTGGCGATCAGAACAAGAGCGCAGTGATCGCGGATCTGATGCGGAACGCAGTGGCCGAGGCGCGACGTCGTAAGCAACGTGAGAGCCTCTTCCGCACGTTGACGCAACGTCGTGCAGAGCGGCCCTCCCTGACCGACAAGCAGATTCGCGCGTCACGAGCAGCGGGCAGGTCGTGACTGTAGTCGTCGACGCCAGCGTCGTCATCAAGTGGTTGCTGCAGGATCCGGAACGCGAAGTCGGGACGGAGAAGGCGACGCAGCTCATGGATTCGATCACGCGAGGCGAGCTGACGGCATTGCAGCCGACGCACTGGCTGGCGGAAGTCGGGGCGGTGCTTGCACGCGAGAGCCCTGACACCGCCGCAGACGATGTGACCATGCTGAATGCACTAGAGCTCCCCGCAGCAGACGATCCGCTAGTGTTGAGGCGTGGAGTTGAGCTGGCGATCGAGCTGAAGCAGCACCTCTTCGACACTTATTATCACGCGGTGGCGCTGGAGACACCGGACACCACGCTCATTACGGCAGACGAGCGGTATCTGCGTGTGGGGCGGGCGAAGGGGCGCATCTTGCATCTCATGGATTGGGAGGGGTCAGTCGCAGGCTAGCCGTGCATCTATTCACAATAACGAAGTTCACATCCACTCACATCTGACGCCGCGAGCACCCTACTCAACTTCAATAAAGTCCCGCGGAATGCTAACGATCTCTGCCTTTCCGGAACTGACAGGAACTCGTAACACTACTCGACGCCCAATCGAGCGCCGCAGCACCGTGACATCGTCAAACCGTGTGAAGTCGGCACCCAGGAAGCTTGCGCCGGCTTTCAACCCAGACTGCGCGAATCTTCTGGTTCCAGGGCGATCGGATATGAACTACAGCATGATCCTTCCGCAGTTGAGCTATGCGGAACGCAGTCTCGGAGAAAGTCGCATTGTTAGGCATCGCGAAGAACGGCCAAACAATCCAAAGAGCCATGACAACCCCGAAGGCTCTGCAAAGCTTTGCTTCGCCCGGTCTGTGTCCCGCTTGTCGCGAGTGAGACTGAGACCTGAACTCTGAAAGTTTTGTCTGCGGCGGATGATCAGCAGCATGGCTCCGCCGAACCCCTGCAGAACCGCTATCTCGAGGTAGGGAAGCAACTGCAGCGGAGTAGCTCGAAGTACGAAAAACGCAATAGCGGTGGCGCTCAGCGCCAATCCCCATATCGGCAGCGACCACATGATCTTGTAGTCCGCCGGTAGTGCCGCAAGTGCGCGGAGTGGCACTTCACCCAGCAGACGCATCGCCCACTGCACTGGCCACCGCATGATGAATAGACCGACGGCGGTCACGCCGATCCAGAACATCGCGTAAGCGACAAAGAAACCTACGGACAGGATGTAGAGCAGAAGTCCCTCACCCAATGAGGGATCTTCCGGCGGCTCGCCAGTAAGGACACCGTTCTGGAGGACACAGGCCACGCCCATCAGCAAAGCACCCCATCGCAGAACGCTGGCCGTCAAATCCCAGGTTTCTTTGTAGTTACTCATGCTGCTTCCTTTCCGTGTTGTGAGGACTCTTGATCGTGCCGAGTGCCAGATCACGCATGCGCGAAACCGCTTGGCCAGCGCGCTTCCACGGCACTGCGGGTAACTTTACGACCAAGCCTCCAATCACGGCCCGGTTTAAGACTTCGCGGATCTTTCTACGACCGAGAGCCCAAATGCGCGGAGGCGTTTCTGTTCCACGCTTCTGCACCCACAAGCGCCTGCGATAAAATGCCGCGACTCGCACCTGTTACGGGGGAAGACTGAAAGTGAAGGAACCGCGCCCTCACCCCGTCGGGGTTACTCGAACCCGGGGTGGGGGTGAGGGGGATCAGTAAGTTGCGGAAATGATTGGTGGGGTGGGGACCCATGGGTGCTCGGGAACCCTCCGATTTGGCACTGGATTTGGCACTCGAGCGCTCACAAAAACTCACACCCGGTAGATCCCCGGGCTCCCGGAAGCGGCACCGAAGCCGACAATCCAGCTCCGACCTCTCGATACTTATGTGAATACGGAGAGCGAGGCAGGCCGAAACGGCACGCGACTTTGCAGATGCCTCGTGGCTCAGGCGCCGCGGCTAGGATCTATGGCTGCGGGCCGCCCGGAGACGGGCCAGCGCCGCCTTCAAGTCCAGCTGCAACAATTCGATCTCGAACGGCTTGAGCATCCGGGGATTTTTCGAGGTAACGAGCTTCCGACCGGGTAAGGCAGTCGAAGCCGAACCCGAACTTTTCTCGCCACCAGTCTTCGAGGTCTCGCCCATGTTTAACTCTCAAGGCGCGAATCAGCGCGTCATCCGGGGCAAGATTGGCGGAGTATGGTTTCCCGGTCAAGACGGTAGCGGCGACGGCTTGAGCACCCGCACTATCGATGTACCCGATGAGGTTCGCCAGCGTCCCTCCCTGTCCGACGAAATCATCAACCAGAAGATAGTGCTGGCCGCGCTCCACCTCGCCGGCAAAGACGGCCTGATTTGCGAGCCGCTGAAACCCGCTTGCACCCGTGTGACCCACGGTATTGGATTGCACCACAGAGTCCGTGATTGCAGACCAAGCTGCTCTGACGGCCACTCGGCGAGGGCGGCAGGGATCTCATTCACTCCCTCCGACTCCAGAGCATGGACCGGCAAGAGCCGAACATCACGCCCCTGAAGAAGCGCCACGAGCTCGCGCAGGCGACTTCGATTCGCGAAGCTCTCCACGAGATGTTCAGCGGCGTCGGCGCCCCCCGCTTTCGCGGCTGCGTATTGCGGGTGCCTCTTCACCGCCAGCTCATCGGCATGCAGTACGAGGTCAGGAAAACCATACAGTGGAGTCCGAAGCGGCGTCATGATGTTGTGGGCTCACTCACCGACCAGTCGCATCAGCTTTTTCCCCTCCAGTTGTTCGAGCCAGCGCAGCGCTGCCTTGCCGCGGCCAACCGTTTCGAGCGTGACCGTTCCGTTCGATCGCACCAGGATGCGAGTCTTGATCCGGCGCCCGCGGATATAGTCAGCATCGAAATGCAGCTCGCCGCGCACGAAGCGCAGACGCTCGATAAAGTCGGCAAGCCTGAACTCGTCCTTCTCCTCGTATTCGAGCACGGAGGTATTTCGGGGCTTCGCTTCCGCAAAAGACAACACCCCGAGCAAGAACATGAAGCCGAAGGAGCCCCACTCCGCTGTGTTTTCCGCTACGTCGTCCTCGTCGCCTTCCTCTTCATCCTCTGCGACGAACTTCAACTGCACCCGTAAGCCGAACTCCGCGTCGTCCGCTGGTGCGTTCAGCACTTCCTCCGTGACGACGCGAAACGATACGAGCGTGCCCGTCTTGAGAAGCTCATATCCGATTGCGCGGGCTTCGCTGGTCATCACACCACTCCGAGGTACAACTGCCTGCGCGAAAACGTCGCGCGCAATATCATTGGCGATTTGATACCGAGGCTGCAAGCAAGATGATCCCGATGCTGGATGAAGTTTGCCGTGTGCTCGCGCTGATCGGCACATCAGGCTCGTTCGCGACACATCGTCCCGTCGCGGCCACAGATCTCGTGCTTGAAGTTCGCGATGTGGGGCGCATTCGCCTTCCGGTCACTCCATCCACCGCGCGCCGACTGCGTGAAGCTTCCCGGCCGGCTCGCCATGGCTTCAAGGATCAAACGCGCCTCGACCGCCGCGTCCGCGACACAGGGGAAATCCCCAGCAGTCGCATCTCGATCGATGAGCCTCGATGGGAACGAGCGCTCGCTCCGCAGCTCGACCGGATACGCCGAGACCTCGGGCTGCCCGAAGGATGCCGGCTGACCGCGCAGCTCCACAACATGCTGGTCTACGCGCCTGGTCAGTTCTTCGTCACCCACCAGGACTCCGAAAAGACGGACAACATGATCGGCACGCTGGTCGTGAACCTGCCTTCACGATTCACGGGCGGCGCGATGACAATCGAGCATCACGGCGAGAAGGTGGTGGCTGGTGGCTCAGACAGGAACCTCACTCTGATCGCTTTCTACGCGGATTGTCACCATGAGGTGCAGGCGATCAGACAAGGCCACCGGATCGTTCTGACCTATAACCTGATGGTCAGTGGAAGCACCACAACCGGTGCCTCGCCGGACCAGACCGCGGCGCTCGCTCGAAGTCTTCGGGACTTCTTCGAGACACCAGTACCTCCGCGCAGAAACGGCGATCGCGGCCAGGGTCCCTCCGATCGTCTGATCTATCTCCTCGACCATCAGTACACGCAACGCGGCCTTGGCTGGAACAGGCTCAAGAATTCCGATGCCGCGCGCGCGGCGGCCCTGCAAGCGGTGGCGCAGCAGCTCGACTGCGAGATTCACCTCGCGCTGGCAGACGTGCATGAAACCTGGGCCTGCGAGGATGACGGCGGGTACGGCAGCAGCTGGGGCTGGAGCGGCGACGAGGAGCAGGAAGACGAACCCGACAGCGAGTCATCTGACACAGTAACGTTGACAGAACTCATCGACAGCGAAGTCGAGCTTCGACACTGGATCGGCTCCGGTGCACGACCGAAAGCAAGGGCCTCCGGTGTTCGTGCGAATGAGCTGTGCTACACGAAACCCTCCTCTGAGCTCGAGCCGTTCGAGTCGCAGCACGAGGGGTACATGGGCAACTGGGGGAACACCGTCGACCGCTGGTATCACCGCGCGGCAGTGGTGATCTGGCCTCGTGAGCGAACGTTCATCATTCGGGCGAAGGAATCGCCGGCATGGGCGATCGCAGAGGTCAAGAAAGCGATCAACGCGCGGGATACCGCGAAGGCCCTGGCGCTCGCGCAACGCCTGCTGCCGATCTGGGCACAGGCCACGCGGACACAGGATGGGAACCTGCTCGGCGCGACTCTGGCCGTCTGCGCGAACCTCGGCGATTCGGATACGGCGGCTGCGCTTCTCCAACCTTTTGCACTCACAGGTGTGACGGCGAAGACAGCACCTCACGTGGCGGAACTCTTCGAACGTTACGGATCGGAATGGTGTCGCGCGCTGCTGGAAGAGTGGGCGTCGGAGAAGAAGATAAATGAGTTGCCGGCAGCGCGGATGGCATGGATGGGCTCCGCGCTGCGCGCCCTTTGCCGGTCATTGTGCACCCAGAGCTCATCGGAGCGACGAACGCTCGCCCTGCAGATTCTCAGCCAGCAATGGACGTGGCTGCTCGGGCACTTGAAGCAGCTTGGCGCGGACACTTCCGCGAAGGAGATGACGAAAGAGCTTGCGCGCCTTTGCCAGCCCATACTCGCCCTGATCGACTGCACTCGGATCACGAAGGATCTCAAACTTCACAGGCAGATACTCGACTTTCTCTCCGCTCACACCGCCGCGGCCGGTCCTTACGTGCAGCTCGGCGTCTTGCGCGCCGCTCATGCGCGGCATCGGTCCGACACACTGCGCAGTCTGGGCTTGAAGCCGGCCCATGCGCATTGTTCGCGAGACCTCACGAGACGCCTGGACGTGCCTGCCCGCGCGGCAGACGATTGGTCGATTTCGGCAACGGTGCGCTGCTCATGCGAGCTGTGCGCCACGCTGAACCGGTATTTGCACGCCCCGAAACAGGTGCGGCTCGAATGGCCGCTCGCGCAAGGTCAACGCGCGCACATCCATGGCATCGTGGATGCTCACGACCTTCCGGTGCGCCATACGACCCGACGGACCGGGCGGCCCTTCACGCTCGTGCTGGAAAAGACTGCGGCGACGTTCGAGCGCGATGCGGCCGAACGGCAGTCGTGGCAGAAAGACCTGCGTTGGCTCATGCAGACGGCGGGGGATTTTTGAGGGCGGCCTCTACTCAATCGTATAGCCGAGCGCCTTGTATCCGGCTCGCCTCCTGGCCGCCATACGCGCGAGTACGGGGATGTTCGCATCCACGTAGTCGTACACGCGCACCTCTCCTTTGCCTTGATGTTCCCGATGAAGCCGCCCTACGTACTGAGCCAAGGTTCCCTTCCAGGACACCGGTGAAACCAGGAACAAAGTATCAAGCCGAGAATCGTCGAACCCCTCACCAAGAAAGCGTCCGGTCGACAGCACCAGCCTTTCCTCGGGCTCCGGGACACGAAGAACCTCCTCTGCCGCTCGTCTTTCGCGACTACCCATACCGCCACGAAGAACCACGATATTCTTTGCGAACTTCTCGAATCGAGCCCGCAACGCCTCCAGGTGATCGCGCCGCTCCGTCAGCACAAGCGGATACCTACCCGCCTCGAGCGCAGTAAGTACGTCATCAAAGATGAGCGCGTTCCGCGCCTCGTCCGCCGCGAGTGCTGCATACAACTCCGGCATCTGAACCCGCTCCTGACCCCGAAGTTGAGTCGGAAGCTGGAAGTCTGTCGCTCTCACCTGCACACGGTGCTCGAAGCCACGCCGCTCCGCCTGCTCTTTCGCGTCGACGCGATAACGCACCGGTCCGCATTGCATGAAGATGATCGGCTGGTGGCCATCTTTGCGTACGACAGTCGCCGACAACCCAAGGACAAACCGTGCCTTCGATCGGCGGGCCACGTCCTCGAAACTCCGCGCTGAAAGGTGATGACACTCGTCCACGATCAGCTGTCCATAGCCTGCGACGAGATCCGAGACCTCACCCTTTCGTACCAGACTCTGGATCACCGCCACGTCAATGCGTCCCGAAGGCTTGCGCTTGCCGCCTCCGATGACGCCGAGATCTTCCTTCCCGAGAGACAGAAACTGCTTGAGCCGCTCGACCCACTGCCCAAGCAGCTCTCGGCGATGAACCAGAATCAGGGCACTGCAACCGCGCTCCGCGATCAGAGCCGCAGCCACCACCGTCTTGCCGAAAGCGGTTGTCGCAGCGAGCACCCCGAAATCATGGGCACGCAAAGCATCGACGGCGCGTTGCTGCTCGCCGCGAAGGGTTCCGATGAGCCGGATGCTGACCTCGGCGCCGCGCTCGCGATGATCCTCAATCTCAACGTGGATCCTATTCGAATCCAACAGATCGACTGCCTCGTCAAGGCAACCACGTGGCAACACAAGGTAATTGGTCTCGAGTGAGGCACAGCAAATGATCCGTGGTTTGCCGTAGGTCGGCAGACGCATCGCTTGCGCGCGATAGAACTCCGGGTTTTGAAAGGCAGCCAGCCGGGCCAGGCGCGTAATCAGAAGCGGAGGAAGCGCAGAACGATCTATGTATAAACCGTCCGCCAGCACAAGCTGCACTCTGCTCGGAAGTGGGCCCGTGATCGGCGCCTCGGATATACGCCTTGAAGGCGGCATCCGCCAGGGTTCCTCGGTATCGGGATCCGCCTCCGGGATTCGTACGCCGAGAACTCGTCCCTGAATTTCTGCTTTGCCCACGAGCTCGCGGACGCCAGCGCCCGAAATCCGCACGAGCGATGACAAGTAAGTCCATTGGTCCTCATAAGGGCGCAGTTCGTCGTCGACGAATACGCTGTTCCCGAAATCCCGCGCCTGCCGCTGCAGAGGCAACGCGATCAGGTTGCCCAAACCTCCTTTCGGGAGCGTGTCCTGACTCGGGAACAGTCGATCATATGAATCGAACCCGACTTCAGGCCGGCGTTCGAGAGCGGCTGTGAGCAGCAGCGCTCCCAGCTGCCGGGCATCTCGTGCAGCAACCGGCTCGCTGAAAAAGATCCAGACATGACCTCCCTGCCCTGAACGCGACCGCTCCAGGGCGGCCGGGACGTTCCGCTCTCGGCACGTCTCCATGAAGGCGAGCGCGTCCGTCGACCAGCTCTCCCCGTCAAAGTCCACCGCGAGAAACCAACAGGTTTCATCAGCGAGGAGCGGATACACCCCCGCTACAAACGGAGCCGTGCGTCCCCCAGAACGGGCCTCACCCCGCAGATGGTTTTCGATCATGCCATCTGATACAGGAATGAAGGCCTGATTAGGGCACTCCGTGCACCTTACCTGGGGCTTCGCGCAGATCCCTCTGCGCCACTCATTCGAACATGCCGGCGCATACCCACTCTTCTGCGCAGGAGCGTTCTCCCAGCGCACGGGATACACTTCGGGACGGCCAGCGAAGTAGCGACGAAACAGCTCGACCTTCTCCGCCACCGCGGACGCGTTTGTCACTTGAGCCGCTGCATCGCTGGGGCGTGGCGATGACGTCAGTTCAGCGAGTCGCTTCTGCAGCTCCTGCCGTTCACGATCGAGCACAAGCAGCCTGGCGCGGAGCTCGGCGATTTCTTTGTCAGATTTCACGCTTGAAACTAAAGAACGCTGCGGAATCGTCTCTCGGCTCGACCATTGTATCGGTGATCCCGCGCCTCCACACCGCGCCACGCCGTCAGGCACACAAGTGCTTGCCTCGGCCGCTCACATTTGCGCTTCTGCTATCTATAGGGCGCTTGCTATAGAATTAGGCTGCGCCATGAGCTCGCGTCGCGAGAATTGCGAAAGTGAAGGAACGGCACCCTCCGTCACTCGAACCCTCGACCCCGGCATTATGAGTGCGGGAGTCGCGGCTTATCTCTTCTGCCGTTTACTGCAAGTGGTTGATCTGTTTGCGTAAGTGAAAATCTAGTTCTCGGGGCACGCGGCCGTTGCGATCCGCTGAGCCGGAGAAATCATGGATGAGAGCAGAAGTGTTCCGCAGGATTCACGCAGACTCGTTGCCGTGACCACCCGCTACGTTGATCAGCGAATCGGGCATCGGAGCGCAATCTCCTTCGGCTCGCTATTGAGCGCGGATCGACAACGGCCCGGGCGCTGCCGAATGGGAGCGATTCGCTGCAACGAAATGCAACGGACGCGTGCTCAAGTCGCCAGCGTCGAAACGGCAATCGGGTAAGTGTCGCAGACTCGCCTGGCGCAGCATGTCGCCCTACCACCTTTCCCAGCATCCATGGTGGGTAAAAAGCGCGCCACTTGTGAACAAGTGGCTCCCTTTCTACCCAGCTAGTGCGAACTCATGAAGCCGTGAGTGGCCGCTACAGGCCGCCGCAAGCAGATTTGGTTTTGAGCGAACAAGGCGCGTGCATGCCGTCGGGGCGCAGTCACGTGCAACGGCTTGCACCGACTTGCAACACGCCGCAACCATCACTCGCACGACTCCGTAGGCACTGGGCCACGGGGCCCTTGCGAAAACTTGTAGACGCCGCCTGACGCCATCTTTTTTCTTTCCTCATCCCCAGTTTTTTTTCATCTTTGGCGGTCGGACTCATTTTTCTTACACAGCGGACTCCTCTACTGAGCGCCTGGACTAACGGATTGTGCAAGTGGAGCCGTCCTAAAAGTACGAAGCGTTTTGCACCGCTCCGCTGTGGGACGTCGGCGCATCCGCGCCACCAAACTAGCAAGACTCGATACCTTACCGATATTGGTCTCAACGTAAATCGCCTATGGATACCGAGCTGAGCATACCTTTCACGGTCAAACCGGCGCGCTACGTTCTTTTGCCTCTCGCAAACATCATCACCGGTTACACAGTGAAGGCCATGCAAGGGAAGATCCAGCGCGGCGACTGGCAGGAAGGCAAAGTCTGGCGTCGTGCGCCCGACGGCCGCATTCTCATCGATATGGTCGAATACGAGAGATGGGTAGAAGGTCGGTAACGGGCGGCGTTCGTGCCAAGGGCTCGTATCGCATCCAGTTCGATTTCAACTTCGGAGGGGTACGCTATCGGCCCACACTGGACCTGCCCCGCTTCCGTGGACAGTTTTCTATCTCAATCTCACGGTCTTTGTGATTCCCGTCCTCCTTTGGATCTTACAACGCAGCGTAGTCTGACGCGCCAGCGGCAGAAGCTCTCGCGACCGCCTGCGCCGAGTTGCTCGCCGGTGCGCACGTTCGTAGTTGATTGGTGAACGATAGCCCAACGAAGAATGGCGACGATGCAGGTTGTACCAGCCTTCGATCCATTCAAAAACGGCCATCTTCGCTTCGGCCTGCGACTTGAAGCGCCGACGGCTGAGCAACTCACGCTCCAGTGTCGCGAATAAGCTCTCCGCCATCGCGTTATCGTACGCATCTCCCACCGAGCCCATCGACGGCATGACATGCGCCTCCTGGCAGCGCTGGCCGAACGCGTAGCTCGTGTACTGACAGCCCCTATCGGAGTGATGAATCACGCCTTCAGGGCGGCGCTGCGCGAGAGCCATGTCGAGAGCCGCGAGGATCAGCTCGGTCTTCAGGTGCGTTTCCATGGCCCACCCGACGATCCGTCGCGAGTACACGTCCAGCACGATCGCCAGATACACAAATCCCGCCCATGTCGGAACGTAGGTGATGTCCGCCACCCAGAGTCTGTCCGGACCCTCTGAATAGAAGCGCCGTTCCACCAGATCCACCGCGCGCGCGGCTTTCGGATCGCTCGTGGTGGTCACCACGAACTTCCGCAGACTCGCCCCACGCAGCCCCTCCGCGCGCATCAGCCGCGCCACGCGTTTGCGTCCGACGCGGATCTGATGCGCATCGGCCAGCTCCGCGTGGATGTTGGGCGCTCCGTAGGTCTCGCGCGAAAAAACGATAAATCGCGTGGATCTTCGCGGTCAGGGCGATGTCCTCACGTGCCCGTGCTGACATCGGTCGGCTCAGCCACGCGTAGTAACCGCTCTTGGAAATGCCCAGCAGCCGGCACATCTGCGCAACTGACTGGGTGGCCTGGTTCGCCTTCACGAATCCGAAGAGCGCTTCGATTTCGCGGGCGCCTCGTTCGCGAACCAGGCCGCGGCTTTTGCAAGGATCTCCCGCTCCTCCTTCAGCCGCCGGTTCTCACGGCGCAGCCGCGTGAGCTCCTCGCGCTCGGTGCTCGTCAGGCCGCCATCACCCCGGCCTGTATCGCGCGCCGCCTGCTTCACCCACTGACGAATCGTCCAGCCGGTGCAGCCGAACTCCTTCGCAAGTTCCTCGAATGAGCGGCCCGCACGATGCAGCTCCACCATCTGACGCCGGAACTCCGGCGTGTATCTCGTACCCTTCTTTGCCATTGAAGACTCCTCGGTTTGTGACACTGAAGAGTCCACGAAAGCGGGTCAAGTCCACACTGCCGCGCATACCGACCGAGGGGAACTTGAGGCGAGCGCGCAAGCAGCTCGAAGACATCAAAGCCCGCATTGCTCACGGTACGTTCATCTTCGCGGAGGAGTTTCCCGATTTCCGCGACCTGAATGACATCACCGGCCCGCTGGCCTCGCGGCGGACGTGCAACCAGGTCTTCGACGATTTCATCACTCACAGCGAGTCACGGATGACAAAGAACGACCTCGCCTTCGCGACCTTTGAGAGTTACAGGCGTATCCTCGATTCACATTGGCGGCCCGAGATCGGTACCGACATCTTCGAGGACGTGAAGTATTCGCGACTCGCGAAGATCGTCGACTCGAAGCTGCTCATCAAGAAGAAGACTCACAACAACATCGTGAGCGTCGCCCGGTGTGCCTTCGCGTACGGTTACCGCGACCATCCCGAAAGGCACAATCCAGCGTCAGTGTTGAAGTGTTTACGCTTGGTAAAAAAGGAACGATCGACTCCGGATCCTTTTACGATTCATGAAGCCGAAGCCGTGATTGCGGCGATTCATCGTGATTGGGGCGAAGCGCAGGGCAACTATGACGAGTTCCGCTTCTTCACGGGCTTGCGCCCATCCGAGCAGATTGCACTCCGCGTCGATGACTGCGATCTTCGTCAAAACAAGCTCTTGGTCAACAAGGCCCGTGTCATGAAGCGCGACAAAGATCGCACCAAGACCGGCGAGGATCGCACCATCGAGCTGTGTCCCCGCGCTCTGCAAGTGCTCGAGCGGCATCTCGCGCTGCGAATGCGATTGCAGGCCCAGGGACTCATCAATCATGAGGATCTCTTTTTCCGGGATGACGGCCACCTGATCCGTGATCTGAACTATCCCTATGAGCGCTGGCGGCAGACGCTGCGCGTCACCCTGAAGGCGAGGTATCGCAAGCCCTACAGCGCGCGACACTCGTTCGTGAGCTGGAACCTCATGCTCGGAAAGAACCTGCTATGGGTCGCGAAGCAGCACGGGCATGGCGTGCAAACCATGCTCAATGCCTATGCCGCGTGGATCGACGGCTCCAGCGAGGCCGACCTTAATGCGATCAGGCTGGCGATGGAGTCGAGCCCACGTCAGCGGGGCGAATGACACTTATCAACTCGAGCGTCGTGCCCGCATCAAGTGGTCACTGGCAACGCGGGCCTTCCCATAGCGGAGCAGACAAGACTCGAACCCGGCAGGCACCTAAGCGGAATCAGTAACTTCCTGAAACGTTTGAAGTGCCAGACCCCGGTGACGCCCCGAAATCCCCTGTTTTGCCACTAGATGTGCCACTAGGAATCTGCGGATCGCGCTGCCTACCGGCGGCAAGTCCGTCACTGCTCCAGCATCGTTCAATGTCTCTCTCTTGTTGCATTCCGATGCACGCGCTCAGTGTTGCTTCG
Source organism: Gammaproteobacteria bacterium (assembly GCA_037200125.1). Lineage (GTDB taxonomy): Bacteria > Pseudomonadota > Gammaproteobacteria > Steroidobacterales > Steroidobacteraceae > JADGHX01. The sequence goes on along the minus strand of JBBCGS010000001.1, from coordinate 434,634 downwards.
GCGCGCTTTCAGTTCCTTGCGTGCGGGTTCGCCGATCGACTTCGAGCGGCACCCGCCCTCAGGCGGGCCGCGGCGCGAACATGATGATGGCCATTCCAATAGCCGCCACCGCTGCACCGGTCAGAGCAGTACGACGATTTTGTCTGATCGGGCCGGTCTTTTATGTAGCCATCAGTTCAGCGCGCGGGCTGCCCGCCGCGCGCGAATGGCGGCACCGCTAAGATTGCACCGCATCTGGAGAAGCGGAAAGCTCACGCCGTAGAGACGGCAAGCAGCCTGCGTGCCCATCTTCATACGAACGATGTGAGTCGCAGCTTCGTTCGAAATCAGAATTGTGCCCCCCAGCCAACCGGCCTCCTCTTCGATGCCATGATCGATAAGCCGCTTGCCGCGCGGATCGATCGGCAGCGTCGACTGATGCCCGAGCAAGATGTGTGCGAGCTCATGCGCGATATCGTTGTTCTGCCTGCCGGGATCGTGGCTGTCGTTGTAGACAATGGCGCGCCGTCCATCCTCGAAGGGCACCGTCGCCGCGGAGAACGATCCTGGATCGACCAACGTCAGCTGCTTGATCGCTTGCGGATAAGCATCGCGGAACGAGGTGAGAGGTACGACCGGCACGCTCAGCTTCAGGGCGATCGCGCGCAAATCGATCGGCGCTTCGGGAAGCAGGCCCAAGCCTCTCCTGAGACGCAATGAGATTCGATTCGCGCTAGCCTTGAAACCGCGCCGTAGGCTCATTTCTTATCGAGTTCCTTAAACCGGTTGTAGGCAGCACGCAAAATCTGCTCGATCGCGGCAGCGCTCTCCTTCGTCAGATTCCTGTCCGCGCGTAGCAACGCCGTTATCTGCGCCAGCGACTCTGCCTTACCCTTACTTTCTCCGCCGCTACGGATAAAGGTATCCGCATTCAGCCCTGACCAACGAAGAAGGGCGGCGAGCCCATCCGCGTCCGGCTTCTTGCCCTCGGCCATGCGCGTCAGGGTTGAAGCGCTCACTTTCGACTCTTCGGCAACGTCCTTCCAGGTCATCCCCGTTGCCATGCGTTGGCTATCGAGGGCTGCGTGGAACGCCTCTATGTCGAAGGTTGTATCGGGCATTGCGTCTCCTGATTGCGACATTGCAACAGTTAATCTAATGTGGAATTATGGTCAGCGATTCGACTTTCGCAATCGGCAATCTAACCCGCAAACGGAGGGTTCGCAAATGGAAACGCCCATTCACGGCCACGAGCACGGCCATAACCACCAGCCCCACCTTCAAGAGGTGGAATTCCACGTCAATAACAAGCCCGTCCATATGCCGGGGCATGTCCACACGGGCCTCGAAATCAAGAAGGCCGCCATCGCACAGGACGTGAAGATCAAGCTCGATTTCCTGCTCTATCTCGAGCACGAGCACCAGCCGAATGAGCCAATCGGCGACGACCAGGACGTCAAGATCACGCAGCACAGCCGGTTCCGTGCCATCGGCGACGACGATAACTCCTAAGTGGTGGCGCGCATGACCCCCGAAGTGAAAAATGCGGTCGACGAAATCTGCGCGGCATTTCGGGAGCGCAGCGTGGAGATCGTCGAAGACCGCGAGGGCGGCGCGGTCGTCACCGTCTCGGCGCTGCCGCTGGACGGCAGCCCTTATGCGCAAGCCGACACCTTCGTCGGCTTCCATATCACGCACCCCTATCCGTACGCCGACGTCTATCCGCACTTCGTCCGCCACGACCTGAACCGCCGCGACGGCAAGGCGTTCGGCGAGGGATTCTCGATCGGCACATTTCGCGACAAGCCTGCGGTCCAGATTTCGCGGCGTTCCAACAAGCTCGATCCCGCAACAAACACGGCGCTCCTGAAACTACAGAAGGTGCTGCGATGGCTCAAATCGCGTCCATAGGCGAGCCCTGGCGGCTCGTGATCCCGCAGGCGATGTTCAACCGGTTGCATCGGCATCTCTTTCCAGGCGATGGCGACGAACATGGCGCCGTCATTGCCGCTGGCATCGCGCGGAGTGCGCGCGGAGTGCGCCTTCTGGCGCGTAGCCTTCACCTTGCTGAAGACGGCCGGGACTACGTACCTGGCAAGCGCGGATACCGGATGCTGAAGGCGCAGTTCATCGCGAATCGCATCTCGGAGTGTTCCGCCGAGAGACTCGTCTATCTCGCCATCCACAACCACGGCGGCCGCGACAGCGTCCGATTTTCGGGTGACGATTTCCGGTCCCACGAGCGCGGCTACCCGGCGTTACTCGATATCGCGGACGGCCTGCCCGTCGGAGCACTCGTATTTGCGCAAAACGCCGTCGCGGGTGACATCTGGCTTCCCGGCGAGAGGCGCATCGTCCTGGCCGGGGCCGATGTCGTCGGTGCGAGCCTCCGTCGCCTTGCGGCCGAGCCTCCTCCCCGCCCGACGCAGGCGGATCCACGCTACGACCGGCAGGCCCGCCTCTTCGGCGATGCTGGGCAGCATCTCCTCGGGCGCTGCAAGGTCGGGATCATTGGATTGGGCGGCGCTGGATCGCTGTTCGCGGAGTATTTGGCGCGCCTCGGCATCGGCTGGTTCGTGCTCGCCGATCCCGAGCGCGCCGAGGGAACGAACATCCCGCGCCTCACCGGCGCGTCCTATTTCGATGCCTTGTCGCCTTGCTCGGATGCGAGCGCGCCCGCCTGGTTGCAGATGATCGCGCGCCGCTTCGCGAAAACCAAAGTCTCCCTCGCTCGCCGCAACATCCTGCGTGCGAACCCGAAAGCCCGTGTCGAACCGATTTTCGGAGACTTCCTCGAAGCTAATGTCGCGGCGAAGTTTCTCGACTGCGACTACCTGTTCCTTGCCGCCGACAGCATGCGCGCCCGGCTGCTCTTCAACGCCATCGTCTATCAATATTTGATCCCGGGCGTCCAAGTCGGCGCGAAAGTCCGCATCGACAGCGCGTCAGGAGACGTGCTCGATGTCTATAGCGTAGTGCGGCCCGTCACTCCGGACGGCGGATGCCTCCTCTGCAATCGCCTCATCAATAGCGCGAAGCTGCAGGAGGAGAGTATTTCTGCCGAGGAACGAAGACGCCAGCGTTATGTCGACGAGCCGGAAGTGATCGCCCCGAGCGTGATGACGTTGAATGCTACGGCCGTGTCGCAGGCGGCGAACGATTTCATGATGTATATGACCGGGCTGCGTGATCCCGAATCCCCGTCCGCCTACATGCGCTTCCAGCCGCAGCTGCGAGCCGTCAGTTTCGATGCGACCCGCAAGTCGCCGACGTGCATCGAATGCGCGACATCTTCGCGAAGCCGCCTCGCACTCGGGGATGCACGGCGCCTGCCCGTCATCGAACGGCAGGAGCCGTTTTCGAGGAAGTTTTTGGCGAAGGCATAGCGACTGGTCGATCAGAGCGCGCCGTTAGGGGATGCGAGGCGACGCCCAGGCACCACGAAAGGATCGTGCCGTCACGGCTCGGAGTACAAGATCAATTGTCAGATGCCGCAGGCCGTCTATTACTTCGGCGATGTTCGACGCTATCGACATCGATCGTTGCTCTTCGCCCTTTCGGCAATTTGGACAACGCCTCGGTGCCTCTGGTTTGGGATCAGAAGATACCGCTGCTTCGAATCATCGCCTTGTAAGGGCGGGAAAGGCGGGAGGTGGGGCTCGGGCGGCGAGCTGGCGTTTTGTAAATGGTTGAATGAATTGGCGTGATTAATCCGGCGGGCGGCCGTTGCGATCGCTACTGCATGGAGAATCGCAGTTCATCACGGCGGTCCCGCGAAACTCCCGCGGGCACCTGCGAGTGCCCTTTTGCGGGACGAAATCCTGGCGGCAGAACTTCGGATTAGAGTCCGGACGAGCGTTGCCTGCGCGCACGTGACTCACTACATCACGGTCGCTTCCGGTATTTCAACGATGCGCAGTTTAGGGACATCCACGATCAGCGGACCGTGCTCTATGTGCTTTCGAAGTTGAGCGCGAAGTCTGCCGACCAGCTCGACGTCGCAGCTTCCAATGAGCACGAGAAGGATTTTGTTTTTCTCCGGCCCCAACCCCATCACTTGTCCGACGAGCCGACTGAGCTCGGTTTTGCGTGTCAGGCAACGCTTGACCTCGAGGAAGACCTCATCGTTAGACAAGATACCGCTGTAGCGCACATAGACGTCGATCGTTTCCCCGGCGTGTCGATATTCAGTCTCAACGTGCGAATCTGGCGGCAGACACTCACGGACGTATGCGGCAAGCAGGCGGCTATAGTCGATCTCCCGCTTCAACAGCGGTGGCCGCCAAACCTTCACGCACTCTGTCAGCTGATCGAGAAGCCCGCTCCAGCCGACGCCCAACTTGCTGACCTCTGGCATTCCTTTTCTAAACCCTCTCACCGCTCGTTATCGGCGCAGATTGTAAGTCTCGCTGCACGCGGCTTCCAGAAAGGTCCAGAGCGTTCTAGACCCGGTTCTTTCTCAGAGGTGCCACCCTCAGGTTTTCGGGCGTCCCACGTCCCCCGGTACTCCCGATCGAGCTGCTTCAATCCTCGGACCGGCTAGCGTAAGTGTCGACTGCCCGTTTGGACCGCGCCGCCGTGTGTCGATAAATATCTCCATGCTTCAAACCGAGGTACCCCCCCCTCACTTCAGTAGGTGCACGGCGCCGCCAGGCATCAACCTCGAGCATGACAAAGCGCATTTCAGCACCAACGACATCTCGCTCCACTGCACCGTCGGAGGCGAAGGCCCGGCCGCTCTGCCGGCCCTGCTTGTTGTAGAGGCGGACCCTCTATTCCCCCAGCACAGCCGCGCATGCCTGCGGCGTTCCGACGAGAGTGAGGTGTGACTTCCCCCGGGACATACCCACATACAACATCTCACGATCTGAATCGCTGTCGATCGTGGGAGAAAGCCAGAGCAGCACGACAGCTGCTTCCAATCCTTTGAAGCGTGGGACCGTATCAACGTGAATCGCGCGATGAGCGACGTCCTCAAAGGACCATGTCAGGCGCTCACCCAGTTTCAGCGCCGCGAGCAAGTCGTAGTACATCCGCTTGGGACGGCCGGCAACAAGAACCGTGATGTCCTTCCACGACACGTGCTCCTGCACAATAAGCCGATTGACTTCCGCCGCGATGGCAGCCGCCTGCTCCTCGAACGTGTCAAAATCCAAGTGCGAAATTGGCGAACCAAGGATTTCGGGCGGGTCAATCAACTGCCCTTCGTAGTGCCGGTAGGCGGCGCGGTGAATCGGCTCTGTATTTCGGCAGTTAATCGTGAGCCAATGTGGTTCGTCAGTGATGGGCAACACTCGATGGTGCGTGTAGAGAGCTTGATTCGGGTCAAAGAACAGATACAGCACCCCGTTCTCCCCACCGTTCCCGAGGCTCTCCAGTCCGAGCCAGTACTCCGGTCGGAAATCCTGCGCTTCATCGACGATCAGCGCGTCATACTTCTGTGGCACCAGCTCGTTCGCGAGAACCAGCGCGAACGGTAGTTGTATGTCGTGTAGGTCGGCTCCCGGATATGCGTCCTTTGCCTCCGCGATTACATCCCGATCCGAGAGTCTCGCTGCATCCGCCGCCCGCTCGTGACAAAGTTGGTGATAGCTCATCACATCCAGCAACGCAACGCCGCGCTGCGCGCTTGCAAGCGCATCCGCCAACGGCCGGTTGTAACAGAGAAGCAGCGTCCGCTTGCCTTCTGCCGCCACGATCCTTGCCTTTTGAACTGCGATAAGGGTCTTCCCTGTACCGGCACCTCCACCAATAGCTGCCCGAGCGCGACCTCCGAGAATTCTCAGAATGCGTGCCTGTTGATCCGTCAGCTTGATGCGGATCGCTTCCTCGTTCGCGAGCTGTAGCGCGAGCGGCGGTCTGACGAAGATCGAGTTGCTAAAGATTGCCTCGGCTGCATCCAAGTCGATTGGCGTTGGGGGCTCGAAGTCGGTGCTGCGCCAGAACGCCAACACGCTTCTGATCCACGCGTTTAGTTCGACGAGATCGGTCCGCACCCCGATGATTTCACGAGGACGGCCAGGGCCGACGAAAGGCTCACGGTCCGTTACAGCAGGAAAGAACACGGCGTGCCCCATCTGCAAAGAGCGGCCACGCCAATGACTCCACGCTGGGTGTCCAACCAACTGGTCGCGGATCGCGTATCGCGCGCGTTGTGCCTGTTGAAATGGATTCTTGATCGGGCGACGACCTCCATTCGCGGGGATACTGAACCAGTCTCCGCTTTGGCCGTCCGCTTCGATCCCTCCACCCTTTACTTCGATCGTGAGACATCCCTCGCCGGGCACGAAGATCGTGAAGTCAGCTTCTCCTTCGCTGATACGTGATCTACCCTTGCGGTATAGCCAAGTGATCGAGTGAATGACAAGCGTCGAGTCGGGCAGCTGACTGCGCAACGCGCGATACACCTCAGCCTCAGCCGCGGACGGCAGGGCTTCCAGCGCCTCCTCGGTCAGATTGGGACGCATTTTCGCCACGACTTACTCCCGATAGAGTCGCATCTTGCCCGGCACGAACACCAGCTTCGTCGGAGGACCGTCTCCGACCTGAACCTCGAGAGAGAAGAACTGCCCCATGCGACGCACGCCTCGAATGTGGCCGACCGCACCCGGAAGCTCGATTCGCATCCCAATCACCGGTTCTAAGACATCCTGAGTGATCGCAGTGCTCTTCCAGCCCGAATCAAAGCGAAATTGTGCGATCTTCCCGTAGGGATCTTGGATCCGATGCAGAGCGCGGCGCGCGGGATCACACGCGAACTCGACGACGTAAAGGAAATAGCGCGAACGGAACCGCTCTGCATGGCGCAGCTCCGCCGTCGTCATCACGAGGCCGGCTTCGGTCCATGGCCCGCGCAGGCCTTTGACCTCGACGTACTCCTCATCCATGCCATCGACCGTACGAAGAATGTCAAATCCTTCATTGTTGAACGGCATTTCGCGCACCAAGTGGCCAGCCCGGCGCTCTTCCTCCATAACGAACGCGACGGCCGCCTCCGCAACGGCGCGAATTTCGCGCTGGTCCAAAGACGATTCATCGAGCACCGTCTCTTCCGAGTGATGGGGCTCTGCGTAGCTGAGTAAGCGTCCGCCCGATTGCCGTTGATCGCGCCCTGGTCTGTAATGCTGCTCGCTCTGCCGATCGATGCCGGATAGTCCGCCGCTTTCTATAGAACCACTGTTGCCGACTTCCGCGTCCCCCGACGCCCCTGACGCATCGTCGACATCGTTCCGGGGCACGCCGGTTAGATCCGAGTGAGAGGCGCCGCTTCTGTGTTGTTGTCCCGAGTCCGGATCGAGTTCGGCTGGCCCGCCATCGACTTCATGTGGCGATTGAGGACGCACGACCCGCTCATCCGAACTGCCTTCCGCCTGCGGCGGTGCTTCGTCCTGCATTTCGAGCCAATCATCCACATCCCGATCGGAGTAGTCGCGCTCCGACTCCGTTTCCCGGCTTGTCCATAGACCTGCCCTCCAACGAGCGGCCTCTTCAGCGGGCATCTCTGGAATATGCTTCGCTTCCAGGAACTCAACTACGTCCTGATCAGATTCAGCGAAGAGCACTCGGTAAAGACTGTCAGCGACCTCGGGCCTGGCGCCGATGTAGGCGCAGACTTCTTCGCAGAGCTTGTCTCGCGCGGACCGTGCCTCCCGATGCAGATAGAGCGTCTGACCATCGCGAAAGACCTCCCGTGTCGCCTGCGCCACGAACTCACCAAGCCGAGCCTCGACGTCAACGCCGCTCACGCGCTGGACTTCGAGACGTCGCAAGGTACTCCAGACCTCGCCTCGAACACCTCGTTCATAAAGAGCGTGATCCCGATGAAAGACGAGTCGAGCGATTGAGGCGGCACGAGTTCGAAGCCGGCTCGTCAGCTCACGATCAACGCTCGCATCACGAACTGATGTGAGTCTGAGTTCGACTGATGACGAAAGCGACGGAACCCCGCAAGCATTGAGCAACGATTGAAGCACCGCCGTCCGCGCACGATCGACGCCCAAAAGCGAAATCTGGTTGTACGACCGGAATAGTTCGGCAAGCCGTAGATCATCATCTACGTACAAATCATTGTCGCGGGATACGAGTCGCCCGACGTGATCAAGGAACAGCGCTTCTGATTTAAGGCGAGATAGCCAGTCGGGCGCGAACGCGGGATCGGCTTCCAGGCCTTCGTTCAACACCGCCGCCAGTCGCTTGTAGATATGAAATGCGTCTCTCTGCTTAGCTTCGAGAGGAGCTTGCTGTGCACTCAACGCGAGTAGTGCTTCGAGAAGAGCATTCTCCGTGGGTTGGCGAGCAACCTCTAGTTGCTCGCAAAAGAACGTGCGGTGGTCACGATACGCACGCTCCAAAGGCGGATAAAGAGAATCGAGCAGGGCTCCCCCGGATTCCCAGACGACCTGATCGCGGGCATGCCATGTTCGCGTAACTGGAATGTAGATGCGAGCTTCGACTTCGAATCCCGAACTCACTGTGCCGCTCTCGAGGGGAAATCGTCCCTCGAGCGCACGGTAGATTAACTGCATTGTCTTCGCGCTCCCGCGCGTCGCCTCCCGCAGCTGATCGAGTCGCTTGAAACAGGCCGTTGCGTCGACCTGCCGCGTGATTCCGACCGCGTCCATGAAATCCGTATTTGTCAGATCAATCGTCAGGTAGGGGGGCGCCTCACCGAAGACCGCTCGCACCACGTCAGAACTCACGTATGTTTCCGACAGCGGAACTGCTTCGCGACCGCGAACAGGCGTCCGGGTATCCCGGAGCGTCGCAATGAACCGCGACTGGCTGATGGCGCGCCCATCCCAACGCAGCGCGTATTGAAACTGTGAGTAGTGATGCCAGCTGCGGTCAATGATCTGAAGCGCCCCTGTGACCGTCCCAGGGTCGGTCGACCCTAACAGCGCAGTCAGATGCGGACCGGCCTCGATATCTGTGGTAGTCCCGGGGACTGGGTTAACAGCTGGGAACTGGTTGACTCCAATAGCAAAGAAGAAGTCTCTCCAATCCCTAGCGGAATCCGGCGCGCTGCGACCAGCGCTTCCCACTGGATCTTCGGAGAGGTACTCTTCGCCGATGAAGATTTCTGATTCGGCGCCGGCGCCGAGTAGCTGCTTCATCGATACAGGTGGTAGGTACTCGGGCGGCAGATACAGCGTCTTTGGCCGACCGTAGTAGAGCGTGTCACCAACGGTCTTCTGCGTGCGTAAGAAAAGACCCTCTGCGAGCTGCTCTCGCGCATCCGCAGCCGTACCTCCGCGGGCCACCGCCTCATCTGTCAGCTCCTGCAAGTGGTCTTTGATATAGCGGACATGCCCCACGCGTGCTTCGGCGGTTGATGATTTCCATCCATCACTCTTGTGACGCTTGAGGATGTGATCGAACGTGATAGCGTGCGCCGATGCTTTGGCGACCCCCAGCCGCTCGAGGAACTTGCGCGCCGCGGCAACGTCTTCCTCATCGCCTTCCAGGATTGCAGGATCGAGGATGGTCAGCTCCCCCTCGAAGCCATACCGCTTGCCTCGCCGAAGAGGAAAGAAAATCGAACCAGAGCCAAGCGCCTTCTCGCTGCCATCGGCCGTTCGAATGAAGTGCGCTCCTTTAAATAGCGTCAACTGCGGCTCCCTGATCACGCAGGAAGCCATGAAGCGATAGAGCCGGGTGAACCATGACGCGGGAAGCTTTTGAATGAGTAGTGAAGTATCGAGCAGCGAGGCCAAGTGGGTCAGCCTGCATTCAACGGCACCGAGTTTCGCCAAAGTCTTTCTCGCTCGGGCGCTGAATTCCTCCGATGCGTACTCAAGGCCGAGGCATTGAAGGATGCTGTCGTTCCCGAAGAGCTGTCTAAACTCCTCGCCGGCCAAAAGGATCTGCCCTGGCTTCTTCCACGTACCCGAGACAGTGAGGACACACGGCTCGCTTGAGAGCCTGGCGCAAACCTGTCGTGCAGCCTCCTGAAAAAACGGATCAGCGATCTGATCGACATCGGGGACCAGTTCAAGGAAAGTGGTAGCCAAGCCATGACTCGCCCGAAGCTTGGGTAGTGCACGGACGAAGGCCTCCGCAATCTCGTCGCGGATGCGCACGTTCCACAGCCACTCGCGGTGGATGTCCTCGCGGCTGGAGCTGAGAAGAAAGTCACCCTGTACGACGAACGGCAGACCAAAATCGCGAATGGGCAAGTATGCGAATACGGAATGGACACCCGTCACTCGCGCCGCACCGTCGCAATCGAGCGGGAAAGCGAGAATGATCTCGGTCGTTTTGAAGCCAGGCCGACGCCTTTCCTCGACGTCGGCAATCGAGAAAGTATGCGGCGCGCAGAGATACGCTCTCTGATCAACTGCGGCGTCTGTAAGATATCGGGCGTGGATGTCGTCCTGAGGGACACACGCCCATCTTCATCAAAACGTTCAAATTCCAGTGCGGCACCCGTCGCATGATCGTGCACGCGCAATCGCCGCAGTTTCCTAAGAAACAGAAGCAACTCGGGCGACACATCTGCCAGCGCATCCCACTCAAAATGGCCCCCATTCCTCGCAGGGAGCACAATCCGCGTCCCCGATTCATCTGGTTGCCCCGGAATCCACGTCGGAACGACGTAGCCGAGCAGATTCTCTCCGCCGGCCTCGAAGTGAAAGTGAAAACCGCCCGAGTGAATTTCGGGCCTATCTGAAACAGCGAATACCGACTTGAAGCCGATCCCCTTCTCGCCGATGAATCCCTCCCGCTTGCTCTTCGTGCTATGCCCTGCGTTGCAGAGCGCACGTACATTCTCCGCGCTAAAACCGCTTTCGTTATTATTGATCGTGAGCCGCTCTGGTTCGAGCAGAAACACGATCTCGGGCTTCACTGCGCTTGCGTAGGCGTTGTCATCCGCGTTTTGAATCAACTCGAGAATGAAGTGTGTCTCAGTGGAGTACAGGTCCTCCGAGAGAATCTGCAATGTCCGATTGAGTGTCGCTCGTATGTTACGTGCGCCCTGTTCAGCATCGGGCGGCAGGGCGACACCAATCAGAAATTGGGTACGCCGAATCTCTTCGACGACCTCCTCAGGCTCCATCACGGTACAGTCACTCAGCAGGCACTCCTTGTACTTCTGTTCGTCGTCTTCCCAGGTCGTCTGGCCCGATGATCCACAATCGCACGCTGGACATCGCGATATCACGGACCCTGAGTGGCGCGGGGATAGTGTATCTACGCCGGAGCGGCATTTCCTCGTTGGTTTGGAACTGCGAATAGCCGAAGGGTGGCGCGACCTTCCCGCTCGCCACTCCTGATATCCTTAGACTCATGGCAACGGACCGTGCGCTGGGCAGCGCCTACATCGGAGCCCCCCATCGATCAGGACTCCGAGTCGAAATTCTTGGCCTCCGCCATCGGATGGCTCCACGCTCGGAGACTCCCATTCGTCGTCCTCGCGAACTTCCATATCGGTGGTCGACAGATCGATTGCGCAATCGCTGCCGCCAACACCGTGCTCGTCGTCGAGGTGAAGTCGAGCTTTCTGCCCGTACTCGGCGAAATCAACGGCACGTGGTCGCGACTGCATGCGTCAGGGCAGTGGCTGCCGTACGGCAACGCATATGAGCAGGCACTCAAGGCAAAGAACGCCCTGCGCGACGTGATGGCATCCGTCAAGGAGGTCGGCACCTTTTACCCCGACGGCCACGTGGTGTTTACAAGCGGCTTGCCGAGCGGGTCGCAACTCACTCGTGGCGATTACAAGGTAGGCGTCCAAACGCTCGATGAGTTCATGGCCGGTCTTGTGTTACAGGGTGCCTCGCCGTGGACGCTGGACGACTGGCGACGACTCGCATCGAACCTCTCCCTCACATCGGTAACGATGGATGAGATCATCGCGCCTCGTGATCTGCGTCTGGCCCACGAGATCGTGAGGCACTACTGCGCTACGGCGGCGACCGAGTACGGAGGCGCAGCCCGCCGTTGGCTATCGGAGAGCACGGAACAGCAAACTGCCTTGTTTTCAGCCGCCACATCAGGGCCCGGCTGCTTCATCAGCGGGCCTCTGGTTGCGGCAAGACCCTAATAGCAAAGTGGCTGGCCTTCGAGTGCAACAGCAAAGGAAATCCCACCCTCTGCTTTGCGGCGAAGGACTTCCCGGGTTCGTGGTCAATGGCGATCCGAAAAGAGATTGGGCTCCTCTTCGACGGCGATCCGAGAGGACTGATGCGCGCCATTAGGAGGACTGATCGCCCAGTCTTCTTGGTCCTCGACGCCACGAACGAACTCGGCACGCACCGCGAAGGCGTGTTACGTGGTGCGCGGGCGCTCGCTCGCCGCTTGGGCGCAAGGCTCATCGTTACCGGTCAAGAAACATCGTTGCCCCGAGCTTGCCGGTCTCAACAAGTTTTCAGTTGATCGACCAAGCTTTGACCTGAGCGGCGAATCGCCGAACGGGCCGCGAATACATTGAGCGCCACAGTCCTCGATGTTCTCAAGGCAGTCGTCAGCGGTATCGAAGCCGACATGGTGGGCCAGATCGGCGGAAGCCTGGACTCGAACGCAAGTCGCCTGACGCTCATCAACGAATACGTGCGTCAGCGTCTGGGTGCGCATGCACGCTCAGCTTCATTCGGGCTTCGCCGCCTTGCGGGCGTGCTACGCGAAGAGGTCGCCTTCTCGATGCCAGAGCATCGGTTCGATGATCTCATGCGTCTCCACAATATCCCATTCGCCGATTGCGATGCTATGCGCAGGTCGTGTGTCGTTCGCGCACGAAATGATTCAGAACGCCCTGCGCCGCTTTCGACTTGGCACAGCAGGGCGGAAGCGAGCCCGATCGCCTTCGGCGACAGGATGTCCACAGCGCTATTGGAAGGCATCGCGGCAGACGCGGTGGCGGCAATCGAAAGCAGTTCGACCTGTCGAACGGTCCTTGAAAGAGCAACCAGCGGCTCGCTTCTATGTTCGGCCCGCATAGGTGCGTTAGGTCCAATTGCGAAAGCGACGACGCAACAACACTCCTCGAGGAGAGCGCAACTTCGTGCGCGACAGAGATTCACAACGCCCGGCTCGTCATTCTGCAAGGTGATAGTGGTCATCCTCGAATCGACGTGGGCAGAGATTCGCGACGTCCGCTGGACCGATCCCGAACGCGCACGTCTCTATGCGATTGGCCGCTGCGGCGCGCAGGGAATCGGCCTGGATATATGCCTACGGCTATGCGCAGAGATGGACGAGCGACTCGAAAACCGAGCGCCTGCGACTCAAGGATACCGCCCGGAAATTGAAGTTTCCGCTGAGGAGTCAAAGCTTCGCCCTCGCCTACTACGGACACGGCCCTTCGCTAGGCTTCATTAGCATTGCGCGCCCCGGATACTCTAGCGCAGAGCCGCCGGCACCTCGGTGCACTACACCAAGCATCAACCTGCGCGACCTCACCTCGGGGCAGCTGTACTTCGTACTCGAGAACCGGCACGGGATCCTCAAGGAGCATGACGACGATCGATTCATTGACGAACTCACTCGCGTCGTGCAGGAGCGTTTCGAACGGGAGCCGTATCATGTTCAGCGTATCATGTTCAGCTTACGGATGCTGTTTTCCGTAGCCTTCGGCGCCGCGCGTCCGATGAGAAGCTGGCGCGGCTAGTGGATGCGCTCAAAAGTATCAATGTCAGCCCTGGTAGCTGGGCGATCAGTTCTCAGATAGCGGAGACATTAGAAATCCTCGGAGCGATCGGCACTCCTGAAGGCATGACGGAGAGCGTCGCGGCGGAGATCGAATCGCTACTGATCGACGATGAAGATGCAGTGGACAAGGAGCTAGCGGTATCGGTCTGCTCGCGCATCTTCGATGGCGTGTACGGGGAGGCCTACTACAACGAGATCATGGCGCTCGACTCCGAGCGTCGGCATCGGCTATTCCGGCGCGCCTTGGATTCACCCAAGGTCAAGCAGTCGTTCAATTTCGTGTGGTTGTGCAACCAGGTCGCTGCCTTCGATGACGTGGCGGACATTCCGACATTCGCAGCATTCGCTGAACTACCCGACGTTTCGAACCCTTTCCCGCAGGAGGAATGGGGAGGATTTGTGTTGGCAGTTCGGTTCTTGGGTGGCTACGGAGCCGCCCTTCCTTCAGTTGCGAGTGAAGTCGCCCCCGGATCGCTGCCTGAGCGATATCCGAGTGCTGATTCATGCAGCAGAAGGAGGATTTCCCGACAGCGTTTCCGAGGCGAAGCTGGCATGGGAGCGGCTGCGTGCAATGTCGCCGCAGCTGGTCATCGGGTGCTTGAGCGAGGTGAACGAGGCACTCACCCGCTCGGCCTCGCATAAAGAAGACGGTGGGTACTTCAAATTCGTCCGGCTCAACGAGCTCTACCCGGATGATTGCCTCGAGGTCGCACGTCGATTCATTCGAGAGGGTGCGGACGCACAATATTCCATCACGTTCCTGATCGTGACCTCGGCGCGACGTTTGCATTCGGCGTAGTAGCGAACCACGGCGATCGCAGCGACGTCGACTCATTGCGTGCACTCACTCGTGCTCATCGGTTCGCCAGGCACGCGGTTGGAGCGTTGAAGCTGCTGGATGTCGTGAAGCAGGGAGCGGAAAAGTGAATACCCAGGCCGCAGCCAGAGATCTCGCTGAACTCATCGGTCGACACCGCAAGGTTGTCGCGCTCGAGTGGCCACAGAGAAGACACGCACCGCGCGCTGGACGTAAGCCATTGCGCTAACTGGAAGTATTCAGTCGAGCGTCCAGTCCATTCCAGAAGCGCTTGAGTCAATCCCCGTGCTCCGCGCGGGGATTCGCTCATGCGCTTGGTGCCCCTAACTGATCTCGACCGGATGCGCACGAGGACGTGCGGAGAGGCGCGTTCGCCGAGCCCATCGCGAACAAGCTCTGTACTACCGCTCGCTGGCAATGCATTTCGAGGACGCGCATGCAGCGCCACCCGGGGAGTAGCCCGTGGGCGGAAAGAATCCCGAGCGCTACCCGCCCTCAGTCGATGACCGATTGAGCTTGGTGCGCGAAGTGCAGCGGTGCTAGGGATTTATCTGATCCGCTGGATCCTTGACTTGATTGACCGGATGCAGGTCGAAATCGAGCAAGACCGAGCGAAGGGGCATGCTGTGCAACACCTCGTCGCAATTAACGGATTGCGATGCAACTCGAACCGCGGACCCGGCGCCGAGATCTCAAAGAACTCGATCCCGTCGTTTCCTGCAGGGATTTTATAAGTGTGTACTGCCTCTCCAGGGAGCAACGCAGTCCGAACGTGATGGTCATTACATCGGCAGGAGACGACCGAAGGCCGATGGCGTCGAGGATCCGGAATTCTGACTCGTACTGCCACTCCTTCGATTTCGTCAGCAGGCACGCACGTTCGATCTCAGCTCTGGCGCCAGGATCATCGTTCAGAAGCCAAGTGCGAACGATACTGCTCCTGATCACTCGCGATTCGTCGTAGGCGACGGATCGCACTGTACCGGGCGGTACATTTGACACGTCGTACTCGATGCACAGCCCCCGGTGCTGTTCCGCGTAGTGTGACCACATCAAGGGCTGTTCCAGCTCGCACATAAGCACAGAACTCCCTTGTCGTAGGCCTTTCGAATCTCCGTCTGAATCGCGTACGCCAGAGACGCACGTACGTGCGTTTCGGGATCCTCGACGTCCGGATCAGTCGCTTGATACTCGATTTCGCCTAGCAGCGCCTTGACCGCACTTTCGCCAAGCGCCTGCCGGCGCTGCGCGACCTTTGGTCCTCGCAGTTTCAGCATCTTCATTGCCGCGTCGATCTCCTTCTGCGTCCGACGAAGCACCAGCTCCGCGAGTAGGCAATTTGAGCTGATCGGTCGGCTCATCCGGCTCGACGATCGCTGGCAGTCGAGCGATCGTTGAAGGTCGCGGGATCGGGAAAAGAACACCTGACCGGTGTAGAGCTGCTCAAGCACCCGGTCACTGAAGGCCACGTACTTGAAGAGTCGGTGAGGGATGCTCA
The DNA here is from genome assembly GCA_037200125.1 of Gammaproteobacteria bacterium. GTDB lineage: Bacteria > Pseudomonadota > Gammaproteobacteria > Steroidobacterales > Steroidobacteraceae > JADGHX01. Next base: position 418,693 of record JBBCGS010000001.1, on the reverse strand, counting down.
TGGTCAGCTGCTCCGCGCGGGAATCCAGCTCATCAGAGTCCGCGCTGAGCATCGATAACCACCTCCAGCTCAAAGGGATCAAGACCGAGCTTGGTGACATCCAATTCCGCGAACCTCGCCAACGCAATGTCCAAATCCGTCGTGGAACCGAGCGCTTTGACGAGGCGCGCCCCCCACTTGAGTCGCACACCGTATTCATCAAGCGCCGCGACGACCGGAGGGAGGAACAGCGACTCGGATTGCGACGCAAAGTGCGCGTAGTCACCTGGTTTTTGGCCTCGGCTTCGGAAGAACCACCTTCTGGGATGCGCGAAGTCGCCATGAGGTATCGCGGAAACTCGAAAGCCGCCCAGGTTCGGTCGAAGTCCAATACTCGCTCCACGGCCTCATCCGCCGTTTTGGCGGCATACTGACCTGGCTTCAGCTCATCGAGCACGCGCTTCTGCGTGCTGGGCTCCTTGAAAAGCTGCCAGAGCTTGAACGCGAGTTGCTTGTCGGAGTAGACGCCGCCACGATTCTTCTTCACCACGAAATGCTTCCAGATGAGGTTGCAGATCCTCGTCAGCGAAGCATTGGTCGGTATTCCGCTCCAGCTCAATGCATGCAGGAGATCCGCGTCCCCGCTCATAACCTCACGTGCGAGGTTTAGCTGGGCTTCCGGCTCGATGGAAGAGTTCTCCTGCAGGATCTGCAATGGCAACAGTTCCTGGTTGCGATACGGCTGCAGTCTTGCTCGCGCCGTTGGCGACAGATCTTCTGGCGCCATCTGAATTAACAAACTCTCGGGAGTCGTCGTGTCCTGGCTGAAGAGGGGAAAATCGACGAACGGAAGCTGCTCGGTCGGCGGCTCGTGAAAGAGGAAGACCCGCCCGACAAAATGCTGAAACATCCGGCCAGACCGCCCGCGGATGTTATTAAACGTAAAGAAATCGATCCGTTGCTTGGCAATCTTGTTGTCGAAGACGACGACGTTCTTCGCCTTCGTGTTGACGCCCTCGATCAGAGTCGAAGTGCAGATGAGGAATCGCAGCTTCAACTCGTTGAACATTCGAACGACGTACTGCGCCAGCGAACGCGGCAGACGGCCGTGATGTATGCCGATCCCGTGCTCGAGCGCCTCGCGCAAAACCCATTCCGGATGGTAATGCCTCGCAATCCAGTTCGCTGCCGGCCTAAGAGCGGGCGACGCCGTACCCACGCCAGCAGACACCAGCGCCCGCGCCACTTCGTTAACGCGCGCCGGAGATCGGCAAAATATGAGTGTCGGCTCGGTCAGCTCACTGCACAGCTTCACGAGCCGCTGGATTTCCGAATCACCACCCAGCTCTACGCGAACTTGTTCTGAGACGACCGTCGTAAATGTCGTTGGATAGAAGTAGCACCGATATGCCTGCTCCAGACCATCTGGGATTCGCTTGATGCTGGGACCGAGCAGGTAAAACTGCCCTCCGAGGTTCCTCAACTTGTAGAACGCCTGATTCAACGCAACCGTACGTTCTGGATTTTCATCCAGCGCGCCAATCTTGTAGAACTCATCGATCACAAAGAACTGCACGGTCTCGAATGCGTCGTACGCAACCGCCCTTTCCGCAGTGAACACAAAGATCGTTCTCTTTGCAGGCTTCTGGGTCAGATGCGTGACGAGCTTGAAGTCGGTCGAGAACTCCGAAAGCCTGCGTCGGGTTTCATCGATCAGCGCCAGCGTTGGAACGACGATCGCGATGGTGTCGAATCTTCCGGACGCGATAATCGCGTCGATGATGCGACTCTTTCCGAAGCTGGTCGGTGCGCTGAGGATGACGTTATCGCCATCGAGCAAACGACGATAGACCTCCGCCTGTTCGCGATGGAAGACGAAATCCGGGCGCATGTTCGGCGGCCGATGAAACTCGTACGCCAACGCGTCCTTCAGGTGCAGTGACTCCGGCTGCAAGTAGGGAAACAGGCCTGCGGTACGAGCGAGGGAAGTCAGTATGGCCGAACAAGAACCGAACTTGGTCTGGTGTTCTAGAGCGCGCAGAATCAACTCATGCGCGGTTTCTGCGTTGGCTGGATCCGCGCTTAGCCTGGCAATCTGCTGAAGGACAGAGAAGGAGTGGCGCTCAAGTGCGTCCGGCGCTTTCAGAATACTTCGCAGATCCTCTGCATTCATAGTGCTTGCCACCGGCGCAACTTCTGATCCAGCGCCTCTGCCAAATCCTGCTTCTTGCGGAGAGGCAGCAAAAACAGATGAATCCTCAACTCTGGCGGTACACCGCTGCTCAGGAAGGTGGCGTGGTTTTCACGCACCTCCCTGACGAATGCGTTCTCATAGGCCGAGTCGCACTGCGTGTTGCCTGCTACGCACTCGCTATCGTACGTCAGCAATATCGGTATGCATACCCTCTTGAAGACCTCATCGAGCGAGACCTCCGGCTGCAGGAGTCGACGCAGCACAGGCGCATGTGGCCAGCTGTCATCGATTTTGTTCACGATGAGCGCGAACTCGTCCCTGAGATAGTCAGTCTCCAAGTGACGGTGGAGCTCGGCGACCACGTCCCTGACGGCTCGCGCGAAGTCAGAATAGAACTTCGCCTCTCCAAGCCACAACTCGAGATCGTCAGGCGGCCCCACGACGTGAACGGCGTCGAAACCTTTAACGGTTTCGTTCACAGCGGACTTGTAGAAGATCTTCGAGACTGCGGGCAGCGAATCGAATACCTGCCGTATCGCTATGTGCAGAAAGAGTTCGCCGAACTCTCCCCGGTTGCGAAATTTCTCCGATTGGTAGACGCGATTCGCTGCCAAGCGCAACAGTCTGGTGGCGTTCTGATGGCCGAACTTCGCGCACTCGGCCGCGGTGAGTGCAAACTCCGGAAGCCAGTCCATCACATGATCTGCGAGCTGCTCCAGCCTCCAAACCTTGCGCTCGTAGCCGACGCAAAGCCCGCTCAGACCCACAGGCTCATCAATGTGATAGACCCTGACTTTCAGGAATGCGTCCGGCCTGGGAAACGACATCTGCTGCCCTTGCTCCCTACACGGAGTTGACCCCCATGAGGTTCCTGTCTCTATTTGCGAGGCAGCATCCCAAAGGCGATATGTCGCTACGTTGTGCCAGCTCACGAATTTCCGTGTGCATGGCGGGTCGCGCGTCACATTCCGCGCGATGAAGGTGCCGGAGAGTTGGCGACGATTGCACAACGTGGCCCCAGACAACCGCACATCTTGGCGACATCAATCGACGTACTCGACAAGGCTATCGAGCGCTCTTGAACACTCGTCAACGCGATCGGCGTTGACCTTCACGTCGACGCCATGCACCTGATAATAGCCTTGCTCCATTTTCGATAGCGGCCTCCCCAAATGGGCGGATACGACACCCGCAGTGTTGAAGTCTCGAAGTGCCACAGAGTACGCGTCTCGGAATGTCTCGACGCTCTTCAGCTTCTTCGGCCGCGCCGTAAAGTATGTTGGATGCTTCTGATAGGCGGCAAAGAGCGTGTCCGCCGTTGCCTCTGAAAGCGCCTTAAAAGCCGTTGCGGCACCCTCGTATTGAGTCAACCTGTTTCCAACGATGACGTGGATCTCAGGAATATTCAGACCCCACTTCTGTGCCTGCGCCGCGAAGGTCCATGCCCCGTAAATCGGATGCGGAGGCGTCTGGCCATGCAAAAGGATAAACATTGCATTCGTGGCAACCCGCGAGGAGTCATCCGCATTTACGGGTGTGATGAGGCGCTCAGCCGCAGAAACCGCAAGTTCGGTGTAGATGGAGAAACTCGGATTCGTGTCGATGAATACCATCCAGTCGCTACCCAAATCAGTAGCGCCGACACTCTTGATGAATTCCGAAAAGACGGAGTGCACCCATTTCCAAGGCTGGACTTGCGGCGTCAGCGCCGGAGCAGCCGCAGCGCCCGATATCGCGGGGGACATTGGCTCCAGGTTTCCGTCGCCACACAGCACGAAAAGATTCTTCGGCATCGCACTGTTGAACTTGTCAGCCCTGACAATGAATTTGAACGGGTCAGGAAGCGGCGCCCCTGAACCGCCAGCGATAACGGTGCTCAGATACCCGACAACAGTCTTTGGAGTTGCTTCTGTACAGAGACTTAGAACATGGGTCTCTCCAGAAGAACCTCCACCGAGAAGCATCATGCTTGAGTTCGCTTGAGGGCAGAGGTCAATCACAAGCACCCTTCTCGCCGGATGCGCTTCCGCGTAGCGTGATGCAAGGTGAAACGCAATCGTGCTCTTTCCGACCCCACCCTTGTTGTTCCATATTGCGTAACTACGAAGAACTGACATCGAACTTCTCCCATTTCACAAACGCGTCGGTACACCCCTCAACGCAGATATTTCTTCTCGATTAACGCAGCAGCAGTGTAGGCCACGACGACCGCAACGCTGATCAACAAGGCCTCGAGCTTCCATCTCGTCGACGATCCAAACACTGTGCCGATGAACACCGGGAAAGATAGCGCGGTCCACACTCGCGTGGAGTAGCAAGCCCGCGCCCTTACGGTATTCAGAAGTAGCTCTAGCACCGAGACCATTCTATTTCTCGCACCGCTCACCCATGCGGCAATCGCGATGTGATATCGGTTTCCGTGTTGAAACAGAAGGACTGGTCGGCGATCCAGGCTACTTCGGCGGTAATTCGAGTGCGTAACGAATCAACATCGTCAACGCACGCGCGATCTCGTTGTGCTTAACCCCATACTTGACGCGCTTCTCATCGAATGTCGCGAACTCTCCCTTGGCTTTCGCATAGTCCTTGGGCAAATATGGCTCTATGCCGCGGAAACGCGCTATGGCTGCAGAACGCGGCGAAGACCAGATACTCCCAAAGTGGATTGGAATGAGACCAATCGACCTTCGGGATCGCGGACAGGATCCGGTCGGCCATCGCCCGATCGCGGGCGGGCTTGGGCTTACCAGCCTTCCGATGCCGAGGCATACCAAACTCATTGATGAGCAAAGCTAGCGCCTTCTGCACAACCGGTTGCGCGAGAACCACTTTCTTCTTCGCACCTGGTTGTCCCATTCCAGGTACCGCCAGCATCTGCTCCCAGAATCGCATCCCTACTCGGCAACTCTCCGGCGTCACGTGCCTGGGCTCTGCGCCATTCACGGAAGTCTTACGCAGAAACAGGAATGCGTTCACTGCCACAAGATCTTTGCGTACAAAATTCCCCTGGTCCTCGTCCCAGTTCTTCTGGTCTTTGTTAACGACTCTATCGCTCTTTATCAGCTTAGGAATGAGTTCAGACTTGATCCACATGTTCACAGGATTCGACTGATCGAAGTCGAATGCCAATCCAGCCTCGACACTCTTTCCCAGATTGTTGAGATCGTGAAACAGCTGTCGCTCCTGCTCGATCTCCAAGTCGGTAAACACGTTGGCGGCAACGTCGCAATGAGCGAATTGCCACTGGACCAGACGCCAAGCTTGTCGAAGAGACGGGGTTAGCGAAACGTCGGCCTCTCCAAACAGATACTCCGCAAACTCGGCACCGATACGAACGGGCTGGTATGTGGCGTGATTTTGAACTGAATCGAGAAAACTGGAGACAGCGCGAATGGCGCAGAGACGGTGCTGGCCATCAATCACCCAGAACTTCGCTTTACTTGATATCGTAAGTAGATCCAACGCCCCAGACGTGGTTACCGTCAATTGGTCGTGATCCTGCTTTCTTATCGAGACGATAAACGGCTGAAGTGCGAAAGCGGGCTGAACCCCCAACTGACGACGAAAGGCCCGCAGACTCTTGACCACCTCTGAATCCGCCTTAGGACTTTCCTCTATCTGCGTCACCGCCGCACTGACCAACGCTTTGAGCAAATAGCGGGCAAGACCAAACGCATGTTTTGGAAAAAGCTCACGCTGGGTTTTCAGGTCCGCCTCGACCCTCGCCTCATTGGCCACGTCCGCCATTTGGGCGAACTCTTCGAGCGTCAGTGTCGCAGCCCACGAGCGTGCTCCTAGATTTCGAACTGGAAGAGTTTCGAACTGCTTGAGGCCACGCAACTTGTTGACTCGAACAGCGGCGACATCAGTCTTCATCTCATTCCCCTTGGCTCCCATGCGGGCAGATGGTATATGTTCCAGGAAGATTTTCAATAGATCCAGGAGTTATTTTTAAACCGACCTGGATCGTTAGCAGTACTGGCCTCCAATGGAGCGATCCAGGCGCAGCGATTTCTTGGAAGAGATCGCCGCTCAGTGTGGAACTCACGACCCACAGCAGCGCCGAAAATCGAGCGCCGTACTCGATCGACAATGGTAGGCGTATGTCTTGTGCCCCCGTTACCCCCGAAGGCCATGCGGAGCGAAGGGCGTATCCCCAAATACTTAGGAGATCTTCTGGTGAGCAGCAACCGCGATCGGTGCTAAATGGTACGGACGGGATTTCGATGCGTAAGCGAATTGAGCCTTTCGGCTATCGCCTGACGATCAGTTTGCGCTGGCGGCATCCGCGCGACGAAATACCTCACCTGATCTGCGAGTTCTTGCATTCCACCCCGCGCCAGCATTCCGGCCAAGACAAGCCATCCGCGCTCCACCTCACGACGCGTCCGGAGGAGCCGAGCTTGACCGTGCTCGACGGGAAGACTGCCACCACTCAAATCGCGCGCTATAGACTCGACCCGTTCGCGGATGAACGTCGACTCGCCCCGCCGAGCTGCTCGAAAAATTCCGTCTCTGTGACGAGGATGATGCGTTCCACGCACCGCACGCTCCGTCGCGTTGGCCTCGACACCATACTCCCGCAGGTATTGCGCAAAGTCCCGCCGCCACTCCCGGAGCGTTGCCCTTCGGATATTGAGACGCTCTCCTCGTTCGCTCACCGCTTTTACAACGACGTGTACATGCGGGTGCGCCTGGTCCGTATGCAGAGCCATGGCGTAGCGATGTTGCAGCCCAAGCTTCTCGACGGCGAACTTGTGCACGGCTTTGTGCAGCCGGTCCGGTGGCGTCCCCTTCGGCATTGAGAACACGAGGTTGTGGACGAGCTTCGGTGGCTTCCGGCCGGCGGCGATTGCTCGCGAAGTGTGGCGGCGGATCTCGTCGATCTCCAGATCCCAGCCCTTCAGCAATTCGGGCCCGAGCCCCTTCTCGGCGAGGACTGCCCCATCGTCGGTTTCGAGGTCCGCCCGCGTCTCGAGGTATTCCAGATGCGCGGCGACGCCTCGAATAGTCCGCGCGCCGCCGGACACCTTGATCACCACCTCCGGGACACCGCGGACGGTCCGCGTCGCATGCGCCACCTCAGCGTGGGTGAGCGCGGGTCGATGGACGGGGCCACGCCGACCATAGGACGCGACGTCCAGGAGCGGAACGGATCGTAGGTCAACGACCCGCTTCGTCATGATGGACCTCCCAGGCGCGCACATTGGCCAGCATCAGAGCCTTCACATGGTCACGCAGACCTTTCAATGCACGCAGGATCGCCCGCATGTCGGCCGGCGAGGAACTGCTCGCCGGTCCGTCCTGATGGGCGGCCCGCGCAATCTGACTAAGAGCGCGCCCGATCGCGCCCAGCACGCTGACCGCTCGCTTGAGTTCAGCCAACTCTCGATCGGGAAGCGGAGCCACCGCACGGAGGTGTGCACGCAACAGCATCGAGGCGTATGTCGCTGCGGCGAGCCCTCGCCCGTTCGCTCGTTCTCGCAACAGCAGGTGATCCTCCGGCCGCAACCGAACATACAGCCGTGCATCTCGCCGGACCTGCTGAATAGGCGCGGCGACATCCGACTGCACAATGCCCACGTGCTGAAGCAGCGCCATCTCCACCAGCTTCTGCAGGAGCGCGGAGTCCGTGAGATTCCGCGACTGCGCGAGCGCGTGCAGGCTCGCCTTCGTCTCCGGCGACACACGAAAAGCGATGGGAGGATTCGCAGCCATCGTCGCGCAGTGTTAAACACGAGCCGCCGCTAGGCTATCCTGCAAATCTGTCGAGTTAGCCCACAAATACATGGTGCATGCTCGTCGTCGTCGATGCGGCACGTGTCATGGCCTGGTGGTGTCGCCGCCTGGTTACCTGTCCTGAGTTGGGCAAGCCACTCCCCTCACGCCGGCTTCTTCGGGGTCTGGATCGAAACGCATCCGACACTCGCGCGACGCCATCTCCAAATCGAAAAGCCCTCGAGCCGCAATCGCAGCCCGAGGGCGAAGGGTTACGGCAGACCCCGGAAGGTCACCGTATGCTTGTGGATCAGAGTGTCGTCTTCGAGATGCCAGACAAACGACCCGGCGTTCGCCTGTCGCGGAGTCGCCACCGGGTACCGGCGTCTCACGACAAGCCCGAGAAGACGGCTCAACTCGTCCACGACCTGATCAAGGTCAGCTAGCAGCATCGGGCTCATCTCGGAGTTCAGGAAAGCCAGGGTAAGCGAGTTTTTATCGTATGCGGCGATGACCCTGACAACGCCAACCTTACGAAGGCCGCTGCGCAGTTCCTGAAGCTTCTCGAAGAGCACGAGCGTGTCGTGTTTCTCCTGAGGGCCTTCGGGGGATGCGCTGGGATCAGAGTGGTTACGATCGTTCATGATCGGCTCCAGAGTGTGTGGGCGGGATTGCCCGCGAAGCCGCGGCCACCGCGCGCGCAGCGCTCAAGAGCAACGCCGGCCGTCCTCGGCCGGGCGCGCGTCCGCGCGACTCTTGAACGCGAGCACGGGGTGGTAGCCTTCGCGTTCTCAGCAATCCCGCCGCGCCGTCCCCCCACTGGTTCATAAGAATCAGCGCCCGCACCGGTTCGACGGCACGGACGCTGACGTTGGAGTACCAACGAGCCTAGACCGCAGATGGCGGGAGCCCCGTCACGGTGACCTCGTCATAGGACATCACCCGCCACTGATGTCGATGCGTCAGCTCGTCCGTCTCGACGTTCCACTCCAGCTCGCCCCGCGACCCTTCCGCCAGGGCCCAATCTGGAAACCGCAGCTCCAGCAGCTCGTGGAAGAACACCTCGATCTCCTGGTGAGTCGTCCTGGACAGTTGGTACTTGGTCGGCCGTCCCGACGCGTCGTGGTAGGTAACAGGCTTCATTCGACGATAGTCGAACTGACCGGCGTACTCGAAGCGAACCAACGTGATCACCCCCGCGCGAAGAGCCGAGAGCGCTTCGGGCAGGCATCGTCGACCCGGTTGCTCGATAGTCGACGCAAGTCCTCGCGTCGGTGTTTCGGAATTGGCGTGAATCATGATCGTGCTCCGCGTTGATCTCGGGCGGATTGCCCGCGTCCCGCGCTTCACGCCGCAGCGGAGCGGTCCAGAGCGACAGCCGGCCGTCTTCGGCCGGGCGCGCGTCCGCGCGACTCTGGACGGCGAGAACGGCGTGGTAGATTCGCGGCCAGCAGACAATCCGCTCTGTGTCCCTGCACTCTTCAGTGCGATCCAAACAAAAAGGGCCGCGTGGCTAGGAACACCACGCGGCCCAAAGCGAACGCTACCGTCGTCTGCTTTCAAGCACCTTCAGAAACAGCGCCGCAAGCTGAACGCAGCCGACCTCGAATAGCGCCGTCGCAAGTTCATGGCAGACGGTCCGTGTCCACTGGCGTGGATAGACGATGCCCTCCCATTTCGCCTGCGTCGTGATTTCCGCGATGTCGTCGAGCGTCAGCGGCTCCGCACCTTGGTACCCCTGATTTATCAGTGAGAGTGCATCGACGTCGTTCCGCTCGCACCAACAGCGCAGCAGCTCCAGTGCACCGTGCTTCATTGACGGGTCAAAGTACTGCCGTATCCGCACTGGCCTCAGGGAGAACCGGCCGTGGTCGCGTGCATGACGGATCAGCCTTGTGACGCCTGGTTGGTCACCTCCATAAGTCGCCGTGAAGTGGTAGAGACCTCCCTTCGCTCGCACAAGGGCGGTTACGTGCCAACGTTCGTCGTCCTCGTGAAACGATACGGCTGCCGAAATGTCATCCGTACGCACGCTTCGAACATACTCGTAGAATTGAGGAGTCGAGTTCATGGTCCGCTCCAGCTGCATGGGCGCGATTGCCCGCGCCGCGCGGGTCACGCCGCCAGCGAAGCGGTCCAGAGCGACAGCCGGCCGTCCTCGGGCGGGCGCGCGTCTGTCGCGCGACTCTGGACGGCGAGTGCGGCGTGATACGCTGCGACGGGCAGGCAATCGCTCCTGCTCTCGCGCCCTCTTCTCTTGCGACGGCTTTGCCTTGAGGTCGACTGCTCGTCTTCAGCGCACGGAACACCCCACACGAAGCGGGCCGCGCAGCGACGAACGCCACGCAGCCCGCACGTCGCCGCTGCGCCTACGAAGCGCTCTCGAGCGCCTTCGCGAACACGGCCGCGAGTTCCTCGTACCCCAAATCCAGCAACGCATGGCCGAGTTCACGGCATGCGAGCGCCGACCACTGTGGGGGATAGAGCACGCCCTCCCACAGCGCCTGCGAGACGATGCGGCTGAGGCTCTGCAACGCGTATGGCGGTTGGCCCGCATACGCCTGGCGAATCAGAGTCCGTGGATCGACCCAATTCACCAGACACCAGTGGACGAACATCGTGAGCACGCCGCTTGTCATGGACGGGTCGATGGCACGATCGAGCCGAACGGGGCGAGGCGAGAAGATGCCGTAGATGCGCGCCTGACGAATCAGTGTCGCAGGCTCCGGCTGGTCACCGTCATAGGTGCCCTCCAGGTAGTACAGACCGCACCGTCCCCGCGCCCGGGTCTCGGTGTGCCAGAGCTGGTCCTCTTCACGGTATGCCATCCAGGCTGCAACGTCAGCGGTCCGCACGAAACACACGTACTCACGACCGATCGAAGTCATGGTCGTCTCCAACTGTCTGGGCGGAATTGCCCGCGCCGCGCGGGTCACGCCGCAAGCGAAGCAGTCCAGAGCGACAGCCGGCCGTCCTCGGCCGGGCGCGCGTCTTCGCGCGACTCTGGACGGCAAGTGCGGCGTGGCACGCTCAGCGCGACAGGCAATCCGTCCCGCGTCTCCTTCTCCCGCCGCGATCTGCGGGAGGACGATGGACGCCCTCCCGCGTGAGCGCACTCAAGGGCGCGGAGTGTTGACGGTGGGCTCGTCGCGAAGAGAGCGGCGCAGTGCTGAAGCGATAACGTGCGACGGGAGCGTAACGCCGCGCCGCTGCGCCCACGAAGCGAAACCATGTACGGTGCTCAAGAGGTTCTGTGGCGCCTGAGTCCGGCGCTGCGCGAGTTCAGCCAGGCGTGCGACCGCGAGCTTGTGATACTGGACATCCAGCTCAACACCCATAAAGCGGCGCCCACACAACGCCGCGGCAACACACGTGCTGCCGGATCCCGCAAACGGATCGAGCACAAACTCACCCGGGCGCGAGAAGCTCTCAATCAGCGGACGCAGAATGCTGACCGACTTCTCCGTCGGATGAATGCGATTGCCGCTGTACTCCCAGGGCTGTACGTCATTCAAGGGAATCGCCGGCTTTGCGGGCCGTCCCTTCGCGAGCAGATACGCCTGCTCATGACGGGCCTGCAGGAACGAACGGCTGGAAGCGTAGTTCTTCTGCCAGACAATGTGACCGACCGGCACGAACCCGGCCTGACGCCACGCTCTGAAGAAGGCATCAACGCGATTCCAGCCATAGAAGCACACGCAGAGCGTGTTGGGCTTCAGCACACGATAGACGTCATCGAATACACCCAGGATGCGCTCGGGCCGATCATCATTCGCGATCGTCCGATTGAGGCGGTCGCGGTAATTCACGCCGTAGGGAGGATCGGTGACGACCAGATCGACGCACGCGTTCGGCAGCCTGCGAAGGATACGAGTGCAGTCGCCCTGTACGATATTGTTGGTGGAAAACATGGTTGAACTTCCGCTGATTGCACAGGCGACTTGCCTGCGCGGCACGTGCGTCACGCCGCAGGTCGGGTGTCAGGGGCAACGCCGGCGAAGCCGGTCGCGCAGCGACCCTTGACGCCCGACTCGGCGTGAGACGCTCTCAGCGCAGGCAAGCCGAACGTCGCTGGTCCCGGCCGCGGCCACGGAGGTGTGCGGTGAATCGAGTCTGCAGCCAATTGGACCGCACCGAGCGGACGGCCAGAGGGAGTGCGATGAGGTGAAGCGACTTGTCAGTCGCGCATTCGGGTCCAGCTTACAAACTCGTCACCATTGCCGAGCGTGATCGCTCCGGACTCCGCGTTCATCTCATAAGCGCGAGTCCAGTATTGTCGGGCCAGCAGACGCTCGTCGCTTCCGCTGGAACTGTAGCCGTCCTCCCGCGGACAGCAGTGGCGATTCTCGAGCGAGCACAAGTCGGCGATGAATCCTCTGAGGGCCGCGGCCGGCGCGACACCATACGCCGCGCACACATCGAGAAACTCTCGCGGCATCTCGAGGGTCAGTGGCTGCACATCCTCCTTCTGCACCTGACCGTTGAGACCGGGAGTGATGCCGGCCTTCACCTGAAACCGTAGCGCGTCGAGTCGCCATCCCCAGCGATTTGTCGCATCATCGTCGAGATCAGCTGCGCGGCGGAGCCGCGGGTCAACGTATGGATAGAAGCGAAATTCTCCGCCGGCCTGCAGGCGCAGGCACCCGATTGCACCGATTTGCCACAGATTGCAACGCGGCGTCCGAGTCATGATCAATCCTTCTTCCGCCAGGAAGATCAGGATCTCCCGACCAGCATCCATGTCGATGAGTTCGACGTCGTACAAAATGAGCGGGGCAGATGTTGTCATGGCGTCTCTCCAACAACTCACTCGCGGCTTCGTGGCCCGCCCCGCTCGGGTTGCCCGGGCGGTCGCACCAGCTCCTGGCCGCGCTCCAGGGTCGCGGCCAGTGTTTCGCGCAGCGCCTTCATGAAGGCAGCGCGGACTTCGGGCTTCTGCCACTTCTCCAGAGCGAGCTTCTGGCCCGTATCGAGAATCCAGTACGCGTCGTTCAGCTCCCGATGGTTCTGCACGGCCTCTCGCCGCGAGATCGTAGGGTCGCGCAAGGTGCGCGCCGCGGCGGCGCGCATGTCGAACTCCTCGAGCTTCTCGACGACCCAGCGAGGTCGTGGTGTATCGGTCGAAGTCTTGGCAACCACGAGCCCTTCGCTATTCCGTGTCCGGACGACAAACGAGACGGGATCAAGGTTGTTCTGGCGCACGCCGATGTGGTCGCCTGGTTGCGGCTGGGTGCGGGACCGCTTGAATGCCGACTCAAGTCCGGCGCCCCAGATCGTCTTCTGCTCCCCGCCTTCCACGATCAGCTTCACGTAGTAGGAGACGGGTCCGTTGCGGTGAAACTCATGCCGCGCGCGACCGTGATCGAGAAGTTTTCCGACAACGAGCCGATCCTCGGTGGAGGCCGGCGCGGCCTCGCGAGCGGCCTGCGGGCGCGGCGGATCGGGGGAACGCGCGTTCGACACATTAGCCTCACTTTCCGTGGATCAGGCCGTATAGGTGCGGTCCACGTCGCGCGCGCCACGGGAGCTGTTCTCCGGCGACACCGCGGGCGGGCGCCGATCGCGCACGGGCGTCGTCCGCAGCGGTTCGCCGCGCTCGATGCGCGACGCGGTGGCTTCGCGGATCATGTCCAGAAATTGCTTGCGTGCGGCCCGATCGGAAATCGTGCTATTGGCGTACTCCTCAGCCAGTTTCAGCGTGGCATAAGTTCCGACCAACTGAGGTCGCTGCTCTACGCCCTGAGTGGGCGCGATAGACGGGTCCCGCAACACGCGCGCCATCTGCGCGCGCTCCTCGAAGAACTCGCGCTTCTCGACCATCCAGTGATTCTTGTGCGTATTCTTCGACTCCTCCCCAACAACGTTCCCGCTCGCGTCGCGCTTGAACTCCTTCACGGTGACGGCCTCTTTCCCCGTCTGGCGTACGCCGATCTGGTCGCCAGTCTTCGGCCGCGTCTTGGATTCGGCGAGCGCGCGCTCCAGGTCCTTACCCCAGAGCTCGTGCGTCCCGGTAGGGGTCGACAGGATCACGTAGTAGGACATCTCCTCGTGCGGATCACGATTGAAGTGCTCGCGCCCGTGCTCCAGAAGCTCTCCGTAATAGAAGCGGTCCTTCAGCACGGCACCGGTCTCCTTGCCGCCCTGTGTACGATCGTTCGCTCGCTCACGGCCGCGAGTCGCGGGCTCGCGTCGGGCGGTCTCGACGGGCTCTTCCGGAGCGCGGCGGGACTCAGCGTCTTCGCCGCGGCGCTTCGCATCTTCCCGAGCCATCGCCCGCACCAGTTGCTTCTCGTCGTGAGGTGTTGGCGTGAAGCCGTTCACCTCGATGCCAAGGCGCTGCGCTTGCGCCCACACGGTACGTCGAAAGGCCTCGGTGCCTGTGACTGTCACGGCACCGACTTCATTCTCGCGAGCGATCTCCAGAAGATCGCGAACAATCTGGACGTTCTCGCTCTTCGTCGTCAGCTTCTGGCCGTGATTGACGAAGGCCATTTCGCCATTGTCGAGGTAATACTTTTCGCCGATCCGGTAGTAGCGATCCAGAACCGGCGCCGGAACGTGATCGAAACGCTTGGGACTTTCATCAGAGCGGCTCGGCCGCTCGGTTGGCTCGTCGCGCCCCGCTTTTGGGTCAGGTTCAGCACGCTCTTCCTCGCGCCGCGCGCCACGAGGCGGCTCGCCGCGGCGGCCCGCGTTATTCGCGGAAGGCGGAGCGACGGGCTCGGCCGCACGCGCCGCGATCTCGATACTGTTCTCGGTGGCCTGCTGCGTGGTTCGTCGGCGTCGTTCTCGCGGGGCCTGATCGTCGGCTCGGGTCTCTGACTTTGCCATCTGTGCTCTCCTATGCCGGCCGTAGCGCGGCGAGGAACTGATCCACCGCGGTCTGCAACTCGCCTTCGTTCGGCTCCCGATCCTGCGGCAGCTGGATGTGATCGAGATTCGTGCCGAAATCGGCAAGCGTTAGCGAGTCGAGTCGCTCCACGTCGGAGGCGTCCGGAGCGCGCCACACACTGGCTTCCTCCGGCGGCTGGTGCGGGCGCAGCTCACCAGCGGCTCCCGCCGAGTCGAGCGCGGCGGGAGCTAATGCAGAGTTGTCGAGCGGATCCGAGACGCCGCCGCTTCCCGGGACAACGGGCTGCTCCGGCGGCGGCAGCAAACGCGACCGGAAGCGCGGGTCATCGAAGTACCGCACTTTCCTCGCAAGAATTGGGCGCAGGCCTTCGTAGAAGACGATGGCCTGGTCAGGGTCGATCTCCTTGCACTCCTGAGGCAGGAGCAGCGCGCGGCGCTGCTCGCTCACCGTGATATTTCCGCCGCGACTGGCACCCTTGCCGCCCCACTGAGCGAACCGCGGGCGCGATAGCGAACGCGCCTTCACCGTTACGTAGCCCAACTCCTCGGAGAGATCCTTCGCGTCTTCTCCATCCTTCGGCGCGAACACGATGCGCGCGGCGAGCGCCTTGACGATCGTCTGTGCAGCGTTCGGCCCATAGACCTCACGAAGCTGCGAGAAAGACTGGAAGACCGGCACAACGCGCACGTTGTAGCCGGGCAGGAATGCCACGGCTTCAGCGATGATCGGAATGCGGCCGAGGGCGGCAAACTCATCCAGAAGCATCAGCACCTGGTACTTGAGGTCGGGATTGTGCTCGGGGAGCTGCAAGGTCTGCAGACCAATTGCTTGCTGGAAAAACAACGCCAGAAGCGGTCGCAGCCGATGCAGATCGTCGGGGTTCACGCCGACGTAGATCGACATGGGTCGCCTGCGGAGATCGCGCAGATCGAAGTCGTCGCCTGAAGTGGCGCGATCGAGCATCGGGTTCGCCCAAAGATCCAGACGCGACGTAAAGGTCTTGCGGATGGAGCTGGCGGTCACCGGCGCAAGATCAATCACGTCGAACAGAGCGCGAACGCACTCGGCCGACAGCGGAAAACGCCCGGTGCTTCGGCCCTCGACTATCCGGCGCCAATGGCGCGCGAATCCTTCGTCGTCGCTCGCCATCCCTTGCCGACGCACTTCTCCGATCGTTTTCGGGAGACTCGGGGTTTCGAAGAGATAAAGCGAGATGCCGACGAACAGCGAGCGAGCGGAGGCGATCCAGAACGGATCGATGCCAGGCGTTTCCGGATAGAGCCGATCGGCAATCTTCTGCACGCCATCGATTCGGCCATCCGGTGTCGGGGGCACGTACGTGAACATATTTGTGCGCGCCGTGCGCCCGTCCGGCGCCAGCGGATCCCACAGATGCACTTCGTGTCCCTGCGCGCGGCGGTAGCCGGCGGTAACCGTCCAGTTTTCCTTCTTGATATCGGTCACGATGACCGAGCCGGGCCAGTTGAGGAGATTCGGAATCACGACACCCACGCCCTTGCCACTTCGGGGCGGGGCGGCGAGCGCGACGCCCTGCTGCCCATCGAGCATCAGATAGCGGTTGCCCAGCTCGCCGAGAATGATGCCTGTGTCGCCGAGAAGTCCGGCGGCGGCCACTTCCCGGCGGCTCGCGAACCGCGCGGCCCCGTGCAGCGGGCGCGCGCGGGGACGCAAGACGACGATACAAGCCGTCGTAACCGCAGCGGCGGCAAACACCGTACACGCGATGAGGCGACCTCGCACCTCTTCGCGATCCCCGTAGTAGTAGGCATAGCGCAGAAGCGTGAGGGGTGTAGCCGTCCAGGGCGGAAGACTCAGTGACCAGAGAAGCAGATAGCCGGCAAGATACAGGCCGAGAACAGGCAGCCCAATCGTCACCAGGCACTTGGCCGCGAATGGCGCTGCCATCCGCCGGCTATTCGCGCTCGGCGAGCGCGCGCCGCTTGCGCTCGGGGGCATACCACACCTCTTTCACGTAGCGTTGATGACGGTCGACTCCGAACTGGATTACGACGTCGACAAGCAGATAGAGCAGGCTCTTGATGTCCGCACGGGAGAGTTCGCCCCCAGCCCGGGACTGTTTGATCAGCAGCATCAGCTGTTCGAACGCCAACTCGGCGCTCGCCGCATGCACACTGGTGATGGAGCCGGGGTGCCCCGAGTTGACGTTTCTCAGATAGTCGTAGGCTTCTTCGCCCCGCAGCTCCGCGAGCAGAATCCGATCCGGGCGCATCCGTAGACAGGACTCCAGGAGCTGCTTGGGCGAGACACGCGCCAAACCCTGATCGTCCTTGCTGTAGAAGAGCCTCACATGATTCGCGTGTCTATCGAGTACCAGTTCCTGTGCGTCCTCGATCGTGATGAGGCGTTCGTCGCCGGGGATCTCCCGAATTAACGCCTTGGTGAAGGTCGTCTTGCCGCTACCGGTTGGGCCCGACACGACAATATTCTTGCGGCTGACAACCGCAAGGCGCATGAAGGCCTCGTATTCTTGAGACCGCGCAAGTTGCAGCAGCTCGGTTTCCGTCGCATCGAGCGCGTCGGAGGCCGGGCGAGCACGACGGAAAAGACCACGCCCCGCCAACTCATCGAGCGACCAGACATGGTCGGCGGGACGTCGGACCGTAATCGCCACGCACCCGGCGCTGGTCGCCGGTGGCATCACAATCTGGATACGCTCGCCGCCTGGAAGCGATGCGGACAGGAGCGGTGCATCCTCGGCAATGCGCTGACGGGTGAAGTGCGCGACAAGCTTCGCAAGCCGCAAGCACCACGCGAGGTCAGCAAACGGCAGCTCCTCCGTCCGCCACCCTTCGCGAGTCTCGATGAAGGCGCGACGCGGACTGTTGATACATAGCTCCGTGACCTCGGGCCGACCCAGAATCGGGTGGAGAGCTTGGAGTGTCAGCTCCAGCGCGGATGCATCGGCAGCCGAAGATAGACGGCCCGCGGCGACGGGTGCACCGGAGCCGTGCCCTGCAGCTGCAGATCCGTTAGCGCGCGCTGGTGGCACGTAAGTCATACACACCCCTGAAGTCGACATCGCGCGCGACGAGCACCTGAATGCGATCACCTTGGTGCTTGCGAACTGTCGGCGGAATGTTCACTGTGCTCCGAAGCACTTCGGCCACAACATCCTGAGAGCCGGCGGGGTTCAGCACGACCGTGCTGCCAGTGCCGGAACGGTTCGTGGCAGCCTGTGCGGTGCTGTCGAGGATCGAGATCAGCATGGCGGCGCCAAAGCGATCGAAGAAGTGCCGATCGACTACGCCGGGCAATCCTGAGCGCCCAAGCTCATCGGTGCCGGGCGAGGCCAGCGCGACCACAACACCCGTCGGCGTCCGCGCCTCCGTCCACAACACAAAGACCCGTGCACCGCCCTGACGTACTTGCCCGCGTGTCTCGCCGAACAACTTGCTGCCGCGCTCGATAAGAACGGTCGTGCCGTCGACACCAAAGACGTCCGTCGCAGTGACGCACGTGACAAGTCCCGGCAAGGTCGAATCGATCGCGGTCTCCAGCGTGCAATCCAGGAACGATCCCTTGGGCAGCAGAAAACGCTGCGTCGGTAGGACGCGGGCCTCGACAGCCGGTGTCGTCTCGGCGCGAAGCAGGGTTTGGACGTCGTTGCTTGCAGAGTCCGACGCTGTCTGGGTGCGCATCGACGTCAGAGTCGGTCCGACTGCATCTCTCGTGATCGGCGACGTCAGGTACGGGCTAGCAGAAGACACATCGACGTCGCCCGCGAGCCGACCTGAGTTCGGAGCCGCAGCGGCACCGCTCTTACCGTTCGCACTGGCCGATTCGCGAGAAGACACGGCGCCGGCCAGTCGCCGTTCGAGTGCCAGTTCATCCGCCGACTTCGGTCGCGCCGTATGGGTCGAGGCGCGATATGCCTGTGGAACAGCTGGGTCGGTCGCACGAGCCAGCGGATACCGGGCCAGCTCCGGCGGCGGCCCAAGAAGCGCGTCGAGCGCGGAAGGGTCCGCCACTGGCGCCGTCTCTGACGGTGTGGATGCGAGACGCGGCGGAGTGACGCGTCCAAGAGGTGGAAGGGTCATTTCCCCTTGGGCGCGCTGCTGCGATTTCGATTCGACGGCTTTCTGCGCGCGCTGATGGCGCGTGAGAGCGTTGGAGTAGTACCAGCCGAGAAGTCCCACTGCCATCAGGCCCATGCACCCGATCGTAAGCAGCGTGGTCACGCGCGATTGCATCGAACGGACGCGATTGACCGAAGGGATCCCGCGCTCTCCCGCGACTATGCCTGTGCCATCGTCGGTCGCGCGTGATGCCGGTTCCCCGCGCTCGGCGGATAGATCATCCGGCGACCCAATCCCTTCTTCGCTCGATGCGTTCATGGTCGCGGCGCCTTGGTGGAGCGCTCGACATCCCCCGAAACCGTGCCCGACTCCAAACGTGTACCGCTGCCCGTGAACGATCGATTCACGATGCAGCCGGTCAGGCGGCCGCGTCTCAGTACGAATTGGCGCGCGACGCGATGAACGACGACATCGTCGCCTTCCACCGTGAAGTTGATCAGACCTTCCGAGCCGTCATCGTTTCGAACGAAGATGGCCGGAAGTTCCGCGCGAGCGCCGAACTTCAGATGTGTCTGTGCGCCATCGTCGAACGCCGCCGTCGGCTTGATGGAGCGGCTGCCGCAGTATCCGTAGTCGAAGTTCCGGGTGCGGCTCGCGGGCGCGCGCTCGAGTGCCTGCTCGATACGCTCAGCCGCGGAGGGGCCCGAATCCCGCGTCGGGTCGGGCGGATACACGAATCGAACAACATAGATGACCGGGGCGCCACCCTCTTCTGGCCGCGTGGCTTCTGCGCTGTATTGAATGTAGTAGTGACGCTTGTTCGTCGTGACAGCGAGATTCGTGTCGACGCTACGAGCACGCGGTTTGAACCGGAAAACGTTGCCGTCTGCCGAGTACGTCAGCGCATCGAGATCCCCGCCGTCCACCGACTGGAAAGTCTCGCCTTCCGCAAACTCCAGGCGGATGTCATAGCCGACGTAGCCGAAGAGCCGGTAGACCTGGTTCTCGTTGTACGCGGCGCTGCGAATCCTCGAATCGCCTTCGGCCACGGGCAGTGGAAGGACCTCCGCGCGAAGCGGCAGCGAGAACATCCCGACAAAGGCGAGGGCGCACACCGCAGATTTCTGTGCGGCACTCATGACGAGGATCTCTCACCCGACTGGCCCTTTGCCTGTGCCGGTGGCACCTCGGGCGGTGTCTCGGATTCTGTCCGGAAGTCCACAACCCTAAACCCCAGAGGATTCCACTGCCGTGCACGGGCATCTTTCGAAGGCGCGACATAGGCGTACTGGAGCGTCGCGATCCAATGAGTCACATGCTCGTCGGCGCCGTCTGCCGCACGCTGCGCTTTGACGTAGCGAACCTGCGCAAGATCGGAAAGACCATTGGCCCGCTTGAAGAAACTGATGGACGTGACGCGCGACTGGACGACGGTACCGTCTTTGAACACATTCAGAGGCGAGGCGGGATTGGAAGCCGCCCAAGCCGCGGACCACTGCTGGTTCCGGCGTGGTGAATTGAAGGCGCCGCATTCCTCGTAATCGCTCTCGGCCGTTGCCCACGTGAATCGCTCGCAGATCTCCACGTAGTGCCGCAACAGGTATCGCGTGACGGTCTCTGAGACCTCCGCGGTGCCGGTGTACTCGGGCACCACATCCACGATGCCCGTCGTGTTGTCGACCCGGATGACGTACGGCGCAACTGTCTTCAGCGGCGTCAGGAAAACGATGGCAACCGCGCTTGCCACCGCACAGAGCCATCCCGCCCCTGCCACTGCCCAGGCGACGCGGGCGCTGCGCGCCGCTTGCGTGACCCGATCGGCATCCCAGGAGGCGGCATCCCGGAAGTATTCCTCGAGTGCTGCTTCCGTCTTCATGGATCGCGCGCCTCTGTCTGTGCGGCCGGGTCGTGCGGGCTGGAGTCGGCCGACCGAGGCGGATTGATGTCTTCAAGATGTCCGGAGCAGCTCACACGCGGTGCGTGACGCGCGGCGCACGCCGCGACCATCAGCATCAAGGCGCTCACATAGAGGATCCTTCTCATTCCGATGCTCCTTCAGCTCGTGCGAATCGAGTTGCGACGGAACCGGCGTGCTGCCGCGCGCGGCACCGTGAAGGGTGCCTTCAGCAACGCCAACGCCGCCCTCCCCGTGTAATAGCCGCCCTTACGAGTCATTGGATCCCAGCGAGAAGTGTCCTTATCCATGAGCGCCCCGCGCGCAAATTGCCCGAGGACACCTCCCGCTCGGGTCAACGCTCCGCTCATGAAATTGAAGGTCGAGAGCGAGATGCCGCTGGCAAGCGCCGCGGCCATCGGCATCACTTGCCGCATGACGAGCAACGTGAGGCCGGCGGCCATGCAAACCCGCACGGCGTGCGCAATCTGGATCGCACCACCTTGGGCCAGCGCCTGGAGAGCGGCGGCGCGCAGTACCGTCAGCATCAGGGCAGCGACGAGGACCGTCAGGATCGCGATGAACGCATAATTCGCCAGCTGGGCGAGCCACGCTTCAGCAAAGCGGCGCGTGCTTTCGAAGAAGAGCAGCGCGATGAAGAGCGGCCCGAGGGCGAGCAGCACGGAGAGCGCGATCCGCGAGAGCGATAGCAGGAAAATCGCGTAGATCGCCGTGAACCCCACTATCAGGTATACGGCATATCCGGCAATCGTGAATGAGAGCCCTTCAAAGACGCCGCCCTTCTCGAGCAGCAGCTCCGCCGTCAGATCCCCGGAGCGAATGATCCCGTCAACGACGTCGACCGGGTCATAGGCACCCACAATTGCACCGGAGAGCTGCGCAGGTGCGGTGAAGAATGTATCGACGATGACCTCGTGATACAGCCACTGCTGTAGCCCAACGCCGAAGATCAGCGCCAGCATGGCAAAGCGCTTGAGCGCTTCGAGGAGCGGCTCCTCGATCTTCCCAGTGATCTGCAGCACGCCCCAGATCAACAGATAGATTACAGCGAGCGTCACAATCGCCGGTTCGAGCGCCTCGGCTACAACGCGCGTGTACGCGAAGATGTAGTTCGCGAGCAGCGTATTGAGCCATGCACTGAATTCGGCGAAGAATCCGCCCATAGGTATACCGCCGCTTCAGCGGGCGTCTCCTGTCTTCTTGCCTTCAGGAAACAGTCCCATGGGTGGCAGCTCGCTGACCGATCCGATGCCCTCCCTGGCTTCTGCCGCCATGGCGTTGATGCATTCGGGGCGCTTCCTCGCTCGTGCGGGATCATTCGCGCAGACTTTAACGAGCGCCTGTCGTTCAGCGGCGTGTGCCCGGTAATACTCGACGGTCTGCGCCGGCTCCTCATCGGACCTCGTGCAGGCCGTCAAAAGACACAAGATCACCACGCCAACACAGACGGTGTTGAGCTTCGGGAGACTCATCGCTTCCTCCACGCTCCCACCGGAAAGGACTTGCCGCGCACTCACGGCGCACCTGCCGCGTTGAGTCCCATGGGCGGCAGCGCGCTGACTGAACCGATATCGGCGATCGCTTGCTCACGGAGTCGTTGCCGCTGAGCGAGCTGCTCGGCTTGCGCAGCCTGATAGAGAACTTGAAGCTTGCTGTTCTCGTTCACCAACATCGCCTGCTCTGCAGCGATGCGCGCCTGCAGGTCCATGACGGCCTTCGGGTCGGAAGCACCACCAATCGCATCAATCAGCTGCTGCAGGGATGCGAAGCGATTGCTCGTCGCACGCAGCGCTTGATCGGCGAGTGCCTGCTGGATCGCCACCGAACGCCGCGTGGCATCGAGATGCTGACGCTCGGTCGGCGACAACCGCGCCAGAACCGCCGGAGGCAGGATCGCATTGGCAGCGATGAACGATTGGGCACTTGCACCGAGTCCACCGTACGCGCTGCCCGGGCCGCCGCTCGCGGAGGCGAGCTCACTCCAGTTGGAGGGCAGATAGTTCCGGTTGGTGCCGGCGAGCAATTGCTCCATGCCACGGTTGCCGGTCAATGCCGCGTATTGCTGACGCGCCTGACTGAGATGATCGCGCACAGTGGTGAGCTGCTCTTGCAGCGTCATGTATTCCTGAATGGCTTGTGCGATCGAGGCGACGTCGATGACGGCCCACTGCGCAGCGGCGGGTCGGATCACGCCGAATGTGAGGGCGACGAACAAGGGCAAGGCGAGGACGAGTCTCCTGAACACGGGGCACCTCACGGCTGACGTTGAGTAGAAGGGATCGTCGGTACGCGCTTCGAGAAGCGGGCGCAGAACGTCGACAACCAGAGTTCGGGCTTCGGGCCGAGATCGGCGATCAGCTGCTGCAGCCACTCCACCGTCGTGGCGCGCCCGGAGATCACAGCGAGCTCCGCGTCGAAGC
This sequence comes from Gammaproteobacteria bacterium, assembly GCA_037200125.1. Classification (GTDB taxonomy): domain Bacteria; phylum Pseudomonadota; class Gammaproteobacteria; order Steroidobacterales; family Steroidobacteraceae; genus JADGHX01. The sequence goes on along the minus strand of JBBCGS010000001.1, from coordinate 395,556 downwards.
CCTTCAGATCGAGCTGGCACACAACGCTGTGCCGCCCGCGTTTGATAAGAAACATGCGCGAGCCTGGCGCGATCTGTTCTTTGATCAGTCGGAACTCGCGCTCCGTCAGGCCGAGCCCCTCGATGTAGTCCTGGGGTGTCGCATCGCTGTTAGGAAAGAGGATCTTAGTCGGCGTCTGTTCCACGATCGTGCGCGCGATGGGGCTCTCTAGCGCATCACTCACGCTCTGCGTAGCTGCGCAGAAGACCCCTTCCAGTTTGCGCCACGTCTTGAGCGAGTCCTTACCCATCTCGGTGAAGGCGGCATCCGACAGCCATCTCGCGAACTCATCGCACCAGAAGACAAGCCGTCGCCCATCCAAAAGCAGACGCACGAGGTGGAAGAGATAGAGCGAGACGGGAGGGCGTGTGCGGTCGTTGCCGAGAAAATCCGTGCCGTCGAAACCAAAGATTGCCGCTTGCGCCATTTGGGGGACCACAGTGTCCTCGGCATTGTCGAACACCCATGCCTCATCGCCGCCGGTCGACGCGCACCACGGACGAAGCCGTGCATAAACACCTTCCGGGTCCGTGGCATCCAGAAATTCCACCAGGCGCGACAGGCGTCTTTCTGAGTGCTCCAGCGCCAGTGTTCCGTGCAGTGCCTGAACAAGATCGGCTTCCTCGCGAACACTGCGCGGACGTGCGAGGGCATGCAGCCATGTCTTCCAAAATGTGCGGTTGGCCAGTGTGTCGGGGAGCTGTAGCGGATTGAAGCCGGTCGGGGTGCCGTTCTTGAGTGGCAGATACTCTCCGCCAAGCGCTCGCACCAGGATCTCAAGTCCGCGATCCTTGTCGAGCACGATCTGCGTTGCGCCCTGCTTGGTCAGCATGGCGATGAGAAACCCGAGCAGCACGGTCTTGCCGCTGCCGGTCGGGCCGCACACGAGCGTATGCCCGATGTCCTTGCGAGAACCTCCATCCGGATCATCCGGATCGCTCGCATGCAGCCCGTAGTGATAGGGAGAACCGGCGCTCGTGATTAACACCGTCGTCGCCTCCCCCCAGTGATTGCCGCTCGCGCGACCCGCCGGGAAGTTGTGGAACGGGGACATTGCGGCGAAGTTGCGCGAGGTGATAGGCGCCTTGCGTGCCCGCCGGGAGAAGCACCCGGGAAGCTGCGCCCAGAAGCTTTCCTCCAGCGCCAGATCCTCGCGCGCGACGACGAGGTGGGCGTCGGCGAGCAGATCTCGTGCAAGCGCGACGCGATCGTTCAGCGCGCGCAGCTGCCTCGTTCGTGCGGCCTCACTGACATCATCCGTGGCGTCGGTCAGCACTTGGAGCGTCAGGTGATGCTCTCCCATCACCCATTCACCAGCCGTCACGGCATCGAGTGCGTCTTTCAACTCCTCCGCCTGCGAGACTGCGAAGTCGCCCGCGTTGCGTAGCTGGGCGTACTGGCGCGTGAGAAGCGCCTGGCTCGCGCTCTTCTTCAGAAATGCGAACGACTGCGTGAGAATGAGCGGGAACGGCGCGGAGAGAGTCGCATTGAAGAGTCCGGGCGTGGTAGGCGTCGCGTACTCTTTTATGCCGATCAGCGCACCGAGCCGGGTTTGCGTGGCGCTTCGATACTCAAGTGTCTCCAAGCCGAAGGATGGGCGTGAGGTTCCCAGCACTTGCGGCAATGGCGCCCGAGGTAGAGGTACGGGCCGCCGCTCGGCATCAATCAGACTCGCCAGGAACTCCAGAACTCTCGAATAGCGATGGTCACCACGTTCGTAGGTGCCGAGCACCTCAGGCTCATAGTGATCGAGCGCGGCCTCGACGGTCTGGCGCAGCTTCTCACAGGCATCCAGCGCTTCGGCCAACTCAAGCTGCAAGCCGTCGGCGCTCGCTCGACTCAAGAGCCGGGCAGCCAGCCCGGTCGCTGCTCCGGAGGTTGGCCGGTAAACGAGCGAAAGATAAAGTTCGTTCACCATCAGTCGCTCACCCGCGATCCGCTCGCGATAGTGCGCATCGAGGTCCGCTGCAAACGGGATCGCAAACTCGCCGCCCGGATACGCGTGCTCGCGACGACGAATGATGTGCGTCCAGAGCGCGACGTTCGATGAGGCGATGTTCCGATACAGCACGTTCAGCCGTTCGTGCCAGGCATTGACGTCCTGGTCGTCGGCGCACTCGAAACTCGCGCCACCGAGCCGCAGGACCTGCACGTAGTGTCCGGCCGTCGTGCGCACGAGGTGCTCAGCGACCTGCGCCGTGTAGGGGATGCGTGCCGCGAGATCCATTTCACGACGGAGCCGGCCGGCTGTGTTTCCGATACGCATGCTCATGTCCCTTACACATGCACCCACGGCACGCAGCGCCGACGACCCTTTGTCGATGCAAGCGCGACCGCGAGCGGGCTGTAGCTGCTTGCGCGCCAAAACCGGTAGTTGCAGGCGAGTGCGGGCAAGCGTGTTCGGCACCATGCGATCGCCAAATCAAAGAAGCGCGCATCGCGTGCACACAGCAGCGCGCAGATGCCATGCAGCGGCAGCGCCAGAAGCAGCGTGAGCAGATTCTTAGTGGCAAGGAATACTTCCATCGTGATCACCATGTTCGCGACAAGGGCGGCGTAGGTGACACCCCATCTCATCGGAGGCCGGGTCGCGCCAACGAACAGGGGATCGGCAACAACACCGGTGTTTCGCTCGTTCATCACGCTGCTCCTACACGGCAAACGTCGTGCGGATCCATGTAACGATCTGCGGGGCGCCGAAGATCACCGCCACGCCTACCAGCGCGCCGATCGGCCAACCCCAACTGATCCGACCGGTCATCGCGACGATGGCGAGCACCATGATCGCGAGGATGGCGAAGGGCGTGGCAATCGCGACGAAGTTCGTAACCAGGTTGTCTGCGCCGGTCTGAAAAGGGCTCGCTTGCGCGAGCGCCAGATCTGGCACAGCGAAGACGGCCATCACCATCCAGATCGTCTGAAGTGCGAGCGGCGTGGTGCGCGCCGAGAGTCGAGTGTCCATAGCAGTGCTCCCATCGTGTCTCATTCCGTTGCATTCCGTCTCGAACCGAGGCATTCCGTGCAGAAGTTTCGGAAGGCGTCAGCGGTTCGAGGACGGGTGCTATGAGATCACTGCGAAAGACGGAGCAGCGATGCGCAAATCTGTCGAGTTACCGCACAAATAGCTGTTGCATGCGATCGCTCGGGCACGCGTGCATCGACTTGCAACACCTGGTCACCCATTGCACGATGGGTTCACACATCCTCAGGGACTCGGAGGACTCCACCATGAATCCCGCCGAAGCGCTATGGCCGCCGTCGGCGAAGGCCATCGCCTCGATCCGCTGCAACTTGCTGCTGACTCCGCTGATGGTGCTGAGGTTGCTCATCTCTGCTGGAATGCCGACGGTCTTGCCTTGACCCGCTGGCAGGGACCCTATGTTCCATACCATGAGCTCGTGCTGCTCACACGCAGTGGATCCGACGGGGCACGTACCACCTTGAAGTCAGGTACTCAGCGCCGCCGGGGCCGTCTTCGGGAACCCGAACCTGCAACACGACGCCGCTCAGTTCAGAATCACCGTGATTCGTGACGGTGACACCCGAGTTAATGGACTCGCCACGTCGCACGCTGTCCGGAGTGACTTCGACCGCGACTTGCAGAGCCTCACTCGCCTGCACGCGAGTAGTGGCCACCGCACGGGCGGACTCTGCGCCGAACAGAGTGACGCCAGTGATGTTTGCGTCCGTCTGGAGAATCGCGCCGGCCGCAAGGTCCTGTCCCAGCCTGACGATCACTTGCTGCCGGCCGGATTGATTGCCCGGCAGAGTTCCCAGCGACCAGTGAACCTCGTTGCCGACGAGCGTCCCGCCGCCCGTCGCAGACACGAACGTCGTGCCCCTCTGGCAACGGAAGGCTCAGCTGCACACCCGTAGCGGGAGCGGACGAGAAGTTGCCCTGCGTGCGATTGGTGTAGGTCAGCGCATACGCAAGCTCACCGCCGGGTGCGGCCGGATCGTGATCCTCTTCGACCGAGAGCGACAACACACTGTCGTTGTCGATCACACCCACTCGTGTCGCGGTGGCGTTGTTCCCGCCATCGGCGTAGGCGATCGCCTCTATCTGCTGCTGGTTGCTGCTGATGCCGCTGATCGTGATGAGGTTGCTGATCTCGGAAGGCATCGATAGCGTGACGCCACGACCCGGTGCCAGCGTTCCGACGCTCCATTCGGCGAACTCGAAATTGGCGCAGCTCGTCGCCGAAGCCGATGGGCAGGTGCCGCCCTGGCTCAGGAACGAAGTCACCATCGCGCTGGAGTCCTGGGGCCCGCGCACCTGAAGCGCGACATTGGTTAACGGAAACGCGCTTCGATTCGTCACAGTCACCTGCGACGTTCCGGTTTCGCCACGGCGAACGCCGTCCAGCGTGCTCTCCACTGCTACCTGCAAGGGCGCGCCGGCTTGTATGCGTGTCGCCGAAGTCGCGCGGGCGGATTCGAACCCCGACACCGTAGTCCCGGTGAGATTTGCGTCGGATCTCAGGATCTCGCCCGAGCGCAGCAACGGGTCCACTTCAACGACGACTTGCTGCCGGCCCGACTGGTTTCCGGGCAGAGTCCCGATCGACCAGAACACGCTGCGTCCGACCAGCGTCCCGCCCTCCGTTGCGGCGATGAACCGCGTGCCATCGGGCAACGGAAATTCGAGTTGCGTCGAGGTGGGACGGATTCGACGTACCGTTTCCCAACGTTCTGTTGGCGTACGTGAGTGCGTAGACGACGCGACCACCAGGCTCCGCGGGACTACGATCGCTCGTGAGCGCCAGCGTGAGTGTGCCATCGGTGTCTATGACGCCCGCACGAGAGTTGGTGGCGTTGTGACCGTCGTCCGCGCGAGCAGTCGCTTCGATCACATGCAGCCGACCGCTGATGCTGCTGACCGTAATCAAGTTGGTAATAGCGGAGGGCATGGAAACGGTCTGCCCCTGCCCCCGGCCCCAGAGATCCGAGAGACCAGATGGCCAGTTCACCGTCCTGACAATTCACGGTGTTGAACGGACAGTATCCGCCGCGGCTCAGCCATTGCGGCGTGAATCCGTCGTCGTCCTGCGGCACGCGCACGACCAGCGATACGCCCGTAAGAGTCGAATCACCGCGATTCGTGACGGTGATCTCCGATGTCGTCCACTCGCCCCGGCGCACAGTGTCAGGGCCCATCGCCACGGCGACCTGTAGCGGCGCGCTCGGCTGCACGAGAGTCAGCGATGTTCCGCTGGCCGTCACGGCGCCCTGAGCGGTTGACCCGGAAATGTTTGCGATGGTCTGCAGGATGGTGGCGGGGCCGGTTCGGCCATCGACAACGACGACTACCTGCTGCCGACCCGACTGATTCAAAGCCAGCGTGCCCAGCGACCATTGCACCGTGTTGCCGACAAGCGTGCCACCACCAGTTGCGGACACGAAGTGCACACCCGAAGGAAGAGGCATCGACAACTGAGTATTGGTTGTCGGAGTAGACGTGGCGCTCGTGCGATTGGCGTATGTCAGCGCGTACACCATTTGCTCGCCTGGCATGACGGGATCTTTGTCATCCTCGAGCGATAGCGCGAGCACACTGGCATTGTTGACGAGCGCGCTTGCGGCGGCGCTCGCGACCACTGCGCTTGCGATCACGACATCGGCCTGTGTAACGATCGACGCAACATTGCCGACGGATGTGGGGATGGCGACCGTCTTCCCCTGCCCCGCCGCGAGCGTGCCGAGATCGAAGATCGCCGGCTCGCCGCTTTGACAGTTACGCGTGTTGGCCGGACAAACGCCCGGGTAAGTCATCACCTCAGGTGCGAATGTCGCTACGCCCGCGGGCACCAATATGCGCAGGCCCACCGCCGGCAGCGGAGCCTGAGAGTCGTTGACGACGGTCGCTTCGATCGTGACGGCCTCGCCGACCCGCAAGGGATTCGGGGCGATGCGCAGCGCAACCTGCACTGCCAACACCTGCCCCGCCACGAGCAGCAGGCCGAGGCCTGCGAGAAATCGCGCGACGGACCTGAACATCACGCCCTCGCCGGACGATTGCGACGCAGCCCGAAGAACGCACCAAGGCTGCTCGCGAGGAGCCACACCGCCCCAGGCAGGGGCACGGCGGGCACACCGACGTCCAGCGTGGCACGATCAATTGCACATTCTGCTGATTGAAGTCCGTCGCCGAGAAGAACGGACCGAACAACGTATTGATTCCGAGGCTCACCTGCGCGGAACCATTGCCCAGCAGATTCAGGCTGAGTGTGCCGATCTCGTTTACCCCGCCGAGCCCGTTGAAATCGCCAAACCAGAGGGCGAGATCGTGGTCCGCGATCTCGGATGAAGTGCTGTAGCCGGTAAAGAAAGGATCCAGCCCGGCGAACCACGCGGAGGGCGTGAAGGCCTGCAGTGAAATCGGCCCGGCGAGGTCGACATCCACGCCTCCACCGAGTGTCGGATCATCGGAGAAATCCATGAAAACATGCAGGATTGTCGTTCCGCCGGCCGACGCCTCGACGGAGTGCGACGGTGTTACGTATACCGACGCGGCATTTGCCGACACGCACGTGAATCCGCACACGGCGAAAGAGAACAACCATGATTCGAGCTTCATGTGCGACGCACTCCCCAATCCTGTTTTCTTAGAGTTTGGTGTGCGTCGCGTTTCGATCGCGCGCACTTCGGTCTGAAGATGCGGAGTGAGTGTGAAGGATGCGTGGCGAGCGAATGACAATGCGGGCGGGGAGCCGAAGGTGAGGAGTCCTTGCCGCAACGTGCCTGCAATGAATTCAGAGCATGGTCCGTTTCAGGGGTCGAAGAAGAACTAAAGGGAAGGGCTCGATGATCCGTGCATCTCGTTCACTACTGGCGTCGCTGGGTCTCTACATTCTCAGCCTCGCGCTGACCGTCCCGTGCCAGGCGGCCTCGGTATATCTCACGCCCGTTACCAATACCGTAACGCCGAGCGACGGTACGTTCACGCTTCATCTGTTCATGGACTTCTCCAGCGAGCCGACACTCGGTGGTGGTATCGATCTGGGATTCGATGGAGCAATTGCCTTCGGGTCGTTTACCGCGTCCGAGTACTTTGCCGCGCTCGATCCGTTCTTCAGCGGCTATAGCTCCGATCCGTCGATCGCCGATCATGATCTTGCGATCTGGTTTGGGGATTTCGGCGGGTTATCCGGCGTGAACGAGTTGGGCACGATCCAGGTGAGTCTGACGGGGCCGGGAACAGGTAGCGTCAATCTCTTCATCAACAGCCTGTTCGGCAGCTTCCAGTCCGCCGAGACATTCACCTCGCAGGACGTAGAGCTATCGGGCGCTGCGTTCAACGTGACCAACAGCACGCCCGTGCCAGTGCCAGCAGCATTCTGGTTGCTCGCGGCAGCATCTGGCATCTTGATGCTGGTTCGACGGCGCGAAGTCGGCTTGCTCAAGCGGATGTTGCCTGTCGCCGCACTTCTGTATGCGCCGCTTGCAAGCGCTCAACTCGCCAACGACAGCGTGACGTTCGACACGATCATCAGTGCGGGCCAGATCAATTCGTATACGTTTTCCGCGAACACGGGCGACAGCATCGAGATTCGCGTCGCCGATGCCGGGCTCACCGCATTTCGGCCGCAGGTATCTCTCTACGCGCCGAACGGCTCGCTCATCACCTCCGGTTATGCCGAGAACGTCGCCGCGATTGCCACGCGGCTCACGCAAGGCGGCACTTTCACAGTCGCGATCAGAGATACGCTCGGCGGCGGGATTGGCACGGGCGATCACACGGGCTCGTACAACCTGTACTTCACACGTGTACCGGGCGCGAACGAGGGCGGAGTGCTGCCCAATGGCTCGAGCGTCACAGGACGCATCGATCTCGGCGATATCGACACCTACACGATCAGTGGCACGGCCGGGCAATACGTGGAGCTGCGGCTTGCCGATACGGAGAGCTCCGATTTCAGGCCCTTGATCGAGCTCTACGATCCGGACGGCCTCATTCAGCGCACAGGCTACGGGCCAGACGTCGGCGTCATCGGTTTCACGCTTCAGAAAACCGGCACTCACACGGTCGTCGTCAACGACACATTCGGCGGCGGCATCGGATCAGGCGATCACGCCGGCAGCTACAGTCTCTACTTTGCCCGCGTCGGGGCGAACGAAGGCGGCATGTTGCCGAACGGCGGCAGCGTCAGCAGCCGCATCGACCTGGGTGACATCGACTCCTACACGTTCAGTGGTAGCGTCGGTCAGAGCGTTCAGCTCCGGGTCGCCGATACCGACGCCGGTTCGCTGAGGCCCATGGTGCTCCTGCTTGCCCCAGATGGATCACTCCTACGAACCGGCTATGGGGAAGCGATTGGCGATGTCACGATGACCCTGCCCCAGACGGGCACCTACACGGTGCTGGTCGAGGATACGTTCGGAGGGGGCATCGGCAATGGGACCAACACCGGCAATTACACGCTCTATTTCGCAAACGCACCGGGAGCCAATGAGCTCGGCCGGCTTTCCAGTGGCGCGGTCGTCAATGGGCGGATCGATCTGGGGGACCTCGATTCCTTCAGCTTTTCGGCCACCGCGGGTGAAAGCGCCACTATCGTCATCACGGGTAGCGGGGAGCTGAGGCCGCTGCTCTATCTTTACGGGCCGACGGGTGAGTATCTGCGCGCCGCCTACGGCACGGTCGCTTCGCTTACCTATCTGGTCCCGCAAACGGGCACGTACTACGTGGTGATCTCGGACACGCTGGGAGGTGGCATCGGCTCCGGCGACCATGCCGGCAACTATGAGCTGACGTTCTCCGGACCGGTGCATCGATTCTCCTACGTGGCCCTCGGCGATTCTTATTCGTCGGGAGAAGGTGTCGGGCCGTTCTTTGCGGGGAGCGACACTGCGACGGATGAGTGCCATCGCTCGACGCGAGCGTACTCCACGCTGATCCATGTTCCGTCGAACCTCACCCCGATTTCCAAACGCACCGACGCGCTGTTCAACTTCATCGCCTGCAGCGGCGCGGAGACGATCAATGTCACCGCAGGCGGCGAGAGCTACAAGAGCGAACCGCCGCAGCTCGCGCCGGTGAACCGGGTCGATTCGAGCCGCGACCTCGTCACCATCACCGTCGGTGGAAACGATGCGCAGTTCATCCCGATCCTGAAGTACTGCCTGGCACACACACATTGCAACGACCTCAAACCGTTCGGGCCTTACAGCGATCTCGAGCTTGGAGAGCTGTTTCCGGCGCTGGCAATCCTCGTCGGCGTACGCATGTTCGATCTTTTCACGGAGATTCGGGATGCGACGCCGAATGCGGCGACCCTGGTGATGGACTATCCGTTGCTGGTCAGCGGACGCGAGTGTCTCGTGAGCGGCATCCCTGGAACGTTCATCAATCTCTCCGCGGACGAGCAATCGTTCATGCGAGATGCGACTCAGCAACTCGACACGGCCGTAAAATATGCCGCCGCGCTCGCGGGCGTGCATTTCGCGTCGACCATCGAGCACTTTGCCGGCCACGAGGTGTGTGGCTCCCAGGAAAACTGGATCAACGGTCTGGTGCCGTACAACGTACCGGCTACTTTTCATCCGACGGCGCGCGGGCAGGCTGAGTACGCGCAGGTGGCGAACGACTATCTGCAGGGCCACAGCACGGGGTGGCCCGCCGGATACCTGCCGACAGGGCTGCCGCGGAATCCCGATCCCACGGTGCCTCCGATAAATCCGCTGAACCGGATTTCGCCGCGTGCGGCCGAGCTCGCCATGGCGACGGAGGCGCTTCCGATCTTTGGCCGGCTCGCCACAGCTCTCGCGAGCGCGCCTGCCGGATGCAATGGGGGTAAGGCGCTCGTCGTACCGGGGCGGCTGGAGCTCGTCAGTGGCGGTGGCTTCGCGCCATCGGAAGTCGTGACACTCACCCTGGTGATCGGCGAACACTCTTTCGCGCTCGGCACTGCGCAGGCCGATGCGAGCGGCACGATCAACGCGACCGTTGCTATCCCATCGAATGTGCCGCCAGGTCTCCTCGGCACGCTCGAAGCGCTCGGCGCCGGCACCGACGGCGTTGGCCGGCTCGCGCTCGATCTCGTGCGCACCGCGACCGCAATCGACATAGATCGTGACTCGGATGGTATTCCCGATGCGTGCGACAACTGCCCGTCGAACGCCAACCCGACGCAGCTCGACACGGATGGCGACGGCTACGGCAACCGTTGCGATGGCGACTTCGACAACTCCGGGATGGTCAACTTCGCGGACCTGGCGATTTTGAAGGCGAAGACGGGCTCCACTGATCCGGATACGGACCTCGAAGGCAATGGCCGCGTGGATGCCGTGGATCTGGCCCTCTTTCAGCCGCTGTTCGGGAAGGCGCCTGCGCGCTAGGCGATACGCAGGCCATCGGTCGCCGAACCCCACTCCATGCCGCGAGCGCGGAGCCGGGACCGACCTGCGTCGCCCAGCTCGCCGCCTCTCTCAGCGCCCGTAACCACATGACTCACAACTGTTTCTATTTCACCCGGATCTCTATTGGAATCGCAGGTACACGACAAATCGAGTCATCCCGACCATTAAATCAATCGGTTGCGGCCTGAGCGCCATGAGCTTGGGCACGCAATGGACACGCAGGTCTTCCAGCGTCGGTTGATTCTCAAGTTGATGGAGCAGCAGCGATCGCGAGCGGACTCGAAAGCGGTAGTGATCCGCTTCATCGGGTCACTCTGGCCCTTCTTCCAGCGAATCACGAACCCGGCTCGAGCGCCCGCGTACTCATAAGCGCCAGTTCTTGGAAGTGCCGCAAGCGTATCGCCGCATATGGCAGCGATCGCTCGAAATTCGTCGCTCACGCGAGCATCAGCTGATAGCCGTCCCCAGTACTGCTCCGCGAGTGCACGGGCGCGACGGTAGACACTCATCGTTTCCGCAGTCGGATCGACGGGCTCGAATACGCGAGCGACGATCACATCATTCTGTGGGGCAAATAGCATCGGCAGCATGTCGTAGACGGGCGCCAGGCGGAATCGCCCCGTCGTACTGATCGAACATGGCAAGGTTGCCGAAATGGCGATCGGTGTTGGCGATCAGGCCGCCGAAGGTGTAGACGAGACGCACCATCTCCATCGTCTGCGCGTCGATGCGCTGATCCCGGTGAAGTCTCACTGCCGACGCAGTCCAGTTATCGATCATTCCGTACTGCGTGGTGTCGATCGACATAAGCGATGTGACGCCGACACGACCGTTCCGCCCATGTCGATCAAAGCGATCCAGCTCGAGAAATGTCACTCCTTCAAAGGAATGGATTTCAGAGCGCGCAGCATGTATCCCGCCGTCACTGAGTATCGCGTGCGCGAGATGTTCGGCGACGAGCAGATCCGACCAGCGCTGTCCCACTGCGGTGTTCACCGGCGGTGAAAACTTCACGAGCGCATGTTGATAATCGTCACCGCGACGAAGGAGAACCGTGAATTTCGGATGCTCACCGTGCGCCGAGGAGCCGGGCAGCTCTCCGGCCATCACCTGCCTGGCAAGCTGCGGGAACTCAGTCGCGCGGCCCTCGAGCGCGATCGGCGAGCGCCGCTTTTGCAGCTCGACGTAATCGTTGAATGACTCATCACCCAGGATGAGATCACCGACCGTATCGGCGCCGCGCCGGGTGAGGTACTGCAGATAGTGATCGTCGGTCCAGTCAACTACTCGCTGTGGCAGTCCGAGTTCCGGATATCGATGTGGCACGGCGCGCCCCAGAAATCCCCCCGGACGCTGATCCTGTAGGAAGTAGGGAATGCCCTCAGTGACTCCACCCCAGGCAAAATGAATTCCAGTCGGGGGAGAGAACCAATACTCACCCGCCGCGAGCGCATACAGCCGGCCCATGAATTCCACGTTGCCGGTCTCGTCGATTCGACGCAGCTCCCACTGCGCGCCAATCTTCCCGATTGGCCGAAGCAGTCCATAGCGAGCGCCGCGCGTGACTCCAAGCCGGATAACTCTCCCGTCGGAGATCAGCTCGCGGAGGAGACGAGAGGCGACGGTCTGGGAAATGCCGAGCGCGGCTTCGAGCTCGGCTGAGGCGGCTACGCCCCGCTCGAGGCGAGAGATGAGCTGGGACTGTCGATCTGACGGCATGCGGCAAGTCTACCATGACAGCCTAGAATTACGACTAGATACTAGACTAGTTTTATTTGTTTAAAATCAACTTGATATTTCAAATCTTGGCCATTTCTCGACTAGATAATTAAAGGCATTTCATCCTGCCGGGCCCTCGCTTAGAGCGGCCTCGATTGGTCTACGACGGTGACGCCCCGCAGTGTGCGCCCGCCTGGCGTGGCGAGCACGGTCGCGGCCGAGTCATTTGACGTCGATTGTTGATGAAGTGAATGTGCCGCTGTTTGGCTCAGCGAATCTCGGGGCCGAGTGGCCCATCACCATGAACCCCGGCCACGCTGACACGGATTTCATCCCCGATCCGCCCAACCCGGGCTTTCATATCCAGGAAGGCCAGGGTCGTTGGTTCTGGGCACGGCAACCTCCCTTCGCTGGACCGGTATCCGCGTTGTCAGGATCAAGCGGCAGGATCATTCGAACGCGTTGCGAGCGCCCGCTGCTCGTAAGAATCCACAAGTTGCTGAACAGTAAACCTCGACGGTGCCAGGCAGCTACGACGTTCTTTTGTGCTCGCCACTGCCCCGGCATACTTCGCTTCAAGGACGCGACGCAGGCAAGGTGAGCACATGACGAAGCGGTACGGGCGAAGACGATCGAATGATACATTCGTCTACTACGACTCAGAGGAGGAGATGGACGCGGACATCGGGAGAGACCGCAAGGAGCACATCCGCAGCGTACTCGGCTCTGTTACTCCCACACTCGATCGCGCGAGACGAGTTCAGAATGTCACGCAGCAACAAGGCCACCGCCAGAAGCCACGCGAGCATGCCCAATGAACGTGCGTGGCCGCTCATGAATCGCCTCTGGCACCAGCGGCACGCGATGCTGAAGGATCCATCGCTCAGCGAGCGGATCGCGTGGCATCGCATGCATCAGCGACATTGCGCGTGTCGGCCGATACCATCGAAGTGCGCGAAGCTCATGAACCAGCGCGTTAAGCGCACGAGCCCGCGCGGCAGACCGTAGCGAAGGAGCGGATCCGCACATGGAGAGCGCCATTGCCTGGCTGGTGTTGTTGCTGCTGGCCACTTATCTCCTGTATCGCCACTTCACGCGCCCCACCTGGAAGGATCTCCCTACCCTGCGCCAATACCTAGCTGCGTTCCCACGCTGTCAGACTCGAAGGGGAATCAGCTGCAGAGTTTGCAACTCTGGCAGCATCAGAAACTGGGCTGGAAGTCGATAGACGACGCACGCCGCCTGTTCATCTGCAACCATTGCGGCCTAACCCTGTACCGGAACGATCTCGACGGTTGAGGCGCCGAGCAACCGCGTGGACACGCAATGGGCACGCACCCACAGACAAGTGATTGATTTCGGTGACCACGAATGATCACTCCGGCCCATCCAAGCCGCTGTTTTCCGTAGAGTCATCCTCATCCGTAGCCACAGCCACAGCCACAGGGACGTTACGCTGCTGTCGCCGTTGTCCCCTCGAGCGAGAGTTGCCTCTCGCTCAGAGGGGACCACAGCCGCCGATGTCACTCACGAGACCCGCGCCGCAACCAGCGCCGGATCGCGCGGGAAGTTGCGATCGTACCGCGCGGTCAACCGCGGCCGATCGATCTGTTCGACCGCCTTCTCGATCGCGACCTGCTCGCACTTCAGCAAAGCGTCGCGCTCCGCGAGTCCCATGAACGACGCGTCATCACCACAGGCGTTCGCGGCGGCGTCCTTCAGCCGCAGGTAAAGGACCTTGACGTCCTTCGGCGTGTTCAGATCGAGGTCGGCGTAGTTGATCTCGACGCTCGTCGCGACATGGTCTTGATCGGCATGCGCCGGCGTGGCGGACAACATCAGCCCAGTGGCAGCCGCGAGCGTTGCAAAGACGAGAAACGTCGTGCTTCTTGCAGTGGCGGTATTCATCGTAGTCTCCTTTTCAGGTTCGTGTCTTCAGTTGATACGGATGCTCTGTTAGGCGACCGCAGGCAGTACCACTGCAATCGATCACCTGGGCGTGACTGTGCGCCCACACACTGACTTCACACTGACACGCACGTTTTCCGGAAAAAGCAGATGAACCCCCACACCAGGCGTTACCTCCCGTGGCTCGTGGCAACCGCGCTTTTCATGGATCAGCTCGATGCAACGATCGTCAACACGAGCGTTCCCGCGATGGCGGCGAGCCTGCACGCAACGCCGCTGAGCCTGAAGGCGGTGGTGACTAGCTACATTCTCAGTCTCGCGGTGTGCATCCCATTGAGCGGCTGGCTGACGGAGCGATTCGGCAGCCGCCGCATCTTCCTGTTCGCCATCGCGCTGTTCACGCTCTCCTCGCTGTTGTGTGGTCTTGCAGTCAATGTGCACATGCTGGTGGCCTCGCGCGTACCCCAAGGCATTGCCGCCGCGATGATGATCCCGGTGGGCCGCATGGCGATCGTGCGCGCGTTCCCCAAGGCGGAGTTATTGCGCGCGATGAACTTCGTGATCATCCCGGCTTTGCTCGGGCCGCTGCTGGGACCGACCGTGGGAGGCGTGATCGTGCATTGGCTCTCCTGGCGCGACATCTTCTTCGTCAACGTGCCTGTCGGCGTTGCGGCGCTATGGCTCACCTATCGGCATATGCCGGATTACCGCAGCGAAACGCCGCGGCCGCTTGACGTGCGCGGCATGCTACTGTTCGGAAGCGGTGTGGCGCTGCTCTCCTGGCTGCTGGAAATATTCGGCGAGCACGACTTGAGCGCTGCGCAGGAGCTCGTGGTGCTGGCCGCATCTCTTGCGCTACTCGGCGTCTATGTGTGGCATGCCCTGCGCGTTCCATTCCCGCTCTTGCGGCTATCGTTGTTTGGAACACGAACGTTTCGCGTGTCTGTGCTCGGCGGATTTGTGACGCGTCTGGGCGTTGGAGGCATGCCGTTCCTGCTTCCGCTGCTATTCCAATTGGGCATGGGACTACCGGCGTGGCTCTCCGGACTACTCATGATGCCGGCCGCCGCCGCGGCCATGGGCATGAAAGTCGTCGCATCAACCGTGCTGAGACGCTTCGGATACCGCCGCGTTCTCATCGTCAACACAGTGCTGCTCGCCTGCATGATTGCGAGCTTTGCGCTGATTGGGCGAGGCAGCGCCATCGCGCTCGTGGTCGTGCTGGGCCTTCTCATGGGGTTTTGCAACTCCATGCAGTTCACGAGCATGAACTCCATGGCCTTCGCCGATATCGAGACGGATGACACCGCCACCGCCAGCTCACTCGCCAGCACGTTTCAGCAGTTGTCGATGAGCTTCGGCCTCGCGTGCGGGTCGCTCGTCGTCGGGTTCTATCTGGCGGACTTTCCGCAGACCGATCCCAACGCTATCACCGAGGCTCTTCATCTGACGTTCTTCACCCTGGCCTGTCTGACGCTCGTGTCATCGTTGACGTTCTGGGCACTGCGTCCACGCGATGGAGAAAGCGTCAGCAAGGGGGTCGTACCGGCCAGCGCAGCGAACGCCGCATAGACATTCGAAACAGTCAGATATCCGTCAGCCCAGGCGCGCAAGGTTATCCACGTGGGCAGCGTGGACGGCACGCATCCCTTCCGAAATCGCCTGGAGAACCGATATGAATACTCGCACCCTGACTGCAACCGCCCTGGGCCTGCTCGCCGTGCTGAGCGCCACCGCTGCAACGGCGGCGAACGAGCGGGGCTACGTCGCGCCGCGGGCTCACGTGTCGGTCGATGTCGCGTACCCCGCCCGAGGCGGGTTCGCGTACCGCCCCTCGTACTACGGACCGCGCTTTGGCGGCTACGCGCCGCGTGGCCTGTATGTCTCGGTACTGCCGCCGCTCTACACGACTGTCTGGTTCGGCGGGATCCCGTACTACTACGCGGACGATCTGTACTACACGTGGCGCTCGGATATCGGCACGTATGAGGTCGTGTCGCCGCCGGATGCCGTGCAGCCATCAACCGCCGCACCGGCGCCTTCGAGCGGCAACGATCTCTTCCTCTACCCCAAGGACGGGCAGAGCGATGAGCAGCAGGCCAAGGACCGCTATGAATGCCACAGCTGGGCATCGGGCCAGTCCGGGTTCGACCCGACCCAGGCAGCCGGCGGTGTGCGGCCTGCCGATGTTGCCAGCAAGCGCGCCGACTACCTGCGCGCCATGACCGCGTGCCTCGACGCGCGCGGCTACAGCGTCAAATGAGAAAGGAGGCCTCGGCAAACGTTGCCCGCGCCAGGCGCTCCTGAATCGTGCGAGTGACGTTTGCTACGAGGCGGGAGTCTGCGCTCACAGCTCGCAAGACTCAGTACTCGACCTGGTAGGCAATGCCGACGCTGCTCCCCGGGTCGTTCTCCGGCGTCGTTCCCTGCGCCGTCGCAACGCCGTTACCGAGCCGCGTCTGCAGCTTGAGATGCTCGGTGAGATTGACGTCCACCTGCAATTGGGTCGTCCCCGTCGTGCTCTGCGTGGCACCGACATACACGCGGCCGGACACGTAGCGCCCGGCCTCGAGACTCGCGCCGGTTTTCTCGGTGTTCCCAGGAGTCACGGTGTTGTTCCCGGTGGCGCCGAAAGACAGCCGGTCGAGCCCGAGCCCTTTCTGAACCCGTGCGAGCGGATCGAGCCCACCGCCTCGTCCGCTCAGTGTGAGAAGTGCCGTGCCGATCTGCGCGACTTGCAGCGGTGCAAGCTGTGCCGCGCTCTTGCCGAAGAGCAGACGCGCAAGAATTTCATCCTGCGGCAGCGTGGGCGTACTCGTGAGAACGAACGTGGGTGACTCCGCCAGCCCCGTAATCGCCAGAGTCGCGGTGACACCGGCGACCGTCGTCTGTGCGGCGAAGTCGAGTGTCGGGTCGATCCGGTTCCGAAGGCCCGTGCCATTGAAGCTGACGCTGCCCGTGCTGAACGTGAGTTGGTTGCCGGCAAACGCGACCACGCCTCGCTGCAATTGAAAGCCGCCCGTGACGAGCGGTTTTTCGGAAGTGCCGCCGATGTGCATTTCACCGCCCATCTCCGCATCGAGTCCACGGCCCTCGACGAGAACCTGCCGTGGCGCCTGCAGGGACAGATCCAGCCCGATGGTGACGCGATGAGCCGCCGGCGGCGCGGCCGCGCGGCCGTCGCGGCGGACATCCAGTACCGCGACATCGGCCGGCAAGCTGTTCGGAATGCCGATGCGGGCGTGATTCACACGGATCTTGCCGCTCACGTCCAGTCGCTCCAGAAAGCGCCCTTGCACGTGAAGATCCGCATCCAGGGCGGCGGTGACGATCGGGTTCGCAATCGGCTGCGCGCCGCGCGCGGTGACCTGCAGATCCACCGGCAGGCCGGGCTGCAAAACGCCGAGCGTCCCGGCAACGGATACGCTGCCCGGAGCCGATCGAGCGGTAAAGGACGTGACGCGCAGCATCCCGTCGACGCCATCGAGTTGCGCGGTGATGTCCGAGAAGTAGACTCCTTCCGAATAGTCGCGCAGCTCGCCACGGGCCAGGCGAAGCGTGCCTCCGATCTTCGGCGCGCCCGCCGTGCCCGTAACCGTCGCATCGACGCTGAGCGCGCCGGCCACACGCTGCCCGCGTGCTTCCAGCAGAGGGCTCAGCAATCCCACATCCAGTTGTCCGGCAAGCTTCAGATCCACGGCGCCATCGGATGCAAGCGGCACGAGCCCGGCGACAGAGAGTTGCGACGTGCCGGTGGACTTGAGCGTGCCGTCCACGCGCGCCGTGTCGCCCATGAGCTGAGCCACCGCATGTAGCGCGACTACCGGCAGGTCCGCCGCTTCATCGCCCGCCACACGCAGGCCGCTTGCGTCGAGCTCGACACGACCGGTGGGTGCCGCCACCGTGCCGCTCAACTTCGCTTCGGCATCGATCGTGCCCTCGGCGAGAAGATTCGGTATGAATGCATTGACCAGTGCGGGCTTCACTCGATGCAAAGACGCCTGCAGATCGAGCAACGGAAGCACTTGCCCGGATACCTCCAGAACCGCGTCCCGCAGGCCCAGTTTCACGCCTGGGGTGGAAAGGCCGTCCTTGAACGACAGATCCGCCGGTGACAGCAGTCGCAGCGTCCGGGCGCGATACAGCGCCTGAGCGCTCGCCACGTGCAGCAGGCCGGAGGAAAGTCGCAGTTCGGCATTGGAGGAAAGGCTTGCCGGTCCGCCAGCCACGTCCGGAGATTGCGCGGCGAGCTCGAGGCGCAGGTCATCGAGCGCACCACTTCCCTGCAACTGTGCCGTGCCGGCGAATCCGCCGAACATCAGATCGCTCCCATCGAGCCGCAGCTGTACCTGCGAATCGAGGAAGCCGCGGTCGCTCTGCGCCAACGTGAGACTTCCAGCCACGCGGCCCCGCATGCTGGCGCCGAGCAGCGCGTTGAGATCGGCAAGCTGTTCCCAATTCAGCCGCAACTGTCCGCGCCCCTGCGATGTCGCGGCTCCACTTGCCACCTCGCCCGTGATGGACAGACTTTTCCAGCCGACGCGATCGACCACGAGGTGCAGCCCGCCGCTGCTGTCCCAGCTCATCGCGGATTGGATGTGCAGCGGCGCGCTGTCGAATGTTCCGCGGGCCCGCAGTGCTACGGCGGGCGATTTCAGAAGATCCTTTGCATGCAGATCGGCCGACACCGTGCCGGGCGGCGATCCACGCACGGAAACAGTCGACGTGAGCACGGCATCCGCGGCTACCCCGTGCATCTGCCCGGACAGTTTCAGCGTGCCGGCGAGGACGGACGAGAACCTGGAAAGATCGGATACGCCGAGATCCCACCGCGCGTGAGTTTTGTCGAGCATGTCGGCCGCACTCCGCGCGGCGAAGACCGTATCGCCACTCAGGGACAACGACAGCGCGCGACCATTCAACAGCAGGCGCTCGACACGCAACGATCGATCCGCCAACGCGGCTGACATCTGCAGCCGCGCACTGTTGCCCAACGCACTCGTCCAGATCGCGGCGCCTCCAGTGAGCGCAGCGTTACCGTCGAGCGTCAGACGGGTTTCCGCGCGCACGCGCGTGAGCTGCGCGTTGAAGTCGGCAGCACCTTTCAGATCGACGCCACCGAGTGCGGTGAGCGATCCCAGATCGGGCAGGTGCACGCTGATCTTCGCACTTGGCTCGCCGGCGGTAATCGCATTGGCGTGGAGCGCGAAAAGCGCGTGGTTTGCCGTCAGCTCCAGCGGCCGGGTCGCGTCATCGAGCCGCATCGAGGCATCGATCGCAAGCGGCGTCTCCATGAGTTTCGCCGGCATGCGCCGCGGAATGGCCAGCCCGTCGGCGAGCGCATGCACGGCGAGCAATCCCCCTTTCGCCGAGAGGTTCGCGTTGAGCGCCGTCAGGCGTACGCCACCACTGAGCTGCAGTTGGTCGACCAGCAAACGTGCATCGGCGATGGGCGCGGTGAAAGGGCCGCGCCAGTTCCCCGATAACGACAGACGCTGCCAGGCAAGCCCGGGACGCGGTGCCGCCGCGGGCGCATCGATCTCGTAGCTGACATCGACGGATTCTCCGGGCAGATCGACGACGCCCTGAACACGACCCCGAATCGCACCCGCCTCCAGCGCGACCTGAATCCGTTCCGCCGAGCGCGCGCCGTTGAGAGCGGCCTTGACGGAAAGGTCGCCGAGGCCCGGCATGCCCAACAGGCTTGCCAGCGGGCCGCCTCCGGGCTCGTGCAGATCGAGCGTCGCATCCATGCGCGCGGGGTCGAACCGCAGCGTGAGCTCATAGTTGCCCGGGCCATCAATGCGGCGAGCGAGAACATGCGCACTCGCATCGCGCAGTGAACGCAGATGCACGCCGCCCCGAAGGGTCAGCGATGCAGGTGTTCCCACCAGAGCCGAACCGAGTTGCAACGACTCCACCGAAAAGTCCGCGACATCGATGCGCGGAGTCGCCGACTCCTTGTCATCCGGCGAGATCGGTATCGGGCGGCGCTCAACGAGCACCCGGCTCGCGCGCAGGGAATCGACCTGAACATGGCGCGCGAGCAATGCGAGCGGCGACCAGCGCACCAGCACATGATCCGCCGTGAGCCATGTTCCATGCTGATCGCGGAGCTCGAGCCGAGTGCATTCGAGGGCCGTCGGAAAATCACCGGCAAGGCCCGTCACTCGCACGCGACCGCCGGAGAGGCGCTCCGTGATCCGCTCGATCTGCGCGCGCCCGCCCGCGGTGTTTCCCGCGATGAATACGGTGCCACCGAGCACGCCGATCATGAGCAGCATCGTGCCCACGACCCACGCGCAGATTTTGAGCGCATGGCGCATCAGAACGCCTGACCGAGCCCGATGTAGATTTCGAACGCGTCGCTGTCGCTCTGGCGACGGGTCGGAAACGCGAGATCCAGCCGGATCGGACCGATCGGTGTGTAGTAGCGCACTCCTCCCCCCACGCCGACCCGCAGGTCGCCGGGCACCGGCTCGAGATTCGAGCTGATCTGCCCCGCGTCGGCAAACACCGCCGCGCCGAAGTTGTCACCGAAGCGCTGACGGAACTCGACGCTCGCCGCGGTCACTGCGGTGCCGCCCGTCGGGTTACCGTCGGCAAACTGCGCCCCCACCGACTGATAGCGGTAGCCACGTACGGTGCCGCTGCCGCCCGCATAGAAGCGCTGATCAGGCGGCAGGCTGAACGTGGTCGCCCCTTCCGCGAGGCCCACGAGCGCGCGAACCGCGAGCACGCTGCGTCCGGGCTTGGCGAGATCGAAAGCCTGCAGATCCAGGTATTTCGCGACCGAGAGCTGGCTCACGACGAACGTCGCATCCTGCCCGCCAAAGGAGCGCGTCGGAGCGACGCTCAGCGAGGCGCGCATGCCGTGAAGCGGATCCTCGAGCGGCGACGGAAGATCCGTGGAGTTGAACAACACGTTGAGAGGAATGCCCAACAGCGTGTAGTTCCGCGTAACGCTTTCCTGAAGAACCTGCTCGCGCGCCGTCGCGACCCCGGCACTCACGCTCCAGCGACTCGAGAGCTTCCGACTCAAGGTGGCGGTGGCCGTGGTCGCCGTCTGCTCGTATGCCTCCAGCGACTGCTTGAGTGCGCCCGCGGACAGCTGCAGCGATTGATCGGGACGGCCGATATCCGGTGTCGTGTACGTCACGCGCGTGTCGTAGCCGAGGCCCGTCGTCGCGGTACCGCCGAGGTTGCTCACCGAAGCGGAGAACTTGAGCTGTTCCGCATTCCCGAAAAGATCCCGATGGGTCCAGGTCGCGCCGCCGTTGCCGCCAAGATCGCTGGAGTATCCGGCGCTCAGGCTGAACACGTGCGCAAGCCTCTCGCTCACCTGAAAAGTAATCGGAACCGCACCCGAGCTATCGGCCGCCGTGCCTGTCTTCACGCTCACCGCGCCAAAGACACCGAGGCCCAAGAGGTCCTGCCGTGCTTTCTCGAGCTGGCTTGCACGGTACGGCTCGCCGCTGCGCAAGTCGAGCCGCGCACGCGCGAACGATTCGTTCACCCGCTGCAGGCCCTCGAATCGAATCTCGCCGATCCGCACGCTCGGTCCGGTATCCACGCGAAAGCGCAAATCGAGTACCTGCGCGGCCGCATCTTCGGTCGCGACCGGCGGATCGACTACCGCAAAGGCAAAGCCCTGATCCGCAAGCGCGGTTTGCATGCGCGCGGCACCCGCCAGCACCTCGGCGGCGATCGCCGGCGCACCCGGCGCAAGCTTCAGCTCATCGCGGGCGGCAGACGGAAGCTCGCCGTCGATCTCGATCCGGCGCAGGTGATACAGCGGTCCGCGTTCCACACGGATGGCAACCCGCGCGTCACTGCCCTTCGGCAGCGCGCTCAGCGCATCACCGAGCTGCGGGTCGTTGAGTGGCCGATCGTCGATCGTGATGGCGATGCGGCTCCGGTAGAAACCTCGACTCTCGAGCACCGTCTCGAGTCGATCGACGTCGGCGCGGGCGCGCGCGATCAATCCGAAAGGACTGACCGGCGCCGGCGTGCGCAAGGACTCCAGCTCCGAAGCCTCATGAAGCGAAGCGTCCATCGCCCGATCGCCGCTCGAGGCGATCTCCACGTGATACGTCTGCGGATCGGCGGCGCGCGCGGCCACAGCCGTAACCACCACGATGAGAGTCATGAAAGGCACACCCGAGCGCGCGCGGCCCCGGTGCCGGATTGCAGTCACCGACCGACTCGCGCAGCGCTTTGCATGAACCCTCTCCCGCCTCGGCGGGCCACGACATCACGGCCTTCATCAGCAGCGTCGCATGACGAATGCGCAGACCGCAATTCAGACCGGCTCGCGGAAACTCGATCCCGTCCCGTTCCGCTGCCGTTGAGCTGGCCGCACTCACGTGCGCGAGAAACCCGTGCGCTAACTTTGCGGCAGGCCCGAGGCGGCCCAGGGATCCGCCCCACCAGAGGCCGCAATGAAACACGCACCGGTGTTGGTGGTGGGAGGAATCGGCGCCAGGATCCGCCAGGCCGATGCGGGGTGCGCGAATGCCCAGACCGTGCTTGCAAGCCCGCACGGCGCCTCGACACGAGTGCGGGCTTCGTCGGGCTCGGCGGCATCGCTTCGAACGACGATGCCCGGCACGACCGAGCCGTCGCTCTGCTCGACGTCAATGGCATCGTCCGCGCCAAGCTCGGACGATGCGGCGGAAACGAGATCTTTCAGCTCACTGGGCTCCAGCTGCCAGGCAAGGGGCGCATGCCCGTGTGCCGGGACCGCATTTGCCGCCTGCGCAGGTTCCTCATCGAGACGCAGATCGCTAAACGCGCAACGCTCCGCGCTCCCCACCGTGATGGAGCTACCGCCGCTCAGCAGACCGTCGGCATCCGGATTGACTCGGACGTCGGCCGCTTCCGGCAAGCCCTTGCAGGGGGCCGAAAAGCGAGCGTAGTACCGGCGCTCACCCTCGCGCTGAATCCAGACGCCTCTATTTCCATCCGCCTTCCATGCCACATCGCCATTTGTCGCAGCGGGCGCGACGTCAGGGCGCTGCGCGTTCGCGGACATGGAAACCGCCGGGGCGAGCAACGCCATTCCCAGAACGAACGCTGCGGTGGAGGCAATTCGCGAGCTTGATGGGCGGATCATGATGTCTTCGCTCCGGTTCCCCGGCCGGTGGTGTCCGGCCGGGGGTTGTTCTTGTGTCGAGCTGAATCGTAAGCGACGAAGTTGACTGGGAACTGACGTAACGGGCGCCGGGCGCTCAGCCGTGCCCTTCGTCCGGACGGCGCTTCTGCCGCACCTGCTCCCGCTCCTGCGAGTGGCGCGCCTGAAGCTCCTGGGTCTGACGACCGTGTTGCTCCTCCATCTGCCGCCGCCCCGCCTCGTCGGCCTGCGCTTGCGCGAAGCGCTGATGATCGGCCTCCTGCTGCGCCTGAAGGCTCTGGCGTTCGCGCTCCTGCCTCTCGTACATCTGCTGCTCGCGCGCTTCCGGGGCCGCGGCGCCCGTTCCGCGCGGCGCCTGGTACGCCGGAATGTCCTTCGCATGGCCGGGTGCGCCACCCTTCGCCGCAACCACCGCGTTGCCCGAGAACTCACCCGCTCGCCGGGTCGCCGCGATCGGCGGCAGCCCGCGGTTGCGAGACGCGTGAAGCTCGGGATTGCCCCGGGCCGCTTCCAGGTGCTGGGTCTGCACGGCGAGCGGCGCCAGGTGTCTTGCGCGCCCGGCGGCCATTTCCGCAGCGTTGGCCCTCACCTGCACGCCACCGTTTCCACCGTTGAAGCTCACGTGGTTGATGGTGACGTTCACCACCGGCGCGGCGTACACGTTCCGGACAACCGTCGCATTCACGCGCGTGACGGCGCTGTTGTAGAAGAAGTGCCCGTTCTGCCAGCGCCCGCCATCGTAGCCACGGCCACCGTAGCCGAACCCATAGTTGATGCCGCCGTAGAAGCCGATCGTCGGGCCCCAGTAGCCTTCATTGAAAACATACAGACCGTCGCGCCAGCCCCAGTATCCGGGAGTCCAGAGCAGGCCCGGCTGGGGCGCGAGCACCCACGTTCCCGGAACCCAGAAATAGTCATCGCCGCCCCACCCCCAGTAGCCTGGCGTCCAGAGGTAGTCGTCCCCCGGGCTGAAAGGCTGTTCGTACACGGGTAGCGCGGGCGGTGCGATCGTCACGGACCAGCTGACCGCCGCGAACGATTTCGATGCCATGCCCAGGGTCAGAAAGAGCGCGAACAACAACGCCCGAATCGCCTGCCCGTTTTTCATCGTAGTGCTCCCGTTTGATCGAGTGAGTTCGGCAACCAGCCGACGACGCGGTCGTCTTCGACCGGCACCGAAGCGCCTGTCGTGGCCATGTTCATCACCTCCGCTGGCGAGAACTGTGCACTTCGGGACTGACTTCAGACTGACACTTCGACGCGGTGGTCGGAGCAGCTCACACTCCGGGCGAGTGCGGCGCGGCGGCTATTTCAGTTCCGCGGCGCTCCAGCCGCCGCCGACAGCCTCGATCATCGTGACGCTCGCACTCAAGCGGTCGAGCAGCACGTCGAGCGCGGTGATCTCACTGCTCAGCCGCGTCGTTTGCGCAGAGATGACGCTGCTGTAGGGGACGGTTCCGCCTTTGTACTGGTTCAGAGTCAACGTCTCGGCTTCACGCGCGGCCGCAACCGTGGCTTCCACGATCGACGACTGCTTTTCGAGCACGCGCAGCGTCACGATCTGATCTTCCACTTGCTGGAAGGCCGAAAGAACCGTTTGACGGTAATCGTCCACGCTCACGTCGAACTCGGCGCGCGCCTGTTTCGCCTGCGCGCGGCGCAAGCCCCCATCGAACAGCGTCAGGGCCAGCTCCGGCCCGAACGCCCAGACGCGGTTCGATGCGCGGATCAGATTCCCGATCGTGTCGCCCGTGTAGTCGTCCGAGCCCGTGATGGAAAGGCTCGGGAAAAACGCGGCGCGCGCAACGCCGATCTGGGCGCTGGCGGACGCCACGCGTCGCTCGGCTTCCGCGATGTCGGGCCGTCGCTCGAGCAGCGTCGACGGGACACCGGCCAGAACGGTCGGCACATCGGTGCGCAAGGGCGCGGGACTCAGCGAAAACTTCGCGGGTTCCTCGCCGACGAGCACGGCGATGGCGTGCTCCAGCAGCGCCCGCTGAATCGCCGCGTTCGTCTGCTGCGCCTGGCTCGAGAGCAGCTGGGTCTGCGCGCTCACGACATCCGCCCGCGCGGCGACGCCGAACTTGTAGCGACTCTCCGTGATCCTGAACGACTCCTGCTGCGCGGCGACCGTCGCGTCCAGCAGGGACTGAAGATGATCCTGCCCCCGTAACTCGAAGTAAGTCGTCGCGAGCTGCGCCTGTGCGGAGAGGCGAGCCGCGGCGAGCGCGGCTTCACTCGCCTGGAAGCCGGCCTCCTGGCTTTGCGTCGAGCGGCGGATCTGCCCCCAGATATCGAGACTCCAGACACCGCCGAGGCCCGCTTCGTTCTGCGTGCGATGAACCGCGCCGGCGCCTGCCGGGTTGGTCGTGGTACGCGGACGGCTCGCCGTGCCGGTGATCGTCGGCCAGAAGCCGGCGCGCGCCTGACTCACCAGCGCGCGCGACTCCTCGACGGCGTGGGCGGCGGCCCTCACGTTCAGATTCGAGATCTCGATCCGTTTCTCGAGGCCGTCGAGCACGTCGTCGTTATAGATCCGCCACCAGGGACCGCGGCTCAGCACATCGTTGGGCTCGCTCGGCTTCCAGTCGCCGCCCTCCTTGTAGCTCGCGGCCACATCGAACTCGGGACGCTCGTAGTCCGGCCCGACGGCGCAGCCGGCGAGAAGCCCCACCGCGAACATCACAGCGAGTCCACGCGCGAACGACATCACGCCTCCCCCCGCACCGGATGACCGTCCGCAAACTCATCAGGCGCGCGCAAACGATCGAGGCGCCCGCTGAGGCGGCGGACATAGAGGTAGACGACCGGTGTCGTGTAGAGCGTCAGAAGCTGGCTCACGACGAGCCCGCCGACAATCGCAATGCCGAGCGGACGACGCAGCTCCGTTCCGTCTCCCGAGGCGAGCGCGAGCGGCAAGGCGCCGGCGATGGCCGCACAGGTGGTCATCATGATGGGCCGGAAGCGCAGCGAGCACGCCCGCGCAATCGCCGCGCGCGAATCCATTCCCAGCGAGCGCTCGGCGTCCAGTGCGAAATCGACCATCATGATCGCGTTCTTCTTCACGATGCCGATGAGCAGCAGGATGCCGAGAAACGCGATCAGGCTGAACTGCGCGCCAGCGATCATCAGGGCAAGCAGGGCTCCGACACCGGCCGAGGGAAGCGTCGAGAGAATCGTCAGCGGCTGGCCGTAACTCTCGTAGAGAACACCCAGCACGACATAGATCGCCAGCAACGCGGCCAGGAGCATGAGGGGCTGACTGTTCATGCTCTGCTGAAAGAGGCGCGACGTCCCGTAGCTGCTGCCATGGATGCTGACGGGAACATGGATCTGGTTCATCGTGCGCTCGATCGCCGCCAGCGCAACGTCCAGGGTGCCTCCCTCGGGCAGGTTGAACGAAATCGCCGTCGAGACCGAGGTGCCCGTGTGGTTCACGGTCACCGGCGTCGTGCTGGTGGCGAAGTGCGCAAACGCGGATAGCGGAATCAACGTCTCGGCGGCCACGCTGACCGCGGACCCCGTCGAAGTGTTGCCCCGGCCCGCATTGGCCAGTGAATTCGACGCCGCGTTCCGGGCGGCGTCCTCCGCAACCGCGGCCGCGCTCGTGGCGCCGCCTCCGCCGCTCGACTTGACACTCGTGGTTCCCGCCACGGCTTGCGTCGCCTGCGTGCCGCTCACGGCGCCACCGGATGTACTGACGTAGATCTGATTCAGGATCTGCGGGTTTTGCAGGAACTCGGGCGCGATCTCCATCACCACGTGGTACTGCTGAGGGCTGAACGGGTTGTAGATGGTCGACACCTGCGCCTGCGTGAAGGCCGCGCCGAGGGTGTTGTCGATCTGGCTTTCGGTGAGGCCCAGCCGCGCCGCCACGTCGCGGTCCACAATGAGGTCGGTCTGCAGGCCGCCGGGTTGCAGATCGCTGTCGACGTCGGTGACTTCCGGCGCATTCTGAAGCGCACGACGCAGCTTCTGCGACCAGTCCCGAAGCTCGCTCAGGTCATCGCCCATGAGCGTGTATTGATACTGCGAGTTCGACGCGCGCCCGCCGCCGCCGCCCAGGTCCTGAACGGCCTGCAGAAAGGTTGCGACGCCTTCGACTCTCGAAAGTTGCGGGCGCAGGCGCGCGATCACGCGATCGGCCGAAGCATCGCGCTCGGAGAGCGGCTTCAGCGTGATGGTGAGATTCGCATTCGCGCCGGCGCCACCCGGGCCGAACCCCCCGCCACCGCCGACCGTGCCCGCCACACTCGCGACCGCCGGATCCCGCTGGATGATCTTCGAGACCTCCTCGAGCTTGCCCCTCATCAGCTGAAAGGAAGCCGAGGCGTCGCCGCGAATACCCCCCTGCAGCATGCCGGTGTCCTGTTGCGGAAAGAGCCCCTTGGGAATGACGATGTAGAGGAAGACGTTGAACACGACGGTCGCGAGCAGCACCAGCATCGTCGTCCTCGGGTGCGCGAGCGCGACGCCAAGCGTGCGCTCATAGGCGCTTTTCAGACGGTTGAAGCCCCGCTCGAACCCACGCGCGAACCGATTGGGCTCCGCCTTTCGCTCGTGCTGCAGCAGGCGCGCGCACATCATCGGTGTCGTGGTCAGGGAGATCGCGAGCGAGATCAGGATCGCGATCGCGAGCGTGTTGGTGAACTCCTTGAACAGCCGCCCCAGCAGTCCGCCGGCAAGCTCGAATGGAATGAAGACGGCGATGAGCGACAAGCTCATCGACAGGACCGTGAAGCCCACTTCGCGCGCCCCGAGGAGCGCCGCCTCCACGCGCGTCATGCCCGCTTCGATGTGGCGGGCCGTGTTCTCCATGACGACGATCGCATCGTCGACCACGAAGCCCGTGGCGATCGTGAGCGCCATCAGCGTGAAGTTGTTGAGGCTGTAGCCGAGCAGGTACATGGCGCCGAATGTCCCGATGAGCGACACCGGCACGACGACCGCGGGAATCAGCGCGGCCCGATAGCTGTTCAGGAACATGTAGACGACCAGGATCACCATCGCAACCGCCAGTACCAGCGCCCCTTCCACCTGCCGCACCGAGGCGCGAATCGTCAGCGACCGATCGAGGATGACGGCGAGTTTGATCTTGGGATCGATCTGCGTGTTGAGCCGTTCGAGCTCCGCCTTCACGGCGTCGACGACCTCGATGATGTTCGCGCCCGGCTGCTGGATCACCTGCACGGAGACGGCTGGCTTGCCGTTATAGAGCCCGTACGTGCGCATGTTCTCGGTTGCGCCATCCTGCATGTCGAGGACGGTCGCCACATCGCGCAGGCGCACCGTCGCCCCGTTGCGATTGGCGATGATCAGATCCCGATACTGCGCAGCCTCGCGCGCGTTGTCGTTCGTGTAGATCTCATACCGCTGGTCGCTCGATTCGATGGCGCCCTTGGGCGCATTGGCGTTCGCATTCGAGATCGCCGCCCGCACATCCTGCAAGCCGATGCGGTACTTCGACAGCGCGAGCGGATTGATCTCGACTCGAACCGAGGGCAGCGCGCTGCCGTTGACGTTGATCGAGCCGACGCCTTTGATCTGCGAGAGGCGCTGCGAGACGAGCGCATCGGCGGCGTCGTAGATCTGCCCCTGCGTCAGCACATCCGATGTCATCGCGATGGCGAGGATCGGGAACTGAGAACTGTTGATCTTGCGATACGCGGGATTGCGCGTGAGCGAAGACGGCAGATCGGCGTGAGCCGCGACGATGGCCGCCTGCACGTCACGCGCGGCGCCGTCGATGTCCCGATCGATCCCGAAGGTGAGCTGGATGTTCGATGAGCCGACGCTGCTGGACGAGGTCATGTCGTCCACGTCGGAGATGGCGCCCAGATGCCGCTCCAGCGGCGTCGCAACGGTGCTCGCCATGACCTCGGGGCTCGCGCCGGGCAGCGAGGCGGAAACATTGATGGCCGGCACATCGATGTTCGGTAACGGGGCAACCGGCAGGAACAGAAAGGCCGCCGCACCCGACAGCGCAACGCCCAGCGTCAGGAGAATGGTCGCGACCGGCCGGACGATGAAGGGCGCCGAGAGGTTCATGGCGGGCTTTCCACCAGATCGCCGGCCGGATCCGACGGAGCACGCCCGCCCCGGAAGCGGGTCGCGAGGCGGTCGAACGCGAGATAAATCACCGGCGTCGTGAAGAGCGTGAGCACCTGGCTCACGAGCAACCCGCCGACGATGCTGACGCCCAGCGGATGGCGCAGCTCCGAGCCCGTTCCCGTGCCGAACATCAGCGGCAACGCGCCGAACATGGCGGCGACCGTGGTCATGAGGATGGGCCGAAATCGAAGCAGGCACGCCTGATAGATGGCTTCACGGGGCGACAGGCCGGTGCGCTCCGCCGTGATCGCGAAATCGATCATGAGAATGGCGTTCTTCTTCACGATGCCGATCAGCAGGATGATGCCGATGAGGGCGATGATCGTGAGATCGCTGCCGGCGAGCATGAGCGCAAGCAGCGCGCCGATGCCGGCGGATGGCAGCGTGGAGAGAATCGTGATCGGGTGAATGAAGCTCTCGTACAGAACGCCCAGCACGATGTACATCACGAGCACGGCCGCCGCGAGCAGCAGGAGCTCGTTCGAGAGGTTGTTGCGAAACGCGAGCGCCGCACCCTGGAAGGTGGTGCGAATGGCATCCGGAACCTGCAACCGCAGCTGGGTCGCTTCGATGGCCGCCACGGCGGCGCCGAGCGAGGTGCCTTCGGCCGCGTTGAAGGACACGGTCGTCGCCGGAAACTGCGCGATGTGCGTAATGAGGAGCGCACGCGGCTCGAGACTCACCTTCGCGATGGCGGAGAGCGGCACCTGGCCCCCGCCCGAGGAAGGCACGTAGAGCGACGACAGCGAATCGATGGATTGGTACGACGCCGGATCCGCTTCGACGATCACCCGGTATTGATTGGACTGGGTGAAGATCGTGGAAACGATGCGCTGCCCGAAGGCATCGTAGAGCGCATTGTCGACGGTGCCGACGCTGATGCCCAGGCGCGCGGCGCTGTCCCGGTCGATGGTCACGACCGCCGCGAGACCGTTGTTCTCCTGGTTGCTCGTGACGTCGGCGAGCTCCGGGCGCTTGCGCAGCGCTTCCACGAGCTTCGTCGTCCAGGTGGAAAGAAGATTCGCATCCGCCGCCTCCAGGGTGAACCCGTACTGTGCACGGCTCACCGTGTCGTCGAGCGTCAGATCCTGCGCCGGCTGCATGTACAGGGTGATTCCCGCAATGCCGGCCGTCTCGCCCTGCAAGCGACGGATCACCTGACTCACGGTTACGCTTCGTTTGTCGCGCGATTTCAGGTTGATGAGGAACCGGCCGCTGTTCAGCGTCGCATTGCTGCCGTCGACACCGATGAAGGACGACAGACTCGCCACATCCGGATCCTTGAGGATCGCCGCGGCGAGCGCCTGCTGCCGGTCGGCCATCGCGGCGTACGATACGGTCTGCGTCGCTTCCGAAACGCCTTCGATCAGCCCTGTGTCCTGGTCGGGGAAGAACCCCTTCGGCACCAGAACGTACAGCAACGCGGTGGCCGCAAGGGTTGCCACGGCGACGGCGAGCGTCAACCGCTGATGGTCCAGCACCCACGTGAGCCTGCGTCCATACCAGGCAACGGTCGCGCCGAACCAGCCGTCCTGCGTCTCATGCTCGGCCTGCCGCGCGGGACGCGCTTTGAGCAGCTTCGCGCACAGCATCGGCACGAGAGTGAGCGAAACGACCGCCGAGATCAGGATCGTGACCGAGAGCGTGATCGCGAACTCGCGGAACAGCCGCCCCACGACGTCCTGCATGAAGATGAGCGGAATCAGCACCGCGATCAGCGACACGGTGAGGGAGATGATCGTGAACCCGATCTGGCCGGCGCCCTTGAGCGCCGCCTCGAGCGGCTTCTCGCCCTTCTCGATATAACGCGAGATGTTCTCGATCATCACGATCGCATCGTCCACGACAAACCCGGTCGCGATCGTCAACGCCATCAGGGAGAGATTGTTGAGGCTGAAACCCGCGAGATACATCACCGCGAACGTGCCCACGAGCGACAGGGGTACCGAGAGGCTCGGAATGAGCGTGGCCGGGGCGTTGCGCAGGAACAGAAATATCACCAGCACCACGAGCGCGACGGAGAGCGCCATCTCGATCTGCACGTCGCGAATCGACGCGCGGATCGTCGTAGTGCGGTCCGTGAGAACCGCGACATCGACGCCCGCCGGCAGCGCTTGGCGCAGCGACGGCAGCAGCCGGTTGATACTGTCCACCACTTCCACGACGTTCGCGCTGGGCTGCCGCTGAACGTTGAGAATCAGCGCCGGCGTCGTGTTCATCCATCCGCCGAGCTGCGTGTTTTCCGCCGACGCCGTGAGGGTCGCGACGTCCCTGAGCCGAACCGCCGCGCCATTGCGGTACGCCACGATGATGTTCGAGTATTCGGCGGCGCTCTTGAGCTGATCGTTGGTGTCGATCGTATACGCGCGCGAGGGACCATCGACCGTGCCCTTGGGCCCGTTCTGATTGGCGACGCTGATGGTGGTGCGAAGGTCGTCGAGATTGAGCCCGTACGCGGCGAGCGCGCGCGGATTCACGACCACCCTCACGGCGGGCCGCTGCCCGCCGCTGATGCTGACGACACCCACGCCTTTCAGCTGCGAGATTTTCTGCGCCACGCGCGTATCGGCGAGATCCTCGACCTCGGTCAGCGGCATCACTTTCGATGTGATCCCGAGCGTAAGAATCGGCGCATCCGCCGGATTCACCTTCGCGTAGATGGGCGGTGCCGGCAGGTCCTGCGGCAACAGGTTCTGCGCGGCGCTGATCGCGGCCTGCACCTGCTGCTCGGCAACGTCGATCGAGAGCGACAGATCGAACTGCAGCGTGATGACCGAGGCGCCCGCCGAGCTCGTCGAGGACATCTGAGTGAGACCCGGCATCAGACCGAGCTGCTTTTCGAGCGGCGCGGTGATCGCGGAGGTCGTGACCTCCGGGCTTGCACCCGGATAGAAGGTCTGCACCTCGATCGTCGGATAGGCCACTTCGGGCAGCGCGGACAGGGGCAACTGCCCGTAGGCGATCGCACCCACCGCGAGAATCGCGGCCATCAGCAAGGTGGTGGCCACGGGGCGCAGAATGAAAATGCGTGAAGGGTTCACACGAGGCCATCCGCCCGGATCGCCCGGAGCCCGGTTCTCGGGGGCGTGCGCAATTTCATGAGCCGGAGCCCGAGCTCGGACGATTGCGTTTCCGCTCCCCCGCACCCGGCGGCCGCGCGCCGGGCCGTGCTCCCGCGGCTCCCGGCTCCGCCGAAGCGGCGGCCGGCAACTCCACCGGCGCGCCGTCGCGAAGCCGGTCCCCGCCCGCCGTGACCACGACATCGCCTGCCGCAAGACCGGAAGTCACCGCTACCCGCTCGCCGTCGACCGGGCCCAGCACCACGGGCCGCACCGCCACCGTGTTGTCGGGCCTGACGAGATACACGAACGTGCTAAGGGTTCCGTTGGGCGCGCCGCGGTTCACGGCGGCATTCGGCACGATCACCTGATCGCGCAGCGTGTTCACGAGCAGGCGGACGTTCACGAACTGATTCGGGTACAGCGACCCCTCGGCGTTGTCGAACATCGCCCGCAGCTTGAAAGTACCCGTTGTGGGGTCGATCTGATTGTCGACCGTCGATAGCGTGCCGTCCGCGATCTTGGTGGCGTCGCTCCGGTCGTATGCCTCGACGGGAAGCGAGGCGCCCTCCTTCATTCTTCGCATCACCGTTGCGATGTTGTCCTCGGGGATGGAGAACAGCGCCGTGATCGGCTGCAGCTGCGTAATGACGACGATGCCGTTCGCATCGCCAGGCGTGACGTAGTTGCCGGCATCCACCTGCCGCAAGCCAACGCGGCCCGCAATAGGCGAGACGATATGCGTGTACTGCAGATTCAGCGCCGCGGTTTTGACCTGCGCGCGATCGCCCGCAACGGTGCCTTCGTACTGCGCGGCCAGTGCCTTTTGCGTGTCGATCTGCTGTTGAGCGATGGCGTCCTCGGCGAGCAGGCCGACATAGCGTTTGAGATCGAGCTGCGCGTCCGCGAGAAGTGCCTCGTCACGCTGCAGGTTTGCCTTCGCCTGCTCGAGCGCGGACTCGTACGGCCGAGGGTCGATTTGGGCGAGGAAGTCGCCTTGGCGAACCAGCTGCCCTTCCTTGAAGGCGATGGTCTGAAGCTGGCCGCTGATCTGCGTTCGCACGGTCACGGTGGCAAGCGGCGTGATGGAGCCCAGGGCCGGAATGCGAATGGCGACATCGCCCTTCGTTGCCGTGGCGATCGACACGGCCACCGGCGCGTTTGCCCCGCCCTGCTGCGCCGCCCTGCCGCGACCCGAACCCGGAGACGAGCTGTGCCGAAGCATGAGAAACCCGATGACGAGTAGCGCTACGAGGACACCCCCAACCGCGATGGCAAGGCCCCGACGCCTTCGCAGGAACCCCCGCACCTGCGGCTGCACACCGACGGCCCCGTCTTCTTGTTCTGTCATCACCCGCCGCTTCTCCCTTCGCACGGCGCCAGGGTGGCTGCCATCGCCAATGGACCGTGCGCCGATAGACTGACATCGAACGGGTCCGTTCGCCTTGGATTTATCCGACGAGGAGACCGTTTCGAACCGCCGTGACGCCGGTGACGCTGCCGGCGACCTGTGCGACGGTGTCGCGCGCGCCCTCCGACCCGACGACGCCGCCCAGGTCCACCTCGCCATTGAAACAGCTGACGGCGATCGTGGGGGCATCCTGTCGTTTCCGCTGTCCAAGGCTGGTTAGTACACGCATGTTGGCATCCTCTGTTCGCGCCGATAGCGACCTGCGAGTGAAAGGTGGCACGAGGCGTGTGTTCCGACTTCGGGGCACAACAGTACGCGCCATTGCATCGCTCGCGAGCAGCATGCAATGGCGCGCACATCTCGTCCCATCGCGCGGCTCACGCGACGGGCAGCGTGATCGCAGGATTCGGCTCGGCCGCGATCGCCGAGGTGGCCTGAGCGGCCGCTGCGATCTGTGCGAACTCGACCGCATCCTGCCGATCCGTCACCTGACAGGCCAGAAGCACAGCCGCACCGATGGCGGCTACCGCGGCGGCGACAACAACTCGATCCAGTTTGGTCAACATGAGGGCATCTCCTGTAACGACGTTGAGTGATCAGATCAGGAACCGACTTACTTCGGGAGTGAACGCTACGTGCGAGGACTGACGCGGGACTGACTGCATCAGGCGGCGTTTGCGAAGTTTCGCAAGTGCGAAAATTCACGGGCGTGCGAGCCTCACGAGTTGGCGGCCGGCGCGGCCGCCTTCCGCTTCACCGGCGGTCCATCGCTGGTGGTCATGCTCTTGAGCGTGCAACGACCCCAGCCGGGGACGATGACCGAGCTGAACCGGTCGAACGTGTCCATCGGCCGCGCGTCGAAGCCCACATGCACCGCGAAATCGAGGCCCACGCACGGCCCCATGAACGTGGCGTAGTACCACTTGCGGTGTATGTCCTGAACCCAGAGTCCCTTGTCGTGATCGGCCTTCCAGTCATGGATGCCGCCGAAGTTCACGAACGGAATCGACGCCTCGGGGGCGGGCGCCGTGTTGGCACACGCAAGCCCGATCGGAGCCACGGCGAGCACCGCCGCCGCCAGCACGCGGTGTGTCTTGATGAGAGTGTTCATACGAAGCCCTTTCCTTCCTGTCGTGCCTCAATCAGGCACGGTTTCAAGGTATGCCGCTACGCTGACCCGGGACTGACTCGAGCCTTTTGCAAAGCCAGACCGTGGTGTAGGCTCGTGGCATGCGAGTCCTGATCGTTGAAGACGATGCGCTGGTGGGCGATTCCGTTCGCCGCGCGCTCGCGAACAATGGGTTCGCCGTCGATCACGTGACGAATGCCGAAGCCGCGCGCTCGGCACTGCAGGCGGAGTCGTTCGATCTCGCCGTTCTCGACATCGGACTGCCCCGCGAAGATGGCATGCAGCTGCTGCGCTCCCTGCGCAACCGGGGCAAGGCGATCCCGGTGCTGATGCTCACGGCACGCGATGGCTTGACCGATCGAGTGAACGCGCTCGATGTCGGCGCCGACGATTACCTCACGAAGCCCTTCCAGGTGCCGGAGCTCGTCGCTCGCTGTCGCGCGCTCATTCGTCGCGCGAACTCCGTCACGAGCTCGCAAATGACGTTCGGCGGCCTGCAGCTCGATCTGCCGCACAAGGAAGCGAAGGTCGGCGGCGAGGCGCTCGATCTCACGCAACGTGAGTGGGCCATTCTCGAATGCCTGATTCACAACGCGGGCCGCATCGTGTCGAAGGACAAGCTCATGAGCTCCGTCACCGATTGGACCGATGACCTCACACCCAATGCCATTGAGGTGTACGTCTCGAGATTGCGCGCCAAGCTCGGCCAGGCGGCGCACATCCGTGCCGTGCGTGGCATGGGGTACCGAATCGATGAGCACGAAAAGTGAACGCGTTCCGTCCGTCCGACGGCGACTGTTCGCACTCCTCCTTCTGCCGGCCATTGGCGTTCTCATCGCCGGCACGCTGAGCGACTACTTCACCGCCGCCGCGCCGTTTCGCGAAGCCTACGATCAGGCGCTCATCGACACGGCAATTGCCGTCTCGACGCACGTCGAGGTGGACCAGGACGGAAAGCCGAAGATCGTTCTGCCGCCCGACGCCGTTTCCATCCTGCGCGCGGACTCCTACGACTCGATCTACTTCCGTGTCTCGGGCCCCGATGGACGATTCATCTACGGCGACGAGGATCTGCCCGAACTGGCACCTCGCGTGAACAACCCCGCGCGCGGTGATGCGACCTATCGCGGGGAGAAGATTCGACTGGTCAGCTATCGCACGCTGGGCCCGGCGGGTGCCATCACGGTTTCAGTCGGCGAGACCTTGCACAAACGCGACCGCGCGCGCCGGAACATCCTGACCACCTCGCTCGCGGTGGACGTTGCGCAGCTCGGCCTCGTGCTCGCGATGATCTGGTTTGGCGTGCGCGTGGCACTGGCGCCGCTGCAGAACGTCGAAGCGCAGATCGCTCATCGATCGGCGAGGGATCTTGCGCCGCTCGGCACCGCCTCCGTACCCATCGAAATCCGCAGTCTCGTCTCGGCACTGAATCGCCTGTTCCTCACGGTGACGCAAACGAGCGCCGCGCAACGCCGATTCCTCGAAAGCGCCGCGCATCAGTTGCGCACTCCGCTCACGGGCCTGCAGGCCCAACTGGAGCTGCTGGCAGACGAGGAGGCAGGCAGCCCAACGCAACCGCGATTGCTCATGGCGCTCGAGGGCGCCCGGCGATTGGGACACACTACGCACCAGCTCCTCACGCTTGCGCGATCCGATCAGGCCGCGAACCTCAACTGGGAGCTCGTCCCCATCGACTTGCCGAGCATCGTCGAGACCGTGATCACCGATCGCCTCACCGCCGCCGACGCGGCGGGTATCGACCTGGGTGCCGAAATCGAGCCCGCGAGCGTTCGGGGCGTTGCGTGGCTCCTCACCGAGGCCCTGGGGAATCTCACGAACAACGCCATCGCCTATACCCCCAAGGGCGGCAGCGTCACGGTTCGCTGCGGCGTGCGGGAAGGGGCGCCCTTTTTGCGCGTGACCGATACGGGCATCGGCATCCCGCCGGAGGAAAGGACGCGGGTGCTCGAGCGCTTCTTCCGAGCCAGCAATACCCGCGGTGGCGGAAGCGGTCTGGGACTCGCGATCGTCAACGAAGTGGCGCAGCTGCACGGCGCGGCGGTCGCGATCGACGCGGGGCCCGATGGAAAGGGCACCGCAATCACCATCCAGTTCCCAGTGCCGCCTGGCGCCCCAGCGGCCTGAGAAACCTGCCGTCCAGCGTGAGCCTCTCACGCACGCCGCGGAGGGGGCGGTTTATCCGTTCGCCGGCATCGCATTTTGCGCGCCCGACGCCGTCGCCGGAGTAGGCGAAGAGCCTGGCGCGGACTCGGCGTAGGCCCAGTAGCCGGCGGTCTCGCGCTGCGAGATCTGCACACTGACTTCCACGGTGATTGCCACCACGACGAGAGCCAAGGCGATGGCAAGGCGATTTTTGTCGATGGACATAATGGCTTCTCCTGCAGCGTGCCCGGGCGCGCCACGTCGCCCTGCCTCGTCCTTCGATAGGTACGGTATCCCCTTAAATTGACTCGAAACTGACTGAAGGGCGGCTAGTGGGGTGAATCGGAAATTCGAAGCGCTTGTCGGAAAATCGCTGTTCGCTGAGCGCGGCGCCGGGGCGCGCAAGCGAAGGGGGCGAGGGAAAAATGACAGGGGGCTGTCAAACGTGAGGCCGTGCCATTCAGAGCCATGCGGTAACTCGGTTTTCAGCCGCGTCGATACGGAGCGGCGAGCAGGCAAATTAGCGTTGGCGTCGAGTTTGACAGCCCCCTGTCATTTTTCCCTCGCCCCCTTCGCTTGCGCGCCCCGGCTTCCTGATGCCGTCAGGGCGATTTTCCGAAAAGCGCTTCGAATTTCCGATTCGCCCCACTAGTCAGGAAGTCGCAAGGATGGGTTGAGATAGTAGAGGCCATGAAAGTCATGATCGTAGAAGACGACGTGCTGGTGGCCGACGGCGTTCGTGCCGCGCTCAACCGTGCAGGCTACGAGACAGAGCATGCGGGCAGTGCGGAGGCGGCGCTGCCTCGCCTCGAGACGTCTGGATTTGCGCTGGCCGTGGTCGACATTGGCCTGCCCGGACAGAGCGGCCTGGAGCTCGTCTCTCGCCTGCGTCGCCGCGGTCTGAGGCTGCCCATCATGGTACTCACGGCGCGGGATCGCGCCGAGGATCGGGCGACAGCGTTCGCAACCGGCGCCGACGACTTCATGGCGAAGCCCTTCAAGGTGGCGGAGCTCGTTGCCCGCTGCGAGGCGTTGGCCCAGGTGCCTGACATGCACGCTTCGTCCAAAGCCGCAATCGCTCCCGCGAGCCCTCTGGAAGACGCCAGCGAATTATCCGCCTGCGAGCGCGACATTCTCGATGTTCTGATACGCAACCGCGGGAAGATCGTTACCAGTGCGGCACTCGCACAGCAACTGTCGCAGACCCAGCTCGATCGCGCCCAGATTGAGGAGCACCTCGAGTCACTGCGGACGAAGCTCGGTAGCCGCGCGACCCTGCGGGCGGTGCGCGGCCTCGGCTACATCCTCACCTGAAATGCGATGTGTTCCGCGCTACCGCCTCTGCCGCGCACCCGCACCCGCACCGCACCCGCACATAGCCCGCATCACCGAGATCCGCATCCCCGCGCAAAACAAATGCTGACGCGAGGTTGACGGCCGCCGTACAGTAACCCGTCAGCCCTCACGCGCATCGTATGCGCCATGACTCGATGGGTCACGAACAACGTAAAGGGTGATGCCGTGAAAGCTCTCAACAAAGCCACCGATGATCACTGTCGTTGCCGCACTGACTTTGATCCCGTTTACCGCCGTTCGCGCGGATGCGCCACTTCCCGTCGACACCGTGACTCGGACGGTGAGCTACGCGGACCTGGATTTTGACGACGCTCCAAGGCAACGCGACGCTCTACCGGCGACTCGTTTCAGCGGCCGACCAAGTGTGCGACACGAGCGATGGCATTCGGGCTGGCCGAGCGCGCGCGGGGTCAAACGTTGCAAGCTGGCGGCGATCGATGTCGCGGTCAGGCGCGTCGACAGCCGATGCTCGCGCTGATCAATGGTGACGATCCCTCGCGCATCGCTGTGGTCACTGCGCCGACGAACACAGCCACCACCAGGGTTGCGCAACGCTAAGCGACGTCCGCCTCCGGGAGATACGACAATGTACGACCCCCTTCGACCGGATCATCACGCGACTCGTCGCGGTGCTGGCGGATCGCGCTCATCGGCACAGGAATCGCACTACTGCTTCGGAGCGAGGGAGAGTCAGAACTCCGCCTCGGAGGCGATGCAGCTCGTGCAGACGACGCCGCGAATCATCACTGATACCGCTCGACATCCGATACGTGACGACGGATTCGTCGTCGATTCGCTTCTGCCAATGTCCGGCACGAGCCTCCTTCTTGTGCCGCTTGGTCCGATACATGGCGTCGTCCCGCGCGCCGCAGGAAGCAATCCACGGATTCAGTCGCATCGAGTTGAACGATACTCGCGCTGAAGCGAACGCTCGGCTCTTGCGGATCCGTGCCCTCGTTTTCACACGATCCTCGGATTCGTGCCAGAACACGCTCGGCGCTTTCGCCCGCGATCCCGGGGAGGAGGATCACGAACTCATCTCCACCCATCCGGCACGCCCGGTCGACACGATCGCGAATCACGCCATGAATGGCGGCAGCGAAATGCTGGAGAACATGATCCCCGGCGGCATGTCCGTGATGGTCGTTGATCTGCTTGAAGTCATCGAGATCGATCCAGATCAGACTCAAAGGCTTCGCAAACGCCGCGCCCGGACGGACTCATCCTGCAGGGACTCGAAAAAACGCCGGCGATTGAGCAGGCCCGTGAGCGAGTCGGTGCCCGCAAGCTCCAGCAACCTGGCATGCGTCTTCAACAGCCGTCGCACGAGCATCGCGATCGCAAAGCCCACCACCAGCTCCGTCAGCCACGACCGCGGCGTTCCCGGCCAGTCGCCCGTTTCGAGGAGGTCCGTCAGCAGCGGCAGCGTCACGAGCCAGTACAACCACCATCGGCCCCGCGCGCCGCTCAAAGGCCGGACGACCGACGGGCGCGGGAGCGTCTTCTGGAAACGTGTCGTCGTCCCCACGCTCGTTCCAGTTGCGCGGAATCTTCCGTTTGAGAGTTCACCTGCGACATATGCCCGAACCTCTATCGCTGGCGTTTATTCAACGGGAACAAAGACGCGACCGTCTTCGCTTTGAACGAGAAGCGGCACGACCGTCGTCGTGAGCGCTCACGAGCTCTCGAAACTGCTCACGGCTTCTCACTTCGGTACCGTCTACGGCCAGAACCAATATTTCCCTCTTCGATGCCTGCGGCTGCGGCACTTCCCTGCGCGTCCTCCACGAGCAGGCCGCCGCCAACACCAGCGGCGAGAAGCTCACGAGAGTTCAGCGCTCGCAAAGCGAGCCCCAGCTGCGCGCGGGCGGTCACCGCCTTCCGTTGCTGTAACGCCGCCTCCCGCGCCGTCAACTCCTCCGGCTGCAGGTCGGACTCGATCCTCGCCTGCACTGTCACGGGCGCACCTGCGCGAACGAGCTCCAGCGTTGCCAGATCTCCCGGCGCGAACATGCTGACGCGGGACGACAGCTGCCCGGAATCGTCGACCCGCTGACCGTCGAACTTCACGATCACGTCCCCTATCTTCACGCCGGCCTTCGCCGCGGCGCTGTGGGGTTCCACGGAAGAGACGAGCGCCCCATTTGGAGACGCCAGGCGGAATGAAGTGGCAAGCGGCTGATCCAGAGTCTGCGTTTCGATGCCGAGATGGCCGTGCGCCGCGCGGCCCACCTTCAGAATCTGCTCTGAATGCGCCGGGCTACGTTGATGGGGATGGCGAATGCAAGGCCCTGGAAGCCGCCCGAGGTGCTGTAAATCTGGGAATTGATGCCGATGACCGCGCCGCTTGCATCGAACAGCGGCCCGCCGGAATTGCCCGGATTGACCGCCGCATCGGTCTGAATGAAAGACACCGCCGCCGCGTCCGGCAGCGGAGCGCGACTTGGCCGAGACGATGCCGGACGTCGCGGTTTCCTTCGAGTCCGAAAGGCGCGCCGATCGCAAGGACGTAGTCTCCGACATTCACCTCATCGGAGTTCCCAATCCGCACGAAGGGCAAGTCCCGGGCATCGATCTTCACGAGCGCAATGTCGGTCACCTTGTCCCGACCCGAGAAGCCTCCCTCGGAACTCCCGGCGGTCGGCGAGCTTCACGACAACCTGAGAAGCGCCGCCAACGACGTGAGCGTTGGTGAGCACCAGCCCGTCGGAACTCACGACGAAACCCGACCCCAGCGCACCCACTGACGACGTGTCCTGCGGTCCCGCGCTCCGCGTGGTGGTACGGTGAGGCGCCTTCGCGGTACGAGTCTCGATCACCAGGGACGTCATCTTGACGGGGGCGAGAGGGCCGACTCCGATCGAACTCCGCCGTGATGCCTACGACGGCCGCGCGGTTTCTGCGCCACGATAGCGCGATAGTCCGCGCCGCCCCGAGCGGGATCGGTAGTGGAACGCCGGCTGCCGCGCTCGAAGAAGCGGGGTGGATTCGAAGGCTGCGCCTGCCCCGCGAATGCGAGTGTGGCGCAGGCCAGAGACAGAAACACCGGCCGAAAAGCGGCTACCCGTCCTCATGATGAGATCTCCTCGCTGACGCAAGCCCGGTTGAGCATGGCTGCGGGGAGAGTTGTTGCCGTGATACCTGTCGCCTGGCTGACGAGAGTGACACTCGCTGGCGCGAACGTGGTCGACCTGGCCACTTCCGACCAAGCGGCCTCTTCTATCGCCACACCCGCCGTGCGTACACTCGCCGACGACGCGGAGAATCCCTCGATAGAGACTCGATTTATCAGCACTGCGGGACGCCATCGCGGCACTCGAGAAGAGCCTCGGTTACCTACGGTCGGATCTTGCGGCGGAGCACGACCTGCGAACGGTTCGGGAGATTCTGCGCAAGCACGTGCCGTCGCGAGAAGTCGTGGCGTTTGGCTCACGCGTGACCGGACGCGCCAAGCCCTTCTCGGATCTCGATCTCGCCATCATGGGAGAAGTGGCCGTGCACGCTGCGACGCTTGCCGCGCTCGCCGACGATTTCGACGAATCCGACCTGCCATTCAAGGTCGATCTCGTCGAATGGGCGGGTCTGGTCGGGTCCTTCAGAGACGTGATCCGCGGGATGCCGTGACATTGCAGGTTCCCAAAGCCTCCGCGTGAGACGCCACGCATCGAGTCGGAAGGCGACTCGCCCGGCCCTGGGGACGGAAAGGCAACAGCCCCGCCCCGCCCGCTACCAGGGAAGCTCCGCGCCATCGTTAGTTGGGTGAACTTGCCCGAATCGCCTCATCTTGAGCTTGCCGATGGTCGCGATCATGTTGCGGATCGAAAATATCCGTTTCGATGAACTGATCGCCCTTTCTTCGCCGCCTGCTTCTCCACGCGAACCGCGCCCGGATGCATGGGGACCACGATGACGTTATCGCTCCTCAGCACTTCAGCCAGGTTCACGTTGATCTTGTTGACCGCGGCTTTTGCTCGCGCCGTACCAGAACGCCCGATTGCCGGGCTTGCTGATCGTGCCCACGGTCGAGGAGATGGTGATGATCTTCTTCTGGCCGCTGGCCTTGACGTTCGGGATGAAACGCCTCGGACACCATGATGACGCCGCGCACGTTCGTCTCGAAGATCGGGTCGAAGTCCTCGTAGCGCAGCGTGCCGAAGCGCTGGCTCGTGTCGTTCGCATCCATCCAGTCGCACAGGCAGAAGATGCCGGCGTTGTTGATCAGCACGTCGATGGGCTGACCCTGCAGCTTCTTCGCAAGGCCGTATACGGAGTCCCTTGCTCGCAACCATCCCATCTTCTCCGCACGCACATTTGGATGCTTGGCTATGAGTTTCGCGAGAGAGTCCGGCGTCTCGTTGTGCCGATGTGTCGCGATGACGGTCCAGTTCTTCTCCGCATATTGCTTGGCGAACTCGAGCCCGATACCGGAGTTGGCGCCCGTGATGAGCACCGTATCGGCGGCGGCGTGCCCCGCGAAAGCGAGCGCAAGCGTCGCAAGCAGCAGGCGCAGGCCGCGCGGCATTCTCAGAGAGTGGGTCATGGTCTTCATGAGGTTTCCCTTCAGGTCCAACGATTGGCTCAGAAGCCGACCCGCAGGCCGACTACAAACGAACGTCCCGCGACATCGTAGAGGGACTGGTTGGTCGGTGGGTGGCGAGTTGATGAGAGCGTTCCCCAGTATGGGAGGATCGCGATCGAAGAGATTCGTGACACGGGCGAACAGCTGCAGCTGACTGAGGCTCGAGTGCTCGAACTGATATTGCAGGGTCGCATCCACATACGTCCGCGAGGAGATCTCGTTGTTGGAGATGGCGGTCGGGCCGAACGTATTGTCGTACGTGCCGCTGTCGATGTAGCGCGTCTGGCCGAACAGCGTCCACGGGCCTTTCTGATACGTTGCGCTGAGCGTACCGCGCCACCGCGGCGAACTCGTTCCGGTACCGATCTCCCCGGCCCGATCGACGCCGAGCAGGGTCAGCCGCGTAAGCTCCGTGGCGAGCAGGCGCAATCTCAGATTGCCGCCGCCGAACGCCGCCGGCAGTCTCGTGCCGTAACCGAGCTCATAGTCGATGCCGCGAGTGGCCTGGGACTGTGAGTTGACGGGAAAGGTATCGACTGCGGTGATACGTCCGGAGGTCGGATCGCGCGTAATGAACTGGCAATCCGCAACGTTCAGAGGGCTGCCCTGCTGGCCGTAGCAGCTGTTGACGATCGTTTGCGCGCCGCGCGCGGTGATGGCGCCGGCAATCGCAATGTCGAAGTAGTCCACCGAGGCGCGGAATCCCTCCAGGAAACCCGGCTCCCAGGAGATACCGAATGTCTTGGTATCCGCCTTCTCGGGTAGCAGGTTCGGGTTTCCGGTGGTGGATTGCAGGCCGTTGTAGGAGCTCGGAACGCCGTTCACGACGAGGCCGTAGTCCGTCGCACCGAAGGCAATGATGGTGCTCGAGGCATACAGCTCGTTGAGATTGGCGGCGCGGATGTCGCGGGAGCGCGTGCCTCGAAGCATCAGGCTTTCGATCGGCCGGTACGTCAGACCGGCTTTCCACGTCGTCACCTGGCCGCTGGTGCTGTAGTCGGTCCGGCGTCCGGCGGCATTCAGGTCGAGCGCCTGCGCCCAGGGCTGGTCCTTCGCCAGAGGCACCACGGTTTCGACGAAAGCCTCCTTCACGTCATACGAGCCGTGAATCGGCTTGGGGTTGCCGAACTGGAAGCCGCCCGTCGGATAGACCGGGGT
This sequence comes from Gammaproteobacteria bacterium, assembly GCA_037200125.1. Taxonomy (GTDB): domain Bacteria; phylum Pseudomonadota; class Gammaproteobacteria; order Steroidobacterales; family Steroidobacteraceae; genus JADGHX01. Next base: position 351,432 of record JBBCGS010000001.1, on the reverse strand, counting down.
TGGTGAGCTGGGAAATGGGATCGCTGTCGCCGTCCAGCGATTCCTTGCGCCACTCGAGGCCGCCCGCGAGCGAGACCTTGTCCGCCCACGTCGAGAACGGCTCGCCCTGGATCGAGGCGCCGGCCGCTTCCTGCTTGTACGTCGCGGAGAACGTCTGTGCGGCGACGATGTAGTCCTTGACCGCCGAACCGAGCGTGTCCGGACCGAAGATGTTGGCCGCCACGCAGCCCGGCGCGCGCCACGGCCGGCATACGTTGGCGATGAGACGATGGCGATGTTCGCGGCAAGCGTGGAGTTCATGCGGCAGATGATCTGCCCGTTCTCCAGAACAGCGTCGAACGACGCTCGCGCGTTCGGTTGCGTCAGATGATTGGGAACATTCGAGTCGTACTGCGTCTCGCCATAGGTGCCGTAGGTCTTCCAGCGCCAGCTCCCCGCCAGATCGCCATCCAGGCCCGCAACGAATCGCGTCGAGCGATTGTCGACAGCGAAGATGTCGCGCCCCAGTTCCTCATGACGACGACCCACGGAGAAGGAAGTGATGGTCGGGTTCGCCGTGAGGATGTCACGCAGCCGCTGCAATCCAGGCAAGGTCTGCAGGAACGCATTGTCCCGCGTAACGTTGATGGTCGCGTCGGCGTTGGGGTTGTAGAGCGGCTGTGTGGGGGAGGCCGTGCTCGACTTCATGACAGAGGCTTCGAAGGAACCGCGAACGCTGTCGGTGAAATCGAAAGTCGTTCGCCCGTACACATTCTTGCGGTCGACGGGCGCGGACATCAGGAGATTGCTCTCCCACCAGTCGCCATCACCGCCGGCCATCACTACGTTGCCGACGTTCGTACCATAGTTGAACGGAATGACCGTGCTGCCCGCGCCGAACTGAATGCCGCGCAGGGGACTCGTCGTTGGCAGCGGCCCGCCGTTGCTGGCGACGATCACACCGCCGGTCGTCACGCCGGACATGGTGAGGCCATCGACCTGCAGCCGCGTCACGTTGACACCGTTCAGCGGGCCGGAGACGAAACCGGTACGGCGGTTGGACCACTCGCGGTCGCCCCACGTTTGCCGGTCCTGCTGCGAGTCGTACTCGCCGGCGATCATCACCTGTCCGCGGCCACCCGCGAAGCTGGTTCCCCACGCGAGTGAAGCGCTGGTCTCGTCGTTGTCGCCGCGCTGGGACACGCCGTATTGCACGGTGCCCTGGAAGCCCTCGATCTTCGGCTTGAAGATGAAGTTCACGACGCCCGCCACCGCATCCGAGCCCCACGCGGCGGAGGCACCACCCGTGACGACTTCCACGCGATCCACGAGCGCATTGGGCACGACGTTCGAATCGACCACGCCCGTCACGGTGGTCGGAACGAAGCGATGCCCGTCGACCAGCACGAGCGTGCGGGTGCTGGCGTTGTTCGTGCCATTCAGGCCGCGCAGATTGATGGCCTGGATGCCGGTGTTCTGGGAGGTGAGCGCGGCGGCGGCCGGGCGCACCGACGGAAGCTCGTTCACGAGACTTGCGATATTCGGGCTGGCGCGCAGCTCGCGATCTTCGCTACCGAGTGTGGTCGTCGGGGTGGGAGCGGTGAAGCCGGAGCGCTCGATGCGCGATGCGGTCACCGTCACTTCCGCCACCGAAGCGCCTGCATCGGGCTGCTGCTCCTGCGCCATACATACACCGGAGACGCTCGCCACCGTGAGCAGTCCGACCATCGATTTCGACGAGTGCCTCATCCTCATCTTCCCCCTAGTTTCGGATACGATAATTCTGCGACACAACGCCTGCGCACAATGGCTCCGACGCGCACGCCGCGATGCTCTACAGCGCACTCACCTGTCCGGTTTTCGCGTCCATGGCGAGCGCTGGTAGTACGGCGCGCCGATGAACGTGGCCTCCACGTTCACGATCATTCCGTTCCTCACCTTGAACATTTCCAGGAACGCCCACGTGTGGGGCTCGCGGAACACCGAGCGGGTCTTCGTGCCGTCGGTCAGCGTGTACTCGTCCAGGACGCCCTTGTGATCGATGAAGCCCCGGCACATGACGATGCCGCGCTCCTCATCGACCAGGAACGCGTCCCGGTCGCGCACCCGCTCGTTGAAGCGGTAGCGGCCCGTCTTGAAGCCCTGCTCGATGTTCTCGAATTTGAGGCCGTTCTCCTGACGAACCGCATCGGGCGCGAAGCGTGTGTTGCGGATCTCGCCGTCGTTCTTCTGCAAGGTGTCGAAATACCCCATTGCCAGCGCGATCACGGTGGCGCGCGGCGAGCGTTGGGAGACGGGAACCGCATCCGTCACGCCCGGCTCGTGGCGGAACGTATCGATGTCGCCGATCGGCGTGGGCGGGCCACTGAGATTCCGCCGCGTCGACAGCATGTGCTCCACTTCGGTGATACGCCCGCCGGCCACCTTCAGGCGCACGGCCAGGAACCCCGGCGTGTCGTTCTGCACGATGGACGTGTAGATGCCGACACCGCCCGTCTTCGGGTCCGACAGCGTGAGCGGCGGCCCGACTTCCTTCGTCACCGTATCCCAGCTGCCGTCGGGGAAGGTCATCTCGATGTTGTTCTCGGTGAAACGCACCTTGCGCGCGAAGGGCGCCAGCGACCGATCGTGCTTCACGTACGCCGCGCGATATTGATCGGCGATCTTCTCCAGACACGCCTTGTCGCACGTGGCGGCGAGCGCGATCGAACCGTTCGCGACCGCGGTCATGACGAGCACGACGGGAATCAATCTGAAGAATGCGGGCATCGATGCGTCCTCGATTCAAAGCGGCAAACGGAACAGATCCTCCGCGCTCAGCCTGGCGAGCGCGTCAGCGCCGCGCAGGCCGGCAGGCGGCAGATAGGGAATCGCTTCACCGGTAGGGTCCAGGTAGGGCTGATCGAGATGGAAAGAGACCACGGATCTCGCCTTGCGAATCCGGGGGGCGACAACGTTCGTGGCAGGCGCGGCCGCGCTCACCCACGCCAGCGAGAGACCGGCTCCAGCAAGCGATCCCGCCGCCGTCGTGCGCGCCAGGAAATCGCGGCGAGTGAGCCGTGGACCGCTCACGCCAGCTCCGACGCGTCAGCCCACAGACCATGCACCTGCGCAGACGACCTGAACGGCAGAATCACCCGGGCGATGTCCCCCGCCTCGAGATTCCTGGCGTCGGCGATGATCAGCTCCGAGCGCATTTCGGCGTAGTTGGACGCAACGCCGATCAGATATCCGTCGCCCTCTTCACTGCCGCCCGGGCGCGGCACGAAACAGCACTCCTGCAGACTGTGCGTGGGCCCCGCGAAATAGCTGTTCAGCTTCCCCGTCTCGAAGTCGAAACGGCCATAGCAGTTCGTGACACGGCCACGCAGGTTGCCCGCGCGGGCTTCGTCGAACGGGCGCTTCGGATCCGCGTAGCCCGTGTAACCGTAACGCTGCTTCAGCGTCATGAACCGGGTGTCGATGCGCCCCAGATCCACGACGTTGAACGGCCACAGCACCTCCTCGGTCCACGTATCCTTCTTCGACTTGAGATCGAGGGTGATGCGGCGGACGTAGGCTTTCGCTTTCTGCGGATTCCACGGCGAGCCGTCGATCGGCGGAAAGAACGGAAAGAAGTTGGACTCGTAGAACGGCGCGTACAGCACGATCTTGCTGCCCTCGGTGTACGCGTTGAACGTGTGCATCAGGCACCGCTCCGGCCCCTTGAACCAGCGGATGTCCTTACCGTCGCCGTCCCGTGCGAGCACGCCGATCATGCTGGGCTTCGTCTGGTCCCAGCCCCAGTGGATCTTGCCCGCCTTCAGACGGTCGAGGCTGGTGGTGTAGCCGCCGAACGGAATCAGGATGTGCTTCTGCGTGACCGCCTGATCGTGAATGACGCTCACGTACGGCACCTTCGCGCGCGTCTCGTGCTTCACCTTGCCATCCTTGCCGATGGTGCAGATGAAGAGGTCGTCGCTCGCAAGCCCGGTCGCCTCGTAGCCGAAGGCGATCATCTCGCCGGTGACGGGATCGATCTTCGGATGGGCGGTGAACGTCTGGCTCTTCCACGCACCCTCGAAGTCCCATGTGCCGAGCGTCGCGAGCGTGGCGGGGTCGATCCGGTGCGGCAGCCCGTCTTCCTTCAGCGCAAAGAGCTTGCCCGCGTGCACGATCGGCGAGGTGTTCGCCACCGTGCGCAGATTCGGCCGCTCCGGATCGCGAATGGCCGGATCGTCGGTGTACGGGTTGCGATAGTAGCCGTAGAGCTGGCGGTTCGCCGCCTTGTCCGCCTCGTAACGCTTCGTGCGCACGTAGCGGCCCTTGTAGCTCACGATGCCGTTGCGGAACTGGAACGAGCTGACGTGGCCGTCCGCATTGAGCGGGGCATCGTCCGGGAACATCGATGGATACAGCCAGTCTCCGCCTACGCGAAAGAACGTGCCGTTCAGGTCCCGGGGCACCTGCCCCAGCACTTCGCAATCATGAACCTCGCCCTCGAAACGCTCGGGCGTGAAGAAGCCGACGTTCGTCGGTACTTTCGCGAAATCGACCATGGTGTCCCTCGATCATCCGCTCGCTGCTGCGTATCCTGAGGGACGGCAGCCCGTATCGGATGCTCCTGAGCGCGCGACGGAATGCTCCTGAGCGAACTCGACTCGCCGGCCTTCAGCCATTGCCGCACATGCTGAGCTGGCGCCGATGCCCCGGCGACATGCCATAACGCTTCGCGAACACCTTGCTGAAATGAGAGAGGCTCTTGAAGCCCCACGCGTACGCGACCTCGGCGATCGTCCCGCAATTGGGCTGCGAACGACTGAGCTCCTCGCAACACCGCTCGATACGGCGGTTCAGGATGCTTTCGGCAATCGTCGCCTCCTCTCCCACAAAAGACTTGTGGAGGTACCGCGTACTGCAATTCAGTGCGCTCGCGATGCTGGCCACCGACATGTCCGGATCGCGAAGGTGCCGCTCGATGTAGCTGAGCACTCTGCTGCGCATGATTTCCGGGCTGGACTGCGACCCCGGCTCGCCGCTGTTTTCCATCAACGCCACCCGCGAGAGGTGCACCGCCGCCGCCGCCAGATCCGCCGCGGCGGCTTCGCCGAACTTCAACGCGATGTCGAACGCCGAATCGAGAATGCCGGCGAGTTGCTCGCTGCTGTGATCGTCGTTGCCGAACTCGCGGACCGTGAGCCCATCGACGTTCGGTATGCCGAGCAGCTCGGATCGTCGGAGGACGACCATGCGGTGCTCGCACGGTGAAAGATTCGTGAGGTCGAATGGCAGCCCCGCGCGGTAGAGCGTCCACATGCCCTCGGACAGCACGACCTCGCGGCCTGCCTGCCGCAATATCGACTCACCTGAAATCTGCAGCATGAGCTTGTAGCAACCGGGGCTACCGACCGCAGGCGCGCTACCGAGCGGCTGCACGACCCGAAGCGCACCTGACAACATGCGGGCGAGACGCACGCCGCCTACGTCGCACGCGTCGATGCGACCTGGCTCGCCCCGGGACGCATGCCAGGGTTTCATGTCCCGCCACGACTTTCCGGGCGGCATCCCGACTGCGGCCCGGGCCCAGAGATCTTTCGCTGCGTACGTCGCGAGTGTAGTGCTCAAGTGCTGCCCCTATTTATGGAAGGAGTTGCTCCGTCGGCTTCTTGCCGCGTTCGATGCGTTGGCCGCGCTCGCTTTCGCTCAGCGCCTGCAGGGGCCGCTGATATGAAAGATCGGCAGGGTCCCATCGGCCCATGCATGCCGTCGCGCACAGATCGACCGGCTCGAAGCTCACGCTCAGGTCGTGCACGTACTCATGAACCGCCATCTTCCATTGGCCGTCGCGGCGTTCGTACCGATTGACGTATCGCCCGGTTCCCAGCGTTGCTTTCGATCCTCGCAACACTCGGCCGGGGGACGGCACACCGTTGGTGTCGGCGCTCGTATCCCGCTGCACGTCGGCGGTGAAGAGGATGTAGCCTTCCTCGTGCGCCGTGTCTCCGTCGACGTCCAGTGTGAGACCCGTGACGTGATGCTGATGGGCAGCGCGTTTCGAATGCACGGAGTTGGCCCACGTGCCGATGTCATTTGGCGGAATGACGTTTCCATACGTGATGATCGCGTCGGGCCAGAAGGCATCCCGGCTCAGCTTCTCGTCGTGTCGATCCAGACCGCGTGTGTACTTGAGCTCGTTCTGCAAGATGGCGCTGTCATCCGCCACCTGCCTCACGGCCGACTCGAGCTCCGCGACCTGCTTTTCGGCGCTCGCAAGCGCGGCCGCATCGACCTCGGATTTCTCGCCATCGGTGCAGGCGGCAAGCAGCGGCAGTGCGGCCATCGCCGCGAACAGCACACGCGCTGGCGATGCGAAGGCGTTCACTTCCGCGCCCCATCCGGACTATGAGTTTTCTTGTTCGCCTCCGCGCGCTCCCGTCTCTGCTCGGCGGTCACCGGTTGGAGCGGCCGCATGTAAGACAGATCGTTCCGGTCCCACGTGCCGATACAGGGGCGCGAGCCGCAGTAGTCGACCGTGTCGCCCTTGAGCTCGAGGTCCTCGACGAAATTGCGCACGAGAATCTTCCACTCGCCGTCGCGTTTCTCCCAGCGCTCGATATAGCGGCCACTGCTGACGGTCGACTTCGCGCTCGTCAGCGCGTGGCCCGGGGTCGCCGGGCCCTGGGTGTCGCCCCGCCCGTCGCGCGGCACGATGAAGAAAATGACGTAGCTCTCGACGTGAGCCGCATTGCCCTGGATGTCGATCGTCTGGCCCGTGATGTGATGCTGATGGGCCGCGTAGCTTGCGAGCAGGCGCTCCTCCGAGTCCACGTACTCGTCCACCGTCATCGGCTTGTCGACGCTGATGGTCGCCTCGGGCCAGAACGCGCTGCGTACGAGATCCTTGTCGTGCCGATCCGCGCCGCGCGTGTAGCGCTTCATCGCGTCGAAGATATCGCGCCGGTCCTTCAGATATGCGACCTGCGGCGCGAGCGCCGCGAGCCGCGCCTGCAGCGATGCGATCGTCACGGATGCGCCAGCGGACTGTTGCTGCGCTTCGAGCGCTTGTGCTCCCAGCACCACCAGCGCAAGAACCCCCAATACCCATCCGCCCCAAGCCGGGATTCGCTTCATGTCAGGTTCCTTTCAGTTCAACGTGACGCCGCGGGCGCGGCCGGCTTGCGTGGGTCTTTCTCATGGAGACCCGGATAAACGACCGCGCGATTGGGCATGGACTCGTTGTAGACCTTGCGGGACTTGAACAGCCACTTGCCGTTCACCTTCACCAGCTCATCCTCGTAGTGCCCGAAGTACAGCAGCTGCACGTCTTTTTGCGGTGTGTTGTTGGTGAGCGCGAACCAGTACGCGATGGTCGTGGCGGTGTTGCCGTTGACGTCGATGACGTGATTGATGATCTGATGTCGCGTGCGCGGTCGCGACGTGGCGTTCTCCGGGATCTGCTGGCGGCGGGCACCCCCGAAATCGGACATGGATTTGCGGATCGCCGCCTTGCCGCGATCCGCGCCGAACACCGATATGAGCACCCCGTCCTCGGCCCACGTCGACATCACGGTGTCGATATCGCCTGCATCGACGGCCACCATGTACTTGTTAGACAGGTTTTCGATCTCGGCGCGGTCGTCCGCGTAACTGGCCCACGAAGGAACCGCGATCCCCAACAGCAACGCGGCCGCGCAGCCCAGCAGAACATTCTTCATTTCGATCCTCCAGAGACTTCGGTTGTAGCAAGCAGCGCAAGGCGCTCCTCGCGTGTGGGGTCGTCAGCGACATGGCTTTCGTCGTCGAAGATCATCGTGGCGCGGCGAGTCGCGTCGAACGCGGACCATTGCGGCAGCCCGCGATGCGCGGAATTCGGATCGCCGGTTGCGGCGAAGCCGACCCACGCGGCGCTCATTTTCCCGGCGAGGGCCGCGGCATCCGCACCGCCGCCCGTGATCGCCTTCTGGCTTTCGGTGTTGTCGAAGACATAGTGCCCTTCGAGCGTATGCATGCTGCCGAGCTTGCCGCCGAGCACGGGTGTCCCACGGTCGAACCGGTAGAGATACACCGGCGCCCCGGCCGCGGCCTGGCGCTCGGCCTGCAGGATCACGCCCTTCGCGATCGAATAATCCGACCCTGCCTGAATGTAGAGCTGCGACGGCGTCGCCCGCGGACGGGCTGTTCGATACACCGCGGTGATGCGCTCCGCCGCGGCTCCAAAAAGCGCCCGCATGCGCGTCTTCAAAGCGGCCTCATCGAGCTCGAAGCCCGCCGGATCCGCGCCCATGAAGAAGCTCATCTCATCCCGATTCCAGCCGATCAGCAGCGGCATGCGCGCGGCAAGCGGTGCCGCCCGGGGATCGAACGGATGCCGCGGAAGAATCTCGCCATCGACGACCGGACCGAACCCGGACAGTTGCCGGAACTCGGCGGACGGATCCTTCCAGTGGAGCCTGTAATACGCCGCGAGCAATTGCTGGACGGAGAACTCCCGCAAGCGTTCCGCGTCGCCCCGCTTCACTCCGAGCTCGTGCAGAAGGCGCTCGGTGACCGCGTTCGCCTGTTCACGCTCGATGAGCCGCAAAGCGGGCCCGCTCTGCACGCCGGCCCGGTGAATGAGCCCCTGCGCTCTGGGCGACGCCATGATGAAAGAGGTCTTCATCCCGCCGCCCGATGCGCCGAAGACCATCACGCGCTTCGGGTCGCCGCCGAAACGTTCGATGTTCTCCTGCACCCAGCCGAGTGCCGCAATGATGTCGAGCATGCCGGCGTTGCCCGAGTGGCGGAACGCTTCGCCACCGACATCATCCAGATGCGCGTATCCGAACACGTTGAGACGATGGTTGACGCTCACCACCACGACGTCGCCGCGTGACGCCAGCGATGTCCCGTCGACACTGGCGCCGGAGCCGGAATAGAAGAACCCGCCGTGCAGCCACACCATCACCGGCCGGCGCCGGCTCGCGCCCAGTCCTGCCGTCCACACGTTCAGGAACAGACAGTCCTCGTCTTCAGGCACCGACGGCGCGGGCGCGCCAGGGAGCGGCGGTGGCAACAGCTGCGGCAGAATCACCGCCGGAGGGCCGGACGGCGGGTGTGGATTGCGCTGGGGCGCTTGGTTTGCGAATGCAAGCGCGTCCCGCACTCCCGCCCACGGCTGCGCCGGCTGGGGCGGCCGAAAGCGGTTCTGCCCGCCGGTCGGCGCGCCGTAACGGATGCCGCGAAATGAATACACGCCGCCCGAACCCGCGCCGCGCACTTTGCCGAGGCTCGTCTCCACCACCGGTTCGCCGCCAGCCGCGTGCGCGATGGCGACGCCCATGCCGGCGGCACAGGCAATGAACGCCCGCCGATCGATACTCGACATGAAATCCCCCTTCACTCTACGAACTCCGACGCGCGGGTCCGGGAAAACCGCACACGCCACGCAGCCTCAACCGCGAGGTGGACTAGCGGCCGGAGAGCTCGTACCGGAAGCCGACGCGATAGGTACGCCCGATGACGTCGTAGAAGACCGGGTTCGTGGGGTAGCCGAACGAGGTGGGCGCGTAGGGAGGCGCCTTGTCGAAGAGATTGCGGACGGTGCCGAAGATCTGCAGGTTTTCCGTCGTGTAGTGGCGCGCCGAGAAATCGAAGAACGCGATCGCGGGAATGCTGTTGTCGTTGATGTCCAGGCCTTCGACGAACGTGTTGTCGTAGCGCAGGGGGCCGATATATCGCGCGGAGCCCGTCAGCGAAAACTTCGCCCGCTCGTAACCGAGCGCCAGGGTGCCGCGCACCCGGGGAGAGCCCTGCAGATCGCCGGCGCGCTCGACAAATCCGGTGCCCATGTCCATCTCATAGTGCATGAAATAGTTGCCATCGAGCTTCACCGACATCAGGCCGCCGAGCGCGCGGTGCTCGTACGCCGCGGAGAAATCCACGCCGCTGCGAATGCTTGCATCCAGGTTCTCGTAAGGTACCGACACATGAGTGGGAATGCTGCTGGTGTCGCCCGGCTCGCTGAAAGTGAACAGCGAGCAGTAGAACCGCCGCTCCGCCGGCGTGCCACGGTCGCAGAAATTCGCAACCTGTTGGAGATTGCGCTGGGCGATGACGTTCCGCACGTCGATATCGAAGTAGTCCGCGGTGAGCTGGAGCCCCGGCACGGAAGCCGGCGTGTATGCCGCCCCGAGTGTGAACGTGTCACCCTTCTCGGGTCGCAGGTGTGGGTTACCGCTCGAATCCTGCCGCACCGGGAGGATGAGCCCGTTGTAGGCCACGTTGATCGTGGTGAAGATCGGCAGGCTGTGGAGCTCGAAGATGTTGGGTGCCCGGATATCGCGCGACCGCGCCATCCGCAGGATCAGGTTCGGCGAAGCGCTGTAGGTAACCCCTGCGCTCCATGGCCACTGCGTTCCCGCCGACGTGCTGTAGTCAGCCATGCGTATCGCGCCATTGAACGCCAGCCCATTCGCGCCCCGCCCGCCTTTCGCCAGCGGGATCACCGTCTGGAGATAGGTTTCGGACACGTCGAATTCGCCGTCGAGCGGGCGGGAGTTGGTCGAGTCGTAGCGAAGCGCGTCGGCGATCGGGTCGACGCGGGAGGTCTGATGCTCGCTTCGATACCCGCCGCCCGCCGTGAGTGAAGCGGGCCCCGCCCAGGTGCTGAACGGTGTACCGGAAAGGGACGCGGCGAGCGACCGTTGCCGATAGTCCGTGATATTCCACGTCCGCGCGGTCACATAATCGATTGCCGCCTGCGACGGCGAACCTTCTCCGAAGAGATTCAGCGGCTCGCACCCATTTCCCGGATTCGCGAGCGACGACCGGCACACAACCTTGCCGCTGCGCGGATCGAACACCGCATCGACTGCGAGCCGGTAGTTGTCCAGGATGCGATTGGGCGCATCGCGAAGCTCGTAGTCGTTCGCGCCGTACACGTACGACGCGTCCCAGCGCCATCCGTTCGACAGCGATCCTTCCACGCCGCCTACGATGCGAAACGTGCGATTGTCCTGCCTCATCTGCTGATAGCCGAGATCGCGATTCACGCGTCCCAGCGTGAACGAATCGATGCCGTTGGCCCGCATCGTGTCGCGAATCGACTGGGGCAGGAACGCGTTGTCGACTCGAATAGTGTCGACCGCGAGGCCCGCGTCTCGCGACGGCAGCGTCTGGCCGCCGCCCGCCGTGCGAGAAAGCGACGACTCCAGGTACGCGGACACGTCATCCGAGAAGCGGTAGGAGAAGCGGGCGTACGTTCCCAGGCGCCGCACGTAGTTCCCCATGGAAATACCGGTGTTGATGTTGTTGCCGAGATTGACGACATCTCCGCCCTGCATCGTTCCGCCGGCACCGGCGTAAGTGCCGTACTCGAATGGCAGTGACGTGCCGCCGGGACCGAACTGTGTCCCCCGAAGCATCGTGTCGAGAATCAGGCCGCCCGGAGCCATATTCCCGAAGCGCACGTCGGGAAGGATCAGGGTTCGAGGCAGCCCGTTGGACCCAGCGGTGCAGCCGTTGGCGCTGAGCTGCGCGGGTGTCGCCGCCACCGGGCACGGATTCCCCGCGAGCTGATAGCCGGCCCTGCCCCAGGGGCGGGTGTAGACGTCGCCGGTGCCGCCGTTGTCCACGTAGTCGAGCGCCGCTTCCACATGGGCTCGCCCTCCGAGCAGCGCGGTGCCTGCGAGCAGGCCGAGGCGGTATTCCTGGTCGTCGCCGTACTCCGAAGCGCCCGCCTGCGCGTCCGCGCGGAATCCCTCGAAGTTTTTCTTCAGGATGACATTGACCACGCCAGCGAGCGCATCCGAGCCCAGCTGCGCGGAGACTCCGCCGGTCACCGCTTCAGCGCGTTCGACCAGCAGCGCGGGGATCTGGTTGAGATCGACCTGATAAGCGGCAAGGGCTGTCGCGATCTGCGGCACGAAGCGCTTTCCGTCCACGAGCACGAGCGTGCGGGTGGAACCCAGCCCTCGCAGATCGGCGTAGCTCGCGCCCGGAGTCGCGGCGCGCACACCGTTCGTCGTCGGGGTGGTGGTCGCTTTGAACGCCAGCACATGGTTGAGCGCCTGGACGACGTTCGTTGCCGCTTCCGCCTCGATACGGTCGGAGCCGACTACGGCCATGGACACGGCGGTGTCGTGCACGTCGGCGCCGACGCGTTTTGCCGTAACCTGTACTTGCTCGAGCCGCCGCGGATCCTGAGTTTCGTCCGGCGCCTGCTCTGGCGGGTGCGGCGGATCCGGTTTCCGTTGAGACAGCGAACGCTCCGCGTCCGTTGCCCCTGCCGGCCTTTGTTCCGTGGGCGGCGGATCGCGCACGATCAGCACCACGCCCGCTCTCGACCGATCCGCGCGCAGCCCGGTTCCTTCGAGCACGCGGTTGAGCGCATCTACAAAGGTGTATTCCCCCTGCAGCCGCTGGCTGCGGATGCCGCGCACGAGGTCGGCCGAGAATAAAAGCTGCTCGTCCGCGGCCGCGCCCAGTGCATTGAGCGCGCTGCCCAGATCCTCATCGGGAACGTCAAAGTGGTGAAGTTCGCCGCCCGCGGCTGCACGCGACACTGCCCCGAGAAGGCAGGCGAGTACAGCAGCGCCGCGCGCGCGACCGCCCATTGCGTGACCCCCTTGTACCGACGGCGATACTGACACAGGATGGGTCCATGTCCGACGTCCCGGAATCGCAGCCTGTCCGCAGCCCGGACTCGGCAGTCGTTCTCGCGTCATTGGACCGCCAGTATCGCCGCGTCTTGATGGCGTATTTCCGTCGTCGCGTAAACAGCAGCGCCGAGGCGGAGGACCTCACCCAGGACGTCTTCGTGCGCTTGCTGCTCACCGTGAAAACAGAGCCGATAGGGAACGCGGAAGCACTGCTGTTCCGAATCGCCGTGAACCTGCTGCGGGACCGGGCCCGTCGGCTGCGCACCCGCCGTGCGGTCGAGCCCCTCCCCTCATCGGAGATGGCAGATTTTGCAGAGGTGCTGGCTGCGGATTTGTCCCCCGAGCGCGTCGTAATTGGGGAGCGCACCCTGCAGGAAGTGGACAACATCCTGCGCGGGCTGGGCGAGCGCACGCGTGCGGTGTTCTACCTGCACAGGCTCGAAAGACTGAAAGTGCGCGAGATCGCGAACATCTATGGCGTGTCGGTGAGCGCCGTCGAGAAGCAACTGGCACGGGCACTGCGCCAGCTAACTCTGCGACTCAATGGAGACTGAAGGTGATTTCGGAGACGAGGATTGACGAGGCCACGGACTGGTTCCTGCGCGCCCGCTCAGAAGAGACAGAACCGGAGGACTTCGTACCGTTGCAGCAGTGGCTCCAGGCCCATCCGGACAATGCAGCCGCCTACCGGAAGGTTTGCGCCACGTGGGCCGCGATCGACGACGTCGCTTCGTCTCCGAATGTCATGGTCGGGCGGCGCGATGCTCTGGACGACGCACACGGCGCACAACAGCGTGGCCAGTCCGGAAAACGCAGCGTTCGTGGGTGGCAGACTCTCGCGGCATGCGTGGCAGCGGTTGCCGTGCTCGCGTTGCTGGCGATCTGGACGAAACGCAATCCACTTGAAGTGTATGAAACCGGCATCGGCGAGCGCCGGGTGCTGACCCTATCGGATGGCTCGCTGGTCAATCTCGATGCACGCACGCGGATCGAAGTGCACTACACCAATGAAGCGCGCGCCATCCAGCTGCGGTCGGGTCAGGCGAGCTTCAAGGTCAGCCGGAATCCGGCGCGCCCGTTCCGGGTGAGCTCGAACGGGCAGACGGTTGTCGCGCTCGGAACGGAGTTCGACGTCGATGTCGTGAACGACAACGTCGTCGTTACCTTGATCGAAGGTCACGTGGCGGTAGTGCCGGATAACGCGGTACCCGCGTCGCGCGTCATAGAGCTCAGCGCCGGCCAGCAGCTGCTGAGTGCCGCCGGACGGCCGCCGGAGATCCGCTCGCACGTCGATCTCGGCCGCGCGGTGGCCTGGCAGAGTGGCAAGCTCTTCTTCGTCGAGGAACCGCTCTCCAGCGCGGTCGCCCGCATCAATCGCTATGCCTCACGCCAGATCGAGGTCGATCCGTCGATCGAACGAATCCGCATTGGCGGCACGTTCAGGGCCGGCGACACGGCGGCGTTCACGGACGCGGTGTCGACCTACTTCCCTGTCGACGTGTTGCCTACGGAAACCGGTGCGCTCCGACTGACGGCCCGCAGCGGCCCCTGATCTCGCCGAGCGGGGCCGAGCGGCACGTCGCAATCACCCTGCCCGGCCCTTCGGGGTTGATCCGCAAGACCTCGTGAGTGCTCCGGGCCACGTCCCGGCCGCACTCGAGTACCGCCCGGCGTCGTCGCCGGGCGGTACTCGGTTCGATCAGCAGCGCTCGCGTGGCTTGTAGGTCGCGTCGTATTTGTCCGGCAGCCCGCTGTCGGAACTGATGCAACGCTTGGAGATGAGCCACTTGCCATCGGTCTTGCGCAGCTCGCTGTACTCCCGGCCTTCTTCGTAGAGGCTGGGCGCCTTGCCGACGCCTTCGTTCATGACACCGGTCCAGATCACTTCCGCCGTGGCCTTGTCGCCGTCGATATTGATGACCGGGTTCGTCAGCAGCATGTGGCCGCGGCGGCGCTGCGCGGTCGCCGCCGCCGGCGGCGTCGCCCCTTCCGGTCGCTGGTACAGCTTCGCGATTTCCGCATGGCCTCGCGCGATGGTGCTGTCGACGTCGAGATACGCATCCTTGGTGAAGTACTCGGACAGCTCGTGCGCCTTGCCCGCCGACAGGTCGTAGTAGTACTTCGTGAGCAGATCCTCGATCTGGATGCGATCAAGCAGCGTCGCCGCTGTGACAGGTTTGTCGCCGACGAGCCGCGGCGGCAGCTTGGCGTCCTCCGCGAGCAGCACGCCCGGCAAGAACACGAGTGCCGACGCCGCGGCTGCGATACCCATTCGACGCAGCCCGTATGTGAAACGATGGTTCAGGTTGGACATGTTTATTCTCCTGGCGCTCAGAAGTTCTTCCGGAACGACACGCCCCACTCGGTGCCGGGCGCCGGATTGCCTTTGAGCTGAAAGTTACCCGACACGTAGTTCTTGTTATAGAAGTAATCCTCGCCGAGCAAGTTGCTGCCGATCAGCGAGGCCGACCACGAGCCTTCCGCGCGCGTGAAGGTCAACCGGGCGTTGGCGACGCCGTACCCGGGGATCTCGAGCTCGGGGAGGTTCCGGGCATCGGGATATTGGCTCGTCTGGTAGCTGTAATCCGCCGACAGAGTGACCTTGCCCAGGGACTGCAGCAGCGGCAGCGTCGCGAGCACACCAGCGTTGACCTTCCATTCAGGTGTGTAGCGCTGATGGGAGTCGAGCGTCGGACCGCTGGTGGCCGCGAGCGCCGCCGCCGACCCGAGGTCCTCGTACTTGAACTTGGTGTAGCTCGCCGCGCTCGTGAGCGTGAAAACCTCGTTCAGATCCGCCTGCAGCTCCGACTCGAAGCCGTAGATGTGAGCCTTTGCGGCGTTGGTGATGACGGTGACCGGGAACGCGCCACCCGGCGTGATCGACGTGATGCGGCCGGACAGCTGGATGTCCTTGTAGTCGCTGAAGTACGCCGTGTTGTTCCACCGCAGACGACGGTCGAGAAACTCGCTGCGCACGCCGACTTCGTAGCTCTTCTGCGATTCAGGACCGAACGGCACGACGGACTGCGGATTCGACGGCCGGGGATTGAAGCCGCCGCCGCGGAATCCGGTCGCCAGGTTCGCATAGAGCATGTGGTTCGGATTGAGGTTGTACTGCAAGCCGACTCGATAATCCGTTCGGTCGTACTCCGTGCGCGCCGGCACGTCGAGCCCGCCGGGGAACACGTTGCTCGGCGTCCCCGCGATGTCGTTCTCGATGAAACGGTAGACCTTGCTCTCGTGCGACCGGCGCAGGCCGCCGATCACCTTCAACCCGTCGACGATCTCGTACTCGCCATGCACGAAGCCCGCGTAGTTCTCGTACTTCGGGAAACTGTTGACCGCGATGTACAGGTTGAAGATCGCAGCCTCGATCGTCCCGATGTCGCGCTCCGTGGCATTGAAGTAGAAGCCGCCCACGGTCCAGTCGAAGCGACCGTTGAGGGCCTGGCCGCTCAGGCGCAGCTCCTGGCTCCACTGCTCATGACTTTGCGTGTCGTAGACACCGTCCGTTTGCAGCGGCGAGCTGTCCGAGTCGTAAGCCCAACTGCCGCCGATCTTGCGATAGGCGCTGATGGAGGTGAGCGCGAGGTGGTCGGACAGTTTCCACTCCACGTTCAGCGTCGCATCCTTTGTGGTCAGGGTGTTCACCGGCGGGAACTTCAACCCATACACCGGATCCTCGAAGGTGGCGTAGGTCGAGTGGTCGTTCGGCGGCAGGAAACGCTGGTCGTACGCCACGCCGTACTGGGTAGTGAAGAAAGGAGTGGTGGTGCCCGGCCTTGCGTAAGTGGAAAAGCCCACCGGATTCAGGGACAGCAGCACATCCGCCGCGCCGTCGGAATTGTCGTCGACGTAGTCACCGGAGAGATTGACCTCGAGATTTTCCGAGGGCGTCCAGCGGAACTGCATGCGCGCCGCGCGCACGTCGGTGCCGCCGAGCGTTCCGGTCTTGCAGCTCTGCGGCGGCGTGGCGTTGCGCAGTCCATGGGGAGCGGTCGTGTCGCCCACCAGCGTGGGGTTGACGCAGGCGAAGTCGTACACCTTGATCAGGCCGTCTTGCTGGGCCGAGTAGCCGGACACCCGCATTGCCAGGTTCTCGCCAAGCGATACGTCGTAGGCCGCGCGCAGGCGCATCAGATCGCGCGAGCCGCCCTCCAATTCGACATAGCCGCTGTCGTCGCCGCGCGGCTTCTGCGTGACGAGGCGAATTGCGCCGCCGATCGCATTCTTGCCGGACAGCGTGCCTTGCGGACCGCGAAGCACCTCCGCGCGCTCCAGGTCCACGAACTCGAGCAGCGTGCCGAAAGACGGGCCCAGATACACGTCGTCGATATAAAACGCGACGCCCGGCTCGATGTTGAAGTTGTAGTCGCTGGCGCCGACGCCGCGGATGAACGCGGCAAGCGTCTTGCCGCCGGCCGAGCCGGTGTGGCGCAGGTTCACGCTCGGCGCAACGCGCGTGAGGTCCTGCATGTTGGTGATGCCCTTCTCCGCCAACTGCGCGCCGGTAATGGCCGTGATCGCGAGCGGGGTGTCCTGCAGGTTCTGCTCACGGAACTGTGCCGTTACGGTGACCTCCTGTAGCACCTTGTCCTGCGAATCGGCGCCGGAATCCTGCGCCTGTGCGAATGCCGGAGCGAGCAGGCTGGTGCCCGCCGCCATGAGGAGTGCCGCCCTCACGGCCCTCCGAATTTCTCTCCGCCCTCGCCCAACACACGCCATGTCTCGCATGAAGCTCTCCCCCATTTATTTAGTAGCCAGGCAATCGAGATTCGAATCAATACCAGTGAGCGTCGACCTTCTTGTTGTGCAGCCCTCTCACGATGTAGTCGTAGAGCAGATCGACGTCGCTCTCCTTCAGCTCGTCGGCAAACCTGGGCATTCCCAGCGGCAGCAGCGCGCCGTCGAGCAGGATCGATTTGAGGCCAGCCTTGCCGATGTCCTTCACGCGACTCAGGTTGGGCAGCATGGGTGTACCGCCGTCCGTGCTGTGGCAGCCCGCGCACCGCCCGTACAGCGCGGCGGCTTTGGCAATCTGTTCCGGTGCGAGCGGCGGCAAGGTGTCGTCGGGTTGCGGTGGCCCAAGCGGTAGCGCTCGCTTCGGCGGCGAGCGTGCCGCCGTTCCAGGTGCCGGGCAGACGCACCTGCCACTTGGTTCGGCGGTTGGCGACGTCCCACGCGCGCAGGAAGCCGCCCTTGTCCACCTTCGGCTGCCCTGCCGTCATTTGCGCGAGGTCGGCGGGCGGCACTCCGAGATCGTAGAGATAGCGGAAACCCGGCTTGGTGCTGTAGACCCAGGGCACGTCGAGCGCGGGGATGTAGGCAAGCCCCGTCTGTGGACTGAACGACATCGACTGCCAGTCGTGCGCCCCGTTGGGATTCGGGTAGATGAGCTGGTCTTGCCGGCGGAACTCCGCCCAGCGCGTCAGCACCGGACGGCCGGTCTTCAGATCGACGTGGCTGGCCCAGTTGACCGCACCGTACTTGTCGGCACCGAGCAGTTCGCCGCTACGACGGTCGAGCAGATAGAAAAACCCGTTCTTCGGCGCCTGAAAGAGCACCTTGCGCGCCTTGCCGCCGAAGGTGATGTCCGCGAGGATGATCGAGTTGGTCGCGGTGTAGTCCCACATGTCGCCGGGCGTGACCTGGTAATGCCAGGCGAGCTTGCCGGTGTCGGCATCGAGCGCGACGATGGAAGAGACGTAGAGGTTGTCCGTGTGATCGTCCGGACGCTGGCGCTTCCACGAGCCGCCATTTCCCGTCCCGACATAGAGCAGGTTGAGCTCGGGATCGAACGCCATCGCATCCCACGCGGTGCCGCCGCCCACGCCCCGCCAGATCGGATCCCTGGGCCAGGTCTTCAGCGCAGCCGCGACGTCCTCGTTTTCGGGCGCATCGTTCGGTCCTTCGGGAACCACGAAGAACCGCCAGATGCGCTTGCCGTTCGCGGGATCGTAGGCGGAGACGTAACCGCGCACGCCCCGATCGGCGCCGCTGTTGCCGATCACGATGCGGCCCTTGATGACCCGCGGGGCGCCGGTGATGGTGTAGGGGTGTTGGGCGTCCTCGATGGTGTTGACGATCCACGCCGGCTGGCCCGTCTTTGCGTCCAGCGCGACCAGCCGGCCATCGAGCGTGCCGACGTACACGCGCCCGTTCCAGACCGCTACGCCGCGGTTGACGACGTCGCAGCACAATGAGCGACCGATGTTCCGCGGCACCTGGGGATCGTAGGACCACAGCGGCTTGCCGCCCGCGGCGTCGAAGGCGTAAACGCGGCTCCAGGTGCTCGTGACGTAGAGGGCGCCGCCCACCACGATCGGTGTCGCCTCCAGCCCGCGGGTGGAGTCAACGTCGCCTTCCCATGCGAAGCCCAGCTGGCCGACGTTCCTGCGATCGATCTGCGTGAGCGGTGAGAAACGCTGCTCGGAGTGGTCACCGCCGATGGCGGGCCAGCTCGTGCCGTCTGTGCGGAAGCCCGCCACCAGCGCGTCGACGTCAGCAGCGGCGGGGACGTCGGCAGCCGCGGGGACGTCGGCAGCCGCAGGCTCCTGCGCGGCCACGCCCCCCGGCGCGCCGGCAAACCAAGCCAGCGCCGCCAGCAGCGCAACGCCTGAAACCCCGAATCGCACGGACGCTCGCACCCGGCCCATAAACCCCCCTCTTGGTTCGAGCTGCGTAAGGCGGCCGCGCTCTCGGTCCGCCCGGATGTATCGATTGCGACCCCCAAAGACAGGCGACCCGGGAAAACTACCCACTCGCGCGCGAAGTTTTTTGCCCGACACCCGAACGAACGTACCGAGGGTGCCTGCGGGCCGCTGCTCTTCCCCTTCGGCGCCCGCTAACATGCGTTCGCATGAGCCAGACTCCGATGTCCGACGCGGATGTTTTCAGCGTCACCGCATCCTTCCTCTCCGTGCAGACGGGGTTGAAGCAGTACCTGCTGCGCTTTCTCGTCCGGCGGCAGGACGTCGAAGACATCGTGCAGGAGACCTTCCTGCGCGCCTATGAGTCGGAAAAGAGCCAGACGATCCGCTCGCCGCGCTCGTTCCTGTTCAAGGTGGCGAAGAACCTCGCGCTCAACGAGTTGGATCGCAAGTCGGCGCAGCTCATGTCCTACGTCGGCGACATGGAGACGCTGCCCCTCGTCGACCGTCGGAACTCCGTGGAAGACGACGTCGAGCAGCAGCAGCGGCTCGCCGCGTGCACGGCGGCCATGGCCTGCCTTTCGAAGCAGTGCCGGCGCGCGCTGGTGATGCGCAAGGTGTTCGGGTTTTCGCACAAGGAGATCGCACGGCGCATGGGCATTTCCGTGCGCACGGTCGAGAAGCACCTGGCCAAGGCGCTGCAGCGATGCCAGGAGTCGGTGCAGGCCCCTGACCGAAGAAAAGAAGATCGGCGCGGCACGGAGGCGCGGTGAGTAACGTCATCAACATCCCGAGCCGTCCGGAAAATCCGGATATCCAGGCTCAGGCGCGCGAGTGGGTCGTGAAGCTCGATGGCGAGCGGCCCGCTCCGGCGGTGCTCGCCGAACTGCGTCTGTGGGCGAACCGCAGCCCCCTGCATCGGCAGGCGCTGGAACAGGCCGCGGCCGCCTGGAATGCGATGGACTCGCTCGCCGGCCTGCTCGGCCCGCACGAGACAGCATCGACCGCTGTACCCTCGGTGGGGCAAGCCCCTCCTGATGCGCCGGCGGCCGCTTCCGCTTCGGCCCGACCAACCGCGGCGGCCGCCGCGAGATCGACTTCGGCGGCCGAAGGAGACACCGCGCGTCGCGCCGGCCGTTACGGGCTCCCAGCCGCGCGAGTGACCGTCGCCGCGCTGCTCGTGCTCGTCGTCGCCATCATCGCCTACCGCTTCCTTCCCGGCGTGCTGACTCCCGACGTGCCGGCAATCCGCTATGCCACGGCGGTTGGCGAGATAAAGACGTTGACGCTGCCCGACGGGAGCGAAGTGCGGCTCAACACGAACAGCGCGGTTCGCGTGGCGTTCCCCGGAAAGGCGCGCGTCATCCAGCTCGACGGGGAAGCCTATTTCAAAGTGGCACCCGATCCGCGGCGGCCGTTCGTCGTGTACGCGGGGCGCTTCTCCGTGAAAGCGCTCGGCACCGCGTTCGCCGTGCATGCTCTGGAGAATGGCGTCGACCTGACCGTCACCGCGGGCCATGTCGAGCTCGCCTCGTTGAAGGAACCGCCGGCGGACGTAGCGAGCCGCGGCGTGGCCCCGACGGACCATGCCGAAACGCGCGTGTCCTTGCTGAAGGGCCAGCACGCGTACTTCCACGGCGAGAGCAAGCTCATCGAGAGCCTCGACACGCAGGCGCTCGAAGAGCGCCTGTCTTGGCGCGACGGCATGCTGATTTTCGATAACGACCGCCTGAGCGACATCGTCGCGGAGCTGAATCGGTACAGCACGACCCGGATCGTGATCTCCGAGCCGGCGACCCAGGACCTGCGCCTTGGCGGTTATTTCAAGGTGCGGGACATCGGCTCGATCCTCGAGACGCTGCGTGGCTACGGCCTGCACGTAGAGCGCGTCAACGACAGGCTCATTTATCTGTCTCGCATGAACTAACTTCTATGTGCAGGCGAGGGGGGCGACTACCACTGCGCATGCTCGCGGGGCTGCTGCTGTGGCTGTGGGCAACGATCGCGGCCGCGGCGGCCCAGCAAGGGTTCGATATCCCGGCCGGGCCGGCCAGCACCGGGCTCAATCTCTTCGCCAGGCAGGCGGGTACCCCCCTCCTCTATCTCAACGACGACGTCCGCACGAAGCGCACGAATGCGGTTCGGGGCGTGTACTCCTCGCGTGAGGCGCTCGAGCTTCTGCTCGCGGACACGGGCATCACCGCCGTTCTCCAACCCAACGGCGTGCTGACATTGCGCGTGGCGCGGGATGAATCTTCCCCGCAATCCGCACCCGAAGAGGCTCGCCCTTCAGCGCCGCCGCGTGCGCCATCCGCGGCGGACACGGGCTCGCTGGATGAGGTCGTGATCGTCACGGCGCAGTTCCGTGCGGAGTCTTTGCAGAGCACGCCGCTCGCCATTACCGCGGTGTCGGGCGCGGATCTGGAGGCGCGCAATCTGCTCACCGATGTCACCGCGATCACCCAGGCCGCACCGAACGTCACGCTGGTTCAGAGCGGGTCGAACGGTGGAAAGACGACGCGGGCGTATATCCGCGGCGTCGGCGAGGGGGACTACAATTTCGCGCTCGAGCCGGGCGTCGCTTTCTACATCGATGATGTCTACCTCGGCACCGCGTACGGAACCCTGCTCGACCTGATGGATCTGGAACGCGTGGAGGTGCTGCGCGGCCCGCAAGGCACGTTGTTCGGCAAGAACGCGATCGGCGGCGCGGTGCGCCTGATCTCGCGTCAGCCCAAGGGCGACGACAGCGGGTATCTGGAAGCCACCACCGGCTCCTTCAACAGGTTCGACCTGCGCGGCGCATACGATGTGACGCTGGTGCCCAGGACCCTCTTCATGCGCGTCACGGCGATGAGCAAGAAGCGCGATGGATATGTGTCGCTCATCGACTTCGCGTGCGCACACCCGGACGAGGTGGGCAGCGGCGGCGCGCCCTATTCGATCACGCCGCGCGCGCCCGGCCGCAACTGCAAGTACGACGAGATGGCCAATGACGACGTGAGTGCCGCGCGTGTCGCATTCCGGTGGCTGCCCGGCGATTCGCTGGAATGGAACTTCAGCGGCGACTACATCGATGACCGGGGCAAGGGCGCGGCCGATACGCTGCTGCAAGTCATCCCGGGAGCGTTCACGAGTTACAACAGCTCGGTCTCGATTCCCCAATATGGCATTCCGTACGACAACCGCTTCGTGCCTTCGAGCCGTTTTCAGAGTTACGCCACCTTCGAGAACGCGCCGTTCCACTGGGAGTTCGGCAATTCGAATCGGCTCGAGACCTGGGGCCTGCAGAATCGCATCACCTGGACGATCCACGATTCGCTGGAGCTCACCTCGATCACGGCATATCGGCGCTACGCCGGTGGGTTCTCGCGCGACTCGGACAGCTCCCCGATGTCCACCGACAGCACCAGCGAGATCCTGAAGCACGACCAGTTCAGCCAGGAGCTGCGGCTGTGGGGAACGTCTTTCGACAGCCGACTCAACTGGACGCTCGGCGCGTTCTTCTTCGACGGTGAGAGCCGCGACGCGGGCATCGTCACCGCGGATCTGTTCGATCTGCGCTTTCGGATCGATGACCCGTCCCGCGTGCACAACCGGTCGGGATTCCTGCACAGCGCGTATCACTTCACCCCGCGTTTGAACCTCACGCTGGGGCTGCGCTACACCGCCGAGACAAAGGACTACACGTTCAATCGACTCGACGTGCCCCAGCCTGCGCCCACGCCATTCTTCGGGCCGGACGGCATGCACATCCAGACCAGTCAGCGCTACAACAAGACGGACTGGCGGCTCGGGCTCGACTACGCGTGGACCGATGATCTGATGACGTATCTGCAGGCTTCCACGGGATTCCGGGGCGCGGGTTTCAACCCGCGGCCGGCGCTGCCCTCGCAGATCATTCCGTTCGGCACGGAGACCCTCACGTCGTACGAAATCGGTGTGAAGAGCGAGCTGATCGATAAGCGACTGCGCGTGAACGCCGCCGCGTTCTTCAGCAAGTACGACGACATTCAACTCACCGCGAGAATTCCCGATCTCGCGGGCTTCCCGGCGAACGTACGAGTCAACGCGGGTGAGGCCGGGATTCGCGGTTTGGAGCTCGAAGTCTCGGCGCGACTCAGCGAGCGGCTCTCCATCGACGCTCAGGCGGCCTGGACGTACTTCCGATACCGGGACCTCGGCCTTGCCGCGGGGTTGCCCGGAGGGCCGACGCTCGACACGGATCCCGTGTATACGCCACGCGTTCGCTACAACCTGTGGGCGCACTACAGCGTTCCTCTTGCGCACGCAGGCGTTCTCACGCTCGGTGGCGGCTACCTGTGGCAGGACCGAATGTTCACCGATGCGGCGAATACGCCGCTGCTGGAAGTGGGCTCGTACGGGCTGCTGAACGCGCGGCTCGCCTGGTCGCCGCCGGATGAGCGGTGGTCGGTGGCGGCGTTCGGGACCAATCTCACCGACGCGTCGTATGACTACGGCAAGATGTTCATCTCGGGCAACGGACAGGTGAAAGGGATTCCGGGGCGGCCGCGGGAGTGGGGTTTGACTCTGCGGCGGACGTTCTGAGCGGCATCCCCGCCGTACACGGCGACGCTCCAGGGGTTGCTCTCCGCCGCCGCGCAAAGGCCGCTGCCACCGAGGGATCCAAACGCAATGTCGCTACAGATGTTCTCGCCAACCGCCGCCGAGTGCGCGATACAGATCGACGAGATTCGTCAGGCGCTGCAAGCGGGCCGCCACCAGCACCAGCCGCGCGTCGTACAAGTCCGTCTGCGCCGTGAGCACATCGAGATAGCTCGACTCGCCGTTCTTGTAGAGGAGCTGGGCCAGATCGAGCCGCCGCTGCTGGGCTTGCGTGAAGCGGTCGAGCGCGGCGATCTGTTCGTTGAACGTGCCGCGAGCGGCGAGCCCATCCGCAACCTCTTGGAACGCGCTCTGAATCGCTTTCTGATATTGCGCGACCGCGATCTCCTTGCGCGCGCGAGCGGCATCGAGGTTCGCACGGTTGGCGCCGCCTTCGAAGAGCGGCGTCGCGATCGACGGCGCGAATGTCCACGCGGCCGAGCCCGCCTTGAACAGGCCGCTGAGTCCGGCGCTCGCCGTGCCGCCGCTGGCGGTCAGGTCGATGCTCGGGAAGAACGCCGCGCGGGCGGCGCCAATGTCCGCGTTCGTCGAGCGCAGCAGCGCTTCGGCCTGCAGCACGTCCGGACGACGAGCCAGTAGCGCGGAGGGCAAACCTTCCGGCAGATCCTCGAGAATGTCTTGATCATCGAGCCGGCTGCCCACGAGCGCACCGCTCGGTGGCGACGCTCCGAGCAGCAGCACGAGGCCGTTTTCCGCTTGCGCGCGAGCACGCAGCTGCGCGGCCCGATTCGCTTGCGCCTGCTCGACGACGCTTTGCGCCTGACGCACGTCCAGTTCCGAACCCGCGCCCACGTCGAACTGCAGCTTCACGATCTCGTAGGATTCGCGCGCAGTGCGCAGCGTCTGATCCGTGACCGCGAGCAGTTCATCATCCGCCAACATGGTGAGGTACTGATCCGCGACCTGCGAAATGAGCAGGATCTGCGCGGCGTTCCGCCCCTGTACCGATGCCAGATACTGTTCCAGGGCGGCGGCGCGCAGGCTCCGCAGCTTGCCGAACAGGTCGAGCTCCCAGCCGAACGAGGCACCCACGGAATAGGAGCCCGTCTTCTCGGGCGCGCCGGTTCTCGAAACATCAGCCGGCGTGCGGCCCCGCGCCTCGCTCAAGACGGCATCGACCTGAGGGAACAGCGCCGCGGCCTGTATGCGAAATTGCGCCCGCAACGATTCGACGTTCAGCACCGCCGCGCGCAGGTCCCGGTTGTTGTCGAGCGCAATCTCGACGAGCTGCTGAAGATGCGGATCGGTCAGGACCTCGCGCCAATCGATATCGGCGACGGCGCGTCGCGCTCCCTCGACGGGCGTGCCCTCACCGTAGGCCGCGCCCCGCGGGTAGGCGGGCGCGACGGCGGACGGCGGTCGCACGTAACGTGGCTCGAGAGAGCATGCGCTCAGCAGCAGGAGGGCAAGCCCCGGAAGCAGGCGGAATGAAGGATTCACGTGCGAACCTCACCCAATGATGGAAGCTGTTCGGCAACCCCGCTCGTCGCCGCGGGCGGCTGCGCGGGCGCGCGCCCGCCGCCGAATGTTCGACCAATCACCACGAAGAACATCGGAATGAGGAAGGTCGCGAGGAACGTCGCGCTCAGCATGCCGCCGATGACTCCGGTGCCGATGGCGTTCCGGCTTGCGGAGCCCGCACCGGTCGCGAGTGCCAGCGGCAAAACGCCGAGAATGAACGCCATCGACGTCATCAGGATGGGCCGCAGCCGCTGGTGGGCCGCTTCAACCGCCGCCTCGATGAGGCTCTTGCCCTCGACCTGCAGGTTGCGCGCGAACTCGACGATCAGGATGGCGTTCTTCGCCGACAAGCCGATCGTCGTGAGCAGGCCCACCTGGAAATACACATCGTTCTGCATTCCGAAAACCAGCGCCGCGGTGAGCGCTCCCAGCACACCGAGCGGCACGACCATGATGACCGACACCGGGATGGACCAGCTTTCATAGAGCGCGGCGAGGCTCAGGAACACCACCAGTATCGAGATGGCGTACAGGATGGGGGCCTGTGAGCCCGAGAGCTTCTCTTGCAGAGACAGGCCCGTCCATTCGAACCCGATGCCCGGCGGGAGCTGCCGCGCAAGCTTCTCCATCGCGGCGATCGCCTGTCCGGTGCTGAGCCCCGGCGCCGCCTGGCCCTGGATCTCGACGGACGAAACACCGTTGTAACGTTGCAGCTGCGGCGACCCATAAGTCCATTTGCCCGTCGAGAACGCCGCGATCGGCACCATGGCGCCCGTGCCGTTGCGCACGTAGTGCCAGCGCAAATCCTCAGGCGTCATGCGGAAGGGCGCATCCGCCTGCACGAACACTTTCTTGATCCGGCCGTCGGTGTCGAGAAAGTTGTTCACGTAGCGCGATCCCCAGGAAATGGAGAACGACTGATCGATGTCGCTCGGGCTCACGCCGAGCGCGCTCGCCTTCTCCCGATCGATGGCGATGGTGAACGTGGGGTTGTCCTCGAGGCCGTTCGGACGCACGAGCGCGAGAGAGGCATCCTTGCGCGCACTCGCGAGCAGCTGATCGCGCGCTTTCATCAGCGCTACGTGCCCCACACCGCCCTGATCTTCGAGCTCCATGTCGAATCCCGAAGCCGTGCCGAGCTCACGGATCGGTGGCGGATTGATCGGAATGACGACGGCCTCACGATAGCCGGCGTAGCGCGTGGCGAGGCGCGCCGACAGCGCCTGAACACTGAGATCGGCGCTTTTGCGCAGTGACCAGTCCTTGAAGTGCACGAAAAGCAGGCCCTGGTTCTGGCCGCGGCCGGCGAAGTTGAAGCCATTGACCTGGAACACCGCGTCGACGACTTTCGACTCCTGATGCAGCAGGTAGTCGCTCACGTCATCGAGCGCCAAGCCGGTCCGGCCGATCGTGCCGCCCGGCGGCCCCTGCACCTGGACGTACATGAAACCCTGGTCCTCGTCGGGCAGGAATGACGTCGGAAGCTTCAGGAACAGGAAGACGACCACACCCAACACGCCCGCATACAGCAACAATGCGCGGCCCGCGCGCGCAATCAGGTACCTCACGCCGCTTACGTAGCCGCCGCGCCCGTTCTCGAACTGCCGATTGAACCAGGCGAAGAAACCGCGCGACGGCGCGCGTTGCCCGGGGCGAAGCAATATCGCGCAGAGAGCCGGCGTCAGGCTCAGCGCGGTGAACACCGACAGCGCCATCGCCGACACGATGGTCAACGAAAACTGGCGGTAGATCGCGCCAACGGATCCGCTCGAAAATGCGACCGGAACAAAGACGGCCGAAAGAACCATCGCGACGCCGACCAGGGCGCCGGTAATCTGGCTCATCGCCTTGCGTGTTGCTTCAACCGGCGTGAGCCCCTCTTCCTCGATGAGGCGCTGGACGTTCTCGACGACCACGATCGCGTCATCCACCAACAGACCGATCGCGAGCACCAGCCCGAACATCGTGAGCGTGTTGATCGTGAACCCGGCCGCCGCCATGACACCGAACGTGCCGAGAAGGACCACGGGCACGGCAATAGTCGGAATGAGCGTTGCGCGGAGGTTCTGCAGGAACAGATACATCACGAGGAACACGAGGACCACGCCCTCGAACAGCGTCTTGACCACCTCGGCAATGGAGACCCGGACAAACGGTGTCGCGTCGTACGGGTAGACGACGCTCATGCCAGGCGGAAAGTATTTCGACAGCTCCGCGATCTTCGCGCGCACGGCCTCCGCCGTGGCGAGCGCGTTGGCGTCGCTCGCGAGCTGCACGCCGATGGCGGCCGCGGGCCGCCCGTTGTACTTGTTGTCGACGGCGAAGTTCTCCGCGCCGAGCTCCACACGTGCAACGTCGCTGATGCGTACGCGCGAGCCGTCCGGCATCACTTTGAGAAGGATATCGCCGAACTCCTTCGGCGTGCGCAGCAGCGTCGCTTCCGTGATCGCGGCCGTCAGCCGTTGTGAAGTCGGGGCCGGCGTGCCACCGAGCTGCCCACCGGAAATCTGCACGTTCTGATTCTGGATCGCATTCGTCACATCCACGGGCGTGAGCGCGAAGCTGTTGAGCTTGTTCGCGTCCAGCCAGATGCGCATGGCGTACTGCGTACCGAACACGTTGAAGTTGCCGACACCGTTGATCCGGCTCACTGGGTCTTGCACGTGCGAGACCACATAGTCGGCGATGTCAAACTTGGTCGCATTCGGATCGGACGACACGAACGCGGCAATGAGCAGGAACGAGGCGCTCGACTTCGTGACCCTCACGCCTGATTGCTGAACCTGCGCTGGCAGCAGTGGCACAGCGAGCTGAAGCTTGTTTTGAACCTGCACCTGCGCGATGTCGGGGTCGGTGCCCGGCTCGAAGGTCAGCGTCGTGGTGGCCTGACCGGAATCGTCGCTCGTGGTTGCCAGATACAGCAGGTGATCGAGGCCGCTCATCTGCTGCTCGATCACCTGCGCCACGGTGTTCTCCACCGTTTCCGCCGAGGCGCCCGGGTAAGTCGTGGCGATCTGGATGGAAGGCGGTGCGACGGTTGGGTACTGCTCGATGGGCAGGCGACTGATCGAGAGCGCGCCCGCGAGCATGATGAGGATCGCGATGACGATCGCGAAGATGGGACGGTCGATGAATAGCCGGGCCATGACGCTACTTCCCCTGTTCGTCGAGCGCCAGCTTCGCTGGCGGTTCGGTGGGAATCGCGCGCACGAGCGCTCCCGGTTGCACCCGCTGCACTCCCGAGACGATCACGCGATCGCCATCGGTGAGACCGCTGTCGACCACCCAGTTCTCGCCGAGCGTGCGCGTGGCGACGACCGTGCGCTGAGACACTTTGTTGTCCGGACCGACGACGAGCACGGTGGCCCGGCCCATGCGATCGTGGGTCACCCCGTCCTGAGGAATGAGCATTGCCTGCTCATTGGTCCCCCGATCGATGACCGCTCGCACGAACATGCCGGGCAACAGGATGTGTTCGGGATTGGGGAAAATAGCGCGCACGTCCACCGAGCCGGTGGACGGATCGACGCTGATGTCGGTGAACTCGAGCCTTCCGGCACGCGCGTAGGTGGATCCATCCTCGAGCACCAGACGCACCGGAGTCTGGTCGGGGCCGTTCAGTTTGACCTGCCCCTTCGCCATCTGCTGGCGAAGCTGCAAACCCTCGACGCTCGTCTGGTTGAGATCGACATAGATAGGATCGATCTGCTGAACCGTCGCCAACAATGTCGCGACACTCGCCTGTACGTAGGCACCCTGTGTCACGAGCGACGGCCCGATGCGACCGCCAATCGGCGCCAGCACATCGGTGTACCCAAGATTGATGTTCGCAACCTGCACCGCGGCCAGCCCCGCCGCGACATCGGCAGCCGCCTGGCTCTGCGCGGCGACGTCGTTGACATACTTTTGCTGACTGATTGCGTTCGCGGCGACGAGCACCTTGTCCCGCTCGGCCTGTGCCCGCGTGGATTCGAGATTGGCGCGGGCGCGGGCAAGGGAGGCCTGCGCGCTCGCGAGCGCCGCGCGATAGGGCGCGGGGTCGATTTGATATAGCCGCTGGCTCGCCTCGACGTTGCTCCCTTCCCGAAAATCGCGCTTCTGAACGATGCCGTCCACCCGCGCGCGCACCTGCGCCACGAGATAGGCCGACGTGCGCCCCGGCAGCTCGGTCGTCACCGGCACAGCCGCGCGGTGCGCGGCTATCACGCTGACCTGTGGCGGAGACGCGTCGGTTCCCGGCCCCTGGCGATGGCAGGCCGCCATCATGGCCGTGACGATCATCATCAACCCCGCGGCCGCTGCTCGACGCCTCACGCCATGCAGGAGCGCATTTGTCTTCATATTCATCGTATCCATCCGACGGTGATGCCGTGGGCTGGAGGCTGAGGGCGGCGCATGTGCCTGCGATTGCAAGCGCCGATACGATGATTTCAGCCGAAATCCGCCGACTTCGGGGTATGCCCAGCATGACCTGGGCGGCGGACGAGCTACGTCAAACATTCGTCCGGTGCTTCACCCCGGACGGCGTGCTGTTTTACGTCAACAGGAATACACGGGCGTCACCGAAACGCTCGTGATCGATGGCGGCATGCTGAAGCTGCGAAGGCTCCGCGCGAAGACGACGGCGGCGGGGCGACGGCTTCCCGTCAGTGTCCCCGCCGCCTTCAAACGCTCGGCCCGCGCGCGGCCGTCGTTCTCTACCCAACGAAGGGCTTACTTATAAGCCGCCGGCAGCGGAAAAAGCCCGTCATACGGCGGCCAGTTGGGCACCGGCCGGTCCTCCGGCGCGTAGTAGAACGCGGCATGGATGTCGCGAATCTTGCCGTGGTCCAGGTGGAAGAGCTCGGTGAAGGCATTGCGGCGCTTCGCATTCTTCGCTTCACGACGGAACATCGCCGACACCATCACGGCCTGGGACTCTTCATCGACCACGAAGAAATTGCGGATCGCCACGGTCGCAACGTTGAAATCGCCCTGAGTACGGCAATCCGTCTTGCCGTCGTTGCCAATATCCGCGCCGGGCTTCATCGGCGTATTGAATGTCGGGAAGCCATTCTCGTAACGAGAGCATCCGGGATGCCCTTTGACGAGGAAGCCGTTGTGGCTCGTGATGCCATCGAAGTACGAGTTGACGACGGCCTGCAGGGCCTCACGCTGCATGCGTTCAGCTTTAGGCACCACGCGTTGCGCCGGCAGCGTGGCGCGCAGCGTGTCGATGTTGAACGGCGTCTTGCCCGGCTCGCCCGTCACACCCGGGTCGCTCTTTCTCGAAATGAACCACTCGGCTTCCGTAACCTGCTTCCACTGCACTTTGACGCGAATCGCGACGACGGCTTCCTCATCGCCCATGAACACGGTACCGAAATAGCCCGCCTGACTTTGCACCGGATCCAGGAACCGGCGCTGAATGGAGCCCAGCGCCGTTACATTCTTCCACGCGCCCTGACCTTCGGGGATCGCGACGGCATTCTCGGTCTGGCGGAAACCGACCCACAAGTTACCGGTCTCCGGCTTGTGAGCGGCGACGGCGTTGAGGTACGTGTCGAGATGGCTCTTGAGACAAGCGCGGTCGCAATCCTGGGCACTCGCGGCGGCGCTGGCCGCAAGCAAGGCCAGGGTGCACAACATTCGATACAGACTATTCATTCTTCCCCCTTCTATGACATTCAATATATTTCAACCAACCGGGCCACGAGAGACTTGAGCGGGATGGCGGTCTCCGCCAGCTCATGCGGCTCCGCCCTCACGCCCCGCGTGACCAGCTCACGTCCCTGAATGAAATCTCCGGGAGCGTTGACACAATCTAGCGCGATCACACGCCCGGCTTTGCGATAGATCACGGAAAAGCTGCGGTTTCTCACGTCGCCCCGAAAGATCCGATCGTCATGATCGGTCGACAGCCCGATCATCTGCAGGCGCAGATCGTACTGATTGGACCAGAACCACGGTATGGCGCGATGAGGCTGCGGATCTCCGACGATCGCCTTGGCGACGGTCATCGCCATGTCGGAAGCATTCTGCACCGACTCCAGCCGAACCGGGCCGTGGTCCGCGTATCCGCTCAAATGGGTGGCGCAGTCTCCGATCGCATAGACGCCCGGCAGCGATGTGTTCCCATACTCGTTCACGAACACCCCGTTGCCGCCACGGGCTCCGGCGTCGAGCAACGGTGCGACCGACGGGCTGATGCCGATTGCGACCAGAACGAGATCGGCGGGAATGACTTCGCCCGTTTCCACACGAATGCCACCGGCACGGCCCGCGATCTCCTCGACGCACTCGACTTTTGTATCGAGCCGGACGTCGACTCCGTGAGCGCGATGCTCCGCCTCGAGGAATCGCGAGAGCGGCGCGCAGGTCACTCGCGCCAGGACGCGATCGAGCGCCTCGACAACCGTCACCTGCTTGCCGAGCTTGGAGAGTGTTGCCGCCGCCTCGAGACCCAGATATCCGCCGCCGATCACGGCGACGCGAGTGACGGAAGGGAGCTCCTGGCGAAGGGCATCCACATCACTGCGCCCGCGCAGGGTGTGCACACCTGGTAAACGCGCACCGGCGCAGGTGAGTGTCCGCGGGTGGCCGCCCGCGGCCCATACCAGCGTGCCGTAATGAAGCGCCTCGCCGCTAGCCAGCGTCACGGAGCGCTCCGCCGGATTCACCGCGACCACCGCGCTCGCCAGCCGCAACGAGACTCCCGACTGCTGCCAGAAAGCCTCCGGCCGCAACAGCATGCGTTCGTACGCGCGCGTTCCGCTCAGGTATTCCTTGCTCAGCGGGGGGCGCTCATACGGCAGGTGCGGCTCATCGCTCACGAGCGTGACGGAACCCGCGAATTTCTTCTGACGTAGCGCAATCGCGAGCTGCGTCCCGGCGTGTCCCGCGCCAATCACCAAGACATCGTGACGCTCCACCCCGCTCATCTTCGCACCCACTCCAGCCAGCGAAAATCGCGGCCCGTACCAAAAATGTTGCGACCTCAACTTAACTTGATGTCAAGCACGAACCGCGTATGCTTCGCGCTCCACCCCACTTCAGGTCAACCATGTCTGTTGCAAAGAAGTCGGCGCCTGCCGGCCCCGCACCGGCGCGGGAGCTCACCGTCGGCGAGGTCGCCGCGCGCAGCGGCGTCGCGGTTTCCGCGATCCACTTCTACGAGAGCAAGGGCCTCATCAAGGGCTGGCGCACGGTCGGCAACCAGCGTCGCTATCCGCGCGAAGTGCTGCGCCGAGTGGCGGTAATCAAGGTTTCGCAGCGGGTCGGCATTCCCTTGAGCGCGATCCACGACGCGCTGACGTCCCTGCCGAAAGGCCGCACGCCGACGGCGGAGGATTGGGGAACCCTCTCCGCGCGCTGGCGCGCGGATCTCGACGACAGGATCACGCGGCTGAAGAAGCTTCGCGACGATCTCACAAGTTGTATCGGCTGCGGTTGCCTGTCGCTCGACTCCTGCCCGCTGTACAACCCGGGCGACCGCTGCGCGAAGGAAGGGCCCGGACCTCAGCTTCTCGATCCTGACCTGATGGTGGACTCGGAATAGCCGCGGCACTTGAACCTCAAGTTAAGATCAGGTCAAGCATCGGTGAGGTGACCCGGAACAAAGCGAAAAAGAAGACTCGAAGCGAACTGACGGTGGGGGAAGTGGCGGCACGAAGTGGCCTCGCCGTCTCCGCGATCCAGTTCTACGAGAGCAAAGGGTTGATCGTCGGCACGCGCACTGCCGGACGCCGGCGCCTCTACGGCAGCGACGTACTTCCACGTGTTGCCGTGATCAAGACGGCGCAGAGTGTCGGCATCCCTCTCAGCGCCATGAGGGACATCCTGACCCTGCTTCCCACGGAGCGCGTACCCTCGCGCGATGATTGGAATATCTTTCTCGATACCTGGCGCAGCGACGTCGACAAGCGCGTCGCGCGGCTCCACAGCCTGCGTGCGGAGCTCCTGAAGTGCGAAACATGCGGGTGCCTTTCCGCGGAAACGTGCCCGCTTCTCGCCGCCGAGAACGCACACGAAACCTGAAAAAACGAGACCGAGAGTGACCCCTTTGAAGAACAGCATCGCTTCCGAGCTCGCCGCGCGCCTGGAGTCGGACGTCGTCGTAGCGCCGGACGAGCGGAACATTCAGCGCCACCTCGAAGACTTCGGCGTCCCCGCAAACCCGAACGCGCGGATTCTGGCGCTCGCGTATCCGCGCAACACACAGCAGGTCTCGGCAATACTCGCGTTCTGTAACGAGCGGCGTATCGCCGTTCAGCCGCAAGGGGGCATGACCGGCCTTGCCGGCGGTAGCGTGCCGCTCGGGCCGTGTGTGGCGCTGTCGCTGGAACGCATGCGATCCATCAGGGAGCTCGACGTCGATGCGGCGACGATCACGGTCGACGCGGGCGTGGTAATGGAGTCCGTGCAGAAGGCCGCGGAGGCGGCGGATCTGTTCTTCCCGCTCGATCTCGGCGGCCGTGGCTCGTGTCAGATCGGGGGCAATGTCTCGACGAATGCGGGCGGCAACCGCGTGCTGCGCTTCGGGATGGCGCGGGACCTCGTTCTCGGAGTCGAGGCCGTGCTCGCCGATGGCACGGTCATCGATTCCCTCAGCAAGGTGATGAAGAACAACACGGGGTACGACCTGCGGCAGCTCTTCATCGGTTCCGAAGGAACACTCGGCGTGATCACCACCGTGGTGTTGCGGCTCTTTCCCAGGCCCCGTTCGATCTGCACAGGCCTCTGCGCGCTAGAGGACTATCCGGCGATCATTGAGCTGCTGAAGCGCGCACGCATCGGCTTCGGATCTCAACTCACGGCGTTCGAAGTGATGTGGCCCGAGTTCTATGCGCTCGGAACAACGGGTCTGGGCCGAAAGCCACCCCTTTCCCCTGAGGCCGGCGCCTACGTGCTGCTCGAGACGATGGGACAGGATGAGGCCGCAGACACGCAGCGCTTCGAGAAGGTCATCGCCGATGCCCTGGAAGCCGGCGTCGTGAAGGACGCGATCATCGCGCAATCCGGGCGCGAAGCCACGGAGCTCTGGAGTGTGCGCGACTCGCCGGGCGAGTGGCAGCGGACGCCTCACTGGCCCCAACTGGGCTTCGACGTCAGCGTTCCGACGGGCGAGATCAGCGCTTTGATGCACGAAATCGGCGCCGGCCTCGCAGCACGCTGGCCGGAACTGAAGACGGTGTACTTCGGTCACGTGGCCGACGGCAATCTGCATGCTTCGGTCAGAATGAAGGGTCACGCCATACCTGCGATCCAGATCGAAGACGCGGTGTATGAGATCGTCTCCCGCCGCAAGGGCTCGATCTCCGCGGAACATGGAATCGGCTCCCTGAAGCGGGATTTCCTTCACTACTCGCGCAGCCCCGCGGAGCTGGATCTCATGCGCGCGATCAAGCGCGCGATGGATCCGAACGGCATCCTCAACCCGGGGAAGGTCATCTGACCGCGGCGAGCCGCGCTCGCTTTACAGATCGGCCCAGAGCTTTTCCATGCGTCCACGCATGGCGGCATCCGGCAAGCGCCCTCGCCCGGCGGCCTGGTTGTCCCGCAGGTGCGCAAGCGTTGTGGTTCCGGGGATCATGACGGTGATCGCCGGATGCGCAATACAGTACTTCAGCAGGAATTGCGCCCAGCTCGTCACGTCGATCTCCGCCGCCCAATCGGGCAGCGGCTTGCCCGCAACGCGCGAAATGAGACTGCCGCCGCGCCCTCCCAGCGGGACGTTATTCAGCACGGCAATGCCCTTCTGCTGGGCGAACGGGAGAATGTCCTTCCCGGCGGAGCGGTCCTCGATCGAGTAGTTCACCTGCACGAAATCGAGCGGGTAGCGTCGCATTGCCTCGAGCAGCTGCTCGTGCCGCGTCGACACCGAAGTCGTCGCGCCGATGTAACGGATCTTTCCCGCACGCTTGTACTCGAGGAACATCGGCATCAGCTCGTCGAGGCGAAGCAGGCTGTGGACCTGGAGCAGATCGATACGCTTGACGCGTAACCTCGTGAATGACTCATCGAGCAATGCCTGCGTGAGCGTCGCATCGGCCTGCGGAGCCGATATGGGCTTGGTGGCGACGAAAAATCGATCCCTGTTGCCCAGCTCGGCGAGCAGCGATCCCACGACCTCTTCGGAACGGCCATAGCCGCGAGCGGTGTCGAGCAGGCGTCCGCCAAGGTCCGGCATCGCACGCAGCACCTCGCGTCGCGCGGCGATGTCCTGCGCAGAGGTGACGTCGTATCCATTCGTGCCGATGCCAACCACGGGCATCTGCTCGCCTGTGGACGGAATCCGACGCACGATCGGCGGCAGAGCGCCTGCCTCAGCGGAAAAAAGCTTGCAAGGGCCGCAGCGCGGCCCCGCACCCCGCCGCTATTCCCGCGCGGAGCATGGCCCGGCGCGACACCTTCAGGCTCTCGATTTCCAGCATGTTCAACCTCTCAGAACCGCATTCGGGTACTGGCCCGCCCGAGGTTGGCGCATCAAAACGCCGCCGCGCTCAGGGTGCGCTCAGGGTCCGCAGCACGTCGGCGAGAGGTCGCTGAAAGGCGGCGTCTGCGTGCGCTTGCAGACGCAGAACAGCTTCGGCCCTGTTTCGGTGGCCTTGTACTTCAATGGCGTCAGCTTCGTCGTCTTGTGCGAGCCATCGCAGAATGGCTGAGTCTTACTGAGCCCGCAAGCGCACCACCAGTACGTCTTGCCCGCTTCGACGGTCACTTCGATCGCAGATTTGTCGGCGGCGGTGTCGTCCGCCGGTGCTGTTGTAGTCAATGTATCGTCCACAGATGTCCCCGTTTGCGGAAGTGAAGTGCCGCTGATCCTGTCGCCGCCGAAAAGGCCGCGCGCCAACGGCTGAGTACTTTGGGGGGCACTCTCGGCTCGTTGGCGCGCAGACCTGGACGGGCGGAATCAATCAGGCATTGGTGCCTGCGGAAGCGGTCGACGTCGCAATCGAAGCGTCCGGCGCACGTCGCAGGCTCCGGAATGCCGCGACGAACGGACCGAAGAAGAAGCCCCAGAGCGTGCGGTGCGGATTGTTCTCACCCAACTCCTCCGGCGAAGCGCCCCACACGATCTTCTCGCCCGCCTTCGGCCAGTAGAGCGTGCCGAACAGCTTGTCCCAGAGGAGCAGGCCGCCCGTGATGCCGAGGTTCACGTTCATGTGCTGAGGCAAGGCGCCGTGGTGGAAGTGGTGCATGTACGGCGCGTAGAAGAGTCGATCCAGGTGCTTGCCGAAGCCGATGCGCACGTGCGAGTGCTCGAAGCGCTCGAGCAGCGCGAGGATCGTGAGCCACCCCGTCACATACGAAGCCGCCTGCAGGTTGAACTTCGTTCCGAGAATCCAGAACAGCGCGCCGGCGATCAGGCCGCCACCCGCTCCCGTGTACGTATTGCGGATGAACATGTCCACGGGGTGCGTGCGTACACCGAACGGATGCAGCACTTCGGCCGAGTGATGGCCCTTGTGGAACTCCCAGAAGAACGGGATCGAATGAC
Source organism: Gammaproteobacteria bacterium (assembly GCA_037200125.1). Classification (GTDB taxonomy): domain Bacteria; phylum Pseudomonadota; class Gammaproteobacteria; order Steroidobacterales; family Steroidobacteraceae; genus JADGHX01. The sequence continues at coordinate 314,599 of JBBCGS010000001.1, read as the reverse complement.
CCTGGTAGTGCCACATGAAGCGCCCGAAGTCCCGGGCCACGATGATGATCAGCGTCTGCAGGGCGATGGCGAACCAGCCGTCGGGAATGTGGAACGGCGAGGCCCCCAGGTGCTGGCTCATCCAGCCCTGCACGACCCCGGCGCCGAGCGTCGCGCCGAGCAGGCCGAGGAAGCTGAGCACGATCCCGATCGGCAGCCACATCATGTCGATGCGGAACGAGGGATGAGTGAAGAACGAGCGCGGCAACACGTACCGGAAGCCGGCGCGGAGCGAGAACGTCTTGCCCGGCTCCTCGATCGGCTGCGGATAGGAGAACCGCTGCGAGCCCTTGCGATCCAGCCAGAGGACCGAGAGGGTGTAGACGATCAGACCGGCCAGCGTGTACCAGACAAAAGTCTGCGCCAGGCGCTCCACGTTCGACAGCGCGAACAGCCCGAGCGAATCGGCCTTCTCGCGATAGGTCATCCACGGAGGCGTCAGCACGCCGTAGATGAACTTCATAACCATTTGCCCCGCCGTGGACGGCGCGGCTTCACTGACCCAGCTCACGATCGCACTCATCGCTTGAACCCCTCTGCTGTCACGTCACGCGGCTCTTGCCCGTAAGACACACGCTACGACCTGAACTTAAGTTGATGTCAAGTGCCCCGCGGCTGTTGTTAACCGGTCTGCGGGCACCCGACACGACATTCCCCTGCAACGCTCCGAAATCGAGTCGCCGGCTATTCCCGAAAACGGTCGCGGACCGCCGCCGGACTCTCGACGTGCACGCCGGTGTCCCAGCCCGGACGCATGCCGTACGGCACGCTGAGCAGGATCGCCTCGACCTGGCTGATTTTGCCGTCCGCATTGATCTGGAATACCTCATGCGCCAGCCAAGTCCAGGGTGCCGTGCGCTTCACGGTCACGGTGCGGCCGTCCCGAACTTTGTACGAGCGGATGGTCGCGTCGTGGTCGATCGCCATCTGGGTGTACACCAGGCCGTGCTCCGTATCGACCGCCAGGAAGCGCCGCGTCCGAAGCCGCGTGTCATCGTGGTAGTAGCCGAGCCTGAACGCCTCCTTGCACGAGAAATTCTGGCCGTTCGGCTCCCCTTGCGCGGGCTTCGGGCGGTTCGTCGTGTAAGTGCCGTTTTCGATACGGTTGCAGTCGTCCGCAAACAGCGGCGGGCGCGAGCCGTCGTTGTTCTCGATGCCGCTGAAGTACGTGTTGGCGATGTCGATCATCTCCTGACGCGAGCGCCGGCTGGCCGGCGGCAGCACCTGCAGGAATTGTGAACGTGGCGCATCCCCGAGCACGTCCTCGCGGGTCGTGTCCCCGCCCTGCAGGAAGTCCGTCGCCCGCGCGACGACGCTCTCGATCTGCGTGATCTTGTGTGCGACCACCTGCAGCCGAGTGGCAACGAGGACCGGCGCCCCGTTCTCCTGCATCTTCGTATAGACACCGACTTCACCCACCACCGGATCGGTTACAAACAGCCGGTATTTGCCGAGCGCGCTCGCCGTGCGCCACAGCCCGTCGGGCAGCGACAGCTCGACGCCGTTCTCCGTGTAGCGCGCTTCCTGCGCCAGCGGCGCTTTCGCGGGATCGTGCGTCGGCACGGCGGCGAGATACTGTTCGGCGATCGCTTTCAGGCAGGCCTGATCGCAATCGGATGGCGATGCGGCCGCGCTCGCCACCAGCGGCAGCAGAACACAGCCGGCGAGCACGCCGGCCGCGGACAACTTGGTCTTCATTCGGGGTTCCTCGTGCTTCATCACAGGCTCAGCTTGAATCCGAGCGTGTAGGTTCGGCCGATGACATCGAACAACGAGAGGTTCGTGGCGCCCGCGCTGGTGCCGAACACGAAGTACGTGGACGGCGCGAACGGCGGCGCCCGGTCGAACAGGTTGTTCACCGTGAAGTACGTGCTCCACTTCGCGTTCGTGGCTTCGAAGTCATACGACATCGTGGCGTCGGTGTAGGTCACGGAAGCCACGTAGTTGTACATAGGGTCGAGCGTGGTCGCGTCGTAATCGCGATGGAGCGCGCCGTGACCGATGTAACGCTCCTGCGCATACGTCGAGAACGGCCCGTTCCGATACTGCACGCTGAACGTACCCTGCCACTTCGGCACGCCAGGAGACGCGCCAGTCTGGCCGGCGAGCTGCAGGTCCGGCGCACCGGGCAGCACCTGCGTGAAGCGATCGGTGAAGTTCGCCAGCGCACGGATCGTCAGATCGCCGGCTGCCTTCGAGAAGAGGCCATCCAACGGCAGCGAGTAGTCGGATTCGAAGTCGACACCGCGTGTCGAGGACGAACCGATGTTCAGGTAAGGCGTGCTGACGGCCGTGAGCTGCCCGTCCGGAGCGCGCGTCAGCAGGCTGCACAGCGCGGTGGAGCCCGCGAAGCACTGATTGATCGTGGTCTGGCCGCCGAGCGTCGTGATCGCATCCTTGATGCGGATGTCGTAGGCGTCGATCGACATGGTGAGACGGGGCACGAATGAAGGAGTGAGCACCAGCCCGACCGTGGTCGTATCGGCCGTCTCGTTCTTCAGATCCGTGTTACCCGAAGTGACCGTATAGACGATCGGGAAACGCACCGGGCTGCCGATCGGCTGGAAGGGATCCAGCAGACTGCTCTGACCCTGGGCTTTCCCCGAGTACAGCTCGTTGACGTTCGGGGCCCGGACGTCGCGCGAACGCGCGGCACGAAGGCGTATCGAGTCCACCGGCTGATACGTAAGGCCACCCTTCCAGCTCGTGACGCTGCCGCTCGTGCTGTAGTGGGTCTCACGCGCCGCCGCGTTGAAGTCGAGCGACTTCGCCCATGCCACGTCCGAGGCCAGCGGCACGAGTGTTTCCGCGAAGACTTCGTACAGGTTGTACGAGCCGGAGACAGGCTGCGCATTGCCTCGGTCAAACCCTCCGAACACCCCTTCGAGCGCGGCCGGGAAGCCCTTGTAGCCTCCGGTGAAGTGCTTGAAGCCCGAGGAGATCGGATCGGAAGTCTGCGCGGCGCTTTCCTTGCGGTAGCCGCCGCCGAACGCGGTCGTGACCGGGCCTGCCCAGCTCGAGAACGGCGCGCCGGAGAGACTGACTTCCGCCACATCCTCGGACGTCCGAATGCGCGACACGGAGGTCGCCGTCGCGTAGGCGACAGCATCCTGAGTCGCCGCGCCTTCACCGAACACATTGAGCGGAACGCAACCGTTAGTCGGCTGCGTGAGGGTGGAGCGGCACACGACTTGGCCAGTGGCCGGGTTCAGCACGGCGTCGGCCGCGTTGTACACGTTGCTGGAGACCGCGTTGTGCAGCGTGGTTTCGAGGAAGCTGTTCTCGCCGTGCTGCGCGTAAGCCTCCAGCTTCCAGGTGCCCAGGTTGCCGTGCAGGCCGAGCTTGTACTCCTGCGTCCGGTTTGCCGTGTCGACCGCGATCGGTCCCCAGTCGCTGTCCTGCCGGCTCATCGAGAAGGTGGTGATGCCGGCGGCAACCATCCGGTCATGAATCGACGCAGGCAGATACGCGTTGTCGATCTGGATCTGGAACGCCGACGACTGCCCCTGCCACGGATAACGCGTCTGGTTGAACGACGCACGCGCCTCGGCCGCGAGCCCCTGCGCGTATACGGAGAAATCATCGTTGATGTCGTATTCGAAGTGCGCGAACGCCTTCTTGCGATCCACTTCGGGCACCGCCGTGAAGTTCGCGCCGACATCCGGGTAACCGGAACCGATCGGCTGACCGCCGACCATCGTCGTGCTGGTGACCAGACTGCCGTACTGGAACTGCCGAGGTGTTCCGCCCGGCGCGAAGTACGTGCCCTTCAACGGGCCCGAAGAGATCATGCCGCCGAAATTGAACTGCGCCGAGCGCACGTTGCAGGCTGGAATGTACGTCGGGGTGCCCGCGGGGGTACCGATCAGTGCGCAGGAATTGAACCAGTCGCGGCTGCCGAACTGCGCTACGCCGTTGTTCTTGTAAGCGTCCGCGCTGAACACGAGGTGGCCCTGGCCACCGAAGAGCGACGTTCCCGCGGTGATGGCGACCTTGCCGTTGCGGGCATCCTGATAGCCCGACTCGCCTGCCTGCACGCGCGCGGTGAAGCCCGTGAACTTCGTGTCGAGCACGAAGTTCACGACGCCCGCGACGGCATCGGAGCCATAGACCGCGGAAGCGCCGCCGGTCACGACATCCACGCGCTGTACGAGACTCTCCGGCATGAGACTGACGTCAGTCGTTGCGAGCAGGCTCGAGGGCACGAGCCGCGCGCCGTCGAGCAGGATCAGCGTGCGATTGGCACCGAGCGAGCGCAGATTCAGGAACGTCTGCCCCACGGTGCCGGTCGTGCTGCCGTTGTTCGAGGCCGGCGTGCTGGAGTTCAGCATCTGCGGCAGCTGGTTCAACGCGTCGACGATCGAACCCGGCGCCGCGGCCTGCAGCTGATCGGCGGAGACGACGGTAACGGGCGTTGGCGCGCTCGCGCCATTGGTCGCGACGCGCGAACCGGTCACGACGACCTGCGATAAATCGTCGGATTGAGCGGCGTTGTCGGCCGCCTGCTGAGCGAGTGCCGCTTGCGAGAGCAGCATGGCGACCGTGCTCCCGATGATGGAAGAAATCGCGGCAGCCACACGCGGTGAGCTTTGCGTACGAGTCATGATCTACCCCAGAAGGTGATTCGTTGAGAATGCTGTTTGATTGCCGATCGAGATTGCGACGAAGGGGCGGGGTGCGGTGTCGTTACCAGCCCGTCGTCCGCTGCCGGCGGGGCGGCAGTGCAACGACCGATGCGATGTTGAGCCGGAACGGATCAGGCGCGGTGAGCGCCATGAGAAAGCCGTCCATCGGACCTCTGAGACATTCCCTGTCGCACTTCTTCCCTGTAGCGAACGCCGTAATGGCATTCGCCAGAAAATGCGCACGGGTCAGCAGTGCTGCGACCCGCGCGACGACTATGCGACGCACTTTAATTCCCCCTCTTGGACTCCCCTGAAAGGAGTCTCTAATTCGGTATGCTAAAACCTCAAGTTAAGATCAGGTCAAGCACGCATCGCTTTTGAAACAAGCGAAATGAAGTTGAAAGCGGCGCGCGACCTGACAGCGGACGAAACCCATGCATGATCGGTGTCGCGCCGGGCGACTCCGTTCGGCGAGAAAAAGGCTTGATTACGGCGCGGCCGTACAGCGGGCAACCAGTGACGCATCCATGCGAAGTGTTGCCGCGTTACACTTCGCTTCGGCCGGCCAGCTCGCCGGTTCTCGATCGATACATCGCCATTGGAGGTCTCCATGAACAGACGCATCACCCTGCTCGGGCTACTGTCGCTGCCGCTGATCGCAACCGCGCAGGCACCGTCGCTCGGTTCGCTCACCTCCGCGCTGAAAGACCCGTTGATGAAGATGCTCACGAGCCAGCTCGGGGTGACAGAGAACCAGGCGAAGGGCGGCGTCGGCTCGTACCTCACGCTCGCAAAAGAGAAGCTTGCCAAGGGGGATTTCGACAAGGTCGCGGCACTCGTGCCGGGCGCATCGACGTATATCGATTCCGCCAAGAAACTCGGCGCCGTCGCCGGGCCGCTGGGGAACCTCGCCGGGCTCAACGGCGCGCTCGGCAAGCTCGGGATGAAGCCTGAGACCGTCTCGCAGTTCGCTCCCACCGTGACGAACTACCTCGGCAAGGCCGGGGGCGGCGGCGTCCAGACGGCGCTCGCCGGAATGCTGAAATAAGCGAGCGGCGCCCTGCGCCCGCACGCCGCCGGCCCGGCGCAGGATTCACGGCGCCACCGGCACGGCTTCGCCCGCCGCGAGCCATGGGCTCTCCTTTTTCCCGCGCATCGAGGTTAATTCTCGCGGAAGCGAGGTCGCGGGGCGTTTCGGGCACCGGAACCCGGTCTGGAAGCGCCCGGTCAATAACACACACGCCGAAACGGACCCGAGACATGCTGGCAGCCATTCGAAACTTCTTCGATCAACACATCGCGCACCAACCGGACGAAGCAGGGGCCGAGCGCCGGGCGCAAATCGCCGCGGCGGCCCTGCTCGTCGAAGTGGCCCGAAGCGACGAGAGCTTCTCCGAAGCGGAACGCCAGACCGTGCTGGACTCCGTGCAACGCCGATTCAGCCTGAGCCCGGTAGAGGCGCGGGAGCTGCTGACCCTGGCGGAAGCGCAGTCCCGCGAGGCGCACGATATCTTCCAGTTCACGTCGAAGATCGATGCGACCTTCACCCCCGAGCGCAAGCAGCAGCTCATCGAGGAGCTCTGGCGCGCCGCCTACTCCGACGGCGTGCTGCACGAACACGAGGAATACCTCATCCGTCGCGTTGCCGATCTTCTGCACCTCTCGCACTCGGCGTTTATCGCAGCGAAGCTGCGTGTGCTCGCGACGCGGGACTAGCACTCTTCGCATGATCTGTCACGCCGAATAACTAAGAATATCGGGGGGTTCAGACGTTGAGCCCCCTGCGCCGAAGGTGCATCCTCCCTCATACAATTGCTCACAGCGATCGGCGATTAGCGATGCCCGCAGGCCCTTCTTCTCCCCGGCAAAACCACATACTCAACGCCCTGCCCAGCGCGGTAGGCGAGCGGCTCTTTCCACACCTGAAGCCGGTACACATGACGCGCGGCACCGTGGTGTACGAGTCCGGCGCCCCGCTGCGCCAGATCTACTTCCCGGCGGATTGCGTCATCTCCCTGCTCTACGTTCTGGCCGATGGATGCTCGGCTGAAATCTCTGTGGTGGGCAACGAGGGCGCCGTGGGTCTCTCGCTCTTCATCGGAGGCGAGACCACCACCTCCCGCGCCATCGTGCAAAGCGGTGGCTGGGCCTATCAGCTCTCGGGACGCAAGCTCAGGACGGAGCTGGAAACTCACGGCGACATGCTGCACATCCTGCTTCGCTATTCGCAGTCGCTTCTCACGCAGATGGCGCAGACCGCCGTGTGCAACCGACATCACAGCGTCGATCAGCAGTTCTGTCGCTGGCTATTGCTCTCTCTGGATCGCCTGCCGTCGAACAAGCTGACCGTGACACAGGAAATGATCGCCAACATGCTCGGCGTCCGCCGCGAAGGCGTGACGGCTTCCGCCGGCAAGTTACAAAAGCTAGGTGTGATCACGTACACACGCGGCCTGATCACCGTGCTCGACAGGCCGCGGCTCGAGCGGCTTTCGTGCGAGTGTTATGCGATCGTCAAAACGGAAACCGATCGCGTCCTGAACGCAGCCCCGCTTCACCGAAGCGCGTAACGCCAGTATCGGCGGGGCCAGCGGCCCCGCAGCGCGTGTTCGCTCGCGCACCGAGATTCTTCGCCCGTTCAGGCACGCTTCGGGGTGTCAGAGATTCAGCATCCGGCCCCCTCCGGCTCCGGCGATGCCTGACTCCGATCCTCGAAAAATCCGGTTGTCAGGACGCCTGCGGCCGCCCTATGCGCACAGGCATTCGGACCGCTCTCGGCGTACACTTGTGCGACGCTTCAGCCACGCGATACGGCGGTGGCGCCTTCCAACGGCCGTTCCCTAACGGCTCGCAGGCATCTCAGTGTCCATCCCTATCGTCGCGATCGGTGCCTCTGCAGGTGGGCTGGAAGCTATTTCCGAGCTCCTGGCCGCGCTGCCAGCCGAAAGCAACATGGCTTTCGCACTGGTTCAACACCTTGATCCCGCTCACGAAAGCCTGCTACCCGAGCTTCTGGCCAAGAAGACCTCAATGCCCGTGGTGCAGGTTCGAGACGAACTTACTGTGGAAGCGGGCCATGTCTATGTCATTCCACCCAACGCTACGCTGACGATTGTCGGCCAGTGTTTTCGCCTCACGCGCCGGCCGAGCGGGACGGGCCTGCATTTGCCCGTCGACTCCCTCTTTGCGTCGCTCGCCCAGGAACGCGGCAGCGCCGCCATCTGTGTCGTGCTCTCCGGCGGAAACGCTGACGGCTCCCGCGGTGTGCGCGCCATCAAGCAAGCGGGCGGAGTCGTCTTCGCACAACTGCCTGAATCCGCAAAATTCCCCAGCATGCCGCGCAAGGCGATCGAAACGGGCTGCGTGGACTTCGTGTTGCGGCCTGATCAGATTGCTCATGCGCTCGTTCGGTTGGGGCATCATCCTGAAATTCAGACGACGCCGGAACCGCCGCCGGATGCGACTCCTGACGAACCGCTCGCGCCGGACGAAGAGGTGAACCTGAGGCGGCTGTTTCGCAGGCTGCGCTCCGTGCACGGCGTGGATTTCTCTCACTACAAGCGAAGCACGCTGCGCCGACGTCTCGCACGCCGCATGGCGCTGCTGAACATCGTCAGCCTGGCGGACTACGCCACCGCGCTGGAAAGCGATTCGATCGAGACGGCGAGCCTGTATCAGGATTTCCTGATTCGCGTGACCGCGTTCTTTCGCGACCCTCAATCGTTCGAGGGCCTGAGCGCGCAGGTCTTCCCGCTGCTGTCCGCCACCCACTCGACCAAAGACCCTATTCGGGTCTGGGTACCGGGATGCGCCAGCGGCGAAGAGGTGTACTCCATCGCCATCGCGCTGGTCGAGCATCTTGGGGAGCGGCTCGCCTCCATCGGCGTGCAGATCTTCGGTACCGACGTGAGCGAAACCGCGATCGAGCTGGCTCGCGCCGGAGCGTTTTCCGCACACCATCGCGCAGGAAGTATCGAGCGAGCGCCTGGAGCGCTTCTTCGTCAGGCACGAGTCCGGCTACATCATCGCGAAAAGCATCCGCGACCTGTGCATCTTCGCGCGCCAGGACGTCACGCGCGACCCGCCCTTCTCGCGCCTCGATCTCATCAGCTGCCGAAATGTCCTCATCTACCTGGACACGACCACGCAGCGTCGCGTGATGCATATTTTCCACTACGCATTACGTCCGCATGCATCGCTCGTACTCGGCCCCTCGGAGACCGTGGGAACCGCGAGTGACCTGTTCGACCTGGCCGACGCGCCACTGAAGCTGTATACGAGAAAAGCCTCTCAGCCCGGCAGCAGCAGCAGCCTCGATATTTCGCTCCCCGGAGTCCGTACCCAGCACAGGACACGCGATGCGGGCGCCGGCGAAGAGCCGAATCGCGTCGACGAAGAAGCCACGCTGCGCGAAGCCGACCGGCTGCTGATTACGCGGTATGCGCCCGCCAGCGTGCTGGTCGATGAAGCGCTCAACATCCTTCAATTCCGTGGCGAGACCGGCCCGTACCTCGAGCACGCAAGCGGGCCGCCGAGCCTGAATCTGCATCACGTCGCGCGACCCGAGCTGCTCATCGAAATCATGCCCGCCGTGCGCGAAGCACGCGAGACGGGGCGCGAAGCGCTCCGTAGCGGCCTGAGCGTGAACGGGCTGCGCGACGTCAGCATCGAAGTGATCCCGCTTCGGCGCTCCACATCCGAACGGGGCTATCTGATCCTGTTCGAAGACGGCTCGCATCGTGCGGAGAACCGGCGAATGCAGCCGCCCGCGGCCACGCTGTCCGCCTCCGAACAGGAGCGACGGATTGCGCAGCTCGAGCGCGAAAGCACCGCCACTCGCGACTACCTGCAATCGGCTCTGCAGGAACACGAGGCCGTGAAGGAAGAGCTCAAGTCCGCTCACGAAGAAGTGCTTTCGGCCAACGAGGAGTACCAGAGCACCAACGAGGAGCTGGAGACCGCCAAGGAGGAGCTGCAATCCGCCAACGAAGAGCTGACCACGACCAACGACGAGCTGGCCAGCCGCAATCGCGAGCTATCGCTGCTCAATACCGAGCTGAACAAGGCGCGCCAGATCTCCGAGCACGCCCGCTCTTACGCGGAAGTCATCGTCGAGACCGTGCGCGAGCCTCTTCTCGTGCTCGACGGCGAACTGCGGGTGCTGCGGGCCAACCAGGCGTTTTACACGGATTTCAAGACAAAGCCCGCGAACGTGGAAGGCCACATCATCTACGACCTGGGCGATGGCCAGTGGAACACGCCATTGCTGCGTGAACGACTTCTTGCGGTCCTGGCGCGCAATGAGCCCATGGACGCGCACGCGATGAGCCGATCGGTCGCGGCCATCGGCGAACGCATGCTGTCGCTCAATGCCCGCAAGATCCGCAGTGACGGCGAGCGGGCCGAGCTCATTCTGCTTGCCATCGACGACGTGACCGAACAGCACGCCGCCAGCGACCTGCTGCGCAACGATGCGCGCCGCAAAGACGAGTTTCTGGCGATGCTGGCCCATGAGCTGCGCACGCCGCTGGCGCCCATCGCCCATGCGATCCATCTTCTCAGGCTGGTGGACGTCGAGCCGCAATCCGTGAGGCTGCATTCGATGATCGAGCGACAGACGCAGCGCCTCGCGCGTCTCGTCGGTGACCTGCTCGACCTCGCGCGAATCAGCCGCGGCCAGATCGAGCTGAGACGCGAAAAGGTCGACCTCGGTTCGATCCTGGGGCATGCCGTCGATGCCAGCCGCCTGCGGTTCGAGCAGCGGAATCATGCGCTCTCGGTGAAACTGCCTGAACGCCCGGTCTATGTCGACGGTGACCCGGTGCGCCTGGAGCAGATCGTCCTGAACCTGCTCGAGAACTCCGCCAAGTACACCGAGCCCGGTGGGCGCATCAGCCTGCGCCTCGAGCATCGCAACGGCGAAGCGATCATCTCCCTGCGCGACAACGGCATCGGGCTTGCGCCGGAGATGCTCGAGGGCATTTTCGAACTGTTCACACAGGTGGACGGATCTCTCGCCCGCTCCGACGGCGGCCTCGGCATCGGCCTCAACCTCGTGAGACGCGTGCTGGATATGCACGGCGGACGCATCGAAGCGCATAGCGCGGGGCTCGGCCAAGGCACCGAGTTCGTCGTTCATTTGCCCGCGAGTTACCCCTCACGCTCCAGCGTGAGCCCCGCCGCGAGCCCCGCCGTCCCGATACCGGCTTCCGCCGTCGCAGCGCGCGGGCGCCGGGTGCTCATCGTCGACGACAACGAAGACTCCGCCGACTCCATGATGATGCTCGCCCTCGAATGGGGCCATGAAGTGGCCGTCGCGAACGACGGGCCGGGCGCGTTGAAGGTCGCCCTGACGTTTCAACCCGACGTTGCCCTGATCGACATCGGTCTGCCGGGCATGAACGGCTATGAGGTTGCGCGCCGGATGCGCGAGGACTCGGCGGGGCGCAATCTGCGCCTGATGGCGTTAACAGGGTATGGACGCGACGAAGATATCCGCCTGGCACGCGCAGCCGGTTTCGACGATCACCTCATCAAACCGGCGGATATCGACGAGGTGCGTCGGCTGCTGGCGTCCGCGACCGTGGCAGGCGTCAGCCTCTGATCGGCGGCAAGCGTGCAGACAGCTGCACGCCTGAAGCCTTGCACGCCGCCGCGGATCTCATCCGCGCTCAGACATTCGACCGAAGCGCACGCGGACTGTTGCTGCCACGGTAACGATTGCGCGCGTCGCGCATGCGGTCGTGGTTGGCGACGACGCCTTGATACTGCCGTTCCACGACCGAACGCACGGCTTCGGGTAGCTCGAGCTTCAGAGTCTCGACATAGCGGGCCTTGGCGTAATCCTCACCGCGCTCGCACTCTTCCAGAATCGCCACCGAATCCCGCGACGTCATGGCCGACCTGATGCTGATCCAGCCGCGATGTGCGCTGGCCTTCATGGTGCCACCGTCTTCCGGAACGCCACCCAGCAGGCGCACCTGAGCCTGCAGCTCACCCGCTGCCGTGCGACACGCCTGCTCACCCTCTGAGAACAGTGTTACGAGCTCCGGCTCCTTGGACTCCTTCGACGCGAGAGCAAAACCCTTCTCGCCGTCTTTCGACGTTTCGATCAGGTCATTCAACGCAGGTATTACTTTGTCGCTCATTTGACGCACCATTAATCCATTGTGGGCGCGCAGTAGGCGCCTTCCGCCATATGTTCGATGTAGGAAGATGCCTCCGCTTCCGTGTCCCTGTCCTACATCGCAACCGGCTCCGCCACGAACTTGTACCCCACGCCTCGCACCGTGAGCAGGTAGCGCGGCCGCTTCGGATCGTCTTCCAGGTAACGTCGCAGCCGAACGATGAAGTTGTCGATGGCGCGCGTATCGAGTGACGCCGGCAGCTCCCAAACGTTCTGCAGAATCTCTTTGCGTGAAACCGGCGTGCCGCGATTCACGATCAGATAGCGCAGCAGATCCGCCTCCATCAACGTCAGCCTGAAAATGCCGCTGCCGGTGCGTAGTTCGAGCGCCCGAAAGTCGACGGTTCTGCCGTCGAACGCGAATGGCGGTTCATTCTTCTCGATGACGGCCGCCGCGACGGTCCCGACGACGCGCGATTCGCCGGACCATGCGCTTCTGCGCAGCAGGCTGTTGATGCGGGCCATCAGGATCGCCAGATCGAACGGCTTGGGCAGATAGTCGTCCGCTCCGCTTTCGAACCCTTGCAAAACGTCCTCCGGGCGGTTGAGCGCGGTCAGCATCAGCACCGGCATGAACCGGCCCGCCCTGCGCAATTCGCGCGCTACGCCGAAGCCATCGACGCCGGGAAGCATGACATCCAGGATCACGACGTCCGCGGTCGCGCCGTTGCCCGTCAGGGATTCGAGCGCGGCTTCACCGTTGTCGAACACGGTCACGTCGTGACCTTCGGCCTCGAGATTGAAGCGCAGGCCCTCCGCCAGATGAGCCTCGTCCTCCACGACGACGATGGCACTCATCGCGGCTTGAGCCGCGGCAGGCGCAGTGTGAACGTCGCGCCGTGCCCTTCGCCCGCGCTCTCCGCAACCACGCCGCCACCGTGATTGCGCAGGATGTCGCGGACGATGAAGAGGCCGAGACCGGTGCCTTTGACTTTGGTGCGGGCCCGACCGGTGCGAAAGAACCGCTTGAAGATACGCTTGAGGTCGTTGGGCGGGATGCCGACCCCTTCGTCGCGGATGCGGATCACCACGTCGCGATCCTCCGTCAGGGTTTCGACGTGGATACGAACGGGCCCGCGGGAATATTTGACGGCGTTATCCAGGACATTTCCGAGCGCGACGCGCAGCTCGTCCGGATCGCCGAGGACCGTCGTCGCCGCTCCCGTGAGACTGTGACATTCCTCCGTCAACGCGCCCTCCGGAAGCTGGTGCCGAACCCGCGCCAGCTCGGCGCACTCGCGCACCAGGCGGGCGAGGTCGACCGGCACCCAGTTGCGCTCGCGCCGTTTCTGCGTCGTTTCCGCCGCGCGCAGCACCTGATCCACGGTTCGCATCAAGCGGTCGGTGTCCGACAGCATGTGGTGGTAGAACTCGCGGCGTTGAGCGTCCGTGACCTCGCGGGACTGCAGCGTTTCCAGGTACAGCCGAATGGATGCCACCGGGGTTCGCAACTCGTGCGTCACCGCGTTGAGAAAGCTGTCGTACTGCTCGTTCCGGCGGATCTCACGCACCATGAAAATGGTGATCACGATGAGGCCGGCAATGATGAGCGCGAAGAGAACGACGCCGACCACCCCCGGCACGATGTCGCGCCAGTGGATGATCCAGGTGACGTTCAGCGCCACGGCGATCGCGACGAGCCCACAGCCGAGCGCAATGAAGAACGCTACGGCTCCGCGACGGGTGGTGATCTTCATCGGAAGGGCGAGTGTAACTCGCCCCGCAACCGTGAGCCGCCGATATCAGGCGCTACGCGAGCGGTGCGCCCCTCAGGCGCCTTCCATGACGGGCTGGGCCGCCCGGACTCGCGGCAGCTTGATGTCCTTAGCGAGACCCAGCGTGCGCAGCGCCAGGATGCCGTACCAGTTCATGTCGATTTCCCACCAGCGCAGCCCATGCCGTGCCGAATGCATGTGCGCATGGTGGTTGTTGTGCCATCCCTCGCCGAACGTGAGGATCGCGACCCAGAAGCTGTTGCGCGAATCGTCCGCCGTGTCGAAGCGACGCGAACCCCACAGATGGGTCGCGGAGTTCACGAGCCAGGTGAAATGCAGCCCCAGTGTCACGCGCAGAAAGACGGCCCACAAAGTCACCTGCCAGCCGAAGACCGCCAGAATCAGGAAGCCCGACACCGTCAGGGGCACCCAGTGCCACTTGCTGATCCAGACATGGAAGGGGTCTTTCACCAGGTCGCGGGCGTACGGCGCGAGCTCTTCGGTGGATTGATGCATGGCCTTGCCGCTCGTGATCCAGCCCATGTGCGACCACCACTTGCCATCGCGCGGCGAATGCGGATCGCCCGGCTTGTCGGTATGGCGGTGATGCAGGCGATGCGTCGCGACCCAGAAGATCGGGCCGCCTTCGAGTGTCATCGTGGCGAAGACGGTGAAGAGGTATTCCACCCATTTCGGCGACTTGTACGAGCGGTGAGTCAGCAGGCGATGGTAGCCCATGCCGATTCCGAGACCGCCGGTCACCCACCACAGGACCAGCGCCAGGATGAGCCCCTGCCAGCTGAAGAAAAAGAGCGCGGCGACGGCGCCGAGATGAAACGCCACGAGGAAGGCGTTGGTGATCCAGTTTGTCTCTTTGAGGCGGCCGGCGAGTTGAGCGATCAAGCGTGCGTTCCTGAATGACGGCCTGAAGCAGGGTGCGGCAGACGATAGCAGCCGGTGCCGGAGGGCTCTGTAATAGTTGTGTCAGAAGGGCCCGCCGCTGCCTTCATACTGCGGAATCCGTGATCCGCAGCGACTTTTGGCATGCCGCTCTCCTTTGGATTTCCTCCAATCGCCTCTCCAACGGCCCGGGTACTCGTTCTGGGAACCCTGCCCGGGCGGCTCTCGTTGGAGCGGTCGGAGTACTACGCCAATCCTCAGAACGGGTTCTGGCGGATTGCGAACGCGTGTACCGGCCGTGACGTGCCTGATGACTATGCCCTACGCGTGGCCTCTCTGGCCGAATCCCAGGTTGCCCTCTGGGACGTTCTCGCCGCAGCCACTCGCTCAGGCAGCCTGGACTCGGCCATTCGAGACGATGCGATCCCGAACAACTTCGGTGCCTTCTTTCATGCCCATACGCGCATAAAACTGGTGTGCTTCAACGGCGCCACGGCGGCGAAGCTGTATCGACGCCATGTCGTGCCGACGCTGACGGCGGATCAGAACGCCATCGAGCTGCGCACTCTGCCGTCGACCAGCGGTGCGCACGCGGCCATGAGCCTTGTCGAGAAGCGCAAGCGGTGGTCGGTGGTATGGAGCAGCGGCGGCTGACGCCGGATTGCCGCTCGCCGGGCGCACGGACCTGCGTCGCCGGTTCGGGCTCGCGAGACGGAAGAGGAACGACCGCGCCGTTACGGCGCAGCCGCTCCGGCTGACGTGTTCAGCCGCTTCAGCGCTTCGCCCAGCAAGCGAATTTCCTCACCGTACTTCGCCCAATCGCCTGCCCGCTGCGCTTCGAGTGCGCGCTGGTAGTGCTGCCGCGCCTCGGAGACCGCGCTCCCACTGGAAGGCGCCGCGGCGGAGCCGGAGCCGCCAGATTCGACCGCGCGCTGCTGGGTCGGCTGCGCACCGCCCGTTGCTCGTTGCCCGCCGCCACTCGTGGGGAACAGCCGTTCCAACGCTTCATCCAGCGTAGCTTCCATCACGATGTGGTTCTGATAAGCGACGACCACCCGCTTCAGCTCGGGAATACGCCCACCCGCCGCGCGCAGGTACATCGGTCGGATATAGAGCAGTGATTCCTCGATCGGAATGACGAGCAGGTTGCCCTGGATCACCTCCGACCCCTGCTGATTCCACAGCGTGATCTGCGGCGCAATCACCTGATCCTGACTGATGCGCGCGGCCACCTGGCGCGGGCCAAAGATCACCGTCTGCTTCGGGAACTGGAACACCATCAGCTGCCCGTAGTTCTCACCGTCGCTGCGCGCCACCATCCACGCCGCGAGGTTGTCTTTCTGGCGCGGCGTGTACGGCAGCATCTGGATGTATTCGGCATCCTTCTCCCCCGGCAGCTTCATGATGGTGTAGTACGGCACCATCGGCCTCGCCGGACCCTTGCCCTGCTCGAGCGAAGGCACGTCCCACTGATCCTCACGGTTGTAGAACGTCGATGGATTCGTCATGTGAAACGTGGCGAACATCGAAGCCTGCAGCGCGAAGATGCCCTGCGGATAGCGCAACCGCGTGCGCAAATCTTCCGGCATCGCCGCGAGCGGCTCGAACAGGCCAGGAAACACCTTCGCGATCGTCGCCGCCACCGGATCTTTCGTGTCGATCAGATGAAAGCGCGTCGTGCCGTCGTAGGCATCGACCGTGACCTTCACCGAGTTGCGGATGTAGTTGATGCCGCCCGCGCTCGGCGTGGAATACGGATACAGCCGGCTGATCGTGTAGGCGTCCTGTATCCACAGGAGCCTTCCATTCGAGATGGCGAGGTATGGATCGGAGTCATACGTGAGGAACGGAGCGATCCGGTTGACGCGCCCGGCGATGCGCCGATACATCAGCACGCGGCTGTCGGCATTGAGGTTCGGCGAGAAGAGCGTGTCGGCCGAGCTGAATCGAACCGCGAACAGGAGCCTGCGGAAGAAGCCCCCCACGCCCACGCCGCCCTTGCCGTCGTACGTGCCGAACACGTTCGCGTCGCCACGCGGGTAGTCGAACTCCTGGGTCGCGGTCTTCACGAAGACGTGGTCGTTGGTGAGCTCGCCGAAATAGATCGCGGGCTGAGTGACTTTCAGGTCCACCGTGGACTGCAGCGGCAGATCCTTGATGAACAGAACCGGCAGGCCCTCGGGCGTGACCTCGTTCACCGGGCCGAGCGTGAGTCCGTAACCGTGCGTGAAGGTGAGCCGCTTGTTGATCCACGTCGCGCTCGGCAGCGAGTCCGAGTTCAGCTCGCGCGCGGACAGCATGATCTGCCGGTACTTGCCGTCGATCCGATAACGATCGTTGTCGACCGAGTTGAAGTCGTAGTAAGTGCGGATTTCCTGGATCTGGCCGAACGTATCGAGCAGCGGCAGGTCGTTCCACAGCGGCACGTTTTCGAGGGTGTCCGCATTGCGCGCGATGTCCGCCGGCGTCAGCGTGGCGTCGCCCGAAATGCCGCGCTCCTGGACCTGATCGAGCGCGAAGGCCGCGCGGGTCGCCGCGATGGAATGCCCGATGAAGGGCAGCTCGCGCACCTGTTCGTTCGGCGATACGTAAAGGCGCTGAAGGGCGAAGCCGTAGAGACTGCCGCCCGCCGCAACACCGAGATACAGGGCAATGGCCGCAAATACGGGCCAGCGGCGAGGCACGGCGATCTGCCAGGCGAGCAGCCCCGCGCCGGCAAGCGAAACGGCGACCAGCACCCACTGCACGGGAATGGTGGCATACACATCCACGAACGATGCGCCGTGAATGATTCCGGACTGAGTCGTCAGCGTCTCGGGAATGCCAAGCCAGGCCCGGAACGCAAGAAGAAGGAGGAAGACAACGCCGAGCACGCTCAGGTGGCGACGCGCCTTGTCGCTCACGAGGAATCCGCGTTGCGGCTCGAGTGCGATGTTCTGACTGACGAAGTACACGACCCCCGCCGCGACGGCGGCCAGCAACACGGTCATGAAGACCAGGCTGTGGAGGAAGTGGAGGAGCGGGAGCTGGAAGAGGTAGAACGAGATGTCGTGTCCGAGAACCGGATCGACCTGATTGAATGGCACCGCGTTGCGGGCCATCAGCCACGTATCCCAGCGCCCCGACGCAAACAGCGCCACGAATAACGCAACGACCCCCGCGCCGATATGAAACAGCGGCCGCACTCTTTGCGGATCGATGCTGATGGCGTGCGGCCCCTGCGGCCCAAACACCGTGAATTGCAGCTTCCGCAACCCGCGCTGAGCGATGTGGATATTCAGGAACAGCACGCCGAATACCACCGCGAACGTCGCCGCGCCGAGCACGATGCGCGTGTTCAACGTCCGCAGGAACACCTGTTCGTGGCCTGTTTCCAGGAACCACAGCCAGTCCGTATAGACAGTGGCGAAGGACGGAACGAGGAAGAACGAGAGGATGAAGACGGCCGGCACGCCCACCAACAGGTACTTCTTGATTGGCACGTCACTCGCTCCACAGGCGTTGTCGGACGGGGGAGGTTACGGCAAAAGCGACAAGAACAGAAATGTGCCTGCGCCCGTGTCCAGTACATGCTGAACGGCAACCGGGGTATTCCAAATGGTTCGCGCGCGCCGTTCGCGCTTCGCGGCATATTCGCGGTCTTCGCCAGCCGCGGGATGTGATCGTCGAATGCCGAGCCGTCGGGACTTCCTCCAATACAGCATCATCGCCGCCGGTGGGCTACCTGGCCTGCTGCGATCGGCCCATGCGGCCGCACCGTCGGCGCCTCGCGCACTGGTGGATTGGCACAGTCATTTCGTCTCGCAGGCGGAGATGCGGTATTTCGCCTCCCGCAAGCAACCGCCGCGCCTGGTCAAAACGGATGATGGCGTTACGAAGCTCGATAACGTCACCACGGTATCGTTCGCCGGCGGGCTGAGCGAGCTCTCACCTTCCGATATCCCCGCACGGCTCGCGCATCTCGACGCGAACGGCATTCAGCGCCAGCTGCTGACGCACACCGTTGCGCTCGGGCTCGACGCGACGATTCCGCTCGAAGAGCTGCGCCCGCTGTATCGGGCGTTCAACGACGAGCTGGCGGAAGTCCTTCGCCGGTATCCCAATCGCTTTCTCGCGGTGGCCGCGCTGCCTGCGGCGGATCCCAAGTGGGCCGCGTCGGAGCTGACCCGCGCGCATAAGGAGCTGGGATTCATCGGCGGCTCCCTTCCACTCAACGCCTTTGCAACGCTCGAGGGCGCGCGGACGCTGGCGCCGCTGTTCGCCGTCGCGCAGAAGCACGGCAGTCACTTCTTCGTTCATCGGGGGCCGGCGAATGCGGCCGTTCCGGGGCAACCGCCGCCGACCACGCCCTCCGACACCGATTTCGCTCGCTGGACGCTGATCAGCAACACGCACCTGGCGGCGGGCGGCATCACGCTCGGTCTCACCGACTTCCTCGATCCATATCCGGACGTGAGCGTGGAGATCGTGATGCTCGCGGGATTTCTTCCGTATCTGTTCTCGTCGATCGTTCCCGCCGCCAAGGCCAACGGGATCAAGGATCCCATCGCGCGGCTGCGACGCCTCTATCTCGATCTGGGCCCCTATTCCCGCATCGCGGACTGGGTGCGCGTGGGCATCGACCAGATCGGCGCGGATCGCATTCTCTTCGGCACCGACTACGGCGTCGGCGGCGGCGCGCGCGGTGACGTGAGCACCTCGCTCTCCACACTCGAGGGCGTGCTCACGAAAGAAGAACAGCGGTTGATCTTCTTCGAGAATAGCCGAGCGCTGTTGGCTGCCAAGGGACGAACCTGAAAGCGACATGAGCGATTCACCATGAAGTATTTCCGCACCTCACTGATCACGCTGACAATCGTTTTGAGCGCTTCGACCGCGGGCGCGCAGTCGAGCCCGGGCGCCGCGGGCGCTCAACCCGAGCCGGCCGCCGCCGCCCCACCGCCACCACCCGCGCCGGGACCTTCGCTGGAGCTTGCTTCGCAGGCGGCGAAAGTGGCAATCGAGGCCTGCACGGCAAAGGGATTCGCGGTTGGCGTAACGGTCGTCGACTCCGGCGGAGTGCCGAAAGTGCTGCTCGCGCAGGACGGCGCCTCAACGCGTGGCGTTCAGTCGAGCACGAACAAAGCGGTCACCGCGCTGAACTTCAAGGACGCGACGAGCCACCTCGGAGAACGCGTGAAGACCGACACGGCCCTTGCGCAGTCCGTTTCAGCGAACCCGAATTTCAACGTCCGCGCAGGCGGCGTGCTGTTGAAAGTGAAGGACCGGATCGTGGGCGCCATCGGTGTGGGCGGCGCCCGAGGCAGCGAGAATGATGAAGCCTGCGCGCTTGCGGGCCTGCAGGCGATTCAGGAACGGCTGAACGCGCAGATCGCGGCCCGCTGAGGGCTGCCGCGCGCATAGGGAACCAGGGCAGGTCCGGGCGCGCTCGAGGCAATCAGTAAGTCATCAACACCTTGCCGTACACGCCACGCTCGATCTCCTGACGCGCGGCTCCGGGGAAGCCGTACTCCGGATGGTGGTCGTGCAGGAGATTCTGCCCGACGACGGAAAACTCCAGGTTGCCGTTGAGACGCCAGCCGATGCGGGCGTCGGCCTCGAAGTAACTGGGCACCGTGCCGGGCGTGGGTCCGTTGTTGTTGTGGAGCGTGTCGACCCAGCGCAAGCCGATGTCGAGCTGCAGACTGGCCGGCAGATCCAGCGCGGAGTGCAGCGTCACCTGTTGCTCGGGGTCCGCGGTCTCGTTCAGTGCGTTGCTGAAATCCACGCCGCCCGGTTTGACGCGCAGGTGCTCCTTGAGAAGGTTGTATCCGCCGCGCAGGCGCCATGCATCGAACGGCTGATAGGCGGCGCTCAGCTCGAGGCCATGCGTTTCCCCTTCGAGAGCGTTCGCGATTACGAGAGGGAAGCCGAACGACGGGAAAGCCAGGGGTCCCGGCGTCGTGCTGCGAATATCGTTGTAGTCGTTGTAGAACAGCGAGATCGACGTGACGAGCTTTGCGCCGAGCTGCGCGCGGTGCCCCAGTTCATAGGCGATCAGCTTCTCCGAGCTGAAGTCGTCGCTCCCGTTGAGGATGCTGTCCGGGAATGGCGCCGGCAACAGCGTGGGCTCGCGCAGGTCGCGGTCGATGCGTGAAGGCGTTCGTACAGCGCGCGAGACGGCGGCCCAGAGCATTTGCTGAGACGCGTAGTTCCACTGCAAACGCGTGCTCGGCTCATATTCGAAGCCGGTGTAGTCGTTGTGCTCGAGCTTCGAGCCCAGTGTGAGAAACAGGTTCTCCCGCAGCTGGAATTTATCCTCGATGAATCCGCTGAAGAGATGGTGATCGAGGCGCGGCGGCAAGAGCGCCAGTGTTGGCGCGGCGTCGACGACGTCGTGCGTGAAGCGGTATCCCAGGCCCCACACGACCTGCTGATGCGCGGTGAGGCGGAAGTGGTGCTGGAAATCCAGGTCGTAGGTGTCGAGATCGTCCGTGAAGACGCCCGCGGGAGCGAAACCGTTCGACGGCGTCGGCAACGACAGATGCGTGTGGTCGTAGTACGCCTGCAGGCTCATGTCGGAGTCTTCCGAGTACACACGCGACCAGCGGCCGAGAATGTTGGCGCCGCTCAACCGGGAGTTTTCGGCTGCCGGGATCTGCTCTTCGGTCCCGTAGACATCACCTTGCAGGGTCAACGTATTCCGCGCGGACGGCTCCGCATCCAGGCGGAAACCGCCTTGGGTCATGCGCCACGAGTCGGAGGCATCGCCGCCATTGCCGAGCACCGAATCGTCGCGCTCGAAATGCTTGGCGTAGACGCGATACGTCACGTTGGAACTCAGCGAGCCACCGTAGCGGATGCCCGCGAAATCCTGAACCTCGGTGCCCCCGCCCGCCTCCACCGCGAGCCCCTGAGTGTCACGCGCATTGCGCGTCGTGATATTGATCACGCCATTGACGGCATTCGCGCCCCACAGCGTGCCGCCGGGCCCGCTGATCACTTCGATGCGCTCGATGTCCTCGAGCGGGTAGTCTTGCGCATCCCAGAAAACGCCGGAATACAACGGCGTGTAAACCGTGCGCCCGTCGATCAGCACGAGCAGTTTGTTGCTCAGCTCGGTGTTGAAGCCGCGCGCGCTGATGCCCCAGCCGTGCGAGCTCTTCTGGGCCACTTGCAGATTCGAGGCGAGGCGCAGCGCTTCCGCGAGCGTGGTGGCGCCGGAACGGCGAATGTCCTCCCGGGTGATGACCTGGATGGCCGAGGCGGTTTCAGATAGTTTTTCCGGGCGCTTGGAGACCGAGGTGACCTCGAGGTCCATCAGCTGTTCGACGCTCAGGGATTTCAGCGTGGCCGTGGAGACATCCTCGTCCGGAGCGGCCGAGGCCGGTGTCGAGGAAACCGCGAGCATCACGAGCCCGAGGCCGGAGCCGAGACCGAGTCGCAGGCGCGAGCGCCGCCAGGATCCGTGACGCGTGGACTTTTCCATGTAAGCGGGCCTTGGTTCCAAGCTCAAACGGGGGGCTGCGAGACGCTCGTTGCACGGGCTATCGCGTCGACCAGCGCTGCGCGGCTGTAGGGTTTGCTCAGGATCTCACTGGCGCCCATGAGTCGCGCCACCTTGAGCACATCGGTGGCGCCCAAAGAGCCGCCCCCGCTCACCGCGATGATCTTCAGCTGCGGAGAATCACGGCGCAGCGCGCGAATCGTTTCGATACCGTCCTGCCGGGGCATGAACATGTCGCACACGACCGCATCGGCGCGCTCCGCGAGATGCAGACGGACCGCCTCGGCGCCGTCGCTTGCTTCGATCACCAAGTGCCCTTCCTCCTCGAGTATCGCGCGCGTGGCTTCGCGCATTCGCGCGTCGTCGTCCACGATTAGAATTCTTGCCATGAGCGGTTACCCGGAAGCATTCGCCTGGTTGGAGGAACTGCCTGCGACCGGTATCGCACTCTTCTCGCGCGCGAGAATCTCGACGAGCTGCGCGGCCGGAACGGGTTTGCTGTGGAGGTAGCCTTGGGACTGCTCGCAGCCGGCGTGCCACAGATGGTCGAGCTGCTCCTGCGTTTCCACGCCTTCGGCGATGGTTTTCAGATTGAAGGCGCGCGCCAGCGAAATGATCGTCTTGACCAGCGTGCGTGCGGCGGCGTCGGTCGCGAGATGCTGCACGAACGAGCGGTCGATCTTGAGAATGTCGATCGGCAGCGAGGAGAGCCGACTGAGCGAGGAATAACCGGTGCCGAAGTCGTCGATCGCGATGCGAATTCCGGCGCTGCGCAGCTGGCGAAGCGTTTTGATCTCGAGCGCCGAGTCCTCATTGAGGGCGCTTTCGGTGATCTCGATATCGAGCCCCGCGGCCTCGGAGCTCCAGCCGTGCACGGCTTTGAGAAAGTTGCGCGCGAAATCGACACGCCGCAGCTGCGCGGGGGCGATATTCACGGCAACGCGCACCGGTGGCAGGCCCGCGCGCAGCCACTGGTGGCAGTCCGACGCGGCCTGTTGAATCACCCAGTCGCCGACGTCGATGATCATGCCGGTCGATTCGAGCAGCGGCAGGAACGCGGCGGGCGAGACGAGGCCCACGTCGGGGTCGCGCCAGCGGATCAGCGCTTCAACCCCCGCGAGCCGCCGCGTGATGATGTTGAGCTTCGGTTGGTAGTGCAGTTCGAACTGCCGCTTCTCGAGCGCGACGCGCAGCTTGTGCTCGAGGGCGAGGCGGCCAACCATCTCCGAATGTTTTTCCGCGCAGTAGTGGAGCTGCCGTTCGCCCGTGACCCGCGCGTTGCGCAGCGCCGCTTCCGCATTCTGCACGAGCGCATTGGCGTCGTTGCCATGGTCGGGGAACACGGCGAACCCGGAGCGGACAGAGACCGGGATCTCGCGATCCTCGATGATGAACGGTTCTCCGAAGATCGCGACCGCATGCTCGCGCGCGCCATCGAGCATTTCCACACCGCTGCGCGTACCGAGATCGCGCATGACCGCGAAGGTTCCGCCGCCGAAATGCGCGATGCCTTCGGATTGCTTGAAGCGGCGTTTCAGCCGGTCCGCAACGTGTTGCAGGAGCAGGTCGCCCGTGCGGCGGCCGAATGAGTCGTTGATCAGGCTCAATCGCTCGATGTCGACGACCGCGACGACGTAGCGTGAGCGCTGGACGGCGGGTTGGTCGAGCTGCCGCGCGACGCGCTCGCAGAAGAGAGTGCGCTTCGCGAGGCCCGTCTGGGGATCGAAATGCGAGAGAAATCGTACGCGTGTGTCCTGCTGGAGGTACTGAAGCGCGAACGAGAGGTTGCCCGACACCTCGCGCAGCATGCGCAGCTCTTCGTCGCTGATCGCGCCGGAATCGCGGGCCGCGAGGAACAGGACACCGATCGCGGTGTTGTCGACATTCAGCGGCAAAGCCACCATGGAGTGCAGGCCACAATTCGTCAGCGTCTCGTTGAGCTCGGCGGCTTCGGGCGCGCTCGTGTCGTTGCTGACGATGGCCTTGCCGGACTTGATCACACGATTGATGACGCTGGTATCGACGGCTGCTGTTTCCGCCAACGCGGCGCGCAGAGCATCGATGACTTTGGGCTGGCTGCCGTTCCAGGCCACAGGCTGCACGGCAAACGAGCCGGGAACCTTCGAAGCGACGATCGCGGCCGCATATCCGCCCACTTTCA
Organism: Gammaproteobacteria bacterium; assembly: GCA_037200125.1. GTDB lineage: Bacteria > Pseudomonadota > Gammaproteobacteria > Steroidobacterales > Steroidobacteraceae > JADGHX01. The sequence goes on along the minus strand of JBBCGS010000001.1, from coordinate 290,487 downwards.
CGGCGAGGCGACAGGTTTCCTGCAGCAGCTCGGCGCGGTCGCGGATGCGTACGACGAGCGCGTTCACGCCGCTCAGCATGTGCAGCACGCGATCGAGGCGAGCGATCTGAGCCTCCTGCCGCCGTCGCTCTTCGTGGGCGGCGGCATCGCCGAGCGCGCGCTTCACCGCGGGCCCGAGACGGGTGAGGTTGGTTTTCAGAACGTAATCGACCGCGCCACAGAGCAGCGCATCGATCGCGCGCTCCTCGCCGATCGTCCCGGAGACGAAGATGAACGGCACGTTCGGCGAGATTTCACGCGCGATGCTCAGCGCGGCGAGACCGTCGAACTGCGGCAGGCTGAAGTCGGAGAGGATCACGCTGGGCCGCCACTGCGTCAGCGCTCGACGCAGCGACTCTTCCGTTTCAACCCGGAGCGACTGGCACGACAGCCCCGATCGCTTGAGCTGGCTGAGCGCCAGCTCGGCCTCGTGGGACATGTCCTCGATAAAAAGGACACGGATTGGGTCCACCGTTGTCATGCTTCAACCTGCAGGACGAAGAAAAACGTTGCGCCGCTGCCCGGCGCGCTTTCGGCCCAGATGCGGCCGCCATGCCGCTGCAGCACGCGCTGTACGATCGAGAGGCCGACACCGGTGCCCTCGAACTGATCCTGCGCATGCAGCCGCTGGAACACGCCGAACAGCTTGCCGGCGTATTTCATGTCGAAGCCGGCGCCGTTATCGCGAACGAAGTACACACGCTCCATCGCATTCGGGTCCGATGGGTTGGGGGCTGTGAAGCTGCCCACCGATACACGCGGCTGCGGCTGGTGGCGCGTGAACTTGAACGCGTTGGAAAGCAGATTGACGAGCACCTGTTCGAGAAGCGATGCATCTCCCGCAACCGCCGGCAGCTCGCCGATCTCGACTTGAACGGTGCGTTGAGGCTCACTGGCCTGCAGATTCGCCACAACCCGGCGCACGATGCCGCCCAGGTCCACTCGCTGACGCGTCAGAGGCGCGCGGCTGAACCGGCAGAATTTCAGCAGGTCGTCGATGAGGCGATCCATGCGAGCGCCGCCGGTTCTCACCTGCTCCAGGTGGGAGCGCGCCTCACCCGACACCGTGTGTCCGAACTCCTCCATGAAGATATCCATGAAGCCATTCACTGCGCGCAGCGGCGAACGCAGGTCGTGCGAGACGGAATAGGAGAACGATTCGAGATCGCGATACGCCGCCGCCAGTTCCACGGCTTGCTCGCGCTCGCGCTGCTGGAGCGCGGCGTTCTCGATGCGCAGGCGGCGAATGTCGAGCGCACGCACGATCACCGTGAGGATGACATTGAGCTTGAACGGCTTCAGCACGTAGTCCAGCGCGCCGACCTGCATGGCCGCGACCGCGGTGTCGATGGTGCCGTGGCCGGTCATCACAATGCCGGCGAGCTCGGGGTCGGTGGCCCGCGCGCTGCGGATCAGCTCGATGCCGTCGATCTCCGGCATCATCAGGTCGGTGAGCAGCAAATCGTGCTGGCCCGGCCGCAGTTGCGCGAGCGCCTGCTTCGCCGAGCTGAACCCGGTGGGCCGATAGCCCTCGAACTCGAGCGTGCTACACAGCGCCTTCATTTGCGCGACTTCGTCGTCGACAACGAGCAGGCGCGCGCCGGTAAACGCGGTCTCCGTGCTGGTCATACAGGCACCTGTGACAGCGGCCTTGGGGACGCGGTGCTCGCGCCCTCTTCCGTGAGCTGCAGCAATGCGACGCGCAGATCGCTCAGTCGGGGCGGCTTGCTGAGGATCCGGTCTACGTGCGGAGGAATGTCATTCTCGGCAAGGAGTCGATGGCCCCAGCCCGTCAGCAGGATGACCGGCGTCGTCGGCGCGCAGGACTTCACCGCGGAAGCGACGCGCCGCCCGTCGACGTGCGGCATGCCGAGATCGGTGATCACGAGCGAGTACGGCAGGCCGGCACGGTGCGCGGCGGTGAATACGTCTATTCCGGACTGCCCCCCGCTGGCGATCGTGACCTCATGTCCGTCGCCGCTGAGGATGTCTTCCAGCGATTTGATGAGCACCGGGTCGTCGTCCACGAGCAGAATGCGCAGCCGCCGCGCCAGGCGATCGGGCGCGGGCACGTGCATCGCCGGGACCGCGTCCGGCGCGGCCGAGGGGAAGATCATTCGGAAGGTCGTGCCCTTGTCGATGACGCTATCGATCTCCAGCTCCGCGCTATGACGCTGGACCATTCCGTACACCATGGCGAGGCCGAGGCCGCTGCCGCGCTCGCCTTTCGTGGTGAAGAACGGTTCCAGGCAGCGGCGGCGCGTCGGTTCATCCATGCCGACGCCGGTATCCGCGACTTCGATGAGTACACGGCGCTGCGCGTCCTGGATCGACGCGTCGACGCTGCGGGTTCGCAGCGTGAGCGTGCCGCCGTCCGGCATCGCGTCCACCGCGTTGAAGATCAGGTTCGTGAGGGCGTCACGGATCTCGCCTTCCGCAGCCATCACTTCGGCGGCGTCGGGTGACAGATCGGTCCGCAAGTCGACCATCACGCCGCGTTGCTGCGGCAGGTCGCTCCAGCGGGCGTGAGTCAGTTCGATGGCTTGCTGGATCGTGCGATTCAAATCGACGCGCGCCAGCGTGAGCTGCTGCTCCCGGGTGCGGTAGAACTCGCGCATGCGCGAGACGGTTCCCGCCACGTCCTCGATAGCGCGCTGAATGGTGGTGAGATAGCTGCGCGCGCGTTGACTCAGATTCGGTTCGCGTTCGAGCAAGGACTCCGTATAGAGCGCGATGGGCGAGATGGCGTTGTTGATGTCGTGCGCGATGCCGCTCGCCATCTGGCCGAGCGCGCGAAGGCGCTCCTGCTGGAGCACCGAGGCCTGGGTGTTACGCAGATCGTCATAAGCCTGCTGAAGCGCGCCGTTCAGCTGCGCCTGCCGCGCGGCGAGCGCCACGTGCTCGCTCAGCTGTTTAAGGAACTCGCAATCGGTGCTGCCGAACGCTTCGGCTTGTTTGCGTCCGACCAGCAGCGCGCCGAACAGCGTGTTTTCGGCCACGAGGGGCGCGATCACGATGGAACGCAAACCACCCTCAGCCAGACGCTGGAACAACGGAATGGGTAGCGCCCCCGCATTGGGCTCGTACACGAGCTGCCCGCTGAGGCAGGCTTCCAGTCCAGTGGTGCCCAGAGATACGCCGGCAGCATGGTCGAGCTCCAACAGCGCCCGTCCAGCCTCGCTGTTCGTGCTTGCGGGGCCGAGTGCCTGTACCACGAGCGCGCGGGTCGCGGGGTCTTGTCGCAGCACGCAGCCGAAATCCACCGGCAGGTCTTCTTCAAGACTCTGCAACACGATGCGGGAAATGCTTCCCAGATCCTGGCGGTCGCTCGTCGCACGGGTGATGTGCTGAAGCAGACTCAGGTGCGCCAGCTGCATCCGCATGCGGTTCTCTGAACCCTGCACCTCCTGCAACATGTGATTGAACGCACCGGTGAGCTGATCGACCTCATAAGCATGCGAAGGCGCGGCACGCACGGAATAGTCGCGGCGCGTGGAGATCGCTGTCGCCACCTTCGCGAGATCGAGAATCGGCTGAGAAATGCGGTGCTGGAGTTGCCGCGAAATCAGATAGGCGAGCAGCCCCGAAGCGAGCAACGTCAGCGCAACGATGCCGCCGTAGAAGCGCACGCGAGTGTCGAGTGCGCGCAGGTCCGAGCGCACGAACAGCGTGCCGAGGCGCCGGGTGCCTTGCATTACCGGTTGAAAGCCAACCAGGTAGTCACTTTCGAAGCGGAAGGTCGTCTCGGGCGTGCCCGGCTGCTGCGGAAATGCGCTGGACGGCGTGCCCTTGGGATACACGGCGAAGAGCCCGCCCCGCCGATCGTAAAGCGCGGCGCCGACGATGTGTTCATCGGCTTCCAGCGCGGCCAGCACGCTTTCGGCGTCGTCCGCATTGTCGAAGGCCAACGCCGCCGTGCTGTTGGCGGCAATCGCCTTACCCAGCGTCACGAGCTGCTGCTGGCTCGCCTGCCGGAAGGTCACGAACTCGTACGCGAACAAGGAAGACGCGGTCAGCAGCAACACCGCCGCGCTGGTGAGCAGCACCATGCGGATGAGTTGGCGGCGAATGGGTATGGGCTTCGCGTTCATGGTCAGCCGGTGCCCGGGGAGCCCACGACCTCAGCGGGTCGCAGGAGCTTGGAGCTGATGGTGAGGCCCGCATCGCGCGCCGAGTCGACGTTGATCCGCAGGCGAATCTTCTTTCCCTCGCTCAGAAACCGGATGATCACGTCCGCTGGCCCCTGGGCGTCGGAGTCGCTGACGGTCAGCGTGCCCTGATGGCCGATCGATTCGAGGGTCTTGCCGACGTCCGCGCCGGCGGATCGATCGATGAACAGGATCTGGCAGGGTTTGAGCTCGTTGACATTGCGATACCGCTCCACCACGAGGGCGCGGCCATTCACCATCTCGCCCCGCACGGCTTCATCGAGCGCGCTCCCGAACGGGTCGCGCCCGAGCACCCCGATGACGAACGGCGCGCGCGCGTCCGCAAACGATTGCGCCGGCCAATCGACGAACTGCGTGAAGTTGAAGAGAAAGACCGCCTTGACCTGATATTCGGACGGGGCCGGGGTGGCCATCGCGACGTTTGCCGCCAGAAGGATCGGCAGGGGCCCGAGAATCGCCAGCAGCGTGGCGAGCAGGAGAGCACTTCCTGCGTGCTGAAACTTCCCGTTGTACCTGACGCTCGCCATAAACCCGGCTCATTCGATAGGTAGAAACCGTAACACGCTGCGGTGTGCCGCATCTGTGAAATCGCCGACGTCGCCGCTCACGGAATGTGAACGGCTTCTCGACTTGGCGTAGCTTTTTAGAGCCAGTGGCATGTTGCGCCGTAACGGCCAAAGCTCCACAGCCAGGTGGCGGACATGAGCGTGTGCGCGGAGCCGACATGGCCGCGCAGAGAGCACCGAGCTGCGGTCGTGTCGCGGCCGCGCGCGCTTCAGTCGAAACAGCTGTTTCATCCCTCGACGCGAGCTGGTGAAAAGCAGCTTGCACGAGCGCTCTCGCTCTTGGCCGCCCGGTGATTGCTACACGCCCTACGTGACGCTGGGCGGGTATGCGTATCGCGACGCTGACGTACGCGACCGGAACGAATTACGCGAACGTCAATTTCGGCGACGTACCACGCCCACCTGCTGAGTAACGGCGCAAAGGCCGGAACGCCCTCCGCAGTGATCGTCGAAGTGTCTGCTCCCGCCGGCGCGCCGGCCGGCGCGCAACTGCAAGGCACGTTGAGCGCGGAGATGGGCTTCACGAACGCGAACCCGGCGCTCTCGCAGACATTCGCGGCACTCGAAGCCACGGATGTGCTGTCGCTATCTCCGCAGCCAGGTCGTGCGCCGCAATCGGCAGTAGGCGCCTCGATGGATCACTGTACGGGCAATCAGGCGGTGTGACATAAAGGGTTCAAACCGGCAATTATTGCCGGTACCATGGCAGCGCCAATCGACCCGCCGCAGCCTGTGGCCAACGCCTGCGGTGCCTCGGCTTTACGTTCCAGGAATCGAAGGAGACGAGATCTAGATCGGAAAATGGCACCCATGACTCATACAGAAAATAAAACTCCGAAACTGTACCAATACCTGGATTGTGGATTGGACAACGTTTGGCTTGCTGGCGGGTACGAGGAAGCGGACTCGCCACATGGGAAAGGAATTTCAATCCAGGACCTGGACGGATTGCACCAGTGCATCGCGCGATGCCTGGTCAACAAGGCGGGTCCGCTTACAGGGAACGAGTTTCGATTCCTGCGAACGGAACTCGACCTGTCCCAATCGACAATAGGCCTGCTGTGCGGTCGAGAGGAAAGGATGGTTCGAAATTGGGAAACCCGCGACGAACCTGTCGAAGATCCCGCCAACACCCTCATTCGTTTCGTCTACGAGCAGCGAGTGACGCCCACCGCGAATTTTGAAGAACTTTCGAAAATGATTCGCGAGTTGCAATTGCTCGACAAGCGGCCGCACGAGATGAAACTCGAGATGACTGCTCAAGGCTGGAAGCCTCTGAATTGCCAGGAACGACATGCCGCCTGAGGAAAAGGCCGCGCTGGCGCGGCTTTTTCTCAGCCACGCCGCCGTTACGGCAAAGCCGCGGTTGTCTTGTCCTACACAAAGACGATAAGGCAAGCAGCCGCGCGTGTAGGTGAAGTCCTTACGTAATGAGGAGGCTCGCCCGTATCTAAATACGAGTGACTCCGCGAAACTGAATGTATGAAACAGTTACTGAGTGAAACACCAGTCAGCCAAGGCCTGTCGACCTCGACATCCATCCTGATCGTGGACGACGATGATGATTCTCGCGAAGCGCTCAAGGGCCTGCTGGAGCTTGACGGGTATCAGGTGCGCGCGGCGGCGGACGGCGCAGCGGCGCTGAAGTTCGCGCAGGCGTCCACCCCCGACGTGGTGATTCTCGACATCCATATGCCCAGGATGGATGGCTACACCGTATGCCGCCTGATGCGCCGGATGGACAAACTGAAGGCGACCCGAATATTCGCGTTGACCTCGCTGGATGGCGCTCAGCACGTGCGGGAGTGTTCCAATGCCGGGTTCGACGAGCGAATCACAAAGCCCTTACAACCGGACACGCTCAGCCAGCTGCTGCGGCGAACGCGACACTAAGGCGGTACCAAAATCACGGCGGTCACGCCGACGAGGACCGCTACCCCACCGAGCAGCTCGATGACCATCGTGATCCAGGCCATCAGATGCGCGAAAGGGACGCCGATGCCGGCCACCGCGGCTGCGAAGACATCGACGCCCCTTCCGAGCTTCAGAAGACCCTGCATCAGCAAGCCGTACCCCACGATCAGCCGCGGCGGAATGGGAGGCCCAGTACGCCAGAAGCGCGCGATACGACGAGGACATGGCTTCAGTTCGCCGCGATGCCGTTAAGACCCGCGCCCGCAGGCAAACCCGCCAGCGTGCCTAGGTTCACGAGCGAACCATCAGACGACTGAATCTGGAACATGCCGACGGCACCGCTAGCCGCGTTGAGGGAGTAGAGGAAACGTCCATCCGCGCTCACAGCAATGTCCAGATTCGCCGAGCCGGCCGGATTCACTCCGACAACCGTGCTCTGAAGCGGCACGAGCGCTCCGTTCGACTTGATCGAAAAGCCGGAGATCGAAGACGTTCCGGCATTCGACGTGTAGACGAACTTTCCATCAGGCGTGACCGCGTTCCAGCAGTTCGCCGCGCCCAGCGTCGGAACACTCGTGCTGATCGGCACCAGTTTCCCGTCGGCCGCGATGGAATACGACGAAATCGCGGAGCTGTTGGGCCCGCCAGCGCCCGTCTCGGAAACGAGCACGGCACCGCTTGAAGCGAAGGTGGCGGAAAATGCGCCGGGTCCGGCGCTGGGATTGACGGTGATGGGCGAAAGCTTGCCGTCCCCGAGCACCTTGAACACATCGATGCTGTTGGTCGCGCGCTCGGTCACAACGAGATTACGCCCGTCGGCGCTGAAGGCCACCGAGCCCGAGTTGGCGAAATTGGCGCTCAGGAAGCGAAGCGAGCCGGGAATCCGATTCAGCTTGCCATCGCGCACGACAAACCCGACGACGCTGCTGCTACCAGCCGTGTTGAGCACATAGACGAGTCTGCCGTGTTGAGCAACTGCATTCGGTTCACTCCCACCACTCGCGACACGATCCGAAAGAACGAGACGCGAGCCGAAGACGCGGAAGACCGAAACGCTGCCACTCCCGGCATTCGCGGCGAAGAGCAGCGACCCATCATCGCTGAGTGTCAGCGAGCCCTGCGACCCCAGCGGATCAACCGTACCGCCGCTTCCGCGGCCGCCGGTGTCGTACTTACGAGGACTGTGCAATGTGCCGTACGGCGCGCGCTCGTAGGCCACCACTTCGTTGGACTCCGCATCGTTCGTCATGACGAACACCGCGTGCTGCGTCCCAAAGCGGTCATTGCTGTCGGCACGTGCGACCGGCAGCGCGGCCGCGCTTGCGATGGCGCCCAGCGCCAGCGACGTTACAAACAACTTCATGTCAGATCCCCTCAGTGTGAATATTGCGGACTTGGTACCATCGACGTGCGCGCGTCGTTCGTTACAGAGCCAGCAGCAACACATCCGGCAGGTAAGGATCAGGTGCCTTCCCCGATCTGTAACGAATCGCAGGGCTGAAGCGATGACGTACTTGGAGCACCGTGACATCCGCTGAACGCGAACGCCATTGGACAGAACTCATGGAGCGATCGCTCCAGGGTGACTCGCGAGCGTATGAACAATTGCTGATGCTGCTCACCGTTGCGTTACGCGCCGTCGTCCATAATCGTGCGCGCGCGGCTGGACTCGAGGCGGAGGACGTAGTGCAGGAAGTGCTGCTGGCCCTGCATCTCAAGCGCGGCACCTGGCAGGCGGGCACGCCCGTGGCGCCCTGGGTCGCCGCGATCGCGCGCAACAAGATGGTTGACGCGTTCAGACGTCGCGGGCAGCGGACCGAAGTTTCCATCGAGAGCGTCGTCGAAACACTTTCGAGTGAAGCCGGTGACGACGGCAGGAACGCGCAAGATGTCGAACATATGCTCGAACGGCTGAATGACCGGCAGCGCCAGGTGGTACGCGCCGTGTCCCTTGAAGGTTATTCCGCGCAGGAGGCGGCACAGCGACTGCGGATGAGCGAAGGCGCGGTGCGTGTCACCTTGCACAGAAGCCTCAAGGCCCTGGCCGCCCTGTTTCGAACGGTGCCCAATGAGGACTGACGAGCTCATTCGCGCGCTCGCCGCGGATGGCGCCCGACCGGTGGTGCCTATCGAGCGCTGGCTGACCGGCGCGCTGTTGGCCGGCATCGCGCTCTCGGCGGCGCTGTTTCTGGCGGCACTGCACGCCCGCCCCGACATTGCGGCGGCCGTTTACACGCCCGCTTTCTGCTTCAAGGTTGTCGTTACGTTGTCGCTCGCCGCAACCGGGGCATTCCTGCTATCAGATGCCGCGCGACCCACGCCGCGTATTCGTTGGCGCGGAGCATTGCTGCTTGCGCCTGTGCTTCTGGCGGCGGGCGTTATCTTCGAGCTCGTAACCGTACCCGCGCACAACTGGTCGGCGAGGCTCATCGGGCACAACGCGACGCATTGCCTCTCACTCATTCCGCTGCTCGCCATTGCGCCTGCCGCGTGCCTGCTCTTTGCACTTCGGCGTGGCGCTCCCGCGCGCCCCGCGCTGGCCGGAGCGATGGCCGGACTCGTCGCCAGCGCCGTGGGCGCGACGCTGTACGCACTGACGTGCCCGGATGACAGCGCGCTCTTCGTCGCTACCTGGTATTCGATAGCGATCGTCGCGGTCACCGCGGCGTCGGCTTACCTTGGCAGCCGCATTCTGCGATGGTGAGCGCGAGCCTCAATCACTCTTGCCACGCGCGCTCTTGAGGCTGCTCAACTGCGCTTCGAGTTCCGCGATACGACGATCGCGCTCTTCCAGCAGCGCTTTGACCTCGGTTTCGTCAAAGCGGCGTGGAATATGCTGGGGACAATTGCTATCCCACGCCGTGATCGTAAACACGATCACCTGATCGGCCTTGGCGCGATAGCCCTTTGGCCTCAGCGCGGCGAGCAGATCCGGATCGTCCTCGACCACTCGCGCTTCGCCCCAGATCTTGATGCGACGGCGAGTGGCGTAGTCGATCAGAAAGAGCTGGGCCTTCGGGTTGTCGGCAAGGTTTCCGAGCGTGATGTACTGCCGGTTGCCCGCGAAGTCCGCAAACGCGAGCGTGCGCTCATCCAGAACATGCAGGAACCCCGGAGGGCCTCCGCGATGTTGCATGTACGGCTGCCCCTCGAGGTTCGCCGTTGCGAAAAACAGGCTCCGCTGGGCCGCGATGAATTCCGCGAGGTCGGGCGTGATCCGGCTTTCCCAGGATCCGCCCTCCTCCATTCGCCCATACGCCGCGCGCGAACCCTTGCGCGCCTGCACCGCCTTGACGGACGGCGAGAACGCAACGTCGCTCGAATACTCGCGAGACATGATGGGAATCTCCTGAGAGTTACGACGGCGACGCGACCGTCGCCGCGATAGCACCAAGCTAGTGGCTTTCACCGCCCGCAACTAGACGGTATTCTTTAGAAGCACCCTCTCAATTATTGAAAACCCCATGGATCGCCTCGAATCGATGTCGGCATTCGTCGCGGTCGCCACCGCAGGCAGCTTCTCCGCGGCGAGCCGGGAGTTGCGAATGCCGCTGCCCACGGTGAGCCGCAAGGTCTCTGATCTCGAAGCCCATCTAAAAGCGAAACTATTCGTCCGCTCGACGCGAAAACTCACGCTCACAGACACGGGGCAGTCTTACCTTCTGGCATGCAGGAGAGTTCTCGAAGAAGTTGCCGAGGCGGAACGCAGCGCCAACGGGCAATACAACACGCCTCAGGGCGAGCTCGTCATGACAGCGCCCATCGTTTTCGGTCGCCTGCACGTGCTGCCCGTCGTCACTGAATTTCTCAAGGCGCATCCGCAGGTGGATGTGCGACTGGTACTGGCCGACCGAGCGCTGAGCTTCATGGACGATCATCTCGATCTCGCCGTGCGCATCGGCGCCTTGCGCGACAGCAGTTTGATCGCGACTCAGGTCGGGCGAATCCGGAACGTGGTGTGCGCGAGCCCCGCGTATCTGAAGGAACATGGCACGCCGCGAACGCCGGCAGACCTGACGGCAGCGGCCTGCGTGACATTCGCCGGGTTGGGTGAGGCGAACCTGTGGCACTTCAAAGACGGTCCGCCGATCCGGGTGCACTCCCGGCTGGAGATCAACACCGCGGAGAGCGCGATCGAAGGCGCGATCGCGGGACTGGGGTTCACGCGCGTGCTTTCCTACCAGGCCGCCGAGGCAATTGCGGCTGGCAAGCTCGTCGCCGTTTTGAAGAAGTTCGAACCCGAGCCCATCCCTGTCAGCCTCATCTACGTGCAGGAACGGCGCATCACCGCCAAACTGAGAGCCTTCCTCGACTTCGCGACGCCGAGGCTGCGCGAGCGACTATGAGGCCGTGACGGAACCCAGCGGTTTACGCGTCGACACAGATGGGCAAGGACAAGATGAGCCACGGCCCGTCAGAGCAGATCCACGTCCCTGCGACTTCGTGAAGCCGAGTGTATGAGACAGTCACTAAATGAAATATCAATCGGACACAGCGCGTCGGGAGCGCCATAGCGAAATAAGCGCGTCGGCCACTGCGCCTTGAGCCAAACTACTCGAGCCGTCGGCATCCCGCCCTCGGCGGCGCGGAACGACTGAATGAACGAAGAAAATGCCAACCGTGGTGGCGGGGCCTGCCGGGTCCTCATTGCCGACGACAACCCGGACGTTGCGGACAGTCTTGCCATGCTCCTGGAAATGGAAGGCCATACGGTGACGGTCGCGAATGACGGAACAGCGGCGCTCGCCGCGATTGAAACCGTCCGGCCCGCTGTCGCGCTGCTGGATATCGGCATGCCGGGTCTCGACGGCTACGAAGTAGCGCGCCGGGCGCGCGCGATGCTCCAGGACAAAATCGTTCTCGTTGCGATCACCGGCTGGGGCCAGCAAAGCGACAAAACAAGAGCGAGCGCCGCGGGGTTCGACCATCACCTCACCAAACCCGTGGAGCCGGACATCATCAATGCCCTGCTTCGGGATTTACCAGTCGACTAGGGCCTTTTTGCCGGCGCCTGCGAAATGGCGATCAGCATGGATCGCAGGGCGGACTCGCTCATCGGCTTCACGAAGTGATAGCGGAAGCCACATTCCCGCGCGCGTTGCCGATCCCCTTCCTGACCCCATCCGGTGATCGCAACCAGTATCGGTCGCGTGATTGCGCGGCCATCGGGCGCGATCTGTCGAGCGACCTCATAGCCGCTCATTGCGGGCATCCCGATATCCAGCAGTACGACATCCGGATCGAACGTGCGAACGGCGGAGAGCGCGGCGGGGCCATCGTAGACCGTCACGACATCCTGGTTCATCGATTCGAGCAACAGTTGCATGCTGTCCGCGGCATCGTGATTGTCGTCGACCACGAGGATTCGCATGCGGGGAGTCTCCGCTATCGCCTCCGGCGAAGCGCTTTCCACAACTCGCACTCCCTGCATCGCGAGCGGCAACCGGACGATGAACTCGCTTCCGCGCCCGAGGCCAGCGCTTCGCGCCTGAACGCTACCCCCATGCAGCTCGGCGATCCGCCGCACGAGCGCCAGGCCAACGCCCAGCCCGCCGAGCGTATTGGCCGTCTCCGGGCTCACCTGAACGAACAGGTCGAACACCTTTTCCAGCTGGCTCTTGTCGATACCCATTCCGTCATCGACGGTACGGATCTCCACTTCAGCGTCTCGCACGAAAACGCCGAGTCGTATGTTCCCGCCTTGTGGCGTGTACTTCGCGGCATTGTTGAGAATGTTGACGATCGCCTGCGTGAGGCGCACCGCATCGCCGGAGACCGGAATGGGCCCGTCCGGGATCGCGGCCTGGAACCGATGCGCATGCGCGTCCAGCAACGGCCGACTCGTTTCGATGGCGCGACTCAGCACGTCCTGCAGATCGACGGACACTCGCTCGATTGAAAAGTGGCCTCGCGCGACGCGATTGACGTCCAGCAATTCATCGAGCAGCCGGGTGAGGTGCAGGCTCTGCCGATCGATGGTCCGGCGCATGGATTCGAGCGCGGGGTCCGCCAACCCCTTCCGGCCCATCAATGCGACGGCGTTGCGGATCGGCGCCAGCGGGTTGCGAAGCTCGTGCGCCAGCATCGCGATGAACTCATGCAGCCGCTGCGTCGTCTCGGCGAGACTCTCCGCGTTGCGCCGATCGGTGAGATCCTGCGTCACCTTCGCAAACCCGTAGAGCTTTCCTTCAGCGTCCTTGAGCGCGGTGATCACCGTACTCGCCCAGAACAGTGCGCCGTCTTTTCGCAGGCGCCACCCCTCATCCATTACGCGACCGGTGTCGCGCGCCAGCGCAAGATCCCGCCAGGGTTTGTTCGACGCGACGTCCTCGGATGTGTAGAAGTGAGAAACGTGCTTGCCGAGGATCTCGGCGGCGGTAAATCCCTTGATGCGCTGAGCGCCCGCATTCCAGCTGGTCACGAAGCCGTCCTTGTCGAGCATCATGATGGCGTACTCGGTCACGCCGTCCACGAGCAGCCGGAACCGCTCTTCCTCTTTTCTCAGCTCGTCTTCATGCCGGCGCCGCTCCGTAAGATCTCGTGTGATCTTCGAAAAGCCGATGAGCCTGCCGTTGGAGTCGCGCATGGCCGTGATGACCACATTTGCCCAGAGACGTGAGCCGTCTTTGCGAAGCCGCCAGCCCTCGTCTTCCCACCGTCCATCGAGGGTGGCCGCCCGCAGTTCCTTCGCCGGATAACCGCTCTTGACGGCCTCGGCCTCGTAGAAGCGCGAGAAATGCGTTCCGATGATCTCGTGCGCTTCGTAGCCGTTGATCTTCTGGGCGCCGACATTCCAGCTGCTCACGAAGCCATCCGGGTCGAGCATGAAAATGGCGTAGTCGCCCACGCCCTCGATGAGCGCTCGAAAGCGCTCTTCGCTCTCTTTCAATGCCTGCTCGTGCCGGCGGCGCTCCGAAAGATCCCGAGTCACCTTCGAATAGCCGATCAGCTTGCCCTGCTCGTCGCGCAGCGCCGTGATGATCACGTTTGCCCAGAACCGCGAGCCGTCCTTCTTGAGTCGCCAGCCTTCGTCTTCGAATCGTCCGACCTGGGCGGCGGTCACGAGCTCATGCTCCGGCAGGCCCCGCGCGAGCGCCTCCGGGGGATAGAACCTGGAGAAGTGCGAACCGATGATCTCTTCGGGCTTGTAGCCTTTGATGGCCTCGGCGCCGGCATTCCAGCTTACGACGCGGCCGCCGGGGTCCAGCATGAAGATGCCGTAGTCACGCACCGAGTTGACGAGGATGCGGAAGGTCCTCTCATCGGGCGCGGAGATCGGGTCGCCGTTGCGGTTTCCGTTGGACTTCTGATCGGTCATTGATTCGCCATCACCCGCCACCCGCGAGCACCCGGGCAAGCTCCTTCGGTTCCGCGGGCTGGGTACCCATCCAGGTGCTGAACGACGAGCACCGCGGGGCCAAGGCGGGCGGGCAAAGCCTTCGGCAGCTTCGTCAGCGCCTCGAGGCCGCAGGAGGAGGCGCCGATACCGATAGTGGGGATTGGGGGACTCAAACGCCCTTCTTGAGCTGGGCGCACCGATGGCGCGCTGGGGTTCAGGTCAGTGTATGCCCGCTTACGCGGCCGGGCCTGATTTAAGTGAACGACGGCTGCGCTAGCGGCGCCGGCCGCCCTGCTCGCTGAGAGTGCAAGGAAACAGGCGCCCCCGGCGCAGCGATTCAAGAGACGGAACTCTCCAGCCGGCGCAACGTTCCAGCGCGGTCTGTTGCCATTCGTTCCCCCCCATGAAGACCTTCCACTGCACCCATTGCCAGAATCTCATCTTCTTCGAGAACGTTCGATGCCTGGTCTGTGAGCACCCGCTCGCCTTTCTGCCGGACAAGGGCCTGATGGCTGCGCTCGTGCAGGGCGCCGACGGCTTCTGGAAGCCCGAAGGCACTGGCCTTCGGGATGCGGCGTATCGACTGTGCGCGAACTACGACCGGGAAAACGTCTGCAACTGGGCGGTCCCCGCGGACGATCCCAACCCGCTGTGCGTCTCGTGCCGGCTGAGCCGGATGATTCCCGACCTCTCCATTCCGAGCAATCGGACGGCGTGGTTTCGACTCGAGCTCGCCAAGCGTCGCATGATGTACAGCCTCCTCGGCCTGCGACTGCCCACCGTCCGGAAACTCGCACCGGAAGATTCAGGACTCGCGTTCGAATTTCTCGCGGACTCCTCGGGCGGCGATGCGAAACGAGTTCTCACAGGCCACGACAACGGGCTGATCACCGTCAACGTCGCCGAGGCCGATGACGTGCATCGCGAGATGCAACGAACGCAACAGCATGAGCCCTATCGCACGTTGCTCGGGCACTTTCGACATGAAATCGGCCACTACTATTGGGATCGGCTCATCGACAAAGGTCCGCGCCTGGAGCCTTTCAGAACGCTCTTCGGCGATGAGCGCGCGGATTACGCGGCGTCACTTCAGACGCACTACCAGAACGGGCCGCCCGAAAACTGGGAACTGAATTTCATCAGCGCGTATGCGACGACGCACCCGTGGGAAGACTGGGCGGAATCCTGGGCGCATTACCTTCACATGACCGACGCGCTCGAAACCGCCGGAGCGGTGGGCCTGACGCTCGAGCCCAAACGCGGTGACGAGCCCGCGATGGCCGCGCCGGCGAACCCGCTCAATCCGGCGAACCGCGACTTCGGTCGAATGATCGAAGCGTGGCTGCCGCTTACCTACGTGCTGAACAATCTCAACCGGGGATTGGGATTGCCCGACGGCTATCCGTTTGTGCTGTCGGCACCGGTCATCGAGAAGCTGCGATTCATCCACGACACGATTCAGGATCAGCCCGACAGAACAAACAGCAGCAGCGAGCGTCCCGTCACGCCATAAACCGCGCCACCGGCGAACTCTGGCGCGTCCTCGCCATCGGGCAAGTTGGTGTCGATCAAGCGGCGCCACGAGCCCGACCCCACAGGAAGCGGGAGTGTGAACTCCACGAGGTCGTGATGCGCATTCAGGATCAACAGCATCGTGGCCTCCGTACCGCGCTGGCGCACGCCCGTGGGTCGCGCGCGCCCGTCCATCAGCATGCCAAAGCAATGCATGCGCGGATCGTTCCAGTCCTCCGCCCGCATTTCCGCGCCTGAGGCGTTGATCCAGGTCAGATCCTTGACCTCGAGCTCCTCGTCATAGGCGCCCGTCAGGAAGCGATTTCGACGCAGGATCGGATACTTCGCCCGCAGCGACGTCAGTGTTTGCGTGAATCGCAACAACGACCGCGCGGGCTCGTCGAGCTCCCAGTCGAGCCAGCTGATCTCGTTGTCCTGGCAATAGGCGTTGTTGTTGCCTTGCTGTGTGCGGCCAAACTCATCGCCGGCGAGAAGCATGGGCGTCCCCTGCGACAGCAGCAGCGTCGCCAGCAAATTTCGCATCTGTCGCCGCCGCAACGTGTCGACCGCCGCATCCTCGGTCGGGCCCTCGGCCCCGCAGTTCCACGAACGGTTGTCGCTGCTGCCGTCCTTGTTGTTCTCACCATTGGCGGCGTTGTGCTTGCTGTTGTAGCTCACGACGTCATTCAACGTGAAGCCATCGTGTGCGGTCACGAAGTTCACGCAAGCGGACGGACGGCGGCCGAGATGGTTGAAGACATCGCCCGAGGCCGTCAGACGCTGCGCCATGGCGCTCGCACCCGCTTCGGCTTTCCAGAAGTCGCGCGTCACATCCCGATAGCGATCGTTCCATTCCGCCCAGCCGGGGGGAAAGGCGCCCACCTGATAGCCGCCGGGTCCGCAATCCCAGGGCTCCGCGATCAACTTCACCGTGCGCAGGACGGGGTCCTGATTGCACGCCTTCAGGAACCCGCTTTGATTGTCGAAACCGTTGGGTTCGCGCGCGAGGATCGTGCCGAGATCGAAGCGGAAGCCATCCACATGCAATTCGTTCACCCAGTACCGCAGACTATCCATCACCATCTGGATGACGCCCGGGTGGGAAAGGTTGAGCGTGTTCCCCGTGCCCGTGTCGTTGATGTAGTAACGCTTGTTGTCGGGCAACAGCCGATAGTACGTCGCGTTGTCGATGCCCTTGAACGACAGCGTCGGTCCGCGCTCGTTGCCCTCGGCCGTGTGGTTGTAGACCACATCCAGAATCACCTCGAGCTCGGCGTCGTGGAAACGCGCGACCATCTCCTTGAACTCGCGGAGACTCTGTTCCGGCTCCGAGGCGTAGCGCGGGTCCGGCGCAAAGAAACCGATACTGTTGTAGCCCCAGTAATTCGTAAGCTTTCGCTCGAGCAGGTGGCTGTCGTTGATGAACGTGTGGATGGGCAGCAGCTCGACGGTCGTGACACCCAACGCCTTGACGTAGTCGATCACTTCCTTGGTGCCGAGCCCGGCGTACGTGCCGCGTTTCTTCTCCGGCACCGCCGGGTGCAGCCGGGTAAAACCGCGAAGGTGAGCCTCGTAGATGATCGTTCGGTCCCACGGCACCGCGCGCGAGCGCGGCGCCCCCTTCCAGTCGAAATTCGGATCGACGACGACGCACTTCGGCATGAAGGGCGCGCTGTCGCGCTCATCGAACGAGAGGTCGTCGCCCGCGGCACCGATGGTGTAGCCGAAAACTTCCGGCGCCCATCTGAGCTCGCCTACATGCGCCCGCGCATAGGGATCGAGGACGAGTTTATTTGGATTGAATCGATGGCCCGCTTCCGGGACGTAAGGGCCGTGTACGCGAAACCCGTAGACGGCGGCCGGATTCACGTCCGGGATGTAGCCGTGCCAGAACCCGTCGGTATATTCGGGAAGCGCCAGCCGCTCGATTTCCTGGCCGCCGACGGAGTCGAACAGGCACACCTCCACCTTCGTCGCGTTGGCGGAGAACAGCGTGAAGTTGGTGCCCTTGCCGTCCCAGATCGCGCCGTGAGCGGCCGCGCTGCCTTCCCGAACACGACTCGGCTTCCGAATGCTCACGATGACTCCGAAGATTTCAGGGGCAAGCTAGAGGCAACGGAGACGTTCGGCTTCTGTTCCTCGCCGCAAGTCAGGATCGTCGCGGAACCCGAAGGGGGCCGCACGGTGGTCCCGCACGTGAGGTCGGCCCTGAACGCGCTACTCGAACGCAAAGAGTCGCGCGTGAGGCTCGGGTGTACCCCGAAGCTGCGCGGTCAGCAGTGTCGCGGCAAGCATGGCGAACGTGATCCCGTTGCCCCCATAGCCGAGCGCCGCGTAACAGCGCGGATGCCCCGGAATCTGGCCGATCGTGGGAGTGCCCGCGGGACTCGAGCCGAAGCAACCGGCCCACCGGTATGCGGCGCGGGTATCGAGACGGTCATGCAGCTTTCCGAGTTTCCGCTCGAGGGTCGCTGTCTTCGCCTCGATTCGGGCATCCCGGCGTTTTTCGTTCGTGAACTCCTCATCCTCTCCGCCGCAAAGCACGCGTCCATCCGGGGTCGTGCGCAGGTAGAGATAGGGATCCGATGCCTCCCAGATCAGCGCACGCTGAGGCCACAGCTTTTGGGGTTGAGCGCGGGTCGCCATCGCCCACGTGGAAGTGATGCGATTTGCGCCCGCCGGAACAATCTTCGGCATTTCGTACCCGGTACAGAAGACCACTCGCCGCGCCTCGATCTGAAGGCCGTGCTCGAGCGCTAGCGTCACACCGCGCCGGTGCGTGTACAGGTCCACCACCTCGTTCGGCGCATGCAGTCGCGCGCCCTCGCGTAGCGCTCGCCGCAGAAACCCCGCTGCCAGGGCCAACGGATCGGCTTCCGCGTTACCGTGGCTGAGGATTGCGGCGGACCGGCTGATCTCGAAATGCCGGCTGAGCGCTTTGCGTTCCAGAAGCTCGCTGGGAAGCCCGACGCGCTGACGCGCCTTCAGTTCTCGACGCAAGCCGGCGGCATCGAGAACATTCCCTGCCAGGTAGAGGGACGGGCGTGGGCGCATTCGCGCATCGATCTTCAGGAGACGCACACGCGTGCGCAGCTCCGCGATCGACTCCAGAGAGCACCGCCAGATCCGCTCCGCCGCTCGCCGGCCGATCTTCCGCGTCAGCTCGACAAGCGGGGTATCAAGCTCGAATTGCAGCAGCGATGTGCTGGCGGCCGTCGACCCCAATAGCGCATCCCGCCGCCGCTCGATGATGAGGGGCTTGATCCCGGATGCCGTCAGGGACTGACTCAAGAGAGCACCCGTTATGCCGCCGCCGACAATGGCGACGTCGCAGGTCCCATTGCGGGTCATGGGCGATGACGCCGCACGAGTGTGCCGATAGGCGCACCAGACCGCCTTGCCGGTTCGTAAATTGCGAGTGCGCGTGAGCCCCATATCAGCCCATCACAACGCCGGGACGTGGCTGAAGGTCCCGCGCCCTCTCCCGAATCAGGATGGCCCGCAGCCGGGATTTACGAGCACCGTCGCAAATCAAGGGTGTAAGTCGCGCTCTCGTCCCCCGAGCGCCGCCGCCACACACGCGATGAACGCGCCTATCAGCATCGCGAGCGCGGTGAACATGGAGGTGGTAGCCGCCACCTTGCGCGCGGCATCCGCGGCCTGCCGAGTCTTCACTTCAGCCGCATTCACCTGGTTCAGGACCGCGTCCACCCGTTGCTGGGATTCGGCCGGCGAAAGCCCCGTGCGCGACGCGACCAGTTGCGCAAGATAGGTCCGGTCCGCAGCGGTCAGACCTTCATCACCGAGCGATGTGGCGAGGATTCGCAATGCCTCCGCGCGCGTCTGTGCGCCGGAACCGGCATTCGCCTCCTGCGGCGTCGAGGAAGAGCGGAACAGCAAATCGACGGAATAGCCGCTGATATCTCCCGGTGCGGCGCTTGCGCCCTGTGCGGCGCCCGCCGCCACACTCGCCGCGGCATGCGCGCCCTCACGCGCCACCCCGGCGGCCGCGAAGGCCACCACCGCGACGGTAATAACCGTGGCGGCCGCCCAAGTCACGAAGCCGTGGGCTGTATCGCGAAAGAAAACCTCGTGCGTATGCAGGTTCACCCACTTCGTCCGCATGCGGCCGGTGACGTAGCCCCCGACAGCCGACGCGACCCACTGCATCACGATGAGCCAGACCGCCGTCATGACCGAAAAAGTGGCGATCGAGGCGCCCACACCAGGCCATGCCGAGACGGATGCGAACCCCAGTCCGGTGCCTAGAGCCGCAAGCAGCAGCGAGATCGCAGCCGCAACGGTTGCGCCTGCGGCCAACGCGGCCCAGGACACCGCCGATACCGACGATTCGTTCGCGCCGACGGGCGCTAGCGGCACCGCCACCGCAGGATGTACGGCCATGTGATTATCCTCAGCGCCAGATCAGCGCGAGCAGAATGATGACTGGAATCGGTACACCCAGGAGCCACAGCAGAATCCCGCGTCCCATGATTTTCTTCCTCGTTGAAGGAGATGACGCAAGGAATGCAATGGGGGCGCCGCAGTTCCACCGCGGCGATGACGATCGTGAGCCCACGCGGCTGACGAACATTCGTCGCAGCGAGACTCGAGCTTCCCGCTTGGTGAGCGATGCGCGATTGGACCGACGCCCTCAGTCCACGGCCACCATGACGCTCGACGCCTTGATGACCGCGTAGGCTTTCGCTCCGACCTTCAGGTTCAGGTTCTGCACGGCATCGAGCGTGATGATCGACACGACGGTGAGCCCTGGAGCCAGTTCCAGCGTGACCTCGGCGTTGACCGCGCCGAGCTCGATGGATCGAACGATTCCGGGCAAGGCGTTACGGGCGCTCAGCTTCATGATGGGAACTCCTCGGTGGAAAACGAGAAGCCGTCATTCTACGCCGGGGCCCCGCGGGTCAGGCTTCCGCCGGCACCGGGAAGCCGACGCGGGTCAGCCAGTCGCCGAACATTCGGCTCGCCTGCGATTTCAGGGCCGGCGCGAAGCGTGCCGTGTCCGCGCGGAGTTGCGCCACCGATGCGCCCGGCGTCGCGCCGATCTCGCACGCGTGGCCGATGAGCCAACGCTCGATGTCCTCCGTCTGTATTTCAGGATGGCACTGAAAGCCGATCACTCGCTCGCGCCACTGGAAAACCTGATTCGCGACTTCAGCGGTCGAGGCAAGCAACTGCGCCTCTTGCGGCAAATCGAACGTGTCGCCGTGCCAGTGAAGCATCGACGCGCCCGCCTCTCCCAACGGTGCAATGACCGAGGCGCGTCCCGCTTGCGTCAGGGTCAGCGGCTTCCAGCCGAGCTCCTTCACCGGCCCGGGATACACGCGAGCGCCGAGAACACGCGCCAGCATCTGCGCACCGAGACACAGCCCGATCACAGGCTTGCCGAGCGTGACGGAACGATCCAGCACCTCGAGCTCGTCGCGTATCCATGGATAGGCGTCCGTGTCGTACACACCCACCGGACCGCCGAGCGACACGACGAGATCCGCCTGACTCACGTCGAGGTCGCGAAGATCGTGGCGACCGGCGTCGACGTATCGAATGCCGAAGTTGTGCTCGAGCAGGACTTCAGCCAACGAACCGCAGTCTTCGAAATGCACGTGCCGGATCGCGAGCGCGTACCGCGGCTTCCATGCTGAATCATTCATCATGAGGACGGTTCAGGCTCGCTTCACGAACTTCATCGCGACGGAGTTCATGCAGTAACGCAGCCCCGTGGGCCGCGGCCCGTCATTGAATACGTGGCCGAGGTGCGCATCGCAACGTCGGCAGGAAACGGCCGTGCGGCTCATGCCCAGGCTGTTGTCGGTCGTCTCGACCACGTTCTTCGGGGAAAGCGGCTGCCAGAAGCTCGGCCAGCCCGTGCCGGAGTCGAACTTGGTGCGCGAATCGTACAGCGCCGTATCACAACAGATGCAGCGATACAGGCCGTCCGCCTTGTTGTGATCGTACTCGCCGGAGAAGGGGCGCTCGGTGTCTTCGTGACGCGTCACTGAATAAGACGCGCGCGAGAGCTGGCCGCGCCATTCCTCGTCGGTCTTTACGACGCGATCGAGCTCCGACACGCCCTGACTGACGCCTTTGGCGTCGAACGCTTCGATCGACACCGTTGCGCTGCGCTTCGGCGCGGACAGCGTCGCCGCGATCGCGCGGCCGATGGAGCTCCCCACCGCACACAGCGCAAGAGTCCCGAGAACGAATTGGCGGCGTTTAATCATCGATGCACCCTCCGTGCTCTCACCCGAATGTGAACGAGTAGGCCTGGACCCCGGGGTCCAGGAATTCAATGGTGAACGTGCGATCTTCCACCGGGCCTGTCTGCCGAATGAGCTGGTAGAGGCGCTGTTCACGCACCACGCCCTCACCCTTTGCGTCGAGGTCCACGCCGCGACTGTCGTTGGGCGCGCGCCCGTCGATCGTCACGCGAAATCGCACCGGCTTGCCGGCGGCACCCGGCCCGAGCACGAGATGCAGATCGCGTGCGTGGAAACGGAACGCAATCTTGCCGTTCGCCGCGTCGAGATGCGCGGACTCGGCGCCCACCGTCCATTGGCCCGCCAGCGCCCAGGCGTTGAGCGGGAATGACGATGGCAAGGAATAGTCGTGCGCCTTCTCCTGCGCGAATCGGCCGGGTGACGTGAAATTCTCGGCGCGCTCGTATCCGATGTAGGTTTCGGGCGAGGACACGTTGGCCTCGTCCGGGGCGGATTCGATGCCGTCGCCTTTCAGGGCGCCCATCGGGGCGGGGAGATTGGTGACGCCGGCTTCGGTCAGCAGCTCGCGAATGAGTTTCTCGGATTCGTCGTATCCGCCCTCACCGAAGTGGTGACCTCTGATATGGCCCTTCGCATCGACGAAGTAGTGCGCCGGCCAGTATTCGTTGTTGAACGCACGCCAGACCGCGTAGTTGTTGTCGATCGCCACCGGATACGTGACGCCCAGGTCGCGCACCGCGCGCCGCACGTTGCTTTCGTCTTTCTCGAAAGCGAATTCGGGCGTATGCACGCCGACGATGGTGAATCCAAGATCGTGATAGCGCTGCTGCCAGGCGCGCAGATACGGCAGCGTGCGCAGGCAGTTGATGCAGGAGTAGGTCCAGAAGTCGACCATCACGACTTTGCCGCGCAAGGCTTCGGGCGTCAGAGGGGGCGAGTTCACCCACGCGACCGCGCCGCTCAACGATGGCAGGTCGCCTTCCACTGGCGGCTGCCCGGCGGCCCCCTTTCCGGACATGGCACCCGACATCGCTCCAGACATGGCGCCACTCATGGCGCCCGACATGGCGCCGCCGCCGCGCATCGCATCGCCACCACGCATGCCGTCGCCGCCACGCATACCGTCGCCACGCATCGCTCCACCCGTCATCGCGCCGGCGGGAGCTTTCTCGCCGTCATTCGCACGAATGGCACCCACGAGCGCCTGCTCGACGCTGTTCGTGCTCGCGAAGGAAATTTGCGTGAGAAGCCCCGTATCCCAGCCGTTGATGATCGCGAGCGCGCCGACGAGAACCGCGACTCCAAGCCCGCGGCGCAGCCACTCGGTCGTGCCGAGCGAAAGCTTCATCGCACGGAAAATGCGAGCGCCAGCCACCGTCGCCAGTGCGAGCGAGACGGCCGCACCAAGACCGTATGACAGAAGAAGCAGCGTCGTTTCAGTGCTCGGGCCGCTGATCGCCGCGCCCGTGAGGATCAGCCCGAGAATCGGCCCGGCGCATGGCGCCCACAGCAGGCCCGTCGCCATGCCGAGAATGAGCGAAGGCAGCACACTCTCTTTGCCCTCGTTCGCCGTCATGAGCCGATTGCCGAGCGCGACGAACGGGCGGCTGATCCAGTCCGAAACCCGCCGGGACAGCAGCGCAAAGCCGAAGATGATGAGAAACGCGAGCGCCAGCACGCGCCCGTAGGAGTTGACGCGCAACGCCCACCCGCCGCCCACCGCCGCGAGCGTGGCGATCGCCGAAAACGTCACCGCCATGCCGATCAGAAGCGGCAGCGTGGTCCTCGCGAACGACCTTCCCTGCCGCGCAAAGACGAACGGCAGCACGGGCAGAATGCACGGGCTGATGATCGTGAGTGCACCGCCCAGGAACGCCAGTAGAGCCAGCCACATGTCCGCGCTCGCTTAATTTAATTCTTGAGGGTGCCGGCACCCAGGACCGCCAAGACTACATAAGTGAAGCGCCTGGCGCCTCCGGCCGGATGGGGCATGACGAACCTCGCGATGTCGCTTGCGTGCACGGCTGGCTGATAGTATCGGTATATCTTTGCGGATATCACGTAGAAGTCGCGGGCCTGACCATGAACGCACAACTGCAAAACCGGCTTTCACCGTCATTTCACCTGCTGATCGGGGGACGACTGGTCGAGGGCGCTTCGACCTTCGACGTCATCGATCCCGCCACCGAACAGCCCGTGGCGACCTGCCCGCGTGCCGACGTGGCCCAGCTCAATCTGGCCGTCGCTTCCGCCAAGGCGGCTTTCCCGGCATGGTCGGCAACCCCGATCGCGGAACGCCGCAAACTGATCCTCCAGCTCGCGGATGCGCTGACGGTGCACAGCGAGGAGCTCGCGAAGCTTCTCACGCAGGAGCAGGGCAAGCCTCTGATGGGCGCGCGCTTCGAAATCGGCGGAGCCATCGGCATCACGCGTGTGCTGGCCGGGCTCGACCTGCCCCTCAAGGTGCTGAAGGACGATGCCACCGGCCGCATCGTCCAGCAGCGAACGCCACTCGGCGTCGTCGCCGCGATCACGCCCTGGAATTTCCCGCTCATTCTGCTGATGACGAAGGTGGCTCCCGCGCTGCTCGCGGGCAACACCGTCGTCGCGAAGCCTGCGGCCACGACTCCGCTCACGACGCTGCGGCTCGGCGAGTTGTGTGCGGCGATCTTCCCCGCGGGAGTCGTCAACGTCATCGCCGATATGAACGATCTCGGCAACGCGCTCACGAGCCATCCGGACGTGGCGAAGGTCGCCTTCACCGGCTCGACCGCCACCGGCAAGAAAGTCATGGCGAGTGTCGCCAGCACCGTGAAACGCCTGACGCTCGAGCTCGGAGGCAACGACGCGGCGATCGTGCTCGACGATGTCGACCCCAGGGAAGTGGCGCCGAAGGTCTTCCACGCGGCGATGGTCAACTCCGGGCAGGTGTGTCTGGCGGCGAAGCGTGTCTACGTGCCCGACTCGCTGTACGACGCTTTTTGCGCGGAGCTCGGCAAGCTCGCGGAAGCGGCCGTGGTTGGCAACGGCCTCGACGCCGCGACCCAATTCGGTCCGCTGCAGAACAAAGCGCAGTACCAGAAGGTGCGGGGTTACATCGAAGAAGCACGCCAGCGCGGCAAGATCATTGCGGGCGGCACGCCGGTGAGTGGCCCGGGCTACTTCATACGGCCGACGATCGTGCGCGACATTCCGGACGACACGCGCCTCGTGCAGGAAGAACAGTTCGGTCCCGTTCTGCCGGTGCTGCGTTACTCGACGCTCGATGAGGCGATCACTCGCGCGAACTCGACCGACTTCGGCCTCGGCGCAACCGTGTGGTCGTCGAACACCGAACGGGCCTACGAAGTCGCGCTGAAGATCCAGTCCGGCACGGTCTGGGTGAACAAGCATCTCGACCTGCCACCCGATGTTCCGATGGGTGGCGCGAAACAGTCCGGCTTCGGCTCCGAAATGGGCGTCGATGGGCTCGAAGAATTTACTCAGGCCAAGATCATCAACATCGCGCGGTAACGGCGCGCAGGCGCGGCACGCGCGGCACGCGCGGCGGCGCTCAACCGCGCAACGCTTCCTGGATTCCCTTGACGCGGCCCGCGTCTGTCGCCGTGTAGCCGGGAAGCTGCGAAATAGCGGTGTGGAACTCCTCGCTGCGCATGATCTCGAGAACTCTCTTCACAGAGTCATTCTCCAGAATGTGCTTCCGGCACACGAAGAAATAGTCCTCGGTGGCGAGCCGCACGAAATCCAGGTCGAACTGACGCGCGGCCGCTTCGACGCCGAAGCAGGTATCCGCCATTCCGCTCGCTACATAGGCCGCAACGGCCGCGTGAGTGAACTCGACCCGCTCGTAGCCATCGAGACGCGTGGAGTCGAGCTCCTGCTGATCCAGCAATTGATCGAACAGGCGGCGCGTTCCCGAATCCGGATCGCGGTTGACGAAGCGCACGCCGGGTTCCATCAGCTTCGCGAGTGAGGTAATGCCCAGCGGATTGCCTCGCTTCACCATCAAGCCCATCTCGCGCGTCACGAACCCGATGGCTCGATGCTCCCCCGCGCTCAGCCACGGCCGCGCGGCGGCGGCGGCCTTCTTTCGCAACTCGCCCCGCGGCAGGTGAACGCCGGCCAGTTCGCATCCGCCGTGAGAAAGCGACACAAGCGAGCTCGGATTGCTGACGTAGCGAAGATCCACGCCGATGCCGGGATCGCGACCGATCAGCTCCCGAAGCTTCGACACCGCGAAGCCGTGACTCGCATGCACGCGGATGATCGCCGCGCGCTGGGGTAGCGCCTCGTTCAGCTCCGTTTCCAGCTCCTGCGCCAGGTTCTGCAGCTGCGGCTTCAGCCGTGCCTGCAGTCTTTGCCCCGCCCACACGAGCTTCTCGCCGAGCGGCGTCAGTCGTGTACCTCGACCCTGCTCTCGCTCGACGAGCGGCGCGCCGAAGAATCCAGCCCACTTCTCGACGAGGTTCCAGCAGTGCCGGTACGACATCTGCGCGCGTTCGGCCGCCTGCGTGATTTTTCCCGTGGCGCGAATCTCGTTCAGGAAGTCGAGCATCACGAGCATCGACTGCCCGTCTTCTTCGCGACGGAAGCGCCATACGGGCTCGATCTCTATCCGCATCATCGGAGCGCTCCTCGACATATGCACTTCAGTGCAAGTCTCGGGGTTCCGCGTGTTGTCTGTGAGTTCATATCCCGGGCATGCAAGTGTGGCTGCGCGCAGCATATTCCCTGCATCCGCGCTTCGCGTCTAGTCTTTCGCTCGATCCGCGCGGCTCGAGAAGCCACGCGCACATATGTTGTCTACTACATATCTTGCGAGGCTTCATGGCAGCTCCCTCTTCAGCGTCGCGGCACGACCTGCTCATCGGCGGACAGCGGGTTCCCGCGCAATCCGGCCGCTATTTCGACACCGTCGATCCGGCGAACGAACAGGTGATCGCGCAGGTCGCGGCAGCGGACGCCGCGGATATCGATGCCGCCGTCGCCGCCGCGCGCGCGGCGTTCGAAGGTGAGTGGAGTCACCTGCGCGCGGCGGAGCGCGGCCAAGCGCTTCTTCGCCTCGCCGATCTCATCCGCCAGAACCAGGAAACGCTGGTCGAGCTGGAGAGCCTCGACTCGGGCAAGCCGGTGTCCGCCGTCAAGCGCCAGGACCTGCCCGCCGTGCTGGACACGATCGCGTACTACGCCGGCTGGGCGGACAAGATTCACGGCCACGTGATCCCCGCGCGGCCCGATGCGCTCACCTACACGGTCCGGGAGCCGCTCGGCGTCGTCGGCGCCATCATCCCGTGGAACTTCCCGCTGATGATCGGCATGTGGAAGATCGCGCCCGCGCTCGCATGCGGTTGCACGGTTGTTCTGAAGCCCGCGGAGCTGACCCCGCTGACCGCACTCAAGATCGGCGAGCTCGCGCTGGCCGCCGGATTTCCCCCCGGCGTGCTGAACGTCGTTCCGGGTTTCGGCAAGACCGCCGGCGCCGCGCTCGTCGAGCATCCCGATGTCGACAAGATCACGTTCACGGGCTCGCCCGTGGTCGGCCGGCAGATCCTGCGCGCGGCGGCGGGCAATCTGAAGCGCGTGACGCTCGAGCTCGGTGGCAAGTCCGCAAACATCATTCTGCCGGACGCGGACCTCGATGCCGCGGTGAAGGCCGCCGGCTCCGGCATCTTCTTCAATACGGGCCAGGTGTGCTCGGCCGGCTCGCGCATCCTCGCGCACAAGGACGTATACGACGAAGTCGTGGAGCGGCTCGTCGTTCGCGCGAAGTCCATGCGACTCGGCGACCCGCGCGACGCGGGCACCTCAATGGGCCCGCTCGTCTCCGAGCTGCAGATGAACCGCGTGCTCGACTACATCGAAGTCGGCAAACGCGAAGGCGCGAAGATCGCCATCGGCGGAACGCGCCACGGCGACAAGGGCTACTACGTGAGCCCCACCGTGTTCGCGGACGTCGAGCATCAGATGCGCATCTCGCAAGAAGAGATCTTCGGGCCCGTCGCGGCGGTGATTCGCTTCGACAACGATGAAGAGGCAATTCGCCTCGCCAACGGCACGAAATACAGCCTGGCCGCCGGCGTGTGGAGCAACGACGTAACGCGTGTTCATCGCTTCGTGCGCCGGCTGAAGGCGGGGACCGTCTGGGCCAACACTTACGGCCCGACAGACGTCCGCCTGCCGTGGGGTGGCGCCCGAGACTCCGGCTTCGGCCGCGAGCACGGCGACGCCGCGATCGAAAACTTCACCGAACCGAAAGTCGTCTGGATCAATACCGGGCGCTGAACTCCCGTTCACCGAGAAGAGTAAAGAGAAAAGAGAGCTCCCATGCGAATCGCAATCATTGGACAGCAGGCGTTCGGCAAGAGCGTGCTCGAAGCCTTTCATGCACGGGGAGATCACGTGCTCGGCGCGTTCTGCGCGCCGGAGAAGCCGGGCTCGAAGGCCGACCCGCTGCGGTTGACGGCGCAATCGTTCAACATTCCGGTTTTCCAGTTCGCGTCGCTCAAAAGCGCCGAAGCTGAAAAGACTCTGCGCGAGCTGGACGTGGAGATCGCCGTGATGGCGTACGTGCTGCAGTTCGCCCCGCAGTCGTTCGTCAACATTCCGCGCTACGGGACGATTCAATATCACCCGTCGCTGCTACCGGCGCACCGCGGACCCAGCTCGATCAACTGGCCCGTGATCCAAGGCAAGACGCGCACCGGCCTCACGATCTTCCGCCCAACCGACGGGCTCGATGAGGGACCGATCGTGCTTCAGAAAAGCGTGGACATTCGGCCCGACGATACGCTCGGCAGCATTTACTTCGATCATCTGTTCCCGCTTGGCGTGGCCGCGATGCTCGAAGCCGCGGACCTCATCGTGTCCGGTCGACACACGGAAACACCGCAGGACGAAGCGCTCGCGACATACGAAGGCTGGTGCAAAGACGCCGAAGCGCAGATCAACTGGCACGCTCCCGCGGACGCGATCTACAACCTGATTCGTGGATGCAATCCTTCGCCGGGCGCATGGACGACGGTCAACGGGATGAAAGTTCGCGTCTTCGACGCGCTCCGTCACCCGGCGCGGCGCTTCGCCGACGTCGCAGGCAAGCCGGGCGAGATCGTCTCTATCGATGAGACCAGCGTGCGCGTGGCCGCGCAGGGCGGCAGCATCGAGCTGGTCAAGGTGAAAGCGGAAGGCGGCGAGAAATCCCACGCGGCCGCATTCTGTCGTGCGAATGACCTCGCCGTGGGCGACCGGCTCGGCACATCCACTAGCCCGACAGCCTGAGGACATCCACTAGCCCGGCAGCATGAGGAGGTGCGCCGCGCGCCGACGCTCAGTGTGGGCGCGCCGGCAGCGGGCCGAAGTCCGGCGGCGGCTTGCGACGCTGAGTCGCCGCCTCATAGATCGACGCCACGCGCAACAACACCGGCTCACCGCCCGGACCGTCCCGGAACGAGACGCCAAACGGCAGATGCTGCGTAGATTCAACTCCTCCGACAGGGGCGCCTCGCCTTCGGCCGCCTTCACCAGGTAGTCGAGGCTGCGGACATCGAAGCCGGGCACGGCGAATTTCGGGGCGCCATCCGGGCCGGCGCTCAGCAGATACTCCGGCATGTGAAGCGGCAGTATCTCCGCCAGCGCTCGCTGAAACGGATAGTCCATGTTGGGGATCGACGGATCGTCCGGATACTTCGGGTCGACCGACTCGACCAGCTCGGCCCCGAGCTCATCTCGCAGGACCCGCTTGATCTCGTCGTTCACCCGATCGCTGATCGCCGCGTCGTTGGCGGTGTGCTTGACCATGTATTCGCGCACGATGCCGATGCGGACACCGGCCAACGGCTTGCGGGCGCTCTTCGTCTTCTGCGCGGAGACGGTGAACGATGCATAAGGCTCTTTGGGCACGAGCGCCGCGGGCAACGCCGTGTACATGTCTCTGGAGTCGAAGAAGTTGCCGTGCTCGGGGCTGCGGAGGGCATCCAGAACGCGCGCGGTGTCGTTGATCGTGCGGCATTGAATGCCGGCCCGATTGCCGGCGCCGCCCTTGTATTCGGCCAGGTTCGCCTTGGCGTGGACGATCGCGCCCTTCCGCCGCAGCCTTTCCACGACGGTCGCGTCCCGAGGCGGCGCGTCCATCGCGTAGCTCACATCGGCGCCGCCGGTCGTGCGCATGTCGCGTGTGTCGTAGACATCTTTGAAAGACATGGCCACGCAGTACATCGGCATCTTCCGCGGATCGGGATTCCGGCCGTATTGCGCGTCGAGCTCGGCGGCGCGCTCGAGCGCGTCCGGCTGCTTGCGAAACTCCTCACACGCCGCGGGACACGATTTCGGCAACGCGCCTTGGGAGGGATGCCGATCGCACTCCGCCTTGCACGACAAGGAACGCTCACCGCGAACATTGAGCGTGCTGATGGTCCTTCCGCTTTTGATCGCCGCGTGCAGGCCCGCAATGGTCGCCTCTTCGACGTGAAAGTCTTCACACGCGGCCCACGCCGGGGCGAGCACGCACAGGAGTGCGATCGGGAATCTCTTGAGCATGCTCCACTGACGTCAGTCAGCCCAGCGCACCCTACCTGGGTATCGCACGCCAGAGTACGCCAGCGAACGGTTCTCTCGACCGGTCCGTGATATCAGAAGCACACGGACCCGTTACCGAGGAATTGCCATGTTGGATCGAGACGTCGTATCGGCTCTGAACAATCTCATCGAGACGTCCAAAGATGGTGAGAAAGGTTTCGCGCTCGCTGTAAAGGCGTCGAAAGATCCCGCACTGATCCGGATGTTCGGTGAGGGAGAACAACACTGTCGCGACGCTACGGCCGAGCTGCAGGACTCCATTCGACTACTCGGCGGACGCGCCGATAATAGCGGCAGCCTGAAGGCCGCCGCACACCGCGGCTGGTTGAGCCTGCGCAATGCCATGAACTCGCGAGACAGTCTCGCGATTCTCGAAGAGTGTGAGAAAGGCGAGGAATACGCCCAGACACGCTACGCAGACACGATGAAACTGGCTTTGCCCGAAGGCGTGCGCGTCATGGTCGAGCGCCAGTATCAAGGCGTGACGGCGAATCATCTTCGCATTCGGGACCTGCGCAATCAGTACCGGTCCTAGTCCTAATGGCACTGCATTAAGCGGCGGCCTAATGCAGTGCCATTAGTCCTAGTCCGACGCCGGCCGGATTGTGTACGAAGCTGGAACAGCCTGTGTACAGCCTTGGTGCAACGAGTTGCGGGGCATCGCCCGACCGGACCCCGCGCTGCGCCGCCTGAGCGCCTGCGCCCCACATTCCCGGCGCGCGGAAAACAGCATGAAAAACGCCATTTTCGCGCTCATATGCGCTAGCGCCTGAGATTCGCCGCGCCGCGCCTGGCACCGCCCCTCGGGCTCTGCATACTTCTTGCAGCGGCGCACGGCGTGACACGACCTTCGACACCACCTACCCGACGATTTCCATTCGGCGCCCGTGCGCTATTGAGCGGCATCCCGGCGGTTGCACTCGTCGCGCTTGCTCATGCGGCAGGCAGCCCCGACGGCGGCGGCAAGGCCGCGACGAGCGCCCCGGCCCCGCAGGAACAACTGCTCGACAAGTTCTGCGCGGCCCGTTGCCACAACGACGAACGGCTGGCCGGCGACCTGTCCTTCGCCACATTTCGGATCACCGATCTCACGGCGGGCTCCAATCTCGCGCAATGGGAAAAGATTCTGCGGATGACGAGCCGCGGCGAAATGCCACCTCGCACTCGTCCGCAGCCCCCGCCTGAGGCGATGGCGGATTTCACGCACTGGTTGGAGGCATCGCTCGATCACTACGCCACCGCGCATCCCAATCCCGGGCGCGCGACGCTGCGACGGTTGAATCGTGCCGAGTACGCCAACGCCGTGCGCGATCTGCTCGCCATCCGTGTGGACGTCGGCAAGGAACTGCCCGCCGACGACTCCGGTTACGGCTTCGACAACATCTCGGACGTGCTGAGCGTTTCCCCCACCCTGATGGATCGCTACCTCGCCGTCGCCGGCAAGCTGAGCCGGCTGGCCGTGGGGCTCGGGCCGTCGAATCCTTACGTCACGAGCTATACCGTCCCCAAGGACGGTTCCATCAAGAACCAGGGAATCCCTTCCTTCGACGAGCGCGTGAGCGACGATCTGCCGCTCGACTCCCGTGGCGGCGCTGTCTTTCAGTATTACGCGCCACGCGATGGCGCGTACGAGATCAGCGGCTACCTGAACGCCAACACGAATAACGAAGTGGACCGCCTGAAGGAAAACCGCGTCAATCAGCGCGTACCCCTGAAGGCCGGCCCGCATGTGATCGGCATTACATTCCGGAAGCAGCTCGCGCTGGACGAGACGGTACAGACACTCCACAACACGACGGATGTCGTCGTGCTGCCGACAGAGCCGCCGTCATCGCTGCCGCTCGACTTTGTCGTCGACGGCGCACGGGTCGGAGCGACTGACGTCCCGTCATACCACATGTCGCCGCGCTTCTCGCAAGCCAACTTTCCGCGCGATGTCCTGCAGATCGATGTGGAAGGGCCCTTCAACGCAACCGGTCCTGGCGATACGCCGAGCCGGCGCAAGATTTTCGTTTGCCAGCCGGCCCGAGTGAAAGCGCAGACCGCGTGCGCGCGGCGGATTGTCTCCGCACTCGCGCACGAGGCTTATCGCCGGCCGGTGCTCTCCGCGGACATCGATCCTCTGATGAAGGTCTACGACGCGGCGGCGGCCGATGCCGACTTCGAACAGGGCATCGCGGCTGCCATCCAGGCTGTGCTCGTCTCGCCCAGTTTCCTGTTCCTTCACGAGAACGACCCGGCGGATAGCACGCCGGGCACCGTGCATCCGATCAGCGATCTCGAGTTCGCGTCGCGACTCTCGCTGTTCCTCTGGAGCAGTCTACCCGATGAGACGCTTCTCGAGGCGGCCGCGCAGGGACGGCTGCGCAGGCCCGCGGTGTTGGAAAAGCAGATCGCGCGAATGCTCGCCGACCCGCGCGCCACCGCACTCACAGACAACTTCGCGGGGCAGTGGCTGTACTTGCGCAACCTGCAGTATCAGCGGCCCGACGTCGTGCAGTTCCCGCAGTTCGACACCCGCCTGCGGAACGCGATGAAGCGCGAGACCGAGCTGTTCTTCACCTCGGTCGTCCGCGACAACCGCAGCATCCTCGATTTCGTTCGCGCCGATTACACCTTCCTGAATCAGCGACTCGCCGAGCACTACGGCATCGCTGGGGTAACGGGCACGGCGTTTCGCAAAGTCATGCTCGACCCGGCCACACAGCGCGGCGGCCTGCTCGGGCAAGGCAGCGTCCTGACCGTGACCTCCTACGGCAATCACACGTCCGTCGTGAAGCGCGGCAAGTGGATATTGGACAACCTGCTCGCGGCGGCGCCGCCCCCTCCCCCGCCGGACGTCCCCGCCCTCAAGCAAACACAGGCGGGCCGGCAGTTGAACGCGCGCGAACAGATGGAACTGCATCGTTCGGATCCGGCGTGCGCATCCTGCCACGTGAAGATGGATCCGCTCGGGTTCGCGCTGGAAAACTACGATGCGGTGGGCGCGTTTCGCACGCGCGATGCCGGGCGCCCGGTGGACGCCTCCGCGACGATGCCGGACGGCGCGCAATTCGAGGGCTTGAGCGGCTTGCAGCAGATCCTGCTCGATCACAAGGACGAGCTCACGCGCGCCTTCACGGAACGACTGCTCACCTACGCGCTCGGACGCGGACTCGAATCCTACGACCAGCCGACGATCCGCGCGATCGCCCGCTCGGCCGCGCGCGACGACTATCGGATCCAGGCCATCCTTCTCGGCATCGTCACGAGCGAACCTTTCAACTTCCGCAGGACACCCGACACATGATGCGCAGGCTGCTCGATCGACGCACGGTATTGCGTGGCCTTGGCACGGCGGTGGCTTTGCCAATGATGGAGGCCATGCTGCCTGCGGCACGTGCAGCGGACTCCGCCGCTCGCCCCAAGCGACTGCAGGTCTTCTACACGCCGAACGGCATGATCATGCAGAGCTTCACACCGGAGAAAACCGGGCGGGACTACGCGCTCTCCCCAACGCTTGCGCCACTCGAACCCTACCGCAATGACTTCGCCGTCATCACCGGGCTGGCACACTACAACGCCAGCGCGTTGGGCGACGGACCCGGCAGCCACGGCCGCAGCTGCGGCGCCTTCTTGACGGGAGCGCATCCGAAGCGGACCGAGGGCTCCGATCTCCAGTGCGGCGTCTCCATGGATCAGATCGCCGCGCGGCATTTCGCCGATCACACCCCTCTCGCCTCGCTGGAACTGGGCATCGAGCCGCCCAGCCTCATGGGCAGCTGCGACGTCGGCTACAGCTGCACGTACACCAACACGCTCTCCTGGCGCAGCCCGACCGTGGCGCTGCCCGTGACAGTGAATCCGCGCGACGTTTTCGAGCGCCTGTTCGGGGATGGCGACGCGCTCGATGAGAAGAGCCGGCGCGCGCAACTCCAACGCGACGCCAGCATTCTCGATTTCGTGCGCGCGGATGCGGCGCGCCTGTCGCCGCGTCTTGGCGCGAACGACCGGCGCAAGATGGATGAGTATCTGGAGGCGATCCGCGACGTCGAGCGACGGATCCAGAAGACGAGCCGGAGCAACGCCGGGGTCGACACGCGCGCGCTCACGGCCCCCGCTGGAATTCCAGACTCCTTCGAAGAGCACGTGCGAATGATGATCGACCTGCAGGTGCTCGCCATGCAGGCGGACCTGACGCGCGTATGCACCTTCATGCTCGGCCGCGAGATCAGCAATCGCACCTACCCCCAGCTTGGGGTTCCCGACGCGCACCACATGCTGAGCCATCACGGCGGCGACGCAGAGAAGGTCGCGAAGCTCGCCCGCATCAATCGCTTTCACATGCAGCAGTTCGCCTATTACCTCGAGCGCATGAAGGCGACGAAGGATGGTGAAGGAACGTTGCTCGACAGCACTCTCGTGCTGGCCGGCGCGAGCCTGGGCGAGCCGAACGATCACGACAACATGAACCTGCCCATCATCGTCGCCGGCGGCGGTGTCCCGGGCAATCGTCACGTCGCCGTGCCGAAGAACACGCCGATGTGCAACCTGATGCTTTCGATGATCCATACGCTCGGCATCCCGCTGGAAAGCATGGGTGACAGCACCGAGGCACTGGCCGTGCTCCGGGCCTGATCGCGCATGACATCGAGAGCTCATGTGGCTATCGCAGGCCTGCTCGCGCTCGCTGTGCCCGCATTCTTGCCGCGCACCGCCGCGGCAGGAGCGCCCGACGACGCGCTCGCTCGCGCGGTACAGGAAGGGGACGAAGCGGCGGTGCGAGCAGCGCTCGCTCACCATGCCAAACCCAACCGTCCGCTGGCGGATGGATCGACACCGCTCGCGTGGGCCGTCGAAAGTCAAAGCCGCCAGATCGTACGGCTGCTGCTGGATCGAGGAGCGAAGCCAAACGGCATGCCGAGCCCGTTGACGCTCGCATGCCAGTACGGTGACGCCGCAATTCTCGAAATGCTCCTGACCGCACGCGCGGATGTGAAAGCGGCACGCGCCGACGGAATCACGCCGCTCGCCGTTTGCGCGGGCAACGCGCCGACCTCGATCCTGAAACGGTTGATCGCCGCCGGCGCCGAAGTCGATGCGGCCGACAACAATGGGCAGACACCGCTGATGTGGGCCGCCGCCAAGGGCCGCGTGGAAAACATCCCGTTACTGGTCGAGCACGGCGCCGCAATCAACCGGCGGACTCACAAAGGCTTTACTCCGCTGTTCTTTGCCCTGAAGAGCGGCGAGCCCCGCGCCCCCGTCGCCGTGCTCGAGGCGGGCGGCGACGCGGACTATGTTGCGCCCGATGGGACCTCGGTCGTGCAACTCGCGATGTACCAGAAGGACTACGCCTTCGCCGCGCGCATGATCGAGCGAGGCGCGAACCTCACAGCGTTCGATCGCAACGGCTATCAACTGCTCCACGCCGCAGTGCTTGCAAACGAGCCATCGCTCGTGAAGCTGCTACTCGCGAAGGGCACGGACCCGAACGCGCTGACGGGTACTTCGAAGGTCCGATGGCGCTACGAGGTGAATTTCACGAGTGCGCCTTACGAGGCCGTGCCCAAATCTCCTCTGCTGCTCGCGGCTGAAAGAGGTGCGCCCGACCTCATGCGGATGCTGGTCGATGCAGGCGCCGACACGAAATTCCGCGCCGCCGACGGGACCAATATCGTGCTCGCGTCCACGAGCAGCGGCAAACTCGCGGCGCTCGAACTGGCGCTACAACTCGAGCCCGACCCGAACACGACCACCGCCGATGGCCAGACGCCGCTACATCTGCTCCTGGGCGGGGAAGCGCGCACCGACACCGAAGCCACTCTCGAAATCGCAGCCATGATGAAACTGCTCGCTGAAAAAGGAGCGCGAACGGATATCCGCAACCGCGCCGGCCAAACACCGGCCGACGTCGCGAAAGACGCGGAGGCCAGCGCCAGAGCGGCGTTCGAGACGGCGTTCGGCAAGCGCTTGGCGCGCAACCCATGAGCCGCGCGTCCGGCACGAATGGCTCGCCCGCCCGCAAGCGGACCCGGTATCGCGGTTCCATTTTCGCAATCCGCCGCGTGACTCAACTCGCGCTCGCCGGAGCGTGCGTGCTCGGCGCGGCAAGCGCCACCGCTTCAGACACAGAAGGCGCATCGTCGCCGCAAGCCACCATCGAAACGCGACAGGCGGGCTTCAAGAGAATGGGCGCAGCCATGAAGGCGATCGTTGCTCAACTGAAGACCGACGCGCCGGACAACACGCAGATTGCGACGGCCGCGCAGGCAATTCGTACCGGTTCGGAGTCGGTGCCTCACTGGTTTCCCGCTGGGAGCGGCGCGGAGGCGGGATCGGAGACCGACGCGTTGCCCTACATCTGGCAGGAGCGCGCGAAGTTCGACTCGCTCGCCACGCGCCTCGTCGCGGAATCGAAAACGCTGGCCACGGCCGCTTCCGGCGGCGACGTCGTTGCCGTCAAATCTCAGGTCAAAGTCGTGGCCGAGGTCTGCGCCAGCTGCCACCGCAGCTTCCGCGCCGACTGACCGCGGTTGCCGCGCGTCAGCTTGGAAAAACAAATAAATCCCGCCTGAAGAGACGGGAGAAGGAAGAAGCTCCGCCCGTCGAAGAAAATCCCCTCGACGCGCTCCACCGCGACTACGAATCGGGTGGCGATGGCCAGCACCTTTCGATCACCGTCGCCAAGGGCGAGACCGACAAGGCGTTCACCGTGCAGGTCACGGGCGTGCACGGCCAGTCCATCATCGTCGCCGCGCCGGTGCAGTCGGACGGCTCGCTGGTTCCGCTGCTCGCCGGCCAGGTGCTGGTGTGTCGAACGTTCCAGCTGACGTCGGCCTTCCGCTTCACCGCCGTGGTGCTGAAAACCGCGTTCGAGCCGTTCCCTCATCTGCATCTGCAGCTCAAGAAGGAAGTGGAACATCGGCAGATACGCAGCGCGCCGCGCGCGCGAGTCACGGTCCGTGCCGAGTTGCACGCGACCGGGCCGCTGCCGTGCGTGGTCTGCGACCTGAGCACCGGCGGCGCGCGCGTGGCGCTGGACATAGCCACTTTCGCGCTCGAGAAAGGCAAGAGTGCGCGGCTCGCGATGACGGTCGAGGTGCTCCAATCGAAGTACGTCCTCGAGCTTCCGGTCACGGTGCTGAACTCGATGGGGCCGACCGATTCGCGGCATCCCAATGTCACGTTCTACGGCCTGAAGTTCGACAAGCTGAGCGAGCGGGAAGGACTGGCCCTGCA
This sequence comes from Gammaproteobacteria bacterium, assembly GCA_037200125.1. GTDB lineage: Bacteria > Pseudomonadota > Gammaproteobacteria > Steroidobacterales > Steroidobacteraceae > JADGHX01. The sequence continues at coordinate 252,920 of JBBCGS010000001.1, read as the reverse complement.
TGGCTACGTCGGCGAGCACCTGCTCCGCGAGTTCCACAGCCTTTGGCAGATGCTCATGGCGGCCTCGGACTTCGGGGTTTAGGTTCGCCGCCGGGACCGTGCATAATCCGCGCTCGGATTCGCCGATTTTCCATCCAGGCAAAAGCACTCCCGATGAACGATTTCTCCAGCCGCCTCAGCGAGGCCACGGCCGCCGTTTTCGCCGCGCTCGGCTTCGACCCGGCCCACGCCGCCGTAAAACCCGCCGATCGCCGCGATCTCGCGGACTTTCAGTGCAACGGCGCGCTCGCGCTCGCCAAGAAGGTCGGCCGCAAACCGCAGGAGATAGCCGCTGCGATCGCGGCGGGCTGGACGGCCACGGACATCGCCGAACGGCCCACTGTCGCAGGCCCCGGGTTCCTGAACTTCCGCCTCACCACCGCCGCGATGAGCGCCCGCGCACAGCAGGTCGCGGACGACTCGCGCGCCGGCGCGAAAGCGGTCGATCGCAAGCGTCGGGTGGTCGTGGATTACGGCGGCCCGAACGTCGCGAAGCCCATGCACGTCGGCCACCTGCGCGCGTCGATCATCGGCGAGAGCATCAAACGCATCTTTCGCTTCCGGGGCGATGAGGTGTGGGGTGACGCGCACTTCGGCGACTGGGGCTTCCAGATGGGGCTCCTCATCACGGCGTTCGAAGACGAGCTCGGCGGTCTCACGGACTCCGCTACCGTAGACAAACGTCTCGCGGCTCTCACACTGGAGGATCTCGAACGCGTGTATCCCGCCGCCGCGGCGCGCGCCAAGGAAGACGAGCCCTTCAAGAATCGCGCTCGCAAGGCCACCGCGCTCCTGCAGGAAGGCGAGCCGACCCATCGCAAGATCTGGCATGCGATGCATGACGTCTCGATGGTCGCGTTGAAGCGCGAGTTCAGCGCGCTCGGTGTCGACTTCGATCTGTGGAATGGCGAGAGCGATGCCGACCCGTATATCCCCGCGATGATCGAAGACCTGCGTGCGAAGAAGCTGCTGGAGCTCGATCAGGGCGCGCAGGTGCTGCGCGTTGCGCGGCCGGACGACAAGCGGGAAATCCCGCCGCTGCTCGTCGTGTCTTCCGAAGGTTCGGCGATGTATGGCACGACCGACCTCGCCACCATCGTCCAGCGCCGCAAGCGGTTCGACTTCGAGCTCGCCCTTTACGTCGTCGACCAGCGCCAGGCCGATCACTTCGAGCAGGTGTTCCGCGCGGCGGAGCTCGCCGGCTATGCGCCGCCCGGTTCGCTGGAGCACATCGGCTTCGGCACGATGAATGGACCGGATGGCAAACCGTTCAAGACGCGCGCCGGGGGCGTGCTGAAGCTCGGCGACCTCATCGGCATGGCGCGTGAGAAGGCGCGCGCGCGGCTGCGCGAGGCGCAGATCGGCACGGACCTGTCGCCGGAAGAGTTCGAGAGCGTCGCGGACCGGGTCGCGATCGCCGCGCTCAAGATCGCGGATCTCGTCAACTTCCGCGGCACGTCGTACGTCTTCGATCTGGACCGTTTCATGAGCTTCGTGGGCAAGACCGGGCCGTATCTTCTCTACGCCACGGTGCGCATCAAATCGATCCTGCGCAAAGCGCGGGATCAGGGAGTCGCGCCGGGCCCCATCACCATTGCACAACCGGACGAGCGCGCCGTCGCGCTCGCGCTGGATGCGTTCGACTCGGCGGTCGCCACCGCCTATGAGCGGCGCGCCCCGCACCTCCTGACCGAGCACGTGTTCACTCTCGCGCAGAGCTTCTCCGGGTTCTACGACAACTGCCCGATCCTCAAGGAGGACGTCAGCCCGGAGGTTCGAAGCTCGAGGCTCGCGCTGGCGGCGGCCACGCTCCGGCAATTGGAGATCGCGCTCGATCTGCTGGGCGTCCCGACTCCCGCGCGGATGTAGGGCTCCACCAGGGGGGCCCGCGACGGCGGGCACCCTACTCGATCCACGGTGCCGGAATTTTTCGGGGGCCGTGTCGGATCGGCCCGGGGTCAATCGTCCTTGGTACAGGCACACCCCTGACTCATACCGAGGAGACCTCGATGCAATTCCTTTCCCTGTACACGCCCGCCGTCCCCAGCAGCGGCCCGCCCTCACCCGAGCACATGGCTCAGATGGGCAAGCTGATGGAGGACATGATGAAGAAGGGCGTGCTCGTCACCACTGGCGGCATCCTGTCCCGCCAGACCGGGATGAAGGTCGTTCGCAAGAATGGGCAGGTGTCTTGCGAAAACGGGCCGGTAGCCGGCTCCAGCCTGATGCCCGCCGCGGGTTATGCGCTCATGCGCGCCAACAGCCGTGAGGAGCTCGCCGAGCACATCAAGACCTTCCTGGACGTCGCGGGCGACGGCACCTGCGAAATCATTCAGGTCATGGACTGAACGCGATCGTCCGCCTCCGCCGGGGCGCCGTCAGCGCGGTGGCCCGGCGGAACGCGCGACGTACTGAGCGAAGCCCGCCACCAGATGATCGAACATCGAGCGGATGCGGGCCGTCTTTCGTAGCGCCTCGTGCATGACGATCCAGATGTCGAGCTCGAAGCGGAACTCCTGAGGAAGAATCGAAACCAGCGGCGGGTCCGTGCTCGCCGCAACTCCGTACTGACACACGCCGATGCCGAAACCCGCACGGATAGCCGCGAGCTGCCCGAGGTCGCTGTCGCAACGGTATGCGAACAGCTCGCGCGACAAGGGCGCCGGTAGCTTCAGACCGCGCGACACCGAGGGCTGCCGATCGAAACCGATGAGCGGGTGATGTTGCAGATCGGCCATCCGCTGCGGCATTCCGCGCGCCTCGAGATACGCTCGCGAAGCATGCAGGCCGAGCGCCGTCTTGCCGATCTTCCGCGCAACCAGCGCCTTCTGGGCGGGACTCACCATTCGCACGGCGATATCCGCATCCCGGCGCAGGAGGTCCGCGCTTTGATTCGAGAGCGACAGCTCCACGATCACGCCCGGCTGCCGTACGCGGAATTCCGTCAGCATCCGCGGCAGCACCTCGGCGCCGATGATCTCGCTCGCGGTGATGCGCACGGCTCCCTTCATTTCTTCCGCCGCGCCGGAAGCCGCGCGTAGCAGCGCGCCAGCGGCCGCGGCCATCGATTCGGCGTGCGGGCGCAGCTCACGCGCGGTTTCCGTGGGCTGAAGACCGGTCCTGGAGCGACTGAAGAGCGTCTTTCCGTGCAGCGTCTTCTCCAGCATCGCGATGTGGCGGCCCACGGTGGGCTGCGTCAGCCCGAGCGAACGGCTCGCCGCGGAAAGGCTTCCCGTCCTTAGAACCTCGAGAAACGACCGGTACAGATCCCAGGTTGGCTCAGCTGCGGGGGTCATACATTTATTTATAGAAGATGTGCATGTTCGGGCAATTCCGTTCACCGCAGCGTACATGAACAATGCACCCATCGACAGGAGCACACAGCAATGAACACGACAACCAGAACGGCACTCGTCCTCGGCACCACCGGCGGAATTGGCGGCGAAGTCACGCTCGCCCTCCTCCGCCGTGGCTGGCGCGTGCGGGCGCTACATCGAAACCCGGCCTCGGTCCGTCTCCCTGACGACGCGCACGGGAAAGTGGAATGGGTGACAGGCGACGCCATGAAGCGCGAGGACGTCGCCGCCGCCGCGCGCGGCGTTTCGACGATCGTTCACGCCGTCAATCCACCGAAGTACAACAACTGGGGCGGCCTTGTGCTCCCGATGCTGGATAACACGATCGCCGCGGCACGCCAGCAAGGTGCGCGGATCGTGCTGCCCGGGACGATCTACAACTTCGGAACGGAGGCGTTCCCGATCCTCAGCGAGTATTCGCCGCAGCAGCCGCACACCCGCAAGGGGCAGATCCGCGTGGAAATGGAAGAGCGCCTGCGCGAAGCAGCGACTCTCGGCGTGCGCACGCTCATCGTGCGAGCCGGCGACTACTTTGGACCGCAGGCCGGCAACAACTGGTTTGCGGAAGGCCTGCTCGCCGGAAGCCGACAGGTTCGCCGGGTGCTCTATCCCGGCCCGCGCGAGCTCGGTCACTCCTGGGCCTACCTGCCCGACGTCGCCGAAACGGTAGTCCGCCTGCTCGATATCGAGGAGCGCCTGGAAGCCTTCGCCGTATTCCATTTCCGTGGCCACTGGCTCGAGCGTGGCGTGGAAATGGCGGAAACGATCTGTCGCGTCGCCGGGCTGCGCGCGGGGAAGATCTTCGCGTTCCCCTGGTGGGCGATTCGCATCGCCTCACCGTTCGTCGAGGTGTTTCGCGAAATGCTGGAGATGCGCTACCTGTGGAACGCGCCGGCGGAGCTCGACAACACGAAGCTTCGCTCGGTGATCGGCGCGGAGCCTCATACGCCGCTGGAAGAAGCCGTAACGCGGGTGCTCGCGAGCCGGGCGGCCGCGAGTGCCCGAGAACGCACGGGCGCGCCTCAGCCTGTGACGAGCTTGGGTGAATCCGCACATTGAGACATCGAGCTCCATCGGCGGTGGCCCTGCGCCACCGATGGCCTCAACCCGGCTCGACGACCACCGCGGTCCCATAGGCCAGCACTTCCGTGACGCCCGCCATGACCTCGTTGGCGTCATAGCGCATGCCGATGATGGCGTTCGCGCCGCGCTCGGCCGCGTGCTCCACCATCAAGTTGTATGCATCCGCGCGGGCCCGCTCGCACAACTGCGTGAACAGGGTGATGTTGCCGCCCACGAGCGTCTGAAGCGACGCGCCGATGCTGCCCACGACGCTGCGCGAGCGCGCGATGACGCCGCGGACCACTCCGACGTTCCGCACCACCCGGTAGCCCGGCAGCTCGAATGCGGTCGTGACGAATGCGGGATCGATGTGTTTCATTGAATGGCCTCTATCGTGGCAAACGCCAGCAGTCCGGCGACGAGCGGCAATTGTGAAACAGGCTGTTTCACAATTCTCGTGATTCGGGGGAAGCGCGGACCCTGCGGGCTCGCGCGAGGCGTAGCGAGCTACTTCGCTCGCGCCGGCCTCACCATCACATCCAGCAAATGCTCGACCAGATCGCCCGGGCTCGTGCAGCGGCCGGTGTGAACACGCGACGTCTGGATGATGGTGCTGCGGGGAGCGGTGAGCCAATGGAAGCGCTCTCGCGGTGACAACTTCCCGATGGGCCCGGCGTTCGGACCGCCCCCACAGATAATGGGAATGCTGGCGAGGTTCGCTCGAACCGCATCAAGATCGACCGTGCTGTCGAGCGCCAGCAGGCGTACCTCGTTCAAATCGATACGTGCCTCGAGAAAACCGCGCGAGGGGCACGACACGATCACGCCCGCATTGAGGAACTCCTCGCGATCCACACGAGGCACTACACGGACTACGGCGTAGTCATACGAGGAGTGATCTTGCACGGATCGCCTCCTCGATGAACGCGTGCGGCTCGGTCAGCCGCTGCTGGAAATAGTCCACATACGCCTGCCTGTTCTTCTCAGGTGTCTCGAAGACCGCGGTCTCGGTGAGCCACGCATCCGGGATCAGCGACACGATCTTGCGGATCGCATCGACCGTCACAAGCTTGCCGAGGCGCGCATCGGCCTCCTTCAGCGCGCTGGCGTACGGCAGCAGCACATGGTCCTTGATGCGCGCGAACGGGTCGCGGCTGCGCTCCAGGTACTTCTCCCACGAGTGGTGAAAATAGAGCGCGGCACCGTGATCGATGAGCCTCAACGCCCGGTGCCACACCAGCAGGTTCGTGTTGTTGGGCGTGCGGTCCACATTGGTGACGAACGCATCGAACCACACGATGGCGGAGGCCAGCGCCGCATCCGGCTTGAAGGCGACGGGGTCGAACATCACCGAGCCGGGCAGGTAATCGAGCCCCACGTTGAGACCCGCGCTGGCGCGGATGAGCTCCTGGATTTCCGGATCGGGCTCGGTGCGCGCCAGATCCGCATCGAGCTCGATGAACACGATCTCGGGCACCGGCAGCCCGGCCACGCGCGCGATCTCCCCGGCGACGAGCTCGGCGACCAGCGCCTTGGGCCCCTGCCCGGCGCCGCGAAACTTGAGCACGTAGAGCCCATCGTCGTTGGCTTCGACGATGGCGGGGAGCGAGCCGCCTTCATGCAATGGAGCCACGTAGCGCGTGGCGGTAAGGGTTCTCATGATCGGCGGCTATGCTAGCACCCTCTTACGGCTGGCTGAGCGCCCGCTTCATTCACGTCGAACCTCACTGACGGCCGATTCCCCGCCTCCTGCGCGGACGCGATTCGCCTGATGAAAGGATTCAGTTGCGGAATGGAGCAGCGTCGCGCCGGCCGCGCGGTATCGCGTCGTGATACTTTCCGCGCAACCGCCCACCTCGAAATGGAACGTCATTCATGGCCCAGAAGCTGGCGATCATCGCCGGGATCGAGCGCACGCTGAAGGAGCGCGAGATCATCGCGGACCCGCGGCCGAAAGGCGGCTGAGGCGGCGTGCGAGAGCCGATTGCCGACCAAGACATCGTAGCGGCCGGGCCGTTCGGTAACTGGCTCGCGCGGTTTCGCGCGTCTTTGCGCGGCAATCAGGGATCGGAAGTGCCGTGCGGGGATTGCACCGGCTGCTGCATCTCGGGTTATTCCATTCAGCTGCGCCCACAAGATGAGCGCGCGCTCGCACGCATCTCCGCAGAACTCCTCGTGCAAGCACCCGGCTTCCCGCGTGGACATCTCACGATGGCGCCGCGACCTGACGGCGTCTGCCAGATGTTGCACGCGGGGAAATGCACGATCTACCAGGATCGGCCGCAGACCTGTCTCGACTATGACTGCCGCATCTTCACCGCCGCGGGTGTCGAAGCCGGCAAAGCCGTCATCAATCAGCGTGTCCGACAGTGGCGCTTTACTTACCCGACGTGCGCGGATCGGGAGGCGCACGACGCAGTGCTGGCTGCCGCGTCATTCATCCGGGAGAAGCGCGCGAGCTTTCCCGCAAATCGCGCGCCGGCGGCGCCCACTGGCATCGCGGTGCTCGCGATCAAGACCTACACCGTATTCCTCGAAGAGGACGCCGGGAACCGAAGCGATGCCGAGATCGCAGCGGCGATCCTCGACACCAGCCAGGCATTCGACGCCGGCACCCGGAACTGAGGCCCGGAACGCCACGCGATAACGTGACATCGAGATAACGTGACATCCAATGTGTGCGATCGCCGCCGCGGCTCGATGGTTGAACGGCGCGCAGCTACTTACACAGGTCGGTAACGCAGATCGAGGCGAGCGTCCGCCCCTCGTCCGGCACCGCCATGTGACGGTCCTTCATCATCTTGCGCAGGAGCGCGGCGGTTTCCGGATGGGCGATGGCGGATTGCACGCCGACGCGCACGAGCCCGTCCGCGTAGTCGATGGCTTGCCAGCGCACTCCCGCGAGCGCGTGGATGCTGTCGCGGCTACCGATGTCCCGGAGCGAGAGGTCCGCGCCGCGCTGGACGAGCAGCTGGATCACATCGTCACGGCCTTTGTGGGCGGCCCCCATCAACGCGGTGCGCCCGTCGAGCAGATCCTGCGCGTTGACGTCGGCGCCCAGATCCAGAAGCAACTTCACCGTGTCCAGCGTCAGCTGGGGCGACCACTCGTACGTGACGCCCTGAACCCACCCGATGCCGCTCGCCACCATGAGCGGAGTCACCTTGCTCTCGGTCGTGATCGACGGATCCGCGCCGTTCTCGAGCAGTAGCTTCAGCAGCACGATGTCACCGGACTGCGCGGCGCGCAGGAACGGTGTCGCGCCCTCTTCGAGCAGCCACTGGTGGGTAAAGACCGTGCGCGTCTCGGTGCTCGAACGCATGCGCAGATTCGGGTTCGCGTGAGCCGCGAGCAGCCGCTGGATGTATTCGAGGTGGTCCATGTCCGGCTTGCGCGTGGGATAGTCGCCGCCTTCGATGTTCCGGTTGTCGGTCGCGATATAGAGCGGCGTCCAGCCGCCTTCGTTGGCGATGTTCGGATCGGCTGCGTGATCGAGCAGGAAAAAGCCGATCTTGTAGTAACGGTTGTGAGTCGCCACCAGCAGCGCCGTCCAGCCGAACTCGCTTCTCTGGTTCACGTCGGCGCCGGCGTCCACCAGCGTCTTCACCGTTTCCTGGCTTCCTTCGCGAGCGGCGAACTGCAGCGGCGTGAGACCGCCCCACTGCTTCGCCGTGCGATTGGCGGCTTCCGGTGTTGGAAACGCCGAAATCGTTCGCTTGGCGACCTCCCGCTCCTCGGCGAGACGCTTATCGGCTTCCGCGCGGGCATTCGGATCGTTCGACACCTTGGCGTCGGGGGCGTCCACCTGGACGACGGTGCCACCCTGGCCGCGCCCGTCGATGAACTCCTGGATTCGCGAGCGGCCGGTCTCGGCGAGATACGGACGGCGACCGGGCACGGTGGTGCCGGAACGCGCGTCGATGGCCGCGCCGTTCGCGATCAGCAGGCGCACGGCTCCGCGTTCGAATTGGCGGCGGCCCACATGAGCGCGGTCGTGCCCCGGAGCTTCTCCCGCGCTTCGACCTTTGCGCCTTTCGCCAGCAGCAACTCCATCACGGGCAACCGGCCCGTGCGGGCGGCCATCATGAGCGGCGTCTCGCCGTTGGGGAGCGTTTGATTGACGTCCGCGCCAGCCTTCAGCAATTCCCGCACGAGGTCGGCGTTACCGGATTCGCAGGCGAGCGACAGCGGCGTCATGCCGTTTTCCATCGCGGCGCCCCGGGTTGGCGTGCGCATGCAGGAGCGCGGCGGCCACGTTCGTGTCGCCGTGATACGCCGCCCAGTGAAGCGCGGTGGTTCCATCCGGCTGAGCGGCGTTCACATCCGCTTCGCGGCGATCAACCGCATGATTTTCGGCGCGTCGCCGCGCATGGGCCGCATCGGCAACATCGCTTGCCGCCATGGCGTTGCCGTGGAAGATGCCGAAAGAAAGCACCAGAAGAAGGGAAGTGCGACGGATCGATCGACGCACGCCGGCCAGGGCGGATGCCATAGCAACGCGCACTGTGCCGAAACCGTGACACTCCAGCATCTGCTCCCCCTCGAGCCGATTCTCTGTCGCACGGTGAAATTAGCGCGAGGCGAACACCCCACGCCAGAGTTTTTGCGGCCGGCTGCCTGGCTGTTTCCCTGTTGGCAATGAAACCGGGTTTTCGGGCGCCGGCCAGCGGGCCAGCCCCCGCGCGACCGACGCAATCGTGCGGCCCTCCTGGCCGCAACCGACTCGCGGCTTACCAGCCGCTGCGGAACCTGCGCTTGCCGGCCGGTTTGTCCGGCTTCGGCGGCTCATAGCCCGGCTCGTACTCGGCGGATTTCACGAAGAACACCGGACGGTCGCACGCCTGGTACTGATTGCAGTGCTTCTTCCAGTTCTCGGCGTGCTCCAGGGGGACATGCACGTACAGGGGTTCCACCCGCCCTGTCGTGTCCGGCCGCTCCACGAACATCGGCTGTTCATAGACGAGCGCCGGCAGCGGCTTGTTGGCGATGTCCACCCGCCCGTATACACCGTCTCGAGTTGCATCAAGTCGAGTGCAATATCGGGCCGGCTGTCGCGCCCGCCCGACAAAGGTGCAGAGCTACATATCTATCCGGGCGGTCACCGTGGTGGGGCAACCGGCTCGGGAAAACCCAGCACTTCCGCGGTGTAGGTTTCGACGACCTCGCTGAACGGCGTGCCGTCCGGCAGCGTCAGAACGGCTTTGTGCTGAATCACCTGAGCCGGCACCTCCAGCACGCGCGCCTCCTTCATGCGGGCGGGGGCGGCTGTCTCCCAACCCGCCGGCAGCGGTGACCAGAGCAACTCCGCCGACAGCGTTCGCCGACGAAACCGCAGTGCCTGTACCGCGCGACCGAACGCGACGTCGCTGGTATCCAGCGTCTGGTTCATCTCCGCCGTGAGGCGAGCCGGCACGTACCAGTTGTCCGCTTCCGACAGCACGCGCGTTCCGCATTTCAGGCGCACGCGCCTGTAACGAAGCGGTTCCGTGGCGCTCACTCCGAGGAACTCCCGCTGTTCCGCAGTCGCAGGCTTCTCGACGTCACGCACGCGCTCGGCGACGATCTTCGCGGGCTCCGCGAGACGATGCGTCCCGCACCAGCGGTCGAGGGTCAACGTGGCGCTGTCGTGGGACAGCAGATCCGCATTCAGGGACTGCAGGAGCGCGAGCGCTTCGAGGCGTGTGGTGAAGGTGTCCCGCCAGGGCTTCGCCGGCGCACCCCCACCACCGTCGTCAGCGCTGGCCATGCCCGCCAGCAGCAAGGAGGTGCCGAGAAAGAGCCCACGAAGCATCGCTGCGCGCATTTGTTTCAACCCCTGTTGCGAAGTGCGTGCGTATTCTTGCGCTCGCGATGGATGGATGCCAGCGCGCACGACTTGCATGATCTGTATTGGTCGCACGGCGGTACAGTTCCCGCTTGCCGCCTCCACGGCGTACCTGCCGCCGCGCATCGGCGGCGCCGTGGAGATGCCCATCTTCCAGTCCGCGATGTACGAATACGCCGGGGAAGCGAGCTATCACGACCTCGGCTACATCCGGCTCAACAACACGCCGAATCACAAGGCCCTGCACGGGAAACTCGCGGCGCTGGAGGGTGCGGAGGCCGCGCTGGTCACCGCGAGCGGCTGGCGCTGCGCGTGCGCTACCAGAACGAGAGCACTTTGCGGATCGCAAGGTTCCTGCAGTCGAGGCGGGAAGTGTCCCACGTAAACTACGCGGGGCTGGAAACGCACCCGAGACATCAGCGCGCACGCGGGCCTGTCGCGCGACGAGCGGCTGAACGCGGGCATTTCGGACGGACTCATTCGCATGTCCGTCGGCATCGAGGACACTGGCGAGATCATCGACGATCTGGCCGCGGCCCTCGCGACGCTGTGAGCCTACTCGCACCGATCAGCGGGTTGCGCGTTTCGCGATGCATCCGGCGCGCTGGCCGATGTTCGGAAGCGAACACCATCGATTACCGCTTCGCGGCGTCCGCCACCTTCGCGCCCGGGGTCTCCTTCGCAACCAGATACTTCACGACTTCGATCACGTTGTCGTAGCTGCCGGCGGACTCCGCGTTGAGCCGATACTTGCCGTTGACGACGAACGTCGGCGTGCTGAGGGACTGCGTGCCGTTCACGAAAGCATCGGCATTCTTCATCTTCATCTCGACACCGAACGACTTCGACGCCGCGAGGAACGCGTCTTCCTTCACGCCGGCGGTCTTCGCGATGAAGCTGGCCGCATCTTCGATGGTGGGCAGACGCGACTTGATCTGGTTCGTCGAGGGATCGGTGTAGGACAATTCGCGAGTCTTCCAGACCGCGTCGAACATGGCTCTGTGAGTCTTGTCGCCGATGCCGAGCGCCTGATTCGCGTAAAACGCGCGCTGATACATCGGCCAGGCTTCACGCGGCAGGAACGACGCGGGCACATACACGAGCTGCGCATTCGCCGGCAACGCCGCTTTCAGTTTCTCAACGATCGGATAGATCTGCGAGCAATACGGGCAGCCGTACGAAAAGATTTCCGCCACTTCCACCTTGCTCGAGGGCAAGGTCGTGTGTTGAGCCGGAGTCACCGGGAAGTAGTGTTTGCCCTCCACCCAGTCGGCGGCATGGGCGCCCGCGCTGACCAGCAGCACGAGAAAAGCGCAAATCACGGAGATTGGTCGATTCATCGGGGACTCCATCCTGTCAAACGATCGCGGCGGCCTGATAGTCGCACGTCGGCGCGGACTCGAAAATATCGCGCTCGCGAATCCAGCGCCGCGTGGTCCCCTCGAGCGCCTCGCACGAAGGCGCATATTGCCGCTGTGAACGCGAGGCATACAACCGCGACCGGTTTCATGCCTGCCCTTTGGTCCTGTGGGCGTTAACCGAACCCCGCACGACCGGCGTTCAGGCGAAGTAATTTCTCCGTGCCGGGCTCGAGGCGAAACGACGCCAGGAAGTCCTGCAATCCGTAGCCCGGCGTGGCCCTGCGCGCCCGCGCGACGAACTGGCTCGCCTCCTCGAAGCGGCCGGCGGCCGCCAGGCAATTCACAGCGATACCGAGGATATGGATGTGCGCGTTGGGACGCGCGGCGGCCTTGATGGCCCAGTCGGCCGCGTCGTCGTACTGGCCGAGTCGCAGCAGCGCGATCGCGCGCGTGGCGAGCATTGCGAATTGCAACGGATCGAACGGGCTCAGGTGGCGGGAGTAATCGGTGGACTCGATGGCGGCCCGCGGATCGCCCGCCTGGCACTGTATGAAACCGCGCGTGTAGTGACCCAGCGCGAAATTCGGGCTCAGCGTCAGGGACTTCTCGATTTCGACGAGCGACTCGTCGAGCGCGCCCCGCAACCACAGCGCGCGCCCCATCGCCCAGTGCGCCGCCGGATCGCGATCGTCGGCAACGAGACTCTCGCCCGCGGCTTCGCACGCCCGCGCGATCTCGCTATCGCGTGCCGCCGTCCGATGCAGGAAGGCGTTCTGAAAGTGCGTGAACGAAAGGCACGCGTGCGCGCGCGCGAACGTTCGATCCCGCTTGAGCGCCATCTGGAAGAAATGCGCGGCGCGCGTATTGTCGTCGCCGTTGAAGCGGTACATGTGCCACAGGCCGCGGTGATACGCCTCCCAGGCATTCAGCGAGCCGGGCGACTTGAGGATGGCGCGATTGCGCTCGGTCGCTTCGATCTCTTCCGCGATCGACGCGACGATGCGATTGCCCACTTCGTCGAAGATCGCGAGCGCATCGTCGACCTTGCAGGGGAACTCCTCGACCCACACGATGCGCGCCACGCGCGCCTCGGAAAGCTCCGCGGTCACGATCACGCGATCCGCGTAACGACGTACCGAGCCGCTGACGACGTAATCCACATTCAGCAATCGGCCCGCCTCTTCCGGCGGAATGTTCCGCTCGCCGAGCGCATACACGCTCCCGCGCGCGATGACGAACAGCACGCGCAGCTTCGCCAGGCGGGTGATGATGTCTTCGGTAAGGCCGTCCGCGAGCCCGCCGCGCGTGAGTCCTTCCGGAGTGCGCTCGATGAACGGCATGACGCAGATCGACGCGCGGCGCGTCGCCGCGGAGTCCGGGATCGCAAGCAACGGAGCTGGCTCGACGCGGCTATCGACACGCTCGACCGCGGCGGCCTCTCTCATCTGGATTGTCGGCCGCGCGTCCTGCTGCGCCTGCTGCGCCTGGCTTCTCGCGCCTCGCCACGCCTCGCGAATGGCTAACCAGTCGAGCCCTTCGCTCTCGAACAGGCGGATCGTCGCGGCGAGGTGCTCCTCGCCCTCCTGGATGCGGCCGCAACGGACGAGCGTGCCGAGCAGGAGCCGGTGGCCGCGCTCCTCGAACGGCATGATCTGCAGCCACCGCTCGAGGTATTCGAGGGACTCGGAGGGACACTCGTCGCCGAGCCGCGCGGCCAACTGCTCGAGCGCGGCGGCATGCCAGGTGCGAAACAGCCGGCGCTGCGCGCCGAGCCAGCTTGCGAACTGCGGATTGCGGTCGGTTTCGAGGCCGTCCGCGAACTCTCCGGTGAACGACGCCACGATCTCGCGCAGCGAGTCTGTAGCGATCTTCTCCACGCCGGCCTGCATCGTGCGCGTGAGGTCGGCGACGTCGACGAGGCAGTCCGTGAGGTCGAGCCCCACCGTATCGCCCTTCGTCACGACACGTGAGCGCCCGGGATCGTCGAGCACGCTCCGCAGCTTGCTCAAGCACCAGCGCAGCTCGCCGCGCGGATCGTCGGGACCGTCCCACAGCAGCTCGCACAGGCGGATTCGGGAAATCTCGGCGGGTGCGCAGACGAGATGCGCGAGCAGCGCGCGCACCTTCCGGGACGCCGGCAGCGCAACCTCGTCGCCGTCCCGGAGCACCGCCAAGCGACCGAGCAGGCGCAGCTGCAGGATGGCCGGGGTGGCCCGAACCGCGTCCGCCGTTTTTCCCGAAGCGCTTGCCACGCCCGCTCCCCGAACCGCGAAGCGGCATAGTGTAAGGGCGTGACGCCCCGGATGCCCGCGAGCCTTCGCAGTCCGCACGGGGCGCCGAAACGTGTTCACTTCCGGACAGGTCGCGGCCGCCCGCAGGCCCCGCTTTTGGGCCGGCGGCGGAAGGGAGCATCACGACGCGCCGCTCGTCGAAAGCAGATCCGGAGGCTTGTCCGGATCACATGGCGGCTAAATGAACCCGATGATCCGCCCGGCGAGGCCGACGCCAAACCATGAGATGAGCGACAGCGCGACGGTCGTGCGCGCCACGGCCGGCGAGGGCGAATCGTTTGCGCAAACACGGCGTAACAGCAGAACCTGAATGAGCACGGCTGCGATCAGCAGCAACATCTTCAGCTCGAACGCCGGGTTGTAGTAGTACATCCGCGGGCTCGAAACGAACATCAGCGTGCCGCTCGCGACGGTGAGAATGAGGCCGAGCCAGATGAGCCGCGTCGCGTCCCGCCCCACTTTCGAGATGGGCTGCTGCGCGAACGCGAGCCCCAGCAAACGCAGGCTGATCAGCACGATTGAAGACAGCAGCAGAATGAATCCGAGCACGTGGACGATCTGCAGCCCCGCCCCGACCATGTGGTTGGACTTGCTGACCGCATGCGCAACCGCGCTGTTCTGAATCGCCGTGAGGACTTGTGCCGTCGACATATGCGCTACGTCCAATGCGGCAGGTAAGGGATGAGCCGGCCGCAGATAATCACCAGCGTCCACAGAAACAGCGACGCGGCGCCCGCGAGCTTCACGTTTCGCGGCAGGAGCGGACGGTTTTCCTGCACGGCGTCCTGTTTCGCGAGCACGAGCTCGAAGTACAGCGCGTTGACTCCGGCCAGCGCCATGAACAGCATCTTGAACGGAAACGCCGGGCTCTCGATGAGCGCCGAGGCCTCGGACCAGAACAGCAGCCCACCCGACAGGAACACGAGCGCGAAGCCCGCCAGCACGTACAGCCGCAGGTGATGGATCACGTCGCGCACCGGAACATGCGTGAACAGCAGGCCCATCAGCCTCAAGTCAGTGATGAAGATCAGCCCAACGGAAATCGACAGGCCAATGAGGTGCACGCCTTCGATGACCGGAAAGGCGTAACGCGACTCCGCGATCGCCGCGCCGACCGACGACTGTTCGATGCGCTCGCCAAGCGCTACCAGGGTATTCATGTCCATTGGAGCGGTCTTCTACTTGGCCTGGCTCGTGGCGACCTGGCCGAATCCGCCATTGTTCTCGACGCAGATGCGCTCGTAGTACTCGTCGAACGGCGGCTTGCCGGGACGATTGGCGATTTCGCCTTCGTAGTGCCAGCCATCAGCCTCATCGCCCTGCTCGAGCCCGTAGCGCCTCGCGGGAATCGTCGCCGTCCACGGGCGCGTGTAGACCGTGGGGTCTGTGATGGTGGCGACGTAGTTGTAGCGCTTGCCATCGTTGTCGAAGATATAGCGCTCGACGATGTGAACCTTGTCGCTCGCGAACTCGCCGCTGCGGCCGAGTCGCGCCTTCGCGTTGTTGTTCGTCACGTCGACGACGAGCGTGTTGCCTTCCCAATGGCCGCGAGAGTCCGCATTCCACAGCTTGATGCTCTCGGGCAGGTGCGGCTTGCCGTCGAGATGGACGATGCGGGTGCCGGAGTTGAACAGGAACAGCACGTAGCCCGGATACTGGCGGATCTCGTAGCCATGCCAGGTAAACGACTTCGGCACCCCACCTGGCGCGCAGCGTGCGAACGGCTCGATGTACTCAGGCTTCACCGGATTGCGGAAGTTGGCGAAGTAATCCTGCTGGATCGTGCTGGCCCACGGCTGAAACGGCACCTGTCCGTCCGCCGGATCGCTCACCCGGCTCGGCGCGCGCTCGTTGCGCGCGGACTTCGGCGGCCGCCCGCCGGGCTCGCCGGCCTGCGGGTCGATCCAGTTATTCTGGTTCGCGATGGTGTTGGCCCAGTTGCCCTCGACATCCGGTTGGCCGTCGGCCAGACGCTTGCCGGCCCATTTGCCCGATTCGATCACGGGCACCGTTTTTTCCCAGCGAATCGCTTCGCCCTGCGGAGGCTTTGGCGGCGCAGGCTGCGCGGCGGGGGCTGAAGCAACAGCCGGCCCCGAAGCGAGCTGCGTGCCGGCACCCTGCGCCGTGACGAGAACCGGCGCCATCGCAAGAACCAGCGACAACCCGATGAAGCGAACCACGCTTCGTTCGTTCACATCGAATCTCATGACATCCTCACCGTGTGCCTTCTTTGCCAGGCACGGGGTAGTACTGGTCGTAGTCCAGCGTGTAGCAATAGTCCTCGATGAGCTGGAAGTTCTTTTCGCGATGCCGGTGGAGAATCACGCTGATGTTCCACGGGCGGCTGAAAACCTTCGGGTCTTCGAGCGTTGCCGCATACTCGATGGTGTTGGCATCCAGGAACTTCCAGCGTTCCACGACGTGCAGCGCCTCGCTGTGAAAATTCCCCGCGCGGTCGAGCCAGGTTTCGTCGTTGAAGTCCTTCACGTCGACCACGAGGGTGTCGCCTTCCCACTTGCCGCGCGAATCGCCCAGCCAGAACTCGTTGTCCGTGACCTCCGGATGCAGCGTTCCGTTCGTGTTGATCGTGCGCACCGAGTGCCCGAACTGGAATACCAGCGTCAGGTCGCGATCGCGCTGAAAGATCTGGAACGGTTCGGGATAGTAGATGCCGCGAGGCGTTCCGAGCGTCCAGCACTTGAGGCGCGGATCCGTGCTCGTGCGCGCGGCAAAATTTCGCTTCTTCTGCTCGAGCGCCGCCGGCAGATACGGAATCTGGTCGCCCTCGACGACACCGGCGCCTGGTGGCGCATCCTTGCGGGCCGAATGCGGCTCGAGATCGAAGTCCGCGGCGCTGGTCGTTTGCCAGATGCCCGAAAAATCTGGCCGGCCGCTCTTGAGACGAGGGATCGCACTCGCCGCGTCCGCGTGTGCCGTGACCAGCAGCGCCACGACGAAGACGCTTGCGGCCCAGATCAGGAGCCAAGGCCTGCGCGCCAACGTCGCGCGCGCGGATGAGTGGAGCTTCAGCATGTCGTTACTGCGCGCCCGGAGTGTCCTGCGCGCCGCCGGTCTGGAAGCTCCTGCCATCAGGCAGCGTGAGGGTCACCGAATACCCGAACGCCCCGCCGTTCTTGGAGCGATATCCCTTCACGTGCACCGGTGTTCCGATGGGCAGGTCCGTCTTCGCGAGGCCCTTGCGCGCGAGCGCGTTCGGCGTGCCGAACTCGACGCCCCAGTTCGTCACCGCGCCATCCGCGCCCTTCACGTCGAAATAGAGCCAGCTGTGCGGATTCACCCACTTCACTTTCGTGACCGTGCCGTTGAGGTCGAGCGGCTTGTCGGCATCGAACTCGGCCGCGAAGGCATGGTGAGCATGCACCTGCGTGGGCTGCGCAAGCAGCATCACACCCAGGGCCAGCGTTGCGGACAGGGCCAGTTTTCCGGGCAAGGACTTCGTCAGCGCACTCATGTTCAGAAGCTCCAATGCAGGCCACCCATCACGAAGCGGCCCGATGCGCCATTCGGCGCGATGAATGAATAGGGGTTGATCCCGCTCGAGCGGTTGCCGAGCACGTATTTGTCCGGGTATTTGTCGAACAGATTCTGCACCTGCAGATCGACGTTCACGTTGCTCAGCAGTTCGTACGCGACACTGAAGTCGAAGTAGCTCTCCGGGGAAAACTCCTGGTCGATATTGCCGTTCGCGGTCGCGACTCCGGGAATGTTGCCCACGTTGTAGCGATAGCTGCTGTAGCGGGTGAACGTTGCGTCCCACACCCACCGCCCGAAGGCGTACGTGCTGTTGAGAACGATCTTGTTCTTCGGAATGCCGGTCTGCGCATCCCGAATGCGCGAATCACCGATCGCCGTGAGCGGTGCGCCGCCGACGTTCACCAGGCCGTTTACATTGCCGACCTTGGTATCGAGGAAGCTGGTCGCCAGCGAAAGATCGAGCCGCGCGTTGCCGAAATCGAAGTGCTTGCGGCCCACGATGTCGACGCCGTTGGTACGCGCGTCCCACGCGTTCAGGTAGTACGACGCCTGCGTATACCCGTTCAAGCCAGCCGCATTGAAGGCGGCCGTCACCGCCGCGCCCTGCAGCGGGTCTGTGTTGGTGATGACATCCCGAATCGAGAGGCGGTACGCGTCCACCGTCAGCGAGCTCGTCGCATCCGGCCGAACTACGAAGCCAAGCGAATAGGTGTCGGACTTCTCGGGCTGCAGCGGTTTCGCGCCGAACGCCGCCGCCGTCGAGTCGCTCGAGCGGAACTGACGAGTTCTGCCAGGCGTCAGCACGCTGCTGCCGTTGTTGGTGAAAGTGCTCGTGTAAGCGGTGGTCTGCAGGCCGAGCTCCGCCACGCTGGGCGCGTGAAAGCCGCTGCTGACCGTGCCTCGAATGGCGAACGCGGGAATGAACTCGTATCGCGCGGTGAGTCGGTAGTTGCTCGTGCCACCGAAGTCCGAGTAACGCTCATAGCGACCCGTCGCGCCGAGGTCGAGCTTCGAAGTGAGCTTCGTATCGAGACCCAGGTACGCACCCTTCACGTCGCGCGAGATGGAGCCCACGTCGATGGGTTGGACGCCGGCGGTGGATGAGCCCGTTGCGGGAATGACGGACGTATCCGTCGCGAAGTTCACGCCGGGGAACTGGGCGGCGTACTGGCTATAGATGCCACCCGGCCCATACAACGACGCGAGGGTACGGCCCCCGAGCGGGCCGCTCGAGTAGCCGAGCGGATCACCTAGATCGCCGGTCGACCAGTGTTCGCGGCGATAGAGCGCGCCAGCGGAGAGCACCGAGTCGTCGAGCCAATCGACGTTGCGCAGGTAGTCGAGAGTGACGCTCGTCGTGTCGCCCTTCCACGATCCCAGATAAAAGCTCGTCGGGCTGTCGGGACCGTAGCTGGGGTTGATCGTGTTGTCGGTGTAGCGGGCGGTTTCGTTCCGTCCATACGAAAGACCCAGGTCGAACGAGCCGATGCCGGGCGTCGAGAACTTGAGGCCGCCCGCCGCCGCCGCATCCCGCGCTACATAGGTCATGTAGGGCTGATATCCATCGGGGTACACACCTAGCACCGCAGTCTCGGAAACCCGCGCGCCGTTTGTCGCGGTCGGGCTTTGCGTGTTGGCCTTCACCACACGCTCGGGGTTCACGTAGTTGAGGGCGGATTTGTCCGAGTAGTTCACCCACCCGTACGCCCGCAGATTCTCCGTGATCGGCAGCTCCGAGTTGACGAGCCCCGCCCAGCTGTCGCGCTGGGACTGGCCCCATTGACCGTACTTCTTGTCGAACGTGTCGTTGCGCGGGTCGCCGTTCGGGAACAGCTGGCGCCAGTCGGCTTCGCTGCGATCGACGTTACGGTTGTAGAGACGGTCGATGTTGAAGTTCACGAATCCGCCGTCGCCGATCCGCAGGCCTTTCGTGCCGGCAAGCTGATACGTACGGCCGCCACCATCGTCATAGCCACCAAAGCGGCCGGCTACGTCACCGCCGTGCGCATTGTTCTTCAGCACGATGTTGATGACGCCTGCGATGGCATCCGAGCCGTACTGGGCGGCTGCGCCGTCACGAAGCACTTCGATGTGATCGACCGCGCTGAAAGGAATGACGTTGAGATCCACGACCTGAGCCGCCGGCCACGGATCGGTACCGGTGAGCTGCGCAGAGACGTTTCGTCGCTTGCCGTTCACCAGCACCAGCGTGTACGCGGGGCCTACGCCACGCAGCGAGGCCGAGCGAACGCCCTGCCCCTTCACGGCATTCTGGCCCTGGGGAAAGTTGAAGGACGGATGCAGCTTCGACAACGCCTGGTTGATCGTGACCGCGCCCGTCTGCTGAAGCTGCTCCGGCGTGATCACATCGACGGGCGCCGTGCTCGTGAGCTCGGTCTTGTCGGAGCGCGCCGTTCCAAGAATCGTCACGGTCTCCAGTTGAGCTTCTCTGTCGGCAGTCCCGGCCGCCTCCTGTGCGTGCAGAGTTGTCATGGCGGCGGCGCTAAGAATTGCGCTCACGGCTGCCTGCACTAGTCGCGGCATGATGTCGTCGTCCTCCCGGTGTTGAATGCGCAGCAGTATCGATGACTCGCTGCTGCATGAGAAAAGCCAGTTACGAATGCAGATATGGAAATGCGGTATTTCGATTCGACTGATTTGTTACCGCCGCTGTGCGCGGATTGACATGTGACCATAAGGTCACATATGGTACGGCCCCATGCAGAACGACGATCTGGTGTTCAAGGCGCTCGGCGACAGCACGCGACGCCTGCTGCTGGACATGCTCTTTGCGCGCGACGGCCAGACGCTCACGCAGATCGAGCAGGAACTGGAGATGACGCGCTTCGGCGTGATGAAGCATCTGCGCGTGCTGGAGCGCGCGGGTCTCGTCGTGACACGTCGCTCGGGGCGCGAAAAACTGCACTACCTCAATGCCGTGCCGATCCGGCAGATACACGATCGATGGATCGACAAATACACCGAGCGCCACGTGTCGGCGCTCCTCGAGCTGAAAGACGAACTGGAGAGCAAGAAATGCCAGCCAACACGAAAACGGGCGTAGCGCCCGTCGCCCCGACGACGCGCGTTCACGAGATCTATATCAAGGCGTCGCCGCAGGCGATCTGGGAAGCCATCACTTCGCCCGAGTGGAACGGGAAGTTCGGCTATCGCGCTCCCCAGACTTATGAGCTCCGCGCAGGCGGCGCCTACAAGGCGCAATCGAATGCCCAGATGCTGGCAATGGGACTGCCGCAGACGGTGATCGACGGTGAGATCATCGAATGCGTTCCGCCGCGCAAACTCGTGCAGACGTTCCGCTTCCTGTTCACGGAGGCGCAGAAGCAAGAAGGGTTCACCCGCCTCACGTGGGAAATCGAGCCAACCAGCGCCGGCTTCTGCCGCCTGACGCTTACCCACGAACTGGCCGGCGCGCCTCTCATGGCCGCGGCAACCTCGACACCGTTCAGCGAAATGGGCGGCGGCGGATGGAACTGGATTCTCAGCGACCTCAAGTCGCTGCTGGAAACCGGCAAGACGATGTCGGACTGACGTCGAACGGCGCGCGCAGGGTGGGGCTACACCCTGCGCGCGGCGATGACCGCGCCACTCACCGGCGCGTCCCGCTCTTCCCGAAGCGTCGCTGCGGAAAACGCAAGCAGGGAAAATCCGGCTGCAGCCAGCGCACTACGAATGTAGGGCTCGCTGTGCGAGTAGCGACCATGCGCTTCGAGGCGATAGCTCTCAGACGCGGTTGCTGGAAGCGATTCGAGAGTGAAGATGAGCACGCCACCAGCGCTCAGCGCCTCGCGTGCGGCCCTCAGCGGCTCCTCCAACGCGCCGAAGTAGACGAGCGTATCGGCGCTGACGATCGCGTCAAACCCTCCCGCGCGAGACCGCATGAAGGAGGACAGCTCGGCGGCAAACACTTGGTCGTAACACCCGCGCGCGCTCGCGCGCTCGACCATCTTCGGTGAAAGGTCGACACCGACGAGCCGGACACAATGTGCGCGAACGAGCGGCCCGCACAGCCCGGTGCCACAGCCGGCGTCCAGAACGCTCTGGAACTTCTTCGCTGACAGCGCGCCCGCCTCCTCAACCAGCGCAGCCGCGACGAGATCGGGTGCGCGATAGTTCAACTTGTCGAGATCCGCATCGAAGGACTTCGCGGCGCCGTCGAACAGCTCGCGCACATAGTCATCCGCCGCGCGCGCCGGGACGTCACGCTGGGACGTGGCCGCCGCCATATGCCGCGCCTTCGGGTTGCGCGGTTCGCACGCGGCCCAGTCTCGATAAACGTCTGCCGCCTCCTGCGTCCGGCCCATCTGATAGAGAAGAATGGCGAGCGCTTCATAGGAGCGCGAATAGCCGGGCTCACGCGTGAAGCCCGAGCGAAGCGCGGAAACGGCGCCTTCGAGATCGCCCTCGTCCCGCAGGCAGATGCCGTAGTTGTACCAGGCCTCTCCCATCGCGGGCGCGACTACCGTGGCGCGGCGATATGCGTCCCGGGCCTCGACCTTTCGGCCTGCGGCGATATAAAGGCCACCCAGCGTGTTCCACGCCGGCCCGCTGGTGCGCGCAGAGTTGAGGCAGCGCTGTACGAACGTGATAGCGGCAGCCGTATCGCCGCGATGGAACTGGAGCAGGCCCAGGTAGTACAGCGCCTTCGCATGATCGGGCCGCGCCTCGAGCACGCGGAGATAGGCGGCTTCCGCTTCATCGAAGCGCTCCGCCTTGTGCGCAGCCATCGCGATACGCAGGTCTTCGTCGGGTGGGGACATCCGGCGAAGTGTACGCCGCGCGCCAACCCGTTCATGCCGGAAGGCCGCATCTCGCCGCCCACGCTCGTGGCCGTGCTGATGCCGCTCTCACCCGCGCTGGGCACGGTCGCGGCACCCATTGCCTTGCACCTGAACCGCGTGCGATAGCCGTTCGAGCTGGCTTTCAGACCGCCAGACATTCATTCCCGGACGCGCGGCGGCCGGCCAGTAGCCTGCGCAGCCCGCCCGCGCTCTACCTTCGCTGGTTTCTGTGTAAGCATGCCGCCGAATGCACGGACTCGTAGAAATGCCCGGAGTCGTTCAGCCAGAGCGCGCGCCCGCCAGCGCGAGCCTTCGGACCCATGTGCTCTACGCGGCGCTACAGGTGGGCGGCTGGGGCTTCTGGTTCTGGTCGCAGGCATCGGGCGACGTGTTGATCGGCGAAGTGTCGTGGCGCCAGGCGCTGACGGTGTGGGGTGGCATCGGGATCATCGCCATGTGGCTCACGCACATGTTGCGTGCGGCCTCGAAAACGCACGACTGGTTTGCGCTTTCGACCGGTGCGCTGCTGGGGCGGGCGGTGGCGAGCGTCGCCATCATCTCCGCGATTCTCTGCTGGGCGTCCATCCTGCTCACGCTCACGGTGTACAGCAGTCCGGTGACGCGGATCTACGCCAATATCTTCCACAAGCTGCCGGTTGGGTTTCAGATCCTCAACCAGTCGATCGCGCTGTCGTCGGTCGTGATCATCTGGGTCGCGCTGTACTTCGGACTCATGTCGCAGCGATGGCGGCATCGCGCCGAGCTGCGGCAGGCGCAGCTCAACGAAGCATTGCAGGCCGCGGAGCTGCGGCTGCTGAAGTTCCAGCTCAATCCCCACTTCCTGTTCAACGCGCTGAATGGCGTGCGTGCACTCATCGCCGATGAGCCTGCGAAAGCACAGGAAGCCGTCACCCGACTCGCACGCACGTTGCGCTACACGCTCGCCGCGGGCGATGCCGAGCTCGTCACCTTCGGGCGCGAGATGGAAATGGTGAACGACTATCTCGCGCTGGAATCGCTGCGCCTCGCGGACCGGCTCGACGTGGTCCGCGAGATCGCGCACGGCGTCGAGAGCGTGCGCATCCCCGCGCTGCTCATGCAGACACTGGTGGAAAACGCGATCAAGCACGGCATCGCGCCTCTCAAGCATGGCGGCACGCTGCGGATTGCCGCGCGCGTCGTCGACAAGCACCTGCTGCTGGAGATCGGCAATCCGCGACCGGTGGATGACGAAAAGGAACCGAACGAGGGTCTCGGACTGCGCAACGCTTCCGAGCGACTGCGGTTGTTGTTCGGCCCCGCCGCGAAACTGGAGCTGGATCTGCTGGATCCCGCGCGAGCCGTAGCGAAGGTGCGTCTGCCCACATGAAAGCGCTCATCGTCGACGACGAACCCCTGGCCCGCCGCGAGCTGCGGCGATTGCTCACGGCCTTCCCCTGGGTGCAGGTGGTCGGCGAAGCCGCTGACGTGGACGAAGCGCTCACGCAGGTCGACAAGCTCGCACCGGCGCTCGTGTTCCTGGACGTGCAGATGCCGGGCGGCACCGGGTTTGACCTGCTCGCGCGGCTCGAGCGCCTGCCACGCGTGATCTTCACGACCGCCTACGACCATTACGCCGTGAAGGCTTTCGAAGTCAGCGCCGTCGATTACCTGTTGAAGCCGATCGAGCCGGACCGGCTCTCCGCCGCGCTGTCGAAGGTGCAGGCCGCCGCGCTCGCCTCGATGTCTTCCATCCTGCCGCCCACCAGCGAGCCCGCCTCGAAACAGGAAGGGCCGCTCGAACAGATTTTCGTGCGCGATGGGCTGCGCTGCTGGTTCGTGCCCCTGCGCGAAGTGAGCGTCTTCACCGCCGATGGGAACTACGTGCGACTGCAGTGGGGCAAGGAGAGCCCGATGCTCGGGCGCTCGCTCGTCGCGCTGGAAGAAAAGCTCGACCCGCGACGCTTCTTCCGAGCCAACCGGCGCCAGATCGTGAACCTGGACTACATCGAATCGGTGGAGATGGGCCTGGGCGGCCGCTTGCACGTGCAACTGCGCGACGGTCCGGAGATCGAAATCTCACGGCGCCAGGCGCGGCAGTTCAGAGCGAGGATGAGCGTCTAGGGAAAAAAGACGCCGCCGGCCACAAAATTCGCGAGGGGGTCACGAGTTGCAACCGGCGGCGTTGTTGGATGAGCGGAAAATTCCGTCCATCCACCCGGACGTAGAGGCGACGTCCGTTGATCTCAGGAGTGCAACTGGTGTGCCAGGGCAGGTGCCGGACCGCGATCTCCATTAGAACAACAACTTAGCTAAATTCCCCGATCCCGCCGCGCTCTGCGCGGCACCGATCGCGATCAGCGATGGCGCACGCCGTCGCAATTTCGCACCGTTCCCGTGCAGGAGCGTTGCGTGAAGCGCAACAACGCACGGTGCCCGCAATCTCCCTGCGACTAACATCCGCGCCATGTCAGTGGCTGCGGGTTTTCTTCAGTACGTTCTCGAACAGCTGGAACGCGCAGGTCGGGTCACGACGCGGCGCATGTTCGGTGCAGTGGGCCTGTACTGCGACGGGGTGTTCTTCGCTGTCATCGGCGACGACACGCTGTATTTCAAGGTAGGCGACAGCACCCGTCCCGATTACGAGTCACGCGGCATGCGGCCGTTCCGCCCCTACGCGGACAAGCCGGAAGTGAGCATGAGTTACTACACGGTGCCCGCCGATGTGCTCGACGACGCGGAAGAACTGGTGATCTGGGCACGGCGATCGGTAGCGGTTGCGGCGGCCCCGAAGAAGAAGGCGCGACGCAAGGCTCGGGAGAAATAGTGTTGAACAGCCGCGATCGTCGGTTACCACTAGCCGCTACAAACCCGCGCCCCAGCCGGTCTGCTAGAGTCCGCACACTCATCAAGGGGGACTCCAATGGCTCGTCACCTGTGCTCCGTCAGTAGCGCGATTGCAGTTGTATTGCTCATGTCCACCGCTGGCCATGCCGCGGACCCGAAGGTCCCGGCCGCCGTCAGCGCAGCCGTAGCCGATTCCGGTCGTCCGCAGGCCGACAAGGACAAGGACGGCGGCCGCAAGCCCGCGGAGTCCGTGGCCTTCGCCGGCATCAAGAAGGGCGACAAGGTGGCCGACCTGCTGGCGGGTGGCGGTTACTTCACGCGCATTCTCAGCAAGACCGTCGGCGACAGCGGCGCGGTGTATGCCACGGGTTTCCCGCCGCGCCCAGGTGCGTCGGGCCCCTCGCCGCTCGAGACGCTCGCGGCCGATGCGGCCTACAAGAACGTGAAGGTCCTGAGCGGACCGCCGGCGGACATCAAGTTCCCGGAACCGCTGGACGTGGTCTGGACCTCGCTCAACTATCACGACATCCACAACGCCAACGCGCAGGACGCATTCAACAAGGCGGCGTTCGCCGCGCTGAAGCCGGGTGGAACGTACATCGTGATCGATCACGCCGCGGCGCCGGGCTCGGGCACGAATGACACGGCGAAGCTGCATCGCATCGACCCCGAGATCGTAAAGACGGAAGTGACGGCGGCCGGCTTCAAGCTCGCCGGCCAAGGCGACTTCCTCAAGAACGAGAAGGATCCGCACACCGCCAACGTGCACGACGAAGTCATTCGCTGGCACACGGATCAGTTCGTCCTCAAGTTCACCAAGCCGAAGTAAGGCGCGGCGCGCAGCTCGCGCGCTTGCCCCAGGGCGCTCTCGATGGCCGAGCTCATCTTCCACCTGTGTCGCAAGGACGAATGGGAAGACGCCCGGTCGCGAGGCGCCTACGCTGGCTCCTCGCAGGACCAGCGGGATGGATTCATCCACTTCTCCACGGCCGAGCAGTTGCCCGAGAGCGCGCGCAAACATCGCGCGGGGCAGCCGAATATCGTTCTTCTTGCGGTAGATCCGACGCTGCTCGGAGAGGCCCTCGAGTGGGAGCCGTCGAGAGGCGGCGCTCTCTTTCCGCATCTTTACAGTCCGCTACCGATCTGCGCCGTTCGCTGGACGAAAGACTTGCCGCTCGGGGCCGACGGGATTCATATTCTGCCGCCGCTGGATTGAGGATCTTAAGACATGGCCCTTCGCGAACAGCTCTCCGAATACCGCTGCGGCGATACGTTGCACGAAGGCCTCTTCTGCTACGACGACGCGTTCCCCGGCCCGCAGCCGGTGGTCCTGATCAGCCACGACTGGAGCGGTCGCGGCGAGTTCACGGAGAAAAAGGCGCATCGCCTCGCCTACCACGGCTTCGCGGCCTTCGCGCTCGACATGTACGGCAAGGGCAAGCGCGGCACGACGACCGAAGAGAACCAGGCGCTGATGATGCCGCTCATCCAGGATCGCTCACTGCTCGCGAAGCGAATCAACGCGGCCCTTGCGCACGTGAGAACGCTTCCCCAGGTCGATGCGCGTCGCGTGGCCGCGATGGGCTTCTGCTTCGGCGGCCTGTGCGTGCTCGACCTCGCGCGCAGCGGCGCGGACCTGCGCGGTGTCGTGAGCTTTCACGGCATCCTGAAGCCGAACGGCTTGCCGCCGGTGCCACACATCAACGCGAAGATCCTCGCCCTGCACGGCTATGACGACCCGATGGCTCCGCCCGAGGACGTGCTCGCTCTCGCGAAAGAGTTCACGCAGGCCGGCGCGGATTGGCAGCTGCATGCTTACGGCGGCACGATGCATGCCTTCACCAACCCCAACGCCAACCACCCGGCGGGCGGCATGGTCTACAACGAAAAGGCGCAGCGCCGCTCCTGGCACTCGCTCATGGGCTTCCTCGAAGAGGTGCTGCGCTGATGGACGACGCCCTGCGCGCGGAGCGCAGGCGCCGACACAGGCTCTACCTGATCGGCACGGCCTTCGCGATCGCGGGCATCGCCATGGGCTCGATGCCGTTCTTCGCGGAGCGCACGCCGATTGTCGTGGCCAAAGGCTGCGCGGCGATCGGCGCGCTGATTCTCGGCATCGGACGCTTCGCGTCGGATCACTTCCTGCGAAAGGTGTTCCCGTGAGCGAGGCGCCCCATCGCCCGCCAATTAGCGCGGCAACCGACACCTACACCTCTTTTGCCGAGCTGGAAGTTCGCGAGACGCACGGCACGGACTATCGCGTGCGGATGGTCGAACGGCCCGACGCGCCGGTCGTGATCCTCGCGCCTCACGGCGGCGGCATCGAGGTGGGCACGTCGCAACTCGCGGCGCGCATCGCGCGCGGCCGCCACAGCCTGTTCCTGTTCGAAGGATTGAAGCCGCCCTGGCAGAACCGTGGTTTGCACATCACGAGCCACCGGTTCGATCACCCGCTGTGCGTCGCGCTCGTCTCCCGCCACCCCGTGACGCTTGCTGTGCACGGCTGCAGAGGCGAATCACGCATATACGTCGGCGGGCTGGACACGGTTTTGAAGACGCTGCTGGCCGCCAAGCTGAACGACGCGGGCTTTTCCACAACCTCAGACAACCACCCGTACATGGGCCTCAACCCGCTCAACATCTGCAACCGCGGCTCGCGCGGCCGGGGCGTGCAGATCGAGCTGACGCGCGATTTTCGCGAGCCTATCTACCGCAGGCGAATCGCACCTCTCATCCGCGAAGCGCTGGACGAGTATTTGGGAACAACCCCGCCCGAACCAAAGCCCGGGAGAAGAAGCCCTCAATCGCCGGGCGGCTGAGAAAGGGCGAGCTCTTCGTAAACCGGGTAAGCCATCAGCTCAGCTGGCAACGCGGTCCAGCTCGGACACTTCCCCATGAGCCGCGGTCCCCGCCTTCCGCGGCGCCGTCTCATGCAAAAACACGGCAAACACGATCCCCACAATCTGCCCACCAAGCGCCAGATACAGCGCGTGCTTCAAACTGTAAGTATCCGCAAGCCACCCAGCAATGACAGGCGCCACACCGCCACCGAAAATCTCACCAGCCCCAATGACGACGCCAGCAGCCGACGCCACCAACCCAGCCGGCGCCGCCTCAGCGGGAATAGGCCCGGCCAAAATCGCCAACGCCCCAAAGTTAAACAGCGACGCGAAGAACAACGTCACAAACAACAGCGTCGACTGGTCCGCCCCCAACTGCATGAACAGGTACAGCGCAATCGCCGCCACCACGAAGCAGATCAGCGTCGACAGCCGGCGCCCGATGTAATCCGACACCGTAAGCACGCCAAGCTGCCCGATCACACCACCGAACCCGATCGCCGAAGAAACAAACCCCATCTCCGTATTGGGCAGCTTCAGGTAACCCGTGAGGTAGTTCGACATCATCGCCGAGATCACAAAGATGCCGCACATCGCACACAACAGCGACATGATGGCCAGCGGGATGTTCCGATGTTTGAACATCGACCAGAACGGCGCGCGCGGCGCCTGGGCCGCAACGCTGTTCGCCATCGGCGCGGCCGTCGGCTCGCGCACGATCAGCCACAGGAACACCGCGATGATCAGCCCCGGGATGCCGACGATGTAAAACACGTTGCGCCAGCTCGTATGCTCGAGAAGCTGAGTCGCGAGAATCGGCGCCACGGCCAGCCCGAAGAACGAGATCGAGCACTGGAAAAAGCCGTTGTTCATGCCACGCCGCTTGGGATGCGACGCTTCCACCGTGACCGCGACGCCGGTCGAGGCGACGGGCCCTTCGAACACACCCATCAGCGCGCGCATCAGCAGCAACGAGGTGAGCGCGCCGGCCATGCCGCTGAACACCGAGAGCAGCGAAAACAGCACGACGGAAGGCACCAGCACCGAGCGCCGGCCCAGCCGGTCGGACAGGTTGCCCGCAAAGAGCGCCGAAACACCCCACGCGACCGCAAGCGCGCTGACGAGGCTGTTGCCCTGGGTGAAGTTCAGCCCCAGGTCCTTGCTGATCGAAGGCAGCAAAGGCAACAGGATGAACCGATCTAGCCCCACGAGACCGAAGGCCAGGCTCATCACGAGCACCGCCTTGAATTCGTAGCGAGTATCCCAGCCGTTCGACGTCTGCATTGTGAGGCCCCTCGTTATGCCGGGCTGTGCCCTGTGCGTTGTGTTTGTAAGACCGCGCCAGCCCGTGGCCGGCGATCATCCGCGAGATAGGGAGCCTTGCGCAACACAGGGGGTGGGACGGATCGTCCCGCTCGTCCGCCTTGCGGCGACCGTTGACCTCACCCGCGCGACCCTTACAGAATGCCGCCCGCTCGGTCGGAGCATCCACGTCCGCGGAAAGGGCTGCGCCCACGACACTCGATGCGGGACTTTTCCCTTCACGTCCCTTTTCTGCCCGCGGCGGACGCTGGCATCTGAAAGGGGATTCTCATGCCTGAAAACCGTGCTGGGCGCCCATCGCAGCCGCCCCAGAACTTCCGCCTCAACCTCGAACAGCAGAAGAACCGGGCCAAGGATCTGCTCCGCGCCGTGAAGGCCGGCGAGCCTCAGGCGCTGGCGCGCATCGCCGCCCAGCGCGGGCAACCATCGTCCACGCCGATCAAGCTCGCCGACGCGCAATTCACCATCGCGCGTGAACTGCGGCTGCCAAGCTGGAGCCAGTTGAAGGAACACATCCAGCGGATGGAACGGCAGCGCGAAGCGATCGACCGCAACCTGCCCGCACCGGACGCCGACATGAAGACGCTGCACCTTCGGTGCGGGCACGACTTGCGGAACATCCTGAAGGAAGCGGGTTTCGTCGGCGACTTCATGCCGCACGTAAACCCGTACTGTCGGGGGCCGCTCGTCAACACGCCGGACTACTACGTGAAGCGCGCGGAGTTTGTATTCGATTTTCACGCGCGAAAGGAGCCGGAGCGAGGTCTCACCCTTGAGGATCTCGCCGCGGAATTGGGACGCGCTCCGCCTCGACGATCCGCGCTCGCTCGCGGCCATCGCACGAGGGAAGAACGCGCCGCTGCCGGACTTCCCGCGCGCCGCGCATCGGCATCTTCGCGAGCTGCCCGCGGTGGAGAACGGGCTGAGCCTCACGGAACATCTGGTACTGGAGGCTATTTCTGAAGTACAGAGCCGCGCTCTCAACGAGATCTTCTGGTTGCTATCGCTGGGACGGGAACCGCTGCCGTTCATGGGCGACACCGGGCTTGCGGAGGTGGTGAACGCGATGGAAAGCGTCTCCGAGCCGCCGTTCGTGCGCTCACGAGGGGCGCCGGATGAGCGCGAGTTCGCCAACCGGTTCACGATCACCGACGCGGGCCGGGCGGTGGTCGCGGGCGCGCGTGACTGGCACTCATTTGGTCCGCCGGAGCGATGGGTCGGCGGTATTCGGCTCGCGCCCGGCGGGGCGTGGTGGCGTTGGGATGAATCCAGACTCACACCGGTAAGGGACACCTGATCGTGGAGGACTTCGAGCGCCTCGTCGAAAACCCCGCGCATGTGCGACACCTGAGGCGCTACTCGGTCATCGCAAAGCTGCTGGACGCGCAGTTTCGGGTACCCCTGACACGTTGGCGCTTCGGGCTGGACGGTCTGCTCGGGCTGGTTCCCGGCGCGGGTGATATCGCAACGGCGCTCGTCGGCGGGTACGGGCTGGTGGTGGCCTACCAGCTTGGCGCGCCGGCCTCGATTCACATGCGGATGGCGCTGAACCTGCTGCTCGACGCCGGTATCGGCACGATCCCGATCGCCGGGGACCTGTTCGACTTCGCATTCAAGGCGAACATCCGCAACCAGCGGTTGTTGACGACGTGGCTGGAGCGGAAGGCGCGGGCGCGGCGACCCCCGCCCGCCCCCTGATTCATGGGCCGGCTGCACCCTCCGGACCCTCCCGCAACGTATTCAGGACAGAGAGTCGGACCTTTCGCGCCCCAACCTGGATGGAGATCGTCATGCCCCGCCTTCTGGTCGTCGCCCTCGCCTTCCTGAGCCTTTCGGCATGTGCCAGTGCCCGGACCGCCCCGCTGGACCTTTCCGCCTTCGACCATCTGAGCGGTGGACGTGTATCTCGCCACCGAGAATGACAAAGTCACCGGACTCACCGTCGTCGCGAGCGAGCCGCACGCGCTCACGATCGTCAATATCGTCGGCTCCTTCGACTTCGAGAAACTCGAACAGCTACGCGACCGGTTCGCCGCGCGCGAACGCGACGAATCGAGCGCGCAGGGCGTGGCACGGCGCCTCTGATCTCCTCCGCTGTGAAGGGCGATGAACCCCGCGGAGCAGCCGATTCGCTGGACCGGGCACGTTCCGGCGATCGGGTCGCCTTTGCCACGCTGGTTCGCAGCCACCAACGCGTCGTTTATAGCCTGGCGCTGCGCATGCTCTCGCACCGGCACGAGGCGGAAGACCTGGCTCAGGAGGTGTTCATGCAACTGCATCGCAGTCTCGCGGGGATCCAGTCCGACACGCACTTGCTGTTCTGGCTGCGCAAAGTGACGACGAACCTCGCGATCGATCGGCTGCGACGAGATCGGAAGCGTGCGACCTTGCCGTTGGACGACGACCCCGGCATCGCGGATGAGCCGCTCGAAAGCGATCCCCTGCTCCAGCGACGCCTGCGCGAGCTGCTCGCGCTGCTACCGGCGGACCCGCGCGCCGTCGTCGTTCTGCGCTATCAGGAAGACCTGGATCCGACCGAGATCGCCGAGACCCTCGAGATGTCCCTCAACACGGTCAAGAGCCACCTTCGCCGTTCCATCGCGACGCTGCGCGAAGGTCTCGCGGACAGCTCCGTCACACCTTTGAGCCGCGACTCCCTATGAACACACCTCTCGACGACGAACTGCGCAAAGCATTGCGACCTGTCGACCCCGACGAGGGGTTCGCAGAGCGCGTCATGCGGCGTATCGATTCAACGCCGGCACCACTACAACGCCGCCCGCGCTGGTTTCCGGCGTTGCCCGTAGCACTTGCCGCCTCGGCTTTGCTGGGCACGATTCTGATCTATGCCTGGCACGCCGAACGTGAGCAGCAACGACAGGGATTGGAGGCGCGCAGGCAACTGATCGAGGCGCTGCACATCACCGGCGAGAAACTGGATCTCGCCTATCGGGGCGTGAACGGGGAAACGCGCCCTCCCGCACCCGACGATACAGGCGCGTAAAACGCATGAAGACATTCACTCTGAAAGCAATCGTCGCGCTGCTGTTACTGGCCTCGTTGCCGTGTGAGCGCGCATTGGCTGCCGACGGCAGGCTCCTGCTGCCTGATTTCAGCGCGCTGGAGGACAAGGCGAGCGAAGTCGTCGACGTCAATCTGAACACCGCGTTGCTGGGGCTCGCGGCGCGATTCCTCGATGACAAGAGCCCCGATGAAGTCGCCGTGAAGCAGTTGGTGGCGGGGCTGACCGGCATCTACGTCAAGAGCTTTGCGTTCGACGGCGATTTCGCTTATCCGAAGGCGGATATCGAGGTGGTCCGAAAGCAGCTCTCCGTCCCCGGCTGGCAGAAGCTGGTGGAGGTTCGCAGCCGCAAGGAGCAAACCCATGTGGATGTCTACCTCTCGCTCGACGGCGACAAGGTGAACGGGCTGGCGATCCTGGCGAGCGAGCCGCGGCAATTCACGATCGTGAACATCGTGGGGTCGGTGGACCTGCGGAAGCTGCATCAGCTCGAAGGGCGGTTCGGGGTTCCGGATCTGCGGCTGGAGGGAAAACCGCCGACGGTGAAGTGAGCCACCAGCGCATGCCGCGTTCAATGCGAACTCCCGTGGCTGGGATTGAGTTCCCGCACGCTACGAAAGTCGGCTCGCCTCGGCCAGCAGCCTGTCGGACTGGCCAAGCCCGACGGGCTGCTAGAGCGTCGCAATCCACGCGAGCAACGTGTCTCGATCTTCCTTCGACAACTTCTCAAACGCCGCGCGCGAAGTCGCCCCGGCGCCGCCATGCCACGCGATCGCCTCTTCGATACTGCGCGCGCGGCCGTCATGCATGAGGCGAAGCGCCCTCACCGACGCCACCGACGCGTTGATCCCCCACAGCGGCGCCGTACGAAACTCACTCAGCACCACTTCGCCGGCAGCGTCGCGATCCGAAAGGTCTTCACCCATGTAGTGAAGCAGCAGGTCCGTGTAAGGGTGAATCTCGTGCGCCAGGTTGTCGCCTATGTCAGAGGTCGCGTGCAGCGTGGAACGATGACACGCGCCACAGCCAATGTCCGCGAATCGCTTCGACGCGGCGGCAGCGAGTGTCGGCTCCGGCGTCACCGTCGACGGCACCGCATGCATCTGCTCGAACAGCACGACGGCGCGATACAGATCGAGATCGACTTCGGGCGTGCCGCCATTGGGCTTCGATGCGCAGACGGCCACGGCCTGGCCGCAATCGATGTGATCTATCGCCGGCGTCGTGAGCCCCATCTCGCGTGAGAACGCAGCGGCAACTTGCGAAGCAACGGTCGGCTCCGTCGCCTGCCAGCCAAAGCGGCCGAGCTCACTCACGTCACCCATGCCGATCATCGACGCGCGCCCGCGCACGTTGAGCGGCACGCCACCCTCGGCGCTCGCGAGCTTCAGGATCTCCAGCGAAGACACCCGCTCGAGAAGCCCCACGCCCTGCGCGGACTGCGGCATACGCGGCTTCATCACGAGCCCCGCAGGCAACGCGCCACCGCCCGGCAGCGTGACTACATACGTCGGTGAACGAAGGCTGATACGTGTGCCATCGGCATACGCGCGCGTGACTTCCTTGTAGCGAATCGAGACGGACGCTTCAGGCTCCATCCCATCGAGCGCGGAAGTGTTCAGGATGTAGCCGAATCGCTCCGTGCCGCGCGACACGCCGCCATCCGGCTGCCGCATGCCAACCTGAATCACGAGATCGACCGGCGCAGGCCCTGCGGCCGCCGGGCCGCGCCCGCGGCGACGACTGTTGTGGCAGGCATCGCAGGAAGGCGCGTTGAAGAGTGGCCCGAGTCCATCACGACGCCCGGCAGGCTCACCCGCCGGAGTCCATTGCGTGTTGAACACCGCGTGGCCGAGATCGAAAGCGGTTTGCTCGGACGCCGTGAGCACGCGCCAGGGCCGCGGTGGATGCGCGTCATCCTGCGCCATCACCCCAAACGCGGCGCTGGCCACGAGCGCGATCAACACGGACACGACAGCAGACCTCAGAGCGACCGCGCGGGAAAATTCTTAGCTCGTCTTCACCTGCGTGATGGCGATATCCAGCTTCCCCTGCGTACCGCCGCTCAACTGCAACACGAAATCCTTGTTCCCGGACAGCTCGAACTGCACGATCTTGTGCACTTTCTCGCAGCCGCGCTGACCCTGGAAGTCGCTCGACACGACGATGAGCGCGCCATCGACGACATCGAGCCAGTGGCCGGTCGTGATGGAGACGCGATAGCGCCCGGCCTTCGGTGTATGGAACGAGAACACGCCGGCCTGCGCGCCATCATCCAGCATGGGCTTGCCCGGCTTCGCCGCGAAATGCACCGTGCCCTGAGGCACGAGCTTCACCGCGTAGTGCTGGTCGAGATCCAGAGGCACGGGCTTCCTGCCATCCGTACCGCCGGTCACGGACTTCGCAGGTTTGCCGAGCACGTCGAGCTCGTGCGAGACGTCCCAGGTGAAGGAATCACATCCGCCGGACATCGTCGCGCCATCCGCCTGCGCGGCGAGCTTCGGGGCCTCCTGCGCCTGCGCGGGAATCGCGCTCAGCAGCGACAGACTCGCGGAAACAGCGAAGGCAGCTAAAAACCGTTTCATGAGGTGCTCCGGATGATGAGACCGGCCGTGGTACCCGGCGGGATATATCGATAATACCCCGGCGGGATGCCGCGCGGGACGCTCAGTTGCGGTACACGGCCTTCGTGGTCACGCACCGGAAGTTGCCCGCATCATCGGTGCTGCCTTCGCCCTTGTAGCTCGCGACCGCGGGGTACTGGCACAGCGGGCGCGTACGCGTTTTGCCATCCGGCAGCGGCTTGCTCGCGAGAATCGTCTCGGGCGCCTTGCCCTTCTCCACCCAGCTCACCAGCGAGTCGAACATACCCTGCGGCTGCGGGCCTGCGCCGCCCGCGCAATGGCCGACACCGGGTGCCATGAAGAGCCGCGCGAACTCACGCGTCTTCTTGAAATCACCGCCGTCACGCTTCGCAACCTTCTCGTAATAGTCGACCGTGCCCTCGGGCATGATTCCCGGGTCGCTCCACCCGTGCCACAGAATGAGCTTGCCGCCGTGCTTGCGGAACGCATCGAGGTCCGGATCGTCCGTGCCCATCACCGGCCCGACCACGCGCACGCTGTCGTCGAAGAACTTGCCGTAGCTCTGGTACGTGAGCGTTTTCCAGTCCCACGTCGGGTCGAGATACACCCAGTAGCGCGGCTGGTTGATCGAGATCATGAACGGCTGTGCACCGGCGAGCATCTGCTGCACGGGAGTGCTGCGGGTCAGCCCGTACCAGTGACCCTTCGGCCCTTCCCAGATTTTATTGATCGCCGCGGCTTCACCTGCCGTGAGGCAGCTGTCTCCTGAAGCCCCCGCCGCGCACACGAGCGTCTTGGCGTCGAACTTGCAGGCGCGTGGCTCTTCCAGCACGCCGTCTTTCACGCCATCCAGCCCATCGCACGCTTCGATCGCGGCGTTGCTTGCGAGCGTGATCTTCTTCGCGTCGACGGCGCCGCCGTTCTCCTGAAGCATCGCGACCTGCGGCCAGATCTGCGCGGCCTGGAAACGATCCCAGTGAATCGCCGGCGCGCCCGCGAGAATGCCGTTGTAGTCCTCCGGGAATCGCTGGGCCATCATCAGACCCTGACGACCGCCAGTGGAGCAGCCGTTCCAGTACGAAAGCCGCGGCGCCTTGCCGTAAAACGCCTGCGCGAGCTGCTTGCCCACGACGGACATCAAGTGTTCCGAGCGATACGCGAAGTCGACCCACAGATCCTTGTTCGCGACGCCCGGCGATTTCATGCCGAACGTGCCGTCGCTCCCGGTGTGCCCGGTGTCCGTGGTGATGCCGACGTATCCGCCCTGCACGGCCGCGGCCGGCGGCACCACGGTTCCGGCGTATCCGCCGCCGCCGATCGACTGCAGCTTGCCATTCCATTTTCCTTCCATCGGAAGGCCGACCCAGATGTTGATCGCCTCGGGCACCAGCACCTTTACGAGACAGTAAGACACCGCGTCCGCATCTTTGCCAGCCATCGCGGGCGCCGCTTCGAGAATCTTCGGCGTTTTGTCGGCGGTGAGCTTCGCCGCACCGATGCCGGCGGCATCGCAGGTGGTAACGGGCTTCGTCTGCGCGTGGCCAATGGCGCAGAACGCCGTAGCGGCAATGCCGAGGGCGGCAACGAGCGGCAATCGAGCGCGCCGCGTCGTTGCGAGTCTCGCAGCCGGCGCCGACTTTGTTTCTGTGTTCATCTCGTCATTCCTCAACGCATGTCCGGTTTCTTGGTCCACGGCGCGCGCATGTAATACGGCGCGGCCACGAACGTCGCTTCGACAGCCACGATCGTGTCGTTCTTCACCTTGAAGCTTTCGAGGAACGCCCACGTGTGCGGCTCGCGGAACACGGAGCGCGTCTTCGTACCATCAGTGAGCCTGTATTTATAGCGAACCTTGCTCGCGAACGGCGCGAGCTTCGGGTTGTGCTTGAGATAGGCGGCCCGGTATTGATCACCGATACCCTCCATGCACTTCTTGTCGCAGGAGGCGGCGAACGATGGAACGCTGGTGATCGCTGTCGCCATCAGGATGCCGACAGCCGCAATGGACTTCTTCACGCGAGGCCCCCTCAGATGAAGCCGTAGAAACGGCTGAGCACTTCGTCGCTCAGCTCGGCGAGTGGCGCGCCTGCGCGCATGCCTGCTGGCGGGATATATGGTTTTTCGAGACCGGTCAGGTCGAGATAGGGTTGGTCGAGGTGGAACGATACGACTGGTGCGTTTTTTTGCGCTTCGAAGGGGCCCTCAATCGCCGGGCGGCTGAGAGAAGCCACGTCGCCAGTCTCTGAATCGGAGCCGCCCGGCGCTCGAGGGCCCGTTCGCATCCCCAATGCCAACGCCGGTACCGCCACCAGGAA
Source organism: Gammaproteobacteria bacterium (assembly GCA_037200125.1). Lineage (GTDB taxonomy): Bacteria > Pseudomonadota > Gammaproteobacteria > Steroidobacterales > Steroidobacteraceae > JADGHX01. The sequence continues at coordinate 215,779 of JBBCGS010000001.1, read as the reverse complement.
TCCGCGACGGGAAACGTTCATGTGAACGCCACCTCGCTGCTATCGACCCAAATGCCATGCACTTGCGAACTGCATCGGAACGGCAGGATCACGCGCGCCACGTCGCCTTCCGCAAGCCGCGTGGCATCCGCGATGACCAGCTCCGAACGCATCTCGGCATAGTTCGCCGCGACGCCGATGAGATAGCCGTCGCCCTCCGCCGCGTTCTTGTTGCGGGGAACGAAGCAGCACTCCTGCAGGCTGTGCGTGTCGCCCGCGAAATACGTGTCGAGCTTGCCGTTCGAAAAATCGAAGCGGCCATAACAATTGGTGACGCGGCCCGCGAGATTGCCGGCACGCTTCGCATCGAACGGCCTCGTGGCATCGGTGTAGCCCGTGAACCCATAGCGATTCGCAAGCGTCATGTACCGCGTGTCGACGCGACCAAGATCCACGATCGGGAACGGCCAGAGAATTTCTTCCTTCCACGTGTCGCTCTTCGAATTGAGATCGAGCGTGATCTTGCGCACGAAGGCCTTCGCCTTGTCGCGATTCCACGGCGAGCCATCGACGGGCGGAAAGAACGGGAAGAAGTTCGAATCCCAGAACGGCGCGTACAGGATGACCTTGTTGCCCTCGGTGTACGCGTTGAACGTGTGCATCATGCAGCGCTCGGGGCCCTTGAACCAGCGCACGTCCTTCGCCTCGCCATCGCGCGGAAGCACGCCGATCATGCTCGGCTTGGTCTGGTCCCAGCCCCAGTGGATCTTGCCGGCCTTGAGCCGATCCAGGCCCGTCACATAGCCGCCGAACGGAAGCAGGATGTGCTTCTGGGTAACCGCCATGTCGTGAATGATGCTGACGTAGGGCTGCTTGATGCGCACTTCGCGCTTCACCTGGCCCGTCCTGTCGAGCGTGTAGACGAAGATGTCGTCGGAGGCGAGGCCGGTCGCCTCGTAGCCGAACGCGATCATCTCGCCGCTCACCGGATCGATCTTCGGATGCGCGGTGAAGGTTTCGCTCTTCCACTTGCCGCCGAAGTCGTACGGCCCGATCGTCTCGAGCGTGCTCGGGTTGATCTGGTGCGGCAGGCCGTCTTCCTTCAGCGTGAACAGCTTGCCGCCGTGTGCGATCGGCGAGGTGTTGGAGACGGTGCGCAGGTTGGGGCGCTTCGGGTCCTTCACCGAATCATCGTCGGTGTAGGGGTTGCGGTAGTAGCCGTACAGCTGACGCTGGGCGGCCACCTGCTGCTGGTAGCGGTGCGTCTTCACCCACTTGCCGTGGAAGCCCACGGCGCCGTTCTTGAAACGGAACGAGCTGACGTAGCCATCCGCATTCAGCGGTGCGTCGTCGGGGAACCTGGGTGGATACAGGAACTCGCCGCCCACGCGCACGAAAGCACCGTTGAGATCGGCGGGGATCTTGCCGACCACCTCGCAATCGGTGATGTCGGCTTCGAAACGCATCGGCGCGAAGAACCCGACCTGCGTGGCGTCTCTGGAATATCCGGACATGCGCTTCGCCCCCTCGACGTTGGGGTGGATTTAACCGCAGGTGGGGGGTGCGCTCAATCGTTTTCAGCGCCCCGATTGCGGCTACAGCGCCGGCCGCGAGACGAACGCCACGATCGCCGCGATGAACGCCGCGTGCGTGTCTTCGATCAGCGCGGCGTGGTCTCCGCCGGCAAGCACGACCCACTGTTTGTCGTGCGTGCCGAGGCCGACGAACAGGCGCGCCTGCGCATCCGCAGGGGCGAACGGATCGCGCCCCCCTTGCATCAGCAGCGTGGGGACCGTGACTTTGGAGGGATCCAGCGCCTGAAACCCAGCCAGCTGGTTACGCCAATCCACGCGAACCGGATCGGCCGCAAGCGCCGCGGCGACGTAGGCGTCGACCAGCTTCTTCGGAGTGACCCGCGGCGAGATGAAGTCGCTGGCGGCCGCCTCGCGCGTATTCGGCGCGCGCGCCGGCTCGGGCGGCTCGTCCGGGAAGACGAGCTTCGCCGGATCGCGCGGATAGCCGAAAAGAATCAGCGCCGAGAGGAGCTCGGGCCGGCGTTGCGCGGCAAGCTGCGCGACCAGCGAGCCATAGGACCACCCGAGCAGCACCGGCCGCTGGATCTTCTTCTCTTTCGCGAGCCACTCGAGCGTTTGAGCTACGTCGCGCGCCGCGCGATCCGGGGTGAGCCACCCCGTGGCATCGCGCGGGGTCTTGCCATAGCCACGCATATCCAGCGCAAAAGCCGAGTACCCGCGCGCGTTCAGCGACTGCATGACCGAGCGCTGCTCGCCGGGCACTTGCAGGTCGAAGTCCGGCAAGGCGCTCCACGTGCGCCCGTGGAGAAGCACGATGACACCCTTCGGCCTCGGCACTTCGCGCGCCCACAGCGCAAGCGCGAGCCCCTCATCGGCCGGCACGGCGAATTGCTCGAGCTTCGGCGCGGCGCGCGCGGCGGGGTTGACCGCCGCCGCCAGCAGGACGACGAACAGGAAAGCGAAGGGTGATCGAGGGGTGTGGCGCATTCAGGCTATACCGCAACGTTTCGCGCGCATCGTCGCATCGGTCCGGACAAATGAGAACCGGCGGTAGCGTAGAATCCGCAGCGCCATGAATCCGGAGCCCTCACGCGTGCCACAACTGGAAGTTACCGAACTGCAGACAGGTCCCACCCCCGTCGGCAGTGTGATCTGGATGCACGGTCTCGGGGCGGACGGCCATGACTTCGAGCCGATCGTGCCAGAGCTCGTGAGGCCCGACGAACGCGCGCTGCGCTTCGTGTTTCCCCACGCGCCCGTGCGGCCGGTCACCATCAACAACGGTTACGCGATGCGCGCGTGGTACGACATCATCGGCATCGACCGGGAGTCGCGCCAGGATGAGCCGGGCATTCGCGGCTCGGACGCCGCGGTTCGCGCGCTGATCCGTCGCGAGAACGAGCGCGGCATTCCGGCGGAGCGCATCGTGCTCGCGGGGTTCTCGCAAGGCGCGGCGATCGCGCTGTTCTCGGGCACACGTTACCCGGAGAAGCTTGCGGGGCTGATGGGGCTGTCGGGCTACATGGTGCTCGCGCCGAAATTCGATGCGGAACGCGACAACGCCAACCAGACGGTGCCCATTTTCCTGGCGCACGGAACGCAGGATCCGGTCGTGCCGCTTCAGCTCGGCGAAGACACGCACCAACTGCTCGAAGCCACGCAATACTCGGTCGAGTGGCACACGTATCCGATGCCTCACTCCGTATGCCAGGAAGAAGTCGCGGATATCGCGGAGTGGTTACGCCGGGTGCTGTGAGCGCGGGCGGGCGCTCGCCTCAGTTCAAACCAGCCTTGCCGGAAAGCCACTGCGCCGCCTGTGCGGGCGACAGCTTGTTCTCATCCCGATCCACCATCTGGTTCGCTTCGCGCATCGGCCCGATCGGCACGGCGCCGACCAACGGCGTGAGCGCACGGCGCAGCGTCTCGTCGTTCGCCCTGCGCGGCGCGAGCAACACGATGGCGTCGTAAGGCAGGATCACCTGCTTCGCATCTTCCAGCACGGCCAGATCGTAGGCCGCGATGCGCCCATCGCTCGAGAACGCCGAGATCACATCCACTTCATGGCTCGCGACGGCGCGGTACATGAAGGTGGACTGGTACTGCCGCTGCTCGCGGAACGCGAGGCCGTAGCTGTCGCGTAGCGCCGCCCACTCGGGCCGGGCGAGGAACTCGAAATCGGTGCCGAGCTTCAGTTCCCCGGCATGCGCGACGAGATCCGCGATCGTGCGGATATTCATGGAACGCGCATCATCGCCACGCATCGCCAGCGCATAGGCGTTTTCGAAGCCGAGCGCTCCCAGCAGCGTCACGCCGTACTTCTCCTTCAGCGCGCGCGTCATCTCCTCGAGCATCCGCGCGCGCGGCGGCGAATCCTTGCGGTTCAGGACGTTCGCCCAGACGGTGCCCGAATAGTCGACATAGGCGTCGATGTCGTTGCTCGCGAGCGCCTTGAACGCGATGACGGAGCCAAGCCCGACTCGCTGCGTCGCTGACGAGCCGGCGCGCACGATGCGATCCGCCATGAGATCGGCAAGGATGTACTGCTCCGAGAAACTCTTCGCACCGATGACGTACACGGACTTCTTCGCATGAATCGACGGCACGAGCGCCGCGACAACACCCGCTACGAGCAGCGCGAGCCCGAGCCACACGCGCATCGGGCGCCGGGCGGCCACACCGTTCTCGACGAGCGCCAGCAGTTGATCCGCAATGAGAGCGAGCGCCACCGCGCCCACGCATCCAAACAAGACCGACACCCAGTTCTCGATTTGCAGGCCCGAGAAGATGTAGTTCCCGAGGCTCGTCTGGCCGACCGGAGTCGAAAGGGTCGCCGTGCCGATGACCCACACCGCCGACGTGCGAATGCCCGCCATGATTACCGGCATTGCCAACGGCAGCTCGACACGGAACAGGGTTTGGCGCGGCGTCATCCCCACGCCGCGAGCCGCTTCCATCACGGCGGGGTCCATGTTGAGCAGCGCCGTCAGGCTGTTTCGCACAATCGGCAGCATCGAATACAACGTGAGCGCGAGCAGCGATGGCAGGAAGCCGAGCGCCGCGAATCCATGACCGAACAGCTTCTGCGACAGAGAAGACAACGCCAGCAGCAACGGATAGAACAGCGCAAGCAGCGCGAGACTTGGCACTGTCTGCACGACGCTCACCAGCGCGAGCACCGGCCATCGCACGCGCGCGCTGCGCCGAGCAAACACGACGAGCGGTGCGCTCACCGCGAGCCCGAGCAGCAGCGCCGCCGCGCTCAGCATGACGTGCTGCCCCAGGTAGTCCGGCAGCAGCCTCAGCGCGGCCTGGAAGCGGTCATCCACGCGAGTTTCTTTCGAGCACGGCGCGCACGCGCTCCGCTTGTCGACGCGGCATTTCCATCAGCGCGCGTACGTCCTCATCGGGATGGCCGGCCAGCAGGGTGTGCGGCGGCCCGTCCGCAATGATGCGGCCCGCACGCATCACGACGATGCGGTCCGCAAGAAGCACCGCCTCCAGCACATCGTGCGTGATCATCACCGTCGTGAGTTCCATCGCGTCGTGCAGGTTGCGCACCTGCGTACCCAGCGCATCTCGCGTGATGGGATCGAGGGCGCCGAACGGCTCATCCATCAGCAGAATGGCCGGCTTCGCGGCGAGCGCGCGAGCCACCCCGACGCGTTGCTGCTGACCGCCCGACAGATCCGCCGGCAGGCGCCGCAGGAGACTTCGAGGAAGCGCGACGAGATCGGCAAGCTCCTCGACGCGTGACACGATCTGCCCGGCATCCCACCCCAGCAGGCGCGGCGTGATACCGATGTTCTCGGCAACGGTGAGATGCGGGAACAGACCGATGCCCTGAAAGACATACCCCACGCGACGACGCAGTTCATGCCCAGGCACGCCGTTGACAGCCGCGCCCGACACGCGCACCACGCCGGTATCCACATCGGCGAGACGATTCATCGTCTTCAGCAGGGTCGTCTTGCCAGAGCCGGACGCGCCCACCACCGCAACGAAAGTCGCCGGCTCGATCTGAATCGAGACGTCATTGAGGGCGAGCTGCTGCCCGTTGCGATAGGACTTGCTCGCGTTCTCGATAGCGATGATCGGCTGACTCATTGGGGGCCGATGCTATCACCGCCCGTCTCGATGAACCGATGAGTTGGCCGCCATGCTCGCCGGCGCCGTCAGGAGAACGCGCACGCATGACGTGCCGCGAATCACGCGCGCTGTCGCGGCGGCACGTGTCGCTGGAAGCACTCGACGGCGGCGCGCACCGCCGGGCCCGCGGGCTCGGGCCGGACGACCACGAGGTGCAAGGGCAGCGATCTTGCGCCTCCCGACGCAAGCGGCAGCGCTTTCAACGTTCCGGCCTTCAGCGACTCTTCGAGCAGGTGATCGGGCAGCCACGCGTAGGCGAGCCCCGCTTGAACCGTGGCAAGTGACGCTTCGACACTGCTCACAGTGCAACGACGATCCGCGCCCAGCCAGCCTTCATCACGCGGATGCTTCACGCCCGAGTCCCGCACGACCACCTGGACCTGGTGCACGAGATGCTCGGTGGTCAGCGGCACATCGAGCTTGAACAGCTCGTGCGCGGGATGAGCCACGGCGATGAACGTGACGTCGAGCAGCAGCTCGCCCAGGAAACCCGGCGGCACTCGCGTCGTCACGACGACGTCGGCCGTGCCGTCCACGATCGCATCCTCCGCGCCGGACAACACGGCGTCGGAAAGCTGCATCTGCGTGTTCGGGCAAAGCTGCTGCAGTTCCGCCACGATCTTGAGCAACCTGTCGCGCGGGAATGCGGAGTCGACCACAAGCTTCAACTGCGGCTCCCATCCCTGCTTCAGGCTGCCGGCGAGACGCTCGAGCGTATCCGCATCCTTCAGCAACGAACGCGCGCGTTTCAGCAGCGCCTGGCCGTGCGGCGTGAGAACGGCCTTGCGCCCCTCGATCACCAGCACCGGCACGTCGAGCGATTCCTGCAATCTCGCGATCGCATAGCTGATCGCCGACTGGCTCTTGTTGAGAGCGGCCGCCGCTTGCGCGAACCCGCCGTGGTCGATCACCGCGGCCAGTACCGCCCACTGCTCGAGCGATGTGCGCGGAATGCTCACGCGGCGGGAATGAAGGAGATGGTGCGGATTTCGATGCTCTCGCGCGGGGGCGCATCCGGCGCCGCGGTCGGATCGTCGAACGCCGTGTGGCCCGTCCACTGCACGCGGCCACTCTCCGAGTCGAACAGCTTGAATGCGAGCACTTCATCCGGCTGCATGCGCGGCGCGTAGTACCAACGATGACGCGGGCTGTAGGCCAGGTTGAAGCCGTACAGCGAAGCGCGTTCGGGATCGTTCAGGCCGCCACGCACTTCGCTGTCGTTCAGGTCGCCGCGCACGACGGTCGACGCATCACAAAGCGCGAGTGGCGTGCGATACACCGGCTTGATCGGGCGCCAGAGATTCATGAGCACGTAGCGCATCGACAGCCAGCGTTCGGCTTCTTCGCGCCCGAGGAGGTCGCGCGCAAACTGGCGCACGGTGACATCGCCATAGTCCACATGGGCGCCATAAGCAGGCTGGCGACCAGCGCGTGTCTGCGTGCTATCGCTGCGAGCGACTTCACCGAACGCGATGACTTTCGCCGCGCCGTTGAGCCGCTTCACCAGGTCGGAGATTTCGGGGTAATAGACGCGCTTCACTTCATCGGGGTCGTGGAAATCCCGCACCTTCGTCGGCTCGCGCACGAGCACGAACCCATTGCGCTCCAACGCCAGATCGCTCGCGTGGGGCCGCATGCTTTCGATACGCACGTTGTGCTCTTCCGGCGGCCAGTACGAACGATCGCGGTCCGCGGGATAGAAGATCGCCTTCTCCCCCGGCACGACATACCGGATGACGGCCTCGACCGCCGATGTTTCAGCTGCGGCTGTTGTCATAGACGGAAGTATCCAGCAAACGCGTAGACGCCTCGATACAGGCGGGCACCACCGACACCGAGCCGGTCGCCGCGAGATTCGCCGGCCTCACCTGCTCCGTGCTAGCGTCCCCGAGCTCGCGTTCGACCCGATCCACGCACCGGCCGCAGGCGGTGCGATCGGTCACATCGAGCTCGACGGCGAGCGTCCTGGCGCCCTGTTTTTTTAGCGCCGCCGCGGCGGCAGCCACCTTTTCGCCGCGCTTGCCGGCGAGCGCCACGCGCGCTCCGGCAAGCGCCAGGGCGTTGGCGATGCCGAGCCCGATGCCGCTCGCGGCACCCGTCACGAATGCCACCCTGCCCTGCAAATCATTCATCCGCCGCAACCCTCCGCGTTCGCCCGGCGCACTCGCCACGCCGGAGCGAATCTACACTCCCCGGCCGACCCGCTTGAAGGCGCGAGCGTGCCTCATGCGTTTTCGTCCAGAAATTTCGTGGTCCACGGACTGGTTGCACCGCATCCGCGACGGATTCATCGACTACAATCCTCGGCGGCCGACCTCACGGCCTTGTCTACAGCGGCGGAGCTGTCACCCATGGCGAGAACGCGAGCGGCTTCGCTCAGACCCAAGATCCAGGCCCCCGCGGCCAGCGAGATCACCCACACGCGCTTTCTCGTCTCGGCGGAACGCCTGTTCTGCGTGAATGGCTACGAAGGCACGAAGATCCGCGCGATTGCCACGCTGTCCAACGCGAACCTCGGCATGTTGTCTCACTACTGGGGCAGCAAGCGCGCGTTGTTTCGCGAGGTCTTCGATCGTCGCCTGCGACCGATTCACGAGGAGCGCATGCGGCGCTTCCGGGTGCTCGAGAAGAGCATGAAGATCGGCAAGCCAGTCAGCGTCTCGGAAGTCCTGCGGGCGCAAATCGAGCCGTCGTTCATCCTGCCTGGTCAACCGGCGATCGAGGCGAACGCAAGGCGGCTCCTGCTCGGCCGCGCGCTCACGGATCCGTCGGAAGAAGTCGTCACCGTGATGGGCGAGATTTTCGCCGAGTCCGGCAGCCTCTTTTTCTCGCTGCTCCGGAAAACCGCGCCCGACATCAACCACAGCGAGTTCTACTGGCGCGCCAGCTGCGTCGTCGGCGCGTTCACCTTCGCGGAGTCGTACATCGATCGCCTCACGCAATTCATCGATGAGGACCTGAGCGACATCGACTGGGTCGAGGCCTCGAACTACGTCGTGCGATTCCTGGCGGCGGGCATACGCGCGCCGGCGGTGTCGAGCGTCACGAGAAAGAAGAAACCCAGGGCTCGCGCGGCCTGACGCCGCCGCCGCTCCCTCGTCGATCTCCGGTCGATCTCCAGGCGGCCCCCGGCCGAGCGAATTTCCACTCGGCGTTCTCCCTGACACAGTCGTATCATGACCCCGGTGGCATCGGTGCCCCAGGGGCTCTTCGTTAGTGCCGCCGATGAGGCCAACAAGAAGGGGAGCGCGCGTGAATACTCGGATCTCAGCGCTGCTGGCGGCGGTTGTCGCGCTGGGCGCGTCGATCGCGCAGGCCGCGGACCGCGGCGACGTGAAAAAGGGCAAGGACGTGTTCGAATACTGGTGCCTGCCCTGCCACGGCAACGGCCCGATGAAGCCCGGCACGAGCGCCCTCGAAGCCAAATACAAAGGCACGCGACCGGCCAAGCTGGAAGATCGCACCGATCTCACCCCCGATCTCACCCGATTCTTCGTGCGCACCGGCGTCAACGTGATGCCGCCGTTCCGCAAGACCGAGATCAGCGACGCCGACCTGAAGGCGCTGGGCGCCTACCTGGCACGCCCCCGTCCATGACGACTATCGTGACGGGCGCCACGGGCAAGTTCGGGCGCATGGTGACCGACCAGTTGCTGGAGCACCTGCATCCCGCCGAACTGATCCTCACCACCCGCAACCCGCAGTCGCTCGCCGGGCTCTCCGCGCGCGGCGCCCACGTGCGCTACGCCGACTTCGACCAGCCCGAAAGCCTCGCGAAAGCCTTCGAAGACGGCGACCGCATGCTCCTCATCAGCACCCTGAGCGTCGGCCGCCGCGCCACCCAACACCGCAACGCCATCGAAGCCGCCGTGAGGGCCGGCGTAAAACACATCGCCTACACGAGCAGCGGCGGCGCCCACCCCGACAACCCCGCTATCGTGATCCCCGACCACCTGCAAACCGAAGACGCCCTGAAGCAAAGCGGCGCAGCCTTCACCATCCTGCGCGACGCCCTGTACGCCGAAGTCCCCGCCACCGAAATCAGCCCCCGCGCCCTCGCCACCGGCCAATGGATCGGCAGCGCCGCCGACGGCAAAGTGGGCTTCGTCGCAAAGTCGGACTGCGTCGCCTGCGCCGCCCACGTCCTCACCTCCCGCGGCCACGAAGGCAAAACCTACGAAATCAGCGGCCCCGAGCTGCTCTCCTTCCGCGAAGCCGCCGCCATCGCCTCCCAGCTCAGCGGCAAACCCATCGAATACGTCGTCGTAAGCGACGAGGAAATGCTGAATTCCCTCCTGGCCGCAGGCGTCCCGCTCCACTACGAAGAAGGCATGAACAACATCCCCGGCATAGGCACCTCCTCCGCCACAGACATCGTCTCGTACGAACGCGGAATCAGAAGCGGCTACTTCGCCGTGAAGTCAAACGACGTCCAAAAAATCCTGGGAAGACCTCCGCAATCCCTACGACAGGTATTCGAGGCAAATTCCCACCTGCTACGAAAACCGTAAAAAGGCGGCGGCCCGCGCAGGCGCCATCTCCCCACCAATCCCAAAGGGACAAGGCGTATGCCAATACGCCTCCTATCGAATATCCCGATAGATATACCCCAAAAATCACGCTTTTATATTGACTACACAGCCCCTACCTTGGCTCCCACCCAGGAGGTCCAAGCCATGACAGAAATCCGCCCCAGCACCGCCCGAGGCTACGCCGACCACGGCTGGCTCAAGTCGTACCACTCCTTCTCATTCGCCGACTACTTCGACCCCAACCACGTCGAGTTCGGCCCCCTGCGCGTGATCAACGAGGATCGGGTAGCCCCCGGAGCCGGCTTCGGCACCCACGGCCACCGCGACATGGAGATCATCAGCTACGTGCTCGAAGGCGAGCTCGCCCACAAGGACTCAACAGGAACCGCGTCGACAATCCGCCCAGGCGACGTCCAGCGCATGAGCGCCGGCACCGGCGTCCGCCACAGCGAGTTCAACCCATCGAGCGAAACCGGAGTCCACTTCCTGCAGATCTGGATCATCCCGAACAAGGCGGGCATCCCGCCGAGCTACGAGGAGAAGCGCTTCCAGACGGAAGAGAAACGCGGCCGCCTGCGCCTCATCGCCTCGCCGAATCAAGCGGACGGCTCGGTCCTGATCCATCAGGACGCGCGCGTCTACGCCGGCCTCTTCGCCGGCGCCGAAGCCGCGACGCTCGACCTCGCCAAAGGCCGCTGGGCCTACGTGCACGTGGCGCGCGGCTCGATCGAAGCGAACGGCACGAAGCTCGAGGCCGGCGACGCGCTCAAACTCAAGGACGCAACGAAGCTCACGCTCGCCCGCGGCGAGCAGGCGGAAGTGATCGTGTTCGACCTCCCGCCCGGCGAACGCTAGGCCCGCAGGCAAAGCTGTCCAAGCCAATCGCCGCATCCCATGCGAGCCTCTGCCCGGCAGGCAATACACCTGCCGGGCACATTCGCGTGCCGACCTCGCTATAGTCCGCGGCCCAAAGCCCACGGATTCCTCGCCGGAGATTTGCGACATGGCGTTTGCCCCTTCCACCGTCCTCGAGCAACGCCGCGAGCAGATGTTTCCGCAGCTGTCGCCCGCACAGGTCGAAGTCGCCAAGCGCTTCGGCGGCACGCCGCAAAAATTCGGACCCGATGAAGTCATCGTCCACTTCGGCGACATCGGCGCGCCCGCGTGGCTCGTGCTATCGGGCTACGTCGCCGTCGCGCGGAAGGATCCGTCGGGCAACCGCGACGACATCACCCGCCACCTGCCCGGCATGATGGCCGGTGAACTCAGCCAGCTGGGCGGTGGCCCCTCGTTCGTCGAAGCGCGCGCCGCGCCGGAGGGCTGCGAGGTGATGCCGTTCGACGCCGCGCATATCCGGTCGCTGATCGTCGGGCACGCGGAAGTCGGCGAGATGCTGATGCGCGCGTTCATCCTGCGCCGGGTCGCGCTCATCCAGGCGGGCGCGGGCACGGTGATCATCGGCCGCAGCGATGGCGCCGACTCGATGCGGCTGCAGAACTTTCTCCGCCGCAATGGCATCCCGCACACGGTGCTCGATCCCGAAATCGATCGCGAAGGCGCCGAGATCATTGAGCGCCTCGCCATCTCGCCAGCCGACCTGCCTATCGCGGTATGCCCTGACGGCACCGTGCTGAAGAAGCCCACCGAGAAGAAGCTCGCTCAGTGCCAGGGGTTATTGCCTGACTTCGAATCGAACAACAACGAGTTCGACGTTGTCGTGGTGGGCGCGGGCCCGGCGGGGCTGGCCACCGCGGTGTACGCGGCGTCCGAAGGTCTTTCGGTGCTGGTGCTCGATTCACGCGCGTTCGGCGGCCAGGCGGGCGCATCGTCGCGCATCGAAAACTATCTCGGGTTCCCCACCGGCATCTCCGGGATGGCGCTCGCCGGCCGCGCATTCAATCAGGCGCAGAAGTTCGGCGCGGTGATGGCGATTCCGGCGGAAGTGCGCACGCTCGAATGCGGCATCCAGTGCGCAAAGATGAAGCAGGATCCGCGCGTCGCGCAGCTGCCGCCCGCGCCGCGGCGCTTCAAGATCAAGCTGGACGACGACACGACCATTCGCGCTTCGTCGGTGGTGATCGCCTCGGGCGCGCGCTATCGGCGCCTCGAGATCGACAACCTCGGTGACTTCGAAGGCAGCGGCGTCTACTACTGGGCGACGCCCATCGAGGCGAAGCTGTGCGCCACGCGCGAAGTCATCGTCGTGGGCGGCGGCAATTCGGCGGGCCAGGCGGCGGTCTTCCTCGCCGCCAACGCGGGGCACGTTCACGTGCTCGTGCGGGGGCCGTCTCTCGCCGCGACGATGTCACGCTATCTGATCGACCGCATCGAGGCGCTGCCGAACCTCACGCTCCACAGCCACACGGAAATCATGCGCCTGAACGGCAATCGCGAAAACGGCCTGCACTCCGTGGTCTGGAAGAATCGGCGCACCGGCAAACAGGAAGAGCGCGACGTGCGCCACGTCTTCCTGTTCATTGGCGCCGACCCGAACACGGAATGGCTCAGGGAATGCCCTATCCAGGTGGACGCCCACGGCTTCATCTGCACCGGCATCGTGGATCAAGCCCAGCTGCCGCGCCTGCCGCTGCAACACGAAACCACGCAGCATGGCGTCTTCGCGGTGGGCGATGTTCGCGCGGGTTCTGTAAAGCGCGTGGCCTCGGCGGTTGGCGAAGGCTCCGTGGTGGTTTCACAGCTGCATACATTCCTTGCCGAGTCGCGTCAGCGATAAACTCCCCGCCCCCGACTTCGCTTCGTTCTTTAATTAGGACTTTGCTCAGCGCGGCTCCTAACAGGTACGCTTGCCGCATGGCCGACAAGACTGACTGGACTTTCCCCGAAGAGCTGCAGCCCAAAACGGGCTCGCTCAACTTCGACTTCGATCGCGTGCTTCGCTCGGTGGTGCTGCTGCGCGCCGAAGTTCCGGACGACGCGTTTACGGCGGATATTCTCGGCACCGATCGTGTCGGGAGCGGTATCGTCATTCGGCCGGACGGGCTCGTGCTCACCATCGGCTATCTGATTACGGAAGCGACCACCATCTGGTTGACGACCGTGGACGGCACCGTGGTGCCCGCACATGCGCTTGCGTATGACTCGGTCACAGGCTTCGGCCTTGTCGCCCCGCTGGGTCGTGTCTCGCTACCCGCCCTGGAGCTCGGCTCTGCGGAGTCGATCGCGGTGGGCGGCAGCGCGGTCGTCGTCAGCCACGGCGGTCGCGGGCATACGCTGGCCGCCAAGCTGATCGACAAGCGCGAGTTCGCGGGCTACTGGGAATATCTTCTCGACCAAGCGTTGTTCACGGCGCCGGCGCATCCTCACTGGTCTGGCGCAGCGCTCGTCGGCATGGATGGCAAGCTGCTCGGCGTCGGCTCTCTCCTGATACAGGAGCCGGTCGGTGGCGAAACCATCGACGCGAACATGTTCGTGCCCATCGATCTGTTACCGCCGATCCTCAACGACCTCGCGAACAAGGGGCGTGTTTCGCGTGCGCCGCGTCCGTGGCTGGGCCTGTCTGCTGCGGAGTCGCAGGGCCAGCTCGTGGTGGGCTCTCTGTCGCTCGACACCCCGGCGGCGAAGGCCGGCATCAAGCCGGGCGATCGCGTCCTGGAGGTCGCGGGTGAGCGCGTCGACGGGCTGTCGGATCTGCTGCGCAAGGTGTGGCAGCTCGGCCCCGCCGGCACGGAGATTCCGCTGACGCTCGCTCGCGGGCAATCGCGCTCGCGAGTGCAAGTGCGCTCAACGGATAGAGATCTGATGCTGAAGAAGCCGCAGCTTCACTAATTCAAGCGCATTGCGCGGCCGGTCGCGCCAACGCTACGAGCGGGCGGATCGCCTCTCGCCCAAGCGCCGCTCCAGCTTCGTAACGAGCACAGACGGCGCCACCTGTAGGGCTCGGGACAGGCGACACAGCACGGTGATCGTCGGCGAATGGACGCCGCACTCGATTTGACTGATATACGTGCGGTCGACCTTCGACTTCGACGACAGCACGGACTGGGACCAGCCCCGAGCGAGGCGGTACTGCCTCAGCACCTCTCCAAACTGCCGGCTGATCATGTTCTTGCGAACAGATGAAATAGGCTGCGTCCCCCCCACAGTCTCATCCCTTCAGTTCTTCTATGGTCCGGTTGAGAAGGAAGTCCGGGCGGACATCCAGGCCTTCGGCAACAGCCAGCAACACCGTCAATGAAGGTTGACGACGCGCGCGTTCAAGCAGCGAGGGATATGTGCGGGAAATTCCACTGCGGAAGGCGAGTTCTTCCTGGGAAAGGTTCTTACGCTCCCGAACCTCCTTGAGAACCCTCCCGAATGCCACCGCTGCCTTGCGATTGCGTGCCACCGCGTAACGATGCGATGTACGGGACTAGTGCTCTACGGACCATAGTCGGAAACGCACACCTTTTTGGTGTGCGGTATCGACGCAGGTACGCGCGTGCTGCCAGACTGACGGCATGAGCTCATTCGATGTCCTTCGCGCGCTTGCGCTGGTCATCTCATCGTGTTGTGTATCAACGGTTGCCCAGACGGCACCGGTTGTGGCAGGCGACGTGTCACATCATCAGTTACACATCGAGGGTAGTGGCGCTCGCACAGTTATTCTCGAGTCGGGTCTCGGAGATACACTCGACATCTGGAAAGACATCCAGCCACGGATAGCTGCGCACTGCACGCGCACAATCTCTTACACACGCGCAGGTTACCTGGGCAGCGATCCTGCGGACGGTCCGCGGGATTCCGCGACGATCGTGAAAGAGCTACGAGAAGAGCTCGATCGCAGGAATATCCGCCCACCGTACGTGCTCGTGGGCCATTCTCTCGGCGGTCTCTACATGCAGTATTTCGCGCGAAACTTCCCTGCGGAAGTCACGGGCTTGCTGCTCGTCGACTCCACCCACTGGGACCAACATATGGTGATCGACACGCAGGCGAACCAGCAGTACCTCGGGCAGCGTGAAGTGACACTCTTCATGCCGTTGATCATGCGACGAGAGCTGACGGACAGCGCCGAGGCTGGTAGCCAGGTGCATGCGAGCCCGACGGCGGACAATGTACGCACAATCGTCTTATCGAGCACTGTAGCGCCGAGAAAGAGCACGCCCGAGTCGCAGAGTCGGGCAGCACAACTTCAGGACGACATCGCAGCGGACTTCCCCGGCTCCCGTCATGTTTTCGTGACCGGTGCCGGCCACTATATCCAGCGCGACAAGCCGGAAGTCGTCATCAACGCCGCTCGTGAGCTCGCTGGCTGCGGCGAACTCAACGCAACTCGACACTGAGGCGCGTGCTACGAGTCCTTCAGATCCTCGTCCCAGCTCTTGACGGCCTCCGCGTTATCACGCGTGGCGCCGAGACGATCACGGGCCAGCGCCCAGCGATCCCGCACCAGCCGCAGCACGGGGGCGTCGAGGTTCATCGCCTCACCCAGGTCGGCGGCAATGCGCACATCCTTCGCCAACAGGCCTACGGTGAAGCCCGTGGCGAACTTGCCGGTGATCACGTGCTCCTTCATCACCACTTCGGAGATGAAGCTGCGGCCGGTCGACACGTTGATGATGTCGAACATGGTCGCCGGGTCGAGCCCGAAGCGCTGCCCGATGAGCAGCGCCTCCGCCGACGCGGCGAACGTGGCGGCGGCGATATAGTTGTTGAGCGACTTCATCGCGTGCCCGCTGCCGAGGCCGCCCGTCTCGAAAAGACGATCACCCATCAGGCTCAGGATCGGCCGGGCGCGCTCGATCGCCGGCTTGTCGTCACCGCCGATCATGATGGCCAGTGTCCCAAGCGTTGCGCGCGGCACCGCGCCCGAGACCGGCGCATCCAGCATCACGATGCCGAGGGTGGCGAGCTCCGCGCCGAGCGTGCGCGTGCCCACCGGGTCGGAGGAGCTCATGTCGATGAACAGGGCACCGTGCTTCAAGTGCGGGGCGAGGCCCGCCTCTCCCCTCATCACGCTCCGCACCGCGTGGCCGTCGGGGAGCATGGTGATCACCAGCTCCGAATCACGCAGATCCGCCGGGGTTCTGGCTCCGCGGCAACCGTTTGAGCTTGCGAACCGGGAAACCCTGTCCGCGTCCGAGTCGTACACGGTCACGTCGTGACCGCCCTTGACGATATGGCCCGCCATCGGCGAGCCCATGTTGCCGATGCCGATAAAAGCGACGCGCATGCGCTACCCCTCCTTCATCGGAAAAAATCGTCTTGTGACGATTTTTTCGAGACCCCGACTCGTCGCAGGCTGCAAAACGCGTGGTTTTTGCAGCCTGCCGCGTCACGTAGCTACGCCCGGGCCTACTCGAGCCCCATCTGCTTGAGCACTTCCGTGGTCGTCGCAAAGCTATCGACGGCCGCCGGCAGCCCCGCGTAGATCATGCTGTGCATGAGCACTTCGCGAATCTCTTCCTTGCTGACGCCGTTCTGGATCGCGCCCCTCACATGCACGCGCAGCTGGTTCTGCTTGCCGAGCGCGGTGAGCAGAGCCAGCGTGAGCATGCTGCGCGTTTTGCGATCCAGGCCAGGGCGGGTCCACACCTCGCCGAAGCAGTAGCGCGTGACCATATCCTGCAGCGGCCCGGTGAAATCCGTGGCCGCTTCGATCTGGCGCTCCGCCCCCTCCACGCCGAACATTTCGCGTCGTATGGCAAGACCCGCAGCGAATGCGTTCTTGCCATCGTCCGGTTTGCCGTCATCCTGGCTCATGGGCTGCTCCTCTATCCGCGGGTCATTTCTTCTTGCGCGAGCGGGTGAGGCCCCACTGCTTTTTCCAATCCTTGATCGAGAACACGGAGGGGCCGAACTCGCGGGAAATCTCCGCCACGGTCTTACCACCGGCCTCGACCGCGCGCTTCACGGCCGCCTTGATATCAGCGGTGTAGCGAGTCCCGCGCGACTTGCGCGGCGGGCGGCCACGACGTTTGCCGGTCGTGCCGGGGGTCGCACCGTTCTGGTTCAGGCGCGAGCGCAGGCCGCTGGACCCATACGGTAAAAGCTGGATGATGAGGTCATCGATGTTCTTCAGGCCCACCTTCTTCGGCAGAGCCGCATACTGCCTGGAGGCTCGATCCTTGATGCGTTTTTCGAGCTGCTGGCGCTTGCGCTCCAGCTGATTGAGCTGGGCTTGCAGGTTTTGAAGGTTCATTTGCGGTGGCTTGTCGGGTTTGTTGTCGAAAAGGTTGTGGGAAAGAATCGCACGGTATCCTAATGAAATCTCGTGGAGCGCGCGACTGCGTGCGAGGATAAACGGTGTGGGAGCCATGAAGCGCTGTTGGCCATATCCTGCGACGCAGGTAAAGCGGATTTTCAGAACATGACGGATTGCGACGCCCTCATCATCGGTGGTGGTCACAACGGACTCACCTGTGCCGCGTATCTGGCGGCGGCGGGCTTGCGCGTGCGCGTGCTCGAGCGGCGTGATGTCGTCGGCGGCGCCGCGGTGACAGAGGAATTTCACCCAGGCTTCCGCAATTCGGTGGCCTCTTACACGGTGTCGCTGCTCAACCCGCGTGTCATTCGCGACCTCGAGCTCGCGCGGCATGGGCTGCGCATCGTCGAAAGGCGGGCATCGAACTTTCTGCCGACGGAGGACGGGCGCTACCTTCTGACCGGTGGCGACCGGACCAAGGCGGAAGTCGCAAAGTTCTCCCCGAAGGACGCCGGGCGTCTGGACGACTACGCGGCCAATCTTGATGCGATCGCGGATCTGTTACGCGAGCTCGTGCTCCAGACGCCGCCGAATGTGGTCGAAGGTAGCTGGCGCTCGGCGCTTCCGGAGCTACTGAGCGCGGCTCGCGTGGGAGGCCGCCTGCGCAAGTTGGACATGCGGCTACGGCGCGAGCTGCTGGCGCTGTTCTCCACATCCGCCGGGGATTATCTCGACGGATGGTTCGAGAGCAATCCGATCAAGGCGGTGTACGGCTTCGACGGAATCGTCGGCAACTATGCGAGCCCCTACACGCCGGGCTCCGCTTACGTGCTGCTGCATCACGTGTTCGGCGAAGTGAACGGGAAGAAGGGTGTGTGGGGCCATGCCATCGGCGGCATGGGCGCCATCACGCAGGCGATGGCGAAGTGCGCGCAGTCGCGCGGCGTGCGGATCGAGCTCGAGAGCCCGGTTCGCGAAGTGATCATCGAGAACGGGCGCGCCGTCGGCGCGATCACCGAACGCGGCGACGTGCATCGCGCGTCGGCGGTGATTTCGAACCTGAATCCGAAGCTGCTGTACCAGAAGCTGATCGCCGCGAGCGCGCTGCCCGAGGAGTTCAGAGAGCAGATCTCGCGCTGGCGCTGCGGCTCGGGCACATTCCGCATGAACGTTGCGCTCGCCGAGCTGCCGGATTTTCGCTGCCTGCCCGGGCGCGGCCTTGCGGACCATCACACCGCCGGCATCATCATTGCGCCGACGCTGGGCTATATGGAGCAAGCCTATTTCGACGCGCGCACGCACGGCTGGTCGCGCGCGCCGATCGTCGAGATGCTCGTTCCATCGACGCTCGACGATTCGCTTGCGCCGGCGGGCAAGCACGTCGCCAGCCTCTTCTGCCAGCACGTGGCGCCTCAGCTTCCGAACGGGGACTCGTGGGACGCGCATCGCGAAACCGTTGCCGATCTCATGATCGAAACCGTCAACGCGTTCGCACCCAACTTCAAAGCCGCGGTGCTGGGGCGACAGATCATGAGCCCGCTCGATCTCGAGCGGACGTTCGGGCTGATCGGCGGCGACATCTTTCACGGGCAGTTGAGCCTGGATCAGATGTTCTCGGCGCGGCCGATGCTCGGGCACGGCAACTATCGCGGGCCTTTGCCGGGGCTCTACATGTGTGGGTCGGGCACGCATCCGGGCGGTGGTGTCACCGGCGCGCCGGGGCACAATGCGGCACGCGAGATCATTCTGGATTTCTCTCGGCGTCGCTTGAAGCGCGCTGGCTAGCATGGAGGTTTTTAATGGACACGTACCTGACTCGGGCGGTGGGCTCGTAACGAGAAACAGCGACAAGAAGCCCTCAATCGCCGGGCGGCTAAGAAGGCAGCCGGATAAGAAGGCAGCCGGCTAAGAGGGCGGCAGACTAAGAGAACGGCAGACTAAGAGAACGGCAGGCTAAGAGGACGGCAGGCTAAGAGGACGGCAGGCTAAGAGGACGGCAGGCTAAGAGGACGGCAGGCTAAGAGGACGGCAGTGCTTTCCGAGCCGCCCGGCGATTGAGGG
Source organism: Gammaproteobacteria bacterium (assembly GCA_037200125.1). Classification (GTDB taxonomy): domain Bacteria; phylum Pseudomonadota; class Gammaproteobacteria; order Steroidobacterales; family Steroidobacteraceae; genus JADGHX01. The sequence continues at coordinate 196,382 of JBBCGS010000001.1, read as the reverse complement.
CCATCTTCATCCACTTCTCTTTCTCGGCAGGCGTCAACCGCTCAATGGCGTACCGAAGCATGGTACGCGGCATGGTCGCCGCATGACGCCGCAAGAACCCCTCGAGCGCCGACGCACTGGCGCGCTTCTCTACCTCACGCAACATCCACCCCACCGCCTTATGAATGAGATCCCGCTCATCATTCACGAGCCGCTCGGCAATACGAATCGCATCCTTCGATTCCCCCCGCCGAATGAAGTAAAACGTAGCCACAATGGCGATGCGCCGATACCAGAGCACCTTCGACTTCGCGAGCGTATCGAGCAACCCGCGCGGCTTGTCGGCCAGCCATCCGCCGACAATACCGGGCGCCGACATATCAACGAGATCCCAGTTATTCACGAACGCCATGCGCTTGCGATAGAGCTGAAAGATCTTCCTGTCGCCAGAGCGCTCGAACTGCGCAACGAGAATAAACAACCCCACCGCTCGTTCCTCATGAACGCGCGACATCATCAGTTTCTCGATCTCACCCAGCGGCAACGCGCGAAACTCTTTGGCCACGAGCCGACACTCCGGCACCGTGCAGCCGATGAACACATCGCCCTCGCCATACTCGCCCTTCCCCGTCTTGAAGAAACGTGACGCCCCGACGGCACGTTCTGGCGTGCCGAACTGGGCGAGTGCTCGCTTCACGAGCGCGGCGGTGAGTTGAGTCATGGGGTGTTATGGTAGCGGCATGCCAACCCGCTCGCCTCTCGAATCGATGCCCGAATTGCTGCGCCTCGCCGTCGATGCGGCACGTTCCGCCTCCGACGGAATTCTCTCGGGCTTCCGCAGCGAGCGATTGAGCACCGAACACAAGGCCGACGGTTCGCCGGTAACGGCATTCGATCGAGGCGCCGAACAGCAGATCCGTGCATACCTCTCGAAGCACCAGCCACAAGACTGGCCCGTGCTTGGCGAAGAGCTTGGGGATGACTCGCGGGGCGCGCGCTACCGCTGGGTCATCGACCCCATCGACGGAACACTCGCCTTCTCACGCGGTTTGCCGACATTCGGCACGCTGCTCGCGTTTGAGGATGTCGCGGAGAAGCGCGCACTGGTCGGCGTGATTCATCTTCCCGCAATGAACGAAACCTACTCCGCCGCGCGGGGCCAAGGTGCGTGGTGCAACGGCCAGCGCCTACACGTTGCGCCGACGCGCTCACTTCGGAAATGCATTGTCTCGGCGCCCGCCGAGCACTACTTCCGCCTCGCCGGAGTCGCGGAGAGCGAAGCGCAACTGCGCGCGCAGGTCCCGCATCTTCGATGCTTCGCCGATTGCTGGGCGCACGCGATGGTCGCGCGTGGCTCCATCGACGCGCTCGTGGAGTTCCGCCTCGCGCGCTGGGACATCGCGGCCACGGAAGTGCTCGTCGAAGAAGCCGGCGGTCGGGCGCTGATATGGGATTCGACTCACACGACCGGCAAATACGACTGCATCATCGGCAGCCCGAACGCGGCGGACGAGGTCGCGAAGATCATCCTGTAGGCCCGTCACGCAACCGGCCGGATCAACTCCGCGTCATCCTGCGTCGGCGAGTTCACTCTTGGGCTCACGGCGTGTGCGCGCATCCACTTGTCCGGATAGGCGTGCAACGTCGCCTTCGCGCGCACGGGCGTGCCAGTAAGCCAGGTCGCGTAGTCCTTGCGGCGGAGGATCGCCGGCATGCGGCCGCTCTCCTCGTCGATGCGCCCGATCAGCGTGTTCGCCGGCACGGTGATGACGACGAAGCTCTCGATCACGTCGCCGTCTTTCGATTCGGAGCGATCCCACAACGCCGCGACGCCGAACACCTGCCGGTCGATCACGCTGACGAAATGGGGCTGCCGATATTTCTCGGCCGTCATGTGCCACACGTAGAACCCCGCCATCGGCAGGATGCAGCGCTGGCTCGCGAGCCACGGATCGCGCGTATCCGGCGTCTGCCCGAGCCACTCGAAGTCGATGTGGGCCTGTTCGTTCGGCAGCGGAACGGCCTCTGCGGACGCGGGCACGAAGCCCCAACGCATTGTCACGCCTTCGATGGCGCCATCGTGCCGCCGAAGAACCGGCAGGTACTGAGGAAAAGACACGTTGAAGCTGGGGACGAATTTCCACCAACGCTGCGCGGGCACGAACTCGCGCTCCGCGTCATCCTGCCTCGGCAATACATAGCGCTCACACATGATGGCGTGAGGCTATGCGACCGCGACCACCGCATACAAGCGAAGACTGGGCGGCGTATCAGCTCCAGAGCTTCTGCGATGCGATCCGCGCACCTTCGACCAGGGACTGCATCTTTGCCCAGCAGATCGACGGATGCACGGCGCCGAAGCCGGCAAAGTGGCCGAAACCACAGTCCGTGCCGGCGATGACTCTTTCCCGACCCACCAGATCCGCATAACGGCGGATACGTTGCGCAACCACTTCCGGATGCTCGACGAAGTTGGTGGTGGTATCGAGCACGCCTGGCACGAGCACCTTGTCGTCCGGCAGCTTCGTGGTCGCAAACAGCTCGTATTCATGCTCGTGCCGCGGATTGCCGCCCTCGATGAGCAGGCCGCGCGGCTTCACTTTCAGCAGCGTGGGCAGCACTTTGTAAAGGGGGATGTCGCGCGTGTGCGGCCCTTCGTAGTTGCCCCAGCAGATGTGCATGCGCGTGCGCTCGGCGGGGACGTTCCGCAGCGCGTGGTTCAGCGCTTCCACCTGAAGCTCCGCGTTTCGCAGGAACTCGTTGTCATCGACGTCGCGGAAGCGAATGTGACGGCCCATGCCAAGATCGGGGCAGTCCACCGACAGCGTGATGCCGGCCTCAACGATCGCCTCGTACTCGGGACGCATGGCCTCGGCCAGCGCTTCCAGATATTTCCCGTGCGAGGGGTAGTACTCGTTCGGCTGGAAGATCGCGATGGTGCCCGGCGACGGCGCCGACATGAAAGACCCCGCCGGGTTGTGCCCGAGCAGCGCTTCCTTCAACCGCGCGATGTCATCGTGCAGCGGCTGAAGCGTTTTCACGCTCAGCGGACCCCGGCAGATCGGCCGTAGGTATTTCGGAGTCGCGCCCTCGGCGGCAATCCTGTCGCGATAATCGGGATAGTCGTCCAGGTCCTGCGGCGTGGCGCGCGGCGCGTCGCCGAGCTCGAAGCCGTGCAGGCGATGACGCATGTATGTGGCGTAGCCAATCTTGCTCATCTCGCCGTCGTTGACGATATCGAGGCCGGCCTCGCGCTGCTGGCGCACGGCCCGCGCCACGGCGGGGCGCATGGTGGCGTCGAAGTGCCGCGGGTTCACGTCCTCGCCCTTGTCCTGCGCGAACAGCACCGCGACGACGTCCTTGGGCCTCGGCAGGCTGCCGACGTGAGTCGTGAGGATGCGGTCGATTCGAGTCGTCATTCTGGTCTCCGGCCCTCCCACGCATTCCGGAGCAGGCGGCGGATGCCGTCGGCCGTCACGGGCGCGGGGTTGTAGTAAGGGGTCTTCGTCGCAAGGCTCACGGCCTGTTCGATGCCGCTCTCCGGCATCCCGAGCTCCTTGAGCGAGCGCGGCGCGCCGATCGATACGTTGAGATCGAACAGCGCCTGCGCGGCATTCGTGCCGCCGAGTGCCCGCACAACGCGGCTCATCGCCTCTTGCGCGACGGCGTTGTAGGCCGCGGCGTGCGGCAGAATCACGGTATGTGTCTCGGCGTGCGGCGTGTTGAACGCGCCACCGACCACGTGAGCGAGCTTGTGATGGAGCGCCATGCCTACGGCCGCGAGCACGCAGCCGCCGAGCCATGCGCCATAGAGCGCTTCGGTGCGTGCGTCGACGTTGTCCGGTTCCTTCACCACTGTCGGGAGGCTGTGGCCGAGCGCGCGGATGCCCTCTTCCGCCATCTGCGACACGAGCGGATTCGCGCTTTCGCTGTAGAGCGCTTCGACACAGTGGGCGATCGCGTTCACGCCGCTAGTCCCCGACACTTTCGGGGGCAGTTTGAGCGTGAGCAGCGGGTCGTAGATCACCGTGCGCGGCTGCGTTTGCGAATCCCGTGCGACGTGCTTGATGCCGTTTTCCGTGTAGCCCCAGATCGGCGTCACTTCGGATCCGGAATACGTCGTCGCGACGGCCAGGATCGGCAGTCGCCGCTCGAACGCGATCGCCTTCGCAAGGCCGATCGTCGAGCCGCCGCCGATCGCGATGAGACAGTCCGCGTCGAGGCGGGTCGCGTGCTCGACGGCCGCACGCACGGAGTCCGCGGGCGTGTGCATCTTCGCCTTGTCGTACACGACGATCGCGGCGCTGCCGAGCAGGCCGGCGCAATGCTCGCCGAGGGCTTTCTGCCCCGGCGTGGAAATGACGAACGCGCGCGAACCGAGCCGAGCCGTCTCCGGCGCAAGGTCAGCCAGCGCACCCGCGCGGAAAATCACGCGCGAAGGCAGGGTTTCATGGATGAAGCGCAGGCTCACGATGGAACTCGATGATGATGGGATGGCGATGAAGAGGCCCTCAATCGCCCGCGGCCGGGAGGGGCCGACAGAACCGCCCCTTAGCCGCCCGGCGATCGAGGCCTCTCGGAAATCCTGCTCCAAGCCGCCCGGCGATTGAGGGCCTCTTCGATCGGAAGGCGGCAGTGGCGCAGCAGGCATCAAGCCCACCGCACCACGGCGCCCAACCTCAGACGTCGATCGGATCGTTGAGCCGCCTCAGCAGCTCATCCCGCTGTTCCTTGAACTGCGGCGATACGATGAACTCGCTGCCGAGGGTTTCCCGTGGCTCGTCCACCAGAAAGCCGATCGAATGCGCGGCTTCGAACAGCGCCCCGGCGGGCGTACGCACATAGACCGACTTGAAGTACGTGCGGTCCTTGCGATCCGACACGTCGGTGAATCCGAGACCTTCGACTTCGGCTTTGACCTTGTCCTGCACGTCCATGTTCGGCACGCCGAACGCGCCGTGATGGACCATGCCCTCGCCATACGACCAGTTGCCTGGCGCACGATCCGGCTGCAGCCACAGGTCCACGGTCTTTGCCGCGCCACCCTTGCCGACCTGGTAGCGATGGAACGCACCGTCGCTGCCCACCTTCTGGTGGTTCCAGCCTTCGTTCATGAAGAAGTGCATGTCGTCGAGGTCGCGCAGCGACACGGTCCAGCTGTGGAACCCGCGGATCGCGGCCTTCTCGGGCACGCCGTACTTCGGGTCGACCCACGGCTTGCGCGTGTCGTTGTCATCTTCCACGAGCTCGAAAACGAGCCCGCACTCGGGATGCTCGACCTGGATGATCTTCTGGCCGAAGCGCTCGTACTGCTGCGTGATCTTCACCTGGTGCTTGTTGAAGCGCTCGACCCAGAAGTCGCTCGAACCCTTCGGCACGGTGTAGCTGATGATGCCGATCTGGCCGGTGCCGGCGCGCGCCTTGCGGCCCGTGCGGCGCCAGGGGAACGTCGTCGTGAGGTTGCCCGGAGTCCCCATTTCGTCGCCGAAATAGAGGTGATAGATCGGCTCGACGCCGTCATAGAGCAGCGTGCGCTTCATGAGACGCAGGCCCAGCGTCTTGACGAAGAAATCGACATCGCCCTGCGCCGTGCCGGTGCACAGCGTGATGTGATGCAGGCCCTGAATACGATCGGACATGGTGTCCCCCTCCAACGAATCGTCTGGCATGCGGATCTTGCGAAACGGGTCAAGCGTCCTCTGACTTCGCGGCGCGCGCAAGCCGCGCCAACGTGCCGTTTGCGTGAGTCTCCAACGTGCGGTTCCCTGAAGAGGCCCTCAATCGCCGGGCGGCTGAGAGGCGCTTCTCCTGGCCCCCCCTCTCAGCCGCCCGGCGATTGAGGGCTCTCGGGAATCCCACTCCAAGCCACCCGGCGATTGAGGGCTCTCGGGAATCCCACTCCAAGCCACCCGACGATGAGGGCTCTCGGGAATCCCGCTCCAAGCCGCCCGGCGATTGAGGGCCTCTTCCAGCCGGGTAGAATCCGCCCCTCAGCTTTCACAACCCCCTCGAGCGGAGCGCCTGCCCATGACCGATGACAGCCGAAAAAACCAGAAAGAACGCGGGCTTAAAATCCGACGCGAAGTGCTGGGCGACAAGTACGTCGACGCCTCTGTAAACAACGCTACCGACTTCAGCCGCCCCCTGCAGGAACTGCTGAACGAATACTGCTGGGGCGGCCCCTGGGCCCGCGAAGGCCTCAGCCGCAAAGAGCGCAGCATGATCGTTCTCGCCATGCTCACCGCCCTGGGCCGGACCCACGAAGTCGAAACCCACACCCGCGGTGCCCTGAACAACGGCCTCACCCCGCAACAGATCTCCGAAGTGCTGCTGCAGACGGCCATCTACTGTGGCGTGCCGGCGGCGGTCGACAGCTTCCGGGCGGCCTCGAAGGTCATTGCCGAGCACGCGGCGGGATCGAAGTAATGGCTCCAGCGGCGAACACCTCAGGCCCGTTCCTGCCGCCGGAGCGCATCGGCTTCGTGGGCCTCGGGAACATGGGCGCGCCGATGGCGCGCCGGCTGATCGGTGCGGGATACAAGCTCGTGGTGGCCGACGCCCTGCCCGCCACCGTGGACAAGTTCGTTGAGGAACCCGCGAATGCGGGGTCCAGCGAGCGTTCCGTCGGCGCGGAAGCGCTGGCCAAGGCGTGCCGCGTCGTCATCACAATGCTCCCAGACGGCAAGATCGTGCGCGAAGTGCTGCTCGGCGCGAACGGCATCGCGAAGCACCTCGCCGCCGGCTCGGTCGTCATTGATATGTCGTCCTCTTCGCCCGTCGGCACGCGCGAGCTGCATGCGGATCTTGCGAAGCTCGGGATTGCGCTCGTCGACGCGCCGGTCTCCGGCGGCGTGAAGAAAGCCATCGACGGCTCGCTCGCCCTGATGGCGGGCGGCGACGCGGCGGTGGTCGACCGTTGCCGCAGGCTGCTCGAGCCCATGGGCAAGGTGTTCGTCACCGGCGGCCCGGGCACCGGGCACGCGATGAAGTCGATGAATAACTTTCTGTCGGCGGCGAACCTCGCCATCGCGGCGGAAGCGGTGATCGCCGGCCAGCGCTTCGGGCTCGACCCGAAGACGATGATCGACATCTTCAATGCCTCGACCGGTCGCAACACCGGCACGGACTCGAAGTACCCGAACAACGTGCTGCCACGAACGTTCAACTCGGGCTTCGCGCTCGGGCTCATGGCGAAAGACCTGCGCCTCGCGCTCGAAGTGGCCCACTCCACCCATGCGCCCGTGGACCTGCTGAAGTCCTGCGCCAATATCTGGGCGGAAGCGGAGAAGCAGCTCGGCGGCAAGGCCGACAATACCGAGGTCGTGAAGTATCTCGAGTCGCTGGCCGAGCGCGCCGATCCGAAAGCCTGATTACCCGCGAGCACCGTACTCATGCCCGACCCGACGCCGTATGAAGTCTTTGCGATCCGCTACGCGACGGTGGCTCGCCAGAGCGCGGAAAACTTCATCGGCGGCGACGCGCACGAGACGGGCACGCGCATGGACTACTTCGTGTGGCTCGTGCGCAATGCCGATCGAACGTACGTCGTAGACACCGGCTTCAACGAAGCGGCGGCGGCGAAGCGCAAGCGCGAGTTCCTGCGCTCGCCTGCCGAAGGCCTGCGGTTGCTCGGTGTGGACGCGGCAACGGTGGAGAACGTGATCATCACGCATCTTCACTACGATCACGTGGGCAACTTCGACCTGTTTCCGAAGGCGCGTTTTCATCTGCAGGATCGCGAGCTCGCGTTCGCTACCGGGCGGTACATGGCGCATGAGTTTTTCTCGTACGCCTACGAGCTGGAAGAAGTGCTGGCGATGGTGCGCAACGCGTACGCGGGGCGCATCGATTTTCATGATGGCGACGAGGAAATCGCGCCGGGCCTTTCCCTGCATCACATCGGTGGGCACACCAAGGGCCTGCAAGTGGTGCGCGTGTGGACGCGGCTCGGCTGGCTCGTGCTCGCTTCCGACGGCAGTCACTACTACGCCAACATGATCGAGGCGCGGCCGTTCCCGGTTGTCACGAGCGTTACGGAGATGGCGGATGGATGGAAGCGAGTGCGCGCGCTCGCGGGCAGCCCGCGGTATGTGATTCCCGGCCATGATCCGCTGGTGATGAAGCGTTACGCGGCGCCGAGCCCGGCGCTCGAAGGAATCGCGGTCAGGCTCGACGCCGAACCCGCCGAGTAGCTACACTGAAGCTCGTCGACAAAGCCGGCGATCTCGTTCTCGACGAGAGCCCGGAAGCGCTCGACGCCGTCACCGGATTCCCGCGCTGAACGCCCCCATGACCAAGCTCATTCGCCGAACGCGACTCCACCTGCTTGTAGCGCCGCTGCTCGCGCTGTCGATCGCAATGCTGGTCGAAGGCTGCGCCAGCCTGCCAGAACGCGTACAGAACGCCGCGTCGCCCTACTTCGATGCGAAAACGCTAGATCTCAGCCGCGTGTTACCGCCGGCTCCAACGAACGACTCCGCGCTCACTCGCAGTGAAATCGAGCTGATGCTGAAAATTCAGCAGGAGCGCACGCCGGAAGAAGCGGCTCGCGCGCGGGCGGATGCGTCCTACAGCGTGTTCCGCTTCGCCGATGCGTTGGGCAATCCGGAGATCTTCAATGCGAAATCGCTTCCGAAGACCACTTCACTGTTCCGAAAGGTGACCTACGAAGAAGGCGCGGTGGTCCAGGCCGGCAAGCGCGGGTTCAAGCGCCCGCGACCGTTCGTGCTGGAGCCGCGGATCGAGCCCATCATCAAGAAGCCAACGAACGACTCCTACCCCAGCGGCCACGCGATGTGGTCGCGCGTCGTTGGGCTGCTGCTCGCCGACATGCTTCCCGAGTACAGCGCGAAAATCATGGCGCGTGCGGATGACTTCGCGTTTCATCGCGTCGTCGCGGGGGTGCACTACCCGAGCGACGTGGAAGCCGGCAAGCACGCAGGCACCGCGCTCGCCGCGTTTCTGTTCGCATCGCCCGCGTTTCAGCCGGACTACGCGGAGGCGCGGCGGGAGTTGCGCGCGGCGCTGAAGTTGCCGGAATAGACCGGCCAGCCCTGGCGGTACGACCGTCGTTCGCTTCGCTCGTGCGGCGGCGCGCAATCTGAATGCGGCCGCGCCGGGGAGAACTTCGAATCGCTGTTCGAAGTTCTCTCGGTGCGGAAAGCTTACGTATCAACAGCAGGCGTACATCGCCTGCGACCCCTAGCAGCGAAATCGCGTGTGATTTTAACGTGCATGATTCGCTGTGATTTACGGCATTTCGTCGTACTTTTATGCCATCAAAAGCGGTGGACGACTCTCCTCGACGCGCAGATACTCGCCCGAAACGAACGGGCATCGCTTCACCAATCTCTTTGCGAATCGCCGACCGGAGAATCCCGATGAGCAGCCGCAGATCGCACTCGCACGAACGCCGAACCCCCAGGCATCCGTTCCTCCTTGGATTTCTCGAAGGCATGGCTGGACTCTTCGATGTCCTTGGCGTGCGTGCCAAGCCACAAAGGCGCCGAACACCTGAAGACGATGCCCGCAATCTACACCGCGACATTCAACGGGTCGGGCAGGACTTCCGCACCGTATTGGGGAAGGTCGGATCACCCTCACACAAATGACTGCAGGCGATGCTCGACGAGCAGCAGGAAACATCGACAGCGGATCCAGAAGCGGTCTCCGTGACCGTGCTGGAGGATTCGCGCGTCGAGAAACTTGCGGACATCCAAGTGGTAGAGCGAATCACGAGCTTTCACTCTGCTCCGCTGCCTGATGCGGAAACGCTGAGCGCGTACGCGAAGCTAATTCCAAATCCCCGGCGGCCACTTCGAACTCCCCCACCCGTGGCCACCCTTGGGCGGGTCAAACTCCCCCACCTGGGCGCGGCGGGACAGTGAGGGTGTTTACGCGGTGTGAGCGCGGCTGGCAACTCGGGCGGCGGCTTCCTTCAGTCGCCAACTCTTACCCTCGAACTTCAGCAGATGTCCGTGATGCATCAGTCGGTCGAGTAGCGGCGTGACGACCACGACGTCGCCGAGCAGCTTGCCCCAGTCGTCCACGGGTCTGTTCGAGGTGATCACGGTGGAGAGTTTCTCGTATCGGCTCATGATCACCTCGGCGAGCTCATCGCCTGCATTCGCGGGCAGCTTTCGCAGGAACAGATCATCAATCACGAGCAACTCCGCGGCCTTCATCTGCGCGCGGTACTTGCGCAGCTCGCCGAGCTCGCGCGCTTCGTTGATCTCCTCGATCAGCGCATGCGCTTCGCGATAGAACACCTTGTAACCGCGCTGCACGGCCAGATGCGCGAGCGCCTTGGCCACGTGGCTCTTGCCCACGCCGGGTGGCCCGAGCAACAGGGCGCCTTCGCGTGCCTCGACGAACTTCAACGTCGCAAGCTCCAGCACGTCGCGCTTGGGGATGCGCGGGTTGTAGCTCCAGTCGAAGTCCTTTAGGTCCTTGCGCTCGGGCAGTCCCGAGAGTGTGAAGCGCCGCTCCAGCAGGCGCGAGCGGCGCCGGTCGAGCTCATCCTGCACGAGGGAAGCGAACGCCTCGGTGAAGTCCATCTGGTGATGGGCCACCTGCAGCGCGCGGGCCTGCAAGGTGGCGATCATCCCCGACAGACGCAAGGCGCGCAGCGCCTGTTCCAGTTCAGTCATCGACATGCTCATCGTGTGCTCCTATGAGTCACTGTGGGTGGGTGAGGAAGGGTTCGGGTCGCTTCTGGAGTACTCCTCCCAGAACGCCCGGTATTCGTCGATCGCGCGGATGTACTGGCCGGCCTGCTGGAGCGAGGCGGCACGCGCGGCAGCGGCGGCTTTTTCCGCGACGGTGAGTGCTTCGAGCACCCGCTTCACGGCCTGGTAGGAGGGGGTGCTCAAGGTGAGCACCTTCGCGCACGCCGTCTCGATCTGCTCGCGGGTGTGATGGCGCGTGAGATTGGAGAGCCCGTAGATCGCGTGCTGTCCGGGCCGTCCCAGGCGCGCGAAGATCTCCTGCGCCAGCTGCGCGCAATGGGGCCCGATCTTCGTCACCTTGCCGATGAGCCGTGCTGTCTGGCGCGAAGGATTGAAGATGCGGTCGGCTTCGGGGATGACGAAGGTGCCCTTGCGCGCACTCTTGTCGTGCCGACGCAGGACCTGACCGTCTGCGCCGAGGATTTCGATCTCGCGCTCGTAGATGCGCACCGTGACTTGGCTGTACAGCGGCGCCGGCAATGCCGCGTAGTACGAGCCGTTCACCTGCACCGCGCCCGCGTCGTCCACGGTGCGTGTTTCCTGCCGGAAGAAGCGGAAGCTCTCGAGCGGCAACGGCAGCAGATGCGGCCTCTCCTCGGTGAACATCGCCAGCACCTGACGCTTCTTGCGTCCGTGGATGCGCGGCGCCGCCCAGCGCTCTTCCCAGTGCTCGAGCCACTGGTTCTGTTCGTCGATGGTCTCGAACTTGCGTCCCTTCAGCGCCGTGTCCTGCGTGTGCTGGATCGCTTTTTCCACAGTACCCTTGCGATCCGGGTCTCTCACGCGGCACGGGTCGGCCACAGCGCCGTAGTGCGCCAGCACCGCCGCGTACAGCGGGTTCAGCTGCGGCTCGTACAGATCGGGCTCGAGGACGCCCTGCTTGAGATTGTCGAGCACGACATAGCGCACCGATCCGCCGAACACCCGGAACGCTTCCTCGTGCAATCGCGCCCAAGTCTGCTGATCCGCTTTCCACACGACTTTGCGGAACGACTTCCCCGAGTACTTCAGCGTCATCACGAACAGATGCGGCCGGCGGTATTTGCCGTTCGGGTAGCGCGTGAGTGCGCCCTGGCCGAAGTCCACCTGCGCCTCTTCCCCGGGCAGGCTCTCCAGCACATCGAAGCGCTCGGGCTCGCGCACCTTCAGGCCTCGTACGAAGCGCTTCACCGAGTTGTACCGATGGGTGAAGCCGCGGCTCTCCACCAGGTCCTGATAGATGCTCTGCGCGTTGCGGCTCAGCTGTACCTGGCTGCTGATCCACTCCCGGTGCGCTTCGCATGCCGAGCGGGCCTCTTTGGGCGCTCCGGCCGGTGGCCGGGGTGGAGGAGTTTCAACCTGGGAAAACGCGGTTTCTCCCGCAGAAAAGCCGGTGGCCACCCCGGGGGAATTTGGTGGCCCGGCATCGATCGCCGACCGCGCGTAACGGCGGATCGTCTTGCGATCCACGCCCGTCACCCGCTCGATCTCGCGCTGGCTCCGGCCCGACTGCAGCAGTGTTTGAATCGTAATCCGTAGATGCGACTTCAAGACGTTCAACTCCTGCCGCTCCCCTTCGAACAAAAGGAAGCAGCGTAACGTCCCGTCGCAGATCAGCCCGGCGCCACCCTGGCGCCGGTGCTCACATCAGGGGTGGAGGAGTTTCAAGTGCACGCGGGTGGGGGAGTTTGGGTGGCCGCCGGGGCAAATGGCGCCGACCGGCTTATGTGTCTCGTCGAGCGAGAGGCCGCACACCGACACCAGCAGGAGTCGGCCGAAACCGTGCACGCCATTCGGGGTCACTGGATGGCCTTTGTGCTCACAGCTGCTCTTTCGAGCGGCGGCGCTTCCCTGGGCTTGCGGGGCCACGACTGGCTGGCTGCCGCTCTCTTCACGACGATAATTGGTGCGGTCGTCACCACGCTCGTTGCGCATGGCAAATCCCATAGGAAAGGAAACCAGCGCGGTGGCGCGGCATCATGAGACCGGATGAGTCACGTGCACACGCGAGCACAGATTTGGAGAGCCCCCATGATCGCCGGTGATCGTGGCCCTGGTCGCGTTGAAAGCCACGGCAAAACCCAGGCGAGCTGGATTTCCCTGCTGAAGTTCGCGAGCTTCTGCCACGGCGGCAGGATGGCCAGCCCCTCGTTCTCGATGCCGATGATGCGCCCGAACTGCGTGACGACATCGCAGCTGCCAGCGGGCAGGGAATACAAAGGCCAGATGAAGACGAGAGCGATGAGCGCGGCGAGTGAAATCGACTAGCCACGCGGAAGCCGCAGCGAGGATCCGCTTGGTCGACGAACTCGACTACCCCGCTGCCGTTCACCGCAGGGTCAACAACCACGCGCCTGCGTCTGAGCGCGAAACGCTCACGCATTTCACCGCAGCGATGCATCGCATGTCCGCGAAAGGGGGCCGCTGAGTTCGAATCGCGGTGCGTTGCCTACTTGAGCCGCCGCTCGATCTCTCCCCACAGCACTCCGTACACCTGCGCCGCCGCGCTGCGCGGCGCGTACGACGCGATCGGCGCGCGCCGCAAACTCATGCGCTCTATCTCGCTCGAATACGGCACCTCCGTCTCGAGCAACTCCGGATACTCCTTGCGCGCGGCCTCCAGTATTTCCTGATGCATCGCCCGGCGCCGATCGACCATGGAGAAGAATGGCAACAGCGCGACGTCGTCCCAGCCAGCTTCGGCAAGGAAGTCTCGCAGCTGCGCCAGCATTCGCACAGACAACGGTGTCGGTATCAAGGGAACGATGACCGCGTCGGCCGCCCGAAGCACATTTTCCGTCAACAACGAAATGCCTGCCGGGCAGTCGAGGAACAGCGTCGAGTAGCGCTCGCTGAGCGAGCGGCTCATTCGCAGCAGCCGCTCAGTTGGGTGTTTGCGCTGGGCCAGGTGCACGTCGAAGTTCCGGTAGGAGAAATCCGAGGGCAGCAAATCGAGCCCCTCATGCGCACTGCGCACCACCAGCTCCGGCAGATCTCGCTTGCCGGACACGAGCTTTTTCGCTGAAACCGTCTCGCCCGCCTCGCACCGGAGTGTGTACGTCGCCGCACCCTGGGGATCCAGGTCCCACAGAACGGTTGGGCTGCCACCCGCCGCGCTGAGGAACGACAGATTGACGGCCGTGGTCGTCTTCCCGACGCCGCCCTTGATGTTCGTGATGGCGAGAATCCGCATTTTTCAGCTGTCTCCGCGCGGCATTTTTAGTGCACGCGCTCTATCCTATCTCTCCCAACTCGGATTGCCGTTCGAAAGTTCCCCCACGTGGAGTTCGCACGCGCAAGCCGCAGGCGAGCGCTGCTAGCGAACTCTTCCGGTCGAACCAAAAGCAGCTACCGCACGCGCAATTCGCTGTGTTTTCCGGTGTTTAATCGTACTTTCGTGACGATAAAATTTGTGGACGATGATCCTCGGCACGCAGATACTCCACCGCAACGAACGGATGCGACGGTGACACCATGCGCAGGAATGAAGCTCTCAACCGGATGCCTCAAGACCAGATCGACGAGAACCCCATGGAAGCCCGAGTTACCAAAGTCGAGCCCGATATCGCGGCGATTCAACTCGACATCCGCGAGTTCCGTACGGACATGAAGGCCGCCAACGAGGCGATCACAGGTCTGCGAACCGCCGTCGCAACCCTCGACGGCAAGATAAACGCCCTGAGTGAGAAGGTCGACGCCGGTGCGAAGACGACCGACGCCCGGATCGAGGGAAGCACGCAAGCAACGGAGGCGAAGCTCACCGCGCTGAACGAGAAGATCGACACCAACGCAAAGGCCACCGACGCCAAGCTCGTCGCCCTGAACGAGAAGATCGACATCAACGCAAAGGCCACCGACGCCAGGATTGGCGTGCTTGACGACAAGGTCAACACGCTGGCCGCCAAAACCGACAAGCTCGAGAAGAGCATGACCCGGCTCGACGCAAAGGCGAAGGCCGTCTTGTGGCTACTCAGCCTGCTCATTGCACTCAATTCACTTGGGCTCCTTCACTGGAAACAAGCGCCTGATCGAAGAACTTTGTCCGCGGACGAGAAGCTGCCTTCACATCACGATTCGGTGGACATCGGCGGCGGCCACTGACACAACCGACCCATGAGCCACTGGCCGCACGAAAAGATCCACACCGCTTCCCTTCGATATATCCGCCATCACGCGCCGATGGAGGCCGCGTGGCGTTTTACGTGCCTCGGTGCGCTGCCAGAGCGGCTCGCCAGGATCGCTCGGCTAGATCCAGGCGAACACTCCGTCGTTAGTTGCTTCATCGATGCCCAGCGCTGGTACGTGATGACGACCGCCCGAATGTTCGGCCTGGCGCGCGGATCCCAGTTCAGTTGCTCACCGCTCGACGTCACCCAGTGGCGCTGGGGCGATTTCAAGCATGCCGGTCGCCCGGAAGTGGAAGTCGCAACGCTCGGCCTGTCGGGCGGAACTCACCTTCGCATTTCATACGAGACGGGAGCCGCGGCCATGGCGCCGATCTACTACGAACGCTTCTGGACCCTGAAATACCCGATATTGGAAAAGCTTGAACAGGCGTAATGAGATCAGCCGGATGCGGCTCAATCGGCTCTCCGATACCGCCAGAACGCCGGCAGCAGCGGCACACACGCCGCGACCCCGACAACGCACGCAATCCCACCCCACGTAATCGCGTGCGTCAGCCCAAACCGCTGCGCCATGAACCCCACCCGCGCATTCCCAAGCAACGGGCCGGTCATATAAGAGAGCTGCTCGATCGACGCCATGCGACCCCGGATGTGCGTGGGAATCGTCTGGTTCCAGATCGTCATGCGGAAGAGCCCGCTCACCATGTCCGCCGCGCCGGCAAGCGCGAGGCACGCAACAGCCGCGAATAGCGACGTCGCATAGCCGAGTCCCACGATCGCCACGCCCCATGACATCGCGGCAAGCACGACCGCAGCGCCGTGCCGTGTCACGTTCCCGGTCCAGCGACTGAAGATCGTGACGGCAAACGCGCCGACGCTCATCGCCGAATACAGGTACCCCACCGCATCCGCCCCGCCAAAGTGCTCGGCGAGCGCGGGAAACACCGCCATCGGCATGGCGAATGTCACAGCCAGCATGTCGACGACATACGTGCCAATGAGCTCCGGCCTGCTCGCGGCATAGGAGAATGCTTCCAGAATGCCGGACAGGCTCGGCGGCTTCGCCCCTTCCACCGCGGGCAGGGAGCGAATCGCACTCAGCGCAACGAGTGAAACCGCATAGGTCGCCGCATCGATCCCAAACGTGAACGGCAGGCCAAAGTGCGCGATGCAGATGCCGGCGATCGCCGGGCCCGCAATCGCCGCAGTGGTGCCGCGAAGCGAGCTCAACGCCGAAACCGCGGGCAAGTCCGCCGTGTCGACGAGTCGCGGCGTCAGCGATTCCAGTGACGGACTGTGAACGCCGCTGATCGCGGACATGAGTCCGGCGAGGACGAAGAGCACGGGTACGCTGGGGTGCGGCAGCATCGAGTTCGCGACGAGCGCGAGCGATGCGCAGAACAAGAGACCTTCACAGAACAGGAGCAGCCGCCGCCGATCCATCGCGTCCGCAAGGGCGCCACCCCAGAGCGCGGTGATTGCGAGCGGCACGAGCTGCACGATTCCGAGCAAACCCACGATCGCCGACGATCGCGTCAGCTCATAGATCTGCACAGGCAACGCGACGTAAGTGATGAAGCTGCCGAACGCGCTAACGATCTGGCCAGCGAAGAGAAATCGATAGTCTCTGTGCTTACGCAGCGGAGAGAGGTCGAGGAACACGGTCCCTACTCACAGTTTCAGCCTGAGCGGCGTCGCACGATGGCGCAAGCAAGCCAACGCTTCGACGCGAGCACCCGCTTTCCCTGCTGTCGCCCGGCACCCATCATGGGTGCCGGTGACGTTCCCTTCAAACATGCAGCGCGCGACTCAACGAGCGCGCGCTGCGCAGAGCGCGCCGCTACTAGCGGCCGCCCCCGCGTGAACGCTGACCTTCGCTGCGCCCGCCAGCACTGCTGCCGTGAGCACTGTGACCGTGCCCATGGCCGCGCTGCTGACCAGCCGGGCGACCGCCGCCGCCAGAGCGACCGCCGCCACCGGGACGACCACCACCGCCCGGACGGCCACCGCCCCCGGGACGGCCTCCACCGCCGCGATGCTGACCGCCGCCCCTGCGGGCGCCGCGCTGATCCTGCGGGCGCTGGTCGTCCGCCACACGCTGCGCTTCGTTCGAGCGCGGCGCCGGAGCGGTGATCTTGAACTCAGGCAGCTGCGAGACGGGAATCTGCTTGCGCAGCAGACGTTCGATGTCTTTCAGCAGGCCGTTTTCATCCGGAGAAACCAGCGAAACCGCGCACCCCGTACCACCCGCACGCGCCGTGCGGCCGATGCGGTGAACGTAGTCCTCAGGAACATTCGGCAGCTCGTAGTTCACGACCTGCGGCAGCTCCTTGATATCGAGGCCACGCGCGGCGACTTCCGTCGCGACGAGCGCCACGACTTTATTCGCCTTGAAATCCGCCAGCGCGCGCACGCGTGCACCCTGGCTCTTGTTGCCGTGAATGGCCGCCGAGGAAATCCCCGCGCCTTCGAGCTGCTGGCTCAGCCGGTTCGCACCGTGCTTGGTGCGCGCGAACACGAGCACCTGATGCCAGTTGCCGTCGTTGATCAGGTGCGCCAGCAGATGCCGCTTGTTCTCCTTCGAGACGCGATAAACGCTCTGCTCGACCTTGTCGGCCGTGGCGTTACGCGCCGCGACTTCGATCGTCGCCGGATTCTTCACGAAGCGGCTGGCGAGCTCGCGAATCTCCGCCGAATACGTGGCGGAGAACATGAGGTTCTGCCGCACGGCCGGCAGCAGCTTCAGGATGCGCTTGATGGGCTGGATGAAGCCCATGTCGAGCATGCGATCCGCCTCGTCGAGCACGAAGCATTTGACGTTGCGCAGGTCGACCGCGCGCTGTTCGGCGAGGTCGAGCAGGCGGCCCGGCGTCGCGATGAGCAGGTCGCAGCCCTTGCGGAGGGCATCGATCTGCGGGTGGATGCCGACGCCGCCGAATACGACGACGGTGCGCAGGTCCATGTATTTGCCGTAGGCGCGCGCGCTCTCGGCAATCTGGGCGGCAAGCTCACGCGTGGGCGCAAGCACCAGCGCACGCGGGGCGGCCACGCCACGGCGTTCCAGCTTGGCGAGGATAGGCAGCACGAACGCGGCCGTTTTACCGGTGCCGGTCTGCGCGCCCCCGAGCACATCGCGGTCGGCGAGCACGTAGGGAATGGCCTGGGCCTGGATGGGGGTCGGCGTGTCGTAGCCCTTTTCGGCTACGGCACGCAGCAGCTCGGGCGGGAGCCCGAGATCAGAGAAAGTCATGTATCAAAGAACCTTTTGAATAAAGCAGTCGCCCGCGTAACGCTGAACGTGTGCGACATCGCGCACCGGAAGCGTCATTTCAAGCGGGACAGCAGCCCGTGGTTGAGCTCGCGCAAAGGCTCAATACGAGCCATGGCGGTCAGGGCGAGGGAATGGTGAATCGATCGAGTTGGGCCACCGCGAAGGATGAGCCTGGGTTCGAGCGGACAGGGCGCTGACCGCGCGCCTCTCATTCAGCGACGCGGACTCTACAGGCTTTGCTAATGCGAGTCCAACCGGGACAATGAAGGAATATGTCCCTCGTCACGGTTCTCGACGCCCATCTCGCCTTTGGCGACCGCCCGCTCCTCGATGGAGCACGTTTCTCGATGCTGGCCGGCGAACGCGTCGGTCTCATCGGCCGCAATGGCACCGGAAAATCGACGCTGCTCAAAGTCATAGCGGGCTCGCTGCAGATGGACGACGGCGAGCTGCATCGCCGCGACGGCCTGCGAATCGCCTCCGTCGAGCAGGAGCCGCTGCTGCCTGCGGCGCCCACTATTGGCGAGAGCCTTCTACTCCTTGCGAGCGAGCGCAGCGATCTGGCGAGAGCCGCCGTCGCAAGCGACGACCGCGAGCGTTGGCGCTTCACGTCCCGCCTCACTGAATACCTGCATCGCTTCGAGCTCGATGCCGACAGATCGCCGGACACCACCTCGGGCGGCGAGCGCAAGCGTGCCGCGCTTGCGCTGGCTCTGACGCTCGAGCCTGAACTGCTCTTGCTCGACGAACCCACGAATCACCTGGACATCGAGGGCATCGCGACGCTCGAAGACCTGCTGATCAAAGTGCCGGCGAGCATCGTCATTACGCACGACCGCGCCTTCCTCGACCGCATCACGACGCGCATCGTCGAGCTCGATCGCGGCGTGCTGCGCTCGTACCCCGGCAACTTCGCCGCGTACGAAGCGCGCAAGACCGAAGAGCTTGCGGCGGAAGACGTGACGAATCGCCGCTTCGACAAGTTCTGGGCGCAGGAGGAAGTCTGGATTCGCAAAGGCGTCGAAGCGCGCCGCACGCGCAACGAAGGTCGCGTGAAGCGGCTGGAACGCCTGCGCGTCGAGCGCGTGGAGCGTCGCGAGCGCCTCGGCAACGTGAAGCTGAGCCTCGACTCGGGCGAGCGCTCGGGCAAGCTCGTCGCGGAGCTCGAAAACGTCTCGAAGCGGTTTGGCGAGCGCACCATCCTGCGCAATGTGTCCACGCGGATCATGCGCGGCGATCGCGTCGGGCTCATCGGCGCGAACGGCGCCGGCAAATCGACGCTGATCCGCGTGATCCTCGGACAGATCGAACCGGACGGCGGCACCGTGCGTCTCGGCACCAACCTGCAGGTTGCGTACTTCGACCAGCTTCGCGAGCAGCTCGACGAGGAGCGCACCGTCGCGGACACGATCAGCCCCGGCTCGGACTGGGTCGAGATCGGCACCGAGCGCAAGCACATCACCAGCTATCTCGCGGACTTTCTGTTCCCGACACAACGAGCCAAATCACCCGTGAAGATGTTGTCGGGCGGCGAGCGCAACCGCCTGCTGCTCGCGCGATTGTTCGCGCGGCCCGCGAATTTCATCGTGCTCGACGAGCCGACCAACGATCTCGACATCGAATCGCTGGAGCTGCTCGAACAGAAGTTGCAGGAGTATCCGGGCACGTTGCTGCTCGTGAGCCACGATCGCCGGTTTCTCGACAACGTGGTCACGCAGACCATCGCCTCGGAAGGCGATGGCCTCTGGCGCGATTACGTCGGTGGGTACACGGAATGGCTGCAGCAGCGGCCGAAAGCCGCTTCAGCAAAGAAGGAACAGAAGGGCTCACCGCCGACCGCGGCGGCACCCGCCCGCGAAAAACCTCGCGCGCGCATGAGCTACAAAGACCAGCGCGAGCTGGAAGCCCTGCCCGGCGAGATCGAAGCACTGGAGCGAGAACAGGGCGAGCTGAATGCGCGCATGAGCAGCGCGGACTATCACCGCCAGGGGCCGCTGGCGATGCGGGAAGACAGCAATCGCGCGACTGAAATCGAAGGGCTGTTGCTCGCTAAGTTCGCGCGCTGGGAAGCGCTCGAAGAAGTGCGGAACGCGCAGTGACGTCGCGGGCGGCGGCGAAGTTCTGGAGCGCGGCTGTCGCGCGCCCGATCTCCAGCGCGAGCCGATTGAGCCGCTCCTGTATCTGCGCCAGCGACATCGTCTTCGCGCTCGCTTCGATGTCGGCCGCGAGCGCGCTAAGCGCCGTCGCATGAAGGTTCGCCGCGGCCCCCTTCACCTGATGAGCCGCGCGCGCAAGCTGCTGTGCTTCGCCGCGTGAAGCGGCCGCATGCATCGTGGCAAGCAACTGCGCCATACTCTTCTCGAAGCTCAGCACCACCGACTGCACGAACCCCTGATCCTCCCCAGCGAGCTCGCTGAGCTGCGAAGTATCCACCGCGGGCGGCTGCGCGGGCGCGGTCATCATGCCCGCGACCTCGGACTCCGCGAGGACCTCGTCGGCGGGAACCGCGAGACCCAGGCGATCGAGCACCTCGCGAAGCCGCTCGATCGCGATCGGCTTCGTGAGCAGCCCGTCCATGCCCGCGGACAGACAGCGCTCGAGCTGGCCCGTCATCGCATTCGCGGTGAGCGCCACGATCGGCGTGTGCCGGTCGACGCACTCCTTCTCCCGGATGAGCCGCGTCGCGGTGTAGCCATCCATCACCGGCATCTGAATATCCATCAGCACGACGTCGAAGTGGCCGCGCTCCCAGGCGTGCAGACACTGCTCGCCGTTCTCGACCAGCTCGACTTCGCAGCCGAGGCGCTCCAGGAATCGCTGCGCGACCTTCTGGTTCACGGCATTGTCTTCGACCAGCAGCACCTTGCCCCGGAAGCGGCGCGACGCCCAATGCGCATCTTTGGCGGGCTTGTCGGCGCGCGGCGAGGTCGCGCTCACGTCCATCATCGGCAGCACGAACCAGAACGTGGACCCGTTGCCCGGCTGGCTGTGCGCGCCCACCTGGCCACCCATCATCTCGACGAGCCCACGCACGATCGAAAGACCGAGCCCGGTGCCGCCAAAATGACGTGTGGTGGACGAATCCGCCTGCACAAACGGTTGGAATAGCGATTTGACGCTCTCCGGCGCGATGCCGATGCCGGTGTCGCGCACTTCGAAGCGCACGAGCGTTCGGCCATCGCAAACGTCCGCCCCGCTCGCGGAGACGTGGACCTGCCCGCTATGCGTGAACTTGATTGCGTTGCCCATCAGATTGATGAGGCACTGGCGGATGCGCTGCGGATCGCCCATCGACACGCGCGGCACGTCCGCCTGCACGTCGATGACGAGCTTCAGCCCCTTCGCCTGGGCCTGGTAGTCGAGCGTCGCGATGACATCGTCGACGACGCGGCGCACGTCCATCTCGATGGACTCGATGTCGAGCTTGCCGGCTTCGATCTTCGAAAAATCGAGGATGTCGTTGATGACCGTGAGCAGCGACTGCGAGCTCGAGTGAATCGTCTCGGCGTACTCGCGCTGATCCGCGGCGAGCGCGGTATCGAGCAGCAGCGTCGTCATGCCGAGGATGCCGTTCATCGGCGTGCGGATCTCGTGGCTCATGTTCGCGAGGAAGGCGCTCTTCGCCTGGTTCGCGGACTGCGCTTCCTCGGATGCGCGCACCAGCGCGTCCTTCGCGATTCGCGCTTCCGTCACGTCCTGCATGCTGCCGGAGACGCGCGTGAACGCGTTGCCGCCGTCCGAAGAAGGCGAGCCTCGCAGCCTGAACCATCGATACTCGCCCGACTTGCAGCGCATGCGCGCTTCGAACTCGACGGATTTGCCGTGCTCGAACTGCCGCGCCACCTGCGCGTCGGAGGCCACGAGATCGCCGGGGTGAAGCAGTTCGCGCATCACGTCATGGCGGTCGTCCAGCTCGCCGACCCGGTAACCGAGCAATTCGTGCAGGCGTGGCGAGAGCCACATCTTCCCGCGAGTCACATCCACTTCCCACAGGCCGTCCTGCGTTCCTTCGATCGCGCGCTCGAAGCGCGCCTGCGCTTCGCGAAGCGCATCTTCGGCGGCCTTCTGCCGATCGATCTCGTGAATCGAGCCGGAGACGCGCAGCGCCACGCCGTCGGCGTCACGCTCCGCCCGTCCACGCATGCGGAACCAGCGATACGCGCCGTCCTTGCAGCGAATGCGCAACTCCAGGTCGTGCGGCTCGTTGCCAAGCAGATGCGCACGGGCGGCGCGCGTGGCGCGCTCGAAATCGTCCGGGTGTATGAGCGCCTGCACCGATTCGACGGTCTCGAAGCGCCGCTCGAGCGGCGAAAAGCCGAGCAACGTGTAGTAATTCGACGAAGCCCAGTGCCGGCGCGCGACGAGATCGATTTCCCAGTGGCCTTCCTGAACCGACGACGAGGCGCGCTCCAGCCGCTTCTGCGCGGTCTGCAGCTCGTCCTTCTGGATGCGAAGCATCTCCTCGGCGAAGACCTCGTCGGTCACATCGCGCGTGGCGCCGAGCGATCGCACGGGGCGGCCGTTGTCGTCGCGGAAGAATCGCTGATAGATCTGGAAGTGCAGGATGCGCCCGTCGGGCAGGCGGCGGCGCATTCGCGAAGACAGCGTCTGCGCGCCGGCGGCGAGCGCCCTGACCGTCTCGAGCCGGATGGATTCGGCATCTTCGGCAATCGCGGAGCCGGCGAGCCCGCGGTTCACCTCGTCCATGCCGATCGTGCGCGGGTCGACGCCATCCGGGAGGCTGTCCACCCAGGTGAAGCTCTCTTCGAGGTAGGAGAACTCCCAGCACTGAAGACCGGCGGCCTGGATCGCGACGCTCAAGCGCTCGAGAAGCCGCAGCTCGTGATCGCGCGTGGCTTCGAGCTGGCGCGCGGCTTCGACATCCGCCGTAACGTCCTTCAGCATGCCGAGCATGCGCATGGGTTTGCCGAGCTTGTCGCGGCTCACCTTGAGGTGCGCATCGATGAAGCGGATGTTGCCGTCGAGATGCAACATCCGGCAACGGTGATGCGTGCGCTCGGTCGATTTGAACGCGCGGCCGACCGCGGCGAGGAAGCCGGCCAGGTCGTCGGGGTGGAGGAGTTGCTCGAACTCTTCGGCGGGCGGGCAGCCGCTGCGCAAACCCATGCCGAAGCGGGCGGACAGAAAACTATCGGGAATGAGCCGGTCGGCGAGCAGGTCCCATTCCCAGAAACCGATGCCAGCCGCTTCGGCTGCGAGCTCGAGGCGCTCGAGATTCGCATCGCTCTGACGATTCACCGACGACCCCACCACAAGCCCATGAACGGGCTTTGCGAAAAAGCTACGCGACCCCACAAATCATGGCGGACTGTAGCAGCCGGGCCAGCGGCTCCCATGGGAAGGGATCACACGCGAGGGTGTTTTCTTTTCAAGCCCGTGTCGAGGCCGTCACGGTTCGGCCGAGGGGGGTGGAAAAGTGTGCGCTGGATCATGTTCGGGTCCCGCGCGGTGGATCTCGGGCCGGGCCACGCGCCCGGGATTACGCGCCCGGATCGTCCTCCGGCGGCGGCCCCAGGGCGTCGAGCAGAATGGCGTGAACGTCGCGGAATTCCGTGGCCCAGAAGGCTCTTCCCATCGCCGCCCGCAATTGCCCGAGGGCTTCCCGGGCTTCCCGCAGCTCGGCCAGCGCGGCGAGGGTGTCGCGGGAGAGATTCTGCAGTGTGTTCGCGGGCGGCAGGTGGGTTTCGTCGGTGCCGTGCCAGCGCATGAGCTGCTCGATTCGCTGCTCATCGATGCGAAGAACGGATTGCGCGTTGTGCTCGTCGGGGGCCATCGGCCCCAGTGTGAGCCCAACGGGAGTCACCTGCATGTCCACTAACCGCGCCTCATCCCCTGGAAGCCGTTCGTCGGGGGTGGTTCGTCGAAGCAAACCGTGTGCCTCACGCGGCGTCCCGCCCGCAAGACAGGCGGCGGCGTCTCCGGAATCGCTCCGAGGCGGCTGAAAAATAATGCGATAGGAACGTGACAACCGCATGTGGCCGAGGAGATCGAGAGGCCGAGACCGCGCGCCACGTCGGGGCGCCCCTCACGCGCGAACGCTCGACCTGCACCGACACGAGGCTCATCACGCAACGACGGCCGTGCCCGCCGCGCCGAGCTCGAGCGCGGGTCCGCGGCTAGTTCGTCAGCCCGATCCTCACCGCGCCGACGATCCCGCCGATCACGAGCACGAAGACGGTGAGAAATGACAGGCCCGCGCCAAACTCACGGCTGCGCGGCTCATGGATGTACTGGATCGAGTAGAGGATGCGGGCGGCCACGAACACGAGACCGATGCCCACCGCCCATGTCTGGCTCACCCACCAGCCGAACAGCCACATCGCCGGAATGAAGGCCATCAGCATCTCCAGCGAGTTCTGATGGACCCGAAACCAGCGCTCGAACTTCGGGTGCCCGGTGGTCGCCGGCGCCGCCACGCCGTACCAGCCGCGCGCCATGCCTACGAACACACCGATGACGAGGTACTGAAGCACCGCAAGCAGAATGACCGCCGAAACCCAAACCATTAGCGCGCCTCCGAGAGCGGAAAGCCCCCCGCCCCGCCCGGCGCGCATTGTGGCCGATCCCGGCGAGCCGCACTATCGCGCGGTGTTATTCATCCTGCCCGGCCTTCCGGTTCGGACCGACGCGTCGTCTGAGCGCGGCGCACCCCGGCTCCTGATGCCGTGAGGGCGATTTCAGAGAAGTTCTTCAGACTTCCCCTGCCACGTTGAGCTGAAGGCCCCCGCCCTGCTCCGCACCGGCCGCGTTCGCGCGGAACAGGCTGAAGAGCTCACGCCCCGTACCGTATTCGTTGGCGCGCAAATCGGCCTTTGGCAGTTCGCGCGCGTTCCAGATTTCGGCGGGCACTTTCGCTTCGAGCACACCTGACCCGCAATCGAGACGGATGAGATCCCCGTCGCGCACCCTGCCGAGTGGGCCGCCGCTCGCCACTTCCGGCGTGATGTGAATGGCCGCGGGCACGGCGCCCGAAGCCCCCGACATACGACCATCGGTGATGAGCGCGACCTTGAACCCCTTGTCCTGCAGCGACGCGAGCGCCGGCGTGAGCCTGTGCAGCTCGGGCATGCCGTTGGCGCGCGGACCCTGATGACGGACCACCACCACGACATCGCGCGTGAGCGAGCCCGCCTTGAACGCCTTCATCACCTCTTCCTGATCGTCGAACACCGCAGCCGGCGCTTCGATGAGTCGGCAGTGGCTCTTCACTGAAGACACCTTCACGACCGCACGACCGAGATTGCCGCGCACCACCTTGAGTCCACCATCGGGACTGAACGGATCGCTCGCTGGGCGAAGCACGGCGCTGTCGCCGCTGATCTCCGGCGCGTCACGCCACGCAAGAGTGCCTTCAGCATCGAAGTATGGCTCGCGCGCGTAAGCACTCAGGCCCTTGCCGCTGATGGTGGTGACATCCTCATGAAGCAGGCCAGCGCTCAGCAGCTCACGGATGAGATAACCCATCCCGCCCGCCGCGTGAAAGTGGTTCACATCCGCGCCGCCGTTCGGGTAGATGCGCGCGAGCAGCGGCACGACGTCCGACAGATCGCTGAAGTCATCCCAATTCACGAGAACGCCGGCGGCCTGCGCCATCGCGACGAGGTGCAACGTGTGATTGGTCGAACCGCCGGTGGCATGCAGGCCAACGATGGCGTTGACGATGCATCGCTCATCCACGATTTCAGCGAGCGGAATGTATTCGTCGCCGAGCGCGGTGATGCGCGCGGCACGCTTCGTCGCCGCGACCGTGAGCGCGTCCCGCAGCGGCGTGTTCGGCGGAATGAATGCGCTGCCGGGCATGTGCAAGCCCATCACTTCCATCAGCATCTGGTTGCTGTTGGCCGTGCCGTAGAACGTGCAGGTGCCGGCCGAGTGATAACTGCCGGATTCGGATTCGAGCAGCTCCGCGCGCCCCACCTTGCCCTCCGCATACAACTTGCGGATGCGCGCCTTTTCCTGGTTCGCGACACCCGAAGGCATCGGACCGCCGGGCACGAACAGCGTGGGCAGATGACCGAACGTGAGCGCGCCGATGAGGAGGCCCGGCACGATCTTGTCACACACGCCGAGGCACAATGTGGCGTCGAACATGTTGTGAGAGAGAGCGAGCGCGGTCGACATGGCGATGACGTCGCGACTGAACAGCGACAGCTCCATGCCGGGCTGGCCCTGGGTCACTCCATCGCACATTGCCGGTACGCCGCCGGCGACCTGCGCGGTGGCACCCGCTTCGCGAGCCGCCACTCGAATGAGCCCGGGAAATCTCTCGAAGGGCTGATGCGCCGAGAGCATGTCGTTATAGGACGTGACGATCGCGATATTCGGCCACTGCAGGCGCTTGAGCGCGTCTTTGTCTTGCGTCGTCGAGGCGGCGAAGCCGTGCGCGAGATTCGTACAAGACAACCTCGAGCGTGTTGCGCTGGCATCGCGTGCGGCGCGAGCGCGCGCGAGGTAGTCGCCGCGCGTGGCGCGGCTGCGCTCCCGGATGCGCTCCGTAATGTCCCGGACGCGGGGATGCAGGGATGCGGCTTTGTTGGGCATGAAGATAATTTAATCCTGGAAGCGCGTTCGTGGCTGCCTAAACATTGAGCGCAGCCTCTATGATATCGGTATGGCAACCAACCCGAAGCTTGATCCGTTCGATGTGGTCCTGTTCGGCGCGACGGGCGACCTCGCCAAGCGCAAGCTGGTGCGTGCGTTGTATCGCCGCGCGGCAGCGGGGCAGATCCCTGACGGCTCGAAAATCATCGGCTGCGCCCGCGCCGATCTCAGCCGCGAGCAGTACCTCGAAGACGCTCGCGCCAGCCTCGAGAAATTCCTGAACCCTGGCGAGCTCACGCCGCAGGGCTGGGAGTTCTTCAGCAAGCTCGTGACCTACGTGCGCGTGGATGCGACCGTCGCCAGCGACTTCGAGTCGCTCGCGCGTGAACTGACGGGGCGCGACGACGTGGTGCGCGTCATCTTCCTGTCGATGGCGCCGAGCCTCTTCACGGCGGTGTGCGCGAATCTGGGCGCGGCAAAGCTGGTCACGCCGAAGTCGCGCGTGGTGCTGGAGAAGCCGCTCGGCGAAGACCGCGCGAGCGCCGAGAAGATCAACTCGCTGGTCGGCTCCATCTTCACCGAGAAGCAGATCTACCGCATCGACCACTACCTCGGCAAAGAGGCGGTGCAGAATCTCATCGCCCTGCGCTTCGGCAACGCGCTGTTCGAGCCGTTGTGGCGGCGGGGTCGCATCAGCAACGTTCAGATTACCGTGGCGGAGCAAGTCGGTGCCGAAGGGCGCGGTGATTTCTACGACAACACCGGCGCGCTGCGCGACATGGTGCAGAGTCACCTGCTGCAGCTTCTCTGCATTCTTGCGATGGAGCCGCCGGCGAGCAGCGCACCCGACGCCGTGCGCGATGAGAAGCTGAAAGTGCTGCACGCCCTGCGCCCCATCGTGGGGGCCGATGTGACGACGAAGACTGTTCGCGGGCAATACCGGGCGGGCGCTGTCAGCGGCAAGCCCGTGGTCGGTTACCTCGAAGAGCCCGGCGTGCCCGCGGATAGCCGCACCGAAACCTTTGTGGCACTGAAGGCGCAGATCGAGACATGGCGCTGGGCGGGCGTGCCGTTCTACCTGCGCACCGGCAAGCGGCTCGCGGAACAGATGGCGGAGATCGTCGTCACGTTCGAGCGTGTGCCGCTGTTCATCTTTGATGGCGGGCGGCAGCCGAGCCCAAACCAACTCATCATTCGCTTGCAGCCGGATGAGGGTGTCACGCTTTCGATCCTGTCGAAGCAGCCTGGCGAGAGCATGCGGCTGAAGCCGGTGAACCTCGGCCTGCACTTCGCCGATACGTTCAAGGAAAAGGCGCTGGACGCGTATGAGCGGCTCATCACCGATGTGGCTAAGGGCAATCTCACGCTCTTCATGCGG
This sequence comes from Gammaproteobacteria bacterium, assembly GCA_037200125.1. GTDB lineage: Bacteria > Pseudomonadota > Gammaproteobacteria > Steroidobacterales > Steroidobacteraceae > JADGHX01. The sequence continues at coordinate 168,359 of JBBCGS010000001.1, read as the reverse complement.
CGTGATGAGCTCGATGCGGCCTGGGCTTGGATCGACCCCATTCGCGAAGGGTGGGCGCAGGCTGATGAAGCGCCCAAGCCCTACACCGCGGGCTCGTGGGGGCCGGCGGCTTCTAGCGCGCTCATCGAGCGGGATGAGTTTTCGTGGCATGGCGAGTGAGTAGCAGTGCAAGTTTCGTTCGCGGTGGTTTTTCAGTGAGTTGATGGGGCGGCGGGGGTGGGGCGCACCAAATTGAGGGGGTGGGAGCTTGTTGCGCCCTTGTAGGGTGCGACGCGCGAAGAAGCCCTCAATCGCCGGGCGGCTGGAGAAGGGGCTTTCGCTGCACCTCCTGCGTCGCTGGGCGGCTGGAATAGCGCTTTCGCTGCGCCTCCTGCGTCGCTGGGCGGCTGGAATGGCGCTTTCGCAGTAGCGCTGACCTCACCGACTTCCAGCGTGACGGCTTCCGGCGTCAGAGCTTCGGGTGGTTGCCTACCAGTCTGAAGACGCCGAGCAGCGCTTGCCGGGCGGCGTCGCGGTCCATCGTGAGCTTTTGCAGGCGCGCTTCGTCGACGCGCTTCTTTTCCGGGTCGCGCTCGCTCACGCGGCGGCGATTTTCGGTCGCGGTGGGGACGGTGATGTCGAGGAATACGCGCCGTCGCTCGGCGGCCCAGGCATCGAGCACCGACTCAGGCTGACGGCCTTCGATCACCGCGATGAGCGCGTCGCTTAGTGGAAATGCGTCGAGCAGGCCGCCGGTGAGTCCCAGCCCGCCGATCGGGTTCACGAGATGCGCAGCGTCGCCCGCGAGCAGCACGCGGCCCACGCGAAAGGTCTCCGCGCAGCGATCGTGCACGCGATAGGGGTTCACCGCGGCGGGCATCGTATCCGCAAGGCCGGGCGCAAAAAGCCTGTAGCGCTCCGGCACGAGCGCGCGCGCCTCCGCTTCCGAAAGCGTGCCCTCCTCGCGATAGGTACAGCGCCAGAGCCCCGCCTTGTCGATCACCGGAATGATCGCCCAGTGCTCGGGATCGAGCACGATGTTCGACTGCCCATAGCCATGCTTCGTGAAGTCGAACATGACGTTGGTCGCGACGAACCACTCCGGATGCGTCACCCCATCGAGCTTTAGATTCAGCGCGCGCCGCGTGCCGCTATGGCTGCCGTCAGCGCCCACGAGCCATTGCGCACGAATTTCCGTGGGTCCTTCACGCGTCTCCACCGTCGCCGTCACGGCATCGTCGGACTGCGTGATCGCGGTGAGCTTCGTATTCCAGCGCACCTCCACGCCGGGCACGCGCAACAGGTGCCGCAGGATCACCTCTGCAAGCGCGGGCTGCCCCAGATGCAGGTTGAACGGATGCGTCGTGTCCTCCGGCCGGAGCACGTCGAAACTGAAATGCCCGAGCAGCCGGTGCTCGATGTTCCAGTAGTGATAGGCCTGCTTGAGGACGCCTATTTCTTTGAGGTCTTCGAGCACGCCGAGCCGCGCGAACCCTTCGACGACCGGTGAGTGATACACGGCGGCGCGCGGCTCATCGCGGATCGCAGGCTCGCAGTCGACGACAACGATCCGAATGCCGGCGCGCGCGAGCTTCAGCGCGGTGACGAGCCCCACTGGGCCCGCGCCACTCACGAGCACGCCATCGAGCCGCTCCGTCATGGCCGTTATTTCGCCTGCGTATCCACCGCGCGTGTCATGAGATCCGGCATCGCTTTGAGCTTGTGCTTCGCCACGCGATGCGAAGGCGTGTGCGGGAGCGCATCCAGGAACAGCACGAACCGCGGCAGCTTCATCGGCGACAGGTGCTTGCGCGACCAGTCGAGGATTTCCTCGACGTCGAGCGTCACGCCGGGCTTCGGCACGACCGCCACGAAAATCTCGTCCTCGCCCAGCTCCGACGGCACACCGATCGCCGCCGCTTCGAGCACGCCCGGATGGCCTGAGATCACGCGATCCAGCTCGGCGCCCGAGATGTTCTCGCCGCGCCGGCGGATGATGTCCTTCTTGCGCGTGACGAAGTAGAAGTACCCATCCTCATCCTTGCGAGCGAGGTCGCCGGTGAGGAACCAGCCGTCACGAAATGACGCGCGCGTCTGCTCGGGATCGTTGAGGTACTCGCGAAAGATAATCGGCGTCTTCACCACCAGCTCGCCGACCTGGCCGACGGGAACGTCGCGCCCCTCGTCATCGACGACACGAAGCTGCGAGAAATCCGCGCCGTAGCGGGGATGCACCGCCGGCAACCCGATGGCGCCGAGCTTGTGCGGCCCCAGGAACGGGTTGCACGCCGCGCCCGGAATCTCCGACATGCCGTAGCCTTCGATCATCCACGGCACGCTGAACTCTTCGTTGAAGACTTTCAGCATCTCGCCACTCATCGGAGCGCCGTACATCTTGCGCAGCTTGTGCGCGGGGTCGTACTCGGAGCGCGCGCGCTTCATGAGAATCGTGCCGACGGCGGCAAGGAAGTTGAACTGCGTGGCGCCGGTCTCCGCCGCCAGCTTCCAGAAGCGAGACGCGCTGAAGGCGCGCGCCGTGATCAGCGTTCCGCCCGCCGCCAATGCGCCTCCCAGCGAATAGAACAGCGCATTGATGTGATAGAACGGCAGCAACGCGAGACAGCGCTCCGAAGGCTGCAAATGCAGCCTCGCGACGAATGCCTCGCCGGCGAGCACGTAATTGCTCTGGCTGTGAACCACACCTTTCGGAAAACCAGTGGTACCCGATGTGTAGATCACCACCACCGGATCGTCGCGCCCGATCTCGGGCAGCGGCACCTCATCGCGCCGCGCGACGAGCCGGCGCACGGATTCGCACATCGACGCCGTATCGGCGGAAGCGAGACCCAGCTCGTTCATGTCGATGACGCGAGTCGTGCGCAGAACGCAACCGGCGGCGGCGCGCGCCTCCTCGCTCGTGGACGCATCTTTCGCGCACGCGGTGTTCACGGCTTCGTCGATCCGCTCGACGACAGTGCGCACGCGCTCCACCTGTTCGGGCTGGCACACGACGACCGTGGCGCCCGAATGACTCAGCATGTAGTGGAGATCTTCGTCCGTCGCCGCCGGATTCAGCGGCACGAACACCGCGCCGGCCTTCGCCGCGGCGAGGAATACGATGATGCTGAGATCCGTGTTCACGGAGACGACAGCGATGCGGTCTCCCTTGTTCACACCGCGCTGAGCGGCGGCCTGCGCGAGCAGCGTGCTCACCTCATCGAGCGCGGCGTAAGTCCAGTGACGTGATTCGAACTCGACCGCGACTTTGTCCGGCAAAACGGACGCGCGCGAGGCGAGCAGCGTGGGAATGGTATCGGCGTGCGGCGGATACAGCGCCAGCACGTCACCGGGCGACAACGTCTTCTCCATGCTTCGGGGTCGCGTCAGGCAGCCTTGCTTCGTGCGGGGCGCAAGCGGAAGTCGTATTCCACCGTGTAATAGGGCGTATCCATCGCCTCACCCGAGGGCGCCTTGCCGGCCGGGTGGCGATCGAACTTCGCGACGAGCGACTCCTTCATGCCGAAGACGGCATCCGAATCGAGATACTCACTCCCCGCAACGAACAGATGCGTGGTGACGGGCTCATAGCCCTCCGCCGAAACGATCATGTGGATGTGGCCCGGCCGGAACGGATGCCGCCCCATCTTGCGTAACATGCGACCCACGGGGCCATCCGTCGGTACGGGATAGAACTGCGGGCGGATCGAGCGGAACGAGTAACGCCCCTGCGAATCCGTCCGCAGCTTGCCGCGAGCCTTCATGCTCACCTCGCCCGGCATCTGCATGTCGTAGTTGCCCTCGCCATCGCCTGACCAGATGTCCAGCACCGCATTCGCGAGCGGTTCGCCGTTGTTGTCGAGCACGCGGCCGGAATAGAACGCCGGCTCGCCTTTCACGCCGACGGCGAGATTACTGCCATTCGGCACATCCGGCGCGCCTTCCCAGTAGTACGGGCCGAGCACGGTGGACTCCGCCGACCCCGACTCCGCCGGATGGTTGAGCGAAATCACCAGCACCGAAACGCCGAGCGTGTCGGAGAGCAGGATGAACTCCTGGCGCTGCTCCGTGCACGTCTTGCCCACATCGGTGAGGAACTGGATCGCGGTGATCCACTCGCCCTCGGTGAGCTGCACGTCGCGCACGAAGTCGTGCAGGTAGCGCACCAGCGAAGTCATCACATGGCGGAACCGCGGATCTTCGCAGCCCGACATCCTCGCGATGACCGCCTCGGTAATGCTCTTATCATCGAATTGCCGCATGTCCGCCCCTTCCGCCTCTCAATTGGCACGCGGCTGCGGGTTCACCGACAGCAGCCGCGCCTTGTGTTCCAGCAACATCTCGCGCACCGACTCGGGCTTGCGACCCAGCAGGATCTGCAAAGCCTCGTTGCGCATGTTCAGCGAGTTCGCGCGCATCGCCACCCCGAAGCTGGCATTGAGCTTCGCCAGCGCCGCCGGCATCCCGGCCCGCATCGCGCGGCCCATGAACGTCGCGTCATCGACGTCGATCACCCGCACGCGCTTGCCGGTGACCTCATCGACGAGCTTCGCGAAGTCCTGATGATTGATCAGCTCGGGGCCGGTGATGTCGTAAATCTTGCCTTCGTGCCCCACAGTGGTCAGCACGATCGCCGCCGCTTCCGCGCAATCCCGCCGCGCCACCGGCGCCCACTTTCCCCGGCCCGCGTTGGTGTACAGGTCGCCGGTCCGGATCGCGGCCGCCGCCTCGTCGAGGAGCGGATCCATGTACAACTGGTTGCGCAGGATCGTGTAGCGCACGCCGCTCTTCATCAGCGCCGCTTCCGTGAGCTGATGGTCGTGCGCGATCAACGCGGGGTTGTCCGTGGTCGGGTTGACGAACGACGTGTACACGATGTGGCGAATGCCCGCCTTGCGCGCGGCCATGATCGCGTTCGCATGCTGGGCGGCTCGATCGCCGTCGCTGTTCGTGCTCACGAGCAGCAGCTCCCGGCCGCCGGCGAAGGCCGGCTCGAGCGTCTCCGGCCTGTCGAAATCGCCCATCCGCACGGCCGCGCCGTTGGTCGAAAAAGAAGACAACTTCTCCGGGGTGCGCGTGACCAGCACCAGATCCGCAAGCTTTACACCGCGCTCGAGCAACGCGCGGACGGTTTCACTCGCAAGCGCGCCGGAGGCGCCGCTGATGACGATCTTGTCGCCGGCCTGGTCTTTCTGCGCGGCGCCGGCGCCGCCGAATGGTGCCGTTACCGCACTCAGAGCGAGCGCCAGCACTGCCATGAAGCAGCGGCGGCTGCGTCGCGCCGGCGCGCGCGGATTCGGCAACGTATTCACGCTCAGCCCCCTCACCACGCGAAGCTGCCGGATGGTAACGTCATTCCACGGGGAGTACGACAACACCATGGCCGATCTTCTGGCAAGACGCGAAACCGCGTTCGTCCTGTGGCACCTGACGCACGTAGAGCCGCCACCACGGCTCATCATCGGCTGGGTTCAGCCCGGCACGCCGATCGGGCTGGTCGGCGAACAGTCGCTGGCCCTGCGCCCGGCGCCCGGTTTCGACGATCTGTGGGAGCTGCCGGCGAGCGAGTGCGGGCTCGTCGACGGCTGGACCTATTACTACTGGTTCGAGGTCACGAGCAGCCACCCGGACCGGCCGTCCGGCCTCGCGCCGGCCCGCATCCGCATCACCGACCCGCTCGCGACCGCCGTGGACTGGCGCCTGCTCGGCCCGCGCCTCGGCGCGCCGTTCACAGAAGACGATCGCTATCCCGCGGCGGCCGTGAAATTCAGCGCGGGCCTGCTGATCGGGGCGGATGTCGGCGGCGAATTGCCAAGCTTTTCCGGCGAGCCGCAGCCCGATTCGCTGCCGCCGAACAATCGTCTCGTGATCTATGAGCTGCCGACCGCATGGTCGCGCCCCGGCGCCGCCGGCGGCCGCGAAGTCGGGGTCGGCTCGTTCCGTGACGTCATCGCGCTCATCGACGCGGACGCGGCCGGCGCAACCTTCGACGATCTCGACGTCACACAGCCCGGGCGCGCTTACCTGAGCGCGGAGCTAGGCGTGAACGCGCTCGAGCTGCTGCCCGCGGCGGACAGCGTCTACAACCGCGAATGGGGCTACGGCACGACGAATTATTGCGCCCCCGATTTCGAGCTCGGCTTTCCGGAAACCTACAGCTGGCCCGCGCCGAATCGGGATCTCGCGGACCTTTCACGCACCTGCCACGGCCACCGCATACGCTTCATCGCCGACATGGTGATGGCGTTTTCCAAGAGCAACCCGTACCTCGACGCCGCGTGCGACGATTTCTTCATCCTCGACCCGAAGCGCGAGCCCGATTCACCCGATGCGTTCAATTCACGCCACGGGTCGGAGCGGCGCCTGCGCGATGGCTTCGGCGCGAGCCTGTTCCGCTACGACCGGTTCGTGCGGTCCTACGACCCGATCTCGGGCGCCACCGGCTCGTTCTGCCCCGCGCGCCAGTTCATGAAGACCGTGGCCGAGCGTTGGGTGCGCGACTTCCACATCGACGGTATCCGTCTCGACAGCATCGAGAACGTGGCGAACTGGGATTTCGTGCAGGAGCTGAAGACTCACGCGCGCCAGCTCAATAGCGAGCGCTACGCCGCGAGCGACGTTGCGGACGAACGCTTCATCGTCGTGGGCGAAGAGCTGAGCGAGCCGCACGCGCTGCTCGAACAGCAGCGCCTCGACGGCCTGTGGCACGAAGCGTTCAAGCACTACATCCGCATGGCGCTCATCGGGCGTAATCACGAGAACGAGGCGACGTTCGAAGCCACGGTCCGGCGTGCGATCGATTGCCGCGAGTTCGGCTACAGCGACCTCACGCAGGCGGTCATCTACCTCACCTCGCACGATGTCGAAGGCTTCCGCAACGAACGGCTGTTCAACTTCTTCATGAACAGCGGGGTCTCGGATGCGGAGACGCGCACCAAGCTCGCGTTCGCGTGCCTGCTGACGGCGGTGGGGATGCCGATGATCCTCGCGGGCGATGAGTTCGCCGACCAGCACGATCTCTTTGGGCCGAATGGCAACGTCACGCAGAACTTCGGCAAGCAGGTCGACCCGGTGAACTTCACACGGCTGCGGGACGACTGGCGCGCGCGCATCAAGACGTACGCGAGCCGCCTCATCCAGCTGCGCACTTCATACGACGCGCTCTCGGTGAATGACATCGAGTTCATTCACACGGATTTCGAAGACGGCAAGCGCGTGATCGCGTGGCGCCGGGGCCAAGCCGGATCCGCATCCCAGGTGGTGGTCGTGGCGAATTTCTCGGACTTCGCGACGCCCGACGCGGATCAGCCGCAAGCGGAATACGTCGTGAGCAACTGGCCCGCGGCGCCCCCGAACCGCCGCTGGCGCGAGGTGCCGCGGGAACGCTGGGTCGAAGAGGCGCGCGCCGGCCGCGAACCACTGTTCGCGTGGGAAGCGAAGGTCTACGCGCTCTTCTGAGCGGCCCGGGCCTGGCTACGCGTCACGCCGGGGCGGCGGCGCGCCCCGGGCAAAACCACGTTTTTGCCGCCGGTGCCCTGCGGATTCTTGCCGACGTGATAGTGCGTCACGTCGGTTTGCATCATCACGATAATGCCGACGCGAGAGCCGGTCGGCAGCGCAACATCGTCGGCGGCAACGTCGCTCGCAGTCACCACAAAACCGACAGCCAGCATCCCAGCCGCCAGGAAACCCGTTAGTCCATTCACGCTACTCCCCTCGGAGCCCACCGGCCTGCGTGCGGCCGGTTTTCGCGACGGCGCCCTTATGGCATGGGGAGCGCATCCGCAGCAACGGCACACTTTGAAATTTCAGATGGCAAGCGAGGTAGCGGATGACTCCCTGGCAATAAGTTGACCGCGTGCACGCACGAACTCCATACATCTTTGGCGAAGCACACGCCAAAGTGACTCCGATTCGAGACACCGGCACGCGACGAAAGCCTCATGCCGACCTTGCCAGTCACCACGTGGGCGTGATTGCATTGAGTTAATGAGTGGAGAAGAAGCCCCGGTCCCGTCCACGTCCGCGTCGAGCCTCGAATTGTTGCAAGACGAGGCGCGCCTGCTGGAGACGTTGAATCGCGTCGGTCAGACGGTGGCGGCGGAGCTCGATCTGGAGCGGGTGGTGCAGGCCGTCACCGACGCGGGCACCGAGCTCTCCGGCGCCGCGTTCGGCTCGTTCTTCTACAATCGCCTCGACGAGAAGGGCGAGGCGTATTGGCTCTACACGATCTCCGGCGTGCCGCCCGAGGATTTCGCGAAGTTCCCGATGCCGCGAAACACGGCGGTCTTCGCGCCGACCTTCCGCGGTGACGGCATCGTCCGATCCGATGACATTCTGAAAGACCCGCGTTACGGCCGGAACGAGCCGTACAACGGCATGCCGGAGGGACACCTGCCGGTGCGCAGCTACCTCGCGGTGCCGGTTGTTTCACGTTCGGGCGAGGTGCTCGGCGGGCTCTTCTTCGGACATCCACAGCCCGCGATGTTCACCGCCCGTTCGGAGCGTCTCGTCGCCGGCATCGCGTCGCAGGCGGCCATTGCCATCGACAATGCGCGGCTGTTCCAGGCCGCGCAGCAGGAGATCGCGGAGCGCCGCCGCGCGGAGGCCCCGGCTGCGCGAGAGCGAGGAGGCGCTGCGCGATGCGCATCGGCGCAAGGATGAATTCCTGGCGACGCTCGCTCACGAGCTGCGCAATCCGCTCGCGCCCATCCGCAACGCCGTCGAGATCCTGCGGCTCACGGAGGCCGACCCCGCCGCATCCGCGAACGCGAGGCAGCTGCTGGAGCGTCAGTTGAAGCAGCTCGTGCGGCTGATCGACGATCTGCTGGACGTTTCGCGCATCACGCAGGGCCGCCTGGAACTGCGCAAGGAAAAACTGGATCTCGCCGTCTCGATGCGCATGGCCGTCGAAACCAGTCGGCCGCTCATCCAGTCACGCCAGCACACACTGCATGTGAGCGCACAACCGGAGACATTCTTCGTCGATGCGGATGCCACGCGCATCGCGCAGGTGTTCGCGAATCTGCTCAACAACAGCGCCAAGTACTCGCCGCCCGGCAGCTCCATCACCGCCCGCATCACGCGCGAAGGCAATGACGCGCTCATTACCATTACCGACAACGGGGTCGGCATTCCCCAGGCCATGCTGTTGCGCGTGTTCGAGATGTTCGAGCGCGTGAACCGCGAGCCCGACGGGCGGCAGGACGGCCTCGGCATCGGGCTCACGCTGGTGCGTCGCCTCGTCGAGCTCCACGGCGGAACGGTTGTCGCACAGAGCGAAGGCCTGAATTGCGGAAGCACGTTCACAGTGAAACTGCCGCTGTGGCACGCGGCGAGCGTGCCGGAGGAAATCCACGCCGCGCCGATCGAAACGAACGACGGCAATGCCCGGCGCAAAATCCTGGTCGTCGACGACAACCGGGACTCGGCCATGAGTCTCTCGCTCCTGCTCGAGCTCGATGGCCACGACGTGCGACGCGCCTACGATGGCATTGAAGCGCTGGAGATCGCGGACGATTTCCGGCCGGAAGTCACGCTGCTCGACATCGGAATGCCACGCCTCGACGGGTATGGCGCGGCTCGTGAGCTGCGCCGACGCGACTGGGCGAGGGAATCACTCCTCGTCGCGCTCACCGGCTGGGGCCAGCAGGAAGACAAACGCCTGGCGCGCGAAGCGGGCTTCGATCATCACATGGTGAAGCCGGTGGACCCCGACGCCCTGCGCCGGCTTCTCATCGAGCCCCGTCGCACCTGAAACCGGGGAACGTCGCCGTATCAAGGCGACCGGACGAAGGTCCACGCCTCGCACGCCGCCCGCCCTACTTGCGCGGTGTCTGCTCGGGCTGCGGCGGCAGAGCCTGCACCGGCGCCGCCATCGTGAAGCTCACCGACGGGCCGACGCCCACCCCATTCGACTGAACGCCCCGCACGGCCACGCCGGGCGACATGCGCGGCATACTGCTGCGCACCTCCGTCTGCCAGTCCTGATATTCCTTGTACGCGCTGTACTGATCGGTGTTCAGCACCTGCTTCGCGCGATCCAGAACGGCCTTGTTGTACTCCGTCTGCCACTGGTTCATCTGCGCCGCCGTCTCTTCCGGTGGCACGCCCTGGCTGACCGTCGGCCGGGGCAAGCGCTGAGATTCCTCGGTGATGGCGGCGAGCATGTCCGTGCGCTGGCTGTCCGTCATTGGATAGCCCGCCTGGTCCAGCTGGTCACGCACGGCGCCAAGCTCCGCGCGCTGAGGCAGTGACTTCTGATAGGTCGCCCACGCGTCGACCTTGTCCGACCCGATGAGCGCGTTGATCTCTTCGGTGTTCTTCTTCTGCTGGTCCTGCATGTACTGCTGGATGGTCTGACCCTCGGGGATCTTGTCTCGCAGCCCGCCCATGTTGCGGGTCTGCTGATCCGCGAGCAGGTCGAGCAGTTGGTTGCCCTTCTCGGCGGACAAGCCCATCGCCTGGCCTGCGTCCCCGTACAGTCTGCGGATCTGAGTTTTGAACCGCGTGCGCATGTAGTTGCGCCCCGCCGGCGAATCGAACGGGCCCCGGCCGCCGCGCATCTCGAACGGCGGCGGCGCGCCGGGCGCGCCCGGCTCCGTCGACGTCGCGCCAAAGGCACCGAGGCCTGGCGGACGCCCGCCGGGCGAGCGCGGCGGGTTCATCGCACCCGCCGCGGCCACTGCGGAACCCTGGCGCATCATCATCAACTCGCGCTCCAGCCGCGCCTGATTGCGCTCCAGCTCGACAACACGCGCGTCCTGCTTCTGACGCGCCTGCAGTTCCGTGTCCGCGCGCTTGCGCTGCGCGGAGGACTGCTGGGCAAATTGAACGCTTGCGACCGCCAGAGACGTCGTCGCGACGACCAGAATCGGTATGAGCGGTTTCATGGGTGTAATTGTCCGCGCTCGATGGGTAGTCTGACCGACATACCTTAACAAGAACCTGTCGCGTCCGCGCGGCCGGCGCAGCACTGGATGAAACGTTCTGTAGTGGCGCTGCCGGCCGTTGGCGCTCCGCTCGCAACGGGCGCGGGTGCTGCCGGGGTGCGCTCAGCTAGAAGCAATCTCAGAAAAGCTCTTCAGACTTTCCCCGCGCGTCACCTGAAGAGCACCACCGCTTTGGTGAGCGTCATCCAGACGCCCCAGCCAATCGGGATCCATACCGCGGCCCACGCCAGCACCACGATCGTCGGATTGGCGTCTGGCGCGTCGGCCACAGCATCTTTCGCGATCGCGGCGGATGGCTTCGGCGCCGCGTCGGCCGGATCGTCTTTCATGTGATATTTCTCCGGCACCGGTCGCACGAGCCAGTTGCAGACGAATCCCACAGCGAGCAGGCCGGCCAGTATGTACATCGTGATGTTGTAAACGCTGGCGCGCGCGATGCCGTGGTCGAGCTGATACTCGCGGATGTAGTTCACGATCACCGGCCCGAGAATCCCCGCCACCGACCACGCCGTCAGCAGCCGCCCGTGAATCGCGCCCACCATCTTCGTGCCGAAGATGTCCGCAAGATACGCGGGCACTGTCGCAAACCCGCCGCCGTACATCGAAATGATTACGCAGAAGAACGCCACGAACAGTGCGAGCGCCTGCGCCGCCGCTGTCCACGGGATCGATGAATAGAGCGCGATACCCAGCAGGAAGAACACCGCATACGTCGCCTTGCGACCGATGCGATCCGAGAGCGACGCCCAGAAGATGCGGCCCGCGATGTTGAACAGCGAGAGCAGCCCGGTGAAACCGGCAGCCAGCGTGGCGATCTGCGCGAGCTGATCCTGGTTGAGATCGGCGAACGCGACATTGACGCCGATGAGACGCCCCGCCGAACACCTCCTGCAGCAGCGGCGACGACATGCCGATGATGCCTATGCCCGCGGTCACATTGAGGCACAGCACGCTCCACAACAACCAGAACTGCTTCGTGCGCCACGCGACGTCGAGGTGCACGTTGTGACGGGTCACGGCGCCCTTGCGCGCCGTCTCGGGCGGCGGCGTCCACCCGGCCGGCTTCCAGCCTTCGCGCGGCACCCGATAGCCGAGCGCGCCGCAGATCATGAACGCGAAGTAGACGACCGCGAGCGTGAGGAACGTTTGCCAGACGCCGACCGACGCCGGCGTGGCATAGAACTTCATGAGCAGGTCCGCAAGAGGCGAGCCGATCATCGCGCCACCGCCGAAGCCCATGATGGCAAGCCCGGTCGCCAGGCCGCGCCGGTCGGGAAACCATTTGACGAGCGTCGACACCGGCGAGATATAGCCGAGCCCGAGACCGATGCCGCCGATGACGCCCGAGCCGAGCCACATCAGCCACAGCTGATGGATCATCACACCGACGGCGGAAATGACGAGCCCCCCGCACCAGCACACCGCCGCGACGAGGCCTGCCTTGCGCGGACCGGCGCGCTCGAGCCATCCACCCCACGTGGCCGCCGAGATGCCGAGCACGACGAAGAACAGCGTGTACATCCCCTGAAGCATCGAGATGTTCCAGTCGCACGTCGTCGTGAAAAGCTGCGCGACGATGCTCGTGCCCTTCGGACACGCGACCGATTGGGTGACGCCGATCGCCTTCGACAGCGGCAGCCAGAACACGGAAAACCCGTAAGCCATACCGATGCACAGGTGGATGGCCAACGCCGCCGGCGGCACGAGCCACCGATTGAACCGTGGCCCCCGCCACAGTTCGTTCACGCGACAGAAATCCCGGCATCGGCTCAGCGACAGCGGCGGTCATCGTTCTTCACTCCCCCCTGCGAATACGTCCGTGCGATGGGCCGTTATCATAGCCTTCAATTCCGGCGTGAGTCCGTCAAGGTCCAGGTTTGGTTTCATGCGAGCACTCTTACTTGCGCTGACGTGCTGTCTCATCGCCCTGCTTTCGCAGCCCGCAACCGCGCGCGGCAACCTCCTCGACAACATCAACGCCGTGCGCGCGAACGGCTGCGGCGGCAAGCGCGGCGGCAACGTGCCGCTGCGCTCGAACCGTCAGCTCGACGCCGTCGCGCGACGGGTCTCCCGAGGCGAGCGGCTGAGGGATGCGCTTGCGAGCTCCGGATACCGCGCCTTGCATTCGTCGATGATGTTCACGTCAGGGGCCAGGGACAACGCGGACATTGCACGCCTGCTCGGCGAGCGGGCTTGCACGGAACTGCGCAGCGAAGACGTGCGCGAGATCGGCGTCGAAACTCGCGGCAACAGCGTCTGGATCGTATTTGCGGCGCCTTTCGAGGCCGATGCGCTCAAGAATGAGTCGCGCGTCAGCGCGCGCATCCTGCGGCTTGCGAATGAGGCTCGCGCTCGTGCTCGCCGTTGCGGCTCCCGGCAATTTCCCGCGGTTCCGCCATTGGCGCTGGAGAGTCATCTCACGAGCGCCGCCCGCGAGCATGCGCGCGACATGGCGAGGCACGACATGCTCGAGCACACCGGCAGCGACGGCAGCACGCCTGATCAACGCGTCACGAGCGCCGGATACAAGTGGCGCGCGACCGGCGAGAACATCGCGTCAGGACCGACGACGCCCGAAGAGGTGATGGAAGGCTGGCTCGCAAGCCCCGGCCACTGCGAGAACCTCATGAGCCCGCGATTCACGGAGATGGGCATCGCCTGGGTCGTGGACCCGAAGAGCGCGCAGGGGGTCTATTGGGCGCAGGTGTTCGGCGCGCGCCGGGAGTGAGCTTCACTCCGCGAGTGAGCCGTTGGGCAAGCGCTCGAGCAGGGGATAATCCGTGTAACCGTGCTCTTCCCCCTCGAAGAACGTCGAACGATCCGGCGCGTTCAGCGGCGCCCCGCGTCGGAAGCGCTCGACGAGATCGGGGTTCGCGAGGAACGACACGCCGAAGGACACCAGGTCCGCCTCGCCGCTCGCCAGCGCGTGCTCGGCGGACCGCGCGTCGTAACCCCCCGTTCACGATCAGGAAACCGCGAAACTTCTCGCGCAGAAACGGCGTCACTCGCATCCCATGCGCCGGCGAATCGCCGTGCCCGCCGATGGGCTCCAGCACGTGCAGATACGCAAGACGCCGCTCGCTCAACGCTTCGGCCATGTACGAGAAGGTTGCGACGGGGTCGGAGTCGAAAATGCCGTAGCTCGTCTCGTTTGGTGACAGGCGATAGCCGACGCGGCTCGCACCCCACACCTGCACGACCGCGTCCGTGACCTCGAGCGGAAAGCGCGCGCGGTTGCGATAGCTACCGCCGTAGGCATCCGTGCGGCGGTTCGATCCGTCGCGCAGGAACTGGTCGAGCAGGTAGCCGTTGGCGCCGTGCAGCTCCACCCCATCTAAGCCGGCTTCCTTCGCGTTCTGCGCCGCCCAGCGGAACGATTCGATGATCAGCGGCAACTCGTCCGCCTCGAGCTCGCGGGGCGTGACGAACTTCTTGCGGCCCTGGGGCGTGGTCAGCTCCCCTTCCGGCGCCAGGGCCGACGGCGCCACGGGCAACTCGCCTCCGAGGAAGTCGGGGTGCGATATTCGCCCGGTGTGCCAGAGCTGGGCGAACATGCGTCCGCCGGCGGCATGCACCGCATCCGTCACCTGCTTCCAGGTCTCCACCTGCTCCGCGCTGTGCAGGCCCGGGGTCCGGATGTACCCCACGCCGCTGGAACTGACCTGAGAGCCTTCGCTGACGATGAGCCCGGCTGACGCTCGCTGAGAGTAGTAGAGCGGCGCCGCCGAGTGCGGTACGTTCCCACCCTCGGCGCGATTGCGCGTCATGGGCGCCATGACGATGCGATTGGGGAGCGCGAGAGTCCCGAGGGTGCAGGGCGAGAACAGCAAAGCGTCGGGCTCCCTGGGGGCGGCGGGCGCGGGGGTTGAGTGGGGCGGCGGCATCATCCGCCGAATCGGCTGAATGAGGCGATTTTGAGTCAACAAGTCATCCAGATCGAGTCGCTCGTCGACGAGCAGAAGATCCGCTGGTTCAACATCAAGCTGCTGCTGTGGTCATGGCTTGCCATGTTCGCGGACGGCTTCGATATCTCGGCGCTGTCGTTCGCCGTGCCGGAGCTGGTGCGCGAGTGGGGGCAGCCCGGCCCGGCGTTCAGGTGGGCGCAGGTGGCCAGCAACATCGGCGTGCTCGTCGGCGCGCCGCTGATCGGGTACGTCGGGGACCGGTTCGGGCGTCGGGTCGCCATCGTGCTGGGCTCCGCGATCTTCGGCACGTTCACGCTGGCCATGAGCCAGGCGACCTCGATCGACCAGCTCACGGTGCTGCGCTTCCTCACCGGCATCGGTATCGGCGGGCTGATGCCGAACACGATCGCGCTGAATGCCGAGCTCGCGCCGCATCGCTGGCGAGCGACGCTCGTGGTGCTCATGTTCACTGGCATCACGCTCGGTAGCGGTACGCCCGGGGCTGTGGCCGGGTGGCTCGTGCCGAATTTCGGGTGGAAGGTGCTGTTCCTCATCGGCGGCGTGGTGCCGCTCGTTGTGGCGGCGTGTATCTGGTTCGTGCTGCCGGAGTCGGTGAAATTCCTGGCGAAACGGCCGGAGCGAAACGCCGAGCTGCTGAAGACGGCGCGCACGATGCGGCCGGATTTGCGGATTGCGGCCGATGCCCTCTTCATCGCGCCACCGCCAGCGGGCACGCCAGTTCACGGCGCAATGGCACATGCGCCGGCGCGCGGCATTGGCATTCTCGGGTTGGGCGAAATCCTGCGCGGCAGCCTGAGATTCATCACGCCGCTGCTGTGGGTGTGCTTCGCCACGACGCTCATGGCGAACTTCTTCCTGAACAGCTGGATCCCGCTCATTCTCGAAGGCAACGGGCTTTCGCCGAAGGAAGCCGCGTTCGCGAGCGCGGGATATCACGTGGGCGGCACGATCGGCGGGCTGCTCGTGAGCCTGCTGCTCAATCGCTACGGGTACTCGGCAATCGTTGCGCTGTTCGTGCTCGCGCCGATCGCCATCTTCAGCATGGGGCTCGAAGGCAACTCGCACGCCATGACCGCGCTCGTCACGTGCGTCGCCGGGTTTGCGGTGCTGGGGGTGCAGTTCGGTAACAACGCGTGCGCGGGGCTCATCTACCCGACCGAAGCGCGCTCGAACGGCGTGGGCTGGGCGCTGGGTATCGGGCGCATCGGTGCGATTGTGGGACCGCTGATCGGTGCCGAGCTGATCGCGCGGAAGATGCCGCTGAGCGAGTTGTTCGCGTGGGCGTCCACGCCGATGGCGGTGGGCGCCATCGCGGCCGTTGGCGTCACGGTGCTGTGCTACTCGCGCTTCAGGAGCCTCAAGCTCGATGAGCGGCCCGCCGAGCCCGAAAACGCATCGGGCACCGGTGGCGCCGCTGAGCCGCGCGCGACGTAACGTGACGCGACGTCACGTTGTAGCCCTCTTAGCCGCCCGGCGATTGAGGGCCTCTTCGAAGAAGCCCTCAATCGCCGGGCGGCTAACAGCGCCGTCAGTCCAGCCTCTAAGATCTTGCCCCTAGCCACGCCCTACATAGGGCATCTTCGTCGCCATGATCGTCATGGTAAGCACATTCGCCTCCAGCGGCAGACTCGCCATCTGCAGCACAGCGCGGCCGATGAGCGCGACATCAATGAGCGGTTCGGCATTCGGCCCATTTCGCGGCATCTTCGTGGCGAGCTCCGTGCCCGCATTACCGATATCGATCTGCCCGCACGCGATATCGAAGGCGCGTCCATCGAGCGCGGTCGACTTCGTGATTCCCGTTACGCCGTGCTTGGTCGCCGTGTAGGCGATGCTGTTCGGGCGCGGCGTGTGCGCGGCGATCGATCCATTGTTGATGATGCGGCCGCCGCGCGGATTCTGGCTCTTCATGATGCGCACGGCTTCCTGCGTGCAGAGGAACACACCCGTGAGGTTGGTGTTCACCACGGTGCTCCACTGCTCGAAGGTGATGTCTTCCACCGGAGAGCCCGGCGCGGTCACACCGGCGTTGTTGAAGAGCAGATCGAGACGGCCGAACGAGTCCATGACTTTCGCGAACAGCGCGTGCACGGACTTCGGGTCGGTGACGTCGCCCTGGATGGGCAGTACGTTCTTGCCACCCTCCTTCACCGTTCCCTGCAGCGTGTCGAGATGACGGCCCGTGACCGCCACGCGCCAGCCATCCGCCGCGAGTGCAAGCGCCGCCGCTTTGCCGATGCCACTGCCGCCGCCCGTAACGACGGCAAACTTGCCTGGTGTGCTCATGTTGAAAACCCGGTGATTGCGCGCGATTCGCGGACCGGGAGTCTAGAGGCGCGACGCCGTCGCTGAAACAGAAGACGGCGGGACCGTACGCCCCGCCGTCTGTAGGAGCCACTCTGTGGTGGCCTGGTGGCCATCGTGGCCACCGTGGCCACCGTGGCCGTCGTGGCCACCGTGACCGTCGTGACCGTCGTAGCCGTCGTGGCTGTAGTGGCTTGTAGTGGCTGTCGTGTGTCCGCAGGTGCGCCGACTATCCGGCGCCGTGCCGATCAGCGGCGCGCCGCGGAGGCGTTCGCATCCGCCGAAGCCGAGGCATCGACCTTGCGACCCGCCGGTTGCGTGGAGTCACGCTTGGCGCCGGCACTCGCATCGCCGTCGAGGCCCGCAGCGGCCTCCACGCCGCGCGACTTCGGCGGCTCGGTCGGCGCAATCGTCGAAGGCCGCGTGCTCGATGCGGGCGGCTTCGCGACCGGCGCGGCACCGTTCAGCGCGCCTGAAGCATTCGCGAAAGTCGATGCGGCGACGTCGTTCGCCTTGCTGTTCACATTCGACGCGCTCCCGGCAGCCCCGTCTTTCGCGCCCTCGGTCACGTCGGCGAACTTGCCCTTCGCACCGTCGGCAACGTCCCCCGCCTTGTCCTTCGCGCCCGCTGCGACATCGGAAGCTTTGCCCTTGGCATCGTCAGCCTTCCCCTTCGTGCCATCCGCGACATCACGCGTGCGCTCCGCGGCGCCATCGGCGCCATGCTTGATGCGGCCGCCGACACCTTCGGCCCCATGACCCACGCGGCCCACCGCATGCGTATCGAACGCGCCGCCGAGCGTGCCGCCACCCATCGCGTGGCCCGAGCCCGCAACGCCTCCAACACCACCACCGAGAGTGCCGCCCAGACCGCCGGTGGCGTTGCCACCGAGAACCTGCGAATAAGCCGGCGCCGCACAGACCAGCACCGCAGCCACGGCGGCGCGCGTGAGATATCGCTTGGTGTTCATGTGATCGCTCCTCGAGTTCGCCGCGCACGTTGCGCGACCTTCTGTGAGGGATACGATTGGCCGCCGCGATTTCTTCCCTGAAATCTTGCGTTTTTCTCGCGGGCTTTACTTAATTCCCGCGCGAGCCGGCCGAGGCGCTCACAAGCGCGAGCGCCGCCTCCGAACGCACGAAGTCGCCCACGAGCCCCGCGCCATAGGTCTTGTCGACCCCGTGAGAGCCCAGGTCGATCGCCTGAGCGGCAAGGGTCGCGAGCGCCTTTGCGGCGGCCTCTCTATCAGGCTCATGCAGCGAGGCGGCCAGCAGCCCCGCAACGATAGGCGCAGCGAATGAAGTGCCGCGAACCACCGCAAACGTCGGCGCAAGTTGCGCCGCAGCCATATCCGCCCCCGGCGCGGCGAATTTCACCTGACCCCCACGACCCGCTTCGAGCAGCACCTTTCGATGTGCGTCGACACCCGTGACACCGACTACATCCGGATACGACGCGGGATACAGCGGCGGCGCGGCCGGCCCATCGTTTCCCACCGCCGCCACGACGATGTGTCCGCGCGCGATCACGAGCCGCACGACATTCTCGAGCAGCACGTTCTTCGGCCCGACGAGACTCACGTTGATGACCGCGACGTGCTGGCGAGCAATCCACGCGATGGCGTCGACCACGGCGTCCGCCGCGCCACCCGTGCCCACGCCGCAGTAGACATCAGCCGCAAACAGCTCCGCCCCTGGAGCGGCACCCGTGAAGGGATCCGCCTTGCCGACGAGCAGCGAAGCCACGGCCGTTCCGTGCGCAGTCGGCACCGACTTCCCGCCACAACCGTACTGATGAACGGCGGTCGCTTTGAAAACGGGATGCGTCACGTCGACGCCGCCATCGACGAGTCCCACCTTGAATGACCCCACGTGCGGCGCCGGCGCGGCGTCGGATTCATTGACCAGTGTCAACCGGAGCGCGTCGCGTGGCGTCTCGAGCAGCATGCCGCTCCGGTAGTGCCGCATGTCCTGCCGCGTCGACGCGGCCGCGCTTGCCGAGACGCGCCCCGGTGCGACGACCCCGCTATCCAGATAAACATGGTTGTAGTCATACAACCCTTGCGGATCGAGTGCGCGCAGCCGCGTGAGCGCGCGGCGCGTCGTCATGCCTTCCGGCGCGCGAAGCACAGCGACGCGCGAATCCAGCCCTTCGAGCACTCGTTCGCGCACAACCTGAAATCCCGCCGCGCGAGCGCGATCGAGCGCGGCATCGCCCGGGTCGAACGAAACGATCTCCGCGCGCAGGATCGGCTGCCCCGCCGGGTCCCGCTCCACGTTGGCGCGCTGGATGCGCAGCAAGTCGTTCACCCGCAGGCGTCGCACGTCCGCAAGTCGATCCACCTGCCCGCCGACGTTTCCAACGGTATTTTCGACACGACCCACGGCGCCGGTGACAGCGCCCGGCAACTCGACACCCGTCACATTCGGCACCTGAACACGCGGCAACTGCGCGTGCGCGACCGAGGCAAACGCTATCATCGCGACCAGCGCAAACCGGCTCGCGAGACCCGGGGCCCGCGGGCACAATCCACCCTGAAAAGAAGCAGCGCGCATGCGGGCCAAATTACTCGAATGTTTTGCCCCCCGCGAGCGCTGGAAGAAAATGGCATCCCCGTTCGTAATGGAAGTGAGACATGAGTCCGTCGGCGGACGCCGTCCGTGATCAGCTCGTAGCGCTGCTGCCGAGGTTGCGCCGCTTCGCGCGGGCGCTCTCGCGCAACGCGCACGATGCCGACGATCTCGTGCAGGTGGCGGTCGAGCGTGCGTTATTGCATCTCGAGCAGCTTCGGCCCGGCACACGACTGGATAGCTGGATGTTCGGCATCGTCAGGAATGCGTGGATCGACGAAACCCGCTCGCGCAAGCGACGCGACAAGGTGCTCGCGCCCGAAGAGCTCGGCGAGCAGGTCGCCGACCGCTCGAGCGAAGCACCGATCCAGCGTCTCTCGATCGAGGCCGCGCTCGAACGGCTGCCCGAAGAGCAGCGCGTGGCCGTCGCGCTCGTGCTCATCGAAGGGCTGGCATACAAAGAGGCGGCCGCGGTGCTCGAAGTGCCCATCGGCACGGTGACGAGCCGGCTCGCGCGGGGCCGCGAAGCGCTCGAAGCGCTGCTCGGCGGCCGTGAAGGAGACCTGCGATGAGTATTCCCGAAGAGACACTCATGGCCTATGCGGATGGCGAGCTCGGGCCGACGCAACGTGCCGAGGTGGCAGCCGCGCTCGCGGCCGATCCGCTGCTCGCCGAGCGCGTCGAACGGCATCGCGCGCTTCGCAGGAAGCTGAACGCGGCATTCGATCCGACTCTGATGGAGACGGTGCCGGACGCATTGATCGCCACGGTTCAAACGTCCCCGGCCACCCCGCCTGGCGCGGCAACCGAACGTGCCGCGACGGTCACGGACCTGCGCCGTGTACGCGCGGCGCGCGCGGCGGAAGCCAAGGGAGCCGCCACTACCGTGCGTCGTTCCGATGGGCCGCGCCGGCCGTGGACCTGGTTCGAGTGGAGCGCGATGGCGGCCAGTCTCGCCACGGGCGCCGTGATTGCTCACCTCGCGCTGAAGTCGCCGGATGCGAGTCGCATCGGCACGGTGGGCGGTCGGCTGGTCGCGCAGGCCGATCTCTCACAGGCGCTCACGACACAGCTGGCAAGCGATCAGTCAGCCGACGCGCCGGTGCGGATCGGCGTCACGTTCAAATCGAAATCCGGAAACACGTGCCGCACGTTCACGCTGAACGAACAGACCGTGCTCGGCGGTCTCGCATGCCGGCAGGGCGACGAGTGGCACGTACAGGCGCTGGCGAACGCACCGCCCGACACGACGGGCCAGGGCGGCTACAAGCCCGCCGGCGGCGGCATGCCCGCGGCAGTGCTCACCGCGGTCGAGCAACAGATTGAAGGAGAACCGCTGGACGCCGCCGGCGAGACAGCGGCCCGCGCACGGGGATGGAAGTAGCTAACGCAGAAGGCGCGGGCGCGCGACGTGGGCGGAGCCGCTCGACCGGCACAGGGCTTTCGCCCCGGGCACGCTGAAGTCCGCGCTCTGTTACTGAGCCGACGCGAGACGGAACGCGATGCGCCCGTGCGTCACGGGCGTGTGATGCTCGAGGTGCTCCGCGCGCCAGGCTTCGAAGCCGGCGACATCGAGGTTGGAGGGAGTCGTGGTCCACGACGTATGCCGCAGGTAGCTCCACACGTACTCGCGCAGGAAGCCGGCGGCTTCCACGCGATCAATGTCGTTGAAATACGCTGACGTCGGTTGTGCACTGTCGCGCTTCAAAGCGCGGAACGTGGTTAATGCGATCTGCCGACCGCGAACTTCCTCTTCGAACGAGCTTTCGCGTTCTCCGGCGGCAGGGCCGCCAGTCGTCTCGTTCGCGGCAAACGCTGCTCTCGCGAACAGGTAGGCGAGCCATATCTTGCTTTCCCCTTCCGGCGTTTCCGGATCCCACAAAATCGCAACTTTCATCGACTCATCGGCCGGCTGGCTGGCGCGGGCGCGCGCCTGGGCCACGAGGCCGGCCGAAGCCGGAATCGCATCGCCGAGCGCCGCGAGGATCTCGCCGCGACCGATGTCCCCGTCTTCTTCGAAACCCAGCGCCACGTCGAAGCGCGCATCGATCACGAGGCCGTGCATGGCCGTGAACCAGAGATAGGTGGTGCCGCCTTCGCCGCGACGCTCGAAGTGATAGATCGCTTCGCGCACCGAGCGCGCATCGCCGCTCGCGAACGGCACGGTGCTCTCGCGCGGCTTCAGGCCACGCACTTCCGTCGCGGAGACGAGGATCTTCTTGGTGGCTTCGAAGCGCCGCGCGAGCTCGGCGGACCGCGTGCCGTCGGCGATGCCGCCGCCACCCAGATCCGAAACATGGATGTCGAGCGCGAGGCCCATCGCGCGGTAGGAGTAGGTGGCCGTGGTGCGCGGGTCGGCCCCGCTCTGCTCGCCGATGAACTCGAGCGGCCCGATGTACTGCGGCAGGGTGAGCCCGCCGATCGACGTGGTGTGGGTCTGCTCGCCAGCATGGGCGGCAGCGGCCGGGACATTCGCGGATGCCGCGACCGACCCCATCCCGATGAGACCGATCGTCGTTATCGCAAGGAACGTGTTCTTCAATTCAGCCCCTTCGTCGTCGTCGTGGGGAGGGGTGCAACGGCTATGCCGTGCGCGTCGTCTCCTTTTCGTACAAGGGCTTGCGAATTCAGATGACCCCGGCCGACACCTTTGGTGTCAAGCTTTCCGACAGGCGCGCGCCGACGATCCGATGACAATTGCCCCTTCCCGCGCCGCTAGCATGGCCGCCCATGCAAGCGTTCTACCTATGGTTCAGGGCCTTCCACCTCGTGTTCGTGGTGGCCTACTTCGCCGGCCTCTTCTATCTGCCGCGCCTGTTCGTTTACCACGCCGATGCCAGAGACCCGATCAGCCACGATCGCTTCGTGATCATGGAGCGCAGGCTGTATGGCCTCACCCACATGGCCGCGGGAATCGCGGTTCTCATGGGCATCCTGATGGTGATTACGGCGCCCAGCCTGCTGAAGATGCACTGGCTGCAGGTAAAACTTTGCCTGGTGGCGCTGGTGATCTTGTATCAGGCCTGGTGCAAGAAGCTGCTGGTGGCCTTGCGCGACGGGAAGAATACGCGCTCGGCGAACTGGTTTCGGGCGTTCAACGAAGTGCCGACGGTACTGCTGATCGGCATCGCCATCCTGGCGGTCGTGAAGCCCTTCTGAAAAAGAAACAGGTGCGCGGGTTCGTCAGCGCACCTGCCGGTGAGGCCCGCGAGGGCGGAGGGGCACTCACCATCGACCGACACCGAATCGTCTCTCGCTCAGCCCTCGGCAGCCGTCCTAGCCATGCGCGTTCTCCAGCTTGAAGGCCACCTGCACCCGGGTCCAAGAACGCACCGCCTGCGAGTTCTGCATGGCCGGGCTGAACGCCCATTTGCGAATGGCATCCATCGCAGCCGTGTCGAGTCGCGGGAAGCCCGAGCTCTTTAGCACCTGCACTTCCATTGGTTTGCCCTTCTCGTCCACGAGCACGCGGAACATGCCAACGCCCTGCTCACCGTCGCGGCGTGCGCCGGCCGGATACGCCGGGTCGACGCGGCGATTGACCTTCATGTCCGCCGTTTCGGCCACCGGCGGCGACGGGCTCGTCTGCGCGGTGATCGCGTTGGGCGCCGGCTCATCGGTCGGCACGTCGATTTCCGGAACCGTGTCTTCGAGCGGCGGCGTCTCGACCCGCGGCTGCTCGAGGGCGGGCTTCACGATCGGTACCGGTTCGTTCCGCTGCTCCGGCGGCGCATCGATGAACACCGCTTCCATCGGTTTCGCGAACTCGGGGAGCGCCACAATGCCGAGGCTGCCCGCAATCGCGTAGATCAGCACCAGGTGCAGGCCCAGGACCACGAGGCCGATGGGACCTTTGCTGAACAGGCCGGTGCGTTTCGGTCCGGAGCCGCCATAGTTCGAGCCGGCGCGATTCGCCCCGATGGTCGGCGTTCCGAGTGGGCCCGCTTTGATGTTCGTATTCGTAGCCATGATCGCCCTCCAGTGTCCTTCGGGACCCTTCCGCAGCCAAACCGCGCAGGGTCCCGTGTGCAGGGGAACGTTGGAGGGGGGGCTTAGTTTCTAAAAAATCCCAGTGTTTTCCGATTGCTATGCCGTCCTACAGCGAGGTGCGGGTGCTCCTACAGCCGGGCGGGCCCTCCGCCATTGCTTCCGCCCGCCCCATCATCGTGCGGAATGCTGCACCAGCAGCAAGCGGGCGCAGAACGGGGTTTCTCGCGCTGTGCCGGGAAACCGATGCGCGTTCTGTGATGAGCCCCCGCAACAGCGCCCGGCTCCGATTGCTAACGTTCGGTACCGCTCCACGAATGCACACATGAGCTCCGCAGACTCGATCAAGCGCACGGCGACGAAGCCAGGCGACCGCACGGAGGAAACAGGGGTCAACCTCGCGCTGACGGGCCGTTTCACGGCGCTCACGTCGTGGGCGAACCTGCCGGGTGGCGCCGGGCGCAATCCGCGCGAGCCCGCGGAAGGCTCACGCGAGCAGGAATACGTCCGCATGCTGAAGACGTTGCTCGGCAACGTGAACGGCATGGTCTATCGCTGCCGCGACGATGCGGACTGGACGATGGAGTTCGTGAGCGAGGGCTGCGGCAAGATCACGGGCTACGAATCGCGCGACCTCATGTTCAACGGCCGCGTCTCCTACGAATCGCTGACGTACGCGGAAGACCAGCTGTGGGTGCGCGAAGCGATTCGCGAAGCGCTCAGTCGCAAAGTCGCGTTCGACCTCGAGTATCGAATCGTCCATGCCGATGGCGCCGTGCGCTGGGTGTGGGAACGAGGCATCGGCGTGGAAGATTCGCAGGGCCGCGTCATCGCGATCGAAGGGCTCATCCAGGACGTCACCGAGCGCCACACGACGCTGCAGGCCTTGCGCGATGCCGAGCGCCGCTATCGCGGGCTGTTCGACAACGCCATCGAGGGCATCTTCCGGACCACCAGCGACGGGCAATATCTCGACTCGAACCCCGCGCTCGCGCACATCTACGGCTTCGAGTCACCCGCGGAACTGATCGCCTCCCTGCGCGACATCGGGCGACAGCTCTACATCGATCCGGCGCGCCGCGAAGAGTTCATGCGCATCATGCGCGCGCGCGGCTCCGTGACGGGCTTCGAGTCCCAGGTGTATCGCAAGAACGGCGACATCATCTGGATCAGCGAAAACGCACGCGCCGTCTTCGATGAGGACGGCCGGCTCACGAGTTACGAAGGCACGGTCGAAGACGTTACGGAGCGCAAGCTCTATCAGGCGCGTATCGAACAGCAGGCCAACTACGACACGCTGACCGGCCTTGCGAACCGCTCGCTGCTTCAGGATCGCCTCGAGCAGGCCCTGCTCACCGCGGGCACCTACAACACGCGCGTCGCGGTGGCTTTCGTCGACCTCGACCGCTTCAAGTACATCAACGACAGCCTCGGGCATCACGTGGGCGACGACCTGCTGCGCGTGATGGCGGACCGCCTCGAATCCTGCGTTCGCGACTGCGACACCGTTGCGCGCCTCGGCGGCGACGAGTTCGTCGTACTCATTACCGGCCAGACCGCGCCCGACCTCATCCGTAACATCGTCGAGCGCATGTTGTCCGTGGTGTCGCAACCGTGGATCTCCGAGCACGGCGAGTTCAACGTGAGCTGCAGTGTCGGGGTGGCGCTGTTCCCGAACGACGGCAACGACGCGCAGACGCTGCTGAAGCATGCCGACTCGGCAATGTATCGCGCCAAGGAAAGCGGCCGGAACAACTACCAGTTCTTCACGCGCGAGCTGAATGCGCTCATGAGCGAGCGGCTCGCGATGGAAAGCAGCCTGCGACGCGCGCTGGAGCGCGACCAGTTCATGCTCCACTATCAGCCGCGCATCGACCTGCACAACGGCACGATCATTGGCGCCGAGGCGTTGATCCGGTGGAATCTGCCGGACCAGGGCGTCATTGCTCCGGGCAAGTTCATTCCGCTCGCGGAGGAGACCGGGCTCATCGTGCCCATTGGCAAGTGGGTGCTGCGCGCGGCCTGCGCGCAGAACAAGGCGTGGCAGAATGCGGGGCTCGAGCCCATCGTCGTGTCGGTGAACGTCTCGGCGCGCCAGTTCCGCCAGGACAATCTCGTCCGCACGGTTGCCGAAGTGCTCGAAGAAACCGGTCTCGACCCTCGCTATCTCGAGCTCGAGCTCACCGAGAGCATGGTGATGCACGACGCCGCTCAACTGGTCGCCATGCTGACCGATATCAAGCGGCTCGGCGTGCAGATCGCCGTCGATGACTTCGGCACCGGCTATTCGAGCCTGAGCTATCTCAAGCGCTTCCCGGTCGACCGGCTCAAGGTCGATCGCTCGTTCGTCGAACATCTCGCGACGGACAACGATGACGCGACGATCGTGCGCGCGATCATCACGCTCGGGCACAACCTCGGGCTCAAAGTTGTCGCCGAGGGAGTTGAGCTTCAGGAGCAGGTGGACTTCCTGCGCAAGAACCTCTGCGACGAAGCGCAGGGCTTTCACTACTGCCGCCCGATCGCGAGCTCCGAGCTCGCCACGAAACTCAGTCGGCGTTAAGAACACCGCCCCCTGGTTCAAGGGCATGCCCGGCTTAAAAAGAAGGCCCCGCTCGCGCGAGGCCCTCTCTCCAATCGAGCAGAACGTCGGGCCTTAGAACAGGCCGACGATCTTCCCCGTCTCATCCACGTCGATGTTCACGGCCGACGGAATCTTCGGCAGGCCGGGCATCGTCATGACATCTCCGCAGATCATCACGACGAACTCCGCGCCGGCGGCGAGGCGCACTTCGCGGATATTGACCACGTGGCCGCTCGGCGCGCCGAGAAGCTTCGGGTCCGTGGAGAAGGAATACTGCGTCTTCGCCACGCACACGGGGTAGCTCCCGTAGCCGGCATCCTGCAGGTCCTTGATCTGCTTGCGCACCTTGCTGTCGGCCGTGATGTCGGACGCGCCATAGATCTTGGTGGCGATCGTCTTCATCTTGTCCCACAGCGTCTGCGAGTCTTCGTAGACGAACTTGAAGTTGTCGTGGTGCTGTTCGCACAGATCCACGACTTCCTTCGCGAGCTCCAGCGCGCCCTTGCCGCCGTTCGCGAAGTGCGTGCAGGAGATGATCTTCACGCCGAGGTGATCGAGCTTGTCCTTCATCGCCTGGCGCTCGGCTTCCGTGTCTTCGGCGCGGCCGTTGATGGCCACGACGACCGGCAGGCCGTAGTGAGTGCGGATGTTGTTGATGTGGCGCTCGAGGTTCGGCAGGCCACGGATCAGGGCCTCGACGTTCTCCTTGCCCACTTCCTTCACGTCCACGCCACCGTGGAACTTGAGGGCGCGGACCGTCGCGACGATCACCGCGCACGACGGGCGCAGGCCCGCCTTGCGGCACTTGATGTCGACGAACTTCTCGGCACCGAGGTCGGCGCCGAAGCCCGCTTCCGTCACGACGTAGTCGCCGAGCTTGAGCGCGGTCTGCGTCGCCATCACCGAGTTACAGCCGTGCGCGATGTTCGCGAACGGACCGCCGTGCAGAATGGCCGGGTTGTTCTCCAGTGTCTGCACCATGTTCGGTGACATGGCGTCGCGCAGGAGCGCGGTCATCGCGCCGTGCACTTTGAGGTCGCTCGCGAGCACCGGCTTCTGGTCGCGCGTGTAACCCACGACGATCTTGCCGAGGCGCGTCTTCAGATCCTGGATGCTGGTGGCGAGGCAGAAGATCGCCATCACTTCCGAGGCGACGACGATGTCGAAACCGTCCTGGCGCGGGAAACCGTTGCCGGGGCCGCCGAGCGCGACAGTGATGTCACGCAGCGCGCGGTCGTTCATGTCGACGACGCGCTTCCACGCGATGCGGCGAACGTCGATGTTGAGCTCGTTGCCGTGGTGGATGTGGTTGTCGAGCACCGCCGCCAGCAGGTTGTTGGCGAGCGCGATCGCGGTGAAGTCGCCGGTGAAGTGGAGGTTGATGTCCTCCATCGGCACGACCTGCGAATAACCGCCGCCGGCCGCGCCGCCCTTTACGCCGAACACCGGGCCGAGCGCCGGCTCGCGCAGGCAGATCACCGTCTTCTTGCCGAGCTGGTTCAGCGCGTCGCCGAGGCCCACGGTCGTGGTGGTCTTGCCTTCGCCCGCGGGCGTCGGCGAGATGGCCGTGACGAGCACGAGCTTGCCGTTCGGTTTGCCCTTGAGCTTCTCGATGGCCTTCAGCGAAATTTTCGCCTTGTAGCGGCCGTACGGCTCGAGGTCGTCTTCGCCGAAGCCGAGTTTCGCCGCGACTTCGCTGATGCGCTTCATTTTCGCCGCTTGGGCGATCTCGATATTGCTGGCCAAAGGAGGGTCCACCGCTGGGATTGAAGGGGGCGGGGACTCTACCAACATCACGCGTCAGGAGCACGCGCGCAGGCGCGAAACGCCCGCCTGCCGACGGATTGTGGGCTGGCTTATTTATGGCACGTATAAGCGGTTCGAATAGGGCCGCCTGACAAGAAGCCCTCAATACGCCGGGCGGCTGAGAGGGCGCGTTCCACCGCTCCCAGGCGCCCTCGGCCACCCCTCTCGGCCGCCCGGCGATTGATGAGGGCTTCTTCAGTCCCGACGACGGTCAGACGCCCAAGGCGTTCGGCAGGCTCCCGGCATCCAGCCCGACAATCGCCCGATCCCGCTCCGGCACCGCCACGGGCCGCACCTTGCGATCAAGCCGCACGGGCTCGCGCTGGCTGAAGCTCGCGATCGGCGCGGGCGCGAAGGTCGTGCCCCGGGCGGTGAAATCCCGCGTCACGGTGTCGCCGGTGTCGAAGCGAATGAGCGGCATCGCGCCCGGAACCAGGTCCGTGAGAATCAAGCGCCCCGGACCGGCCTTGCCCTGCGACGCGTGCAGGGATTCGACCACGAACTCCTCGTGCAGCGAGCGATAGCCCGCTACGCCGGGCCTGGAGTAGGCAACCAGACCCTGTTCCGGCATCGAGTAGAAATCGGCGATCTTCGCGCCGAACGTAGCTTCGAGGAGCGCGCGCTTCGCATCCGTCAGTTGCTCCGCCGTGCTCACGACCAGACGCGGCCGCCACACCCGCTCGCGGCTCGCGGCAAGGCGCGCAGCGAGCCGGCTCACTGAGCTCAGCGGGCCGTAGAGAACAACCGGGCGAACCTTCGAGTACGTCGCGAAGATCGCATCGTCGTCGGCCGATGTGGCGACGCGAGTCCAGCGCAGAAGCGAAGCGCCAGCCGGCAACGCGTCGTCAGTGATGAGCATCACGCGCTGACCCGGCACATATCCCACATCGCGCAGCGCGTTCCAGAAGCGCGTGCGCCGACGCTGCAGCGTGCGCTTGTCCATCGGGAACTCGAACGACTCGCCAGTTGATGTCACCAACGGTTCGCTATGCAAAGCGAGTCCGCGATAACGCTGGTCGAGCCGATCTTCCGGCGGACAATCGAGCAGATCCGCCCGCGTAACGACGGGCAGGAACTCGAGCGGCACCGAAGAGTAAATGCGCGTGAGATCCACGCCTGCCTGCTGCCAGTGTCGTCGATAGAACGGCACGTGCTCGGCGGCATCCATGATCATGCGGCGAAGTTGTATCGCGTTCATGTTCCCCTATCCCCGATTTGACAGAACCCCGGCCTTCTCGGGCTGCCTTTCGCAGGCCCTGCTGCACCTCTCATGCCACGCGGCAAAAACCGCCCGAATGGCTCAGGAAACCCGGTTTTACCGGGGTACGGCGGGTCGCAAGCCGCCGTACGGCTTCCATCCACCGTGTACAAAGGCTCAGCGGCTTGTAAAAGCGCACGCGGCGGAACCGGCGCCCCTGCGACGAAAGTCACAGTTGCCCCGATGTGTGCGATCGACGGGCGTCGCGTTTTGCGCCTTTCCCTGATGGCGCCGCCAGTAGTGATGATTCGCACACAGTCATAACCAGCAGGTCAGGTGAAACTTTTCGCAAAGCAAGTTGCGGCAGTTTCATGACACACGCGGATGGAGCCCCTGACGCCGGCGCCGCCAGCGCGCCCGATGCGCGCGCGGCGAGTCGTGCGGGCGTGAGTGCGTTGCTGGAGCGGTACAACCGCCCCGCCACCATCATTGCCGCTTGTACGATCCTCGCGCTGGATCGGTTTCTTCCGGGATACGTTTTCATGGGTGCGGCGTACGTCATCGTCGTGACGCTCAGCCTATGGGCTCCGCGCGAACGCGACACCTATCTTGCGGCGACACTCGTCACCCTCTTCTCGGCACTTGACGCCGTACTGACAGCGGTTCCGTACTCCGCGTGGGGGCACTACGCCAACCGTGGGCTCGCGGTGCTGGTCATCTGGGGTTGCGCAGCGATGTGCCTGTGGCAGAAGCGACAGGGACAGGCCGGTGCCGTCGCGCTCGCCCAGGCCGAACGCGCTCTGACGAAAAGCCGCGACCTGCTCGGTGCGCTCGCCCGCGCGGAGAAGGCCGAAGATGCGCATCGCCAGGCCGAAGCGCGCCTCGCGCGCGCCATTCGCGGCACGAGCGATGGCCCGTGGGAGTTCGAGGTGCTGACCGGCCGCTACTGGCTGGCGCCTCACTGGCGCACGATGCTGGGCTACGGCCTCGACGATCTGCAGGACCCGACGGCTAATCTGCTTCGCACGCTGGTTCATCCCGATGACCTGCCCATGCAGCAGGCGGCCTTCGAGAAATGTCTCGTCACCGGGCTGTACGACGCGGAGTTCCGCGTTCGCATCAAGACCGGCGAATACCGCTGGTTCCGCTCGCGCGGCATCTGCGAGAAAGATGCGGACGGCAAACCTTCCCGCGTCTCCGGCGCCCTTCAGGATGTGACCGAGCGCCGCCAGTACCAGCACGATCTCATCGTGGCGCGCGAATCCTCCGCCGCCGCGAACCGCGCCAAAGGCGAGTTCCTGGCGAACATGAGTCATGAAATCCGCACGCCGATGAACGGCGTGATCGGCATGACGGAGCTGCTGCTCGACACGGGGCTCGACCCATCACAGCGCGACTACACCGAGACGATCCGCGACAGCGCGACGGCGCTGCTCACGGTCATCAACGACATTCTCGACTTCTCCAAGATCGAAGCCGGCAAGCTCGACCTCGAACACATCGAGATCGACCTGCGCGACACCGTCGAAGACGTCGCGCGGCTCCTGGCGATCCAGGCTCATGGCAAGGGGCTCGAGCTCACGGCACACATCGATCCGGCCGTTCCCGATCTCATCAAGAGCGACCCCGCACGCCTGCGCCAGATTCTGGTGAACCTCGGCAGCAACGCCGTGAAGTTCACCGAGAAGGGCGAAGTGGCGCTCGACGTTCGCGTGCTCGAGTCGAACGCCGACAGCGCGCTCGTTCGCTGCGAAGTGCGCGACACCGGCCCCGGCATTCCGAAGGCGCGGCGGGACGCGCTCTTCAAACCTTTCTCACAGGTCGATGCCTCCACCACACGAAAGTTCGGCGGCACCGGCCTGGGCCTCTCGATCGTCAAGCGACTCGCCGAGCTCATGGGCGGCGACGCCGGGCTCGAGAGCACCGAAGGCGTCGGTTCGACGTTCTGGTTCACCGCACGCGTTGGCGTGGCGGAACGCAAGCATCTCGATCTCCAGGCCCAGCACGACGCATTGCGCGGCCTGCGCGTACTCGTCGTGGACGACAACGCGACGAATCGCAAGGTGCTCACGGGTCAGCTCGAAGCGTGCGGAATCAAGCCCGTCTGCGTTGCCACCGCACAGGACGCCCTGCAGGAGCTGGTGGACGCGACGGTCTCGGACCAACCGTTCCAGGTAGCGCTGCTCGACTTCCACATGCCGGAGTGCGACGGCGAGCAGCTCGGCCGGCTCATTCGCACCTACGATCATCTGACTCACACGCGGCTCGTGCTGCTCACCTCGTCCGGCCATCGCGGCGACGCGCAGCGGTTCGC
Source organism: Gammaproteobacteria bacterium (assembly GCA_037200125.1). Lineage (GTDB taxonomy): Bacteria > Pseudomonadota > Gammaproteobacteria > Steroidobacterales > Steroidobacteraceae > JADGHX01. Next base: position 136,741 of record JBBCGS010000001.1, on the reverse strand, counting down.
GGATCTCGGCTTCGCGGGCTACCTCGTCAAGCCGATCACACGCCGCGATCTCACCGCGTGCCTCAGCCTCGTCATGTCGAACAGCGCGGAGTCGTGGAAGCGACGCGCGCAGCCACTCGTCACGCGCCATCAGGTGCGCGCGGTGCGCGTGGAAGCCGATCGCCGCGTCCTGCTCGCCGAGGACAACCCGGTGAACCAGAAGGTGGCGCGCATGGTGCTCGAGAAGCTCGGCCTCGAAGTCACTGTCGTGAACAACGGCCGCGAAGCCGTCACCGCGTGGCGCGGCGGCGGACACGACCTCATTCTCATGGACTGCCAGATGCCCGAGCTCGATGGCTACGAAGCCACGCGCGAGATCCGGCGCGCCGAGCAGGCCCGCACCAACATCAGCCGCCTCAACAAGAGCATCCCCATCGTTGCGCTCACTGCGCACGCCATGAAAGGCGACGACGACAAGTGTCGCGAGGCAGGTATGACGGACTACCTCACGAAGCCCCTCGATCGCGTCAAGCTGCAGGCGTGTCTCGAACGCCATATCGGCAAGCTCGGGGGAGAAGTCACCGAAGCGGCTTCGCCTGACGCCGCCGGGCAGCCTCGCGCCGCGCCGGTCGACTGGAACGCGTTCATGACCTCCATGGACGGCGACGAAATGCTCGCTCGCGAGCTGGCGGATCTCTTCATCGAAAGCGGCGACGAGACCCTCTCCGCGATCGTGAATGCGCTGGGGGCCAACGACTACGCGGCGGTGAGCGAACAGGCGCACTCCCTGAAGGGGGCCAGCGCAAACCTGCGCGCCACGGCGACTGCCGAGGCCGCTGCGAAGCTGGAAGCGGCCGCGAAAGCGGGCGATGTGCCCAACGTCAACACGCTGACGACGGCGCTGAAGGCCGAAGTCACGCGCACGATCGACTATCTGCGTACCAAGGTCGGTGCGACGGGCTAGAAGAGGCCCTCAATCGCCGGGCGGCTGAGAGTTCAGAAAGCCGGCGCGGCGCAAGCTTCTTAGCCGCCCGGCGATTGAGGGCCTCTTCGCAGCGCCTTTCAGCTGCGCTCCGCGTTATCATTCGCGGCTCCCATCTCCCGCCACAAGGCCCCCCGGGTGAAGGAATCCTGGCAAGCCTCCACGCTTGCGCCATTTCGCTCGCGCACGTTCCTCAAGATCTGGTCGGCGAGCCTCGTTTCGAACTTCGGCAGCCTGATCCAGGCGGTCGGAGCGTCGTGGCTGATGACATCGCTCGTGTCGTCGGCGGATTACGTGGCGCTGGTGCAGGCCTCGACGTCGCTGCCGATCATGCTGCTGGCGCTGCCCTCGGGCGCGTTCGCCGACATCTGGGATCGGCGCACGATCATGATCATCGCGCAGGTCGCGATGCTGGCCGTTTCCATTCTGCTGGCGATCATGGCGTACATGGGGCACATCACGCCGTGGTCTCTCCTCACCCTGACGTTCCTGATCGGCTGCGGTACGGCGTTGTACGGGCCGGCGTGGCAGTCCTCGGTGGGCGAGCAGGTGCCGCGCGAGCACATCCCGGCGGCGGTGGCGCTCAACACGATGTCCTACAACCTCGCGCGCACGGCGGGGCCGGCGATCGGCGGTGTCATCGTCGCGGTTGCCGGAGCGCCGACGGCGTTCCTGGTGAATGCGCTCACGTACGTCGCGCTGCTCATCATGCTGTTCTCGTGGAAGCGGCCGAAGCCCGAGCAGCACCTGCCTCCCGAAACGATGTTTCTCGCGATGGGCACGGGGCTGCGGTACTCGCGGCTGTCCCCCGCGATTCGCGCCGTGCTGCTTCGGGGTTTCGTGCTGGGCGTGGCAGGCGGCGCCATCTGGGCGTTGATGCCCCTCATCGCCAAGGATCTGCTGAAGGGCGGACCGACGATCTACGGATTGCTGTTCGGCTTCTTCGGCGTGGGCGCGGTCTGCGGCGCGCTGCTGAGCGCGACGGCCCGGCAGAAGATGCGGAACGAGAAGCTCGTGCGGCTCGCAACCCTCGGTTTTGCGCTGACCGCGGGCGTTTCGGCGTTCAGCCCGTGGCTTGTGCTCACGCTGGCGGCGTTCGTGATCGGCGGAGCGTCGTGGGTGATGATGCTGTCCACGTTCAACATCACCGTGCAGCTTTCCTCGCCGCGATGGGTGGTCGGGCGGTCGCTCGCGATCTATCAGATGCTGGTGTTCGGAGGTCTCGCGATCGGCAGCTGGATCTGGGGCGAAGTGGCCGAGAGCCACGGACTCCGGGTCGCGCTCGCCGCGTCTTGCGTGATGCTGACGCTATCGGTGTTGCTCGGCTTTTACGCGCGGCTGCCCCAGACGGACCAGCTCAACCTTGCCGCGGCACGCGGCGCATTCAACGTGACCCCGAAGGTGGAACTGGGCCCGGAGAGCGGCCGCGTGATCACGACGGTTACGTATCGGGTCGCCGCCGAGAATCACGCTGGCTTCGTGCGAGCCATGCAGGAAGTCCGCCGCATCCGCCGCCGCGATGGCGCGCGCCGCTGGATGCTGATGCAGGATATGACCGAGCCCGAAGTCTGGGTCGAACGCTTCCACAGCCCAAGCTGGGTGGAGCACGTTCGCCGCTATCACCGCTTCACGGTCTCCGATCAGGAGATCGAGCGGCGCGCTCTGGCTTTTCATCGGGGCGCCGAGCCGCCGAAGTTCCGGCATCTGCTGGAGCGCTCCGCTGGCGAGTTTGCGACCGTACAGACGGAAGCGCAGAAGCTCGGCGAGCAGGCTGTCGTGAGCGATCCGAACTTGCCGAGTAGCGCCGGGTCGACCTGACTCGGCGCAACACCGCGCGTGCGCTGGAGACGTGCGGCTTTCCACTGTGCATCTCACTAGTGTTGCCACACTCTGTACGACACAGAGACGCAACGGTGCCTTGCTGCGTACCGAAACGCGCTATGCGCAGAGCGACTTTCCCGCGGCTCGTACGAACGTAAAACCCTGCGTTTTACGCGTTTTTCGCACGAATGAACGAGGCAAACCCGAAACGGAGGCGATAGAATTTCTGGCGCGACGTAGAGGATCGCGTCCCGCACCGGTGAGCATCATGGCAAGACCCGCTACCGCCTGGAACCACGAGATTGATGAGGCATCCGTGATCTCGAAACAACTGTTCGATTCGACCATAGGTTTCATCCGCTCCGACGTGGCCGACGTGAAGACGGAAGTGCGGGAAGTGCGCTCACGCCAGCAGGCCCAGGGTGACAAGCTCGACGCGTTCCGCGAAAAGCTGGATGAGGTGCGCGAATCGCTCGAAAAGAAGATCGACGAGAAGTTCTCGGCGGCTGACAAGAAGATCGATGAGAAATTCTCGGCAGCCGACAAGAAGATCGATGAGAAATTCTCGGCGGCCGACGAGAAGCTCTCGGCCGCCGACAAGAGGACCGACGAGAGATTCCTGGCCGTCGACAGGAAGATCGACGAGAAATTCCTGGCAGTCGACGAGAAGTTCGCCGCGGCGGACCGGAAGATGGAGGAGAGATTCGCAACCGCCGAAAGCAGGACCAACGAAAAGCTCGCGGCGGCCGAGAAGAACATCAACGACAGATTTCAAAAGGTCGACGATAGACTCCAGAAAGTCGACGACAGATTCGCCACCCTCGAGCGGAAGGTGGACGCCAACACCGCGGCCATCGCGCAGACCAATCAAAGCATCGCGGCAATTCTGGGCTGGCAGAAGGCGATCGCGGCTTTCATGGCGGTGCTGCTCGCAATGGCGGGCGGCCTCTTCACGGCGATGGCGAAGGGTTTCCACTGGTTCTGAGGCACGCGCGCTTCAGCTTGCTTCCCGCCACGACGGGAGTACATTCGCCGCAACGGGTTCGTCGGCGCTGCCCGCGCCGAACTGGAGAAAGACATGAGCGCAGTCTTACTCGCGATCTTTCCCGACTACGACGTCGCCAGCCGCGTCCGCGTAGCTCTGTTCGAGGACGGATTTCCCACCGATCGCGTAGAACTGACCGCGTGCTGCGAGCCAGGCCGGGCCGCGCTTCAACCGGCCGATACTCCGCACCGTCAGTTCGCGACGTATTTCAGCGCGCTGCTCACCGCGCCCGATGAGAAGCAGTTTCCGGAGCGGTTCGCCTGTCGCCTGGACGACGGCGCGGCGGCGGTCACCGTGCATCCGCGCGGCCCGGTGGAGACGTCGCGCGCAACGGCGATCCTCACGAACGCGGAACCGACCGAAGTGGTCCGGCACCAGATCACGGACCAGCGCTTCGAGCACGCCGCCGCGCGAACGGCCAAGCCGTGGGTCAGCCATCTGTGGGTGGAGAATCACAGCAACGCGCACTGCATTTATTGCAGGTTGTTCGAGAAGGATCTGCCCTGACACCGCGGGGATCGTTGTTTCTCGAACCCGGAAATGCCACGAAACCCGAACCTCCCGCCCCGCCGCGACGGTGCATGACAGGCACAATCGAGACGAAGTCATCCGGGCGCACTGCTCGGCGGGCACGAGACACAGTGAGTCTCGACGACCGGCGTCGGGGTGTCGTGGGCGGGCCCGTAAGACCTCGCTCGTTTACCAGATCGAGACGCGCTCTTCCGGCGCCAGGTACAACTTGTCGCCCGGCTGCACATCGAACGCCTTGTACCAAGCCTCCATGTTCCGCACGGTGCCGTTCACGCGGAAGTACGCGGGGCTGTGCACGTCGGACAGGAGCTGCTCGCGCAGCACGCCATCGCGATACTTCGCACGCCACACCTGCGCCCACGACAGGAAGAATCGCTGATCTCCAGTGAGACCGTTGATCACCGGCGGCTCCTTGCCGTTGAGGGAGCGGTGATACGCGGTGTACGCCATGTTGAGCCCACCGAGATCGCCGATGTTCTCCCCCAGCGTGCTCGCGCCATTCACCTTCAGTCCCGGCAGCGGCTCGAACGCGGAATACTGCTTCACCAGCTTGTCCGTGCGCCCGGTGAAGGACTTCACATCCTGCGCCGTCCACCAATCCATCAGGCTGCCGTCCGGACCGAACTTGCGGCCCTGGTCGTCGAAGCCGTGGCCGATCTCGTGCCCGATCACCGCGCCGATCGCGCCGTAGTTCACGGCGGCATCCGCATTCGGATCGAAGAACGGCGGCTCGAGAATCGCCGCGGGGAACACGATCTCGTTGTTCTGCGGGTTGTAGTACGCGTTGATCTCCTGCGGCATCAGGAACCACTCGGTGCGGTCCACCGGCTTGTCGAGCCGCGCCAGCTGGCGATCCCACTCCCACTGCGACGCGCGCTTCGCGTTGCCCACCGGATCGCCGCGCCGGATCTCGAGCGACGAGTAATCCTTCCACTTGTCGGGATAACCGATCTTCGGCAGGAAGGTCGCAAGCTTGTCGTGCGCGCGCTTCTTCGTCTCCGGCGTCATCCAGGGCAGCGCATCCACGCGCTCGCCAAGCGATGAGAGAAGATTCGCAACGAGTTGCTCCATCTTCACCTTCGACGCAGGCGGGAAGTACCTGGAGACGTACACCTGCGCCACCTGTTCGCCCAACGCGCCATTCACGTTATCAACCGCGCGCTTCCAGCGCTCACGCTGCTTCGGCTGCCCGCGCATCGTCGCGCCGTAGAAATCGAAGCGCGCGTCGTCGAATTTCAGCGGCAGCACCGGCGCGTTGCCGTTGAGGTGATGGAACGTGAGGTAATCCTTCAGCGTGCCGAGCGGTGTCTGCGAGAACACCTTGGCGATGTCACGAATCGCCGTGAGCTCGCCGAGCACCACATCCTTGCGCGAGCCGAGCTCGGAAGATGCGAGGAACGCACGCCATTCGAACCCCGGCGCGTACTTCACGAGCTGATCCACGGTGCGCGGGTTGTAGTTCGCGTCCACGTCGCGACGTTTCTCGATCGGCCAGCTCACCTTCGCAACGGCGGTCTCGAACGCCACGATGTTGCGAGCCTTGTCCTTGCCGCCGTCGACTCCCGCCAGCTCGAACATCCGCGCGATGTACGCTTCGTACTTCACGCGAATCTGTTTGAGCTGCGGGTCGTTCTTCACGTAGTAGTCGCGGTCGGGCAACCCGAGCCCGCTCTGGCCGATACCCACCGTGTACACGTTCGGGTTCTTGAGATCGGGCGAAATCCCGGCGCCAAACGTGGACTGGAATCCCGGCGCGCCGAACAGCACCGCGATGTCCTTCTTCGTCTTCGCGGCGAAGATACGATCGAGGTCTGGCTGGATCGGCTTCAGGCCGGCCGCGTCGATCGCGGCCTGGTCCATGTAGCTCGCGTAGAAATCGCCGATCTTCTGCTCGGGCGAGCCCGCCGCCGGATGGGATGCGGCCGCCTGCTCGATGATCTCGCGCACACGCTGCTGCGACATCTCATCGAGCGTGGTGAAGATGCCGTAACTCGCGCGATCTTCCGGAATGACGAACGTGTCGTACCACTTGCCGTTCGCGTGCGCGAAGAAGTCGTCGCCCGCCTTCACATCGGGCTTCCCCGCCGTGAGGTCGAGCCCGAACTCGCCGATGGCCGCTTTCGGCGGCGGGGGCGGCGGAGGAGCGGGAGGCGTGGCGGGGGCGGCGGGCGGCGGCGGCGCGGACGGTTGCACATCGTGGGTGCCGCACGCTGCGAGGGCGAGCGCGGCGACGAGCGTCGGCGCGCCGATGAGCCAGTGCTTCATTTTTAGGGGCCTTCGGAAAGCTGCGAGGGAGCCGGGTCCGGCGCGGCATCATAGCGTGCGCCCTGGACGCCCCCTAATTCGCGGCTCGCACGTTGCGATGGGATGCGGCCGGCGCGCGGCGAACCGCCGGCGAGGTCAGCCGGCCTGCTGGCCCGAGCCCGGCATCGCGTCCCGCGAAACCGCTATCTCGACGTTGGCCGAAGCCTCGAACCGCAGGTCCGTGTGCTGGGTGAGCAGCAGCGCCAGACAGGCGAAGGCCTGCGCGGCCGAGAACATCGTATCGGTCGGATCGACAATCGCCGAAGTTCGGCACGAACGTGCTGATCGTCGCTTCGTCCGTGCGCAAAGAAAATCCGGGGGCGTAACGGGCATTCACGGCGTGCATTTCGCGCGCGGAGGCGCGCGCTTCGGGCCCGTTTCTTGCGCCGCTCGTGCGTCGCTGACCGCGGTTCGCGCGGCGGCGGACCTATGTCCCGACTCGGATGATGGAGCTGGCCCATGACCGATCTATTGCTGAGCGCCGCCAAGCGGCTCGGAGTGCCCACCGAAACGAGCGCAGGCCCCGGGGGCGGCCCGCCCTCTTTCAGTATCTGGGCGCGCTGGCCCCGTCATCCTCACGAAATCGCGCAGGACGTGCTGAACGCGGTGATTCGCACAGAGGCGGACGCAACCGTGACCCCACTGGGGGGCACGCCGCTTTGGCGCGCCCGTCATGCCCACTGGACACACATCGGGCGCTTCGAAGACGCCGTGGCGCATCTTGCAAGCCACGTGGCCGAGAGCCCGAGCACCGAGGTGCCCACGTTGAACGCGGCCGTCACAACGGGCCAGGCCCTGCCGGCGACACAGCTCTCGATGCAAACCGTCGGGCCACGCTGAGCCGCCCGACGACTCGAGACGGCCACTTGAGGCACCTGTCTCCCGCTGCAACCCGTTACCGGTCCGGCCGGCGGGTGCGCGGATCCACGGCGTAATTTGTACGTTTTCGTCTTTCGACGGCGTCAATACCTCCATTGTCAGGCGAAGAGCGCGAGCACGGCCGTAGAATGATGCAGAACGATATGCTCTTCGGAATACCCCGCACCCAGGCTCCGGGCGCCGCGCCGGCACCCACTGTCTCCGCCCGCTTCCGTCAGGTTCGGGCGGCAACGGAGTCGTTGTGCCGCCCGCTCGCGACGGACGACTACGCCCTGCAGTCCATGCCGGACGCGAGTCCCGCCAAGTGGCACATCGCGCATACGAGCTGGTTTTTCGAGGAGTTCGTGCTGCAGGCGGCGATCGAGGGATATCGCTTCCACGACCCGTCGTTTCGCTATCTGTTCAATTCGTATTACGAGTCGGTGGGCCCGCGTCACGCCCGGCCCGAGCGCGGGTTGCTGTCGCGGCCGACCACCGAGCAGGTGTGGGCTTATCGGGCGCACGTCGACGAGGAAATGCAGATCCTGCTGGATCGGAACGCAATCCCGCCCGAGCTGCAGCACATCGTCACGGTCGGGCTTCATCACGAGCAGCAGCACCAGGAGCTGTTGCTCACCGACATCAAGCACCTCTTTTCCCGCAACCCGCTGCGGCCGGCGTACGCGTCGGCCGCAGCGCCACCGCGGAACGAGGCGCCAGAGCCGCTCGCGTTCGTCGAGTTCGCGGGCGGGCTGACCGAGATCGGCCACAGCGGTCCGGGCTTCTGTTTCGACAACGAGCTCGGTCGCCACAAGGTGTTCCTGGAGCCGTATCGGCTGGCGAATCGCGTCACCACGAACAGCGAGTACGTGCAGTTCATCCGTGCCGGCGGCTACGAGCGGGCGGAATACTGGCTCTCGGACGGGTGGGCGTGTGTTCAGCGCGAGCAGTGGAAACGGCCGCTCTACTGGACCGAATCGCTCGATAGCGAGTTCACGCTGCTGGGCGAGCGCGCGCTCGATCCGAACGCGCCGGTGTGTCACCTCAGTTATTTCGAGGCCGAGGCCTTCGCGCGCTGGGCGGGCGGGCGGCTGCCGACCGAGTTCGAGTGGGAGAACGCCTCCAAAGGGCTACCCCTTCAGGGCAATTTCGTCGAAGACGGCGACTGGCATCCTGTCGCGGCCCGCACGCTGACGAGCCCGGCGCGATCGCCGCTGCTGCAGATGTTCGGCGATGTGTGGGAGTGGACTTCATCGGCCTATGCACCCTATCCGCGGTTTCAACCGTTCAACGGGGCATTGGGCGAATACAACGGGAAATTCATGGTCAGCCAACTCGTTCTTCGCGGCGGCTCGTGCGCCACTCCGCGCAGCCACATCCGCGCGTCGTATCGCAATTTCTTCTACCCGACCGCCCGCTGGCAATTCAGCGGCGTGCGGCTCGCCACGGACGCGGGCTGATGCGGTCGCCGTCGGAGGTCCGGCTGCAGCTCCGCGATCATCACCCCGCGCACGAACCGTTCGTCGCGGACGTGCTGACGGGGCTGCGCGCTTCGCCGAAACACATCTCCCCGATGTACTTCTACGACGCGCTCGGTTCCGAGCTGTTCGATCGCATCTGCGAGCTGAAAGAGTATTACCCCACCCGCACCGAGCTGCGCATTCTCGAACAGAACGGCAACGACATCGCTCGCTGCATCGGCGAAGACGCGTTGCTGGTGGAGTTCGGCAGCGGCTCGAGCATGAAAACGCGGCAGTTGCTCGATCGGTTGCCGTCGCTCGCGGCGTACGTGCCCGTCGATATTTCGCGCAGCCATCTCATGAATGCCGCGCGCTCGATCTCCGAGTCGTACCCGCATCTCGAAGTGATGCCGGTGTGCGCGGACTTCACACAGCCTTTCCTGCTGCCGACGCCGCGCAAGGCGGCGTCGCGTGTCGTCGTATTCTTTCCGGGCTCGACCATCGGCAATTTCGATCCGACCGCGGCGCTCAACCTGATGCGCGTGATGCGCGGAGTCGCCGGCAAGACGGGTGGACTCGTGGTCGGCACAGACCTGGTGAAGGATGTCGACGTGCTCATCCGCGCCTATGACGACGCGGAAGGCGTCACCGCCGCGTTCAATCTCAACGTGCTCCGCCGCTTCAACAGCGAGATGGGCGCGAACTTCGACCTGGCGCAGTTCCGGCACCGCGCCGTGTGGAACGCGCAGGCAAGCCGCATCGAAATGCACCTCGTCAGCCAGCGGCGGCAGAGCGTCACGCTGGCCGGCGAGACACTGGAGTTCGAGGCGGACGAAGCCATCGTGACCGAGCATTGTCACAAGTACACCGTGGCCCGGTTTGCCAGCCAGGCGGCGCGCGCGGGCTGGAAGGCCAATGCGCACTGGCTGGATGATCGCGGCTACTTCAGCGTGAACTATCTCGAGGCTGGTTAGCGAGGCTGGCTAGAATGGGTGCGCATGCGCGCGCCCGACAAAGACACTAGCCGATACACGCTTGCGGACCTCAAGCAGGCCATCCGCACGATCCCGGATTATCCGAAGCCGGGCATCCAGTTTCGGGATATCACCACCCTTCTCGGCGACCCCGAAGCCTTTCGCTTTACCGTGGACGAATTGGTTCGTCCCTACGCGGGGACGCGGGTGGACCGCGTAGCCGGCATCGAGGCGCGCGGATTCATTCTCGGCGGGGCCATCGCGCACCAGTTGCGTGCCGGGTTCGTCCCGATACGGAAAAAGGGCAAGCTGCCCCACGTGACCGTGCGCGTGGCGTACTCGCTCGAGTACGGCATCGACGAGATGGAGATGCACGTGGATGCCGTGCTGCCCGGCGAGAAGATCATCCTCGTGGACGACCTCATCGCAACCGGCGGAACCGCGGATGCCGCCGTTCGGCTGCTACGCCAGCAGCGAGTGGAAGTGGTGGCGGCGGTGTTCATCGTGAACCTGCCCGACCTCGGGGGCGCCCAACGCCTCAAGGACGCCGGCGTCCCCGTACGAACACTAATGGAGTTCGAGGGTCACTAGCGCGCCCTGGCCCGCGTGCCGCCCTTCTTCGCCTTGCGGGACATCAGTGTGACGAGCAGCTTCTCGTCGCGAGCGTCCTGATTGCCGCCCTTCGATTTGCTCTTCGCCTTGCGCAGCGCCGCCGCATCCACACCACCGGTGGGACGCTTCGTCGCCTTCTTGCCGGCCTTTTTCACGAAGCTGCGTGTCTGCGCGTTGTAACGGCGCGCCGATTCGTAATCGCCTTCGCCCTGAATCTTCGCCATGGTCATATTCCTGTTCGAGGTTAGTCCGGAACGCTTGGCACTTTACGCAGGGTCGCGCGTTGAGACTGTAGGACCCATCTGACGCGAGAGTCAGCGGGCATCTGATCCGCTGCCGGAAACTCACGGATGGGGCCGCCCGCACGATGACGATACGTTACGAGCCCATGAGCACACGTACTCTCATTTCCCTGGTGGCGCTGGTCTGCGGGATGTTGTTGGTACTCGCGGGGTAGACAGACATGTTGGAACGAACTGCCGAGCAGTCCGCGGCGCTGGCGGATGAGCTGCGCAAAGTGGTTGTCCAGGCCGAAGCGCTCCTGCAAGCGCTTGCCGAAGACAAGAACGAAGCGGTCGGGGTGCTTCGCGAACGCGTAAGAGCCTCACTCGACACCGCGAAGGACCGGCTTTCCGAGATCGAACGCCAGGCTGCGTCGATGGCTCGACAGGCCTCCGTCGCGACCCAGGCTTACGTACGGGAAAACCCATGGACCGTCGCCGGCGGAGCTTTGGCTACCGGTCTCGTGCTTGGCGCCGCGTTCATGGCCTGCTTAGGCTCATCGGGAGATCGCGCGGTCTCCTGACCGCGTACCGCAATGGAGCCGGCTCAACCCATCGTCGGCCGCGTCAGGTCCCTTCTCGATCAACTGCTGCGGATCGTGCAGACCCGCGTGGAGCTTCTGAGCGCGGAAATCCAGAGCGAAAAGCTCGCTCTCACCCGTCAGTGGCAACTCGCCGTGACCGCGGTGGTGTTGATCTCACTGGCCGGCGTGACATTCATCGTCTGGCTGGCACTGACTGTACCCCCCCATCTGCGCACGATGGCGCTGGGGGCGGTGTTCTTCCTGCTCATCGGCGGCGCGGTGGGGTGCGCGATCGCTCTGCATCGGCGGCACAAACGTGCGCCCTTGTTCTCGCGGGTGGCGCATCAACTTCGGCTGGATCGCGCATCGTTGATGAGCGACGAGCGATGAGCCTTCGCCAGGCCGAACGGATCGCCGAAGAGCGGCTGCGCCTCCTCGAGCTGGAAGCCTCATTGCAGCGTTCGGAGCTCGCCGGCACCTTCGAGAAATGGGAGAAGCGCAAGGCGTTGGCGTGGGGGGCACGCATCGCCGGCTGGGGATTCAACTTATTCGCACAACCGCGGGTCCGCTGGCTCGTTGCCACGACCTTGTTATCGAGACTTCGGAAGCGCGCGGCGCATTAGAATACCGATGATGGAGAGTCAGAAACTCGACCTGTCGAGCCACGCGGCACGGACATGGGGTGGCCTGAAGCTACTGCCTTCGACCGTCTGGATAGCCTTGGTGGCGGTGCTCGCCATCATTGTCGCCGTGGCCGTCATCGGCGAAGGCATGGGGCGATTCATCGCCATGACGGTGGTGAGCCTCGTCCTCCTCGCGGTGGTCGTGCGTCTGTTCGCGGGCGAAGCTGCCAGGCAGCGAACGTTGCGATTCGCGGCGGAACGGCAGGCCGCCGAGTTCGAGCGGCTGATCGCGGTACGCACGCGCGAGCTGTCGGAGCTTTCCACGCACCTGCAGCAGTTCGCGGAGAAAGAGAAATCCGAGCTCGCGCGACATCTGCACGACGAGCTCGGAGGCTTGCTCACAGCCGCCAAGATGGATTTCTCGTGGCTGCAATCCCGCATCGCCGAGGCACCGTACAAAGAGCGTCTCGTGCAACTCGGAAGTGTGCTGGACGACGCGATGAGCCTGAAACGCCGACTGGTTGAGGATCTGCGGCCCTCGCTGCTCGATCACTTCGGCTTGCCTGTGGCACTCCGCGCACACGTCGAGCACGTCTGCACGAAAGCCGCCCTCCAGTGCGAAGTGATGATGTCGGACGAGGCGGAGACGATGCCGAAGGAACTGCAGATCGCGCTATTTCGCGTGATCCAGGAAGGTCTCACCAACATCGTTCGCCACGCCCATGCGCAGCAGGTGCGGCTTGCAGTGACCGCCGATACGCAGCGCTATCTGTTGATACTCACGGACGATGGGTGCGGCATGAAGATGGACGACAGCGCGTTTCGCTGGTCGCATGGGCTCGCAGGCATGCGCCATCGGGTAAATGCCATGAATGGCGCGTTTGCTATCGAGTCGAGTCCAGCGGACGGCACGACTCTGCGAATCGAGATCCCGCGCGCACGCGCCAGCTGAAGTCAGTGGCTCGAGTGCGGCCGGGTCCACTTGGACTGGCCATCGGCCACGATGCCCTTGAGCATCGAGATGTCACGCATCTTGTCCAGGAAGTAATCCGCCCCCGCGGCGAAGCAGTGGTCGCGCACGAAGTCCGACGCGTAGTTGGTCAGCACCACGATCAGCGGCTGGCCTTCAGGCGGGTAGAGCTGCCGCGCGTGGCGGATCACGGCGACACCGTTGCCTTCCGCAAGCTCGATGTCGACGACGAGCACGTCGTACGCCGCCTCTTTCAGCCGCGTCACCGCTTCGGCCTGGGTCGCGGCCTGCGCCGCCACCGCGAGCCGACCGGGCTCGGACAGCAGATCGACCAGTCGCCGGGACAACACGTCCGAATCCTCGATCAGCAGGATGCGGCGTTCCGCGGCCGTGGCGCCGTGGGTATCGGGAGCATGGGCTTCGGTGGAGCTCATCGGGCGGCTACTGCAACAGGTTGTTCTTGATTGCGTAGTACGTGATGTCCGCGTTCGTCTTCATGCCCATCTTCTCCAGAATACGGGTCCGGTAGGTACTCACGGTCTTCACGCTCAGGAACAGTTTGCCCGCGATCTCCGAAACGCTTTTGCCCTCCGCGAGTTTCGTGAAGATCTGAAACTCCCGCTCCGACAGCACGCTGTGCCGCGGCTCGTTGGGCGAACCGCCCTGAATGCCGCTCACCAGCAGCTCCGCCAGCTCCGGGCTCACGTAGCGCCCGCCGCGCACCGCGGCACGAATGGCACGGCAAAGCTCGCCGTCCTCGGCGTTCTTGCTCACGAAGCCGCTGGCCCCGGCACGCAGCACGTTCATGCCGTACTGGGTCTCGGGATAGGCGGACAGCACGAGCGTCGCAATCGTATCGTGGTGGGTTTTGATCTGCCGCAGGACGTCGAGCCCCGACATGTCCGGCAGCGACAGATCGAGCAGCAGGACATCGCACGGCGTACCGCGCAGCAGGTTCAGCGCTTCACGGCCGGTCTTGGCCTCACCCGCCCAGGTGAAATCCGGCTGTGCTTCGATGATCTGCTTGAGGCCGATGCGAACGAGCTGATGATCGTCGACGACGGCAACACGGGTAGCGGGCATGGGTCTAGGTTAAGGCGAGGCAAGGGGCGCCGGGAAGGATTATTACGGCAACGAAACCGCCCAGCGAGCGGGTGTGGTTGTAGGACCTGTCTGACAAACACACCTCACTCGCGAATTTGAAGCTCAACCGCGGGCGGACTCCCGGGTCGGCGCCGGCTCGGCGTCATCGTCCATGTCGGCGCCCTTCTGGCCTTCCTTCCCGTTGTACGCTTCGAGCCGGTTGTAGAGCGTCTTCAGGCTGACGCCGAGAATCTCGGCCGCCTTGCGCTTCACGTGCCCGCAGTAGACCAACGTCGCCATGGTCACGCGACGTTCCACTTCTTCCAGCGGCGTGCCGACGCGAATCGTGATGGTCGTGCCGTCATCGTTGCGAGGCGCGGGGTCGGAAACCGCCACGTCACACTCGATGATGTCGTCCGCCATGATGTACGCCCGCTGCACGTAGTTACGCAGCTCGCGCACGTTGCCCGGCCAGTTGTGCTGGTAGAGGCGCACGAGCGCATCGCGCGAGAAGCTCTTGCTCGTGCCTTCGATGCGATTCAGCTCGTCCAGGAAGTACTGGGCCAGCTGCTCGATATCCGTGCCGCGCTCGCGCAGCGGCGGCAGCCGGATCGGGAACACGTTCAGGCGGTGATAGAGGTCTTCGCGCAGCTTGCCGTCCGCAACGGCCTTCTCGGGCTCGCGGTTGGTGGCCGCGACGACGCGCACGTCGGTCACGATCAGCGACGTGCCGCCCACGCGCATGAACGACCCGGTCTCGAGCACGCGGAGCAGCTTCACCTGCAGCTCCATCGGCATTTCGGTGATTTCGTCGAGGAAGATCGTGCCGCCATTGGCACGCTCGAAGAAACCTTTGTGCTGGCGATCCGCGCCAGTGAAGCTGCCACGCTCGTGCCCGAACAGCTCGCTCTCGATCAGCTGCGGAGCGACAGCGCCGCAGTTGAGCGGCAAGAACGGCTCCGTGCGGCGCCGGCTCAGCTCGTGAACCGTGGACGCGGCCAGTTCCTTACCGGTGCCGCTCTCACCCACGAGCAATGCCGTGGCGGAGGTGGGCGACACGCGGCTCAACTGGTCGTACAACACCTGCATGCGCTGCGAGCTGCCGAGAATCTTGCCGAAGCGACCGAGCCTGCGAAGCGCGTCGCGCAACTCACCGATCTCGTGCTGGAGCGCCGAAGTCTTCTTCGCGTGACGAAGCACCGCCTGCACACGTTCGAGATCCGCGGGCTTCACGAGATAGTCGCTCGCGCCGGCGCGCAGCGCGGCCACCGCGCTGTCGACGGTGGCGTGTCCCGTGACGATGATGACCTCCGTCGCCTCGGGCTTCTCCAGCTCGCTCACGAGCTCGATGCCCTGGCCATCCGGCAGGCGCAGGTCTGTCAGCAGGACGTCCGGCCGCTGCCGGCCGAGCTCGATGCGCGCTTCGCGCAAAGATTGCGCACGCGCGACGGTAAAACCTTCCATGCGAGCCACTTCCTGCAACCATTCAACGACGTCCAGGTCGTCATCGACTATCAGCGCGTGTGCCATTGTTTCCCCGTCAAACCTGAGGCGGGCGCCACTGTAATGCCGGCCCGCGTGAGCGTGAAATGTCGTCCATGCCCGACAGGAACGATCGATGCTCGACCCCTCCCGTCATGAAGCAAATGAAAGAGGGTCGAAGATGAACTGGGCAGTTGGGCTTTTGTCGATCGGCGCGGTGATCCTCGGAACCACCCTCGATCGGCGCAGACAGCGCGAGCGTCAGAGGCTACCACGCCAGGACATCCACCGCTGGGAGGAAGAAGGCGGCGCGGTGCCCGCAAGCTCCGCACGCACGGCCGCGCAGACTGCGCGCTGAAGTTCGCGCCCGAAGCGTAGGGGTAAGCCTCCCGTGAGCGGCCGGGCGCATCGCGCATTGGCGTTCTCCTTACTCCAGATTCGATGGCTAGCCTGACCACGCGGCGCGCTCCCCGTTCAATTCCGCAGACCCGACAACAACGCTTCAGAAGCCAATACGCTTCAGCTTGCGTGTGAGTTCCGCGCGAAATTTTCTACTTTGTTCGTTGCCTACAGCCCACAGCGGACTGTAAAAAGGAAATATCGCGCCCGATCACGGGCTTTCTCCGCGTATTTCTTGCACACACTGTACGTTTTACATGCGGTGCGCCACTGTTCGGCATAGCGCCGAACGAGGCCGGACCGCCCGCTAGCGATTCGAATTCGCACCGGGCCACGCGGTGAGTGCCTGAGCGCGGCGCGAAGGACGCCCCGCCACAGGTCCCCGTCTCACTGCGGCGTCTGATCGGCGACACCGCCGGATTCGATACAAATCGTTGTTTTCGTGTGACGTACATCGAGCCTGTTGCGGTGGTGAACCGGGCACTCATCGCGCCACGCCCACACCTTCCCAAGTTGTTCTCAGTCAATGCCACGCTTGAAGCTCGAGCATGAACCGTGCCACGCATCAATTTTCTGGCATGCACGTTGCATCGTCACGCCGCGTGCGATTCGCACGCTGAATTTGCATCGACGCCGCGAGAGCGGTTCGAAGCTGACCGAAGACCCCCCGTTTGGCGGGCTGTGGTGCGACCAGCCCGCTCTTTTTTTGACTCAAGGTTGCCGCGTCGCCATGCGACGAATGATCGGCACGAGCGAATCGAAATCCACCGGCTTCGGCACATGTGGATCGAACCCCGCGTCGATCGCAGCCTCGACGTCACCCTGTGAGGCATAGCCGGTCACGGCAACCGCGACCAGGTTTTCACCCGCCGAAAGTTTGCGCAGCTTGCGCACCAGCGAATAGCGCCTCGGCAGCCGGACGGGCCGCCTCGACCGCCATGCTCGCCAGAGCAGACAACTTCACGGGGCGTAGCGCGAGTCGCAGTTTGCGCGTGCCGATGCGGCCGCAGTCGAGCAGGTCGTTCACCATCTTGAGCTGGGCCCGGGCGCTCTGCTCGATGCGCGGTGTGATGGAGACGACCTCCGCATCGTGTGGGCGCTTGATCGAACAGGATGCGATTCCAGCCGAGAATCGCGTTCAGCGGTGAGCGCAGCTCGTGCGAGACGACGGAGAGGAACTCATCCTTCGCACGATTGGCGCTTTCCGCGCGCTCGCGCGCGTGGCGTTCCCGCGCCACTGCTCTTTCCAGCCCGGCGACACGTTGCGCGTGTGCCTCGAAAGTGTCGCTCGCCGCGGCTTCCAGCTCCGACGCCGAGTCGCCCTCGCCGGAACCGCTCTGCTTCTGATGAATTGATCCCATGCTGTTTTCACAAGGCCGTGTCGCACACCGACGACGGGGGGCGTTCTTACATGTCGTTGCAAGTTGTCCCGGCCGAAACGTTTGCCATCACCTCGACCCGACGCGCGAGGGAGGGCGCAAAGCCTTCAACGCACGGCAAATAATGATGGCGGTGCGGTTGGCATGGCTGTTGCTTTTGTAGTTGAACGAATCGAATCGCAGTCGCGGAAGGGTTCCTCTAGATGACTCAAGCCGGATTAGGTCTGCGCCTCAAGCAGCAGCTGACCCTTACGCCCAGACTCCAGCAGTCCGTGAAGCTGCTGCAGCTGTCCGCACTGGAATGTGTGCAAGAACTGAACCAAGCCATCGCGCAGAACCCGTTCCTGGAGGAGCAGGGCGATAGCGCCGATGCGCCCGCGCAGGCGGAGGCGGAGGAAGGCTCGAGCGAGCAGTCCGCGTCGACGACGGACGATCTCGACTTTCAGTCGAGCAGCGGCTCCGGCAGCAGCAGTGGCGGCGATGACGCGCCGGACTGGACGGAGTGGACGGCGTCGCCCTCCACGCTGCGCGACTCGCTGCGTGAGCAGCTTCTGCTGCTCGGTCTTTCCGAGCGCGACTACGCGCTCACGAATCTCGTCGTCGACGCGCTCGATGAAGATGGTTTCCTGCGTCAGCCGCTCGAAGAGCTGACGTCGTTCTCCGACGCGTTAGAACCCGGCGAGCTCGAAACCGCGTTGCGCATCGTGCAAACGCTGGAGCCGAGCGGCATTGCCGCGCGCAGCCTCGGCGAATGTCTCTCGCTGCAGTTGCAGGCGATGGATCGCAACGAGCCGGGTCGCGCGCTCGCGCTGGACATCGTGAATACGAAACTCGACATGCTGGCGGCGCGCGATCACAGCAAGCTGCAGAGTGCTCTGCATTGCTCCGAGGCGGATCTGCGCCAGGCGATGGAGTTGATCCGCAGCCTCGACCCGCGACCCGGCTCGAAGATCGGTAGCTTCGAGCCGCGCGCGATCGTGCCGGACGTGGTCGTGCGCAAGGAAAAGAAGAAGTGGCTGGTGAGCATCAACTCCGCCATCTATCCGCGCATTCGGGTGAATCAGCAGTACGCGGATTGTTTCCGTCACGCGCGTGACGGCGAGACGACGCTTCTTGCGCAGCACCTGCAGGAGGCGCGCTGGCTCGTGCGCAATCTCGAGCAGCGGTTCCTCACGATTCAGCGCGTGGCGGAAGCGGTGGTCGCGCGTCAGAAGAACTTCTTCGAGTATGGCGACCTCGCCATGCGGCCGCTCACGTTGCGCGAAATCGCGGACGAGCTGGGGCTGCATGAATCGACGGTATCGCGCGCGACGAGCCACAAGTACATGGCCACGCCGCGCGGCGTGGTGGCGTTCAAGCGGTTTTTCTCGCGCCAGCTGGCGACGACGAGCGGCGGATCCTGCTCGGCGACGGCGATTCGCGCCTTGCTGCGTGAGTTCATCGCCGCGGAAGATCGGCGCAACCCGCTCTCCGACGTGCAGCTCACAGAGTTGCTGGCGAATCGCGGTGTGAAGGTCGCCCGTCGGACGGTGACAAAGTATCGCCGGTCGATGCAGTTGCCCGCGGTGGATTTCCGGCGGGCCTGAGGCCCGCCGGATCCCCTCTTCTCAGCGCAACGCGGGCGCAGCGCCGCTCGCGAATCGGCCCGACGCGTCCGAGAAGATCAGCTCCACACGGCGGTTCTGCTGTTGCCCCGCGGCCGTCTCGTTGCTCGCGACGGGCAGCGCCTTGCCACGACCCACGGCTTCCACGCGGCCGCGGTCGATGCCACGGAAAGCGAGCGCGTCGGCAACCGACTGAGCACGGCGTTCCGAGAGCTGCTGGTTGTATTCCTCCGAGCCACGGCTATCCGTATGGCCTTCGACGATGACCTTCGTGCCATCGTTTCCCTTCAGGAACGCGGCGACACGATCGACTATCGAATTGGCGCCCGGCTTCAACGTTGCCGCGCCGGTATCGAACAGCACGTCACCGAGAGTGAGCACCATGCCTCGATCGGTCTGCTTCGCCTGCAGCTCCGCGAGCTGACGCTGAGCCGCTTCAGCTTCCTGCCGAGCGGCATTCGCATCCCGCGCCTGAGCCTGCGCGAGCTGGGCCTGCTGTTGAGCGGCTGCCGTGGCGGCTTCCGCCTCGCGGGTACGCGACTCGAGCAGAACACGATTTCGCTCGGCTTCGCCCTTCGCCACTTCTTCCTTCGAACGCGCTTCCGAGATGTGCTCCTCTCCGGTCCGCGCCTGTTGTGAAGCGAGGTACGAATAGTGGAGCACGTCTTCGCGCTTGCCCTTCGTCAGCGCAATGTCCGCCGCTTCGAGTGACTTGCGCGCGTTGGATAGCTCCTGACTGGCAGCCTGTTGGGCCAGCGGATCGGCGGCGAGGGTCTGCACGTCGGAATGCGCCTGATCGAGCTCCGCTACACGCTTGGGCGTCGTAGCGCATGCCGCGAGCAGCACGGCGCTCGCGAGAGCGGAAACAGATAATGTTGCGAACTTCATGGTGAGCTCCTCAAGGCGTGGGCGAAGTGGGAATGGTCTGCGAGGGCTGCAGGCTCTGCGTCCGCTCCGCTTCGCGTTGCAGGACTTCAGTGCTTCTCTGCACTTCGTTGGCGGCCTTCTGCGCGTTGCCGCTCGACGCGCGGGATTGCGCCAGCTCGGCGTCGGCCGCCGCTTCATTGGCGTGCGCGCGCGCCTCGTTCTCTTTACCGTCACGCGCGGCCGCATTCGCGAGCCTCAGCTTGACGCGAGCGCTATCGAGCTGCTCAGCCGCGTATTGCTGCGCCCCTGACTTCTCGGCTTGCTCGATGAGCGTCTGAGCACGAGTGATTTCAGGGGTGGGCTGTCGGGTCGCGCAGCCCGCGCATAGCAGGCCCAAGGCGGCCGCGACCAGGAAACCGTTACGAGCTGACATTGTGCATTCCCTCTATAGATGAGTTCGGATCTCGAGCCCGATTCTCACGCGGTAGTGCTGGGCCCCGCAGTCAGCGCACGGGGTCGCGTGCCGGTGGAGTTCCCGCTTTGATACGTAGGATTCTTCCGACTTTTTCGGAATTTACGCGTCGGCGCCAGTAACCTGTGCAGTGCCAGAGGCGCGCTGGCGCCGTTCAGAAGCGTCAACCGTCCCGCTTCATGCGCCGAAAGAACTGCTGGGTGGATGTAACACTTTCGACAGATCGCAGGCGTATTGCCGAGCTTCGCCGACACGGCCTTGACCGTGGCGAGCACCTGCTTCTTCGCCTCGTTACCGTCGCCCGGCCGTTCCTTGCGAAGCCGCGTGAGCGCTTCGAGCGTTGCGAACCATGTGCGGAAGTCCTTCGCGGTGAATGAGCCGCCACTGGCTTCGCGCAGGTAGTCGTTCACGTCGCTCGAATCGATGGGGCGGCGCTCGCCCTTCTCGTCGATCCACTGAAACAGCTCCTGGCCGGGGATATCGCGACAGTCGCGCACGATGCGCGCGATTCGCCGATCATTCACGAGCGCGCGCTGCTCCACACCGCTCTTGCCTCGAAATTCGAGCAATAGCGCGCCGCTCTGCCACTCGACGTGGCGATCGCGCAGCGTGGTGAGGCCGAAGGAACCGTTGGAGCGCGCGTACTCTTCATTGCCCACGCGGATGAGCGTGCATTCGAGGAGTCGGACGATCGTCGCGAGCACCTTCTCCTTCGGCAGGCCGCCGCTGCGAAGATCCTTCGCCACGCGCCGCCGGATGCGCGGCAGCGCGCGCCCGAACTCCAGCATTCGATCGAATTTCGTCGTGTCGCGATGCTCGCGCCACCGCGGGTGATAGCGATATTGCTTCCGGCCGCGCGCGTCGCGGCCGGTGGCCTGAAGGTGGCCGTTGGCGTGCGGGCAGATCCACACGTCCCGGTACGCGGGTGGGATGGCAAGCTTGCGGATGCGCTGGATGACGCGCGCATCCTTGATCGTTCGACCCCGAGTATCCCGAAACAGGAAATGCTTGCCGCGTGGAACGCGGCTGAAGCCCGGTTGACTGTCGCTCGTGTAGCGAAGCCCTTCGACGTCAATGATTGGGGAGGGCGGCGGTCGTTTCATTCGATACCGCAACCCCATCCGTCGTCTGCCCTTCACCCGGTCTCAGCAGGAGGTGCCAGGCGACGCGCCCACGTGCGAGGCACATCGCGTAATTCAGGGCCGCGGCCTTGTCGTTGAAGCTCGCCACGGGGTGGTGGCGGGGTTCCTGATACACATCCCACCGGTCGGTCGAAATGGCGCAAACCCGATAAATCTCGGCACTTTTGGTCTCGTTCATCGCTCCTCGCACGCCCGTTTCGGCTGTCAGGGGCCGCAGCGAGCAAGAAAGGGGCCTGTCGCCAATCGGCGCCACGAGCGTGGCTATTCGTAGGACTGGTCTTACAGCCGCTTCAGAGCCGCGTCGCGCCGGCCTACATGCGGCTCCGACTTTGGCGAAGCCGCATTGCCGGTACCTTGTGCCCTACGCGACTGAATCCACTTTCCTGCTCGGAGGCGAATCGAAAATCATGGTGACGCAAGAGATGGTGGCCCTGGTACCCCAGATGCACACGTTTGCCCGCTCCCTGTGCCGGGATGGCGTAAAGGCGGATGATCTCGTGCAGGAGGCGCTGGCCCGCGCGCTCGCGAACATCGACCGGTTCCGCCCCGGCACCAACCTCAAGGCATGGCTCTTTACGATCGTGCGCAACGAGCACTATTCGCAGCTGCGGCGGCGAAAGTTCGAGGCCTCGGGTGTTGACACGGATTCGCTGCCCGAGCCGAGCGTTCCGCCCGATCACGATGGGGATCTGGAGTTGCGCGATCTCAATCGGGCGCTCGCGACGTTGTCGCCGGGCCAGCGTACGGCGCTGATTCTGGTTAGCGCGAGTGGCTTCTCTTACGAGGAAGCGGCGCGTATCTGCGGCTGCGCCGTGGGGACGATCAAGAGCCGCGTGGCTCGTGCGCGTGACACGTTGATGGCCATTCTGGATGGCAAGAAGGTCGACCGCGTACAAGGGGACGACGATATCGAGACGTTCTCGACGCGGCGGCCCATTTCTTCAACGAGCGCGATTCACGCGATGGCCTGATGCGTTTCACGCGATTGCGTGATGCGTTGGGCGATTGGACGGGAAGCCCTCAATCGCCCGGCGATTGAGGGCTTCCTTCTTCCTTCTCAGCAAGCGCAACCAGCGCATCGCCGCCAAGGCGAAACATCGTCCACTCATCCATGGGCTTGGCCCCCAAGCTCTTATAGAACTCGATAGACGGCTCATTCCAATCCAGCACCGACCACTCGAGCCGCCCACAATCCCGCCTCACCGCTTCGGCCGCGAGCCACACAAGAAGGGCCTTGCCAAGCCCCTTCCCCCGCACCGCCGGCCGCACGAACAAGTCTTCGAGATAAATGCCCGGCTTCCCCACAAACGTCGAATAGTTGTGGAAGAACAGCGCAAACCCCACCGGCTCCCCATCGAGACAGGCGAAAACCACTTCCGCATAAGGCCGAGGCCCGAAGAGGTCGCGCCGCACACGCTCTTCGGTAGCCACAGCCTCATGCAAAAGATGCTCGTACTCCGCCAGCTCGCGCACGAATTGCAGCACGAGCGGCACCTCGTCTTCCCGAGCCGGGCGAATGGTGATGGCGGCGTGCGCAGCGTTGCTCATGCGCGGAATCCTCTAACTAACCCGTGCTCTGCAGACCTTGAGAGATACCACTGATGCTGGCCAGCAAAGCATCGAACAGATCGCGATCCTGCCGCTCGGTCGCGCGCCAGCGCTGGAGCAGGTCCACCTGCATCAGGTTCATCGGGTCGACATAGGGATTACGAAGCTGAATGCCCCGCTGCAGCGTGGCATCGGAGTCGAGCAGCGCCGAGCAGCCTTTGATCGACAGCAGGTGATGCGCGGCCAGCGCGCATTCCTCGCGGATCGGCTCGAAAAACCGATGAAGCGCGGCCGGCGCGAGCACGTTGTAGGCGCTCGCGATCTCGAGGTCCGTTCGACCCAGCATGGCTTCCACGTCGTCGACGAGGTTATGCAGGAAGAACCACTCGGAGTAGGTCGCTCGCAGGCGAGCCAAGCCGAATTTCTTGATCGCCGCGGCTAGCCCGGTCCCGGCACCATACCAGCCCGGCAGCATGTGTCGGGACTGCGTCCACGCGAAAACCCACGGCACAGCGCGCAGTGAATCGAGCGAGCCGGGGTCCGAACGATGCACCGGCCGTGAGCCGATCTGCATCCGCTCGATCACATCGATCGGGGTGACGGCGCGGAAGAAATCGTAGAACTGGCCTTCCGAATGCACAAGCTTGCGATAGGCCTCGCGGCTCGCGGCGGCGATCGTCGACGCGACTTCGAGATGATCCGCGCGATCGGTCTGGATCTTTCCCTGGCGTGCGGCGGAGGTCGTGGTGCTCAGCGCGTTGAACGCGCGTTCCAACGTACGCATGGCAATGGGCCGCAGGCCGTAGCTTTGCTGGATGGCTTCGCCCTGCTCCGTAAATCGCAGCACGCCGTTGAGTGCTTCGACCGGGGCCGCGCGCACCAGCGCATCCACGCGTCCGCCGCCACGGGCGATGCTTCCGCCGCGCGCGTGAAAGATCACGAAGCTCTCGCCGTCCGCGGTGAGTGAGCCCGCCAGCGTCCGTTGCGCCTGATGGGTGGCGAACCGCGACGCGCAGGGCCCGTCCGCTTCGTTGCTGTCGGAATAGCCGATCAGCACGCATTGGCGTCGCCCACGAGCCTCGATATGGCGGTGATACACCGGCTCGGCCAGCAGCGTGCGCATGACTTCGCCACAGCGGTCCAACGTATCCACGGATTCAAACAGCGGCGCGACATCCACCGCGATCTCGCCGGTGCGCTTGTCGTAGGCCTCGGCCCACCGCGCGAGGAGCAGCGGCGCGAGCACATCATCCGCGCCACAGCAGCCGCTAACGACGAAATTGCCGATAGCATTCGCGCCGTATCGATGGCGACCCTGCACCATCGCTTCAAACACACCGAGCGTACGCTTGCCCAGCGGATCGAGCTCCGCACGCGGCCCCATGTCGCGCGAGAGCGCGTCCGCGAGCCTCGCGGTTCGATCCTCAGGCGTGCGCGTGAGCCACTGCGGATCGTCCAGGCCTTTCGCGAGCACCTGATGATGCACGCTCGTGTGCTGGCGAACGTCGAGCGTCGCCACGTGAAAACCGAACGTGTCGATCCGGCGCAGGAATCGCTGGATGTAGAAAAGCCCGGCGTTCACGCCCTTGTTCGCGCGAAGGCTATCGGCAATCAGCATGACGTCCGCGCGAAGCTGCTGGACGTTGGCGTACCCGTTCGGACGACCGTCGTAGCTGTACCGCAGACGCTCGCCGATCTGCGCAAGGAACACGCGATACGGCATGCGATCGTGCCGCGCCGGCGTCGCCGAGCGCGCGCCCGGCAGCAGCGAGGTGTATTCGTCGATTCGCTTCGAAAGCGCCGAGGTAACACTGATGCGGCTCGCGCTCTGCGAAAGCCGGTCCACTAGCCGCTGAGTCTCGCGGTAGTAAACGTTGACGATGACCTGCTGCTGGCGCGCAAGCGTTTCGCGGATGGTCTTGGCGTGCACGTCCGGGCTGCCGTCCATGTCGCCGCCCACCCAGGTGCCGAAGCGCAGCACCGAAGGCAGCTCGACGGACTCGGCCGGAACGCCGTACACCTTCTCCAACGCCAGCGCGATCTCTTCGTAGAACGCCGGCACTACGCGATACAGGATGTCCGTGAGATAGAACAGCACGTGCTCGCGCTCGTCGGCGACCGTGAGCTTCTCGCGCGGGTGATCTTCCGTCTGCCAACCCGCCGTAAGCTCCGTGCGGACCGCGCCCCAGAGCGCGCGCATGTCATTGGGTGTGAGCGTGGGGTTCAGCCGATCGAGCAGAAGATCCGCGATGTGCTGCTGCTGGCGAAGGATGGTGCGACGAGTGGATTCGGTCGGGTGCGCCGTGAACACCGGCTCGATGCGCAGCTGGCCGACGAGGCCCAGCACGTCCTGCAGCCGCAGCCCTTCGACCTTGAGTCGCGCGAACGCATCCTGCACGCCACCAGGTTGCGGGCGAACGCTGTCTTTCACGAAGTATTCGCGGCGGCGGCGGATGCGGTGGACCTTCTCCGCAAGGTTCACCACCTGGAACCAGGTGGAGAATGCACGCACCAGGTCCCGCGCTACCGCAGGCGGGCGATCCTTGACGAGGGCGAGCAGCTCGGCGTGCGCCTTGGTGTCGCCATCGCGCCGATGGATGGCGGCCATGCGGTCCTGCTCGACGAGATACAGGAGCTGGGGGCCGCCCTGCTCCAGCAGGATTTCGCCGACCAGCGCGCCGAGCGCATGCACGTCCTCGCGCAGCGCTTCGTGCTTTGGAGGGAAATAGATCTGACTGCGGATCACGATGAGCCGCGGATTCTACTCCATTGGAAAAAATCGCCTTCGGCGATTTTTCGCTACCGCGCCTGCGTTTCCGGTGCCAAAAGCGGGGTTTTTGCCCGGGCGCGCCGCTACCCGCGGTGACGCGCAGCTACGCCCAAACGTTTCCCCTTCACTCCCAGACGTTCGCCTTCTCCGCGAAATCCGGGCGTTGCGGCTGGATGACGCAGAACCGCTGCCCCGTGGGGGCTTGCATCACCCACCAGCGCGGAAAGCGCTTTACTTTCCGCGCGCCAAGGCCTTCCAGGCGCGTGGCCTCGGCCTCGATGTCGTCGGTTTCGATGTCCAGGTGCACCCGGCTCGCATGCTCGACCTGCTGCACTTCGATTTGCAGGCCGGTGGGGCCCGTGTCGAACTTGCGGTAAATGCCCGCCTGGTCCCCTTCCAGCTTCGAGAGCGGGTAGCCGAGCGCCTGCGTCCAGAACGTCGCGGCGGCGTCGAGGTCCGGCGTATTGCAGTCGATGATGAAGCCTGCGAGGCGGCTCTTGTGCATGAATACTTCTCCTCAACCAGCGAGCAGCACGGACTCCGCGTGCTCGCACGCTTTCGGCGAGCCGTAGATGACGACGATGTCGCCGTCGCGGAGCGAGGTCTCGCCGCCCGGTTCGCGCCCGACAATGCCATGCCGGCGGATGCTGTTGAAGGTCACTTCGGCGCCGCGCGAGCGCACTTCGTCGAGTGTGCGGCCGACGCCCCAGGCGCCCGGCGGCAGCAGCACGGTCCGGAGCTGCTCGGCGTCTTCCGGCGCGTTTTCGATCGGGACGAAGCTCGCACCGTCCAGGTTCACGACGTTCCGGAGCACGGCGTAACGCGAGTTACGGATGTCACTCACGGTACGCATGACCTTCGCGACGGGAACGTTGAGCAGCATCAATACCTGCGACACCAGCATGAGGCTCGCTTCGAGCGTCTCGGGCACGACGTCGGTCGCGCCGGCTTCGCGCAGCTCGTTGAGGCGCGAATCGTCCTGCGTGCGAACCAGTATCGGCACCTCGCGACGCAGGGCGCGGATCGAACGAAGAATCCCGATCGAAGTGCCGGGATCGGCAAAGCTGATGATCACGGCATTGGCGCGTTCGAGACCGGCGCGGATCAGCATCTCTTCGTCGGCGGAGTCGCCGAAGATCACCGGGTCGCCGGCCTGGCGGGCGGCGCGGATGCGTGCCGGGTCGAGATCGAGCGCGATGTATTCGAAGCCGTGCGTCTCCAGCACCCGCGCCACGTTCTGGCCGACGCGCCCGAAGCCGCACAGAATCACGTGCTCGCGCTGGGCGATTCCGTGAGTCGCCGCATCCTCGCGCTGTACGGCGGTGCCGGGCGGCCCATGCTCCCGCAGCAGGAAGCGCGCGACGCGCTTGTTGTTGCTGATGATGAACGGGCTCACGATCATCGACAGCGCGATGGCCACGAGCAGCGGCTGGCCGAACCTCGTCGGCAGCACTTCGCCCTGCAGGACGAGCGTGAGCAGCGCGATGCCGAACTCGCCCGCGATCGAGATCACGACCCCGGTGCGAATCGACTTGAACCACGAGCCCGTGAACCAGCGGGATACGAGTGTCGCGGTCGCCGCCTTGAGCACGACGAGCCCGAGCAGCATCGAGAACACGAGCCCGAACTCGTTCACCAGCAGCCGCACGTCGAGCAGCATGCCCACGGTGATGAAGAACAGGCCGAGCAGGATGTCGCGGAACGGCCGGATCACGATCTCGATCTGATGCCGGTATTCGGTCTCCGCGAGCATCATTCCCGCGAGAAAACCGCCAAGCGCGAGCGACAGGCCGGCGGTGTGGGACACCCACGCCGAAGAGAGCACGACGAACAGCACGGCGAGCGTGAACAGCTCCCGCAGCCGGCTTCGGGCAATCTCCTGGAACAGCGGCCTCAGCAACAGCCGCCCCATCACCAGCACGATTCCCACGGCCACCGCGCCGAGCGCGACGTTCGTGAGCGTCGAGAGGAGCGAGAACTCGCCTTTGCGGGTCAGCGCGGCCGCGAGCGCCAGAAACGGCACGAACGCCAGATCCTGGAACAGCAGCATGCTGAAGGCGAGGCGGCCGTGCGTGCGGTTGAGCTCAGCGCGCTCCGTGAGCTGATGCATGATGATCGCGGTGCTGCTCATCGAGATGGCGCCGCCGATCACGACCGCCATCGGCCAATCGATGCCGGCGATGCGCGCAATGCAGGCGAACACGACGGTGGTCGCGACCACCTGCGCGGCGCCGAGCCCGAATACCTCGCGTTTCATCGCGAGCATGCGCGGGAGCGAGAACTCCAGGCCCAGCGTGAACAGCAGGAAGGTGACGCCCAGTTCGGCCAGCAGCGCGGTCGTGGTCGATTCGCGCACGAGCCCGAACGCGAACGGACCGAGCGCCATGCCGACGACCAGATAGCCCAGGATCGGCGGCAACCCCAGCCGCCGCAGCAACGTCACGACGAATAGCGAGCCAGCCAGCAGTATCAGAACTTGTAGTAGGGGTTGTTCGATCATGACGCCAAGGAAATTAAACGGATGGCGTCACGCATGGCAAGCGGCCATACGGGATAGAGCGGCGGGGCTGTGCAATTCGACGCGCGTGCGGCGTCGTGAAAGCGCGATGCGCTGGCCGGGCTCAGCCGCCCATCAGCACGGTGGTGTCGTAGCTCTCGAAGCCCTGAATGGCGCGACGGTAGGCATTGAAGATCAGGCGCTCGGCGATCTTGTCCGCCCGAGGGGACAGCAGCATTCGCAGGACGACCTCATCGGCCGGCCGGGCCGCATCCTCGGCAAGAAACTGCTCGATCAGACGGGTGAGCCGAAACGAGATCTCGTTGACGAACCGCAGGTGCAACGTGTCATGCACCGCCTCGGTGCCTGGCCCATAGGTGCTGCGGGCCTCCTGCGCCAGCTCATGGAGAAAGCTGTTGAGGAGGCGCGCTTTGTCGAGGATCGCAAGCTCCGTGAAGTACTCGATTTCCGACTGCAGGTTCATGCGACACCGCCAAAACGGGCGCCGGCACATTCACCAGCGCGAGCCAGTGCCCCCGCCCGGGCGTAGCGACGCGCCAACTCAGGCGGCGAAAACCACGCTTTTCGCCGCCGGAACCGAAGCCCCAGTCCGGGAAAAGCGCCGCAGGCGACTTTTCCCCAATCAAGCAGGGAAGAAGTCGATGGGCTTCGTTGTGGTGATCGTCTCGACATCCTTCGCCTCGAAGCGGAACAGGCGCACGCGCGCCACGATCTTCTTCTCGAGCTCAGGATCGTTCAATTCGCTGGAAACCACCCGGCACATCGTCACTTCCCCGGTGGGGGAAATCGTGAATTCCAGCACCATTTTGCCCTGCAGATCGGGCGTATCCCTCAAAGCGCGACTGTAGAGGGAATAAATGGCGCCCTTGTTGCGATCGAAGATCAGCTCGATCTCCTCGCGGCTGCGGGCGGCCTTGCCGCTGGAACCGGTGCGTGTCGGCCCCCGGGCATCGAGCCCCGAGCGCGCAATGCTGGAGGCGACCGCCCCGGTATCGTGCCCCGTCAAAGAGCCTGCGCCGGTCCCGAAGCCACGGCTGCCCATGCTGGAGGTGGTGATGCCACTGGAGCCCTGGCCCGCCTTGGAGGTGATCAGGTTGCGCTCGGCGTGCGAATCCTCGCCCACCGCGCCCGACAGGTTCTTGGTCTGGGCGAGCGGGGTCATGTCGAGCTGCTCGCGCAGGTCGGCGAGCTCGTCCTTCACCTGGTTCAGCTGCTTCTGCGCCTTCTCGCGCGCCTGCTGCTTCACATCGACCGGCGGCTTCACCATCGCCACCTTCTTGTCCGGCTCCGGCGGCTTCGGTTTGGGCTGCTCGACGACCGGCGGCGGGGGTGGTGGCGGCTTCGGCTGCTGCTCGATCATCACGCGCGCCAGGCGCGGCGGGATGGACTCCTCCATGTGAGTCTTCTTCGGCGGCGGCCAGAAATAGAAGATCAGGACGAACACGACGAGCAGCACGAGCCCGATGCGCATGATCCTGCGGAACAGCGCGCTCGAGCCCGGGTCGCCTTCCCAGGCGAGCTCGTAACTACGGTAGTAAGGGGCTAGCAGCACGGTTTACGCCCCCCTCAAGCCGGCTTGAAGCCCGGCGGCACAGGCTTCTCCTTCTGGAGTACCGCCAGCGAAATCTTGCCGTAGTCGGCGTCCGTGCAGGTCGCCATGACCTTTTTCAGGATCTCGTACGGCAGGCTCTTGTCCGCCATCACGGTGATCTCACGGTTCGCGAGATCCTTCTCGCCGATGTCGCCGATGATGCGCGGGGCTTTCAGCTTCTCGCGCAGCGGCTCGACCAGCGCGGTGTTCGCGGCCTTGATGTCCGCGACGCTCGTGACGAGCTCGCCCTGCACGAACAGCTGGTCCTTGGTGATCATGACCACCACCGACTCTTTCGGCTGGGCCTGGGCGATCGACTGCGGTATCTCGATGCCCTTGGTGTTCTGGATGACTTCCACTTCCGTCGAGTAGACGAGCAGGAAGGCCACCATCACCGAGAGAATATCGATGAGCGGGATCAGGTTCAGCTCCGCATCCGCCTTGTGCCGGGCGTGATGCTGGGCCATGCGGCGCGCACGGTTGGACATGCTCATGAGTGCTTCTCTCCACTTCGCGTCGCCGGGATGGCCGCGGCGGGCGCGGGCGCGCCGCCGGGCGTGGCCGCCGGCGCGTCACCGATCGAGATATCCGGGAACAGCTCGGCCTGCATCGTCTGCGCGCCGGTGCCCTGCTCGAACACCCGCACCCGGTCCATCACCTGCACGAGCGTGTCGTACGGCGTGTCGGACTCGAGCAGGATCGTCGCGTCGGTTTTCTCCGGGAACTTCGCCTTGATGCGCTTCAGGTAATCGGTGAGGCCTTCGTAATCGTACCCGTCCGCCTTGTTGGGGAGTGTGGCGAGCGGGCCGGTGTTGCGATCGGCGACCTGAATCAGGTCCTTGCGCACCATCACCTCGATCATGAGCCCCGGCGGCGGCTCGCGGAACTCGGTGACGGACGCCGGCAGGTTCAGCTGCAGCACCACGGTCTTGGAGAAGACCGCGGTCATGAGCAGGAACGTGACCAGCACCGTGAAGATGTCGATCATCGGCACGAGCAGCAGCTCGGCCGGCTTGCGCATTTTCCGCGCAATCTTCTTGGTGGCAAAGGAACGTCGCATTGCGAATACTTCCGGTGAAGTGGCGACCTAAACGCTCGCGGCTCTTCTCTCGAGCCGCCCGGCGATTGAGGGCTTCTTCAGTTGCGAAACCGCAATCAGGCCTGTGCGGCAGCGGGCGGCGACTGCCGCTCCGTAATCGCATTCAGGAACTTCACCGAAGCCATCTCGAGACTGTCGATCAGCTCGGTGGTCTTCGTCTGCAGAACCGCATGCAGGAACAGGATCGGCACCGCGGTCATGAGACCGAACGCCGTGCAGTTCATCGCGACCGAGATCGAGGCCGACAGCAGGTTCGCCTTCTCGGCCGGGTTCACCGTGGCGACGGCGCCGAACGCATGAATCAGACCGATGACGGTGCCAAGCAGGCCGAGCAGGGTCGCGAGGTTCGCGAACGTGGCGAGGTAGTGCGTGCGCTTTTCGAGGCGCGGCACCACTTCCATCAGGCTCTCTTCCATCGCCTTCTCGATGTCGTCGCGACGACGGGCCGACTGAATGCGGGCGAGCCCGTAATTCAGGATCTGGCCGATCGCGGAGTCCGACTTCGAGGTGATGGCCACCACCTGCCGGAAGTTGCCCTGCGCGAGCAGCGGCACGACCTCGTTCCACAGCGTGCGATTACGAATCGCCGCGCGGGTGAGATAGATGTAGCGCTCGATCGCGATCGCGAGACCGAACACCAGCACCACGGCGATCGGGAGCATGAACTCCCCGCCGCCTTGGAAAAATCTAACGATGACGCTCCAGAGTTCCATCGACGTACTCCCCAACAATCGGCCCATTGCGGGCCGGCAAAGACCTTCGAAACCGACTCAAGCAAGCTTGCGGAAACTGAATGACATATGAGCAAAAAGCTGCGACCTATTTCTCATCCCGTGGCGCTGGCGTTGTGCCGCCGCCTCCGGTTGAGACTCCGCCTGCAGGGGCATTGGTCGGACGTGCTGCGGACCCCTGGCTGCCGGCGGCAGGCGCACTGTTCGTGAGCACCGGGTTACGCACGGGCGTCGCCGGGCGGCCATCGGGCGCCGACAGCGCATCGTTTTCGGCAGCACCGGGCGTGAGCGCGCGGTAGTAGCGGTTCTCGCGCTGGAAGACGTCGCGGTCGACAGGTGTCAGCACTTCGTCCAACAGGCTGTTCACCGGCTTGCCGACGAGGTCGCCCAGGTCGGAGCGCTTCCACGGGACGATGTAGAGCACTTTCGGCAGCTCCCGGTTACCCGTGATCTGCGTGGTATCGAGTTCGAGGCGGTCGAGGGATTTGCCCTTTGCACCGGGTTTTCCAGCCGCCGCGGCGCCTTGCGCTTGCGCGGCGGCCGCGCTTTGCGCCGGCGTAGAGGCTGCGCTATTCGAGGCCGTCGAGGGCGTGTCAAGTGCCGTCGGCGTCGCCGACGTATTCACCGCCGGGTCGACGTCCTGAGGACGCGGCGTCTCGCGCGCAGGCTTGGTCGCAGGCGCCGTCGCATTCTGAGCAATCGCAATCGACGCCGCGGCGGCCAACCCCGTCGCAACGATCATCGAAACAAAGGCATTCGTTCGCATGGCTTACCCTCGGCCTGGCGCCGGCTGCGCCGGTGCAGGCTGGCCCACCGGAGGTTGCGCGGCGGGCGAAGCAGGTGCGGATTCGGTTTCCGTCGGCGCCGAGTCCGTCGGCGCGGGCGCGGCCGGCTTGCGCGGCGTGGTCTTGCCAGTACGCTGACGGAGCTCCGCGATCCAGCTCGTCACCGGTTTATCTTCGCCGGTGAGCTCCTTGTAACGCTCGAGCTCGGTCAGGGCGTGCTCGGGGTCATTGAGATAAAGGTCGAGCAGCACCGCGTAGTTCCGATGGGCCGGCGCGAAGTTCGGGTCGGCGGCGAGCGCCTTCTCGTAAGACGCCGCCGCGTCTGGAAACTGACCGCGCATGCGTTGCGTGAGGCCCAGCTCGTTCCAGGCGGAGGCGCTGTTGGGATTCTTGTCTACTGCGGCCTTCAGCGTTGCTTCGGCTTCGTCGAGACGATTTGCCTTGCGCTGGAGTAGCGCGAGGTTGATCTGCGCACCCGCGAGTTGCGGATAGCCGGCCGCGAGAGTTTTGAACTCCAGCTCCGCCTCGCCGCTGTTGCCGGCTTTCATGAGCCCGACGGCGCGGTCGAACTCCGAGAGCGCACGTTTGGGGATATCAGGTTGCGCGGAAGGATTGGCCGTGCCGCTCGCGCCGCCCGCGGCCGCGTTATTGGCACCGCTCGCGGTGCCGCCAGCCGTGCCTGCGGTGCCGCCAGCCGTACCTGCCGCGCCACCTGCCACGCCGCTCGCACCGCCCGCCGACCCGCTCTTTTGCGAACCCGAGTTCGCACTCGAAGCCGATGAGCTTGATGTCGCCCCATCCAGCGCAGCGGACCCGCCATCGGACTTAGTGGGCGCACCACTGCACGCCGCAAGCGCCAGCACAAGGCACGCAACGAGCACGCCGCGCGCAGCGTCGCCGCCGACGCTACTTGCGCAATCAGCGCTACCGCCACCAATACCGCCACTGCCGGCCCTACCGCCACTGCCGGCGCCGCCGCCACTGCCGGCGCCGCCGCCACTACCAGCGCTGCCGGCGTCATCAGCACGTAAGCCAGGCCGCGCCCCGCGAAGCGTGGCGCGTGCCGAAGCCCGTCGGCCGCAAAACGCTGCGCTAGTTGGGCGTAACAACAACATCCTGCACCAATTCCGTTTTCCCATAGCGCGCGGGCTTGAGCTCCGCGAGCGCCTTGAAGCTCGCGCGCACGCCGTTGTCGTAGACGCCGTCTTTCGCGCGCGCCACGTTCAACTCATGAATCTGGATCGCCTGCTCTTCGAAGGGGAACACCTGCTCTTCGAGCAGCGTGTTGTATGCCTCGAGCTCGTCACCCTTCAGGGCCTTCGGCCGCTCCGAAGCCATCAGGTCCTTGCCCAGCGTGCGATACAGCTCGGCCGTCTCGTACGTGGCGGTCGTCGTCACTTCAGCGACGTTGTACGAAGCCGCCTGCTTGTACGCATTCAGGGCCTTGTCGAGCGCCTGGCGCTTGCCGACGAGGCTCTTCTTCAGCGGCGCGGTCAACCGCACGCCGCGAAACGCATCGCGCACCGGCTCGGCCAGGGAAAGCTGCGCCTTCGCGGCCAGATACTTCGTGCGATCGGTGCGCGCGGCGCCGGCGGTGGAGTCCGCCTTCACGATCTCGCGATACCAGGTGTCGCGCTTCACGACGTCGCCGTTCTTGCCGGCGATATCGGCGAGCCGCTGGCGCGCTTCCATCGCATCCGATATCGGCGTGGGGTTCGTGGCAACGAACTTCTCCAGCATCGATACGGCCTTCGGCACGTTGTTCGCTTTGGTGTAGAGGTCCGCGGACTGCAGCAACGCTTCGCGCTGAACCTGCCTGCCCTCCGTCGGATCCGCCGCGATGCGCTCGAACTCCACAGCGGCCTGCGCCGGGCGGTTGCCTTCGGTGTAGGCAACGGCGAGCTTGTGGCCCACGTCCGCCTGCAGATCGCTCTTCGGGTAGTCGCGGCGGAAACCTTCGAGCACGCCGATCGCACGATCCCACTGCTTGAGCGTGATGAGCTGCGCGGCCGCGTCGTACTCGGCCGTCGAACGAATCTTCGAATCCGGCGAAACGCGCGCGACGCGCAGGAAGTCCTCGACCGCGCCGGCGCTGTCGCCCGACTTCTGCTTCGCTTCACCCTGCTTGTACACGGTGGCCGCGAGACGCTCGGTCAGGTCGGCCTTCATCTTGTCGTCGTTGGTGACGAGGTCGCGCGCCTTCACGTACGCGGGCTCGGCCTTGTCGAAGTTGCCCAGGTCGAAGTTCGACTGCGCGGTGATGGTCCAGGCAATGCGCTGTTTGGCGGCGTCCACCGGCGGTTGCCGGTCGAGCATCGACTGCGCGAGCTGGAGGGCGCGCGGCAGATCCTTCGCGGCAAACACGTCTTCAGCGGCGCGCGTCAGGACGCCGGCGCTATCCGGATGTTCCGGAAACGCCTGCGCGAACTTCACGCCCGCATCGGTCGCCTTCGCATGCCACTCCGTCTTCGCGGTGCCGCCCAGGCGCTCCTCTTCATTCTTGTAGGCCACCAGCGAGGCATAGCCCGCGGTCGCCGACTTGTCGTTCTTCGGATAGAAGTACGCCGTGCGCTCATATTCGGTCGCGGCGTCGGCGAACTGCTTGCTCTCGAACAGGGTTTCGGCGAGCAGGTAGTTGGTGGCGGAAGAATCCGGATCGTCCGGGAACGACTTCAGGTAATCGCGATACCACTTCGCGGCTTCCGTGTAGTCCTCGGTCTTCTTCGATTTCTGCGCGGTCGCGTGGAAATAGGTCGCAACGTCCTTCAGGTTGGTCTTCAGCTCCTTGACCACCTGCGGATACTTCGCGCGATCGCGGCCCTGCCAGAAGGCGGTGCCGAAGTTGTAACGCTCGACGTACTCGTGCTTGCCAT
Source organism: Gammaproteobacteria bacterium (assembly GCA_037200125.1). Taxonomy (GTDB): domain Bacteria; phylum Pseudomonadota; class Gammaproteobacteria; order Steroidobacterales; family Steroidobacteraceae; genus JADGHX01. The sequence goes on along the minus strand of JBBCGS010000001.1, from coordinate 101,434 downwards.
CGAGCACGAGCTGCGTGAACCCGCCCTTGTTGTAGGCCTCGATGCCCTGCATGGCGAGGTTCGGCGCGAAATCGCTGTTCGGATCGCGCGCAACGTACGCGCGATAGGTGGTCGCGGCGTCCTGGAAGCGCTGCTTCTCGACGTAAAGATCGCCGAGGCCCGAATACAGGAGGTGCGAGTACGGCGTCGGCTTGCCGCGCTTGTTCAGGAAGTTGTCGAGCGACTCGCTGCCTTCGACATACGAGAACGTGATGGCCATGACACGCAACGTGTCTTCCACCAGCTCGCGATCCGCGCGCTTCAGCGACTCCGTCTTGCGTGTGCCGCCTGATTTCGTAACGAGCTTCTGATCGAGCACGCCCGCGAACGACGGCAGGCTATCTTCGTTCAGCGACTGCTTGAACAGCGACCAGCCGTGCTTGTAGAGGCTCTGCTCGTAGAACGCGGACGACGAGCCGCGCTTGATGACGACGTCGTAAGCGTCCTGCGCCTGGCGATACTCCTTCGCGGAGAACAGGATCTCGCCGCGGCGGAACTGGATTTCATCGAGCTGCGGCGACTGCGGGTACTGCTTCACCACGCGATCGAGCGTGGCGAGCGCCTGCTCCGGCTGGCCGGTCGTTTCGTACGCACGCGCCAGCTGGTAGAGCACCTGGTCGTTGCGCGGATAGGTCGGGTAGGCCTTCAGCAGCGTCGAGTAAAGCTTGATGGCTTCCGCGCCCTGCAGGTCGATGGCGGTGACCTCGGTCGACATGCGATCGAGCTCACCGGACTCGAGGTTCAGGTCGCCGAGGCGGCGCATGGCTTCGGCGCGCAGCTCGGGGTCGGTTTTCTGCAGCTCGAGGAAGCGCTTGTAGTTCTCCATCGCCTTGGAGGACGTCGCGGAGACCTGGGTGTCTTTGTGGACTTCGACCTGCTTGGCTTTCAGGTCGCCGATGGTTTGCGGGCCCTTCTTGTCGGCCGCGCCGGCGGCGCTCTGAGCAAGCGCGAGGGCGATGGCCAAGGCGACGAGATGCGAGCGTTTCGTTGTGCGCATCATGGCTTGGGTTCCTGAGCGCCCGGCGTGGGTTGCGCCGGTGTCGGCGCCGCGGCTTCCGGCGCGGCCGCTGACGGCGCAGGAGCAGCTTCCGTGCCCGGCTGGGCCGGCGCCGGCAGGTCAGTTTCGTCCGGCGCGTCTTCGGGCTCTGCCGTCTTCGGCTTCGGTTTCGTGTCCTTGTTGAGGATATCGGTGTTCGCCGCGCGGTCGTACATGGTCGCGAGGGCGAAGCGCGCCTGCACCTGGTAGGTCGCGAGCCGATCTTTCTGGCCCTGCAGTTCATGCACGGCGAGTGCGGCCAGGTAGTTGTTCTGCTTCTGCGCGACGTCGACCAGTCGCAGCTGAATCGCATCGATGCGCTGCTGGAGGGATGCGATGCGCGTATCGAACTCATCAGTGTTCGTCGGCACACTCTTGCGCGCACGGTCCACGCGGATCCAGCGGGACTGGGCTTCGTGCAGGGCGAGGTCGAGATCCTTGATCGTCCGGCGCTCGCGCCACACGCGCGCCTTGAACGAATCGTTCAAGCGGAAATAGAGCACGCCCTTCACGAGGCGCAGGCGGTCGCGAAGCGCCGCGTTCTCTTCATCGTTGGGCAGATCCGCCAGCGCTGTTTCCAGGCGCTGGATGCGGGCCCACTGGTCGCGCTCTTCCGGCGAGCCGAGTGCCGCGACATCGCCTTCGGCCTCGATCGTCTTGAGGTGCGCATCGAGATCGTCACGCACCTTCTGCTGTTTATCGACGACGCCGCTCGCGAGCAGCGTGTCCACCTTCGGCAGGCGCTCGGCGTAAGCCTTCTCGCGCGTGTCGATCATGTTCGAGAACGCCTGCATGCTCTCGGCCCAGCGATCGAGCGTTTTGCCCAGGAAAGACAGGTCGCGATAGTTCTTCAGGCCTTCCTGAAAGTCGTGACCGGCGAGCACGGTGTAGAGATAACGCGACTCCGGCGCATCCGGCACGTCGCGGAGCTGCCAGAACCAGCCGTAGTGAGTGTCGTCATCGTTCTTGCCGAGCATCGAGTCGAGCATGTTGCCGCTCTGGATACGGCCGATGGCCTCATCCAGTTTCACGCCCTCGGCATCGAACGACGTTACCGCCCGTTCGTAGTATTCCGCCGACTGCGAAGCCGCCTGAAGCTTGCCGAACGCATACGGCACGGCGAGGTAAGACTCCTGCACGGCGGCGTCGAGCATGTCGCGCCCCTGCAGCTCGAGCCACGGGCCCAGCGCTTCCTGGTATTGACCGAGCGCGGCGCGCGCCCAGCCGGTGCCCAGCAACGCTTTATTGGAATAAGGACCGGTGAGGCGCACGCGCTCGAGCGCAACGAGCGCCGGCTGCGGCTGGTTGGCCTGCAGGTGCGCGAAGCCGAGCGCGAGATTCGCGCGATCCTTCAGCGCGAGGAGCTCGGGGCGCGCGGTTTTCAGCGTCCCGACGTTCTGCAGGAGCGGGTCGGCCTGGTCGAGCTTGCCATCGCGCACGTAGGCGACGCCGAGGTTGAACTGGGCGTAAGCCATCCAATCGATCGGGCCTTTCCAGTTCGCGAGCAATGACTCCGCTTCCTGGAAGCGGCCCTGCCGCAGCAGAATGTTCGCGAACAGGTGCTGCTTCTCCGCTTCGAGCTGCACGGGCAACCTGCCCTGCACTTTGCGGATGGCCTCTTCCGCGCGATCGAGATAGCCGCGCGCATACCAGACTTTCGCGAGGTAGAACCAGGCGCGATTGCGCACGCCTTCCGGCGTTTGCGGCGTCAGCAGCGCTTCGAAGCGCTTGCCCGCCTCGTTATGCAGTCCGAGCGACAGATAGAGGCCGCCGAGCAGCAGCTGCGCTTCGTCGTGATGATGCGAGAGCTGGCCCCACTGCTCGTAGGCATTGAGGCGGGTGATCGCTTCGAAATCCTCGTCCTGATAGAAATAGAACAGGACGTCGCCGTAATGAAGATCCTGGATGGTTGTTTCAGGAAGGGCGTCGGGGTTCTTTTTCGCCGCCATCGCGGGCGCGGCGATGAAGGCCGTCGCCAGCGCGGCGCTTGCGAGCGCGCCCAGAGAGCGCTTCGGCGTTGCGCCGCTGCGCGCGCGAGCGGCGCCAACGGCCGCGAAACGAAGTCCAAAGTATTTGAGCAAGCTGCGCATGGGTCGAGAGGCGCCGCGCTTATTCCCAGTCCTTGATCTCGAACTCGGGCTGCTGCTTTCTCTGCCGGTCGTTGATCTTGAGCTCGAGGTACTTGGCGCCGATGCCCTTCTCGAACTTGATCGTGGCGCCGCGCTTGTAGTCACGGTCGTTCGGGCCCTTGCCGGTGAAGAACGCGACGAGCTCATGCTCGCCCACCTTCAGGTTGCCGAGATACAGCCGGTGCACGCCGCCCTTGAGCAGCGCTTCGGCTTCTCGCGGCGTGTAGAGATAGTTCGCCACTTCCTTCTGGTCGATCTTCAGCGTGACATTGTCGATCGCGAAGAACTCGCCCACGTCCATCGAGACGAAGATCGCCACCTGCGTGTTGGCGGGGAAGAGCAGCTCTTCCTCGAGCACGAACAGGTCTTTGTTCAGGTCGACGACGTCCTTCTTCAGGTTCTGGATTTCTTCGTCGAGGCCGCGCGTGTCAGCGGGGGGCTCAGTGGTTGCGCCATCGACCGAGGCGAGCGTGCCTGCGGACGCGGCGGGCGCCGCTTCGGAACCGCCAGCCAGCAAGGCTGGTGCATTCCCCGTAGCGGGCGCGGCCTGCACCGTATCCGGTGCGGCACTGGGAGTCGCGCCCTGCGCGAACGCAAGCGATGCGCCCCCGACGAGCCCGAATGCAACGATCGCCATCGCGAGCACGCGGGCTCGCAACCGACGAGTGAAAGACGCATCACACGGCATAGGTTCTTCCGATCATTCGTTCAGCAGCGCACGCAACTCTTTCAAGTACAGCGCATCGTCTTTCGCGCTGTAGTCGCGATGCACGTGGCGCACGACGCCGCCACGATCGATGAGCACCGTCATCGGCAGGTTGTCCACGACGTACAGCCTGCTCACCGATTTCGCAGGGTCGAGCAGCAGGGGAAACGACACCGACTGCCCTTTCGCATATTCGAGCGCGCGAGTCTGGTCATCGTCGACGCTCACGCCGAACACCTTCAGCCCGACCGACGCGTACGTCGAGAGGCTGCTATTGAGCGCATTCAGCTGAGTGCCGCAGGGCCCGCAACGACTGCCCCAGAAGCTCACCACCACGACATCGCCCAGGTGCTCCGACAACCGCACGTTGCTGCCCACGAGCGCGTGCAACGCGAAGTCCGGCGCCTCCTTGCCGAGGAGCGGGTACGGCGCGGCGGCGACTGCCGCCAGCGCGCCAATGCCCAAGGCATAGACCGGCGCGGAGACAAAAAAGAGACGTCGGGCACGCGCCCAGAACACACTTACGCGCGACACGACAGAGCACCGCGGATGTGGCTCACCCAAGAGGAATTCCTTCGCCAAAGCTTGCGACCGTTGGCGCGGGCAACCCTCGCATAGCGAACTTAACAATGTCAACGAACGTGGCCGCAACTTCACGCATCGATTCAAAGAATTGAGCGGAACGTCGGGAAAGCGCGACAGCCGCGCGCGAGCCCTCCGCGAGCTGCGGCACGCGCGCCGCAGGCCCCGTGTGAAGACGGGGCCGGCGGCGTCGATGTCGAGGTGAAGGCTGACGCGCCGTTCCGGCCGCGGTTCGCCTTGTCACGCCGTGATGGTGCCGTTGCAGATCGGCGCGAATGCCACGAGCGCATCGCGCGACGCCGGGCTACCGAGACCCTGGCCGGGGAACTTGTCAGCACTGGTAAAGAGCCCGGACTCACCATGCAGAGCCATGTAGTTGAGCACCACGGTCTCCACGAGCAGGTTCACGGCGTTGGCACCGGGATGCGACGAGGTCTCGATCGACCCATCGGCGCGGTAGTAACCGATCTGTTTGCCGGTGCCACCCGAGGCGTCCGCGACCATCGGCGTCGGGCGACCTTTCGGGTTGTAGACCATGAAGAAGGAGGCGGCGACCGACTGGTTGTCGCCCTGCCAGCCGAACTTGCCGCGGCCGTTGGCGGAGCTGTCGACCATGCCGGTCGAGTTCAGCGAGCCATCGCTGAACACATAGACCATCAGGGGCACGCCCTTGCGCGCCGCGTATTCGAGGCAGGCGCCGATGCAGCGGCCCGCGCGGAAATTGCGCATCTCGCCGCTCGCGCGAGTGCCGTCATGGTAGTCGTAGCCGCCCATCGTGACGGTGCCAGCCGCGGCGTAGCCGCTGATGACCATCTTCATGACGGCCGCGGTCTTGCGGAACTCGCCGTCGCCCTGATACTCGGTCAGGCCGAAAATGCCCGTGCCGCGCGAGGCCGTGGGGTCGACGATATCCGCATCGGCGTCCGGGTTGAGCGCCGACTGATCCGAGAAGCGATCGGCCAGGTCCGCGGACTTCACGTACGCGCAACGCACCGATTTCTTCAGCTCGGCATCGCGCACGATGAAGTCGGCACGGCCCAGTTTGCTGTTCGTATCGATGACCTGTTCGGCGTCCGACGCGGTGGCGACACCGACGCCGCCGGAAAGCTCGGTCATCGCCTCGAGCACCGCGTTCACGTCGCCCTTCGGCAGCATCTTGCCGAGCTCGCCCGTGTCGACGAGACCGGTGACGTCGCTCGAGCGATCCACCTTCGTCGGCCGGTTCGCCAGATCGATCATCGCGGCGGGCGCCATCGAGTTGCCGCCCGAATCGGAGGCCTGCGAGCCGATCAGGTTCAGCAGCTCACCGCCCGCGCCGGCCTTGAGGATGCCGTACATCGGGTTGTGCGGGTTGTTGCCCGTATCGTTCTCGGAACGGGCCGCGATGGAGCAGCCGTTGGTGAACGCCTGCGTGGTCGGCGACGTGCGCTCGAGCATGCCGCGCAGGATCGCGCCGTCCGAATGGAAGGCCGCGCCGAACGCGTTGCTGATGAAGTTGTTGGTGGCGCTCGCCGCGTTGGGCGCGTTCGGCACCATGTCGCCGGGCAGGCCGAGCTTGCCGTAGCCGGCGGTCGACAGGAAGTCGAGCTGCCCGCCCTTGCCGCCGATCAGAATTTCCGAACCGTTGAGGTTCGCACCCCCGGCAAGGTCGAAGCAGATGAACGGAATCTTGTTCTTGCCCGGCACCACGTGGCAGTTGGCCGGCTTCGTCAGGTTCTGCATCGCCTGCGACATGCTCGACGCCTGTGCGGCGGTCAGCTTGCCGGAGCGCATGAGCATGCCGAAGAGACCCGTGGCCGCGACGACCGCGGGCCCCTTGATGAGTCCGGCCGACACGAAGTCGCGGCGCGTGACGGGACGCGAATGGTCGCCGTGCAGCATCGGCTCGTCGAGACCGTGAGCGCGGGGAAGCTTCTTGCGGATAAGCATAGTCGTAACTCCTCGAACTCTTACTGCACCGTCGTGGCGGCGCTACCGAGCGCAGCACCGCAGGCCGCCTTCATGGCATTGCCGGCGCCCTTCGGATTGGCCTGGGACGTGGGATTGTTCGCGATCGTGTCGAGCAGCTTCTTGATCGCCGCATCGACCACAGCCGCATTCGGCTGCGAAGCCAGGTTGGTATTGATCGTGGTACGGATCGCCGCCATCACCGGTGCCTTGTTCACATCCGACGCGAAGTAACCCGAGCCCTGGTTCGGGTTCAGGCCCGGACCGAAGAAGGCATCACGCGTCGCCTGGTTGTCGACCATGGAACTGCAATACGCGATGGCGAGCTGCGCGATGCCGGTCTGCGCGGAGGCGAGGAACGCATCGATCGACTCCACCGTGGGCAGCTGCTGTTTCACGTTCGCGAAGGTCGCGGCGACCGTCGCATCCGTGATGGGCACGCCCGTCAGCTTCGAGTAGGTCGCGTTCAGCTCGTCGAACGTGCGCAGGCCGAGGTCCGGCTGCGGCTGGTCCAGGCCGAACTGCGGCTGGGACGGCTGTTCTTCCGCCACGCTGTGCGAGTGGCTACCGATCTTCTCGAACGTCAGGAAGAACAGGTCATCCGCCGGACCCTTGTCCAGCGCGACGACCGCACCCGTGTTCGACAGGAGCTGACCCGTACCCTTCTGGTAATTCGAGCCGCCGATCGTGGCCTTGAAGGGCACATATGTCTGGCCGACACGCGCCTCGGTGCCGTTCACACCGATGCGGATGCCCGCAAGATCGATGGTCGGGATGGTCGCGTTCGGATCGAGCGAGATGAACGTTGGCTTGTTGAAGAGGTAGCTGTAGCTGTCGTACTGGCTACCTTCGAACATCAGGTACGCCTTCGGCACGTCCACCAGGTCGCTTACGTTGAACAGCAGGAAGTAACGCTCACCGACGCCGGCGGCGAAGTTCTGCTGGATCTGTTCCACCGTGAGCGCGCGGTTGTGAATCGCCACGAGCCGCATCACACCCTTCCACTGACGGTTGGACGACGTCTCGTTACCGAGCACGAGCGCGAAGCTGTCATCCCAGTCGGCAAGCGTGCCGCCGGCCTTGGGGTCCATGTCGCCAGTGAACTGGCCGTTCACGTAGAGCTTGCGGCCATTGACCGGGTCGTACGTGAGCACCACGTGCTGCAGGGCTGCCTGCGCGTCACGATCCTTGTCGAGCGTGAGCAGCGACGGCTTGCCGTTCGCGTCGTTCTTGCTCGTGCGAACCATGGCTTCGTACTGATACGCCTTCTGCGACAGCGTGAAGTTGCGGGCCGAGACGCCGGCGGAGTAACTCACCGCGTATGCGTCTTCCTGCACCACATCCGCGTTCGCCATCCAGGCTTCAATCGTGAACTCACCGCTCGACTTGATCTGGTCCGTCAGCTTCTTGCTGGCAGTCGTCGAGCCCTGCGCCTTCTGGCCAGCCTGGACGTTGATACCCCAGCCGCCGACCCACATCGTGCTGCTCGAGAGCGTGAGGTTGAGCGCCGGCTCGACACCGCTGGTGTCGTACGCGACGTTGCCCGAACCCGTCTTGAACTCGTACAGCGCGATCACGTTGGTGTCGAAGCGGTTGCCGCCAGCGGCCACCGTGCCGTCATACAGCGTGAGCGCCTTCGATACGACGAGATCCGGATTGATATTCGACACCGCTACGTTGTCGGTGAAGGACTTCACCGCAGCCAGCATCGCGGCAGAGGCCGTACCGCAATCCGTCCAGCAGTTGTGGCTCTCGTCTCGCAGACGAACCACCAGTCGTGACTGCGCAGGCGTGTCGAGATTGATCTTGGCGCGAACGGCGGCATACGCCTCTGCCGAATCCGAGCTCGCGAAGAAGGGCTGCTGGGGCACCGCCGCAGTGGACGAATGGCAGCGCGAGCAGTAGTGCTGCAGCACGCCTTTCTGTCCGTCCGGATTCGACGGGTCTTTCCACAGGAGGCTCGCCTCGAACACCGTCAGGTCGGTCGGGAAGCTCTTGCTGGCTCCCACGGTTTTAATAGTGGGTGCCTGCAACTCGATCTGGGTGCCGCCCGAGGCCGACGAACCGGCCCAGTTGCGAATCCAGACAGTCAGCGTGTCCGCGCAGGCGGAAGCGGCGGCAAGCCAGCAGTTGTGGCCGCCACCCACCTTCAGAACCATACGCGACTGGTCTGGCTGCGCGAGATTCACGACGGTGTTCGCGGCCTGATAGGCGGCGTTCACATCGTCGTTACGGGCGAACATCGGCGACTGGCCGTTGGCGGTATGACACCCGCCGCAACGGTTGCTCGCCTTGATGTTCTCCCACAGGTTCAGCTTGAACGCCTGCACGTCGGCGTTCTGCGGAGCCGGGCCCGTGTAGTCCGCAATCGGAGGCGCGGATGTCACGGGATTCACGGTAGTCGGCGCACCACCACCCGAGCACGCGGCCAGCACGGCGGCGAACGCGAGGGCAGAACCGAGTTTCACGGCGCGCAAGAAGGATTTCACGTCATTCTCCCTGATCATTGGAGCTCCCCTTACTCGCACCGTGCCGCGACTTCCGCGAACACGTTCTTGAGCTTGTAGCCGTTCGTCTTGAAGTGGCCGGCGATCTCGCCCACCGCATCACGATCCACGCCGTTGAGCGACGGCGCGCGGAAACAGACGGCCTTCCAGACTTTCTCGACCTGGCACTGCGCGAACTGATCGCTATTGGCGATCTCTTCGCCCAGCGACTTCGCACCGGCGCCGCTACCCGGCAGCGCCTGGCTGAAGACGTAAATGGAGTTCTGGCCGTGGCGCCAGCGGTTCTCCCAGTTGTCGTTGGGTGTGACGAACCCCGGCTTGAAGTTGTCGGAGTTGATGAAGTACTTCGGCTGCACGGTGCCGGGCGTGTAGACCAGCTTGCCGGCCGTGTCGTCGTAGTTGTAGTACGCGAAGGCCTGCGCCATCGGATCCATGCCGCTGTGACAGCCGATGCAGTTGTTCAGGAAGATGCGGCTATCGCCGCCGGGCGAGCGCGCCACGTCCTGGCGAATGCGATCGGGCGGACGCGAGGTGTCATGGAGCTGCTCCATGTCACGGCACATGTGGTTGACCATCGTGAAGCGGAACATCGCGCGGTTCGTGCCGGCGATGAAGAAGGCCGCAGAGGCGGCGCGTGTCGTGATGAGGCCCGCCGTGCCGGCGGCCGGAGTGCCGTACGCCGCACTCTGGGTGGTCGCCTGAAGAGCGGCCTTCAGGTTCACGCCCTTCGTTTCCGCCTGCTCGTAATGATCGTTGCTCGACGGGGAGGCCGCCGGAATGCCGGGGGCGTTCACCGTATAGAGAAGGTCCGCCGAGAGCGCGGTGTTGAACGGCACGTTGTCACGCACCATCCCAATGACCGTCGCCGTATAGTCGTTCAGCGGAGCGAACACCGTCTGATCACGGTTGGTCCACGGCGTCACGAAATTCTTCAGGGTGACGTTGTAGAAATTCGGGTCTTCCGCAGCCACCTGCAGTGCAGCCGCGATCGGGTCGCCAAGCGTGACCATCTGGTCGATCTGCGCCTGGGTCGGCGGCACGCCGGTAATGCGGTCGAACATGCGCTTCGCCGCTTCCGGCTCAAGGGGAGCGGCAGCGCTCGCAGCGTGTGCGCAGAGCACGAGGGCGCAAGCGGCACCCACCGCGGTAGCCCGACGCGAGAAACGCGAATTTTGAAGTCTGTTGATCATGGCACCCGCTCACTCCCACGTGCTGCCGCCGATTTGCGGGGCGCACTATAACCACGCTTTTTCGACGTCCTTTTTGTCTCAAGCACCGTACGTCGCCATGCGCAGACAGGTCCTGCCCATGCAGGGCTCCGGGTATCCTTCCCGCCGCGAAATGGGAGCAGCATCACAGCGTGCACGGGACCGAACGACTACCTGTGCACCGCGCGCCGGCAAGGCGACTTCGGCAAGCTCGAGAAACGACCGGGCCAATGGCCCGGGCCGAAGAGAACCGCGAAGTGTGCTTCGACGGCGTGACGTCTTCGGCAGATTGCATAAGCCGCATCGGCGATGGTTGATTACGTAATGTCCATGCGGCGAAATGCTTGAGCGTCGCATGGTTCGGGAGTGTTCTTGAATGAAGGTCGAACAGGGAATCGTGAGAGTCGTCACACGTTTCAGCCGCGCCGCCGCGGGTGCGCTGATCGTGGGCGCCCTCTTGTCCGCGTGTAGCGGTGGCGGCAGCGTGAACGTGGGCAGCGGGCAAACGCCCGACCCGGCGACTGTCGACTTTCCGATCTTCTACGTGAAACGCACGATCCCGGAAGACACGGACGACCTGCGCTCGTTGCGGGACACAGTGCCCTCGGCCAACCTCTTCAAGCGCGACCGCGCCTCCCCCGGCGCGACCGAGACCAACCTCACCGGCCGCGTGACCGCCGACAAGCCGTACGATGTGAAAGACGTCGACGTGTCCTTCGACGGCAAGAAAGTGCTGTTCGCCATGCGCGGCCCGCTCAAGGTGAACCAGGACCCCAAAAAGGCGCCGTTCTGGGAAGTCTGGGAATACGACATCCCGTCCGACGACCTGCATCGCGTGATCAAGTCGGACGTCACCGCCGCCGCCGGCAACGACGTTTCGCCGCACTACATGCCCGACGGCCGTATCGTGTTCTCTTCGACGCGTCAGCGCGATTCGAAGGCGATCCTGCTCGACGAGAACAAGCCTCAGTTCGAAGCCCAGACCGATAGCCGCAGCGAATCGGCCTTCGTCCTGCACGTGATGGATGGCGACGGCGGCAACATCCACCAGGTCTCGTTCAACCAGAGCCACGACCGGGATGCCACCGTCACTTCGGACGGCCGCCTCGTGTGGAGCCGTTGGGATGCCGCCCCGGGCGGCAAGAACGGCATACATCTCTATAGCGCCAAGCCGGACGGCACGGACCTGCAGCTCCTGTACGGCGCCAACAGCCACAACACCGGCACACCGACCGCCAACGGGCAGCCGAGCACCATCCAGTTCGTACATCCGCGCGAAATGATGAACGGCCGCATCATGGCGCTCGTGCGCCAGAATACGGACAGCGATTTCGGTGGCGACCTCGTCATCATCGACACCAAGACGTACGTCGAGAACACGCAGGCCGTGCTCGCGAGCGCGGGCATGATCGGCCCGGCGCAGACGCGCGCCACGCAGAACGACGTGCGCACGATCAAAGGCCCCTCGCCCGGCGGCCGCTTCAACTCCGGCTTCCCGCTGTGGGATGGCACGAACCGCATCCTCACGAGCTGGTCGCAGTGTCGCATCCTCAACGACACGGTCACGCCCGCGACCATCGTGCCTTGCACGGATTCGCGCGTGAACGATCCCGCGTCAAAGACGGCTCCGTCGATCTACAGCGTGTGGATGTTCGACCCTGCGCAAAACACGCTGCTGCCGGTGATGACGCCGGTCGAAGGCGTCATGATCACGGACGTGGTGGCGGCCCAGCCGCGCACGCCGCCGCCGGTCATCCTCGACCAGGTGATCACGTCGGGCAGCCTCGAATCCACGCTCGTCAGCGAAGGCGTCGGCGTGCTCTCGATCAAGAGCGTCTACGACTTCGACGGCACGGATACGGCGGTCCCGAATCTCGCGGCCGTCAGGAACCCCATGATCACGCCGGCGCCGAGTCGTCTGGCACGCTTCATCCGCATCGAGAAGCCGGTGTCGCAGCCGGATCGGGACGTGCGCGACATCGACAACTCCGCGTTCGGCGTTGCCGGCTTCATGCGCGAGATCCTCGGCTATGCGCCGGTCGAGCCGGACGGCTCGGTGAAGATCAAAGTGCCGGCGAACGTCGCCTTCCAGTTCAGCATTCTCGATGCGAACGGCCGCCGCATCTCCCCGATACACAGCAACTGGCTGCAACTGCGCCCCGGCGAAACGCGCGAGTGCAACGGGTGCCACAACCCGTCAACCCAGCAGAATCCGAAGTCTCACGGCAGAACGGGCCTCTTCAACGCGGTGAATGTCGGTGCGCCCGCCACGGGCCAGCCGTTCCCGGGCACGACCGCCACGATGTCGCCCGACCAGGGCGAGACGATGGCGCAGACCCGCGCCCGGCAGAGCTGCTCCGGCGGCTCGCCCCGTTGCGCGGACCTGACGCTGAGCATGAACGTGGTGTTCAAAGACGTCTGGACCGACACGAGTCAGCGTGCGGCGGACCCGGACATCACCCTGGCTTACAACGACCAGTCCTTCACCACACTCGCGCCAACCAGCCTCGCATGTATCACGGCGTGGACCGCCCAGTGCCGCATCGTCATCAACTACACCCAGCACATCCAGCCGTTGTGGGACAAGGACCGCACCGACCTGGACGGCGACGGTGTTCCGGATGTCGACGCCGGCGGCCTGCCGATCAACCGGAAATGCACGGGATGTCATGGTCCGGTGAACCCGGCGGATCAAACGGCGCAGGTGCCGGGAGGTCAGCTTGACCTCACCGCTGTGGCTTCCGATGAAGAGCCGCTGCAGTTGCGCTCGTATCGCGAACTCTTTTTCAGTGATAATGAGCAGGAGTTGGTGGGTGGCGCATTACAGGACCGGCAAGTGCCGGGTCCTCTGGACCAGAACGGCAACCCGACGACGATGACTGTGGCTGTGGGGCCATATCTCACCGCAGGTTCCGCACGCGGCGGTCGATCGGGGGCGTTTCTGGGTCGCTTCGCTACGGGGTCGGGCAGCACGCATGCGGGCTGGCTGAGCCCGGCCGAGGTTCGCTTGCTGTCAGAGTGGCTGGATATTGGGGCACAGTACTTCAACAATCCGTTCGACCCTGCCGTGCCGGTCAATTGATAGGGGCGTCTTGAGAGTCTTTCGACGGTACGCGCGTCTCCTGACCCTGCTACTCGCACTCGTCGCCGCACCTTCACTGTGTGCGGCACGCGAGTATTTGCAGGTGTTCGTCACTGCGCCCTATCTCGAGCTGCACACGGGGCCGGGGCGCGGGTTTCCGGTCACGCAGGTGGTTGCACGCGATGAAGGCGTCGACATCCTCAAGCGGCGTACGGACTGGTTCAAAGTGCGTACCGCGCGTGGCGTCGAAGGCTGGGCGTCTTACAAGGACATGCTCAGCGTGGTGCTGGCCGACGGCACGGCGTTCACCTTCCCGATGGGCGATCGCGCCGGCTTCACCTCGCACAATGGCGAGATCGGGGTGTTCGCGGGCGACTACAGCGGCGCCACACTCATCTCGGCCTACGGGTCGTACTCTTTCAATTCGCAGCTTGCCCTCGAGCTGTCGATTGGGCAGTTCCTCGGCAATGCCTCGAACGGAACCCTCGCCGACATCGGTCTCACTCACATCTTCATGCCGGAGTGGCGATTCTCGCCGTTCGTCTCCCTGGGCACGGGCATCGTGCACATCGAACCGAAGGCCACGCTCGTGACTCCGCTCGACCGCACGGACCAGACGGCGTACGTCGGCGGCGGCGTCCGCTATTACCTGACACGCCGCTTTTTCGCGCGCGCGGAGTACCGCAGCCACTATGTATTCACGAGCCGCAACGACAACGAGAAGGTAGACGAATGGAAACTGGGATTCGCATTCTTCTTCTGAGCGTCGTGCTCGCGCTGTCCGGTTGCGCTTCGATCCGCAACTGGCTCGACCGCGATGAACCGAAGGAAGACACGTCGGCACAAGCCGACACACAGGCCGACTCGGACGACGCCAACCAGGCGCCGCCGCGCGTGATCGAGCCGCAGGTCGCCCGCCGCAAGATCAAGGTGCCGCGTATCGACACCGAGAACATCGAGGTCGGCGGCGTGTTCGGCGCCCTGTCCATCGAGGATTTCGGCACCAACCCGGTCTACGGGCTGACGGCCGCGTATCACGTTACGGAAGATTTCTTTTTCCAGGCGGAAGCGGGTCGCTCCACGGCCGGCAAGACGAGCTTCGAGACGCTTGGCGGCAACGTCACGCTGCTTACGGGAAATCAGAGGCAATTCACGTATTACAACCTCGCCCTCGGCTACAACTTCCTGCCGGGTGAGGTGTTTCTCGGTCGCAACCTCGCCATGACGAGTGGCTTCTATCTTCTGGGCGGCATCGGCAGCGTGGATTTCGCCGGCGACCAGAAGTTCACGGTGAGTTTCGGCGCCGGATATCGCGTGCTGCCGACCGACTGGCTCGCGGTACACGTGCGCATGCAGGACCGCATCTTCGATTCGGACCTGCTCGGCGAGAAGAAGCTCACCAACAACCTCGAAGCCAACATCGGCCTGACCGTATTCTTCTAGAGGAAGGGGTAGCCTTCATGAAACGCGCAAATCTAGCTTCCGTCGCCGCCGCCGCGTTCCTCGCGCTCGCCGCGATTCCCGCGCCGCCGGCGCTTGCCGCGGCTCCCGCCGCCGCGCCGGACTTCGTGCTGGACTCGAACACCGGCAAGCCCATCAAGCTCTCCGGCTACAAGGGCAAGGTCGTGATGATCAACTTCTGGGCGACCTGGTGCGGGCCGTGCCGCCAGGAGTGGCCGCTGCTCGAGAGCATCTACAAACAGTACAAGGACAAGGACTTCGTGCTGCTCGGTGTGAACGTCGAGCCGGATCCGAAGGCGGCCGGGGAATGGCTCAAGAAGCAGCCGGCGACGTTCCCGGTGCTGTACGACGTGAAGAGCGAAGTCAGCGGCGCCTACAAGGTGGTCGGCATGCCGACGACCGTCTGGGTGGACAAGAAGGGTTTCCTCCGCGCCTCTCACCAGAGCTACAAGCCCGGTGACGAGAACGAGTACATGAACAACATCCGCATGCTGATGCGGGAGAAATAGGAGCCCGGATCCATGACAAGGGCCATGCGTATCGCGAAGCTCGTCGTCCTCCTGGCCAGCCAATTGGCAATAGTGGCCGCCATGAGCGGTTGCTCCATCCAGCCGTGGGTGAAGCCCTATGAGCGCGAGCATCTCGCGGATCCGATCATGGCGTTCGACCGGGACCCGGTGTCCTCGGCCTATCTCGACCACGTGTTCGACGCGCGCGAAGGCGCGCGCGGCGCGACGGGCGGGGCCGGCGGCGGGTGCGGTTGTAACTAATGACGATGAGTCGAATCGCGCGCGTGCTCACGGGCCGGCCGGGCAAACTGCTCGCGCTGGCCCTCCTCGCTTTCATCGCGGCGGGCCACGGTGGGGCGGCCTTCGCGGGCGTGCTCGCCGAAGACCGCGCGGATGCGCTGTATCACCGCTACCAGGGCGGCGGCGTCGAGATTCAGGGCCCTTCGGTGCTCATCCGCAAGAAGATCGGCGAGAACTTCGCGGTCAACGCCAATTACTACATGGACTTCGTCACCAGCGCGTCCATCGACGTAAAGCTGTCGGCGAGCCAGTACAAAGAGCAGCGAACGCAGAAGAGCCTCGGGTTCGAGTTCCTGCACGGCAAGACCACCTACACCGCCAACGTCATCGACAGCAAAGAGAGCGACTACGTCGCCGACACGGCGGCTTTCGGGCTGTCGCAGGACATGTTCGGCGACCTCACGACGGTGAGCCTGGGCTTCCGGCGCGGCTGGAACCACGTCTACCGGAACATCAAGAACGCGGATGGCGGCAAAGAGCGCGATCCGACGTTCGCCGAGCAGATGGATACTCGCGCGTACACGCTGGGCATTTCCCAGATCCTCACGCGCAACATGATCGCCTCGTTGAACGTGGAAGCGATTACAGACGAGGGGTACCTCAACAGCCCCTATCGCTCGGTGCGCTACGTCGAGCCGGGCGATCCGCGCGGGTTCGCGCTGCAGAGGGAGATCTACCCGCGAACCCACACCAGCAACGCGACCGCGGTAATCGTGAAGTACTACCTGCCCTGGCGCGCGGCGATCGAGGGCAACTACCGGTTCTACTCGGATTCGTGGGGCGTGAACGCCAATACGCTCGACGTCACCTACACGCACCCGTGGCGGCGTTGGATCTTCGACGGGCGGCTGCGCTACTACACCCAGACGCAGGCCGACTTTTACAGCGACCTGTTCCCGCGCCTGAACTACGCGAACTTCCTCGCGCGCGATAAAGAGCTCGCCAGCTACACGGGCTACACCATCGGGTTGGGCGCGTCGTACGAGTTCAGCATTCCGGGGGCGCCGAAGTGGATTCAGAAGAGCACGCTGAACGCGCGGCTCGACCACATTCTCATCGACTACGACAACTTCCGGGACGCCACCAAGACGGACCCGGGCAACGGCATCTTTGCGGGCGCCGAGCCGCTCTACAAACTCAACGCGAACGTTTTCCAGCTGTTCCTGTCCGTCTGGTTCTGAAGGCTCGACGCCTCTCACGCTGATCGCCCGCCGCGCACGCCGCTAAACTCGCGCGGCTTATTGCTGTAAGCTCGCGCGCGTCAGCACACCTCTGACCATAGGGGATTACCAGCATGCGCAACCGCGTCGCGCTTTCCGCCCTGCTCATGGGCCTCGCGCTCGCCTTCAACACCACTTACGTCCACGCACAAGCTCGCGAGGAAGGCCGCCTGCTCATGGCGACCGAAGTCCTCGACGAGATCCGCGCCCAACGGGACTCCGCCATTCCCGACCGGCTGCTCGATCGTGCTTACGGCATCGTCGTGGTTCCCAGTGTCACAAAGCTTGCGTTCATCGGCGGCGGTCGCTGGGGCAAGGGCGCCATGGTCGTGCGGGACAAGGATGGTCGCTTTACCAACCCGGTCTTCGTGACACTCGCCGGCGCCAGCATCGGTTGGCAGTGGGGCGGCACGTCCACGGACATCGTGCTCGTGTTCACCACCAAGGCCGGGATCGAGGGGATCACGGGCGGCAAGCTCACCCTGGGTGCCGACGCCGCTGTGGCCGCCGGCCCGGTAGGCCGTTCCGCTTCCGCCGCGACGGACCAGAACTTCGCCGCTGAGGTGTACTCCTACTCGCGTTCACGCGGCCTGTTCGCCGGGGTGGCGCTCGATGGCACGTCCATCAGCGTGGACAGCAAGGCGAACGGCAACTTCTACAAAAAGAAGGGCGTGTTGGCGTCCGAGATCATCAACGGCACCGTCACCAGCACCGACGAGACCGCAGGCCGCTTCCTCGCCGCCGTTAGCTCGAGCACGAACGGTTCACCGGGCGCCGCATCGGGCGTGAGCCACACGGCATCGGCCTCACCGTCGTCAACCAGCGACACTTCGTCGAGCGGCTCGGCGACACCGGCTGGTCCGGCCGCCGGTCCGCACTCCACTACGGGTGCGCGCACCTTCCCGATGGAAGACCCGGCGCCCGGTCAGGAACCGAAGTAAGCCCATGGGCGTGCCGGCCGCCGGCACGCCTTTGAGGAAGGCCTCCGGCAACGCGGCACCTCATGTGCGGCCCACACGCCGAGAAATCGGTATCACTCTGGGGCCAGCGCCGAGAGATCGATCTCAACGCCCGGTAATGCGTGAAGCAAGACGCTCGTCGATGGCTTCAGCGCGATCTCCTGTGGCGACGCCACCCCATCCGAAGCACGCTGGACGTGCAGCACCATCTTCTGCACATCGACGATCCATATCTCGGCTGCGGCGTGCGCGAGGTAGATCGGCCGTTTGATCTTCATGTCCTTTCGCAGCGAAGAATCGGCGACCTCGATCACCAGCAAAATGTCATCAACCGTCGGATGGCGGCGTCGATAGCGATCGCGGGGACCTTTCAACACGGTCACGTCGGGCAGAAAGAAATTCCATTCGTCGACGCGAAGCGCCCCTTGCGTGCGAACCGCAACCTTGCCGCCCAGCGACGTATGGAACATCGCGGTCAACTCATCCACCACCCATCCGTGATCGATCCCGATCGGTTCCATGTCGATGATCTCTCCGTCGATCAATTCGACACGCGCATCGTCTCCGAGCACCCCGGACGCGACGATGCGAAAGAATTCGTCGACGTTGATTCGGTGCGGCGGCCGCAGGTTTTCCATGGCGGTGCTCATAAATCCCCTGGATGTCGCGAGTCTAAGCCAGAACAATTTGAATGCGACAGAGAATAGAGAGCACGCCGCCCGAAAGCAGCACGCATTCGTGTGGTCTTCGTGCAGAAATGATCGCAGTGCGAGCTAAGCTCGCACGCACATACGCGCTACTTGGAATCGCTGCGCGTGAGTACGAGCACGCGTTGACGCGTGAGCGTGTCGTTGAATCGGATGTTGAGGCGGCGGTGGTGGCGATCTCTAGCAGCGCATCTGTGGAGAGGCGCAGTTTGGGATAGGTGCTCTTCGTGGTGAGCCACGCCTGTCCGTTCCACTCGTGCACCACGTCGGTAACCCACACGCGATCCGGTTCGAAGTGCAGCACACACTGCATGATGCGATCACGCTCGGCGCGCATCTTGATGACGCTGTCCTGCGGGGAGAGCTCCTTCGGCTGCTCGCGGAACTGAAGCAACAGCGCTCCGCCCGGCGCGAGCAGGCGCGCGGACATGCGGATGAGCTTGTCGACGTCCTTCATCGACGACAGGTGCGTGAGCGTATCGCCGACGCACAGAATAAGAACGAACGGCGCGGCCTCAGCAAATTTCGCTTCGTCCAGCAGGTCGATTTGCAACGTCTTCACGGGCGTGCCCGCGCATACGTCAGCGAGTTCCTTCAGCAGCGTCTCACTCGTATCGACCGCGGTGACGTTGAACCCGCGACTCGCGAGTACACGCGCGTGATACCCAGCGCCAGCACCGAGATCGAGTACCGCTCCACTCCCTTCGTCAGTGAGACCTACTGCGTCGAGTAAGGTACGCGCACTGGAGAGGCAACCATCGAGGCCGCCCATCATCCACGTGTATCGGGACGCGAGCAGTTCGTCGTAATGCGTGGTGACCGGAGTAGCGGTCGGCGGGGCGTCAGCCATTGAAACCTGCCTCCATCGGGAGATTCCTGCGGTCCGAGCCGAACACCAACATGGCGAGACATGACCGCCGCAAGAAACACTACTTTACTCGTTGCCGCAGCCGCTGCGGTGATGCTGATCACTACCGGAATACGCCAGGTCAGTGGGCTGTTCGTCCTGCCCATCCTATCGACGACCGGGCTCAGCATTGCGTCGGTCAGCCTCGCGCTTGCGATAGGGCAATTCATGTGGGGGGCCATGCAGCCGGTGTTCGGAGCGCTCGCGGACAGCTACGGAGCGTTCCGCGTGGTGACGTTCGGCGCGTTGCTGCTGGCGGTGGGCTCGGTGCTCACGACGTTCTCGCATTCGGAGGTTGCGCTGATTGCGACGATGGGTGTGTTGAGCGCCGCTGGCGCGGCGGCCGGGAGCTTCTCCATTCTGATTGGCGGTACGGCGCGACGGCTGCAGCCGCATCAGCGGTCGACGGCGGCCGGCACGATCAACGCCGGTGGATCGCTCGGGCAGTTTGTGATGGCGCCCTTCGCACAGGCCATGATTGCGGCGTGGGGATGGGGCGCGGCGATGTGTGCGCTGGGTGCGACAGCGCTAGCGACGATTCCGCTGGCGTTGCCGCTGAAGCGGGAGGATGCCCTCGCGTCGAGCGAGGCGAATATCGCCGCGTCGCCGGGCGCAGCGCTACATAGGGACGCCTGCTGGCGCGGCGGAAGGCAGGCCTTCAGGCGCGGCCGCGCAAAGCGATCCACTGGGCGCGACGGAAGGCAGGCCTTCGAGTGCCGCTGCACGAAGCAACCCACCGGGCGCGGGCGGAAAGGGCACTTTCAGGCGCCACCGCGCACATCACGCTCCGTGAGCAACTCCGCATCGCGGCTCGCGACCCCGAGCTACATCCTGCTCAACATCGGATTCTTCACCTGCGGGTTTCACGTGGCGTTTCTCGTCACGCACTTCCCAGGCGAGATTCAGAACTGCGGCCTTCTACCGAGCGTGGCTGCGAACTCGCTCGCGATCATCGGACTCTTCAACGTAGCGGGCAGCATCGGCGCCGGAATGCTCGGGCAGCGGTTCCGCATGAAGCACCTGCTGGCGCTCATCTACGCGGTGCGCGCCCTGCTGATTGCGATCTATCTGGTGATGCCGAAGACCTCGCTGAACATTTATCTGTTCGCCGCCGGCATGGGAATGACCTGGCTCGCAACGGTGCCGCCCACATCAGGCATCGTCGGCAAGCTCTACGGAGTGCGTTACCTCGGCACACTGTTCGGACTCACGCTCGTGTCACACCAGACCGGCGCCTTCCTGGGCGCGTGGCTCGGCGGCGTGGCGATGGCCCACATGCACTCGTATCAGTGGATCTGGCTTGCCGACATGGCGCTCGCACTCGGCGCAGCGCTGATCAACCTGCCGATCCGCGAAGACAAGCCGCTTCCGCGAACGGCTGTCGCGGCCTGAGCGGCGCGAGGCACACAGCACACACCGGCCCGCCCCCGCCCGGCCGCGGCTCCACCGCTTGCGAAACGCCCTGAAGCATCCCGTAACAGGAGCCGCGGCCCGCACGACGGGAGCTCGTGGCAAAGCCAGCCGTCAGGTCATCTCCGACCCGAGTATCGTCAGCACGTTACCTTGGCCTGCATCGAACACGATGTGAAACTCGGCGTCGGGTTTTCTGAAAGTGATGCGCCCCTGCGAGTCCACCGTGCCGACATAGACCACACGATCGTGCTTGTCGAATACGCGCGCCGCGACGCCTGCGGCCGACCTGCCATCGAGAAAGTTGCCCACGCAAGTAACGCGCAACGCGCCGTTATTCACGCATTGGAACGAGGGAACGTGCATTTGCGCCTGGCAGGCCGCCGACGCCGCGCCTCCGACAATCAGCAGTGCCGCGATGCTGGCGGCCCACTGCATGCGACCCGGCAAATCCTTTGCCATGACGCGCTCCTTCCCTGGTTGTTCTCACCTTGCGGGCGCGGAGTATCTGGCCGTCGAACGTGACGGCGCAAGCCAAGGCGGGACGACCGAGTTGGGATTCCAGGCGAAACGCCGGCCTTCCCGCGCCGCGCGACTACTTGCGAGTAGTCGGCGACTGCCCGGGCCGCCTCGGCATGATCCTGCCGCTCGACCGGAAGGGACCCGACACGACTTCGTCGCCCGCCGCCAGCAACTTCGCCGCCGCAACCTGCAGCGGCAGGCGCACCGTGAACACCGCGCCCATCCCATGTCCGTCACTGTGCGCGTAAAGACGGCCGCCATGCAGCTCGACGATGCGGTGGATCACGGCCAACCCGAGCCACACGCCGGGCGACCGGGCGCCGTCAGACCGCGCGTGCTGCATCTGCCAGCTGGCGTCGAACACGTGCACCAGCGTGTCCACCGTAATGCCGGCACCGTTGTCTCGCACGATGATCTCCGCGAACTGGCCGCGCCCGTGGCATTCGACCAGCACGTTGCCACCCGCCTGCGTACAGGCCAGTGCGTGCGCCAGCAGATTGTGAACGACCTGTCGCATGCGGGCCGCGTCGCCTTCGAACATGCCCGCGCCCGAATCGATGAAGGACTCCAACCGTACACGCCGCGCGCTCGACACCGGCCGGATCGCGTCCACCTCGGAATGCACGAGCGCGCTCAGCGACGGCACGAGGGTCTTCTCCATCGTGAAGCATCCCGCGGTGATGCAGGAAAGGTCGTGCACTTCGTCGATGAGCCGATGCTGCTCGCGAGTGCTCGCGCGAATGATCTCGACGGCGCGGCGCGCCTCTTCGGTGCCGAAGGCCTGGTCCTTCAGCACCGAGATCGTGTTCAGCATCACGTTGAGCGGGCTGCGAAGGCAGTTCGAGAGCATGAGCACGAGCTCGTCCTTCATGAAGCTCGATTGCTCGGCGATCTCACGCGCCGCGCGTTCCGCGCGACGCAGGCGGCTGCGCGCAAGCTGCACGGTGACGCGCGCCAGAAGCTCCCGCGCAACAAACGGCTTCGGCAGATAGTCATCCGCGCCGGCGCTCAGCGCATCGATCGAGGCATCCTCGTTGGCGCGCGCCGAGAGCACCATGATCGGGATATCCGCAAGTCGCGGGTCACCGCGCAACGCGCCGAGCAATGACAACCCGTCGAGACCGGGCATCATGAGATCGGCGATGACGAGATCCGGCGGGGACTTGCGCACCTTCGCGAGCGCGGCCATGCCGTCGCTCGCCGTGTCGACCTTCCAGCTTTCCTGGAGAATGCGGCGAAGGTACTGGCGCATGTCCGAGTTGTCGTCGACCACGAGAATGCGTTCGTCGCTTTCCACCGGCGCCACCGGGCCATGCGCCGTCGAGCCGCGCTTGCTGGCGGAGCCACCCACCTTGCGCGCCCGCTCGGCCGGCGGCTCATCGCCCACCCAGCCGGAGGCTTCCTCGAGAAACGGTGCGGCGGCCGCGAGCGCCGTCGTCCGGCGCGGCACGCCGACATGCTCCGCAGTTAGGTGCCGAGTGCCCCGGCGCACGCGCACCGTGACGGTCGTCCCCCGATTCAGGGCGCTCGTCACGCTGATGGTGCCGCCGTGCAGTTTCACGAGCTCTTGCACGAGGGACAGACCGATCCCCGAACCTTCCGCCGTGCGCGCGAGCGTGGTCTGGCCACGATGGAAGCGCTCGAACACGCGCGGCAGATCGGCGTCGGCGATTCCGCAGCCGGTATCGCGCACCTCGAGCACCACCCACTCGCCCTGCGCGCTCAGCCGCACGCCCACTTCCCCGTTCAACGTGAACTTGAATGCGTTGCTCACGAGGTTGAGCACGATCTTTTCCCACATGTCCCGATCGACGAACACGGGCTCCGGCAGCGGCGCGCACTCGACGACCAGCCGCAGCTTCGCGCGCTCGAAGGTCGAGCGGAACAGGCTGGCGAGGTCCGCCGTCTCCGCCGCGAGATCGGTCGGTTCGAACGCCGTCTGCATTCGTCCGGCTTCCGCGCGGGAGAAGTCGAGCATCGACTGAACGAGCTTCAGCAGGCGCGTGGCCGCGCGACGCGAGGTCTGGAGCAGATCCCGATCGTTGGCAGCGAGCGATCGGCGCGACAGCACCTCGTCCAACGGGCTCAGCAGCAGCGTCAGCGGCGTTCGGAACTCATGACTCACGTCGCTGAGGAACAGTGTCTTCGCGCGATCGAGCGCCGCCAGCGCCTCCGCGCGCTCACGCGTGCGTTGTTTCACCTTGGCATTGGCGATGGCGGTGGTGAGGCGCGCGGCCACGGCCGTCGAGAGCCTGCGACCTTCGGTCACCGGCCGCATTGGGTTCGTCCCCATGACGAGCACGCCGCTGACACCTCCGGACGGATCCGCAAACGGCACGGTGATGGCAAGTTGTGGAGCGAACGACGGATCGCGCAGATGCGGCGTCATTCGCTCGCACACGTGCTGCGTTTCCGCCGCGGTCTGCCGTGACACTACGCCAGCGACGTCCCACGTCGTCGTGCCGGGCTCCTCGGCAAGCGAAACCACTGATGGCGCGACATTCTCCGCAACCGATGACAGGCCGGAATGCGCGGCGAGGCGTGCATGCTTGCCGTCCACGTCCACCAGGTACATGAGCGTGAAGGGCAGGTCACGCAGATAACCGTCGGTGACGCCGGCGGCGATCTGGCACGCTTCCTCGGTGGTCTCGGCGGAGAAGCAGCGGGTCGACAGCGCGTCGAGGCAATCGACGAGCCGCGCGATCAGCACCTTCTCCGTGGTTTCGCGCAACGTGACCAGCAACGCGGTGGGCGCGCCATCGTCCTCGCGGATCGAGCTCACCGCGAACGACATGTGCGTTTCTTCGGGATAACCGTTGCGTTCGAGCGGCAGGTACAGGTCGTCCGACCCGGCGGGTTCGCCGGTGCTCCTCACGTGGCTCACCATCGGCTCGATGATGCTCGACCAGATTTCGGGCCACTCGGTCGCGGCGGGCCGGCCGAGGCAACGCGGATGTTTGCCGCCCACCACGGGCACGCAGGCATCGTTGTAAACCATCTCGTACTCCTTACCTAGGAGCACGACCATCGGCACGAAGGAGTCGAGGCACAGGCGCATGGCGGCGCGCCAGGTGGCCGGCCATTTATCGGGACTGCCGACCGAGGTGCCCGCCCAGTCGAAGCGGGCCAGCAGCGAATCCATCGCGCTGTTGCCGACGAACGGATGCGAAACCGTGCGACGTGAGCTCATGGGACCCCCTCTCCTCTTCCCTGGGAGACGGCCCGCGCTCGCGCGCAAAACCGCTTCAGGCGGCAGTTACACCGGACTGAAACGGCGACATTCGGTGCGAATTGGCTGCGGCGGGCTGGATGTCGAGCTTGTGCAAGCCGCCGATATCCGACTCCCGCGGCATCGCCAGGATCGCCCGGCGCAGGATGCCCAGCTGCCGTTTCAGGTACGGCAACAGTGTACTGAGAGTGTCGTCGTTGTTGTATCCATTCGACGCCAGGGTGGAGTTACAGAATGCCCGGAAGTAGTCGGCGTAGCGGGCCTCGTAACGGCTCATGGGGTCGCCGAAGGCCCGGTCGTCGAGCAGCGCGAGGCCCAGGTGATGCGAGCAGGCGAGGCTCGAAAGCGAGCGCAAGTAGTTGCCGTGCTCGGCGACCACAGCTCTTGCGTAGTCCTGATCGCCATAGACGAGCTCGAACACCGCATGCCGATCGCGGCCCGTGACCTTGTTTACCCGCAGGTACTCGAACATCGCCTTGCGATGGATGAGACCGAAGCAGGCACTGCGGAGCGCGGTGACCTGATGTTGGGCGCGCGTCTCCGCGACACCGCGCATGAGTCGATCGTGCTCGGCTTCCCAGTGCCGATAAAGATGCGGCTCTTCGAGCATGCGTCGGGCGATCAGCGACTGTAGTGTCGAATCCCCTTCGCGTGCGAGGCCGGCGATGCGCGCCTCCGATTCTTCCATGAGGAAAGCGCGAGTGAGTCCCTGCGTACGCATGTGACTCCCCTCCATCTGTGTTTCTAATTCGAGGCTCCGTGCGATAGGAGCGCTGCAACGTCACGGTATATAGAGCGCGCACATTAAAAGCGAGTGAATCCGGGCTGAATTTTTTTCGGGGTAGGACATTCCCTGAGCCCTGCGCGCAACAATTTCTTCGTGAGATGGCGCTACCATCTACTCCTCAATACTGTCGCAACGCTGACGCGTATCCCGCCCGCGCCAGCTTCCAGAAAGAACGAAGTTACACGCGCGACTGAACAACCGCGTGCATCTCGTTGAGAGGTGGAGAGTTCAGCGCAGCCTGCACCCCGCGCGCGCGCCTGCAGCGAAGTTGCCCCGGCAGGATCTTCGCAATTCCCTGCGCAACCGGATCGGGCGGCCCGCCTCAGCGCGGGAGCGTGGATGTGACCGGTTCCGACGGACTTCGCGACTGGTTGATGATCAACTCGGCGAGCTTGCGATAGTCGCCACCGAAGTGATGGCCGCCGGCGAGGTTGATCACGCGGGCATGGCTCGGACCGATGCCGGGGCACAGGGATTCGTCGTCGTCCGCGCCAAAGAGGCACAGTGTGTCCGACGCGGAGAGCCTGTCCGTCTCCGGTTTGATGGGCGTGCCGCTGCCGCTCCCGAACCAGTTGGTGACGTGGAACTCGAACGAGGCTTCTTTGCCGAGGCCGATGAGCACATTGAGCTGGACCAGCTCGCGCGTCGCCGCCGGCAGCCGATTGACCGCGAACGGCAGCACATCCGCGCCCTGCGAATAGCCGATCAGCAGCACGCGCTTCTTTTTCCACTGGTACGCGTAGTACCGGATGATGCGATCGATGTCGGCGGCAAGCCCCGCGGGCGTGCGCGCTTTCCAGAAGTAGCGAAGCGAATCGACCCCCGCGACCGGGATCCCGCGCTCGGACAGCGCGCCCGCCACTTCCTTGTCGAGACCGGCCCACCCTCCATCGCCGGACAACAGCACCGCGAACTGATCGCTGTTCGCGGCAGCGGGGCCGGAGGCGAGCTCCTCGATGAGCGGCAGGTCGGCCAGATCCGGCGGCGGCGGCGGAAGACTCTTTGCCCCGCTCGCCATCAGCGCGGCGTACGCCGACTTGAACTGCGGCATCCACTCCGGCGAGCGCCGGTAGTAGTGGCCGATGTTCGGCAGCTCGACGTAGTGCGCGTTGCGCGTCTGGGTCGCGAAATCACGCGCTTCGCTGGCGGGACACACCTGGTCGGCGGCGCCATGGAGCAGGAACCACGGCGCCCGCAACCGCTCGGGCGGAACAAGGCGCGAGCCGCCTTCCTTGCGGGCGGTGAACTGCAGCTGCTCGGTCTTGCAGAGTGGCTTGGTGAGATCCAGATCCGCGCAGAACGCGAGCGACAGCGCGCCGGCAAACACCCCGCGCGGCGCCTGGGCAAGCGTGGCGTAGGCGAGCGAGGCGCCGGCCGAGTAACCGACCAGCACCGGCGTGTAATAGGTGGGCAGCTTGTAGTAGGCCTGAACGTAGTGGCTCAGGTTTTCCAGATCTCCGTCGGGGAAGACGCAGCTTCCGCCATCGTCCTCGAGCTCGGCGAAGAACTTCCGCACGTCGACGCCGATGACGAACGAGCCCTCGGCGGCGACCGCCGTCGCCATCTCGGACATGCCCTTGTCCCAGCCGCCGTCGCCGGAAAGAAAGAGCGCGACCTGCTTCACCGGCCCGGCGGGCCGGAAGATCTGGACGTTCTTGAACCGGCCGTGGGAGAGCGACTCGGCCTGGGCCGGAAGCGCGAACAGGAGCGCCAGCGCGAAGGCGGCGAACAGCCGCAAACGGGGCCGGGAGGGTCCGAAGCGAGACGATGGGGACGCATGGAGGCGCATCTTAATGGCAAGAGCCCCGGCCACGCGCGCGCGGAACCCCGCCTTGACCGCGGCAAGGCCTTGCCGCCGCGTGACCCGCGTCGCGACTCGGACCGGTTGTTGGCTTTCGGACTCAAGCCGGGTGCCGACGGGTCGCTACTCCCACCGATTGTCAAACCTTTGCGCGGTGCGGTCGTGGCTGACCAGGAAGAGCAGCTTTTGAAATGGATGCCGGCCGTTGTCGAGTACCGGCAGCGGCTCGCGTCCCTCCAGGGAGCCTGGGACAACCTGGCCCTGCTCTCCCACCTGGGAGACGACGGCACGAACCTGAGCAGCACCCGCGAGGCCTTCGAGACCCTCGCCGCCCATCTGGTCACCCACCTGGGACCGAAACCCACCAGAAGACCGTGCTCGCCTGCAAGGCGCGCGCCCAGGTGGCGATCGACATCCTCGTCCGCAACCTGTTCGAACGCACGGCCGATGTCGGCTTTCTCGCCGCGGACGACGCCATTTGCAAGTTCTGCCGGGACGCACCCGCCCTCAAAGCCGTGATCGGCGACGGTGGGGAAGAAGCTGCAGGGGCCATTCGTACCCTGCAGATGGCCAGGGAAGCGATCCAGCGCCGGCTGGCGGAGTACGTGGCCAAGTATTCCGTCTACAACAACGTGGTGCTGGTCGCGCCGAATGGTGAAGTGCTCGCACAGCTCGCAGGCGGCAAGGCGCCGGAACACACGCAGGACGATCTGATCGACGCGACGCTTGCCAGCAGCATGCCGTACGTCGAGTCGTTCGCCACCAGCGACCTGGTGCCCGATGCGCGACGGGCACTGATCTACGCGCACCGGGTTACCTACAAGGGCGACACCGTCGCCGTGCTGTGCCCTGTGCTTCAAGCTCGAGGACGAGTGCACGGGCATCTTCGACAAGCTGCGTAACGAAACGGACTGGAGCGTGCTCGCCCTCATCGACGATCGGAATCAGGTCATCGCGAGCACCGATTCGTACCAGGTTCCCGCCGGCGCCCGGGTGCCGGCCGCCGCCGGCCCACACGGCGGCATCGTGCGCTTCGCGGGCCGCGAGTACCTCGCTATCACGCGCAGCGCGAAGCCCTATCAGGGTTACGCCGGCCCCACCTGGCGCGGGCATGTGATGGTGCCGGTGGAGCGCGCCTTCGAGACGCAGGATCGCACGCGCGACCTTCGGTGCACGCCCGAAGCGCTCGCCGACATCCGCCGCAATCCCGCGATATTTTCCGCCGGCCTGCGCGAGATCCCGCGCCAGGCCGATGACATTCAACGCGACCTCAACCGCTCCGTGTGGAACGGCAGCGTGCGCCTGTCCACCGGCTCCGCCGCGAACGTCACGTTTGCGAAGGCGCTGCTGCGCGAGATCAGCAACATGGGACGCAAGACCAAGGACGTCTTCGAGCGCTCGATCGGCGAGCTGCACGAAACGGCCGTGGTCGTCGGTGCTCCAGGAGAGCGAGTTCATGGCGGCCCTTGCCGTCGACCTGTTCTCGCGCAATCTGTACGAGCGCGCCAACGACTGCCGCTGGTGGGCGCTGAACGGCGTGCTCGCCGGCGCGCTGACCGGCCGCGAAGGCTGCGACGCGGAGGCGGCCGGGGCGGTGCTGAAGCACATCAATTCGCTGTACACGGTCTACTCGAGCATCGTGCTGTTCGAC
The DNA here is from genome assembly GCA_037200125.1 of Gammaproteobacteria bacterium. GTDB lineage: Bacteria > Pseudomonadota > Gammaproteobacteria > Steroidobacterales > Steroidobacteraceae > JADGHX01. The sequence goes on along the minus strand of JBBCGS010000001.1, from coordinate 72,735 downwards.
ACGAACCGGCGCGTCGTCGCCGTGTCGCGCGACGACCAGGCCCATCTCATCGGCGCGCGGATCGACGAGCCCTGGGCGGTCGAGACACTCGCGCTCGTGGATTCGCAAGGCTATTGCGTATCGAAGTTCGGGCCGAGCTCGTTCGCGGACGAGCGGGATACGCTCATCTACAGCGCCACCGTTCGTGGCGGAGATCGACGTGCCGCCGGCGGTGTCGCCGTCGTGTTCGACGCGTGCATGCAGCTCAACACGATGCTGATCGACGCGCTTCCTCACGACGAGCACGGCAAGCTCGCGTCGGGTTGCCTCGGCGTGCTTCTCGATCGCGAAGGGCGCGTCATGTGCTCGAGCGACGCATCGCCGCGGCTGTCAGCGGAAATGCTCGACGCGATCCGCAAGAGTGTCTCCTCACAGGGTGCGCAGGTCCGACGCATCGGCGAGCAGTACTACGCCATCGGCTCGCGGCTCGACGCGGGTTATCGTGAATATTCCGGGATCGGTGCGCATGCCGTAGTGCTGCTGCCGCTCGGTCGCCGTTCCTGAGCACGGCGTCAGGCAGCGGCAGCCCTTGCCCCAGTGCACGGCCGCCCGCAACGATCACACGCGACACGAGGTGCGTGAGTTCACCACCTTCGCGGTCGCGGGCGCGTGGTACGCGCTGCCGACGTCATGCGTCATCGAGGCGGTGGACGCGAAGGCTGTGCAACCCATCAGGACCGCGGGTCCGCCCTGGGCCGGCGTGATCAATTCACGGCACGGGCGCGGTGCCGGTGGTCGATCTGGCCTCGATGCTCGAAACGCCGAATACCGACGAAACCTCGGCCGTCATCCTCATGCGCCTGCCGGGACGCGAGCGGCCGCTTGGCCTGCTCGTCGAAGCGCTGGGCGACAACCCCGAAGTGCCGAGCGACCGACTACTGCCTGTCGCCGTGCTGGAAAAGAACACGACCTCGCTGCTCGTTGAATACGCCATCCAGCCGATCAGCGCGCAAGACGGACTCGTGCTGGTAATCGCGGCCGAACAACTTGACGCGCAACTGTTCGGCACTCCGGTCTCCGTCACGCCCACCGACTCCGCGGGGCGTTCAACTACGCGTCGCCTAGCGGAATCAAGAAGCCCTCAATCGCCGGGCGGCTAAGAGTCGAGGCACTCATACTCACTCGCTGACTCCCGCCCCCTCAAGGAATCAACAATCCGCACGGTCCTGAAACGCCTGGAAGAAAAAGGCCACCTGACCCACACCGTAGACAACCGCACCTTCATCTACAAAGCCGCCGACACCCCGGGCCGCGCCGCCGCGCGCGCCGTAAAGCGCATCGTCGATCGCTTCTGCGGCGGCTCGGTGGAAGAAGTGCTGGTAGGCCTCATCGACACGAAAGTGCTCGATCGCCGCGAGCTGCAGCGGCTCGCCGACAAGATCGCGAAGGCGAAAGCCGCCGACGCGGAAGTCCGTAGTGAACCCAAGGGAGGAGGTAAATCATGATCGCGCTGATTCTCGAAGCGGCCCTGCGGTCGCTCGCACTGGGTGTTGTCGTGTGGCTCGCAATGTTCGCGCTGAGGCCACGCAACCCGCATCTCCAGAAAACGGTCTGGATCACGGTGCTGCTCGCCTCGCTCGTCATGCCGTTCGTGCTCAAGTCACGCGTGGCACCGAGCTTCGACATGCCGACGTCCTTGATCACGCTCACACAGTCCGTAAGCGGCTCCGCGCAGGCGGCGCCGCTCAACGGGCGGCAATGGCCCTCGGCGCAATCACCGCTGCGTACGTGCTGATTGCGAATGCCACCATCGACGAAGAAGGTCGCGTTACCTACGTGCAGATCGTTGAACAGGAGCCCGCCGACGAGTCCTACGGCTTTGGTGAGGCGGCGGCTACCTACGCAAAGACCATACGGTTCACCAATCCGCAGCACCAGTCCACACAGGTGATGTTCAGAGTGAAATTCGCGCTCGCCGACAAGCACGGGGACGCCACCGCCCCCTCTGCAGCGCAAACGGCGGCTGAAGCGCACCTCCCGGCTGGCATCCCACCGCGATAGCCGGCCGAAGAGCGCGGCCCGCCAGTCCGTACCGGCTGGCGGGCCGTTTTACGTTCTTCGGGACCGCCGTGTGCTTGGGCTAGTCCTTACCCATGCACACCTCTAGCGCACGAAGCCTACTCGACCCCCTTGCGCGGCTGGATTCTCGCGGTCGTTCTGGTGTTCGGGATCGCGGGCTGCGCCACACTGCCAGACCACCTGCCACGCGGACCGGTGGGCCACGCTCCGCCACCCCAACCCGGCGGCGCCCTCGCCGATCTCGAAAACGCGCTTCACCCGAAACTCGGTATCGACGGCTCCGCCTGGCGCGTGCTCGATTCGAACGAGGACGCCCTTCGCTGGCGCCTGGCGATGGTGGACTCGGCCCAGCACACCCTCGACCTCGCCTACTACTTCTGGTGGGAAGACGACACCGGCCAGCTGCTGATGAAGCACGTCGTCGACGCGGCGGATCGCGGCGTGAAAGTGCGCATCATCCTCGACGACATCACGACGCTGCTGAAAGACGACCGCACGCCCAAAGTGCGGGACTGGCAGACGGCGACGCTCAACGCGCATCGGAACATCGAGCTGCGGCTCTTCAACGCGTTCCACTCGCGCTCCCCTGGCCGGCCGCGGCATCGACTTCCTGCGGCGCATGGAAATCATGAACCAGCGCATGCACAACAAGATGCTGATCGCCGACAACCGCGCGGTCATCCTCGGCGGGCGCAACATCGGCAACGAATACTTCGGCTTCGGCAAGGACTTCAATTTCCGCGACCTCGACGTGCTCGGCCTCGGACCGGTGGCGCGCCAGACTTCGGCGGTCTTCGACCGCTTCTGGAACAGCGACTGGGTGGTGCCCGTCACCGCGCTGAACCTCGACGCGACGGCGCGCGACCTGCGCGCCGAAAAGCCCGCCATCCTGCAATCGCTCGAAGGCGAGCCGGTGCTCGAACGCTTTCCGCTGAACCGCAAGGACTGGTCCGCCGAGCTCGCGGACTTCGCCAAGAACGCTCCCACAGGCGGGAGCCGCGTGCTCACGGATCTTCCCTCGCCCAACGCCGTGCGCCACCGCATGCCGGCGGCCATGCACGAGTTCATGGCGAGCGCGCAGAGCGAGCTGCTCATCACCAACGCCTACGTCATCCCGACGAGAGCGACATCAAGATGTACCAGGAGCTGCACTCGCGCGGTGTGAAGGTCACGATACTCACGAACTCACTCGCCTCGCAGGATGTGCCCGCCGTCAACAGCCACTACAAAGGCTGGCGCAAGCCGCTGCTGAAAACCGGACTCGAGCTATACGAAGTGCGCCCCGACGCGGCAATCGGCCCGACGCTCGCCGACACTCCGCCTGTGCACGCCGCATTCATGGGCCTGCATGTAAAGGCGGTGGTGGTGGATCGCAAACGAGTCTTCGTCGGTTCCATGAACCTCGACCCGCGCTCGGAAGAGTTGAACAGCGAGATGGGCGTGGTAGTCGACAGTGAGGCGCTGGCCGCCCAGATCGCGGCCATCATGGAGCAGGACATGCAGCCCCGGAACGCGTGGCACGTGACGCTCAACGAGCACGGCCGCCTGCGATGGACGGCGGACGGCGAACCGCTCACGCGACAGCCGGCGCGCAGCGCCTGGCAGCGCGCCCAGGACCTGTTTTCATGCTGTTCCCGCGTAACCTGTACTGACCTTCGGTCGCGCTTGAATGGGAAATGCCGTACGTCTTCAGAAACACCATCGGGCTGCTCGCCGCGCCGATGATAGTCACGCTGCTCCTGCTGATCGTCGCGCTTCTGCTGCGCTGGCGCGGTCATCGGCGCGCGGCCCCTCGCAACCGCGATCGGCGCGGTAGCCTTGCTGTACCTCTCCGCGCTGGCCCCGGTATCGCGCGCACTCCTGACCCCGCTCGAGTCGCCCTATCACGCGCTGGATGATGCGCACCTTCCGCAGGGAATTGCGGGGAATCGCAGTCCTCGGCGCCACGTTCATACCGCGCGATAGCGCTCCCATCACGGCCGAGATCCCAGGAGACGGCCTCGAGCGCGTGGCGGAGGGGCGTGCGCCTTGCGAAACGCTACGGCAACGTGCGCCTGGTGCTCTCCGGCGGCGTGCCGCCGGGTTATGGGCTTGCACCCTCAGCGCGCGGCTACGAAATTTTCGCACGGGAGATGGGCATCGATCCCGCCTCGATCGTGGTGCTCGATCAGTCACTGAACACCGCCGATGAGGTGCGGACCCTATCGAAGCTGTTCGGGCGGTCACCGTTCCTGCTCGTTACGTCGGCTCATCACATGAAGCGCGCGATGCTGCTCTTCGAGCGGACGGAGGCTCACCCGATCCCCGCGCCCACGGATCAGCGCGTCGGGCCCGTGACGGGTTTCGGCGGCTGGCTGCCCACGAGCGGCAACCTCGGGTCCACCGAGTCCGCCCTGCACGAGTATCTCGGGATCCTCGCCATCAGCGCTGGGCAGGGCTGAACCGCGTACACTGCGCGGAAATTCGCTCTTCCAAGGTCCAGCGCTTCATGAGATCGTTCCTGCGACAGTTTTTCGGTGTGCAGACCGTCCGCCAGGCGCCGGTCGGCGGCGAGGGCCGCTTGCGACGCGCGCTCGGCCCCCTGGCGCTCACGGCGATCGGTCTCGGCGCCACCATTGGCACGGGCGTGTTCGTGTTCACCGGTCAGGTCGCGGCGAAGCACGCTGGGCCGGCACTCACCATCTCGCTCCTCATCGCCGCGGTTGTCTGCGCGCTCACCGCGCTGTGCTATTCGGAGTTCGCGTCGTTCGTGCCCGCTTCGGGCAGCGCTTACAGCTATGCGTATGCAACGCTTGGCGAGGGCGTTGCGTGGTTCATCGGCTGGAACCTGATGCTGGAATACGTGCTCTCCGCGTCCGCCGTCGCGGTGAGTTGGTCCGCGTACGTTGCCAATCTGCTGGCGGGCTGGGGAATACATTTACCCAGCGCGCTGATCAACGCACCGATCGATGCGCATGGAAAAGCCACCGGCGCCATCATCAACGTTCCGGCGATTCTGATCGTCGGCGCGATGAGTTGGATCTGCTACGTCGGCGTGAAAAATCCTCGGGCGTCAACTCATTCATGGTGTACCTGAAGGTTGGCGTCATCATTCTGTTCGTGCTGGTCGGCATGCAGTACGTCGACACGAACAACTGGCATCCGTACATCCCGGCGAACACCGGCGAGAAGGGGCACTACGGGTGGAGCGGCATCATGACGGGGGCCGGGCTCATCCTGTTCTCGTACATCGGCTTCGACACCGCATCGACCACAGCGCTGGAATCCCGTAATCCGAAGCGCGATGTGCCGCTCGGCATTCTCGGTGCGCTGGTCATCTCGTGCGTGCTGTATCTCGCCATGGCCGCGGTGCTCACGGGCATGGTGCCGTACGCGAAACTCAACGTGGATGAGCCCGTCGCGCTCGCGATCGACCTGCATCCCGGGCTCGCGTGGGTGGGTACGTTCGTGAAGATCGGAATCATCACCGGCATGACGTCAGTGATTCTGATGTCGCTGCTCGGCCAGCCGCGCATCCTGCTCGCCATGGCTGACGATGGGCTGATGCCGTCGGCCATGAGCCGCTGTCACCCCCGGTACAAGACTCCACATGTGGCCACAGTGATCAGCGGTCTCTTTGGAGCGCTCGTCGCCGGGCTCTTTCCGCTGGATGCGCTTGCCGATCTCATCTCCATCGGCATTCTTCTCGCGTTCGCCGTGGTCTGCGCGGGCGTGCTGGTTCTGCGATACACGCGCCCGGATCACCCGCGGCCGTTTCGCGTGCCCTTCGCGCCCGTGACGTGCACGCTCGGCGTGATCCTGTGCCTCGCGACGAGCGTCTTCCTTTCGAACGAGACGTGGATCCGGTTGCTGATCTGGACGATCCTCGGCTTCTCGATCTACGGCTTCTACGGCTACTGGAACAGCCGGCTGCACAAGGCCGGCCGTTCCACTGACGTCGCCCCGATCAAGTAAGGCTGGTGACTTCCGCCGGGCGCCCCGCTTCGAACAGGAACCAGGTGCGTCGCTCGGCTTCGTCGATCCAGCCTTCCAGCATGCTGGTCGTCGCCATGTCATGGTGCTCACTGCAGAGCGCGTGAGTCGCGCGCATGCGTGAGGCGAGCTGGATGTTGTCCTCGCGAAGCTCGGCGAGCATGTCGAGCGGGCTCACGTAGTCCGCCTCGTTGTCGAGCACCCGCTTCAACTTCACGATCTGGCTGATCGAACGATCGTCGTCGCGCCGATCTTGCGCACGCGCTCGGCGATCGGATCGGCCGTGGCGTAGATCTGGTCCGCCTGCTCGTCGAGCAGGATGTGGAAGTCGCGGAAGTGCGGCCCCGAGACATGCCAGTGGAAATTCTTGGTCTTGATGTAGAGCGCGAACGTGTCCGCGAGCAGCGCGTTCAGCGCGCCAGCGATGTCGCGCGTGGCATCGGCGGGCAGCAGCGTCGGCGTCGCGAGCGGCGCCTTGCGCCGGGTCTTAGCGGCCTTGACTTGTTTTGGATTCAGCATCGGGTCATCTCCTCTGTCTTCTCGATGTACGGCGACGGGGTCGCTCGCAGGGAAGGTCTCGTCGAGGCCCTCGTTCAGGCGCTCTTCGAGCTCTTCCGGTGTTTCGGGGGTGGGGTTGGATTCAATCATGGTGTGCCTCTTCCGGATTGCACGGATTGCGCGCCCGGCAGCGGCGCATCGACCCATGCGCCACCGAGCGCCTTGAAAACAGCCACCAGCGAAGTGGCAACATCCGTGCGACTCTGTGCCAGCGCGTCCTCCGCTTCCAGCTGAGTGCGCTCGGCGTTCCAGCACCTGGAGGAAGTCGGAAATGCCTCCCTCATAGCGGGCACGGGCCAGTCGCGACGCGGACGCGCTCGCATCGGCGGCCGCGGTGATATAGGTCAGCCGTTCCTTGGCGCGCGCGTGGAAGACGAGCGCCGTTTCGGTCTCCTCCAGCGCGCCGAGCACGGCCTTCTCGTAGCTCGCGAGCGCGCCGTCGGCCCGCGCGCGGGCGCCGGAGATGCGGGAGCGAACCCGCCCGAGGTCGAACGCGGCCCAGGAGATGCCGGGCGCGATGAGATACGTATCCGTGCCGGAATTGCCGAGGTCGCCGGAATGGCCGGCGGCGTAACCTACGCTCCCCGTGAACGACACGACCGGAAACAGGTCCGCCACCGCGACGCCGATGCGAGCCGTGGCCACCGCGAGATTGCGCTCGGCGACGCGGACATCCGGCCGACGACGCAACAGGTCCGTCGGGTTGCCCACCGCGGCGACGGCCGGAACCGGCGGCAGATCGCGCGCAGTGAGTAGGCGATCCCGCAGCTGCGTAGGCTGGCGCCCAGTGAGCACCCCGAGGCGGTGAATGGAGCTCGCGACCCGCCGCTTCGAGCGGCGAGATGCTGGCGAGCGTGATGTTCATCTGCGCCTCCGCGCGCGAAGTGTCGAGCTCGGTGCCGCGGGCCCGGCGTCGAGCCGCACGTTGGCAAGGTCGAGCGACTCGCGCTGGTTTTCGACGTTCCGGCGCGCCACGGCCAGCCGGCCCTGCTGGCCGCGCAGTTCCAGATAGGTTCGCACCACTTCGGCAACGACGATGACCTGCGCATCGCGCAGGTTCGCTTCCGCGCTCTCGGCGCTTGCGCGCGTCGCCTCGACACCGCGACGGACGCGGCCGAAGAGATCGAGCTCCCAGATGGCGTCGAAACCCGCGTCATAGAACGTCTCGGTACGCGACGGCAGCAGCGCCGCCTGCTCCTCCGAAAGGCGCTGCTTCGTATAACCGCCGCCCGCGGTGACCGTGGGAAACAGATTGAACTTCGACTCGCGACGCGACGCCCGCGCTTCGTTGAAGCGCGACAACGCGATGCGCAGGTCGTGGTTGGCGCCGAGCGCATCCACGACGAGCGCGTCGAGCATCTCATCGCCGAACAGCGACCAGAACTTCGTGACCGTCTGGTCCTGCGTGAAGGCCGCCGCGTCGAAGTTGGCGAACTGATCGTCCACCTTCGTCTCGGGCTTCACGTAGTCAGGACCGACCGCGCAAGCGCTGAGCGCGAGCGGCGCGAGGAACGCAAGCTTACGCATGGTGCACGCCCTCGGCAGGCGCGGGCGGTGTGGGTGGATCAAGGGTGGCGCGGCGCTAGCTTTCGCTCCGCGAGTCACCAAGCGACGAATCAGCACATAGAACACTGGCGTAAGGAACAACCCGAAGAACGTGACGCCCAGCATGCCCGAGAACACGGCCACGCCCATGGCGCGCCGGACTTCGGCACCCGCGCCACTCGCGATCACGAGCGGCACGACGCCCATGATGAACGCGAACGAGGTCATGAGGATCGGCCGCAGGCGCAGTCGCGCCGCTTCGAGCGCGGCTTCCACCGGGGCCATGCCGTGATCCTCGTTATGCTTGGCGAACTCCACGATGAGGATCGCATTCTTGCATGCGAGCCCCACCAGCACGAGAAAGCCGATCTGCGTGAACACGTTGTTGTCGCCATGAATGATCAACACGCCCGCCAGCGCCGCAAGCAGCGAGAGCGGCACGATCAGGATGATCGCGAGCGGCAGGCTGAAACTCTCGTATTGAGCCGCAAGCAGCAGGAATACGAATAGCACGCACAGTGGAAAGACCAGCAGCGCGGTGTTGCCTGAGACGGTCTGCTGATACGCCAGCTCGGTCCACTCGAAGGTCATGCCGTTCGGCAACGTGTCGTTGAGAATCTTCGACATCGCCGCCTGGGACTGGCCGGAGCTGTGCCCCGGCGCGGGCCCGCCGTTGATGTCGGCGGACGTGTACGCGTTGTAGCGCTGGACGACATCGGGCCCGAATGCTTCCTGCACCGTGAGCACCGAGCCGAGCGGCACCATGTCGCCCGCGGCGTTGCGCGTCTTCAGCGGGATGATGTCTTCGACCTTGGAGCGGAACTGCGCATCCGCCTGGGCAACCACGCGATACGTGCGGCCGAAACGGTTGAAGTCGTTCACGTACAGCGAGCCCAGATACACCTGCAGTGTCTGGAAGACATCGGAGAGCCGGATGTCCTGCCGTTTCGCTTTCACGCGGTCGACATTGATCTCGAGCTGCGGCACGTTGATCTGGTAGCTCGTGAACACGCCGGCGAGCGAGGGCTCGCGATAGGCGCGATCGAGCACGTCCTGGACCGCGCGGTAGAGCGCTTCGGCGCCTTGATCCGCGCGATCCTCGACCTGCAGCTTGAAGCCGCCCAGCGTGCCGAGGCCGAATACAGGCGGCGGTGGATACACGGCGACGAACGCGCCATCCACCGCCTGCAACTTCGCGGTGAGCGCGCGCGTGATGGCGGGGCCTGAAAGGTCCTTGCTCTTGCGCTCTTCGAAAGGGGTGAGCGGGAAGAACACGATCGCCGCGCTCGAGCTGTTCACGTAGCCGTTCACCGAAAGGCCCGTGAACTGCACCGCGTGCGCCACTCCGGGCTGTTGCAATCCGATATCCGCCATCTGCCGAACGACGGCATCGGTGCGATCGATCGACGAGGCCGGCGGCAGCTGCGCGACCGCGACCACGAATTGCTTGTCCTGCGCCGGAATGAATCCGCCCGGCACGGCGTTGAAGCCGAGCCAGGTGAGGCCGATCAGACCGACGTAGATCACGAGGGCGATCGCGCTCCGCCGGATGGTCCAGCCCGCGGCGCGCACGTAGCCGTTGGCCGCGGAAGTGAACGTGCTGTTGAAACGGCGGAAGAAGCCCCCGAGCACGCGATCCATCCCGCGCGTCAGCGCATCGTGCTCGGCGCCGTGAGGTTTCAGAAGCGCGGCCGCGAGCGCCGGTGACAGCGTGAGCGAGTTGAACGCGGAGATCAGCGTGGAGATCGCGATCGTCAGCGCGAACTGGCGATAAAACTGCCCCGTGAGGCCGCTGACGAAAGACACCGGCACGAACACCGCGCAGAGCACCAGCGTGATCGCGATGATCGGCCGGCTCACCTCATCCATTGCGACATGAGTGGCTTCACGCGGCGAGAGGCCGCGCTCGATGTGCCGCTCCACGTTCTCGACGACGACGATGGCATCGTCCACGACGATGCCTATGGCGAGCACGAGGCCGAAGAGCGAGAGCGTATTGATCGAGAATCCGAACCCCAGCAGCACCGCGAACGTGCCCACGATCGACACCGGCACCGCGACCAGCGGAATGATCGAGGCACGCCAGGTCTGCAGGAACAGAATGACGACCAGCACCACCAGCGCGACGGCTTCGAGCATCGTGTGCACGACGGCGTTGATGGACTCGCGCACGAACACCGTCGGGTCGTAGACGATGGTGTAGTCCACGCCCTCCGGAAAGCGCTTCTTCAGGTCTTCCATCGTCGCCCGCACCTTCGAGGAAAGCTCGAGTGCGTTGGAGCCCGGCGCCTGGTAGATCGGAATCGCGACGGCTTCCTTGTTGTCGAGCAGGCTGCGCAGCGCGTATTCGGAGGCGCCGAGCTCGAGGCGCGCGACATCCTTGAGTCGCACGAGCTCACCCTCGGTGCCGGTCTTGATGATGATGTTGCCGAACTGCTCCTCGTCCTGCAGTCGCCCCATCGCGTTGAGAGCGAGCTGGAACGACGAATCCGGCGCTGGCGGCGCGCCGATCTGCCCGGCCGCGACCTGGACGTTCTGCTCGCGAATGGCGTTGACGACATCCCCAGCCGTGAGATTGCGCGCGGCGAGCTTCTGCGGATCGAGCCACACACGCATCGAATAGTCGCCCGCGCCGAACACGCGCACCTGGCCCATGCCGCGCAGGCGTGCGAGCACGTCGCGAATATTCAGGGTGGCGTAGTTGCGCAGGTAAAGAGAGTCATAGCGCGCGTCGGGGGATGTGAGATGCACCACCATCATGAGGTTGGGCGAGCTCTTCACCGTCGCCACGCCGAGCGCGCGAACCTCCTCGGGCAGCCTCGGCAATGCCTGGGCGACACGGTTCTGAACCTGCACCTGCGCGGTGTCGATGTTCGTGCCGACGGCGAACGTCACGGTGAGCGTGAGCCGGCCATCCATGGTCGCCTGGGAGGACATGTACAACATGTCCTCAACACCGACGATTTCCTGCTCGAGCGGCGCGGCGACGCTTTCGGCAATGACTTTCGGATTCGCGCCGGGATAGTTGGCGGTCACGACCACGGACGGCGGCACAACCTCCGGATACTCGCTGATCGGGAGCTGGAAGATGGCGATGGCGCCACCAATGGTGATGAACGCCGACAGCACCGTCGCGAAGATCGGGCGGTCGATGAAGAAATGCGAGAGCTTCATGGCTTGGCCGTGTTGGCTGCCTGCTCCCCGGTGGCCGCCGGCGGCCCGCCCATCGCAACGAGACGCGGCGTGATCGGCGCGTTAGGCCGCACACGCTGCAAACCGCTGATGACGATCGTCTCGCCGGACTTCAGGCCGCTACGCACGACACGCATTCCATCCACCAGCGGGCCGAGCTTCACCGCACGGTACTGCACGTGGTTGTCCGGCGGCACGACGAACACGTACTTGACGTTCTGGTCCGTGCCGACGGCACTGTCGACGATAAGCACCGCGTCGTACTTGCCGCTGCCCACGAGACGCACGCGCGCGAGCAGGCCGGGCGTGAAGCGTCGGTCCTTGTTGTCGAGCTCCGCGCGGGCGCGAATCGTGCCGGTCGCGGCGTCGACCTCGTTGTTCACGAACGCCATGACGCCTTCGTGGGGAAAGCCGGTTTCGTCCGAAAGACCGATCCATACGGGGTTGCGCGCGTAGCGCGAGCTCTTGCGCTCGCCGCGCCGATCCATCTCGATGTACTTGAGGTACACCTGCTCGTCGCCCTCGAACTCCACGTAGATCGGGTCGATCGAGACGATGGTCGTGAGCAGCGACTGGCCGATGTTGACGAGATTGCCGGCCGTGACCTCGGCACGGCTGACGATGCCGTTGATCGGCGCCTCGATGCGCGTGAACGTCACGTTCAACTGGGCCGCATCGACGGCGGCTTCCGCGGCATTCACGTTGGCGCCCGCCTGCTCGCTGGAGGCGACACGGGAGTCGAACTCTTCCTTCGAGATCGCGCGCGAGGCCGCGAGCTTTTCCGCGCGCGCCTTCTCCAGGTTCGCGAGACTCAACTGCGTGCGTGCCTGCGCAAGCTGCGCTTTCACGCGTTTCAGCTCGGCCTCATATGGGCGCGCGTCGATCACGAAGAGCACATCGCCCTTCTTCACTTCGCGGCCTTCGGGGAAATGGACCTGTGAGATGTAGCCCGACACGCGCGGCCGGATCTCCACGCGCTCGACCGGCACGAATCTCCCGGTGAACTCATCGAAGTCCGTGACTTCCCGGGAGAGCGCCGGTGCGACACTCACTTCCGGCGGCGCTGCCGCGGCCCCATCCCCGGGAGCACCCGCCTTGCCGCATGCGCTGAGTAGCACCACGCAGCCGGCCGCAAGAAAAGTCAGGGCGACACGGAACCTCGCGGAACCCACCACCGCACCGGAACCGGCGCGCGCGGCGACCGCAGCGTGTTGCGAACTACGCATGTTTTTCTCCCCTGGGAACGACGACGCCAGTCCACACACTGGCGTCGTGAGGCCGCGGGCCTCTTGGACCCACGTGCCATTGTTTGTCTGTCTTCGCTCCGGCGGCGCGCTTACGTCACCCGGGAGTGGTTGTCGCCTCCAGGCGCGCGCGGCGCCAGGCATTAGGGCTCTCGCCCACGAGCCGGCGGAAAAGCTTGCAGAAGTGCGCCTGGTCGGCCATGCCGCAGAGCGCGGCAATCTGGCTCAGGGATTCCGTGGTCGTCAACATGAGGCCTTGGGCGCGCTGCACGCGTCGTCGCATCACGTACGCGTGCGCGGGATGGCCGAGGCTTTCCTTGAACGCACGGCAGAAATGGCTGTGACTGAGACGCGCGATGCCCGCGAGATCCTGCAGCCGGATGGTCGAGGAGAGATGCTCCTCGATGAACTCGGTGACCCTGCGAATCTGCCATGGCGCCAGGCCGCCCCGGGTTGCGATGCCAGCCAGGCCCGGCGGCACACTCGCCCGAGCCGCGGGGTTCGTGGGCATCCGCTTGGATTCGGAAACCGGCAAGGTGGCGTTCTGGAACATCGACTTCTCCCCTGCGCGACCAGCCCAAGGCGCGTCACTCAACCGCACATGCCACGCGCGCGATATCCCCCTTTTGGATAAGCACGCGCGACGCTGTCAGTGAACCGCACCAGGACCGGGCGAGCCGATCGCTTCATGTTCTAAATCGAGACAGACTGGGTCTTTGCGAACCGCGAGAAGCGGCTTGCGAGACATCGGGTGATTGAGAATGCATGCGCCGTGCCGCAAAAACGGCACACGGCGGTCAGATTGGGGAAACGCAATGCAGGCGCGGGAATTGTACGCGCAAGCGCGACGGAACGAAGCTCGCGTGCGGCGAAGCTTCGGAAGCGGCTGCCGCTAGCGGCAGCCGCTGAGGAAAAGAAGCTCTCAGGTCGAGATGCTCTCCCAGAGCTCTTCCATCTTCTTGCGAGTGGCCGCATCGGGTAGGCGTCCCCGTCCCGCTTTCTGGTTGTCTTCGAGGTGGCTGACCTTTGTCGTACCCGGAATGGCAGCGGTCACCACCGGGTGCGAGATGTCGTACTTGAGGAAGAACTGCGCCCAGCTTGTCACGTCGAGGTCGGCCGCCCACTTCGGCAGCTCCTTGCCGGCGACTTTCTGCATGAGGTTGCTGCCGCGACGACCGCCGAGCGGCATGTTCACGAGCACGCCCATGCCCTTGTCCTGCGCAACCGGGAACACATCCTTCTCCGCCGAGCGGTCCTGCATCGAGTAATCGACCTGGACGAAATCGAAGTCGTATTTCTTCATCGCCGCGACCAGCTCCGCGTACTGCGAGTCGACCGACGTGGTGACGCCGATGTAGCGGATGCGACCGGCCTTCTTGTAGTCCTTGTACAGCGGCAGGAGCTCGTCGATGCCGTGCACGTTGTGGATCTGCAGAAGGTCGATCTTGTCCGTCTTGAGCGCGGCGAAGGACTTCTCGAGCGTCGCTTTCGCGTCCGAGACGTTGCCGGCCAGCGGAGTCTTGGTGGCGATGAAGAGCTTCGAGCGGTTGCCGATGGCGGCCATCGAATCGCCGATGACCTGCTCGGACGCGCCGTAGGCCTGCGCGGTGTCGATGATCGCGCCGCCAAGCTCCGGCAGCATCTTGATCACGTCGCGACGCGCCGCCAGCTCGTCCGCGGCGGTGACCCCGAAGTTGTTCGTGCCGATGCCGATGACCGGCAGCTTCTCCTTCGTCGACGGAACGGTCTTCGTGATGAGCGGCAGGCTCTTGTCGGCGGCCCCGACAACGCCGGCACGCGCCACCGCAAACCCCACCGTGGCATAGACACCCGATTTGATGAGCGTACGGCGGGAAAAATTAGAACCCTCGGAAGCTGACATGGATGTCTCCGTTCGATTCGGAAAACGACGTGGGAAGGGACCGGACTTAACCCCGGCCCGTCGCAATTGTCCAGACAGAGCGGCCATTGGGCGGGCACGGCGTGGCCGGGCGGCCGCCCTATGGGTACTGATGACTTCCAGTCATAGCTTGATGGCCGAGCGCCGCAAACGGCGGGTCTACCGCGCCCGGGGGCGCGGATGGAATCGTCCGGCGTCGCGCCGTGTACGGCGGGAGCCCCGGCCAATGGCCGGAAATGAAGCGGCTCGGCGGGTCTCGATCCGCGGGCGATGTGCGGCACGGGCAAGTTGCGCAGTTCGCCCCGTCGAGCACGCCCCGATGAACTGAGACTCGCAGTACCACGGGATCGGGCACGGCCGGCTGAAATGAACGTGTCATTTCCGCCCAGACCGCCGCCCGCAGCCGGCCCGCAGCGCCCCGAATACTCCAATGTCTGACACGGCCTTCTGTACCGAAAATAGTGACAAGACCCCAACGATTGAGTAGCTTTCCGGCCGCCGACGGATTGGCCAATTACCCGACGAAACATCGATCGGGCCCGAGCAGGGAGGTCTCATGCGAACCACCCCTAGTCGACCTTCTTTCCGCGCATTCGAGCGCTCGCGGATGCTGGCGCTCGCCGCGCTGTCGGGCGCGTGCCTCCTTGCCCATCCCGCCTTCGCCGACACCGCGAGAATCGACGGTCGCGTGAAGCAGGCCATTCTCGACTGCACCTTCGAGGTGCTGGCGCAATCACCCCCGAGCACCTCGGACACGCGCGCATTCGAGCCCGCTCCGCTCGTTCGCGTCGCGGGCTCCGCGTTCTGTTTCGGCGATGGAGAACTGGCTACCGCCGCGCACGTATTCGAGCCGGTGCTGGGCGGCCGGTTCGAAGTGCCGTTCGTGCGCGACCGCGCGGGGCGCACATACAAGGTCGAGAGCGTCGTGCGCTACTCGATGCGCGATGACTTCGTGACGTTCAAGGTCGCGGGCCTGCCCGCGCTGCCAGCACGTCCGCACAACACGAGCAATGAGATCGGCGACGCCTTCTATCTGGCGTGGCGCGAGCGTGACGGCGAAATCGCGTTCGGGCGGACGCAGTATCGCGGCCGCACGACGATCGCGGCGTTCGGACGCGATGGCTGGATCGAGTTCGGGCCCGCGCCGGGGCATGGCGCGAGCGGCGCGGCGTTGTTCGACGGCCAGGGTCAGGTGGTTGGGCTCATCAACAACCGCAGCAGCGAGAGTGCCGACGCGTCGGGATACGCGGTGCCGATTCGAACGATCGAGGACGCCTCGACGCAGTGGGGAGAAGTCGCCCTGCATGACCCGATGCGCATCCTCGGGATGCCTTCGGAGCGGAACCAGCCGTTGATCGGCGGCATCCCACTGCCCGCGCCCTATGCGCGATTCGAAAAGCACATGGCCGACGTACGACGAACGTACTACGCACACATGTTGCCGTATTCACTTTCGCTCGGCGGCACCGATGCCCCGCTGAGGGATACGCAGCGCGCGGGTCTGTGCACGGCACTTGGGCCGGAATATTGCGTCGATGAGTCGCAGGCTGTTGCCACCCCCGCTCGCGCCACTCGTTACGAGCGAGGATGCGACACCCCGTGGAACGCCGTTGGCGCAGCGCTCGTGCGCTGTACCGCGCGTGATGCGGTGGCCTCGTCACGGATGATGGATGACGCGCGGATGCAGGCTGCGACGTTGAGCATCGGTCAGCGTTTCACGCAAGCACCACCGGCGCCCTGCACGAGCGAGGACGGGCTCGATCCGGCAACCGCGATCGATTCATTCACGGATCACACCGGCGTGCAGTGGCAAGTACGCGCATCCGCCGCACAGGGGTGCGATTGGGTGGTGATCTCGATGTCTCGCTCACTGCCGACCGGGACACTGACATTCGTGCGCGGCGCCCCGTCCGCGTATGTGGACGCGGCGGTCATGCAGCTGAAGGTGCTGACCTCGATCCGGCGCGACGGCGACACGAGCGGTGACGGCGAGATCAAGGACGCCGTGCTGGCCGAAGTCGGCGCGGCGCGGACTCAGCTAACTCGCTAGCCGCCCGCGCCTGCCTGCTGAAGCTGCTTGCGGGCACAAACCCTGGAGGGGCTCCCGCGTTGGTGTGCCTGCCGAACGCGGTCGCCGTCGGTCCGCGATCACGCCCGCGCCGCTAGTGGCTGATCATCCACGGCCGCCGCCCGGGGAACATCTTGCTGCCGTCGGCGGCGCGCGCCGTCGTCGCCTTTCGCGCGGATTGCGAACAGCCGCACCCGGGGCCGTGTCGATGTTGCTTCGAGCTCTTCGGCTCGTGAGCGCTGCGCTCGTTGGTGGCATGCGCGGCGCGAAGCGTGGGCGCCATCGCCGCCAAACGTGCGGCGCTCAGGATCGCGCGGGGCGCGGCCTTCCCGCACTCAGGGCACTTCTGCGCCATCGCCGACTCGGCCAACGGGCGCATCCGCTCGAATGCGCCGTGCTTCGAACACTCGTACTCATATAAAGGCATTTACCAACTCCTCTGAAGAAGCCCTCGAGCGCCAGGCGGCTGGGAGGGCGCGGAGCTCTCCTCTTTCTCCTCTCAGCCGCCCGGCGATTGAGGGCCTCTTCGTCGTCCTACCTGTCCTGCGACAGCGGCAGATCCACTCCGCCCTTGATGTGCTTCACCGGCCCGGCCGCATTCGGCATGATGTCGAACTCAAAAATATCCGCCGGCAGCCACAACGTGGCGCACGCGTTCGGGATATCGACAACACCGCTGATGTGCCCTTGTACCGGCGCCGTGCCAAGAATCGAGTACGCCTGCGCGCGCGAGTAACCGAACTTAGTCAGGTACTCGATGGCATTGAGGCACGCCTGGCGATAGGCGATGTGCACATCCAGGTAATGCTGCTTGCCAGCCTCGTCGACCGAGATGCCCTCGAAAATCAGGTAATCGTCGTACTTCGGCGTGATCGGGCTTGGCTTGAAGATCGGGTTCTTGATGCCGTACATCGCCATGCCGCCCTTGATCACGTCCACCTTCAGATGCAGCCAGCCCGCCATCTCGATGGCGCCGCAGAACGTGATCTCGCCGTCGCCCTGGCTGAAATGCAGGTCGCCCATCGAGAGGCCCGCGCCCTTCACGTAGACGGGGAAGAAAATCTTCGAGCCACGTGACAGATCCTTGATGTCGCAGTTGCCGCCATGCTCGCGCGGCGGCACGGTGCGCGCGCCTTCCGCGGCGGCCTTCGCTTTCGCGGCGCCGGTGAGCTGGCCCATGTGAGCCGTCGCGCCAAACGGCGCGTTGGCGAGCGGCGGCACACGAGTGGGGTCCGTCTTGATGAAATCCACTTCGCGCGTGTTCCAGGTCGCCAGCAGCTTCGGATCGGGCAGACAGCCGATGAGACCCGGATGAATCAGCCCGGCGAAACTCACGCCCGGAATGTGGCGCGACTGCGTGAACATTCCCTTGATGTCCCAGATCGACTTCTGCGCCAGCGGGAAGTGATCGGTGAGAAAGCCGCCGCCGTTCTTCTTCGAGAAGAATCCATTGAAGCCCCACAGGCTGTCGGGCTTCGCGCCGACATCGAGCAGGTCCACGACGAGCAGGTCGCCCGGCTCCGCGCCCTCGACACCCACTGGCCCCGAAAGGAAGTGCACGATGCTGAGATCGATATCGCGCACGTCGTCCGCGGAATCGTTGTTCTTGATGAAGCCGCCCGTCCAGTCGTACGTCTCGATGAGGAAATCGTCGCCCGGCTTCACCCACGACACCATCGGAATATCCGGGTGCCAGCGGTTGTGGATCTGCGGGTTCTCGTACGGAGATTCGTTGAGGTCGACCTTGATGAGTGTCTTGGGCACGGTGGGCTCCTGATGGATTGGTTCAGACGGAGAGATAGGCGCTGAGCCGCGCGGAGTCCGCGTCGCTGCGAGCGACTTCCTCGACGAAGTTGCCTTTCTCGATGACGAGCAGGCGGTCGGCGACGTCGAGCGCAAAGCTCAGCACCTGCTCCGAAACGACGATGGTGAGATTGCGCATCTTGCGAATCTCTTTGAGCGCGCGAGCGAGGTCCTTGATGATCGAGGGCTGGATGCCTTCGGTCGGCTCGTCGAGCAGCAGCACGGACGGGTTGCTCGCGAGCGCGCGCGCGATCGCGAGTTGCTGTTGCTGGCCGCCCGACAGGTTGCCGCCCTTGCGGCTCTTCATGTCGAACAGCACCGGGAACAGCGCGAATATCTCTTCCGGGATGGTCTCCGCGGCGCTCTTGAGCCCGGTCTTGATGTTGTCCAGCACCGTGAGCGTCGGGAAGATCATTCTCCCCTGCGGCACGTACGCAAGGCCGCTGTGCACGCGGCCGTGGCTCGGCATCGCCGCGAGCTCGGTGTCATTCAGCTTCACCGAGCCGCGCTTGCTCGGCAGGATGCCGATGAGCGATTTGAACAGCGTGCTCTTGCCCATGCCGTTGCGCCCCATCACCGCGAGGATCTCGCCCTGGCGGGCGGTGAAACCGAGGCCGTGGAGCACTTCGCTCTGGCCGTAGCTGACGTACAGGTTGTCGACTTGAAGCATTGGCGCGCCTTTGCGATCGGATGGCCGAATCAATGGCCCAGGTAGACTTCGATGACTCGCGGGTCGGCCTGCACCTGCTCCATCGGCCCTTCGGCGAGCACCTTGCCCTGGTGCATCACCGTCACCCGGTGGGCGATGCTCTTCACGAACTCCATGTCGTGCTCGATCACGATCACCGAGCGGTTCAGGCAGATTTTTTTCAGGAGCTCCGCCGTCTGCTTGCGCTCGGGGACGCTCATGCCAGCGACGGGCTCATCCAGCATCAGGAGCTCCGGCTCCTGCATGAGCAGCATTCCGATTTCGAGCCACTGCTTCTGGCCGTGACTCAGAAACTCGGCGCGCTCATTCAAGCGGTCTCCCAGCAGGATCTCCCCGGCCACCCGATTGACCCGATCGGTGACCTCCTGCGTCCGCTTGAAGGCGAGCGCGCCGAATACGCTACGGCCCGCGGGGAACGAGACCTCGAGGTTCTCGAACACCGTCAGGTTTTCGTAAATGGAAGGCGTCTGGAACTTGCGGCCCACGCCGACCTGCACGATCTTGTGCTCCGGCATGCGCGTCAGTTCCCTGTCCTTGAACTTGATCGTTCCGCCCGTCGCCTTGGTGCGGCCGCAGATGAGATCGAGCAGCGTGGTCTTGCCGGCGCCGTTGGGGCCGATGATCACGCGCAGCTCGTTGCGGTCGATCGCAAGGTTCAGCGTGTCCACCGCCTTGAAGCCGTCGAACGAGACCGTAAGGTCGACGACCGACAGCACGACGGGATTGGTGCTCTGGAGTGAAGGATTGAGCGTCATATGCCGGCCTCCGCTCGAACGGTCGCCGCGGCGCCAGTGCGGGCCGGCGCGCCGGCGGATGACGCGGCCACCGTCGAAGGCGTGACGGCGTCGGAAGGCGCGCCACGCGCGGATGACGAGAGCTGGCCGACCTCGCCCGCGGCGTTGCCGGCGTGCGCCGGCATTCCGGGGCTCGTGGCCGGCGCCGCGCCTGACGCGGCGTCACGCCCGCGCCCCGGCCACAATTGCGCAAGCTTCGAACCATGCTGCTCGAGTATCCCGGCGAGTCCGTTCGGAAAAAACATCACAACCGCGACGAACAGGCCGCCCATGAACAGCAACCACAGCTGCGGGAAGCTCTCGGAGAAAAACGTCTTCGCATAGTTGACGATGAGCGATCCGTAGATCGCGCCGAGAATCGATGCGCGCCCGCCCACCGCGGTGAAGATCACCATCTCGATCGACGGCACGATGCCCACGAACGACGGCGACATGAATCCCACCTGAAGCGTGAAGAGCGCGCCCCCGATCGCCGAGAACACCGCGGCGAGGGTGAAGACAAACACCTTGAAACTGGCGACGTCGTAGCCGGAGAAACGCACGCGCTCCTCCTTGTCCCGCATGGCGAGCAGCAGCTTGCCGGCCTTGCTCCGAAGCACGAACCGGCCGACAAAGACGATCGCGAACAGCAACGCGCCGCAGGCGTAATAAAGAATGTACCTCGCGCTGTCGGTGCGGATGTCCCAGCCGTGCAGCGTCTTGAGATCCGTCATCCCGTTCACGCCACCGGTGTAGCCCTGCTGGCCAACGATGAGGATCGTCAGAATCGCCGCGATCGCCTGGGTGATGATGGCGAAGTACACGCCGCCAACACGCCGTTTGAACATCGCGACACTGATGATGAATGCGAGCAGCCCGGGCACGACCATCATCGCGATCAGCGAGAACGTGAGGCTGTGGAACGGCTGCCAGAACACCGGCAGCGCCGTGAGCTGATTCCAGTCCATGAAGTCCGGAATCCCCGGCGTCGACTGGATCTTCGTGCTCACCGGATCCGAAGCCTCCAGCTTCAGGAACATGGCCATGCAATACCCGCCGAGCCCGAAGAACACACCCTGCCCCAGGCTCAGCACGCCGCCATAGCCCCAGCACAGCACGAGACCGACGGCGACGAAGGCGTAAGTCAGATACTTGCCGACGAGATTCAGCCGGAAGATGTCGAGTGCCAGCGGCAGGATCACGAAGATGATGGCCGCCAGCACGATCATCCCGACCGCTTCACGATTCTTCAGCAGGTCCTTCACAGCCGTCATTTGCGCACCTTCACGGAGAACAGGCCCTGCGGCCGGATCATGAGAATGATGATGATCGACAGCAGCGTGATCACCTTGGCGGAGGAGCCGGTGAGGAAGAACTCGAGCGTCGAGTTCGTCTGTGCGATCGAGAATGCGGAGGCGAGCGTGCCGAGCAGGCTTTGCGCGCCACCGAACACGACGGTGAGGAAGGCATCGACGATGTAGAGCGAGCCGCTGGTCGGCCCGGTCGAGCCGATCGTTGTGAAGGCGGCGCCGGCTACGCCCGCGATCCCGCAACCAATCGCGAAAGTCATGCGGTCGACGCGCGCGGTGTTGATGCCGACAGCGCCCGCGATCACGCGGTTCTGAGTGGTCGCGCGCATTTGGAGGCCGGCGCGAGAGCGATACATGAAGAGCCACACGCCGAACGTCAGCAGGATCGTGAGCGCCATCACGAAGAGGCCGTTCAGCGGAATGTCGATTGTTCCGGTCGGCTGCCAGGAACCCAGCAGCCAGTCCGGCAACGTGGCGCTCACTTCCTTCGCGCCGAACGTCGACCGGAACAGCTGCTGCATGATCAGGCTCAACCCCCACGTCGCCAGCAGGGAATCGAGTGGCCGTTTGTAGAGATGCCGTATGAGGACGAGCTCGACGAAATATCCGGCGAGCCCGCCTAGCAGGAACGACACCACGATTGCGACGAAGAAGTAGTAAGGCTGCGCTGACGGGAAGTAATTCGTCGTCAGCTGCGAGAGCATGTACGTCGTGTACGCGCCGATCGTCAGGAACTCGCCGTGCGCCATGTTGATGACGCCCATCTGCCCGAAGATGATCGCAAGCCCCAGCGCCATCAGCACCAGCACGCTGAACACACTGAGACCGTTGAACCCCTGCATCAGCAGGATCGACCCGAACTCGCCTACGCCTACGCCGTCCATCTTTGCCGCTCCCGGTTATCGACCTTTAGCTACGATTGACCCGAGCACTTATTGATAGCCCTTCGGGAACGGGTTGGGCTCGATCAGCCCCGACTGGTAGAGCACCTTCGCCTGGCCGTTCGCGCCCCACTGGCCGATGACCAACTTGCTCCACAGGTGATGATTCGGATGAATCTTCACGTACCCTTCCGGCGCGCCCGTGAACTCGAGGTTCGGCGAAGCGGCGACCACCTTGTCGACATCGAAGCTGCCGGCCTTCTCGACCGCCATCTTCCAGAGCCACGGACCTTCGTACGCAGCCTGCGTCACGTCACCGATCACCGCCGTCGGGCCGTACTTCGCTTTGAACGCCGCAACGAACTTCTTGTTGTTGTCGTTCTCCATGCTTTCGAAGTACTTCATCGCGGAGTAGTGGCCGACCATGTTCTCGCCACCGATGCCGAGCACTTCGTCTTCGGTCACCGAGATGGTGAGGATGGTCTGCTTCTCAGCGGTCAGGCCCGCGGCCTTCAGCTGCTTCCACCACGCGACGTTCGAGCCGCCGACGACGATGGAGTAGATGACATCAGGCTTCTTCAGCTTGATCTTGTTGATGAGCGAGCCGAACTGCGTGTGGCCGAGCGGGTAATACTCCTCGCCCACCACCGTTCCGTGCAGCACGTTCTCGATGTGCTTGCGCGCGATCTTGTTCGAGGTGCGCGGCCAGATGTAATCCGAGCCCACGAGGTAGAAGCTCTTCGCGCCCTTGGTCTTCGCGATCCAGTCGAGGCCCGCGATGATCTGCTGAGTGGCTTCCTGGCCGGTGTAGAAGACGTTCTTCGACTGTTCCAGACCTTCGTAGAAGGTCGGGTAGTACAGCAGGCCGTTCTCTTTCTCGAATACCGGCAGCACCGCCTTGCGCGAGGCCGAGGTCCAGCAGCCGAAGACCGCCGCGACTTTGTCCTGCACGAGCAGCTTCTTTGCCTTCTCGGCGAAGGTCGGCCAGTCGCTTGCGCCGTCTTCCTGAATGACCTTGATCTTGCGACCGAGGATGCCGCCGGTCGCATTGATCTGGTCGATCGCGAGTTGCTCGGCCTGGATGGAGCCCGTTTCGCTGATGGCCATCGTGCCCGTCGCGGAATGGAGCTGGCCGACGTAGACCTCGCTATCGGTAACCTTGAGACCTGTGGTGTTGATCGTTTTGGTGGGTGGCGCGGCTGCGCTTGCCGCCCCCGTAGTCAGCGCGGCGAGTGCGAGGGCCGCGAGGCCCGCACTCACCGAGCGACGTGCTCCGCTGAATTTGATCGACATGTAACCTTCCTCCCCGTTTCCGCCATGAGTTGTGATCGGCGTGTTGGCGGCGATTAGAGGTTCGGTCCGGGAAACGCGCGATACGTCAATTGACGTAGCCGCGGACCAGGCGGCGCAAAACGGTGCGGTTTTCGCGGGGCTGCACTTGTAGTGCACGAACTTGCGCCGGCGGTGCGCATCGGCGAATCGGTAGCGAGCGACCAATCAGCCAGTTAGGCCTTCAAGTGCGCGGCCGTCGAGACATACGGCCGTATGGCATGGCTGTTGCTTCGTCCGTTCCAAAGTCGATGTGGGCAAAGTCGACGGCGGGGGTTGTTTGGGAGCGGCGACAAGCAAAAGCGAGCGGGCGCCCGAGGCGTCTGGCCGCGAACACGTGCTGAAGCGCGGTCGCGCGCGCGGCGCGGCCGCGACTCAGCGCATCATCCGCGTTCGCCGCGAATACAACACGTGGGTCGGCAACGAGACTCTCGAGGACTACGCGCTTCGCTTCGCGCCGCGCAGTTTCCGCAAGTGGTCCGCCGGGCGCGTTGCCGCCACCGCGTTCGGCTCTGTCTCGTTTCTCGCGCTCGAAGCCATTGGTGGGGCCATCACCATCAAGTACGGCTTCACGAACGCGCTATGGGCCATCCTCGCCGTCGGCGTCATCATCTTTCTGACGGCGCTGCCCATCTGCTACTACGCCTCCCGCCACAACATCGACATGGACCTGCTCGCGCGGGGCGCGGGCTTCGGATACATCGGCTCGACGATCACGTCGCTCATCTACGCCTCGTTCACCTTCATTTTCTTCGCCCTCGAGGCGGCGATCATGGCGCTGGTGTTCGAGCTGTACTTCGGATTGCCGCTCGGGCTCGGGTATCTGCTGAGCTCGATAGTCATCGTGCCGATGGTTTTGTATGGGATCACGTTCATAAGTCGTTTCCAGGTATGGACCACCCTACCTTGGGCACTGATGATGATCGTGCCTTTTGTGTTCATCTTCGCGAAGGAGCCCCAGCTCCTGCGCGACTGGACGTCCTTCGCCGGCTACGAATCGGACGGCGCCGGGTTCGACGCGCTGCTGTTCGCGATGGCCGCCACCGTGTCGTTCTCGCTGATCGCGCAGATCGGCGAGCAGGTGGATTTCCTGCGGTTCCTTCCTGAGAAGACGCCGCAGAACAAGGTGAAGTGGTGGACGGCGATGCTGACCGCCGGGCCGGGCTGGATCATCCCCGGCATCGTGAAGCAGCTCGCGGGAGCGTTTCTGGCGTTCCTGGCCCTCCAGCACCTCGTTCCGGCCGAGCGGGCGGAAGAGCCGACGCAGATGTACCTGACGGCGTGGAGCTACGTGTTCTACGACCCGAAGTGGGCACTCGCCGCCACCGCCCTGTTCGTGATCCTGTCGCAGGTGAAGATCAACGTAACCAACGCGTACGCGGGATCGCTCGCCTGGTCGAATTTCTTCTCGCGCCTCACTCACAGCCACCCGGGCCGCGTCGTGTGGCTCGTGTTCAACGTGATGATCGCCGTGCTGCTGATGGAGCTTGGCGTGTTCGGCGCGCTCACGCGCGTGCTCGGGCTGTACTCGTGCGTGGCCATCGCATGGGTTGGCGCGCTCGTTGCGGATCTCGTGATCAACAAGCCTTTGGGGCTCAGCCCGCCGTTCGTGGAGTTCCGGCGCGCCTATCTCTACAACATCAATCCCGTCGGCGTAGGCGCGACGCTTGCGGCTTCCGTGTTGTCGATGGTGGCGTTCGTCGGGCTGCTCGGCGCGACGGCGCAGGCGTTCTCGCCGTTCATCGCGCTCTTCACCGCGTTCGCGCTTGCGCCAGCCATCGCCTGGGCGACGAAGGGCAAGTACTACATCGCCCGCCCGCGTCCCGAGCCTGAAAACCTCGCGGACACCTGCTGCATCTGCGGCAATGACTTCGAGAAGGAAGACATGGCCCACTGCCCAGCGTACGCGGGCACCATCTGCTCTCTCTGTTGCACGCTGGACGCGCGCTGTCGCGACATGTGCAAGAAGCCTGAGGCGACGGCAGCGGACGAGCAGGCCCCCGCCGAAAAGAGCTGGCTGCCGTGGGGCCGATGGAGCCAGCGAGCGCGGATGCGCCTCACCGGCTTCCTTCTCACCTTCGCGCTGATATCCAGCGTAGTGACCGTGCTGGCATGGATCGTCTACTACCAGCAGTTGCTCGCCCTTCCCGAGGGAGAAAGCGCCGCGCGAGCCGCGCTAGCGCAGATGTTCTCGAAAACCTGGGCGACGCTGCTCGTCGTGGCGGGCGTCGCCTCGTGGTGGCTCGTGCTCACACGCGAGAGCCGCCTCGTGGCGGAAGAGGAATCCACCCGCCAGACGCTTCTTCTGCAGCAGGAAATCGAAGATCACCGCGAGACCGATGCGAAGCTGCAGAAGGCCAAGGAAGCCGCCGAGCACGCGAATCAGGCGAAGGGCCGCTTCCTCGGGGATATGAGCCACGAGCTGCGCACGCCCCTGAACAGCATCATCGGCTACGCGCAGATTCTCCAGAACGACTCGGCGATACCACCGCACCGGCGCGACGCTGTCGAGACGATCCGCCAGGGCGGCGAGCACCTGCTGACGCTCATCGACGAGATTCTCGACATAGCGCGCATTGAAGCGGGCCGCTTCCGGCTGCAGCCGGTGGCGACGGATCTGCCCGAGTTCCTCACGCAGGTCGTCAACATGTTCCGCGCTTCGGCGGAACGCAAGGGCATCGCGTTTCGCGTGCAGATTCACGATCGCCTGCCGCGTGTCGTGCGGATGGATCAGAAGCGCGTGCGACAGGTGCTGATCAACCTCATCGGCAACGCGGTGAAGCTGACGATGCGCGGCGAAGTGGCGGTGATCATCCGGCACACCGGCGAAATTGCGCGCATCGACGTCGCTGACACCGGCCCCGGCATCTCCGCGCAGGATCTCGAGAGAATCTTCCAGCCCTTCCAGCGCGCACGGAACACGCCTCATTCGAACGACAGCACCGGCCTCGGCCTGACCATCAGCCGCATGATCGCCGAACAGATGGGCGGCGAGCTCACCGTGGAAAGCGCGGAAGGCGTCGGCAGCATATTCACCCTCCGGGTCTCGCTGCCGCCGGTCGCGAGCCTGCACGATGTGACGCCCCTTCGCGAAGTCGTGGGCTATCGCGGGCCACGATGCCGGCTGATGCTGGTGGATGACCAGGCCGATCATCGCGCCGTCGTTCGGGACATGCTCCTGCCGCTCGGCTTCCTCATCGAAGAAGCGTTCGACGCGGCGGAATGCCTCCGGCGCATCGACGCGTTCAAGCCGGACGCGTTGCTCATCGACCTCCTCATGCCCGGCATGAGCGGCATCGAGCTCGCGCACACGCTACGCGGGCGGGGCTGGTCGAATCCGATCATCGCGATCTCCGCCAACGTGTTCGAGCGCGATCGCGAGGCGACGGCGGAAGCCGGCTGCAACGGCTTCGTTCAGAAGCCCGTGCATCTCTCGGAGCTGCTCGGCCAGCTGCAGCTGCATCTTTCGATGCAATGGGTGCACGCGAGCGAAGCCGTCGCCGCAAACGTGGAGAGTGCGGATTACGCCACGCTGCCACCCGCGATTCACCTGATGGCAATGCGCCAACACGCGCGCATCGGCTACATGAAGGGCGTCACCGAAGAAATCGAGCGCATCGGCGCGCTCGATCCGGTGTACCGCCCGTATGCCTTGCGACTCAACGAGCTCGCAAAACAGTTCCGCACCGCTGAAATCGTCACCCTCATTGAAGAGAGCATGAACCATGATGGCGCCTGACTCAC
Organism: Gammaproteobacteria bacterium; assembly: GCA_037200125.1. Classification (GTDB taxonomy): domain Bacteria; phylum Pseudomonadota; class Gammaproteobacteria; order Steroidobacterales; family Steroidobacteraceae; genus JADGHX01. Next base: position 45,649 of record JBBCGS010000001.1, on the reverse strand, counting down.
ACGACGTCCTGGCCCGTGACGCCGTACCCCGCGACGTCGTACTCATCGTCGACGACACGCCCGCCAATCTCGCCTATCTCTCCGACGCGCTCGACGAGGCGGGCTATCAGGTGCTGGTCGCCATCGACGGCCCGACGGCGCTCGAGCGGCTGCGGCTCGTTACCCCCGACGTGATCCTGCTCGACGCCGTCATGCCGGGCATGGACGGCTTTCAAACCTGCCGCGCGATCAAAGGCGACCCGGCGACGCGCGACATCCCTGTGATCTTCATGACCGCGCTCGTCGACGCCGAGCACGTCGTGCGCGGCTTTGGCGAAGGCGCCATCGACTACGTGACGAAGCCCGTGCGCCAGCAGGAAGTGCTCGCGCGCATCTCCGCGCACGTAAATCGCAACCGCCTGCTGCACAAGGCCCAACGCTCGATCGATGCTTGCGGAAAAGCGAGCGCGACCCTCGACCGACGCGGCAACTTCACGTGGCAATCCCCGCGCGCGCGCCAGTGGCTCGAGGAATACTGCGCCGAGGGCGGCTCCGCCCTGAAAGAGCGCCTGCGTACCTGGATCAATAGCGCACTCGCCGGCCGCTTCGCTCAGAACGAAGCCGGCTCGCACCTTTGCCTGTCACGCAACGGCGCGCGCCTGAACATTCACTACGCCGGCGAAGTCGCCGGCGGTGAGTGCCTGCTCCTCCTGGACGAGCAACGCACAGACACCTCGACGCGCCGTCTCGCGGAGACCTGCCAGCTCACCGGCCGCGAGGCCGAGGTGCTCAACTGGCTCGCCGGCGGCAAAACCAATCGCGATATCGCTGAGATTCTCGGCATGAGCCCGCGCACGGTGAACAAGCACCTCGAGCGCGTGTACGTGAAACTGGGAGTGGAGAATCGCGCGGCCGCGGTGGCGATTGCGGTTCAAACGCTTGGCGCGCCATCGGCGGCGCGTGAGTCGGTTCGCTGAGCGATCGCGATGACCGAACAGGCCCTCAATTGAAGAAGCCCTCAATCGCCGGGCGGCCAAGAGGTAAGAGCGAGGCCCGCTCTTAGCCGCCCGGCGATTGAGGGCTTCTCGTCAGACTTCAGCCCACCGCCTCAACAGGTTGTGATAAACGTTCGTGAGCTGCAAAACAGCGTCGGCATTCGCGTTCGTACGCCGAAGCGTTTCGATAGACGTATCCAAATCGAACAGCATCCGCCGCTGCCCATCATCGCGAACCATACTTTGAACCCAAAAAAATGACGCAAGCCGCGTCCCGCGCGTCACAGGCGTCACCTTGTGCAAACTGCTGGAGGGATAAACGATCGCATCCCCGGCCGGCAGCTTTATTTCATGCTCGCCATACGTGTCGCTGACAACCAGATCTCCGCCGTCGTATTCCTCGGGCTCGCAGAGAAACAGCGTGCAAGAAATATCCGACCGGATATGCCGTTTGGCCTCGGCATCGTCCACGACCATCACCGAGCCATCCACATGGAATCCGTACTGGCCGCCGCCCCGATAACGGTTGAACCGCGGCGGCAACGTCCGCAACGGCAGACAGGCCGAAAAATAGAGTGAATTGCGCGCAAGCGCGGCAAGAACCTTCGCACCCTGTGCGTGGCGCACCGGCGAAGCTTCCGGAAGCTGCTCATTCCGCTTCACCTGCGCGCCCTGCGCACCGACGGTCTGCCTTCCGTCGGTCCACTCGGCACTCCCCAAGGCCTCACGCACTTCCGTCAGTTCTTCCGGCGTGAGGACCTTGGGGATATGTAGCAGCATTTGCGAAGTTTAGAACCGCAGATCGGCGCTCAACAGAACCGTGCGAGGGACGCCCGGAGTATAGCGGTAGCCGCTCTTGTTGATGGCCGAGACATATTCCTTGTCGGTCAGGTTGTAAGCGTTCAGGCGCACGGTGAGGTTCGTGCTCACCGGGTAGGTCGCGACAGCATCCCACACGGTGTACGAATTCGTGAACGCCGGCGTGCCGACCGCGCCATCCGTGCCACGATGCATTTCACCCGAGTAGCGCAGGCCGCCACCAATCGAGAGGTTGAACGGGAGGCGATACGTGCTCCAGAGCGTGAACGCCTGGTCGGGCGTATAGGTCAGGACGGTCGAACGATCCTGCGCGAGCAAGGCGCCCGCTTCCACCTTCGTGTGCAGCTTCGTGTAGCCGCTGGAAATGGCCCACGTATCGGTGATGTTCCCGACAACAGACACCTCGACGCCCTTCACGCTCTTCTCGCCGATCTGGTAGTACAGCCCGTCGTCACCCTGCGCGATCTCGTTGGTCACGTCGGTGTCGAACACCGCCGCGGTCACCAGCAGTTTCTGCTCGAGCGCGCTCCACTTCGCGCCGATTTCCTTCGTCTTCGCCTTCTGTGGGTCGAACTTCGGGTTGTTGGCATTGTTGACCGCCGTGCTCAGCTCGAACGTGCTGCCGCCGGGCGGCTGCTGTGAAACCGCGTAATTCACGTAGAGGCTGAGATCCTCGATCACCTTGTAGACACCACCCAGCTTCCAGTTGAAGAGGTTGTCCGATTTCTCGAGGTCGACCGACGGCAGCACCGTGCCGGCGGGGTTGGTTCCGCAAGCCGGAGTACCGGTGGCGCTGCAAACGGCACGTGCGTCGTACTCGGTCTTGTAGTCGTCGACGCGCACGCCGCCGGTGACGAGGAACTTCGGGCCGAACTTCAGCGTGTCGAACGCGTATCCCGAGGTCGTCGTCGTCTTGCCGTGACGATCCGCTCCGTTGAACGCATACGTCAGACCGGTGACGTCCCAGTTCGGGTCGTACAGATTGGCGGCGGGCCAACGGCTGGCGTTCGTGACCGCGATTCCGCGCGCATCCAGTTTTTCCTGCGCGAACTCGACGCCGGTGCTGAGATTGTGCTGGACGGCGCCCGTGGCGAAATCCACACGCAGGTTCAGCTGATCCGTCGCGATCTTGTTTTCCTGGTTCTTGAAGGTCGGGTTGCTGCGAGCCACGGTCCAGGTGGACGGATCCGCCGGATTCGGCGTGATCAGATTCGCGGTGCTGGCCATGTACGACGTGAGGAGATAGTCCTGCTCGTTCTTGCCCCAGCGCGCCGTGTTGGTCAGCTTCAGCGTGTCGGAGAAATCGTGCTCGATGACGAACGTGGCCATCTGCGCCTTCACGTCGTCATGGTCGAAACGAGTGCCATAGAAATTGTTCGGATCCACCGTCGGAGCGTTCGCTATGAAGGGGCGTGTCGTATCCGGGCTCGTGTAACCGGGCAGTCCGATGGTCGAGACACCGCCGTCCGGAATGTTGTCCTGCTTCACGTACAGCAGGTTGAGGTAGTAGCGGGTCGAGGACCCGAGACCCAACGCCACCGAGGGCGCGATGCCCCAGCGCTTGTTGGTCACGTGGTCGCGACCCACGACATCACTGTCCTGCCACAGGCCGTTCATGCGGACCGCGCCGCCGAGGTCGCCGCCGAAGCCCTTGTTCCAGTCGGCCGTGACGCGCTTCTGCCCATCGAAACCACCCGAGAGGGCGGCCGTCGTCAGGTCCTGCGCGATGGCACGCTTGGTGACGAGATTGATCGCGCCGGTGGGCGCGGAGCGGCCGTTGTCCGTGCCGGCCGGGCCCTTCTCCACTTCGATCTGCTCGACGTTGAACACGTCGCGCGAGATCGAGCCGAGATCGCGCACGCCGTCGACGAAGATGCTGCTCGAGGTATCGAAGCCGCGCATGTACAGCGTATCGCCGGTCGAGGTGGTGCCGTTCTCACCGACGTAGAACGTGCCCACACCCGGCGTGTTGCGGAGGGCCTCGGTCAGGCTCGTTGCGCCCTGCTCATTGAACAGGGTCGAGCTGATGATCTGCACCGTCTGCGGCGTGTCCAGCAGAGGCTGCGTGAATTTCGAGGAGGACACCTGCTCCACTTTGTACGACTCGGCCTCGCCGTCCTCGACACTGATTTTGTCCAGGGTCTTGGACTGTGCCGGCGACTTGCCCTCGCCGGCATTCTGCGCGGCACTCGGGAACGCGAGCGTCAGGCCCGTGATCAGTGTCGCCGCCGCGAGAGCGGAATGCGTTTGGAGAGACCGGGGGGCGTGCTTTCGATTTTTGATGTAGTCCATGGCAATTCCAGCAAAGTAGAGGGGGTACAGGTGTCCCCACCGCGCCTGCGCTTCGTCACATGGGCAGATGCGGATCGGACAGAAACTGGCTGGGGCCCACCACTAAGCGAGAGACCTTGGCTGTTCTTCGCAAATCATACTTGCAAATACGAATGGTTCGCAATAACCTCCGCATCCATCGGATGGCCGCGCTTCACTCGCGCCAGGCTTCCGAACCGGATATTCGAAAGACAGCGTTCTCTCATGACCCATGGCATTGAGCTCGGGCGGGCGCGCACTGCGCCGAGCGACGCCGGCGCATGAGCGCGGTCGCGGATCAGAAGCGCCGCGCCTTCTGGCTGAAACACCTTCATCAATGGCATTGGGTGAGCGCGGCCATCTGCCTCATCTCGATGCTGCTATTCAGCCTCACAGGAATCACGCTCAACCACGCTTCGCAGATTCCCGCGAAGCCGAGCGTCACCACGCGCGAAGCAAAGTTGCCCGCGCCGCTGCTCGCGCGCTTGAAGAAAGAGTCCGAAGCGGATAAAGCGCCACTGCCTGCGCTCGTGAGCGAGTGGATCAACGATCAGATGGATCTCGGAACCGCGGGCCGCACCGCCGAATGGTCGGAAGACGAGGTCTACGTCTCGATGCCGCGCCCCGGCGGCGATGCGTGGCTCAGCATTGCGCGCGACAGCGGCGAGATTCACTACGAGCGAACGGATCGCGGAGCGATCTCGTTCCTCAACGACCTGCACAAGGGTCGCAACGCCGGCCCGATGTGGGGTTGGTTCATCGACCTGTTCGCCGTGGCTTGCGTGCTGTTCGCGGGCACCGGCCTGTTCCTGCTCAAGATGCATTCGAGTCGCCGGCCGGGCACGTGGCCCTACGTTGCGCTCGGTGTCGTGGTTCCAGTCGTCGTCATCATTCTGTTCGTTCACTGAAGAGGTTTCCGATTCATGCGTTCGCCGAGATCCGCCCGCTTCGCGTCCATCGTCCTCGCCGCCGGAGTCGCCCTTGCGGCGGCAGTTGCGTCCGCTTCAGAAATGAATGTGGCGGTCGAGCTGCCCAAGCTCGAAGTCGCCGAATATCACCGCCCTTATCTTGCGATGTGGATCGAGCGCGAGGACCAGAGCTTCGTCACGAACCTCACGGTGTGGTACCAGGACAAACGCGGCGGTGGCCCCGGTGGCGCTGGTGGTGGTGAAGGCGGCACGAAGTGGCTGAACGAGCTGCGCACGTGGTGGCGCAAGAGCGGCCGCGAACAGACGTTCCCGATCGATGGCGTCACCGGCCCGACCAAGGCCGCCGGCATCCAGCAGCTGAAATTTTCGGGCGACAAGGCACCGCTCGCCTCGCTTGCTCCCGGCAAGTATCGCCTCGTCGTGGAAGCCGCCCGTGAAAGCGGCGGCCGCGAGGTCGTGCGCGTGCCGTTCGAGTGGCCTGCGAAGAGCCCGCAGAGCCTCACCGGCAAGGGCACCGGCGAACTCGGCACGATCGCCTTGAATGTGTCGCCCTGAAGAATCGCCTGAAAAAAACCGTCTGAAAACTCGACTACAGAACGAAGCCTTCACGAGGAAAGCCAGCATGAACCGCACACAAAAGCGCGTCGCCCCGGCCGTTGCCTGCATCGCCCTGGCGTTGGCGGCAGCCTTGCCCTTCGCGGCCGAAGCGCACCGGCCGTTCATCGTGCCATCCGAAACGGTGCTCTCGCGCCCGGGCTGGGTGACATTCGACGGCGCGGTCTCGAACGATCTCTTCTACTTCAATCACCAGCCGCTGCGGCTCGACAACCTGCAGGTGCTGGGGCCCGACGGCGCGCCGGTGGAGATTGCGAACGCGAACACGGGCAAGTTCCGCAGCACGTTCGACGTTCAGCTACAGAAGCCGGGCACGTACAAGGTCGCGCTCGTCAACAACTCGCTCAACGCGCAGTACGAGACGGCCGCCGGTGAGCGACGTCGCTGGCGCGGCACGCCCGAGCAGCTCGGCGAAATCCCGGCCGATGCCAAGAATGTTCAGATCTCGCAGCAGCAACAGCGGAACGAAACGTTCGTTACCGCCGGCAAGCCGAGCGATGCCGTGCTGAAGCCCACTGGGGTCGGTCTCGAGCTCGTGCCGGTGACGCATCCGAACGATCTCGTGGCGGGCGAGCCGATCAGCTTCAAGTTCTTCCTCGACGGCAAGCCGGCGGCGAACGTCGAAGTCGATGTCGTGCCGGGCGGCACGCGCTGGCGCGACAAGCAGAACGAAACCAAGTACACGACCGACAAGAACGGCCAGATCACGATGACCTGGAGCGATCCCGGCCTGTACTGGCTGAATGCCGACGTTCAGGATGACAAGACGAGCGTGAAGCAAGCCAAGAGCCGGCGCGCGAGCTACATCGCGACATTCGAAGTGTTGCCGCCGTGATGAGGGAGCGATTCGCGGCGTGAGGAACCTGCTCGCGCGCCTCGCGGGATGCGGGTTGCTCATGATCGTCGGCGCCTGTGCGACCACGCCGCGGCCGACGGTACTGCACGGTGAAGGTCTCGGCTCTACGTGGACTGTGAAGCTGGGCGCTCCGGCGCCCGGCAACCTCGCCGACATTCAGCGCGGCATTCAGGCGCGCATTGAAGGCGTCTTTCACAGCATCAGCCGGTGGGATGAAACGTCGGAGATGAGTGCCCTCAATGCCTCCGCGCGCAGCGACTGGCAGCCCGTTTCCGACGAGTTGTTCGAGCCTCTCAGCTACGCGTTCACGCTCGCCGCCGATACAGGCGGTGCGTTCGACCCAACCGTCGCGCCCCTCGTCGACGCGTGGGGATTCGGAAAAGCGGGCCGCCGCTACGACCCGCCATCACCCGAAGCGCTCAGCGCCGCGCGCTCGCGGGTCGGATTCGAGAAGGTTACGCTCGAGGCCAATGGCCTTCGGGTTCGCAAGCCCGCGGGCATGCAGATCGACCTGTCTTCCATGCAGCACGGGCGGGGGCGCGGATGAAGTCGCCGAGTATCTCGACAGCCTCGGCATCCGCAGCTACCTCGTCGACGTCGGCAGCGAAATCCGTGGACGCGGCGAATCGCCGGAGGGTGGCGCCTGGCACGTGGCGATCGAGCGGCCGCCGCCGGCGGATGCCACCGTTCCCGCGTCGGCAAACGGCATCGACCACGTCGTGTCACTGCCAAACGCGGGCATCGCGACGTCCGGCAACTTTCGCTACTTCTTCGACTACAACGGCAGACGCTATTCGCATCGAATCGATCCGCGCACGGGTGAGCCGGTGTCCCACGCGCTTGTGTCTGTGACGGTGATCGATCCGATCTGCATGCACGCGGATGCGCTCGCCACCGCGCTCACGGTGCTCGGGCCCGACGAAGGATTTGATTACGCCGCTCAACGCGACATAGCCGCGCTGTTCGTCTCGAAGTCCGGCGACACGCTCGTCGAGAAGATGACACCGCGCTTCGCCTCGTACCTGAACTGAAACCGCCATGCGCTTCCTACTCGCCGCCGTCGTCATCGCAACCTACATCGTGTTCACGGTTGCGATACTGCGCGCGCATCGGCGCAAAGCGGAGCGCGCGCAGCTTGCAGGCGCTGCCCGGGGCAGCCAAAGCGCTCCGTTTCTCGTCGCGTACGCAAGCCAGACGGGTTACGCGGAACAGATTGCCAATCAGACAGCCAAGGCCCTTCAGGCCGCGAACATTCCTTCGCGCGTGCGGTCATTCGCCGAGCTCAGCGTCGAAGAGCTGTCCGGCACCGAGCGCGCGTTGTTCGTCGTCAGCACCTACGGCGAGGGCGATCCGCCAGACGCGGGCCTGTCCTTCGTGAACTCGGTGATGAGCCACTCGCCCGCACTGTCGCGGCTCACGTATGGCGTGCTCGCGCTCGGCGATCGCACGTATCGCAACTTCTGCGGCTTCGGCAAAACACTCGACGGCTGGCTGCGCCGCCAGTGCGCCGTGCCGATGTTCGACCTGGTGGAAGTCGACAACGCCGACGAAGCGGCGCTGCTTCACTGGCAGCGACACATCGGCACGCTCGGCGGTAGCACGGACGCGCCAGCTTGGGCCGCGCCGCGCAGCGAGCGCTGGCAGATCGCGGGCCGCAAATTGCTCAACCCGGGCAGCGCCGGATATCCGTGCTTTCACATCGCGCTGAAGCCGATGGATGGCGCGAAGATGAACTGGTCCGCCGGCGACATCGCGGTGCTCACGCCGCCGGGCACGAATGCGCGCGAATACTCGATCGCGTCAATGCCGTCGGAGGGCTCGCTTCACATCCTCGTGCGCCAATCGCGCAGGGCGGATGGGACGCTTGGGGTCGCAAGCGGCTGGCTCACCGAGCACGCACAGATCGGCAGCGAAGTGCCGTTGCGCATTCGTGCGAACCGTAACTTTCATTCGCCGGAGGATGGGGGGCCGATCATTCTCATCGGCAACGGCACAGGGCTCGCGGGGTTGCGCAGCCACCTCAAGGCGCGCGAGGGGGGTACGCGGCGCGCGCAACTGGCTCATCTTCGGCGAGCGCAATGCCGTGTATGACTCGTTTTACGAACAGGATCTTCAGCGCTGGCGCGCTTCCGGGGCGCTCACTCGCCTGGACCTGGCGTTTTCGCGCGATCAGGACGAGCGGGTTTATGTTCAACATGTCGTTCAGCGTTCCGAAAAAGAGATCCGGGAGTGGGTGGCGCAGGGGGCGACGATATACGTGTGCGGGAGCGCGGCGGGGATGGCTACGGCTGTGGATGAGGCGCTTGCCGGCGCCCTGGGGCGCGAGGCGCTTAATCGGCTGTTGGCTGAGCGCCGCTATAGACGGGACGTGTACTGATGAAGAGGCCCTCAATCGCCGGGCGGCTAAGAGGACACTACCTCTGCGGCCCGAGGTCGCCCTTCTTCCTACCTAATCGCCCTACCTAATCGCCCTACCTAATTGCCCTACCTAATTGCCCTACCTAATTGCCCTACCTAATTGCCCTACCTAATTGCCCTACCTAATTGCCCTTCTCAGCCGCCTTCTCAGCCGTCTTTCTCAGCCGCCCGGCGATTGAGGGCCTCTTCAGCCGCCGGGAGGCAACGCGCGCAACGCCACACCATTGCCGCCCCGGAAAGACTCTTTATCGAGCACCTGTCGAACGAAACCCCCACGCGCCACCGTGGCGCGACGAAGCCGGTGCGTATAATCCCGCGCCCTTCCACTCCCCAAGGCTGTGTGCATGTCCAACCTCGTCGTCACGGGCTCGTATGGCCCACCGGTCGGTCTCGAGCAGGCGAAGAAAATCGCGGCCGGCGCCGTCGTCGAAGCCAACAAGAACAACTGGCGCGTGGTCATCGCCGTCGTCGATACGCACGGGCTCCTCAGGTACTACGAGATGATGGACGACACGCAGACCGCCAGCGCCACCGTGGCCATCGAGAAGGCGCGCACGGCGGCCATGTTCCGCCGGCCGACCAAGATGTTCGAAGACGCCATCGCGAGCGGCCGTAACGCGCTGCTCGACATGCCGGGCGCCACCTCGCTCGAAGGCGGCCTGCCGATCGTCGTGAACGGCAAGGTCGTCGGCGCCGTCGGGGTGAGCGGGCTCACCTCGCCGCAGGACGCGCAAGTCGCACAGGCTGGCCTCGACGCCCTGAAATAAGCTGTTTTCGTGCGGGCCGGGCAGCCGCCCGGCGCACATTGGCCAGCGCACGCAGGGCGTGCTCGCCACCTTTGCTTTCCCCGCGTGCTTTCCCCGCGCCACCGCGGCCTGCGCTTCCAACGCAGGCAACCTCGCCCCCTCGCGTGCGGGCCAACCGGTAGACTTACCCGAACGCAGTCGTGGAGGTAGGAATGAAGCCGGTCGTCGCCATCGTTGCAGCCGGAAACATGGGCGCTGGCATCGCCAGGTGCCTCGTCGAGAACGGGATCACCGTGCTCACGCTGCTCAATGGCCGGAGCGCCGCCACCCAGGCGCGGGCCCTCGCCGCCGGCATGAAACCCGCGCCGCTCGACGCGGTGATGGAAGCGGACCTCCTTCTGTCCATCGTGCCGCCCGCCAACGCCCTGTCGTTCGCCGAGCAAACCGCTTTCGCGCTGAAATCCGCCCGTCGCAAGCCGGTCTTCGCGGACTGCAACGCCGTGAGCCCCGCGACCGTGCGGCACATTCACGCCGTCGTCTCCGCTACCGGAGCCGAGTTCGTGGACGCGGGCATCATGGGCCTTCCGCCCGAACCGGGCGGAAAAGGCCCACACCTCTACGCCTCCGGCGAATCGGCGGCGAAACTTGCGACGCTTGCGGACTTCGGACTCGATGTGCGCGTCCTGAACGGACCCGTTGGCGCGGCGTCCGCGTTGAAGATGGCGTTCGCGGGAATCAGCAAAGGGACCATCGCCATCTTCACGGCGATGATTCTGGCGGCGGAACGGTCTGGCAGTGCTGAGGCGCTACACCAGGAGCTGTCCGAATCCGAACAGTCGCTGCTGAACACGATGTCCGGTCGCATTCCCCGGAGCATGTTTCCGAAGGCGTGGCGCTGGGTGGCGGAGATGCGGGAAATAGCCGAATTCGCGCGAGAGGATCCCGCGGCCCATGAGATCTGGATGGGCATCTCGAAACTCTACGAGCGCATCGCCGAGGATATCGGCGGTGATCGCAAGGAAACCGACGTGCTCGCCAGCTTCTTCGAGGAAAAGAAACCCGTCGGGTGAAAGGTGAATGGAGTGACCCCGCGTGTGAACCAGCGATGGCAGGGCTCGCTGCGCGCTCGTGGCACGCTGTTCCTGGGAATGCTTGCCGCATGGGCTGGCTGCCCTGCGCAGGACCGCACGTACTCCCCCTCCGATGCCGACGGAATGACGAGGCGCTCGATGATCTGCGCCGACGAGCACGAGACGCCTGACCAGCGCATCCGCGCCTGTTCCGCGATCATCAACGACGCCGGCCTGCGCGGGCACGACCTCGCGAACATGTACATCCACCGCGCGCGGGCCGCGCGCTCGGCGCACCGGAACGAAGACGCCGCGCGCGACCTGGACCTTGCGATCAAGGCCGACGATCGCTACGCCATCCCCTACTTCGAGCGCGGCAACTTCCGCGCGGGCAATGGCGACAACCGGCTGGCGCTGGAAGATTACGACCGCGCGATCCGCCTGAAAGCGACGTATCCGGAGTTCTTCATCAACCGCGGCAACGCGCACAAGGACCTTGGCAACCAGGACGCCGCGATCGCGGACTACGGCAAAGCCATCGAGGTCGATCCGAAGCGGGCGGCGGCCTACAGCAATCGCGGCGGCCTCCTGCTCGCGCAAGAAAAGCTCGATCCCGCGATCCAGGACTTCGACAAGGCGATTCAGCTCGATCCCTACAAGTCGGATCAGTTCTACAACCGGGCCGCCGCCCTGCTGAAGAAAGGCGACACCGACAAGGCGCTGAGGGACTTCGACGAGGCGCTGCGAATGCGCCCCGATTTCGCCGCCGCGTATGCGGCGCGCGGGCGCGCGCTCGAATCGCGTGGACAGACGGACCGCGCGCTATCGGACTATCGCGAAGCCATCCGCCTCGATCCACGCTCTCCGGCGCTCGAGAGTCGTGCCCGACTGCTGATGGCAAAGGGCGACGTCGACGAGGCCATCAAGGACCTCGGCCAGGCCATCGAAAACGAGCCGGCCAATGCCGGCGCGCTCAACAATCGCGGCGTCGCGTATGTCATTCAGCGGAACTATGAGCGCGCGATCACAGACTTCACGCGCGCCACCGAGCTGATGCCGGGCTTCGCGGAGGCGTGGTTCAATCGAGCCTCCGCGTACGAGAAGTTGAAAGCGCCGGATCGCGCGCTCAGCGACTACGATCGGGCGATCAAGCTCAATCCCGAATACGCGGCCGCGTACTTCAACCGCGGCGGCCTTCATCTCGCGCGCAAGCGATACACGCCGAGCCTCGAAGATTATTCGCGAGTGATCGAGCTGACCCCGAACGACGCCGCGGCCTGGTTCAAGCGCGGCAACGTCCATCTGGACCTGCGGGAGCTCGATTCCGCGGTACAGGACTACAGCGAGGCGATTCGCCTCAACCCCAACCACGCCGTGGCACTCTTCAACCGCAGCCTCGCGTACGCACAGCTCGGCAAGCGGGACCTGTCGGCGCAGGACCGGGCTCGTGCGGTCAAGCTCGACCCGACACTCGCGAAATCCGGTCGCTGACGCGAAACAACGACCGTTTCACAGTCCGCCGGACGTTGCCGGTTGAACGCGCCGCTACGTTGAGGCGATACTGCCCGGGCATGCTCCGCTACCGCCCACTCCTCCGAGTCTGGATCGCGCTGATCTCGCTGGCCGTCATGGTCATGCCGGTCAGCGGAGCGCACCTGCACCTGTGTTTCGATGGCAGCGAACCGCCGGCGACGTTCCATGCGATCGAGGATGGCTCGGCGCATGACGATCCGGCCGTCGAGGGCGCGCACAACGACAAGGACGTGAGCCTGCAGGGCGTTGCGCTCGCCAAGAAACAGGACAGCCCGCTCAATCTGCCCACGGCCGTCACGGCCGCGGTACTCGTCATCCGGATGCCGGTGGCGGCGCCGATTCCCGCCTTCGATCGCGACGTGGCGCCGCCGATTCCGCTTCGCCTCGCGCGCATCTTGCCTCCCTTACGCGCACCTCCCGTCTGAGCCTTCTGCCGCTTCGGTGATCGTTGAGCTTGCCCGCGCTTTTGCGCGCGCGAGCGGTTGGCTGCGGAGGCTTTCATGTGGTGGTTTTCGTCGCGCCCGGCGTGGGCGCGCATTCGGCTATTTGCGTGGGTCGCGACGGGCGCGCTTGCCACGACGGCGGGCGCGCAAACAAACGACTCGCGCGAAACGGCGGCTCCGGGCGGCCCGAAGGTCCCGACCGAGTCGTCCGCGCCGCGCGAGCCGAGAGCTCCGGGCGTGCCGGCGGTTCGTGGCGGGGTGGCGGCTGCCGGCGGTGCGGCGGACCGCAACGCGTTGACCGCTATTGAGCCGACGGGTTCGCTCACGCTCGCCGCGGCCATCCGCGCAGCGCTGCGAGGCAATCCCGATCTCGCGGCGAGCGCATACGACATCAAGGCCGCGGACGCGCGCATCGAGCAGGCACGACTGCGGCTGAATCCCGAGCTTGCCGTTGAGCTGGAGAACTTCGCCGGCAGCGGTGAAACGCGCAGCGCTCACTCACTCGAAACGACGCTCCGCCTGAGCCAGGTTATCGAGCTGGGTAACAAGCGCGCACTCCGCGAGAGCGCGGCGACGAGCAGCCACGATTTCGTAATCGTCGCACGCCAGGCGCAGCAGCTGGATGTGCTGGCGACCGTGACCCAGCGTTACATCGACCTCGCTGCCGCGCAGGAGCACGTGAATCTCGCCATCAACACGCGCGAGATCGCACAGCGAACCGCCGACGCCATCTCGGCGCGCGTGCAGGCGGCGCGCTCGCCGGAAGCCGAGCGCAGCCGCGCGAACATTGCGCTGATCCGCGCAAACATCGAAGAGCGGCAAGCGCAAAGTGAGCTGCGCAGTGCCCGCCTCGCGCTAGCGGCGGTATGGGGCGGCACGGAGCCGTCATTCGACGGGGTTTCCGCGGACCTCTTCGCAATAGAGCCCATCGAGGCGTTCGAGAACCTTGTCGCACGCCTCGAGCGCAACCCGGATTTCGTCCGCTTCGCCTCGGAAGGTCGACTGCGCGACGCGGAGTTGCGGCTCGCGCGCGCGCAGGCGCGCCCGAATCTCACGTTCGCGGCCGGCATCCGCCGGCTCAACGTCTCGAACGACACCGCGCTCGTCGCGGGCTTCTCGATGCCACTCCAGATCTTCGATCGTAATCAAGGCAACGTACGCGAAGCCGAAGTGCGCCTCGCGCAGAACGACGTCGCACGCCGAGCCGCATTCCTGCGTGCTCGCGCCACGCTGTACGGGCTTTATCAGGAACTGCTGACCTCCCGCAATCGTATGCAGACGCTACGCACGGACGCGCTCACGCAAGCACAACGCGCACTCGAGCAAACACAGTTCGGCTACGACCGCGGCCGTTTCTCCTACCTGGAGCTGGCCACCACGCAGCAGGACGTCCTCGATATTCGTGCCGCCGCGATCGACGCCGCCGCTGACGCGCATCGCGCGCTAGCGGAGATCGAACGCCTCACCGGCGAGCCGCTCGCCGCTTCCGAATGAGACAGCCATGAAGAACACACTTTTCGCCGTGACCACCACGCTGGCACTCCTGTTCACCGGCTGCGACAGCAGCGATCGTGCGGAGTCCGGCAAACGATCCACCGCCGGGACGGAGGCCACGCAACCGGGTCCCGATCAGCACGGCGCCAACAGCGGCGAGCCCGTTGCCCAGGGGCGCGGCGAACATAGCCAACACGGTGAGCACGACGAACAGACCGGCGGCGGCGGGCATGGCGATGCGGAAGCGCACGACACCCCCCACGGCGGCCACGTCAAACTCTCCGACCGGCAAATCGAAGCCGCCGGCATCGGCCTTGCGCAAGCCGGGCCAGCGGAAATCCGCACGAGCGTGCCGCTCTACGGCGTGATCGCGCCGAACGCGGAACGCATGCGCGAAGTCGGCGCCCGCTTTCCCGGCGTCATCACCGCCGTCGCGAAGCGCATCGGCGACTCGGTAAAACAAGGCGAAGTGCTCGCAACAGTCGAAAGCAACGAGAGCCTGCAGACCTACAACGTCACCGCGCCACTGGCTGGCGTCGTCACCGCAAGGCACGCGAACCCCGGCGAGCAAACTGGCGACCGCTCGCTCTTCACCGTCGCGGACCTGTCGAGCGTATGGGTCGAATTGTCTCTCTTCCCCCGCGACCTGCCGAAGGTGAAAACCGGCCAGATCGTCCGCGTGCGGAGCACCGACGCGAATCTCAGCGCGGAGGGAAAGGTCGTCTACGTTGCGCCCTTCGGCACGAGCGCGAATCAAACGCTCACCGCACGGGTGCTGCTCGACAACGCGGACCGCAAGTGGGCTCCGGGTCTCTACGTGAACGCCGATCTGACCGTCGGCACAGCCGCCGTCCCGCTCGCGATCTCCAGCACGGCGCTGCAGACACTCGAAACACGCAACGTCGTCTTCGTTCAGGACGGCCAGGACTTCGCGCCTCGCCCGGTGCAACTCGGCCGCAGCGATGGCGAGTCCACCGAGGTGCTGGCGGGCCTCATCGCCGGCGACACCTATGCGACGAAGAACAGTTTCATTCTCAAAGCCGAGCTGGGCAAGGGTGAAGCCGAGCATGAGCACTGAAAGCGCGCCATCATGATCGACGCACTCCTTCGCTTCTCAATCGCGCGCCGCTGGATCGTGATGCTGGGCGTGCTCATCGTCGCGGCAACAGGCATCTGGAGTTATCAGCGCCTGCCCATAGACGCCGTTCCGGACATCACCAACGTCCAGGTGCAGATCAACACGCAGGCGCCCGGCTATTCGCCGCTCGAAGTCGAGCAGCGAATCACAACCCTCGTCGAAACGGCGATCGCAGGGCTTCCGAAAGTCGAGTACACGCGCTCGCTATCGCGCTATGGCCTCTCTCAGGTCACCGTCATCTTCCATGACGGTACCGACATCTACTTCGCGCGCAATCTGGTCAACGAACGCCTGCAACAGGCGAGAAGCCAGTTGCCACAGGGAGCGGCGCCCGAGATGGGCCCGATCGCGAGTGGCCTCGGCGAAATCTTCCAGTACACCGTGCACGCCGCTGAGCGCGCGCGCCAGCCGAACGGCGAGCCCTACGACGCAACGGCGTTGCGAACACTGCAGGACTGGGTAATCCGCCCGCAACTTCGGCAAGTCCCCGGCGTCACCGAGGTCAACACGATTGGCGGCTACGAGCGCCAGTTTCACGTCACGCCCGATCCCGCACGGCTGCTGGCCTACGGCCTCACCTTCGAAGACGTGGTCACCGCGCTCAAGGCCAACAACGGCAGCGT
Source organism: Gammaproteobacteria bacterium (assembly GCA_037200125.1). Taxonomy (GTDB): domain Bacteria; phylum Pseudomonadota; class Gammaproteobacteria; order Steroidobacterales; family Steroidobacteraceae; genus JADGHX01. The sequence continues at coordinate 29,681 of JBBCGS010000001.1, read as the reverse complement.
CGGCGCGGGATACATCGAACGCAACGGCGAGCAGTACCTCATCCGCTCGCCAGGGCAGATCGCCGATATCCCCGGCATCGAGCAGGTCATCGTCGCTCATCGCGCGGGCGTGCCCGTCACGGTACGCGACCTCGCGGACGTCGGCTTCGGCAAGCAGTTGCGCACCGGCGCGGCGTCGCGTGACGGCGTCGAAACCGTGCTCGGCACCGCCGTGATGCTGATGGGCGAGAACAGCCGCACGGTGTCGAAGGCGGTGGCCGCGAAGCTCACCGAGGTCAACCGATCTCTTCCGCAGGGAGTCACCGCAGAGCCGGTTTACGATCGCACCACGCTCGTCGACAAAACCGTCGGCACCGTGCAGAAGAACCTGCTCGAAGGCGCGCTCCTGGTTGTCGGCGTGCTGCTGCTCATGCTTGGCAACGTCCGCGCGGCACTGCTCACGGCGCTCGTGATTCCGCTCTCGATGCTCATGCTGATCACCGGCATGGTCGAGACACGGGTAAGCGCAAACCTCATGAGCCTCGGCGCGCTCGACTTCGGCCTCATCGTCGATGGCGCCGTGATCATCGTGGAAAACTGCATCCTGCGGCTCGGCATGAAGCAGCACGAAGCGGGTCGGCTGCTCGATCGCGAAGAGCGATTCCGCACGGTATTCACGGCGACTCGCGAGGTCTTCACGCCGAGCCTCGTGAGCGTGCTCGTCGTGCTGCTCGTGAACCTGCCGATCCTCGCGCTCACGGGCGTCGAAGGAAAGATGTTCCAGCCGATGGCGCTCACCGTGATCATCGCGCTGCTGGCCGCTCTCGTACTGTCCCTCACGTTCGTGCCCGCGGCGGTCGCGCTGTTCCTGACGGGAAAGATCGAGGAGAAGGAAAACGCGATCGTGCGTGGAGCGCGCAGCGTCTACACGCCCGTGCTCGCGGCGGCACTGCGCTTCCGCTTCGCCGTGATCGCCGGCGCGGCCGCGCTCGTCGTCCTGTGCGGCTGGATGGCCACGCGCCTCGGTTCCGAGTTCATCCCGAGCCTCGACGAAGGCGACCTCGCCGTGCAGGCGCTGCGCATCCCCGGCACGAGCCTCACGCAGTCGCTCGAAATGCAGTTCCAGCTCGAGCGCGCGTTGAAGGACGTGCCGGAAGTCCGCACGTACTTCTCGCGCCTCGGCACCGCCGAGGTCGCCACGGACCCGATGCCGCCAAGCATCTCCGACGGCTTCGTGATGCTGAAGAACCCGAAAGAATGGCCGGACCCGAACAAGACCAAGGCGCGGCTCGTGGAGGAAATCGAGCAGCGGCTCGAGAATCTGCCCGGCAACGCGTTCGAGATCAGCCAGCCCATCCAGCTTCGCTTCAACGAACTGATCTCCGGCGTGCGTTCCGACCTCGGCATCAAGGTGTATGGCGACGACCTCGATCAACTCCTGCGTTCCGGCAACGAGATCGCGGCCGTGCTCAACGCCGTGCCCGGCGCCGATGGTGTGAAAGTCGAGCAGGTCGATGGCCTGCCGGTGCTCTCCATCGAGCCCGACCGGTCCGCACTCTATCGCTACGGCCTCAACGTCGCCGACGTGCAGGAAGTGCTCGCCGCCGCGACGGGCGGCGAGGAAGCGGGCCAGGTCTTCGAAGGCGACCGACGCTTCGACGTCGTCGTGCGCCTGCCCGAGCATCTGCGCAGCGATCTCGGCGCGCTCGAGCGCCTGCCCGTTCCGTTGAAGGCGGGAGGCTTCGTGCCGCTCGGCGAAGTCGCCGCGCTGAAGCTCGCCCCCGGGCCGAACCAGATCAGCCGCGAGAACGGCAAACGCCGTCTCGTCGTGTCGTCGAACGTCCGCGAACGCGACCTCGGCAGCTTCGTCGCCGACGCCCGCGCGCGGATCGAACGGAACGTGAAGCTTCCGCCAGGGTACTGGCTCGCTTACGGCGGCACGTTCGAGCAGTTGGCGTCCGCCTCCCAGCGTCTGGGCGCACTCGTGCCGATTACGCTAGCCGCGATTTTCGTCCTGCTGTTCGTCACCTTCGGCTCGGCGAAAGACGCGCTGCTCGTCTTCAGTGGCGTGCCGCTGGCGCTGACGGGCGGGGTCATCGCGCTCTGGCTGCGCGGCCTGCCGCTCTCGATCACGGCCGGCGTGGGGTTCATCACCCTGTCTGGCGTCGCCGTGCTCACCGGAGTCGTCATGGTCTCGGCTTTCCGCGACCGCCTGGCGAGTGGCGCCGGCATCGACGAGGCGATCCACGACGGCGCGATGACGCGGCTGCGGCCGATCCTGATGGTGGCACTTGTCGCCGCGCTCGGTTTCCTGCCAATGGCACTGAATAGCGGCACAGGCGCGGAGGTCCAGCGGCCGCTCGCCACGGTGGTGATCGGTGGCATCCTATCTTCCACGGCACTCACTCTCGTGGTGCTGCCGGGCCTCTATCGCATGGCATTCCGCACGCGGGCGGCCGCTCAGCCGCGCGCACACGCCGCTGATTTCGCGCCGGATCACGTTCGTTAACGTTCCGGCTCCGTAAGGCAACAGTTCCGCGGGGACAAGCCCCGCTCATCCGGGCAGGCTTGCAGCCGCCCGGTGCCGGCCGGCACCGGTCTTACATCCCGATTACAAAAAAACTGGTTTGCCCATGGAGTGGCTGATGCCCTCGCCCGCTGTCGCCTCCGCTGTCCGATTTTCACAACGCCGCTTCGCACCGCTCAGCCTTGCGCTCGCGCTGATCCCCGCCGCCGGCTTTGCCGCGCAGCCGCCCGAAGCGGCCGACGCTTCGAAGGACGCTCCGCTGCAGGAGGTGGTCATCTTCGCGCGCGGCGAGAACCTCATCGGCAAGGCGGCCGCCTCCAGTGAAGGCGCCGTCGGCGGCGCGGACCTCTCGGTGCGCCCGCTGCTCCGTGTGGCCGAGTTGCTCGAAGTCGTCCCGGGCCTCATTGCCGCCCAGCACTCCGGCAGCGGCAAGGCGAACCAATACTTTCTGCGCGGCTTCAACCTGGACCACGGCACCGACTTCACCACCTACATCGACGACGTGCCGATGAACCTGCGCACGCACGGCCACGGCCAGGGTTACCTCGACCTGAACGGGCTGATCCCCGAAGTGGTGGAGCGCGTCGACTACCGCAAAGGCCCGTATCGCGCGGACGTCGGCGACTTCTCGCTCGCCGGCGCGTCGTTCATGACGACGGTGGAAAAACTGAACGAGCCGTTCATCGCACTCGAAGGCGGTCAGTACGGCTGGAAGCGCGTCGCGGGCGGCGCCACCACCGATCTTGCCGGCGGCGACCTCACCTTCATGGGCCAGTGGAAGACCTACGACGGTCCGTGGCAGCTTCCGGAAAATCTCGAGCACGAATCCTTCTGGAGCAAGTACGCGCGCGACACTTCGCTTGGCGCGCTCCAGTTGACCCTCGCCGGCTACCACGGCAAGTGGCATCCGACCGAGCAGATCCCGGAGCGCGAGATCGGCACGCCCGCCTGCGCCGACGCGTTCTGCGCGCTCGACACCAGCGCCATTGGCGAGACCTGGCGCTATGTCGCCAGCGCCGGCCTGAAGGCGGACAAGTGGCACGCCTCGCTCTACGCCCAGTACTACGACTGGCACATGCTGTCGGACTCGACGTACTCGCAGCAGATCAACCAGCTCGATCGCCGCAACGTGTTCGGCGGGCGCTTCGAGCGCAAGGTGATCGAAGACTCGAAGTTCACGCTGAACGCGGGCGCGGAAGGCCGCTATGACGACATCGGACGCGTCGGCCTGCAGCACACGCTCGAGGGTGAGTTCGAATCGGATGTGACCAAGTACGCCGTGCGGGAAAGCTCGGTCTCACCGTACCTCGAAGCGACGTGGAGCCCGATCGACAACCTGCGCCTGCTCGGCGGCGCGCGTGCGGATTTCTACGATTTCGACGTGAAGTCGAAGATCAGCGCCGACCACGGCGGCAAGTCCGACAACATCTTCTCGCCGAAGCTCGGCGCCGCGTATGCGATCAATGGCAACGTCGAGCTGTACGCCAACTGGGGCCGCGGCTTTCACTCGAACGACGGCCGCGGTGTCGTGATCAAGCTCGACGATGAAACGCCGCTGGTGCCGGGCCTCGTGCGCGGCAAGGGAAAGGAAGTGGGCGCGCGCTTCCAGCAAGGCAACTTCTCGGTCACCACGACGTACTGGTGGCTGGATCTTGCGAGCGAGCTCAAGTTCTCGGGCGATGCCAATGCCGCCGAGCCTTCCAATCCGAGCAAGCGGCGCGGCTATGAGATCGTGAGCTTCTGGCGCCCGATGTCGTGGCTCGCGATCGACGCGGTGTGGACCGGCAGTCACGCACGCAGCGTGCCGCTTGCTGGAGACGAACCGGGGCACACGTACCTCGAGGGCGCGATTGAAAGCGCCGGCGAGCTTGGGATCTCGGCGGTGGAGAAGAGCTGGGAAGCGAGCGTTCGCGTGCGCTATCTCGGGCCCTATCCGCTCGTCGATGACAACAGCCAGCGCGCGACCGGCGAGGCCGTGGTCAACCTGCGTGGCGCATGGAAGACGGATCACTACACCGTCTACGCGGAGCTGCTCAATGTGTTCAACGACGACGGCAAGGACATCGTCTATTGGTACGAAGCCTACGCCCCCGGTGTCGATCCGGTGGGCGCGCCCGACTCGTGCGGCGCCAGCAACAACTGCCGCATGAGCCGCGCCGAGGAGCCGCGCACACTGCGGTTTGGCGTTCGTTACCAGTTCTGAAACGGGAACAATTCTTGCGACCGAGCCCCCGAGCAGTGGCTCGGTAGTTCCTCGGCCTTTAGAAGAACGAACCTCGAGCTTCCGCCCACGGGGTTCTTTCTCGCGCGCGTCACGCGCGTTCAATGAGGTCAGTGTGAATGGCGCATGAAACCGGCGCTGCGGCGGCATCCGGAATCGCAGGGCTCGACGACGTCATACGCGGCGGCTTCCCGCGCGACCGCCTTGCCGACAACGTCGTGCTGTTTCGTTACTTCGAAGCGCAGGGCTGGGTGCGACGCGCGCGCTCCGTGATCAAGAAGCGCAATGGTTATCACGAGCGAACCATTCGCGAGCTCGACATGGACCGCAAGGGGATCGCGATCGGCGAACCGTTCGAGGATTTCCAGGGCATTCTGGCGGGCATTCCAAGCTACGTCGGCCGCAAGAATCAATTGATGGACAAGGCGTAGCATGGCTGCCGCGGCAGCCCCTGCGGACCAGACGGATGAGCTCCGGGTCCTGGTGCTGCCGCCGACGACAACGGACGGCGCGGCGATCGAAAAGCTGCTTCGATCGAACGGCATCGCCTGCCAGGTCTTCTCCAGCCTCACCGCGCTCGGCAACGCGATTCTCGAGGGCGCGGCCACGGTGCTCATCCCCGAGCAGGCGCTGCTGGCCGAGCCGGGCGATCTGCTTCGGCGGGTTCACGAACAGCCGGTGTGGTCCGACCTGCCCATCGTGCTGTTGTCGGGTCACGGCCGCGAAGCGAGCGCGCTCGCCGACATCGTCTCGAGGCTCGGCAACGTCAGCGTCGTCGAACGGCCGGTGCGCACGTCCACGCTGATCAGTCTCATTCGAAGCAACCTTCGGGCGCGCAGCCGTCAGTATCAGGTCCGTGAGCATCTGGCGCAGCAGGAGCAGGCTCAGCGCGCGATCCGCGAAGCCGAGCAACGGTATCGCCTCGTCATCGAAAATATCACCGACTACGCGATCTTCATGATCGACTCGCAGGGCCGCGTTGCGAGCTGGAACAGCGGCGCCGAACACATGCTCGGTTACTCGAGCGCGGAGGTGCTGGGGCGTTCGGCCTCGATGTTCTTCGTGAGCGAGGAAGGTCCGACTGAGGTCCTCGAACGTGAGATGTGCGACGCGCGTGCGAACGGTCGCGCCGGCAGCACCGGATGGCGCGTGCGCAAGGATGGACAGCTTCTCTACGTGGAAGGCGCGCTCACGGCGGTGCGCGACGAACAAGCCCGGCTGCTCGGCTACGCGAAGTTCATGCGCGACATCACCGAGAAGCATCGAAACGAGGAAGAACGCGAACTGCTGCTGCAGTCGAAGCGCGCGGCGCGTGGCGAAGCCGAGCGCTCCGGGCGCATGAAGGATGAGTTCCTCGCCACGCTCGGGCACGAACTGCGCACGCCGCTGAACGCGATCCTCGGCTGGTCACTGGTTCTGCGCCGGGTGCCCGGCGTCACGAACCAGATAACGGAGGCACTCGCCGTCATCGAGCGGAACGCGCGCGCGCAGGCCCAGATCATCGAGGATCTGCTCGACATGAGCAGCATCATCTCCGGCAAGGTGCGCCTCGAGGTTCAACCGCTCGATCTCGCGTCGATCGTCGACACGGCCGTCAGTGCGATTCGTCCGGCCGCGCAGGCCAAGGGCATTCAGCTCGATGTCGCCGTCAACGCGCCCAACCGGGCGGTAAACGGCGACCCGAATCGACTGCAGCAGGTGTTCTGGAACCTCCTGACGAACGCGGTGAAATTCACGCCCAGGGAAGGCCACGTGCGCGTGGCGCTCGAGAATGCGGGCTCCGGCCTGCAGGTGAGCGTCGCCGACAGCGGCGAAGGCATCGATGCCTCCTTCCTTCCCCACGTGTTCGAGCGATTCCGGCAGGCCGACCCCTCGACCACTCGCCGCTACGGGGGCCTCGGGCTCGGGCTGTCCATCGTCAAGCAGCTGGTGGAGATCCACGGAGGGCGCATCAGCGCCGAAAGCGCCGGGGCCGGCATGGGCTCCACATTTTGCGTGACGTTGCCACTCATGCCGACGAGTGCGCGCCCGCCCCGAGTCGAAACCGCGCCGGAACATTCCGAGCACGCGGCGCTGCCGGAAATCGGCGAGCCCGCACCTCACCTGGATCTGTGTGGCGTGCGTGCGCTGGTGGTCGACGACGATCCGGACGCGCGCGCGCTCGTCCAGCGGCTGCTGCGAGAGTGTGCCGCGACCGTCACGGTGGCCGCCTCGGCACATGACGCGTTCGATGCGCTGAGCTCGCAGTCCCCGGACGTGTTGATCAGCGACATCGGGATGCCGCATGAGGATGGCTACTCGTTGATCCGCCGCATACGAGCGCTCGACGGCGAGAAGAGCCGGATTCCGGCGATTGCGTTGACGGCCTATGCGCGCGAGGAAGATCGCGCCAAGGCGCTGCAAGCAGGGTACCAGTCGCACCTCACCAAGCCGGTCGAACCCGCGACGCTCGTGTCGGTCGTGGCGAGCCTTACGCAACGCGCATCGCCGCGAAGCTGAGCGCGCGATTGCCGGCGCCGTGCCCTACGCGGACCGTTTCTTCTTCTCCCGATACGAACCCGGCGTGCTGCCTGTCCTCACGCGGAACGCCCGAATGAACCGCGTGGAGCTGCTGAACCCCACCGCCTCGGCGACCGCTTCGACCGTCATCGTTTGCTCGCTCAGCAGCTTCTGCGCCTTCTCGATCCGACAACGCAACACGTACTGATACGGCGTCTCGCCGGTGCTGCGCTTGAAAGACCTCAGGAATTGAAAGCGACTGAGCCCGGCCGCGCCCGCCATCTCGCCGAGCGAGATATTACGCGCCAGGTTCGCTTCGATGAGCTCGTGGGTGCGCGAGGCGCGCGCGCGATCGAGCTCATCGACCTTGCCGAGGTCGCCAACGTCCTTGCGATTGAGGTATCGGCTGATCTCCATTGCGCACAGAACGCACAGCGCTTCGACGTAGAGCGAGTCGCTCTTGTCGGCCACGGCGAGCGCGCCGTGCAGCTTGCGCATCGTCTCGCGCAAGGCCGGATCCTCGAAGTGCAGGTGACTGCGGGTCGTCGCCTCGAAGCGCCTCGAGACTTCCTCGTCGAGGGCAGCGGGGTCGAAGTACAGCGCCGTGAACGAGTTGTATCGCGGGCGCACGACCGACCAGCCCCACACCTGCTCGCCCGACGGTATGAAACTCAGCTTGCCGCGCAGATCTCTCGGCAGGCGCCGTTCGACGCTGCCGCTGAAAGTCTCGCCGTCGGCGAGGTGCATGTCGATATAAGAGAGGTAGTGCGCATTGCCCTTCCACGCGAACTCATATGCCGCGCCGGGCGTGAAGGCAACCTGCTGTACGCGCATGCCCTTGAAGGTCGCTTCCGCGATCGGAGTCGGCGCTTTCGCCGCCTGCGCCGGCCGCAGCCTGAGCACCGGCAGCGCGCGAGCTGGGGCACGTGGCGTCAAACGCCGGTTCACTTTGGAAGGCCGCTTCATGCGTGGAACGATAGGTGCCTGGGGGATCGGACCGGCGTCTTCTGCCGGACTCGAGGGGCATCATAGCGTCGGGAGCGGAGAATTTCAGTTGCTGAGCGATGCCGAGCGCGCGACCACTGGGTGCACAGGCAGATGTTCGGTGACCCGCTGGGACACCGAGGCCGATGAAGGCTCCCACGCCGGCAACGCGAGTGGGGCGCTGCGCAGACTGCGAATGAAGGCCGCGGCGATCTGTTCCGCCCCGAAGCGCGAGCGCACGAAATCGATCCCCGCGGAGCCCAGCCGCGCACGCAGAATAGGATCCCGCACGAATGATTCGATTGCGGTGCAGACACTCGTGCAATCCACCGCAGAGTCGAGCAGCTGGCCCGTCTGCCCTGGAAGGAGTGCCTCGGCAAGTCCCCCCGCAGCGCTGACAATCACCGGCACACCGCACGCCTGCGCTTCCGCCGCGACGCGCCCGAACGTTTCAGGCGCTATCGAGGGCACCACGAGAAAATCGAGGAGCGGCAGGAATTTTTCGATCTCGGTCTGCCACCCGACGAAACGATGGCGCGAACGCTGACCACTATCCCGCACGAAACTCTCGGTCGCGGCACGCTCGCGGCCATCGCCGATCCAGACCATGCGCAACTCGGCCAGCCGGCCCATGGCGAGCGCGAGCGCTTCGCGCAGGGGAATGAGTCCCTTCGATTGCTCCATGCGGCCCGCGAAGCCCGCGAGCACATCGCACGGCTTGAAGCCGAGCGCGGCTCGCCGACGCGCGCGTTCCTCCGGTGCCAGCGGAACGAATCGCATCACATCGATGGGGTTGTAGAGCGGGATGAGCCGCTCGGGCGGCGTGCCCTCCGCCGCCAGCACGTCGCGGCCGAACTCCGACACGACGTAGAACCGATCCGCGAGCCGTGGCAGCAGCTTCCGCTCGTGCCAATGCTTGAAGTACGCGAGGTGCCGAAACAGCGCCACCCTCACACCGAGCCACAACCCGATGATCACCACCGGCCAGTAGAGCTTCGCCCGGCTCGTCACGATCCAGTCGGGCCGGAAGTGGCGCACGACCTGTATCACCTTCCACAAACCGCGCGGATCGCCACCGCCGCGGAAAGGCGTGGAATGTCGCGGAATACCGCGCTGTTCGAGCAGGAGATCGACACCGCTGTTCCGGCGCACGACCACGCGAAGATCGTGGCCTGCGCGATGAAGCTCGGTGACCATCTCCACGAAGTGCTGCTCAGTGCCCCATCCATAGCGACTGGAGTCGACGAACAGTAGCTTCATGCGGCGAGCTTGGGAGAACGCCACGCCCCGTAGGGGGCGGTCGCTCGCAGCGCGAATTTAAACAGGCCACGTCGGCCGCTCACAGGGACGCGCGGGAGCAGGAAGCGGTTGTCCGCGGCGAGCGCGATCCCGCGCTCCGTCGTCACCGCGGAGCGATAGCCTGCCGCTTCGACGTGGCGCGCGACTCGCGCATCGAAAGCGCCGTAGGGGTAGCAGAAATGCTCGACCGTCACGCCCGCGAGGCGTTCGAGCTCCGCGCGACTGCCGGCGATTTCAGCTTCGCAGGCGGCATCGTCCAGTATCGGGAGGCGGTAGTGGTTGCGCGTGTGCGAACCCAGCTCGAATCCTTCCGCTAGCCAGGCTTTTAGCTCGGACGCGGTCATCAGCGGCTTGCGCACGCCGAGCATCGCGGCATCCCAGAGATTGTGCCGCCCCAGGCAATCCGTGACGACGAAGCAAGTCGCACCGAAACCGAACTCGCGCAGCGTCGGAGCGGCGTTCCGGAGGTTGTCCGCGTAACCATCATCGAAAGTCAGGGCGACGACTCGATCCGACAGGCCGCGTTCCAGATGCCACAGGCCCTCACCCAACGACACGCCACGCAGGCCCAGGCGCTGAAGGCACCACATCTGCCGCGCGAAAGCATCGGGATGGACGTACAGCTTCGCGAGCGCCACGCCTGGCGGCGCCACCGCGACGTTGTGGTAGTAGAGAATCCGCAGTCGCCCCTTCACTGCTTGTTCTTTATTCTTCTTCGCCAGATGGCAGTGTCCAAATAGTAGCGGGGACGATGCCCTACTTGCAACATTTACACATACCCAGCAATAAAGTACGACACCGCAGCCACCATGAAACTCCACGATCGCCAGGGAACACCCAACGCCGCCCGCATCCGCATCGTCCTCGCCGAGAAGGGGCTCGACGACCAGGTCGAGTTCGTCACCGTCGACTTGATTGCAGCCGCGCAGAAACAGCCCGCATTTCTGCAGATGAACCCGATCGGCAAAACGCCGGTCCTCGAGCTGGACGACGGGCTCTTCATTTCCGAATCGACCGCGATCACCGAGTACCTCGATAACCTCGACGGCAACCCGACGCTCACGGGCAAGACACCGCGCGAGAAAGCGCTCATCCACATGATGCAGCGTCGGGTCGAGATGATGCTGCTCGAGCCGGTCGACGATTACTTTCACTATGGAACGCCGGGGCTCGGCAAGGCGCTGAGGCCGTGGCGCATGCCGGACTGGGCCGCAGCGAAGGAATGGGGCGAGCGCCGGGGTGCGCAGGCCGTCGCCAACCTGCCCTACCTGGACGAAGTGTTGGGAGAGCGGCCCTTCATTGCGGGCGAGACGTTCTCGATGGCCGACATCTCGCTGTTCGCCGGTCTCGCGTTCGCGGCGGGCGCCGGCTTGCCCATTGCGCCGGAGCTCACGGCGCTCGCCGCCTGGCGCGAGCGCGTCTCGCAACTGCCTGCGGTCAAGAACCGCAGCGGCCAGACCTTCCTGCCGGAAGATATCGAGCGCCGGGGACGCTGAAGCGGGTCACCGCATAGCGCGAGTCGACGCTCGAACGGCATACAACCTGTTCCGTGGGCGGAACAGGCGCCGCGTAACCATCGTGTTATTACCTTACGACTGACTTTCAAACCACGACCCGCGAAGCTTGCGGCGCCGGACGAAGAGCGCCCAGCGCCTGTCGGCACGCCGAACGATAGTCATTCGTTCATTTCAGCTATCAGCCAATAAGGAAAAAGCATGAGGGTTCTCACGGGTCTTTCCGGCGCGGTCACGCGCCCGGCGCACGCAAACGATCGCAAATCCATTCGCAATGCCGTGCGCATCGCACTCGCTCTCGCCATCGGCGCCTGCGCGACGAGCCCGGAGATCGCCACCGCGGCGGACAGCGGCAGCTCCGCAAAGGCAGGGGATGAGCTGCAGAACGTGGTCGTCACCGCGCGCCGCCGTGAAGAGCGGTCGCAGGATGTGCCGCTCGCCATTTCCGTGATCGAGGCGAGCACGCTCGACTCGACCGGTGCATTCACCGTGGGGCGGCTCCAGCAGACCCAGCCGTCCATCCAGTTCTACTCCAGCAACCAGCGCAACTCGGCGGTGAACATCCGGGGTCTCGGTGCGCCATTCGGCCTCACGAACGACGGCATCGAGCAAGGCGTCGGCATCTACGTGGATCAGGTGTACTACGCCCGCAGCGCCTCGGCGACCTTCGATTTCCTCGACGTGGAGCAGGTCGAAGTGCTGCGCGGGCCGCAAGGCACGCTTTACGGCAAGAACACGACCGCGGGCGCCATCAACATCACTTCGCGCAAGCCGAGCTTCACGCCCGAAGCGACGGCCGAAGTCACCGGCGGTGATTACGATTTCCGTCAGGCGAAGGCCTCGGTTTCCGGTCCGCTGATCGGCGACAAACTCGCCGCGCGAATCGGCGCCTCGTATTCGGACCGTCGTGGCACGGTCTTCGATACGACGACCGGCCAGAACATCAACGAGCAGAACAACATTGGCGGCAAGGCCCAGTTCCTGCTGCACGCGACGGACTCGCTGGACCTGACACTCTCCGGCGATTACAGCCGCCAGACTCCGCTCGGGTACGGCCAGGTCTATGTGCGCACCGGCTCCACTCAGCGCCCGCTCAACCGCCAGTACGCGTCGTTAGCTGCGGCATCGGGGAACTACCAGCCCCCGAGCTTCGATCCGTTTGACCGCGTGACCGACCTCGACGCGGAGATGTCGGCGAAGAACACGCTAGGCGGCACTTCTCTGCTGGCGGAATGGAATCTCGGGCCCGGCAAGCTGACGTCCGTTTCGGCGTGGCGCACCTGGACCTGGGGTCCGAAGAATGACCGTGACTTCACGGGTCTCCCGATCACCACGATCTCGCAGAACCCCTCGCGCCAGAAGCAGTGGTCGCAGGAACTGCGCTACGCGTCCTCGCACGGCGCGATCGACTATGTCGCGGGGGTCTACTGGTTCCGCCAGGACATCGCTACCTCCGGCCTTCAGGAACAGGGTGCGCTGGCAAGCCGCTGGTTGCTGAGCGGTGCCAATGCGAACAGCCCGGCGATCCTCGACGGACTGAGCTCGGTGAACGACATCGGCCTCAAGAACACGAGTGCCGCGGCGTTCGGCCAGCTCTCCTGGCAGCTCACCGACAAGCTGCGCGTCCAGCCCGGCCTGCGCGTGAACTACGACGAGAAAGAAGGCAAATACATCGCGACGGTGACGAACGGCACCAATACCGCGCTCAACGCCGCGCAGCTCGGCGTGCTGGCGCCGCAGAGCTACCAGCCGAAGTTCGACGACACGAACGTCTCCGGCGACTTCACGACGTCCTACGCGTTCGCGCCCGATTACCTCGGTTACGTGACGTTTGCGCGTTCGTTCAAGTCCGGCGGCATCAACCTCTCGGGCCTGCCGCTCGACGCGAACAACCAGCCGATCACGGCGGTGGAGACCGTGAAGCCGGAAAAGGTGAATCACTACGAGGTCGGCCTCAAGACACAGTTCTTCGGACAGAAACTCACGGCTAACTTCGCGGCGTACCAGACCGAGATCAAGGACTACCAGGCGACGGTCACCAACAGCCAGGCGAACGTCATCCGCGGTTATCTCGCGAATGCGGACAAAGTGCGGGTGCGCGGCGTGGAAATCGATCTCTCGGCCCGCCCGACGGATCACCTCAGCACCTACCTGAACGCGGCACTCACAGACCACAAGTATGTGAAGTTCCCCGATGCGCCCTGCCCGCCAGAGCTCTCTGGTGGCACGACCGCTACGGCAACGAACCCTGCGAGCGCGCCCGGCGTGGCAGGTGGTTTCAGCCCGGCGTTCTGCGATATCTCGGGCCAGTGGCTGCCCGGCATCTCGAAGACGGCGCTGAGCTACGGCTTCGAGTACAACCAGCCGACGCAGCTCTTCGGGCATGGCGGTGGCGCGTATCTCGGCTTCGACGGCAGCTATCGTTCGAAATTCTCTTCGAACCCGTCGCGCTCGCTCTACACGGACATTGCGGGCTACGCGGTTGCCAACTTCCGCGCGGGGTTCCGCACCGACAGCGGTTGGGACGTCTACGGCTGGGTACACAACGCTTTCGACCGGGAGTATTTCGACTTTCTCTCGACGCAGTCGGGCAGCACCGGTCTCGTCGTGGGCCAGCCCGGCGACCCGCGCACGTATGGTGTGACGCTGCGCGTTTCGTTCTAACCTGGCTGCACCAGCCGCAATGGCGAAAAGCGGCCGCGCCCACAAAGGCGCGGCCGCTTCCAACAGATGACGTTACAGCAGTTGAGATTTCTCGCGGCGGTGTTCGAAAGCGATTTCAACATCACCGCCGCCGCCGCGAAGCTCAATGCCACGCAGCCCGCCGTGAGCCGTCAGATCCAGCTGCTGGAGCAGGAGCTGGGTTTCACGCTCTTCTCCCGCAACGGCTCGGCATTCTCCCGCGTCACACCGGCGGGTGCTCGCGTGATCGAGTACGCGCGGCGCGTGCTGCGCGAGACACAGAACATCAGCAACGTCGCGGTCGAGTTGAACGATCCGGCGCGGGGCGAGCTGCGACTCGCGGCCACGCATTCCGAAGCGCGGTATCTGCTGCCCTCCATCACCGAAACGTTTCGCGCCCGCTTTCCGAAAGTGCAGCTTTCGCTGCATGAAGGCGGTCTCGATGAGATTGCGGAAATCGCACGCGAAGCGCGCGTCGATCTCGTCGTCGCGAGCGGCTCTCACGATAGTTTCGATGGCTTCGTGCATCTGCCTGTCCGCCGGCTCGAGCCGCGGCTCGTCGTGCCGCGAACCCATACGCTCGCCTCCACCTTGCATCCCACCCTTGCGCAGATCGCCGCGTTCCCCGTCGCCGCGCACGTGCTCACCAGTGTCGACGGGACGTTTCTGCGCGAAGTGTTCTCGCGCGCCGGCGCGGACCTGCATCTCGTGCTCCAGTCACGCGACGCGGACCTCGTGAAAACCTATGTGCGGCTCGGCCTCGGCGTGGGCCTCGTCGCGGATCTCGCGCTCGAACCCGCGCGCGACGAGGATCTCGTCGCTATCGACGTCGCGACGCTGTTCGGCTCGCAGACCATCTGGGCCGGCCTTGCGAAGCAAGGGCCGTTGCGCGCGCACGTGTACGAGTTCATGGCGTTGCTCGCGCCTTCCCTGACGCGCGAGCAGATCGATGGCACGCGAACATGACATTTTTGTTTCAGATGCCACCCGGACATACCCACATTCGCAATGAGCTTTTCCGAAAGGCGCCGCAGTTGCCGATACTGCGGCCATGCTCGCGTTGCCACGCGGGCGCAAGACGATCCTTCATCGAAACCCAATCATCAGTTGCGGAGTAATACCGTCGTGTCATCCAAGTCTCGCCTTACCGGCATCCTGCTCGCCGCTGTGAGCGCACTGAGCGTCCTCAGTGTTCCCGCCGCCCATGCCAAGGACGTCGAGTTGCTCAACGTCTCCTACGATCCGACGCGCGAACTCTACGAGGATTACAACAAAGCCTTCGCCGCCTACTGGCTCAAGAAGACCGGCGACAAAGTCACCGTCAACCAGTCGCACGGCGGCTCGGGCAAGCAGGCGCGATCGGTGATCGACGGCCTGCAGGCCGATGTCGTCACGCTCGCGCTCGCCGCCGACATCGACGCGATCGCCGATGCGAAGCTGACCGCGAAGAACTGGGCCTCGCGCCTGCCGAACAACAGCACGCCGTACACATCGACGATCGTGTTCGTCGTGAAGAAGGGCAACCCCAAAGGCATCAAGGACTGGGGCGATCTCATCAAGCCGGGTGTCGGCGTCATCACCGCGAGCCCCAAGACGTCCGGTGGCGCGCGTTGGGTGTATCTCGCCGGTTGGGGCTGGGCGCTGAAGCAGCCTGGCGGCAACGATGCGAGCGCGAAGGAATACATCACCAAGCTGTACAAGAACGTCCCTGTCCTCGACAGCGGGGCGCGGGGCGCGACGACGACGTTCGCGCAGCGGGGCATCGGCGACGTGCTGCTCGCGTGGGAAAACGAGGCATTCCTCGCTCTCAAGGAGTTTGGCGCGGACAAGTTCGAGATCGTCACGCCGACAGTGAGCGTGCTTGCGGAGCCCCCGGTTACGGTGGTGGACAAGAACGCCGAGCGTCGCGGTACGCGTGACGTGGCCCGTGCGTATCTCGAGTACCTGTACACCGACGAAGGGCAGGCCATCGCTGCCCGCAACTTCTACCGGCCGCGTAACGCGGCGATCCTGGCCAAGTACGCGCCCAACCTGCCGCACATCAAGACGCTCGTCACGATCCAGGATTTCGGTGGCTGGACGAAGGCGCAGGCCACGCACTTCGGCGATGGCGGCGTGTTCGACCAGATCTACAAGCCATAACGCACATTTCGTGGCGCGGCTATATGGATATGAAGAACGATCAGTTCAGCCGCGCGCGGTCTACCGGTAGGCTGCTTTCCCCATGAGCAGCCTACCCACCACCGCAACGATCCTGGATTTTGCGGAGTACCGTGCCCGGCGCGCCGAGCGCGCCCGGCACGCATCCGCGCTGCCCCGCCGGTTCCTGTGGGGCTGGCCATCGGCAGGCACGATGGTGCTGGTGGATTTCCCGAACGCGGGCCGCCAGCCGGCGCCGGCGGCGCAGACCGCTCGATTCTGACCGGAAGCCGGGCCTTGAAGGCCCGGTTTGCGCTTCACGCCATGCAGATCATGCACGGCGTATTGCCGCACATCATCGTCATCGGCATTCCGCACGCCATCATCCGGTTCATCGTTTCGCAGCACATTTTGAGCATTTCCATGCTCATCATGCCGGTGGGCATCATCATGCAGTCCATGCCCTTGGCGGTCATGGCGCAGGTCATCTTCGGCATCATCGGCATGCCACAGCAGCTCATCATCGGCATGCCGGAGCACATCATGCCTACGGGCGTCCCGCAGGCCATCATGTCCGTCATCATCGTGCAGAGGCTCTTCATCATCTCCATGCTGGTGCCTTCGGCCGGCATCATGGAGCACTTCATGCCCTGGTCGGTCATCGAGCAGGTCATCTGACACATCGACGGCATCATCGAGGCCATCGGCATGCCCATGCCGGCCGGCATCATCGTCGGCATCGAAGGCATGGAGGTCGGCATCTGCATTGCGGGTTTCATGGTGACATCCTGGTTAGATAACGAACCGTAACCTGAATATAGCCGGATGTCAGTGAAAGCGAGACTGACGATTTGGAATGCAGTGCGCCCCCGTCATGCCGGCCCGGCATGGCTGGAGAACGCGACGGGGGCCTCCCCGGCCGGTTCATCGACCAAGCCATAGCGGCGCAGGTGGGCTCGCATCACATTGCCCGACACGCCCAGGAGCCTTGCCGCCAGCACCTGGTTGCCCCGGCTGTGCGAGAACGCGCGTCGCACGAGAAACTCCTCGACTTTCGGAAAAAGCTGCGAAGGTCGCGACTGCAGGAGCTCATCGAGCGGTCCCGCCAGAGCACCCAGCCCCGCTCCATCCGCAACCCGTGACGAAATCGGCTGCGATCCGGCCGCCGCACGCGGCGCCGGGTCGCGAAGTCGCAGATGCTCGGGCCGAATCGCGCCATCGGAGCTCGACATCATCGCGGCCTGGATCACGTTCTCCAGCTCCCGAATGTTGCCCGGCCACGCATGCAACAGCAGCGCCCGCTTCGCCTCAGCAGTCAGACAGGCCGCCCGCGAGCGCAACCTTTCGCCATGCTTCGACAGAAAATGTTCCGCGAGCGGCACGATGTCGCCGCGTCGCTCGCGCAACGCCGGAAGCGACACCGTGGCCACGTTCAGGCGGTAGTACAGATCGGCCCTGAATCGCCCCTCCATCACCGCTCTCGCGAGATCCACGTTGCTCGCCGCGAGCACGCGCACGTCGATAGGCCGCGTGCGACGCGAACCGACACGAACGACCTCCCGTTCCTGCAGCACACGCAGGATCTTCACCTGCAGCTCCGCCGGCAGTTCCGACACTTCGTCGAGCAGCAGCGTGCCGCCGTCCGCGGCTTCGAACCAACCGATCCGCGCGGCTGCCGCTCCGGTAAACGAGCCGCCCTCGTAACCGAAGAGCTCCGCCTCCGCCAGCGAGGCGGTCAACGCGCCGCAGTTGACGGCAACGAACGGACCGCGGCGCGCGCTGCGCTCGTGCACGCGGCGCGCGACCAGTTCCTTGCCCGTGCCGGACTCCCCGACGATGAGAATCGTCGCATCGCTCGGCGCGAGTCGATCGAGCTGCTGAAGCGCGAGCTTCGAGCCCGGATCGCGCGAGACCACTTCGGTGCTTGTGTTCGCCGTCATCGGCCGCGCAAGACGCGGCGAGACCGCCAGGTTCAACGCTTGAGACATGCTTCGTCCTGTTCGTCCTGTTCGTCCTGATGAGACCACCCTGATGCGCGTCCTGCGCGACAGGCGGATAGCAGTATCCGCAAGAAACGATCGGTAGTGAAAAGCCGCGTGCGCATGGCGTCATGCGCGGAGGTAATTTCCAGCAGACCACGGCGTAACCACATGTGTTGAGATTCGCGCAACTCGCTCGCGATGCGCTTCATTAACAACAGCAAGGAGCGCACATGAGCGACTCCGAAGCGCTCTGGAGCTGGCACGCAAGCTGCTTGACGCGCGCGACCCCCTATATCCGAGGAGTCGCCTTTCATGTCGATGCTGCGTCTTTCTCTGTGTGTCACGGCGCTCGCTACCGTGCTCACCGGCTCCGTCCTTGCTCAGGCTCCTCCGTCCCCGTCGGCCGCGAAACGCGCCGTGGACGAGCGCAAAGCCATCTTCACCCTGATCGGCGGCAACTTCCGTCCGATCGGCGAGCAACTGCAGGGCCGCGTATCGCTCGATTCGAGTCAGGCGCGTAAGAGGGCCGAGCGCCTCGCATTCCTCGCGGCGCTGGCGAGTGACGCGTTCTCCGATGTCTCGAACGTCGGTGATCCCGCCACGCGCGCGAAGCCGGAAATCTGGAGCAATCGCGCGCAGTTCGACCAGGTCGTCGCGGACTTCGTAAAGCACTCGCAGGCGCTCGCGCAAGTAGTGGCGACGCAGGCGCCTGGCTCCGATGCATTCAAAGCGGCGGCCGGAGCCGTTGCGCAGGACTGCAAGAGCTGCCACGACAACTTCCGCGCGAAGTGACGAATCCGCAGCAGCGCCGCCAGCCGCTGCTGCGGAAAGAACAACTCGTAGTCGCGCTGGCGGCAACCAGAAAGAAAAACAGAAGAAGCGCACGATCGAACGAGATCGTGCGCTCGCGCGAAAAACGCTTGTGAAAAGCGCACTTCGCGTATCACCAAAATCTCACCGGCGCGCGCACGCATTTTTCGTGAGCGTTGGCCCGCCAGTTGCACCAACGCGTTCCACAGCACACACAGGTTGAAAGAGCCGCAGCTATGAGAACGTCACGCAAGTCGAGCAAGGCAGTGGTTGCCGCGATGGCCGGAGCGCTCAGCATGTCGATGACATTGCTGGCCGCGGCCGAAGGAACTTCCCAGCTGGCATCGTCCGTTCCGAACGCGACGGCGCCACAGGCGAAACCCGCACGGCCGACCAGCGCGCCTCACTGGGCCTATCAGCCGGTGACGAATCCATCGATTCCCGACTCCGTCAAAGGAAGCAAATGGGTTCGCACCTCAATCGATTCGTTCGTGCTCGCGAAGCTGACGGAAAAGAGCCTCCAGCCTGCGCCCGACGCGGACCGCGCGACCCTGATCCGCCGCGCCACGCTCGATACGTGGGGTGTGTTGCCGACGCCCGAAGAAGTGAAGGCGTTCATACAGGATCATTCGTCGAAGGCATATGAAAAAGTCGTCGACCGCCTGCTCGCTTCGCCGAAGTACGGCGAGCGCTGGGGCCGCCGATGGCTCGACCTCACGCGCTACGCCGATAGCGACGGCTACAACGCCGACGGCACCCGCCCCAACGCCTGGCGTTATCGCGACTACGTCATCGCCGCGTTCAACAGCGACAGGCCCTATGACCAGTTCGTGAAGGAGCAGCTCGCCGGCGATGAGCTATGGCCCTCGCGTCAAGAAGCGCTGATCGCGACCGGATTCCTGCGCAACTACCCGGACGAGATCAACGCGCGCGACCTGAATCTGAAGAAGCAGGAGATCGCCACCGATCTCACCGACACCGTGGGCTCGGTGCTGCTCGGATCAACCGTGGGCTGCGCCAAGTGCCACGACCACAAGTTCGACAAGATCTCGCAGAAAGAATACTTCCAGCTCCAATCGTTCTTCGTCAACGCCAGCGCGCGCGACGACGTGCCCGCCGCAACGGAGAAGGAGCGCGCGGAGTACACCGCCCAGCTCGCACGCTACAACGACGCGACGAAGCCGATCCGCGAGCGGATGGACACGATCCTGCAGCCGATGATCGACAAGCTCGAGGCGGATCGCCTGCAGGGCTTCGTGCCGCAGACACGCACGTCCATCGAGAAGTCCGAGAGCGAGCGCAACGCGTACGACAAGTGGATCTACCACCGCAATCTCTGGACGATGCAGGGACGCACGCGGAACGCGGAAACGCGCCTGAAGGAGAAGGACAAGGAGTCCTGGAACAAATACCAGGAGCTGAAGGGACAACTGGCCGCGTTCGACCACCTGAAGCCGAAGAGCCTCGGCAGCCTCTCGACCATCTTCGAGCTCGGCCCCGACTCGCCGCCGACCAACATCCTCGCGAGCGGTATCTACGATCGACTGCTCGACGAAGTGCAGCCCGGCTTCCCGGCCGCGTTCACTTCGGAGAAGCCCGCCATCGTGCCGACGGCCACGTCGTCAGGCCGTCGCACAGCGCTCGCAAACTGGATCGTGAGCGAGGACAACCCGCTCGCCGCCCGCGTGTTCGTGAACCGCTTGTGGTCCCAGTATTTCGGGCACGGCATCTCCGACACGGTGAGCGACTTCGGCAAGCAGGGCGAAAAGCCGATCAATCCGGAACTGCTCGATCACCTGGCGTACACGTTCGTGCACGACGACCACTGGAGCATCAAGTCGCTGCAGCGGCGAATCCTGCTTTCAAGCGTGTACCGGCAGTCGTCAGCGGAGAACGAGAAGGGCGTCGCAGTCGACCCTAACAACCGGCTGCTGTACGCGTTCCCACGCCAGCGTCTCGATGCGGAGCAGATCCGCGACTCCCTGTTGGCCGCGTCCGGGCTGCTGAACGAGAAGATGGGCGGACCCGCGGTGATGCCCATTGCGCCGTCGAACTTCCTGTTCGGGAACAACCGCAACGCCTGGAGCAATTCCGACGACCCGCATGAGCAGAACCGCCGCAGCGTGTATGTGTTCATCCGCCGGAACATGCCGTATCCGATGCTCGACGTGTTCGACGGAGCGAACCCCAACACGGTGCATAGCCGCCGCGAAGTGAGCACGACACCGACCCAGGCGCTCACGCTCGTGAACAGCGACCTCGTCTACCAGTGGTCGCAGGCGCTCGCGGGCCGGGTGATCAAGGAAGCCGGCAAGGATGAAGGCGCGCGCATCGATCGCCTGTTTCAGATCCTCTACTCGCGATCCGCGACAGCGGATGAGAAGCAGAAACTGCGCGCCTTCCTCGACTCGCAGCAGCAGATCACGCTCAAGCGGGTTGAGCAGGGCCAGAAGTACGCGCTGCCCGAAGGCTTTGGCGTGAAGCCGGCGACCTACGCGCAGGTCGACAAGCTCTTCGAGACGGTGCACGGGCGACCTGCGGATCGTTACGAGCGCGCGGCACTGGTTTCCTACCTCACGGCGAAGCCGGAGAAGAAACAGGGTGCCGCGGCTGACGACGACGCTGCGGACGACGAAGGCGACGGTGCCGCGCCTTCTCGCGAACAGCAGATCGAGCTCGCACGCGCCGCCGCGTTCGTCGACCTGACGCATGCGATCGCGAACTCCAACGAATTCAGCTACCGCTTTTGAAATCTCACCGACTACGGAAATCCCAACATGAGTAACCACACGTCACGCCGCGGCTTTCTGCATCTTGCCGGAGCCGGCGCCGGTAGCCTCGCCCTGGGCGGGCTCCTCCCTGGCTCACTGCGAACCGCGTTCGGTGCCGAGGCGGAAGATCCGATGGCACCGAAAGCCCCGCATTTCGCTCCCAAGGCGAAGTCCGTCATCTGGCTGCACATGGCCGGGGCACCGAGCTCGCTCGATCTGTTCGACTACAAGCCGGAGCTCATCAAGCTCCACGGGCAGCCGCTGCCCGAGTCTTTCGGCAACAACCTCAAGACCGCGACGGACGGTGGCGTCGGCGCGCTGCTCGCGACCAAGCGCACCTGGAAGCAATACGGTGAAACCGGCGCGTGGGTGTCGGACCTGCTGCCGAACCTCGCGACACAGGCCGATCACATCGCGTTCCTGAAGGGATCGAAGACGGAAGGCAGCACGCACGTCATCTCGTCGCTCAAGCTGCACACGAGCGGGCTCACACCGGGGCGGCCCGCGCTCGGCGCGTGGATCGAATACGGGCTCGGCTCCGCCAACCCCGACCTGCCCGCGTTCGTCGTGCTGCCGACGGGTGTTGGCAACGCGGGCGGCGGACGCGGCGCGCCGATCTGGAGCTCCGGCTTCCTCCCGGCGACCTATCAGGGCATCGCGTTCCGCCAGGGCGATTCGCCGATCCTGTATCTCAAGCGACCTGAGGAAGTCTCGGCGGAAGAACAACAAGGTACGTTGGCACTGCTTCAGACGCTCAATCAGAGCCACGCTTCGAATTTCCCTTCGGACACGGAACTGCAAGCACGCGCCCGTTCGTACGAGCTCGCGTATCGCATGCAGAAATCCGCGCCGGAGGCGGTGGACGTCGCGAAGGAAAGCGACGCGACCCGCAAGCTGTACGGCATCGACGAGAACGTCACGAAGGAGTACGGCACCGCCCTGCTCCGTGCGCGCCGCCTCGTGGAACGCAACGTGCGCTTCATCCACGTGATCTCGGGCGCGCCCGACAACAGCGTCGACAGCTGGGACGCGCACAACAACATCGAGAAGAACCACTCGGTGATGTCTCGCCTGGTCGACAAGCCGATCGCGGGCCTGCTGGCCGACCTGAAAGCCCACGGTCTCCTCGACACGACGCTGGTCGTATGGACGGCCGAGTTCGGCCGCACGCCGTACGGACAGACCGGCGACGGCCGCGATCACAACCCGTGGGGCTACACCACATGGATCGCCGGCGGCGGCATCAAGCCCGGCAGCTACGGCGGCACGGACGAAATCGGCCTGCGCGCTGTGAGCGGCATCGTGGATACGTACGACCTGCAGGCCACGGTGCTGAACCAGCTCGGGCTCGATCACAAGAGGCTCACCTTCCAGCACCTCGGTCGCTCTGAAAAAGCGACGACGACCTTCGGTGACGTGGTGAAGGAGATCGTTGCGTAGTGCGCCGCTGGAAAGCCATCGCCGGGATCGCCGCGCTCATCTTGAGCGGCGCGGCGTTCGCCGGCATCGATCTCAGCGACTTCGACAAGAACACGATGCAAGACGTCGACGATGCGAACAAGGAGCTCGAGTCCGCGCTGTCTTCCAAAGAGACGCGGGTCGCCGTGACGAATGCGGAGTTCATTCGCGACAGCCTGCACTGGGCGGAAGGCTACTTCGACGGCAAAGGCAACGCGGCGGACGCGGTGAAGCTCGCCCGCCAGGGGCGCGAGCTCGCCGCGACCATCGCGAAGTCC
Organism: Gammaproteobacteria bacterium; assembly: GCA_037200125.1. Classification (GTDB taxonomy): domain Bacteria; phylum Pseudomonadota; class Gammaproteobacteria; order Steroidobacterales; family Steroidobacteraceae; genus JADGHX01. Next base: position 6,538 of record JBBCGS010000001.1, on the reverse strand, counting down.
GCGGGCGAAGGCAATTTCGACGCTGCGACCGAGGCGTATTCGTCGCTCAGAAAGACGTGCAAGAGCTGCCACGATGCGTACAAGCCACCGTCGCTTTAGTCATCTCGGCGCGCTAGCGCTCGGAGCAGGCCTCGCCGCATCGACAGTGGGTGCCGCGAGCATCTTCGAGTTCGATCGCTGGATGCAGCAGGTCGAGAAGCGAGCGCTCAGCCTGCAGAAGAGCCTCGACAAAGGCGACACGGCGGCGGTCGCTCTCGACGCGCGCGAGATCGAGAGCCTCTATCGAAATATGGAAGCCTACTTCGTGTTCTCCGGCGATGCGCCGAGCGCCGTCGAGCTCTCGAAAAAAGGCGGACGGGACGCGCTCGACATCGCCGCGCGAACCGCCACGAACGATATCGACGGGGCGCGCGCGCTCATCAAGGGAATGATGGAGGACTGTCGCACCTGTCACCGGGAATACAAGCCGCTCACCTGAGCGGCGCGGTCCGCGCGAGCTCATCGCGCGCGACTGAGATTTCAGCCATCCACCATCCTTACGTCTGATTCTGGAGTTGTCCATGTCCGTCTCATCGTCCCCCGGCATTCCCACCGCATCGTCCAGCGCTGTAAGGCGCGCGGTCGCATGCGCCCTGCGGCGATCCACCCTGCCCCTGCTTGCCGCTGGATGCGCGCTCGCCTGGAACGGCGTCGCGTTCTCGCAGGATGCGCGCACCGTCGAGCAGGTGCAGGCGGAAGTCGAACGCCTCAAGCAACTCCTTCAAAAGGAGGAGCAGACGCTGGCGGACAAGACGTCACAGCCGGCGACCAGCACGGCCAGCGCAAGCGCGGCCTCGAAGCCCGAAGAGGAATCGCGGCTCGGCAAGGTAACCGTGCGCGCCCGCAATCGCCTCGAACCGCTGCAGGACGTGCCGCTCTCCATCTCCGTGGTCACCGGCAAGGAGCTCGAGCGGCTCAACGCGTTCGACATCGAATCGATCACGCGGCGCGCCGGCAACGTCTCGTGGAATCAGGGCAACCAGCGCACCAGCAGCCTCTCGATTCGCGGCATCGGCCGCCAGGGCCAGACCGAGGCGCAGGATCCGAGCGTCGGCATCATCGTGGACGGCGTGAACTACGCCTACAACGCGCTCACGTCGAGCTTCGATTTCACGGACGTCGACACCGTCGAAGTCTCGCGCGGACCGCAGGGAACGCTGCTCGGCAAGAACGCGAGTGTCGGCGTCATCAACATCACCACGAGGCGCCCCTCGTTCACGCCGAGCGCGGACTACGGGGTCACGCTTGGGCAGTGGGATACGGTGCAGGGACGCCTCGCCGCCGGCGGGCCGGTGATCGACGATCTGGTCGCCTGGCGCGGCACGCTCACCGTGGACAAGGGCCGCGGCAACATCGTCAACCAGAACAACCCCGACCTCACGTGGCAGAACAAGGATCGCGTGTCGGGGCGACTGCAAACGCTGATCACGCCGTCCGACTCCCTGAGCATCCGCGTCGCTGTCGATCACACACCGCGCGGCGGCGAGACGACGAACGGCCGCACCATCAACCTGCCGACGCCGACGGTTTACTCGAACGGCACGCCGAACAACGCGCTCACGAATGAGCGTCGGCTCGCCCGCCGCTGGTTCACGCAACTCGGCAGCTACACCGCCGGCAGCAGCTATTTCTATGGCGGCGGCGACGGTTCGGTGAACTACGACTATCAGCAGCCGCTGGTCACGGGCAGCAACGGTGGCCTCATCGACATCGCCTGGCATGTCGGATCGTTCGACGTCACGTCGATCTCCGCTTACAAGGACTACCACTTCGACGCGGTGAACGACGAAGGCACGCCGTTCGACATCTATCGCAATTCCGGCGGCTTCTGGAACGACTACAAGCAGGTGAGTCAGGAGCTGCGGCTGAGCTCGACGATCGGCGAGGCGCTCGACTACCAGACCGGCCTGTACTTCATCCGCGTGGACAACGGCGCGGAGTACCGCCGTGAATGGGCCAACGACGCGGGCGCCTGGTTCGCCACAGACGGCCAGTACGGCACGCTCGATCGGGACGCCACCGGGCGCTACCTGCTGCAGAACTCGCTCGATGGCCTGAAGATGGCGTACAACTCGCCGGCCGGACTCCAGTCGATTCAGAACAAGAGCTACGCGGCGTTCGGCCAGGTGAACTGGCACATCGCGGATGCATTGACGGTGACACTCGGCGCGCGAGCGACGCGCGAAGACCGCAAGAACACCGCCACGACGTACATCAAGGATCCCGGCAATGCCCCGGAGCTGAACCCGGATGTCGTCAACGGCGTTTTCCTCGGCGGCTTCAACAACGACACGGCCGGCGCGCTCGTTCCAGCGCTCAACACGGTCGATCAGCTGCGCGTTGCGGACACCGTGGCGAACAAATACTTCGGCGTCGCTATCAACCCGGCCGCCGCTCCGGGCGCCGCGTACAACTCGCTGACGGGGCCCCAGCGCGCGCAGGTGGCGGCCGCAAAGGCCATCCGGCGCACGGCCGTCGGCGTCGTCTTCCCGGTACGCGACGCGGAGACGTTCAAGAAGACGCAGCCCGCGTTCGTGGTGAGCCCGAGTTACAAGATCAACAGCAATCTCACGAGCTATGTCTCCTGGCAGTACGGCGAGAAGGCGGGAATCTCGCAATTCGTGAACGGCGTGTCCGCGCTCGTGCCGGGTGAGAAGACCAACGCGTACGAGGTGGGGCTCAAGTCGACATTGCTCGAGAACACGCTGACGTTCAACCTCGCCGCGTTCTACGCGCGCATCAAGGACTATCAGCAGGGTGTGCGCGTCGTTGACCAATACACTACCGACCAGAACATCGCGAACGGCGTGACCCCCCAGATCGCCTACACGACAGCAACAGGCAACGTGCCGCGGGTCATCGCGAAGGGTGTCGAGATCGACGGCGTATATGCGGGCATTCCCCACACGACCTTGCGCCTCTCCGGCGCGTACAACGACGCGTACTACGCCAGCTTCCCCAACTCGGCGCAGCCCGTCGAGAACGGATTCACAGGCGCTCCGGCGTATCGCGACGTCTCCGGCGAAACGCTCCCCGGCGCGTACAAATACGCGCTCAACGTGGGCGTCGATTTCCGCGCGCCCGCGTTCGCAGGGCTCGACTTCGTGACGAGCTTCAATGCCGCGTACACGAGCCGCTTCAAGTCGGACAACGCGCTCTCGGACTACAGCGAGGTCGCCGGCAAGACGATCGCGGATCTGGCGATCGGCCTGAGCCGCTCCAACCAGGCGTTCAGCGTGACATTGCTTGCGAAGAACGTCTTCAACAACAACACACCGCTGACTCAGTCATGGAACAGCTACACGCCTGCGTTCCCGCGCTGGCTGGGTGTGGCGGTGAACGGGAAGCTCTGACGCGATGGAGCCTGGAGCATCGCCCGGCCAGGACAAAGGCCGGGCGACGCTTCCGGTCAGTCGATGGACTGCGCGGCGGGCGCGACGTCGGCCTCGAGCGGATCGGCTCCGCTCGACAGAAGACCGACACGCTTCAGCAGGGTGCGCAGGATGTTGCGCGAGATGCCGAGCAGGCGCGCCGTCTGCACCTGATTCTCGCCGCAGTAGCCGAACGCGCGCTGAATGATCAGCTCTTCGAGCTGCTGATACAGCTTCCCAGGCGGCGCCGCGAAGAGCCGATCGAGCTGCTTGCCGATCACTTCGAGCGGCGGACGCAGCTCGTCCGAGCCGGACGTCCCAAGGACGGAAGACAGGCGCAGATGCTCCGGCCGGATCACGTGTTCCGTCGCAATGAGCAGCGCGACGTGAACGACGTTCTCGAGCTCGCGGATATTCCCGGGCCACGCATAGTGCAGCAGGGCGTTGCGCGTCTGCGGAGCCAGATCGGGCACGCCAATCTGAAGCCGAGCGGCATAGAGATGCAGGAAGTGATCCACCAGCGGCAGGATGTCTCCTTGCCGATCTCGCAACGCCGGCAACCGGATATCGACGACGTTCAGCCGATAGAACAAGTCACGCCGGAAATTACCGGCGGCGACCGCATCCGCGAGCTCGACGTTGCTCGCGGCGATGAAGCGCACGTCGAGCGGCACGGGCTTGCGGGCCCCCACCGGCACGACCTCGTGCTCCTGAAGCACGCGGAGCAGTTTCACTTGCAGGGAAAGCGGCAGGTCGCCGACTTCGTCCAGCAACAAGGTGCCTTTGTTCGCCGCCTCGAACCAGCCGGCGCGCGTTTCGTTCGCGCCGGTGAACGAGCCGGCCTGATGCCCGAACAGCTCGGAGTCCGCGAGCGACTGCGTGAGCGCGCCGCAATTGACGGCGACGAACGGCCCGCGGCGGCCGCTCAACTCGTGGATGCGGCGAGCGACAAGCTCCTTCCCCGTCCCGGTCTCGCCTTGAATCAGCACGGTGGCATCGGTCGGCGCGACGCGCTCGATGTGCTCGTGAACGGATTGAGACTCCGGCGACGCAAACACCATCGCGCGGGCCCCGAGCCACGCGGTTCGCGGAGTCGCAGCGAGCGAAGCCAGAAGATTCGGCGGTGGAGTCGCGGTCATGGCATATCCCTGTGCCGGGGCGCGCTCATTCGCGATCCGTGAGCACGGCGACACGCGACACGCCTGCGCGCTCGATCGTCGCCATCGTCTTGGCGACCGCGCCGTAGGGAACGCGGTCATCCGCGCGAAGATGCAGCGTCAGCCCGCTGTTCGACGCCTTCAATCCCTGCAACTTCGGCAGCAGGCCGTCGAACGGCGTTTCCTGATTGTCGAGATAGACGCGCCCCTCCGAATCCACCGTCACCGTGACCGCCTTCTGCTGCTCCGGCGGCGTTGTCGTCACCGTCTTCGGCAGGTTGATGTGCACGGCGTTCGTGAGCGCCGGAATCGTCACGACGAACGAAACGAGCAGAACGAGCATCACGTCGACCAGCGGCGTGATGTTGATCTCGCTCAACACATCGTCGTCTTCGCGATACGTCGTGGCCATTACGCGACTCCCGTCGAGTGCGCGACGCGCTCCACCACTTCCCGCGGCCGCGACTCGACAGGGCGAATGCTCCGCTCGACACGATAGCCCGCTCGCTGCGCGAGATTGACGAAGTCATGAGCGAAGTCGTCGAGATCCGCGGTCACGGCCTTCAGCCGTCGCACGAAGAAGTTGTAGGCGAGCACAGCGGGAATGGCCACCGCGATGCCGATGCCAGTCGCGATGAGCGCTTCGCCGATGGGCCCGGCGACGACATCGATCGACGCATTGCCGAGGCGGCTGATGTCCTTCATCGCGGACATGATCCCCCACACCGTGCCGAACAAGCCCACGAACGGCGCCGTGCTGCCAACGGAGCCCAGCACCGCGAGGCCCGCTTCGAGCCCGCGCCGTTCCTTGTGGATGTGCTGGCGCAAGTTGCGCTCGAGCAGATCGTGCCGATCCCACGCGTGCTCGAGATCGGCTTCGTGCCCGCCGCCCTGTGAGCGCAGCACGCTGAAACCCGACGCTGCAAGCCGCGACAGCGGCGCATCGACGTTCTTGATCTCCGATGCCGCCTGAAGACTGGGCGAACCGCCGAACGCGCGCGCATAGCGCGAATTGCCGCGTTTCACGCGCAGATGCTGTACGCCCTTGACGGCGATGAGCCCCCAGGTGGCCACCGAAAAAGCCCCGAGGGTCCAAAGTGTCGCCGCAACGGCGGGGAAAGAGGATGCGTCAATCATGTGGCTGTCTCATTGGTCCAGAAGGAATTCGATGGGAACGGTCGCCCACCCCTCGATGGGCGTGCTGCCGCGTTTTGCGGGCGTGAAAGCCCAGGTCTTCACGGTGCGTATTGCTTCGTCGTCGAGCAGCTTTCGCCCGCTGCTCTGTTTCACTTCCGCCGACCCGACGCTTCCATTCGCCAACACGCGCACGCGCAGAAGCACCGTTCCCTGCCAACCCTGCCGCACGGCCAGCTGCGGATATTCCGGCGCCGGGTTGTTCAGGTAACCCGCACGCCCAACCGGCTCCGTCACCGGCTCCGGCGCTGGAGGCGGTGGTGGCGGCGCCGGCTCCGAAATCACCGGCGCGACCGCGACCGGCGCTTCGCTCGATTCACCCACCGCCTGCGGCAACGGATCGCTCTGTTGAATCCGCGGCAACACGCGCGCCTCCCTTGGCGGCGCCTTCGGCGGCGGTGGCTTCGGCGGCTCGGGCCTGGGAGGCTCCGGGGGCTTCGGCGGACGCACGATCTCGATGTTCAGCTCAGTCGTCTTGCGCGGCGGCTCGTGCGACACGTAGTGGCTGCCGTACCAGACCAACACGACATGCGTCGCGATCACCGCCGCCGCGAGCGCAATCCATTGCCATCGCCGGATGTGCGAAGGGCTCGCTGTCGTCGTCTGCACGAGAGCGCCGGCCACCGGCACTTCGTTCCAGGGACGCGGCGATCCCGAGCGACGGTGCTCGGGATCGCGCGGGCGACCTTCGCGCAGCAGGCGCGTGCGTCTAACGTTGCCATATCCAACGGGCGATGCGAGTGCGGAAATGCTCATGTGCGTATGCCGTGCGGCCAT